>CAVXEL010000008.1:0-100877 GCA_963760785.1 uncultured Solirubrobacteraceae bacterium | reverse complement strand
CTAACCGAGCCGCTCGCCGGTCGCTTCCCCGACCCGCGTATCGGTCCGCTTAGCCTGCTGGCGGAGTCGCGCCTGAACCACCTGGCCAAGCTCGCCTTCGAGCCGCTCTACTGGAACGTGCTGCTGGCGGGACACGACATCCCGGGCGTCAGCGCTGAGTTCCACGCCAGCGGCGCGCAGCGCGCGACGCACGAACTCGGAGTGCCGCGATGAACGCCGTAACCCTGGCCGGCGCGACGATCGAGGTCGACGCCGAGGGGTTCCTCACGCGACCCGAGCAGTGGAACGAGCAGATCGCCGCGGAGATCGCCCGAATCAACGGGATCGAGGAGCTGACCGACCGCCACTGGCAGGTCGTCAACTTCATGCGCAGGACCTACCTGGAGAGCGGCTCCGCGCCCTCGATCCGCACGCTCGGCAAGACCTCCGGCGTTCCGATCAAGGAGCTGTACGAGCTCTTCCCCAAGGGCCCCGCGAAGCTCGCCGCCAAGATCGGCGGGATACCCAAGCCACGCGGCTGCATCTGAGCCAGGCGAACAGATCGAGGCAGACATGAGCGACACGATCGAGAAGGTCTCCATCATCATCTCCAAGGGCTCCCTCGAGGGCGTCTACCCCGGCCTGATCATGGCCAACGGAGCGCGCATGGAGGGCATCGAGGCCAACCTCTTCTTCACCTTCTTCGGTCTCGATGCGATCAACAAGGACAAGCACGAGCACGTCAAGGTCGCGACGGTCGGCAACCCCGGCCTGCACCTCGCCACCTGGGCCGGCGGGGTGCCTGGCGTATCGGCGCTGGTCACGCGCCAGCTCGCGCACGAGATGGAGAGGCTCGACATCCCACCGATCCCCGAGTTCGTCGAGATGATCGCCGACTCGGGAGCCGGGCTGTATGCCTGCAAGGCCTCCGTCGACCTCTTCAAGCTCACCAGCGAGGACTTCGTCCCTCAGGTGCGGGAGATCATCACCGTCGGAGAGTTCTACGCCATGGCCGCCGGCGGCCAGATCATCTTCACCTGAGCTCGCTCCGTGGCGACTACTGACCGGGTGCCGCTGTTCCAGCGGATGGTGCGCCGCGCACAGCGTGTGATCTTGGACTCATACCCGCATCGCACGGCGAGCGCATGGTCTTCCGGATGACAGACACGCTGAGCGCCGGCGCGGCTCCTGCGGGTGTTGACGCTTTCCCCGAACCGCGACACCGACACGCACCGCACCCCGACGAACCACCAGCCCAGGAGGATCTCGATGGCCACCGCAGTTGACACCCCGACCGTCTTCGCGGCACCCGGAGAGCCCGGGAGCCTCGTCGAGTTGAAGTCTCGCTATGACAACTTCATCGGCGGGGAGTGGGTCCCGCCGAGCGGCGGCGAGTACCGCGAGAACCTGACGCCCGCGACGGCCGAGCCGTTCTGCGAGGTCGCTCACTCCACGCCGGCGGACGTTGAGCTGGCCCTGGACGCAGCGCACGCCGCCAAGGGCGCGTGGGGCAGCCAGTCACCCGCCGAGCGCGCGGCCGTGCTCGACGCGATCGCTGACGCGATGCAGGAGCACCTGCAGATGCTCGCCGTCGCGGAGAGTTGGGAGAACGGCAAGCCGGTGCGCGAGACGCTCGCCGCAGACCTGCCGCTCGCGATCGACCACTTCCGCTACTTCGCCGGCGCGGCCCGCGCGGAGGAAGGCGCGATCTCCGAGATCGACGAGAAGACCTACGCCTACCATTTCCGCGAGCCACTGGGCGTGGTCGGGCAGATCATTCCCTTCAACTTCCCTCTGCTGATGGCGGCGTGGAAGATCGCCCCGGCGCTCGCCGGCGGCAACTGCACCGTGATCAAGCCGGCCAGCCCGACGCCGTGGTCGCTGTTGAAGCTGGCCGAGGTGATCGAGGACATCGTGCCGCCAGGCGTGCTGAACGTCGTAAACGGCTCAGGCGCCGAGGTCGGCCGGGCGCTCGGCTCGAGCAAGCGGATCGCCAAGATCGCGTTCACCGGCGAGACCGTCACCGGCCGGTTGATCATGGGCTACGCCGCGCAGAACCTGATCCCGTCCACAACGGAGCTCGGCGGCAAGTCGCCGAACATCTTCTTCGAGGACATCCTCGCCGCCGACGACGCACTGCTGGACAAGGCGATCGAGGGGCTCGTGCTGTACGCGTTCAACAAGGGCGAGGTCTGCACCTGCCCCTCCCGCGCACTGATCCAGGAGTCGATCTATGACGAGTTCATGGGCCGGGCGCTCGAGCGCATTCGCGCGATCCGCCAGGGAAATCCGCTCGATCCCGCCACGCAGATCGGCCCGCAGGTCTCTGCGGCACAGCTGGAGAAGATCGAAAGCTATGTGCAGATCGGCCTCGACGAGGGCGCCGAGCTGCTGATCGGCGGGCATGCCGCGAAGATGGCGGGCGAGCTCGAGGGCGGCTACTACTTCGAGCCGACGGTGCTGAAGGGCGAGAACTCGATGCGCGTCTTCCAGGAGGAGATCTTCGGGCCGGTGCTCGCGGTGACGACCTTCCGCGACGAGCAGGAGGCGCTGGAGATCGCCAACGACACGCTGTACGGGCTCGGCGCGGGAGTCTGGACGCGCGACGGCAGCCGCGCGTTCCGCATGGGCCGCTCGATCCAGGCCGGTCGCGTGTGGACGAACTGCTACCACCTCTACCCCGCCGGCGCAGCCTTCGGCGGCTACAAGTCATCCGGCGTCGGGCGCGAGAACCACCGCATGATGCTCGACCACTACACGCAGACGAAGTGCCTGCTGGTCAGCTACGACCCCGAGCCGCTGGGGTTCTTCTGAGGTGCCCGACAGGGTCAGCGCCACGCCGCCCGTGCTCGAGCTGCTCGAGCGGTTGGCGGAGCGCTTCGGCCCGCTGGTGATCCACCAATCGGGGGGCTGCTGTGACGGCAGCTCCCCGATCGTCCTCCCGGCAGAGGAGCTGCCCGCCGGTCCCAACGACGTGCTGCTCGGCACGGCCGGCGAGACGCCGGTCTATGTCGATCGCGATCAGGACGATCGGTGGCGGCGCCCGACCCTGCGGATCGACCTCGCCCCGGGTCCAGCGATGGGATTCTCACTGGAGAGCGTCGAGGACGTGCATCTCATCGCCGTCGCGCGCGAGCCGGGGGCCTGTTCGCCACGGTCGGCGGGCGAGCCGGCTTGAGTCGTGATCAGGGCTGCGATCAGCCGGTGAGAGCCCCCGTCCCACCGTGGGCCCGGCGAGACGTGGGGGACTCGAATTGCATCCGTTGCGCCCCGACACCCCGTCTGAGAAGCTTCCACCGGGGGCCACGGATTCCATGGACGGGCATGCACACGCGCTGGAGGCGGATCTTCCCGTCGCCGACCGACATGCGCTGAGCGCCGTTCTCGACTCAGCGCGGACCGCGGCATGGGCGCTCGCCTTCCTCACGGCTCTGGCCCTCGCGCTGCGGGTGACGAGCCTCTCGCGCTCGCTGTTCAACGACGAAACCGTCTCGCTCGCCCTGTCCCAGCGGAGCTTCGGCCACATGATCTCCCTGGCGGGATACGAGGCGAACGGGATGCCCTACCCGATCCTCCTCTGGCCTCTCACCCGGATCTTCGGCACCGGCGTGACCGTCGTGCGCCTGCCCGCCGTCCTCGCCGGCACGGCAAGCGTCCCGCTGCTGTACTGGGCCGCACGGGGTCTCGCCCGCGGTCGCGGGGTGGCGCTGCTCGCGGCGGCACTCCTGGCGATCAACCCGATGGCCATCTGGTACAGCCAGGTCGCCCGCTCCTATGCCTTCGTCGTGCTGGCCGCCTGCCTGGCGTTCGGCGCGCTCGCGCGAGCGCTCGAGCGTCCCGAGCGCCGGGCGATGTGGTGGCTCTACGCCGGCTCGATGGCGTTGATGGCCTACAGCGACCTGCTCGCCCCGGCGCTGGCGCTGCCCGCACAGGCATTGATGGTCTGGGCCGCTTCGCGTTCGATGGAGCGTCCGCGTGCGCTGGTCCGGCGCTGGGCGGGGATGCTCGCCGCCGTCCTCGTCCTGTGCATTCCGCTCATCGTCGCCGCCCTGATCGAGCACAGCCGGCGCGACCCGCTCTACTGGCTGCCCAAACTCGACCGGGCCCTTCTCGAAAGCGCCGTGCAGGAGTTCGCCGGTGGGTTCTCAGGGGTCACCGCCGTGCGGTGGCTGACGCTGCTCGCCGGGTTGGTCCTCGTAAGCGGGGCGACGATCGGCCTCCGCCGTCGGAGCGCCGGCGAGCGCCATGCGGTGGGGATCGCCGCGGCCTGGGGCCTGCTGCCGCCGGCCGTGCTGCTGGTGGTCTCGGCGGGTATCCCCGTCTTCTGGCCCCGCTATGCGATCGTCGCGCTTCCCGGCGTCTGCCTGCTTCTGGCCCTCGCCGCCGGGCAGCTGCTCGGCCGCCATGCCTGGAGCTGGGTCGCCGCGGCCTGCGTGGGACTGCTGCTCTGCCTGGGCGCCTACGCCGACGCGCGCCAGGTGGACGCCGTGCAGCAGGACTGGCAGCCGCTGACCGGCTGGCTGCGTGCGAGCCGCCTGCCCGGTCAGCCCGTGGTCGTCGACAACGTCCTGATGCTGCCCTCGCTGGGTTACTACGACCCCGCGCTACGGGCACCCGACGGTGAGCTCGTCGTGACGGAATGGCGTGACACCCCGCTTCCCACCGGCATCTACGCCTTCAAGGACCCGAACGGCTACGGCGGCGCTCCTGACGGCCCGCCAACGACACAGCTCGTCCAGCGGCTCGCGCGGGCGGGCGGGGGCACCGTCTGGTTCGTCTTCGGGGAACTCTCCGGCACCTACCTCGGTCCGCAGTTCCCGGCGGTCCAATGGGCGGCCGCGCACTGCGTGCTGGCGCGACGGCGCAGCACCGGCATCGAAGTGCTGCGCGCCAGCGGATGCAGGGAGGGTTAGCCGACTCCCTGGCTCTCGTACGCGCCCGATGTCGGGCGCGCCGGCGTCCGCTCAGCGGCCCGCGGTGAGCGCGGCGAGGTCCACCGTGCTCGCCACCGTGTGAAACCTGACATCGGGCGGGGCCGCCAGAGCAGTCGGGATCTCGCTCATGAACCGGGCTATGTGCGGTGTGGCGAAATGCCGCTCCAGCGCCTCCTGGCTCTCCCACTCCTCCACGAAGACGAACTCGTTCTCGACCTCGCTGTCCTCGTACAGGCGGTAGGCGAGGCACCCCTCCTCGGCGCGCGACGCGGCGGCGACGGCCTGCCCGATGCGCACCAGGTCATCCCGCCTGGCGGCGTCCGTCCTGACTCTCCCGACCACCACGATCAAAGCCGACTCCCTCGCTGACCCGCCGCGTGACCGTCGTGTCCGACGACCCGCTGGAAGGTCGATCTTCTCCTGTCGGGAGCCTATCACCGGGCTTTCGACCGTTGTGGGAGCCGACCGGAAGGGCGCTGTGCCCGAGGGCCCCCGGCACAACTCGATGCCCGACCGGCGCCGCGTGCGCCACCGGCCACGGTTGCGGAACCGGGGGCGGCGGCCTAAGGGTTCTCTCGCATGACCACGCTGCTTGCGTATGCCTTCGCGCCCGCGCACACAGCGATATCTGCTGGAGGCGCGTCAGATGCAGGCGCTGTCATTCATGGCGCACATCCCGCTGGTCTGCTTCGGGATCTCATTTCCGGCGATGGTCCTGTTCGCCGAGTGCCGCTGGCTGCGGACCGGCGATCCGCGTCTACCGCGAACTCGCGCGGCGCTGGACGCGTCTATGATCGGCCTGTTCGCAGTCGGCGTGATCACCGGGACGATCCTGAGCTTCGAGATGGGGCTGCTGTGGCCGAACTTCACCGCGACGTTCGGCGGCGTGTTCGGCCTCGGCTTTGCGATCGAGGGCTTCTCGTTCTTCCTCGAGGCGATCTTCATCGGCATCTACGTGTACGGCTGGAACCGGCTCTCGCCGAGGACCCATCTGCTGAGCGGGATCCCGATCGTGATCACCGGCTTCACCGGCTCGCTGATGGTGATCTCGGTAAATGCCTGGATGCAGCACCCGGGCGGGTTCCGCTGCGCCACGGCAAGGTGCTCCACACCGAATCCCTGGGCTGCGCTGTTCGGCAACGACTATCTCTGGCACGAGCTCGTCCACATGTACATCGCGGGTTACATCGTGAGCGGCTTCATGCTCGCCGGCGGCTACGCGCTATGCGCGCCTACGCGGACGCTGGGGACGCTACGAGCGCGCCGCGCTCGCGATCCCGCTGACGATCGCCGCGCTCGCCTCAATCGCCGCAGGCACCGATCGGCGACTGGGCGGCCCGTGATGTCGCCGACCAATCAGCCGGTCAAGCTGGCCGCGATGGAGGGTCTCTCCGCACGACCACAAAGGGCGCTCCGGAGCATCTCCTCGGCTACTACGAGAACGGCCGGCTGAAGTTCGCGATCGAGATCCCCCACCTGCTGTCGCTGCTGGCGTTCCACAGCTGGAACGCGACGGTCAAGGGCCTCGATACGGTGCCGCCGTCGAACGCCCGCCGGTCAACGTGGTTCACATCAGCTTCCAGATCGATGGTCGCGATCGGCAGCCTGCTGCTGCTGCTCAGCCTGTTCATCCTCGCGTTCGGTTGCGGCGGCGGCGGCTGCCCGAGTCGCCGTGGTTCTACCGGGCCCTGGTGCTCGCCGGGCCGCTGGCGATCGTCGCGCTGATCACGGGCTGGATCGTGACCGAGGTGGGCCGCCAGCCGTGGGTCGTCTATCACGTGATGCCCACCTCCGCCGCCGTCACCGGGGCACCCGGGATCCCCGTGGGCTACGGGGCGCTGATCGCCGTCTACTCCGTGGTGGCCGTCGGCGTCGTTTGGATGCTGCGGCGGCTCGCGGCCCGCCCGCTCGAACTCGAGCCCGAGTACCGATGAGCACGCCGTTCCTGGCAGCGCTGCCGATGGTGTTCATCCTCGCCGGGATCGCCCTCTACGCCGTACTCGCGGGCGCGGACTTCGGCGCCGGCTTCTGGCTGCTGTCCGGCCCGGGCACGCATGGAGCCGAATCCGCGACACGCCCACCCTCGATGGGGCCCGTGTGGGAGGCGAACCACGTGTGGCTGATCTTCGTGCTGACGGTGTTCTGGACCGCCTACCCGGTCGCGCTCGGCTCGATCGCGTCCACGCTCGTGGTGCCGCTGTTCATCGCCGGGATGGGCATCGTCTTCCGCGGCGCCGCCTACGCGCTGCGCGCCGGCGCCTCCGGCGACCGTGAGCTGAGGTACTGATCGACACGCTGTTCGCCGCCTCCTCGATCCTGACGCCGTTTGCGCTCGGGCGCCGTCGTCGGCGCGATCGCGACAGGCAGCGTCCCGTCGGCAACGCCGCCGGGCGCTCACTTCTCCAGCTGGCTGGGACCGACGTCCGTCCTGGTCGGCGCGATCGCGGTTGTGACCTCCGCCTATCTCGCGGCGGTCTACCTGGCGGCCGACGCCGCCCGGGACGGGGAGGTCGAGTTCGCGCGCGAGTTCCGCCCCCGCGCCCTCGCCGCCGGCGTGCTCGCCGGCGGCTCGCGCTCGCGGGCTGATCGTGCCTTCCACCGACGCGCACCATCTCTACAACGAACTCAGCACGGGCGGTGCCCTCCCCGCGCTGATCGTCTCGGCTGTCGCAGGATCGTCACCGCTCGCGCTCGTCCACCGAAGCCGCATTCGAGCCGGCGCGCTACTGCGCGGCGCTCGCCATCGCGGCGGTGATAGCAGGCTGGGCGATGGCGCAGTGGCCGACCATTTTGCCCGGCCTCGACATACAGCAGGCGGCCGCCCCCCACGACGCGCTCGTAGCGGTCATCGTCGCGTCCTCGGCGGCGGCGCCATCGTGTTTCCGTCACTGGCGCTGCTGTTCAGGCTCACGCTCACCGGGCGGCTCGGCGGGCGGGCGCAGGCGAGCGCCGCGCGGGCGGAACCGCACCGCCCAGCGGACCGCGGGCTGACGTTGCTCGGACGCACCGCCGTCGCCTGCCTGATCGTCGGCATCGGCCTGTTGACCATCGCCGACGCGCGCTGGGCGCACGCGATCGGCGTGGCTGCGCTGCTGTGCTTCTGGATCACGGCGTTCCTCGCCCTCGTGCCGGCCCTGCTCCCGGATGCCGAGACCCACGATGAGGGTGTCGCGAGGATCACGCGATCGGACCGCCGATGAGGGCCGCGGTCGTGCGCGAATATGGCGTCCCACGGATCGATGATTTCCAGCAGCCCCAGGCCGGTCCCGGGCAGGCGGTCGTCCAGGTCCTCGCCGCCGGCCTGAACCCGGTCGACGTGGCGATCGCGGCCGGGACCTTCTACGCGGGCCCGCCGCCGCTGCCCCTGATCCCCGGGCGCGAGGGCGTCGGGCTGCTGGACGGAAGACGGATCTACTTCGACGCGCCGATCCCGCCCCATGGCTCGATGGCCGAGCGTTCCCTGATCGACCCGAGCTCGACCTATGAGATACCGGACGAGGTGCCGGATGGGGTCGCCGTCGCGCTGGGGATCGCGGGCATGACCGCATGGCTTGCGCTCACCTGGCGAGCCGAGCTGCAGGCGGGCGAGCACGTTCTCGTTCTGGCGGCCAGCGGTGTGCTCGGGCAGATCGCGGTCCAGTCGGCGAAGCTGCTCGGCGCTGCTCGCGTCGTCGCCGCGGCGCGCTCGCCCGCGGGCCTGCGAGCGCTGCCTCGAACTGGGGGCGGACGCTGCGGTGCGCCTGGACGGGCGCGGCGATCTGCCCGCCGCCCTGAGCGACGCGGCGCAAGGCAGGATCGACGTGGTCGTCGACCCGCTGTTCGGCCGGCCGCTCGAGGCGGCGCTCGCCGCGGCGAGCTTCCGCGCGCGGATCGTGCAGCTCGGCGCGGGGGCCGGCAACGAGGCCACTCTGTCCTCGGCCGCGATCCGCGGGAAGATGCTCGAGATCCGGGGCCACACCTACTTCCTCGCCCCGCCGGAGGTCAAGCACGAGGCCTATCGCCGGCTCACCGAGGCGGCCGCCCGCGGCGCGATCGAGATCGGGGTCGAGACGATTCCGCTCGATGACGTCGCGCGAGCCTGGGAGCACATGGCCGCCGGCGCGCACCGGAAGATCGTGCTCGTGCCGTGAGGGCCCGAAGCTGTCACGATCTCAGGAGCTGTTCACCGTCGACGGTGGGAGGTTGACATGGGGGCGCTCTCGCTCTGGTCTGAAGACTCGTTTCTCTCGGTCGCGTCGAGTGGGTCGTTCATGTCGATCGGGTCGGTCGGCTCAGCGTGCTCGATCGGCTCGATCGGCTCGTTCGCGTCTGCCTTCTCGATCGGGTCGGCCGTGTCGCTCGGCTCGGTGCTCTCGGCCGGGACCAAGGCGTCGGTGTGCTCGGCGGGGACAACCGGCGCGATCCTCGGCAAGCCGATGCGCCATCGGGCTCTCGCCGTCGCGGGCGTTGCGATGGCGAGCTCCGCGATGCTGATCCTGCGAGGCTTCCTCTGCCCGCCGCGTTCCGCCGCCACCTAGAGCAGCCGGCTCGGCGGCCACCGCCGGCGAGGCTCGCGCCGCGGGGAGATGCAGCGCACCGCCGCCGCTATTTGTGGGCGTGTGGCTGTGCTTCTTCCGCGCCTTTTTCAGCGTTCCGGCGTTCTGCCTTTTCCGATTCGGTGATTTCCCTCATCACCGACGGGCCCGCTTCCTGTTCGGCCTTCCGCAGCGCTTCCCGTTCGCCTCTGCCCGTCCCGGCGGGCGCCGCGCCGCTGCTCGGCGCGGGCGCCTGCGTCCCGTTCGTGGGCGATCCGGCGGTGGCGGCGCAGCTCCCGGAGCTCGCGCAGTGGGCGGAGGCCGTCGGGTCGAAGCAGCCGTAGATGGTGAAGAGCGGGTTCACGACGGTGTGTCCCCTGCTGTCGGGCATCAGCTGCTGCCCCACGAACGACGGCGGGGCCTCCGCCTTGTAGCAGCCATCGGATTTCACGCTGATGTCGTAGGTGACCGGCGTGAGCTGAAACGGTTCGGCCCCCGCCTGTGGCGTGACGACGGTCAGCGTGCAGCTCCAGTCGTCGCCGGGGCCCTGGCTCCTGCCGGCGCGCCGGGCGCATCTCGTCCTCAGGTCGAGCTTGTATCCCTTCGGGGTGGTGCGGCCGAGCTCTTCCTGCTGGAGCACGGTGAGATCGCTGAAGGCAGGTGCGATCGACGCCTCCAGTCGCGCTTTCGTGACCGCCGTCGGTCCCAGGTTGGTGGCCGCGCCGAGGGCGACGACCAGGGCGGCGGCGCCGAGGACCGCGCCGACCGGCACGGCCCATCCCCGCCGGCGCGGAACCGGCGGGCCGGCGAAGTCCCGCCTGAGAAGCAGCAGCCACGACGCCGTCAGGCAGGCCAGGACCCAGAGCACGCAGACGCCGGTTCCGATCGCCAGCGGACCGTAGAAGCGCGGGCTCGCGAGCAGCCCGTGCCAGTCGTCGAACGCAGAGGACACGAGCAGCATGTGAACCCACGTGCCGCTACCGATCAGCGCCAGCAGCTCCATCACGAGGCCTACGAGTACCGGACCGAGGACGCCGGCGATCCCGTTGCGGGTGGCGATCGAGAACAGCACGGCCAGGCTGATGAACGCGAGCAGCGGGAGGCACGCTGAGCGCCCAGCTGGCAAGCACCAGCCACAGGCCTTCACCTGAGGAGAGGACCGTGCCGCCGAGGCCGACGACCGGCTGATCGCCGGTGAAGAGCAGGCCGGCGACGAGGCTCGAGAGGGCGGCGAGCGCCAGCAGGGCCACCCCGAAGGTCGAGACGGCCAGCACCTTCCCGGCGAACACCTCCCTGCGGCTGCGGGACCGCGTGAGCACCGACTTCCAGGTCCCGTAGCGGTCCTCGGAGGAGAACAGATCGCCGGCGAGGACGCCGGCCAGGACGGGGAAGCCGAGGTAGCCGGCGAAGCCCAGCACGACGAACGAGACGGCGTAGCCCGAGGTGTGCACCCACACGCCGAGCAGCGTGTCGGCCGGGACCCCGCTCTGCTGGCTGAGGATCGCCCCGAACGCGAACGGGCCGAGGGCGCAGACGAGAGCGAGCACGCGCGTCGAGAGCTGCGAGCGAAGCTTGCGCGCCTCGGCCCTGTAGACGCCGCTCACTCCACCACCCTCTCGCGACGCCGCCGCGCCGGGCCTGTGCGCCGTCACGTCTCCCCGTTCGTGCTCGGACCGATCGCGCGACCGGCGAAGGGAGCATCGGGCGCCTGGTCGGTGAGCGCGAAGAACATCGACTCCAGCGCGCTGACCGGCAGCTCCAGGCGGCGAACGGCGACGTCGGCCCTCCCCAGCTCGACCACCAGATGATCCAATGCGTACTCGTCTGCCTCGACCACCAGCCCGCCGCCCGGCGAGTGCTCGGCATGAAGGCCGGGCTGGCGGCCGGCGAGCGCAAGCGCCCGCGCGTCGTCGCTCGTGGTCATGCGGTACGCCGAGGGCGGCGCCTGAGCGCGCATCTCCTCGGCGGTGCCCTCCCAGACGAGCCGGCCGTGGCTGATCACGCTGAAGCTGTCGCACACGTCCTCGACCTCGCCGATCTGGTGGCTGCTGAGCAGCACCGCCACGCCGTCGTCCGCGAGCCTGCGGATCAGCCGGCCGACGAAGCGAACGCCCCCGGGATCCAGGCCGGCGGTCGGCTCGTCCAGGAGCAGCAGGCGTGGCTCGCGCATCAGCGCTGCGGCGATGCCGAGCCGCTGTCGCATCCCCGAGGAATAGCCGCTCACCCGGCCCTCGGCGCGCCTGGCAAGGCCGACCTGCTCGAGGACGTCGTCGATCCGATCGCCGGAATGGCCGTCGTCCAGCTCCGCCAGGACCTCCAGGTTCGCCCGCCCGGACAGGTAGGGGTAGAAGGTCGGTTCCTCCACGAATCCCGACACGCCCTCCAGCCCGGGCGAGTCCGACACCGCCGGCGCACGGCCGAAGTACTCGATGGTCCCCGCGTCTGGTCGCACCAGGCCGAGAAGCATCCGCAGCAGGGTCGTCTTTCCGGCCCCGTTCGGCCCGAGCAGCCCCCTGACCTCGCCCTCGTCGACGAGGAGATCCACTCCGTCCACCGCACGGGTCGCCTCGAATCGCTTTGTCAGACCGCTCGCGCGCACCGGGGCCATTGGGAGCGTCACTATAGGGACCGATCTGGTGTCCGCGGGCCGGCAGATCGCTGAACGCGGGCAGGAGTTCAGGCGCCGGCGGCTAATCTAGAGAGAGCTATGGCCGCGAGCACCGATCGGTTGCCGGCGAGCAGGGGGGTCTGGTACGGGCTGCTGCTGTTCGGGCTGCTGACCCTGGGCCTGGGCGTGTTCTTCATCGCCGACCCCAACGAAACGCTGAAGGTCTTCACGGTGATCCTCGGGATCTTCCTGTTGGTCGACGGCGTCCTCGCGATGGTCGGCGCGGTGGTCGGCCTGGGCGAGAGCCGAGGGCTGCTTGCGATCGTCGGCGTGCTCAGCGTGGTCGCCGGGTTGGTTCTGATCGAGAAACCGTTCGGCGCGCTGAACGTGTTCGTGATCATCCTCGGCATCTGGTTCGTCGTCGCCGGGGTCGCACGGTTCGCCTATGCGCTCACCGTCCCCGAGGGGCGTTGGGGATACCTGCTGGGGGCCCTGATCGACACGGTCGCGGGCATCGTGATCCTCTCCTGGCCATCGCCGAGCCTTGAAACGATCGGCGTGATCATCGGCATCGTGCTGGTCTTCCGCGGCCTGCTGTTCAGCTACGCGGCCTGGGCGCTGCTGAGGCTGGAAAAAGAAGGCGGCGGGCCCGCGACGCCGCTGCCGGCGTAAGCCGGAAGCGCTTCCGCAGGTCTCTCGCGACGTCTAGACTCGCTCGTCATGGGGACGACGGGCTACGCGCAGAGTGTCCCGTCGGCGCGCACGCCGACGCTGTTCGGGCAGGTGATGGGCCTGGTCGCCCTGACGGTTGGCAGCGCCACGCTCGGCGTGTACCTCGCGGGCGAAGCCGGCGGCGGCCTGTGGTTCATCGCCTGGATCGCCGCGCTGGGATGCCTGCTGGGCCTGAACGCCGCGAGCTCCCGGGGCAACTCCGGGCTCGCCTTGGCTCTGCTGCTCGCCTTCGGGTTCTTGATCGGGGCGAGCGTCGCCACGACGATCGACTACTACTCCCAGACCGATCCGACCGCGGTGCGCCAGGCCTTCGGGGCGACGGCGCTGTTCGTCGCAGGGCTCGGCGCTGGCGGCTACGCGGTCCGCCGCGACCTCTCGTTCCTCTACCGGGCCCTGTTCTGGCTGCTGCTGGCGCTGATCGTCGCCGGCATCGTCCTGATCTTCGTGAACATCCCCAGCCTGTACACCACCTACGCGATCGTCGGCCTGGTCATCTTCGGTCTCTACACGGTGGTTGACTTCAACCGCCTGCGCAGGGCCGGGGGCGATGAAGCGATCCCGCTCGCCGCCGGGATCTTCCTGGACGTGTTCAACATCTTCCTGCTGTTCCTGCGCCTGTTCGGCAACTCGCGCTGAGGCGGAATCTTCTCGCGGGACGCCCGATCGGAGGGACGCCGGCGGGGACACACCGCAAATAGCGGTGTTTTTGTGTCGTTCCTCATCGGTTCTTTCTGTCCCCGTTATCCCGGGCCGTCAGGCTGTCGGTTCCTGCGATGACAAGGGAGCGACGATGGTCCACCTTCTCCTGCAGAGCAACGACCACCGCACCGTGCTCGACGAGTGCGACCTCGACCTCGCCGACATCGACGACGTCGAGGTGCGTGCCGCGCTGCTCGCCCGCCTCGGCCGGGTCATCCGCGAGTCCGAAGTGAGGCATCGCGCCGCCGACAGCATGAGCCGCATCGGCGTGATCGCCCCTGCCACCGACTACCGAGAGCTGTCCGGCTGAACGCCGGGGCGGCCCCCGGTGGCCGGACCTAGCTCTTCACCAGAGCCATAGCGAAACCGTCGTAGCCCTTCTCGCCGACGGTCTGGATGGCGGTCGTGCTGAGGCGCGGCTCCGCTCCGAGCAGCTCGTAGAGGCGCTGCACGCTGCGCACGCCGCCCTCCTCGCCCCAGGGGTCCTTCGCGGGTGGCCGCACGATCGCGCCGGCGCCGATCACGTTGTCGGCGATGATCAGGCTTCCCGGGCGCGTGAGCTTCAGCGCCCAGTCCAGGTAGGCCGGGTAGTTGAGCTTGTCGGCGTCGAGGAAGATCATGTCGAAGGGCTCCTCGGCAGGCAGCTCCGGGAGGGTCTGCAGCGCCGGTCCGACGCGTAGCTCGACGAGCTTCTCGAGTCCCGCGGCGGCGATGTTGGCGCGGGCCACCTCGGCGAACCGGGGGTTCGCCTCGAGCGTCACCAGCCGCCCGTCTGCGGGCAGGGCCCGCGCCAGCCAGATCGTGCTGTAGCCACCCAGCGTGCCGACCTCGAGGATCCGTCGCGCGCCCTGCAGGCGAGCCAGCAGTTCGAGCAGCTTGCCCTGGTTGGCCGTGACCGTGATCGGTGGCAGGCCCGCGTTCTCGCTGGCGTCCAGCGCGGCGTCCGAGAGCGGATCGTTCAACCCCAGCCGATCGCAGATGTAGCGGTCGGTCGCGCTCCACAGCGCCTGCGCCTTCTCGGCCGACGACCCCCCCAACAGCCGCGACACCCGCGCGCGCACTCGTCCCGTCACGCCCCGGAACATAGACTATGCCGCGTGAGGACGCAGGTCGGCATCGTCGGTGCGGGGCCTGCGGGACTGACGCTGGCGCTGATGCTGGAACGCGCGGGGATCGAGTCGGTCGTGGTGGAGTGCCGCTCCCGCGAGTACGTCGAGCAGCGGGTCCGGGCCGGCCTGCTCGAGCACAACACCGTCGAGCTGCTGCACGAGCTCGGAGTCGGGGAGCGCCTGGCTCGCGAGGGCCTGAAGCACGACGGCATCTACCTGCGCCATCCCGGCGCCACGCAGCACATCGACATCACCGGGCTGACGGGACGGCAGATCACGATCTACGGCCAGCAGGAGGTCGTCAAGGACCTGATCGTCGCGCGCCTGCACGGCGGCGGCGCGCTCCGCTTCGAGGTCTCCGGCACCGCCGTGGGCGGCCTGGAGGGCGAGCATCCCAACATCACCTACGTCGATCGGGGGGAGCAAGTCGAGCTGGAATGCGACTTCATCGCGGGCTGCGACGGCTTTCATGGTGTCTGCCGCGCCTCGGTTCCCGCGGGCGCCCTGAGCGAGTACGAGTTCGTCTACCCCTTCAGCTGGCTGGGGATCCTGGCCGAGGCATCGCCGTCGACCGACGAGCTGATCTACGCCTGGCACGAGCGTGGCTTCGCGCTCTACTCGATGCGCTCGTCGCGCATCAGCCGGCTCTACCTGCAGGTCCGCTCCGACGAGCGGATCGAGGACTGGCCCGACGAGCGGATCTGGTCAGAGCTGCAGCTGCGGCTCGCCACCGAGGGCTGGCGGGTGAACGAGGGGCCGGTGCTCGAGAAGAGCATCACGGCGATGCGCAGCTTCGTCTGCGAGCCACTGCGCCACGGCAGGATGTTCCTGCTGGGGGACGCGGCCCACATCGTGCCGCCGACCGGCGCGAAGGGACTGAACCTGGCGCTGAACGACGTGCGCCTGCTGGCCGCGGCGCTGGTCGAGTGGTACGCCTCCGGCTCCACGCGAGGGCTCGATGGCTACTCCGACGTCGCCCTGCGGCGGGTGTGGGCGGCCCAGGACTTCTCGAACTACATGACCCGGCTTCTGCACGACCTCGGCGAGGGCCCCTTCCAGCGCCGCCTGCAGCTTGCCCGCCTGGACCAGCTGGCGCGCTCGCCGGCCGCCGCCCGCAGCCTGGCCGAGAACTACTCGGGCTTCCCCGCCGCGCCCGACTTCTGAGAGGAGGAGTCGGCTCCTGCGCCGGATCGCTCAACGGCCCGGCGGCGGCGCCGGCGCGATCCAGGCCTCGGGCCGCGCGCCGCCCTGCCAGCCGATCTGGCGCGGGTCCTCCATCGCGGCGGGATCCTCGAGGATCCATCCCTCGTGCAGCTTTGCGACAGCTTCGTGCAGGGCGTCGACGCTGGAGAACCTGCGCGGGTCGAGCGCCTCGCCCGCCTCGACGACCACCCGATGCCCCACCCGACGCGCCCGCAGCGGAAGCACCAGCGCGTCGGCCCGCATGCTGAGCTGAGCCGTGCCTTCGGCCAGCATCGCCGGCTTGCCCAGGAATCGGGTCTGGCGCGGCCCGGGCAGGTCGAAGAACAGGAACACCGGATCGGCGCGTTCCAGGAGCGCCTGGATGAGGCGGAACGAGCCCGTGGCCCGCACGGGGACGCTGCGGGTCCCGTGGCGCCAGCGGGCTAGCCGCCGCCCCCAGTAGTCGGGGCTGGGAGCGTCGAAGAACCACGGCCCCGGCACCAGGTAGGTGGTGCGTCGGCTGAACACCTCGGCCCGATCCAGACGGTAGTAGGGCCCGAGGTGACAGGAGCTCAACAGCACCCCCCGCCCGCTCGACAGCGCGGCCTGGGCGCGCCGCCGGGAGGCGTCTTGCATTCCCGCCGCCCAGGGGCGCTCCCAGAACAGGACCCGGTCGACGGCGGTCTCGATCAGGTGCAGGCGGGCCAGCTCCTCCAGCTCCTCGGCGCGGGGAGTGCCGGCGACGATCGCCTCCACCGCGTCGATCGCCTCCTGGCGCTCGATGGCGCTGTGCTCCCAGATCGCCTGGCCCCGGGCCTCGGCCCGCTCGACAGCCAGGCGCCCGGGCAGCACCGCCCAGAACAGCGCCGATGTCCTCAGGCGCACCTGCGCCGGCGCGGGCGGCATCCTGACTCTCGGCGGACGCCGGGACAGCGCCTGCAGCGACTCGGCCAGGTCGGCCGCGGCGGCCGCGTCCGGGCCGGGCGCCTCGAGCCCGTCCATCTCCGCCAGCACGGCACCGGCAGCGGAGCGGGGCGTGGGGTGATCGAAGACCAGCGTCGAGGAGAGCGCCAGCCCGTAGGTGTTGGCGAGCCTGTTCCTGAGCTCGACGGCCATCAGCGAATCGAACCCGAGCTGGGTGAACGTCCGCGCCGGGTCGAGCGCCTCGGGAGAGGACTCGCCCAGCAGGATCGCCGCCTCCGCGAGCACCAGCTCCAGGACCTCCCGGTCGCGGTCGCCTCGACCCGGCGCGGCCCGCAGGACGGCCTCCCCACCATCGTCGGCCGGAGGCGCGCCGTTGCCGGCGGAGCCCGCCGCGGAGGGAGCGCTCAGCTCGCGCTCGATCGTCTCCCGAAGTCTGAACCGCTGCGGCTTGCCGTTGTGGGTCCGAGGCAGCTCGTCCACGAAGCGGACCAGGTGGGGGTATTCGTGGTCGCGAAGGCGTCCTCTGCAGAGGCTTCTGAGCGAGTCGCGAAGCTCGTCGTCCAGCGCTGTCCCGGGAGCGCACTCGACGAACGCGGCGAGCCTCGTGTAGTCGTCGATCCGTGCCGCGACGACGCCGGCCCCGACCACCGCCGGGTGCTCCAGCAGCACCTGCTCGATGTCGACCGGCGACACCCACAGCCCGCCGATCTTGAGCATGTCGTCGGCCCGCCCCAGGTACACATACCTCCCGTCGGCACGGCGCTCCATGCGATCACCCGTCGCGTACCACTCGCCGCGCATCGTCGCTCGGGTGCGCTCCATGTGATGCCAGTAGAGCGCCGCCCGTGACGCTCCGCGCACCTCCAGCGCCCCCACGCCCTCCCCCTCGACCTCGTGACCGGATTCGTCGAGCAGCCGCAGCTCATACCCTGGGATCGGGCGCCCGGTGGTCCCCGCGGCGACGTCCCCGGGACGGTTCGAGCAGAACGAGACGATCATCTCGGTCGCGCCGATGCCGTCGTAGATCTCCAGGCCGAAGCGCTCGAGCCACTGCTCGAAGGTCCTGACGGGCAGGGGCTCGGCCGCCGAGATGCAGATCCGCACCGAGGCGAAGGCGCCTTCCGCAGCGCGATCGGCCGCGAGCTGCTTGTAGAGGGCCGGCACCGAGCAGTACACCGAGGGCCGATGGTCGCGGACGGCGCTCAGCAGCCGCTCCGGCGTCGGGGGGCCCTCGAGCAGCACTGCGCTGGCACCGAAGTGCAGGGGGTAGGAGAAGCTGTTTCCCAGGCCGTAGGCGTGGTAGAGCTTGGTGGTCGAGAAGATACGGTCCTCTGGACCGAGGGCGAGCACGCCGCGTCCGAACGCCTCGCATGTCGCGGCGATGGTTTTGTGGAGGTGCACCACGCCCTTGGGCCTGCCCGTCGAACCCGACGTGTAGAGCCAGAAGGCCATGTCGTCGGGGTGCCTGGCCACGGGAGCGAGCTCATCCTCCTGTTCGCTCAGCGCGGAATCCAGCTCGAGCGCGCCCTGTCCTCCGCCGCGAACGAGATACCGGAGCGGCCGTCCAGCCAGCGCCTCCTGCAGCTTCCCCAGCATTCCGGCGTCGCAGACCACGACCTCGGCATAGGAGTCCGCGACGAAGTGGGCGAAGTGCTCCGCCGTCTCCCGGACGCTCACCGGAACCGGGATCGCCCCGATCCGCAGCGCTCCCAGGAAGGCCACGGGAAAGATGGTCGTGTCGTCGAGGACCAGCAGCACGCGCTCTTCGCGGCGCACCCCCAGCTCGCGCAGGAGGTTGCCCATGCGGTTCGCCCTGCGCAGCAGCTCCCCGTAGGTGAGTGACTCCTCGCTCGTGACGTACGCCGGACTGTGCTCGCGTCCCTGCGCGACGTTGCGGTCGAGCACCAGGCCCGCGTTGGCGTTGGCGCCGGGCATCAGCCGTCGGAGTCCACCCCGTCCATGCCCGAGCCCCGGGCGACCGTCCCGCTCGCGCCGAGCAGCCGATGCCCCTCAGGGCCCGACTCGAGCGCGAAGGCCTCCGAGATCAGCAGCGCGGGCCGACCTCCCGTGAGGATCAGGTAGCAGCGCGTCAGCGTCCGCGCGGCCGGCGAGACCTCGGGCGACCACGCGGGGGGCTCGCCGAGCCCGAACCACAGAAGCTCGCGAGCGCTTTCCAGCCTCAGCTGCTGGAGCGAGCCTCCGATGCCCTGGGCGTCTCCGCTCAACGCCGGCAGGAACTCCCGCGGGAGCCGCTCGGGTACCACGTAGGACTCGGCCCAAACCGACGGTCCCGGGCCGGCGATCCTCATCACCACCCGGCGTCGCACGCAATCCGCCCCGTCGGCGATCTCGAGGTGGCGCGCCACGGGCGCGGGCGCCGCGGCGCGGGTCTGCTCGACCGGCTCGACAGCGACCGTCGAGAGGGTGTGGGCTTCAAGCGCGCGTGACACGGTCCCGTCCGTGAAAAGCAGGCCCCGCAGGAACGGATCCAGGTCGCGGATGTCGACGCCCTCGAGGCTCCTCGAGGACTCGTGCTGAGCGGTGAAGTGGCGTTCGGCCAACCGGTCGGCGACCATCGTCGTTACCTCTCGTGCTGTGCGTGGACGGCGGGGCACCCGGCCCGGCCGCGCAGAACTCTCTGGCCGGAAACATCGCCGACGGTCGCCGCACCCCGCGTCACCCCCCGACGGAGAGCCGGCATCCCGCAGGTCTGATCTTGACGGAACCCTAGGTCAGGTGCAGCGACCAGTCAAGGCGGCCGCGGCTGCGTCATGCTTGGACGCTTGGACCAGTCGCCCAAGAGAGAGACCCGCTCGTGGTTGATGGACATGGACGGCGTGCTGGTGCGCGAGGACCAGGCGATCCCCGGCGCCGAGCGCTTCCTGGGACACCTGACGGCCAAAGGGGTTCCTTTCCTCGTGCTGACGAACAACTCGATCTACACGCCCAGGGATCTCGTCGCCAGGCTTGCCGCCAGCGGGCTGGAGGTCCCGGAGCAGGCGATCTGGACGTCGGCCCTGGCGACAGCCCGCTTCCTCGAACACCAGCGTCCTGGCGGCTCGGCCTTCGTGATCGGCGAGTCAGGGCTCACCACGGCGCTGCACAACGCCGGCTACACACTGGGCGACCTCGCGCCTGACTACGTCGTACTGGGGGAGACCCGGACGTACTCCTTCGAGCGCATCACCAGGGCGATCCGGCTCATCGGCGCAGGCGCGCGCTTCATCGCGACCAATCCCGACCCGACCGGCCCGACCACCGCCGGGCCCGTGCCGGCCACCGGCTCGGTCGCCGCGCTGATCAGCCGGGCCACAGGCGTCGAGCCGTATTTCGTCGGCAAGCCCAACCCGCTGATGATGCGCTCGGCCCTCAACGCGATCGACGCACACTCGGAGACCTCGACGATGATCGGCGATCGCATGGACACCGACATCGTCTCCGGCCTCGAGGCCGGGATGGAGACGATCCTGGTGCTCAGCGGCGTCACCTCCCGCGAGGACGCCGAGCGCTTCCCGTTCCGCGCCTCTCAGATCCTCGACTCGATCGCCGACCTGGTGGATCAGCTCGCCTAGTGTCGTGAGTCAGAAGTTGGGCGCGAGTTTGCCGGATGGATGGGCGTGGCTGACGTTCGACGGCGGCGTCGTGCGTACCGGTAGTGCGTGAGGCGACGGCGGCGGGCGTCAGACGCGGGCAGGCGCCGGGAAACGCCGTCGAACTTCTGACTCACGACACCAGCCAGGCCCGGCGGCGCCGGGGCACTCACCGGTTGAGCGTGACGGGGAGCGTCTTGAGCTGGTTCACGAACAGGGCCTCGGCGGCGACGGGTCGGCCGTCGATGGCGATGTCGGGGTAGCGCTTCAGCGTCTCCTCGATCAGGATCCGCAGCTCCAGTCGGGCCAGCGCAGTGCCCAGGCAGAAGTGCCGGCCGCCCGCGCCGAACGCCTGATGCTCGGGTCTGCGCATCACATCGAAACGGTCCGGGTCCTCGTAGACCGTCTCATCCCGGTTGGAGGAGACGTACCACATCACCACCTTCTCACCCTCCCTGATCCGCTGCCCGTGCAGCTCCGTGTCACGCGTCGCGGTGCGACGGAAATGGGCGAAGGCCGGGAACATCCGCAGCGCCTCCTCGACCGCATCGGGCACCAGCGAGGGGTCCTCGATCAGCAGCTGCTTCTGCTCGGGGTTCTCCATCAGCGCCCGCATGCCGCTGCAGTACGTCGCCTTCGTCGAGTCGTTGCCCGCCGCCATCAGCAGGAAGAAGCCCATCACGATCTCGGTCTCATCGAGTTTCTCGCCGTCGACCTCGGCGTGCACCAGCACGCTGGTCAGGTCGTCGGTCGGGCTCTGCCGGCGCTCGGCGATCAGCTTGCGGCAGCGCTCGAACATCTCGGGGATGTCCTTCTGCAGCACGCCGTCGATCCCCTCCGGCGCGAGGTCGGGGTCGTCGGGGGCCAGCGCCGAGTTGACGATCCGGGCCCAGACGGCGTCTTCCTCCTCGGAGAGACCCATGAAGCTGCTGATCACCCGCGAGACGACTGGCTGCGCGACGTCGGCGACGAGGTCGCACGTCTCGCGGGCGGGCGGGCCCTCCAACCGATCCAGCACGTTCACCACGATCTCCCGGATGCGGTCCTCGTGGTCGGCGATCCGCTTCGGCGTGAAGCCGCGCTGGAACAGCGCCTTGATGCGGTCGTGCTTGGGCGGGTCCATGCCGATGAACATCGCCCTCGCGAGCTCCAGCGGGAAGATCTCGGCGAACACCGTCACCCCGCCCTTTTCGGAGGAGTAGGTCTCCCAGTCGCGGCTGACCGCGTGCACGTCCTCGGCGGTCGTCACCGACCAGAAACCGGCCTCGTCCGGGAACTCCTTGATGCTCTTCGTCCAGTGCACAGGGCACCCGCCCCGCATCTCCCCGAACAGCTCGTACGGCGGGCCGTCGACCCACAGATCGCGATCGGCCAGTTCGACGCTGCTGATGTCCTTCGGCGTGGTCGCCACCTGCGCTCTCCTCTCGCCGTCTCGGTCTCCGATCGCCCGCGACGCTCCCTCGCCCCGCCGGCGGTTGGGCCAGGCTAACACCAGGGGCCGGGGCCCGCCGCTGAGACAAACGTCGAGAGATCGGCGCAAAGCTGCACGGATCTGGCGATCGGCCCGAAACGGGGACCATGGGGGCCGTACCTCGATGACCTCGGTGGCCGCTGCGGGCACGGCTGGCGCAAGCGCGAAGGCGCCGAGCGCCGCCGCTGCGGGCCGGCCCAAGGCCGCGCACGGAAAGCCGCACGGCGGGGCCAGGCACGCCGGCCGGCCGTCCGCCCCGCACTCGGGTAAGCCGCACGGCAAGCACCGCAAGCGCCGCCACCACCACCACCACAAGAAGGTCAAGCACGTCTCGGGGCTGCCGGGGGCGCCGGCGCCGCCCGCGATCCCCGTCAAGCCGCCACCGCCCTCCAGCGCGCCAGTCCAGGCGCAGGCGGCGCCGCTCACGCTCGCGCAGACGCGACGGATGTTGTGGCGGGCCGGCTTCGGACCGCTCCCCGGCCAGGCCGAGGCGGTGGCGGGCCAGCCGATCGAACGGATCGTCCACGAACTCACCCGACCGGCCGGCCCAGCGGTCCTGACCGGCCCGGAACCGACCGACGACGAAGGCAACGCGCTGGCGCCCGCCGACCAGTGGGGGCAGGACCACTGCTGGTGGCTCGACCGCATGGTCCGCTCCGACCAGCAGCTGGTCGAGAGGATGACGTTCATCTGGCACGACTGGTTCGCGAACTCCAACGAGAAGGTCGGCAGCCAGCAGCGCATGCTCGACCAGAACCAGCTGCTGCGGGAAAACGCCCTGGGCAGCTTCCACGACCTGTTCCTGGCGGTCACGGCGAACCCGGCGATGCTGGTGTTCCTCGACGGGATCTACAACGACAAGCACGAACCGAACGAGAACTACGCCCGCGAGATGATGGAGCTGTTCTCGCTGGGGGCCGACCGGGGCGCCTACACCGAGACGGACGTGCGCGAAATGGCGCGCGCGCTCACGGGCTGGACAGCCGAATGGACGCAGAGCTCCGGGCTGCAGAACTTCCGCTTCGACCCATCCCGCCACGACACGGGCAACAAGACCGTGTTCGGCCAGACCGGGGCGTGGAACTGGGAAGACGCCGTCCGGCTGTGCGTGACGCACCCGCTTCACCCCTCGTTCTTCGTCAGCAAGCTGTGGAGCTACTTCGTGCCCGCGCCGCCGTCGGAAGCGACTCTCGCGTCGCTCCAGGGGCTCTACCTGAGCTCTGGCTACAGCATCCGCGCGGTCATCGAGGCCATCCTCCAGCACCCCGAATTCCTCGGCGGCCCGGAGCTCGTCACGCCGCCGGTCGTCTACAACGCCGGACTGCTGCGATCGATCGGCCGTGGCATCGACACGACCGCCTGGGCGTGGCTGTCGGCCTCCGCCGGGCAGCAGCTCTTCTACCCGCCCAACGTGGCCGGCTGGGACTTCACGCACTGGCTCGACACCTCGACGGCCAAGGCCCGCTGGGAAATGGCCAGCTACGTGACGGCCAAGAGCTACCCCAACCCCTGGCCCGGCGAAGGTCAGGCGGCCTACAGCGCGACCGAGGAACCCGCCGAAGCTCTGGCAAGCGCGTTGGGCTACTGGGCGAACCCGATGCTCTCCGTCGAATCGGAGCAGTGCCTGGCCGCGTTCGCGAAGTCCTGCCTTGAAGGCATGTCGCTGGCGAGCTGGCAGGAGAGCCCCTTCCGGGCGATGCGCCAGAACGCGCTGCGGATGCTGATCGCGACCTCCCCCGACATGCAGGTGAGCTGACCATGGCGCAGAGCTGCTCGTGCAACGACTTCAACCGCGCGCAGCTGCTGCGCGCCGGCATCGCGAAGGCCGGCCGCGGGCTGCCGTCGATCGAGCCGGGGATGCCGCTGCCCGCCGGCACGGGCATGGACCGCAGGGCCTTTCTGCTGCGCTCGGTCGGGGCGATGCTGTCGGTCTACGGCGCTGCGGCGCTCTCCCCACGCCATTTCGAAGAGGGAATCGCGGAAGCCGCCGCCGCCACCCCGCCCGAACTCGCCGGTGCTGGTGTCGATCTTCATGGAAGGCGGCTGGGATGCCCTCTCGGTCCTGGCGCCGGTCAAGGAAGCCCGTTATCACGAACTGCGCCCGACGCTGGGCCTGAGCGAAGGCGCAGGAGTCACCTTCAGCGAGGACGAAACGCTGATGTGGCATCCGCAGGCCGCCGGGCTCGCGCAGCTGCACGGAGAGGGCAAGGTCACGGTGTTCCCGGCGATCGGCTACGACCCCCCCGACGAGAGCCACTTCACCAGCCGCCACTACTGGGAGGTCGGCGAGCTCGACACGCAGGTCCGCTCGGGCTGGATGGGCCGCTACCTCGACATCGCGGGCGCGCCGGGCAACCCGCTCCAGGGCCTGTCGCTGGACTACTCCCTGGCCCCCGCCCTCGCGACGACCAGGGTTCCCGTGGCGGCCGTCTCATCCCCCTCCGACTACAACTTCTGGGCCTACGGCCTCGACGAACCGCTGGCCGCGCCGGCGCTCGAGACGTTCGGCGCGCTCGGCGCCCTGGGCGCGCCCTCCCCAGCGTTCGCCCAGGCCCGCGGCGCGTCGCTCGACACCAGCCTGATCCGCAACCAGATCGCGCCGTTCGCCGAACACGAAGGCAAACCGGCATTCACCTCGCCGGTCACCTACCCCACCACCGGAGGGGAGTTCCCGCTGCGCCTGGCAGTGCTGGCGGCGATGCTCGCCGACGAAGCTCTGCCCATCAAATGCGTCTCGCTGTCGGCGGTGGGCTCGTATGACACGCACTCCGACGAGGTCGCGACGCTCAGCACCAACCTCGGCGAGACGGTCGAATCGGTACTCGCCTTCCAGCGCGACCTCGAAGCAAGGAAACTGGAGGACCGCGTCGTGATCCAGCTGTGGTCGGAGTTCGGCCGGCGCCCGCAGGAAAACGGGTCCGGGACGGATCACGGAGCGGCCGGCGTCGCCTTCCTGATCGGGAGCCGCGTGAAGGGTGAAATGGTCGGCGAGTTCCCCGGCCTGACCAAACTCGACCCGAACGACAACCTCGTCAACACCTCCGACTTCCGGGCGATGAACGCGGGGCTGCTGGGACAGTGGCTGAAGACCGAAGCGGGCCTGGTGATCCCGGGTGCCGGCACGGGCCTTGCCGGCCCGAGCGAATACGGGACGGTCCCTCAGCTGATCGCCTGAATGCGCCCGCCGCGCTCTCACCTCCCGGCGCTCCTCGCCATCGCCGCGCTCGCGCTCTCCGCCCTCGCGACGATCGCGCTCGGGGCGCCCAGCGCACATCACCGCTCCTCCGGAGGGACGAGCTCACACTCGCGACGCTGCAGCCCGAAGGCTCATCGCCGTCGCGGCTCGCGCCGCGCGAGGTGCCGCGCTTCGCGACAGCACCCGGCGGCGCGCCACGGCACCGGCGGCACAGCCGCACCACTCGAAGCTCCCGCCCCGGCCGGCTCGCCGAGCCCCGGCGGTTCCCCGGTCGCGCCTGCCGGTCCTCTCCCCGGCCCGGGCGAAGCCGGTGAAACCAGCCATCCTCCGCCCTCGGTTCCCCACGTGCAGGTGACCGCCGTCGAGTACAGGTTCACGCTGTCCCGCACCAACGTTCCAGCCGGCAAGGTCGTGCTCGAGTTCGTCAACTCCGGCCAGGACGAACACAACCTCAACGTCGCCGCGGGAGAAGGCTCCCTAGCGGGGTCCTTCCCGAACACGCTCTCCAAAGGCGTGCGTGACATGACCGTCGAACTCAGGCCGGGCGACTACACGCTGTTCTGCTCGCTGCCCGAACACGAGCAGAAAGGCATGAAGGCCACGCTCCTCGTCGAATAGCGGCGCGGACCCGGGCCCGTGCGGTGTCCCGGAGCCGCCCCCCGCGGCCTCTGCCGGCCACCCGGCGGGTGCGCAGGGGCGGGAAGTTCCCAAACCGCGGATAATTCCTCGTGCGCGGAGAGGGCGGGATCGCCTAGCCTAGGTGCAGCGTGCTGCCCGTCCTGATCCCAGCCGCGCTGATGGCGGTCGTCTTCTTCGGGCTGGCCGTCTGCCGCCTGGCGGCCCACAGCGATGACTCCCACTCCGTGCCGCTGGCCGAGTGGGTCGCCATGAGCCGGGACGTCGAGGGGACCGATCCCAACTTCCGCGAGGAGTCCGGCGATCGAGACGGGGAGCGCTACCGTGCGAGGGGGTGACCTTGAACTACGTACACCGAGCGATGCTCGGGCAGGCACGATTGCGGGCGCGGCCTTATGATCGAAGCGCACAACAACGCGCCGGCAAAGAGGAAACATGCCCGGGATAGCCCAGAGTCCCTCGACACGGATCGTCATCCGAGGTCACCTCCTTGTGAGGGCCGGCGTCCTCGCGGTGCTCGGGTCGCTGATCTTCGCCGCCAGCGCCTTCTCGGCGGGGACCATCGAACCGTCATCGACGGAAGCTCCTCCCTCCGGGCAGGGCTCCCAAGCAGGCCCCTTCGGCCCGCCGATCACCGAACCGGCACCCGCAACGCCGCCCACAGAAGTCGTCAAACCGCCGGCGCCCGAAACACCGCCGGTCGAAGCCGCCAAACCGCCCGCGCCCGAAACACCACCGGTCGAAGCCGCCAAACCGCCCGCACCCGAAACACCGCCGGTCGAAGCCGCCAAACCGCCCGCACCCGAAACACCGCCGGTCGAAATCGTCAAACCGCCCGCGCCGGAAACACCGGCGGTCGGAGCCGCTCCTGAACAGCCCGGGGCGGCGACGGTCGAGCCCGTCGCCCCGATCGCGGACGCGCCTCCGCCTCCGCCTCCACCGGCTGCTCCGGCGATCCCCGTCGCTTCGGGCCCAGGGCCATGGCTCGCCACCGTGGCCACCCCGATCGGCGCGGACCCGAGCAACGCCGCGGCTGCCGGCGGACGGCACGCCCGTGCGACTCGGACGGGCGAAACCGAAGCACGCGCGGGCCAGGGATCCGCGGGGCCGGGTGGAGTATCGAGATGCCTGCTCTCGGGTCTGGGCGGTCCGATCGCCCACAACTGCTTCGACAGCTGGCCGGGCGCGGCGGCCGTGGCGGTCGCTGCGACCCCGGTCCTGACGGCGGCCCCGACGTTGGCGCCGGCGGCGGACGGTTCGTCCAGCACCCAGGACAGCGGCGGCTCCGCGGGCGGTGGACGCCCCGTGCTCCCGAGCCCCGGTCCGGCTCCCGGCGGCGCGTCCGGCGCGGCAGGGGGCAGCGGCGCGGGCGTCGGCCTCTCCGGATTCCTCACGCTTGCAGGTCTGCTCCTGCTCGCAGCTCCCCGCGCCATGCGGCGCCTGCGCCTCTCCTGCCTGCCCTGGCGGACGGCGTTCTTCGTGCTGATCCCCGAGCGACCCGGCTAGCTCCTTCCGGTCGTTCCAGCGGTGGGCCCGACCGACGAGTCGGGCCCGGACGGATCAATACGAGGCTCTTGGAAGGAGCTGTGATGAAGCGTCATCCAACGACGGCAAGCATCGGGACACGAAGGAAGAACGGCTCGGCGATCGCCGGGCCGGCGCGAGCGACGCAGGCAAGACGCGCGCCGGTCGAGCCAAAAGAGGCGTCGCTCGTGCTCACGAGCGTCGGCACCTGGACGCACCGGCTCAACCTCACGGGCGAGTTGACCCACCGCTCGGCCCATGCGCTCGAGCTGGAGATCGAGCGCCTTTGCGAACAGGGCGTGACCGAGATCACGCTGGATCTGCGCGAGCTCACCCACATCGACCCGGTGGGCGTCGCCGTGATCGCGTTCCGCTGCGGTCTGTGCGAAAAAAGGGGTTACGGGTTCACGCTGCTGCGAGGGCGGCGCGAGGTGCACCGGGCCTTCGAACAGGCCGGCCTGTGTGACCTGCTCCCGTTCAGGGACGCCGAGTCGCTGGACGACGGCCCCCTCTCCGACCCGCTTCGCCAACCGGCGCTGGAGAATGGCGGCGGGTTGGAGAGCCATCCCGAGGTCACTTCGACGCAGGGCGCGTGACGGCGTTCCCCGGCGCACTCCTCAACCTCCGGGGGCGGAGAGCGGCCGGTGGACGCACGCGCGGGAAAGTCGAGACGGTCGAGCAGTCCTGACATATGATCCCGCCCTTGGGCCTCGCGCCAGCAGGCCGTCGCGCGCCTGACCGGGGAGTTGGATGAGCTTCAAGACCGACCATCTGCGCTACTTCGTCACCGTCGCCGAAGAGGGGCAGATCACGCGAGCCGCCAAACGGCTCTACATCGCCCAGCCGGCCCTCTCCCAGGCGATCTCCCAGATGGAGAGCGAACTCGGGCTGAGGCTGCTCGAGCGGCATCCGCGGGGCGTTCGGCTCACGGCGACGGGAGAGGCCTTCCTCGAGAAGGCCCGCGCCGTGCTCGAGAGCGAAAACGACGTGCGGCGAACGGCCCAGTCGCTTGCTCGCGCTGCCAGGAGCGTCCTCGAGATCGGGTTCAGCGGGCCTCCGCCCTCGATGACCTCCGCCCGGCTGTTCGCGCGCTTCGCCGAGCGCCAGCCGCAGGCGGAGCTCACCTTTCGCGATCTGCCCTTCCCGCACGGCACGACCCGCTCGTGGATGGACACGGTCGACGTGGCCTTCTGCCACGTTCCCGCGCTGGAAGGAAACATCCGCGCTCACCCTGTCCGCATCGAGCCGCGCGCCGTGATAGCCCATCGCGGCCATCCCCTGGCCAGGCACGCCGAGTTGGAGGTCGCCCAGGTCCTCGACGAGACTTTCATCAGCTACCACCCCGACGTCCAGGAGGCCTGGGCGGGCTTCCACAGCCTCGACGACCACCGCGGCGGCCCGCCTCGCTCGATGACCGACGACCACGCGGCGACCTCGCTGCAGATGCTGGGCGTGCTGGGCAAGCCGGGTGCGATCACGACGCTTCCCATCGGTGACGCCTCGCTGCTCCCACCGGTGCAGCCCGAACTGGTCGTGATCCCGCTCACAGACGCCGATCCGGCGCTGGTGTCCCTGATCTGGCCCGAGGACAGCCCCCACCCGCTGCTCGCGGCGCTGCTCGAGACCGCCTCGGCCGAGGACGAGGACCCGGGCGGGTCGGCGCCCGAAAAGCGCCCACCCACCCGGGGGGAGAACGGAAGCTCCGACTCCGACTAGGAGGCTGTGATGTAGCCGGCCATGTAGCCCGGGTTGTTCATCGCCCAGCCGTTGGCTTCGCTGTCGCAGGGGACGATGCATTTCCATTCGAAGCGACCCGCTTTGGTCACGAGCAGCTTGTAGGTGTGCACCCCCGGCAGCACCACGATGGCCACACCGGCCACAGGGGACGTGATGCTGTGCGTGCCTTCGTCCTTGTTGTCGATCCGCAGTTCGGTCACCTGGCCGGCCTTGACGGCGAAGTTCGTCTGGGAGAAGGCGTCGTGCATCTTGCCGTCAGGACCCTTCTTGCTCGTGGGCACCACGGTGAGCGAGATCGTCTGCGAAACGGGCGGCGCCGTCGCGCCCGCGGCGCTGCCCGCGCTGGCCGTGACGGTGCGCGTGACGGTGTTCGTGTTGCTGCTCTGCAGCAGCGCGACAGCCGACATCACCAGCGCTGCGAAGATGCCGACAGCGGCGAGGATCGACAGGGCGATCCTGCTGTCGCGGTCGACTACCGCGTCGAAATGCTCCTGGTCGCTCGCGGGCGGATGGTCCGCCACGTAGGCTGCCGAGCCGTTGGTGGAACCGGCATCTGGTGTCTCGGTGGCAGTCATGGTCTCTCCTTCTATCGGCGGTCACCCAGATACTCGCCACCCGCGCACTGACTGGAATCCGTACGAAACAACGTTCCTCGCGCGGGAAACCGCGCACGATCATGCGGGGGATGCCGGAAGGGCCCATGCCGCCGGCCTCCGAGCGCCCCTCGGGCTTTCGTGGGGACGCTAGGGTGCCGCCGGCACGACCACGGTGGGCCCGTCGTCGCTGGGCAGCGCGTCTGTGACGAAGCTCGCCGAGTCGAGCCTCTGCACCCGCTCGAAGCGGCCCAGGAACTCGTCGGCCGTCTCGAGGAGCCCGGTTCTGTGCGTGCGGTAGTGCATCGGCACTACCCACCGGGGCGCAAGCCGCCCGACGATCTCCGCGGCCGCCTGGGCGCCGATCGTCGGGCCGCCGCCCACGGGGAGGAACATCAGGTCGACCTTGCCGACCGCCGCAGCCTGCTCGTCGCGCAGAGCGCTCTGTCCGAAGTCGCCGAAATGGGAGACGCGCAGACCGTCCAGCTCGAAGACGAAGATCGTGTTCGGCCCTCGCATCGTCCCCGCCTGGTCGTCGTGCTCGGAGGCGATCGCGACGACCTCTCCGATCGGAGAGCTCAGCCGCCCGGCCGTCGATCGCAGGATCTCCGGCTCCCCCACGACGACCTCCACGCCGGTGTGGTCGGCGTGCTCGTGGGTGACCAGCACCAGCTCCGCCTTCAGCCCGGCGATCGGGGGGTAGTCGAACTGCAGCCCTCGGTCGCGCAGCGCCGAGAGGTCGCCGAACGGGTCTATCGCCACCGTGGCCTGCTCGCCGCCGAGACGGAAGGCCGATTGTCCATACCACTCAACTTGCACGTCGCTCCTCTCTGTTGGCGTGTGCTCGGCTGTCCACCGAGGCCGCGGGCGCGGCCCGGCGGCCGTTCAGACGGCTGGCCGAGGCGTGAGGGCAGGAGCGCCGGGGTCAGGCCTGCCGCTCGGGCGCGGGCTCCTCGCCCGGCCACCTGCCGGTCAGCCGCCTGAACGCGACCCTCGAGCCGTGATCGAACAGACCTCGCACCGCTCCGAACACCGCGCCCTGCAGCAGCAGCGCAGGGACGAGGCTGCGCATCGAGGTCTCGCGATCCTCCGGATCGGGGACCTGGTCGGTGCCGAACAGGCGCCACAGGCGCTCGAAAAGCCGCGTCGCCACCACCCCCGCGAGGACGCCGCCCAGTAGCCGGAACGGGATGAACATGAGTCGCACCATCCCCCCACCCTAGGGGGGAGCACGGCGCTCGTCCAGTCCGGCGCCCCGGATCGCGGCGAGGCCCGACCGCCCCGCGCCGACTGCAGGCAGAAGCGGTCGCGTTAGAACATCCGTCGAATTCCCGCACGCGAGCGCAAGCGACACCTACACTGCCCCGCACCGATAACCACTGAAAAGGCAAACTCGTCGCGAGACGGGGGCGCAAAGTCAGAGGTCTCCCTCAGAGACAGCTCGACCGCCAGGTGAACGCCAGGGAGAGTTGTTGTGACGAGCAAGTCATCGAGGGTGCGGAGAGGTATCGCTTCGAGCCGCCATGGGCTGGATGCAGGCGTCGCCTTGGAGCAGGGGTTCTCGCTGATCGAGTTGCTGGTGGTGATCCTGATCATCGGCGTGCTCGCGGCGATCGCGATCCCGGTGTTCGCGGGGCAGACAGCGAAGGCGACCGACGTTCAGGCCAAGGAGCTGGCCCGCACGGCAGAGACGACAGCGGAGACGATCGCGACCGAACACGATGGCTCCTACAAGAGCATCAGCCGCGAAGAACTGAACCGGGTCGAGTCCTCCATTCCGATCGCAAAAGGCTCCGGCCAGGCGTACCTCAGCCGGGTGACATCGGGTGACTCCGAATACTCGGTGACGGTCACGGCGATCGGCGGCGACGAACTCACCATCGCCCGGGACGCCGGCGGCGGGATCACGCGCACCTGCGCCAGCCCGATAACCAAGACCGGATGCTCGGGAGGGGAATCCGGGAGCTGGTAGACGAGGCATCCGGGCGGCTGGGAACCGTGCCGGAACGAGAGCGTGGGCTGGCCGCCGCGGCCGCCGGGGAATCGGCCGCACGGAGGCGCGGCCAGCCCGCTGCTCTCGACGGGAAGCGAGCAGGCTGGCCGCCGCGGCCGTTGGAGAATCGGCCGCAGGGAGAAGCGGCCAGCCTGCCGCTTTCGCTACTCGAAGGTGAGGCGCTCCTGGCCCGGAAGCGGCTCCGGCGGCGGCTCGGCGGTGGCGTGCTCGGGCAGCTCCCACTCGGGCGAGCCGTCGTCGGTCGTTCCCCCCGCGATCGCCGGGGGCGTCGCGTGCTGGGCGTCCTCGTCGGGCTCGGCGTGGGCCATCGGCTCAACGCCCGCTCCGTCCGCAGGTCCGGCGCCTTCGTCGAGCACGGCCCGCATGTCCAGCTCGGCGGTCTCCTGCCCGAGGATCGACAGGTGCTCCGAATGTACGCCTGCCTGCCCGGCTGCCGGGTCGAGCTCCCCCTCGCGCGGCGACTCCGCTTCGTAGGGGTCCAGGTGCGGCTCGTCGAGCTCCTGCGCGGGCTCGAGCCCGTCGGCGAATCCCCCAGCGCCCGGGAGCGCCGCTGCGAGCTCGTCGCCGTGAGGCGCCTCGAGAGCCGGGTCGGCGAGGGGCGGCTCCTCGGGGAACACCGGCTCGAGCGCCTCGCGCTCCACGCGTGCGATCTCCGTCGGATCAGCGCCCCGTCGGCGCTTTAGCTCCAGATGGTCGCGTATGGCCTCATCGAGCAACCCCATGCGCCCCCACACCATACCGCCCGCGCACGAGGCCGTTATGCGACTACACTTCTCCGAGTTCGTCAGCCGTGAACGGGCGGGCGCACGGGGCTATAGCTCAGTTGGGAGAGCGCCTGGATCGCACCCAGGAGGTCGGGGGTTCGAGTCCCCCTAGCTCCACTCCTCGGCTCGTCAAACTGCGGCGACGGCCATATCCGCCGACGCCGTCGACGCGCGGAGTCACCTGATCGGCTTCGGCAGCTGCCGCACATCGGGGCGGAAGGCTGTCGCCAGGCCTGCGATCAGGTGCCTGATCGACGCGCCGCCCTGGCGGTCGCCCAGCTCATAGATCGCCGCCCCGGCGGCGATGTGATTGAGCGGCACGAAGTAGTTGGTGGCGAGCGCCTCGATCGGGTCCGGGGCCAGGTAGGAGTCCAGGCGATGGCCGGGGAGCCCGTACACCTCGATCCGGCTCTCTTCGTCAGCCTGGCGCCGTGCCCACACGAGCGCTCCCCGGGCGAGCCCGGCGAAGCTCGGAGAGAGCTCGCGGGCGCTTCCCGCGCGGCTGGTGACGCTGTCCAGCAGCAGCGAGCGCCCCCCCGGTTCGTCAAGGCGCAGCTCGGACCGCAGCCCTGCTTTCGTTCGGTACTCCCACACGAACGCGACGCGGCCCGCGTGGATCACGAGCGCGCGAGGTCCGAACCCTCGGCCGACGCCGGCGGGGCCGGTCGGGAGCCGGTGGACGACGCGGCCGTTCAGCGAACCGACGTAGAGGGCGGGTGTGCCGTCGGGCTGGAGCTTGGCAAAGGCCAGTTCTTCGTTCCAGACGCTCGGCAGGAAGCTCGATCCGGATCCCGGGATCGCGTGCTCACCCGGCGAGCCGATGTCGTAGCGGTAGAGACGGCAGCCGCGACCGGTCTGGGGCAGCGGCAGCATGTCGCGAGGGTCGAGGCGCGGTTCCACGCGGCAACGCGAGTAGACAGCGATTCGTCCGCCCCCGGAGCGGGGGCCGAGCTCCACGTCGAAGGGGACCGCGCGCGGGGGAACCGGTGCCGCCTTGGCGGCGCCGCTTGGGCCGCGCAGCATCAGTCGGTAGTCACGGCCAACCAGGTCGTAGGCGCTCCAGGCGAGCCAGTTGCCAGACGCCCGGGGGCTCCGTTGGGCTGGCACCTGGGGGCTCAGGCTGATCGTCGTCGGTCGCGCGACGTCCACGACCTCCTGGTCAGGATCGGTGTATTCGACGTGTTCGGCGAGCGCGACTTCGCATGAGGGCCCGCTCAGAAGTAAGGCCGCCGGCGCGCAGTGGGAGTAGATCGTCCCGGCAGAGCTCGTGGCGGTGCTGTGCACGCCGACGAAGGCCCCGGCAATCCCTCCCGGGAATGCCGCCGCGACCCCAGCATGCGCCCCGGGCAGCGTCAGGCTGCGCAGCTGGTGGAGTTCGCCGCCTTCTTCGATGCCAGATTCCTCGTAGTAGACAGTCCCGGCGGCGAGCGTCGGTGACAGCTCTTCGTAGCGTGATATCTCGCCGCCGGTGCCGAGAGCGATCAGGGTCTGGCCGCCGGAGAGATCGTCGACGCTCACCTGTGAGCTCGCCGAGCTGAACGGTTCGAACGCCGTGGCGCCCTGAGCGTCCCAGGCGAAGGCAAGCGCGGTTACGCTCAGATCGAGCGCGGTCGGACCAGTGACGGGACTGTTGTTCTCGAAGCCGCCCGGGAGGCGCCGCGGCTTCCCTCCCGCGAGGCGCTGTAGGTAGATCCGAGCGCGGTTGCCGGCACCGACCGGGCCCCGTTCCGCGATCCGCGCGAAGGCCACGCGGCCTGCCGCCATCGACGGGTCGAATTGCGAGTACCCGCGTGCGTTGGCGACGGCGATCGGATGTTCGACGCCGGTGGCGAGGTCGTAGTAGTAGAGGCGGCAACCGTGGGGGAGTTCAGAGCTCTTTGCCGGAGCCGAGCAGCGCGAGTAGCTTGCGACGAGCCCTCCGCGACCGTCGTCGCCCAGGTCGACGTCGAACGGCGTCGAGCGCCCCGCGATCGGCGGAACCTGCGTGAGCCCGGAGCGGCGCACGACCAGGCGCCAGGCGTCGGTGGCTGGTTCGAACACGCTCCAGGCGAATGCCTGGCCGACGGCGCTCACCTTGGGCGCCTGCGGCAGATGGCTCGCCAAGGTCGTGTCCGCGAGGGACGCGCTGCAGTCGAACATGGCCAGTGCCGCGGCTGCGCTCAGGACCGCGAGAGACCAACCGACCAACCAGCAAATCCTGTTGGGGTGGGCATCGCCAGGCACCGACACCCCTCAACGGTCCCATTCGATGGCAGGCCGGCGAATCCGTAGGAGCACCCTTGGTCCATCCGGAGAACTCCCTGATCGTCTGGGCGCATCGTGCATGCACGCAGAAGGGCTGATCAGCTCGCTTGAAGCCCCGGCCCGCTCGCCTGCGCCAGCGCCGCTCGTAGAGCCTCCACCATGGCTCGACGGTTTGGTCTTCGTCTCCTAGGCTCCACTGGCGTGGAGGCGTGCAGCAGACGCAGCGCGGCCCCGGCGGCACGAGTCGCCTGTCAGGAACCGTCGTTGACGAATGCCTGGTAGGAGCGGCAGGGCTCGTTGCGCAGGCTCGGGCACGCGGGCAGCGCCGTGGGGACGCTCACACCCGGCACGATCGGGAGGATCAGGCTCGAGGGCATGCTGGGCGAGAAGGCGATCGACTCCGTTGCCGTGGTCCCCGCCGGCTCTGTCTGGCCGAACGACCACACCGGCTGCGTGCCGTTGGGTGCGGCGATCGTGACCCTGACGCGCGAGCCCGCGCGGTAGGCATGCCCCTGGAAGTAGAGCGGGATGACGACCGGGACGAATTCGCCTGAGGGCATCGGTTCGACGTCCGAGGCGAGGAAGGTCGGGATCGGTTGCAGCAGGGTGGGCGCCTGGTCGAGCATGTTGTTCGAGGTGGTGGCAAGCTTGCGCTCGCTCGCCCGGATCCAGCCGTTCTGGACGAACGTCTCGTCGCCGTCGGGACGCACTTCGCTGACGGTCGCCTGGAGATCGACGTCCGGCGTGGATGACTTGACCCAGAGGTGCACCGCGCCCCCGCCGATGGCGGTGGCGTTGGTCGTCAGCGGCGCCGACACATAGGACACGGCGGAGCCCGCCCGGGGCTGCGTCCAGTTCCAGGCCCACTCGGACGCGTTGCCCCACAGACCTCCCGAGCCGGTGTTGGCCCCGAAATCCGTCAGCGGCGTCGCGTTCGCGTCCGAGCTGTAGGAGTCGACCCCTTCGGCCGTTGACTGCTGTTCCCCGAGGGTGCCGCCGGGGCCGAAGTACCAGGATCGAGCCTGCGTACCGGGGATCGGGAACCGGGAGAACGACTGTTCGAACCCCGGGTACGGATCGCCGGCCGTCGTGCCGCCGGTCGGCGAGGTCCCTGCGCCGTTGTCGAACAGCACCCGGATCTGCGGTAGCGCTTCGAAGGCGGAGAGAGCCGCTTCGTAGGTCGGCTGCAGCTGGATCGGGTCCACCGGAAGCGTGACGAGGTCGGTCTTGGGGAGCCCCATTGCTTCCTGGTAGATGATCGGCGCCGCGGCACGTACGACAACCTGGCTGAGGATCGGTGCCTGGTGCGCGACGTACAGCTCCAGGAAGTCGAACAGCCGGTTGTACGTATACGGATCGAGCGAGTCGACATGGGCGCCGTTGCTGAAGGTGAACCACTTGCGATTCGTACCGGTGAAGTGCTCGGCCAGATCGGCGCAGTGCCCCCCGGTCTGCTCGTCCTCCCACTGGCACGCCATGAAGGTCGGCACGTCGATCTTGTGAACGAACGTGATCGGGTCGAGCGGGTCGGCCACGGAGGGGTTGTACGTCGCGTTCGCCTGGATCTTCGACATCAGGTCGGCCGCCTCGCCGTGGAGAGCCTGGTTGGCTGCGCACGTCTGATCGCCTTCCTGGATCCTCTGGTACGCCCACGGCTGGCCGCTGCCCGGACCGGCCGGTTCGGCGTTCTGCTGGCGCTGCTGCGCCCAGGCCACCGCGAAACCGGTGTTGAGGATGCCACCCGGATAGAGCGTCGTCGCCGTCGAGTCGATCACCGACAGGGGAGCGATCGCCGCGAGATCGGGCGGCTGCAGCTGCGCCGTGAACAGCTGGCTGATCCCGCCGTATGAGATGCCGAGCATGCCCACCTTGTGGCCCAGCACCCACGGCTGGTGGGCGATCGTCTCGATCACGTCGTAGCCATCGAGATTCTGCAACTGCTCGAAGAAGTCATACGCGCCGCCCGAGCAGCCGGTGCCTCGCATGTTCACGTCGACCACGGCGAAGCCCATCAGGTTGGCGAGCACGGCGATGCCGTTTTCCGGGCCGGCCGGGTTCGCATACCCATAGCCCGAGTACTCGATCAGCGTCGGGTAGGGCGGCACGTAGCTCGGCGTCGGCACACCGGGCTGCGGGAAGGTTGGAAAGTGAAAGCTCGACGGGACGCCGGGCTCGCCCGCCGGACTGCTCGGCGGGTGCACGTCGATCGCCAGCTGGGTGCCGTCGCGGGTCGTCAGGTACGTGTAGCCGTTGTCGGGGATCGACTGGTTGTAGATGCTGGGGTCCCACGGCGCGGCGGCACCCGAATGGACGGTGATCGGGCCCGACTCCTCGCCGGTGGAGAACAGCCGAACCCGGTAGCTCCTCCCCGGGGTCACGTTCCGGAACAACAGCCCTCCGAGCGGGTCTGCGTTCTGGGTGTACACCGTTGCGCCCTTCGAGTTCAGCAGCGACACCTGGGCGTTCGGGGCCAGGCCGGTCACGTAGACCTGCCCGGCGCTCCCCTGCGCGGTGAAGGCCGATGCGCTCGCGGCCGCCGCCAGGCAGATCGCGCAGGCCACGAGCGCGGAGAGGGCGCCTATCCGTCCAGGACCATCGAACCGGGAGCCCGCCGCACGGCGGCACTCCGCTCCGGCGCCGGTCACGACTCGACGATCTCCGCACGCTCGATCAGCACGCAACATGTATCCCCCCGATTCCCACTCAGAAGCCCGGTCGCTCTGTCCGGCCCGGTCCTGTTGGACCGGCGCCCGCGTAGATACCCGCGCCGGCGCGTTCTGAATCACACGACGGTCTGGAGGTCGTCCGAGAGGCTCGCTTCGGGCTGAACCACCGGGCCGGCGCCTGCAGGTCGCGGGTGGCACCGGCGGGGGATCAGGCGGCTGGGCGCGCCGGGCGGAGTGTCATGATGGGCACGAGTTCCATGCCGATGCCCGAGATCAACGGTCGCGAGCTGCTCGACGAATGGCGGCGGCTCCTCGACGCGGCGATCGGATCGGCCAACGCGGTCGCCGCTCGCACAGATCTGCCGAAGGACGTGGTCAAGGCGACGCAGCGCCAGCTCGAGCTGGTCCAGGAGATCGTCGGGCGCGAGCGAATCCTCGCGGCGCGGATCCTGGGCCCGATCGACGCCATCTTCGACCTGCTCGAAGAAACCGGTGTGACGCTGCGCCGCCAGGCCGAGGCGCTCGAGGCGGCCGGGGCCGCTCTGGAGGAGACGGCGCGGCTGATGAAGAAGCAGTCCGAGCGCTTCGAGCGCACAGTGGGGGTGTTGCGGACGCCGACCGACATCGCCAGGGCCGCGGCCGGCGCGAAGCGCGCCCCCCGCAGGGCCGCGCCGGGCGCAGCCGCCAAGACCGCCCGCAAACCGGCGAGTCCGACCACACGCAAAGCAGCGGCCAAGCCTGCGCGCAAGACCGCCCGCTGAGGGATCCTGCGCGGGCGCCCGCTCCGGGCGCACGGGCGCCCGACACCGTCGGGAGGGCCCGATCGGCGCCCTTCTCAGTCCAGCTGGAACTCCCCGTCCCGGTAGATCACCCGCTCGCCGCCGCCGCGCAGGAGGGCGGTGACGACCCGGTCGGTCGTCGAGACGATGTCGGTGTGGACGCTCGAGCTGTTGAAGCCCAGGCGCTCCCACTCGGCGGCGTCGACCCCGGCCGGGTCGCCGGCGTAGGCGTCCTGGTAGGAGCGCCCCACTGCGATGTGGGTGTTCCCGAACGGCCCGCCGACGTTCTCGTCGTACAGGGTCTGGGCCATGAAACGGGAGATACGAGAGAAGCGCCTGTCGGTCAGCGAGAACTCGCCCACGCGGTCGGCGCCCTCGGTGGCGATCATCTCGCGCAGGATCGGCTCGTTCTCCTCGGCCCTGGCCTCGGTCACCCGGCCGTCGGCGAACACGAGGCTGATGCCCTTGACCAGGTTGCCGTAGCGATACAGCGGCTGGTTGAAGCGGATCCAGCCCTCGGTGCCGCGCCAATCGGGGCTGGTGAACAGCTCGAAGCTCGGGATGTTGCGTCCGCGCCCGCCCAGCCACCGCCGCCGCTCGCCGATGCTCACCCACAGATCGACGTCCTCTCCCTCGACGTGGACACGATCGATCTCCAGCGCGTCGAGCCGCTCGCGCGTCTCCTCCAGCTGGCTGCCCACCTCGCGCCAGCGGGCGATCGGGTCCTGCTGGTCGAGGAAGCAGGCGTGGATGATCTGCTCCCAGTAGTCCTCGGGGGACATCCCCGCCTCGGCGGCCATCGCGTCGGTCCCGTACAGGCCGAGGGTCCAGCTGAACCGCCCCTCGTTCTCCTTCTCCCCGCGCCAGTCCATCAGCTCGCGCAGCGCCTCGCCGCGGCGCATTATCCTGGCAGGATCGACCGACTCCAGTGCGTGCGGGTCGGCGTCGGCGATCACCGAAACCTGGTGGTCCATCTCGTCGATGAGCCCACGCAGATATCGGCCTGGGAAGTGCTCCAACTGCGCCTCGGACGCCAGCTCGTAGAAGGCCCTCGAGCCGCTCATCCCCTGCTCCTCGTCGGTGTGGTATCCGCCGATCACGTTGGCCCCCGCCCGCCAGACGGCGTTGCACAGCTCGAGGTAGAGGGGCTTGGCGCTCTCGGGAGCGGTCACCCTCACGACCTCGCCGGCCCGCACCCCCTCGCCTCCCCCGAGCGCGAAGTCGACCAGCACCGAGGCATAGCGTTCGAGGATCTGCCTGGGAGGCGCGTAGGGCATGCGCCGACTCTATTGACCCTGGGCCGCGGTGAGCGGAGCGAGAGTGAAGTTGCGAATGGCCGGCACCAACACGACCGCCGCGGTCAGCACGACGATCGCGCCGCCCGCCGCGTAGAGCGTCGCCGAGACCCCGATCGCGGCCGCGACCGGCCCGACCGCCACCAGCGCCGCCGGCTGCAGGATCAGCGAGCCCAGGTGGTCCCAGGAGCTGACGCGCGACAGCTCCGTGGCGGGCACCACGGAGTGCTGGGCGGTGAACCAGAACGCGTTGAACAGGCTGCCCGCCACGCCGTCCACCAGCGCGGCGGCAATCAGCGTCCACAGCGGGGCGTGAAGACCCAGGAGCACCAGCAGCGCGGGGCCGGCGAGGAGGAACAGCATCAGCCCGGCCCGCAACGGGTGCAACGGCCTCCAGCGCAGACCGACCATGCCGCCGGCGACGGCGCCGACGCCGAGCGCCGTGCTGATCGCCGCCCATGCTCCTGGACCGCCGAGGGCGGTCCTGGCGACCTGCGGTCCCAGCACCTGGAAGGGGGAGAGCACGAGAGCGATGTAGAGCGCGAAGTAGAGCACCGTGACCCACAGCCAGGTCCGCGAGCGGAACGCCCGCCAGCCCGCACGCAGCTCGAAGGCGACGCTCGTCCTGAGCGCCCGCGCGGGCGGCCGACCGCCACCCGGGACCCGCATGAACGCGAGCAACAGGCCACTCACCGCGAAGGTGATCGCGTCGGCCGCCAGGCCCCAGCCGGAGCCCGCCGTCGTGAGGATCACGCCTGCCAGGGCGGGGCCCGCGATCGCGGCGGCGTTGTCGGTCAGCCCCAGCAGCGCGTTGGCCTGCTGGAGGTCCTCTGCCGCGGCCACCTGCGGAACGATCGCGACCGAGGCCGGGGCGAAGAACCCCTCGGCGGCGCCGTAGAGCGCCTGCAGCGAAGCCAGCTCCCAGATCGTCGCGGTGCCCGCCAGCAGCAGCACGGCGCAGGCGCCCTGTGCGAGGAAGCGCACGCCATCGGAGATCAGCATCACCCGTCGCCTGGGTAGCCGGTCCGCCCAGACGCCGCCGACCAGCACGAAGGCGAGCAGGGCCGCCGTCTGCGCGCCCAGCACGATCCCCAGATCGCTCACCGATCCCGTGAGGTCCAGGACGGCGAAGGCCAGCACCACCGGCACGAGCCGGTCGCCGACGGACGAGACCGCCCGACCGGCGAAGAGCAGGCGGAATGCGCCCGCCCTCAGAGGGGCAGGGAGCATCGGGCGAGTCTAGGCTGCGCCGGTGCGGGGGCGCGTATCGTCCTTCAGGTGCGCGACGCCGAGCTCGAGCTTCGCCCCTTCCGGCCCGAGGACGAGGAGGCGCTCCTGGCGATGGTGGCCGAGCCCGAGGTGAGGCGCTGGTGGCCGGTTCCGGACTACGTCCGCGAGCGGGGCTGGGTGATCGAGGTCGACGGTGTCGTGTCCGGCTGGCTGGAGCATCACGAGGAGGCCTATCCCTGGTACCCGAGCGTCGCCTTCGACATCTTCCTCACATCGCGCCTGCACGGACGGGGCTATGGCCGGCGCGCCCTGCGCCTCGCGATCGGCCACTTCGCGGCTCGCGGCCACCATCGGTTCACTGTCGATCCCAACGCCCGGAACGAGCGCGCGATCCGCTCCTACGCGGCCCTCGGTTTCGAGCGCGTCGGGGTGATGCACGCCTATGAGCGCAACCCGCTGGGCGGCTGGAACGACGCCTTGCTGATGGAGCTGATCCTCCCCGAGACGAAGGCGCGGGACGAGCCGCCTCCCTACACTCCGCGGCCATGAGCCGCCGCGCCGACGGTGGAGCGATCCTCGTTCTCCAGCACGCAGGCTGCGAGACGCCCGGCGTCTACGAGGACGAGCTGCGCGAGCGTGGGGTGCCGATCGACCGCGTGCTCCTTGGCGGGAGTCGGGAGCTGCCCGACTGGCGGCCCTACGCGGGGATCCTGGCGATGGGCGGCGCCATGGCCGCCTACGAGGAGGACCTCCATCCCTGGCTTGTCGCCGAGAAGCAACTGATCGCCGAGGCCGTGCTCGCGGGCAGGCCCTACTGGGGCGTCTGCCTGGGCGCCCAGCTGCTCGCCTCGAGTCTCGGCGCGAACGTGCTGCCGGGGCCGGAGCCCGAGCTGGGGGTGCTGAGCGTGCAGCTGACCCCGCGCGCCGCGGAGGATCCGGTGTTCGCCGCCGCGCCCTGGAGCTTCGTGGCCCTGCAGTGGCACGGCGACACCTACGAGCTGCCCGCCGGCGCCGTTCAGCTCGCCCGTTCGGAGCTCTACGAGCAGCAGGCGTTCGTGATCGGCCGCGCCTACGCGCTGCAGTTCCACCTCGAGGTCGATTCCGCGCTGGCCAGGCGCTGGATGACGATCCCCGAGTACGTCGCCGAACTGGAGGAGCTCGGCGGGCCCGGCACCCCTGCCACGGTGCTCGGCCAGGTGGGGGAATCCGAGGCCGACACGGTGCCGCTCGCCCGGCGGCTGTTCTCGCGCTGGCTGACGGGCGTCGTAGGAGTGCCGGCCGTGCGATGAGCGGCCGTAGGACCCCTCAGGCGTCCCGGTTGTGACCCTCCACGACGACACGCACCGTCCGCAGCAGTCGGTCGCTGGCGCCACGGATGCTGCCGCCCAGCTCGAGCGTGCCGCGGATGTAGGCGAGGGTCTCGGCCGTCAGGCGCTCGCCCGGCAGCACGTTGGGTATGCCGGGCGGATAGGTCGCCAGTGACTCCGCCGCGATCCGCCCCACCGCGTCCTGCGCGGCGACCACCTCCTGGGCGCCGAGATAGGCCTCGCGAGGCGTCATCGCCAACTCGCCCCACGGCGGCGGAGCGGCGAACGAGGCCTGCCGGCCGCCGGGATCCAGCCCGATCCTCCGCACCGCGACGCGAAGGGCCTCGACCAGCCGGCGCGCCTCGGGCAGGTCCCGCTCGCCCATCCCGAACACCGCGACGATCACGTTCTGCCCGTACAGCTCGAGGTTGATGTCGTCGATCTCGCGCAGCAGCGCCGCCAGCTCGTAGCCGCTGGCGGCGATTCCCCGCACGTCGACGGCGAGCCGCAACGGGTCGTAGCCGAACACCCCCGGCCGCTCGGTGAGACGCTCGTCGAGCACGTCCAGCCCGTCGATCTCCCTGATCTGCTCGCGAGCCCGCGCCAGCGTTGCCATCGTGTGCTCGAGCAGCTGCCTTCCGTTCATCGCCGCCTGGCGCCGGGCGGCGTCCAGCGATCCGAACAGCAGCGAGTTGGGGCTGGTCGACTCCGTCAGCGTCACCGCTCGGTCGACGGTGTCCTCGCCGATCAGCTCCCCCGCGCCGTGTCCCAGGTGCAGCATCGCCGACTGCGTCAGGCTGCCGACGATCTTGTGGGTGCTGGAGATCACCAGGTCGGCGCCGGCGGCCAGCGCGTGCTCGGGCAGGTCCTCGTGGAAGGCCATGTGCGCCCCCCAGGCCTCGTCGACGACCAGCGCGACGCCCCGCGCGTGGGCCACCTCGACGAGCGAGCGCACGTCGGCCGCCGCGCCGAAGTAGGTCGGCGAGATCACCAGGGCCCCGACGGCCCGCGGCGTGCGATCGAGGCCCTCGGCGAGCGCCTCCGGGGTCAGGCAGTGGGCGATCCCCAGCTCGGGGTCGATCTCCGGGGAGACGAACGTGGGGCGCATCCCCGACAGGACCAGCGCGTCGATCGTGCTCGAGTGGGCATTGCGCTGCACGACGACCTCACCCCCGTAGTGGGCCAGCGCGAGCCCCGCGGCGAGGTTCCCCTGGGAGGCGCCGTTGACCAGGAACCAGGCGCGGCGCGCCCCCCAGGCGTCGGCCGCGAGTAGCTGAGCCTGTTCGAAGGGGGTGTCCATCACTCCCACGTCGATGCCGTAGGTGAGCGCCGGGATGTCCATCGCCAGGGCCCGCTCCCCGATCGCATCGATCAGCCCGGGGTCGGCACCGGGGCCCCCCTTGTGCCCTGGCACGTGCAGCCGCGCCGGTATCCGGTCGGCGTAATCGCTGAGCGCATCGAGATAGGGCGCGCGGCTCTGGTCGATGTCGCTCATCGCTGTGGGGTCTCCTCCTCGTTGCCGGGATCGAACACCGACGCGTCCTGTACCCGCCAGGCCAGCCGCACGTTGCGACCCCGTTCCTGAAGGGCCCGCTCAGCGGACATGTCGAGGTTCTGGCGCAGCACGACGATCGTCTCGCCTGCATCGGACCGCACGACGTACCGGGTCACCGAGCCGAGATAGGCGACCTCCGCCACGCGGCCGTCCGTCGCGCCGGCATCCACCTCGCCCGGAGCGAGCAGCCGGATCTTCTCGGGGCGGACCATGTAGCAGCGTCCGTCGCGCTCGAGGATGTTCGAGGTCCCGACGAACGCCGCGACGAACTCGTTGACGGGGCGCTCGTAGATCTCTCCGGGCGTGCCGACCTGGCCCGGACGGACCTCCAGCGACAGGTCCTCGATCGCGACCACCTCTCCGTAGGCCTTGTGGACGCCGCTGAGCCGGACGGCCGGTGTCGATGGGGTGTATCCGGGCGGCGCAGGATGCCCCCTCGGAGCATCGATCGTCCCACCGCCGCCGGCAACCATCCGGGGGCGAGTCTAGTCGGCGTCGCAGGAGTGTGACCAGGGGGTGGCGATAGTGCGACTTCTCAGCAGCCACCGTTGCCCGTCCGACGTGCCACGGCTAGGGTCGGCCGACAACTTCAAACAGCGGCCCGGCGGTGCGTCAACACCCCGGGCCCGGCACCGAGTCGCTCACCCTCGATGCCAGGCGATTGTCGCTCAGCTCGTCCATCGATGCGCGCGAGCGGGCGATCGTCAGGGTCGCGGCTCCAGGTGCCCGGAGCGAAGGAGGCGGGATGGAAGGACGATCGAGCTTTTCCGGGCCGGGTCGCGGTGGGGTGCCCGATGACGAGTTGATCCTCGCCGCGATCCGGCGGGCCGTCCGACACGGTCCGCCCGAGCGCGCCGGAGCGTTCTCCTGGACCGTTCTCGAGCATCTCGCGATCGCCCGTCGTTCAGGACCCGCCCGGGCGGTGCGCCGGCGCCTGGCGGAGCTCGAACGCGGCGGCCTGCTGCGCACGCGCTCGCTGCACGGCGTGGCGCTGTGGGAGCTGACGCTCTCCGGGACGCGGCGGCTGGCCCGCGCGGAGCGCTCGCCGCGACCGCCGATCCTGCCGGAGTCGCCCCAGCACCTCGCCTGGAGGGCCGCCCGCACCGCGGCCGGCCAGGAGATCGGGCGTTTCCGCGAGGGCCTGGCGAGGGCGTTGTCGCAGGCCGAGGAGATGCTCGCCGCACAGCGCGCCGAGACCGGCGACGGGGCCTCCTCGGACGACTGGTTCGAGCTGGGGGTCAGCCTGCAGAGCCACTGCCGGCGGCTGGGCTCTGCGCGGCACTGCCTGTACGAGTGGTCTGAGCCGGACGATCGCGAGAGCGACCGCGATCGTCCCTGGTCGGGCGATGATGTGACACCGCGCCTGCGCGCGCTGCGTGCCGGGCGCCGCAACATAGGGCTGTGGGACCAGCCGGACCGCTAGTCAGGCGAGCGCCGGTGCGCGACGCTGCTCGCGCACGAGTCGCAGCGCGAAACGGCCGGCGGGGTGCCCGCGGCCACGCTGCACCAGAGCCGCGGTGGGCGCGTCGAGGACCTCGACCGGCGGCAGCGGCGTTCCGTAGACGGGGGGCAGCACGATCGGGGCGGCAAGGGCTGCGAATGTCAGGTCGGCGGCGGTGAAGCGATCGCCGAGCAGGTAGGCACGGCCGTCGTCGAGCATCCCGGCGACCCAGTCGAGCTCGCGCCACACCAGCGCCTCGTCCTGCACCTCGGTGCCGGGCGCGATGGACAGTGCGCGGGAGACGAAGCGCAACGCCAGCGGGAATCCCCAGCGCAGGGCCCGGTCCTCCCAGGCCGGCACGCCCTGGTCGTTGTAAGCCAGCATCAGCCGTCTCTGCGCGAACATCCGCACGTAGATCAGCCGCCGACCGCTCGGCCCGAGGCGCTCGTCGAGACGGCGACACACCGACAGCACCGCCCGGCGCTCGGCCGGCTCGGAGGGGAACAGGCGCCGGGACGCGGGCAGATGGCGATCGACCCATTCGAGGATCTGCTCGGACTCGCCGATCGGCCCGTCCGCCGTCACGAGGACCGGGACCGTCGGGCCGGCGCCGGCGCGGCGCGCGTAGAAGCGGTGAATGCCCTGGACGTGGGGCTCCTCGCGGTAGGGGAGCCCCGCACGCTCCAGGGCCCAGCGGGCCTTCTCGCAGTAGTGGCTGATCGGGATCGTGACGAGCCGCAGCATGCGGGGGCAGTATGGCCCTTTGCTAGCGTCCGGGCTCGTGGCGCACTTCGAGGAGTGGGAGATCGTGCTGCACGGTCGCCGCGTGGTCTACCGCGTGGCCGGAAGCGGGCCGCCCGTGGTCCTGATCCACGGCATGCTGAACTCCTCCAGCCACTGGCAGGCGGTCGCCCACAGGCTCTCTCCGCACTACACGGTCGTCGCCCCCGATCTGATCGGACACGGGGACTCGGCCGCCCCCCGGGGGGACTACTCGCTGGGCGCCCACGCCGCCAGCATCCGCGACCTGCTCGCCGCGATCGGCATCGAGCGAGCGACGATCGTGGGGCACTCCCTGGGCGGGGGCGTGGCGATGCAGTTCTTCTACCAGTTCCCCCAGCGGGTCGAGCGACTGGCGCTCGTCTCGAGCGGGGGCCTGGGACGCGAGGTCGGGCCGCTCCTGCGCACGGCCGCGCTGCCGGGGGTCTCAGGGCTGCTGTCGATGACGATCCATCCGCGCCTGCTGGGAGCGATCTGGTCGGCGGGCGGGGGGATGCGCGAGCGGGGAGTCGGCGCGGGCGCCTACCTGCAGGCGCTCGCCAGGGCGCTGCGGCCGCTGCAGAGCCCCGGCGCTCGCCAGGCTTTCCTGCAGACCCTGCGCGCGGTCATCGACGTGCGCGGCCAGCGCGTCAGCGCGACCGACCGGCTGTACCTGCTGGAGTTGCTGCCGACGCTGATCGTGTGGGGCGAGCGCGACAACACCATCCCGTTGGAGCACGGCCTGCGCGCACATCAGGCGATCCCCGACAGCTTCTTCGCGACCCTGCCCGACGCCGCCCACTTCCCCAACCTCGAAGATCCAGAGGGTCTGGCGGCGGCGCTGATCGAGTTCATCGCCGGGACCGATCCCGCGCCGCCGGAGGCGACCGCCAACTGGGGCGGCGTGCTCGGCGGGATGCTCGCCCCGGACACGCCGGCCCGATCGTGCGCTTGCCTAGTGTCGTGAGTCAGAAGTTCGACGGCGTTTCCCGGCGCCTGCCCGCGTCTGACGCCCGCCGCCGTCGCCTCACGTACCACCGGTACGCACGACGCCGCCGTCGAACGTCAGCCACGCCCATCCATCCGGCAAACTCGCGCCCAACTTCCGACTCACGACACCAGGTGACCCGGCTTTCAGCCGGTTGAGGCGGCGACCCGCCAGGCGGGCGGGTAGGGCAGCGGCGTAAGGGTGCGCTCGAGCTGCTCGCGCAGCGGCTCGAACGGCGCCGGCAGCGACAGACGCTCGCCCAGATGCGCCTCGTCCTCGTCGATCCGCGAACCCGGGGCCGATCGTGGCGATCTCGAACAGCACGCCACTGGGCTCGAGGAAGTAGACCGATTTGAAGTAGAAGCGCTCCACCAGGGGTGTCGGCCGCGCGCCGGCCTCGGCCACGCGGGTGCGCCACAGCTCGATCTCCTCCGGCTGGGACGCGAAGGCCACGTGGTGGACCGATCCCGCGCCCTGGCGGCGGTTGATCTCGGGCGGGGCGGGGTCGTACGCGTAGATGCTGCCGCGCCGCTCGCCCCGCACCTCCCAGGTCTCGCCCGAGCGACGGGTGAACCCCAGCGCACCGTCCAGGAGTCGCTGGCTGCGGGGAGGGTCGTTGCTGTAGGCCCGCACGCCGTCGAAGCCCTGCAGCGCGTGCTCGTCGGGGATCTCCGGCGACTCGGCGCTCAGCTTCTCGTCGCCGCTGGCGTCGATCACCAGCTCGTGTTCCAGGCCCTCGGGATCGGCGAACAGCAGGCTGTCTTCGGTCAGGGCGGCGTCCACGCCGGCCGCGGCCAGCCGCTCCTTCCAGAACTCCAGGGCGTCCAGCGAGCCGACCCGCCAGACGATCCTGTGCACCATCCCCGCCCCCGCGACTCCTCGCGCCGCGCCGGGGTACTCGAAGAACGTCAGGTCCATCCCGGGCGAGCCGTGCTCATCGCCGTAGAAGAGGTGATAGACGGAGGGTTCGTCCTGGTTGACCGTGCGCTTGACCATCCGCATCCCGAGCACGCCGGTGTAGAAGGCGACGTTGCCGGGCGCGTCGCCGGTGATGGCGCTGATGTGGTGGATGCCCTCGAGCTTCACGGCAGTCGACCAACAGGCTAGCGAAGCGGGGTACGTGCGATCATCGGCGCGGTGCGAGAAGGATCGCTAATCCCGCGCTTCGGGCGCGCGCGACGCGATCCATCCAAGGCCGTGCTGGAGGGGTTCCACCCGCTCAAGCACGCCCTGCGGTTCGGCGCCGAGGTCGAGGAGATCGTCACCCCGGACGCGGCCGAGCTCGGCCGGCTGGCGGAGCTGCTGGCGCCCGAGCTGGCCTCGCGGATCGAAGCGCAGGCGCGGGAGGTCGAGCCGGCGCTGTTCGCCCAGCTCGCTCCGCTGCCCCCGACCACCGGCGTGATCGCACTCGCCGAGCGGCCCGAGGTGCAGGCCGGGGCGCTCCTGGCCGCTCCCTCCAGCGCGCCGCTGGTCGTGCTGGAGGATCCCCGCGACCTGGGCAACATGGGAGCCTGCGTGAGGGTCGCGGCCGCGGCCGACGCGGGCGGCGTGCTGAGCACCGGGAGCCACGACCCCTGGCACCCCGACGCGCTCCGCGGCGCCGCCGGCCTGCATTTCGCCCTTCCGGTCGCACGGCTTGCCGACCTGAGCCCGCTGGAGGGGCTCGAGCGGACGATCCTGGCGCTCGACCCGGAGGGCGAGGCGCTCGATCCCGCGAACATCGACCCGGGGGCGGTGCTCGTGTTCGGGACCGAGCGCCACGGCCTCAGCGGAGAGGCGCTCGAGCGAGCCGACAGACGGGTCCGCATCCCGATGCGACCAGGCGTCTCGAGCCTCAACCTCGCCACGTCGGTCGCGGCCGTGCTGTTCGCCTGGCGGCTGTCGGAGCGGCCGGGCGGCGCCTAGCCCGCCGCGTCGACCCCATCCAGCAGCCGCCAGTTGCCCCGCAGCGCCTCCTCGGCGCGCGCGAGCATCCTGTCGGCCTGCTCCTCGGGATCCTCGACGCCGGCCATCAGCGCCACGATCAGGCCGCGGGCAGCGGCGGCGTGCTCGAGGTCGAGCACCTCGTGGAGGCTGAAGTACTCCGTCGCGGGTCCCTCCTGGACATAGCCGTAGTGCTCGCGCAGCCCCGCGAGCTTCGTGCGCGAGATCTCCGGCTGCCCGGCCTCGACCGCGTAGAGCACGGCCAGCCGCTCCAGCAGGTCCTCGCCGGCCGTCCATGCCTCAACGCACCGGCGCGTGTCCGTCGAGCTCGGGGTCCGCGGCGCCCGCACCGCAGGCGGTGGCGAACCGCTCCCACAGATCCACGTGCCCCAGCTCCTGCTCGGCGTGCCGGCGCAGGCCGTCACGGTGCTCCGGGCCGGCCTGCTCGGCCGCCGCCACCGACGCGTCGGCCAGCGCGCGCACGGCATGGCGGTACTCGCCGGCGTAGCGAGCCAGCTCATCGCGCTCGAGGCGGCCGGCGCTCCAGCGCTGATAGAAGGGGTGCTCGAGCACGTTCGTCGCGGCGCGTGCCCGATCGAGCCTGGCAAGGACGTCCATCTGGGTCTCCCGTCTGTCGATGGTCTGCTCCGGTGGGGAAGGACATCCTCCCCAAGCGCAGAAATGTACGGATACGGCGGCGTCCAGGTCTCGTGGGCGGTGATGTCCGCATCCACTGGGATGCTGCGCAGCGGGGGGAGGACGCCCGCCGAGGGTCAAATGAGCGTGATGACCATCATCCTCATCTCGGGGCTCACCACATTGGTGTTCAGTGCGACGCTGGCGATCGCGATGAGCCGGCTCGCGGCGCGGGCCGACGAGGAGCTGGACGAGCTGCTCGCGCGGCGCGCCGGAGACCCCGCGCCCCTGGAGCGGCACGAGAGCTATGCCGGGTTGGCCTTCGCCCAGTCGACGATCTCGCCCGAGCTGTCGACGACGGTGCCGTCGTCCAGCAGCAGCGTGGGGACCCAGCGATTGCCCGTCAGCTCCTGCACCTCGCGCCGCCCCTTCGTCTGGTTGAGCACCCCGGGCAGCGGCGCGAACCCGTAGGACTTGACGACCTCCGGGTCGTGACCGGCGTCCTTGAGCGCGTGGTAGGCGTTCGCGCACGGGTGCCCGCCCGGACGGGGGGTCGGGAAGGTGCCCCAGCACACGTACAGCTTCACGAGCTCACCGTGAGGGTGCCTTCCATCCCGGCCTGGCGGTGGCCCGGGACCGAGCAGAAGAACGTGTAGACGCCCGGTTTCAGCGTCAGCGTGAGCGCCTTGCTCCCGCCGACGAAGGTCGGCGTCGCGCCGAGCACCGTTGGGCCCTGGGCGACCGTGAGGTTGTGTTCGAGCGGGGACATGTTGGTCATCGTGATCGTCACCGAGCCGGCCTTGGCAGTCAGCTGCTTGGTGCTGAAGGCGAGCGCCCCGCCGGGGTCGGCGGCCAGCGAGAGCTTGGTCGCCGCGCCCGCCGCGGGTGAGGAGGGGGGCGCGGGCGTGCCGGTCGTGGCCGTGGGGCTCGTGCTCGTCGAGGTGGTGGTCGCGGTCGGCGTCGCGGCGGGGGCCGGTGCACTCGTCGTGGCGGGGAGCGTCGCCGCTGTCGCCGATTTTTCGGGAGACCCGGAGGTCACGACCGCCATCGCGATCGTCACCGCGACCAGCAGCACGCTGACACCCATCACCGCGCGCTCCTCGCCGAGCGTTCCGGGGAAGTTCAGCCGGCGCATTCCGACCGCCATCGAGATGATCAGCGCCCATGCGACCAGGATGCCGCCTGCGATGAAGAAGGGGACTTTGCTCTTCTCGGCGGCCAGTACCGGCGCCAGCTGGAGGGCGGTGTGCACGGCCGCGAGACTAGCCGATGAGGCGCCGGGAATGCTCCGCCGGGAGACCCTGAGCGCCCCGGGCCCCGCCCGCTCGCCTGAGCGCCGGAGGCCCGCCGGCCGCGTGGCTCCAGGCGGAGGCGCCTACTCCTGCGAACCCGCGGCGATCTGGGCCGGCTCGGGGGCGGGCGCCAGACCCGGCTCCAGCCCGGGCTCCGATCGGGACGCCCGCAGCTCGTACTCGCGCCGGCTGTTGAGGTCGGCTCCCGCCAGGACCCGGTCGGCCTTCATCGCGCGGGCCATCCCCTCCGAGAGTGAGCGCGGCAGCACCGCGCCGAGCACGTTCGTGCGCTTCGCCGACTTCGGGACCCAGACGTCGACGATCCCGTGCTGGAGGGCGTCGACGATCGCCTCGGCCACGTCGGCCGGCTCGAGGCTGCTCATGCCCCGAGCCTCGCCGAGACCCGAGCCGAGCTCGGTGTTGACCACGAAGGGCATCACGTAGCTGACGTCGATGTGGGCCCCCATCAGCCTCAGCTCACCGCGGATCGCCTCCGTGAGGCCGACGACGGCGTGCTTTGTCGCCGAGTACGTGGCGCCGCCCGGAGCGCCGAACTTGCCTGCCTGCGAGGAGATGTTGACGATGTGCCCCCGATCCCTGGGGATCATCCGGCCCAGGGCGAGCTTGGTGCCGAGGATCACGCCGAGCACGTTGATGTCGATCATCCGCCGGGCCGTCATGTCGTCCTCGTCGATGAACCGACCGATCTGCATGATCCCCGCGTTGTTGACCAGCACGTCCACAGGGCCGAGCTGCTCTTCGGTGGCATCGAGGAAGGCGGTGAAGGAGTCCCGGTCGGTCACGTCGAGCGGCAGCGCGACCGTGCGACCGCCGAGCTCCGCGGCGGTCCGGCGAGCGGCCTCCAGATCGAGGTCCCCGATCGCCACCCTCATGCCGCGGCTCAGGAAGGCCTGTGCGGTCGCCCGCCCGATCCCGCGCGCGGCGCCGGTGATCGCGGCGGTCTCTCCGGCGAGGATGCGGGGCTGCTTTGCCATGGGTTCCCTCCTGGTCGCTGGCTGTTCGCCTATCCGCTGCAACGCTAGCGCGCGCGAGCAGCATGCGTCCCACCGGTCGGGCGACCGGGTAGTAGGGTTGCCCGCATGCCGTTCTTCAAGGTCGAGGGACAACGGCTCGCCTACACCGAGTACGGCGGCGGGCCGGCGGCGGTCACCGGTGCGGGCGTGCGCGGCCGTACCGCCCGCAGCGCGCCGGCCTCCGGCCGCCCGCTGATCCTGCTGCACGGGCTGCTCCTCTCCCAGGAGATGCACCGCCCGCTGGCCGAAGACCTTGCCGCACGCGGGAACCGGGTGATCACGCTCGACCTGCTGGGACACGGCCTCTCGGACCGCCCGCGCGACATGTGGCGCTACTCCATGGGCACCTACGGCCGCCAGGTCGTCGCCCTGATGGACCACCTCGAACTCGGGCAGGCGGTCGTGATGGGCACCTCGCTCGGCGCCAACGCCGCGCTCGAGGTCGCCGCGAGCAGCCCCGAGCGGCTGCGCGGCCTGGTGATCGAGATGCCCGTGCTCGACAACGGGCTGCTGGGCAGCGCGCTGGCGTTCACCCCGCTGCTCGTCGCCCTGACCTTCGGCGAGCCGGTGATGAAGCTGATGGCCCGCGCGACCCGCGCCGTTCCGCGCGGCATCCTGCCCCATTACGGGAACGTGATGCTCGATGTGCTGCGCCAGGAGCCCGGGCCCGGGGGCGCGCTGCTGCAGGGACTGTTCTTCGGGCGCATCGCTCCGCCCCGCAGCGAGCGGCGCACCTTCACCGCGCCGACGCTGGTGCTCGGGCATGGCCGCGACCCGATCCATCCGTTCTCGGACGCTGGCATGCTGGTCGAGGAGATGCCCAACGCCCGCCTGCTGGAGGCCGATTCGCTGGTCGAGCTGCGGATGCGTCCCGAGCGCCTGACGGGGGAGATCGGCGATTTCCTGGACGAGGTGTGGAAGCCCCGGGCGCGGCAGCTCCTCGCGAAAGAGCCCACCGGCCAAGGCGCGGGCGCCCAGGCGGCGGGCCGGCGGCGGCTAGCGCCGAGCCCTATCCGGCGGGCAGCAGTTCGATTTCGTTGACCGTCACGCGACCAGGCGCCTGCGGCGTGCCGATCGCCGAGGCGGGCGCCTTGCTGATCCAGAGCGTGACGTACCTGTAGGCGTTCGTCTGGTTTGCGCAGCCCGATGCGGGCGTGGCGCTTCTTGACCGTCAGCAGATGGCTCAGCGGCACCCACGCGCTATCCGTGATCGAGGCCGGGACGGTCTTGCCGTTGGCGCCGTAGACCTGGACCGTCATCCCCGGCGTGGTCGTGACCAGCTGTGACCGCCGAGAGCTTCTGGGCTTTCTTCAGGTCGATCAGCAGCCCCTCCGCGAGCCCCGGCGCGGTGGCCGGGTTGACCCTCGCGGTCCATCCCGTCGAGGTGTCGCCGTCGATCGCCAGGCTCGGGTCGCCGAATTCCGAGGCGGGGTAGTTGTAGGGGTTGTAGGTCTGCGCCGCGTTCGTGTCGAGCAGGATCGCGTTCGGGCTGCGTTTTTTCGCTGCTCGAGCCGCCTGTGGCGGCTGGGGAGGTGCTCGCTCCGCCGGCGCCGGTGGTCGGGCGGCTTTGGCGGCCGGCGTCGTGGTCGCGGGCGACGTCACGGCCGGCGCCGGGGTCGCCGCCTGGAGCGGGATCTTCGGCGGTTTGGCGATGCTGGCAAGCGGGGCCGGCGTCGTCGGCGTGACGGTGCCCGGAGCGGGCGTGGTCGGCGTCACGGCCGGCGCCGGGGTCACCTGGGCGACCGTGGTGACCACCAGAGCCGCATGCCGGGGAGAGCGGCTCAGGGCGGCGTAGCCCGCCGCCGCGGCGGCCAGCACGAGCACTGTCGTGGCGGCGAGGACCGCGGCGGCAGGACGCCAGCCGCCGGTGCCGACGCTGCCCGGCGCCCCCGCTCCGCATTGCAGGCACCAGTCCTGGCCGCCGGCCATCTCCGCGCCGCACTTCGGGCAGGCCTGCCGGGCGCCCTCGCCCTCGGTCCCGGGCGGCGCCGGCACGGGAGCCGGACCGACGGGAGCCTCGGCCTCCTGTCGCCCGTCCTGCGGGACGGGCGGGGAATCGGCGAGCACTGTGGCCACGGACTCGGATTCTAGCCCCCCGGCAGGGTCGATCTTGCAGTTCGCTCGCCGCGCGGGACCGATCAGGCCGGCCTGGGCGGGCCGCCCGGGACGATGTCCCGTCCCGTCGGACGCAGCTCCTGGTCGAGCTCGAGCTGCCAGTAGTAGCGCGTGAACGTCATCCCCGCGCGAAACTCGCCCACGTGCGGCGCGGGCGCCTCGCCGGCGGCCATCGCGACGATCAGCTCCGGATATGTGCGCCCCGGCTGCGCGGCGTAGACCGGGCCGGGAAAGGCTCCGCCGAAGCGGGTGTTCACGTCGGTGATCCCCAGTCCCGCGTCGGGATCGCGGAAGACCTGGATCGTCGCCGGTCCTCTGACGCGCAGCGCCTCGACGACCCTGCGCCCGAGGTCGATCATCTCGCGGTCGTCGATCACCTGGCCCTTGATCGACTCTCCCCCCCGCGACTCGAGCATGGTGCGGGGGATCGCGTTCAGGCAGCGCCCGTCCATGTCGCCCAGGCAGTCGATCGAGATCTCCGGCCCCGCCATCGCCCGCTGGACCATCACCGGCTCCCGCACGTACTCGATGAAGAAGCGCGCCTGGTCGGGGTCCCGGGCGAGATGGATCGAGCGCGCGCCGGAGCCGCGGCGGGGCTTGACCATCACCGGGTAATCGATCGCCTCGAGGTCGGCGTCCGGCAGCACCGTCGGCGGGGACGGGCAGCGACAGGTCGCTCCAGCAGCAGGTGCGCCTCGTACTTGTCGTAGGTCGCCCGGGCGATCGCCGCGGCGGGCACCAGCGCGGGCAGCCTGCCGGCCTCGCGCGCGAGCGCGAGGATCTCGATGTCGAGGTCGGTCAGCGGCAGCACGGCGCCAACCCCGTGGCGCTCGCACAGCTCGACCAGCGCCGGCACGTAGCCGGGGTCGTCCATCGGCGGCACGGCGGCGCGCACGTGGGCGGCGTACTGCGCGGGGGCGAGCGGCGACGGGTCGGCGACGACCGTCGTGGTCAGGCGCGCGAAGCAGGAGACGATGTCGTAGCGCTTTCCGGCGCCGGTGAGCAGGATCGCCGGGGGTTGTCGGCGCGGAGCGCTCACCGCTGGCCCTCCCAGCCGCCGGAGCTGCCCTTGTAGAGCCCGGAGCCGCCCAGCACGATCGCCGACAGTGCGTGCCAGGATCCGCGCGTCGAGCGACATCGAGCGGTGCTCGATGTAGTACAGGTCCAGCTCGATCCGCTCGGGCCACGGCAGCGAGGCGCGGCCGTTGACCTGTGCCCAGCCGGTGATCCCCGGCTTGACCGCCAGCCGGCCGCGCTCGCGGGCGGTGTACTGCTCGACCTGCGCCGGCAGCGTCGGGCCGCGGGCCGATCAGCGACATCTCCCCGCGCAGCACGTTGACCAGGTTGGGAAGCTCGTCGAGCGAGGTCCTGCGCAGCAGCGCGCCGACCCGGGTGACGCGGGGATCGCCCTCGTTGATCGCCAGCCCGTCGCCGATGTGCTCGGCCCCCTGGACCATCGTGCGGAGTTTCAGCACGTCGAAGGGGCGCCCGTCGCGGCCGACCCGTCGCTGGCGGTAGATGACCGGCCCGGGGCTCTCCAACCTGACGGCGAGCATCGCAGCGAGCAGCAGCGGGGAGCTGAGCAGCAGCGCCAGCGATGAGAACGCGATATCGAACAGGCGCCGAGCACGGCGGCATTGTGGCAGCGGAGCGCGCGACGAGAGCGCCCCACGGCACCCTCAGCGGGTGCCCTCGGCCGCCTCCCAGGAGGCCTCGGTGCCGTGACGCGCCCAGTCCCACAGCCCCACCGCGAGGGAGGCGGTGGTGAGGACGTAGTAGCGCGCGATCAGCAGCGGGCGCAGGGGCAACCTCCCGGCCGCGGCCGCGGAGGCGAGGAGCGCCAGCTGCGCCAGCAGCGTCGCGAGGTAGAGCGTGCGCTGTGCCCCGCCGCCGGACAGCGCCAGAAGCGCCACGTTGGCAGCCAGGGCGACTGCGTGGAGCACCGGGGTCAGATAGCGCAGCAGGCGGTGGGAGATGATCATCACGGCGTAGCCGGGCGGATAGCCCCGCGGCGAGAGCATGCCGCCGCGCAGCAGGATCGGCCAGGTGTGGCTCATCATGCGGCGCTTGCGGGAGAACTCGCCGCCGATCGTCGGCACCATCTTCTCCGTCGCGCGCGCCTCGGGCACGTAGACGGCCCGCAGCCCGCGCTTGACCATCCTGAAGGGCAGCGACAGGTCGTGGCCCATGATCGGATCGACGACGATGTATGACTCGCGGCGGGTCGCGTAGATGGCGCCGTTGCCGGCCGTGATCGATGACAGCCGGGACTCGAGGTCCCGCACCGCCAGCTCGTAGCGCCAGTAGACGCCCTCCTGGTTGGGAGCCTGCAGCTCGGACTGCTCGCTGTCCCCCGCCGGCGCCAGGAAGCGGACCTGACCGCAGGCGTATCCCACCCGCTGCTCCTCGAAGGCCGCCACCAGCCTCAGGGCGGCGTCGGGCTCCCAGACTGCGTTCGCGTCGGAGAAGGCGAGAAGCTCGCCGTGGCTGGCCTGCACGGCCGCGTCCTGCGCGCGGATCTTCCCGCCGCGGGGCAGCTCGATCACGAGGTCCGCGCCGGCCTCGCGAGCCAGCTCGGCGGTCCGTCCCCGCAGCCGTCGCACGCGACCACCACCTCCAGCAGCTCTCGCGGGTAGTCCAGTCCGAGCACGTTGGCGACCTTCGCCGCGATCACGCTCTGCTCGTCGTGAGCGGCGACGATCACCGACAGCGAGGGAGGAGCGCCATGCAGGACGTGCTCGGGGCGCCTGGCCGCCGCACCCCGCAGCCTTGCCACGAGCGCCAGCGCCAATGCGTAGCCGAGCTGTGTCCAGAGGATCAGCCCGATGCAGAGCCAGAAGACGATCGCCAGAGCGAGCACGCCGGGGATTCTGTCGGACGTGGACGCCGGCGGCGGCGCCGGGCCGGGCGTAGACTCGCGCGATGGCATACACCATCAAGAACCTGCGCCAGACGGCCGACAGCGCCCCGAGCTTCGGCCTGCAGGAGGTGGGGGAGGCGCACTTCCCCCGCGAGGAGCTCGGCGCGCAGGACACCGGCCTGGCCTATCACGTGCTCAAACCGGGCAGGCGCAGCGCGTTTGGACATCGGCACGAGCAGGCCGAGGAGATCTACTTGGTGCTCTCGGGCGGAGGCACGATCCGGCTGGAGGAGGAGACCAGGGAGATCGCCCCCCTGGACGCGATCAGGGTTGCGCCCCGGCTCGCGCGGGGCTTCGAGGCGGGACCCGAGGGGCTCGAGCTGCTCGTGTTCGGCCCTCGCCACGCCGGCGACGGCGAGATCCTCAGAGACTTCTGGGACGAATGAGTCAGCCCGCGCGCAGCCGCTCGTAGAGATCGAGCGTGCGGCGGGCGACAGACGCCCAGGAGTACTCGCCGGTACGCGCCGCACGCGCCGCGGCGCCCATCGCGTCGAGGGCGCTCGGGTCCTCGAGCAGCGCCATCAGAGCCGACCGCAGCGCCGCGGGATCGCCGGCGGGAACGATGCGGGCGGCGCCCGTCGCAGCCAGCTCGGGGAAGCCGCCGACGTCGCTGAGCAGCAACGGCTTGCCGAAGGCCAAGGCCGTGAACAGGACCCCCGACTGGTCGGCCTCGAGGTAGGGAAGGACGACCAGCCGCGCCGCGCGGAAGTAGGCGGGCAGCTCGACGATCGTTGATGAAGCGCGGCACGAACCTCACCCCCGGGGGGCGCACGCCAGGAGCGGCGCGATGTCCATCCGCGCCATGCCCGCCACCCACAGCTCGGCGCCATCGATGCCCTTCCAGGCCTCGAGCAGCACGTCGATGCCCTTGTAGGGCCGCATCAGCCCGAAGCACAGCACGACCGGCTTCTCGGTCGTGAACGGCGCCGGCTGGTGCGAGGCGGACGCCGGGGAGGCCAGGTGGTCGAACACGCCGTGAGGGATCACGTGCACACGCTCCGGGTCGACTCCCAGCTCGCCGATCAGGCGCTCTCGTCCGGCCTTCGAGTGCACGACGATGGCGTCGAAGTGGTCGTAGAGGCGCCGCTGTGCCGCGCGCTGGCCCGGCCGGGGCTCGCGGGGAAGGATGTCGTGCGCGGTCAGCAGCAGCGGACGAGCGGGTCTGCGCGCCGGCAGCAGCCTGCCGTCGAGGTGCTGGACGGTCAGCCACTGGAAGTGCACGACATCCGCGCCGCGAGCCACGCGGCGGTAGCGGAGCATGTCGGGAACGTGCTCGGCCAGCTTGGCCAGCCGTCGGGCGCGCGGCGAGCGCAGGTTCGCGGCGGCCGCGGTAGAACAGCTCGCGCCGCGTGTAGCCCTCCGCGGCGGGCACGGGCCCGTAGGCGAAGCGGCTCGTGTAGAGCTCTACGTCGGCTCCCGCCGCGCCCAGCGCGGCGCACAGCGCGTGGTCGTAGGGGGGCGTGAAGGCCGAGGGGTCGACGACGTGGACGCGCACGGGGACGGACAATAGGCGCGGCTGCAAGCAGAATGGGGGCGATGCCCGCCGCGGACCCCCCAGCGCAGGAGATCGAGATCAGCTTCTGCGTGGTCAACACCTCCCAGCGGCAGCTGCTGCTGCGCGGGCTCGACGCGATCGGACGCGAGCGCAGGACGCTGCCCTTCGCCACCGAGGTGCTGGTGCTCGACAACGGCTCCCGCGACGGCTCGGCCGAGGCCGCCAGGGCCCATCCGGATGTCGACGAGACGATCGCGCATCGAGCAGCGACGCGGCAAGGCGCTGAACGACAGCGAGCTGCTGCGTCGCGCGCGGGGGCGCTACGGGCTGCTGCTCAACGAGGACTCCGAGCTGCTGCCGGGGGCCGCGCTGGCGCTGTGGGAGGCTCTACGGGACCGCCCTCGGGCCGCCTGCGCCGGCGCCCAGCTGCTTCGGCCCGACGGCACCCCGCAGGCCTGCGCCTGGCGCTTTCCCGGGTCCGGCCACCGCGCTCGCCGGCGCGCTGTTCCTGCACCGCCTGCTGACCGTCCAGAGCCGCGGCGAGCGCGTCCGCGAGGTCGACTGGTGCCAGTCGGCGGCGCTGCTCGTCAGGCGCAGCGCCGCCGCCGAGGTCGGCTACCTCGATCCGGACTTCTTCGTCTACTCCGACGAGGTCGACTTCGCCCGGCGGCTGCGCGACGCGGGCTGGTCGAGCGTGTACGTGCCGCAGGCACTGGCCGATCCATCACGAGCAGCTCTCGACCGGCTGCGGTCCCCGAGCGGCGGATCGTCGAAATGGCGCGCAACCGCGACCTCTACATGCGCAAGCACCACACCGCAGCCGCGGCGCGCGCCGTTCGCTGGCTGACCGCCTTCAGCTACGCGGTGAGGGCGCTGGCGTATCTCGTGATCCCCGGCCGCAGCCCGCGGCGCTCCCTGGCGCCATGTGACCGCCAGCCTGCGGCCCGCGCGGGGCGAGGGCCTGCGCGAGGCGGCCGACGAGTACAACCGCGGCGGTTAGCGCCGCCGGGCCGGCTGTTCGGCTCGCTCAAACGTCGCGCAGGGGATCCTCGGCGTAGGCCTCGACGTCGCCGTGGTGGGCCCTGAAGGCCGCGACCCGGCGGCGCGCGTCGGGCACCAGGCGCCTTGCCTGCGCACGCTCGTGGGGATGGAAGAAGCGGGTGATGAGGAGCAGAGCCGGGACGAGCACGAGCCAGGCGACGCGCGCGGCCAGGCCGCCAGTCCGCTCGTCGGCAGCAGCAGCTCGCCTGACACGGCCACGCCGGCGAGGATCGCCACCAGCTGCGCCAGCCGCCCCCATTCGAAGCCGACCTTGAACAGCCCGCGGGTCAGCAGGTACATCACCACCAGCATCCCGCTGTAGGCCCCGCACAGCGCGAGGCCCGCGCCGGCGATGCCGAGGCCCGCGCCGGCTGGCCGGCACCAGCAGCAGGAGCAGGGCGATGTTGAGCGCCCAGGCCGAGGGCCGCGGCGGGAAGTTGCGCGACGTCGCGCGGGCGCGCCCGGCGATCGCCAGGAAGACGAGATAGAGGCCGTACAGCGCCCAGCCGAGCGCCAGCCACGGCAGCGCACGGTAGGCGCCGAAGTACGGCGCAGCCAGCAGGCGCATCATCCAGCGCCCCAGCAGCGCGACCCCGCACACCACGACCCCGGTCGCCAGGACGTAGTAGGTGGTGACCAGCGAATACAGGCGCGCGGCCTCGTCGTCGTCCTCGATCGAGTAGGCCAGCGGCGGCCACGCGTACTGGAAGCCGCGAACCGCGACGAACACGACGGTCGCCGAGCTTGATCGCGACCGCGTACAGGCCGGCTGCGTTGTGCGAGTAGAACCTGAACAGGTAGAACCGATCGGCCACCTGCAGGGCGTACACGCTCGCGTCGGACGCCACGGTCGGAAGCCCGAAGGCGAGCATCGCCCTCAGGTCGGCGGGGACGATGCGCAGCGAGAAGCGCCTGCGCAGCACCCACCACAGCCCCAGCACGACGAGGGCCGACGCGCCGAAGTTGCCGAGCAGCAGTCCCCGTGCACCCTGGTTGGCGAACACGACCAGCGCGATCGTGAAGCTGACCGTCAGGCCGACGTTGACCCCAGAGGCGATCACGTATGTCCGTGCGCGTTCGTCGACGCGCAGCTGGGCGTAGGCCATCTCGAGGTTCGTGAACGCCCACAGCCCCAGCACGGCGCAGTCGAACAGCTCGGGGTCGCGGAAGTCGAGGATCAGCTGCGAGAGGGGCCCGGCGAACGCCAGCCCGAGCAGCGCGGCCGCGGTCGTCGTCCAGGCGACCGTCGCGGTCGCCGTTCGCGCGATCCGGTCTCGCCTCACTGGGTCGTCGTCGTCGAAGTAGAACCGGATGAAGGCCTCGCCGACCCCGAGGCGCAGGAAGATGCTGGTGAGGATCACCACCGTCAGCAGCGATTCGGCCGCCCCGTAGCCCTCGGGCGCGACGTGGTGGGTGTACAGCGGGAGCGTGAGCAGCGCCAGCCCCTTGGCCAGGATGTCCCCGAACTGGTACGCCGCGCCGGTCGTGACCAGACGCCTCAGGTAGCCGAGCACGTCCAGAAGCTACTGCCCGGCACCACTGGCCGCCCGAGCGCCCACCGGCTCCGAGGACGCTCCATGCGCATCGCGCGCCAGCGCAACCCCGATTCCCAGCAGCGCCCAGGTGAAGGGGTCCTCGAGGAAGTCCGCGTAGGTCCAGGTGTGCAGCACCAGGGCAGCGAAGCAGGCTGCCAGGGCGATCCGCGGCGGCGAGCGGCCGGCGCCGGTGAAGAGCACCATCGCGGCGACGGTGAGCAGTGCCAGGTAGACGATCAACCCGATCAGGCCCTGCTCGGCGGCGATCGTGACGGGGATCGTGTGCGAGGCAGACGTGGCGTTCTGCGCAGTGGCCTTGCTGTGGAGCTTGTACTCCTTTTCGAAGGAGCCCGAGCCGTAGCCCTGCAGGGGTCGCTGGGCGAACAGTTCCAGGCCGCCCGAGATCAGGCCGGCGCGCCCGCTGGTGGCGTTGCTGGTCGAGCCGCCTTTGCCCTTCAGCCCGAAATGGAGGCTGCTCGGGGCGAGCAGCAGGATGGCCCCGCCGAGCGCCAGGACGCCGCCCGACACGTAGATCGTGCGGCGCAGATCCCACCTCCAGGCGGCCAGCACCGCGAGTCCCAGCAGCAGGGCGACGATGCTCGACTGCGAGAAGCTCGTGACGAGCCCGGCCAGCAGCCACGCGAGCACGGCCGCGCCGATCTTGACCTCGCGCCGGGCGCCCCACAGCACGACGGTCGTGACGGCGATCATCACGAGGATCAGGAAGCGGCCGTAGATGCTCGGGTCGAAGAAGACGGAGTTGACCCGGAAGTAGTTGTCGTACTGGTTGGCCGCGACCAGCTTCGGGTTCAGGAACAGGCTTTTCCGGTAGTACTCGACGAAGCCCACGCCGGCCAGCAGGACGGCGATCGCGACGAGCAGGCCCAGGCACCGCAGCAACAGGGCCCGCGTCCAGCGCACGTCGCGCAGCAGCACGAACAGCAGCCCGAACGGCAGGTAGAAGAACACCAGGTTCTCGGCCGCCTTGGCGCGGTCGGCCGAGTAGAGGGTCTGCAGCGCGTAGAGCGCGACCGCTCCCAGCAGCAGCCACTGCAGATAGGCGATCGCCGGGTCGCGGGGGCGGTCGGGATCGCCTTGCTCGTCTCGGCGAGCCCCCCGCAGGCGCGGGAGCAGGTGCGCCACCGTCCCGGCCGCCACGACCAGGTAGAGGGGCACCAGCAGGTTGACGGTGCGCCCGTCGGCGGCGATCGGCACGCGGAACGGGAGGGCGAGCATCGCCAGCAGCGGGAAGGCGTCGGGGCGCCGGCGCATCAGCACCGCAAGCGCCGCGACGATCACGACGGCCAAGGCCACCAGCACCGCGAGCGTGCCCGCCGGGGGCAGGCTGCCGGCCGGCAGGGTCGGGCTCATCCGCGCACCAGGGTGAAGCTGTGGGGCGAGAGGACGGGGCTCGACTGACCGCTCAGGTCCAGCCGGATCCGGTATTCCCCCGCGGGCGCCGGTCGCCCGGCGTTGTCGGGCACGAGGTAGGCGTGGCCGTTTTCGGTCGTCGACGTCTCGTAGGAGCGCGCCAGCCCCCTACGGCCGTTCCACCGCAGCGAGAGCCGTTTGTAGCGCGCCACGGGGTAGCGGCGCACCAGCGTCGCGACGACGTTGCCGTGCGAGTCGATCACCGTCACGGTGGCCGTTTCGGCGTGTGACAGCTTGAACGAGATCTGCTCCTGTTTGTGGTGACCCGCCGGTGTCGGGGAGAAGTACGGCGTCAGGTCGAACTGCTGGACGGCCGTCGGCGTGTGCTTGAGCCGCTGGGTGACGAAGAAGGCCAGGAAGCAGGCGGCGACGAGCGCCGCGAAGACGGCCCCGGCGAGCGGGTCGACGCTCCCGCGGCCGTCATCCGCCCCTTCGGCGGCTGCGCTCAATCTCCCCCGCCCAGAGCAAAGCGCTCGACCGTGTCCGAGCGCAGCCCGAGGCGAAGCGTCTCGAGGGAGAGAACATCCGCCGGGGCGATGTTGCCGAGGTTGCAGTCGCTTCCGAAGTGCTTGAGCAGCCACACCTGCTGGGCCTGGCGCGGCGCGTCGAAGATCAGCTGCCGGGGGTCGATCGAATGGGCGATCTCCTCGATCAGCCCGGTGCGCGGCTCGCCGTTGGCCCGATAGATGCCCGCCGTGCCCGACTCCCGCGCCTCCGCGATCACCTTCCATGCGCCCGCCTGCAGATCGCGTTCGATCTGCTCCACCCAGACGTACGGCGCCATGATGAAGTCGACGTCCTTGCTGCCGACCTCCGCGAACACGGTGAAGTCCCGCGAGAGCCGTTCGATCAGTTCGCGCTTGATCTCCGAGGAGATCTCGATCGTGCCGTCGGAGACCTCGACGTGTCGCAGCCCCAGCTCGCGCAGCCACCCGAGGAGACCCTCGACGCGCCCCTGGCGAATCGCGATCTCGGTGAGGGTCCCGCCGAGCACGACGGGGATCCCGTGCGCGGCGTAGCGCTCCAGCTTCGGCCTCAGGTTGGCCGTGACCACGGCCGTTCCCCAGCCGAGCTTGACGATGTCGACGCTCTCCCCGGCGACCTCGAGCAGGCCGTCCACCTCGGCGACCGAGAGCCCCCGGTCGATCACGTGGGTGATGCCGTCCTCGCGCGGCTTCGCCGCCCGCTCAGGGATGTCGAGGAAGTCGACTATGGCGCTCAGCCGGCCGGCGTGGCCCTGTCGCTGCCCACGACCACCGCCACCTTCGCCGGCACCGCGAGCACCGCGACGGCCTGTTCCATCGGCTGGACATGGCTCACCGACAACGACCGTGCCACCTCCTGGGCGTCGGACTGGTGGCCGCTTGCGTACTCCACGACCGTCACTTCGTTGGCGCCCGGGGGACGTCCGTACTTGGCGGCCGCCTGCGAGTAGCCGCCCTGCTGCAGTTCGCTGGCGAGCCGGCTGGCCAACCCGGTCGTTTCCGTGCCGTTGAGCACGACGACGTTGAGTTCGGCCGGAGGCGTCGCCTTGACCGCTTTCGCCGCGTGCGTCTTGGTCGAGCTCGTGTGGCGTGAGGTCGTGTGGGTCGTCGGAGACCCGCCGGCCGTGGTCGATGCGGAGTGTTCGCCATTCGTGGACCCCGAGGACCCGCCGCGCGTCAGCAGCACCACGGCGAGCGCGACGACGACCGCGACCCCGAGGCCGATCAGCAGCATGCGTCCCCACGACCGGCTCCCCGAGGCGGCACGTGGCGGCCGTCCGCCGGGGACGGCGCCGGCGGCCTGTCGGGCCGGGCGGGCGCCTGCCGGGGCGGCCGCGACCGCCACACGGCTGGCGGGTCTTCCCGCGCCGACGTCCTCGCCGCGCGCCGCCTCGCGCCGGGGCGCAGCCGGAGCCGGGGGAAGAGGCGGACGCTGCTGCCCCTGTGCGTCGGGCGTCGGGGCGATCGGTGGCACCGGCGCCCTTGGAGCCGCCGCCACCGCGCCGGCGGCCGTCGGGGGGCCCGTCGCGACCGCCGCGGCGGTCGCCGGAGCCGGTGGCCTCTGGACCGGCGCGCCCGGCGGCTGGGATCCGTTGGGCGTGGCCGAGACGGCGCGGCGCTGAGAGGCGGCGGCCGAGGCAGGGACGCCGAGCGGAGGCTGGGAGGGAGCCGAGCGAGCGTCGCCGCCCGCCGGCTGCTGGGAGGGGATGGGTGGGGGGGCGCCGCCCGCCGGCGAGGGCACAGCCGAGGGAGCCGGAGGGCGCGGCGCGGCAGGAGCCGCGCCGGGTGCGGATACCGCGCCGGCGCCGGCCGTGGCGGGGGCCGGCTGGGCGACTCCTGGAGGCCGGCCGGGAGCGACTGCCGGCGGGAGCGGGACGCCGGCGGGAGCGGCTACGGGCGCGACCGGTGTGCCGGCTGCCGTCACGGCTCCCGCGGCGGCTGGTACCGCGACGGGCTGGCCCGCCGCGCGCTGGGCGCCCGCCGCGATCCCGGCGGGCCGAGCTCCGCTCGCCGCGCTGACGGGCTGCGCGCGGGGCACGGGCTGAACCGGCCGCGGGCCGGGCTGCTGCTGCAGCCGAGCGGCCGCGGCCTGCGAGACGCGCTGCTCCATGTCGGCGGCGCGCTCTGGCGCGCGACCGGCCCAGTCGCGGAGCCGCCTCAGCTCCCGTGCCTGCGAGAAGACCAGCAGCGAGAGAATCGAGATCCCGAGCAGCGCGGCGAAGGCTGCGATCGCGCCGATCTGGGTGAAGGTGTTCGAAAGCGAGAACGCGAACAGCGAAAAACTCATGAATTGGGTGAGTGTACGAGGGGCTCAGGCGCATCGCGCTGTTCGGGCGGCAGCGCTGCCGCCTCGGCCTCCGCCGAGACCGCCTCGGCGATCTCCGGAACCGCCGGCGGCTCCTGCTCGTGGGAGTCGGGGACGGGCTCCCGCAGGGCCGTGGCGAGCTCCGAGACCTTCGCCGCGAGCCCGGCGGCGTCGCCTTCGAGCACCAGCAGCCGGATCTCGGCGAACATCGACTCGACCGCCTGAACCCCCAGCGGCTCGCGCTCGGCGCGCACGATCTTCTCGGCGTCCGTCGGGCGTGAGCGCTCGTAGCTGTTGAACAGCTCCTCCGTCAGCTTCTCCCCCGGCCTGCTGCCGACGATCTCGATGTCGATGTCCCGTTCCGGGTCCAGGCCCGAGAGCTCGATCATCGCGCGGGCCAGCTCGATGATCCTGACCGGCTCGCCCATTTCCAGCACGAAGACCTCGGCGCCGCCCGTGTCGCTGATCCGGGGCCGGCGCGTGCCGTCGGGCGAGCGTCGGGAGGCGCGCGCGAGCGAGCCGGAACGGATGATCAGCTGCACTGCCTCGGGAATCGTCATGAAGTAGCGAGTCATGCGCTCGTCGGTGACCGTCACCGGCCCGCCACGCTCGATCTGGCGTCGGAAGATCGGCACGACGCTCCCCGAGGAGCCGAGCACGTTTCCGAAGCGAACCGCCGCGTAGCGCGTCTCGGGAAAGCGCGCGGTGGCGGCCTCCAGGGCGAACTCGGCCAGCGCCTTCGATGCCCCCATCACCGTGGCGGGGGCGACGGCCTTGTCGGTGGACACCAGCACGAAGCGCTGCACCCCGTGCTCGCCGGCGATGTGGGAGACGACCTGGGTCGCGATCGCGTTGTTGCGGATCGCCTCGACCGGGTTCGCCTCCATCAGGCCGACGTGCTTGTAGGCGGCGGCGTGGAACACGATCGTGGGGCGCTGCTCGGCGAAGACCTCGCGCATGCGCTCCTCTTCCTTGCAGTCGGCCAGCACCGCGGCGAGCATCGACTCGGGGACGTGGCGCTCGTCCTGGAGCTCGCGCAGGATCGAGAAGAGGTTGTCCTCGGCGTGGTCCAGCAGCACGATCCGATGCGGCTCCACCCGGGCGATCTGCCGGCACAGCTCCGACCCGATCGACCCGCCCGCGCCGGTCACGAGCACCACCTGCCCGGCCAGGTAGGCGCCGACCTGCTCGAGCTGCATGTGCACAGGCTCGCGGCCGAGCACGTCCTCGACCCGGACCTCGCGTACCTGGCGGGCGAGCGTCCCACGCGTCTGCAGCAGCTCGAAGACCGTCGGCAGCGTCCTCACCGGGATGGCGCGCTGACGGCACTCGCGCACGATCCGCGCGCGAGTCGAGCCCGGCGCCGATGGGATCGCGATGATCACTTCGTCGGGCTCGGCCTCGTCTAGGATCCGGGGCAGGTCCCCTTCCGTGTCGCCGCGGACGCGAACCCCGTCGATGCGCATCCGCAGCTTCAGGGGGTCGTCGTCGAGGAAGCCGACCGGGACCATGCCCAGCTCGCGGTTGCGCATGATCTCCCGCACGACCATCCGCCCGCCCTCGCCGGCGCCGGCGATCAGCACCGTCCGCTCTCCCTTTCGACTCGTCCGGAAGGCTGCCAGCGGGCGGCGCTCGTAGATCGTCCGGGCGATCGCCCTGATGCCGACGAGAAAGGCCAGGGCCAGGAGCGCGTAGAGCACGATCACGCCGTTGGGCAGGACGATCGCGACGGTCGCGCGGACGTCGTGGTGGCCGCCCACCGCCTCGGACGGGTAGCTGTGGGTCGGCCTGAAGATCTCGATCGCGACGACCGTCAGCAACACGATCAGCACCACCGCCCTGACCACCGCCTCGTAGTCGCGCTGGCCGGCGTAGCGCCAGCGACGCTGGTAGACCCGGGAGAGGACCAGCACCGGCAGGCTGCCCAGCAGCACCCACCAGACGGTCGCCGAGCGCAGCTCGGCGTAATGCCGCGGCGGGCCGTTGTTGAAGCGAAGCTGGAAGGCGAGGTAGTACGCGAGCGCGACCAGCGCCCCGTCCACTGCGAGTTGGGGCAGCGAGTGGCGGTGGAGCGGAAGGGCCGCGGAGCGGATCCGTCGGCGCATTGTGGGGATTGTAAGCGGCTAGGGCGACTGTGTCGCCGCTGGGACGCCGTCCTGCAGTGCCCGACGGCGAGACGGAGCCAGGAGCAGTTCGACCAGCACGGCCGGATCGCGCCGGATTCGCGGACCCGAACCGGCTTCGTCCGGTGCGGGGATCGCGAGCTGGGTGGCGTCGGTCAGCATCCGCAGGCGCCCTTCGGCGATCAGGCGCTCGTCGACCGCGCCCAGCCGGCCCTGGAATGTCGTATAGACCGGGGTTCCCAACGCGACGGCCTCGCGATTCATCGTCCCCCCAGCCGAGACGACCAGCTGAGCATGGGCGATCAGCGACTGTGCATCGATCGCCCGATCGGGCACGACGAACGCGGGGACCCGGGCGAGCTGCCCCCGCTGCGAGGGCACGCGCGGAAGCACGACCGGCTGCACCCCGTCACGCTCGGCGAGCCCGCGAAGGCGCTCGAGAACCTCGGAGAAGAGGTCGCTGTGGAAGCGGTGGTAGAGGGACACCTCCGGCGGTGTGCGCACGACGACGATCGGCCGCGAGGGGTCGAGGCCGAGCTCGGCCAGTACGCCCGGGTCGGGCTCGAAGTCCGACAGGTAGTACTCCTCCTTGAGCCCGGGGTAGGCCCGCACCTTTCCCCGCGCGCCGTAGCGGTGGAGGCGCTCGGGGGGGATCGCGTCGGGCACGACGACTGCGGCGGCCAGGCGGCAGTTGACGTTGTGCTGAACCGTCGCCCACTCGTAGTCGAACATCGTCGAGCTGGGCACGCGCAGCAGCGCGGCGGCGACGCTGACGTCGTTGGAGCCGTGGCCGAGCGCGATGTCGAACGGCCGCCCGGGGAGCCCCTCCCCGGCGCGACGCGCCCAGCGCACCAGCGCCGCCGAGCGCGAGGCCAGGCCTGCGGCCTTGGCCAGCAGGCGCTCGCCGCGATGATGCCCGACGGGGGTGTGCTCGATGCCGAACCGCTCGCACAGCTCGAGCGTCTGCGCGAAGTCCCGGGCGGTCACGCTGACCTCGTGGCCGTCGGCTCGCAGCCGCTCGATCACGGGCCGCATGACCAGCACATGGGGGCTGTTGGTGAGGTCGACCCAGATGCGCATCAGCGACGGACGGTAACGGTCCTGCGCCGTGCCCAAGGGGACGGGCGCTATCGTGCCCCGCTGTGCTGGTACTCGCGTCGATATCCGAAACGCTGGTCAACGAAACCGCGCACCTCGTGCGCGAAGGGGGCCTGCCGGCGATATTCCTGCTGATGCTGGCCGAGAGCGCCTGCATCCCGATCCCGTCCGAGGCGACGATGCTGTTCGCCGGGTTCGCCGTCGCCGACCCCAGCGGCAGCGGCGCCGGGCACCACCTCACCCTGTTCGGCGTGGTGGCCGCCGGCGTGCTGGGAAACCTGGTCGGCTCGTGGCTCGCCTACGGCGTCGGGCGAGCGGGCCGTCTCGAGCTGGTCGAACGCCACGGCCACTGGCTGCACCTGAAGCCGAGCCACATCGAGTGGGCGGATCGGTGGTTCCAGCGCTACGGCGCTCCGGCGGTGTTCTTCAGCCGCATGGTGCCGATCGTCCGGACCTTCATCTCGCTGCCGGCCGGGATCGCGAGGATGCCGTTCTGGCGCTTCACGCTGTTCACGCTCGCGGGGTGCGTGCCATGGGTTCTGGGGCTGGCGCTCGCGGGGGAAGCGGTCGGCAGCAACTGGAAGGACGTCCGCAAGGGCTTCGAGTACGTCGACTACGCGGTCGTGGCGCTCGTGGTGATCGGCATCGTCTACTGGATCGTGCGCCGGAGGCGGGGAAGAACCGAGCCGGCGAGGAATGCTGCGGGCTGAGCGGCGCCCGTCGCTCAGCCAGGCCTTCGCTCTCGGCCTGCTCCAGGGCCCGGCCGAGCTGCTCCCGGTCTCCTCCTCCGCCCACACGACGCTGCTCCCATGGCTCGCCGGCGGCGGCCACCCGGGGCTGGATGCCCGGTCGCGCAAGTCCCTCGAGGTGGCGCTCCACGCGGGCGCCGGCCTCGCTCTGGCGCTCCAGATGCACCGTCCCCTGCGACGGGTGCGAGCAGGGCTCGGCCCGCGCGGGACGACAGCACTGGTGCTGGGCGTGGCGCCGCCGGCGGTCGCGGGCCTGTTCCTGCGCGGCCCGATCGAGCGCCGCCTGGGCGGTCCGCGCTCGATTGCCGCCGGGCTGGCGGCGGGCGGGGTCGCGATGGCGTGGGCCGACCGGCGCAGCCCCGATCCGCCCCGTCACGCGGCGCAGGCGGGGCCGGTGGACGGGCTCGCTCTCGGCCTGGCCCAGGTGCTCGCCCTGGCGCCCGGCATCTCGCGCAACGGCGCCACGCTCGCGACGGCCCGAGCGCGCGGCTTCGACCGCGCCTCGGCCGACGCGCTGTCCTGGCTGGTGGGCCTGCCTGTGCTGCTCGGGGCGAGCGGCCTGGAGGCGGGCAGGATCCTGGCCGCACGCTCCGGAGAGGGTGAGCTCCCCGCACTGGCGGTGGGCGCCGCGGCCGCCTTCGCCTCGACGATGCTCAGCGCGCGGCTGCTGCGCCCGCGGCTGCGCGCGGGGCCCCTCCTACCCTTCGCCCTGTACCGCTGCCTGCTGGCGGTGACGGTGGCTGTCCGGCTGCGACGCGCACAATAGGCCCATGAGCGCCCTTGGCACCCTGATCGGCGGCCGCTACAGACTCGAGGCCGTGATCGGGCGCGGCGGGATGTCGACGGTCTACCGCGCGTTCGACACGGTCCTGGAACGCCCCGTGGCGATCAAGCTGATGCACCGGGAGATCGCCACCGATTCCGACCAGCTGGAGCGCTTCCGGCGCGAGGCGAGATCCGTCGCCCAGCTCAACCATCCTCACGTCGTCTCGGTGATCGATGCGGGCGAGGAGCCCTCCCCCGACGACGAGCACCCCGCGGCGGGCACCCCGTACATCGTCCTGGAATTCGTCGACGGCGAGACGCTGAAGAGCATCATCCGGCGCGAGGGGCCGCTCGAGATCCCGCAGGCGCTGGCCTACGCGATCGAGATCTCCAGGGCGCTCGGCGCCGCCCACGAGCATCGGATCGTCCATCGCGACGTCAAGCCGCACAACATCCTGATCGACCCGGAGGGGGGCGCCAAGATCACCGACTTCGGCATCGCCCGCTCGCTCAGCGAGGAGGGGCTGACGATGGCCGGCCGGGTGCTGGGCACGACCGACTACGTCTCTCCCGAGCAGGCGCTGGGTCAGCCGGTGACGCCGCAGTCGGACCTCTACTCGCTCGGAATCGTCCTCTACGAGATGCTCACGGGCGACGTGCCCTTCCACGGGGACTCGCCCGTGGCGGTGGCGATGAAGCACGTGCGCGAGGACATCCCCGATGTGCAGGCCAGGCGGCCCCAGATCTCCGCCGCCACCGCCTCGGTCGTCGACCGGGCCGTCTGCCAAGGACCTCACCCAGCGCTATCCCGACGCGGCGAGCATGAGCGCCGACCTCGAGGACGTGCTCGCGCTCGAGGCCTCCGGACCGGGCAGACCACCGGGGAGGTCACGACGGTGCTGCGGACGCTGCCCGGCGGCGCCCGGCGGCGGCTTCCCTGGCGGATGCGCCACCCGGCCCGCTGGCTGGCGTCGCTGCTGTTGATCGCGGCGATCGTCGCGATCGCGCTGTACCTGGCCGCCGACCAGACCCACCGGGGCACGGGCATCGCCCCGGGCGCCTCCTCGCAGGCCGGGCTGGTGGCCGTTCCGCTGGGACAGGCCTCCGCGCACGGCTACAACCCGTTCGGCACCGGGCCCGAAAACCGCGACCTGGTCGGACAACGTCGTCGACAGCGATCCCAGCACGACCTGGAGCACCGAGAACTACTACGAAGGCAACGCTGCGCAAGCCCGGCGGGCGTCGGCCTCGGGATCTACCTCGACGCCGCCCCGGGGGTCGCGGCGCGGGCGCTCGAGATCCAGACGCCGACGCCTGGCTTCGCGGTGCAGATCTACGCGGCCGACCACATCGACCTCGCGCTGCCCTACGGCGACTCGCACGCCGCTGGACGCCCGCGGCTGGCAGGGGCCGGTCGGCTCCAGCTCCTATGTCCACGACGGCGAACGGATCCTGCTCCGCCCGACGGCGCCGGCACCGCTACTACCTGGTGTGGCTGACCACCCTGCCGCCGCACCAGGAGTCGGCGACGATCGCCGACTTCACGCTGTTCAGGTGAGGGCGGCCTGCCGGCCTCAATAGCTGTAGCGCGCGCGCTCGGCGTGGCGCTCCAGCGCCAGCCGGCAGAGGCGGTCGACCAGCTCCGGGTAGGCGACGCCGGAGGCGTCGAGCAGCTTGGCGTAGACGCTGGTCGGCGTGAAGCCGGGCATCGTGTTGAGCTCGTTGACCAGCACCAGCTCGTCCTGCGACGAAGAAGTCGACCCGCGCCAGGCCCTCGCAGCCGACGGCGTCGAAGGTCGTCAGGGCGAGCTCCATCACGCGGGTCGCGCGCCGCGGGGCGAGATCCGCGCCGGCACCAGAAGCTCCATCCCGCCCGGCGATGTACTTCGCCTCGTAGTCGTAGAACTCGCCGGAGAAGACGATCTCCCCCGGCTCGGAGGCGATCGCGGCGGCGGCGCCGCCTCGCGCGCAGCGCGGCGGGATTGCCCAGCACACCGCACTCGACCTCGAGGCCCGCCGCCATCGCCTCGACGATCACGAGGGCGTCGTGGGCGAAGGCCCGCTCGAGGGCCTCGCGCGAGCCGCTCCGGCGCGTCCACCTTGACGATGCCCACCGAGGAGCCCAGATGGGCGGGCTTGACGAACGCCGGCAGGCCCACCGACGCGGCGCGGCCGGCCGCCTCGCCGGGTCGCGCCGGTAGCGCTCCTTGCGCAGGCCCACGTACCCGACCTGCGGAACGCCCCGCGCGGACATCAGGTCCTTGAACAGCACCTTGTCCATGCACACCGCAGAAGCGGCGACGCCCGGCGCCGACGTAGGCCACATCGAGCGTCTCCAGCATGCCCTGGATCGATGCCGTCCTCGCCGAATGGGCCGTGCAGCGCGGGGAACACGACGTCGACCTCCGGCAGCCCCTCCCCGGGCGTCACGGCGAGCGCACGCGCCGTCGCCGCGCCAGACGCCGTCGCGCCCGACCTCGACCCAGCTGACCGCGTGCCCCGCCGCGAGCAGTCCGTCGCGGACGGCAGCCGCGGAGGCGAGCGACACGTCATGCTCGGAGGAGCGCCCGCCGGCCAGGACGGCCACGCGCAGCGGCCCGCGCGAGCGAGGAGTCCGCGCCGCCCATCCGGCTCAGGGCGCGCCGGCGGGCGGCGGCGTCGTCGTCGTCGTGCCGGTCGTCGTGGTGGGCGTCGTCACCGGCGGCGCGGCTTCGCCCACGGTGATCGTCACCGTCGAGCCGTTCGGTGCGCGCGAGCCCCGCAGCGGGGCTCTGGCGCAGCACCGTGCCGACAGCGCTCGCTTCGGGGGTGACGGCGTGCGCGGTCCTGACCTTGAAGCCCGCCTGGCTCAGTTCGTTGCGCGGCTAGCGCGGCCTTCTCGCCCTGCACGTCGGGCACGGACGCTTCCTTGGGCGCCTGCGCGACGACCAGGTTGACCTTGCTTTCCGCTTTCACCGAGGTCCCGGTCGCCGGCGACTGGGAGAGGACGGTGCCCGGGGACGTCGGTCGAGGAGGTCTGTTTGGTGACCGCGCCGATCGACGAGGCCCGCGTTGGTCAGCGTCGCTTCGGCGGCTGAGAGCTGCTCGCCCTTGAGGTCGGGGACCTTCACCGGCGCCGGTCCGCTGGAGACGAGAACGACCACGGGGCTGCCCAGCTGCTTCTCGGTGAAGGCCGGCGGATTCGGTGCCGATCACCCGCCCGGAGGCGACGGTCGAGCTCGCCTGGCTGATCGTCGTCGGCTTGAAGCCAGCCTTGCGCAGTCGTGAGAGCGCCTGCGCCGCGGTCAGCCCTTCGACGTTGGTGACCGGCGCGCTGGCCGGGCCGCCGGAGACGACGATGCCGACGCGGCTGCCTTTTTCGACGCGGGTCCCCGCAGCGGGCGTCTGGCTGATGACGAGCCCGGCGGGCACAGTGGAGCTCGGCTGCAGGGAGGGGACCGGGTTCAGGCCCGCATGGCGAAGCGTCGCGCCGGCCGCCTGTTCGGTCTGGGCGCTGACGTCCGGCACGGTCACCTTGCCCGCCGGGGAGAGCAGCAGCACGGCGGCGACCGCCACGGCGACCGCCAGCAGCCCGGCCAGGCCCCACCACCACAGGCGCCGGTTGCGCCTGTGCCGCTGATCCTCCTCGGCGGGGGGATGGTCCTCGGAGTAGGGGGCCAGCGGGGCCGCCAGCAGCAGCCCGGTCGGGGGCTCGTAGGACGGGGGATGGCCGGCGTGGTGGCCGTCGAAGCGCTCTGCTTCGATCGGGCGGTTGGTGGCGCAGCGCGTCGCGCTCGACCTGCAGCGCGACGATCAGCTCCTCGCCGTCGGCGTAGCGTTCGAGTGGGGTCCTTGGCGAGCGCGCGCAGCACGACCGCGTCCAGCGAGTGCGGCAGGCTCGGGTTCAGCTCGCTCGGCGGGCGGGGCACGGCGGAGACCTGCTTGAAGGCGATCGCGACCGCCGTCTCGCCCTCGAACGGCACGACGCCGGTCAGCAGCTCGTAGAGGATCACCCCGACCGAGTAGATGTCCGAGGCCGCGCTGACCGTGTAGCCCTGGGCCTGCTCGGGCGAGAGGTACTGGGCGGTGCCCATGATCGAGCCGGTCAGCGTCATGTCGGACGCCCCGGCGCGGGCGATGCCGAAGTCGGTCACGCGGGCGCGGCCCTCCTCGTCGAGGATCACGTTGTGCGGCTTGAGGTCGCGGTGGATCACGCCGCGCCGGTGGGCGAAGCGCGCGGCGCGGAGGATCTGGATCACCGTGTCGATCGCCAGCGCCGGTTCCAGCGGGCCCGACTTCCCTGACGATCGCCTTCAGCGAGCGGCCCGCCACGTACTCCATCGCGATGTAGTAGGTGCCGTTCCACTCGCCCCGGTCGAAGATGCCGACGATGTTCGGATGCGACAGCGCCGCCGCGCTGGAGGCCTCGCGGCGAAAGCGCTCGACGAACTCCTGGTCTTCGGCGAAGTGGTGGTGCAGCACCTTCACCGCGACCTCGCGGCCGAGCAGCTCGTCATGGGCCAGGTAGACGTCGGCCATGCCTCCCGAGCCGAGGCGCGAGACGACGCGGTAGCGCCCGTCGATCAGCGTCTCGGGCTCAATCATGGAGGAGCCTTTCCATCACCTGGCGGGCGACCGGGGCGGCGAACGCGGCGCCCTGGCCCGGGACTCCCTGCAGCGTCACGGCGATCGCCACGCGCGGCTGCGCGGCGGGCGCGAAGGCGATGAACCAGACGTTGTTGATGGCCGTGCCGATCTGCGTCTCGGCGGTCCCGGTCTTGCCCGCCACCTGCACGCCGGGGATCTGGGCCGAGGTACCCGGTTCCTTCGTTGCACGACCGCTTCCATCATCCCTGTGACCGCGGCGGCGGTCGACGGTTTCATCACCACTCGACTGCACCCGCGGTTCGATCCGCTGCACGGTCTGGCCTTCGGAGTTGACGATCCGCGAGGTCAGGTGCGGCGTCATCAGACACGCCGTGGTCCGCCACGGCCGCGGCGACCTCGGCCATCTGCAGCGGCATCAACCGCCAGTTTGTCCTGGCCGATGCCCATGCGACCGAGGTCGACGCTTCGGGCTGGTCGGCGGGACGATCCGTTCCCCTTCCTTCTCACCGCTGGCTGGACATCTCCTCGGCTGGGTAGTCGAGCTGGGGCTTGCGGTCGAAGCCGAAGCGGCTCATGTAGCGCGCCATCGTCGGGCTTTCCGACCTGCTCGGCGACCTGGGCCCAGACGGTGTTGACCGAGTGTGCCAGCGCTTCGGTCAGGGTGATCGGGCCGAAGCTCTCGTTTTCGTCGTTTTTCAGCGGCACGCCGGAGATCGGGATTTCGTTGCGGCCGTTGACTGTGGACTGGGGCGTGAACCTGCCCGTATCGATCGCTGCGGTCGCTGTGACCACCTTGAAGGTCGAGCCGGGGGCGTAGCCGAACTGGGTGGCGCGATTGACCAGGGGCTGGCCCTGGCTGTCGCGGGCGATGCTTTCGTATCCCGCGGCCGTGCGGACGGCGTTCGGGTCGTAGCCGGGCGATGAGGCCATGACGGTCACGGCTCCGGTTCGCGGTTCCAACGCGACGACGGCGCCATGGTGTTCGCCGAGCGCTTCCTGCGCGACACGCTGCGCGGCCGGGTCGAGGGTCGTCACGATCTTCTGGCCGCTGGGTTTCCGGCCCTGGAGCTGGTCGATGATCGCCTGCAGCCCGGTGTCGGTCTGGCCGTTGAGCGCGGCGGTGCGGAAGCGCTCGATCCCTGTGCTGCCGCGGTTGGTGAAGTAGTAGCCGACCGGATGGGCGAACAGCGAGCCCGTCGGGTATTCGCGCTGGTAGATCCCTTCCGGACCGCGTCGGCTGCGCGCCAGCACCGTCCCGTCGGCCGCGACGATCGGGCCGCGGTCGATCCGCTGCTGCTCGAGCAGCACGCGCGCGTTCAGGGGGTTCTGGCGCAGCGAGGAGGCTTCGAAGATCGTCCAGCGCGAGGTGAACGCGACCAGCAGCGCGAACAGCAGCACGACCAGGCCGTAGAGTCGGATGATCGGACGGTTCAAGGGCGCGCGCTCATTCGAGCTGGTCGAGTTCGAGGCTGCGTATCAGGGAGGCGGCGTTCGCTTCGGAGCGAAGCGAGTGGTCGAGCAGGGTGCTTCGCCGCTGGGGGCTGACCGTCGAGGCGCCCACCCCCGAGACGTACTGGGGGCTGTAGAGCGCGACATTGCCCGGCAGCTTGAAGGGCACCCCCTGGTAGAGCGTCACGAGGCCCCTGCCATTGGTGCCGATGAAGTAGACCGACTGAAGGGCGAGGAAGGCCGCCGATCCGAGCAGCGCGAGCACCACCACCACGCCCGCCAGCGCTCCGGCGTGACGGGCCGGCCAGCGTCGGCGCCCCCCCTTGGCGTCGGGCGCTCGCCGCGGGCCGCGCGGGTGCCGCGGGCTGCGGCGGGCGGCGGGCGGCGCAAGCGCCGCGTGCGTCTCGGTCACGTGCGCCCCGGCCGCGGCGCCGCCCGTGAGCGTGGGCTCGTCGAGCGGCGCTGCGGGGCGCCCGCGACCACCTCCTCGAGACGCAGCAGCACGACCGTGATGTTGTCGCGGCCGCCGGCCTGGTTGGCGGCCGCGATCAGCGTCTCGCCCGCCTCGCGCAGGTGCTCTCTGGAGGTCAGGATCGCCGCGATCTGCTCCTCGGAGACCATCGTGGTCAGCCCGTCGCTGCAGAGCAGGTAGACGTCGCCGGCGAGACCGCGGAAGGAGCGGGTGTCGACCTCGACCGACCCTTCGATGCCGAGCGCGCGGGTGATGACCGAGCGCTGGGGATGCTCGACCGCTTCCTCCGGAGTGAGGCGCCCCTGGCGGATCAGCTCGTCGACCAGCGAGTGGTCGTCGGTCAGCCGCAGCAGCTGACCGTCGCGCAGGCAGTAGGCGCGACTGTCGCCGACGTGGGCGATTGCGATCTCCCGCTCGCCCACGTAGATCGCCGTGAGCGTCGTGCCCATCCCCGCCTGCTCGGCGTGGGCGTGCGAGAGCTCGTTGATCCGGGTGTTGGCCGCCTGCGCCAGCGCGGCCAGCGCGGCCTCGGGCTGGGGCGAGTCCGGCAGGCCGGCCTGGAACGCCTCGACGGCAACCCTCGAGGCGACCTCCCCGGCCTGCGCGCCGCCCATCCCGTCGGCGACGACGAACAGCGGGGAGCGGACCATCAGCGAGTCCTCGTTCGCCCGCCGCTGGCGGCCCGTGTCGCTGCCGGCGTACTGCTCGGCGACCCTCAGCACCTCAGTCCACCTCGAAGGCGAATTCGCTGTCGCCGATCCGCACCCGGTCTCCGGGATGCAACGGTCTGGGGGTCTGCAGCAGCTCCTCGTTCAGATAGGTGCCGTTGGTCGAATCGAGATCTTCGACCACGACGCTGTTGCCCTGTTCGTAGATGCGCGCGTGGCGCGAAGACGCGAAGGGGTCCTCGAGCCGGATCTCGGCGCGGTCCCCGCGGCCCAGCACGAGGTCGCCGTCGAGGTCGTAGATCATCCCCGGCTGGTGTCCCGGCGCGCGCTCGACGACGAGCCGCGGGGCCCGCCCGGCGTAGTCGACACTGCCCACGGTCGAGGCGGAGTACATGCCCGTCGCGTCCGCCGGGGCCTCTCCGCCGAGGGCGGCGCGACCGTTGCGGGCCCCACCGCCGAGGTCCCTGCGGGCGCTGCGGGCCACCCACAGGAGGAACAGGTACAGCACGGCGAGAAAGCCGAACTTGAGGGCGACCGATACCGGATCGAGGCTGTTCATCCGATTTCGAACAGCGCCTCGGTCGAGCCGAACTCGATGCGGTCGCCGGCCCTGAGAGGGTGCGGCCCCTCGATCGCCCGCCCGTTGAGCACCACGCCGTTGGTCGAGCCGAGGTCCTCGATCTGCCAGCCGTCGGGCGTCGGGCGGATCTGGGCGTGACGCCGGGAGATGCCTGCGTCCTCGAGCACCACGTCGCAGTCGCGGCTGCGGCCGACCGTCCCGCCGCCCGGCGGTAGCAGCATCCGCCGACCGGCCACCGCCAGCAGCGCGCGCGAGGCGCGACGGCGCGACTGGGTGGCTTCGACCGGCCCTCGCACGCGGGCGGAGGTGCTGTAGATCATCGTGTTCCCGTGCACTTCCTCTTGTTCGACCGGCTCGCTCTCACCCGGGCCGGGTGGGGCGCCGTGGGGGATCGGCCCCTCGTCCCCACTCTGACCGTCGGGGCGGACCAACCGCGCCTGGATCCCGAACTCGCCCAGGGTGAGGCGCTCGTCGGTGCGGAACGCGATCCGCACCCCGCCGGCCATGATCAGCTCCTCACGGCGTGCGTGCTCGAGCAGGTACCCGCAGAGTTCTTCGATCACCTCTTCTTCGACGCCCTCGTAGCGGGCCCGGTCCTCCGCTGAGAGCCAGACGACATATTCGTTGGGGACGTAGACGCGGGACACCGACACCGTGCGGTGGGCGTCCATCTCGCGGGCCAGCTTACGGGCGAGTTCCATCGGGCGCACCTCGGAGCGGAAGGCGCGGCCGAACGAGCCCTCGACGAGTCTCGCGATGGTGTTCTCGACGCTCTTGAGCAGGTTCATCTTCAGGGGTTCGTGGGGCGGCGGCGGTGAACTGGGTCGCGAGCCCCCACGCCATGCTACGCACCCGCGAGCGGGCGGGCGGGGCTAAACGGGGCCGCGCAGGGCCCGCGCCCCCACGGCGATCATGCCCCCGAGCACCGCGCCGAGCACCGCGCCATGCGGTGATGGATGCGCCACGGCGGACCCGAGTCCCGAATCGACACGCGGGGCGGTTGCGACGATCAGGGCCGACCAGACTGTCGCAGCGACGACATCGAGCGCCGCGCCGCGCCCGCGCACCAGCCACGGCAGGACGAGCGCCCCGACGCCCCAGAGCAGCCCGCCCGCCAGCAGGCCGACGGTGAGCATCGGCCCGAGCACATGCACCGCGGTCGTGCTCAGCGACCCCTCCCAGGCCGCTCGGGCCGGCGTGGCGGCAGCCGGACCGAGCCACAGGCGACGGGCCAGCAGCGGCTCGGCGAGCGTCAGCCACCAGTAGCCGAGAGCGCCCAGCGCAAGCCGCGCCCGCCAGCGGCGCGCCTGCCCCGCGATCGCCGGGTACGCGCCCGCCAGCCCTGCCAGGCCGAGCACAGGCGCGAGCAGCGCGACCGCCCAGGTCCCCGACACACGGCCTGACGGGAGCTCGGACGGCAGCGCCGCGAGCGCCAGCAGCGCGACCAGCGCCAGCAGCGCGACGCCCGCATGCCCGACAGCCACCTGCCACAGCACCGCCGCAAGCCCCAGCCCGGCCCACAGGACCCTGGGCAGTCCGACCCCGCGTGCGGGCTCGGGCTCCTCGCGCGGCGGCGCCTCGAGCGTATGGGCCTCCTGGGCCCGCCCGCCGCGGCGAGGGGCCTCCTGGCGGGGCTCCTCCCAGCGAGGGACGCGGGGCTCGCTCCGCCAGCGGGAGCGCCCGCCGAGGTCCAGGCCAGCTGCGAGCGCCGCGCGCAGATCCCGCAGCGTGCCCCGGTCGCGCGGGTCGGGCGCGAGTGCGTCGTCGATCGCGGCGAGCAGTCGGGCGGGCAGATCCCGCCGGCGTCGACCGAGCGGCTCGAGCCGCGTTCCGATTCGGCGGGCTGTCGCCGCGGGGGTGGCGCCGCGGACCGGGTTGACCCCGGAGAAGGCCTCGTACAGGACGAGCCCGAGCGCGTAGAGATCGGCCTCCTCGCCCACGTCGCGGCCTTCGCTCTGCTCGGGGGCCATGTAGGCGAGCGTGCCCAGCACGTCACCCGTGCGTGTCAGCGCGTCCTCCTCGGCGATGCTCGCGCCCCCGAAGTCGGTCAGCTTCGCCGCCACCGACTGCTCGCCGGGCGCCCCCGTCGCCGCCAGGTCGGGGATCAGGACGTTCTGGGGCTTTATGTCGCGGTGGATGACCCCGCGCGCGTGAGCGTGCTCGAGCGCGTCGATCAGGGCCAGCCCGATCTCGAGGACCTGCTCGTCCTGGAGGTCGTCCTCGGCGATCAGACGGCCGAGCGTCCGGCCGTGGACCAGCTCGGAGATCAGGTAGAAGGCCTCCCCCCGGGGACAGGCCTCGTAGAGCGCGACGATCGCCGGGTGGGACAGGCGCGCGCTCGCCTGGGCCTCGCGAGCGGCCCGATCGCCATCGCCGCCCGGGCCGAGCAGTATCCGCTTGACAGCGACCTCGCGGTGCAGCAGCTCGTCGCGCGCGCGCCAGACCACGCCGAAGCCCCCGGCCCCGAGCCGCTCGAGCAGCCGGTAACGCTCCAGGACGAGGTGCTCCTGCGCCGCATCGGACGGCGCGGCCGCGCCGTCCTGGGAGCGTGCGCGGAAGAGCCCGCGCCTCGTGGGCTCCTCGCGGCGGCCGGGAGCTGCTGGTGCTTGGACGAGGGTCTGCGGCGACTCCACCGGCTCCCGCGTTCGCCGCCTCCGGCCGGGCTCCTGCAGCGGGATGGCAGGAAAACCCGCTCTGAGCGAGAAGTTGCAGGATCGTCAGGGAGGAGGCCTGCAGTCATACTGAGGCCCTTCCAGGACCCAGCAAAGGAGCGGAGGCTTTTTGTCGTTCTTTGACGATGGCGAGGACACGGCTCCTCGACCGTCAACCCGAGCACCGCGATCGAGACCGGTCGCAGACCGTCCCACGACGGATGCTCCCCGGCGCCCCCGCCCTCGCCGTCCGGCCCGTTCGGGCGGGCCATCGGGTTACGACCACCACACGCTGATGGTGCGCAGACGCGTCGCCGCGGGCATCGCGGTTGTGTTGCTGATCGTGATCGTGCTGCTGATCAACGGCTGCCTGAAATCGGAAAAGCAGCAGTCCCTGAAGGATTACAACCACCAGGTGGGCGAAGTCGCCTTGAACTCCGAATCGCAGGTTGCCAAGCCCCTCTTCACCGCGCTCGCCGGCGCGGGCGGGAAGTCCGCCCTGGACGTCGAGGTGCAGGTCAACCAGCTTCGCGTGGAAATGCAGAAACTGGCGAGCCGGGTCAAGGAACTGAAGGTGCCCTCGGAAATGACCGGCGCGCAGCGCTACCTGCTGAGCGCCTCGAACCTGCGGGTTGAAGCGCTCGACAAGGTCGCCGCCCTGCTGCCCGCGGCGCTGGGCGGGCAGGGCAAGCAGACCAGCCCGAAGATCGCAGGGGCGATGGAGATCTTCCTGACCTCCGACGTCCTCTACTCCCAGCGCGTCGCGCCCCTGATCCAGGAAACCCTCTCCTCCAACGGCATCCAGGCCACCACGCAGCCGAGCCGCTTCCTTCCCAACATCGGCTGGCTCGAACCGGAAACGGTCAACTCGCGCCTGACCGGCCAGGCGAGCTCGAGCACGAGTGCGAGCACCGTGGCCCCCGGTCACCACGGCAGCGTGTTGAAGGGCGTGAGCGTCGGTTCGACCACGCTGGAACCCGAACCGGCGCTGAACCACGTCACCGGCGGGACCAATCCGACCTTCTCGGTGACGGTCGAAAACGACGGCGAATTCCCAGAGACGAACGTCAAGGTGGACGTAACCGTCACCGCGGCGGGCAAACAGATCAAGGCGTCCCACACGATCGAAAAGACCGAACCGGGGAAGACGGCCAAGGTTGAAATCCCCGTCCTCGGCGTCCCGCTGGGCGTCGCCTCGAAGATCGAAGTGGCGATCGAGCCGGTGCCGGGGGAAACCAACCACGAAGGAACCAAAGGGACCTTCCTGGCGATCTTCAGCTAGCACGGTCGCGCTGGCCGCCGCCGCCACGCCGCCACCGGCTAACTTGTGGCGATGCTCGGATCGATCACCGACACGCAGGGCATCATCGCCATCGCGGCCGCTGCCGTGGCGCTGGCAGCGCTGCTCGGGTGCGTGGTGCTGAGCCTGCGCGTGAGGCGGCTGCGCCGCGCCCAGCGGCTCGTCATGGGCGAGGGGGCCGAGCAGGATCTCGTCGACCACGCCGCGGTGATGCAGCAGGCGTTCGAATCGCTGCGCGACTACGTCGAGGAGACCGCCGTGCGCCTGGACGCGCGGCTGGCCGGCGCCGAGCATGCCCTGCGGGGGACCATCTCCCACCGCGCCCTGGTCCGCTACGACGCCTACAACGAGCTCTCCGGGCAGCAGTCGATGTCGATCGCCCTGCTGGACGACGAGAGCTCGGGCATCGTGCTGTCCTGCATCCACCATCGCGACCAGGCGCGTGTATATGGCAAGCGAGTCAACGGCGGCCGGGGCGAACTCGAGCTGTCCCCGGAGGAGGCCGAGGCGGTCAGACTCGCGCTGGCAGGCGAGCCGGCAGTCCAGGTCGAAGATGATTGAGGACTCCGATCGGCCGGCGGCGCGCCGGCTGGTGGGGTTCCTGGGGCCGGCTGGAACGTTCACAGAGGAGGCCTTGCTCGCGAGCGCCGACCCGGACGCGGTGGAGCCGATTCCGCTGGGGGGCATCTACGAGACTGTCGCGGCGCTGCGGGCGGGCGAGGTCGACTTGGCGGTCGTGCCGATCGAGAACTCCCTGGAGGGCTCGATCCGGATCACGCTGGACCTGCTCGCGGAGGAGCCGGCCGACGTGAGGATCGTGGGCGAGGCGCTGCTGCGAGTCCGACACTGCCTGATCGCCCCCCGGCACGTGGAGCTGGCCGAGATAGCGACGGTGGTGTCCCATCCCCAGGTGCCCGGGCAGTGCACCCGCTTCCTGCGCACAGAGCTGCCACAGGCGGCGATCGTGCCTGCCAGCTCCACGGCCGAGGCGGTCAGGTCTGTCGTTGCCGCAGGCGACGGGTCGACAGCAGCGCTGGGCACGGCACTGGCGGCGCGGATCTATGGGGGAACGATCCTCCGCGAAGGCGTCGAGGACCGGGACGACAACGAAACGCGGTTCGCCTGGCTCGCGAGGGCCGAACAGGCCGCGATCCCGCCGCCCCTCGCAGCCCAGGAGTCGGACGGCTGGCGTTGCTCGATCGTCTTCTGGGGTCCCGGGGCGGACCGGCCCGGCTGGCTCGTGCGCTGCCTGGACGAGTTCGCCAGCAGGGACATCAACCTCACCAAGATCGAGTCCCGGCCGCGCCGGCAGCAGATGGGCACCTACATGTTCTTCGTCGACCTCGATGCACAGGAGGACGCCGGGCCGGTCGCCGAGGCGCTCGCCGGAGTGCGCGATCTCTGCGAAGAGGTGCGGGTGCTCGGCAGCTACCGCGCGGCGACGTCCCGAGCGGCGGCGGCGCTGGAGGGCCCCGGATCGCGCGGCGAAAGAGATCGCTGACGCGCTGCGCGGGGCTCGCGCCCGCTACACTGCGGCGCGAACATGGAGAGCACAGTCCCACCCGATCCGGTGGGGTCCGTGCCGCCTTCAGAGCACCAGCGGCACGGACCTGACGCCTCGCCCAGGACGGCGATGGGCGGTCGGGTGCTCGTTCTCAACGCGACGTTCGAGCCGATCAACGTCTGCACGGTCCGCAGGGCGGTCGTGCTGCTGCTGAAGGAGAAGGCCGAGCTCGTCGAGCGTGGCCGGTGGGAGCTGCACTCCGAGCACTCCACTCTGGCCCGCCCCGTCGTGATCCGCCTGGTCTCCTACGTCAAGGTGCCCCGGGACGCGCACCGGCGCAAGATCACCCGTCGGGCCGTGTTCGCCAGGGACAGCTGGACCTGCCAGTACTGCGGGTCGCGTTCGAACCTGACCGTCGACCACGTCATACCGCGGTCCAAGGGCGGCTCCTCCAGCTGGGAGAACATCGTCGCTTCGTGCGCGCCCTGCAACCGGCGCAAGGCCGATCGGCTTCCCCGCCAGGCCGGCATGCATCCCCGCCGCACGCCCCGCACGCCGCGGGCCGAGATCTTCATCCACGTCGCCAGCCCGACGATCCCCGCGGCCTGGCTGCAGTACCTCCCCCAGGCCGCCTAGCCACGCAGCAGCCGGCGCGAGCCCCGCGCTGGCTGCTCAAACGGCGAAGGGCGCCCGTTCTGGGGCGCCCTTCGCGTTGCTGCGCTGACTGGAAAGACCGAGAACGGCAGCCCAAAGCCGGAGGGACCAGTTCCGGCAGCCGTCTCGGGGTGTCCCGGGTTGGATTCCGCTAGGCGGACCAGCCTCCCGACCTAACGGCCGGTCACCTCCAGGGTCCCATAAGAACTGTCACCTGACGTTTGGACCACCTCCTTTCTCTGGTCTGGCCAGAGTAGCGAACGGAGACGACGTGGGCCAGCAGCGCAGCCGCGCGGGCGGCTCAGTGGACGATTACGCCGAACTCCTGGGCGTAGGTCGCGCCTGGGTTGCCTTCGCCGAGGGACTGCGGCACGGACGGGGTCACGCCCACCCCGGTTTCGCGGTAGCGGGATTCGAGGATGTTGGCGAGGTGCCCGGGAGAGGCGATCCAGGCCGAGACGATCGACTCTGGCGTCGAGAGGCTGAAGGTCCCCCAGGCCAGGTTCTCGCCGATCACGTAGCCGACCGAGGGGCCGGGGATGTATCCCGTCTGCGCGATGCGCTGCACAGGCGTCTCGCCGTCGGGCGCGACGTGGGCGAAGTAGTCCGCGGAGATCAGTTCGGCGCAGTGCCCTTCGGCGGCCGCTTCGAGTTGCGGGTTGCCCTGCAGGGGAGGCAGATCATGTTCGGCTCGCGTGCGGTTGATCAGGCAGAGCACGGCGGCCCGAATCAGCGGGAGGTCTTCCTGGTCGGGGCTCAGTTCGGTGTTCTGGCACGGGGTGGCCAGCACGGTCGCGATCGTGGCCGCTGTCTCGCGGGCGGCGGCCAGTTCCGTGCCGGCGACTTCCCGGTTCCTGCCCGCTCGCCTGCTGCCGGCTCGGCGCGAGGCGCGTTCGTTGGCCGGCGCGGCAGCGTGCTGGCGCTTCTTGGGCTCCCCGCCCGAGCTCGAACGGTGCCTTTCGGAGTGCCCGCGCCTGTGCTGGACTGCGGCTCGACGGCGCCCCGCGGTGCTGGTCTTCGCCGGCGCCGGAGCGGTGGCGGCGAGTGAGAGGCAGAGTGTCAGGAGGATCGCGGTCGGCAGCTTGGGGGTAACGCGCACCCCCACGCTTTCGGACGGATTTTGCGGCTATCTGAGTCCGAACAGGGAAATCTGGACGGTTAGAAGAGGGCCCGCCATGACGGAGCCGAGACGTTGCGGTCAGTCCTCGGGGGCCGGGGCGGGCTCCTCGGCGGGAGCGTCGTCCGACCCGTTCTCCTCGCCGGTGTCGACGACGAGGGCGACTGCGCTGACGACGTCCTCGTCCTTCAGGTTCATGACGCGGACGCCCGTCGCCGAGCGCCCCTGCTGGGAGATGCCGGCGACGCCCGTGCGCTGCACCATGCCGCCGACGCTGATGAACACAAGATCCTGGTGTTCACGCACGACCAGCGCTCCGGCGAGCGCTCCCTTCTGCTCCGTCAGGCCGATCGTCTTCACGCCTTTGGCGCCGCGGTTCGTCTTGCGGTACTGGCCGATCTGGGTGCGCTTGCCGTAGCCGTTCTCGGTGACGACAAGCAGGTCCATGTCGTCGCGCGCGACGTCCATGGCGATCACGCGGCCGGCCTTGCCGACATCCATGCCGCGCACCCCCGTCGTGTCTCGTCCCATCGCGCGGACGTCCGACTCGGCGAAGCGCACCGTCAGCCCGGCACGCGAGACCATGATGATCTCGTCGTCGGGGTCAACCGCCCGGACCGCCAGCAGCTCGTCGTCGTCGCGGATGTTGATCGCGATGATCCCGTCGGCTTTGATCGGCGTGTTGTATGCCTGCAGCTCCGTCTTCTTGACGGTGCCGGTGCGGGTTGCGAACACCAGGTACTGCGTCTCGGTGAAGTCGCGGGTCGAGACCACGGCCTGGATCCGCTCTCCCTCGCGCAGCGGCAGGATGTTGACCAGCGCGCGGCCCTTCGCCGTCCGCTGTGCCTCGGGCAGTTCGTAGACCTTCGAGCGGTAGACCTTGCCGCGGTTCGAGAAGAAGAGCAGGTAGTCGTGCGACGAGCACACGAACAGGTGCTCGATGAAGTCGCCGTCCTTCATGTCCATCCCGGTCACCCCGCGCCCGCCCCGCTGCTGCTGGCGGTACGTGGCCAGAGGCAGCGACTTGATGTAGCCGCTCTGGGTGATCGTGATCACCATCTGCTGGTCGGCGATCAGGTCCTCGATGTCGATCTCGTCCTCGGAGTGGCTGATCTCGGTGCGACGCGCGTCGCCGAAGCGCTCCGCGATCTCGCCGAGCTCTTCCTTGATCACGGCCAGCACCCGGGTCTCGTCGCCGAGGATCGACCGCAGCTCCGCGATCCGCTCGGTCACGTCGGCGTGCTCCTGTTTGATGCCGTCGGCCTCGAGGGCGGTCAGCTGGGACAGCCGCAGGTCGAGGATCGCCGTGGCCTGGATCGCGCTCAGCTCGAAGCGGGCGATCAGCTGCTCCCGGGCGGCGTCGCGATCCCGCGAGGCGCGGATCAGCTCGATGATCTCGTCGAGGTGCTCCAGCGCGGTGAGCAGGCCCTCGAGGATGTGGGCGCGCGCTTCCTTCTCGGCGAGCTCGTGCTTGGTGCGGCGCACGATCACCTCGCGCTGGTGGCGCACGTAGCTCTCGATCACTTCCCGCAGGTTGAGCGTCCGGGGCACGTTCTCGACGAGCGCGACCATGTTGACGCCGAAGGTCGTCTGCATCGGCGTGTGCTTGTAGAGCTTGTTCAGGACCACCTTGGGGATCGCGTCGCGCTTGAGCTCGATCACCAGGCGCATGCCGCGCTTGTCCGACTGGTCGATCAGGTCGGAGATCTCGGGGATGCGTTTGTCGTTGACCAGTTCGGCGATCTTCGTCATCAGGTTGCCTTCCCCGCCCTTCTTGACCATGAAGGGCAGCTCGGTGACGACGATCGCCTCTTTGCCGTGGCTGAGCGGCTCGATGTGGGCGCGAGCCTGGACGCGGACCCGTCCACGACCGGTCTCGTAGGCTTCCCTGATCCCCGCTTTGCCGAGGATGATCCCCCCGGTCGGGAAGTCGGGGCCCTTGATGTGGGCCATCAGGCCCTCGGTGTCGATGTCCGGATCGTCGATGTATGCGATCGTCGCGTCGACGACCTCGCGGAGGTTGTGCGGCGGGATGTTCGTCGCCATGCCGACGGCGATCCCGGACGATCCGTTGACGAGCAGGTTCGGGAAGCGGGCGGGAAGCACCAGCGGTTCGCGACGGGAGCCGTCGTAGTTGGCCGCGAAGTCGACCGTGTCCATGTCGAGGTCGCGGAGCATCTCGGTGGCGATCCGCGCAAGGCGGGCCTCGGTGTAGCGCATGGCGGCCGCCGGGTCGTCATCGACCGAGCCGAAGTTGCCCTGGCCGTCGACGAGCTCGTTGCGCATCGAGAACTCCTGCGCCATGCGCACGAGCGTGTCGTAGATCGCGCTGTCGCCGTGAGGGTGATAGTTGCCCATCACCTCGCCGACGATCTTGGCGCACTTCGCATACGAGCGCGTCGGGCCGAGGCCCAGCTCGTTCATCGCGTAGAGGACGCGGCGATGGACCGGCTTGAGCCCGTCGCGCACGTCCGGCAGCGCGCGCCCGACGATCACCGACATGGCGTAGTCGAGGTAGGCCGTGCGCATCTCCTCCTCGAGCGCGCGCGGTTCGATGTTCCCGCCGCTGATCACGTCAGCAGATGCCATGCCTCACCTCCTCACACATCGAGGTTCGCGACCGTCCTTGCGTTGTCCTCGATGAAGGCGCGCCTGGGCTCGACCTGGTCGCCCATCAGCATCGAGAAGATCCTGTCGGCGGCGAAGGCGTCCTCGAGCGTCACCTGCGCGAGCGTCCGCGTCTCGGGCGCCATCGTCGTTTCGCCGAGCTGCTCCGCGTTCATCTCGCCGAGCCCCTTGAAGCGCTGCAGTTTCACGCCCTTCTGCGCAACGGCCATGACGGCCGGGTGCAGGTCCTCGAACGAGGGCGCGAGCTCGCGCGCGTCGCCGAGGCGCACCTCGAACGGGGGCGTGCCCGTCAGCTCGATCAGCTGTCCGTGGACGCGGGCCAGCTGGCTGTACTCCTGCGAGCTGAACAGCTCGCGCTTGATCCTGTGGATGCGCGCGAAGCCCGACTTGGCTTCCACGGCCTTGACGCGAAGCTCGAGCGGATCGGAGTCCAGCAGCTCGGTCGAGTGCGTGTCGCGGTCGAGGCCACCCCGTTGCAGCACCTCGATCGCGGCCTCCGCGCTGAGGGCCTGCTCGCCGAGCAGCGCCGACTCCTCGAGGAACTGCACGACGTCGTGGCCGTAGGCCGCCTTCAGCGAGGAGGACCAGCCCTCGTACTGCTTGAGCAGGCGCGTGAAGCGCTGCCAGCGCGCGTCCGTGAGCTTGAACTGCGTGCCGTGACGGTCGAAGATCTCGATCTTGTCCCACTTGTCCGCCAGCAGGATCTCTTCGAGCTCGGAGTCCTTCTCGATGTAGCGTTCCCGGCTTCCCTGCTTGAGCTTGTAGAGGGGCGGCTTGGCGATGTAGACGTAGCCCGCGTCGATCAGCTCCCTCATCTCGCGGAACAGGAGCGTCAGCACGAGCGTCCTGATGTGCGCGCCGTCGACGTCCGCATCGGTCATCAGCACGACCTTGTGGTAGCGCGCGTTCTCGATGTTGAACTCGTCGCGCACGCCCGTGCCGATCGCGGTGATCAGCGCCTGGACCTCGGTGTTCTGGAGGACCTTGTCGATCCGCGACTTCTCGACGTTGAGGATCTTGCCGCGCAGCGGCAGGACGGCCTGCGTTTCGCGATCGCGGCCCTGCTTGGCGGAGCCCCCGGCGGAGTCACCCTCGACCACGAACAGCTCGGCCAGCGAGGGGTCCTTGACCGAGCAGTCGGCGAGCTTGCCGGGCAGGGTCGAGTTCTCGAGCGCCGACTTGCGGCGCGTCAGATCCCGGGCCTTGCGGGCGGCCTCACGGGCGCGCTGGGCCTGAACGGCCTTGCTGATCACCGCGCGAGCCTCGCTCGGGTTCTCCTCGAGGAACTCGCCCAGGCCGGTGTTGACGATGTTCTCGACGAACCCCGCCATCCCGGGGTTGCCGAGCTTGGTCTTCGTCTGGCCCTCGAACTGGGGGTCGCGCAGCTTCACCGAGACGACCGCCGTCAGGCCCTCGCGGACGTCCTCTCCAGAGAGGTTGTCCTCTTTCTCCTTGAGCAGGCCGTGGTCGCGCGCGTACTTGTTCAGCGTCCTCGTCAGCGCCGAGCGGAACCCGCTCAGGTGCGAGCCGCCCTCGCGCGTGTTGATGTTGTTCGCGAAGGCATGCACGGACTCCTGGTAGGAGGAGTTCCACTGCATCGCCACCTCCGCCGCGCCCTCCTCGGACTCGCCGGCGAAGAAGATCACCTTGCGGTGGACGGTGTCCTTGTTCTCGTTCAGGTAGGAGACGAAGTCCTCGATGCCGCCCTCGTACTGGAAGGACGCGGAGTGGCCTTCGCCGCGCTCGTCGACGATCGAGATCTTCAGCCCCCGGGTCAGGAAGGCCGTCTCGCGCAGCCGTTCTTCGAGCGTCTGGAAGTCGAAGTCGAGCGCCTCGAAGATGTCGGCGTCGGGCAGGAAGGTGACCGATGTGCCCGTCGACTCGCCCTTGGCGAGCTTCTCGCCCTCGATCAGCGGTCCTTGCGGGGCGCCGCGGGAGTACTCCTGCGTGTACACGTGCCCGTCGCGGCGGATCTCGACGCGCAGCTGCTCGGAGAGCGCGTTGACGACAGAGACGCCGACACCGTGCAGGCCGCCCGAGACCTTGTAGCCGCCGCCGTCACCGAACTTCCCGCCGGAGTGCAGCACGGTGAGGACGACTTCGACGGCCGGATTTGCCCTCCTTCTCCATCATCGCCACGGGGATGCCGCGGCCGTCGTCGACCTCCGTCACCGAGTTGTCCGGATGGATCGTCGACGGACACCTCGCTGCAGAAGCCGGCGAGCGCCTCGTCGACGGAGTTGTCCACGAGCTCGTAGACCAGGTGGTGCAGGCCCATGACGCCGGTCGACCCGATGTACATGCCCGGGTCGCTTGCGGACCGCCTCGAGTCCCTCGAGGACGGTGATGTCCTGCGCGTCGTACGTTGCCGACCCGCCCGTCATCGAGGGGTCGTTCCTGTTGGCTTGCTTGCGCCGTTCGCGGCGGAAGCGCCCTTGTCGGCTGCGCCCTTTCCAGGGCTGTCGCTACCTGTTGCCAATGACTCTCCGATGACGTGGAAACGCCCCGGAATCCGGGGCGCGAGGACCACGGCTGGGGCGGTTTGAATACATCCGTCAAGGATAGCACGGGAGGGGGTCGCCTCCGGCCCCTCCGGGCTCCGAAATGCCTGCAAAATACAGGGAAATGGCGATGTTTTCGCGGCCGGCGCCGCGCGGGCGCGCCGTCCGCCGAGGCGCCTCGCCCGGCGCCGGTCAGCCGGTCCGGCAGCGCAGCTCGCGGATCGTCTCGGCAGCCCAGCTCGGCGTTCACGCGCGCCACGATGTCCGTGGCCATCAGGTCCAGCTCCTGCGCCCACACGGCGGCCTCGCAGGTCACGGTCAGCACCCCTTCGCGCTCGCCCACCGGCCGCGAGGCGGCGGCGATCGCCGGGCCCGCGGCAGCCCCCCACACCTCCTGCACGCGAGCCAGCGGCGTCGCCGGGGCGATCGCCGCCGTGAGCTCCGCCAGCGCGTCGGCGATCGTGCGGGGAGCGGCCCTGCTCATGCCGCCAGCGCCTCCTGGAGCACGACGCCCGGTGAGATCGCGATGCGCGTCGACGCCGGACATCCCCGGCACGCGGCACATGGGCGAGGTCGGTTGTCGCGATCACGCTCTGCCCCCCGCCGGCCAGCTCGCGGCCAGCAGCTCGCGCGCGCCGCCGGCGTCCAGCTCGCTCATCACGTCGTCGAGCAGCATCAGCGGCATCCGCCCCCGCTCGGCGCCGAGCACCGCCGCGCTCGGCGAGCAGCAGGGCCAGGAGGGCCAGCCGCTGCTCGCCCTGCGAGCCGTATGAGCGCAGCTCGCGGCCGTCGCGCAGGATCGCGAGCTCGTCACGGTGCGGGCCATGCCCGAGAAGCCCCGCTCCAGGTCGCGCGGTCAGTCGCGCGCGCAGCTCCGCCACGAACTCCTCGGCGTCGGCGGCCGCCGAGCGCGGGCGATACTCGAGGCTCACCTGTCCCGGGCATCCGAGCTCGCCGGCCGCGCTGCGAACGGCCCCGCGAGCATCGCCACCGCCTCGACGCGGTGCTGGATCAGCGGGAGCGCCTTCGCCGCCAGCTCGAGATCCCACGTCGGCAGGGCGCGTCGGAAGCGCGGCCCGGCGCGGATCCGCGCCGAGCAGCGCGTTGCGCTGGGCCAGCACGCCGGAGTAGTCGCGACGGGCATCGGCGCGGGCGGGCCAGAGCGCCGCGACGACCTGATCGAGGTGTGCGCGGCGCAGCGCCGGCGGGCCCTTGATCAGCTCGAGGCGCTCGGGGAGGAAGACGCTGATCAGCGGACGCACGCGGCGAGGTCGAGCATGCGCTCGACCGGGCGCCGTCGCAGCTCATGCGCCTGACAGCCGCCTCGCCGCCTACCGCCGCCGCATACCCGACGCTCAGCTCGTGCTGGCGCTCGTCCTCGATCACGCGCACCGTCACCCGGGTCGCTGCGCGATCCGAAGCTGATCAGCTCACGGTCGTTGCGGGTGCGTGGCGAGCGCCCCGTGCAGCCGAAGTAGAGGGCCTCGAGCAGGTTCGACTTGCCCGCCCCGTTCGGCCCGTGTACGACCGTCAGGCCCGGGCCGAGTGCGGCCTGCGCCCGAGCATAGGTCCGGAAGTCGCGCAAGGGTAGCGTCACGAACAGCTCGGACGACGTGCACGCGGCCACCGTCACACGTTCAGCCGGATCGGCATGATCAGGTAGACGAAGTCGCCCGTGTCGGGCGATTCGATCAGGCCGGGGCGAAGCGGGCTGATCAGCTTCAGCACCAGCTCCTCCGAGTCGACGCTCTCGAGTCCGTCGCGCAGGAACTCCGGGTTGAAGCCGATCTCGAACAGCTCCCCGTGGTACGGCACCGGGATCGCCTCGCTCGCCTCGCCGACGTCGGGGGTCTGCGCGGAGACGGCCAGTGTGCCCTCGCTGAAGCTGAGACGCAGCGGCGCGTTCTTCTGTGCGAGCAGGCTGATCCGGCGGACGACGTCTGTCAGCTCGGCGCTTGCCAGCGCTCAGCTCGTGCTCGACCGACTCCGGCAGCAGCTGGCGGTAGTTCGGGAACTGACCGTCGATCAGCCGCGATGACAGCACGACGTCCCCCAGCTCGAAGATCGCCTGGTTCTGCCCGACGCTCACGGCGACCGATGGCGGCCGGAGCCTGCTGGGCGATCCGCACGAGCTCCTGAAGCGCTCGGGCCGGCACGTTCGCCTCGAGACCTCCCTGCAGCGGCGTCTCGAGTGGCGTCTCCTTGACGCTCAGGCGATAGGAGTCTGTGGCGACCATGCGCAGCTCCTGGCCCGGAGGCCGAGATCAGGATGCCGGTGAGGACCGGGCGCGTCTCGTCCCGCGAGGCCGAGCGGGCGACCCGCGAGATGGTCTCGACGAACGCCTCGGCGGGGAGGCTGACCCGCGCCTCCGGCGAGGGCTCGGGCAGCGCCGGGAAGTCCTCGGCTCGCAGCGTGCGCAGGTGGAAGGTCGTCGCTCCGCAGATCAGCTCGACGTCCTGCTCGGCGGCCCGCAGCTCCATCGTCAGGCGATCGGCCGACAGCGAGCGGGCGACGTCGAGCAGCAGACGTGCTGGCAGGACCGCCGACGCCGGGGCGGGCGACCTCGGCGTTCAGCGGCATCCTCAGCCCGACCTCCATGTCCGTCGCGAGCAGCTCCGGCGTGGCCCCCTCGCGGGCGGAGATCATCACCCCCGACAGCGCCTGGACGGCGCTGCGGGTCGACGCGACGCGTGTCGCGGTCTGCAGCTGCCGTCAACAACTCGGCGGATGAGAGCGCGAGCTTCACGACTTCACTGGGAACAGATAGTGGTCAGTAGGGGCTGTGATCATGTGAAGTCGGCTTGATCAGGGGGATTGGCGGCTGCTGGCGGTGGACGGGGCTGTGGATGGCGGGCAGAAGTCTCTCAGGCGGGGCGGTCGAGGGACGGCGACGGCGTCAGCGCGGCCCGGGGTCGAGCGCTGTGCACAGCTTCTCCACAGCCCGCTGGACGTCTCATCGGATGAGACGGGCCGAGGTGCGCCGGCAGGCGTGCAGGACGGTCGTGTGGTCGCGGCCGCCGAACTCGCGGCCGATGGCCGGGAGCGACTGCGCCGGTGAGCTCGCGGGCGAGGTACATGGCAACCTGACGCGGCCAGGCGACGCGGGCCGTGCGGCGCGCGGAGAGGAGCTCCTCGCGGGAGAGGCCGAAGTGCGCTGCACGTGGCCGCCTGGATCTCGGCGATCGTGTGATGCGACCTCCGGGCGCGGGGCCGCGGGGATAGAGGCCGTCGAGCACCTCTCGGGCGAGCTCGCCGGTGAGCGGCCGGCCGGTCAGCGAGCTGAAGGCGACGACGCGGATCAGCGCGCCCTCGAGCGCGCGCACGTTGCTCGCGACGTGTTCGGCGATCGCGTCGAGGGCGGCCTCGTCCGCCAGCTCGACGCCGTCGTGGTGGGCGCGCTTGCGCAGGATCGCCAGGCGGGTGGCGAGGTCGGGCGGCCTGATGTCGGCGACGAGCCCGGCCTCGAAGCGCTCGCGCAGGCGATCCTCGAGCGCCTGCAGGTCGCGTGGGCGGGCGATCGGAGGTGAGGACGACCTGCCGACCGCCGTCGTGCAGGGCGTTGAAGGTGTGGAAGAACTCCTCCTCGGTCCGGGTCTTGCGCTCGAGGAACTGGACGTCGTCGACGAGCAGCACGTCGACGTCGCGGAAGCGACTCTTGAAGCGCTCGGTGCTGCGGTCCCCGAGCGCGCCCAGGAACTCGTTCGTGAAGGCCTCGCCGGTCGTGTGCGGACGCCGAGCCCGGGGTCGTGGGCCGTCAGGAGGTTGGCGATCGAGCTGCAGCAGGTGGGTCTTGCCGACGCCGGGCGGTCCGCAGATGAACAGCGGGTTGTATGCCTGGGCGGGCATCTCGGCGACCGTCAGCGCGGCGGCGTGGGCCAGGCGGTTGGAGTCGCCGATCACGAACTGGTCGAAGGTCAGCTTCGGGTTGCCGAGCGGCCCGCCGGGCGGCGGCGCAGGCGGGCGTGCGACCGCCTGGGGACGTGCGAGCGTGTGTCGCCGCCCGCCTCGGCGGCCCGGAGCTCGACCGTCGCCTGGGGTCCGAGGACCAGCTGGGCGGCGGCTTCGATCACACGCCCGAAGCGACCCTGGATCCAGCGGCAGGTGTGCGGCGGGGCCTCGAGCACGAGCCGGTCGCCGAGCAGCTCCACAGGTCGCAACGTGGTGAGCCAGATCCGGTAGGTCGGCTCGTCGACGACGAGCGCCAGCTGGGCTTGCACCCGCGACCATATTTGCTCCAGCTCGAGGCTCACGGCAGCGCCTATCCACCCCTCCCAGGGAGTGTCGGAGACGTATTCGAAAGGGGACCCGAGGGCCCGGTCGGGCGACTATATCCAACGCCGTCCGGACCTCTCTGCGGCTGCTCGCAAATGGCGGAAAAAACCGTGTCGCCCGGTCCGCGTGGGGGACGAGGAGCGTGCGGGGCCCCTACGACGGTGGCGTGCCGGCGGCTGCCAGAGCAGCCAGAAAGGGTTCGCGGGCGGCGCTGTCGCAGCGCTCCAGCTCGAGCGCGCGCAGATCGCGGTCGGGGTCCTCTCCGGCGGGGAGGTCCTCTCCTTCGCCGCACGCCGGCCCGAGGTCGTCCCGGCCGTTCCACGGCGGGCCGGGCGCCGTTGCGTCGAGCCGGACGCGCTGGCCGTGCAGGGTGACCATGAGGTAGCGGTGCACGTCGAGCAGGCCCTCCGCCGGGATCGTGGCGGCGACCTCCTCGCCGAACAGCAGCCGTGCGCGGCTCGGCAGCAGGCGGTACACGCGATGGACGATCGCCGGCTGGGTTTCCGGGAAGCGCCTCGCGAGCTCCTGCGCCAGGAAGGCGTGTCTGGTGGCGCTGGTGCCGCGACCCTCGCGGAGCATGCTCTCCACGGTCTGGCTCGGAGTCGCCGCCAGGGGGTAGGGCCCGGATCGCCTCGACCAGCTCGACGAGCGTGCAGTCGGCGCGAAACAGCGCGCCTAGCGCCTGGCGGGCAGGCTCGGGGAGGTGGGGCCACAGCGCGCCCTGGCCGATGAAGTCGAAGAGCTTGACGCCGGCCTGAAACGGGGTCGGCGACGAGCGCAGCCGGCTCGACCCCACGGCCAGGTGCGGCGCCTCGCCGAGGGCGACGAGGTCGAAGCCGACCCGGTCGAAGGTCTCGAGGATGCGGGGCACGAGATCCGGTGGGTTGCGGTGCCGGGTCCAGATCACGGCGGCGCCGGGTGCGCACAGGCCCGGAAGCCCCAGGATGGTCCGTTCGACGTCCGCGGCGGAGATGTTTCCGAAGACCCCGCACAGGAGGACCAGATCGGCCGGGACGGCGCCGGCGTAGGCGTCGGTCACCGACGCGTCCCCCTCGACGATCTCGACGGCTCGAGCCCGACGGCGCCGGCCGCCTCCCTCGCCACCCGGACGTTGGCGGGGTCGATCTCGACGAGCCGGGCGCGGACGTCGTCGCGTCGGGGATGAACGGCGAGCACGCCGAGCAGGTCGTGACCCTGGCCCGCGCATACGCTGATCGCCGAAAGCGGGCCCGACGGCGCCCGCTCGAGAGCGGCGTAGGTCTCGCGCTGCACCAGCGCCAGGCGCTGGCTGAGCGGCGAGCCGGCTTGATCGTAGGAGGCGTGCCAGGTACCCCAGTCGACCGGTGCGGGCTCCTCGCCCGCGACGACGCCACCGTGCCCGTCGGTCATGGCAGCGACTGTACAAGCCTCCGTCGACGGAGGCGAAGGGCGGCCGCGCCCACCGGCGGGATCGACCCGCCGCCGGCAGCCGGTGCCTATACTGGGCCGTCGATGCCGAGCTCGGCGCGGTCGTTTGCGCGCCCTGGGGAGCGGAGAACTCCGACGATGAAGCGCACCTACCAGCCAAAGAAGCGAAAGCGCGCCCGTGTGCACGGGTTCCGCGCGCGGATGAGCTCGCGCGCGGGGCGGATGACGCTCAAGCGCAGGCGCGACAAGGGACGCAAGCGGCTCTCCGCCTGAGGTCCGTGAGCGCCCCGCGGTGGCTGGCTTGAGATGAGACCGGTCCGGAGCACCCGCGGCGGACGTCTCTCGCGCAGCGCCGAGTTCGAGCGCGTGTACCGCCACGGCCGCTCGACGGCCAACCGCCAGCTGGTGCTCTACGCATTCCCCAACCCCGCCGCCGTGCGCCCGCGGATCGGCCTGTCGGTCTCGCGCAAGGTCGGAGGGGCCGTGCAGCGCAACCGCGTCAAGCGGCTGCTGCGAGAGGCTTTCGCACGAAGCGAGCCCGGCCTCGCGCCCGGCCACGACGTCGTCGTCGTCGCCCGCCCCGACGCGCTCGAGCTCGCCGAACGCGAGGGCCTCGCAGGGCTCGACGCCGCGTTGGGGGAGCTGCTGGCAGGGCGGGCCTGCGCAGCGACGGCGCGGCAGGGCCCGGCGGAGGAGCGGGCCGGGGCCCGTGAGCGCCCAGGCGCCCCCCGGCGAGGCCCATCGCGGTCTCGGCGTCGTTGCGCGGCGCGCCGCCCGCGCGGTCGTCGTGGCGCCGATCGTCGTCTACCAGCGCCTGATCTCGCCCGGCGATACCCGCGCCGCTGCAAGTACGAGCCCGACGTGCTCCCGCTACGCGGTCGACGCGGTTCGGGAGTACGGCATACTTAGGGGCCTGGTGCTCGCGGGGTGGCGTCTGCTCAGGTGCAACCCGTGGAGCTACGGCGGATACGATCCGGTCGAGGCTCAGCGAGTCTTCAGGACCCGTCCCGACAGGGGCAGCTGAGCGGACGCCGGGCCCAGCCCGCTCGTGCCCAGCACCGGGTCAGCCCTCAGCCGACAACACAGACCGCCGAAACCCGCTTAGAGCATGCCACCCTTCGCAAACGTGATCGAGAGCGCGTTCTCGCCGCTGATCACGCTGTTCGAAGAAATCATGGTGTTCATCCATGATCACCTCGTCGGCTCGCAGCTGGGGCCTGGCGATCGTCGGCCTGACCGTGCTGATCCGCGCGGTCCTGGTGCCGCTGACCTACCGCCAGCTGAAGTCGATGCAGGAGATGCAGCGCCTGGCGCCGCAGATCAACGCGCTGAAAGAGAAGTACAAGGAGGACAAACAGCGCCAGCAGCAGGAGTTGATGAAATTCTACCAAGAGAACAAAATCAATCCTTTGGCATCCTGCCTGCCGCTGCTGCTGCAGCTGCCGGTGTTCATCTCGCTGTTCTACATGCTGCGGACGGACCTGAAGACGCACATCTGCGGGACGCAGATGGTCACGATACTTCAACACCCATCCTGGCGTCGCGGCGAAATACCACGCCGGCCTGTCACGCCAGCAGCTTCGCCCACCTGCCGGCGAAGTTCGTCGAATCGACCGCCTGCAACACGGTCGCGCCGGGCTCGGCGAAGTTCCTGTTCATGCCCGACATCACCGCCAAGGCGACCGGGATCGCGCTGATCGTGCTGATCGTCCTCTATGTCGGCTCGCAGCTCGCCTCGACGCTGATCGCGACGGCCACCGCCGACCCCAACCAGCGGCGCCTGATGCTGCTGCTGCCGGTCGTCTTCGTGGTGATCCTCTATCGGTACCCGGCGGGACTCCTCGTCTACTGGATCACCACCAACCTGTGGACGATCGGGCAGCAGTACCTGATCCGACGCCACATGGGTCCGCCGGCGAAACCCGAGGACGCCCGCTGCCGGGCTCCACCAACGGCAAGCCGCCGCAGGTCGCTGCGGCCCGCCGCGGCGCTCGAGCGGCGCCGGCTGGCGGGGGCCGGCTGCGGCGGCGGGTGGCTGAGGCTCCGCGAGCCCGGCTCGCCGCCCGCCGCGCCACCACCGCGGCCGCCGCGGAAGAAGAAGAAACGATCGGGTAGGCGGAGATGAGCGACACGGCGAGGAACGAGGACGAGCTGGAGCCGGCCGAGGCGCTCGAGGAGCTGCTCGAGGAGATCGTCGAGGGCCTCCAGCTGGACGCGGACATCGAGGTCGAGGAGGGCGACGGCGTGCTCACGGGGCGGCTCGAGGGCGAGAACGTCGGGCTGTTCATCGGCCGACACGGACAGACGATCGACGCCGTGCAGCACCTGGCGCAGCGGATCGTGTTCCCGAGGGCCCGTCGTCGGTCCGGGTCGTGATCGACGCCAACGGCTACCGCGAGCGCCGCGCCGCAGGCGCTGCGCGCCGAAGCCGACGACGCGGCCGACGAGGCCGCTGGCATCAGGCGCGCCCGTCGAGCTCGACCCGCTGCCGCCGTTCGAGCGGCGCATCGTCCATGAGTACCTGCGGGAGCGCGGGGACGTCGAGACGCACAGCGAGGGCGAACGAGCCCGACCGGTTCCTCGTCGTCTCGCCCCTGCCCGCCGACGACGGGCTAGGCGTTTCACGTGAAATCCTCAGGCTCTGGTCGAGCCTGCGATGCGGCGTGACAGATCTGGCGATGGTATGCGGCGGCTCGGTGCGCTGGCGAGCGCTACGGGCTCGACGCGACGCGCCGCGAGCGCCTCGGCGGTGCTGCCTCGAGCGCCTCACGACGCGAGCGAGCGGGCGCCGACGGCGGTGCGCGGCGCCGAGCGAGGCGCTCGACGCGCATATGGCCGACTCGCTGTCGCGCTGGAGTCTCGCGAGCGTCCGCGCCGCGCAGCGATCGCCGACCTCGGCTCGGGCGCCGGGCTTCCCGGGCCTGGTGCTGGCGCGTCGCGCTGCCCGGGGGCGAGCTTCGACCTCGTCGAGAGCCAGGCGCGCAAGTGCGCCTTCATCGCCTCGTCGCACGGCAGCCCTGGGCTCGCGAACGCGCGCGTCGTGTGCGCCCGCGTCGAGGAGTGGCGCGACGGGCGGGGCGAGCACGACCTCGTCGTCGCGCGGGCGCTGGCGCCGCAGCCGGTCGTGCTCGAGTACGCCGCGCCGCTGCTGCGGCTCGGCGGCGCGCTGGTCGACTGGCGCGGGCGACGCGCGCGGACGAGGAGGAGCGCCGTGCGGCGCGCGGCCGAGCGCTCGGCCTGCGCGCCGGCGAGGTGCGTCGCGGTGACGCCCTTCGCGGGCGCCCGCGACCGCCACCTGCACGTGTTCGAGAAGGTCGCCGCGACGCCGCCCGGGTTCCCGCGACGGCCGGGCATGGCGCGCAAGCGGCCGCTCGGCGCGTGACAGGCCGGTAATCCGCCCATTTTGCTGAGGCGCGCGGCTCGCCCGTCGCCGTCCGTCGCTAGCTTGCTGGACGATGGGCACCGTCTACGCGATCGCGAACCAGAAGGGCGGCGTCGGCAAGACGACGACGGCCGTGAACGTCGCCGCCTGCATCGCCGAGGCCGGCTACGCGACGCTGCTCGTCGACGTCGACCCGCAGGCCAACGCGACCGTCGGGCTGGGGATCGCGCGCACGCCGGCGCCGGGCCTGTACGAGGTGCTGACCGGCGAGGCCGAGCGCGAGCGAGGCGCTGACCGACGCGCCGTCGAGGGCCTGCGGGCGCTGCCGGCCGGCGCGGGGCTGGCGGGGGCGAACGTCGAGCTGCCGCGGATCGAGGGCTTCGAGCAGCAGCCTGCGCGAGTGCCCTCGCGCCGATCCGCGACGACTTCGAGTACATCCTGCTCGACTGCCCGCCCTCGCTCGGCCCGCTGACGGTCTGCGCGCTGGTCGCGGCCGACCGGGTGATCGTGCCGGTGCAGACCGAGTACTTCGCGCTCGAGGGCCTGGCCGGGCTGCTCGAGACGCTGGCGCTGGTCCAGCGCGAGCTCAACCCGCGCCTGACGGTCGCGGGGATGCTGCTGACGATGCACGACAGCCGCACGCGGCTCGGCCGCGACGTCGAGCGCGAGGTGCGCGCGCACTTCCCCGACCTCGTCTTCGACACCGTGATCCCGCGCAACGTGCGGGTCGGCGAGGCGCCCGAGCCACGGCCTGCCGGTGACCCATCACGATCCCCACAGCGCCGGGGCCGAGGCGTACTTCGAGCTGGCTAAGGAGGTGGCTGCACGTGGCTAAGCCGAAGCCCGGCATGGGCCGGGGGCTGAGCGGCGATCCTGTCGGTGTCGAGCGAGGGCGCCGGCCGGCGCGGAGGAGCTGCGCGAGCTGCCGGTCGAGCTGATCGTCGCCCAACCCGAGCCAGCCGCGCCGGCGAGTTCGACGACGGAGGCGCTGCAGGCGCTCGCCGGGTCGCTGGGCGAGCAGGGCGTGCTGCAGCCCGTGCTCGTGCGGCCCGAAGGCCGGGTGGCACCTACGAGCTGTCGCCGGCGAGCGGCGCTGGCGGGCGGCCCGGCTCGCGGGCCTCGAGTCGATTCCCGGCGCTCGTCCGCGAGCGCGAGGACGCCGCGGCGCTCGAAGCTGGCGCTGATCGAGAACATGGCGCGGGAGGACCTGAACCCGATCGAGGAGGCGCGCGCCTGCGCCGCGCTGGTCGAGGAGCTGGGTCTGACGCGCGAGGAGATCGGCCGGCGGGTGGGCCGCAGCCGGGTGGCGGTGAGCAACCTGGTGCGGCTGCTCGACCTGCCCGACGACCAGATCGGTCAGGTAGTAGTTGAGCGGGCCGGTGCTGCCCGAGAGTATGTAGCTCCACATCACGGCCACGGCGCCGGCCGACATCAGGAACGGTACGACAAAGGCGGTGCGGGCCCAGTAGCGCACCACCTTGGAGTGCACGCTGGTCACGGCGATGGCCAGGCCCATACCGGTCACGATGTGCAGCGACGTCGTCATGATGTCGAATAGGAGGCTGTTGACGAGGGCGTGCGCCAGCTCGGGGTCGTGGGCCAGCATGCGGAAGTTGGACAGGCCGGCGAACTTCGGCGGTGTCAGCAAGTCCCATTGCAGGAACGAGAAGACGACGATACCGAGCACGGGCACGGCGATGAAAGCCAGGAACAGGACCATGGCCGGGCTCACGAACAGGTTCACTTCTTCAAGCTCCGCCTTCTACGGGCCCACGATGCCCACGAACGCCGCGATGCCGGCGAACGCGGTGCCGCGGCCCCTCGGCGAGGGGCCACGATCATCTGTTTAGTCACGACCGGCTGAGCCACGGGCCGGGCGTTGCCGCCGGGGACCACTCAGCTGACGTTGAGCTCGCCGTTGCACTTGGCCTGCAATTGCGCCAACCCGGTGGCCGGCGACACCGACCCCGGCCAGATCTGCTGCCGGGTCGTGTCGATATCGCCCTCGACAGCGGAAGCGTTGGTGACCCCTACCACTGGTGTGGCGTACTCGAGAGCGGCGGCGAAGTACTCGGCCCCGGGGGGCAGGGTCTTGAGGAACGAGGCGCTGTTGGCGATGGAGGCCCGCATCGGCATCCCCCCCTCGATGGGAACGGCCTCGTTGGCCTGGAAGCTCTCCGAGATCGAGTACTTGACAAATTCCCACGCCTCGTCCTGGCTCTTGGAGGCGGCCAGGATCGGGAACGAGGCCAGGCCGACGGGCGAGCCGTGCTGGGGTCTTCTTCGG
>CAVXEL010000007.1:0-10096 GCA_963760785.1 uncultured Solirubrobacteraceae bacterium | reverse complement strand
GCCGCTCATGAGTTGTTTCGGGCCGGTTGGGGCAGGAACCGCAGGCGCGCGTCGATGTGTGCGGTGGCCTGTCCGAGCCGGCCTTGTCGGTTCTTGCGGACGATGATGTCGAGCTCGCCCGGGCGGTCTGAGTCGGGGTTGTAGTAGTCGTCGCGGTAGAGCATCAGGACGCAGTCGGCGTCGGCTTCGATCTGTCCGGATTCGCGCAGGTCGGAGAGCACGGGGCGCTTGTCGGGTCGGCTCTCGACGGCGCGTGAGAGCTGCGCGACGGCGATCACGGGGCAGGCGAGTTCGCGCGCGAGGCGTTTGAGCCCGCGGCTGAACTCCGACACGTCCTCGACGCGGCTGCCCGAGGGTCGCTCGGAGCGCATCAGCTGCAGGTAGTCCACGACGACCAGGGCGAGGCGGTCGTGGCGGACTGCGAGTTGGCGCGCCTGTGCGCGCAGGCGCATCAGCGAGAGGTCGCCGTCGTCGAGCAGGTGTAGCGGGACCGTGCTTGTGCGCGCGGCGGCGTCCAGGAGCGCGGGCCAGTCGGTTGGGCGGATCTGTCCGAGGTGCAGCCGCTCGGGGTCGACGCCTGATTCGGCGGCGAGGTGGCGTTGCGCGGTTTCGGCGTCGCTCATCTCGAGGCTGGCGAACAGGACGCGCTGCTGTTCGCGGGCGGCGACGTGCCGTGCGATCTGGAGTGCGAGCAGGCTCTTGCCCATCGCCGGGCGGCCGGCGAGTACGTACAGCCTTCCAGCCTGCAGCCCGCCGAGCAGCCGGTCCAGATCCGGCAGACCGGTCGCGAGGCCGGGCAGGCCGTGCTCGTCGGTGGTGGCACGTTGGAGGCAATCGAGTTCTTCGGTGACCGCGTCCTCGAGCATCCGCGCGCGGCCGCGGGAGGCGTCGGCGCGTAGCGCGAAGATGATGCGCTCGGCCTCGTCGAGCAGCGCCTCGCCGGCGTGGCGGCGCTCGGTGATGAGTGACTGGATCTCGTAGGTCGCGCGTTGCAGCGCGCGCATCTGCGCGGTGTCGCGCACGATCCGGGCGTATTCGCGGGCGTGACCGGCGGCGGGTACCCAGCCAGCGAGCTCCTCGACCGCTCCCGGCCCGCCGATCTCGTCGAGGCGGCCGCGCGCCCGGAGCTGCTCGCTGACGGTGAGGTGGTCGATCTGGCGGCCGGCGTCCTGGAGTGCGAGCATCGCTGAGAACACGCTGGCGTGCCCGTCGCGGTAGAAGTGCTCGGCCCGCAGCTGCTCGTCGACCACGACGCTTGCGAGGTGGCGCTGATCGAGCAGCACCGCGCCAAGTACGGACTTCTCGGCCTCGATGCTGAACGGCGCCGCGACGCTGCCGGGCTGTTGCAGGGTGCCGGTCGCGTTCATGCTGCCGCTCCCGTCGCTCCGATCGTGTGGGTGTGCGCGAGCTGGGCCCAGAGCTGCGCGTAGCGCGGCTCGCTGTAGCGCATCGGCTCCTCGCACAGCGTCGCCCAGCGCACCTGCTCGACGAACCGTTCGAACAGGTCGCTGTGCTGCACGCAGTTCGGCGAGCGCGGCCGTGCGGTTGTCACGGCCATGGCGCGTGATGGCGCGCTCCAGCAGCTCACGCGCCCGCCCCCAATCAAGCTCCGCCGCGTGTGGGCGCGCCGAGTGGTGCGGTGTTGCGTCGTTGGCGGGCGTGGTGGCGGGCGAGCAGCTGATCGACGACAGCCGCAAACCCGCGCATCGTGACGGCTCGTGACCCGAGGATCTCGTCGCAGACCATGTGGTCTAGCGCGTTCTGCAACCGCGGCCGGGGATGGACCGCCAGCACCTCGCCTGCCGCCTCCAGCCACAACCTCCGCTCGGTCTGGAAGCGGCGGCGCGGGCTGTCGCCGAGCGCGGGCTCCCACGCCGCGATCAGCGCCTCGCACAGCTCGAGGGCCGCTGCTCGCCCAACCCCTCCCCCCCGATCTGTATCTGGAAGGGGTAGGGGGAAGGACTTCTATGTCGTTTTCTACAGCCGGCGTCACCCGCGCGCGCGATAGAGGGCCGCAGCCTGGTACCGGGGGTGGCGGCATTTCCGCCCTGCGGGTACTCCGCTGCCGCTCCGCTGGTACCGGTTTGCCGCCCTGCCGGTACCGTGTTGCGGCCCTGCTGGTACTTGTTTGCGGCCCTGCGGGTACTTGTTTGCGGTGCTGCTGGTACTTGTTTGCGGCCCTGCGGGTACCGATCCGCGGCCTTATGGGTACCGGGTTGCGGCGCTGCCGGGGCGCCGCCGTCGAGGCGGGTTGGCGGCGCCTCGTGGATCGTGTACGCGCTGGGCAGATGCCGCCCGCCGTTGGCGCGGCGGCGGCGCTCGACGCTCAGCACGCCGGCGTGCTCGAGGAGCTGGATTCGGTCGTCGAGGCGATCGACGCTGATGCCCGCACGGGCAGCGATCTCGCCGCGCGTCGCCCGCGCGCTCAGCCCGCCAAGCTCAGCCCGCTGAGAGGCGCACAGCTCAAGCAGCACGACGATCACCCCGAGGTCGCAGCAGCAGATGCCCGCCGAGGCGAGGCAGCGCGACCTGCTCGACCATCGCGACCGTCACCGCCGTCCAGGCGCCGTCCTGGACCGGCAGGTGCACGATCATGACCGTCGCGCCGCGCTCGGGGTCATCGACCCGTTCGCAGCGCGCGACGCCGGCGAGCGCGAGCGCGTCGAGCATCTGCTTGACCGTCGTCTTGCTGACCCGCCCGCGATCGGCGAGCGTCTGGTAGCCGACACGTATTGCGCGGTGCTCGCCGACGTGCCGCTGCTCGTTCGCGAGCTGGCACGAGAGCGCGTAGAACCCGAGCGCGCGCAGCCGCCGCGGCCCGCTCACCGCCTCGCGGATCGCCGCCACCGCTCCAAGTCGGACCTGGAAGAACGGCAGCTCGCGACGATCGCGCACCTCGACCATCTCGCTGGCGGTCATAGCTCGACTCCATGCTCGGCGGCGCGCTTGCGACGGATCAACTCCGCGGCCGCTGCTGCGTCCGTGGGTCCTTCCTCGAGCAGCGCGATCACCAACTCGGTCACGCTGGGATGCCGCAATCGCGGATACAGCGCCTCGACCTCGCGGACTAACGCCTTGCAGCGATCGTGCAAGTCGACCGGCAGCCGGAAGTTCACAAGCCGCGTCGCGCCGTAATCATCAGAACGCCGGCCCACCGCCGCCCCGTCGGCCGCGGCGGCGGGCCGGACCGAAGTCGAGCCGTCCGCACGCGCGCGAACCTCCGAGGAGATCGGGACCGCGGTCTCGGTGCGGTCCGGCTCGCCCGCGATCGGTCCTGGCGGGACTGCCGGCATGCCGGCGATTGGTCGTCGGCGGGCTGGTGGCATCTGTGGCGGGCTGTTCATCGCCGGCACTCCGCGACGATGTGCTCCGCGAGCATCCTGTAGGTGCCCGCGATGATCGAGTCGGGCTCGAGCACCGCGATCGGCGCCCGGTGCCTTGGCGCTGAGGCCACCCGCACTGCCCGCGGGACGGTGAACGGCAGCACCTTCATCCGATCCTCCTGCATCCGCGCCGCCGCGTCGCGAGTCACCCGCCAGCGCCGCTCGCTGGCTGCGATCAACACGCCGAGGATCCGCAGCCCCGGCAGCTCGCTCTCGACCAGGTCATACAGCTTCCCCGCCCCACGGACGTCGAGATCGGCAGCGAGCGCCGGGATCACAAGCCAGTCGGCCGCCAGCAGCGCCATCCCCGACAGGCTCCCCAGCCCTGGCGGCGTGTCCAGCAGGATGAAGTCAAACGACGGGCGCTGAGCGTCGACGACCTGGCGCAGCCGCAGCTCGTAGCCGGCGCCGGCGGCCTGCAGGCAGGTCGGCGGCGATGTCCGCAAGCGAGTCGGTGCATGCGATCAACCGCAGCCGATCGCGCCACTCAACCCGGGATACACCGCCCAACAGCGCCGCCGGCGGCTGGAACCGTCCCGCGGCAGCGGGCTGGGCGAGCAGGTCCTCGAGCCGTTCGCCGACCACGTCCTCGGTCCACCCGAACGCCTCGCTCAGATTCGCCTGCGGGTCGCAGTCGATCAGCAGCACCCTCAGCCCGCGTTCGGCCAGCATCGCGCCGAGATTCGCCGTCGAGGTCGTCTTGGTCACCCCGCCCTTGTGATTGGCCAGCACGATCACCGTCGCGCCGGCGGCGCGGCAAGTCGCCAATGTCGCCGGCCATCGACAGCTCTTTACAGACGTCTTTACAGTCGTCTATCCGACCGTCTACATGTCTGTCTGTACGTCCATCCAGATGTGTGAGTTGTTCGAAAGTCATACGTACTCCTCGGTGTCAATAAGCCTCACGAGCAAGATGGGGTGAGACGCGCACGCGGAGGCGCCAGCGACCGACCCAAGACCGGTGACCGTTGCTTGGCACGCGGGGGGGAGAAGGCGAATGATTCGAACCACGGCGCCGGCGCCCGGCGCACCTGCGGTATCGGGCCGCGGACCACTCGCCGCGGGCTTGGAATCCGTCCGAGACCCCGGTACACTCCAGCGCAACAGTTTTTGGGTCGGCGCTGACGGCGCCTATGTTCTGGAAGACCGGGTGCCAGCCCGGTCTTTCGCATCTCAAGGGGACCCAGCGACGTGGTGGACCGCGAGCCACGGCAGCCACCGGCGAGCGGGCAGCCGTCGCCGACTTGGTTGGGCCTCTCACCGCACGATCTCCTCAAAGCGCTCGCCTCCACGCGTACCCGAGATCACCACGAGCCGGCTCTCGCTATTCCATGTGACTAGCCCGCGGATCGGCGGATGACCCGCGAACGTGCCGTAGCGATCCCATACAGGCGCCTCGAGTGCGTAAGCGAGCTCGTCATGCGGCATCCAGCGCTCGAGCTCGACGAGCACCTCGCCCTCGCGACGCGAGTAGCGAATGCCGTCGATCTCGCCACCACGCCCTGATCGACCGGAGAATGGGACAGACGCGACGGCAACACCGCGTCCGTCGAGCGCGTCCCACACGGCTGCGCCGAACAGCTCGCCGCGCGCCGGCCTCAGCCTGGCCGAGTGGATGCGCGAGGCCTCGCGCCCAGTCGGCGTCCGACACCGCTCGGCCGCCGACGCTCTGCAGGTCGGGCAAGCCCGCCCGGACCAGCCTCGCGCGACATGCAGACCAGGCGACGGCAAGAAGCGTATGGCGGAGTGGTCGAGCTTGAACCTATGCTCGCCGCAGCGGCGGCCTGGCGCCGCACGGCACTGCGGGCACCACTCCTCGAGCCACGCCTGGCGATCGCTCACGACCACCTCCAGGATGTCGCCAGAGGTGGCCCATACGCCCTGGCTCGGGCCTCACGCCGCCTGGGGCATGCCCCCCGGGGTAGCCCAGCCGGACGCGACGCAGCACGTCCATTCCGCGTCCACCAAGATGACTTCGGCCGGTTTCGCGCGCTCGCAGGCGGCCATACCCGTTCCGGTTGGTTTGCAGGCCTTTTGTGGCCTCTCGCCGTCGCTTGCGATCGCTTGTTTCGCCCCGGGGCTTCTCTGATAAGGAAGAGGTCCCAGGTTCGAGTCCTGGATCGCCCACTGGCCGATTTGCAGGAAAAACGGGCGGTAGCGCTATCTCGTCAGTCCTCTCCCCTCGGCCGTTACGGAACTCTGGCGGAGCTCCAACTGAGCGCGCGCAGCCGAGATCAGCGCATCGAGCCCGTCGTACCGGGTGCCCGACATCGCCTTAACGACGTGTGCGTAGGTGCGCCAGTGAAGCCCCAGTCCGTGCCCCATCCGCTCGGCCGCCTCGGCCGGCGTGAAGCCTGGCCCGTCGGCTGTCGTGAGGATCGAGATTCGACCTCTCGACCGTGGGACGGTATCTAGCTAACGCCGGACAGGAACATATGTTCGCCTCCGGGCCTCGGCGGGCTGCCGACGCGTCCGCCAACCCGCCGAGGGAGACGCCTCCGTCCGCCCAATTCCGGCCGCGTATCGTGGCCGCCTCTGAGGATTGACGCCAGGCTGCCCAAGGCGGAGCCACGCCTATGCACCGACATCGTCCCGCACGCTGTGCGGAGCCTCCAGCTATCGGCGGTCGGCGTGGCCCACGTTGCGTTGCTCCGGGCCTCGCCTTAGTGATGCTGCGCGAGCAGCGTGGAGTCGAGGATGTTGAGCGTCTTGCCGTCGCGGGCCACGGTCCGCGGCCGCTGTTCGGCCACGAGGACTTCGAAGGTGTCGGGTAGACCCGGAAGCAGGTCCTCGGGGTGGAACATCGCGTTGCGGTGGGTGGCGGTCAGGTGGGTGAACATCTCGAATGGTGCGTGGCCCACAATCAGGAGGTGCCCGCCGGCAGCGACAGCCTCGGACAGCCTACGCGTGATCTCGACCATGCCGCCGTCGGGTGGGTGCAGGAAGTGGCTGGTGACGAGGTCGTAGGACCGACCCTCGGCCGCGAAGGTTCGGGCGTCCACCTGCCACCAGTCCGTGTGGTCAGCGACTCCTGCCTCCTCGGCGTGCCGGGCGGCACGGGCCAGGCCGTTGGCGGAGAAGTCCGCGCCGGTGACCCTCCAACCTTGGCGGGCGAGCCAGATCATGTCGCCGCCCTCTCCGCAACCGACGTCAAGCGCGGTCCCCGGCGACAGTCCTGAGACCTCGGCGACGAGTTGCACGTTCGGGTTTCCGCTCCAGATCTGCTCCTCGCCGGAGTAGCGCTTGTCCCAGCTCGGCGGCTCGAACATCGCCGCCGCTTCCTCCTCAGAGATCTGGTCGTGTCCGGTCATCAGACGACTACCTTCCGATGCTCCGCGCGGCCGTCCAGGGCTGCGTCGTACAACTCGATGTTGTCCATGCCGAGCAGCATGGAGACCCGGGAGCGGAATGGCAAACCAACTTGCTGATTCGGCCACGCGAGGACAGCGGATCGGCTTTCGAGTTATGCGCGCCGGTCGGATTCGATGATCGCGGCGCCGGCAGAGATCGGCGGCGAGAGGCCTCAAGCGGGCGCCGCGGGACCCGCGACGTGGCTACAGTTGCCGTCTCTCGGCCAGATCTCGAGCGCCTCGTCTGACGGTGCGTGCCTATGCATTCGCGGCCTCAGCTGAGCCGCCGCCAAAGTCATGCTTTCGGCGAGCTGCGGGCTCGACTGAGTATCGCCCGCCAAGGCGCTCTCAAGCTGTGACGCGTCTCCCAGTCGCAGATGCCCAAGGACTACCGAACACCGAGACTGCCGTTCGGCGGACTCATGGTGGAAGCGGGGTGCAGTATTCGGGCACCGTTCACGCCGTGGCCTAAGGTCAGGGATGCCAGAGGTGCTGTTCCCGGACGCACCGCTGGCCGATCAGGTCGTGCTTCTTCGCGCCTGGTGTTGGGATGACGTGCTGGCGAAGATGATGGCTGTCGCCGCCTGCCCGCGGCAGCAAGATCGAAGGTGGTCTCTCGATCCACGATCGCCGCCAGTCACGCAAGTCGCCACATGCAAGCCCGCCCGACGCGCATGGTCGCGTCGCATTGCAGGCGCCGAGCTATGGCGCCGCGCCAGATGAAAGCAAGCGCCGCGCGTCTCGCACGAGGTGGGGGCGGTCGCAAGGTCCAGCCGATGTTCTTCGCAGTTCGCCTCGAACCTGGTGGCCCATGGGATTGGTCGCGCGATCTGCGGGAACAGGGCGGTTGGGGCGAGGCCGCGCATATGGACTCTCTCGTAGATGACGGGTTCATCGTCCTCGGCGGACCGCTGTCCGGCGAGCGCGAAATCCTGCACGCGATCTCTGCGCCTTCTGAGCAAGCCGTCCGGGAGCGACTTGCGGAAGACAACTGGAGTCGGAACGAAATGCTCACCACCAGACCCATCGAACCCTGGAGAATCTTGCCGGAAGGCCGGGCCAAGTAGCTCTGTCTGGCGCCAGTTGCGGACCGTCGCAATCTGAGCGCCCGATGACTGACGGCGCTCATGACGACAGCACAAGTCCGACTGGTCGTGGAGCGCTTCATCACGTCGTCCGCGAGCGCCCCGGGTCGAGATAGGTATTCTCAGACGAGTGCGGCCCGCCGCGCTCGACAGAACGACACTCCGACAAGACTGCCAGCGCATTTTGGACTCTACCTGGGTGTCAACGCCGGGCTTCACGATGCCGAACGCAAAGTCCTATCCTTGGCAGTGGCTCTGGGACTCTTGCTTCCATGTCATTGCTTGGGCCGGTCTCGGCGATAAGCGCGCGGTCGTCGAGTTAGAGAGTCTTTTTGCTCTTCAACTCGCGAATGGGTTCCTGCCTCATATGGGCTATCAAACGAATCCGCAGGCGTCGCTTCATTATTGGCACTCTTCAGGTCGTTCCGACATCACACAACCGCCGATGTACGGGCACGCGTTGCGGATACTTGCAGAGCGTGGCTTCCAAGTCGCCCATCTTTACGATCAAGCGGACCTGGCGCTGCGCTACCTTTTTGAGAGCAGGCTTGATAGAGGTACGGGATTGCTTCGCGTGGTCCATCCGTGGGAAACGGGCTGCGACGATAGCCCGCGGTGGGATGGCCTGCGTCCGTTCCAGGGAAAGCTTCCTCACTTCTACGAACGGCGGAAGTGGTATGCCACAAAGAGGGCGCTTGTGAGGTCGCTGCAACGACGCGAGGGCGCCGCCGTCTATAACCCTGACTTCGATGTGTGTTCCATTGGCTTCAACGCACTAGCAGCGTTCAACGCACTTGAACTCGCATACCTCACAAACAGTAAGGCCCTTCGCGAGAAGGGCAACGAACTAGCTGCCGCTATAGACCGACGATGGAACCAAGACAGAACGACGTGGGAGGACGTCTGCCTCGCGGGGCCACGTGACAGCAGCGCTGTCCGCACGTTGGACTCGCTCCTGCCGGTCTTGGTGAGCAAGCGCGAGATTTGTGTAGCCGCCGCATTTGAGGAAATTTTTAGTGAGGCCGCGTTCTGGCGGCCGTTCGGCCCGACAGGCACCGCGGTCGATGAGCCCAGTTACAACCCTAATTGGTACTGGCGGGGGCCTGTGTGGCCGCAACTCAGCTACTTGATCATGCTTGCCGCAGACCGAAACGGACGATCGCACGACGCGCGGCTGGCTGCGGATTCGCTCATTCGCGGCGCGTTGACGTCAGGCTTCTCCGAGTACTGGCATCCCGACACTGGCAAAGCGAAAGGCGCGACCCCTCAGGGTTGGGCGACCCTAGCCTCGGACGCGGTGATTACCTCCGAAGGTCTCCGACCGCGATAGCAACGACCTGAGAGCTCGCGGCTAGCGTCTGGCGAGGTTCCGTCGTAAGACTGCGAGGAAGCTCCCCCGAACTTCGCCGAGGCCCGGTGGAGCAATGTTCGGCGCAGCGTACGGGCGACTCCTTTCGTCCTGCACGAGGACTCGGTGCCGGTGCTTCCTATCAACGGCAAGGATGAGTCCGGGCGGCCACAGGTGGCGCTCGTAGCAGGTAGTTTCAGCGCTCCAGGCGCTCCCGCCGCGCCGGACCCGCCGCGCTCCGACACCAGCGCCCGCATAGGCAAGGGCCAAGCTCTGCACGCGCGATCGTCGCCTCGCTGCGCTTGCCGTGCGGCTGCGAGCCGGCCGACGTCGCCCAGGAGGCGCGGCTCGGACTGGCGCGCGCAATCCGCGCCCGGCAGCCCTCGCGCGGAACGTTCCCCGCCTTCGCCACCCTGTGCGCCCGCAACCACGCGCTACGAGCCCTCGACACCGCCGGCGCGCGCAAACACCAGCTCCCCTCCCGCGCCCGCTCGCTCGACGACCACCAGCCACGCGCCAAAGCACGCCTGTCGCTCGTCCAGACTCGCCGGGCGCTCGTGGCCAACGAGCCCTGGACGGCAGCCGTCCGCGTGCACCGCATCCGTGCCAGACAGTCGCGACCCGACTGGGGATCGGGCCAGCGGCCACAAGCCGAAGACCCGAGTCGCGTTCGCGACGAGCCGCAACCATGGATCACGTCGACTGTCCTCGGTGCGCGCCAGATTCCGCGCCGGCGCGATCCACCAGCCGCCCGATCGCCGCCCGCGCCCCGGCGCGCCGCCCGATCCCCCCGCCCAGTCAGCGGCAACGGCCTGGAGAGAGGTTGTTCGACCCCAATGCCCATGAACTCTGATCGAGACCGTTGACCCGACCCCGGCGCACCCGCAGGCAGCGCCCGCGCTCCCCGAGAACCCATACGGCGGCAAGCCG
>CAVXEL010000006.1:0-811405 GCA_963760785.1 uncultured Solirubrobacteraceae bacterium | reverse complement strand
GAAGCGTCAGCCGGCGCGTCGTCCACGGCGCACACTGCTCGGTGCTCGTCGTGCCCCCGGGCCAGCACCCGCGCTAACCATCGGGAAGGAGACCGACCGTGTTCAAGAACGTACTCGTGGGAGTGGACGACAGCCCCACGGCACGCGATGCCATCGCACTCGCAACCCAACTCAGAGTCCGGACGGGGCACTGACCCTCAGCCGCGTGCACCATGGCGGACTGACGTCGACCTGGAGGAGTCGCGCGCGTTCTCGAGCGTCGCGCGCCGACGGCGGTGCCGAAGCGCAGCTCGTCGGCGGTCTCGGCGGATTCCGGGCCTGGTCTCCGCGGGCGGCCGACGAGCAAGATTCGGATCTCCTCGTCGTCGGTTCGTGTCGGCAGCGGCGTGTGGGACGCGCGATGCTCGGCGACGATACGCGCGCCGCCCTGAACGGCGCGCCCTGCGCGGTCGCAGTCACAGCCACGGCTGCTCCGAGGCGCCGACACCGATCACCAAGGTCGGCGTCGCCTACAACGGCTCACCCCAGACACGGCGGCCCTCGAGCTCGCCCGTGAGCTGGCGGCGCCACGGCAGCGACGGTACGCGTGCTCGAGGTCGTCACGCTACCGCAGGTCGCCTATGAGCGGATGGTGCCGCCGGTCGGGGAGTTCATCGACAGCATGCTCGAGGCGGACAAATCGCCTGCAACAGCTTCCAGGCGTCGACGCGCGGGCCGTGTACGGGGTCGCCGGCGAGGAGCTCGCCGCGTTCGGCGGGGAGGTGGACATCCTCGTGGTCGGCTCGCGTGGCTACGGGCCGGTGAGACGGCTCGTCCTGGGCAGCACCTCGAACCATCTCGAGCGCCACGCCCGCTGCTCCCTGCTCGTGCTGCCGCGTCTGGCGATGACCGCCGACACGCCTGGCGAGCGCGAGCATCGGCCCCAGATGCCCGAGGCCACCGTCTAGATCGTCTCGGGGATCATCTCGATCGCGCCGCAGGGGCACTCGTGCACGCAGATGCCGCAGCCCTTGCAGTAGTCGAGGTCGAACGCGTAGCCGTCGCGCCTCGTCGACCTTCAGCACGGCGTTGTCGGGGCAGACGCCGTAGCAGTTGTCGCAGCCGAAGCAGTTGCCGCAGCTGAGGCAGCGGCGCGCCTCGAACAGCGCGTTGCGTCTCGTCGAGGCCCTGCGTGACCTCGTCGAAGCTCGACTGGCGGCGGATCAGCGTCGAGCTGGGGCGCGACGGTCTTCGGCGCGTCCGCGTAGTACCAGACGTTGAGCTTCTCGAAGCTCGCGAGCTCGGGCTCGGGCGGATGCACGAACTCGGCCTGCCGCGCAGCCAGGCGTCGATGTTGCGCGCGGCCTGCTTGCCGTGGCCGACGCCGACGGTGACGGTGCGCTCGGCGGGCACCATGTCGCCGCCGGCGAAGATGCCCTCGTGGCCGGTCATCATGCGCTCGTCGACCTGCACCACGCCGTCCTCGATCTGGAGGCCGGGCACGCCGTCGAGCAGCGAGAGGTCGGCTTCCTGGCCGAGCGCGAGCACGAGCGAGTCGGCCTCCAGCTCCTCGGTCTCGCCGGTGGGCTGGGGGAAGCCGGTCTCGTCGAGCTCCATCTTCTCCAGCAGCAGCTTGCCCTCGTCGGCGTGCTTGATCGTGGAGAGCCACTTCATCATCACGCCCTCCTCGATCGCCTCCTCGACCTCGAAGTCGTGCGCGGGCATCCGCTCGCGCGTGCGCCGGTAGACGACGATCGCCTCGCTCGCGCCGAGGCGCTTGGCGGTGCGCGCCGCATCCATCGCCGTGTTGCCGCCGCCGTAGACGACGACGCGCCGGCCGAGCAGCGGCCGCTCCTCGCCCTCCATGCCGCGCAGCAGCGCGACGGCGTCGAGGATGTGCGCCGCCTCGCCCGGCGGGGATGTAGGCGCGCTTGCCGATGTGCGCGCCGACGGCGAGGAACGCCGCGTCGAAGCCGCCGTCGCGCATCGCCTCGAGGATGTTCGTGACCTTGGCGTTCAGCTCGAGCGTCACGCCGAGGTCGAGGATGCGCTGGACCTCGGCGTCGAGCACGTCGCGCGGCAGGCGGTAGCGCGGGATGCCGAAGCGCATCATGCCGCCGGCCATCGGGCCGGCGTCGCGGATCGTGACGGCGTGCCCGCGGCGCGCGAGCTGGTAGGCGGCGGACAGGCCGGACGGGCCCGCGCCGACGACGAGCACGCGCTTGCCGCTCGGCTCGGCGTCGACGGCTGAGCTTCCAGCCCTGCCGGATCGCCTCGTCGCCGAGGAACCGCTCGACGCCGTGGATGCCGACGGCCTCGTCGAGCTGCGCGCGGTTGCAGGCGGTCTCGCAGGGGTGGTAGCAGACGCGTCCCATCACCGCCGGCAGCGGGTTGTCCTTGACGAGCTCGCGCCAGGCCGCCTCGTAGTCGCCGGACTCGGCGTGGTAGAGCCACTGCTGGATGTTCTCGCCGGCCGGGCAGGCGTGGTTGCACGGCGGCAGGCGGTGCACGTAGACGCGGGCGCTCCTCGCGCCAGGAGCCGGTCTTGTTCGCCAGGCTCGAGCCGACGTCCAGCGTGATCGCGAACGGCTTGTCCATCAGCCCCGCCGCCTCGCCTGCCGTGGCGGCCGAGCCAACTGCGCCGGGCCTCGTCGCCCAGCAGGCCGAAGCGGCGGATGTTGCGCTCGGCGCCGGCCTGGATGCGGGCGATCACCTCGCTGCGCGGCTCCGGCGCGAACAGGTGCGCGAAGCGCTTCTGCGGGCGCAGGTAGTCCTCGACCGGCACCTGGCGGCGGATCTTCGAAGACGCTCGTGACCTCGCCGTCGCGCGCCTCGAACACCGGGAAGATGCCGGACTCCTTCGCCAGCCGCGCGATCGCGGATCGTGTCCTTGGAGGCGCTGCCCCAACCGAGCGGGCAGGGGACGAAGACGTGCAGGTAGCGCGCGCCGCGGATCTCCATCGCCGTCTGGACCTTCGCCTCGAGGTCGCGCAGCTCGGCGACGGTGGCCGTCGCGACGTAGGGGATCTCGTGCGCCATCGCGATCAGCGGCGCGCTCTTGCCCTGGCCGAACACGTTCCCGGGCTCGGGGCCGACGGCCTGGGTCGTGGCCGTGCGCGCCGCGGGCGGCGTGGAGCCCGGAGCGCTGCACGCCGGTGTTCATGTACGCCTCGTTGTCGTAACAGATGTAGAGCACGTCGTCGTTGCGCTCGAACATCCCCGACAGGCAGGCGAAGCCGATGTCGACCGTGCCGCCGTCGCCGCCCTGGCCGACGACTCGGACGTCCTCGCGCCCCTTGGCCCGCAGCGCCGCGGCGATGCCGGTCGAGACGGCGGGCGCGTTGGCGAACAGCGAGTGGATCCACGGGATCCGCCAGGAGCTCTCCGGATAGGGGGTGGAGAAGACCTCCAGACAGCCGGTCGCGTTGGCCGCGATCATCTGACCGTTCGTGGCGCGCATCGCGGCGTCCAGCGCGTATCGCGCGCCCAGCGCCTCGCCGCAGCCCTGGCAGGCGCGGTGTCCGCAGGTGATCGAGTTCGTGCGCTGCTCGTCGGCCTGCACGGAGCGCTGCTCGGGATCGAGCAGGCGGTTGCCGACCGCGAAGCTGCCCGTCTGGTAGAAGCGGATCGCCGGTGCGCTCATGCTCGTGCGCTCCTCATACCGGTCCCGCCGCGACCGCTCCCACGTCGCGCAGGATGTTCTCGGCGTGCGGGCCGGAGGAGCGCGAGGCGTCGATACGTGCGAGCTCCCGGCCGACGACCTCCCAATCCATGTCGAGGAACGTCAACGGCTCGAGCCGATCGGCGACCGCCGTCGCTGAACAGCCCGCGCAGAGATGCCTTCGTGATCGGCCGCCCGCCGAGCCCCGCGATCACCGTGTAGCCGTGCAGCTGGATGCCTGCGAGCGCCATGCGCACGTTCGCAGAGACGATTCCGCCGATGCCGACGGCGAGCGCCTTCTCGAGCACGAGCGCGCGCCGCGCGTGCCCCGAGCGCCTCGCGCAACGCGTCCAGCGGGAAGGGCCGGAAGGAGGTGATTCCGACGACGCCGATCCTCACGCCCTCCTCGCGCAGCTCGTCGATCGTGTCCTTGATCGTGCCGAGCACCGAGCCGAGCGCGACCACGATCGTCTCTGCGTCCTCGGTGCGGTAGGAGCGGATCAGCCCGCCCGAGTCGCGTGCGAAGGCGCGCTCGAAGTCGGCGGCGATCTCGGGGATCAGCTCGAGCGCCTGCATCTGCTTGGCGTGCGCGAGGTACTTGACCTCCATGAACGCCTCTGGTCCGACCATCGCGCCGATCGTGACCGGCTCGTCGGGGTCGAGCACCTGGCGCGCGCGAAACGGCGGCAGGAACGCGTCGACCTCTGCCTGGCCGGGCATCTCGACGCGCTCGACGGCGTGCGTGAGGATGAAGCCGTCCATGCACACCATCACCGGCGTCGACAGCTCCTCGGCGAGGCGGAACGCCTGGATGTGCAGGTCCAGTGCCTCCTGGTTGGTCTCGGCGTAGAGCTGGATCCAGCCGCAGTCGCGCTGGGACATCGAGTCCGAGTGGTCGTTCCAGATGTTGATCGGCGCGCCGATCGCGCGGTTGGCGACGGTCATCACGATCGGCAGGCCCAGCCCCGATGCGTTGTAGAGAGCCTCGGTCATGTAGAGCAGGCCCTGGCTGGCGGTCGCGGTGTAGGCGCGGGCGCCCGTTGCGGACGCGCCGATCGCCACGGACATGGCGGCGAACTCGGACTCGACGTTGACGAACTCGCACGGCGCGAGCTCGCCGCTCTTGACGAGCTGCGAGAGGTTCTCGACGATGTGCGTCTGCGGCGAGATCGGGTACGCGCAGATCACCTCCGGCCGGCAGAGCGCCACTGCCTCGGCGACCGCCCGCGACCCCTCAAGCTGGCGCGGCATCGCTCAGCTCCAGCAGCTCGTGTGTGACCCAGGAGTGGGCCGCCTGCGCCGCCGCGACGTTGCTCTCTCCCAGGTTGCCGGCGAAGCGCTCCCGGATCGCGCGTGCCAATGCCTCGAGCGAGATCGATCCGGTGAGCGCGGCGAAGCCCCCGAGCAGCGCCGTGTTGGGCACGGCCCGACCGGTGTGCTCGCGCGCGAGCTCCGAGGCGGGCACCGTGAGCAGCCGCTCATGATGAAAGTCCCTCACGAACTCGCCCAGGCCCAGCTCGTCGAAGCCCCTGGTGGAGTTGATGAGGATGAACCCGTCGGGCTTCAGCCCGCCGAACACGTCGACCTGGCGCAGCAGCGTGGGGTCCTGCACGATCAGCGCGTCCGGCTCTGTGACCGGCTCGTGGGTGCGGATCTCGTGGTCGTCGATCCGGCAGAACGCCACCACGGGCGCGCCCATGCGCTCCGAGCCGAAGCTGGGGAACGCCTGGGCGTGGCGCCCCTCATCGAACGCGGCGACCGAGAGCATCTCGGCGGCGGTCACGACGCCCTGCCCTCCGCGCCCGTGGATGCGCGCCTCGAACATCGTCTACCCGTGGCTGCGAGCGGCATCCAGAAGCACCCGCTGCTCGGCCGCGGCGACCAGTCTGCGTGTGCGGTCGACGACATCGACGCTGACCGAGATCGCGTCGATCCCGGCGCGCACGAGCAGCTCGGCGTACTCGGGGTGCACCGAGGGAGCCTGACCGCAGATCGAGGTGCGCAGCCCGAGCCGGCGTGCGCGGGGGATCAGATCGCGCAGGTAGGCGGTGACCGCCGGGTCGCGCTCGTCGAAGGTCTCGGCCAGCACCTCGTTGTCGCGATCCGCGCCGAGCAGCAGCTGGGTGAGGTCGTTGGAGCCGATCGAGATGCCGGTGACGCCGAGCGCGGCGTACTGCTCGAGGTTGAACAGCACGGAGGGCACCTCGGCCATCACCCACAGCTCGAAGTCGGGGCGATCGAGCAGGCCTGACGCGGCGATCAGCTCGCGGCAGGCCCGAAGCTCGCGCGTCGAGCGCACGAAGGGCAGCATCACGTGGAGGTTGTGCAGCCCCGTGTCCCACACCCGGAGCAGCGCCGCCATCTCGAGGGCGAAGATGTCGGGCTCCTGCGTGTATCGCAGGGCTCCCCGGTAGCCGATCATGGGATTGGCCTCGTGTGGCTCGAAGCGCTCGCCGCCGCGCAGCCCCGAGAACTCGTTCGTGCGGAAGTCGATCGTGCGATAGGTGACCGGCCGCGGCGCGAAGCCGGCCGCGAACGTGCTCAGCCCCTCCGCCATCTGCGCGACGAAGTCCTCCCCACGGCCCTCCTCGAGCAGCGTGCGGGGGTGGTCGCCGGCGAGCGCCTCGAGCACCATCATCTCGGCCCGCAGCAGGCCGACCCCGTCGACGGGGAGATCCTTCACACGCGCAACCTGCGAGGGCTCCGAAAGGTTCACCAGGATCTGGGTGGCGGTCACAGGCGCGGCGGCGCCCGCGTCGGTGCGGATCGCGCCCTGCGCCCCGGCTGACATCGCGGCGGGCTCGGCGGCGCGGGCGCCCTCCAAGACGACGCCGCGGGTTGCGTCGACGGTGACGATCTCCCCGTCGCGCAGCTTGCGGGTCGCTTCGCCGGTGCCGACCACGCATGGGATCCCCAACTCGCGTGAGACGATCGCCGCGTGGCAGGTCATGCCACCCGAGTCGGTGACGACAGCGCTCGCGCGGCGCAGGAGCGGCAGCCAGTCCGGAGAGGTCATGTGAGTGACCAGCACGTCACCGTCGTTCAGCTCGCCGGCGTCGTCGAGCGACACCAGCACCCTCGCTGCGCCACTGGCGCTGCCGGGCGCCCCGCCGAGCCCCCGCAGCAGCACGGTCTGGGGCGCCGAGGGCTCAACTGCCGTCGCGTCCGCCGTGCCCTCGTCGTGCAGGGTGGTGATCGGGCGGCTCTGCAGCATCCACAGCGTGCCGTCGCGGTCGAACGCCCACTCGGTGTCCTGTGGCGTGCCGTAGTGCTCCTCGATGCGCCGGCCGAGCTCGGCGACCGCGACGACCTCCTGGTCGGTGAGGACCGGCTGCAGAGCCTCGCTCTCTGAGAGCGTGCGCTGCTGGGTGCCGCCGTCGGCGGCGTACTCGATGACCAGATCCTTGTGGTGAACTTCGCGGCGGCGGATCGCGAGCGTCTGCTTGTCGACCAGGTAGCGGTCGGGGGAGACCGAGCCCGAGACGACGGCCTCGCCCAGCCCGAAGGAGCCCTCGATCACGAGCTCACCGCGGGCGCCCGTGGCGGGGTTGACCGTGAACATCACGCCGGAGCGCGTCGAGTCCAGTTGACGCTGGACGACAACCGCGATGTCCATGTCGGCCTGGGCGTAGCCGTTGACTCCCCTGTAGTAGATGGTGCGAGCACCGAACAGCGAGCGCCAGCAGCGACGCACGGCATCGATCACCGTCTCGCTCCCGCGCGTGTTCAGGAATGTTTCGTTCATGCCCGCGAAGGAGGACTCGACGGTGTCCTCCGCGGTGGCCGACGAGCGCACCGCGACCGGCGCGTCGGAATCCCCGCCCACCAGCGCCTCGTAGGCCGCGAGGATCTCGCGCCGCAGCGACTCGGGCATCGGAGTCTCATCGAACAGCCCTCGGGCGGCGGTGCTCGCGGCTTGAAGCGCCGCCGTGTCCTCGACATCCACATCATCCAGCAACTCGCCCAGGCGCTCGCGCAGCCCGGTCTCGGCGCAGTAGTAGGCGTACGCAGGCGCACCGATCACGAAGCCGTCTGGGACGGGCAGCCCGGCCGATGTCAACTCGCCCAGGTTTGCGCCCTTGCCGCCCGCATAGGCGGTGTCTTCGCGGCCGAGGCGTGCGAACGGCCGCACCACGTCCTCTTTCAGGCGGGTACTGTCGGCCTCGGTGACGGTCATCTGCGCGACCCTCCTCAGGTTGTGGCTCTTCGCGGTCCAGACCAGTCAACCGACCGGGACGGCCTTGCACCACCGGGCTGTCCACCAAAGGCGATCCGTAGTTATCACCTGCTCGGCAGGGGAGGCATCACTCATGACGCGGCCCCAGAACGCGCGTAGCGTGAGGCACTGCCGGTAGGTCGGGCGAGTTCCCGAAACGATACGAGCAGGAGGAGATCCCGGATGCCGACCAGAGTTGCCATCAACGGCTTCGGCCGCGTGGGACGCAGCGTCCTTCGCATCGCACATGAGCACGGCTCGGACCTCGAGATCGTTGCGATCAACGATCTCGCCGACGCGACGACGCTGGCGCATCTGCTGCGCCACGACTCCGTCTACGGCGCGTTCCCCGGGGTCGTGGAGTCGAGCGAGGGAGAGCTGCTGCTGACCGGACGCCCGATCCGTGCCCTCGCCGAGCCTTCGCTCTCAAATCTGCCGTGGCGCGAGCTGGGAGTTGACGTGGTGATCGAGTCAACCGGCCGCCACCGCACCCGCTCGGCTGCCGCGGAGCATCTGTCCGCGGGCGCTCGCAAGGTGATCATCTCCGCGCCAGGCAAGGGTTCGGAGCCGTTGGACGCGACGCTCGTGATCGGCGTCAACTTCGAGGACGTCTACGACCCCGAGCGCCATCACATCGTCAGCAACGCTTCGTGTACGACCAACTGCCTGGCGCCGATCGCCAAGGTCCTGCAGGAGACGGTCGGCATCCGCCACGGCCAGATGACGACGATCCACGCCTACACCGCCGATCAGAACCTGCTCGACGGCCCGCACAAGGACCTGCGACGCGCGCGCGCCGCGGCGCTGAACCTCGTGCCGACGTCCACCGGCGCGGCGAAGGCGCTCGGCCTCGTGATCCCCGAGCTCGACGGCCGGCTGAGCGGGATCGCGGTCCGTGTGCCGACGCCAACCGGCTCGATCGTCGATCTCACGGTCGAGGCCGAACGCTCGACGAGCGCCGAGGAGATCAACGACGCGTTCCGTGCCGCCGCCGAGCACGGCGGCCTGCAGGGGATCCTCTCCTACAGCGAGGATCCGATCGTCTCCAGCGACGTCGTCAAGTCCTCCTTCTCCTCGATCCTCGACTCGGAGCTGACGAGCGTGATGGGCGGCACCCAGGTGAAGGTCGTGGCTTGGTATGACAACGAGTGGGGCTACTCGAGCCGTCTTGTGGACCTCGCAGCGCGGGTCATGGCGCCTGCGCCGGTCGCGGCGTAGCAGCGATGCGCCTCGTCTCAGAACAGCAGCTCGAGGAGGCCCTCGCGGCGTTGCCGGCCGCCGAGCCACGGGTGGTGGCAAGCGGCAACCTCGCCACCCCGCGAACCCTGATCGACGCGCTCGAGCGGGTGGTGGAGCATTACCGGCTGTTCATGCTCGCCGCCCGGGCCCCGCTGCCGCAGCGAGACGGCGTGATCCTCGAGACGCCTTTCGTCGGGCCCGGGATGCGCGATGCGGGCGAGCGGCTCGACTATCTGCCGATGCGCCTGTCGCTGGTTCCGAGACTGTTCGCGACGATCCGGCCTCCGGACGTGGTGCTGCTGCACACCTCGAGTCCCCACAAGGGAAAGGTCTCGCTCGGCATCGAGGTGAATGTCCTCGTCGCCGCCGTGGAAGCTGTGCGCGCCCGCGGCGGCCTCGTCGTCGCGCAACTGAATCCGCGGATGCCGTACACGCTGGGCGACGGTGAGCTGGAGGAAGACCTGATCGACGTGGCGATCGAGGTGGAGGAAGATCTCGCCTCACCCACGATCGGGCCGTCGCACGATCACGCCGCGCTGATCGCCGAGCGCGTCGCGAGCATCGTCGATGACGGCTCCACGCTGCAGCTCGGGATCGGCCAGGTACCGGACGCGACTCTGCGCGCGCTTGGAGGCACGATCAACCTCGCCATCTGGTCGGAGATGATCAGCGACGGCGTTATGGCGCTCGAGCGCGACGCGGCACTCGATCGGCAGCGCCCGATCGTGTGCTCGTTCCTGTTCGGCTCACCGGAGCTATACAGGTGGGTCGATCACAATCCCAGGCTCAGGCTGACGCGAACCGAGGTCACGAACGACCCATCGAGAATCGCGGCGCACCCGAAGATGGTGTCGGTCAACACGGCGCTGCAGGTCGACCTCTCAGACCAGGCCGGAGCCAGTCACATCAACGGTCGCCTCTACTCCGGCTTCGGAGGTCAACCCGACTTCGTGACAGGCGCCCTGCACTCCAAGGGGGGCACGCCGTGATCGCGCTGCGCTCCTGGCACGAGCCGAGCGACAGCTCGACGATCGTGCCCCGCCTGACGGACCCGGCCACGTCCTTCCAGCACTCTGCCGTGATAACGGAGCAGGGTTGCGCGCACGTGTTCGGGCGCAGCGAGCGAGCGCAGGCGCGGCTGATCATCGACCATGCCGCCCACCCCGATGCGCGGGATCAGCTGCGCGAGCACGTCGAGACCCTTGCCCGTGCAAAGGCCTAGGACCACCGAGCCAGCGCGGCGCCGGGACCTGGAGCGTGAAAGCGCCGCGCGCTGAACAGTCGTCCGCTCTGACCCGAGGTCGGTGGGCCGAGGGTACAGTCAACAGCTCCGTGTGCCCGCGCCGCCTTCCACGGTTGCCGACCCAAGCTGCACAGAGTGTCGCGGCGGCTCTCGCCGCGCTGATCTGCTCCGCGGGGACGGCCTGGGGGGCGGTCCCTGCGTGGACGACCTACCGCCATGACGCGGCCCGCAGCGGCATCGAATCCGAAAGCGGCTCGCCACAGCCGCCCGCCCCGGCGTGGACGAGCCCGACTCTCGACGGCAAGGTGTATGCCGAGCCGCTCATCTACGGCTCCCATGTGTACGTCGCCACGGAGAACGACACGATCTACTCTCTCGACACGGCCAGCGGCGAAATCGCGTGGGAACGGCATCTCGCCACGCCGGTGGCCAGCGGTCAGCTCCTCTGTGGTGACATCAGTCCGACCGTCGGCATCACCAGCACGCCGGTGATCGACCCGACGACGAAGACGATCTACGCCGTGATCGACACATGGGACGGGACCCATTCGGAATCGATCAAACATCAACTGGTCGCGCTCGAACTGGGCACCGGGGCCGTGCGTCCGGGGTTTCCGAGGGACGTCGACCCTCCGTTTCCAAGTGGCAGCCACGGCAGTCCCGCCCAACAGCTCCAGCGCGCAGCGCTCGCCCTCGACGGGAACGAGGTGGTGATCGGCTACGGCGGCAACGATGGCGACTGCGGCACCTACTGGGGTTGGCTGGTGGGGGCCCCGGAGAGCGGCGCCGGACCGCTTCGCTCCTTCCAGGTCGACTCCGGACCGGGCCACGACCAGGGTGCCATCTGGGGGTCCGGCAACGCGCCGGCCGTGGACGCCAGCGGCGACATCTACGCGGCCACCGGCAACGGGTCCTCGGGCGCGGAATACGACTTCGGGGACTCGGTCCTCAAGCTGAGCCCGACTCTGGAACTGATCGAATCGTGGGCGCCGGAAGACTGGCAGCACCTCGACGAAACCGACGCCGACCTGGGCTCCAGCGACCCGGTGCCGCTCCCGGACGGCTACGCCTTCCAGATCGGAAAGCAGGGCAAAGGCGTTCTGCTGCGCACCGGTCATCTCGGAGGCGCGGGAGCCGCGCCCGCAGCAGAACTGAGCGTCTGTGCCGGCTCGTGGGGTGGCGGGATATACGTGCCGGAAACGGCTGCGACGGGCACCCTCTACACAACCTGCAGCGGCGGGGTTCAGGCAGTCTCGGTAAGCGCCCTGAACACCCTCGCGCCCGCTCTCAGCCCCGCTGCGGGGTGGAAAACCACAAAAAACGCGGTCGGCCCCCCAATTTTCGCCGGCGGCCTGGTTTGGGTGGCGAGCCAGGAAGACGGACACCTCTACGGTCTCGACCCAGCGACGGGTGCGGTGAAGTTCGAAGACAGCCTCGGCACGTTCGTGCACTTCAGCACGCCCAGCGCAGCCGCCGGGCGGCTGTTCGCGGCCAACGGCGCACACGTGACCGCGCTGAGGGTCGCTTCGACACCTCCGCCCTCTCCCACGACCACCGCGCTCGCGTCGTCGCTCGACCCGTCGGCCCCGGCGCAGGGCGTCACCTTCACGGCGACCGTGAGCCCTGTCCCGGACGGCGGCACTGTCGACTTCACAGACGCTGGCGCGACGATCGCCGGGTGCGCCGCTGTCGCGCCAAGCGAAGCGACTGGGCAGGCAAGCTGCGCGACGGCCTACGGTCAGCCTGCCGTTCACTCGATCGTGGCCGCGTACTCGGGCGATCCTTACTACGCCGGTTCGAGCTCGGCCGCACTCGATCAGGTGGTGAGAGCGCCGGTGGCGGCGGGGGAGGCGATCCAAGGGGCGCTCCGACTGATTCTCTCCGACCTGCGCGAGCTGCATCGGGTCTGGCGGGAGGGTCGCCGTGCGGCACTCATAAGCGCCGCCGGGACGCGTGCCAGCGCGAGACCTCCGATCGGGACGAGCTTCACCTTCTCACTGAACGAGCGGGCCAGCGTCACGTTCCACTTCACACGCTGGGTCTCCGGTCGGGAGGTGGACGGCCGGTGCGTCGCCACCAGCTCACGGAATCTTCGCCGGAAACGCTGCGCGCGGGCCGTGAACGCGGCGACGCTTGCCCTCTCCGGTCACGTGGGGATCAACCGGGTCGCGCTCGAGGGCCGCATCCCCGGCTCGCGCAGCCTCGTAAGGGGGCGCTACAGGCTGATCGTGGATGCGGCGAACGCGTCGGGGAGATCGGCCCCGGCGTCGCTGGCCTTCACGATCGTGGGCTGAGGCAGCGAAACGCTGTCACGATGTGACGATGGGCGGCGAGAGCGCGGACACGAGCGGGTACGCCCCGCCCGAGCGAGCCGGCGAGACATCGCTGCCGTTCAGGCGGCAGCACCTGCGCTATTTCATCACGGTCGCAGAGGAGGGGCAGATGACTCGCGCCGCACAGAAGCTGTGCATCGCACAGCCGGCGCTCTCTCAGGCGATCGCTCAGCTCGAGGCCGACCTCGGGATCCAGCTGTTGGAGCGCCGCGCGCGCGGGGTCCGGCTCACGCCGGGCGGAGAGATGCTCCTCGAGAAGGCGCGTCTGGCCGTCGCCGCCATCGAAGATGCCGAACACACGGCCGGCTCGCTGGCGAGGACGGCACGCGGCACGATCGAGTTCGGGTTCGTGGGCGCTCCTCCGGGCCTCGACAGTCCGGGCGGGATGGCGCGCTTTGCGCAAACCCACCCCGAGATCTACATCCGCTGGCGAGAGCTTCCGTTCCCCGGTCGCTCGACCAGGCTGTGGCTTTCAGAGGTCGACCTCGCTGTCTGCCATCTGCCGCCGGTGGACGAGGACGTCTGGACGCAACCGGTGCGCGCCGAGCCGCGGGTGGTTCTGGCGCCAACAAGCCATCCGCTGGCGGATCGTGACGAGCTGACCGTTGCTGACGTGCTGGACGAGACCTTCATCGGCTACAACTCGCGCGTCGAGCCGAGGTGGGCCGGATTCTGGAGCCTGGATGAACACCGCGGCGGACCGCCCCGGCGTGTCACATCCGATCAGGCATCCGCCCCCCAGGAGGTCCTCGCGGCGCTCGCCCTGCGCGACGCCATTACGACCGCGCCCGTATCCTCGGCAGCGTTGCTGCTCAACGTGGCGACGGGCATCACCGCGATCCCGCTCACCGATGCTCTCCCCACGACGTTCGTGCTCGCAGGACGCCGGGACAAGCCCAACCCGCTCGTGGAGACGTTCGTCAAGTTCGTCCGCGAGCGGATCGGCAGCAGACGCGAAGCGGTGGCGGATTGAGGCGTGCGAGGCGCGCAGACCCAGAAAAGGAGGGACCGACATGGCCACGATCTCCGAGTACGAGATGGAGCAGGTCGAGAAGTCGAACGAGACTGGGCTCGCGCCAGTCGTGTTCATACATGGCCTGTGGCTGCTGCCGAGTAGCTGGGACCGCTGGGCCGAGGTCTTCGAGGAGGCCGGTTACACGGCTCTGACCCCCGGTTGGCCAGACGATCCCCAGACTGTCGAGCAGGCCACCGCGAATCCTGAGGTCTTCGCCCACAAGTCGGTGGGGCAGGTCGCCGATCACTTCGGCGAGGTGATCAGGAAGCTGCGGAAGAAGCCAGCGGTGATCGGGCACTCCTTCGGAGGGTTGCTGACACAGATCATTGCGGGACGCGGGCTTGCCTCGGTCTCGGTGGCGATCGACCCGGCCCCGTTCCGCGGCGTGCTGCCGCTCCCGATCTCTGCTCTGAAGTCCGCGAAACCCGTGCTTGGGAATCCGGCCAACCGCAACCGCGCGGTCCCTCTCACCTACGAGCAGTTTCGCTTCGGCTTCGCCAACGCCGTCGGCGAGGACGAGGCGAAGGAGCTCTACACGACGTTCGCCGTGCCGGCCTCGGGTCTCCCGCTCTTCCAGGCGGCGACTGCCAACCTGAACCCGTGGACGGAGGTCAAGGTGGACAGCAAGAATCCAGATCGCGGGCCGCTGCTCATCATCGAGGGCGAAAAGGACAACACCGTCCCCTGGGCGATCGCCAACGCCTCGTTCAAGAAACAGAAGCGCAACGAGGGCGTCACTGAGATCGTCGAGATCCCGAATCGCGGACACGCCCTCACGATCGACAACGGCTGGCGCGAGGTCGCCGACACCGCGCTCGACTTCGTCAAGCGCTTCGTCTAGTCGATGCCGGGCATTGGCACCTCGACCGGTCAGGCGCTCAAGCTCGACAGGAGTCTCAGCAGCGGTGCGTGCCCCAAGGCGGGGAGGATGAGCGGCTCCTGGGCGCTGACCGCCATGAGCCGGGCGGGCAGCCAGGTCCAGGTCGTCCTCGCGACCGGTTAACCGGACATCCCCATCGCGTTCATCGTGTGGAGTGAGGCGGGCGAGCCCGGAACGACGAACCCCGGAACGTCGTGCGGCACGGCGAGAATCGCAGCCGCGAGCACGACCAGGACGCCCGCGGTCGCCAGCCTCGCGCCGCGCCCCCAGGGTCCGATCTTCTCGAGCGCCACCAATCACGGCGATCAACCCCATCCACGTGAGGCTCATCACACCGAGCGCGAACAGCGCGGCCATCAGGGCCCACGAACATCCGAGGCACCATCCGCCGTTGCGCAGACCCGATCACAAGCGCTCCCGGCCGGGTGTCCGGCCAGGACGCGTCCAGGGATCGCAGGGGGCTGCGGCACCTCGAGAGGAACGCGCGCTTGAGCGGCGTCAGCTGGTAGAGCGCGGCGAGAGCGAGAATGCCGCGCCGCAAGCCACCGGCCGCCGCTGTGCCAGGCCAGCGAGCCGGCGAACAGGCTCTTCCCGAGCTCGAACAGGCCGTAGGCCCCGATGCCCGCGACACTCCAGACGAGCAGATAGCCGCGGCGAACAGGAGACCCGGCTGAGCTCGCGTCGGACCGACGCCGCAAAGGCGGCTGCCGCCGGCGCGAGCGACGGCAACATCATCGCCGCCATCATCGTCGCCCACACGCCCGTGAACCAGCCCACGGAACCGAGGGCGGTCCCCGGTCCCCGCGTCCATCCCCGCCATCCGCTCTGCCGTGGACCACCACGCCAACCCCGCCGCGGCGAGCAGCGCCGCGACCATCCCGAGCTCCGTGCGCATCGCCGTCAGCGGCGAGACAGCGACCCCGCCCACCCCGCCGGTCGCGCCGATGACCGCTCCGACCGCGCCGGGGGAGTCGCGCATCGTCCTCCCGCCAGGTGACATGGCCACGGCTCAGCCCTCCTTCGTATTCGTCGTGGCGGCGCCACCACATGCCGGTCTCGTTGCGCCCGAGCGGGGCGCGGTCGAGCCACGAGTACATGCCCCAGAGGCCGTCGACGCCTCGTCCGTAAGCCGAGTAGGTGTGGAACACGACGCCATCCTCGAGGGCGAATGCGCTCATGCCCGGCCCCTCTTTTCTGAAGGTCACGGGATCCGTGCCGGCGCCTGAGGCGATCTCGATGAGTCCGGGACTCTCCTCGGACGGCCGGAAGTCAGCGGTGCGAAAGTTGTACTCGACGGCGCCCGACTGCCATTCCTGCTCGGTGTGCGTCACGTGGAAGTCGTGATTGAAGTCGCTCTCGAACGAGGACGCCCACGGAAAGCTCCAGCCCATGCGCCGCTTGTAGTCCTGCAGCTTCGCCAGCGGGGCCCGCGACACCGCCGTGAACGCGACGTCGTGATTGGCTCAGGTGCACGACCGAGCCGGAGAAGCCGTCCGCGATCGCCGAGCAGGACGGACACCCGGCCGTGAAGTCGGGCCCGAACATGAAGTGGTAGACGAGCAGCTGCGAGCGCCCTCTGAAGAGGTCCGCGAGGGACGCGGTTCCCGTCGTCGGTCTCGAAGCGGTACTCCTTGTCGATCGGAACCCATGGCAGCTCCTGTCGCAGCCGCGCCAGCTCATCGCCGCGCCGCGTCAGCTCCTTCTCGGCGTCGAGCAGCTCGAGCCGCGCCGCAAGCCACTCCTCACGAGTTCCGGTCCTGTGATCGGTCATTGCATCCTCCTTGTCGGTGTCAGAGATCGATTCCGGCTTCGGCCTGCACGGACTCGGCGAGCCGCTTGATCCGCGCCAGGCGCCTGTCCCACTGCGCGGCCACGCGAGCCATCGCTTCGGCGGCATCGTCCAGCCGCTCGGGCCGGACCGCGTAGCGCACCTCCCGGCCGCGCCGCCGGCCTGCCACCAGGCCGACACGGTTCAGCACGGCCAGGTGCTTGGCGACGGCCTGTCGGGTGACCGGCAGCCCCTCCGCGAGCGTCGTGGTGGTCGCCTCGCCGTGCTCGAGCAGCGCGTCGAGCACACGCCGGCGCGTGGGGTCGGCCACCGCCGCCCACAGGGCGTCGTCCTCGGCGACCGCGGTGGCCATCAACGCGTCGCCCCGCGCGGCTTCGAGGCCACGTAGTCGAGCAGTTCGCCGAGGTGCTTCTCCCAGCCCTGTTCGTGGTCTTCGAGGTACCGGGCCTTGCTCTCCTCGTCATGCGTCACGGCGTCGATGCCGCTCTCGAGCGACCCTCAACCGTGTCCCATCGGCCTCCTCGATGAGGCTGAACTCGACCAGTGCCGAGTTGCTCTCATCCGGTCCCGCGCCCTCCGGATGGTTCCAGCGAAACGAGAAGCGGCGGAACGGCTCGGCCTCCACGACCCGGATCGGCACGATTACGTCGGATTCCTTGTCTCCGCCGCGGCCGCCGGGCCTCCACGTGAGCGTGCCGTCCGCGCCGGCGCGCGCCTCGACCTCCGCCTCGTCGCTGAACCAGCGGCTGATCTGCTCGGGCTCGGTTATCACGCCCCAGACGACCTCTGGGCTCGCCTCGATCAGGATCTCTCGTTCGACGCTGTCAGCGGCCACGCTGGCTCCTTCCCGTTGATGTGCAACCGATGGTTGCGAGACGTGCTCCGTCAGAATAGCAACTCGGAGTTGCGTGTCCTGCTCGGGGGCTGGGAGCAGACGAACTCCTCGCGTACGCCCACATCCCTGCCTTCCTCGCGCAGAGACCAACGGGCGGGGCAGGCGATGACAGCCGTCGGCCGGCCGTTCGCGCGGAGTGCGACTTGGCGCTTGACGTAGCCTGGCGGATCAGTCACGCTCCGTCCATGCGCGGCCGATTCGCCGCGACTTAGGGCGATCCGACCAGTAAGGGGCTTCATGAGGAACGCGAGCGTCGGTCCTGACTCTGAGCACAAGCGCTGGGGGTTCCACCGGCTCCGTCCGCCCATCCGAAGCCTCGCGGCGGTGGTGCTGCTGGCTGCGACCGCTGCCATTGCGGCAGCCGGGGCCAGCTACGCAACGGAACCGCTGACCGTGACGAAGGTCAGTCCTGACGCGGGACTCGAAGCAGGAGGCACCGAAGTCACGATCACAGGGACCGAATTCGCCGAAGCCGCCGCCGTGAAGTTCGGCGAAACCACGGCGAGCTTCAAAGTCAACTCGCCGACGTCGATCACGGCGACTGCGCCCGCCCACACAGCCGGGACGGTCGACGTGACAGTCGAAAAGGGCGGCGCAACGAGTTCGAAGACGACCGCCGACCAGTTCACCTACGTAGCGGCCGGTCCGGCGCCGACCGTGGAAAAGCTCTCGCCAAAGAAGGGCCCCGCGGCGGGCGGAACCTCGGTGACCATCACCGGGACGAGCTTCAAGGGTGTCACCGCAGTCAAATTCGGCGCGGAGCCCGCCACGAGCTACACGGTCAGCTCCGAAACCTCGATCACGGCCGTCTCGCCCTCAGCGACGAGCGGGGACGTCGAAGTGACCGTGACGACGCCCAACGGACTGAGCGGGATCACGAAAAAAGACCGCTTCAAGTACGAAAACCCGACGGTTCTGACCGTGAGCCCGAGCGCCGGGCCGGTCGGCGGCGGCACGCCCGTGACGATCACAGGCACCGGCTTCGCGCCGGGAACGGCCACGACGGCGTTCGTCTTCGGGAAGGGCGTCGCGACCTCGGTCAAATGCGCATCCACGACCGAATGCACGATGGTCTCGCCCGCCGCGCTGAAGGCAGGGGTCGTGGACGTGACCGCGAGGGTTGGGAACAAGAAGAGCAAGAAGGCCGCTACGGACAAGTTCACGTATAGCTAGGAGCCGGTGGACTTCAGCTGTTTGGCCCGCAGCGCTGATGGGGCGACTTCCGGCGCGGCGGAGAGTGTTGATGCAGTAGCTCAAACGCCAGACCGGCCGCGAAATCCCTTGGTGGACCGGGCGCCCCCAGCGGGTAGGCGAGGTGAGGGACTGACCCGGCGCCTTGAAGGGCGGGCACCCGCCTCTCTCCACCTCCAATTTATACCACCCACGGGGCCTTCATGAAGCCCTGGGGCGTGCTGTATAACCGCGGGCCGAGACCAATTCAGGGAGATCGGAGACGCGAGATGTGTCTGACTTTCTCGACGTGTCCGACGGGAGTGTGGCTATGACCGAGCATGCGGTGGTGATCGCCGGCGGCGGCCCGGCGGGGATGATGCTGGCAGCTGAGTTGGCGCTGGCGAAGGTCGACGTCGCGGTCGTCGAGCGGCGTCCCGATCACGAGCTCGTCGGCTCGCGGGCCGGCGGCTTTCACTCGCGCACGATCGAGGTGCTCGATCAGCGTGGGGTCGCTGATCGGTTCCTCGCGGAGGGTCAGGTGGCTCAGGCCTCGATGATCGGCACGACCGTGTTGGACATGAGCGACTTCCCGACGCGTCATCCCTATTCGCTCGGGATCTGGCAGAACCAGATCGAGCGGATCATGGCCGCCTGGATCGCCGAGCTGCCGGTGCGGATCTACTACGGACGCGAGGTGACGGGCTTCGCGCAGGACGACGCCGGCGTCGACGTCGAGCTGGCAGACGGCCAGTCGCTGCGGGCGCGCTATCTGATCGGGTGCGACGGAGGACGCAGCGTGATCCGCAAAGCGGCCGGCATCCAGTTTCCCGGGTGGGACGCAACCAAGAGCAACCTGATCGCCGAGGTAGAGGTATCCGAGGAGCCGGACCTGGGCATCCGGCACGACGCAATCGGCATCCACGGCATCGGCAGGCTGGAGTATGAGATCCGCGACGGCGAGGTGGTCTACATGGACGGGGGGCCGGTGCGGGTCATGGTGACCGAGCAGCACCTCGGGCCCGGCAGCGAGCCCACCCTGCACGATCTGAGCGAGGCGTTGATCGCCGTCTACGGAACCGACTTCGGGATCCACGATCCCACCTCGCTCTCGCGGTTCACCGACATGACACGTCAGGCCGCGGAATACCGGGCGGGACGAGTCCTACTCGCCGGCGACTCGGCGCACGTGCATTACCCAGCAGGTGGACAGGGCCTCAGCCTCGGGGTGCAGGATGCCGTGAATCTGGGATGGAAGCTGGCTCAGGTCGTCAACGGGACCGCCCCGGAGAGCCTCCTGGACACCTATCACGACGAGCGCCACCCAGTGGCCGCCGGCGCGCTTCGGCACACGATGGCTCAGACCGCGCTCCAGCGCCAGGACGAGCGCTCGAAGGCCCTGCTCGAGGTGGTGTCCGAGCTGGCGAGGATGGACGAGCCCCGCAAACGGCTCGCCGGAATCGTGTCCGGGCTGGATATTCACTACGACCTCGGCGAGGGGCATCCGCTGCTCGGACGCCGCATGCCCGATCTGGACCTGGTGGCCGCCGGGGGGCCGCTCCGACTCTTCACGCTGCTGCACGACGCCGAACCGGTGCTGCTCAACCTCGGTGAGCCCGGCGACTTTGACATCAGTCCATGGGCAGACCGGGTCCAGCTGATCGATGCTCGATATGACGGCTCGTGGGAGCTTCCGGTACTCGGCGCGGTCACCGCTCCCACTGCCGTGTTGATCCGGCCTGACGGGTATGTCGCCTGGGTGGGAGACGGCACAGATACCGGATTGCGCGACGCGCTGACCAGGTGGTTCGGAACACCATGACGCGACGCGATGTCGGCCGAAGCCAGCCCTACTGGGCCGCCGGGGTGTCCGCCCTGGGCAACGGCGCGTCAGCGGATTGACCCTCCCACCAGGACGTTGCTATAAATCCAGGACGCGCGTCGAGCGACTGGACGCGTCTGGTGGTCCAGGAACTTGCGATAGGGGGGGTAATGCGGAGGATCTGTCTCGGCTTTGTAGTGATGCTTGGCGCGATCGGGCTGGGCGGGGCAGTCGCGTCAGCGACGCCAGTGGTGCAGTCCAAGGTCCAGCCGGTGCCCATTCCCGGCTCTCCGAAAACCGGGAACATCCTTGGCGCAGGAGCGGCGCTTGAAGTCGAATACACCATCTCCGGCACCGAATACGGTGGGTACCCGCCGCCGATCGTCGGCGTGGACTTCTCCCTGCCGAAAGGCTTCAAGTTGAGCCAGTCCAGCTTCCCGACCTGCCCCAAGTCGACGCTCGAACCGTCCGGGCCGGGTCCATCGGCTTGTCCCAAAGGCTCCGTCGCCGGCCCGGTCGGCCACGTGCTCGTCATCGTCGCGTTCGGCAGCGTCCAAGTGCCCGAGGAAGCGACCCTCGAACCGTTCTACGCGCCCGGCGGCGGGATCGAGTTCTTCGCCGCCGGCCACTCGCCCGAGTCGCTTGAAATCCTTTCCGGCGGGCCCTACGTCCACGGTGGCAAAGGCTTCGGCCCCGAGCTGATCACCGAAGTGCCGCTTGTCGAAACGGTCCCCGGAGCCCCAGATGCCTCGTTCCAGAGCATCCGGTTCAAGCTCGGGACCGCGATCAAGAAGGGGACGAAGACGGTCTACGACACAAAACTGCCGTCCCGCTGCCCGACCGGCGGCTTCCGATACAAGAGCGAACTCGCATTTGCAGGTCTCGGCGGACTGTCGCCGCAGACGGTGACCTCCGAATACCGGTCCGCGTGCCCGCGCTGAGCTGACAGCGTTGCGCGTTCTCGAGCGGGTGGGGTCGGCGGTCGCCGACGCCCACGAGGCGTATGCGCGTGTGAGCGCGCTCGACGGGGCATAGCGTCCCAGCGCCGCTGCCGGGCAGTCGGAGGCGACGGCAGGCGCTCATTCTCGCCCCGGTTCTCTGCGCCCGGGGCAGGCCCGACGGAGCGGTCCCGGGTTGCAGCTCGAGCGCCAGCCGCCGCAGGAGGCGCTCGAGCGCGATCATTCGCGGAGCGGCGATCGATCGATCGGGTTCGGACGGGGTATAGATCCGAGTGATGAGCAACAGACGCGATTCGCACCGCCAGGACAGGCGCGCTCCTCTCGGCGCAGTTGAGGGTGGTCGCCCGCGCACCCCGCGGGCACCCTCCCGCGGGGTGTCGGTCTCGACGCTGGGCGCCACGGCGGACATCGCCCCCCTGAGGTTGGACGAGCAGCAGCGCCTGCTGCTCGAGGCGGTGCGGCGCGCTGGCGGCGCGCCGGTCAGCTACCAGCAGCTGCGCGACGGGGGGATCGAGTACCCCGCCAGCGTGGTGTCGGAGCTGGTGCTGGCCGGGCTGCCGTTGGAGCATCGGTTGGACGGCACGGCAGCCGATGGCTCGCCCGGCGTGCGGCTTGACCCGCGCTCGGACCCGGGCGAGGACGACGCAGGCCGTGCCGGCGAGGGCGACCCCCTCGCCGTGCCTGCGCGGCGCCAACCCGAGCAGGCGCCCGGTCCGCTCTCGCGCGTCGCAAGAGCGACGGCCCCGCGTCGATTGCAGCCGAGGCGCTGGCTTGCGTCCGCAGCTCTGATCGCTGCGGGCGCAACGCTCGCTGTGCTCGCCGCGAGCGACCTGGGCGGCGCCGGACAGCCACGCCGAGCCGCCGGGCACCGGCGCTCGACCGAGCGGTCCTCTGTGGGACACGCGTATGCCGCGACGGGGCGGCCCGCGCCCACACCCGCCGCACCCGGCACGGCTCGGCAGGCCGGCCCCGCCCCACCCCAGCCCTCGGCGGCAGGCACGACTCGGGTCTCACCTGTGCTCGCCGCCGAGCTGCAGGCCCGCGGCCACGAGATGCTCGAAGCCGGCCTGCTGAGCGACGCGGCGTCGGCTCTCCGGCAGGCGCTGGCGGCGACGGGCGAGAGCCTTGCCGGCTGCCTTGAACCAACGAGCGAAACATGCCTGACCTACGCTTACGCGCTGTATGACCTCGGCCGGGCGCTCCGGCTCGACGGCCAGGCCGCCGCGGCGGTGCCGATCCTCGAACGCCGCCTGCAGATCGCAAACCAACGCGCGACCGTGCAGAGCGAGTTGCAGCTCGCCCGCTTGGAGGCGGATCGCCCGAGGCCCGGCGCGACGAGGAGCCGCTGACTCGAGCGCGAGGCGGGAGCCCCGAAGGCCAACGCTGTCGCTGCGCGGGGGACCCCCTCCGGCAGGTCAAGAGCGTCAGCGCAGCACGCTCTCGAGCAGCTCGACGTACTCGCCGAGGTGGCGCGGCCCCAGGAACAGGTCGCGTACGCGTGTCTGTGCCGCTGCACCCATGCGCTCTGCGCCGTGTGGATCTTCCAGGAGGCCGCTCACGCGCTCGCCGAAGGTTCGCAGGTCGCGGGGGTCCACCAGGAAGCCGGTGCGGCCGTCCTCGATCTGCGCGCGGATGCCGCCGACGTTGGCGGCGACGACCGGGCGGCCCTTCCACATCGCCTCCGCGACCGTCAGGCCGAAGCCCTCCGCCAGGCTCTTCTGGGCGACCACGTCGGCACGCCGCTGCAGGGCGTTGACGATCACGGCGTTCTCGTCCGGGTCCACCATCGGCAGCAGGGCGAGATGCACGCAGCGACGGATTCGGCGGGGAAGTCCCGACCAGGCCGCCTCGACCTCTTCGAACACCTCCTGGCCCTCCGGATCGTCGGCGACCGCCGTGACGTCGGGGCCCGCCAGCAAGAGGTGCGGCTCGTCATCGGCATGGACATGCTCGGCGAACGCGGCGAGCACCCCGAGAGGGTCCTTCAGACGGTCCCAGCGCGAGATCTGGGTGAGCAGCGGGACGCCGAGCCAGAGTTGCGCCTCCTCGACGAGTCGCGCCTTGGACTCCACGTGGCCGACGGTGCCGTCGAGGCGCTCGAAGACCGCTCTGGGGTAGTGGTGGCGCCGGTCGGCCGCAAGTCCGGCAGCGCGCAGCACCGCCGTGACGCCGGTGAACGCCATGGCGTGGTTCTTCGGCGAGAAGGCGTCGATCGAGGGCGCGATCACCCGCAGCTTGGCGGGGTCGAGCCCCTCCCAGAGATAGACCGAGCTCGAGAACACGTAGGCGTCCGCACGCTCGACGTAGGGGATCAGGAAGCGCCAGGCTTCGCGGGCGAGGTCGTTGGGCGGATCCACGCCGACATGCGCCCGCCAGATGATCGGCACCCCCGTCTCGATCAGGTGCGGGATCATGCCGGCCGTCTGCGGATCGTGCAGCAGCACGACGTCTCTGGGGCGGATGCGCTGCGCCAACAGCTCGGCATTCGCGGCACTGCACTGGTCATAGACGCTGCGCTCCTCCTCGCCCAGCGGTCCGTCGTCGCCGTCGTGTCCGTGCAGTCGGTTGTGGAGGCGCTTGGTGATACGGAAGAACCGGGGATCGCCGTTGATCGCCACCCAGCGCGTATCGAGCCCGGCGCCGCGCGTGTAGCCGAGCAGCGAGCGAAGCATCTCCGCGACTCCGCCGCCGCGGGCGGTCGAGTTGATGTTCCAGAGAGTTCGCCCCTGCAGCAGCTCGCGGCCGCGGGTGAGCGTGTGCTCAAAGTCGGCCAGGGCCTCCGGCGCGAGCACAGCCCGCAGGCGCTCCGGGTCCAGCGGACTGACGGTGACGTCCTCGAGTACCTTGTCGCGAGCAGTAGCCACCGCGATCAGAGCCCCGTCGCCCGCCCGCGGCGGCGCGCCGCACGCAGGCTCGCAGGCGCGATCACCAGCGTGCGTGCGGGCTCAGGTGACACGTGACCGTCACGCCGCGCCCGATGGGCGGTTGCGGCCGAACAGGTCGTGTGCCTGAACCCACTCCTGGGCGAGGATCGCCCAGCCAAGTGAGAGCTCGCCGCACAGCACGGTCGCCGCGATGATCTCGGCCAGCTTGCGAACCTTCCCGGTTCCGTGGCAGCCGAGCAGCTCTAGGCACTCGCGTTGCGTGGCGAGCCCTGTGCCGCCACCGCAGGTGGCGACTATCAGAGAGGGGATCGTGATCGAGCCATAGTAGTCCCCATTGGGGAGCAGCTCGCTGAAGCTGAGGGCAGCTGAGGACTCCGCGACATTGGCTGCGTCCTGGCCGGTGGCGATGAACAGGGCGGCGATCCCGTTCGCCGAGTGCAAACCGTTGTTGTTGACCCCGGACATGAAGCCGCCGAGGTTCGAGACCTGTCGCGCCCGGAACAGCCGCTGGCCCGTCGTGTGCATCTGCTCCTCGATCAGCGCCGCGGGGATCGTCGCCTCGGCAACCACGCGCTTACCGCGGGTGCGCAGCACATTCACCTGCGAGCTCTTCTTGTCAGTCGCGAAGTTCGACTCGAGGTAGAAGTCGGTGATGCCCTCGTACTCGGACGTGATCCAGGCGCACGCCGCGGCCGTTGCCTTGCCCGTGAGGTTCTGGCCCGCCGCGTCTCCCGTCGAGTAGTCGAAGCGCGTGAAGAGGATCCTGCTCGCCGAGTACTGCTCGATGCCGCGCAGGCGACCGAACCGCGTGGTGGCCTCCGCCTCGCGCTTGATCTCCGCGAAGTGATCGGTGAGCCACTCTCCGAACGCTCTCGCTGCGCGCGCGTCCTCGAACACGAACGCCGGCGCACGCTGCATCGCATCGTCCAGGATCGTCGTCTTCACGCCGCCGGCTTCGCGCACCATCTTCATGCCGCGGTTGTAGCTGGCCACGAGCGTGCCCTCGGTCGTCGCCAGCGGAACGTAGAACTCACCCTGCGCATGCTCGCCGTCGACGAGCAGCGGCCCGGCCAGGCCGATCGGCACCTGCGCCACGCCCGTGAAGTGCTCGACGTTCCCCGGCAGCGATGCGGGGTCGAAGGAGTACCGCGAGACGTGCTCGAGCTCCACGCCCGTGCGCGCGCGCAGGAAGGCACGCCGCGCGGCGGCGGCCGCGGGCGTGTAGTCGTCCTCGAGATCGCGCGGGATCTTGTTGCGCCTCGCCTCGGCGGTGCTCATCGCCTCTTACCTCGACGCCACCGGCGTCTGGCCGCGCGCGCCCGGCCGTAGCCGCAGCAGGCCGCGCATCTCACGCGCGAAGGCGCGCACCAGCCGCTCGGGATCCGGAACGACGTTCGCCGCCGTCTGCAAGCCGACGACGATGGCGCCGGCGTAGCTGACGATGCTCATGCCGATGCCGATACTGCCACCGGTCGGCACCCAGGCGACGATGTCGCTGACCTTCACCCCGGTCAGATAGACCGTCTCGCTCGGTCCCGGTACGTTCGTGATCACCACGCTCTCCGCCTCCGACGTCAGGTCCAACATGCGGCGCTCGAGCCCTGCGGGGCCCAGGCCGGCCAGCTCGAGCAGGCGGTAGTAGAGCTGCGCCTCGGGCGAGCGCTTGATCGCGGCCATGCGGCGGTGCACCTCCGCCAGGCGGCGGCTCGGGCCAGTCAGCCCGATCGGCAGCGTGAGCTCGACGAGACCGAAGCGGTTGCCGAGCTCCGGGGCGAGCGGCTCCTCGCTCGGCCTCAGGTTGACCGGGACGATCGCCCGGATCTCCGCCGCGGCGCTCCCGCGGTGCGCAAGGTAGTCGCGCAGAGCACCCGCGATCGCCGTGACTACCACGTCGTTGACGGTGGTGCCGCTCGCATGGCCGAGCGACTTGATCTCCGCCAGCGGCACCGGGTCACACCACGTCAGCCGCCGCGCGACGTCCGGTGGGCGCTTGAGCACCGTGCGAGCGTCGGGGCCCGTCAGCAGCATCTTCGCCAGGGCGCGTGCGTTGGCTGCGGCGAGGTCAACAGCCCCACGCGTCTCGCCGATGGGGTGGGAGATCAGCTCGAACCCCTCGCGCACGGCGCGGTCGAGCGCGTGGGCGACCCCCGTGTCCGTGTCGCCCCCAGCCCGTTCGCTCGCAACGTCGGCCGCTTGGGCCGCCTCGCCGCCGGGCTGTCCGTCGGTGAGCGCCAGGAGCACCCGGGCCAGCGCGACCCCGTCGGCGATGCAGTGGTGGATGCGAACCACCAGCGCCGCGCGTGATCCGCGGTAGCCGTCGAGCAGATACATGTCCCAGAGCGGCTTGGCCGGGTCGAGCGGCACGACCACGAGCTCGCCGGCGAGAGCTCGCAACGCGGACTCATCACCAGGCGCTGGGAGCGCCGCGCGATGAATGTGCAGGTCGAGGTCGAAGGCGGCGTGGTCCTCCCACGTCGGGCGGCCTACGCCGAAGCTCGGCTCGACCACCCGTTGGCGAAAGCGTGGGAAGCGAGCGAGCAGGCGATCGCGGACCGCCTGCTTGAACCGCTCGTGGTCGACCGGGCCGTCGAGCAGCAGCACCCCGTTCACGACCATCAGGTTCGTCGGTTGATCCATGTGCAGCCACGCGACATCGGCGGGGCTCATCCGCTCTGTGCTCATCTGCTTGCTCGGCTGATCGCAGGCATGACTCGAGCGAAGCTAGACCGGCAAGCTGCAGCGCGCATCCGCGCGCGCTACGCCTTGGCCTGCGTACTAACCGCAGCGCACGCCGGCTCACCCGATCAGCGGCCAGCGTCGCTCGGCGGCCAGCTCGTCGAGCGTCCGCTGCATCGTGCCCGTGATCGTCTCGTAGACCGCGTCGACATCGGGGTTGGCGCCGAACAGCGCACGCACGTCGATCGGTTCCAGCACCTGAGCGGTGATCTTGGCCGGCAGCGCGATGTGCCCGAAGAAGTCGCCCACGTCGAGGCCCCAGGGCAGCGCGAGTGAGACCGGGAAGACCTTCAGGCGGAGCCGCCGGTCGAGCTGCAGCGCGTGGGCGAGGCGCTCCCCGCGAGTGAGGAACAGGGCCGTCTCCTGGCCGCCGATCGAGACGACGGGGATGATCGGCACACGCGCGGCGAGCGCCAGCCGCACGAACCCCTCGCGGCCGGCGAACTCGATGCGGTGCCCATGCCACGACGGTCGGTGCGTCTCCCAGTCTCCGCCCGGATAGATGAGCACGGCTGCACCGATCCCCAGGGCGGACTCGGCATTGGCCCAAGTCGCCTCGATCGTGCCGTACTTCCGCAGCTGCGACAGCCACGGCGCCTTCATCACGAGGTGGTGTGCCAACTGGAAGAACGGCCGCTCGGCGCCGAAGCGCCGGTAGAAGGCCAGCGTGAACGCGAGCGTGTCCGGCGCGACGTTGCCGCCCGAGTGATTGCCCACGAGCAGCACCGGACCGCGCTCCGGGATGCGCTCGAGGCCGCGAACCTCGGGACGGAACCAGGAGGCGATCAGCGGCCACGTGTACGGCAGCCAGCGACGGATGTAGTGCGGGTCGCGCTCGCGCAGCGCGACCGGCAGATCGTCGGCGGGGCGCAAGCTGACGGAGGCTCCCTGTGACTGCATCTTCAGGGTGTAGCGCCTTGCGCCGGCAGGCACATGTGGGCTATGCCGCGGACGAGCCGTCCAGAACTACTGATGCGCCGGACCGATGACGGACTAATCTCGGGTCTCCGATGTCAACGCCGCCAAGCTTTGTCGCGACGCTCGTCGATCGGTATGACCCGACGGTCTTCGACGCGCGCGGGCAGAGGACCCGGATCCGGATGGCGACCAGCGATGGCGAGGACTGGGATGTGGTGCTGGCGGACGATGAAGTCGCGATCACGCCTGCCGACGGTCGCGCCGACGCCGTGCTCAGCGCCGACGCGCAGACGTGGGATCAGATCGCCGCGGACGTGCGCAGCGGGATGGACGCCTACCAGCGCGGGCGCCTGTCGATACGCCACAACCTGCACGCCGGCGTGGGCTTCCTGGCCGCCACGAGTGGCGCGACCGGGCCCGGGCGGTTGCGCTTCGGCACGGTGCCGACGCCCGTCGCGCGGCTGTCCACGCTGGAAGCCGGCGTGGGGCCGCCGGTCCTCGCGCTGCACGGCCTCGGTGGCACCAAGGGCTCGTTCCTGCCGACGGTCGCGGCGCTCGCTCCCGGCTTTCGCGTGATCGCGGCCGACCTGCCCGGCTTCGGCGACTCGGACAAGCCGATCGGCGCAGCCTACGACGCGCGTTTCTTCGCCGCGCGCCGGCATCGAACTGCTCGACGCGCTCTCGCTCGACCGTGTGCACGTGATCGGCAACAGCCTCGGCGGGCGCATCGCACTGGAGATGGGGCTGCGCCATCCCGAGCGCGTGGGGCGGCTGGCGCTGCTGGCGCCCTCGCTTGCCTGGCGCCGCGACCGTCCTGGGCGCACGCTGCTGCGCCTCACGCGCCCGGAGCTCGGGCTCGTGCAGCTGGCGCCCCGACCGGCGGTCGAAGCGATCGTCCATCGCCTGATCCCGGGCGCCAAGCAAGGCTGGACCGCGGCCGGGGTCGACGAGTTCCTGCGCGCCTACCTGACCCCGGCGGGTCGCGCTGCGTTCTATGCGGCAGCCCGCCAGATCTATCTCGAGGAGCCGCACGGCGAGGAGGGCTTTTGGACGCGTCTGGGAACGCTGCAAGCGGATGCGCTGTTCGTGTGGGGTCGCCGCGACAGGCTGGTGCCGCTCGCCTTTGCTCGCCACGTCGCAGACGCCCTCCCACGGGCGCGTCACCTCGAGCTCGACTGCGGACACGTGCCCCAGATCGAGCGCGCCAAGGAGACCAACGATGCACTGATCACGTTCCTGTCCGCGGCGAGCGGTCGCTTCGGGAGATCGAATCCGGCCGAGCCGGCAGGCACGTCACGCGTCCCACAGGGCGCGCCCGACTAGCGCTGCTCAGGCGTCGACGAGCTCCCGCTGCGACGCGGCGCGGGGGAGACGCAGCCATCCGTGTAGCCGCTCGTAGACCTCGGGGTGGTTCAGCAGCGTGAGGTGATGGGCGGGCGCCACGTGATGGCCGTGCTCGTCCTCGAACGGGATCCTGCGCGTCCGTCCCTGGCCGCTCGCGCTTGGAACCAGGACGAGGATGTCGCCGAGCAGCCGTCCCACGGGATGATGCGGGCTGCTGGTGATCGACGCCGAGACGAAGCAGTGCGTGGCGCCAGCCAGCAGCGGCACCTCCTTGACGGCGGCCGCGCGCAGGGCATCGGGATCGCGTCCGCGCCAGTCCTCGTCGACCAGCGAGCCGTGGCGCAGGTCGCGGATGCCGGCGGAGCGCCGGCGCAGGAAGGCGCCAAGCATCCGCGTCTCGGGCAGCGCGTGAGCGCGGCCGAGGCGACGTGCACCCCCTGCGCCAGTGGCGCGCCCAGATGCGGCGTGCCGAGCGAGATCACGTGGCCCACGCGTTCGGTCCAGCGATGGCCGCCCACCGATCCGTGGTGGCAGGCGCTGCGCGCGACCAGGCCGCCCATCGAATGTCCGACCAGCGCGATGTCGTGGACCTCGACGGGCCACGCCTGCACCAGCTGTTCGATCAGCGCCGCTACCGACCTGCCGTTCTCGGAGATGTGCATGCCGCTGTTGTAGCGAAGGTACACCGGCGTGCAGCCGAGGTCCGTGGCCAGCCGCGCGCCGTACGTGTCGCCAGGGGCGCTGCCGCCCCAGTCCCAGTAGAACTCCGTACCCATCAGACCGTGCAGGAACAGCACCACGCGCCCGCTCGCGTCGGGAAAGGCTTCGTCCAGCGAGGCGGCGTCCAATGCGACCGCCTCGCCATCCAGGCGTACCGACGGCGGCTGGTGAAGGTCGCTGTTCGATCGCTCCAGTCGATCGCCGATCAGGCCACTCACGGCGCCGATCATGGCGCTTCCGGTGCGCGTCGTCGACAGCAGGGTGCTCCTCGCCGATTCGCTCCCGCTGCAGCGCCGCGTCGGTCGCGCGCCCGAGCAAGCCAGCCCCGGAGGCGACGGCGCCGTAGACGTGACCCGCCACGGTGTCGTGGATCAGCTGGACCGGGCGAGCCGTGGCGCCGACGCCGCGGAACGCGCGCTCGGCGATGCCGATATGCATCGCCCTGATGCCACCCGGAAAGTCACGCAGCTCATCGAAGGCCAATGCGGTCAGGGCGCGCAGCTCGTTGGGCTGCCGCTCGGGCGACTTCGTCAAGTTCGTGCTGGGCATCTCTCCCCCTCCGCCGAAGTGATGCCGACGGTACCTCGCCAGCCCGCGAGACACCGGATCGGCCCTAGGAATGCTACTCCCTTCCCAGGCGCCCGAATCGAGCCTGCGGACTTCTCCGCAGCGCCATGTGGCTTCCTCCTCTGGCCGCGCTCGCGAGCCCGCGTAGCGTGCAGTTCTCGGCACAAGCGAATCTGCAGAGGAGACGGAGATGGCTGAGACCAAGACACAGCGCAAGACGGTTACAAGCGCCAAACCGCGTCAGCAGCAACGCAGAACAGCGGCGAGCCGGTCGCGCGCAGCGGTGCGCCCAACAGCAGGGCTCTCTGAGGATGTGGTCAAGTCGGTCGAGACCGGCCAGCGCGCCGCGATCGACGCAGTGCGCAAGTTCGTTGACACGGTCGACCGGGCGATGCCGGCGCTTCCCCATGGCGAGGGCCCGACCAGGCGCAAGGAGATCGTCGACTCCGCAATGGAGATGGCCGACCGGCTGGTACACACGCAATATGAGTTCATCCGCGAGGTGATCGACAGCGCGGCTCGCACCCTCGACGGGCAGGGCACGAAGAAGTAGGCGTAACGGTGGTCAGTGCCCGGCGCTCTGGCCCCCATCGATGTGCAGCGTCTCACCGGTCACGACGGTCGCGGACTCGAGGTACATGACGCCACCCACGACGTCCGCGACCTCACCGGCTCGCCCTATAGGGTGCAGCGCGGCGGGCCCGCGCGGGACGAACGTGTGAACCGGTCCGCTCAAGCCCCTGGCTCGCGGCCCAGCCAGCCGCGGTAGAAGCCCTCGATGTCGGGCAGGAAGTCGTGCACAACGGGATACCCCGGGGGCAGCGCCTCGACCTCGAGCTGACGCGCGCAGGCGGGGCAGAAGTACTCCCGCACCTGCTGCAGGAGCGGATCCGGGCCGCCCATGCTCGGGTAGATCTCGAGGATCGACTGCTCGTCCTCGCGCACGTGCACGAGCGCCTCCATCTTCCAGTTGCGGTTGTGCGCGCAGAAGTCGTGCCCACAGTCGCAGCGGCTGACCAGCTGCCCATCGGAGGAGCGCCTGACGATGTTCAGCCCCTCGCCCATCGGCATCACGATCGGGTCGGGGTAGCAGGCGCGCGCCTGCAGCAGCGCGATCCACTTCTCAAAGCGGTCGGGGTCCTTGTACCCCGACTGGATCGCGCTCACCTCGCGCCGCGACAGCCGCTCGTCTAGCAGGGCTTCGAGGGTCTCCTGGTCGAGCTTGCCGCCCGTGGCCGCCGGCACGCCCTCGAGCGCGCCGCCGGGCTTTGACGCCGCGAGGAACGCGTCGGCGGCCTCGCCGGGATCCAGCCGCCCGGGCACTGCCCGCGTGATCGACACCGTGGGCGTCTCGACGTCGTAGTCGAAGTCCTCGGGCAAATCCCAGAAGCCGCGATACTCGGCCGCCCAGCGCGGCGACAGGCGCATCGACTGCGCGTACATTTCCTTGACCGGCTGAGTGAACACCTGGGCGAGGATCCGCTCGCGCTCGGCGGCGACCCACTCGCGCACCGGCCGGGCGCGCTCCAGCCGCCTGCGGCGAAAGCTCTCACGGTCGGAGATGCCGTAGATCGACTCGGCGAAGCGCGGCAGCAGGTGACCCTCCTGCACGTCTTGCTCCACGGCCGCAACCGGCCGCAGGAGTGGGTCACCGAGTCCGGCGCCGCCCTTCATCACCGACAGGTACAAGTCGCCGTTGGCGAAGGGCGACAGCAACGTCATGCCGTCGTTCTTGAATTCTCTGGCTGACCCGCCGATGTCCATCAGCGCCGGGTGCTCGAAGTCGCCGTCGGCAACCGGGTAGGCCTCTCCGCGGAGCGCGCGCTCGGTCAGATCGGCTCCGTGGATGTTGTGGATGTAGGCGGTCGCACCGGGGTAGCCGCCGAACAGCCCCGCTGAGGACAGCACGCGATTGGTGCCGATGTTCTGCAGCTCCCAGAACGGCGTCTTGTTCACCATGAACAGCGACTCGAAGCTCGAGCCGCCGCGGTGACGCCCCGCTCCAGCCGAGGACGCCTTGACCCGGCGCGACAGATAGACGAACGGCGAGATCAGCTCCCACATCTCGACGTCGCCCATGTCCCCCTCGGGGTTGAACATCGCCGCGCAGTAGTCCGTCCCGTCGAGCACGTACTTCGCGCCCATGCCCTGCGCGGAGATCTCGAAGTTCATGATCGCGGAGGAGTTCCCGTACTGGTCGATGCCGCCGCCCTGCTGCACGTTGCCGGACACCGAGTACGCGGCGAGCACCTCCTCGATGAAGCCGCGCGCTTGCAGCGCTCGCGAGATCGTGCGCGGGAAGCCCGTGAAGGACGGCTGCAGAAACGCCCATGCGATCGCCGTCGAGCCCTCTGCGTCGCCCAGGTTGGCGATCGTGCCCTCCGGGAAGTTGGTCTCGATCGCGAAGTAGGCGCCGTCGTTGACCTTGTCGTTGCAGATCAGCGTCTGCGTGAACATCACCCAGATCGCGCCCTGCATGCCCGACGGCGTGCAGTTCATCGAGTGCCAGCCCCAGGCCGAGGCGCCGTCGTAGTCCAGCGCGTAGGTCCCGTCCCCCCCGATACGCACCTCGAACGGCGAGTGCATCAACACATCCCGCCGGGCGCGGGCGGGCAGTTGCTCCTTGTCGGAGAACTCGGCGTCGAATACCGCCGGCGCCCGGTAGCGGCCGGGAACGGTCATTTCGCGGATGCGCGACTTGAACGAACGCCTACCCTCCTCGATCACCTCGCGGCTGAAGCGCTTGAAGACCCCCGCGCCCTCCTCGCTCAGAAGGCGCTCCACGGCGTCGCGAATCATGTGGCAGCCCGCCAGCCGCGTACGCTCGTCGAGCATGTAATAGGCCGATGCGCGGGTGCGCTTGCGGCAGCGCTCCAGATGCCAGCGGGCCAGCTCGTCGCCCTCGCCGATCTTCATGCACGGCAGGTCGATCCCGTCTTCGTAGCGCGTGGTCGGGCCCACGGGGACGCCGCCCGGCGTGCTCGCGCCGATGTCGAGCACATGCGTGACACCGCCCGCCCACGCGACCAGCTCCCCCTCCCAGAAGATCGGCACGAACGTCTGCACGTCGGCGTTGTGCACGTCGCCGATGGTGGGGTCGTTGTTGGCGAAGATGTCGCCCGGGCGGATGCCGGGGTTCTGCTCGTAGCCGTTGCGCACCATCCACTTGATCGCGTCGGACATCGTGTGCACGTGCACGATGATCCCCGTCGACAGCGCGACCGAGTCCCCCTCCGGCGTGTAAAGCGCAAAGCACAGCTCGCCCAGCTCGCGGACGATCGGCGAGGCGGAGATGTTCAGCGCCGTCGCGCGCGCTGACACCAGACCGCCACGCAGGCGGGAGAACAGCTTCTCGTAGCCGATCGGGTCCGAGCGCATCAGCTCGAGCTCGCGCAAGCCACCGTAGTGGCCCGTGTCGGCGAACAGCTGCTCTGACTCCTCGAGCATCTCCAGCAGGCTGCGCCCGTCCCAGCCGATGCCGGTCCCCCTGACGCCCTGCTCGCGGGTGGCATCGACAATCGCCATCGTCAGGCCTCCTTGGTGTGGGTGATGTGGAAGATGCGGTGCGAGTCCAGATACGCGCGCCGTCCGGGCGGAAGCGTGAGCGTGGTCGCCGAGTGCTCGACGACCGCCGGCCCCTCGATCTCCTGGCCGGCCTCGATGTCCTCGAGCTCGAAGATGTCGCTGAGCACGAACTCCCCGTCGCTGGCGGGCCCCCAGTGCACCTGCCGCGTGGCCTTCAGCGGAGGCTTGCCTGAACGCTCCGGCAGGCTCGGCAGGGCGGGCTTCTCCACCTCCACTGTGCCGTGCACGATCACGTGAGTGACGAGATACCCGAACTCGGGCGAGCGTGCCGAGGCGGCGTACACCTTGGCGTAGGCGTCCTCGAAGGCGGCGATCAAGTCGTCCACCTGGGCGGCTTCGCTGAGCGCGACGTGCGGTGAGACGAGCTCGATGTCGTTGAGCTGGCCGTAGTACTGCATGCGCACCGCGTGCGTGAAGGCGACTCGCTCGCGCGCGATTTCAGACTTGGCGAACTCGGCCGCGACGCGGTCCTGCAGCGCCAGCCACGCGCCGGTGATCATCGTGCCGATACCCGCGCGTTCGGCCTCGCCGAACGTCGGCATGAGGGGCAAGTCGATGGTCTGGTCGAAGCGGTAGTTGAAGTCAGCGCAGGCGCAGCCGAAGGCCGAGAAGCCGGCCGCCCAGGCGGGCACGAGCACTTCCCGGTAGGACACCCCGTCGGTGTAGCCGGCCACGTGCAGCGGACCGCCGCCGCCGTAGCACAGCAATGAGTAGTCGGCAGGCGAGTAGCCCTTGCCGAGGATCTGCCCGACGGCCTCGTTCTTGAGCGTCTGCTCGAACAACTCGATCACGCCCGCGGCGGCGTCCTCCACCCCCAGGCCGAGCGGGTCGGCCAGCTGCGCCTGGATCGCCTCGCGCGCGTGCTCGACGTCAAGCTCGATTTCGCCGCCGAGGAAATAATCGGGGTTCAGCCGACCGAGCACCAGATTCAGATCGGTGACCGAGATCGTCTCCGTGCCACCTTGCCGCCAGGACACGCCGATGCGCGAGCCGGCCGAATCGGGACCGAGCTCCGGCCGGTTGGAATTGGGGTTCACGCGCACGAACGAGCCAGTGCCGGCGCCGATCGAATCGATACGGACGAGAGGCATGTTGAGCAGGAATCTGGCCACGTCTGGTGTGGGCGTGATCTCGAAGCGCCCGTCGGTGATCAGCGCAATGTCGAACGAGGTGCCGCCAATGTCGGTGCACAGAAGGTTGCGCAGACCCATGTCGCGCGCCAGGGCGTGCCCGCCCACGACGCCGCCGATCGGCCCCGACACGAGCGTGCGCCCGAGCTCCTTGGCCTCGATCGAGATCGTGCCCCCGTGTGCGGCCATCACGCGCAGCTCGAATCCGGCGCCATGCTCCTTGGTGACGTCGCGCACCGCCTTCAGCGTCGCGCGAGAGGGCTCGGCGGCGTAGGCCTCGATCACCGTCGAGTTCAGCCTTGGCAGGTCCCGGCGCATCGGGTACAGCTCGCAGGACAGGAACACGGGTACAGCGCCGTCGACGCCGCGAGCGGCCTTCTCCTCGCCGATGATCTCTGCCACCCGCTGCTCGTGCAAAGGGTTGCGGTAGGAGAACAAGAGCGACACGACGATGCCTTGGACGTCTGCGTCGAGCAACTCGCCGGCCGCGTCACGCACGTCCTGCTCGCGCAACGGCAGGACCTCGTCTCCGAACACGTCGATGCGCCCGCGCACTCCCTTCATGCGCTCGCGGGGGATCAACGGCTGGTTGTGATGGTGGGTTGCGAGGTGCAGCCGGTCTGAGTAGGAGGACCCGATGTAGGTCTGGATGCCTCGCTCGAGCCGCAGATAGTCCTCATGACCGGCGTTGACGATGCAGCCCACGCGCAGGCCCTGACGCTGCAGCAAGCGGTTGAGCATCGCCGTGCCCGAGTAGATCCCAGACACGATCGAGGGAAACCCCGCCGCGGGTGTCGAGTCCCATTGGCCGAGCGCATCGCGCGCCGAGGCGATGAAGCCGATCGACTCGTCCCCGGGGGTCGTCTGCGCCTTGCCGACCACGAACGCGCCGTGCTCATCGACGATGAACGTGTCGGTCATGGTGCCGCCGGCGTCGATCGCCAGCACGCGCGGAACGGGCGTCGAACTCTCAGTCACGCGACATCCTCTCCTCGTGGACACCGACAACGACCACGATAGATCCGCATCAGCGCAGCTGGATCCGTAGTCGGCCGTGGAGATCTCCCCTCCGCGGGAGCCGCCGGGCGCGCGGCACCTTCTGCGTGGCGGAGTGGATGTTGATTCCTCAGAATGAGCAGCCCGGCCTTCGCTCCTGCTTCCGGGGGATACCGCGTCCAGGCGCTAGGTCTTGACCGCGAAAACCCGCCACGGTCCGGGGATGCCTTTGAGCTGGTGTTCTCCTCGGTCGAGGAGGATCTGATCGGAGCCGACGATGAGGTCCCGGACGGTGCTGCTGACCAGCACCTCGCCCGGCCCGGCGAGGCTGCTGATGCGCGCACCGATGTGAACAGCCAGGCCGCCGATGTCGTCATCGGCGAGCAGCTCACATTCGCCGGTGTGCAGACCGGCGCGAACGTCCAGCCCGAGCTCACGGACACTGTCACGAATGGCGATCGCACTGCTGATCGCTCGACCTGGGCCGTCGAACGTGGCGAGCATCCCATCACCGAGCGACTTGACGAACTGCCCCCGATAGCGCTCGACCTGCTCGCGTACCAGCGCGTCATGCCGTTCGAGCAGCGCGCGCCAACCGCTATCGCCCAGCTCAGCAGCACGGTCGGTTGAGCCGACGATGTCCGTGAAGAGCACGGTTGCGAGCACGCGGTCGCTGAGAACCGGCCGTCGCATACCCGTCAGGAACTGCTCGATCTCGTCCGCGGCCTGGCCACGTGCCGCGACCTCGACGTATCGCGCGTGCGGGATGTGGGCCGCGGCGTAGCGCGAGTGGCGCTCATCGACGAACGCGTCGTTCGCTCGGTGCAGCACCAGCGTCGGACACTGCACGCTGGAAAGGGCGTCACGCACATCCAGCTCGCCGACCACGGCAAGCGATGCAGCGGCGCCGTCGGGAGTCATCGAGAGACGCCGGTGGCGCGCGAGGAGACGTCGTCGCTGCTCGTCCTGACCGGCGAACCCCCCCCACGGCTGCTCCGTTGAGCTGGTACCCCAGTGCTCGACGACCGCCCGAACCATTCCAGCGCGCTCCTCGCGACTCTGCGCCCACTCGTAGCCCGGCCCGCGGACCACGCGCGGCGTCGGCGTGATGAGCACCAGCGCGCGAGCGAGGTCCGGATGCGAGGCCGCAAAGAGCACGGCCAGGGCGCAGCCCTCGGCAATCGAGATCAACGCCGGCTGGTCAGAGCCGGCCGCCTCGAGCACCGCACGAACATCATCTATCTGCTCCTCCAGCGGCGTGGCCCCAGCGATCCCGCCGGACATCCCCGCCCCACGGCGATCGAAATGGATCAGCCGCGCGAACGAGGCCATCCGTGTGAGAAAGCGCGCCGAGGGCGGCAGCTCCCAGTCGAGCTCGATGTTCGAGAACCATCTCGGGACGACCAGGACGTCGAGCGGTCCTTCACCGGCCACCTGATAGGCGATCTGCAGATCACCACTACGCGCGTACCGCGTGACAACCTCCATCGCGCGCCTATCGTATGCCCGAGCGAACCGACCGGCAGGACCCACAATCCGTCGACCACGCCGGACGGGCGCGACCGCGCCTTGGAGAGGACGGCCCGAACGAAGAGAGCGAGCCGTGGCTGCGCCGAGTGCGCTACCGCTCCGCGAGGTTCGCCATCAGCCGGTCGGCGGCGGCGCGGCCGCGCGCTGCGACCTGGCGACGGAGGTAGTCGCCGCGTGGCCCGCCGACCGCTCGGGCGGTGTAGCGGCCCTTCGGCCAGGCGGCCACCGGGCAGCCCGTGAGCTCCGTGACGTCAGGAATTCTGCTCCAGCTCGGGTCACGAACATCGCCCTGGAGGCGCCGGCCGTGCGCCGCCTTGCCGAATCGGCCATCGTCAAGGACGGCGATCCCGGCGCTCGCACCCCGATTGCCGGACGGCTCCTCGTCGCTTGCGTGGCAGAGGTGCACGAGCTGAAACGTCGGCTGCCGCTCGTCGAACAGCTGGGGGTGGTGTTCGATCAGCACGAACTCGCGCCCTTCCGGGAAGAACTCGCGCCGTATGGCTTGCGCGACCATCTCAATCCCATGCGAGATCTTGGTCCCGGGGTTGTCCTCGAGCTCGCCGGCGATCACGACCGGCATTCGGCCCGGGCGCTCGTAGACCCGTATGTGGCAGAGCCCGTCGATGTCGTGCAGCCCCTGGAAGGGCAGCAGCCGCTCGTGGGTTGGGTGGCCGTCTGAACCGCGCATGGTCGACTCCTTGCCTGGAAGGGGAAGCCATCGTGGCGTCCCTGTCACCCGTATGTCGCGGCCGACCGCCGGTTCACCCCCCTCCGAATTCGTCCGATGCGGGGCGCGGCGCGCCCCGAGCGGCCCGGAGCACTCGGGCGGGATCATTTGCTCGAGGACCGCGTCGCGGCCATGGATGACGCGGCCGGTCGGCAGAGTGTCGGGCGCTCGCCACACATTCGTCCACTCCGGGGGTCGGCGAGCGAGGCTCCCCATGCCGGGCGCCGAGTCTGTCCAGTGTGGGTGTCTTTGGCCGGACCGCAGCAGAGAGCGTTGTCGAGGTCTGCGAGGGAGTGCCCGCACCGGTAGCCGTGCTGGGTGAGGACGGCTCGATCGCATATGCCACGAGAGGCTTCGTGGACCGGTTCGACGTCCGCGACGGTGCATTGGGCGCGTGTCCACACGAGGTCGAGCTGATCACCACGGGCCAGGCTGACCGCCTTACGGCGCCGCTCGACGGTCTCGAGGCGAGCCTTGCCGCAGTGCTCGACAGACGTGGCCGGCGCATGGCCGTGCTCACGATCCCCACCGCCCGCGACGAGGTGGACATCGAGTCGGTGAGTCCGGTGCTCGAGGAGCCGCTGGACGAGAGCCCCGCGATCGTCTGGTTGAAGGACCTGGATGGCCGCTATCTGCGCGTGAATCGCCACTACGTCGAGCAGCTCGGGACCGATGCCGAGAGCGTCTGCGGCCGAACCGATGCCGACCTGACCGCCGCGGGGTCGATCGAAGGGCTCAGGCTCGAGAACAAGGACATCGCCGCGGCGGAACCGCTGGAGCTCGAGTACCTGATCGGCGCTTTTGAAGAGCGCCCCGCGTTTGCCGCTCTGCGCTTTGCGCTACGCGACGGCGACGGACAGCCGACGGCCACTTGCAGCGTGGCGGCACCGCTCGCAGAGGCCGCGCTGGCCCGTTCGGAGTGTGACCGGCTGATGAGGCTCGATCGCTGGGGACGGCTCGACGCGTTCGCGATCCGTCAGGAGCTGCTCGAGGAGTGGGAGCTCACGCTGGCCGACGGAAGCTCCGGTCCGCCTCTCGACCGCGACGACCGCGTCGCGGCGGCCCTCGTCGAGCGAGACGAGGCGCTCGCCACAGTCGCGCGGCTGGAGGAGGAGCTGGTCCAGGAGCGCGAGCAGATCGGCAACCTCAGCGCCGAGTCGGAACGAGCCGCCCAGCGCGCCAATGAGCTCGATGGCGCCGTTGCGGCCGAGCAGGCGCAATCCGACGAGCTCAGGCAGTCGCTCGTTCGCGCGGAGGCCCATGTGAGCGAGCTGGAAGCCGAGCTGATGGCCGTCCGGGCAGAGCTGGAGGAGCACCTGCGACCTGTGGAGGCGCCCGAGGCTGACGCATCCGCACCGGAGAGCGATGGCCTCAGGTGGGACACAGCTTCGCAGCGCGCCCTCTCGGCCGCGCTGATGGGCCTGACCGAGTGGCGATCGGTGGTCAAGCACGCGATTGGCACGCTCGGTTCGGAGGGAGGATGGGACGCGACAATCGCGTGGTGTCCCGAAAGACCGCGCGGGTCGATGAGGTGCGAAGCGTTCTGGATGCGAGAGTCCGCGGGCCTGGCCAAGTTCGAGACCCGGGCCTGGAAGCACGTAGAGGATCCTGCGATCGCGGAGTTCGGTCGTGCTCGCAACCGGATGGCGACGACCTGCCTGCTCGATCTGCAGTCGGCTGAGGACCCGCTGCTGAGGGCCGCCGCGGCGGAGGGTATGGGCTCCGCGATACTGGTGCCGGTCAGCGACGGGGGCGAGACGATCGCGATGCTCGGGCTGTTGTCTCGAACGGACACCACACCGAACCCGGAGCTCGTGGTCTCGCTCGAAGCGATCGCCCTGCAACTCGGCGCACTCGCGCAGCTCCTCAGGTTCACGGACGACCCCCATTGGCGGCTGGGGCGTGTGTGAGCGTCCCCGCCTGCGGCGGGTACCCCGCGGGTACCCCGTCTGATCAGACTCCACGGAGCCCAGGGCGGCAACGTGGCGTCTTGTAGGGTGCCATCGAGTGGAGGCCTATGAGGTGACGCGCCAGCGTCACATCGAACATCTGCTGCCCCAGATCGGCGAGCATTTCGAGCGGGTGGCGTGGTCTGCTGAGCGGCTGCGCGCCGAGCGAACGGCGCGACTCCGTGAGCTCGTCGGGCTGGCGGTGCAGCGGTCCCCCTGGCATCGCGATCGGCTCGGGGACGTGGACCTGACGACGCTTGACGCGGATGACCTGCGGGATCTGCCGGTGATGACGAAGGACGATCTGATGGGCAACTTCGATGCGATCGTGACCGATCCCGAGGTTCGCCTGGCGGACGTGAACGCCCATATCGCCAAGCTGGACGGTGACGCGTATTTCCGTGATGAGCTGCATGCTGTGGCGTCGGGCGGGTCGAGTGGTGTGCGGGGCGTGTTCGTGTGGGGTTGGGATGCCTGGGCGACGGTGCAGCTGACGGCGATGCGCCGCACGCTGCTGGACCGCATCGGCGACCCGGAGCTCGCCTCGCGGCCTCCGGTGGCGATGATCGTCGCCGCGGAAAACGCGACGCATTTCACGAGCGCGCTCTCTGAGACGTTCGCTACGGGTGCTGTTGAGACACACAGGTTCAGGGTCGGCCTTCCCGTGGAGGAGGTTGTCGCCGGGCTGAACTCGGTCGGCGGGGATAACCTCGCGACGTACCCGTCGATGCTCGGCTCGTCTGGTAGGCGAGGCGCGCGCGGGACGGCTTCAGATCCAGCCGCGGCGGATTCTGACGATGGCTGAGCCGCTGCTGCCCGAGACGCGTGAGGCCGCTGAAGAGACTTGGCAGGCGCCGATCGCGAACATGTGGGGAACCTCGGAGGCGGGCGTCACGGCGATCGGCTGCTTCAAGGGCGCAGGCATGCATCTCACGGACGATCTCGTGATCGTCGAGGCGGTCGACGCGGACGGGGACCCCGTCCCGGCCGGGGTGCGCTCGCACAAGGTGTATGTGACGAACCTCTTCAACCCTTTGATGCCGCTCATCCGCTATGAGATCACCGACGAGGTCACGCTCCTGGATGAGCCGTGCGCATGCGGGTCAGTGCACCAGCGCATAGCCGACATCGAGGGAAGGAACGACGACACCTTCATCTACGCAGACGGGGTGAGCGTGCACCCGCATCTGTTCCGGTCGATTCTGGGACGTGAGCCCGCGATCTCCGAGTATCAGGTGCAGCAGACCTCGGCCGGAGCCGAGATCATCGTGTGCGCAGACGGCGCGGTCGATGTCGAGAACTCTCAGTCACAAGCTTCAGGAGGCACTCGCGCGCTCGGGATGCCGCGAGCCGACCGTGACGGTCACCGTGGTCGAGAACATCCCGCGTCTGGCCACCGGCAAGCTCAAGCGCTTCCTGGTGCTGTAGTCCGCGGCAGACAACCGGCCCTCTGTCGAGACACGTCCGAGCGCGCCGACTGATCATCACTCCGCGCTCGCTCCCCCAGGGGAATGGGGGAGCGCGGCGGCGCGGTGAGCAGGACTGCTGCCTTCGACGCAATGCGGGCGTAACCGCGCGGAGCCCGCGATACGCTGGGCCGATGAGCGTGGCCGGCGAGCGACGCTCGGCGGGATCATGAAGCCATGAGCAAACACAGGCATTACAGCGAGCAGGAATTTGAGGAACTCGTTGGTTCAGCGCTCGACGAGCTGCCGATCGAGTTCCAACGTGCGCTCGAGCACGTGGCGATCGTCGTCTCCGACCGCGGTGCCGAGAACCATGCGTATGGCATGTACGTCGGCTCCAAGCGTGGTGGTACGCCTTTCTTCGGTGGCGGCGGATTGCCAGACGAGATCCTGATCTTTCGCGACACACTGGTGCGCGACTTCGGGAGCGATCCCGAGCGCCTCCGGCTGCACGTCATTCAGACGGTGCGTCACGAGGTTGGTCACCACCTCGGCTTCGACGAGACAGGCGTTCGCGAACTCGGGCTCTGATGGCTTCACGCCCGCCCTGGGTCGAACGCTGCCCCGAGGCGCTGCATACGCGCGCAACGCGAGCGGATCCGCTCGCCATCGCCCATGCCCACCACTGGATTAGTCTGAACGCGTGAGCGACAGCGACCGGCAACTCTCCGCGACGCGACTGATCGAGTCCACGCGTCAGCTCAACCGTCATCCCCGGCTCGTGGGAGTTGCGAGACGAGCGCGGGAGCGCATGCTGGGCGATGAACAGTTCGTCGACAGGCTCTCCACCGCCCGTGGTCGCTCAGCAGATCTCGCAGCGCGTCAGCTCGTCGCACTTCGAAGCGACAGTCCGGGCGTGCTCGGAGAGCTTGGGCTGGCGACGCTGCAAGCGTGGCAGACCTTCTCCGAGAACCGCGGCCGCGGCCGCGGTTCTGTCGATGTCGCCGTGCTCTTCACGGACCTGGTCGGCTTTTCGAGCTGGGCGCTGAAGTCCGGAGACGAGGCAGCGATCGAACTGCTGCGCGCGGTAAGCGACGCGATCGAGCCGCCGATAATCGAGCGACGCGGGGAGATCGTCAAGCGGCTCGGAGACGGGCTGATGGCGGTCTTCTGGGACGCCTCGAGCGCCACGGAGGCTGCATTCGCCGCCGGCGAGCGCGCGTCCACGATCGAGGTGGAGGGCTACGTTCCTCGGCTCCGAACAGGCATTCACCTCGGCCGCCCCCGCAAGATCGGGGGCGACTACTTCGGGGTCGATGTCAACATCGCTGCGCGACTCGCCGAAGCGGCCGAGCCGGACGAGATCCTCGTCTCAGACCGTACGTTGGAGGCGCTCAACCGCGCCGCGCTCATCAGCACCAAACGGCGCTTTGCTGCAGAGGGAGCGCCCCCGGATCTCAACGCGTACGCCTTGCATCAGCCGGTGTAGGTCTGCACCCCGGCCGCTCACGGGAAGCCAACCAAACGAGTTCAGGTCTTGGGACACCCGAGATATGGCTTTTCGCCGCCGACGTGCTGGCCGCGGCAGCGATCGCGGCCGAGGTGGCCCTCTCGGGCGGCAGCACCGCACCTGGAATCAGCCTCATGGTCTGGCCGATCGTGGCGGTCGCGGGCCGTCATACCCTGCGTGGCCTCGTCCTCTACTGCTTTGTGTGCCTCGCCGCGACGGCCCTCGCCTGTGCGTCGCGGTCAACCGGGCTCTCGCGTACGGTGAACTGCGCCTCGCCGGATTCGTGACGATGATTGTCGGCGTCGTGATCCTCGCTGCCGCCCTGACCCGCGCCGAACGGCAGGCCCGCGAGGATCGACCCGTTGACGGGGCTGCTCAACAGGCTCGCGCTGCAGCGCCGGATCGAGGAGATCGCCGCGCAGGCGTCGATCGGCGCCGGGTCGCTGTGCGTGATCGTCGCCGACATCGATCATTTCAAGCGCATCAACGACGCCCACGGGCACGATGTCGGCGACGTCGTGCTCGGTGGTGTTGCAGATGCGCTTCGCACGAACCTGCGCTCGTTCCCGCTTCTATATCGGACAGGCGGAGAGGAGTTCCTAGCGCTGCTCCCGGGTCTCAGCGCGGATGAGGGACGGCGGCTCGCCGAGCGTCTGCGCAGCGCTTGCACCGCCGCGCGTCCGCACGAGATCCCGGTGACGATGTCGTTGGGTGGCGACCTCGGAGGCCGCGGGGCCTGATCCGGCGGCCGTCATCGCTGCCGCCGACAGATGTCTCTACGAGGCCAAGCGGGGCGGTCGCGACAGGGTGGTCGCGGAGGCTGATCGCGAGCGCCAGCACACGGGCGACGGTAGCCGGCGCCGCGCAATGCAGGCAATCGGACTCGCGTAGATCCACGCTTGCGTTCGAGTGCGGGCAGTGCAGCGCGGAGAGCTCGGCGCCGGACTCGATCTCCAGGACCTTGTCGAGAGCCTCGTCTTCGGCGATACCGAGCGCTCGTGCGATCAGCGGGTTCAGCAGGTGAGGCGTGTCGACGGCGGGCGCCCAGCGCGCCGCGAGCGCTGCGTGGACCACACCCAGCGTCTCGGGGGAGGGGCCGCATCAACCACCGTGACACTAGTCCGATGAATCCAGGCCTTCGGGCCGTGAAGCGACGACCTCGTGGTAGCCGCTCGCCGAGTCGCGCAGCAGTTTGCGGAGCTGTGGACCGGTGCCACTTGGGGGCAAGGTGATCTCCACTTCAACGGTGCCCGCCGTCTGCTCGATGGTGCGGACGGTGCCGAGGTCCTCGATCAGCGCGAGCATCGATTGGTTCCTGGCCAGGATGATCGCGGTGAAGCGGCTGATCCCCTCCGCGCGGGCGCGGTCCGCCAGCAGCTCGAGCAACGTCGTGCCCACACCGCGCCCTTGCCAGTCGTCCGCGACTGTCACCGCCATCTCGGCCGACCGGGGATCGCTGGTCTGGCGCACGAAGCGAGCGACTCCAACGATCGCTCCGTCGTCTCCTATGGCGACAAGCGCCTCGTGGTCATGGTGATCGAGTTCGGTCAGGTAGCGCAACATCGGCCCGCTGAGCCTCTGCATAGGTGACAGGAAGCGCCGGTAGCGTGACTCCTCCGAAAGTCGCTCGAAGCCGGCGCGCAGAGGCGTGGCATCCTCGGGGCGGATAGGGCGCACCGTCACGTGCGACCCGTCGCGCAGCGTGGCTACAACCTCGCGCGGGTGCGCGGTCGCGTGCGCTCGATCCACGGCGGTGAACGCGGCTGGGTGGGAAGGGCGGATCATGCTATCCCCGGGATCGTGGGCTTGGCAGCCACGCCAGCAGGCGGCGCCGGGCTTGCGGCGGCGAACGCCGAGCGGTTCGACGATGCCGAGCAGGCCTCGCCTTGACGGCCGCGCTCGGCGTCGCGCGAGCAGCGCGCCGCCGAGGCCGATCGCCGCGAGCGCAGCGAGAATGAGGCCAGGACGAGCGAGCTGGCGGCAGCGTTTGCATTTGCCAAATGCTCACGACCCTAGACGGGGTCGTCGTGATGTGCGTCAGGGCCAGTCCTCAACGTCAATCCGCAGAACCCCGCATGGCACGCGTTCCGCGTCAAGACCGACGAGCGCCGGTGGACGCATCGCCCGTATCGAGGGGAGACCCGGACGCTTGTTAGGGAATTCTCCACGATGACGCCCAACGCGCCGACTGTCAGGCTTCCAAGCAACAGAGCGTGGGCGTTCCACAAGGAACCACCGCCCAACCGGCAGCTGCGATCAAGCCGGTATGTCGGCCTTCTTCTTGGCTCAGGCCGTGTTGGCGGGGATGAGCGACCGGCAGATCCAGCCGAATGGAGGCACCATGTCAGTGGCGAAAATCATCGAGATATCCGCACAGTCACCGGAGAGCTTCGAGGATGCGATCCGACAAGGGATCAGCAAGGCGAAAGAGACCGTGCGCAACATGAGCGGCGCGTGGGTCAAGGAGCAGAGCGTCGCGCTCGAGGACGGAGAGATCGTCGGCTACCGGGTCGACCTCAAGGTGACCTTCCTACTCGACTGACGCAGATCGGGCCTCGGACGAGACACCTTGGTCGCCTGATAGCAGCGGTCGAGAGATGCTGTGCGGCGGGTGCTAACGAACCCCGCGGGTCGGCTGCTCGCGCCGCTCCGTGTCGACAGAGCGACCTGGCTTCTCGCCGCCGTCGCTCCCCGAGGCGCAGAGCGCGCACCTCGCGAGCAATTTACGGACAGGGTGGGGCAGCGGCGTACGGCTCGGGTCCTTCCTTCCCTGCTGCCGACGCCAGTGGAAAGCCGTTGCCAGCACCGTGTTTTCCCCGCTGACGCGACGGACGGTGCGGCGTAGTCTCGGCCATGAGACGAGTCTGAGGAGAGCCACCGTGATGAATGAGGGATTTGCGGGCGGGATGGCCAATACGCGGGTCGATGCGATTGTCGGATTTCTCGAGGGCGCCGGCGTCCCCTTCGAGTTGCTGGAGCACGACTCGGTGATGAGCGCAGGCGCCGAAGCTCACGCCGTCGACCAGCCGCCGGAGAGGGTCACCAAGACGATCGTCCTGCACGATGGCAGCGCCTACGCGATCGCAGCGATCTCGGCCGCCGATCGCCTGGACTTGCACAAGCTGCGCGAACTGCTTGGCAGCAGCCGTAGCCTTCGACTCGCGAGCGAGGACGAGATCGCGCGCGACTTCCCGTCGCTTGAAGTCGGCGCCGTCCCGCCCTTCGGGCCGATGGTGCCGGCGGCGGAGGTGATCGACACGGCGCTGCTCGAGCAGGAGCGGATCCTGTGCCCGGCCGGGGATCACCGTCACTCGGTGCTCCTCGACCCGCGCGATGTCGTGCGAATCACCGCCGCCACGGTCGCCGACATATGCGAGGACTGACCGTGCCCGAGGTGGAGGAGTTGTGACCGTGCCTCTGGCGATACCACTCGGCGACCGCGGACGTATCGGCGGCCTGTGGCGGGAGGCTCACGAGCTCACCGGTGATCGGCGGGACTACGATCCACTGCTGAAGTTGATCAGCGACGCACGCATCGTCCTGATAGGCGAGGCCAGCCACGGGACGCACGAGTTCTACCGCGAGCGCGCACGCATCACCAGACGCCTGATCATCGAGCGTGGATTCACAGCGGTCGCGATCGAGGGCGACTGGCCCGACGCCTCTCGCGTAAACCGCTACGTAGGTGGCGGGGGCGGAGATCGCGACGCCGAGGAGGCGCTGCGCGGTTTCGCCCGGTTCCCGACATGGATGTGGCGAAACGCCGACGTGCTCGACTTCGTCGGCTGGCTGCGCTCCTACAACGAGGGTCGCGACCACACCGCGCAAAAGGTCGGCTTCTACGGCCTGGACCTTTACAGCCTCGGCGCATCGATGGAGGCGGTGATCACCTACCTCGATCAGCACGATCCGGACGCCGCCGCCCGTGCAAGGGCCCGCTACGAGTGCCTGCAGCCGTACTCGGGGGAGAGCACAGCGTACGGCCAGGCGGTGCTGCTCGGCGTCAGCGAGCCTTGCCGGCGAGGCGTGATCGAGCAGCTCGTCGAGCTTCGCCGCCGCGCCGGCGAGTATCTCTCCCGCGACGGGCTGGCAGCCGAGGACGAGTACTTCTTAGCCGAGCAGAACGCCTCGATCGTGACCAACGCCGAGGAGTACTACCGCACGATGTTCGGCGACCGCGCGGGCTCCTGGAACCAGCGCGACCGACACATGGCGGACACGCTCGACCAGCTGATGGCGCACCTCGACCGGCACGGCGGCACGGCGAAGGTGGTCGTGTGGGCGCACAACTCACATGTCGGCGACGCGCGTGCCACCGACATGGCGCGGCGGGGCGAGCTCAACATCGGGCAGCTGATGCGCGAACGGCACGGGCGCGACGCCGTCAACGTCGGCTTGACCACCTACGAGGGCAGCGTCACCGCGGCCTCCGATTGGGGCGATGAGCCCGAGCGAAAGCGCGTGCGGGCGGCACTTCCCGACAGCCACGAGGCGTTCCTGCACACCGCCGGCTTGCCCGCGTTCCTGCTGTGCCCGCTCGCGTCCGGCGAGTGCGGTCGCGTGTTGAGCGAGCTGCGCCTGGAGCGCGCGATCGGCGTGATCTACAGACCCGAGACCGAACGCCAGAGCCACTGGTTCGCCGCGAACGCGGCGCGGCAGTACGACGCGCTCATGCATATCGACAGCACGCGCGCTGTGGAGCCGCTGGAGCGCACCCCCGCGTGGGAGCTGGGCGAGCCGCCCGAGACCTACCCCTCGGCCCTGTGAAGCACTGAGGCGGCGTACCCCGTGCGTTCGAGCAGCGCGGCATGGGTGGAGCGCGGTGTCTCGCCTGCGCTACGCCGACGATGACCGGAACGTGATTGCGCTCACGCTGCGGCTCCTGTTGGCTTGCGCGCGCGGATGATCGCTGAGGCGGCCTGGTCGTGTACTCGGTGCGTCTCGCGGATCTCGATGTCCACAAGGCCGGCTTCTGTGAGAGCCGTCTCGAACTCCCGCTGGGTGAGTGCTCCGGCGATGCATCCGGTCCACTTCTGCATGTCGGTGCGGGTGGCGTCGTCCATTGTCTCGTCGGCGATCACGTCGGAGATCGCGAAGCGTCCGCCGGGGCGCAGAACGCGTGCGGCCTCGCGGATCACCTTGGGCTTGTCGCCGGAGAGGTTGAGCACGCAGTTGGAGATCACGACGTCGACGCTCGAGTCCGCGAGCGGGATCTCCTCGATGTAGCCCTTGCGGAACTCGACGTTCTGGGCGCCGGCCTTCTCTGCGTTGCTGTGGGCCAGCTCGAGCATCTCGTCGGTCATGTCCAGGCCGATCGCCTTGCCTGTCGGCCCGACGCGCCGGGCGGAGATCAGGACATCGGCACCCGCGCCGGAGCCAAGATCCAGGACCGTCTCGCCCTCCTCCAGGTCGGCAACCGCTGTCGGCACGCCGCACCCGAGCGACGCCGCCACAGCGGAGTCGGGCGCATGAGCGGCCTCGGCGGACTCGTAGAGGGCACTGCCGAAGACCTGCTGGCCAGAGGCGTCGGTCGTCGACAGGGCTGGGCTGCAGCACGAGTCGGCGGGTTCCTCGCTGCTCTGGTGCTCGGCGACGGCGACGGCGCGGGCCGCGGCCGCGTAGCGCTCTTTGACCTCTTCACGAACGTCTGCCGTCTGCTCGCCGTGTGTGCCCGCGTCGCAGCCGCACCCCTCCGCGTGCCCGCAGCAGGCGTCCTTGGCGCTGGGCTCGCAGCACGTGACCTGCTGCTCAGGGGCGCAGCAAGGATCCGGGGCCGCGTTCGCCGTGGTCATGTCAGCCATGTGGAGAGCTCCTTGAGTGCGTCGGGGATCACGTAGTAGTAGGCCCAGAGCCCCTGACGCTCGGAATCGACTATTCCAGCGTCACGGAGCTTCTTCAGATGATGGGAGAGCGTCGGTTGGGAGACATCGAACAGGGGCACGAGCTCGCAGACGCAGACCTTGCCGGCGTGTTTGCGCAGCACGTCCACGAGCTGAAGACGAATCGGGTCGCCGAGAGCCTTCGCGACCTCGGCCATGCGCAGCGCGTGGTCGCGCTGCACGTCCGGGTAGACGACCGCCTCGCAGCAGCGCTCGCCAGCCGCTCGCTTCTGCTTTGGCGCCAGCTCCAAATTGACAGGCATCTATATACATATATCAATAACAGTGGCATCTGTCGATCTAATACGATGGGCACGTGAACGCGCAAGCAGACACGGTGGCCGTCATCACCGACATACACGGCAACCTCCCGGCACTGCAGGCGGCGCTCTCACGGACAGAGGAGCTCGGGATCGAGCAGATCTATTGCGGCGGTGACCTCGTGGGCTACGGCCCGCACCCGAACGAGGTCTGTGCGCTCATCGCCGATCTGAAGATCCCGACGATCTACGGGAACTACGACTACGCGATCGCGCGAGATGAAGAGGACTGCGGCTGCGCATACATCACTCCCCACGATCGAGAGCTCGGTCAGCTCTCAGTGGACTGGACGCTCGCGCACACCAGCATGACCTCGAAGGAGTTCATGCTGGGATTACCCTTTGACCTGCACTTCAACGTCGGCGACGTCGACGTCCACCTCGTCCACGGCTCCCCGAGGAAAGTCAACGAGTACCTGTTCGAGGACAAGCCGGCCCGCCTCTACGAGCGCCTCGCCGCTGCCGAGGACGATCGTGTTCTCGTGTTCGGCCACACCCACAAACCATGGGTTCACGAGTACAGCGACGTGCTGTTCGTGAACTGCGGCTCGGTCGGCAAGCCCAAGGACGGGGACCCCCGCGGCGCATTCGCGGTGCTGAAGCGGGCCGCAGGCGGCGTCGAGGTCACCATCGAGCGCGTCGAATACGACGCAGCCCGCGTGGCCGAGGAAGTCCGGAAGGCCGGGCTGCCGGGCGAGTTCGCGGACAAGCTCCTCACGGCGGCATGAGCCAGCCGCTGCCACGACGCCTGCTCGCGGAGTACGTCGGCTCGGCGTTCCTCGCCGCGCTCGTGATCGGCTCCGGCATCGCCGCGCAGACACTCTCCCCGGGCGATGTCGGCCTGGAGCTGTTCGAGAACGCCGCTGCGACCGGAGCGGGCCTGTTCGCGATAATCCTCATGTTCGGAGCCGTCTCCGGCGGACACTTCAACCCGGTTGTGTCTCTTGTCGACGCGAGCTTCGGCGGCATGCGCTGGCGCGACGCGCTCGCCTACGCCCCCGCCCAGATCGCTGGGTGCATCACAGGCGCGATCATCGCCAACGGCATGTTCGAAGAGGCTCTCGTCTCGATCTCAACGACGCACCGCGCGAGCGCAGCACATGACTTCTCCGAGGTGATTGCAACGATCGGCCTGATGCTCGTGATCTTCTCGCTCACGCGCACGCGCCGAGGCGCCACCGCGCCCGCGGCCGTCGGCGCGTACATCGCAGCCGCCTACTTCTTCACCAGCTCCGCGAGCTTCGCCAACCCGGCGATCAGCATCGGCCGCATGTTCTCCAACACGTTCGCAGGCATCGCGCCTGCCTCGGTGCCGCCATACATCGCCGCCCAGCTGATCGGAGGCATCGTCGCGATCGCCCTGCTCCGCGTCCTCTACCCGAACGTCACGCCGCAGGAGGCCGCCGAGGTCATGCTCCCTCACGACGACCAAGGCCAAGGTCACCCGGCACCTCGCTCCGTAGTTCTGGCGCCACACGAGCGTGATCCCCTCGGATGATCTCGCCCCCGGAAGGCGTCGACAATCTCGCTATCCAGCGGGGAGATCAGCGCGATGCCCTACCGAGAACGAACTGACTACCGTCCGCCCCGACGGGTGGTTGCCGGCGTCAACCGCATGGTGGCGCGCCTCGCGGCACGGGGCCTGACCCCGCGGGACACCGTCGCGCTGGAGGTTCCCGGTCGGCGGACGGGTCGGCCTCGCCGGACTGCGCTGGTTTGGGCCGAGCATGGCGGCGACCGCTATCTCGTGTCGCTGGCGGGCGAGTCCGAGTGGGTGCGCAACGTGCGGGCCGCCGGCTGTCGAGCGACGGTTCGCCGCCACCGAGCGCACCGGGTGTTGCTCGAGGAGGTGCCGGTAAACAAGCGCGCGCCGATCCTGAAGGCATATCTGAGCAAGCGGGCGTACTCAAAGTCGCCTGAGTACGAGGCGCGCGAGTTCTTCGGTGTCTCACCGGACGCCCCGATCGCGGAGCTCGAGAGGGTCGCGGCTCGCTACCCGGTCTTCCGCATCGTCGAGGTCAGATCCGCGTGAGCCTCCGGCGGCGCCGGGGACGGCTCGTAACCGAGCGCCGGCCGGCCACCGTTTGTTCTTCGAGGTGGTATGGCGATCAGGGGGGGCCCCCGGCCGGCACGACGATCCCGGTCTCGTAGGCGAGCACTATGAGCTGTACGCGGTCGCGCACGCCGAGCTTTCCGAGGATGCTCGAGATGTGGGTCTTGGCCGTCAGAGGGCTGACGTGCAGGGCGGCGGCGATCTCGGCGTTGCTCAGTCCCGCCGCCACGAGCGCCATCACCTCTCGCTCGCGGTCGGTCAGCTGCTCGAGCGCGGCCGGCGCCGGCCGCGGCTCCGGACGCGCCGTGTAGGCCTCGATCAGACGGCGGGTGACACTCGGCGAGAGCAGGGCCTGATCCGCCGCGACGGTGCGGATCGCCTGCAAGAGCTCGGCCGGCTCGCCGCCCTTGAGCAGGAAGCCGCTTGCGCCGGCCCTCAGCGCCCCGAACACGTACTCGTCAAGTTCGAAGGTCGTGAGCACGAGCACACGGCTCCCGGCGGCTGCGGGGTCGGCGGCGATCAGCTCGGTGGCCCGGATGCCGTCCATGCCCGGCATGCGGATGTCCATCAGGATGACCTGGGGTCCGAGCCGACGGGCCTCGGCCACGGCGTGCTCGCCGCTGGACACCTCACCCACGACTTCCATGTCGGACTCGGCGTCGATCAGCATCCTGAAGCCGGCGCGCACGATGGCCTGGTCCTCGGCGAGCAGGATCTTCAGGGTCAACCCTCAGCCCACTCTCTGGCCGATCGGCAACTCCGCGAACACGCGCCAGCCGTGTGGCTCGAGCGGACCGGCGTCCAGCTCGCCGCCGAGCGCGAGCACCCGCTCGGCCATCCCTCGCAGCCCGTGACCGGCGCCGGCGCCGGTGCCGTTCGCGCTGCCCCGTCCGTCGTCGATGACCTCCACCGCGAGCACGTCAGCCAACGCTCGGATGCTGACATCTGCGCGCGAGGCGCCGGCATGGCGCAGTGCGTTGGTGAGTGACTCCTGGACGACGCGGAATGCGGTCTGGCTGACCGGCGCGGGTAGGGCGACGTCATCGAGATCGACGTGCAACCGAGTCTCCAGGCCGGCGGAGCCGACGCCCTCCAAGAGCTGCGGCAGCTCCTCGAGACTGTCTGCCGGGAGCAACAGCGAGTCCTCGCCGCCGTCGCGCAGCAGATCGAGCGTGGCGCGCAGGTCGCGCAGCGCATGTGCGGAAACCTGCTTGATGTCGGTGAGAGCGCGCGCGTCCTCCGTCTCGCTGCCGAGATGTGTGGCGACCGCGGCCCGTACGTTGATGGCGACGAGCGCGTGGGCGACCGTGTCGTGGAGCTCGCGCGCGATTGCCAGACGCTGGCGCGCGAGGCGCTGGTCGGCGCGCTGCTGGCGTTCGTGCTGCTCGTGCATCGCGCGCTCGCGCCTTGCCGCTGCCAGCGCTCGCCGCGAGCGCACCGCATCTCCAAGTACGAGAGCACCCAAGACGAGCAGCACGCGTATGACCGTGCCTGCCTCGAGGCCGTGGCCGGTGCTCTGCAGCAGTGCCAGCGCGAGAGCGAGCATGAGGGCGGTGGCCGCACCGACGATCAGCGACCGGCGCCTGTCGCCCTCCACCGCAGCGAGGAGGAGCACGGCTGCGAGGATCCCGACGGAAGCGTCGTAGGCGTGAAAGACGACCACGCACGCGACGAGGCCCACCTCCAGCGCGAGCACACCGGCGAGGGGCATCCGTTGCCTGAGCACGAATGGCAGGCACGTGAGGAGGGCGAGCACGATCACGAGCGCGAGTGGCGCGTCGGACCCTTGGGCGAGCCGGCCATCCAGCACCAGCGCCAGCGACCCGAGCGCCGCGAGTGCGATCCTGGTGCGTGCGGACTCCAGCAGTGACATGGGTGACCTTGAGAGTACTTCCGTCGACACGGCTCAGCCGGATTCCGCGCCGCCCGCCGTGGCCGGTGCCGTCGCTGCGGGCGCGACACGCAGGACGCGAGCGAGGCCTCGCGGCATCCACCAATTCCATCTCCCCATGACCGCCACCAGGGCAGGCACCAGCAGCGTGCGGACGATCAGCACGTCGAGCAGCATGCCGACTGCGAGCCCCGTCGCAATCAGCCTTACGACGATGTCGGGATTGACGCTGAGCGAAAGCAGCGACACGGCGATGATCAGCGCCGCGCAAGTGACAAGCCGTCCGGTGCGCGCGAGCCCGCGCACGACCGCCTCGTTGGTCGACGCGCCCTTGTCGTGCTCCTCGCGCATGCGTGCGAGCACGAATACCTCGTAGTCCATCGAGAGGCCGAACAGGAAGGCGAAGACGACGATCGGCACCCATTCACGGATCGCGCCGATCGCCGGAACGCCGTAGATGAGCTTCGACCCGTGCCCTTCCTGCCAGAACAGCACGAGGAACCCGTATGCCGCGCCGAGCGAGATTATGTTCAGCACGACGGCCTTGAGTGCGAGCGCGGGCGAGCGCAGCGCGCGGGCGAGCATGACGAAGACGATGAGCGCCAGCACCGCCAGCAGCAGCGGGAAGTTCCCGTACACGCCGTTGTTGAAGTCCGTCAGCTCGGCGGTGTTGCCGCCCACCTCGACGCCGCCGGGCACGACGGCGAGGCGTGCGCGCAGCGTGCCGATCAGAGCCTTGCCCTCCGCGGTGTTGCCTTCCCGGTACGGGATCACGCTCAGAAGCGCGTCGGCGCCTCGGCGAAACGACGGTGTCCGCGGGGACAGGACCGCGTATACGCCGGGGGTTGCGCGCGCGACCTCAGCCGCGCGCTCGGCGCCGGCGCTGCCGCCGTGCGAAAGGAGCTGCACCGGGAACACGACCGCGCTGGGGACGCCGTCTCGCTCGAGCTGGTGAAAGCTAGCCGCGGCAGGTCCGCCCGTGGCCGCAAGCGCGTTTGCGCTCGCCTGCCCGCTCTTGAGCGAGAGCGCCGGCAAGGCGAGCGAGAGCATGATCGCCAGGCCGGCTGCAAGCGCGATCCAGCGCCGATGGACCACGGCCCGCGCCCAGCGCTCCCAGGCGCGGCTGTAGGTGGTCGACCCGCGACGGACGCGGCGGCGGTCGAGCGCGGGCCCCCACGCGGCGAGCGTGACAGGCAGCAGCGTGCCGGCCGCCGCAATCGCGACCAACGGGATCAGCATCGAGGCCACCCCTATGCTCCGCAGGAACGGGACGGGGAGCACGAGCAGCGAGAGGAGCCCGACAGCCACGGTCACGCCGCTCAGGACGACGGCGCGTCCGGCGGTGGCGGCAGCAGCCAGCACGCTGTCCTCGTCCGAGAGGCCGCGTTCACGCTCCTCCCGCCAGCGCGTGACGATCAGAAGCGAGTAGTCGACCGCGACGCCCAGGCCGATGAACGCCACCAGGTACTGAACCAGGCTGTTGACCGCCACCAGCTGCTCGAGCCCAAGCACCAGCAGGAAAGTGGTGAGGATCGACGGCAGCGCCATCAGCAGCGGCACGACCGCGATCGCCGAGCCGTAGACGAATGCGAGGATCACGAGCGCCGCGAGTGCGCCGAGCAGCGTCTCGGCCAGTAGGCTGGGGTTCGACCCGCCGCCCCCGCCGGCCGACTGCAGCGGCTCGAAGCCCGTGACGGCGACGTGCGCACCGACGGGAGCCGCCGCCCGCAGGACTGGTTGCAGCCGTTCGAGCACGCCCTGCCCGAGCGGGACGTCGGGATTGGGCATGTCGATCAGCGCCCATGTCGTGCGCCCGTTGGGCGAGATCAGCTTCGGGTCGCCCGTGTTGGCGTAGTCGGCAACGCCGACGTGGCCGGCGCGCGCCGCGTCGGCGAACGTGCGTGCAGCGATCGCCTGGCCGCTGGCACTTCGCATCGTCCGTCCGGGCGGCAGCTGCAATAGAGCCAGCGCTGGCTGCTCGTGCCCGTCGAGCCCGAAGCGCCTGCGGATGTGCTCGTTTGCTTCCGAGCCGGGAGTGCCCGGGTACGCGACCGAGTGCGAGAGATGGCTATTGGTCGAGGAGACAGTGAGTGCGCCGACGATCGTGAGCACGACCCACGCGAGCACGACAAGGCGACGATGTGTGAGGGCGAAGCCCGTGGTCTTGAGCATGCGCCCAAGCTAGGCATCGGGCGCACGCACCGCATCGGCCAGCAGGAGGGTCTTGCTCTAGTCCGAGCGAAGGAGACGCTTCGCGGGTGGAGCAAACCGGTTCTTCAGGGCGATCTCGCAACGCAGGCAGTACCGCTTCCTCGACCTCACGCGCCGCCGCCGTTGGCGTTCCCGCGCCGCCGGATCGAGTAGGCTTGTCGCGACGTGCCTGGGCTCCTCGCGACCTACACCTTCGGGGACGCGCTGCTCACAGTCCTCGAGTTCGCGATCCTGTTCCTGTGGATCTGGGTCGCGATCACAGTCGTGTTCGACATCTTCCGCAGCAGCGATCTGTCCAATTGGGGCAAGGCGCTGTGGATCATCTTCATCATCATCGTCCCCTACATCGGCGTGCTCGCCTACCTGATCGTCCGCGGCCACAAGCTGCACGAACATCGCGAACAGGACCGGGCCGAGGCCCAAGCCTTCCAGCGCTTCGAGGCGGGCGGAGGCTCATCGGCCAGTCGCGTGGAAGAGCTCGCCAAGCTCGCCGAGCTGCACGACCGCGGCAAGTTGACGGACGAGGAGTTCGAGCAGGCAAAGGCCAAGTTGCTCGCCTGAGGCTTCGCCGGGCTACTGCCGCGGTCGGCGGCGCGTGGCTCGCGGCCCGTACGCCGCGAGCGTCGCTACGATCAGCTCCGGCGCTGCCGCTCCCCGGCAGAGCAGGCGTAAGCGGACCCCATCAAGCATTACGCTCCGATCTCGTCCGGAGGGAGGAACCCGCCGGCGAAGCAGGCGTCGCGTCCCGCCATTGGAGAGGAGCAGCCCGTGAGCCAGTCGAGTCATGAGAGACGGTCCAGCGCACAGGGCTCACCCCGAAGAGTCCCGCGGCCCGGGTGAGCCCGCAGCGGGTGACCGGGTAACGACAGACTGCGGCGCATGTGGCTGCGAAGGAAACGCCATCCGAGAGCACGGCGCGCCGCTCCGGTTGGCGTTCAGCCCGGCGCGAGCGAGCGAGTAGAACTCCCGACGACTCGGAAATACATCCGTTGGACGGCCCTGGCGATGATGACGGTGGGATCCGTGGGCTACCTCGGGTCGGCGCCTGCAACGTCCGTGTTCGGGCTGGCCTCGGTGTTTCTGTACGTCCTGCCTGCATTCGTCTTCCTCGTGCCGGTCTCACTTGTCGCGGCGGAGCTTGCATCTGGCTGGTCAGGTGGGGTCTACAACTGGGTGAGGGCAGGCATCTCCGCGCCGATGGGGTTGCTCGCGGTGTGGTGCGAGTTCTCGCAGACCATCTTCTACTACCCGGCGCTGCTCGGCTACGTCGGCAGCACGCTCGCCTACGTCATCGATCCGCGCCTGGCCAGCAACGGGGTTTACACCGCCGCAATCATCATCGTCCTGTTCTGGGGCGGTGTGCTGGTGACCTCACGTGGTGCGTCGCTGGTCGCTTCGCTCTCCTCGAGCGGGACGGTGATCGGGACGTTGATCCCGGGAGCGGTACTCGTCATCCTCGGCGTGACCTATCTGCTGCAGGGCAACCCCTCCGCAGCGCCGATGAACGTCCACCACGTCCTTCCGCCATGGCATGGCCTCGGCAGCATCGTGCTGATCGTCAATAGCTTCTTCACCTATGCCGGGGTGGAGATCAATGCCGTCCACGTCGACGAGCTGCGCGATCCGGGGCGCGAGTATCCGAAGTCCATCTTCTTGGCCATGGGGCTCGTTCTCGCCATCTTCATATTGCCGACCCTGGCCATCGCGTGGGTGATCCCCGCACATCAGATCAGCTTCACAGCTGGTGTGATGCAGGCGTTCGAAAGCCTCTTCACGCACTTCGGCATTTCGTTCGCGGTGCCGTTGATCGCGGTCACCCTGGCGGTTGGCGCGCTAGCCGGAATGCTGGCCTGGCTCGACGGCCCGTCCGAGGGCCTTCTGAGGATCGGTCGCGAGCAGGGCTATCTGCCCCCCTACTTTCAGAAGGTCAACCATCAAGGCATCGAGGTCCACATCCTCGCGGCCCAAGGCGCCGTGATCACGATCATCGCCCTGCTCTACGCGTTCGTCCCGACCATCTCCCGCGCGTACTGGATCTTCACCGCCATGGCCACCCAGGTCTACCTGGTCATGTACGTGCTCATGTTCATCGCCGCGGTCCGCCTTCGGCGCACGCAACCGGACCACCCGCGGGGATACAGGGTTCACTGGCTGGGCCCGCTGTGCCTGCTGGGCGGTGTCTCCTCTGTCACCGCGTTCGCAATCGGGTTCGTGCCTCCGTCGCAGCTCGGCCACCAGAGCCCGCTCCTGTATGGGCTCCTGATACTCGCCGGGATCCTCGTGATCGGGATCATCCCGCCGCTACTTCTCGACCGGTTTCGCAAACCCGGGTGGAAGGCAGCGGCCCTGGGCCGGTCACCCAGCTCGTAGTCCGCTTGGCGTCTCGTCGGCCCGCATCCGCCCCGTGCTTCCCTCAACGAGCGAAAGCTGCCTACGCCGTCGGACGGTGGAGTCAGACGACTTCGATCGGTTCAGAAATGGACCTAACCGGACACCATTCCAACCCCTCGACGCCCTTTCAGGCGTTGCTGGACGCCGTTCTCGGAGCGCCGAACGAGCTCGGTCGGATCGAGCGCAGGCCTGAGCGCCGCGACGTCAAGCGGGCGGAGACCGTCGGAGCCAGGCATCGTCGGCGCGACTGGGTCCAGCGGGCAGTCATCGCTGTGCTCCAGAGCCGCGGGGCGCCGATGCAGGCACGCGATGTACATGGCGCGGTCGAGGCTGCCCTTGGCGAACCCGTCCACTGGGGATCGGTCAAGGCGTGCTTGGCCGCCAACGTCGCCGGCTCGTCGCCTCGGTTTGTACGCGTTGCGCCTGGGCGCTATGTCATGGGCGTCTTGCACACCGAGGCTGGCGCGCCTCGACCAAGGCAAGCGTAGGGCCCACGACCCGCTCATCGCGCTCAGGGAGGCGCCCTCGCCCAGGCAAACGACTGTCCCGCTCGCGGGCCTGCGGAGAGGTGCCGGCTGCGACCCGTAGTTAGGGCGGATGCGGTCCGGCCCGGAATGCCGTATTGCAGTGAAGAGGCTCGATAGCCACAGAGGAGGAAAGGCCATGTATGCGAGTGTGCGCCATTACAGGATGGGCGCGGGCTTGATCGATTCGCTCATGCATCGCGTCGATGAGGAATTCGCCCCTGCCATCAGCCAAGAACCTGGATTCGTCGCGTACTTCGCGCTCGCGACGGGCGACGCGACGGTGGAGACAGTCAGCATCTTCCACGACAAGGCGGCTGCCGACGCGTCCAACGAGCTTGCTTCTGACTACGTGCGCGAGAACCTCGGCGAGTTCGAGTTGACTCGTACTGAGGTGAGTGGGGGCGAGGTGTTCGTGAGCACGGTGTCAGGGGAGGCGCACGAGGATGCACACCGCTGGCGCACCGGTCGCTCGCGGCAGCGCGCTTCGTGAGGCTGGAAGGTGTCCGAAGCTCCCGCCCTAGTCGTCGGGGCAACCGGTCGGACCGGCCGGCTGATTGTTGCTCGCCTACTCGAACGCGGCGTCTTGGTTCGCGCCTTGGTGCGAGATGCCGTCAAGGGCGAAGAGCTTCTTCCATCGGAGGTGCCACAGTTCGTCGCAGACGTTCGCCGCCTTGAGACCCTGGCGGAGCCGTTGGCAGACGTCGGCGTCGTGATCATCGCTACCTGCAGCAGCGCGGAGCGCGGCAACGACGCCGAGACTGTTGACTACCACGGTACGCTCAACCTCATCAAGCAGGCGGTGGCCGTGGATGTCGAGTTCGTTCTGTTCATCTCCACGATCTACGCCAGCCGACCCGAGCACTACCAGGATGTGGAGCCGACCAGCCTGGGCTGGAAGGCAAGGGCCGAGGAGGTCATCCGAGGATCTGGGATCCCCTACTGCATCGTCCGCTCTGGCTGGCTCACAGACGGCGCTGGCGGTGAGCCGCTGGCCGTGTCGCAGGGTGATACGACAGAGGGCCGAATCTCACGAGCCGACCTCTCTGATGTTTGCACGCAGTTGTTGTTTGTCCCTGAGGCCCGCGGAAAGACCTTCGAGGTGGTCGCGGCACCGGCACGACAACGCTCGAGCCTCGTGTCGGCCGTCACCGTCCTGACACCTGACAGCACCCATCACACCCACGTGCGCTCGCCGCACTAGGCGGCGCTCACCAAGCTGGGCTCAGGATGGACTCGATCGGCCGGCCTCACGAGCGCGCGCGCTACGCCCAGACGGTGCTCACGACGGGAGGACCCCGTGTCCGTCCTCGCTTCCCGTTTGGTTGCCGTGGCCGGCTCGAGTTGGCCTTCGCAGTGAGCGAGCACCCTTTCAGCCCTAGACGCGACGTTCCTCGAGCTCGAGCAGGCCGACGAGAGTGCGCACATGCACATCGGCGGGGTCCTGGTCTTCGATCCTCTGGCTGATGGTGGGCCGCCCTCGCGCGAAGAGCTGTGCAGCGCGAGCCGATGCGAGCGCGCGAGGTGCACGGCGCCGTTGAGGTTCTTCTCGGCGAGCCGGTGCGATGGGGGTCGGTCAAGAAGTGCTTGAGCTCGAATGTCGTCGGAACCCCGCCACGCTTCGTTCAGGTGGCTCGCGGTCGGTACGCCATGCGTCCGGCGACCGACGCTGGCGCTACCGCTCCCTGGCAAGGGCGGGCGTAAGCCGACCATCCGGCAACGCGCCTGTCGTCCCGGGCAGGAAGCCCGTGCCCTAACCGGACACCATTCCAACCCCTCGCGACCCCTGAAAGCCTTGCTGGACGGGGTTCTCGAAGCACTCAACGAGCTCGATCGCGACGACCGCCGGCCTGCGCGCCGCAACATCAAGCGACCGGAGTCCCGCATCGGGGACCGGCATCTCCGGTACGACTGGGTTCAGGAGGCGGTCATCGCCGGCGATCCCATTCAGTCGCCAAACCCCTGACCGCGGGCCAGCGCCCGCTTGTCGGATGCCCGCTGGGAGGCAGAACCCCCCTTCGGTTTGCCAGGCCGGCCGTTCCATCCAGACCGACCGCGCGCCTTGTCTGCTCGAGCTCCGGTCGGGAACGCGCCCACGCTAAGACTCTTAGCTCTCGCCATGAGCGCGACGAGCCTCGAGCCCCGGCTCGCTGACGAGAACGGCCCGCGCCGGGTTGGCGCGGGCCGTCAGCTGAGGGCCACCACTGTCAGTCAGGCGCCTGCTGCGGCTTGACCGATCGGGCTGCTCGAGCGCTCGATCGCGTCGCTGGCGAGCAGGCATCCAACTGCCAGGAAGTAGACGCCTGAGATCACGCCGCCGCCGACGGTCGCAAGCGGGATCGTCGCGACCCACGCGACGGGGAGTCCCACGGCGACCCAGCTCGGCACGTTGCCGGCACGTTTCAGCGAGACGGCGACAACAATCGAGCCGAACAGCCAGGCCGCGTTGGTCACGGGCGCGACGACGTTGAAGAGACCGAGGTCGTGGCCGGAGACCAGCGAGGTGATCGACGTCAATCCGAGGACGGCGGTTCCGGCTGCGGCCGCGACCGCGGCCTTCTGGGCCACGCCTGGGCGGGCATAACGCGCCAGCGCTACGAAGACCGGCGCGACGCTGATCAGCGCGACGACGAAGAACGACAGGCTCAGGTAGCCGGCGACTCCGACCACGCTGTTGCCACTGTGGCGCTGAGAGTGCACGATCTGGGTGACGCCTCCGGCTGCGAATGCCGCGCCAGCCACCATGGCGGCGCGCCCTGCGAGCGTGTTGGATATGGAATTGAGCTTTTGCATGTCGGGCTCCTTTTGGGACTGAGTGGGTTGTATGGCCATCGTCGTCGCCGACCGAGCCTGTGTCATCGACCGCGCGGCGTGAGTGCGTCCGTCGAGGGTCGACTCAGCCCGCGACCTTCGGATGACTCGCGGGCGACCTTAGGTCCATGACCCCGTAACGGTCGAGGCCTTACCGTGCGTGTGTGGATCCGCTCGTCAAGCTCGCCCGTGTGCCAAGTCGCCCGCCGCGCGCCGACGTGCTGGCTGCGGGCGGGCTGCTCGTGTGGGCGCTGCTCGAGGCGCTGCTGAGCAAGGGGCCCGGGCCGCTGGTCGGGAGGATCGCTTTTGCGATCGTCGTAACGGTGCCGCTCGTATTCCGGCGCCAGGCGCCAGGCCTCGTTGTAGTCGCTATCTCGGTCTCCACGGTCGCGTGGGCGTTGCACGCCAACACTCATGAGACAGGGACGACGGGGTTCCCGAGCATAGTGCTGGCGAGCTTCTCGGTCGCCTGCTACGCACGGCGTTCCCTCGTCGCGATCGCGGGCGGACTGGCTCTGTTCGTGACGATGCTGGTCGTCCTCGACTCTGGCTATTACGCGGAATCCCAGGTCAGTGTGAACACGATCGCGGTGATCAGCCTGTTCGTCGGCGGAGCCTGGGCAGCGGGCTGGCTGGTTCGCAAGCGCGCCGCGCAAGCCCAGATGGCGTTCGCCGAGTCGGGCGAGCTCGCGCGGGCAGCCGTCGGCGAGGAGCGCACGCGGATTGCCAGAGAGCTCCACGACGTCGTCGCGCACAGCGTGTCGATCGTCGCCGTCCAGGCCGGCGCGGCGGAGGAGCTGATCGAGCGCGATCCCGAGCGTGCGCGCGAGCACATCGCGTCCGTTCGACGCACGGCGCGTGAGGCGATGACCGAGATGCGACGGGTGCTCGAGGTGCTTCGCACAGACGAGCCCCGCTACGCCCCACAGCCGGGTCTCTCGCGCCTCCCCGACCTGCTGGAGGAGGCGCGCGGTGCCGGTCTGCCGGTCGAGCTGATCGAGGACGGCGACCGGCGTCAGCTCCCCCCCGGCCTGGATCTGGTCGCCTTCCGCGTGGTTCAGGAGTCGCTCACCAACGTGCGCAAGCACGCGGCCGGGTCACGAACGCGCGTGGGGGTGCACTACCGCGCCGATGCGATCGAGCTCGAGGTGACCAATGCGCCCAGCACCACCACAGGTTCCAACGGCAGCGGCCCGAGCAGCGGTGGCGGCGGTCATGGCCTGATCGGGATGCGCGAGCGGGTCCACCTGTTCGACGGGGCCTTTCGCGCCGGTGTGAGCGATGATGGCGGTTTCAGCGTCCATGCGGTCCTGCCGCTGGGGGACGAGCTCCGATGATCAAGGTCCTGATCGCTGACGACCATGCGTTGATGCGCAACGGCCTGCGCGGGATGCTCGACGCGCAGGATGATATGGAGGTGGTCGGCGAGGCCGTGGATGGCGTGGAGGCGGTCGAGGAAGCACTGCGGCTGCACCCGCACGTTGTGATCATGGACATCCGCATGCCCCGCCTTGACGGAATCGAGGCGACCAAGCGACTCGTTGCACAGGGCGATCGGGCACCTCGCGTGCTCGTCTTGACCACCTTCGACCTCGATGAATACGTCTACGAGGCGCTTCGCGCAGGGGCCGGCGGATTCATGCTGAAGGACGCGCCCCCGGGCCAGCTGGCGGAGGCAGTCCGCACGGTGGCAGCCGGGGATTCGCTGCTGGCGCCGGCCGTGACCCGCCGACTGATCGAGCGCCACATGAACCGGCCGCCTGCGGACGTGGTGCGCCGCGAGCGCTTCAAAGAGCTGACCGACCGCGAGCTCGAGGTTCTAAGCCTGCTGACGCGCGGCCTCTCGAACTCCGAGATCGGCGAGCGCCTCTTCCTGAGCGAGGCGACCGTCAAGACCCATGTGACTCGCGTGCTCGGCAAGCTGGGCGTGCGCGACCGCGTGCAGGCCGTCGTTCTCGCTTATGAAAGCGGTTTAGTCGAGCCCGTTGAGTGAGCTTGCCGCCGATCGTCCGTGTTATCGGTGCTTCGTCGTCGCCCAACCCGCACTGGTCAGCCGACGACCAGCGACCGCGTTCGTGTCACGGCAGTGACCATCCCTGAGCGACGTCCCGGCAATAACCCCGCAAATTCGCCGAACCAGTGGACCTGACCAGGCCGGCCGCTCGCACCGCGCTGGCATGCAGCCGGACGCGCCGTGCGGGCGGCCGTGATCGCCGGTGGTGTGCTGCTGGCGGCGCTCGCGATCGGCCTGACGGTACCTGAAGGCATTGCTGGAGAGCGTTGTGGGAGCGCTCAACGAGCTTGACCGCGACGCACGCCGGCCTGAGCGCCGAAGCATCAAGCGACCGGAGTCCCCCATCGGGAAGCGGCATCGCCGGCACGACTCAGGCGTAAGGAGGCGGTCAGCCACCACGCTCGCTTCTCGTCCATGGCGAGCGTGAGGCCGCCGCCCGGGGCGACGCTCGGTGCAGTAGCTCGCTTGCTGGCGGGGTGCGGGCGTTAGCGTTTGAGCGTCAGCTTCTGTGTGCCGAGGGTCGTCACCTTGCCTGTCTTGGCGTCCTTGACGCTGGTGATGAGCACGACCTGCATCCCGTGGCGACTCTTCTTGAGCGTCTTCTTCCCAGCCCTCGTCGGGAGCAGAGTGACTTTGACCGCACCCGCCGCTCCGGTACTTGCGCTGCCTCGGGCGAGCAGAAGTGCGGGTCGACGGCGCCTGTGCTTGTTCTGTCTGGCTCCTGACGCGCGTGTAGCCACTGCAGGCACTACGCCGTTGGCTTCAAACAGGTCCTCCGTTACGCTCCCCGGACCCGTCAGCACGACGCTATCGCCAAACCTGCCACGGAGCAGGTCGCCGATCCCGAGCACCCGCGGGAATGCACTCAGGGTAGCCTGGAACGGAGGCGGAGGCGGAGGCGGCAGCGGAGGTGGCGGCGGTGCCGGCCCTGTGATGCGCTCCGTCAGCGAAGCTTTGCTGCCTGTGAAGTCGGGTGTCGGTTCCCCTCCGTCATAGTAATAGGCAGTGACGGTGTGCTGTCCGGCCTTCAGTCCGCTGACGATGATCCCCGTCCTGCCGGCGTTGTCCAGGGATTGCGGTTCTCCCAAGGCTTCTTCATCGATCGCGAACTGCACGCTGCCAAACGGGATCACATTCGTGCTCGAATTCGTTACGGTCGCGTTGATTTCCACATCCCCAGCCGCGCTTTGCGGGTTGGGTGACATAGTCAGCGCTGTTTCGGTGTGCGCAGGCTGGATGCTCGGTACGAGCTCCACTCGGCGCGGCCCGTAGGTTGCATTGCCACTGTACCTCGCGCTCACCTTATCCCCGGCGTTGAGGTAATAGCCCGGATCGAAGATGGCCAGACCGGTCCCACTCAGTTGGACCTGTTCAGGCGGTTCACCTGTGACGGTGAAGCTCACAGTGCCCGTCGGGGTGGCCGAGGCGCCGCCAACGTCGGCCGACGCTACGACGGCCTTGAACGACAGCGCTTCGCCGTAGGTGATCGTAGCCTGGGAAGGGGTGAGCGAAGTCGAGGCTGGCCACAGTGCGTCGACCGCGAGGCTGCAGTTCTCGCCAGTGGCGGCGCCTTCCGTAGTAACAAAGCTCAGGTTGACGTGCGAGCCGTCCAGATTGGCTCTTGCAATCTTGTCACCGCCGATGAAGTGTTCCACCTCCCTCCAATAGATGTGTTCGCCATCAACCGCTATGCCGCAGGATTCTGAATCTCCTGGCAAGCCGGAGATAAAGCTGTCAGCTATGCCCGTGCCGTTGAGGTTGGCGCGGCCAATCGTGTCGTTGTTCCAGGTCGTCCAGTAGACGTGCGAGCCGTCTACGGCGATCCGCATCGCGGCTGTGAGGCCACTGATGAAGCTAGGGTTGACCCCGGTGCCATCGAGGTTGGCCCGTCCGATTGTGGTGCCGCCGGGGGGGAATTGAGAGTTGGTCCAGTAGATATGAGCCGAATCGACCGCCACCCCGCATGGCGTGGTTAGGTTTGTGATGAAGTTCGGTTCGACTTCCGTGCCGTTGAGGTTCGCGCGCCCGATCGTGCTGCCGCTCGCCCAGTAGATGTGCCCGCCGCCGACCGCGACCCCGCACGCGCCCGGGGACTGTAGGTTGAGTGCTATCAGGCCTCCTTCCGTCGTTCCGTCCAGATTTCCGTATCCGATGGTTGTCGGACCGCTGTAAGAGTCCCAGTAGAGGTGTGTACCGTCAACGGCCAAGCCGGATCCCGTCGCCTCGGCACCGAAGACGAAGGCAGATTCGACGCCCGAGCCATCTAGGTTCGCGCGCGAGATCGGGCTCAGACCCCCTGGGGAGGCCCAGTACACGAACGCGTCGGCAGCGGGTGCCAAGGCCAGAGCGACAACCACTGCTGGCACCCCGGCCAACACGGTGCGCCGGGCCCGCACGGCCGTGTAGCGGGCCCGGGATACCACGCGACCTAAGCCCTTCCTTGCCGTCGGAGGGTTTAGCTGCCCGGACATGTGTCCCCCTTTGCATGCTCTTCCCGCGCCTGCTCGGCATGGTCTCGGCAGGTGGCCCAGTGTGCTGGGCATGAGGCAACATACTCTCTCGTCGAAGGTGGTGGCGTGAGATCGCTCACGTTCCGCAGCCTCGAGCGCTCGACCGTTACCGCCCGGGCAAGGGCATTGCTCTGTACCCGCCGGACGCGCCTGCTGAGCCGATTACTGAGCGACAGCCAGCGTCCGCTTCGCTGGTCGAAGCAGGCGTCTCTGGACGCGCCCAGCTCACGTGCGCTAGGGACGAGCTGCGAGCGTGCTGCCGGGCGCTGCCGAGACTGCTCGTTTCGCCGGGGCCAAGCGGTAGTCCGCCGCGCTGTAGGGACATCTCGGGCGCCGCAGGTTGGAGGGTGGCCTGCGTCTGTCTCGTCACAAAGTTTGGGCCGCTGGCAATCTAGGTGTGATGGCTGATCCCGAGGGCTTCTTGCCCTTCTACCAAGCTGAGGCCGAGGCGGTGTTGATGTTTCTGACGAGGCGGACCCTGGATGGCGAGGTAGCGCTGGAACTGACGGCCGAGACTTTTGCGCAGGCATGGCTCGGCTGGCCCCGCGTGCGCACTGACAGTGACGAGGAGATGCGGGCGTGGCTGTTCACGATCGCCCGGCGACAGCTTGGGCGGTATCTGCGCCGAGGCCATGCACAGCGCGATGCGCTGCATCGCTTGGGTATGCGGACGCCGGTCGCGCATGAGGATGACCTCGCGGCGATCGAGGCGGCAGCCGGGGTCGAGGCCGTCCGCCCGGAGCTGGCCGCGGAGCTACAGCGGCTCACCGCGGATCAGCGGGACGCGCTCCAGCTGCGCGTGATCGAGGAGATGCCATATGAGGAGGTCGCGGTGCGCCTGGGCATCTCCGAGCCAACGGCCCGCGCGCGTGTCTCGCGTGCGCTCAGGGCCATGCAGCGGTCGCTTGCCGTGACTTGGGGAGGCGCTCGATGAGCTACAGATTTCGTGTATTGGAGACGCTCGAGAGCGAGCTGCGACGGGTAGTGGAGGAACCGTCGAAACGCGCGCATCGCAGAATGAGCTGGCTACCGGCCCCTCGACGCGCCGGGTGGGGGCTGCTCTTCCCGATCGCGTGCGTTCTGCTCGCGAGCGGGACGCTCGCCCTCGCGGCCACGGGAGTCATCCTCACCGGGTCGGCGGTGCCCGCCGCGGCGCCTGTCGGCCCTTCGGAAGGCATCGGCGTTCCGGTCTCATCCCGTCTGCTCCCCGTGCGAGCACAGGACCCCGATGGGGGCCTTCCATGGGGGATACGGATCGTTGAAACCTCGCGCGGTCTGGTCTGTGCTCAGGTCGGGAGGATCGACAACGGACAGCTGGGAGAGCTCGGGATCGACGGGGCCTTCAACAACGACGGCCTCTTCCACCCGTTCCCTGCCGGGGTCGTCCAGTCTTTCCCGGGCGGCTCGACAGAAGACGGCACCGAGATAGAAGGAGGCACCTGCACACTCGCGGGAAGCGCCGCGTGGGGTAGCGCCGTCGCCGCCGAACTCTGGGGCGTTGACCGGAACGCCGCCTTTGCCCATGGGCATTTCAGCCCGAGAAGCCCGCAGGCGCGAGACATCAGCTACGGGCTGCTCGGTCCGCATGCGTTGCGTGTTAGCTATTCCGAAGGCTCGTCGCAGCACAGCGAGGCTGTGGTGCCGGGTGTCGGCGCCTATCTGATCGTGCAGCCGGCTGCCCCTAACAGCGACCACGAAGGCTCCGGAGAGGCGCCCGGGACGCAGATACCCGGGGACGGGCCGGGGGCCGTCGGCGCTGTGACGACCATCACCTACGCCCAGAACGGCACGAACTGCGAAAACGGCTATGACGCTCGCAACGGTGCCATGGTGCCGGTCGCGCACTCCTGCCCACCGGCCGGCGCACCAGTTCCGCCGGTGCAGGCGACGCAGGCAGGCCTCTCCCGGCTGCATCCGTCGATCCATTTCGAGATCCGCGCGGGTCGAGTGACGGCCGCGGAGATCTCCTTCGCGGCGCCTTTCCCGGTCCGCGGCGCCGCCCAGAACTACGCCGTGTGGAGCAAGGGCTGCGGGACACGAGGCGAAGGCGCCGACGCAGCCGTCTTCAACCATGACGTGGTCAAGGGAGGGATGGTGCATCTCGTCCTCAAGTACCCCTTCGCGGCACGCTGCTCAGGCGCGGAGCGATCCGTCGAAATCCTCTTCGACTCATCGGCCCCCGATGCGAAGCGAACCCCCGGAAGGCCGCCGGGTCAGCTCGTGCTCGCCACCGCGACGATCCGACTCCCCAGGGGGGACGAAGGGGCAGCCATCCCTCACTGAAACCAGCATCGATAACGAAGTGACCCTGCCCCTTGGCGGCGTCGACCTCGCAGAGGTTCGCTCCTCTTCCAGCGCGACTCCTTCCAGCGCGACTCCGCTGAGCATTCAGGTCGAGTCCGTAGCTGTCTAAGAGTGTGACGCGGATCCAAGCGTCTCCGCTGCTGGCTGGATGTTCTGGTTGACGCGGAATACGTTGTCGGGGTCATAGCGCGCCTTAACTTGCGCGAGGCGGTCGTAGTTGTCGCGGTAGGTCGCGCGGACGCGCTCCTGGCCCTCGTCCATCATGAAATTGACGTACGCGCCGCCGGCCGAGTACGGATGGGTCGCGTCCCAATAACCGACGCACCAGTCGCGGATTGCCTCAGCATTGGCGGGGTCGGGGTCGACCCCGAAGATGACCTCGGCCCACCGCGCGTCGCGATAGCTGAATGCGGTCTCGGATGCTCCCACATCGTGGGCCGCTCCGTCGATCGGATAGAGGTGCATGGTCGAGTGCATTGTCGGCAGCTTCTGGGCCCACTCGAGGTGACGCTCGATGAGCTCATCTGACAACTCGTCAACGAAGTCAGCGCGCCAGTAACACTGCAGCCCGCTCGTGTATAGCCCGTCAAACAGACTCTGCAGCGCGGGATGCGGCATTGGCCCAACGCCGTGCAGCAGGGGCGTGCCTACGTCGTGCACTGGCGCGAGCAACTGAGTCGCCTCCTCCTCGGAACCGAGCACGCACCACATCACGGCACAGACCTTGCGCATATGGAGCTCGGCTGGGAAGAGGTCCACGGGCGGCACGGTCATCGCCGCGAAGAAGCCGTTGATGGCACGCGGAGCGGCGGGCAGAAAGTCGCGGTAGAAGCGCATCACCTCGGCCGTCTGCTCGATCGGCCAGAACGTCGGGCCGGCCATCACGGTCGCGCCGACCGGGTGAGTACGGAATTCGAACGACGTGACCACGCCGAAATTGCCCCCGCCACCGCGCAACGCCCAAAATAGGTCGGGGTGCTCCTCAGCACTCGCGTGCACCTGCGAGCCGTCGGCGAGTACCACATCGGCACCGATCAGGCTGTCGATCGTCAGACCGAAGCGCCGCGTCAGATGACCGAGGCCGCCGCCAAGAGTCAGCCCACCGACGCCAGTCGTCGAGATGATCCCCGAAGGCGTCGCGCGACCGTGCGTCACGGTTGCCTGGTCGACTTCGGCCCAGGTGCAGCCGCCGCCGACCCGAACTGTGTTGGAGCCAGGATCGAGGACCACCTCAGAAATCCCTGCAAGGTCGATGACCACTCCGTCGTCGACGACGCCTAGCCCACCGCCATTGTGTCCGCCGCCGCGCACGGCGATGAGCGCATCCTGAGAGCGTGCAAACGCGATCGTGCGCCCGACGTCCTCGGCGCAGGAGCAACGCACGATCAACGCCGGCGTCCGGTCGATCATGCCGTTATGTACGGCTCGTGCCGCGTCATAGCCCGGATCTCCCGGACCGACAATGCCGCTCTCCAGGCCAGCGAGCTCGCGGCGGGCGATGTTGGGGAGGGACGTGGTGGCGTTCATGTGACGCTCCCTGTAGTCGATGAGCAGACGGTCAACGGGCCCAATAGCCCCGGAGAGAACCTAGCCTCCGGCAAGGGCTCTGTCATGACCGAGTCTGACCGATCTTCGCGGCCCTCACAGCATTCGCACGAGCATGGGATGATCAGACCTGACTACTGACACCCGGACATGCTGCTCATATGCCCACGCTCCCAGCTCCACTTCGCCTCGCGCCGTCATTTCCGTTCGCCGGGCGCGCGCGCGAGCTGGCGACGCTGCGGACGCTCATCCCGCGCGCTAAGACAGAGGGCCTCCGCTTCGCCCTCGTCGGCGGCGAGGCTGGATCCGGCAAGAGTCGCCTCGTCCGCGAGTTCGCAGGTGAGGCCGCGGGCGGGGGGGCGCTCGTGCTCTACGGCGCGTGTGACTCGGTGGTGCAGCGACCATACCGGCCGTTTGTCGAAGTGCTCGATCAACTCCTACGAAGCTCCAACGCCGCCGCATTGCGGACCGAACTCGGGACGGGGAGCGGCGAGCTCTCGCGGCTGTTGCCCGATCTGGCCCGCACGGTGGGTGAGCTACCCCCTCCGGTCGCGGTCGACCCCGACACTGAGCGCCACCGCCTGCACAGCGCAGTCGCGGACCTCCTGGTCGCTGCAGGCCGGCGGACGCCCCTAGTCATCGTCATCGAGGACGGGCACTGGGCCGACGTCCCGACGCTGCTACTTCTACGGCACCTGGCGCGCGGCACCTCAGAGGCGTGCGCGCTCATGCTCACAACATTCCGTGACACTGAGGCCGACGTCCCAGAGGCGCTCGCCGAGGCGCTCGTCGATCTGCGTCGCCCAGAGGGCGTCGTGCGCCTACGACTGGCGGGCCTCAACGCCGAGGAGATCTCCGACTTCGTCGAACGCGCGGTCGGCGCCGACCTCGGCCCGGAGCTGCCCAAACTCGCGCGAGCGTTGCAGGAGCTGACGGGCGGCAACGCGTTCCTGCTGACAGAGCTGTGGCGAACGCTACTCGAGACCGATATCCGGTCAGTCGACGACACTGGCGCACGGCTGGCGGGCGCGCTCGCGGATCTAGGCAGCCCGGAGGGCGTGCGGGAGGTCGTAAGCCATCGGCTCGCGCGGCTCGGCGCGCCCACGATAAGGCTGCTCGAGCTGGCGGCCGTCGCCGGGCCGGAGTTCGATCTCTCGGTTGTTGGACACGAGCTCACTGATACCGAGCTAAATGCTGCCCTCGAGCAGGCGGTCGCGCACGGCATGATCGAGGAGGTGCCGTCGGGTCGGCTCGCTTACCAGTTCAGCCATGAGCTGGTGCGTCGCGCGCTCTACGATCGCCTGCCCGGCCTGCGGCGCGCTGAGCTGCACCTACGCGTCGCCGAGGAGCTCGAGCACGAGCACGAGCACGAGGGTAACGAGAGCGTTGGCTTGGCCGACCTCGCCCACCACTTCGGCGCGGCGGCCCCGGTCGACGGGCCGCGACGCGCCGTCGAGTACTCGCTCCTGGCCGGCCGTGCGGCGCTTGCCGCTCTCGCCTTTGACGAGGCCGACGCGCGTTTCTCCGCCGCGTTGGAGTTCGGCATCCGTGACGTGGAGCTGCGGGCCGCGACCCAGCTTGAACTCGGCACGGCCCGCTTCCGCGCCGGGCGTTCGGACGACGCCATGGAGGCGTTCCGCGCTGCTGCGCAGATCGCCCGCGACCGCGGAGATGCCCAGTTGCTGGCGACGGCCGCTGTCGGCTTCGAGGACGCGTGCTGGCGCCCGGCGATCATCGATGCGGGGGCGGTCGAGCTACTCGAAGAGGCGCTGCAGGCGCTGGGCGACGGCGATACTACGCTTCGCGTGATGGTGCTCGCCGGGCTCGGCCGCGCGCATGCTTTCACCGGCAACTACGCAGCCAGCGCGGCAGTGCGCGAGAGCGCCACGGCGATGGCACGTCGGCTCGACGACCGGCTCGGCCTGGCGACGGTGCTCGTACGCTCCTACTGGTCGCGCGGCGACGGCAGTCTCACCGAGACCCTCGCGATGCTGTCGGAGGCCCGCGACCTTGCGGATGGTCTCGGGGAGAGTGAGTTGCAGGCTGAGGCGATGGAGTGGCGCGTGGCGGGACTGATCGCGGTGGGGGATCTCGAGACGGCCGGTCGCGAGCTCGCCGCGGTTCACGCGATGGCCGAACACCTGCGCCAGCCGTTCACCATGCACGTCGCCGAGCACTACGCATCGACGCTCGCACTTTGCCTGGGCCGACTGGCGGACGCCGACGCCGCAGCTCGGCGCTCGCGCGACTGGAGCCACCTTCTGACTGGCCGCCGCGCCTCGGGGATATACGGCATCCAGATGTTCGGGATACGTCGTGAGCAAGGCCGTCTCGCCGAGATAGCCGCCGCTACCCGAATGCTTGCCGGCAGCGAGCGCTCGAGCGGCGTATGGCGCCCGGGTCTCGCCGCGCTGTTAGCCGACCTGCGTATGGACGACGAGGCCCGTCACGAGCTCGAGCAGGTGCGCAGGGAGGGCCTTGAGTCCTTGCGTGCCTCGCTCTGGGTGGCATCGCTGACCTACCTGGCCGACGCGTGCGCCGCAGTCAGCGACGACGACATTGCAGCACTGGTGTACCCCGAGTTGGCGCCCATGACCGGGGGCAACGTGGTTATTGGCCACGGCGTCGCGTGCTACGGGGCCGCTGACCGCTATCTCGGCCTGCTTGCGAGCACGCTTGGCGAGCACGATCTCGCTGTCGAGCATTTCGAGCAGGCCCTGGCGGTCAACCGTCGCATGGGCGCGACGACGTGGGTCGCCCACACCCTGTACGCCTACGGCCGCACGCTGCGCATGCGCGCCAGCAACGACGATGCAGCCCGTGCATCGACTCTGCTCTCGGAGGCGGCGACGCTCGCGGGACGCATCGGCATGCCCACGCTGTTGGCGCGTACCGAAGCGCTCGGCGCACGCCTCGAGCGTGCGCAGATGCCGCCGGACGACCTGTCCTGGCGCGAGGTCGAGGTCCTGCGACTCGTCGCCGTGGGGCACAGCAACCGCGAGATCGGCGAGGAGCTCTACATCAGCGGGCATACCGTCGCCAACCACGTGCGCAGCATCCTTCGCAAGACCGGCGCGGCGAATCGCACCGAGGCCGCGGGCTACGCCTATCGGAATGCCTTAGTGGAAGAGCCCGAAGCGCGATAGGATCGCCGCGATGCCCGTCTACCTGATCGAGCGCAGCTTCGCCGAGCAACTCGACATGACGAGCGACGACGTGAAGCTGATCGAGGAGATCAACGCGGACGAGGGTGTCAGCTGGCTGTTTTCCTTCTTGAGCGCCGACCGATATCGGTCCTACTGCCTTTACGAGGCCCCGAGCCCCGACGCGATCGTCGCAGCCGCCAAGCGGGCCGGGATTCCGGCAGACGCGGTGACGGAGGTCAGTCGCGTCACCGCCGACACGTTCCGCTGACTCGGCCCTTGTGCGCTGAGCAGAGACCTGGCCAGGTCGCCAAGCCAGGTACCAGCAAGCCGCTGCTCGTCGCCCCCCTTGTCAAGGAGACGCCGTCGACTCAGACGTCGGTTCACGATGTGCTGGTCGAGATGACGAGCGTGGCCGACGGACTCCTTTTCCTCCGCCGCGAAGGTCGCCGGCGCATCATCCAGGAGCTCGCTGCGTTCAGAGCTAAGCGAGCAGGCGCGCCGAGCCCTGCGCTAGTGCAACGGACGACAAGCAGCAGTTTCGCTGCCCTGCGGTCAGGCTTCTGCCTTTCGGTCGAAGCGGGAGCGGCCGCACGGCCCCAGCCGTCGTGCCCTGTGAATGGCAGCCCTCTGGGTCTACGCGGGCCCGCATCGGCGACGAGCGACCCGACATCAGAAGATGCCCACTCGCAGCGGGATCGTTGTGATTTCGACAACGAATGCGCTCGAGTGGACTCGAACCACCACGGGCCGTGAAGCCTACGAGGCCCTCAACCTCGTACAGGCGCGCAAGATGCTTACCGGAGCGTCCAGATGGGCCAAATAGCGCGGTTCTGCGGACATATCGGACGCATCTGTACGGGCGACTGTTGCCACGATCTTGCCACGGAGGGGAGAGGCTGCCGGCCCGCGTGCCGGGTAAGTCCCGGCCGAGCAGCAGGACCACCTAGAGGATCGCTCCGGCGGACCCGGGGGCCGGGACGTCAGCTGATCGCCACGATACGTTCGGCAGCGTCCTCGCACTCGGCCGCGCGATGAAGCGTCGGATCGTGCGCGAAGCGCTCGACAGGCGGCCTCTTGAGCGCGCCGCTCGTCTCCGGCGAACCCGCGAACTGGGGGCGACCCCGGCCCCGGACGCTGGATCACGATCTAAGCGAGTGCTGGTCACACGTTCATGAGCGTCAACGGCATCTGGTTCGACACGGCCGGCCGGAGTGGGCCTTACGCGTCACGTTGGCTCGTCGCGACGCCACCGCTCGCCGGATACTCCGTCCGACACCCACCCGGCTGCTAGTACGGGACCCGCGGGCAGACAGCCGCGAGGAAGGCGAGCGCCGCCTGGACTGTCGCCGCGTTTCGTGGGTCACGCTCGCGTGCGCCTCGTTACGTAGCAGACGAAGCGCGAGCGGTCCTTGCAAGCGGTGCGCCACAGCGAGCGGCAGCCGAGATGCGCGGAATGGTCAACCAGCGGACCGAACACGAGCGGGCCGAGGGGGACGAATGGGGGTGGTCAGAAGTCCGACAAGACAGTAGTGTCGCTTCGCAGAGCACGGGCAACCGGCCGCGTGCTCGATCTAAATCACGGTCGCCCTCGGTGCGCGGCCGGAAGGGGGAGGAAGATATGTGCCGCAAAACCAGGACCGTGCTCGCTCCGCTCGTGGCTGTTGCCGCGTGTGTCGCGGCACCGGCGGTGGCTCAAGCTGTACCGCATTGGTATGTCAACAGCAAACTCCTTACTAAACCCAAGAATGTCAAGACCGAAGCCGGTCTTACGTTCGGCCCGGTGCCTGGGACCACCATTACGGTCAGCTGCAAGGTGAAAGATGCCGAGACGCTCGAAAATCCGGCTTCGGGCGGACCCGGCCTGGATAAAATGAAAGCCTTCAACGTTGTGAGCTGCGGACCCAACCCCTGTCCCGTGAACTCGGCGGGAGTACAGGGCGCCCTGAAAGTCAAAGCCCTGGGACTGCCCTGGGCGACCAAATTGGTCGAAGTGCCGCCGATCGCGGATGAAATAGCGGGGATCAAACTGGAATTCAACTGCAAAGGGACCGGTACTCTGCTTGTGCTGTCAGGAACGTTGTTCCCGTGGGTGAACGTCAACGCACTCGAATTCACCTCCGGAACGGGCACTCTCGGCGGTACGCCGGTGGTCGGCTTCGACAACTTCTTGCCGCCGAACACCGTAGAAGCCAAATAGTGGTCGACGTGTAGTTCGGCCTTAAGGTCACGCCGTCCGCGTGTGGGGGTCGCTTGCTTGGCCTCCACGCTGGGCGGCTGATTGCGCTTCGACGATGGTGCCGACCAGGCCTCCCCGCTTCCGTGTGCCGGCCCGGCGGTCTGCGACCAGGCGGCCGCCCCCGACTATCGCCGCACCGTCGCCACGCTCCGTCTGTCGGAGTTCGCGCGTCCCCGCAGGTTCACGCGGACATCCGATTCCCAGCGGAACTCATGCGCTTAAGAGGACAGGACTAAAACCATTCCCCAAGTTCCAGCGCGTCTGGCCGGGCCGCAAGCAGCTCAGGCGCGCTCCCTGACGAACGTCGCGCCGCCAGGGCATCCGCTACCGCTCGGCCGCAGAAGCGGGCGTCAGCCGACCGTCCCGCGAGACGCTCACTCCTCGTCCAAAACGAGCGTGAGTGCCGCTAGTGCTCAGAGGCTCGCTCGCCCCCGAAAGCACCAGCGCGATTGCCGCGGTCGTTTTGGGCATGGACCGCGTGCCCGGCGTTGGGAGGCCCGTCGGGGGCGGGGTTGTGTCAAGGTCCCCGAGATACCGGGCTGAGCGCCGCGCATCAGGTTTTCGTCGACGGTGGAGGGTGTTTGAGCAGCGCCCGGCCAAGCGCTCGGGTCAGCACAGCTTCGGCATCCTCCCAGGAGAGACGGTGGGCGTCGACGAGTTCGTGCCAGGCCTCGTGGTTGGTGCTCAGGGCGATCACTGCCGCGGCCTGATCGGGTGTCACGTCGGCGCGCAGGCCGCGAAGTTCGACGAGCCGCTCGACTGCGAGGCGAGCGCCTTCACGATGGCGTCGCTGGCCCTCGCGGACCGCGGCGCCGAGGTCGGGCTCGGCGCCGGCGGCGGCGAATAGCGCCCCGATAATGTCACCGCAGCGCTCCTGAAAAGCGCGGGTCAGGCGCACCTCGGCGCGCAACGTCGCCGTCGGTGTCTGGGCGGAGGCGATGCGCGCACCCAGATCGGCTACGCCCGCCTCCTCGTCGATCAGGTCAATTAGCCCCATGAGCATGCCGCGCTTGGAGCCGAGCCGGGCGTAGATCGTCTGCACGGCGACGCCCGCCGCCTCGGCAATGTCCGTAACCGAGGTCGCGACGTATCCGCGCTCGGCGAACAGGCGCCGAGCGGCCTCGAGGATCTCGCGACGAGTCTGCTGCGCCATGCGCTGGCGCCGATCGACACGTGTGCTTGCCATGCTTGACAGAGTAGCACTCTAGGTGCTAGAACAACATTCTAGTCACTGGTCCGACCATCCAGAGAGGAGCCACCATGTCAACGATTCCCACGACAAGCAACATCGACATCGCCTTGCGCGCACAGCTGGACTACTACGGCGAGGGACGCTACGAGCTCGCAGAGCAGGCCGTCACCGCCGACTATGTCGATCACGAGGCACCACCGGGGACCCCATCGGGGCCCGAGGGCGCGAACGCTGTGCTGCGCTGGCTGCGAGGCGCATTCGACGACCTCTCATACGAGGTCTACGACGCCTTCGGCGATGGCGACCGGGTCACACTTCGGGTCGCCCATCGCGGCACCCACACCGGGGAGTTCATGGGCAAGCCAGCCACTGGTAAGACGTTCGAGATCGAAGGGATCCACATTTACCGAGTCGCCGAAGGCAAGGTCGCCGAGCATTGGGCCAAGCGCGACGACGTCGGAATGGCGAGACAACTCGGACTGTTCTGAAACCCCGCACCGAATGACGAATGGAGGGAGCCGTCCTGCCAACGCGCGGCGGCTTCCTTCCGACGCGGTCCGCATCACTCAGCTTGAGCGTCGCAGCGACGGCACCATCTCCGAGGCGCCTGTCAGCCCTGGCGTGGCACGTCTCCAGATTTGTGCTTCTGCACGAATGCAGGGATGCTCGTTAAACTGCCGGCGGCAGTCGCCTTGGACGACCAGCAGCTACCGGCGCCAACGGAGGCCAGACTTCTGCTTCGCCCAAGCGGAAGCGATCGTCTCGCGAGGCTGCGCTGGTGTGACCGGGCCTCGTCCAACGCGGGCGTGAGAACCGCCCCTGGTCGGACGCTCGATAGTCCGCGTAAGCAGGCACGTGTCCACCCGGGGCGCCACCTCGGGTGGCGCCCCGGATCGTGCTACACCGTGGCCGCTTCCGTCTCTTTGATCCCCTGTCGAATCATCGACCTGAGCTCAGGCGTGTCCTCGTGGGAGTGCACGGCCACCGCATGCTGCACGGCGGCTTCGACGAGCTCGTCCTCCGAGTCCGCTGCGATCCCGACAGTGCAGTTCATCTCACTCGGAGTCTCGCGGCAATCGATGTACTTCCGAGCCATACGTCCTCCTTTCTTCCGGTAGGACGATCTTATCCCCGGTTGGGGCAGCTGTCGAGGCCCCCGGAGAGAGTGCGACGGCAGCGGGTGTGCGTCAGTGCTGCAGCTCGTCCGCAGCGACAGCGCCCGCGCATCTTCTCCCCCACGCTTGCCTGCCTGGGAAGCAGCCGTCACGCGCGTCCGGGCGAGGAGCGGCTGGCCGGAGCCGGCTGGCGTCTTATGTCGGGTGAGACGCGGGCATAGAATGACGCGACGCGCCGGGCCCGTGTGGTCGGTAGCAGACCGAGAGGCTGGTGGAACACTAATGACAGCAACGGTTGAGGTCATCCAGGCGACGAACCGGCAGCGAGCAATCGCGTCGGTGACGCTGGCGTTTGCCAGCGATCCCGTCATGCGTTGGGCATGGCGCGATGCACATGGCTACGCCACATACTGGCCGAGAGTAGCCGATGCGTTCGGTGGGCTAGCGTTTGATGACGGCACGGCATACGGGCTCGAGGATTGCTTGGCTGTCGCCTTGTGGATGCGACCGGGCGTTGGGCCCGATGAGGAAGCCGTCATGGATGTGATGCCGAGAGCCTCGACGACGAGATCCTCCAGGACATCAATGGCGTGTTCGATCAGATGGACGAGCTGCACCCGACTGCTGATGTCTGGTATCTCCCCCTGATGGGAGTCGACCTGCCCGCGCAGGGCCGGGGCCTTGGCTCGGCACTTCTCCGGCACGTGCTGACGAGCTGTGATAGCGACGGCCTCCCTGCATACCTCGAGGCGACGAACCCGCGCAACCGGGACCTCTATGCGCGCCACGGGCTCAACGTCGTCGAGGTCATCCAGGCGGGATCTTCGCCGCCGATGTGGGCAATGCTCCGAGAGCCCGCGTCCTAGGCAGGCGGCGCAACGACGCCACGGCTGCTTGCTGCCGCCGCGCTACTGATGCTTACACGGCTTTGCGAGCGCCCGGGGAGCCGTATCCGACCCTGTCGCTCCGGACGAACTGCGGCAGCGCCCGACATCGTCGAGCCGCTATCGCTTAGCACGAGAAGGAGCAGCGAGCTGAACGTCCGACGGATTGGGAAACGGGCGGCTGGCGATCTCTGCAGGTCAGATCACGACGTACGCGCAGTCTCAGGCCCTTATGGCTGACCCGGGCGCGCTTCGCGGGTCGCCCGGCGACGTTGAGGCTTCCATACCGCTTCAGGGCTGCTCGTTCGTCGACCGAGACTCGCTCGTCGAGCGCGTCGCTCTCGATTTGCGAGATCAAGCTCTTGTCGCTCCGAATCTGCGGCGTACGGCGTCTGAAAAAGCCTCTAGTAGGAAGCTTCCTCGGCAACCTCGGCGACCGTCGGTCCGCTCTTGACAGTGATCCGGTCCAGCGCTCCCGAGGCAAGCAGTCGCTCGCGGAAAGCCTTAGCCTCGTCGGTCGACGCGAACTCCACTTGAATGAACACCTCGCTCGGGTCCTCGACGCTTCGCATGATGCGGTGCCCCTTGGCTGCCTGCTTGCGTCCGGCAGGATCAGCGTCGAAGTTCGGCTTCCAAGCGTCGTAATCCCCGACATCGGCGCGCATCAGCATGAACGACATAGCCCCACCTCCCATAGTTGCGATTCTGGCGCGATCGTACACCCCAGGACTAGGCAGGGGCGGGACCGACTCCGCATCGATCTGCAGCGAGCCGGCGGGCGACTGCGAAAGGGCAGCTATCGCACTGGACCCCCCCCCTCAGTCGCTGTCGATTACGGCCGGCGGGGAGCCCGAGTGAATGCCGAGTTCAGCAGCGGGAGCCGTCACGTCGACGGTGGCACGAGTCCTCCGCGACACTCCTCAGCTCTACGCCAGCGCCGCGCCCAGCGATCTACGTCGGAGCCCTCCTGTCCGCGCGAAAGGGGTCGCCGGTTCGGAGTGGGGCCAAATGGCGCCCTACGAGCGAAGCGGAACCTGGCGTCGACGAGTTTGTGGACTTGGAGACCGACCGCCTGGAGGACGCCGGCGAGGCCGACGCGCCCACCACGAGCGACGACGGTCCTGGCACCGCTGGGCCGAGTTGCGCGTCGTTGACAATGCAGGTGCCCCTCGGGTGTGGCGCGCCCGCCCGTTGTCGTGTTGTGGGTGCGCGTGAGCTCAGTGAAGGTGCGTCGCCAGCGTCCCCTGCCAGCGTGTGGAGACCGGGAGCTTGCTCGGGAACCGCGAGCTGGTTTTGAAGATCCCGGTCGGGCCAGCGTCGATCTCAGCGAGCAGCGGCTCGACGCTCGTGATGCCGCACGCCCGCAGGAAGGACCGCGTGTCGTGCACTCGAGGCGACGCTCGTTCAGAGGAGCGTCATGCGCCGCTTGTCCCATCGTCCAAGCGGTAGACCTCGACCTTCGCTCGCAGACCCCGAAGATGGTGGCTGCCGAGCGCCGTCCACGCGTCAGCAGTGCCTGCGCGATTCATGGCCTCGCGTGTCGCCAGCAACTCGCCACCACCGGCGAGCGCCAGCAGCCGTGCAGCGAGGTTGACGGCCCCGCCGAAGTAGTCACCCTCCCGCCGGACGACCAAGCCCTGGTGCATGCTGCCGTGGAGCGCCGGCGCTCCAGGCTCGTCCATCGCGGCCCGGAACCTTCGCCAAGCCGCGACCGCCTCGGCGGCGTCCGGGTAGACGAGCATGGCACCGTCGCCGAGATCCTTCACCACGCGTCCGCGCTCACCGCGCTCCTCAGCCATCACGTGTGCGAAACGGCTCGCGGCCGCGGTCGCTGCAGCGTCGCCGTGCCGTTCGGCGAACCTGGTGAAGTCCTTGAGATCGCAGAACAACAGGCACACTTCGATCGTCCCCGGTATCGCTCCCGGGGCATGCTCCTCGGCTTCGCGTACGGCGTACTGGGTCAGCTCGTGGTCCACCCAGCGGCGGTGGATCCCCACGAGCAGCGGGTCGGCGAGCGGTAGCAACTCCGCGAGCGCCCGTTGCGTCGTCGCCAGCGCCGCGGCTGGAGTGAGCGTGCCGCCGCGGACCCGCGGCTCGGTCTCGAAACGAAAGTGGTAGACCTCGGCCGCCGCGATGCGCGCCAGAGCTTGGCCCCAGACGCGTGAGACCTCCATCTGAACATCGACCGGCCACCACTCTTGGCGCGCGGCCCCTGCGATCAGCGCATCGGCCTCATCCACGGTGAAGTAGGGGTCGTCGGGCAGAGGGCTCGGGAAGCCGAACGCGGACACCATCGCGAGTGTGACCGGCACCGGCCAGCCGCCGTTGTCATCGATCTCGCGCGCGGTGACGGTGCGCGACACGCGGTCGGGGTCGAGCACCATGTCGAAGATGGCATCCTGCAGATGCCCGCGAGCCTGAGCGCGCTCCATCGCCTCAACCGACACCCCGAGGGCGAGCAAGGCTGCGACCAGGTCGCGCTGATCCGCCTCCAGCCCGAGCCGCCCGCAAACCTCCGTCGCATCGCCAACGTGCGTGCTCTCCTCGCCCACGCATCGCAGTCTAGACCCGTGATGCTCGGCTCAAGCGGGAGTCAGGTGAGGTGGGACGTTCGGCCGGTTCGAAACGCTTTGGCGCGCGGCTGGCTGGACGCCGCAGCCTGCGCGTCGGCGTCCTCGATGAACGCGCTCTTCGCCCTGGTGTATCCCTCTCGGTCCTCTCGGAAGCGCGCGGCGAGCGCTCGCTTCAGCGTCGCGTAGTCGGCAGCGAGCTTGGAGTCTCCGCGAAGGCTGTCCCGGAAGCGGAGGCACCGCTCGAGGTCCTCCCGCGCATCGACCAGGTGCAGATGGTGCGTGCGGTAGGAAGAACCGGGGTAGGACAGGAAGCGCCTGTGTACGAGGTTTGCGTTGAAGCGCGGGGACAGGCGGTAGCCGGCCCGCATGGCCGCCGCGATGCTCTGCTCGAGGTCATCAACAAGCGCGATCATGTCGATCACCGGCTTGGCCGCAAGGCCCGGAACGGCGGTCGAGCCGATGTGGTAGATCCGGATACCAGGCAGCAGCGGGGCCAAGCGTTCACGCTCGGCGACGAAGAAGGCCGGCCACGATGGCTCGTAGCCCACAATCTCGATGGGCCCCTCGCCGGCGCCTTTGAGTGCATCCTCTCGAGCCGGAGAGGGACGGCGCGACTGAGGGGACACCTCCCCATGATCTCACGGCCGGCGCCGGTCGGCCGGCCGCGCGAACAGAGCCTCAGCGCGGGAAGCAAACAAGCAGCCGGTGACCTCCTGCCTGGAACACGCCCGCTCGGCGGCGTCGGGCCCTGGGCGCACTCGACGCGGTGAATCCGCGCACAGGCGCCGACGGTCAACGGGACCGCGTCTTGACGCACTTCGCGGTCACATGGCGGCGCCCAGCACACGTTGAGCGCAACTACAAGCCGGTCGGCTTCGTCTCCAACGGAGGCGTATCAGCGGGCATCCGCTCGGTGCAGATGGTCGAAGCAGGGCGTGACCACCCTTCAGATGTTCCTGCAGGCATTCTTCGCATGGAGCCAACCGGGGTGACCTCCTGCTTGCCGAGCTGGCGCAGTTCCTCCATATTGACTCGGCGTCGAACGTACGCTCAGGCCCTCGAGCCGCCGCTCGCGGCAGGTGGAGAGCAGATCAGGGGTGGTGGCGAACCTCGTCCGCGGGCCGGCGCGCGGGGAGAACAGGCGCGGGGTCACTGCGATCCTCTACGCGAGCTCGGCGGTGCTGCGGTCAGCCCAGGTGATCGCTTCGCGGTAGACGCTCTCGACGTCGGGGTGAGAGGCGATCAGCTCGTGCGCGGCGTCGAAGTCGCCGCGCTGGTAGGCGATGACGCCACCGAGTAGGTCACCGAGATCGCCGCTGCCGTAGAGCAGAGCGTCGACGATGTCATAGCGGAATGGCAGCTGCTCGATCACGAGCTGCATCGGCGCATCGGCGAGCGCGTCCGCGACCGAGAACAGGCCGACGGTGAAGTAGGAGTCCCCGGCCGTGCTGTCCCCAGCACCGGACAGCAGCTGGCACATACGGGCCCGCACCAGCGCGGTCACGAGCAGCTCATTGGGGAGGTCGTGAACACTCGCCAGCGCGACCATCATGGCGAAGCGGCGCACGGTCGCGGCGCCGAGCCAGGCGAGCCCCTCCTGGACGGAGCCGACGCGACGCGGCAGCGAGACGTATGCCGAGTTGGCGTATCGCAACAGGCGCATACTCAGACCGGCGTCGCGCGTGATGATGCGATTGAGCTCGTCGAAGTCCTCGGTCGCGCTCAGCTCGACCATCGTGCTCAGCGAAGCGAGACCCTGCGTAGGCAGGCGCGACCTCTGCAAGCGCGAGGGCCGCGCGAAGAAGTAGCCCTGGAACGCCTCGAAGCCGAGCATGTTGCAGCGCACCCACTCTGCGCGCGTCTCGACCTTCTCGGCGATCAGGGTCAGACCGTTGTAATCCGCTCTCAGGTGCGAGACGAGATGTTCGAGGGCCCGATCCGTGTGTTCGAGCACGTCGATCTTGACGATGCTCGCATACCTGATCAGCCGTTCTGTATCCTGGGTGAGGCGGAAGTCGTCAAGTGCGATCGTGAAGCCTTCGCGAACCAGGTCCTCGAGAACCCTGAGCAGCGCTTCGTCGACGATCTGATCCTCGAGCAGCTCGAGCACGACGCGCTGGGCCGGCAGCGGCGGCGGGCGCAGGCTCAGCAGAAAGTCACGCGAGACGTTCACATAGGCGATGTTGTCCCCGACGAGGTCCGACAGGCCGACGTCGAAGAGCCCGTCGAGAATGACCGTCGAGGTCGCCGCTCTGTCGTCGAGGACTCCCGCTGTCTCGCTGTTCGGTTCCCGGAACAGCAGCTCGTAGGCGAACAGGCTCCCATCCCGGTCGAGGATGGGCTGGCGCGCGACGGCCACGTTGCGCTCGCCTGACGCCGCGCCGTCCCGTGGGCCGGCGACCCGCTGCGACTTCCTCGACTTGCGCGCCCACACACTAGAGAATTTCGGCTTGCTCGAATACCACCTTTAGCCGTGGAGACCACGATGGACTCCGGAGCTCGATTGGTCTGCTGACCAAAATCCCGAAGCGCTCGCGACCGCCATGCCGGCGAGCGTTGGGCAGCTGAATCTGGCCGCCGCACACGCCGACCACGGTCCTGGCAGGCGCGCCGCCGTGGACGAGATTGGCCATAGTGGACAATGGCGGCATCCGGATTCGCGAATAGACTCCGCCGCGGATGGACACGACGGAGGGTACGAGGGCGGACGCACAGGACGCCACCGCACGTCCAGTGTCTCGGTTCCCGCTCGCAGTGCGCCTCACCGGCATTCGCAAGGTCTACGGGGACGTCGTGGCGGTCCGGCGACTGGACCTCGAGGTCCGCGGGGGCGAGTTCTTCACGATGCTCGGCCCGTCTGGCTCGGGCAAGACGACCACGCTGCGGGTGATCGCGGGCTTCGAGTTGCCCGATGCAGGCCGCGTGGAGCTGCACGGGGAGGACATGACCGCGAGCCCTCCCTACGAGCGTCCCGTCAATACGGTCTTCCAGGACTACGCGCTGTTCCCCCACATGAGCGTCCTGGAGAACGTCGCGTACGGCCTGCGCGTGAAGAAGGTTGCGCGGCGCGAGCGCGCCGAGCGCGCCGAGGAGGCGCTTCAGATGGTGCGCCTCTCCGGCGTCGAGGGCCGCCGGCCGGCACAGCTGTCGGGAGGGCAGCGCCAACGCGTCGCACTGGCCCGCGCCCTGGTCAACCGCCCGCGCGTGCTGCTGCTCGACGAGCCGCTCGGAGCGCTTGACCTAAAGCTGCGCCAACAGATGCAGCTCGAGTTGAAGGCGCTACAACGCGACCTCCGCGAACAGGTGACCTTCATATACGTCACCCACGACCAGGACGAGGCGCTGACGATGAGCGACCGGGTGGCGGTCTTCTCGGACGGCCGTATCGAGCAGGTCGGCACACCGGGCGAGATCTACGAGAAGCCGGTGAACGAGTTCGTGGCAGGCTTCGTGGGCGCCTCCAACGTGATCGTGAAGGACGGCCGTCGCCTGCTGGTGCGGCCCGAGAAGATCCGCATCCTCGGGGAGGGTGAGCCCGCTCCCGAGGCGATCGCGGGAGTCGTCACGGACGTGTCATATCTGGGCGCCATGACGCGCTACACGGTCGCGCCGGAGGGCGGCGGGCAGTCCCTGCTCGTGCTGCGGCAGAACCTGGAAACGACCGCCGCTCAGGCCCAGCAGGAGCAGGGCCGCACCGTCCGGTTGGCTTGGGCGTCGCAGGATGTGGCGGTACTCGACAGCAACAAAGAGGAGGAGAGCGAGTTCATGAGGCTTACAAAGACAGACTGGGCGCTGGGAGCGGCGTTGGGGGCGATGATTGTCGCAGTCGCCGGCTGCGGGAGCTCATCGAGCGGTCCCGTGTCCGCCTCGAACCTGCCGACCAGCATCGGTAACGGGGAGGGTGAACTGAGCCTGGTGGCGTGGGAAGGCTACGCGCAGCCGGAATGGGTCAAGCCCTACGAAGCGCAGACGGGCTGCAAGGTGCACGCAAAGTACGCAGGCTCCTCCGACGAAATGGTCACCCTCATGCGTCAGGGAGGTGGCAGCCAGTACGACATGGTGTCGGCGTCGGGCGACGCCAGCCTGCGCCTGATCCGGGGCGGGGCCGTGGCGCCGATGAGCGTAGCCCTGGTGCCGGAATGGAACAACTTCATCCCGCAGCTGAAGTCGCCGCCACACAACACAGTCGGCGGGATCCACTACGGGATCTCGCTGCAGTGGGGCCCGAATACACTCCTCTACAACACGCAGGCGGTCAAACCGGCGCCGACGACCTGGTCGGTGATGTACGGCTCTTCTTACAAGGGCCTGGTGACGGTGCCGGCGAACCCCATCCAGATCGCGGATGTGGCGCTGTACCTCTCAAAGACGCAGCCGAGCCTTGGCATCACCGATCCGTACGAGCTCACCGAAGCGCAGCTCAACGCCGCGGTGAACCTGATCAAACAGCAGAAGCCGCTGATCAAGAAGTATTGGGGAACGGCCTCCGACGAGATCGAATTGTTCAAGAACGGAGACGCGGTCGTGGGCGCCGCATGGCCCTACCAATACAACACGTTGAAGGCGGCGGGCGCGCCGGTGGGGGAAACGATCCCGAGCGAGGGTGCAACAGGGTGGGCCGACACATGGATGCTCGCCGCCCACGCCAAACACCCGAACTGCGCCTACAAGTGGGTCAACTGGGTGTCAACGCCAAAGGTGCAGGCCGAGCAGGCGCTCTCATTCGGTGAGACGCCCGCGAACACGAAGGCGTGCGCCTACATGGAACAGCTCAAGAAGGGCTCGTGCATCACGTATCACGCCAACGCGCCCGCAGCGTACTTCAACAGCATCAAGTTCTGGAAGACACCCGTGAAAGAATGCGGCAACGGCCAGGACAACTGCACGGAATACAGCGTCTGGCAGCAGAAGTGGACGGAAGCCACGCAGTAGCCATGGGAGAGCTGAAGCATGGCGTTCGTGCCCGTCGCAAAGACCCCGGCCCGCACCCGCCTGTCAGCCGCGATGTTCCGCCGACCGCGGCTGCGGGCCGGGGCTGCTGCTATCAGCGCCGCTGGCCTGGTTCGTGCTGATCTACCTCGCGGCGCTCGTGCTGCTATTCGTCTCGGCCCTCTGGTCGGTCGAATCGTTCACTGGGAACATCGTCCACACGTGGACGCTGAGCAACTTCAAGACGCTGTTTACGACGCCGGCGTACCGCACGATCGCGCTGCGCACGGTGGGCATCGCCGCCGCCGTCACGGTGACGGACGCGCTGCTGGCCGTGCCGTTCGCCTTCTACGCCGTGCGTGTGGCGCCGCAACGGCTGAAGGGGGCCTTGTTCGTGGCGGTCCTGATCCCGCTGTGGAGCAGCTACCTGGCCCGGGTGTACGTGTGGCGCCTGATCCTGGCTCACGACGGCGTGCTCAACTGGACGCTCGAGAAGATCGGTCTGGGCTCGTCAACCTCGGCTACTCGAACTGGGCGATGTGGATCGTCTTCAGCTACATCTGGCTGCCGTTCATGATCCTGCCCGTGTGGGCCGCGTTGGAACGCGTCCCGGACTCCTACCTGGAGGCCTCAGCCGACCTCGGCGCGCGCGGCTCGCAGACGTTCCGCACCGTCCTGATGCCGCTGATCCTGCCGGGGATCGTGGCGGGGTCGATCTTCACCTTCGCGCTTACGCTGGCGACTTCATCACGCCCACGCTCGTGGGCGGCGCGAGCTCGGACTTCATCGGAAACGTCGTCTACGAGAACGTGGGCGTGGCCAGCAACGTGCCGTTCGCGGCTGCGTTCGCGACGGTGCCGCTGGTGATCATGGCTGTCTACCTGCTCCTGGCGCGGCGACTGGGTGCATTCGAGGCCCTGTGATCGGGTCCAGCAAGCTCGCGCGTGTGGCATTGACGGTATGGGCCGCGCTGATCCTGCTGTTCCTGTTCGTCCCGATCGCGCTGATCATTGTCTACGCGTTCAATCCCTCCAACGTGCAGAGCTGGCCACTGGAAGGTCTCTCCACGAAGTGGTTCTCACAGACCTGGCACAACGAAGAAGTGCGTCACGCCCTGTGGCTGTCGGTGCGCGTTGGGCTGCTGGCGACGGCCATCGCGCTGGTGCTGGGATCGATGGCGGCGTTTGCCGTCCACCGGTTCCGCTTCTTTGGGCGCGAATCGATCGCGTTCCTGTTGGTATTGCCGTTGGCGCTCCCGGGGATCATCACCGGGATGGCCCTGAACTCGTTTATCAACTTTCAGCGGCTTGCAGTTCTCGCTGCTGACGATCGTGATCGGCCATGCGACGTTCTGCATCGTCGTGATCTACAACAACGTGATCGCCCGCTTGCGTCGGACGCAGACCTCGCTCGTGGAGGCCTCAATGGACCTCGGCGCCGACGGGATTCAGACCTTCCGCCATGTGACGCTCCCGATGATCGCGACCGCGCTTGTGGCCGGCGGGCTGCTCGCCTTCGCGCTGTCGTTCGATGAGATCGTCGTGACAACCTTCACAGCGGGCGCACAGAACACGCTGCCGATCTGGATCTTCGGCAACATCCGCCTCGGCCAACGGCTGCCGCAGGTGAACGTTGTCGTGTTCTTCGTGATCGTCGTGAGCCTCATCCCCGTCGCGCTCGCGCAGCGGTTGACGCGCGACACGGGCGCGCTGGTCCCGCGGGGCGTCGAGGGAGCGCCCACATAGCCGCCGTTCGGACGTGGGAGGTTCATTGCGGTCCCTCCACGATCGACACCCGAGGTATGGCCGCTTCGTCTCGCCACGGTTCGTTCGGGTGGCTCGTGGGCCGTACGCCGCAAGCGGGACGAAGGACCGAACGCTGGTCGTAGCGCTCTCCGGCGACAGCGGGCGTAAGCAGGCCCATCAGGCAACGAGGATCCAGTCCCACGGTGCTCGCGGCCGCGGCACCCGTCGGGACATCTCGCATCACGCCGATGGCCGGTTTTGCATCGAGGCATCCCCGGCGCGCCCGCGATCGACGCTCGAGTGCCAGGCCGCGCGCGGGGCTTCGCGCGGTGGCCCCGGCGGGCGGGCGCCGGCGCCCGCCGTCAAGATGGAGCCCAAGCTGCGGCGATCGACGCTCATTTCAGGGCACCACTGCCTCAAATCACCGCCGATCAAGGGGTGTCCGGCGATTCCGCCGGAGAAACACCGCCACATGCACGGCGCCCTGCGCATGGACCTAACCGGACACCATTCCAACCCTTCGCGACCCCTGGAAGTCTTGCTGAATGATCGCTTCGAGCGTGCCGGTGCCGAAGATCGCCCTTACGTCAGCCCCGCCGGGCGTGCGCGTCCGCCAACCGGGTCCAGGCACCGGCGGCACGACTGGGTGCTAGAGGCGGTCATCCGTGTCCTCGCGGAGCGGAAAGTGCCGATGCGGGCTCGCGACGTGCATCGCGCTGTCGAGGCTCTCCTCGGCGAGCCCGTGCGGTGGGGGTCGGTCAAGAAGTGCCTAAGCTCGAACGTGACCGGCGTCTCGGCGCGGTTCGTTCGGGTGGCTCGCGGTCGGTACGCCGTGAGCCCCGCGACGGCCGACGCCGGCGCTGCCGGTCCGGTCGAAAGCGGGCGTAAGCGGACCGCACGGGCTCGCTGGAGCGCGTGATCTCGGCTACGCTGCGCAGCGTCCCGTTCGTCGCCCGCGACCCTAGCGAGCCGACCAACACCCTGCTCGTCGCGAGCGCAAGCCCGCTGTCGGCGGCGGCGCTCGGTCGTGCAGCGCGGCGGCTCGCGCCTGACCTGCGGAGCATCGAGGAGGCCGCCGCGGCGCGGCTCACCCCCGCGCTTCGCGGCGGACAGATCTACACCGACGACGAGGCGCCGGTCGAATGGTTGATCGACGAGTCCCTGCTCGGCTACGCGACTGGCCGGCGCTAGTGCCTCGACCCGGTGCCCACGCTACGCCCCGTCTGTCGGTCGAGGATCAGGTTGGGAAGTTCTCTCGGTCGGATCGATTCGAGCCGCTCCCGGATGGGCCCGGACATCCGCCGCGCCTGGTGTTTCAGTGTTTGAGCGCGACGGTAAGAATCTCGCGATGCGTCAGGCCTGCCCGATCGGCGCCCCCGGCGAGGATCAGGGTTTGGCCGTCCTGCACGGCCGCGAGATCGGACAGCGCGAGCGCAAGTGAGCCCGCTACGGTGACCGATCCGGTGGGAGAGATCGCGAGGATGTTGTGCCTCTGGCTGCCGATGGCTTCACCGCGCCCACCGATGACGAGCATGGCGGCGCCGAGCGACGCGCCGGCGGCGTGGGTCACGGGGAAGGGCAACCGCGCGAATACGCGCACGGTGCGGTTAACGGGGCTGAAGCGGTAGACGTCACGGCTCGCCTGGACTCCGCTCGTGCCGCCCGCGATGAGGAGATCGCCGCCCATCCGCGCGATCGCCGCGTAGCGCAGCGGCTTGGGGAGCGTGCCGACGACCCTGGGTTGTTCGCCGGGACGCCAGGCGAGGATCGTGCGCAGCGGTTCCTGGCCGGTGTAGCCGCCGACGATGTAGACGACGCCGGCGATCGTGGTGCACGCGACGTCGGAGGCGGGGGTCGGGAGGGAGCCGGCCTGCTCGACCCGACCGGCGGGCGTCACCTTGAGGATTTGTGAGAAGGACACCTGCTGGCCGCCGCCAAAGACGTAGACCGCGCCATCGACTGTGCTCGCACACGCGTCGTGCACGGCGGTCGGGACTGCACCGACCGTCGTGGCTGTGCCCGCTCCGATCCGAACGACATCGCCGACAGAGGTTTCGCCGCTGTCCAGGCCGCCGATCAGCAGCGCGGCACCCGGCAGGGGCGCGGCGGCCGCATCCTGCACGGCGGCGGGCAGCCGGCCGACCGTCGAGACGACCACTTGCACGGCTCCGGAGCCATGCTGCGAGCTGCTCGCACCGTTGGAGCGTGCGGAGCGCTTGTGGGGTTGCGAGGAGCCGCCGAAGGTCAGCAATCCGAGCAGGGTCAGGATGACCGCAGCCGCCAGGGCGGCTCCTGCTCTTCGTCGGCGCGCCCGGCGTTCGCGGGCGAGGCGCCGACGTGTCCGCCGATCGGATGTCGGGGAGCTCACGGTCTCGCCCCCTACGGGTGCACGACGGCGGCGTACTCCGGCATGCCGTTGGCTCCAGCCGGCACGAAGTCCATGCCGTCGGGGGTGTTGAGGTGACCGGCCGCGGTTCCCGGTCTGTCGGTGTGGCCGTATTTCCACACGATCCTGTTCGTGCGGGGGTCGATGATCAGGACGCGATGGCGGTAGTCGTCGTTGACCGCGACATCGCCATTGGGGAGCGCCATCGCGAGCGAGGGCTGGTCGAGACGGCCGAAGCCCGACGCGGGTCCGTAACGCCACAGCACCTTCCCGCGCCGGTTGATTATCAGCACGTGGCCGGGATTCGAGTAGTCGGCCAGCAGCACCCGCCCGCCTGGGAGCGGCTGCGGATCGGAGGGATAGCTGACGGGCGCCTGTCTTGCCCAGAGCAGCCTGCCTCCAGGGCTGATTTCATCGATCCAGTTGCCTTCGATCTCGCTCACCATCACGCCACCTCCCGGCACCGGCGTGTCGCCGTTGACCGCCGTGAAGTAGTGCGGCGGGTCGTGGCGGCAGATGCCGGCGTGGCCGTAGCTGCGCACGACCCGGCGGGCACGGATGAAGAGGACGCGGCAGTTGGAGGCGTCAGCGACGGTGAAGGTGCCGTCGGGCAGCATGTAGGCATCGTCGGGCGTGTGCACGTGGGTGGAATCCGAGCCCGGTTCTCCGGGATGCCCGAACAGCAGCTGCATGCTGCGGTCCTTCAGGCTGACCTGGACGATCGCGTGGTTGTCCTCCTCGTTGGAGATGATGTATTCGCCGCCCGGCTCCACGAACGTGTCGTCGTCATAGAACAGGCGACCGCGATCGCCTGGGCGCGGGTAGCGGAAGACCACCTGCCCCGCGGGGTTCACGACGAGGATTCGGTTGTTGCCGCGGTCGGCGATCATCAGGTAGCCGGGCAGGCCGGTGCGCTGGGATGCCGCTTCATACGCCGCCGCTGTGTCCGGCTGGGACCCGACGACGTTCCGAGGCGACCACAGCGCAGCGAGCCCCCCGACCGATGCCGGAGCGAGCGGACCGCCGGGCACGACAGGCTTGGCGCGAGAGGTCGATCCCGCCGATCCCCCGTGTTCGCTCGCGCGGCGCGATCTCTCCGTGCCGCTCAGGGCGAGGGCCAGCGCCACGATGCCGAGCGCAACGAGGAGCCCGGCGCCGAGCATTCGACGGCGAACCCGCCGGCGCCGGGCCGCCGCGCGCCGCGCCAGGCGCTCGCTCAGGCCAAGACCCTCGATGCGGCTCTCCCGCTGCTCTTGCTCGCTCATGGCTTGCCACACTGCCGCGCGCACGTCGCGGGCCTCGGCGCAGTCTGCCACGGCCGGCCGGTGAGCACGCCGCCGAGCAACGACGGCACGACCCGGGCGGGGTTGAGGTCGCGTCAAACCAGGGTCCTGGAGTGGACCTAACCGGACACCATTCCAACCCTTCGCGACCCCTGGAAGCCTTACTTGAACGGCGCCCGGATGGTCGCGTCATGTCGAGCTGCACGTGAGCGACGAGGGCGACGGCTTTCCCGAGGAGCTGCTGCCACGTGCGTTCGAGCGGTTCGGCCGCGGTAAAGACGCCCGGGCCAACGAGCCTGGCAGCGGCCTCGGACTGGCGCTCGTGGAGGCCGTGGCGCTCGCCCACGGCGGCCACGCCGAAGCGTGCAATCCACCCGACGGCGGCGCCGACGTCTCGATCACGCTGCCGCGAGCCTAGCTCGTAGCAGGCCACGGCTCTTGCGACGAACTCCCTCACTCCCGAGTTGGACGAAAACCAGCAGTCTCGTCCGGACCCTCGCAGACGCCCCCTATCGCGGCAAAGCAGCAGCGCGGCTCACGCGGCGACTAGAACATCGGCTGCACCGCCGCTCTGCGGTGCTTCGCGATCGACCCTCGAGCTGGCCGACCGGGGGCGCGTGTAGTTCGGATATTATGACGTCAGTGACTACCGTTTCCTTGGCGTGAGGAAACGCAAGCTGGCCGAGGAGCGACGCAAGGCGGCGGTACCTGGACGTTGACCTGCGAGCCGTGATAGACGTGATCCTGGTCCTTACAGGCCGCGGGGAAGAAGAACTGGGCGCTGTCACTGCGCACGCCGTTGTAGCTACCGTAGATGGTCGCGCGACCTACCATACCGACGGCGCACTTCGGGTCGCTGCTGCTCGTGATCCGGAACTTGATCTTCATGATGTTGCCCGGGTAGCCCCACATCATCGCTTCGTGCGAGTGGTAGACGAGGTGGTGGAGGACCGACATCAGGATCGTGCCGTGCCCATCCTGCTGGCACATGACCCCCGAGACGGTGCTTGCTTCGAAGTTGATGTTCCCGTGCCCCTTCGCGAACCACGAGTCGCCGCTGTAAGAGCCCGTGTGAAAGCCCCACGGCGGAATCCCGTAGACGGTCCCGATCTGCGCGCAGGAGGTGTGCGCGCTCGCCGAGCCGGTGAAGCCGAGCATCGCGAGCACGAGCGTTACGGCCGCTAGCGAAAGCCCCACGCGCATCCTTGTTCGCGTCCCCCCCATGAGGCACACACTATACGAGCTCCCGAGACCGGACTACGCCTCGCGTCGGCGCCTGTCAGTCGGCAAGCTGCTCCGCTTAGGCCGAGACCGCGTGCGGGGTCCTCGGAGAACGCGCGAGGCCCGTTCGCGGCGTCTCGCCCGCAACCCCGAGCGACCGGACATCGGAAGGTGGCCGTTTGCAGAAGGATCGTTGTAATAACAACAACGAATGGAGCCAACCGGGATCGAACCGGTGACCTCCTGCTTGCAAAGCAGGCGCTCTCCCAGCTGAGCTATGGCCCCTTGGCCCATCGAGTCTACCGTCGAGGGCGTCTGGGCATGTCGATCAGCCAGGAGGTCGGGCGGCGCGAGAGCGCTCGTCACGAGCCGGTCGCGAAACCCCCGTCGCCGGCTGTGGAGGGGAGGATCTCGTCCGGCAGGTCGCCGCCCGGCAAGGCCTGCCACGGGAACCGTCGGCGCGCGTGGCGCAGCCTGTACCCGAGCGCCCCATGCGCGTTCATCGCGTGCCATGCGGCATGGGTCGTAACGGTGAAGTCCGGGATCCAGTACCGCTCCTGGATCGGGTCGACCGGCGTCGGCGCCGGGCGAGATCGACGTCCGCGGCGGCGTGACCCTCGCCATCCTCGAGCGTGAGCCTCGCGAGGATCGTGCCGTCGCGCTCGCAGATCTGCGACTCCCCGAGCATCTTCGTCCCCCAGGGGATGCCCGGAGCGAGCGGTGTTTCGCCCTGCGATCGGTCCGACATGAGAGGCGTGGGCGACCGGAACGCCGGTGAGACGAGCAACCTGCCCAGGCAGCGCCCGAGCCTGCTCGCGCCAGATGCCGTGCTCACGCTGCGCCCACCAGCGCAGCGGTCCTGGCCAGTTCAGCGGCATCGACGGCCAGCACATGCCGCCGAGCACCACGCGGCGTTGCCCGCGCGCACGCGCGCGAGCCGTGCCGAACCGCGCCCACTCCCAGCCCGACATCAACCCCACATTGCAATCGAGCGCCCCGCATCGCACGACGCCCCGATCGTCGCCTCCCCTGTAGAAGTGCTGCTCCCAGGCGGTCGGGATGTCCTTGTCGTGCAGGTGGGCGGCGCCATCGGGCTCGGCGAGGACGAACGTGCCGTAGGTGTGCGCTCCGCGGATCGCGACGAAGCCGCCGGCGAGCACGCAGTCGAGCTCCTGCGCCAGCTGGGTGAGCATGCGAAACGGCCGGCCGTCGACGGGGAGCGGCGTCTCGCGCAGGACGCGCGCGTAGACGTTGGGTGTGGTGAACGCCTCCGGGAGGACGACCACGTCCGGAGAGTGCTCGCGATGCGCATCGCGGATCAGATCCTCGACTCGCCCCAGGTTGGCATCTACCTCTCCGAGCGAGAGCGCCGGCTGCACGACCGCCACCCGGGTCATGCGAGCGCCTTCTCTGTAGCGCGGACTCCGCTCGAGCCGCGGCGCGCTCGCCCGCCGGGGCGGGTCGACGCAGGTGTCGAAGGCCAGTGGGCGCCGGGATGGTCCGAGCCCGCGATCGTCCGGGTCGAGCGGAAGCGGTCGGCACGCAGCTCGTTGCGGATCGCCAGCTCGGTGCGCCCGTCCGCCAGCGCCCGCCGCAGCGTCTCACCGCGCGGCTGCTCCCCGCGCAGCAGCGCCGTCCCCAAGGCGCGCGCGAGCCTGGGCAGAGTGAGATCTGCTGCGGCGTGCGCCCGCGACCGAACAGGTCGGTGATGTCCGGCTCGCTCGTCCGACCGGCGTCGCGAACCAGCTCGCAGACCACCGCCGACTGGCGTTCGACCCTCGTGTCGGAGTTCGCGAAGTGGTACGCCGGCAGGCACTCACGGTCCCGCTCGGCCTCCCAGGCGCGTGTCGCTCGGTCGACCGCGTCAGGGTCCTCCAGCGCCGGGAGCACGCGCTCGGCGAGCGTCCTGCCGGCGAACATCGCGTCGCGCATGCCCTGGCCGGTCACGGGGTCCTTGAAGTGGCCGGCGTCGCCGACCAGCGCCCAACCGGGGCCCGAGGAGGCCCGGAAGAAGGCCGGCGTATCTCCTGTGCTGCGCAGCTTGCTGCCGGGCGGCGCCCCCGCCAGCCGACGCGCCACACCGGGGTGCTCGCGGAGCTTGCGCCGCCAGTAGCGCTCGGGATCGCGGCGCGCTTCGCTCGCCTCGTCCCGGTGGCCCATGAACAGCACCAGCACCCGGCCCGCCGGGGTGCTCGGAAACGCGAACGCGAACGAGTCGCCCTCCCGCCACTGGTGGTAGGTCTCCGCCTCGATCTGGCCGGCCAACGGGTCCTCGAGGTAGCGGAAGACCAGGCCTCGGCCGTTCCGGGAGAGCCGGTAGGGCGTCCACGAGCCGACCAGCGCCGCGGTCGTCGACCTGCGCCCGTCCGCCCCGATCACGAGCCTGCAGGAGATCTCGCGCACGCTCCCGCCGCGCTCGGCGTAGCGCACTCCGACCACCCGGCCCCCGCGCCACAGCAGCGACTGCACGGTGCAATGCTCGCGCACCTCCACGCCCTGCTCCCGGACGGCTTCGACGAGCTGGACGTCCTGCAGGTTCCGTGGCACGCAGACGCCGTAGTCGATGCCGTCCGGAGCCGGGCGCAGCCGCTCGAGCGCATGAGCACCCTCGGCCTCTACGTGTGTCCAGCGCACCAGAGAGGGGTCGAGCGCAAGGATCCGCGGCAGCGCGCCGAGCTGGCCGAGCTCGCTCGTGCCCGCCGGCAGCAGCACATGGGTCGAGAGCTGATCGGAGGGAAAGCCCATCCGGTCAAGTGCGAGAACTCTTCTACCGGCCCGGGCCAGGGGAGCCGCCGCGGCGCATCCCGCCAGACGCGCTCCCACGATCACGACGTCCACCCGCTCCATCTGCTCCCCTCCTCGGCCCCGGACCGTGTCCGGCTTCGAAGGCCACCTTGACACATTCGACCTGTCGAACATTCGTCCAGCCGCCTACCGTTTCGTCAGCGACATTGCTATGGCGCCCGACGCGACGCTATGGATTCGACTCGTGACCGGGACGATCGCGTCACGCTCACCGACGAGGCGGCCTCCTACCGGCTCCGCCGCGGCTCGGCAGCGGACGCCCGCAGACCTCGCAGGCGGCGCGCCGACGCGACGCCCGGGCAGCCCGCGCCGATGGGCGAGGCCCTGCTCGCCGCCGAGCTGATCGATCGCGAGACGCTCGACTGGGCGCTCGCGCGCCAGGCTGAGACCGGCGAGCGCCTCGGCCAGATCCTCCTGGCGGCGGGCCTGGTGCACCGCCTGGACCTGCAACGCGCGCTGGGCGAGCAGTGGAGCCTGCCGATTTCATCGATCTCCTGCACACGGAGATCGACGCCACCCTGGTGCGCGAGTTCGACCCGAGATGCTCCTCGCCGAGGGCTGGGTCCCGGTCCGGCAGCGAAGGCAACCGCACGATCGTCGCAACCTGCGAGCCGCCGACCCGCGAGCTTGCGCAAGTCTGATCCGCGAGCGCCTGGGGTCCATCGTCGAAGGTCAACCTGCGAACCACGACGCCGCTGGATATCGAGCGCACGATCGTGCTCTGCTTCCGCGAGCACATCGTGCGCCGCTCGACCAGCGAACTCTCTGCGCGGCGCCCCGAGCTCTCAGCCGCCGGCGGCTGGTCGCGCGGGCAGAAGGCGTTCGGGCTCGCGGCCGGACTGGCGTCGCTCGTCGCGCCCTGCTGAGCAATGGCAGTTCACCGTTTCGCTCATCATCGCCGCCGCGAACGTCATGTTCCTCGCGGCGGTCGCGCTTCAAGCTGCTCGCCTGCCTCGTCGGCGCGGCTGCGGCGCGCGCGTCGAGCGACGCCGACGCCGAGCGCGACGACAAGCTTCTCCCCCATCTACACCGTGCTCGTGCCCGTCTACAGGGAGGCGAACGTGATCGGCGAGCTGATGGAAAATCTCGGCGCTCTCGGACTATCCGGCCGAGAAGCTCGAGATCCTCGTACTGCTCGAGTCCGACGACACGGAGACGATCGAGGCCGCCCGCGCGGCGCGCCCGCCGGCCACCGTCCGCCTCGTGATCGTCCCCGACGCGCAGCCGAAGACCAAGCCGAAGGCGTGCAACGTCGGCCTGTTCCTCGCGCGGGGCGATCTGCTCGTGATCTACGACGCCGAGGACCGGCCCGACCCGCAGCAGCTGCGCAAGGCCGTCGCGGCCTTCGAGCACGCCGGGCGAGAAGACGATCTGCCTGCAGGCGAGGCTGCGCTACTGGAACTTCAAGCATCCAACCTGCTCACGCGCATGTTCAGCCTCGAGTACGGCTACTGGTTCGGCACGATGCTACCCGGCCTGGACCGCATGGGCCTGCCGATACCGCTTGGCGGCACCTCGAACCACTTCCGCGTTCCCGGCGCTGCGCGAGCTGATCGGCTGGGACCCCCACAACGTCACCGAGGACGCTGACCTCGGCCTGCGGGCAGCCGTCGAGGGCTACCGCGTGGGCGTGATCGACTCCGACACCGAGGAGGAGGCCTGCGCCGAGCTGCGCCCGTGGATCCGGCAGCGCACGCGCTGGATCAAGGGCTACATGCAGACGGCGCTCGTGCACCTGCGCTCTCCGCGGCGCTGGTGCGCCAGGTAGGCATCGTCGACGCGCTCGGCTTCCTGCTGCTGATCGCCGGCACGCCGCTGACGTTCCTGCTGGCACCTGTGATGTGGGCCGGCACCGCGGCGTGGTACGCGTTCGGCGAGCCGCATCTGCCGCTCCTGAACTCGGGGACGTTCTGGGCGCATCGCCCTGATCAACCTGCTCGATCGGCAACGGCGTGATGATCGCCCTGAACCTGATGGCCGCCGTGCGCGGGCACAGCTGGCGCGCCGCGCCCGTTGCGCTGCTCAATCCCCTCTACTGGGTGCTCCACTCGATCGCCGCGTGGCGAGCGCTCGTGCAGTTGATCCGGAATCCCTTCTACTGGGAGAAGACGCCACACGGGCTCGAGCGCGACCCCCGACCCGCCCCCCTCGCCGAGATTCACCATCAGCCCGAGCCCAGCCTCGCGCGGTAGAGGCGAACGACCCGCGACTCCCCCGTCCCGGCTCGGCCTTCGACAGGAGTCCACACGCGCCGGCCAGATTTGCGACACCGTCCCAGTGTGAGCCTGGCGAGCGGCGCATAGCTTGGGAGACGGTGGAAATTGGGGTGTTCGACATCCAGATCGCGGTGCGCGAGCAGGTAGGGGACCGTAATAGGGGAAGGGGGATCGGACTTTGACGAACAACAGGCACGGGAGCCAGCCCAATGACCGTTCAGAACCTGGAGCCGCAGGCCCGCAAGAGCAGTTCTCCGCCTGACACCGCTCCGCTGACCCGGGAACGCGGGGCGACTCTCGCTCGACAGCTCCCGGGAGGTGCGGAGCATCTCGACGATTGGCCTCGCGTCAGCGTCGTCATACCGACGCTCAACGAGGCGCAGAACCTGCCGCATGTCTTCGCCCGGCTGCCTCGGCAGCTGCACGAGGTGATCGTCGTCGACGGCTTCTCGACCGACGCGACGGTCGAGGTCGCTCTCGCTCTCAGGCCCGACACGAGGATCGTCCTGCAGGAGGCACGCGGCAAGGGTGACGCGCTCCGCTGCGGCTTCGAGGCCGCCACGGGGGACGTGCTCGTGATGCTCGACGCCGACGGTTCGGCCGATCCGGCCGAGATCCCGGCGTTCGTCGAGGCGCTGATGGCGGGAGCGGACTTCGCGAAGGGCACGCGCTTTCGCGACGGAGGTGGAAGCTCCGACATCACCCGGCTGCGACGCTTCGGCAACCGCGGGCTCAACGGCGTGGTGAATCTGCTCTTCGGCACCTCCTACTCGGACCTCTGCTACGGCTACAACGCCTTCTGGCGGCACTGCCTCGAGGCGATGAGCATCGACTGCACGGCTTCGAGGTGGAGACGCTGATCAACATCCGCATCGCTCGCGCCGGCCTTCTGATTCGCGAGGTTCCGAGCTTCGAGCGGGACAGGATCCACGGTGAGAGCAACCTGCGCACATTCCGCGACGGCGGGCGCGTGCTGCGGACGATCCTGCGCGAGCGCGTGCGCAGGACGCCTGACTCGATCGCCGGCGGGCAGGCCGGCCTCGAGGTCACCTCGGCGGAGCCGGTTTGAGCGGCGTCGGCGAGGTACGAACCGCACGCATCGGACACGCCCTTTCCAGCTCCAGCCGGGCGAGCGGACCGACAGTGAGCGTGATCATCTGCACCTACACCGAGCGTCGGTGGGAGGGACTCCTCGAGGCCATAGCCTCACTCGGGCGCCAGACCCATGCGGCGTCCGAGACGATCGTCGTCATCGACCACGACCCGGCGCTGCTCGAGCGGGCGAGGCGACGCTTGCCCGGCATCCGCGTCATCCAGAGCGCCGGGGAGCCCGGCCTCTCCGGCGCGCGCAACACCGGCGTGGCGGCTGCGCGCGGGGAGATCGTGGCCTTCCTCGACGACGACGCGGTCGCCGACGAGCGGTGGCTTGCGGCGCTCGCCGGCGCGTTCGCGGACCCGGACGTCGTCGGCGCCGGCGGCGTCGCGAGGCCGCGATGGCAGGATGGCGTCGCTCCGCGCTGGCTCCCCGAGGAGTTCTACTGGACGATCGGTTGCAGCTACCGCGGGCTCCCCACGCAGATCGCGCCGATCCGCAACCCGATCGGCGCGACGATGTCGTTTCGCCGTGCGGTCTTCGAGGGGATCGACGGGTTCACAGACGGCATCGGACGCGTCGGCGCCACCCCGCTCGGCTGCGAGGAGACCGAGCTCTCGATCCGCGCCCGGCAGGCCCATCCCGGCGCGGTCGTGCTGCACGTCCCCGAGGCGGTTGTCGAGCACGCCGTCCCCCCCGAGCGTCTGAGCTGGCGCTACTTCTGCAAGCGCTGCTGGGCCGAGGGCCTCTCCAAGGCCCTGGTGAGCAGGGAGGTCGGCTCGACCGACGCGCTGTCCTCGGAGTGGACCTACACCCTGCGGACGCTGCCGGCGGGCGTGGCCCGCGGGCTCTTCGACGCGGGGCGCGGCGACCTCGCGGGCCTGCAGCGCGCCGGCGCGATCGTCGCTCGGCCTGCTGCTCACCGCGGCGGGCTACCTACGCGGCCGGCTGGCGCCGGCGCGATGAGATCCGCGTCCGGCCGCATCCCGGTGCCGATCCTGCTGTACCACTCGATCAGCGACCGCCCGGCCGCGGGGCAACCGGCGTTCACCGTGACGCCGGCCGCCTTCGCAGAGCACGTGCGGGCGATCTGCGACTCCGGTCGCACGGCGATCACGGTCGGCGAGTTCGCGAGCGCCCTGCGCGGGGAGCGCGAGCTGCCGGCACGGCCGGTGCTCATCACCTTCGACGACGGCTTCGCCGACACGCGAGCGGCCGTCGAGCTCGTCCTGGAGGCAGGCCTCGCCGCCAGCGTCTTCGTGACGTCGGGATGGATCGGGCGTCGAGAGATGCTGACGGAGCGAGGCGTGCGCGAGCTCGCCGCGCTCGGCGATCGGATCGAGCTCGGCGCGCACTCGGTCACCCACCCGCGCCTCGACGAGCTCGAGCCGCGCCGGGCGGCGCGGAGATTCGGCGACTCCAAGGCGGCGCTGGAGGATCTCGTGCAGGCTCCGCTGCGGTCCTTCGCCTATCCGCACGGCGCATACGACGGGCACGTCCGGGCAGCCGTGATCGATGCCGGCTTCGCCGGCGCGGCCGCGCGTCAAGAACGCGCATCTCGCACACCCGCGACGATCCGTACGCCCTCGCGCGCATCACCATCACCGCGCAGACCGACGTTCGTCAGGTGGAGCGGCTGCTCGCCGGATCGGGCGCCCCTCTCGCCTGGCGGCGCGAGCGGCTGCGGACGCGCGGGTACCGGACGGTCCGACGGCTGCGCCGGCGGCGGCGGATGAGGGCAGCATGAGCCGCCTGCGGTCCCACGCTCTCTCCGATCTCGGGCTGCTCGGGTTGCTCGCGGCCACGGGCTCGTCGTCATCGCGGACATGCAGCCGCGTGCGCCCGTTCGTCGTCCTGCTGGCCGCCTGCCTGGTTCCCGGCGGCGCGATCCTCACGAGGCTGCGCACCGGCGAGGGGCTGACGGATCTCGCCCTCGCGATCGGCCTGAGCCTCGCCGTCGAGATCGCCGGGAGCCTGCTCCTCGCCTGGTCGGGTTGGTGGCACCCCGCGGCGCTCGGTATCGCGCTCGCGGTCGGATCGGCGGCGCTGCTCGTGAGCGACCTGGCGACCCAGGGCGATGAACATGACCCGCAGCGCCACCGTGTCCGACTCCACGTCGTCGTAGCGGAGGCCGTTCTGACATGGTCCGCGCTGGGCGCGCCTCGCCGGCGGGATCGCGCTGCTCGGCGCGGCGCTCGTGCTGCTGGGCGCTCTCGCTCGACGACATCGACCTGAGCACGCTCGGCAAGGGCGGTCTGCCCCCGCGCTGCCGCTGAGCTGGTACGGGCGCACTGGCCGTCTCGTCTGCGGCGCCGTCCCTGAGCATCTGGGGCCGCCGCTCGCGCATGTGGCTGGCGCCGCTGTACATCGTCGCGACGGTCGTGATCCTGTACTGCACCGTTCCCGCGATCGCCGCGGTGCCGCACTACGCCTGGGTCTACAAGCACATCGGGGTGACGCGTTTCATCGCCGCGCATGGCGGCATCCGATCGCGAGCGTCGACATCTACAACCGCTGGCCGGGGTTCTTCGCCGCTGCCGCCGCCGTTCTCGCGACTTGGGCCGCACATCGACCGCTCTCTTTCGCGGCGTGGGCAGAGCCGTTCTTCGCACTCGTCGACGCTTTGCTGATCGCGGCCGTGGCGCGCGCGATCAGCGCGAGACGTGCGCGTCGCCGGCTACTGCGGCGCTGATCTTCACGCTCGGGAACTGGATCGGGCAGGACTACTTCGCGCCGCAGGCGATGGCGTTCACGCTCGACGCTCGCGCTGCTGCTCGTCTTCGTGCGCAGCGTTCACCGCGCGGAGACTCGCACCCAGGTCGGAGGCTGACCGACTGCTCGGGCGACTGGTCCGCCGAGAGCAGCACGCCGCACGCCCTGGCGACGCCGCTGCCCTGGAGTCGCGCGACCAGCGTCGCGGTCGTGCTCGGGCTCGACGCCGTGATCGTCGCGACCCACCAGCTGACCCCTTACGTGCTCCTGCTCGAGCTCGGCGCGCTCCTGCTCCTGGGCGTACGCGCGCCCGCGCTGGCTGGTCGTCGCGATGGCCGCGATCACGGTCGCCTACCTGTTCCAAACCTCGGTACATCGTCCCACAACTTCGGGCTCTTCACGAGCCTCAATCCCGGCCAGCAACCTCAACAAGGGCGAAGATGGGTCGTCGCCCACCTGAACTGGCTTCGACGCGAACGCCGGCGGCATGCTGTCGGTGACCCTCATCGCTGCTGATGCTGATCGCCGCGCTGCGTCTGGCGCGGCTCGGATCAGGGCGCCCGGCGCTTACGCTGGCGTCCTCGCGATCGCCCCGTTCGGGATCCTGCTCGCCCAGAACTACGGCGGCGAGGCCTCGCTGCGCGTGTTCCTGTTCTCCTCGCCCTGGCGCGACGTGCTGATCGCGCTCGGCGTCAGACGATGGCGCAGTATCGCCTGCGTCAGGTCACGCCGCGCTGGCGTCTGTGCTGTCGTCACGGCCTTCTTCGTGCAGGCCTTCTACGGCGCCGAAGAGCTCAACATCATGCCTCAGGGGCGAGGTGGCCGCGAGCGAATACTTCTACGCTCACGCGCCGGCCGGCTCGGTACTGGTGCAGGCCGCGCCGGACTTTCCCGCGCGGGTCGGCGCCCGCTACGCGCTCATGGCGGGCCCCAGGCCGAAGATCAGCCCAACCTCGCCGAGCATGCCGAGCTTCCAGGACCGGCCGCTGGGTGCGCGCGCAGTCCCGACCGTGGTCTCCGCTGATTCACCAGTACTCGCGCAGAGGCTTCGTCGTCTTCTCCACGTCTGACTACCGCTTCGCCGACTGCAGGAACTCACGCTCGCCGGGCGCGCTGGAAGCCTCGAGCGCGCGATCGCCACCTCCAGCCAGTTCCGCCTCTGGTACTCCAACGGCGACACCCGAATCTACGAGCTCAGAGGCTGAGGTGGCCGTGACGCGACCGCCGACCGCGCAGAGCGAGCGCGGGCCCGTCGGGGCCCTCCCGCTGCCCGGCCTCGACGGCGGTCAGGGTGATCGACGTCGAGCAGCCGATCGAGCCTCTGAGCGCCTCCCGCCCCGACGGGCGACCGTACGGGTGGGTGATGCTCCTGGTCCGACGCGACGGTCGCCCGGTGGCGATCGTTGACCCTCGTCGGTCGACGCATCGCGGCTGCATTCTCGGCCCGACGGGTCGCCGCAGCGATCTCGGGCTGGCCGGCGGCTCGATCGGCAAGCTCCGAGGCGGTCCTCCGCGCACAGCGGACTCCGCCGATCAGCGTCGTGGTCTCGACCTGCGCGAACGGCGCGCTGGTCCGTGCGCTGCGTCGAGTCGCTGCTCGCGTGCGACTACGAGCACCTCGAGGTGATCGTCGTCGACAACCGCCCCGACGGATCGCGACGTAGAGCGCGGCGCTCGGTGGGCCGGTTCGGCGGCGATGCCCGCGTGCGATATGTGCCCGAGACGCGCGCGGGACTGGCCTATGCGCGTAACACCGGCCTCGCCCTGGCGACGCGGCGAGATCGTCGCGTTCACCGACGACGACATCGTCGTCGACCGCGGCTGGCTGCGGGCGATCGCCGGCGCCTTCAAGCCCGGCGTCGAGCTGCGTGACGGGGCTGCTCCTGCCGCTGTCCCTCGACACGCCCGCGCAGGCCCTGTTCGAGCAGTTCGCCGGTTTCGGCAAGGGCCTCGAGCGCCGCTGCTTCCAGCTCTCCAGCGCCGCCGGCGACCCCCTCTTCCCTTACGCGGCCGGGATGTTCGGGTCCGGTGCGAACACCGCGCTGCGCGGTCGGTTGCGCTGCGACTGGGCGGCTTCGACGTCAAGCTCGGCGCCGGCACGCCAGCCGCCGGAGGCGAGGACCTGGACATGTACGTCAGGCTGCTGCTCGCCGGGGAGAAGATCGTCTACGAGCCGGCCGCCGTCGTCTCGCACGAGCATCCGACGGACGCGCGAGGCCTGCGACGACGGGTGTTCAGCTACGGCGTCGGGCTGACGGCGATGCTCACCAAGCAGCTGCTCGCCGGGCCGCGGCTGCCGATCCTCCGCAGCGCCCCCGACGGCGATGCAGCTACACGCTCGACTCCGCGCTCGCGCAAGAACGCATCGCGGGGCGCCGACTACCCTCGCAGCCTCGTCCTGCCTCGAGCACCTCGGCATGCTGGCCGGCCCGCTCGCGTACCTGCTCAGCGCACGGCGTGCGCGCGCGATCGCAGGGCCGCCGGCGTCGCGAGGAGCCCGAGCGACGGGCGCCGCCGCCGTCGGAGCGATCGACCTCGACGGGCCCCTGGCCGAGATCGATCTGGGCGCGCAGCGCCGACGGCCGCCCCTATACGGGAGCCTTCACGCGCTGGCGCGCATCCACGGCGACCCGCTGGCGATGATCGAGATGCCCGCGCCCGGCGGGCGGGTCACCGCGGCGGCCCAGGCGGAGGCCGTATGGACCAGGCGCGTGAGCGCGCTGGAGAGCCATGCGGCGAGCCACGGCTGCATAGACCCGGCGAGGCCCTGACCCGACGGCTGCTCTGGCGCGGGGCCTTCGCCCCGTGCCCTGTCCCGGCGCCGAGGCGGATCGCGACGATCGGCCGTTCGTGAGCGTGATCGTGCCGACCGCGCGGCGGCCGGAGCGGGTCGGACCTGCGTCGAGAGCCTGCGCGCGCTGCGCTATCCGGGGTTCGAGATCGTCATCGTCGACAACCGCCCCGAGGACGGCCGGACGCGGTCGATCGTCGAAGCGCTCGCCGCGAGAGGACCCGCGATGCCGCTACGTCGCCGAGCCGCTGCCGGGCAGCTCGGTGGCCCGCAACCGCGGCGTTCGGGAGGCGGCGGGCGAGCTGCTCGTCTTCACCGACGACGACGTGATCGTGGATCCGATCGTGGCTCGCCTGGATGGTCGAGCCGTTCCTGCGAGATGCGCGGGTGGGCGTCGTCACCGGGCTCGTGCTGCCGGCCCGGCTCGACACTCCCAGCCAGCGCTGGTTCGAGGAGCTGAGCGGCTTCGGCAAGGGCTTCGAGCCGCGGCTGTTCGACCGGGACGAGCACAGGGCGGACGACCGCCTCTTCTACCCCTACTGGGGCGGGGTGTTCGGCTCGGGGAACAGCATGGCCTTCCGACCGTCGGTGCTGAGGGAGATCGGAGGGTTCGATCCGGCGCTGGGGGCCGGCAGCCGGGCGCTTGCGGGAGCGGACATCGAGTCCTTCAGCCACGCGATCATCGCTCGGGCACCGCCTGGCCTATCAGCCACGGGCGGTCTGCTGGCACGATCACCGCGCCGATGCGGCGGCGGTGCAGCGCCAGATCTACAGCTACGGCGTCGGGCTGACGGCGATCCTGACCAAGTGGCTGCTGCGCGACCGGCGCCTCGCCTGGGCGATGTCGACACAGCTCGCGCGCTTCGCCGCGTCGACCATCGGGCTCGGCGGCGCGTCCCGGCCCGTGCCTCACGAGCTCAGCCGGCTGAACAGCCAGCTGCGGGTCAACCGCCGCCAGAACACGCTCGGGCTCCAGGTCAGGGGTTACCTGATGGGCCCGGCGCTCTATCTGCGCAGCGTCGCCTGGGCGCGGCGGCTGCGCCTGCACGACGTCCTCGACGGCCAGGCATCCCCTGGTGAGTAGCGCTCCGTCGATCGGCATCGGCACGCTACGCGGGCGCATCGCGGCGAACGCCTCGGAGCCCCTGTGGCGAAGCGCCTACAGCCTGATGCTGAACGTCGCGCTCACCTCGGCGCTCGGCTTTGCCTTCTGGATCGCTGCGGCGCGCCTGTTCCCCGCCAGCACCGTCGGGCGCGACAGCGCGCTGGTTGCGGCGATGATCACGCTCTCGACGATCTGCCAGCTGAACCTCGCCACGGCGATTCTCCGGTTCCTCCCGATCGTGAAGCTCGACCCCGCCCGCGCGGTGGTCGGGTCATACCTCATCACCGGCGCGATGACAGCTCTCTTCGGCGTGGTGTTCGTGCTGGTCGCTCCCGAGGTCTCCGCCGGCTACGGGTTCCTGCGCGCCGACCCGGCGATCGCCGTCCTGTATGTGGTGGCGGCCGCCTCCTGGGGCGTGTTCGCGCTCCAGGACGCCGTGCTCACCGCGATGCGCAGGGCGCCCTGGGTCCCCCTGGAGAACGCGGCCTTCGGCGCCATGAAGATCGCGGCGCTCCCGATCCTGCTCGCGCTCGGCGCGGGCCACGCGGTGTTCGTCGCCTGGGTGATCCCGATGGTGGCGCTGCTGGTGCCGGTGAACTACCTCATCTTCCGCAGGGTCCTGCCCCGTCGGGCGATTCCCACGCAGGAGCTCTCCCCCGTGCAGCGATTCGGCTGGCACGGGCTGGCGCGATTTCTCACCCAGGACTACCTCGCGTCGATCTTCGCGCAGGGGGCCAGCACGATGCTGCCGGTGCTGATCGTCGCGATCCTGGGGACGACGGCCAACGCCTACTTCTACATCCCCTTCACCGTCGTCTCGGCCTTCGACCTGCTGTTCCTGAACGTCACCTCCTCGCTGACCGTCGAGGGCGCGGTGTCCGGTCCCCGGCTTCCATCCCTCGTGCGGGACGTGGTGCGGCGCCTGCGTTATCCGCTGGCGGCGGGCATCCTGCTGCTGATCGCCGGCGCGGGCCTGATCCTGCTGCCGTTCGGCCCACGCTACGTGCAGGCGGGCGCCCCCGTGCTCCGGCTGCTGGCCTGCGCGAGCGGGTTCCGCATGATCGGCGCGCTGTTCGTCGCGATCTGCCGGGTCGAGGGCCGGGCCTCGAGGATCCTGGCGATGCAGGCCGCCGTGTTCCTGCTCGTGGTCGGCTTCACGATCCCGCTCGGCCGCTTGCACGGCATCGAGGGCGTCGCGGCAGCCTGGCTGATGGCCAACGTGCTCACCGCGTCGCTGGCGGTTCCCCATGTGTGGCGCACGCTGCGGGCGCCCTGATCGTGGACCGCGTGCGGGGACCTCGCCGCCGCCGTGCCCTCGCGGGCTCCTCAGCGGCGCGCCGCTGTCGCGGCCGCGGAGCGACGCGACGCGACGCGACGGCGGCTCGCGAAGTGGAAGGCCAGGATCCCGATCAGCCCCTGCACCCGGCGGGGGTGCGAGGCGATGTAGGAGGCCCAGCGAACCGCAGCGGCTCGCTCGCCCCCTCGCACCGCAGTGCGCAGGTTCTCCCAGGCGGCCGCGCCCTCCCAGCGCTGGAGCGGTGCGCGCGAGCCGCCGGTGCGCTCCCTGTGCGCCTCGCCGGCCTCGAGGTGGGCGAGCTGCATCGTCCGCCGCTGCCGCGACATCTGGCCGTCGTGCAGGTGGTAGATCAGTCCGACCTCCGGCGAGCAGACGGCCGTTCCATGCTCGAGGACGCGAAGCCACAGGTCGAGGTCCTCGACGACGCCTTTCCGGGACATGAAGCCGCCGGCGCGGAGGGCGACGTCCCGCTTCACCATCGCGGCGCTGACCGGGATCACGTTGCCGGGGAAGATCAGCGGGTCGGCCGAGCGCAGGATGACCGGTCCGCGGGTGACGGGGCCATGGAACTGGTCGCCGCTGGGGTCCCGCGCGAGGCGCAGGGCCGACGCGGCGACCAGCACATGCTCACCTCGCAGCTTCCAGAGTCTCGCAAGGTGATGGTCCAGCCACTCGTCGTCGGAGTCGAGCAGGGCGACCCACGGCTGGCTCGCCGCGGCGAGCCCGGTGTTGCGGGCGGCGGACAGGCCGCGATTGTCGGGATGACGGATCACGCGCGCGCCGAGTCGCTCCGCGACGGCAGCGGTGTCGTCGTCCGAGCCGTCGTCGACGACGATCACCTCAGCGGGCGGGGCGGGTCGCTGCGCAAGCACGCTGCGCAATGCCCGCCTCAGCATGCCGGCCCGGTTGTAGGCTGGGATCACGACCGATATCGCCAGCTTGGCGGCCACTTCCCCGAACGGTACCGGAGCGGGTTTTTCACACCATTGGCCAGACGGTTAATCGGGCCGCTCGATTTCCGTGACTGATGCCCGCCCTGCCGGGGCGCCCCGGGTGCTCATCTATCGGGATCGTCTGCTGCCGTTCTCCGAGACGTTCATCCTCAACCAGGCCGATGCGCTGCGGACCTACACGCCCGTGTTCGTTGGGCGACGTCGGGTCGCGGGAGTGGATCTCGCGGGACGCCAGGCGACCGTCGCCGGCACGGGCGGCTGGAAGGGGGCGATGCGCGAGGCATCGCAACTGTTGGGCGCTCCGCCACGGAACCTGGTCGCGTCGCTCGCGGGCCTGCGTCCGGCGCTCATACATGCTCACTTCGGCCCCGACGCGGTCAGCGCGCTTGCGCTGGGGCGCAGGTTGGGGACACCGCTCGTCGTCACCTTCCACGGCTATGACGCCACCCAGGAGGTGAGTCTGAGACAGGGCCCCGCGATGTGGCTGTACGGACGCCGCAGGCCCGCGCTCGCACGGCGCGCCGCGCGCGTTCTGGCGGTGTCCGAGCACATCCGGCTCCGGCTGATCGGCCTGGGCTTCCCCGAGGATCTCGTCCGGACCCACTACATCGGCGTCGACCTCGCCCAGTTCGCGGCGGCTCCGCTCGCGCAGCGGGAGCCGCTCGTGCTCGCCGTCGGGCGATTCGTCGAGAAGAAGGGATTCGAGTTCCTGATTGACGCGATGGCCGAGGTGCAGCGGCGCCTGCCGCACGCGGAGCTGGTGCTGATCGGCAGCGGCCCGCTGGGGGAGCAGCTGAGGCGCCGCGCGGCGAGCGTCCTTCGCTCGCACCGGATCTTCGGACCCTGCGAGCCCGACGTCGTCAGGGCATGGATGAGACGCGCGCGTGTGCTCGCCGTACCCAGCGTGACCAGCGGCTCGGGCGACACGGAGGGGCTGCCAATCGCACTGCTCGAGGCCCTCGCCAGCGGCCTGCCGGTGGTGGCCTCTCGGCACGCGGGGATCCCGGAGGCGGTGCTGGACGGGACGTCGGGATACCTGGTGCCCGAGCGGAACGTGCCGGCCCTGGCGGCCCGCATCGCCATTCTGCTGGAGGACGACGACGCCTGGATACGACTGAGCGCATGCGCGCGCCGGAGCGTCGTGGAGAAGTTCGACCTCGCCGCTCAGACGATCGAGCTGGAGAGGATCTACGACGAGGTCTGCTCGTGAGGACCCCGGCGGGGGCGCATCGATCGCTTTACTGGCCTGTTGAGCACCTGAAACAGGCGTCTAATCGTGACGGTGGCGCTGAAGGGCCGCCCGAGGTCCGACGAACTGGTCGCAATGCCCATCCGACTCCTCACCTGCGCGGTCCTGACCGGCCTGCTCGCGCTTGTTCCCGGCGTAGCCGATGCACGCGGCCACCCCGGACGGCACCCGGCTCGCGGAGCGGGGGCGGGAGGTGGGCGGTTGATCTGGTCTGACGAGTTCAACGGACCGGCCGGCGCGCCTCCGGACCCCTCGAGGTGGACCTTCGACGTCGGCGGCGGCGGCTGGGGCAACGGGGAGCTCGAGTACTACACGTCGAGGCGCGGCAACTCCGCGCTGGACGGTCACGGGCACCTGGCGATCGTCGCGCGGCGCGAGCGCTTCGGCGAAGGGGCCGAACGGCGCGGCTACACATCGGCGCGCCTGAAGACCGAGGGCGTCTTCTCGACCACGTTCGGCCGGATCGAAGCAAGCATCAAGCTTCCCGGCGGACGGGGGCTCTGGCCCGCGTTCTGGGCGGTGGGGGAAAACATCGAAACCGTCGGCTGGCCCGCCTCGGGTGAGATCGACATGATGGAGTCGCTCGGGAACGACCCCTTCACGCTCTACGGCAGCCTCCACGGCCCGGAACGCGGCACGGCGCGGGGCTACGGCCTCACCACTCCCCACCGCTCGGGCACGTCGCTTGCCGCCGGCTTTCACGTCTATGGCGCCAGCTGGAGTCCCAGCGCGATCACGTTCACCTTCGACGGCGTGCCCTATGCCACACGCACCGCCGCGCAGCTGTCCCCGGGTCAGCGCTGGGTCTTCAACAAGCCGTTCTTCCTGATCCTGAACCTGGCCGTCGGCGGGGACTGGCCGGGCGAGCCCGGCGCGTCGACGCCGTTCCCGGCGACGATGCTCGTCGATTGGGTCCGGGTCTACTCGGGGTGAGCCCGCACCGCCGCTCCGGCCCGCGCGGCTCAGCCGGTGGGCAGGACCCGCGTCGAGGTCCCTCGCGAGTCGACCGGCGCCGGGCGCGTCGGTGACGGCATCGTCCGCGCCACGAAGACGCTGACTCCGAGCAGCGCAAGGAACCCGATCGGGAAGGCCAGCCAGGGCAGCGAGTCGGGATGACGCAGCGGATACAGCCAGTACTCGCCCCCTCCCGCGGCGTCGAACAGCACGTGGGACACGGTGACGGCGAACACGGCCCACGCGAGGGGCCGGCGGCGCGTGGCGGCGAGGACCGCAACGGTGAGCGCCGCGGCGAACAGGAGGCTGTGGACGAAGGGGCGGTGACCCAGGCTCTCGAGCGCCTGCGCGCGGAAGCTTCCTGCCGCCACGACGTGATCGAGGTCGAGCGCCGGACCGCCGAGGAACGCGAGCGCTGCGATCGTCACCCGCCGGCGGGTGCGTAGCACCAGCGGAAGGACGACGAGCAGAGCGATGCCCCCGTGGATCACCACGGCCCCCAGCGCGGAGAGGTCGGGGTGTTGGGGCGAGGTCAGGAACGGCCAGCCGTGGTAGGGGTGCATCGGCCCGGATCACGCCTGGAGGTCGACCGGCGGGTGTCCCATCGGCGAAGCCTACGGGAGCCGCAGTCGCATCGGCGAGCCAGGACCTATCAGCTGACCGGTATCTCGTCCTCGCCGACGAGCTCCATGGCGAGCACGGCCTCCCTGGTGAAGTCGAAACGCAGTCCCGCGCTCAGACCGGGGGCGCGGATCACCTCGACCATGATCGTCGCAGGGCCGAGCTCTAGCACGCGATAGACGGCCTCACTCTCCAGCGCGATGTGTCGCCGCAGCTGCCCCACCGAGAGGCCTGGCCCCTCGGAGCCTCTCTTCCCCGAGCTCATCTCCCCCTATCGTGCCGACTGGCATGGGGATTTGCAAAGGGTGGGCGAGCCCGCCCTTGCACCCTGCCCTGCGGGCTGGTGCGCCCTTGGGCAACCGAGGCGGTCGTCCGGCGCTATTCGACGAGGGGGCCCACACCTGTGCCGGCGGCGCCGAGGAGCGAGGGCAGGCCGGCGGTTTTCGTGGCGCCGGCCTTCGCGAGCGTCGTGAACGTGAGTTCCTGCCCGTAGCTGGTGCCGCCGGCGTTGGTGGCGACGATCCGGTAGTGGTAGGTGAAGTTCGGCGTCAGGCTGCTGATGCTCGCGGAGACGGCCACCGTCGAGTTTCCCGAGCCGGGAAGCGCGGCACAGGCCATGTTGGCCCCGAACAGGTCGGAGTTGCCGTATTCGAAGTGGCAGTCGGTGACTTCGCCGCCGTTGGGGTTGATCCACGCCTGGAGCTTCGCCGTCCTCGTCGTGACGCTCGTGGCCGCGCGGGTTTCCACGGTCGGGGGGTTCGGCAGGGTCTGGAGCGTCCGGTCGGCGCCGTAGCTCGTCCCCCCGGCGTTGGTCGCGACGATCCGGAAGTGGAAGCTGGCGTTCGCCGTGAGCTTGTCGGCACTGGCGTGGACCGCGACGGGGCTCGTACCCGAGCCGGGGAGCGCAGAGCACGGGACGCTGGTTCCGTAGGTGTCGGTCGGGCCGTATTCGAAGTGGCAGTCGCTCACCTCGCCGCCGTTGGGGTCGACGGCGGCGTTCAAGGTGGCGGTCGTCTGTGCGATCGCGCTCGCCGCTTCCGTTTCGGCGCCCGGCGGTTCAGGCAGGGTCTTGAAGGACCCGTCGGCGCCGGAGCTCGTGCCGCCCGCGTTGGTGGCGGCGATCCGGTAGTGGTAGGTCGAGTTGGGGTTGAGTTTCCCGATCGCGACCGAGACGCCGACGGGGCTGTTGCCCGACCCGGGCAGGCTCGCGCAGGGCACGCTCGTCCCGTAGGTGTTGGTCGGGCCGTATTCGAAGTGGCAGTCGCTCACTTCGCCGCCGTTCGGGTTCACGGTCGCGTTCAGGGTGGCCGCGGTCTGTGCGATCCCCGAGGCGGTCGTCGTCTTGACCGTGGGCGCTTCGGGGAGCGTCGTAACGGTCTTGTCGGTGTCTGCGCTCGTGCCGCCCGCGTTGGTGGCGACGATCCGGTAGTGGTAGGTCGAGTTGGGGGTGAGTTTCCCGATCGCCGCCGAGACCGCGACGGGGCTGTTGCCCGACCCGGGCAGGCTCGCGCAGGGGACGCTCGTCCCGTAGGTGTTGGTCGGGCCGTATTCGAAGTGGCAGTCGCTCACTTCGCCGCCGTTCGGGTTCACGGTCGCGTTCAATGTGGCGGTCGTCTGGGCGACGGAGCTCGCCGCACCCGTTTCGACGCCTGGTCGTTCGGGCAGGGTCGTGAGCGTCTTGTCGGCGTCTGCGCTCGTGCCGCCGGCGTTGGTGGCGACGATCCGGTAGTGGTAGGTGGAGTTCGGGGTGAGTTTCCCGATCGCCGCCGAGACCGCGACGGGGCTGTTGCCCGAGCCGGGCAGCGCGGAGCACGGGCACGCTGGTCCCGTAGGTGTTCGTCGGGCCGTATTCGAAGTGGCAGTCGGTCACGGTGGCACCGTTGGGGTTGACGGTGGCGTTCAGCGTCGCCGCGGTCTGCGTGATCGCCGAGGCCGCCGTCGTCTGAACGGTGGGCGCGGGCATGAGGACCGTCATGAAGGTCTTGTCGGCGTCTGCGCTCGTGCCGCCGGCGTTGGTGGCGACGATCCTGTAGTGGTAGGTCGAGTTCGGGGTGAGTTTCCCGATCGCCGCCGAGACCGCGACGGGGGTGTTGCCCGAGCCGGGGAGCGCGGAACACGGGACGCTGGTTCCGTACGTCTTGGTCGGGCCGTATTCGAAGTGGCAGTCGCTCACTTCGCCGCCGTTCGGGTTCACGGTCGCGTTCAATGTGGCGGTCGTCTGCGTGACGGAGCTCGCCGCACCCGTTTCGACGCCTGGTCGTTCGGGCAGGGTCGTGAGCGTCTTGTCGGCGTCTGCGCTCGTGCCGCCGGCGTTGGTGGCGACGATCCGGTAGTGGTAGGTGGAGTTGGGGGTGAGTTTCCCGATCGCCGCCGAGACCGCGACGGGGCTGTTGCCCGACCCGGGCAGGCGTGGCGCAGGGGACGCTCGTCCCGTAGGTGTTCGTCGGGCCGTATTCGAAGTGGCAGTCGGTCACGGTGGCACCGTTGGGGTTGACGGTGGCGTTCAGCGTGGCGGTGGTCTGCGTGATCGACGAGGCGGGAGTCGTCTGGACGGTGGGGCCGCTTGCAAGGACCGTCGTGAAGGTCATGTCCGGGCCGTAGTTCGTCCCTCCCGCGTTCGTGGCGAGGACCCTGAAGTGGTAGGTGGAGTTGGGGGTGAGTTTGCCGATGCTCGCCGAGACCGCGACCGGCGTCTTGCCCGACCCGGGGAGGGTGGCGCAGGGGACGCTCGTCCCGTAGGTGTTCGTCGGGCCATATTCGAAATGGCATTCGGTCACGTTGGCGCCGTCGGGGTTGACGGTCGCGTTGAGGGTCGCGCTCGAGCCCGCGATCGACGTGGCCGGGGCCGTTTCCAGGGCGGGCGGCTGCTGGGCGCCGGGAGCGGCCGACGCGGGGCCTGGTTCGGGGTGGGGGGAGAGCAGAAGCGGCGGTCGCGGCTGCTGGCTGAAGTTGAAGTCGCCTGCGAGGGTGCCCAATGCCGAGGCTTCTTCGCGGACGTCGGGGCGGCTGTCCGGTCGGCCGTCGGTGGCGGGGTTGAGCCGCGCTCCAGCGAGGAAGTCGTCCTGGATGAACTTCAGGTAGGCGTCGTGACTGAGCGTCTGGTGATCGATGAACCCGGCACGCGCGTAGGGGCTTATCACCATTCCCGGCACCCGCAGCCCGTAGCCGTTTTCGTCCACCGCGGGCGGCGCCACGTGGTCGTAGAACCCTCCCCAGTCGTCCCAGGAGACGAACACGGCCGTGCTGGACCAGCAGGGGCTGCGCATGATCGAGTTGATGAGCGTCGTCACGTATGTCTGGCCGGCCGCGACCGAGGCCGGCGGATGCTCGGAGACCTTCCCGTTGGGCACGACCCAGGAGACGTTGGGCAGGCCGCAGGAGGCTTCGTTCTTCACCGCCGAGTAGAAGTTCGACAGCGACTGGATGTTCCCGAGCTGGCCGTCGGTCCCGACGTCGTTGAATTCGGGGAGCGTGTTCCAGATGCTGGGGGACTCGGGGGTCTGGCTGACCTTTTCGCAGGAGATGGCTTCGTCGGAGAGGCAGTCGGGCTCGGTTCCTTCGAAGACGTAGTAGCCCCAGCTGACCCCGGCTTTGTGCAGCTGCCAGGTGACGTCAGTCCACGGGCGCTGCATCTTGGACGATGGTTTGGGCGGTTCGAGCGAGCTTTCGCAATGCAGCGGATTTGGATCGCCGGTCGGGCAGGCGGCAGACCATCCCGAGACGAGCGCCAGATGCGCGGGCAGGCTCCAGGACGCGACCGACTCGAACATGTTGTCCTGCAGCACGTAGTTCTTCGCGTAGCTCCAGTAGTTGGCGATCTCGCGCGCGTCGTGGTAGCCCATGACGTCCTGGCATCGCGCTTTGGTTTCACACGAGCATTCGGGTTCGTTGCCCCCTTTGCAGGAGTTTTTCGCGCTGCCAAGCGCGTTGACGAAGCCATCCATCTTGCCGCCGTCGATGTCCAGGCGGGCGGCCCGAGCGCCGTGCGGGCCGCCGACGTTGTTGGCTTCCGGGTCGTGAAAGGGAGCGACGCAGCCTTTGTTTTCCGGGTCCGGGACGCAGACACCGGCCGGGATCCCGTTGGCTCCCGGGTAGGTGCCGTAGTACGAGTCGAACGACCGGTTCTCCTGCATCACCATCACCACGTGCTGGATCTTGTGGATGCCTTCCGGCGCGGCTGAGGCGACCGGGCTCGCGACCATCGAGAGGGCCAGCAGCGCGAGCACCGCGATCGCGACTCGCCGTGCCCGGGAGATGCCGATCGGGATCGAGCGCACGCCGGCGCTCCAGGGCGCCCGACGGTGGCGGGCGCCGGTCGCGGCCACGGCCCTCATGCCGCCGCCGAGCTCCCGGGCTGGGCCAGTCGCATCGAGATCGACGTCACGACAGGTGCAGACAATTCGCCATTCCTTGAGCGCAGATCGCCCCGCGACTCCGCACAGTTGCCCCACAGTTGGCCACAGTCGCCCCGGACACTCTACCGGCGCCCGGGGATTCTGGCACGATTATCCTCAACCCGTTGAGACCAGGGTGTGAAGGAGCCCGGCGCCGAGGAGATCAGTCGCGCTGCTGGCCGGCGCCCTCGCGCCAACCCTCGCGCCTGTCGAGGTACCCGGTTGGCAGCACCCCGTCGAGCCGCTCGATCGCATCGAGCCATCCGAGGGCCGAGCGGAAGTCACCGCCGCGGGCGTCCGCCTCGGCGAGCACCAGCGCCAGCTCCCGTGCTTCGCGGTGCGAGTTGGCCGCCGCGTCGCTGTCGTCGGTGTAGGCGGCTCGATCCTGCAGCGGGCCGTGTTTGTCGAGCGTGCTGGCGAACGCCAGGTAGGGCCCCAGGTAGCGGCCTGCGATCTTCGTCGGCGGCCACCACAGCGCGTTGGCGGCGATCTCTCCGTTCGTCTCCGCAGCGTCGGTGCGCATGTACATCGGCGCGAGCCCCGTCAGCAGCATCGCCCGGAGCATCGGCCTGAAGACGGGCCGTCTGACCGGCGCGCCGAAGGTCGCGGCGATGCACTGCGCAGCGACGTCGGCCTGCTGGGTCGCGATACCCCCCTGCTTGTAGGGGCAGGCGGTCGCGTCGCCCGCCGCGTAGACCTCGCGCAGCCCGGGGACCCGGCATTGCTCGTCGACCGGGATGAAGCCCTCCACGTCGGCGGGCAGCCCCGCCAGCCCCGGCCCTTCCAGTCGGGGCAGCGCGACGACCTCCTCGACCCCGTGGGTCGTTCCATCCGCAAGGCGCAGCTGACCGTGCTCGAAGCGCTCCGCTGCGGCTCCCGCATGCAGCCGGATCCCGCGGTCGGCGAGCTGGCTGCGGACCATGCCGGCAGCAGCCTCGCCGAACACTGCCAGCGGGTCGTGCTCGGGTGTCACGACGGAGAGCTCGATGTCGCTGATGCCACGTTCGGCAGCGCGAGCAGAGGTCAGCAGGGCGAGCTCGTAGAGGGGGAGCGTCCAGCAGGCTCCGGGCGGGGCCGCAAAGGCCACCGTGCTGGTCTGCCCTCGCTCCAATCGCTCGAGCAGGCCCGCGAAGGCCTCCACGTCCTCGGGCCCGCCGAACGTGCCGGCGCCCTGCAGCCACTCGCGGCGCCGGGCGCCGACCGCGATGATCGCCGCGTCGTATTCGAGGCTGCTTCCGTCAGTCAAGACGACGCGCCGATCCGTGCCCTCCACCCGCTCGAGCGCGGCCTCGTGCAGCTCGGCGCCGAGGTCGGCGGCGATCGACGCCAGGTCGAAGAGCCTGGTCTCGGCCAGGCCGAAGGGCTCGGCGACGGCCATCGGGACGTAGCTGAAGCGTCGATTGGGCGCGACGAGGACGACGTGGGGGTGGATCGCCAGCAGCTCAAGGATGGCCAGTAGCGCCTCGACGGCGGCGACGCCACCGCCGCAGATCACCACGCGAGCAGGTGCGCTCGCGCCGTGTCGGGGAAGGGCCGGCGAATCGCCGTTACCGCTCTGCTGAGGGCTGTCAGCCATGGGCCCAAGCTACGCCCCGCATCTTCCTGCGCACAGGGGGAAAAGCCGCAGTCGGCTGCGTGATCCCACGAACCCGGCAGCAGGTGGGCATGGCCTTCAGGCGCTCGCGATATCGCCGCTCAGCCCGGCAGGCCGTCCATCCACGACGCGATCGCCCGGCCGATCTCCTGGCCGGAGTCCTCCTGGATGAAGTGCAGCCCGGGGACGCGGACCTCGGCCTGATCCGGCCAGCCGCGGCAGAAGTCGCGCTGCGCCCCGATCAGGATCGAGCCCGGGTCGGCGTCCACGAACAGCTTGGGGATCCCCTGCGCCGCGGACAGCCAGGCGGCGTAGTCGGCGCAGATCCCGACGACGTCTGAGGGCTCGCCGCCGATCGGGATCTGGCGGGGCCAGCGCAGCGTCGGCAGGCGGTCCTCCCCGGCCGCTTCGAACGGGCGCCTGTACTCCTGCATCTCCTCCTCGGAGAGCGTGCGCAGCACCGACGCCGGCAGGATCGCCTCCACGAACAGGTTCTTCTCCAGGATCATCTCCTCGCCGGCCGGTGAGCGAAGTCCCTGGAAGATGCCCCGGGCGGCCTCGGGCCACTCCTCCCACCCCGACAGGGGCCTGACCAGCGCCTCCATGTAGGCGATCCCCCGTACCGCGCCTGGGTGCCGCCGGGCCCAGTCGAAGCCGAGGGCGCTGCCCCAGTCGTGCAGGACGAGCGTGACGTCGGAGCTCACCCCGATCGCATCCAGCAGAGCGTCGAGGTGGCGCCGGTGGCTCACGAACGTGTACCGGTCCTCCTCCTCGGGACCGAGCTTCTGCGAGTCTCCCATCCCGATCAGGTCCGGCGCGATGCAGCGACCGCGCTCCGCGAGCGGGGGGATCACCGAGCGCCACAGGAAGGAGGACGTCGGGTTGCCGTGCAGCAGCACGATCGGCGAGCCGGCCCCCTCCTCGACGTAGGCCATGCGCCGGCCGAGGACCTCCACGTCGCGCTTGCGCTCACGCCAGGAAGAGGTCATCCCGCTGCCGCCGCGGGCCGGCTGCCGGCCAGCTCCCACCGCACCCAGTCGCAGCTGGCAGCGAGGTCCTCGACCCCCAGTGCCGCGGCGACGTTCAGCGCCATGCCCGTTCGGAAGAACTCGTCCAGGCGCTCCTCCTCGGCTCCCGAGAGCTGCCGCGCCAGGTCGACCAGCTCGGCGTAGCGATGCCGGACGGCGGCGCGGACCACCTCGTCCTCGCAGGCGGCATAGGACTGGTGCTGGAGCATCAGGCAGTCGCGGTCGTCCAGCAGCAGCTGCTTGTACGCGCGGCCCATCGCCTCCAACGCGTCCTCACACCCCTCCGGTCCCTCGCCGCGCTCGTAGGCGGCGGCGGCCCGCTCGAAGGTCGCCGCGACGCGGTCGAAGCCCCTTTCGACCGCTGCCAGGAAGAGGTCGCGCTTGGTCGGGAAGAGGCTGAACACGTACGGCTGCGCCACACCGACGCGCCGCGCGATCTGCCCCACGGCGGTGCCGTGCAGCCCGCCGCGGGCGAACTCGCCGACGGCCGCCTCGACGAGTTCGTCGCGGCGCTCGGCGGCGGGAACGCGCCGCCGCGAGCCCAATCCGCCGCCGGCGTCCTGCGCGGGCTGCGGCGGGCGCGTCATCGCGCCTCCCCCGCGAGCGCGGGCGTGCCGATCCTCGCTGCGCCCTCCGTGCCCTCGACCCTGCGGGGCGGCGAGAAGGGCAGAGCCAGCACGACCAGCGCCCCGGCGGAGAGCACCGCGACGCCGACCCACAGCGCCGGTGTCAGTCCGGCCATGAACGCCTGCGCGCTCCCGTACCCGCCCGAGCCGGTGAACACCGAGGCCAGCACGGCCACGCCCAGCACGCCTCCGACCTCGCGGATCGCGTTGTTGGCGCCCGATGCCTGGCCGGCCTGCTGGGGGCTGACCGAGGAGAGCACCGCGTTCGCCGACGGCGCGAACACCAGCGCCATCCCCGCGCCGGCCATCACGAAGGGGATGATCATCTGGGAGTAGTGCATGTGCGTGGAGGCTGTGTCGGCGAGCCAGGCCAGGGCGCCGGCCTGCAGGGCGAGACCGGCGACCATGAAGGGTCGGCTGCCGATCCGCTCGGAGAATATCCCCGCGAAGGGCGCGACGACCATAGTCGCGCCTGTCCAGACCAGCAGCTTCAGGCCGGCCTGAAGGGGGGAGTTGCCCAACACGTTCTGCATGAACTGGGAGAGGAAGAAGATCGAACCGAACATCCCGAAGTACATGCTCAGCGAGGCGACATTGGTGACCGCGAAGGAGCGTCTTGCGAAGAACGCCATCGGGAGCATCGGCTCGGCCGCCCGCCGCTCCCATGCCACGAAGCCGCCCAGCAGGGCCGCGCCGGCGGCCAGGCATGCGAGCACCGTGGCGCTGCCCCAGCCGATCGACTGGGCCCGGATCAGCCCGAACACGATGCCGAAGGCCCCAACCGAGCCGAGCGCCAGGCCCGGGAGGTCGAGATGCCCGTACGGACCGCGGCTCTCGCCCAGCACCCGCGCCGCCGGGATCAGCAGGCACAGGCCGATCGGGACGTTGATCCAGAAGATCCAGTGCCAGGAGATGCTCTGCACGACGGCGCCGCCGACCAGCGGGCCGAGCGCCACCGCCACGCCGCTGACTCCCGACCAGACGCCTATCGCCATCCCGCGGCGCTCGCCGGGGAAGGCTTCCGCCAGCAGCGTGAGCGTCAGCGGGGTGACGATCGCCGCCCCGACGCCCTGGATCGCCCGGGCCGCCACCAGCGCTCCCGTGCTCGGCGCCAGCGCCGCCGCGGCGGACGCTGTTGTGAACAGGCTCAGACCGATCAGGAACATCCGCCTGCGCCCGAATCGGTCGCCCAGCGCCGCGCCGGTCAGCAGCAGCACGGCATAGGAGAGCACGTAGGCGTTGACAGTCCACTCCAGCGACTGGATCGAGGCACCCAGGTCGCGGTGGATGGTGGGCAGCGCGACGCTCACGACGAGGTTGTCCAGCACGACCATGAAGAGCGCGACCGAGACGATCGCGAGGGTCCATCCGTTGCTGCTCCTGCTGTTCATCGCCGCTCCTTTCGGGGGAAGAGGCACGAACTTAGCAGTTACTAATCACTAAGTCAAGGCCGGGAGGTCCTTCCCGCGATGCAGCTCGCCTGGTCCCCCGATCTGCACTCCACGCCGGCCTGCCCGCCCGGGCCGCGGAATTCCCGGGGCCGGGGCATAGGCCGGAGGCCGGGAGCGGCCCGAGGGCCGGCCATCCAATGCCAGGCGGTCCATCGCCGCGCCGGCCCCCGGCGCTCAGCCCGTCGCGCTAGGCCGGATTGCTCAGCGACCAGCGGGCGAAGAAGTCGGCCGCGTCGCCCGGCTCGAGGGGGCGGGCGAAAAGGAAGCCCTGGCCGTTGTCGCAGTTCTGCTCGCGCAGCAGCGAGAGCTCCTCCTGGTGCTCGATGCCCTCGGCGAAGGTCTGGATCGAGAGGGCCTTGCCGAGCTGGACGAGGGTGTGGATCAGCGTCTCGCCCTCCCTGTTTCGGGACAGGCCGGAGATGAACGAGCGGTCGATCTTCAGCGCGTCGACGGGGAAGCGCTGGAGATGGGCGAGCGAGGAGTAGCCGGTGCCGAAGTCGTCGATCGCGATCCGCACCCCGAGCGCCTTGATCGCGGTCAGTCGCCGGGCGGTGCTCTCGACATCTCGCATCAGGGTGGTCTCGGTGATCTCGATGGTCAGCGACGAAGCTGGAAGCTCGTTGGCGGTCAACGCGTCTCGGATGTCCTCGATCAGGTCGTCGCTGTCGAGCTGGCGGCCGGAGACGTTCACGGCGATTGCGATCTCGTGCCCTTCGGCCAGCCAGGCGGCAGCCTGCCTGGTGCTCTCCATCAGCACCCAGCGTCCCACCTCTGTGATCAGGCCGCTCTCCTCGAGCAGCGGGATGAAGTCGTCGGGCTGGACGATCCCCCGCTCAGGGTGGCGCCAGCGGATCAGCGCCTCGACACCCGTCGGGCGCATGTCGTCGAGGTCCAGCGTGGGCTGGTAGGCGAGGAAGAACTGCTCCAGCTCGAGCGCCGTGCGGAGATCCATCTCGAGTTCGACCCGGTCCTGGACGTTGTCCTGCATGCCCGTCTCATAGACGGCGTACCGGTTTCGTCCGTCCCACTTCGCCCGGTACATCGCGATGTCGGCATCGCGCAGCAGGATGCCGGCTGAGGCGCGCTCGCCGGCGGCGATGCCGATGCTCGCCCCGACCGTCAGGGTCGTCTCGCCGCCGGGGCCGAGCTTGAACGGCTGCTTGAGCGCCTCGAGCAGGCGCTCCGCGACGAGCTCGGGCGCCGCCGCGAGCGAGATGTCCTCGATCAGCACGACGAACTCGTCGCCGCCGAGGCGGCCGAGCGCGTCGACCTCTCGCACGACGACCTTCAGCCGCGCGGCGACCGCCTGGAGCAGTTCGTCCCCGACGCTGTGGCCGAGCGTGTCGTTGATGCTCTTGAAGTTGTCCAGGTCGATGAACAGCGCTGCGACCGAGCAGTGGCTGCGCGCGGCCCTGGCGAGCATCTGCTCGACCCGATCGACGATCAGGGTGCGGTTCGGAAGCCCCGTCAGGGGGTCGTGGGTGGCCATGAAGGCCAGCTCCTCTTCGCGGCGGGCGAGCTCGTCGTCGGTCCGCCGGCGCTCGAACTCGAAGCAGTCGCAGATCCGCAGCAGGCTGAACTCGACGCTCAGCTGCAGCATCGTCAGCGCCTCGGCGAGGGCGCCCGGGTCGACCTTCAATTTCGCCGCGCAGTCACGCAGGACGTCGGCCATCACGTTGCGCCACCAGAAGGTGCGGATCGTGACCTCCTTCAGCGACGCGGCCCGGTGGGCTGCCATCTCGCCGAAGACGCGGGAGGTCTCCCGGGCGGAGTCGTTGGTGACCTCGAGGCCCTCGCCGGCGATCCAGCGAGCCACGGCGGTGGTGGAGTTGATGGACACCTGCTCGAAGCTCTGCTGCACGTGCGCCTCGACCCGTTCGCCGCCGTCGCGGGTGCGCCTGACCGTCTCGGCTCGAACCTCATCGGCACGCGCCAGCAGCGCCTCGCCCAGGCGCCGGCGCTCGGCGTCCTGATCGGGCTGCTCAGGCGGCGCGGCCTGCGATTTGGGACGCCTCGCGCCCCTCGCGGGCTTCGCGCGAGAGGCGGGCTTTCGTGGCTGAACGGCCATCTCGGGCGTCTGATCGGCGTCTCGCGCCGCGGACTAAAGTCCCGCCCCCCGACCCCCAAACGGGGGAGGCGGGTCATTCTGCCCGTCACCGTCCGGGCAGGCCGGGCGGATCTCGCGGACGGCTGCCCGGTTCTCCCTGCTCAGAGGCCGGAAAGGAACTCCAGCAGGGCGGAGTTGACCGCGCCGGGTGCCTGCTGCTGAACCCAGTGACCGGCTTCCGGCACTACGTCGTGGCGGCGTAGGTCGGAGACCCAGCCGTTCATCGCCTCGGCGGGCATGAAGCTGCGGACGAGGTCGAGCTCCCCCGTCAGGAACATCGCCGGCTGCTCGACCCGGCGCTGCGCGTAGGGGGCGGTGAGCTCCCAGTTGCGGTCGATGTTCCGGTACCAGTTCAGCCCACCCGTGAAGCCCGTCCGCTGGAACGCGTCGATGTAGACCTGCAGCTCCGCCTCGCTGATCCAGTCGGGCCGGCGTGGGTTCGCGCCCTCCTCGTCGGCCCACCGGGCGGTCCATTGGCGGGAGGTGGTCAGCGTCCTGCGCACGTCGCGTGCGAGCGCCTCGTCGGCGACGCCGGGCTGCTGGAACCAGACGATGTAGAAGTCCTCGCCCAGGTGGCGGCGCATGATCGGGATCGGCGCGGCTGGGGCGCGCGGGACGAACGGGACGCTGAGCCCCGCGACCGCGCGCACACGCTCGGGGTGGATCGCGGCCATCTGCCAGGCGACGTTCGAGCCCCAGTCGTGCCCGACGAAGATCGCCTGCTGCTCGCCGACGGCGTCGAGCAGGCCGCGCATGTCGCCGCACAGCGAGACGATGTCGTAGTCCTCGACCCCCGGCGGCGCCGAGCTCTCGCCGTAGCCCCGCATGTCGGGAGCCAGGACGCGGTATCCGGCTGCGGTCAACGCGGGGATCTGGTGGCGCCAGGAGAAGGCCAGCTCGGGGAACCCGTGGCACAGCACGACCGGCGGGCCCTCGCCCTCGTCGCGGACGCTCAGCTCGATACCGTCGTCCAGGGCGATCCTCCGCGGGACCCCCGTCGCGCTCATATCGCCCTCTCCCGCCCCGCCCAGTAGGGGTCGCGCAGTCGCCGCTTGAAGATCTTGCCCGAATCCTCCCGGGGCAGCTTCTCCTCGAAGCGGACGACCCGGGGCGTCTTGTAGCCGGCCAGGTGCCCGCGGACGTGCGCCCTGACGTCCTCGGCGCCGAGGCTGGCGCCGTCGGCCAGCTCGACGTGGGCCGCCAGAGCCTCGCCGAACTCGTCGTCGGGTACGCCGAACACGGCGCAATCGCGGACTCCGTCGAGCCTCAGCAGACACGCCTCGATCTCGGCCGGGTAGATGTTCACGCCGCCGCTGATCACCATGTCGGAGCGGCGATCGTTGAGGTACAGGAAGCCGTCCGCGTCCAGGTAGCCGATGTCGCCGCAGGTGATGAGGCCGTTCAGCTCGACGTCCCGGCGCTTGCGCTCGTCGTTGGCGTAGGTGAAGTCCGGCCACACGTCCAACCACACGTAGACCTCTCCCGACTCGCCGGTCGCCACCTGCTGTCCCATCTCGTCGAGGATCTCCACCCGGGCCTGAGCGATCGGGCGCCCCACCGTGCCGGGGTGCTCCAGCCACTGCTCGCTCGTGCAGTAGACGACGGGCCCCGTCTCGGTGCTGCCGTAGTACTCGGCGACGATCGGCCCCAGCCATTCGATCATCGCCCGCTTGACATCCGGCGGACAGGGCGCGGCGGCATGGACGATCCAGCGCAGGGAGGAGAGCTCGTAGGACTCTCGCACCTCCCGCGACAGGGCGAGCATCCGCACGAACATCGTGGGCACCATCTGCACGACCGTCACGCGGCGGTCCTGGACGATGCGCAGGAACTCCTCGGCGTCGAAGCGCTCCATGATCGTCATGTCCATCCCGGCCAGCGCGGCGGACAGCGCGTACACGTTCGGGGCGGTGTGGTACATGGGCGCGGGGATCACCGTTCGCTCGCCCTCCCCCAGCTGGAAGATCTCGGCCAGCATCGCCCGGGTCGCCTCCCGCTGCTCCTCGGTCGGGGCACGCGCACGACTCCCTTCGGCTTGCCGGTCGTCCCAGACGTGTAGATGATGCTCACCGGCGCCGTCTGCGGCTCCTCTCCCCATGGCTCGAGCGTCGCCATCCAGTCAGCCCAGGCGAGCGCTCCGGGATGGGGCGCCGGGAGCTCGTCGCGATCGTCGCGCACCAGCACCAGCGAGACGTCCTGGGGCAGGCTCTGCTGCAGAGCGGCCCACAGCCCCGCATGGGCCACCAGCACCTTGGCGCCGCTGTCGGCTAGCACGTGAGCTATCTCCTGCGCCCGCCAGTGCCAGTTGATCGGCACCGCGCTGGCGCCCAGCGGCACGGTCGCGATCGACGCCTGCAGGAACTCGATCGAGTTGCGCAGCAGCAGCGCAACCCTGTCGCCTGCGCCGACGCCAAGCCCGGCGAGGCCGGTGGTCGCACGCAGGGCGGCGGCGAACAGCTCGGGATATGTGACGAAGTCCTCGCCGCAGCGAACGCCGATCTCCCCCTGCTCCTCCACGGCAGCGGATCCTACCGGCGCGGTTGCTCGGTTAGGGTGTCCCTCGTGGGGGGCTCACCGCAGGCGATCCATCACCTCAACTGCGGCACGATGTGCCCGCACGGGGCGCGCCTGCTGAGCGGCCGCGGCGGGCTGCTCGCGTCTGCCCGCCTGGTCTGCCACTGCCTGCTGATCGAGGGCGCCGACGGACTCGTCCTGATCGACACGGGCTTCGGCAACGACGACGTGCGCCGACCCCGCCGCCTCGGTGTCCTCTTCAACGCCGCGGTCCGCCCGCGGCTGGAGCTCGCCGAGACGGCCCACTCGCAGATCGTCGCCCGGGGCTTCGATCCGCGCGACGTCCGCCAGATCGTCACCACCCACCTCGACCTGGACCACTCGGGCGGGCTGCCCGACTTCCCCGAGGCCGAGGTGCACCTGCTGGCACGCGAGCACGCCGCCGCGATGAGCCCGGGCTGGCGCGAGCGCCAGCGCTACGTCGCCTCCCACTGGGCGCACGTCCCGAAATGGGTCGAGCACGAGACCGGCGGCGAGGAATGGTTCGGCTTTCAGAGCGTGCGCATCCTCCCGGGCAGCGACGCGGAGATCCTGCTCATCCCGCTGGCGGGCCACACCCTGGGCCACACCGGTGTCGCGATCCGCGACGGCGATCGCTGGCTGCTGCACTGCGGGGACGCCTACTTCCACCACGGCGAGGTGCAGACGCCGCCGAGCTGCCCACCGGGGCTGCGGGTCTTCCAGGCGCTCAACGAGGTCGATGGCGCCGCCCGCCGGGAGAACCAGGAGCGCCTGCGCGAGCTGGCGCATCGCCACGGAGACGAGGTCGAGCTGATCTGCTCCCACGACCCGGCGACACTCGAGGGCAGCGGCCGGCCGGCCTGAGCGGCGAAGCGCGCCACCCCGGCCCCTCTCGGCTCCAAGGGGGCGTCACCTCCCGGCCAGGGCGTGGGCGAAGACGTAGCCGTTGACCGTGCCGAGCCCGCTGGCCATGTCGTAGCCCTTCCTCGCCTTGTAGCCGGGCACGGTGAACAGCGGGTGTTCCTTTTCGTTCAGGACGACGTAGGGGTTTTCGCCTTCGGTCACGTCCACGATGCCGCTGAAGGGGCTGCTGTCGAGTTCGTAGAGGCGCTGGTTGATGTCGCCCAGCGAGTGGCCCGCGATCTGGTCGGCCAACGCGACGATGCCGGCGAACAGCGGGGTTGCCTCGCTCGTGCCGCCGACGATGGTCAGCGTGTTCGGGGCCGGTTCTCCGGGGACTTCGGTCTTGTAGCCGGTCAACACCAGCACGCCGCCGTTGACGGCGGCGCTCATGCTGATGTCGGGTGTCGCTCGGCGGTTGCCCGAGCGCGTTTCGACCAGCTGCTGGAAGGCGGGCAGTTCGAACACGTGCGAGGGGCCGCCGCCACCCGAGGCGTCGATGCCGACGGGGATGTCGTTCCAGACGGTGTCCGGGGAGGTTCGTTCACCGGCTTCGTTCAGGTGCAGCTGGGTGCCGCCGATACCCGTCACGAGTGGATCGGTGGCAGGCCACGAGGCGGCGCGGTGTTTGAGGAATTCGCCGTTCTGGCCGACCCCCGCGGTGCCTTCGTCGCCGGCGGCGTCCAGCACGCTCACGCCGTTGGTCGCGGCGGCTTCGTAGGCGGAGCGCAGCGCGAAGATCGCCTGGTGGGTGGGGAACGATTCCTCGGTGGCGCTGAAGCTCTGCGAGATCACCTCGCCGAGGTGGTGTTCGATCACGTAGTTCTCTGCCGCGACGATCTGGGGGAAGCCCTGCACCCCCTCGGTCTCTTCTTCGGGCGTCTCGACCAGGAGGATGTTCGCCTTCGGCGCGATGGCGTGGGAGTACTCGATGTCGAGGTCCGTCTCGAATGCCCAGCCGGCCATTTCGACGTTGTCCTTTTCGAATGGCCTGACCGCGCCGGCGGGCTGGATGATCTTGAACGAGGGCGGTTCGGGGAGCTTGAAGATCCTGTCGAACCTGGCGAGGTCGTGTTCGGCGGTGGGCGAGCCGAAGGAGTCGACGATCACGATCGTCTGCCCCTGCCCTTCCTGGCCCTGGGCGTAGAGCTCGGGCAGGTTGTAGGCCTTCTGGATCTGGTCGGGCTTGTAGCAGGCGATCTGGAATTCCGCCTCGCATTCGGCGATCGAGGGCGGGGTCGCGCGCCGCACCGGCACCCGGGGCAGATGTCTCGACACGGGGTACGCCCTGCCGAGGGCAGTCCAGCAGCCCGTCAGCGCCGCGACGGTGAGCATCACAGCCACCATCCTTGAAAGCCTCATGACCGCCTCCTTCTCCCGGCTCGCCCCGGGCCGGGCGCGCCGCTCGTCCGATCGCTCCGTCGTCTCTCCGGGTCCCCGACCTCGGCCGGCCGAGGGGGGCGTCACTCGCGCCCGGGCGAGCAGAACCGTTTATACCCGAGCCGCCGTCGCCGCGGGGCCGGCGGCCGAGAACTCTGGCCGAATGGCCAGGCGCGCCAGACCCGCCCTAGCCGAACAGCCAGTTTGGGCGTATCCTGTCGCTGGGATGTCCGCTCTGGGGAGTTGGGAGGAGGAGGCGACGCCGGCAGCTCCCTTGTGGGGAGAGCTGCGCTACGGCGGCGAGCTGGCCCGCCTGCTCGCCGGACAGGCGCTCGGAGGACTGCCGGTGCCGGGCAGGCGTCGCGAGGGCGCACCGCCGGTGCTGCTGATCCCCGGCTTCATGGCGGGTGACAGCTCGCTGACGGTGATGCGGTCCTGGCTACGCCGCCGCGGCCACCCGGTGGCGATGAGCGGTCTGCGCCTGAACGCCGGCTGCGCGGGGGAGATCGTCGGCAGGCTGCAGGAGCTGGTGTGGAGCTTCGCCGAGCGCTGCGAGCAGCCGGTCGTCCTGATCGGCCAGAGCCGTGGCGGTGCGCTGGCTCGCTCGCTGGCGGTGCGCGAGCCCGAGAACGTGGATGGCCTGGTGATGCTGGGCTCGCCCGTGTGCAACCCGATGGCCGTCTCCCCACAGGTGCTGCGCACCGTGCGGCTGATGGCCCGGCTGGGCGATCTGGGCCTGCCGCGCCTCTTCTCCACCGGCTGCGCCGAGGGCGAGTGCTGCGCGACCTTCTGGGACGACCTCTCGGCGCCGCTGCCCGAGCACATCGAGTCGGTCTCGGTGTTCTCCCGCAGCGACGGCATCGTCGACTGGAACGCCTGTCTCGATCCGCACTCGCGCAACGTGGAGGTCGAGTCGAGCCATTGCGGCATGTCGGTGCATCCCGCGGTCTACAGGATGCTCGAGGACATGCTGGACGGCTGCTCCTAGCTCATGGAGTGGATGAGTCCGATCGACTCCTCCTTCCTGCACGTCGAGAACGGCGTCACCCCCATGCACATCGGCGGCGTCAGCCTGTTCGAGGGTCCGCCGCCCGACTTCGAGGACCTCAAGGCGATGGTCGCGGGAAAGCTCGATCTCGTTCCCCGCTATCGCCAGAAGGTCCGCTTCGTGCCGCTTGCAGCCGGGTCGCCCGCCTGGATCGAGGACCCGCATTTCAGCCTCGACTACCACGTCCGCCACACGGCCATCCCGCGCCCCGGCAGCGAGGAGCAGCTGCGCCAGATGGCCGGCCGGATCTTCTCCCAGCACCTCGATCGGAGCAAGCCGCTCTGGGAGCTGTGGTCGGTGGAGGGCCTTCACGACGGCCGCTGGGCGCTGCTGTCGAAGGTGCATCACTGCATGGTCGACGGCGTCGCCGCGACCGACCTGATGTCGGTGATGTTCTCCGACACGACCGGTGGCCGGCCGGGGCGGGAGTGGTCGCCCCCTCCGGAGCCCTCCGATCTGGAGATCCTGATCCGGACCCTCTCGCGGCGCCTGACGCCCCGGGGTCAGCTGAGCGCACTGCAGCGCGCGCTGGCAGCCCCGGGCGAGACGCTGCGCAGCGTCGCCGAGGCGGCCCGGGCGACACTCGCGGCGAGTCCGAGGATGCGGCCTGTAGCCTCCTCGTCGCTGACCGGACCGATCGGCCCGCACCGGCGCTGGAGCTGGGCCGACGTCAGCCTGGCCGACGTCAAGACCGTCAGGACGGCGCTGGGGGGCACGGTCAACGACGTCGTGCTGACCGTCATCACGAACGGGTTCCGCGCGCTGCTGGAGTCCCGGGGAGAGGCTCCCGAGCCCGACGCGGTGGTGCGCACGATGGTGCCGGTGTCGGTGCGCCGCCGGGGCGAGCGGGGGGTCTACAACAACCGCGTCTCGGCGGTCTTCGCGGGCCTGCCGGTGGGGCTGTCCGATCCGCGCGAGCGGCTCGAGCGGATCCGCGGCGAGATGGACGGGATCAAGCAGACCAAGCAGGCCGTGGCGGGCGATGTGCTCGCTTCGATGTCCGGCTTCGCCCCGCCCCTGCTGCTGGCGCTCGGCAGCCGCCTCGTGACGGCCTCCCCGCGGCTGAACATGCACACGGCCACGACCAACGTTCCCGGCCCCCAGCAACCGGTCCAGACACTGGGCCGCAGGATGCTCGAGTCCTATCCGTTCGTGCCGGTCGTCGGCTCGATCAGGATCGTCGTTGCGATCTTCTCCTACGACGGGGGCCTGTACTTCGGGGTCACGGGGGACTACGACGGCGCCCCCGACATCGCCGTGCTGACGGACGGGATCGGCGAAGGCATGAAGGATCTGCTCGCCCTGGCGCGCCCTGCGCGGCGCGGGCGGAGCAAGGCGAAGACGGCCGGCGTCGCCTAGACGGTCGATTCCGCGGCCGTGTGCCGCGGTTCCGGGGGTGCGGCGGGCGACGTCGCGGCTGGCGCCTCCGAGGAATCGATCCCGCCCAGCCGGCCCGCGGCGAGGACCTCGGCGGCGATGTGCTCCAGCGCGTCCTCCTTCAGCCAGCGGCCGACGACCGTCGCGGGCAGCGGCCGGCTGAACAGGTAGCCCTGCGCGTAGGGGCACTCGAAGGAGCGCAGCATCTCCAGCTGGCGGGGGGTCTCGATGCCCTCGGCGACGACCTCGATCCCCAGCTTCCTGGCGAGGGCGATGACGGAGGCGACGATGGTGGCCGTGTCGCGGTCGCTCATCATCGCCTCGACGAAGGAGCGATCGATCTTGATCTCGGTGACGGGCAGCTCGCGCAGGTAGGACAGCGGTGAGTAGCCCGTGCCGAAGTCGTCCAGCGAGAGGTTGACGCCGAGCTCGCCCAGCGAGTCGATCACGCCTCGCACCCGCGAGCCCTCGGCGATCAGGACGCTCTCGGTTATCTCCAGGCGGAGCATCCCGGGCGGTGTGCGCCACCGCTCGAGGCGCCGCCGCAGGTCCTCGAGGAAGGCCGAGTCCAGGAGGTTGGTCGCGGAGACGTTGACGGCGAGCGTGAGCTCCCGGCCCTCGTCGAGCCAGGCACGCTGCTGTGCGAGGGCCTGCTCCAGCACGGAGGCAGTCAGCTCGCGCATCACGCCCGTCTGCTCGGCCAGGCTGACGAACTGGTCGGGGCCCAGCAGCCCCCGGCGAGGGTGCTGCCAGCGCACCAGCGCCTCGACGCCGCTGACGGTGTTGGTGCGAAGGTCGACCTGGGGCTGGTAGTGGACGACCAGCCCGCCCTGCTCGATCGCGCCCTTCAGGTCCCCGACGAGGCTCAGGCGCTCCCTGCTGTTGTTGTCCGTGCCGGGCGCATAGAAGGCGTAGCGGCTGCGGTCGGCCTTCGCCTGGTACATGGCCACGTCGGCCCGCCGCAGCAGGCCGTCGGTGCTCTGCGCATCGTCCGGGAAGATCGCGATCCCGATCGAGGCCCGGACCGAGACGGACAGGTCCTCCAGCTCGAAGGGGCGGCCCAGCGCCCGGTGGATGCGGCCCGCCGCCGCAGCGGCGGCGGAGGCGTCGCGCAGGATCAAGCCGAACTCGTCGCCACCCAGGCGGGCGATCGCATCGCCTCGCACGACGCCCTGCATGCGGGGGCCGATCTGCTGGAGCAGGAGGTCGCCCGCGTAGTGGCCCAGCGTGTCGTTGAGTTCCTTGAAGTGATCGAGATCGATGGTGAGCAGGGCGAAGGTGGAGCCGCGCCGGCGGCACCCGTCGATGGCGCTGTTCAACTGCGCGTAGAAGCGGCGGCGGTTGGCGAGCCCGGTGAGGTCGTCGGTGCGGGCCTGGCGCTCACGCAGCTCCGAGAGCCTGCGGACGTCGTTGAAGGTCGAGGCGAAGCGCAGGCCCGCCACCAGCAGGGCCGCGCCGGCGAGGCACTCGGGGACGACGGCGAGGTGCACGTAGTCCGCGCGGATCAGGAGCACCAGGGCGATGGCGGCGAACAGGCAGGGGACGAGCATCGTGGCGATCCCCGCGGAGACACGGCGCTCCCGACCCTGTGTCGGGGACCAGGCGGCGTATACGAACAGCAGCATCGCCAGCGGCCACAGCGCGTCCAGCGCGGTGCCGGCTCGGTAGGTGCCTTCGGCGACCCGGAACAGGTAGATGCTGTCGGCGCAGGCGAGCACCGTGAAGGCCACGGCGAGCAGCAGCCAGGTCCGTTCGGGCCGCCAGTCGGTGACGGCACAGACGCCCACCACGAATACGAGCAGGACGAGGTCTCCGAGCGGATAGGTGGCGACGGTCGCCACGGAGGCGAGCGTGCCGTGGTGGACGTGGATCGCGGGTGCGAGCACCAGCGCCGAGCCGACGGCCGCGAGCGTGAGGCCGCCGATCGCCCCGTCCAGCCAGACCCGGGGGTGCAGGTCGCGAACCCTGGCCCCGACGAGCAGCACGATCATCGCGAAGGCGCACGGGTAGAGCGCCAGGTAGCCGACCGCGCTCAGGGAGGTGCTGGACGACTCACGGGCTCGTTCGACGAAGAGCGTGTAGTAGATGTCGCCGCCGGCGAACGCGGCGATGCCGACGGCGAGCAGCAGCCAGGCCGCCCGCTCGCGCCGCACCAGCATCGCCCGGGCGAGCACCAGTGCCGCCGCTGCGATCTCGGCGCCGTTGTAGACCCACGCGTTGAAGAAGCCGTCCAGGGAGCGGCCGCCGAGGAGACCGGTGTCGTGCAGGGCGAGGGTCAGCACCGCGAGAGCCAGGAGCAGTCCCAGGCCGGCGAGCGTTCCCCGCACCCTCGGTCGGAGTCCGGCCGCGAGAGCCATCAGGGTGGGGTGGCCGGCTGGAGTCATCTCCGCCAGCTATCGACCCCCGAAACTCCGCTACGCGGTTGTCTGTTGGGGGTTTAGACGAATATGCGACAGAATCACTGCGTGTCCCCGCCCGGTTTCCGATGAGCCGATTTTCGAGCAGGACCAGGCCCTCGCCGGCCCGGCCGAGGGGGGCGCTGCGTCTCGCGATGCTGCTGGGCATGCTCGTTCTGCTCGGCCCGGCGGCCGCGAGCGCGGCGGCCGAAGAACCCCCGGAAATCAAAGAACCCACCCACCAGGCGACTACGGTCGGGAAAGCGATCAAACCGCTGATCGTCACAGGCGCGCGGATGGCGAAACTCAAAGCCGAAAACCTCCCCGCCGGGTTGATGCTCAAAGAAGTCTCGGAAACCGAAGGCGAAATCACCGGGGAACCGACGACGCCCGGCTCGGTGGTCGTGACGCTCCGCGCAACGAACAAAGAAGCCGCCGAAACGAGCAAGACCTTCGAATGGACGGTCGAACCGCCGCCGACGATCACGAAACCTCCTGATCAGGACAAGACGGTCGGCGCGACGATCAGCCTTCCGGTGTCGGGCACCCTGATGAGCACGCTGACGGCGGAACATCTTCCCGCGGGGCTGACGCTCGAAAAAGTCTCGGAAAACGAATGGAAGATCGTCGGCAAAACGACGACTCCGGAAACGACGACCGTGAAGCTGGAAGCCAAGAACGCCTCCGGCGAAGGCTCGGTGAGCACCGAATTCAAATGGACGGTCGAAGCGGCGCCGACGATCACGAAACCTCCTGATCAGGACAAGACGGTCGGCGCGACGATCAGCCTTCCGGTGTCGGGCACCCTGATGAGCACGCTGACGGCGGAACATCTTCCCGCGGGGCTGACGCTCGAAAAAGTCTCGGAAAACGAATGGAAGATCGTCGGCAAAACGACGACTCCGGAAACGACGACCGTGAAGCTGGAAGCCAAGAACGCCTCCGGCGAAGGCTCGGTGAGCACCGAATTCAAATGGACGGTCGAAGCGGCGCCGACGATCACGAAACCTCCTGATCAGTTGACGGCTGTGGGCGCGACGGTGAGCTTGCCGGTGTCGGGCACCCTGATGAGCACGCTGACGGCGGAACATCTTCCCGCTGGGCTGACGCTCGAAAAAGTCTCGGAAAGCGAATGGAAGGTGGTCGGGAAAGCGACGATCGGGGAAGTGACGACCGTGAAGCTGGAAGCGAAGAACGCGGCCGGGGAAGCCGCGAGCACCGAATTCAAATGGACCGTCGAAGCGGCTGTGACGATCGGAAACCCTGGTCCCCAGACGAGCACGGTTGGCGTACCGGTCGTGCTCCATGGCACCGGGGGCGAGATGACGTCGCTGACGGCTACAGGCCTGCCCGCCGGCCTGAAGGCCGAAATGCTGTCCGCCACCGAATGGGACGTGACGGGCACGCCGACCACCGCTCAGCCCGCCACGACGGTCACGGTGGAAGTGGAAGACGCCGCGCGCGAAGTCGCGAGGATTCAGTTCTCGTGGGCGGTCGGCGCAGCGCCCCCCGCCTACTCCGGCACCCTCACGATCTCCCCCAGCGTCGTCTTCTCAGCGGCCCGCGCCAGCTGCGGCGGAGTCACCTGGTCACCGGCGACGGTCGTCACGCAGTGGATGCTGGACGGCGCGCCCATCGCGGGAGCGACATCAGCCACCTACGTGCCGCCTCGCGCGGAGGACGGGCGCCAGCTGGCCTGCCGCGAGACGGCGACGGCGGCCGGCGTGTCCAGCACGGCGACCAGCGCGGGACGCACGATTCACGAGCAGCCGCCGCAGCCGGCCTGGCCGATCGGCCCCTCCTCGGCACACTGCTCGAGCGCGCTCTGCATGCAGGAGGGCGCCGCTCCGTCGGCGGTCGTCGAGAGCTACCCGGTCGGGGGCTCCTGGTGGGGAGCCCAGCAGGTCCGCTGCGTGTCGGCGCCCTGGACGAGCATGGTCGGGGACTCCCCCTCGCCCGCCGTGCGCGCGTTCGCCGAGGCGGGCACCGTCACGATGACTCTCCAGCGGATGACCGGCTCTGGAGCGGTGACGCTCGCCAGCCAGCAGCTGACCGGTCTCGGCGGAGCGCGCGATCTGCTCGACGGGGCCGGCGCGACGCCCTTCCCTGGCGCGATCGTCGGCGCGTTCGGCGCGCAGGCGTTCCTGGCCGGCGAAGCCTGGAGCCTGCGCTTCCCGGGCGCCGTGGGCCGTCCGACTGGTTCGCACCGGGCGGCGGGCTGATCGCCTACGGCGTCGCGGCCGCGGCAGGCGGCACAGCGCGCTCGTTCCAGTTGACCTACACGCTGACCCCGGCTGAGCTCTCCTCGCGCCTGCGCTGCGTGGCGAGTGCCGCCGACGGTCCTGCGGGCGGGGCGACCGTGGCGAGCTTCATCAGCCCGGAATACGCCGTTGCGGCCAGTCCCCGCTGCGCGCCGCGGCGGCTCGCTCCCGGTGGCGACCCGCAGCCGGCGATCGTGCAGGTGGGTGACCCGGGGTGCCTGACGGCACCGTCCTCCCTTGCGGCGCTGGGCACCGGCTTCCAGGGCCTGGCCGTCAAGGGCGGGCGCGCGGCGATCTGGCTGTCCTGCCAGACCTCCGGCGGCTGCCGCGGCAAGCTCTCGCTGCGGGCCGGGGCCGTGCCCTTGGGGTCGGCGAAGGTCCGCGTCCGGCGAGGGTCGGGACGGCTGGTGAGACTGACCCTGAACGGCCGGGGACGGCGTATGATCAAAGGAGGCGATGTTGCCGCGACGTTGACTCTGGGGGTCCGCCGACTGGCCGATGTGACGCTGGAGACCTAGCGTGTCGCAATTCTGACGAAGAGCTTGCGTGAGAAGTCCTGACCTGGCAGGCTGCCCGCCCTGCACGAGGAGGCGGGCTGTACGGCCGGCCGCGTCCCTCCGGGGACGCGGCCGGTTCGCTTCACCTGGCCGTGCCCCTCGGGCCGCGAATCGCGTGTGAGCGAGGGAGCAGCGGCCTCATGCCGACGGCGACTCCTCGCGGGCGCCTCGGACCATCCGGCGCATGCCCTTCAGCCAGCGCTCGGGGTCGGAGCCCTTCAACGCCATGAAACCGGCGACGTTCTCGTGCGGCAGGATCAGCATCCGCTCCTCGCGGATGCCGGCGACGACGGCGTCGGCGACGTCCTCCGGTTCGAGCAGCCCGCCGGCCGTCAGCGCGGCGGCGCCCGCGGCGTCCTCCATCGCCAGTTCCAGCATCGGCGTGCGCACGCCCTGCGGGCAGAGGCAGGAGACCCGCACCCCCTGTTCGGCGTATTCGATCGACAGCCACTCGGCCAGCGCGACGGCGGCATGCTTGGTGACGCTGTAGACGAGCGAGGAGACCTGGGTCAGAAGGCCCGCAGCCGAGGCGGTGTTGATCAGGTAGCCCTCGCCGCGATCGGTCATCTCGGGCAGTAGCGCGCGAGCAGCCCACACGTGAGCCATGACGTTGACCCGCCACGCCTCGTCCCAGATCTCGTCCGGTGCCTCCGGCCCACCCATCGCGCCCGGCACGCCGGCGTTGGAGATGAAGATGTCGATCGGCCCGTTCGCCTCGGTGGCCTGCTCGATCAGGCTTCGAACGCTCGACTCCCTGCCGGCGTCCAGCTCGATCGCCAGGCCACCGACCTGCTCGGCGATCGCCCGCGCGCCCGGTAGGTCGCGGTCCGCCAGCACCAGGGCGGCGGGGCCCTCCTGCGCGAAGCGCCGGGCGAGTGCCCGGCCGATCCCCCCTGCGGCGCCGGTGATGACGATGTGCCTGCCGGCCAGCTCCACCGGGCCACTCTACGCGAACGGCACGCTCCCGGCCACTCCCTCCGAGGCGCCACCGCGGGCGGTGGTCTCGCGCACGAAATCGGCCACCGCCGTAGCGAAGGCATGCGGCTGGTCGCGCATGATCAGCGTGTAGCTGTCCTCGACCTCGACCAGTCGCGAGTCCGGCAGCAGCGCCGCCAGGCGGCGGCCGTGCTCGGGGCGCTGCACCCTGTCCTCCGGCGTCCAGATCACGAGCGCCGGGCGCGTGAACCGCCCCAGCCGCGCGCAGGCCTCGGTCATCTCGCGCCGGCGCGCCCCTCTCACGTACCTGCGCAGGTCGCGGCGGACGTCGGGCTGTGTCTGCAGCGGCTCCAGCCAGCGGTCGAGCAGCTCGTCGGGCAGCGGGCGCTTGGACATCCATCCGAAGGCGATCGGCAGCCGCCTCAGCGCTCGCAGCCGCAGCGCCTGCATCGAGAGGAAGATCCCACCCGGGACGAAGCCCATCAGGCGCATGTTCCTGCCCGGAAGCCCTGGCGGGTAGTTCTCGAACGCCTCGCACGAGGAGAGCACCAGGCGCGCGACCCGCTCCGGCTGTTCGCCGGCAAGCACGAGCGCCGCCGCGTGGTCGTTCTGGACGAGCGTGACGTTCTCCAGCTCGAGGCGCTCGAGCAGCTCGGCGACCATCTTCGCGTAGCCGCCCAGCGACAGATCGGCATCGGGGCGCATCGGCCGCCGATGGGCGCCCAGCGGCAGTGTCGGCACGACGCAGCGGTGGCGCCGGCGTAGCTCCGCCACCACCGGGTCCCACACCGAGCCATCCATCACCAGGCCGCCCAGCAGCACGATCACAGGCCCGTCGCCGCCGGTGTCCTCGTAGTCGATCGTTCCGGCGGACAGCTCGAGCTCAGGCATCTCGACCTCCTGACGTCCAGTTGATAGATCGCTCTAGCGAGGGATAACGTATCATCACCGACCGATGGCCGCCGCAACACGAGATCGGATCGTGAGACGAGCGCGGAGCTGTTTCGCCGCCAGGGCTACGCAGGCACCGGCGTCAAGCAGATCGTCGCCGAGGCCAGTGCTCCGTTCGGCTCGCTCTACCACTTCTTCCCCGGCGGCAAGGAGCAGCTCGGGGAGGAGGCGATCCGCTGGTCGGGAGCGATCTACGGCCAGCTGATCGACCTCTTCTTCCAGCCAGGGCGGGACCCGGTCGCGGCGACCAGCGACTTCTTCGCCGGAGCGGCCGAGACGCTGCGTCGAGACCGACTACGCTGACGCCTGCCCGATCGCCACGGTCGCGCTCGAGGTGTCGAGCACCAGCGAGCCGATGCGCGAGGCCTGCGCTGAGGTGTTCGACAGCTGGATAGACGGCGGCGGCGAGCGTCTGGCCGAATCCGGGCTGCCGCCCAAGCGCTCCCGAGCGCTGGCGATCTCGATGCTCTGCTCGCTGGAGGGCGCCTTCGTCCTGGCCCGGGCGCAGCGCAGCACCGAGCCGGTCGAGGTCGCCGGCGCCGTGGCGAGCGCCGCCGTGCGGGAGGCCCTGGCGGTGGCCCGCGCCCGCCGCGCCCGTCGCGGATAGCCTTCCGCCGCATGCCGGAGCACAACGCCGACGAGATGCTGACGTTCGCGGCCTCCCGCGCCGGCGAGCTGGCCGCCCCGGGCCTCAGCCCGCGACCGCGCCGGCGTGTCGCGGTGCTCGCCTGCATGGACACGCGCATCGACCTGTTCCCGATGCTCGGTCTGGCCCGCGGCGACGCGCACATCATCCGCAATGCCGGCGGCCTCGCCACGGACGACGCGATCCGCTCGCTGAGCGTCTCCCAGCGGTTGCTGGGGACGCGCGACGTGGTCGTCGTGATGCACCAGGGTTGCGGCCTGATGGGGGCCTCCGAGGACGACTTCGCCCAGGCGCTGGCCGCCGACGGCGCGCGCCCGAGCTGGCGGCTTGGCGCCTTCGAGGACGTCGACGCCGCCCTGCGCGACAGCCTCACCCGCCTGCGCGCGGCCCCCGAGCTCCCCGCCCGCGATCACATCCGGGGCTTCGTCTTCGATCCGGAGACGGGAGCTCTCCGCGAGGTGGCTCCCGACTAGCGCCTCACACGGTCGGCGAGTCGGAATCGCTCCGGGGACGGAGGTTCCGTCGTGCCGATCGCGCGGGAGCGGCCCCGCCGGTGACGCCTGGGAGACGGATATCTTCTGCTCCGTGGCGAAGGCCTCACCCGACCCCGACGAAGCGGCCGAGCGCACGGTGCCGAGGCGGCCGTGACGCGAGTCGCCGTCCTGGGAGACGGGCTGGCGGCGGCTCAGATCGGCGCCGAGTACGCGCTCGGCGGATGCTCGGTTCTCTCGATCGCCCCGGATCGCGAAGCTATCCAGCAGCACGTCGAGGACGCCCTGCGCGCCGCCTCCCAGCACGGGTTGGCCGGACCCCCGAGCTGGAGCGCGCGCGAGCGCAGATCGCTTACCGTCTCGACGGGGACGGGAATGGGCAGGCCGGCGCCGAGGGCAGGCTCGCGCTGATCGTCGAGGCGCTGCCGGAGCAGCTGGAGCGCAAGGCGCAGGCGATCTCGCCGATCGCCGCCCGCCATCCGGAGGCGCTCGTGGCCAGCACCTCCGAGACGATCTCGGTGACGGCGATCGGCGAGGCCGCCGGCGTGGCCGAGCGGATGTTCGGTGCTCGCTACGGAAGTCCGCCGCTGTTGATGCCGCTCGTGGAGCTGGTGGCGGCGCGCGACACTCCGCCGCGGCTTCTCGACCGCGTCTGCCAGCTGCTGCGGGCGATCGGAAAGCGCCCCGTGGTGCTGCAGCACGAGATCCCCGGGCTGCTGTCCGGTCGGCTCGAGCTGGCGCTGCTGCGCGAATGCATCGCGCTGGCCCTGGAGGGGGTCGCCTCGGCCGAGACCATCGACGAGGTCGTGCGCGATGGCCTGGCCAGGGCCTGGCGGCTGGCAGGTCCCTTCGAGACCGTCGCGCTGCGCGGCCTGGAGGCCTACGAGGCCGCCTTCGAGCAGGACGCCCCGCCGCCTGCCGCGATGCCCTCGGCGGGAGAGCTCGCCGGTCTGGTGCCGCGAGCACCCGAGCTGCTGGCCGGACTGCGTGAGCGGCGCGACCTCGCCTTGGCGGCGGAGCTTCGCGCCGAGCGCGCCTCGTCCGGGCGCCTGCGCGACCGATCCCGCTAGCCTGGCGGTACTGCGCATTGGAGAGACGGGTTGCAAACCGGATGCCCGGTATGCGACGATGGAGACGCTCGGGAAACGATCGCGGTGGCTTTTGCGTCGTCGCCGGTCGGGAGAGGGGAGCGGTGGGGATCGGCGCGGCCAGGACGTGCCGTGCAAGATGGGGCCGAGGGCGCCCGCTCGACAAAAGGGGATGGTCTTGCCAAAGCTCGGGATGGGACCGATACGCCGGGAGCAGATCTGCCGCGCAGCTGCGGTGGTGATCGCGCGCGAGGGATTCGCCGGCACGACGATGCGCATGGTCGCCGAGGAGGCCGGCGTCAGCACGGGGATGCTCAACCACTACTTCGCCAACCGCCAGGACCTGCTCATCAACGCGCTGGTGTTCGTCTCCGAGCGCAGCCAGGAGCGTTACAGCCGCGCGATCGACGGGTTGCCCCCCGGACGGGCGCGCATGGAGGCGTTGCTCGACAGCGTCCTGGGCGAGGACCCCGAGGCGATCGAGACCTGGCGGGTGTGGATAAGCGCGCACGGCGAGGCGGTCCGCCTGCCAGACCTGCGCCGCACGATCGAGGAGCGGCTGACCGAGTGGTTCGGGCTGGTCGAGCTGGCGCTCGAAGGGCTGATCGGGCCGGCCGCGAAGCACACGATCCCATTGACCTGGCGCCTGGACGCCTACCTCAGCGGGCTCACGATCCAGGCGATGACCTCGGAGGCCCCATTCGACGGGCGCCAGATCCGCGACGAGGTCGTGCGGATGTTGCTGACCGAGCCCAACGGGCGCCGCGGCGCCGGACGCAAGCGGCCCGCCCGCTAGGCTCCACCGCCATGCGAGCGGTCACATTCCAGGCCCCGGGCGTGGTCAGCGTCGAGGAGCGCCCTGAACCGGAGCTGCTCGACCCCGAAGATGCCATCGTCCGCGTCGAGGCAACCGGAGTGTGCGGATCGGATCTGCACATCTACCACGGGAGGGTGCAGATCGAACCCGGCTTCACGATTGGCCACGAGTACGTCGGCACCGTCGTCGCGGCCGGCCCGGCGGTCACGCGGGTGGCGGTCGGCGATCGGGTTCTGGGCTGCTTTCAGACAGCCTGCGGAAGCTGCTGGTTCTGCCGCCGCGGTCTCTACCACCGCTGCGAGCAGTCGCGCACCTTTGGTCACGGCGCGACGCTCGGCTCGCTGCAGGGCACGCAGGCGGACATGGCGCTGATCCCGCGCGCGAACCTGGTGCTGCGCAAGGTGCCCGAGGGCATGAGCAGCGACGTCGCCCTGTTCGCTGGCGACGTGATGGGCACGGGCTTTCACGCTGTCGAGGCGAGTGGGCTGCGCCCCGGCGACGTCGCGGCCGTGCTGGGGCTCGGTCCGGTCGGCCTGTGCGCCGTGCAGGTGGCCCGTGCCGCCGGCGCCGCCAAGGTGTTCGCGATCGACACCGTCCCCGACAGGCTCGAGGTGGCCCGGTCCTTCGGTGCCGAGCCGGTGCACCTGACCGAGCAGGATGCCCGCGCGAGCGTCCGCGAGGCGACCGAAGGCCGTGGCGTGGACGTCTGCATAGACGCGGTCGGCGACCCGCGCGCGCTCGACATGGCGATCCGGCTGACCCGTGCGTGCGGCAGCGTGCAGTGCATCGGCGTGTACGCCGAGCGCACCGAGGTGCACATGGGGCTTCTGTGGCTGAAGGCGATCACGCTGCGCGGCGGGCACGCCAACGTGCTGGCCCACGTCGACCCGGTGCTGGCGATGATGTCGGCCGGCGTGCTCGACCCATCGCCGCTGGTGACCCGTCACATGTCGCTGGAAGAGGCGCCCGAGGCCTACGCGGTCTATGACCGTCGCGAGGCCCTGAAGATCATCCTCACGCCCTAGATGGCAACCATCTAGGCCCAGTCGAGCGAGCGCTCGACGGCCTTGCGCCACTGCCCGTACTCCGTCTCGCGACGGCCCGGATCCATCGCGGGCTCCCAGCGCCGGTCCTCCCGCCAGCGCTCGCACAGCTCCTGCTGATCCGACCAGAAGCCGACCGCGAGCCCCGCCGCGTAGGCCGCGCCCAGCGCCGTCGTCTCGGTCACGGCCGGCCGGACCACGGGCATCCCGAGGACGTCGGCCTGGAACTGCATCAGCAGCTCGTTGGCCGTCATGCCGCCGTCGACCTTCAGCTCGGCCAGCGGCGTAGCGGCGATGCCGGCCGCGGCGTCCAGCACCTCGCGGGTCTGCCAGGCCGCCGCCTCGAGCGCAGCGCGCGCGATGTGCCCGGCGCGCGCGTAGCCGGTCAGCCCGACGATCACACCGCGGGCGTCTTCGCGCCAGCGTGGCGCGAACAGCCCCGAGAAGGCCGGCACGAAGTACACGCCGCCGTTGTCCTGCACGGTCTTCGCCAGGTCCTCCACCTCCGGCGCCGTCGCGATCAGCCCCAGCTGGTCGCGCAGCCATTGCACCGCGGCTCCCGTCACGGCGATCGAGCCCTCGAGCACGTAGCTGGCCGGCTCCCCTCCGATCTTGCCCGCGACGCTTGTCAGCAGCTCGTGGCAGCGGACGATCTCGGCGCCGGTGTTGAGCAGCAGGAAGGACCCCGTGCCGTAGGTGTTCTTCGCCTCGCCCGCCCGAAAGCAGGTCTGGCCGAACAGCGCCGCCTGCTGGTCGCCCATCACCCCGCCGACGGGCCGCCCGCCGAGCGCCGTGACGGCGGCCTCGCCGAACAGCTCGCTGGACGAGCGGATCTCGGGCAGCATCGCCCGGGGGATGCCCATCAGCTCCAGGCTCGGCTCGTGCCATTCCAGGGTCTTCAGGTCCATCAGCATCGTGCGACTGGCGTTGGTGACGTCGGTCGCGTGCAGGCCTCCCCGCGGGCCGCCGGTGAGGTTCCAGAGCAGCCACGTATCGATGGTGCCGAAGGCCAGCTCTCCCGCCTCGGCACGGCGACGGGCACCCTCGACGTGGTCGAGGATCCATGCGATCTTGGGGCCGGAGAAGTACGTGGAGAGGGGCAGGCCGACGTCCTCCCGCAGCCTGTCGGGTCCCTGCTCGCCACCCAGCTCCGCCACCAGGCCGGCGGTGCGGGTGTCCTGCCAGACGATCGCGTCGTGCACCGGACGGCCCGTCTCCCGATCCCAGACCACGGTGGTCTCGCGCTGGTTGGTGATGCCGATCGAGGCGATCTCGCCGGGCTCGACGGCCGCCTCGGCCAGAGCCGCGCCGATCACCTCTCTCGTGCGCAGCCAGATCTCGTGGGGATCGTGCTCGACCCAGCCGGCCTGCCGATGGATCTGCTCGTGCTCGCGCTGGTTGGACGCCACGATCCGGCCGTCGCGGTCGAACAGGATCAGCCGGGTGCTGGTCGTTCCCTGGTCGATCGCCGCGACGTAGGTGCTCATGGGCTGCACCCTATCCCGGCCTGAAGGCTGGCACCGCGGGGCGCTTCGGGTTCCTGCTCGCGGGTATCTTGCACCGTCGGTGCCCCCTCTTCCCTCAGCCTGGGGTCGGCGCGCGACCCGGAAGTCGTCCTCGTCGGGCGCCGCCGGGCTTCCCCGACGCTCGTCCGTCGCGCTGCTGGCCGTGTCGTGGCGCTGCTGGTCGCGAGCGTCCTGGTCGCCGCGGTCGGGGCAGACCGCGATGCGGCTGCCCGGGCAGGCTCCTCGCCGCCCGCCCCGAGAGCCCACCTCGCCGTCGGCGAAGGCCTGTACCGGATCGTCGGCTGCCGTAGCTCGGGCACGGCGGCACACCGCGAAGGGCCCCCGCTGCGCGAGGTGGCGGTCGGCTTCGACGACGGGCCGTGGTCGGACACGGCCGCCTTCGTGCGGATGCTGGAGCGCAGCAAGGCCCGGGCCACGTTCTTCATGATCGGACGTCAGATCGGGCCGCAGTTCCGCTCGACGCTGCTGCGCGAGCTGCGCGACGGGGATGTCCTCGGCGATCACACCTTCACGCACCCCGATCTCGCCCTGCTGGGGCGTGTCGCGGTCCGCGAGCAGCTGCTGCGCGCGATCGGCGTGATCAGGGCGCAGACCGGCTACACCCCCTGCGTGTTTCGTCCGCCCTACGGCGCCTTCGATGCATCGGTGCTGCAGACGGCGCGCTCGGTGGGACTCTCGACGATCATGTGGAACGTCGACCCGGCCGACTACACCCTGCCGGGGACCGCGGCGATCGAACACCGTGTCCTGGCCCAGGTCCGCCCGGGCTCGATCATCATCTCCCACGATGGGGGCGGCCCTCGCGGCCAGACGCTGGCGGCCTACCCGGGGATCTTCAAAGCGCTGAGGAGACGGGGGTACAAGATCGTCACGGTGACCGAAATGCTCGGCTACAGGCCGATCTACGAGCCCTGCGTACGGCTCTGCGACGGCCTCGGCATCCCCCGCCGCGAGCTGCCCCGCGATGCGATCGTGACGAACGCGCCCTGAGCTGGCACGGCGCCGGGCGCGGCGTCTGGCAGTCTTAGCGGGTGATCGTCGACGCCTGGATGCAGCACCCGACCCGTCGCTTCATGGAGCACGAGATGTTCGCCTCGCTTCGGCGCTGGACGGGGGGCGCTCTGCCAGAGGGCGAGCTGCCGGTGCAGGCGACGCTGGATGCGATGGACGCGGCCGGCGTGCGGTTCGGGCTGCTGACGGCCTGGCACGCTCCCCGCGAGGGCGCGCTGATCGCCAACGACGAGGTCGCCGGGTGGGTGGCGGCGCATCCCGACCGCTTCGCGGGCCTCGCGGCGGTGCCCCTGGATCGCCCGATGGAGGCCGTCCGCGAGCTGCGACGCTGCGTGCAGGAGCTGGGCTTCGTCGGGCTGCGAATGCTCCCGTGGCTGTGGGAGACGCCGCCCACCGACAGACGCTTCTACCCCCTGTACGCCGCATGTGTCGAGCTGGGGATCCCGTTCTGCACGCAGGTCGGGCACACCGGGCCGCTGCGGCCCTCGGAGCCGGGCCGGCCGATTCCCTACATCGACCAGATCGCCATCGACTTCCCCGAGCTGGTGATCGTCGGCGGCCACATCGGCTACCCGTGGACCGAGGAGATGATCGCGGTCGCCCGCAAGCACGAGCACGTCCACATCGACACCTCGGCCTACACCAGCAAGCGCCTGCCGGCGGAGCTGGTCTCCTACATGAGGACGGGCAGCGGCTCGCGCAAGGTCCTGTTCGGGAGCAACTACCCGATGATCATGCCCGCGGCCGCTCTGGCCGACCTGGACCGTCTCGATCTCGACTCCGAGCAGACCGATCTGTACCTCGCGGAGAACACACTGCGCGTGTTCGACCTGGCCCCGCGCCTGGCCGGCGCCGAGCCGACCGCTGTCTAGGGGGTGAAGCTGGCGGCCGAGGCAACCGTGCCGAGAGGCGCGCTGGTGTTGGTCACGGTGATGGGCCCCGTGCCGGCGCCCGCCGGTACGGTCACCTTGAGCTTCGACTTCGAGACGTAGGTGGTCGACGCGGCCGGCTTGCCGGCGAAGCTGACCGTCGAGGAGGCGTTGAAGCCGATGCCCTTGATCGTCACCTTCGAGCCGGCCGTGGCGGTGCCGGGCGTGAACGACTTGATCGACAGGGTGGACGTGAACTTGCCCTTGCTGGTCACCGTGCCGTGGCTGGTGGTGACGGTGAGCTTGCCCTTGCTCGCCCCGGGCGGCACCGTGACTTCGAGCTTCGTCGGGGAGGCCACGGCGAAGGAGGCGGAGAGGCTCCCGACCAGCACCTGTGTGGTCGAGTCGAGCGCCGTGCCTTCCAGGAGGATCGTGCTGCCGGTGATCCCCGAGGCCGGGCTGAAGCCGCTGATCGTGGGGACGTCGGATGCGACCGGCGACGTGGCCGCCGAGTCCGCGCTACCCGTGCCGATCCCGTTCTTGGCCGATTCGCGCACCCGCACGGTCTGGCCGACGTCAGCCGCGGCGAGCTTGTACGTGCCGCCGGTAGCCCCGGCGATCGGCGAGCAGCCGGTGCCGGTGATCCCGCAGCGTTCCCACTGGTAGGTGAAGCTGCTCGGGCTGCCGGTCCAGGCGCCGTGGAGCTCGGTCAGCGTCTGTTCCTGCTCGGCGACGCCGGAGATCCTCGGCGCCGAGGTGCTCTCGGGGGCTCCCGAGAGCGCGAAGGCCGAAAGGCCGATCGGGCTGCCGAGCCCTGTCGGCCCGTCGAAGCCCGCGGCGGCGTTGCAGATCGTGGCGGTGCCGCAGCTCCCGTCGGAGCCCGTCGTGACGTCGTAGAGGTCGGCCGGTTCGCCGGCATGCGCGTAGAGCGTGGCGGCCGGGTAGGACACGCCCTGGCTTCCGCCCGCCAGGCCGAACTCCGCGGCCACGATCGGCGATGCCACCGAGGTCCCGCCCCAGACGCCCCATCCGGTCGGGCCGCCGGGCGTTTCGGGAGTGCTGTCGTAGACGTCGACTCCGGTGTTCGGGTTGCCGATCGCCGAGATGTCCGCGATGGCGCGGTTGGCGCCGCAGCCGGTGGCCGAGAAGTTGGCCACGGCGCTCTCCCACAGGGGCGCGTTGAAGACGGTGCTGCAGCCGCTGCCCCCTTCTTCCCATGCGCTGCTGCTCCAGACGCCGGCTTCTTCGGTCAGCGAGGTGCCTCCCACAGCCAGCACGTCGGGCGAGCTCGCGGGGAAGTTGGCGCCGACCCTGAACGACGGGCACAGCTTGTTGAGGTAGCCGCAGTCGCCCGAGCTGGCGGCCACCAGGATCCCGGGATGGTTGTAGTCGCTTGCGTTGAGGCTCGTGAAGGATGGTTCCTCGGTGCCGCCGTAGGAGTTGCTGATCTCGGTTGCGCCCGCTTTGGCGGCCGCGTTGACGCCGGCGCCGAGGTCGGAGAATTCTTCGGAGTTGGCCTCCACCAGCAGGATGTGGCAGCTCTGGCAGATCGCCCGGGCCATCTGCACGTCGATCGAGATCTCGGTCGCCCAGCCGCCTTCGGTCTTGGGCAGCGGACTGGTGTTGCCTTCCTGGTTGACCTTCTTGAAGCAGCCGTTTTCGGTCGTGCAGGGTGCGAGGCCGAACTGTTTGTCGTAGACCGCCAGGTCCGCTTCGGCGGTGGGGTCGTCGAAGGCGTCGACGACCGCGATCGTCTGCGTCGAGCCGGCGGCCGTTTCGTTCGGCAGGTTGTACGCTTGGTGCAGCCGTTCCGGAGTGAGGAACCCGGCGAACGGTTTGCCGTTCGAGACCGACGGCCTCGCGCCGCTCGGGCGGGCCGCCGGGGCACCGGACTGACCCGCGGGGCTCGACCCGACCAGCAACCGCATCGACAGACAGGCCGCGCGACCCGGCGACGGCGCCGCGCACACGTGCTTCACAGCCGCCCGCGCCGCCAGCGCGCCGGGGCAGAGTGCCAGTGCCAATGCGATCGCGCCGAGTGCCGCGGCGAGCGCGCCGCGCCCGCGCTCGACCCGCGAGCGAGCGTGGACGTCGATGTCGTGACGGTATGTGCGCATCCTCTTGGTCCCTCTGCCAAGCGCTCTCCCGCTGCGCAGTCCCGTCACGGTACGCGGGTGTCCCCGACGTGTCAACCCGGTCCGGCAGCCGCGCGCCGGGAGGGCAGGTGCACGGCCGGGCCCGTGCTTAGATATTGTGCCGAGGGCAGGTCGGTTGTCAGTTGTAGTGGCGCGCGCCCGTAGCTCAGTGGTCAACGGTTCTCTTCGGGGAGCCAAAGAGCAGCGGTCTTTCAAGCCGCAGGCCGCGGGTTCGATTCCCGCCGGGCGCACTTCAGGGTCAACGGCCCGACGGGCAGGGGCGTGGCGGGGTGGAGCGTCGTAGGCGCCGGTCGGACTCGGCTGCGTTAGTTTGAACGCGTGACGTTCACACGCGCCTTACGGTCGGTGTGCCTGGCCCCTGCGCGCGGCGGTCGCACGACCCTGATGACACTTGCGCTCGTCCTGGCGATGTTGGCGTGGCCATCAGCTTCCTGCGCCGTGCTCCCGGAGGGCGTCCTGGGTGTCGATGCGCCTGGGCTCGCGGCAGGTCCGGTGATCACGAATGCCGGCTTGATCTGGGAGAGTCCACAGGGAGTCGTGCTGACCGACTCGGCGGGCAGGTCGAAGGTCCTGGCGGCGCCCGACGCACGCAACTGGGACGGATCCGTCGACGTCGCCTGGTTCGGCGTCGATTGGTGGGTGCTGGCCCGACCGTCAGGCGTCTTCGCGGGCCGAATCGGCGGAGCGCTGAGCGAACTACCGCAGCTGCGCAGGTGCGACCCGGGCTCGCCCGCCATCCCACCGGGCGCCGCGATGTATGCGCTGTCCGGGGGGCATCTGTTCGCGGCGCTACCGGAGCCCTGCTCTCCGACCAGGAAGTCACCGTCGGGGGTCGTGCTGGACATCAACCTGCGCTCTCGCCACGCGCGCGTGCTTGTACGGATTCCGGGCACACTCGATGGAGTGGCGGCATCCGGACGGTACGTCGCGCTGGCCTACACGAGTCCGCCGCTTCGACTCATCACGCCACCCAGCTCGCGCACCCCTTCCCGGGAACCACGGCTGTTCGTGCGCGTCCTGGACGCTGCCACAGGCGCCTTGGTGAACCAGATCGCTGCACCGGCGAACCTCAGGGACTACGGCACGTCGGCCATCCAACTCGACAGCCGCGGCGACGTGCTCATCACCTCCGGCTGCGGTGCGGCGTCGCCAGGGCAACTGGCGCACATCGCACAACCGGCCTGCCTGACTGCCTGGTGGTGGGCGAGGGCACGGTCTGCCGTGGGCCATCAGACGACACTCGGCGGCGACCCCGTCCTCTCCGACGGCCGAGTTGCGTTCCTACCCGGCGCCGGCGGAGGGATCGATGTCAGGGACCTGCTGAACGGCACAACGCGCACGGTCGTCGCGTTCTCGGGTTCGGTGAGCCCAGTCTATGGAGGCCTGGCACTCAGAGGCACCCGGCTCGTGTGGGCACAACAGAGCATCGTCGTCAACGTGGTCAGAACTGCATTTTCTGAGTCGTGCACGTCGGTGCCGCTGAGCCCGGTCGAACTTGCGAGCCACGACTTGCCCGATGTCCCGTCTTCGCCAGCCCTGGTGACGGGCGTGCCGATCCCGCCGCAGTACGCCAACGAGCCGCCGTGTATCGAGGCGTGAAACCGCTGAAGTCACCGGTGGGCCAGTAGCCGATCGTAAGCCCGTGCACGGGCCCTGTTCTCGTTGAGCTCATCCTGAGGCTGGCCGGCCCACTCGACGACGAGCCGCCGTGCGCGCGGCGGCAGCCTCTGTCGGTCTTTCAAGCCGCAGGTCGCGGGTTCATGCCTCGTGGGAAGGAGCTCACAGAGCCCCGGCGTCTCTGCCATGTCAGACGGTCGGTTTAATTTGACATTCTGGGTAAGACCTGATTTATATGTCCGCGGACCAACCAGGGACAGCGCAAGAGGAGGGGCTGGACGATGGTTCTGGGGACGAGTGGGATGTCGGGTCTCAGAGAGAGCGCGCAGCGGCCATGGAGATGAGGCTCTCAGCGTGCCACGAGCGGCGCATGGTGCGCTCGCTGCACGGACGCTGGCCCTACCGGCGCTCGCACGCTCGCCACGACCACCACTGGCTCGTGCGCATCCAGGCGAGGCAGTCCTGGTGCGCGAGTGCCAGAGGCCACTCTCTGTCGGGGCTGCGGACCTGCAGCCGCCGGCCCTAGGGGTCCTGCGGGGAGCGCGAGGGGAACCCTTCCCTGCGGGCCCTATCGAGGGATGGGGGCGGCCCGCAGGGATGGGTCGCGCTGCTCGGACGGCTCGCTGCCCAGAGCGTGTCGGGCGATCGCGTCGATCAACGTGTCCCAGAGGGCCGGCGGCAGGTCGTGGCCCATCCCCTCGACCGGCAACAGGCGCGCGCCGGGGATCGCCCGTGCCGTCGCGCGGCCGCCGGAGGGCGACACGAGCGGATCGGCCGTTCCGTGGATCACCAGCGTCGGCGCGGTGATCCTGTGCAGTTCCTGCGAGCGGTTGCCCGCGGCGATGATCGCCGCCAGCTGGCGGCCGGGCCCCAGCCGGGTCGTGGTCGCGGTCGTAGCTCGCGGCGACCAGCTCCCGCACCTCGTCGAGGTCGCGCAGCGCGCCGGGTGAGCCGATCATCGAGAAGACCCTGACCATGTGCTCGATGAACGCCTCCCGCTCGCTGGGGGGCGCGGCGCAGGAAGGTCGAGTAGACCCGCAGCGAGGGCTGACCGCTCAGCCGGCTCCCGGTGTTCGACATGATCGAGACGAGCGAGCGCACCACCCGCGGGATGGCGAGCGGCCAGCGTCTGGGCGATCATCCCGCCCATCGACGCGCCGATCACGTGCGCGGGTGCCAGCGAGAGCTCGCGCAGCAGCCCGGCGGCGTCCTCGGCCATGTCGCTCAGCGAGTAGCGCGCGGCGCGGCGGGAGCGCGCGAGCAGCTGGGCCACGGTGGGCGGCGCGCCGGTCAGGTGGGTCGAGTGGCCGATGTCGCGATTGTCGAAGCGCACGACGTGCAGCCCCCGCTCGGCCAGCCGCGCGCAGAAGTCCTCGTGCCAGGCGATCATCTGCGTGCCGAGTCCCATGATCAGCAGCGCGGTCGGGTCGGAATCGTCCCCGAAGGTCTCGTAGCAGAGGGTTATGCCCCGGCCGACGTCGCTGAACTGCTCGGACATGATCCAGGGACTCTAGCCGCTGGGCTTGGGCCCCGCCCCAGACGGGGTAGGATCGAAGGCGATGGCGGCCACACGTCAATCGAGCGGATCCGAGGCCCATGCGGCCGGGCTCGATCAGGTCCGAGATCAGCCCGCCTCTCGATCGACACCATCCGGGGCTGGCGATGGACTCCGTGCAGAAGGCAAACGCCGGCCACCCCGGCACGGCGATGGCGCTGGCGCCGCTGGCTACACGATCTTCGAGCGCTTCCTGCGACGCCAACCCGGTCGATCCCGACTGGCCGGACCGCGATCGCTTCGTTCTCAGCTCGGGTCACGCCTGCATGCTGCAGTACTCGCCTGCTGCACCTGGTCGGGTACGACCTGTCGCTGGAGGACCTCCAGCAGTTCCGCCAATGGGGCTCGCGCACGCCCGGCCACCCCGAGCGCGGACACACGCCGGGCATCGAGGTGACGACGGGCCCGCTGGGCCAGGGCGTCGCCAACGCGGTCGGGATGGCGATGGCCGAGCGCTTCCTCGCCGACCGGTTCAACCGGCCCGGCCACGATCTCGTCGACCACCACGTCTACGCGATCTGCTCCGACGGGGACATGATGGAGGGGATCGGCCAGGAAGCGGCGTCGATCGCCGGGCACTTCAGGCTGGGCAAGCTGGTCCTCTGCTACGACGACAACCACATCACGATCGACGGCACGACCGCGCTGTCCTTCGACAGCGAGAACCACGAGGCCCGTATGGCCGCCGAGGGCTGGCACGTGCAGAGGGTCGAGGACTCCGAGGACCTCGAGGCCCTGGAGGCGGCCCTGGACGGCGGGCCGCGACGAAGTCGACCGCCCCTCGTTCATCGCGATCCGCTCCCACATCGCCTACCCGGCGCCGCACGCGGTTGACACCGCCAAGTCCCACGGCGCCCCGCTCGGCGAAGAGGAGGTGCGCCTCACCAAGGAGGCGATGGGCTTCGACCCGGACCGCAGCTTCTGGGTCGACCCGAAGGTCTACGAGCACATGTCGATCGTCGAGCAGGGTGGACGGGCCAACGCGGAATGGACGCGGCGCTTCCGAACCGGTGGCGCGAGTCCTTCCCGGAGCTGACCGACGACTGGGACAGGGCGTGGTCCGGCCGGCTGCGCGACGGCTGGCGCGAGGCGCTGCCGACATTCGCCGCGGGGGAGGAGCTGGCGACGCGGGCGGCAGGTCAGAAGATCATGGCCGCCTTCGCCTCGTTCGCGCCGACGATGATCGGCGGTGCGGCCGATCTGGTCGAGTCGACCAAGACGGTGTTCGAGGGCGCGGGCGAGTTCTCCCGGGTCCACTCGGGCCGCAACGTGCCCTTCGGGATCCGCGAGCACGCGATGGGAGCGATCGTCAACGGCGCGGCGGCCCACGGAGGCATCGTCAAGCCGTACGGCTCGACCTTCCTGATCTTCTCCGACTACATGCGCGGCGCGGTGCGCCTGTCTGCGCTGATGGGCCTCCCGGTCGTGTGGGTCTGGACGCACGACTCGGTCGCCCTGGGCGAGGACGGCCCCACCCACCAGCCGGTCGAGCACTACACGGCGCTGCGGGCGATCCCGCACCTGTGGGTGATCAGGCCGGCCGACGCCAACGAGACGACGGTCGCCTGGCGCGCCGCGCTGGAAAGGGAGGACGGCCCCGTCTCCCTGCTGCTCTCCCGCCAGAACATCGAAGTGCTCGACCGCGGCGTCCTCGCCGGCGCCGAGGGCCTGTTGCAGGGCGGTTACGTGCTGTGGGAGGCGCCCGGCGGAGCGCCCGAGCTGATCATGATGAGCAGCGGCGCCGAGGTCGGCCTGACGCTGGAGGCCGCCCGCGCCCTGGCCGAGGAGGGCCGGCGCGCACGCGTCGTCTCGATGCCTTGCATGGAGCTGTTCGAAGCGCAGGGCGAGGACTACCGCGAGCAGGTGCTGCCGGCCGCCGTGACGGCGCGCCTTGCCGTGGAGCCCGGCGCGAGGCTGAGCTGGTGGCGCTGGGTGGGAAGCTCGGGGGACGTGCTCGGCCTGGACAGGTTCGGCGCCTCCGCACCGGGTGCGACGGTTCTCAAGGAGCTCGGCTTCACGGCCGAGAACATTGCCGCCCGGGCTCGCGCCCTGCTCGGGTGACCCTCGGAAAGGAGACGCTATGCCATCCGACTCAAAGCCGCTGCAGATGCTCTCGAAGCTCGGGCAGAGCGTGTGGGTGGACTTCCTCTCGCGCGACTCGATCCGTGGCGGGCACCTCCAGGAGCTGATCGACGACTACGCCGTCGTCGGCGCGACGTCCAACCCGACGATCTTCGAGAAGGCGATGACGGCCGGCAACGCCTACGACGAGCAGCTGGGCGAGCTCGCCGCACAGGGCCTCGACGCCGCACAGTGCTTCTGGGTTCTGGCCGAACAGGACATCAGGGAGGCGTGCGACACGTTCCGCCCCGTGTGGGACGGGGGCGCCGGCAAGGACGGCTATGTCTCGCTCGAGGTCGACCCGCGCCTCGCCTACGACACGCTGGAGACGTTCCGCGAGGCGATGCGCCTCCACGAGTCGGTCGACCGCCCCAACCTGCTGGTCAAGATCCCCGCGACCAGGCCGGGACTGGCGGCGATCGAGGACGTGATCGCCAAGGGCCGCTCGATCAACGTCACGCTGATCTTCTCGCTGCAGCGCTACGCCGAGGTCGCCGAGTCCTACGTCCGCGGCCTCGAGCGGCTGGTCGCCGAGGGCGGCGATCCGAGGAAGGTCGCGTCGGTGGCGAGCTTCTTCGTCTCCAGGATCGACACGGAGGCGGACCGGCGCCTGGCCGAGATCGGCGGCCACGACGAGCTGATGGGCAAGCTCGCGATCGCCAACGCGAAGCTCGCCTACGAGCACTACAAGGAGCTGTTCGCGGGGCCGCGCTGGGAGTTCCTGGCCGGCAAGGGCGCGACGCCCCAGCGCGTGCTGTGGGCATCGACGTCGACCAAGAACCCCGACTACCCGGACGTGCTCTACGTCGAGGAGCTGCTGGGGCCCGAAACGGTCAACACGATGCCCGAGGAGACGATCAAGGCCTACCAGGACCACGGGCAGCCAGAGCTGCGCCTCGAGCGCGACCTCGACGGCGCGCGGCGGGTGTTCAAGGAGCTGGCGCGGGCCGGGGTCGACTACGACGACGTGACCGACACGCTCGAGCGGGAGGGCGTCGAAAAATTCTCCCAGTCCTTCGAGCAGCTGGTGGCGGCGCTGGCGTCCAAGCGGAGCTCGCTGGTCCCCGCCTGATCTAGCTGTAGGGGATCGGCACCAGCACCCGGATCGTCAGCGGCCCGCTGGGGAACGCCCGGGCGTGGAGGGTGAGCACGCGGAAGTTCCGGCCCCTGTAGGTGTAGGCGCCGCCGGCCGGCACCGTGCCGGGCTGGGGCCCGAGGCTGTTCTTGACGAGCCGCTGCTGGCCTTCGGGCCCGTTCATGTACATCAACACGTCCAGGCCGGCCAGCCGCCGGGCGAGGCGCAGGTAGCCCTCGTCGTCCTGGATCGAGAGCTCGAGGCTCCCGATGGTGCGTCCGCCGAGACGCAGCGGGGCGCTGACCGGGGCGAGCACGAATGGTCCGCCGTCGTCGGCCAGCACCGTGCCGCCGGAGGTGATCCGAAGGCGGACGATGTGCTGGTTGAGCAGCGCCGCGACGGCCTGCATCGTCGCCGCCGGATCGCGCCGGGCGACGGCCGCCAGCAGCGGCGCGTTGTGCTGCACGCGGCGCACCTGGACCACCGTGCGGCGCCCGCTCTCGCCGTTGTAGATCAGATGGGCGATGCGGCTGAGGGTGTTGAAGACCGTGTCCTGCTGCGTCGCCCCGCAGAGCGATTCGACCGCGCCGAGGGGCTTCAGCAGGTAGATCTCGAGCTCGCCCGAGGGGTAGGCCTGCCCGGCGAAGGACGAGTACTCGTAGACGGTGCCCCGGAGCGTCAGGGTGCCCTGCTGGGGCAGCTGCCCCGCGGGCAGCCGGACCGTGCCGCCGACATCCCTGCCGCCGACCCTCAGCGCCACCAGCCCCTGGGCGAGGCCGGTGCTCTCCGCGGCGAAGCCGCTGTCGGACCAGACGCTGGTCAGGTAGGTGGCGATGGGCTTCCCGGAGGAGTCGACGATCGTGCCGTGCAGCGGCGTCATCGCGGCGCCTCCCAGCGACACCAGCGTGCGACCCCCGGCCTGCACCTGCAGGTTGGTCATGTGCCCCGTGGCCAGCAGCGCCCTGCCCGCCGCCTGGGCCGCGGCGGGGTCGTGTGCTTCGAGCGCTTCTCGCAGGGGCAGGGAGTGCGCGATGAAGGACTCGGCGCTGCCCGTGCGTTCGCTTCTGACGCCCTCCCGGTAGACGCGACCGAGGACCGCGTCGAGTGTTCTCATCACAGTCGACGGGCAGCTCGCGGCGGTCTCGCTCTGGCTCGCGCCGGCCGTCGAGCCGGCTTTGCCGCCCGACCCGCAGCCCGCCAGGGCGCAGAGCATCACGAGGCCCGCGATGCGGACGGCTGCCGAGGAATGCATGCGCGCAACCATCATCGCTGATCCTAGAAGTTCCCCCCAAGCGCGACCGCCGCCGGTCCGAGGCGCCGATCGGGTAACGTCGCGGCGATGCCGCTCGCCCTGATCACCGGCGCCTCGACCGGGATCGGGCGCGCTTGCGCCCTGAGGCTGGCGTCGGGCGGCTGGACGGTCCTGGCGGGGGTCCGCGATCCGCAGGTCGGCGAGCGGCTCGCCGCGCAGGCGCCCGCGGGCAGGGTGCTCCCGCTCGAGCTCGAGGTGACCGACGCCGAGCAGATCGCCGCAGCCGCGCGGCGCGTGGGCGCCGAGCGGGGCGCGTCGGTCCCCGGTGGCCTGGATGCGCTGATCAACAACGCCGGGATCGGTCTCGGCGGCCCGCTGGAGCTGGTCTCGGACGAGGATCTGCGTCGCCAGTTCGACGTCAACTTCTTCGCCCAGCTGGCCGTGACCCGGGCGCTGCTCGGCGCGCTGCGCACGGCGCGCGGGCGGATCGTGTTCGTGTCGTCCATCGGCGGAAGGGTCTCGATGGCCTACAACGGCCCCTACTCCGCATCCAAGTTCGCCATCGAGGCGGCAGCCGACGCGCTGAGGGTCGAGCTGCACAGCTCGGGGATCCAGGTCGCCCTGCTCGAGCCGGGCTCGGTCGCGACGCCGATCTGGGACAAGAGCCGGGGGGAGGTCGAGCGCCTGACGATCCCGCCGGAGCTGGCGGCCCAATATGGCCACGTCCCGGCCGCGATCGACAAGATGCTGCTCGGTACCGCGGAGCGCGGCATCGCGCCCGAGGTAGTCGCCGAGACGGTGCAGCGGGCGCTCCAGGCGAGGCGGATGCGGGCCCGGTACCTGATCGGTCGCGACGCGAGAGTGATGCTGCTGGCCAGGCGCCTGCTGCCCGACCACCTCTTCGACCGGGTGACCCGACGCGCGCTTGGCGTGTGACTCCGGCAGCTCGGCCCGCATCGCCGGATCAGGCGGGCGGCGGGTAGACGGCCAGCCAGGCGAACAGGCTGCTCGTCGCCGCCTGCGTCTGCAACATCCCCGGCAGCGCGTTCGCGGCGGGCAGCGTTTCGCCGTTCCACGACAGCAGGTAGAGCCCTTCGCCGTTCAGCGCTCTGGTCTGTGCGTCGCGGGCGTTGTCGGCGGCGAGGTGATACAGGGTGGGGTCGCCGTCGGTCGCGTAGAGGGCGAGCATCCATTGCAGGTAGATGGCGTCGTACTGGGGCGAGAAGTCCAGCAGGTAGCCGAAGCGGTCGAGCGCGGCCGTCTTCAGCCGCTCGGCCAGCTGACATTCCCCCGGCCGCGACAGCAGCCTGCAGAGCGTCGCCTGGGCGTAGATCAGGGGCGCCTCGATGTAGTCGACCGGGTTGCTGTCGATGCTGCTGTCGATGTACAGGCCGCTGGCGGTGTTGAATCCCGAGCTGTTGGCGTAGGCCAGGTAGCGCTGCGCCTGGGCGAGGTCGAAGCGCGAGCCGGTCGACTGGTAGAGCAGGGTCGCCAGCAGCGTGTCGGAGGCGAGCGCGGCGCCGGCTTTGAAGGGGTGCTTGGTGTTCCACCAGATCCCGCCGCCGCTCGGGTCCCAGCCGCTGCGGGCGATGAAGCCGAGCGCTCGCTGCGCGTCGGCGAGCCAGCGCGCCGAGCCCGTCGCACGGTATGCCTCCAGGAAGGCCAGGCCCCACCAGCCGTTGTCGTCGAACCAGGTCTCGGTGCCCCGTTCGCGATCGCCCGGGTAGGGGGAGTAGCCCGCAACCGGGCGCAGACCCCTGTTCAGGTACCCCTCGGCCTTCGAGGCGAAGCGCGCGAGCGCGCCACGATGGGCGGTCGATGGAGCGGCGATGGCGATCGCGTCGAGTGACTCGAACAGCGGCACGATGTCCCAGATCGTCGCCAGCGGGTAGCGTTCGCGGTCGTGCAGGCGGGCGTCGTACCAGCCTCGCCCGGGGTCCCGCCAGCGTCGCTGTGCCGTCGCCACGCCGGCTTCGGCCAGCGACAGGTAGCGCTGCTGGGCCGAGGTCAGCGGCTGCGCTGCTCCGGCGGGCGGCGACGACGCCAGGGCGAGGGCGCGGGCGGGCAGCGCGACGGCCAGCGCCAGCAGGCAGAGCAGCGGGACGGTCCTTCTCATCACACCGCTAACCCGCCCGGCGCCCGCGGGTCGCGCTGCGGCTAGGTTTATCGACTGATGTCATCGCTCGAGAGCTCCACGGCGGCGCTCACGGCCCACGTCCCCAGCCCGCCCTCGGAACGGCGCGCCTGGATGCTGGCCTGCTCGATCGCCGCGATCGGACTCGCGGTGGCGATCGCCGCTCTCACCGGCGCGGTGGGGCGCGCGGGCGAACCGGCGCCCCCGGCCGTGCCCGTCCGCGCGCAGACGCCGCTGCCCGCGCCCGCCGTTGCCCTCGCCGCCGGGCAGGGCTCGATCGTCGCCAGCCCCTCCGCGGCGCAGCAGAGCGCCGACGCGAAGCGCTTCGGCGCGGCGAGGCCGGTGCACATCTCCAGGCGCTGGATGGCGGGCTTCTATCCGATCTACGCCGCCGCGCAGCAGACCTTCGGCGTGAACTGGCTGCTGCTCGCCTCGATCCACATGCAGGAGTCGGCCTTCTCCACCGCGCCGGGGATCTACGAAGGGCTGAACTTCGCCCACTGCTGCGGCGGCCCGATGCAGTTCAACGTCACCAACGGTCCGGTCAGCACCTGGGCGGAGGTCAGCGACTCCTACATCTACGCCCGCCGTCCCGCCTCCTACGACCACATGACCGCGGTGCACCCGTCGATCTACGACGACTTCGACGCAATCATGGCGGCCGCCCACCTGCTGTCGGCCGACGGCGCCGGCTACGCACTCGACGGCACCGCCTGGACGGCCGCATACGACTACTACGGCCACGACGCGACCGGCGTCCTCTACGCCGACCAGGTCCTGGGCCGCGCGATCGGCTGGTCCCAGCACGGCTTCTGCATCAACTGTGCCGTGCCGGCCGCGATGGTGCACGCCGTCCACGCCGCCTACGGCGCCCCGGCGATGGTCTCGCTGAGCGCTGCGGCGGGCGCGCCGGACCCGGCCCGTCCGCGCAGCGCGCATCACCGCTGAGCCGCGTCTCCTCTAGTGTCGTGAGTCAGAAGTTGGGCGCGAGTTTGCCGGATGGATGGGCGTGGCTGACGTTCGATGGCGGCGTCGTGCGTACCGGTGGTACGTGAGGCGACGGCGGCGGGCGTCAGACGCGGGCAGGCGCCGGGAAACGCCGTCGAACTTCTGACTCACGACACTAGGCCTGTGTGACCAGCTCGCCCGCGACGCGGTCGGTCGCGCCGCCCGTCCCGCCGAGCAGCCGTCGCGAGAGCTGCGCCCGCCTGAAGTACAGCGGCGCGTCGTGCTCCCAGGTGGCGCCGATGCCCCCGTGCACGGAGATCATCGTGCGGGCCGCGTCGTCCAGCGCCCGCCCCGCGACCGACCGCGCCGCGCTGGCCGCCAGCGGGAACTCCTGCGGAGCTCCCAGCCGCGCCCAGCCGGCGTAGTAGAGGAGCGAGCGCCCGTTCTCCAGCTGGCGCAGGACCTCCGTCAGCGAATGCTTGACGGCCTGGTAGGAGCCGATCGCGCGTCCGAAGGTGAACCGCTCCTTGGCGTAGGCGACCGACACGTCCAGCGCGGTCTCGACGCTGCCGAGCGACTCCGCCGCGATCAGTGCCTGGGCGAGGTGCCAGGCCGCGGCCAGCGTCTCCTCCGGAGTGTCCAGCCGCGTGGCGAGGGCGCCGTCCAGCGCGATGTGGCCCGAGCGAGCGGGTCGCGTCATAGCGGCTGACCGCCTCGATCGAGACGCCCTCGGCGTCGGTCTCGACGGCCACGCCGACCGGCTCGCCGTCCAGGAGCGCCACGCCGACCAGCAGGTCGGCACCGGGCGCGTCGGGTACGAAGGCCAGCGATCCGCTGACCCGCAGCCGGTCGCCGTCGGCGCGCGCCGTGGGCGGCGGGCGCCCGTTCGAGTCCCGAGGCGGGGTCGACGGTCCACTCCCGGCGGATGTCGCCGGGAGGGCTCACCGGCAGGTAGGCCGCCCGCTTGTCGCCGGTGGCGAGGTCCTCCAGCATCGGCGCACCGTCGCCGTGGGCATCGAGGATCGCCGTGGCGGGCAGGTGGCCCAGCAGCGGGATGCCGGCGATCACGCGCCCGCACTCCCCCAGCACCAGCATCGCGTCGAACGCGTCCAGCCCCGCGCCGCCGTGCTCCTCGCCGATCAGCAGGCCCGGCCAGCCGGCCTCGCAGGCGGTCGGCCAGAGGTCCGGGAGCGCGCTGTCGTCGCCGTCCAGCGCCTCACGGGCCGCTTCGAGCGTCTTGAAGCGGGACAGCGCCCCGCGGGCGGCCTCCCGCAGGAACACCTGCTCGTCCGAGAGCGCCAGGTTCATGCCGCTGCTCCTTCCTTGGAGCGCAGCTCCGAGAATGGGATGCCCTTGTCGAGCCGCGGCTCGGGCGGCAGCCCGAGGACGCGCTCGCCGATCGTGTTGCGCAGGATCTCTTCGGTCCCGCCGGCGGACTTCAGGCCGGGCAGGAAGGAGATCATGTAGGCCCACTCGCTGTCCTCGCGGAGCGCGTCGGGACCGAGCACGTCGGCGATCAGGTCGCCCGCCTTGATCGCTCCGCTGACGATCGTGACCTTCGCCAGACCCGCCTCGGGGCCCGGGATCTGGCCTTTCTGCAGGGCGGTCAGGGTGCGATACCCGGTGAAGCGGATCGCAAGCAGTTCGGCTGCGATCTCGCCCAGCCGGTGGCGCACCTCAGGGTCGCGGCGAGCGTGCTCGTCGGCTGCGATCGCCGCGGCGAAGCGGGTCGAGTTGTAGCCCATGCCCTCGCTGCCCAGGCCGATCGTGACGCGCTCGAACATCAGCGTCGTCAGGGCGGTGCCCCAGCCGTTGCCGACGCCGCCGACGACCGAGCCCTCGTCCAGCGCGACGTCGTCGAAGAACACCTCGTTGAACTCGGCCTCGCCGGAGATCTGGCGCAGGCCGCGGACCGTCACGCCCTCGGCGTCCATCGGCACGATGAACATCGTCAGGCCCTTGTGCTTGGGCACGTCGGCGTCGGTCCGGGCCAGCAGCAGGCCGTAGGAGGCGAACTGCGCGTTGGTCGTCCAGACCTTCTGGCCGGTGAGGCGCCAGCTGCCGTCCTCCTGCTGGCGTGCCCGTGTCTGCACGGCCGCGAGGTCCGAGCCGGCGGCCGGCTCGGAGAAGAGCTGGCACCAGACCTCGTCACCGTGGAGCATCGGGCCGAGATACCGGGCCTTCTGATCCTCCTCGCCGTGGGCGATGATCGTGGGGCCGAGCATGCCGACGCCGATCGCGTCGAGGATTCCCGGGACTTTCGCCCGGCCGATCTCCTGGTTGCAGACGACCTGCTCGATCGGTCCCTGACCCTGCCCGCCGTATTCCTTGGGCCAGGTCACTCCCGCGAGGCCGGCCTCGGCCAGCTTGCCCTGCCAGGCGCGGCGGGCCGCGACTATCTCATCCTCGTCCTCGAGGGCCCCGGGGCCTTGCAGGACGGGCGCTTCGGACTTGTGCTCCTCGAGCCAGCTCCTCACCTGCGCTCGGAATGCGGCCTGCTCGGGTGTGTCGTCGAGATCCACGGCTTCTCCTTTGGCTGACTGGCCAGTCAATCCTCGTATGCGAACGGTACCCGATCTTCTTCCGCCCCGAGCCTGCCGACGCTCGTGCCGCTGCGCGGCAAGGCTCGTCCGCATACTCGGGGCGCGCCGGCTCGGGACAGGGTGCCACTGCCCACCTCATGCACCGGCGGGCATCGGCGGTGGATGCACGGGCTTGAGGTGGTAGACGTCGGTGAAACCCCGTTCGAGCAGCTGGCGATCCTGCGTGCCGGGGGCGTCGGAGTCGAGCACGATCGCGGCCAGGCGCACCCCGCCGCGCTCGGCCGTCGCGACCAGGCACCTGCCGGCGGCTTCGGTGTAGCCGGTCTTCAGCCCGGTGATCCCGGGGTAGTGGTAGATCAGCAGCGGGTTGTTGTTGTACAGGTAGAGCCTGCCGCCCTTGATGGGAAAGGGCAGGACGGCGGCGTATGTGCGCGTGACGCGGGCGATTCGCGGCTGTTCGAGGTCCGCCCTGGCCAGCAGTGCCAGGTCGGCCGCGCAGGAGAAGTTGCCCTGGTCGTAGTAGCCCGAGGGCGAGGAGTAGCGGGTGCAGCCCATTCCCATCCGGGCCGCTTCGGAGTTCATCCTCGCCACGAAGGCGCTGACGCTGCCGGCCAGGTGCTGGGCCAGCGCGACGGCCGCGTCGTTGCCGGAGGGGAGCATCAGGCCGTAGAGCATCGTCTCCAGCCGCACCTGCCGGCCCAGCGGCAGCACGCCGACCTTCGAGCCGTCGCTGTCGACGGACTGCCGGGTGACCAGCACCCGCGCGCCGGGGGGCGCGGAGTGGACGGTCAGCAGCGCGGTCATCATCTTGGTCAGGCTGGCGATCGGCACCCGCCGCTGGGCGTTTCTCTGCCAGAGCACCTGGCCGGTGTCGAGGTTGAGGAGCAGCCCCGCCCGCGGCGGGTGGTGGAAGCGAAGCTGGATCGGGTCGGCGGCAGGGGACCCGATCCCGGCGAGCCTGATCGCGGGGCGGCCGAGAGCCAGGCCGTCGGGCGAGCGCGCCGGCGCGGGGTGGGCGGCGAGGGACGCGTGGCGGCCGGCCGCGGAGCCGCCGTGGCGATGGCCTTCGGAGCGACCGGCCAGCACGGCGCCGGCAGCCACAAGGACCGCGACGACGATCGCGGCGAGGCCGAAGATCCGCCGTTTGCGGCGCCGCTCGGCGGCGGCTGCCCGGCGCATCCGGCTCTGGCCGGGTGTCATGAACGGCGAGGTGGTCACTGGCGTGGAGGATTGCGCAGCGCGCCGACAATTCCAATCGCCAACAGCGCGAGGATGAAGACCGAGATCAGGCTTGCGGGCGAGACCCCCTGTTCGATCGCGGCCGCGACGGTCAGGAAGGCGAAGCCCGAGATGAACACCAGGGCGATCCCCAGGACGATCACGCGCCTCATCGCGGCCCCGCCGCCAGGGCGCGTCTCATGTGCCCTGCAGCGTCGGGGGACGGGGAGACCTGCGCCGGACGAAGAGGCGGATTGTCAGCAGCCCGAAGAGGAAGCCGCCGACGTGTGCGAAGTAGGCGACGCCTTCCCCGCCGCCCAGCGGGGCGGCCAGCCCGGCCGCGCCGAAGTAGAGCTGGGTCAGGAACCAGAAGCCGAGCAGCGCCAGGGCGGGCAGCTCGACGATCGTCACGAAGAAGATGATGAAGATGAGGGTGATGATCCGCGCTCGGGGATAGAGCAGTATGTAGCCGCCCAGCACCGCCGCGATCGCGCCCGAGGCGCCCAGTGTCGGTCCGGTCGAGCTCGGATCCACGGCGACCTGGGCGGCCAGCGCCACGAGCCCGCCGAGCAGGTAGAAGACCAGGAAGCGCGGCCTGGTCATGGCGTCCTCGACGGTCGGCCCGAAGATCGCCAGGAACAGCATGTTGCCGAAGATGTGCAGGAAGCTGCCGTGCAGGAACATCGAGGTGAAGGCCGTCTCCCAGGTCGCCGGCTGGGAGCCAGGGCTGCCCGTCACCCCCGGCTGACCCGTGCAGGCGACGCCGCTGAGGCTGCCCTGGGTGACCAGTTCGCAGTGGCTTCCCGGATGGGTCAGCTCGTAGGGGATCGCGCCGTAGCGCACCACGACGTTCTCGGAGGGCCCGCCGAAGAAGCTGCCGCCGTGACGGATCGCGAGCAGGTACGCGATCACGTTCAACGCCACCAGGGCGATCGTGACGACCGGGACCCGCGACAGCGGGATGTTGTCTTTGATTGGGAAGATCGCGCGAGCTTATCCCTAGCTCATCGCTCCGATCCGGCCGTACGGGTCGGCGGGTGTCGGCGGGTCGCGCCTGGCTCAGACAGTCGATCTTTCGGAGTCTGAACCGCGGCGGATAGCGCCGAGTTTCGGCCGGGTAGTCGGACTCGATTGACAGGATAGATCGATTCATCGGGATCGACCCCGTGATATAAGACGGCATCTTGGCGGGAGGCACGTGGGAGCAGGAGGAGGGGAACGGTGCTGACGTCGAGCCAACGCCGCGCGGCGGCCCGACCCGCGGCCGCGACAGACGTGGACTGTCCGATTCGTTTGGGGACCGAGATACGACCAGTGCCACGTCGGCGTCCGGCGTCCGGACTGCCGCTGAGGTGCCGCCGATCGAGTCGATCTGCGAAGCCGCCGGATGGTGGTTCTCGCATCCCCCCACCTGGACCCGCCGACACATTGTCACGGTCAAGCTGAAATCCGATCGCGACGCCCACGTCCAGCTGGACGTCGAGGTGGAGCTTCCGCGCGATGAGGACGCCTCCTTCCCATGGAACGGACGCGCACGGCTCTTCGTCGTCCCAGTCGCGCCGATCACGAAGGAGCTGAGACCGTCTCATTTCGAGTTGCTCGATGAGCACGGCGGCATCGCGCACACCTTCACACGCGCCGACAACGCGCGCATCAGCGCAAGCGCGCTCGAGCGGGCCGCGACCGAGTTGCTCACCTCCTACGAGAACCTCGACGCTCTGCTCTGGCTTCTCAACCGACTGACGGTCGAGGTCGGACGCGAGCGCGAGTTCTACCTTGCATGGGCCGAAGAAGAACTTGAGGCGATCAATCCCGAAATAGCCGAGAGCAGCGCTTATCGAGACTTTCTCGACCTGGCGAGGGAGCTCTATTCCGGCTCGATGCTGTGGGTCCCGATCGTTGGGCTGCCCGGATCTCAAAAAACGGTTCGGTTGTCTCTTCACCAGAAAATCGAGCCAGCAGCGATCCTCAGTCACCTCTGGGGCAGAGTCCGCAGGACGACGACATTGGTTGTTGCCAAGGCTGACGAGACGGAGCGCGTCCGACTCCGCGAGCCGGCTCGGGATCTCAACACCCGCGGCACTCTGCGTCGCGTCTGGAACCGATTTGCCGACACACTCGGCTTTGCGCCGTTTCAGCTCCAGATGCCCGAGCCCTACCTGCGACGTGCCGCTAGCTATCACCTGCAGGTCGAGTCTCCGGCCGGCGTCGACGTACGTATCGTCCGACTGATCTCTCGAGTCAAATGGCCGCGCGGAGCGCCCGGAACCGTATTCAAAGCGACTGCCTCCAATCGCGGTCACCTCTACTTCTCTGGCGCGGTCGGGTTCGACTCACCAGTGGCCGCGCTGATTCATTTCCGAGTCGGTCGGCGCGGCCCTCTCTTCCTCTCGGCCCTAACGGCAACGCTGATTGCGACGATGCTGTGGTTCTTCGCCGCGAATCCAGAGGCCGCCGTCGAGCGGCCCGAGGTCGCCGGGCCGACCCTACTGCTTGTGCCGACACTTCTGATCATCTTCGCGGCGCGACCGGGGGAGCATGCACTCGTCACCAGACTCCTGTCGGGTGTTCGGTTCCTGCTCCTACTCTGCGGGGTCTGCTCGGTCGCGGCGGCCAGCGCCATCGCGGGAGTGCTTCCCTTTGGTTCTCCGCACCACGAAAGCTGGAAGAACGTCGGCTACAACTGGCATTACGAGGCGGTCATCGTCACCGGCGTAGCAGCCGTGCTGGCGCTTAGCTGGCTCCTGGCGTTCCATTTCCTTGAGGTGCTGCGAAGTGGGATGAGGAGGGTTTGCCGGGCCCCGAAGCGGTATCTCGTCATCTCCTCGATGCTGTTCGTCGGACAGTTGCTGTTCGTCCTCTTGGTTCCCGGCGATGGGGGCCGGGTGACGCCACTCGACGCTGGCATTGCGACGGCCCTGCTCGCAATTGCTGTCCTCTCGGGGTGGATGGCCGCGTACGGAGAGGAGACAACGCGGCGAGGATCATCTCTTCTCCTGGCGCTCTCCTCGCCGATGTCGAGCCTTGCCGTACCGATCTTCCTGGGCTTCAACCTCGGACTCGTTAGCTGGGACGGTTACCACCACGCACTGGAGATCTGGCTCCTCGGCCTGTTCCTTACGGCGTTCCCGTACCAATTCCTCAGGGCTTGAGGGTGCTCACCGCCGTGCTCTCGAACGCTCATGCAAATCCGCCGCCGCGGGTCAAGGCTCGGGCGCCTGGACCCGAGGATCGTCATGACGACAACGAGCTCGAGGAGTCGGTGTGGCATCGCGGTGGTCTCGTTCGGCAAGGTCAGCAAAGAGGTTCACGGCCTTCGATGGGTATGCTCAAGACGGCATGAGTCCGCAAGCGAAGGTCGACGACCCCGGCTACGACTGGTTTGCGCCATCCGCACAGGGGGATCCCTCCGTGAGCCCGGAGGTTCGCAAGCTTGCGAGCGAGTTGCGTGCGCGTCATCGGCAGGGAGTCATTTCCCATGAAGCTGACCGGCAGCGACGCCGCGGGCTCGTAGCTCGCTTCATACGCTGGTTTGAGCGCGACGCCCCCCCGATCCGGCTGACCTTCCCGCCGGAGTAGCCCCCGGTCGTCAGCAGCGGGCTGCCAGCGGCCCTGCGCCGTCCAGGGACTGCGCGACGTGCTGGTCGGCATGGTAGGAGGAGCGGACCAGCGGACCGGCGGCGACGTGGTCGAAGCCGAGCACGTACGCCGCGTCGGCCAGCGCGGCGAACTCGTCGGGGTGCCAGTACCGCACGACGGGAAGGTGGCGCTCGGAGGGCCGCAGGTACTGGCCCACGGTCAGCACTCGCACGCCGCTCTCGCGTAGCCGCTCGAAGGTCTGCACCATCTCCTCGTGGGTCTCGCCCAACCCGACCATCAACCCCGACTTCGTGACGACCTCCCCCTCGCCCAGCTCGCCGGCCAGCCGCAGCACGCGGCACGAGCGGGCGAACTCCGAGCCGCGCCGGGCGACGGGATACAGGCGGGGCACGACCTCGACGTTGTGGTTGAAGACGTCGGGCCGCTCCGCGATCACCTTGGCAAGCGGCATCTCCTGCCCCTGGAAGTCCGGCGTCAGCACCTCGACCTGGCAGCCCGGCGCCTGACGGCGAATCTGGCGGATCACGCCGACGAAGGCCGAGGCGCCCTTGTCGGGGAGGTCGTCGCGGTCGACCGAGGTGATCACCGCGTGGCGCAGGCCCATGCGCGCGATCGAGCGGGCGACCCGGGCCGGCTCCAGCGGGTCGTTCCAGGTCGGCCTGCCCGTCTTGACGTTGCAGAAGCCGCAGCGCCGGGTGCAGGTGTCGCCGAGGATCATGAACGTCGCCGTGCCGCGCTCCCAGCACTCGCCGACGTTCGGGCAGGCCGCCTCCTGGCAGACCGTGTGCAGGTTCTCCGAGCGGATCAGATCGGTCAGCTCCCGGTAGCGCTCGCCGCCCGGCGGGGGCACCTTGAACCAGGGCGGCTTGCGCTCGCGCAGGGGCCTCACCTCGCTGCCCAGGACCTTCAGGACGTCCATGCCGCCGGGGTTGGATCGGGATCGAGTCGCACTCATGCAGGGACCTGCTCGAGCAGGGAGACCGTCTTCAATGGCTCCGCCCCTACCGGGGCTCCGCTCGGGGTTGGCGCTGTGGTGATCCCCAGCCGCCCGGGGGAGACGAGCCGCTGGCGCGCGCCGTGGGCCTGACAGAAGCTGTAGGCCATCCGCTTGCGAAAGCAGGCCAGGCCCTCTGCTCGACCTTGCGACTCGACGGCAAGCGAGGTCATCGCCACGTCGGGCAGCCCGCAGGCGACGACCCAGGTGAAGGGCTCCAGGTCGTTCTCGACGTTGACAGCGAAGCCGTGGGTCGAGACGCCGCGCGAGACGTGGACGCCGATCGAGGCGATCTTGCGCTCCCCGACCCAGACGCCCGTGTAGTCGATGCCCTCCTGGTGGCGCGAACGGGCCTGCAGGCCGGCCTGGTCGAGCGCCTCGATCAGCGCGTCTTCGATCAACGCGCAGGTGGCGGTGCACGTCGCCGACGGCGATGATCGGGTAGCCGACCAGCTGTCCGGGGCCGTGGTAGGTGATCCGCCCGCCCCGGTCGGTGTCGTGGACCGCGATCCCTTTGGCCTTCGTAGAAGGCCTCCGGGAACGGCAGCTCCTCGGCCGCAGAGCGGCGCCCGCGCGTGTAGAGCGGCGGGTGCTCGAGCAGCAGCAGCACGTCGGGCAGCTCATCGGCCTGGCGGCGGGCCCGCAGCTGCTCCTGGATCGCGATCCCCTCGCGATAGGGGAGCAGGCCGAGATGACAGACCCACAGCTCGCGCGAGGTTTCTCCGGTTGCGCCCATCGCCTTTCCCAGCCTAGCGCCGTGGGGTACCCTGCTGCGATGGAGCCGCCGCACGGACGTCGAGGCCGGCCCCGGCGGCGCTCGAAGCCACTGATCCTCGCGCTGCTGTTCCTGCCCTGCCTGGGGGCGCCCGTCGGGCAGGCGCATGCGCAGACGGCGCCAGCGCCCGAAGGGTGTCCCGCTCCACCTCCGGGCGCCGCTGCGACCACGCCCGCGGCACCCACCCCCGCCTCGCCGGCTGCAAGTCAGATCCTCGTCTGCGTGAACAGCCTGCCGATCACCGGCACGGCCGTCGCGCACTGGTCCGAAGTGGCTCGGAAGAGCGAAGGCGGCCCCCCGACGGCCCACGAAGTGATCGACGAGGTGCTCGGCTTTCTGATCTCCTCGGACTGGATCCTGGAAGAAGCTCGCGTGCGTCACATCCAGATCTCCGCCCGCACGGTTCGCCGGGCCTTTGAGCGGATCCGCGCCCAGCAGTTCCCCAAGCGGGGCGAATTCGGGGCGTTCCTGAAGCAGTCGGGCCAGACGGCGGCCGACCTGCAGTTTCGCGTCCGGCTCAACCTGCTGTCGGGGAGCTTGACGGCACATGTGCTGGCCGGGCAGCACAGCAGCCGCGCCAAGCAGCGGGCGCTCGCAAACTTCATCGGGAACTTCAAACGTCGCTGGCAGGCCCGTACCTACTGCACGACCGGATACGCCGTTCCCGACTGCGGTCACGTGGTGAGCCCGCCGCTCTAGCCGCTGCCGGCGGCCGCGGCCTCCTACAGCGTCAGCGCCGCTGGAGTCTGCAGCAGCTCCCGCACCCGCTGCAGGAAGTGGGCAGCTTCGGCGCCGAACAGGATCCTGTGGTCGCAGACCAGCGTCAGAGTCAGCATGTGGCGTGCCACGATCCCCTCGCCGTCCTCGGCGACGACCGGCCGGCGTTCCAGTGAGCCGACCGACATGATCGCCGCCTGGGGCGGGTTGATGATCGCTGTGAAGCTGCGGATCCCGAACATGCCCAGGTTCGAGACGGTGAAGGTGCCCCCGCCGAGCTCGGGCGGCGTGATCGTGGCGGCCCGCACCCGCTCGGCCAGCGCCCTCGTCTCCCGGGCGATCTCGCCGAGCGCCTTCGAGTCGGCGTCGAACACTGTCGGCACGACCAGCGCGCCCTCCGCCGCGACGGCCACGCCGACGTTGACCCGCGAGTGCAGCTGCAGCCTGCCGTCCCGGTAGCTGCCGTTGGCCGTCGGGTGCTCTCGCAGCGCCAGCGCGCACGCCTTGACGACCATGTCGTTGTACGTCGGCGTCGACTCGCCCCGCGCCGGCCGGGCCCTGGGCTGCGATGCGCTTGAGCTCCGCCCGCAGCGCGACGCACTCCTCCATGTCGACCTCCAGTTGCAGGGTGAAGTCGGGGATCGTCGCCTTGGACTCGGCCATCCGCCTCGCGACGGTCTGCTGCAGCCGGGTCAGCTCGACCTCGGTCGTCTGGCCCTTGGCGGTCGCCACCGCCTCGGCCCGGTCCGCTGCCGCCTCCCGCGCAGGCGTGGCGGCCGGTCCGGCCGTTGCGGACGCGCCGGCCAGGACGTCCGCCATGACGATCCGCCCGCCCGGCCCGCTGCCGGTCAGCCCGGTCAGGTCGATGCCGCCCTCGCGCGCCATCCGCCGAGCGAGCGGTGAGGCCTTGACGCGCTCCCGGGACGCAGCACCTGCCGGCCTCTGACCGTCGCGCTGCGCCCCCGCCGCGGGCGCGATCGACGCTGCCGGCCCGCCCGGGGCCGGCCCCTGATCGTCGCTCGCCTCGCGGTCCGCCTCGCCCGGGGCGTCGCCCGTCGCGCCATCGCCGCCGACCCGTGCGATCGTGGCGCCGACCGCCAGCGTGTCGCCCTCGGCGGCCAGCAGGGTGAGGGTGCCCGACTGGTCGGACTCGTAGACCATCGTCGCCTTGTCCGTCTCGATCTCGACGAGCTCCTCGCCGCGCTCGACCTGCTCGCCGTCGCCCTTCAGCCAGCGCAGGATCGTGCCCTCCTCCATCGTGTCCGACAGCCGTGGCATCACGATCTCGGTCAACTGCCCCTGCCCCCGTCGCGCCCGATCGTGGCCAGCGTCGCCGCCACGATCTGCTGCTCGTGCGGGTAGGCGATGTCCTCCAGCGGCTTGGAGTAGGGCATCGGGACATCGGCCCCGGTCACCCGCTGGACCGGGGCGTCGAGGTCGTCGAAGGCCTGTTCGCCAAGCAGCGCAGCGAGGTTCGCGCCCACGCCCCCGTGTGGCCAGCCCTCCTCGACGATCACGCAGCGGTTCGTCCTGGCGACCGAGGCCAGGATCGTGTCGAGGTCCAGGGGTCGCAGCGTGCGGGGGTCGATCACCTCGGCCTCGACGCCGTGCTCGCGCGAGAGCGTCTCGGCGGCCCGTTCGGCCGTGAGGGCCATCCGCGAGATCCCCACGATCGTCACGTCCGAGCCCTCCCGGGCGACCCGGGCCAGGCCGAACTCGACGAGGTGGTCCTCCTCGTCGGGCACCTCGCCGCGGACGCCGTAGAGCGACTCGTGCTCGATGAAGATCACCGGGTTCTCGTCGCGGATCGCCGTCTTCAGCAGCCCCTTCGCGTCGGCCGCCGTGGCGGGCACCGCCACCAGCAGCCCGGGCACCTGCAGGAACATCGCCTCCAGGCAGTGCGAGTGGGTCGGCCCCAGCTGGTGGCCGGCGCCCTGTGGCATCCGCACCACCAGCGGCACCTTCGCCTGGCCGCCGAACATGTAGTGGATGTGGGCCGCGTGGTTGACGATCTGGTCGAAGGCCAGCAGGGCGAAGTTGATCGTCATCAGCTCCACCACCGGGCGCAGCCCCGTCATCGCCGCGCCGACGCCGACGCCGACGATCGTGTTCTCCGAGATCGGCGTGTCGCGCACCCGCCTCTCCCCGAACTCCTCCAGCAGCCCCTCGGTGACCTTGAAGGCGCCCCCGAACACGCCGATGTCCTCGCCCATCAGCATCACCCGCTCGTCCCGGGCGAGCTCCTCCCGCAGCGCCGACCCGAGGGCCTCGCGGTAGCGCAGCTGCGCCATCAGGGCCCTCCGAGGGCGGCTCGAGATCCCCTCGCCGCCGTCCTCGCCGGCGACCATCGCGCTGGTCAGCTGCTGGGGGATCTCGTCGTTGGCCGCGTCCCGGTCGGACTCCCGGCGGCCGCTCGGCGCGGTCGTCGCTCGTCTCGCACCGAGTACCAGCCCCGCGGCTGCCGCCCCAGCACGTAGACGTCGTCGTAGAGCGTATCCGGCTGCGGGAAGGGAGAGCGCTCGGCGAAGTCCACCGCCGCGTCGACCCGGGCCATCGCATCGGCGTCGATCCGCTCGATCTCCTCGCGCGCCGATCGTCCCCTCGGCGACCAGCAGCTCGCCGAACGCCGGGATCGGGTCGCGCTCGCGCCAGGCGGCCACCTCGTCCTTGCTGCGGTACTGCTCCGGGTCGGCCATCGAGTGGCCCCGGAAGCGGTAGGTGATCGCCTCGATCAGCACCGGCCGGCGCTCGCAGGCGCACCCGCTCGACCGCCTCCGAGACGACCGCGTGGGTGTCCAGCACGTCCATGCCGTCGCAGCGCATCCCCGGCACGCCCGAGGCTCTCGCCCTTGCGCTGCAGGTCGGTCACCGCCGAATGGCGCCCCAGCGCCGTGCCCATGCCGAACTGGTTGTTCGTGACCATGAAGACCACCGGCAGGCGCCACAGCGCGGCCAGGTTGAGCGTCTCGCCGAAGGTGCCCTGGTTGGAGGCGCCGTCGCCGAACGTGCAGAGGGTGACCTCGTCGGTGCCCCGCGTAGTCGCTGGACAGGGCGATCCCCGCCGCGATCGGCAGGTTGCCCCCGACGATCCCGTAGCCGCCCATGAAGCGCCGGGACAGGTCGAACATGTGCATCGAGCCGCCCCGGCCATGGCAGCAGCCGTCGACCTTGCCGAACAGCTCGGCCATCACGTTCTCCGGCGGCGTCCCCCGCACCAGGGCGTGGCCGTGGGAGCGGTAGGTCGAGATCAGGTAATCGCTGTCCCGCAACGCGCGGGCGCTGCCCACGATCGTCGCCTCCTCGCCGATCGACAGGTGCAGGAAGCCGCCGATCTTGGCCCGCGCGTACATCTCGCCCGCCCGCTCCTCGAAGCGCCGGATCAGGGTCATCGTCGCGAGCCACTCGCGGCATGATCCGGTGTCGGGGAGGACGCCCATCAGTGCTCCACGGTACTCCAGCGCGCCATGAACTCCTCGGCCTGCATGCTGTTGAGGTCCGCCCGCACGCGCCCGGGCCAGCTTCGAGGCGGCATGGGGCGCACGATCCCAGAACAGGATCACCTCGCCGCTGTCGATCTCCACCACCTCGATGTGATCCACCCGCTGCGGGTCCGCCAGCAGCGCCGGCGCCCTCCCGCCCCGCGTGACGATGATGCGGTAGGCGTCCTTCGCCCTCATCCGCCCGCTCCCGCCGAGGCGCGCATCGCCGTGGCCGCATCCCCCAGGGCGCGCTCGCCGTGGAACACCCGGTCCCCGACCAGCGACCGCCGGCACGTCGCGGACGCCCAGCTCACTCGCCCTGCTGGTGCTCGCCGCCAGCTGCTCGGCCACCGATCGCAGCGCCGCCGCCGCGCAGGACCGCCGCCGGGTGCATCTCGCAGGCCGCCGCGGCGATCAGCACGAAGTCCTCCTCGGCCAGCGAGCGCCCGCCCGCGAACGCCTGGCGGAAGGCCGCCTGGGCGAACGGGACGGTGCGGCCGATCGACTTGGCATATGTCGCCACCCGCATCGCCAGGGCGCTGTCGAACGGGAACGGGTCGGGCCAGCGCAGCGGCTGCAGTCCCAGTTCCGCGGCCCGGCGAGCCAGCTCCTGGCGCGAGATCTCCCGCTCGGAGCGCCACCGCGGCGAGTGAAAGGACTCCCCCCCCGGCAGCCCGGCCGCAACCACCGGCTGCCACTCCGCGGGCGCGGGAAGGACGTGCAGGACCTGCTCGGCCGCCAGGTAGGCCAGCGGGCTGGCCAGATCGAAGTAGAAGGCCGCCGCGGCGGGCACCTCGCCCGGCACCGCCCTCAGCCGTGGATCAGCCACCCGTCGGCGGCTCTGCCTGCCTCCATCACGGCCTCCGACAGTGTGGGGTGGCCGTGGATGATGCGGGCGAGCTCGGGGAACCCGCCCTCCAGGGCCCTGACGTTGACCAGCTCCTGGATCAGCTCGGTGGCCCGCGAGCCGACGATGTGCCCCCCCAGCAGCTCGCCATAGCGAGACTCGCCCACGACCTTGACCAGCCCTGTGCGGTCCCCGTAGACGGTGCCGCCGCCCACCGCCCCGTAGGGGACCTTGCCGACGACCACGTCGTAGCCCTGCTCGACCGCCTGCGCCTCCGTCAGCCCGAAGGAGCCGACGTTGGGCGTGCAGAACGTCGCCCTGGGAATGTCGACGTAGGCGATCGGGTGGGTCTTCAGCCCGGCGATGTCCTCGGCCGCGATGATCCCCTCGTCGGAGGCCTTGTGGGCCAGCGCAGGGCCGTGAACCAGGTCGCCGATCGCGTAGACCCCTGCCCGCGAGGTTCGCATCGCACCGTCGACCCTCACCAGGCCGCCCTCCAGCTCGACGCCGGCCTCGGCCAGGCCAAGCCCCTCGACGTCAGCGCCGCGGCCAGCCGCGATCACCAGCCAGTCGACCTCTGCCCGCTCCTCGCCGTAGGAGAAGCTGACGCCGCTGTCGCTCGCCTGCACGTCGTCGATCGGCGTGCTCGTGTTGCAGCGCGATGCCCTGGCGCTTCAGGCCGCGCTCGACCAGCCTCGATATGTCGGCGTCCTCCATCGGCAGCGCTCTGTCGACCATCTCGAGCAGGATCACCTCGCTGCCCAGCCTCGCGAAGCCCGAGGCGATCTCGGCGCCCGAGGCGCCGCAGCCCACGACGGCAAGGCGCGCGGGCAGCTCCTGCAGCGCCCACGCCTCCTCCGTGCCGATCACCCTGCCGCCCAGTTCGACGCCCGGTATTCCCCTTGGCACCGAGCCGGTCGCCAGGATCACGCTGCCCGCTCCGATCGCCCGTCGCCCACGCGCACATCGCCGTCCGCCGTCAGCGTCGCGTCGCCCTCGATCAGGTCGATCCCGTTTTTCTTGAACAGCCCCGCCACGCCCGAGGTGAGCGTGTGGACGACCTTCTCCCGCCTGGCCTGGATGGCCGCGTAGTCGACCTCGACAGAGCCAACCCTCAGCCCGAAGTCGCCCGACTCGTTGGATCTCGCTCAGCAGGTCGGCCGAGCGCAGCACAGCCTTGGCGGGTATGCAGGCGTAGTTCAGGCAGCGCCCGCCCACCTTGTCCCGCTCGATCACCGCGGTCTTCTTGCCGAGCTGGGCGGCCCGGATCGCGGCCACATAGCCGCCCGGCCCGGAGCCGATGACAATGCAGTCGTAGGAGTCTGAGGCCATGGCGCGCCAGCCTATCGAAGAGTCGCTACGCCCCTGACGACGTCTATCGCGGCTGTTCGCCCGCCTGGATCCGGCCCATCACCCGGATCAGCTTCCAGAACAGCCAGCCGCCCAGGCCGATGCCCGCGGCGCAGACCGCCGCGGCGACGATCGTCGAGGCGACCACCAGCGCCAGCGAGGTGACGATGATCTGGAAGGCCAGCAGCGCCTCGAAGGCCAGCACCGCCCAGTAGCGGCGGCTGTACATCCCCTGCGCCAGCAGCGCCAGGGTGGCCGCGATCAGGATCGCGCCGGGCAGCGAGCCGCCGCGGCTGCTGAGGTCGTGGACCGTTGCCGCCCCCGCCAGAACTCCCGCGGCGAGGACGATGCAGACGACGATCGCGACCAGCAGGGATGCCGGGCGCTCGTGCTCGCCAAGCGGGCTGAGCGCCGCGCGAGCGCGCTCCTCGCGCTCGCCCCGCTCGCCCCGCCGGCTGCCGCTGGGCGCGCTCAGGACGCTCGCACCCGGCGTTCCGGCTCCGCTCGAGCATCTGGTGCAGCTCGCGCGCCGCCTGCTCGGGCTGCTCGGCACCGGCGATCGCCCGCAGCACCACCACGCGGGTGGCGCCCGCCTGGAACACCTCGGGCAGGTTGGACGCGTCCAGGCCGCCGATCGCGAAGAACGGGAACCGGCGCATGGGCAGCCGCGTATCGCACCAGCTCGGTGCCCACGGCGGAGCGGCCCGGCTTGGTCGGGGTCTCGTGCACGGGACCCACGCCGATGTAGTCGACCAGCTCGGGGTCGACCTCGTCGATCTGCTCGGGAGTGTGGGTCGACAGCCCGACCAGCATCTCCGGCCCGACCAGCTCCCGCACCTCGGTCACGGGCAGGTCGTCCTGGCCGACGTGCACACCGTCCGCGCCCGCCTCGACGGCCACGCCGGGACGGTCGTTGACGACCAGCATCGCCCCGATCCGCTCGCACAGCACCCGCGTCGCGTTGGCGACTGCAACCAGCTCGTCGTCGGCCAGTCGCTTCTCGCGCAGCTGCACGATCTCCACGCCGCCCGCGACGGCCTCCCGCACAGCTCGGGCAGCCCGCTCGCGTCGGGCGGGTCGCCCCGGCACGCCGCAGACCAGATACAGGCGCGCCGCGTCCAGGCGCGCCCGTCGCTGCTCTCGTGTCTCGCCGACGGCCATTCCCCGAAGAGTCTAGGCGCGGCGGGCGGGCTAGCATCAGACGCATGCCCTCTCAGCGGCATCCCGACCTGGTGATCGTGGGCGGCGGCGTCATCGGCCTGGCCCTCGCCTGGCGCGCCGGCGAGGCGGGGATGGGTGTGACGCTGCTCGAGCGCGACGGCCTCGGCGAAGGGACCTCGAGGGTCGCCGCCGGGATGCTCGCGCCCGTCGCCGAGGTCGAGTTCGGCGCGGCGGGCAGGCGGCTGCTCGACCTGGGACTGCGCTCCGCGGGCTGTGGCCCGACTTCGCCGCAGAGCTGGCCCGGTCCTCGGGCGTCGAGGTCGGACTGCGTCGCACCGGCACGCTGCTGGTGGCGCGCGACGAGGACGAGGCGCGCCGAGCTCGAGCGCCAGCTCGCCTTCCGCGAGTCCCTTGGCCTGCACGTGCGGCGGCTGCGTCCCAGCGCCGCCGCGCGCGCTCGAGCCCGCGCTCGCCCCCGCGCTGCGCATGGCGCTGGAGGTGCCCGACGACCACGCCGTCGACCCGCGGCTGGTGCTGGACGCGCTGAGCGGCGCATGCCGCTGCGCGGGGGTCGACGCTGCGCGAGCACGCGCCGGTGGCTGCGCATCGAGCACGATTCCGGAGCGCGTCGAGCGGCGTGACGCTGAGCGAGTGGCGAGCGTGCTCCCCGCCGCGCACAGTTCTGCTCGCCGCGGGCCCCTGGAGCGAGAGCGTCGAGGGCGCTGCCCCCCGCGGCCCGCGTGCCGGTGCGTCCCGTCAAGGGCCAGACCATGCGCCTGCGCGACCCCGCCGGTCCCGGGCTGCTGGAGCGGGTCGTCCGCTTCGAGGGCGGCTATCTCGTCCCCCGGGGCGACGGCCGCTACGTGCTGGGTGCGACCGTCGAGGAGCGCGGCTTCGAGCTCGGGCCGACCGCCGGCGGCGTCTACGAGCTGCTGCGCGACGCCCACGAGCTCGTCCCTGGCGTCGCCGAGCTCGAGATCGAGGAGCTGTCGCCGTCGGGCTGCGGCCGGGCACGCCGGACAACCTGCCCGCCATCGGCCCCGGCGCGCTGGAGGGCCTGGTGTGGGCGACCGGCCACCACCGCAACGGCATCCTGCTTGCGCCGCTGACGGCCGAGCTGCCGCTCGGCGGCGATCGACGGGCCGGGGAGCGCAGCGAGCTGCTGGACTGCTGCGACCCCGCCCGCTTCGCTTCGGGAGTACCGGCCGGCCCGCCGATGCTCAGCGCGGGGGCGCCGCGATGATCGTGCTCAACGGCCGCCGCTGCGGCTGCCCGCCCCGGAGACGCTGGCCGGGCGCTGGCGGAGCTGGGCCTCCTCCGATGCCCGCGGCGTCGCTGTCGCGGTCGACGGCGAGGTGATACCGCGCGCCGCCTGGGCGAGCTTCCCGCTGCCCGAGGGCGCGCGTGTGGAGATCCTCACGGCGATGCAGGGAGGATGATGTGAGCGTGTCCGAGTCCACTGCGCCAGCCCATCGCGCTCGACCGGCCCGACCCCTCCGGGGCGCACGAACCGCTGGTCATCGCTGGGCAGCCGTTTCGCTCGCGGCTGCTGCTGGGCACGGGCGGGTTCCCGTCCCTGGAGCTGCTGGCCGAGGCGATCTCCCTCAGCGGCGCGAACTCGTCACGGTCGCCCTGCGCCGCGTCGAGGCGCACGCCCGCAGGCTCGCTGGTGGACGTCCTCGAGGCGGCAGGCGTTCAGCTGCTTCCCAACACCGCCGGTTGCCACACCGCAAGGGACGCCGTGATCACCGCTCGGCTGGCCCGCGAGGCCTTCGAAACGGACTGGATCAAGCTCGAGGTGATCGGCGACGAGGACACCCTGCTGCCCGACGCCCCTGAGCTGCTGGCGCGCCGCCGAGGAGCTGGTCGGCGAGGGCTTCGTCGTGCTGCCCTACACGACCGATGACCCCGTGCTGGCCCGCCGCCTGGCCGATGTTGGCTGTGCCGCCGTGATGCCCCTGGGCTCGCCGATCGGCAGCGGCATGGGCATCCGCAACCCGTACAACATCTCGCTGATCCGCGAGGCGGTCGAGGTGCCCGTCGTGCTCGATGCCGGCATCGGCACCGCCTCCGATGCGGCGCTGGCGATGGAGCTGGGCTGCGATGCCGTGATGGCCGCCTCGGCGATCGCCCGCGCCCAGGACCCTCCGGCGATGGCGCTGGCGATGCGCACGCGCCGTTGAGGCGGGACGCCTGGCCCGCGGGGCGGGCCGGATCCCGCGGCGGCGCTACGCCACCGCCTCGACCCCCGACGAGGGCCTGCCCGAGTTCACCTGAGGACTTCGATCGTCCCGTTCATCGTGGCGGGGTGGTTGGTGCACTCGTAGTGGATCACGCCCGGCCGGGTCAGCTTCACGCTGAACGAGGCGCCTTCTCCGAAGTTCCCCGACGCGAACCGCTGGGCGCCGCCCAGGCTGGTCACGTTGTGCTGGACGGAGTCGTAGTTCGTCCACATCACCGTCGTGCCGGCCTTGACCCGCAGCGTGTCGGGACGGATCGTGAAGTAGCGGTAGGCGATCGTGCACGTCCCGCTGCGCACTGGCGCCGAGGGCGAGGGCGAGGCGAACTTGGGCGTGCCCGTCACCTTCAGGCTGCTGGCGCCCCGTGCCGGTCGTGTGCGCCGTCGCCGTCGTGCCCGACCGTTTCGCCGCGGGGGTGCTGGAGGAGCCGCAGCCCGCCGCCGCCGCGGCGAGCAGCGCCAGCGCCGCGGGAGAGCCGGCGCGCGGGTCCATCCCGGAGTGCCCGCTGGGCGCAGACGGGACCACTCACATCGCCGCGACGGCGACGCGCCGCGGCGATCGGGGTTCTCGGCGATCGGCCCGGGCCCGGATCGCCGAGCGCCTAGACTGGCCGGTCCGATGTCCCCTCGCCATTTCCTCACCGGAGCCGAGCTCGACCCGGACGAGCTGGCCGCGCTCCTGCGACCGGGCACTCGAGCTCAAGCGCGCAGCCGCTCGCCAGTTCGGTGCTGGAGGGCCGCAGCGTCGCCCTGATCTTCCAGAAGCCCTCGACCCGCACGCGCGTCTCCTTCGAGGTCGGCATCGCACGAGCTCGGCGGGCACCCCGTCGTGCTGCGCGCCGACGAGCTGCAGCTCTCCCGCGGCGAGGCGCTGCGGGACACCGCGCTGGTGCTCTCCCGACACGTCGCCGCGATCGGGCTTCGCACCGGTCCGGACGAGGCGCTCGAGGAGCTCGCTCGCGTACAGCTCCGTGCCGGTCGTGAACATGCTCAGCGCCCGTCACCATCCCTGCCAGGCGCTGGCCGACCTGCTGACGCTGCGCGAGGCCTACGGCGAGCTCGAGGGGCTGCGCCTGGCCTACGTCGGAGACGGCAACAACGTCGCCCGCTCGCTGGCCGTGCTCGGCTCGCTGGCGGGGATGCACGTCGCGATCGCCTCGCCCGAGGGCTACGAGCTCGAGCGCGACCTCGCCCTGCCCGCGGGCGCCACCGGCTCGGTCGCGCTGCACGCCGACCCGCGTCGAAGCGGTGCGCGGCGCCGTGGCGGTCTACACCGACGTGTGGGTCAGCATGGGCGACGAGGAGACCGCCGCGCAGCGCCGCGAGGCGCTGTCGGCGTACAGGGTCGACGACGATCTGCTCGACCTCGCCGCTCCGGGCGCCTTCGCGATGCACGACCTGCCCGCACATCCCGGCGAGGAGATCTCCCCCGAGGTCCTCTACGGCGAGCGCCAGCGGATCTGGGACCAGGCGGAGAACCGCCGCCACGCCCAGAAGGCGCTGCTCGAGCTGCTGGTGGGCGGCGCGGGGTGAGCAGCACGTCGCTGCTTCCGCCGCGGCCGCAGCGGGGCGATGAGCTCGAGCTGCGGATCGAGTCGCTGGCCTTCGGCGGCGAGGGCGTCGCGCGGCTCGGCGATCACGGCTACGTCGTGTTCGTCGCCGGCGCCATCCCCGGCGACCGCGTACGGGCGGTCGTGCACAAGCGCAAGCGCAGCTACGCCCACGCCCGCACGCTCGAGGTGCTCGAGCCGAGCCCCGAGCGGATCCCGCCGCAGGCCGACCATCCAGGCGTGCCGTGGCAGGTGATCCCCTACGAGCGCCAGCTGGAGATCAAGCAGGGTCAGGTGCGCGAGGCGCTCGAGCGGATCGGCCACCTGCAGGGCTTCGAGCTTCAGGAGATCGTTCCCGCCGCGGGAACAGTGGCGCTACCGCAACAAGCTCGAGTACTCCTTCGGCAACGCCCCCGACGGCGGCCTGGTCTGCGGCTTCCACGCCCCGGCCGGTGGCAACGAGGTGCTCGCGATGGGCGACTGCCTGCTGGCCTCCGAGGCGGGGCAACCGCGCTCGGAGCGCGGCGGCGCAGTGGTGTCGTCGAGCAGGGCCTGTCGGCGTGGGAGCGAGGCAGAGTCAGAGGCTCGCCGCGCCGAACCCGCCGAGCGCATCGGCCCGGCGGCGGACGGGCGGGCGCGGCTGCGCAACCTGGTCGTGCGCGAGGGCCGACGCACGGGCAAGCTGCAGGTGAGGATCGTGACGACCGACGGCGAGCTCGAGGTGGGAGAGCTGGCGGCGCGGCTGGCAGGCGAGCTGGGCGAGAGCCTCGACGGCGTGCTCTGGACGCGCTCGGACCGGCCTGCCGAGACGACCGCCGGCGGGGAGACCGAGCTCGTCTGGGGCGAGGCCGAGCTGCCCGAGCGGCTCGGCGAGCTCGACCTGCGGATCTCGGCCGAGGCGTTCTTCCAGACCAACACCGAGATGGCCGAGGTGCTCTACGGAGTCGCCGCCGAGTACGCCGCGCTGGAGGGCTGGGAGCGCGTCTTCGACCTGTACTGCGGAATCGGCTCGATCGCGCTGACACTCGCCCCGCGGGCGGGCGAGCTGTGGGGCATCGAGCTGGTCGAGCAGGCCGTCGCCGACGCGATCGAGGGCGCGCGGCGAAACGAGATCACCAAGGCGCGCTTCTTCGCCGGCGACACCCGGCTGGCGCTGCCAGAGCTCCTGGAGCGCGCAGGCCGCCCCGACGTGATCGTCGTCGATCCGCCTCGCGCGGGGCTTTCCAAGAAGGTCGTCCACCGGATCGTCGACGCTTCGCCGCGGCGGATCGTCTACGTCTCCTGCAACCCCACCACGCTGGCCCCCAACGCGGCCGAACTGGCCGAGGCGGGTTACGCGCTTCGCACTGTGCGGCCCGTCGACATGTTCCCGCAGACCCACCACATCGAGTGCGTCGCCCTGCTCGAGCGGGCCTAGGGTCCGCGCATCGCGTGTCTCCCATTAACGGCCGGGTAGGCTGACGCCCGTGCGCGCCGCCACCATCCGCGAGCAGCAGATCGTGATCGAGGAGCACCCCGACCCGGCTCCCGGTACGGGAGAGGTGCTCGTGCGGGTCCGCGGGGCGGGCCTCAACGGGGCGGACATGATGCAGCGGCGGGGGCTGTACCCCGCGCCGCCCGGCTCGCCCCAGGACATCCCCGGCATGGAGCTGGCCGGCGAGGTCGCCGCGCTCGGGGACGGCGCGACGCGCTTCGCCGAGGGCGACCGGGTGATGGCGATCGTCGGCGGCGGGGCGCAGGCCGAGCTGGCCGTCGTCCCCGAGCGTCAGCTGATGCCCGTGCCGCCGGTGCTCGACTGGGCGCAGGCCGGCGGACTGCCGGAGGTGTTCACGACGGCCCATGACGCGGTCGTCGTGCAGGCCGGCCTGCACAGCGGCGAGCACCTGCTCGTCCACGGGGGCGCCGGCGGGGTCGGCACGGCGGCGATCCAGCTGGGCCGCGCGGCGGGCGCCCGTGTCACTGCCACGGTCCGCGCAGAGGAGCTGCGCGAGGAGGTCGCCGCGCTCGGAGCCACGGCCATCGCCTGCGAGGACTTCGTCGGGCAGGGTCCCTTCGACGTGATCCTGGAGCTGGTCGGAGCGCCGAACATGCCCGACAACCTGCAGGCGCTCGCGATGGGCGGGCGGATCAGCGTGATCGGCGTCTCGGCGGGGGCGAAGAGCGAGCTGAACCTCCTTGCGCTGATGGGCAAGCGGGCACGGATCCACGGCTCGACGCTGCGGTCGCGCTCGCTCGAGGAGAAAGCGCTGACGGCGCGGCGGGTCGAGCACGAGGTGCTGCCGCTCTTCGAGCTGGGCGCGCTGACGGTCCCCGTCGCCGAGACGTTCCCGCTCGAGCGGGCCGCCGAGGCCTACGAGCGGTTCGCCTCAGGCGGCAAGCTGGGCAAGATCGTGATCCTGCCCTAGCCGGACCGGTCAGTAGGGCGGCTGGGCCGCGTACCAGTCGCCCAGCACCCGGAAGGCGGCCCAGAACTCGCGCTTGGCGGTCTGCTCGTCCAGCGACTCGTCGATGTCGGGTACGTACAGCGCGTCGATCGTGGGCGTCAGCTGCTGTATCTCCCCGAGCGCCGGTCGCAGCGGCCCGGCGAGGGGGATGTCCATCTCGCCCAGCGTGGCCAGCGCCTCCGGGCCCATCACGACGATGATCCTGGGCTGCACGATCGCGATCTCCTCGATCACCCGGGCGATGCAGGCGAAGTCGGCCAGCGACACGTCGCTCAGGGGGCACTTCACGCAGAGCGTCCCGTACACCGCCAGCGGGTCGATCTGCAGGCGCTTCAGCGACTTCATGATCGCCCCGCCGGCGCGTCCGTAGAAGGCGACGCCCTCCTCGATCTCCGAGGGCACCGGGGCATGCTTGAGCAGCATGATGTCGGCCTGCGGGTGGCCCGAGCCGAGCACCGGCATCAGGTTGCCCCGCGGGCAGTGCGCGCAGGACTGGAGCTCCCTGGTGAGGGTGTTCAGCTCGCGGATCGCACGCTCCAGGTACTTCTCGCGGATCTCGTCATCGGTCACGGGCATCGACCCGGAGGGATTTGACGGTGCGTCGTCTTGTCCTTGACGATGCATCAGTAGTTGCGCCGACCGATGGCTGGAGGGGGCCTACCGGCGACTGCCCTGGCCGTGTGCGCCGCGCACGCGGCGCAGCCGCCGCGCCTTGCTGGCACTGCGCGCCGAGCGCGGCCTGGCTCGCGTCTGCAGGAACTTCAGCGCCTGCACGTAGAGCAGCGAGGACGGCCGCGTGAGGATGTCGGCGTCGCGCAGCGACTGCAGGAACTCCGCCGGACCGTCGAAGTCGCGCATCCTGATCCGCACCGAGCCGAGCCCCTGAGCGACATGGGAGTCCGAGCCTGCACCCGCGACGATCCGGTACTTCGCGGCGAAGCGAGCGGCCTCGTCGTTGAAGGCGCCGATCGCCACTCGCGGGTTGAAGACCTCGATCGCGTCGATCTCGGCCAGGTTGGCCAGCAGATGCTCGTAGTCGGGAACCGAGTGCATGCGGTCGAAGGGGTGGGGGACGTACACGAGCCCACCCTGGCTCCTGATCTCGGCGATCGTCTCGGGCAGGCTCAACCCGCGGGGGATCTTCTCCTTGATGAACAGGCCGATCACCTCGCCCTGGCCCGCCGTCTTGATCTCCTCGGCCGACGATCACCTTCACGCCGGCCGCCGCGGCCTTGGCGCGGGCCTCCAGGGCGCCCGTGATCTCGTTGTGGTCGGTCACCGCGATCGCCCCCAGCCCCTGTTCGCGCGCGCTTGCCAACAGCACCTCGACGGGGGTCGCGCAGTCGTGGGAATGGTCGGTGTGCATGTGCAGGTCGACCTCGATCAGCGGCCGCGCGGCGAGCGTGCTGCGCAGCTCAGGGTCGCCCTCGGTGCTGTGGCGACGGGCGGCCAGCTCGGCGTAGACGCGCTCCAGCTCCTCCGCCGCTGCGCCGTCGTCGCCGATCAGGCGGTAGTCGCCGGGGAAGTGGCGGTCCATCAGCTCGGCCGTCGCCGGCAGGCTGGCCACCCGCGCGTCGAGACGCCCGAAGAAGCTCTCCACGAAGCGGCGGGCGAGCAGCGTCGAGAGCAGTCGCTCCTCCGAGGAGTGGAACGAACCGACGTTCAGCGCCCGCGAGTGCCGCAGGGCGGCCGCGGAGGTGCTGGGCGCGAACGGCTCGTGCACGTGGACGAAGTCCAGGTCGACCGTCGCCAGCAGTTCCTCGACGGTGCGGGCGACGTCGATCGGCAGCGCCGCCGGGCGCCGCCGGGCGCCGGGCACGACGTCGAGCACCTCGCCGACGGCGAGGACGCGCGGGTCGCCCCGGTCCGTGCCCTCCAGCAGGGCCGCCCCGCCGTGCTCGGAGCCGCGGGCCGCGCGCAGCGCGCGCCGTGAGTCGCGGACGCGCTCCTGGGAGCGCGAGGGCGCCAGGATCAGGACGCGATGGCCCGCGCCTGGAGAGCTCGGCTGCGACGCGGGCGACGTGGGCGTTGACCTCGTTGTCCTCCGCCTCCCACGGATAGGGCGTCACGTGGGCGATGGAGAACGACGAGGACATCGCTGCGAGCTTAGCCCCGCACCGGCGCGCGCGCGGCGCGCACGGCCGGTCTAGCTCCGGGTTCGCGCTTTGGCGCGCGCCGGGCGATTTGGCGCGGGGAGGGGGCTTTGCGACCCTTCGGCCGGGTTCCCGGCCTGCCGGCGTACTTCGCGATGAACTGCTCCGTGTCGCGCCGCGCCTGCTCGTCAGGGCGCTGCTGGTGGGGCGACTTCATCAGGTAGGACGAAGGCCCGTCGAGCTGGCCGCCGACGCCGTGGTTCAGCGCGAGCTTGCAGCAGCGCACCGCGTCGATCACGATGCCCGCCGAGTTCGGCGAGTCCCACACCTCCAGCTTCAGCTCGACGTTCAGGGGCACGTCGCCGAAGGCCTGGCCCTCGACGCGGATGTGAGCCCACTTGCGGTCGGTCAGCCAGGGCACGTAGTCGGAGGGGCCGACGTGGATGTCGCTGGCGGGCAGCTCGTGGTCCATGATCGAGGTGACCGCGTTGGTCTTGGAGATCTTCTTCGACTCCAGCCGCTCGCGCTCGAGCATGTTGTAGAAGTCCATGTTGCCGCCGACGTTCAGCTGCGAGGTGCGCTCGATCTCCACGCCGCGCTCGGCGAACAGGCGCGCCAGGGTGCGGTGCACGATCGTCGCGCCGACCTGCGACTTGATGTCGTCGCCGACGATCGGCAGCCCGGCCTGTTTGAAGCGCCTGTCCCAGTAGTCCTCGCGGGCGATGAACACGGGGATGCAGTTGACGAACCCGCAGCCCGCCTCCAGCACCTGCTCGACGTACCACTTGGTCGCCTGCTCGGAGCCGACGGGCAGATAGGAGACGACCACGTCGGTGTGCGTGTCCTTGAGGATCCTGACGATGTCGGCCGTCTCGCCGGGCGCCTTCTTGATCTTCTCCTTGAGGTACTTGCCCAGGCCGTCGTGCGTCATCCCGCGGTACACAGGCACGCCCAGCTTCCTGGGCACGGCGCGCTTGCCGGTGGCGAACTTGACCGTGTTGTTCTGGCCGGCCCAGATCGCTTCGCCCAGGTCCTTGCCGACCTTGGTGGCATCGATGTCGAAGGCGGCCGTGAACTCGATGTCGCGGACGTGGTAGCCGCCCAGGTCCACGTGCATCAGCCCGGGGACGCGCTGGGCGGGGTCGGCGTCCTTGTAGTACTGGACGCCCTGGACGAAGGCCGAGGCGCAGTTGCCGACGCCGACGATCGCCACGCGCACCTTCTCGGACTGGTAGCGCGCTGCGCCGTTTGTTGAGGCCGCGCCGTTCACGGCGCCGCCGTTTCTGTGCTCCTTGATCACGAGTGCGATGTCCTTTTGCTGGGGCGCGATGGCCCGGTCGAGGAGGCCTCGAGCCTCCTGCTTCTCAGGGGACGGCCGGCGAGGGAATCGATGCTCGCCCGCCCGCTCGCAAGAGACTACTCCGCGGGCGCGAGAAGGTCACACGGCCAGCTGTCCGCGGACGTGCCAGATGCGCTGGAAGACCGTGATCACGCTGAGCGCCGCGAGCACGTAGACGGCGGGCTCCAGCAGTTCGACGCCGCCCAGCGAGGCGCCCTTCGCGAACACCAGGCCGATCGAGAGGATCACGACCCGCACGGGTCGCGTGGCGATCCCGACCTTGCACTCCACGCCCAGCGCCTCGGCTCGGGCGCGCGTGTAGCTGACCATCAGCGAGGCGAGCACCGCGATCGACCACGCCGGCGGCCGCCACGCGGTTGCCCTGGAGGGCGAAGTAGCCGGCCACGGCGGCGAGCACGATGCCCTCCTCGATGCGGTCCAGAGTCGAGTCGAGGAACGCGCCGAACGGCGTGCCCTTGCCCGACATCCGCGAGTAGCGGCCGTCGAGCGTGTCCATGATCGAGCCGACGATGAAGGCGATGCCGCCGAGGAAGAACAGCTCTTCCCACACCAGCGCGGCGGCGAGCAGGTTGAGCGCGAGACCCGTCAGCGAGATCGTGTTGGGCGTCAGCCGGGACTCGATCAGCCGGTTGCGTACGAGTTCGCGGCGCTGGCCCGAGCCGATCGGCGCGCGCGCCGCGCGCCGCCCCGCGCGGGAGGTGCCGCGCCGCACGCGGCGCGAGGGGGCATGCTGCCTGGGCGGCATCGAGGCGCTCGCCGCTACCCGCTCGCCGTGACTCTGGGAGCGACGCCCGAGAAGGCCCAGGCGCGCGGGCGCGCGCGCGCCAGCCAGCGGGCGCCGTAGGCCGAGGCGCCCGCGGTGAGCGCGCCGAGCACGGCGTCGAAGATGAAGTGGTTGGCGGTGACGATGATCACGAACACCATCAGCAGCGGGTACAGCAGCCACAGCACGCGGGCGATGGTGTTGCGCGACAGGCGGGCCAGCGTGACGCCGATCATCAGCGAGAACGCGACGTGCATCGAGGGCACGGCCGCGTACAGGTTCGTGACCGCCGTGACAGAGGAGCTGTCGTGGAAGTGCTGGCCGCCGATGCCCATGCCGGTCAGGTCGGCGACGCTGTCGATGAAGCCCCACTCGGGCATGAAGCGCGGCGGCGCGGTCGGGAACACGGTGTAGCCGACCAGCGCGATGGCCATCGCGATCATGAACATGTTGCGAACGAAGTAGAAGCTCCTGTTGTGGCGCATGTACAGGTAGACGAGCGCTCCGATCGTCACGGAGGTCTGGGCGTTCACGTACAGCCAGCTCGCGATCACCATCAGCGCGTGGCTGCCCGACGCCCATGCCTGGATCGACGGCTCGACGAACAGGTGCATCGTGCGCTCCAGCGAGATCAGGTCGCGGGAGTGGGTGAACGCCGCGTTCGCGTTGCCCTCGACCAGGCCGCGCACCAACCCGTAGGCGAGGTACGCGAGACCGAACAGCGAGACCTGCCGCAGCGCGTCGAGCCAACCGTGGGGCAGGACGCGCGCCTGCAGGAGACGAGCGCGAGCGACCATCGGCGGAAGCCTAGACGATGCTCAGGAGCAACGGCGAGAGTGATCGAAGATCCGGCCCAGCGAGAACCGGATCACCACGTGCACCGCGCCCGCGCGGCGGGCCTGCACCAGCGTCCAATCGCCCGGTGCCCGGGAGACGCACGCGGCGCCTTGCGCGACGGCCCAGTAGGGCGTGAAGCGCAGCCGCACCTGATAGCTGCCCGGCGCCGGCGCCTGCAGCGTGAACGACTGGGTGTCGAGGGCGGTCAGGCGGGCCGGCGCCTGGGCGAGCGGAACGGGTTCGCGCACGGCGAACAGTCGCCAGTACCTCGAGCGCCAGACTTCGTGCAGGTAGCTGTGGGGCCCGGTCATGGCAGGCTCGACCAGCAGTTCCTGCTCCGCCTCGCCGGAGTAGTCCAGCGGCGCTTGGGGGAGCGCCACGTAGGAGACAGCCTGGGAGTCCAGCCAGGCGCGGTAGCGCGCTGGCGTCAGCGGGATGGATTCTTCGTAGAAGAGCGCGTCGCGGTAGGTGTCCAGCTGGCGCTCCCAGCCGCGGGCGATCATCACCGCCGGGGCGACCCAGCGCGACTCCCAGTGGTCGGCCGTCGGCACGACCTCGATGCGGGCGGGCCGCCGTCCGTAACCGATCCCGAGCGCGTCCAGCTCACCGAGCAGCGGGCGGTAGTAGGAGGCCTTCACCGAGGGGTTGGAGACAGTCGAGCCGAAGTCGGCGACGGGGGCGTTGGCCTGCCAGTACAGCAGCGCCGGCACCAGCACGAGCAGCAGCCTTGTGCGCCAGGAGGTCGAGGTTCCGGCCAGCACGCACGCGGCCAGCGGGCCTGCTGCCAGCGCACCGAGCCGGTCGGCGTTGCCGCCCACGGGGGTGGGAATGGCGTAGGCGCCGATCAGCGCGAGCGCGTAGAGCAGCGCGCCGATCCGCAGCGCCCGGCGCTCGGGGGGGATCACGATGCCGATCAAGGCGACCCCGGCCACGGCGGGGAAGAAGGCGGACGCGGCGAACGGCTGGGTGCCGCCTTCGGGGAAGGCCACGCTGAGGAACGCGATCGGGGCCAGCGCGAGCACGGTCAGCGCGCCGGGCCAGGCCCGGTCCGGGCCGGTCAGCGCCCAGGAGAGCATCGCCAGCGCGAGGAAGGCGCCCGCCACGGGACTGGCAAGGGAGGCGAGGACGGCGAGCGCCGAGGCGGCTAGCCAGCGCCGCCGCTGGGCGAGGACCAGCGCGCCGAGGCCGATCGCCAGGCCGAGGTCGAAGGGCACGCGGCTCGAGAGCAGGGCGATCGAGGCTCCCACGGCGAACCAGATCGCCGCGAGCCGGGCGGCCCGCTCCGGGAAGTGCCCGGCGATCGCCAGGGCGAACAGCGCGGTCGCCGCGGTCATCGAGATCGCCGCCAGCGGCTGGGGCCCGATCAGCGAGCCGAGGCCGGGCGCCAGCAGCGAGTAGGCGGGCAGGTGGTGGCCGGCGAACCAGGAGTTGTCCCACAGCGAGAAGCCGACCTGCGAGAACAGGTGGCTGCGGTAGTCCGCCGCTGCCAGGTCCGGGCTGGGGGGCGCGAGGATCAGGTAGCCGACGCCGAGCACGGCCGTGATCGCCCAGGCGGGGACGCGGCGCAACGTCCTGATCGCCGGTCCGCTCACCGTCTGCTCCGGGCGAGGGGCGCCGTCCGTGGCGTCCTGGTGCAGGGGCCGGGTCCCCTTGCCGGGGGCCCCTCGATCGGGGGCGTGTCCCGTGGTGGGGTCCGCGCTCACTCCGCGCTCAGGAAGTCCGCCACGCGGTCGATCATGTCGGGGCGGTCCAGCCAGGCCCAGTGGCCCGCGTCGGGGTACTCGACGAGCTCGGCCTGGGGGAGCGTGCGGGCGTAGTCGTGGGCGAAGCGCGCGGGGATGTACGGGTCGCGCATCCCCCAGGCGACCAGCGGCCGGCACCCGCAGCTCGCCCAGCCTCGCACCCGCCGCGGCGAGCGTCTGCGGCGGCGAGCTGCGGTACAGGCGCAGGATCGCCCGCTGGGTGCCCTGGTCGAAGTGCGAGATGGTGCTCTCGATCCACTCCTCGGGCAGCGGTCCCGGCGTCACGTTCGCCTCGCGTGTGAGCAGCCGCGCGGTGAAGCGGTTGGTCGTTCCCATCGCCAGCTCTCCGAGCCCGCGCGTGCGCCAGATCCGCGCCGTGCGGTGCCAGCGGTAGCCCGTCGAGCAGCGGCACGGCGTTGATGATCACGAGGCGCTCCACCCGCTCGGGCAGCCGCTGGGCGAACGCCAGCCCGACGGCTCCCCAGTCGTGCACGACGAGGCTCACCCGCTCGAGGCCGATCTCGTCGAGGAAGCGCTCGAGGAAGCCGTCGTACTCGTCGATCGTGTAGCGCAGGTAGCCGGGCTTGCCCGAGCGGCCGAAGCCGGGCAGGTCGGGAGCGATCCCGCCCGTGCGCGCCAGGAAGGCCAGCCAGTCGTCCGAGCTGGTCGGGCACGCCGTGCAGGTACAGCGGCGTCGCGGCGCCGGCCGGGGCGGGGGCGCTGCGCCAGAACACCGGCAGTCGCTCGTCGGTCGGGTAAGGAGTGTCCAGCTCCCCGGTGTGGTCGCTGACCTCGGGCACCGGCCGAGGATAGGTGCCAGCACTCCCCGTCCTGTTCGCGCGCGGCCCGCATCCCTGCCGCCCGCGCGCTGCGGATACCGTGGGCGCGTGAGCCCCGCCGCGCGATCTCCCCGGTCCGTCCCGCGCGCGGAGCGCGCGAAACGGCCGCCGGTGCGCGAAGAGCGTGGCGGGCGCCGACCCGCGCACGGGTGCACAGGGCGGTGGCGCGGCTGCGCGAGGTCTACGGCGTGCCGCGGATGGCCCCGCACGGTCATCCGATCGCCGAGCTGGTGCTGACGGTGCTCTCCCAGTCGACCAACGACCGCAACCGCGACGTGGCCTTCCTGCGCCTGCGTCGGCGGTTCCCCGCCTGGGAGCTGGTGCGCGACGCACCGCTGGCGGAGGTCGAGGAGGCGATCCGCCCCGGCGGGATCTCGAAGGTGAAGTCGGTCCGCATCCAGGCGATCCTGGGGGCGATCACCGAGGACCCGCGCGATCCCGGCCACGAGCTCTCGCTGGACTGGCTGCCCCGGGTCCCGATCGAGCAGGCCCGGGACTACCTGCTCGCGCTGCCGGGCGTCGGGCGCAAGACGGCAGCCTGCGTGCTGCTGTTCGCCTACGGGCTGCGCGACGTGCCCGTCGACACCCACGTGTCCAGGGTCGGCGGGCGCCTGGGACTGCTGCGGGCGGGCGCGCCGTTCCACGAGCTCCACGACCAGATGCTCGCGCTGACCCCGCCCGGCGGTGAGCTCGAGCTGCACGTCAACCTGCTGCGCCACGGTCGGCGCACCTGTCACGCGCGCCGCCCGGCCTGCGCGGAGTGCGCGCTGGCGCGGATGTGCCCCAGCCGCGGGCTCTTCCCTGAGCCGGCCTGCGGCGCGGCGCTCAGCCGCGGGGCAGCACGGCGAAGGCGATCACCGCGTAGTGCAGCGCCGCGGCGGCGATCACCAGCGCGTGGAAGATCTCGTGGTAGCCGAAGACCTTCGGCCAGGGGTTCGGCCGGCCGGTGGCGTAGACGACCGCGCCGATCGTGTAGAGCAGGCCGCCGCCGGCGAGCCCGGCGACGCCGAGCCAGCCGATCGTCGCGGGCAGCTCGCCGAAGACCGCCGCCGTCACCAGGCCCGAGCGCGACGTAGACCGCAGCGAAGAGCCACTTCGGGGCGTCGATCCACACGAGCTTGAACACGACGCCGCCCAGGGCGCCGGCCCACAGCACGATCAGGATCGTCGTCGCGAGCGTGCCCTTCAGGGCGAGCAGCGCGACCGGGCGTGTAGGTGCCGGCGATCAGCACGAAGATCATCGAGTGGTCCAGCCGGCGCATCCAGCGGCGCGCGCGCGGGCGCCAGGTGACCCGGTGGTAGAGGGCGCTGGTGCCGAGCAGCCCCGACACGGCGCCCGCGTAGATCGCCGCCGCCAGCGCGCGCGCGGCCGTCGCGCCGCGGCGAGGATCAGCGCCACCGCCGCAGGCGAGCGAGACGAAGAAGGCGTACTCGTGCGAGACGCCGCGCAGGCGCGGCTTGACGGGGCCCCTGTCGGGACGACGGTCGCGCGGCCGGCAGGGCAGCAGCTCACGGACCGTGTTCGAGCCGTCAGCGAGCGCGGACGGTGAGGCGGCGCGTCTTCGAGCTTCGCGCGCGGCCGCTCGGGCGTCACCTTCACGACGTCCCAGGCCAGTCCGACCCGCTCCATCGCGAGGATCAGCCAGCCGGAGGGGTCCAGCTCGTACCAGCGCAGGCCGTGGAAGGCCGACTGGGGGAAGGCGTGGTGGTTGTGGTGCCAGGCCTCGCCCAGCGACGGCAGGGCCAGCCAGAAGACGTTGGTCGACTGATCGTCGGTGTCGAATCGGCGCTGCGCCGAAGAAGTGGCAGATCGAGTTGATGCTCCAGGTGATGTGGTGCACCAGGAAGATCCGCACCAGCCCGCCCCAGAGCAGCGCGCTGAGCCCGCCGGCCAGCAGCGAGCCGCCGCTGAGCGCGAACCCCGCCAGGAACGGACGAGCAGGCTCGCCAGCGCCAGCAGCGGGAAGCCGCGGTTGATCCGGCGCATCGTCGGGTCCTTCGACGAGGTCGGGGGCGAAGCGTTTCGAGGAGGCCTGGCCGTGCGTCTCGAACAGCCAGCCGACGTGGGCGTGCCAGAGCCCGGTGACCATCCCCGACAGGCCCGCTCCCGCACCGGCGTGGGGGCTGTGCGGGTCGCCCTCTTCGTCGGTGAAGGTGTGGTGCTTGCGGTGGTCGGCCACCCAGTCGATCACGCCGCCCTGCAACGACAGCGAGCCCATCACCGCCAGGGCGTAGCGCAGCCAGGCGCGGGTTTCGAACGCGCTGTGGGTCAGCAGGCGGTGATAGCCGACCGTCACGCCGATCGCGCTGAGCAGGTACATGACCGCGAAGATCGCCAGGTCGCGCGGCCCGAGGAAGCGGTGCCACAGCAGCACGGCCGCGCCGATCACGCCGAGGAACGGGATCACCACGGCGGCGATGTTGGCGTTGCGCTCGAGGCGGGTCACTCATAGGGACTACTCGACCCGAGGCGCGGGGTTACGCGCGCCCGCCGCAGCTACACAGGACGTTCACGCGGGCCACCCGGCGCGCAGGCGGCTCCGGGCGCATCCGGGCCGGTGCCGGCACGCCGGCTTCGGCCCAGCTGAGGGTGCCCTGCGAGAGAGGGTGAGCGAGGAGGGCGCGATCGCGGTGCCTTCATCGAGCAGGATTGACGCCGCGCAGATAAATCTGACATACTCTCGCTCAGATTTATAAAGCGTATCCGAAGGAGCATCTACACATGGCCAAGACCATAGGCATCGACCTCGGCACGACGAACTCGTGCATGGCGGTGCTCGAGGGCGGCGAGCCGACCGTCATCGAGAACGCCGAGGGCGGCCGCACGACCCCGTCCGTCGTGGCCTTCGCGCCCTCGGGCGAGCGCCTCGTCGGCACGGTCGCCAAGCGCCAGGCTGTCACCAACCCCCAGAACACCGTCTTCTCGATCAAGCGCTTCATGGGCCGCAAGGAGGCCGAGGTGCGCGAGGAGGAGGCGATCGTCCCCTACAAGGTCGTCGCCGGACCCGAACGGCGACGCGCGGGTCGAAGCGGGTGGCGAGCAGCACTCCCCGCCGGAGATCTCGGCGATGATCCTGCAGAAGCTGAAGTCCGACGCGGAAGCCTATCTGGGCGAGGCGGTCGACTCGGCGGTGATCACCGTCCCCGCCTACTTCAACGACGACCAGCGCCAGGCCACCAAGGACGCGGGCCGCATCGCCGGCCTGGACGTCAAGCGCATCATCAACGAGCCGACGGCCGCCTCGCTGGCCTACGGGCTCGACAAGGAGTCCGACCAGACGATCCTCGTCTTCGACCTGGGCGGCGGCACGTTCGACGTGTCGGTGCTCGAGATCGGCGACGGCGTGTTCGAGGTCAAGTCGACCGCGGGCGACAACCACCTCGGCGGCGACAACTTCGACAAGGCGATCGTCGATTGGCTGGTGTCCGAGTTCAAGAAGTCCCAGGGCATCGACCTGGCAGCCGACCCGATGGCCCTCCAGCGCCTCTACGAGGCCGCCGAGAAGGCCAAGATCGAGCTGTCGACCACGCAGGAGACGCAGATCAACCTGCCGTTCATCACCGCCGACGCATCCGGCCCCAAGCACCTCGACACCCGCCTGACCAGGGCCAAGCTCTCCGAGCTCACCTCGGATCTGCTGGACCGCGTCGTCAAGCCGGTCCGCCAGGCGCTGGACGACGCCAAGAGCAAGGGCGTCAAGGAGATCGACCACGTCGTGCTGGTCGGCGGCATGACCCGCATGCCGGCCGTGCAGGAGAAGGTCAAGGAGCTGACCGGCAAGGAGCCCCACCGCGGCGTCAACCCCGATGAGGTCGTCGCCGTCGGAGCCGCCATCCAGGCCGGTGTGCTCGCGGGAGACGTCAAGGACGTGCTGCTGCTGGACGTCACGCCGCTGACCCTGGGCATCGAGACCAAGGGCGGCGTGATGACCAAGCTGATCGAGCGCAACACGACGATCCCCACCCGCAAGGGCGAGGTCTTCTCGACCGCCGAGGACAACCAGCCCTCGGTCGAGATCCACGTCCTGCAGGGAGAGCGCGAGATGGCTCAGTACAACAAGTCGCTGGGCAAGTTCCAGCTGACCGGCATCCCGCCCGCGCCGCGGGGCATCCCGCAGATCGAGGTCGCCTTCGACATCGACGCCAACGGCATCCTGAACGTCTCCGCCAAGGACCTGGGGACGGGCAAGGAGCAGAAGATCGAGATCAAGTCCGGATCGGGCCTCTCGGACGAGGAAATCAAGAACATGGTCTCCGACGCCGAGTCCCACGCGGAGGAGGACCGCCGCGCACGCGAGCTGGCCGAGGCCCGCAACAACGGCGAGAACGCCGCCTACCAGGCCGAGCGCCAGCTCGGAGAGCTCGGCGACCAGGTGGACGCAGAGTCGCGGACGCGCATCGAGGAGGCCATCAAGGAGCTCCGCGAGGTGCTCGAGTCCGACGACCCGGCGGCGATCAACGCCAAGGCCGAGGCTCTGCAGACCGCGTTCCACGCGGTCTCCGAGGCGATGTACCAGCGTGCCCAGGAGCAGGCCGCGGCGGACGGCAACGGCAGTGCCAACGGCGCCACGTCGCCGGGCGACGACTCCGATGAGGAGGACGTCGTGGATGCCGAGGTCGTCGACGAGCCGAAGGCCTAGGCGCGATGAGCGACATCGACCAGACCCTGCCCGACCAGGAGCCGGCCCCCAACGGGGCCGGCGCCGCCCCCGGCGCGCCCGCGCCGGGAGCGGGACAGGGCGCGCCGGACGGCGGTGCCCCCGCCGCCGGGCGTGCCGAGTCGGCCCAGCGGGCCGAAGGCGAGGCCGCGCAGCTCGAGGGCGACCTCGATGAGCTGGTCGCGATCGCCGCCCAGCGCGACGAGTACCTGGCGCTGGCCCAGCGCACGCAGGCGGACTTCGAGAACTACCGCAAGCGGGTCGCGCGTGAGGCGGCCACCTCGCAGGAGCGGGGGGCGGCCGCGCTGGCCAAGGACCTGCTCCCGGCGCTCGACAACCTGGACCGCGCCCTGGAGGCCGCCGAGGAGGACGACCCGCTGCTTCAAGGCGTGCGGCTCGTGCGCTCCGAGCTGGCCGCGGCGTTGGCGCGGGCGGGCATCGAGTCCTTCTGCACCGTGGGCGAGGTCTTCGACCCCGTCCTGCACGAGGCCGTGGCGACCGCGCCGGCGGGCCCCGGCGGGCCGGGGAGCGGGACCGTGGTCGAGGTCTACCAGAACGGCTACAGGCTCGGCGAGAGCATCATCCGTCCGGCCCGCGTGGTCGTGTCCGCCTAGGAGACGCCGATGGCTGCGCGACCGGACTACTACAAGACGCTCGGCGTCGAGAAGCGGGCGACCGCGGAGGAGATCAAGAAGGCCTACCGCAAGCTCGCCCGCCAGTACCACCCCGATCGCAACCCCGACGATGCGTCGTCGGAGGCGCGCTTCAAGGAGATCTCGCAGGCCTACGACGTCCTCGGTGACCCGGAGAAGCGCTCCCAGTACGACAGCGGCACAGGGCCGTTCACGACCGGCGCCGGCCCCGGCGGCGGCTTCGGCGGCTTCGGCAACTTCGACTTCGACGGCTCCTCGATGGGGGACATCCTGTCCAACCTGTTCGGCGGCTCCGCCAGCGGGCGGCGGGTGCGCACCAAGCCCCGCCCGGAAAAGGGGCCCGACCTCGAGGCACAGGTCTCGATCAGCTTCGACCAGGCCGTGACCGGCGCGCAGGTGCCGCTGCAGGTGCCGATGCACGCCACCTGCCCCACCTGCCGAGGCACCGGCGCCAAGCCTGGCACGACGCCCATCGTCTGCCCCCGCTGTGAGGGCCGCGGCATCGAGACCCAGGGCCAGGGGATGTTCTCCATCTCCCAGCCCTGCTCGCGCTGCGGTGGGGCCGGCACCGTGATCGAGGACCCCTGCCCGACCTGTCAGGGCGCCGGCGCGGTGCGCACGGTCAAGAAGCTGCGGGTCAACATTCCGGCGGGCGTCCGCGACGGCAGCCGCATCAGGCTGGCCGGCAAGGGCGAGCCGGGGCGCAACGGCGGTCCTGCGGGCGACCTCTACCTGATCACAAAGGTGGGCTCCTCGCCGGTCTTCAAGCGCAAGGGGGAGAACCTCGAAGTCGAGATCCCGCTGAGCATCCCCGAGGCGCTGCGCGGTGCGGATGTGCAGGTGCCGACCCTGAACGGGACCAAGACGCTGCGGGTCAAACCCGGGACGGCCCACGGGACCGTCCAGCGCCTGCGCGGCGAGGGCCCTCCGAAGCTCAGCAGCTCCGGCTCCGGCGGAAAGCCCGAGCGAGGCGACATCCACTACCGCTTCGTGATCGACGTGCCCGACCACCTCAGCGATGAGCAGCAGCAGGCGGTCGAGGAGCTCTCGAAGAGCCTCGGCGGCGCCGACCCGCGGGCGGGGCTGTTCGGCAACGGTGCGCCCCGCCAGGCGTCCTCCGCCGAGGAGGGCTCCGAGCAGGCGACCGACGCGGCGGCGGGAGGCGAGCGCTGATGGGCGCTCAGGCAGGTGGCACGCCCAAGCCCGTCAGGCGCCGTGCGGGCATCTCCAGGGTCACCCGCGTCGAGGTCGCGACCGACCGCGGCGTGTTCATGATCTCCGTCGCTGCCGAGCTGGCCAACATGCACCCCCAGACGCTCCGGATGTACGAGGCACGCGGGCTGATCGAGCCGCAGCGCTCCCCAAAGGGGACCCGCCTGTACTCGCAGGAGGACGTCGAGAAGCTGCGGCGCATCCAGGAGATGACGGCCGACCTCGGGCTGAACCTGGCCGGAGTCGAGCGCGTGCTCGACCTCGAGAAGGAGATCCAGGAGATGCACGACCGCATGGAGGAGATCGAACTGCAGGCGCTCAGCGCGCAGGTGCGCCTGGCCGAGGAGCTCGAGCAGGTGCGGCGCTCGTTCCGCGCCGAGCTGGTGCACGCCCCTCGCGGCAAGGTCGAGCTGGTCCGCGCCGCTGACGCGCGCTCCCCCTTCCCCGCCCTGCCCGTGCGCAGGAGCAACCAGAGCCCCCACGGAGGCCCCGATGCAGCCTGACCGTTTCACCATCAAGTCCCAGGAGGCGCTGGCCGCGGCGGCCCGATTGGCACAGGAGCGGGCGAACCCCCAGGTCGTGCCGGTCCACCTGCTGAAGGTGCTGCTCGGCGACGGCGCCAGCGCGATCGAGTCGCCCGGCGGTGTCGTCCCGGGCGTGCTGGCCAAGCTCGGGGTCAACGCACGGGCGCTGGGCGATCAGGTCGACGAGTCCCTGGACGGCCTGCCGAAGTTCAGCGCGGGCGTGCCCGGCGAGGGCACCCAGCCGTCCGCCGAGCTGACCGAGCTGCTGCGGCGCGCCGAGCGGGAGGCCAAGGACCTCGGCGACGAGTACGTCTCGACCGAGCACCTGCTGCTGGCCCTCGCGAGCGCGAAGGGCACGCCTGGCGAGCTGCTGCGCTCCTACGGGGCGAGCCGCGAGCAGATCCTGCAGGCGCTCGGCGAGGTGCGCGGCTCCAACCGCGTGACCGACCAGAACCCCGAGGAGAAATACGAGGCGCTGGAGCGCTACGGCCGCGATCTGACCGAGATCGCCGAGCAGGGGAAGCTCGACCCGGTGATCGGCCGCGACGAGGAGATCAGGCGGGTGATACAGGTGCTCTCCCGGCGCACCAAGAACAACCCCGTGCTGATCGGCGAGCCAGGCGTGGGCAAGACGGCGATCGTCGAGGGCCTGGCCCAGCGCATCGTCTCAGGGGACGTGCCCGAGTCGCTGCGGGACCGCAGGGTGATCGCGCTGGACATCGGATCGCTGATCGCCGGCGCCAAGTACAGGGGCGAGTTCGAGGACCGCCTGAAGGCCGTGCTCAAAGAGATCTCCGAGGCGCAGGGCACGGTGATCCTGTTCCTGGACGAGCTCCACACGATCGTCGGCGCGGGCGCCGCGGAAGGCGCGGTCGACGCGGCCAACCTGCTCAAGCCGATGCTGGCCCGCGGCGAACTGCGGGCGGTCGGGGCGACGACGCTGGACGAGTACCGCAAGCACATCGAGAAGGACGCCGCGCTGGAGCGGCGCTTCCAGCCCGTGATGGTCGGCGAGCCGAGCGTGGCGGACACGATCGCGATCCTGCGCGGACTGAAGGAGCGCTACGAGGTCCACCACAAAGTGCGAATCCAGGACAACGCGCTCGTCGCGGCAGCGACCCTCTCGGATCGCTACATCGCCGACCGCTTCCTGCCCGACAAGGCGATCGACCTGATCGACGAGGCGGCCTCGAAGATCCGGATCGAGATCGACTCGCTGCCGACCGAGATCGACGAGGTCGACCGCCGGGTCATGCAGCTGCAGATCGAGCTGACCTCCCTGGCCAAGGAGACCGACGCCGCATCGGCCGACCGGCGCGAGGCGATCGAGCGGGAGCTGGCCGAGATGCAGGAGCGCTCGGCGGCGATGAAGGCACAGTGGCAGCACGAGAAGGAGGCGATCGGGGAGGTCTCGGATCTCAAGGAACGCCTGGAGGAGGCGCGCACCGAGGCTGAGCGCGCCCAGCGCGAAGCCGATCTCGCCCGCGCCTCGGAACTGCTCTACCAGGACATCCCCGAGCTCGAACGCCGGCTGGCCGAGCACGAGTCCGGAGAGGCCGAGGATGGCTCGACCCCGGAGCCGGTGTTCCTCAAGGAGGAGGTCGACGCCGACGACGTCGCAGAGGTGGTTGCGCGCTGGACGCGCATCCCCGTCAGCCGCCTGCTGGAGGGGGAGACCGAGAAGCTGATCCACATGGAGGAGCGCCTGCACGAAAGGGTGATCGGGCAGGACGAGGCGGTCGAGGCGGTGGCCACGGCGCTGCGCCGCTCACGCGCCGGACTGCAGGACCCCGACCGTCCGATCGGCTCGTTCCTTTTCCTCGGCCCGACCGGCGTCGGCAAGACCGAGCTGGCAAGGGCGCTGGCCGAGTTCATGTTCGACTCGCAAGACGCCATGATCCGCATCGACATGTCGGAGTACATGGAGAAACACTCCGTGTCCCGGCTGGTCGGCGCGCCCCCCGGCTACGTGGGCTACGAGGAGGGGGGCCAGCTGACCGAGGCGGTGCGCCGACGCCCCTACGCGGTGGTGCTGCTGGACGAGATCGAGAAGGCCCACGGCGACGTGTTCAACACGCTGCTGCAGGTGATGGACGACGGGCGCCTGACCGACGGCCAGGGTCGCACGGTCGACTTCAAGAACACCGTCCTGATCATGACCTCGAACATCCCGATCCCCGAGGGGCTGTCTGACACGGAGGCTCGCAACCTGCTGCTGGAACACTTCAAACCCGAGTTCGTCAACCGCCTGGACGATGTCGTCCGCTTCGAACCGCTGAGCCGTGAGCAGCTCTCGGAGATCGTCGAGCTGCAGGTCGCCCGGGTCCTCGACCGGATGGCCGAGCGGGGGGTCGAGGTGACCCTCACCGACGACGCCAAGCAGCTGCTGGGGAACATGGGCTACGACCCGGCCTACGGCGCCAGGCCGCTGCGCAGGGTGATCCAGAAGCAGCTCGTCGACAAGCTGGCGCTGGCGCTGCTGCAGGGGGAGATCCGCGAAGGTGACACCGTGCGGGTCGACGCTGTCGATACCCCACAAGGGGGCACAGGCGGGGAGACGGCCATCGAGAACGCGGGCGCCGAGGCGCCGACGGCGGCCTAGGGCCTGGCCGCCGTTCTCCAAGGATTCACGCCTGGCTACGTGCCGGCTGGCCGACCTTCGGGAGCAGTCCGACCCGGCTGCGACGATGGCGAAGTTCACGGCCGTCGGAAGGCTGACGCAAATCGCCACGGATCGGCCCAACTCATCAAACACTCGTCGGGAGGCACAATGTCCACATCCAATGTCCGGCGGGGCGTGCTCGCGCTCGCATCGGCGGCGGCCCTGATGGTCGGCTCCGTGCGTCGCCGCTAGTCCGGCCGACGCCTCGACGCTATTACGCCTGCGTCAAGAAGAACGGCACCGCCCATCGTCTTCAGCAAGAAACCAAAGTGCAAGAAGGGCGAAACGAAACTGGCTTGGGAACCGAAGGGCAGCCAGGGGCTACAGGGTCTGCCGGGAAAAACGGGACGAATGGGACGAATGGGACGAACGGGACGAACGGGGCGAACGGGGCGGTTGCCGGCTACTCTGTGGCCCAGCTGGGGAACACCGCGCTCCCAGAAGGCGAAGAAGAGCTCGTGCTAAGCAAGACCCTGCCGGCAGGTCACTATCTTGTCTCTGCAAAGACGGAGACGGCCGCTGCGGGGAAAAGCTTGGGGCCGGTGGAGACGAGGTGCGAACTCTTTGACACAACTGTCGGTTTCCTCGATGAATCGCAATGGATCGGCGTGCTCGGCGAAGATGGCATCCTCGGCTTCTTGGGGACGTCCACCCTGCCGATGCAGTCAGTACTGAACACGACCGGCACCACGGCAGTGCAAATCTGGTGCGAAACCCAGTTCGACAAAGCCACGAGCGGGAGCATCACCGCCGCCAAATCTCAGATCTACGCGATCCAGACGAGCAGCAACAGCTGAGTGGCTCGGGTGGTCGCCGGCAGCTACCGGCGACCACCCGCTCCGCCGCCCGCCTCGAGCGATTCTCGCCAGTGGCTTGGGGTGAAGCCGGACGGAGGTCGCGGGTCCACAAGAGGGCCGGGATCCGATAGAACCCAGCCTCCCAGCCGCCCGTGCCGGGTTGGAGGGATCGAGCCAAGAACCGGAGGAGCCATGCCCACCTACATCATGCTCACGACCCTGACCCCCGAGGGCGTCCAGACGGTCAAGAACAACCCTCGTCGGATCCTGGAGGTCAACAAGGAGGTCGAGCAGATGGGCGGGAAGGTCACGGCCCAGTGGGCGACGCTCGGCCACGTCGACTTCATCTCCGTGATCGAGGCGCCCGACGAGGGGACGATGGCCAAGATCTCCCTCGAGCTGGGCTCGCGAGGGACAGGGCGCTACGAGACGCTCGGGGCGATCCCGGTCGACCAGTTCATCGCCTCGCTGTAGCGCTGGAGCCCGCGACAGCGGAGGCTATTCGGCGACGACGTACCCCGAGAAGTAGCAGGCCGGTTTGGCCTTGCCTTCCAGGAAGACGCCCTCGTTGGCAGCGCCGTCGAGAGCGTGCGAGCCGGTCGTCGTCTCGGCCGCGAAGAGGCCTTCGTCGGGGCCGGAGAACGCGGCTTCGTGTTCGGCCGTCACGTTCTGGGCCGTTTCGGTGCTGACCGGCTTTTCCTGGCCGGCCGTGAGCGCTTCTCCTTCGGCGGTGTTCGATTCGCTGACCAGCGCTTCTCCTTCGGTCAGGCCGATGTAGGTGGCCGCGACGGTGTGCACGACGGTGCTCACCGTTTCGAGGTAGCAGTGGCCCGTGATCGTGAACGGCCCCGCTTTTTCGAGGCTGACGATTTCAGGTTTTTCCTTGCTCACGCCCGGTTTTTCGAGGATCTTGCGCCAGTGGGCGGCGGGTCCGCCGGCGTTGCCCTGCGGGCCTTCCTTGCCCGGTTCCCCCTTCCCACCCGCCTGACCGTTCGTCCCAGGCGCGCCGTTCAGGCCGTTGGGCCCGCTGGCCCCGCTGGCGCCGCTGGCCCCCGGCGCGCCCGGAGCCCCCGGTTTCGCGGCGGCCCTCAGTTCCTTGAGCACCTTCGGGCTGATCTGCTTGGTCGAGGTGATCAGGTAGTGGCTCGCGGCCACCGCGCTGCCCCCCATCGCAAACACCAGCGCCAGCGTTGCGGCGACGTTCGCATAGGTCATCCTTGCCCTAATAAGACGAAACATCTCACCGTCAGGCTAAGGCATCGAGTGCGAATTGTCACGCGTCGACCGTCACGGGCCATTACCGCGCGAGCGCGTATGCTGCCGCCAAATGAGACCGCAGGACACCGTCGGCGAGCAGCCGGTCGCCCACGAGGGCCGGCCATCGGGCACATCAGGCATCTCGCTGGTGCCGGAGCCGGTCGCCGGCGAGGAGGTCCGAGCGCAGCTCGAGGAGTTCGACGTGGACGGCGCGCTGGTGGGCATCGTGATGGGCTCGGACAGCGACATGGAGAAGATGCAGAAGGCCGCCGCCGAGCTGGAGAGCCGAGGCATTCCCCACGAGGTGAGGGTCATGTCGGCGCACCGCGAGCCGGACATCGTCGCCGAGTACGCCAAGAGCGCGCGGATGCGCGGCCTGCGCGTGATCATCGCGGGCGCCGGTATCTCCGCGGCCCTCCCCGGGGCGGTCGCGGCGCACACCGACCTGCCCGTGATCGGCGTCCCGCTCTCAGGCCGCCTGACGGCCGCCGGCGGGCTGGACGCGATCCTCTCGATCGTGCAGATGCCGCCCGGCGTGCCGGTCGCCTGCGTCGGCCTGGACAACGCCCGCAACGCAGCAGTCCTGGCCGCGAAGATCCTCGCCGTCTGAGAGGCCCGCGCCGGAAGCCGGACGGCCGCGGCACCGGGACGCGAGCCGCGTCGCACACCACGCCGGGCAGCGCCGCCGCCGGTAGGCGGCGATAATCACGGCAGTGATCCCTCGTTACACCCGCCCCGCCCTCGGCGCCCTGTGGACGGACGAGGCTCGCATGGAGACGTGGCGGCGGGTCGAGGTCGCCGCGTGCGAGGAGCTGCCCGCCCTGCTCGATGGCGGAGGCCCCGACGAGAGCGAACTGGAGGCGATCAGGTCGGCCGGCTTCACCGTCGAGGCCGTGGAGGAGCGCGAGCGCCTGACCGAGCACGACTTGGCGGCCTTCGTCGACGTGCTCGCCGACTCGGCCGGTCCCGCCGGCCGCTGGATCCACTTCGGCCTGACGTCCTCCGACGTGCTCGACACCGCCCTGGCCCTACAGCTGCAGGCAGTCGGCGAGATCGTCCTCGACGGCGCCCGCCGGCTGGTCGGCGTCCTGGCACGGCGCGCCCGCGAGCACGCCAGGACGCTGACCGTCGGGCGCACCCACGGCGTGCACGCCGAGCCCACCAGCTTCGGGCTGAAGCTGGCCGGCTTCGCCTTCGAGGCCGACCGCAACGCCCAGCGGCTGGCCAGGGCCTTCGAGCAGGTGGAGGTCGGGGCGCTCTCGGGCGCCGTCGGCACCTACGCCGCGACCGACCCCGAGTTCGAGATGCGGGTGCTCGCCCGACTGGGCCTCGGCCGCGAGGACGTCTCCACCCAGGTCGTCGCCCGCGACCGCCACGCCGAGCTTCTGCAGGCGATCGCCCTGGCCGGGACCGGCCTCGAGCGCATCGCCACCGAGGTGCGCCACCTTCAGCGCACCGAGGTGCGCGAGGTCCAGGAGCCGTTCCGGGCCGGGCAGAAGGGCTCCTCGGCGATGCCCCACAAGCGCAACCCGATCAAGGCCGAGCAGATCACCGGCCTCGCCCGGGTGCTGCGCGGCAACGCCCAGGCGGGCCTCGAGGACGTCGCCCTCTGGCACGAGCGCGACATATCCCACTCCTCCGTGGAGCGGGTGATCCTGCCCGACTCCACGATCCTGCTCGACTACCTCCAGCACAGGACCATCGAGCTGATCGACGGCATGAGCGTCGACGCCGACCGCATGCTGGCCAACCTCGAGCTGACCAACGGAGCGCTGTTCTCCCAGCGCGTGCTGCTCGCCCTCATCGAAGCCGGCGCCAGCCGCGACGACGCCTACCGCCTCGTCCAGGAGCTCGCCCAGCGCGCCTGGGACGACGGCATCCCGCTGCGCCGGCTGCTCGCCGAGGACGAGCGTGCCGCCGAGCTCGATCTGGACGAGATCTTCGACTACGAGCACTACCTCCGGCACACCGGGGCGATCCTCACCCGGCTTGACCGAATCGCCTGAGCCGGCCCCGTCGGGCGCCTGATCGGCTGGTAGCATCGGCCCACGTGAGCATCCTCGCCGACCTCCCCCTAGTCGCCAGCGGGAAGGTCCGCGAGATGTACGAGCTGGATGGGGGCGGCGAGTCCTCCGAGGGCCGGCTCCTGATGGTCGCCAGCGATCGGATCTCGACCTACGACGCCGTCCATCCGACGCCGATTCCCGACAAGGGCAGGGTGCTGAGCGGGCTGTCGGTCTTCTGGTTCCAGAAGACCGGGCAGATCGTCCCCAACCACCTGATCTCCGCCACCGAGGGCGTGCCCGAGGAGGCCCGTGGCCGCGCGCTGGTCGTCAGACGCCTGGAGATGCTTCCCGTCGAGTGCGTCGTGCGCGGCTACATCACCGGCTCGGGCTGGAAGGACTATCAGGCCACCGGAGCCGTCTCCGGGATCGAGCTGCCGGCCGGGCTGCGTGAGTCCGAGCAGCTGCCCGAGCCGATCTTCACCCCGTCCACCAAGGCCGAGGAGGGGCACGACGAGGCGATCGACTTCGAGCGCGCCGCCGAGCTGGTTGCCGACCGCGAGCTGATGGAGCGGGTTCGGCGGGTCTCCATCGAGCTGTACTCCTTCGCAGCCGCACACGCCCGCGAGCACGGTGTGATCCTGGCCGACACCAAGTTCGAGTTCGGGCTCGATGCCGAGCGCCGTCTGGTCATCGGAGATGAGGTGCTCACGCCCGACTCCTCCCGCTACTGGCCCGCCGAGGGGTTCGAGGTCGGCAGGGGCCAGCCGAGCTTCGACAAGCAGTACGTCCGCGACTGGGCCACCGCCAGCGGCTGGGACAAGCTTCCCCCCGCGCCACCCATCCCCGACGACGTGGTCGAGGGCACCCGCCGGCGCTACGTCGAGGCCTATGAGCGCATCACCGGCAGGCCCTTCGCCGACTGGCTGGCCCTGACCGGTGCGGCATGAGGGCGCGCGTCCTGATTCGACCCAAGGCCGGAATCCTCGACCCGCAGGGCGTCGCCGTCGAGCGCGCCCTCCCCGCCCTCGGCTTCGCCGGTGTCGAGAACGTCCACGTGGGGCGGCTGGTCGAGCTGGACGTCGAGGACGCCGATCAGCTGCAGCCGATGTGCGAGAAGCTGCTGGCCAACCCGCTCGTCGAGGACTACGAGATCGAGATCGTCAGTTGAGCCGGGAAGCGTCCGGGCGAGGCTGATGCGTTTCGGGGTTCTGCAGTTCCCCGGCTCCTGCGACGAGGTCGACGCGCTCGAGGCGGCCCGCCTGGTCGGCGACGCCGAGCTGATCTGGCACCGCGACCGCGACCTGAAGGGCGCCGACGCGATCATCGTCCCCGGGGGCTTCTCCTACGGCGACTACCTGCGGGCCGGCGCCATCGCCCGCTTCTCCCCCGCGATGGAGTCCGTCATCGACTTCGCCCGCGCGGGCGGGCTGGTGCTGGGCATCTGCAACGGGTTCCAGGTCCTCTGCGAGGCCCACCTGCTGCCCGGCGCCCTGCTGCCCAACGAGAACCTGCGCTTCACCTTCCGCCAGGTCCGTCTCGAGGTCGTCCGCCGCGACACGGCCTTCACCCGCGCCTGTCCCGCCGACCGCACGCTGAGCATCCCCGCCAAGCACTCCTGGGGGCGCTACTACGCCGACGCCGACACGCTGGCGGCGATCGAGCAGGCCGGCCAGGTCGTGTTGCGCTATGCGCCCGGCGAGAACTTCAACGGCTCCCTGCGGGACATCGCCGGCGTCACCAACGAGGAGGGCAACGTGATGGGGCTGATGCCCCACCCCGAGCACGCCGTGCAGGAGCTGACCGGGGGCTCGACCGACGGCCTGTGCCTGTTCCGCTCGATCGCCGAGACCGCCGCCTCGAGAATGGGAGCGGCGGCGTGAACCAGGCCACCGCGCCCCCCGGCGTGGCCGACGCGATCGCCCTCGGCCTGACCGCGGCCGAGTACGAGCTGATCTGCCAGAAGCAAGGCGGCCGGCCACCGAACCAGGTTGAGCTGGCCATGTACTCGCTGCTGTGGAGCGAGCACTGCGCCTACAAGCACTCCAAGAAGCTGCTGCGAACCCTGCCCACCGAGGGCGAGCATGTCGTGATGGGTCCCGGCGAGAACGCCGGCGCCGTCGACGTCGGCGGCGGGCTCGTGTGCGCCTTCAAGGTCGAGTCCCACAACCATCCCAGCGCCGTCGAGCCCTTCCAGGGCGCCGCCACGGGGGTCGGGGGGATCCTGCGTGACATCTTCGCGATCGGCGCCAGGCCGATCGCCGTACTCGACTCGCTGCGCTTCGGCGAGCCTGGAGATCCTGCCGATCCGCACAACCGCGCCCGTTATCTGCTCGACGGCGCCGTCTCCGGGATCGGCCACTACGGCAACTCGATCGGCGTGCCGACCGTGGGCGGCGAGGTCTACTTCGAGGGCCCCTACGAGCAGAACTGCCTCGTCAACGCGATGGCTCTCGGCCTCGCCCCGCGCGAGCAGCTCGTGCGCGCCGCCGCCGCGGGGCCGGGCAACTTGGTCGTGCTGTTCGGCGCGGCGACCGGGCGCGACGGGATCGGGGGAGCCTCCGTGCTCGCCTCGGCCGAGCTGGGCGAGGACGACGACAAGCGGCCCACCGTGCAGGTCGGGGATCCGTTCGAGGAGAAGAAGCTGCTGGAGTGCTCGCTCGAGCTGCTCGAGCGCGGACTGCTGGTCGCCCTCCAGGACCTCGGCGCGGCGGGTCTCACCTCCTCCGCCTCGGAGATGGCCTCCAAGGGTGGCGTCGGCATCGACATCGACATCGCCGCGGTTCCGCTGCGGGAGGCTGACATGGAGCCCTTCGAGGTGATGGTCAGCGAGTCCCAGGAGCGGATGCTGTGCGTGGTCGAGCCGCACGAGCTGCCTGCCGTCCTGGAGGTCTGCGAGAAGTGGGAGGTCGGCGGCGCCGCGATCGGCGCCGTCACCGACACGCGGCCGGATGCGCGTGCTGCGCGACGGCGAGCTGCTGGGGGACATGCCCGTGCGGGCGCTGGTCGACGACTGCCCCCTCTACGACCTCGAGCCGGCCCCGCCCGAGCTGCCCCTGTACCCGCCCCCCGTCGGCTCGCTGCCCGGAGGTGCCACCCCGAGCGAGTGCCTCCTCGCCCTGCTCGCCAGCCCCAACATCGCCTCGCGCCGCCCGCTGTTCGAGCAGTACGACTCGATCGTCGGCTCGCGGACGATCCGACGCCCCGAGCAGGCCGACGCGGCCGTCCTCGCGCTTCCAGACGGCAGCGCCCTGGCAGTCAGCATCGACGGCAACGGGCGCCGCGTCGCCGCCGACCCCTCGGCGGGGCACGATCGCGACCGTGCTGGAGTGCGCGGCCAACCTGGCCTGCGTCGGCGCCGAGCCGCTCGGCACGACCAACAACCTCAACTTCGGCAACCCCGAGAAGCCCCACATCGCCTGGCAGCTGGCCGAGGCGGTCGCGCGGCCTGGGCGAGGCCTGTCGCGCGTTGTCCGCCCCGATCGTCGGCGGCAACGTCTCGCTGTACAACGAGGGCACGAACGGCCCGATCTACCCCACGCCGGTGATCGGCATGGTCGGTCGCCTGCCCGACGCGCGCCGCGCGCCGGGCGCCTCGGCTTCCTGCGCGCGGGCGAGCGGATCGCGCTGGTCGGCCCCTTCGCTCCCTCGCCGGCGGCCAGCGAGCTGTCCAAGCTGCTCGGCCAGCCGCTGCCCTACGGGCTGGCCGAGATCGACCTGCCGCCGCCTGCGTCGGCACTGGCCGCCGTGCGCGAGGCGGTCCGCGCGGGCGTGCTCAGCAGCGCCCACGACGTCGCCGAGGGCGGGCTGGCGGTCGCGCTCGCCGAGTGCTGCATCGCCGGGCGCATCGGCGCCCGGGTGGGGCTGGGCGACGGGCACTGGGAGGCGCTCGGGCCGCCCGGCGGCGACGCAGCGGCCTGGTCGGAGCGCTCAGCCGAGACGCTCCTGTTCGGGGAGGGCTCCGGCGGGATCCTCGTCAGTGGCCCGGAGGCCGGGCTGCGAGCGCTCGGCGAGCCGAGCCGACGTGCGGATCTCGGCGAGGTGGCGGGCCAGAGCCTCGATGTCTCGACGACGGCGCCGCGCGCTCGTCGCCGGGTGCAGGAGCTGGCCGCCGTCCACGCCGGCGGCCTGGCGGGGTGCTTCCGGTGACCGCGTCGGCCGTCGCTCTAACGCGGTCCCGCCCGGGCAAGCCGGCTTGCTAGCTTGTGAAGACGATGCGTGAGGGACCGCGCGATGAGTGCGGCGTATTCGGCCTGTATGCGCCCGGCCACGACGTGGCTCGCCTGTCCTACTTTGCCCTGTACGCGCTGCAACACAGGGGACAGGAGTCTGCGGGCATCGCCGCGGCCGACCGGGGCGGACACATCGTCACCAGGCGCGAGCTGGGCCTGGTCAGCCAGGTGTTCAGCGAGAACGACCTGCGCACGCTCGCCGGCGAGCTCGCGATCGGGCACGTCCGCTACTCGACCACCGGCTCCAACGCGTGGGAGAACTCCCAGCCGGTGCAGCGCTCGGAGGGCACCAACGGCTCACGCCGCGAGGTCGCGCTGGCGCACAACGGCAACCTGATCAACGCTCTCGAGCTGCACGAGGAGCTGCTCGAGCGCGGCGTCAGCTTCAGCTCGACCTCCGACTCGGAGATCATCGCCGCGATGATCGCGACGAACGCCGCTGAGCACGTCGAGGACGCGATCGCCGAGGTGCTGCCCCGCCTGCGCGGCGCCTTCTCGATCGTGGCCATGACAAAGGACCGGGTCGTGGCCTTCCGCGACCCCCACGGCCTGCGGCCGCTGTCGATCGGCGTGCTCGAGTGCCATCCCGAGAGCGCCGGCGACACGCCGGACGGGCCCGCGGGGACTCACTACTGCGTGGCCAGCGAGTCGTGCGCATTCGACATAATCGGCGCCCGCTTCCTGCGCGACGTCGAGCCGGGCGAGGTCGTCACGCTCGGGCCGGACGGTCTGCAGAGCCGGATGGTCGCGCCCGAGCAGCGGCGCGCATTCTGCGTCTTCGAGTACATCTACTTCGCACGCCCCGACTCGCGGATGAACGACCAGGTCCTGCAGGTCGCGCGCGGGAAGATGGGCGAGATCCTGTGGCGCGAGGCGCCTGTCGAGGCCGATCTCGTGATCGCCGTCCCGGACTCCGGCAACGCCGCCGCCCGCGGCCTGGCCCGCGCCGCCGGGCTGCCCCAGGACGACGGCTTCGTCAAGAACCGCTATGTCGCCCGCACCTTCATCCAGCCCGGCCAGGAGCTCCGCAAGCACGGCCTGAGGCTGAAGTTCAACCCGCTGCCGGAGGTGATCGAGGGCAAGCGCCTGGTCGTCGTGGACGACTCGATCGTGCGCGGCAACACGACCCGTCAGATCGTGAAGATGCTTCGCGACAGCGGCGCCGCGGAGGTTCACATGCGGATCTCCGCTCCGCCGATCAAGCACCCGTGCCACTACGGCATCGACATGTCCACCCGCGAGGAGATGATCGCCCACGGCCGCACGACCGAGGAGGTCGCCGCCGAGCTGGACTGTGACTCGCTGCACTACCTCTCGATGGAGGGCGTCTACGAGGCGATCGGCGCGACGAGCGACACCCACTGCGACGCCTGCTTCACCGGCCGCTACCCGCTGGCCGGGTCCGACGAGGCCGCCGGGAAGTACTCGCTGGAGGAGGGTCACGCCAACGGCGCCCTTCCTCTTGCCCGCGCCTGAGGCGCAGCTACCCCAGGTGCTCGTCGCGCGCAGCCGAGGCGTCGCTGTAGCGGTTGTTGTAGGTGTGCCGGGCGATCAGCCCGCCGCGCGCGCGCTGGCGAACCGCCGCGCCGAGGCCGACGGTGAACATCAGCGTGACGAGGATGTCGATGAGCATGGTCGTTCTCCTGACTGTGGTCTTCGAACCAGCACCCCCTGACCTCCCCCCTCTGCAGTAATTGAAGAGGAGATCCGCGGCCGGCTCTGTGACGTTGCTCACCCACCGCGAGAGTCGGCGAGAGCGGGGCGATCCTTGCCCCGCTCCCCATGCTCTCGCCTCGGCACGACTGGCCGTGTCGTGCGCCCGGGGGTCCCCTCTCCGCCCCGTATCCCATCCAACGCCGGGCGGGCGCGACCGTTTCGGATCGCGCCGCCATATACCTCAACCGTGGGAGGGCACCGTCCAGGCGCTCCGGGCGCCGGCGCGGTGTTGCGGGGGACCCCGCAGCTATCGTCCCCCCCGCGTGAGCGAGCGACTCCCCATCGCCGTGCTGGTCTCCGGGACAGGCACGAACCTGCAGGCGCTGCTCGACACGGTTCACGGCCGCGAGGCGCAGGTCGTCGCCGTCGCGTCCAGCAATCCGGAGGCGGTGGCGCTGGCGCGCGCGCAGGCGCGGAGCGTGCCGACGGCTGTGTTCGCCCGCAGCGACTACCGCGACCGCGACGCACGTGACCGGGCGCTGGCCGACTGGGTCGCCGCCAGCGGTGCGCGCGCTGGTCGTGCTGGCCGGCTACATGGAGCTGCTCGGGGAGTCGTTCCTTGACCGCTTCCCCGGCGCGGTCATCAACGTCCACCCCTCCCTGCTGCCCGCCTTCCCCGGGATCGGCGCGATCGAGCAGGCGCTCGCCTACGGCGTGAAGGTCTTCGGCGTGACGGTGCACTTCGTCGACGCCGGCGTCGACAGCGGCCCGGTGATCCTGCAGGGCGCCGCGAGCTCCCGGAGGCGGGCGGCGCGGAGCAGGTGCTGGCCGCGCTGCGCCCGCTCGAGCACGAGCTGCTGCCCCGCGCGGTGCGGCTGTTCGCACGGGGCGCCCTGGTCGCCGACCCGGACAACCCGCGACGGATCGCGACCCGCCCCGGCGAGGGATAGGCTCTTGTCATGGCCTCCGAAAGCGACCTGATCAGCCGCCGCGAAGGCGGCGTGCGGGCCGCCAAGCCCGGCGAGGTCCAGGTGCGCAGGGCGCTGCTGTCCGTCTCCGACAAGCGGGGCGTGCGTCGAGCTCGCCCGCGGCCTGCGGGAGCTGGACGTCGAGATCGTCTCCACCGGAGGCACCGCCCGGGAGCTCGCCGAGGGGGGCATCGAGGTCCGCTCGATCGAGGACTTCACCGGCTTCCCCGAGATCATGGACGGCCGCGTCAAGACGCTTCATCCACGGCTCTACGCCGGGCTGCTGGCCCGGCGCGACGACGAGGGCCACCTCGCCGCAGCGGTCGAGCAGGCGATCGAGCAGGTCGACCTGGTCTGCGTGAACCTCTACCCCTTCGAGCAGACCGTCGCGCGCGGCCGACGCCACCGAGCCGGAGGCGATCGAGAACATCGACATCGGCGGTCCGACCATGATCCGCGCCGCGGCCAAGAACAGCGATTTCGCTGCGGTGCTGGTCGATCCGGCCGACTACGAGGAGGTCCTCGGCGAGCTGCGGGAGTCGGACGGGCGCCTGGCGCTCGACACGCGCAGACGCCTGGCGGCCAAGGCGTTCGCCTGCACGGCCCGTTACGACGCCGCGATCGCCGGCTGGTTCTCCGCCCGCGGGCAGGGCAGCGGGCTGCCCGCCGCGTTCACCGAGTCGTTCGAGAAGGTCATGGACCTGCGCTACGGCGAGAACCCGCATCAGCAGGCGGCCTTCTACGCGCGCCTCGGCGCCCCGACCCACCTGCTCGACGGGGTGCATCAGCTCCACGGCAAGGAGCTGTCCTTCAACAACCTGCTCGACCTTGCCGCCGCCAGGGAGCTCGTCGAGGAGTTCGACCGGCCGGCCTGCGCGATCGTCAAGCACAACAACCCCTGCGGCTGCGCCGTCGCCGAGGACGTCCAGCAGGCCTACGAACGGGCCTTCGCCTGCGACCCGCGGAGCGCATATGGCGGGGTGATCGCGCTGAACCGGCGCATCGACGCCGCCTGCGCCGCCCAGCTCGGCGAGCAGTTCATCGAGGTGCTGCTCGCGCCGGGGTACGATCCCGACGCGCTCGCGGTGCTCGAGGAGAAGAAGAACGTGCGCCTGCTCGAGCTGCCCCACTGGCCGGCGCCCACCACCGAGCTCGAAGGAAAGCCCGTGCTGGGCGGGCGCCTCGTGCAGACCCGCGACACCGTCGAGGAGACCCGCGAGCAGATGCGGGCGATCTCCGCGCGCGAGCCGACCGAGCACGAGTGGCAGGACATGCTCTTCGCCTGGACGGTCTGCCGCCACGTGCGCTCCAACGCGATCGTGATCGCGGCGGGCGCCGCGACGATCGGGATCGGCGCCGGGCAGATGAGCCGCGTCGACGCGGTGCGTATCGCGGTCGAGAAGGCACAGGACGCGCAGCCCGAGCTGCTGGCGGGCTCTTCGCTGGCCTCCGACGCCTTCTTCCCCTTCCCCGACGCCGCCGAGCTCGGCCTGCGGGCGGGCGTGCGCGCGATCATCCAGCCGGGCGGCTCGGTGCGCGACGAGCTGGTCATCGCCGCCGTCGACGACGCCGGCGCCGCGATGGTCGCGACGGGCCGGCGCCACTTCCGCCACTGAGATCGCGCCGTCCCGCGGGCGGGGCGCGAGCGCGATGGCGCGGGGCTCGACCGACGCGCTCCAGCCGGCGCTAGGATCGGTCCATGTGTCGAAACATCCGCACCCTCTACAACTTCGAGCCGGCCGCCACCGACGACGAGGTCCGGGCCGCCGCGCTGCAGTACGTCCGCAAGATCAGCGGCTTCGCCAAGCCGTCCGCCGCCAACGCGCCGGCCTTCGAGCGGGCCGTCGAGGACGTCGCCGCGATCTCCCGCCGACTGCTCGACGAACTGGTCACGAGCGCCCCCCCGAAGGACCGCGAGGCCGAGGCGGCGAAGGCCCGCGCCCGAGCCGCCGAGCGCTTCGCAGCCTGATCCGCTGGGGTCCCGCGAGGGGTGGTCCCGGCCCGGTCGGGCGTGTTAGGGTTCGGCACAGGGATCTCTGGGAAAAGGGGGGAGACGATGGGTGCGCGTCGCACGATCTGGGGGGGAACGATCGCGGGGATAACCGTCGCCGCCGTGCTGGCGGTCGCGGCAGGACCGGCCGCGGCGCTCGTGGCACCCGTCTCGGCGGGCCCGCCGAAGCCGCCGAAAGTGGCGCATCTCGAATTCGACGGCTTCTTCCCGACCGTCACCCGGATCCATGTGGGGGACTCGGTCAGCTTCGCCATCAACGGCTTCCACACCGTCACCTTCCTCGCCAGAGGCCAGGTGCCGCCGCCGCTCATCACGCCTGCCACCGGCAGCCCGATCAGCGGCAGGCTCGACGCCGCCGGAGCCGCGTTCTGGTTCGACGGCCAGCCCAACCAGATCGTCAACCCGGTCGCGGCCGCGCCGAGCGGAGGCAAGACCTACAACGGGAAAGGCTTCCTCAGCAGCGGCCTGCCGAACCCGTCGGGCCCGCCCAAGCCGTTCGTCGTGAAGTTCACCAAAGCGGGGACGTTCACGTTCAACTGCCTCGTGCACCCCGGCATGCGTGGAGTGGTTCGGGTGCTCCCGAAGAGCCGGACCGTGCCGACGGCGAAGGTCGATGCCGAAACGGCCAGGACGCAGGAGCGCGCCGGTGTCGCCCAGGCGCTGAGGCTGAAGGCCGTCAAACCGGCCCCGGCCACCGTGCTCGCGGGCAACGACGGGAACGGGCCGGTCGCGTGGCTGAGGTTCTTCCCGCAGACGGTGCGCGTCAAAGCCGGCACGGCGATTGAATTCCGCATTGCCAGCAGTCGCGAGATACACACGATCACCTTCGGCCCCGTTGCCTACACGTCGGCGATCGAGAGCAGCTTCACGGCACCGCTGCCCGGCGCGGGCGGTCCGCCGACGCTGCTCGTGAACCCGTTGGGGGCCTATCCCAGCGACCCGCCGCCGCTGCCCCCGTATACGGGCAGCAACCACGGCAACGGGTTCGAGGGCTCCGGCGTGCTCTCCAACGCGGGACCCCCTCTGCCGTCCAGCGTGAAGATCACCTTCACCAAACCGGGGACCTACGACTTCGAGTGCGTGATCCACGAAAACATGGACGGGAAGGTCATCGTCACCAAATGACGCCGGGGGACGGCGCCGGCGCCCCTCGGGCCTGGCGCCGTCCCTGACGGTCCGGGCGCGGCGATCATCGCCGGGCGTCGTCGGATCGCCGCCACGAAGCCGACGTCTTGGATCGGGTGCTCGCGCGCGGTCGTCGCTGGTCGCCGTCCTCGGGGCGCCGCTCACGATCGGAGACGAGGGAGAGGACTTGACAAACGACAGATAACGATATATCGTGATGGTCGCAAGATAGTTCACGATAGGAGTACATGATGCACGCATATGAAAGTGAGACACCAACCGGGCGGGGGCGCCATTGCCGCCACCGCCGAATGGGCTTCGGGGCTGGGGGCGGACGCGAGTTCGGTCCCGGGTTCGGCCCCGGACGCGGCCCGCGCGGTCGCGGCCGCAAGGCGCGCCGCGGCGACATCCGCACGGCCGCCCTGCTGCTGCTGGCCGAGGAGCCGCGCAACGGCTACCAGATCATGCAGGAGGTCCAGGAGCGCAGCGAGGGGGTCTGGAGCCCGAGCCCCGGCTCGGTCTACCCGGCGCTGGCCCAGCTCGAGGACGAGGGCCTGATCCGCACCGAGGAGAGCGAGGGGCGCAAGCTGTTCGCGATCACCGACGCCGGCCGCGAGGTCGTCGAGGAGCGCGGATCGGACCGCCCCGCCCCCTGGGAGCAGATGAGCGATGAGTTCAGTCCCAAGGCTCACCAGCTCGGGAGGCTGATGCGCGACGTCGCATACGCGTTCGCACAGGTGATGCGGACGGGGAGCGAGTCGCAGATAACACGCGCCGGCGAGGTCCTGACGACCGCGCGACGGGATCTCTACAGGATCCTGGCCGACGGCGACACCGAGGGCGACGACGCTACGGTGGGCGAGGACTCCTAGCCTCACCCGCCATGCCCGAAGCCATTCCCGCCGTCTCCGTCCTCGGCCTCGTCAAGCGATACGACGAGGTCGAGGCGGTGCGCGGAATCGAGTTCGAGGTCGCTGCCGGCGAGATCTTCGGCTTCCTGGGGCCGAACGGCGCGGGCAAGTCGACCACGATCAACATGCTCTGCACGCTGGTCCGTCCCAGTGGCGGAGCGGCCAGGGTCGCCGGACACGACGTAGTCTCCGAACGCGACGAGGTGCGCCGCAACATCGGGCTTGTCTTCCAGGACACCACGCTCGACGGCTACCTGACCGCCGAGCAGAACCTTCGCCTGCACGCCGAGCTGTATGGCGTGCCCCGGGACGCGGTCGTCCCGCGGATGCGCCAGGTGATGGAGATGGTCGGGCTGTGGGAGCGTCGCCGAAGCCTGGTCAACACCTTCTCGGGCGGCATGAAGCGCCGCCTGGAGATCGCCCGCGGCCTGCTGCACTCGCCGCGGGTGCTGTTCCTGGACGAGCCCACGGTGGGCCTCGACCCCCAGACACGCAGCTCGATCTGGCGCTACATCCGCGAGCTGAAGGCCGGCGAGGACATCACCATCTTCCTGACGACCCATTACATGGACGAGGCCGAGTACTGCGACCGGATCGCGATCATGGACCAGGGCAAGATCATCGTGCTCGACACGCCCGAGGCGCTGAAGGCCAGCGTCGGGCACGACCGGGTTCGGATCGAGACCGACGACGAGCAGGCGACGATCGCGGAGCTGGCGGAGCGCTTCGGCATCGAGGCGACGATCGCCGAGGGCGCGGTCACCTTCGGCGTCCCCGAAGGCGAGCATTTCGTGCCGCGGCTCTTCGCCGAGCTGGACCAGCCGATCCGCTCGGTCAACGTCTCCCGCCCATCCCTGGATGATGTGTTCATGTCCTACACCGGCACGACGATCCGCGACGCCGAGTCGGGCGCCACCGACCAGCGCCGCAAAGCGGCGCAGATGATGCGGCGCTGATGGCGACTCGAGCCAGCGCGCCGATCGCGGGAACGCCGCTGGAGCAGCAGAGCGCCGGCGGCCATCGGCCCGTCGGCGTGCGGGTGCCGACCCGCAGCGTCCGCGGCGAGATACGGGCCGTCAAGGTCGTCTGGCAGCGCGAGCTGATCCGCTTCAGGCGCGACCGGCTGCGCATCCTCACCTCGCTGATCCAGCCCTTCCTGTTCCTGTTCGTCCTCGGCACGGGCCTCTCGCGAGTCGCCTCGGCCGGAACGCACGGCGTCAACCTGCAAAACCTTCGTCTACCCCGGCGTGCTGTGCATGGCGGTGATGTTCACCGCGATGTTCTCGGCCGCGTCGCTGGTCTGGGACCGCGAGTTCGGCTTCCTGCGCGAGATGATGGTCGCGCCGGTCCGGCGCAGCTCGCTGGTGCTCGGCAAGTGCCTGGGCGGCGCGACCGTCGCCGGCTTCCAGGGTGTCATCGTCCTGTGCCTGGCGCCGCTGGTCGGGATCCCCTTCGGCGCCGCCTGGGTGCTCGGAGGTGTTCGTGATCCAGCTGGCGCTGGCCTTCGCGATCACCGCCTTCGGCGTGATGGTCGCCGCGCGGATCACGCAGATGCAGTCGTTCATGGCGCTGATGCAGATGGCGATCCTGCCGATGTTCTTCCTCTCCGGCGCGCTCTTCCCGGTCGCCGGCCTGCCGCGCTGGCTGGAGATCCTCAACCGGATCGACCCGCTCACCTACGCGGTCGACCCGATCCGCCGCATCATCTTCGCCCACCTCGCGTCCCCGCCGCCGCCCGCCGGGCGCTCGATCCCGGGGTGACCTGGTGGGGCTGGCACGTGCCGGTCGTGCCTCGAGGTGGCCGTGATCGTCCTGCTCGGCGCGATCATGCTGACGATCGCGATCTGGGAGTTCAGCCGCGCCGAGTAGCGGCGCCGCGGCGCGCTCGCGGCGCCGAACCGGATGCACGCCGCCAGGCCGCCTGCTGGTAGGGTCGCGCCGATGCGCGCCCTCGGCCCGTCCTCCTCGGCGCTCGAGCTCGCCGAGGCGCTGCGCCGGCGCGAGCTCTCGGCCGTCGAGCTGCTCGACGCGTGCCTGGCGGCGCGTCGACGAGCGCAACGCCGAGCTGAACGCCGTCGATCTGGCGCAACGACGCGGAGGCCAGGGCGGCGGCCGAGGCGGCCGACCGGCGCCTGGCCGCCGGAGAGCATCCGATGCCCCCTTCCTCGGCGTGCCGATCCCGATCAAGGACCTCACCCCAGTCGCGGGATGGCCGGTGACCTACGGCTCGTGGGGCGCGCCCGAGGGCCTCAGCGAGCAGAGCGAGCTGGTCGTCGACGCGCTGGCGGCGGCCGGCTTCGTGCTGTGCGGGCGGACCAACACGCCCGAGTTCGGCGTGATCACCGCCGCCGAGAACACCCGCTACGGCGCCAGTCGCAACCCGTGGGACACCGAGCCGCACCCCCGGCGGCTCGAGCGGCGGCGCCGCCGGCGCGGTCGCCGGCGGGATGTTCCCGATCGCCCACGCCAACGACGGCGGCGGCTCGATCCGCATCCCCGCCTCCTACTGCGGCCTGGTCGGCTTCAAGCCCAGCCGCGGGCGGGTGCCGCGCCTGGCGCAGAGCTGGCTGGGCGCGGTCGTCGAGGGGGTCGTCTCGCGCACCGTCGCCGAGTCGGCGCTGGTGCTCGACGCGATCGCCGGCCCCGACCCGCTGGCCTGGTACAACGCGCCCGCGCCCGTGCCGCCCCTTCGCCCAGGAGGCCGGCGTCGCCGCCCGGACCGCTGCGGATCGGGCTGATGGCCCAGGCGCCCCTGGGGATCCCCACCGACGAGGCCTGCGTCGCCGCGGCGCTGGCGGCCGGCGCCCTGCTCGAGGAGCTCGGGCCACGCCGTCGAGGAGGTGCGAGGTGCCGACGATCTCCGAAGAGATGGTGCCGCCCTTCATCGCTCTCACCCAGGGCGGGCTGGCGGACTACGAGGGCGTGGACTGGTCGGCGGTCGAGCCGCACATCGCCCACCAGCGCGCCCAGGCCAGCGAGCTGGGCGCCTACGACTACGCGCTGGCCGCGCGCACTCTGGAGCTCGCTCAGCCGCCGCGAGGTCGCCCGTTGGGGACGCGACTTCGACGTGCTGCTCTCGCCGACCTCGGCGATCCTGCCACCCAGGGCCGGCGCGACCCTCGAGGCCCAGCACGCCGCTCCCGACCAGCCCGTGCTCGACGTGGTCGCCAGCGTCTCCTTCACCGCCTTCGGCAACGTCGCCGGCCTGCCCGGCGTCAGCCTGCCCCTGCACTGGACCGATCGAGGGTCTGCCGGTCGGCGTGCAGCTGCTGGGCGGCCCCTGGCAGGACGGGCAGGCTGCTCGCGCTGGCTGCACAGCTCGAAGCCGCCCGGCCCTGGGCCGAGCGCCGTCCCGCGCTGGTAGCAGGGACGCGCGCACCGCCCGCGCCGCCGGTCTAGCATGCGCCTGTGGCTTCGTCTCCCAGCGTATGCATCATCGGCGCCGGCGTCAGCGGCCTCACCGCCTGCAAGGCGCTCGACGACTTCGGCGTAGCCGCACACCTGCTTCGAGGCCTCCGACGAGGTCGGCGGCAACTGGTACTTCCAGAACCCCAACGGCGTCTCCTCGGCCTACCGCTCGCTGCACATCGACATCTCCAAGCCGTCGATCTCCTTCCGCGACTTCCCGATGCCCGACCGCTATCCCGACTACCCGCACCACAGTCACATCTTCGAGTGGCTGCGCGACTACGCCGACGCGTTCGACGTGCGCGAGCGGATCCGCTTCAACACGCGCGTGAAGCACGCCGAGCGCGGCCCGGAAGGGCGGCTGGCTGGTCACGCTCGAGGACGGCGGCCGGGAGGCCTTCGACGCGCTGCTGGTCTGCAACGGCCACCACTGGGATCCGCGCATGCCCGACTTCCCGGGCTCCTTCGACGGCCCTCAGATCCACTCCCACGACTACGTCGACCCGAGCACCCCGCTCGACCTCAAAGGCAAGCGCGTGCTGGTCGTGGGGATCGGCAACAGCGCCGTTGACATCGTCTCCGAGCTGGCGCGCAAGACGATGTGCGAGACGGTCTTCCTGTCGACGCGCTCGGGCGCCTACGTCGTGCCCAAGTACCTGTTCGGCAAGCCCGGCCGACCAGATCGTCAAGACCAACCCGCTGCTGCCGACGGGCCTGCAGCGGCGGGCGGCGCGGCTGCTGCCGCGGATCTTCTCCGGGCGCATGGAGGACTTCGGCCTGCCGACCCCCAACCACAACTTCCTCGACGCCCACCCGACCGTCTCCAGCGAGCTGCTCGGGCGCCTCGGCGCCGGCGACGCGGTCGCCAAGGGCGACGTCGCCGAGCTGATGGGCGACCGCGTGCGCTTCGCCGACGGCAGCGTCGAGCCGGTCGACGCGATCATCTACGCGACGGGCTACAACGTCAGCTTCCCGTTCTTTCGACCCCGACTTCCTCAGCGCGCCGCGAAAACGTCCTGCCGCTCTACAAGCGGATGCTCAAGCCGGGCATCGACGATCTCGCCTTCATCGGCCTCGGCCAGCCGATCCCCACGATCTTCCCCTTCTCCGAGCTGCAGTCCAAGCTCGCCGCCCGCTGGCTCAGCGGCGACTGGGCGCCGCCTGACCAGCGAGCAGATGGAGCGGGAGATCGTCAGCGACGAGGCCTTCCACACGGCCCACTTCGTCGCCAAGCCCCGGCACACGATGCAGCTCGAGTGGTACTCCTACAAGCGCGAGCTCGAACGGCGCACGATCCCCGCCGGCCAGCGCCGCGCGCTGCGCCGGCGCGCGGACCGGGCGCGACGCGGCCGGACGCGCCGACGGGCTGGCGGCCGGGCAGCCGGCACACCCCATGGCGGGGCAAACGTGAGCGCGGTCGAGTTCGACAGCGGCGGCGTGCGCGTCGCGGCGGTGCACCTGCAGGGAGCGGGCGAGGCGTTCGCGACGAGCACGGCCGGCGGCCCTGCGTCGTGATGGCCCACGGCTTCGGCGGCACCGTCGACTCCGGGCTGCTGCCCTTCGCCGAGCGCTTCGCGCGCCGCCGGCCTGGACGCGCTGGCCTTCGACTACCGCCACTTCGGCGCGAGCGACGGCGAGCCCCGCCAGCTGCTGTCGATTCACCGCCAGCTCGAGGACTACGCCGCCGCGATCGCCTACGCGCGGGGCCTGCGAGGGCGTCGATCCCGAGCGGATCGTGGTCTGGGGCTCCTCCTTCTCGGGCGGTCACGTCGTCGCCGTGGCGGTCGCCGACGGCCGCGTCGCGGCGGTGATCTCGCAGGTGCCCGCGATGGACGGGCTGGCGACGCTGCTCAACCTCGTGCGCTACGCCGGCCCCGGGCAGCTCGCCCGCTGGACCCTCGCCGGGCTGCGCGACCTCGCCGGCGCGCGGCGCGGCGCGCCGCCGGTGACGATTCCCGCTCGTCGGCCCGCCGGGCAGCTTCGCCGCGATGAGCACCCCCGACGCCGAGCCGGGCTACCGGGCGATCGCCGGCCCGAGCATGGCGCAACGAGGTCGCCGCGCGGATCGGCTTGAGCGCGGGGCTCTACCGTCCGGGTCGCCAGGCCGACCGGCTGCCCTGCCCGATCCTCGTCCAGATCGCCGACCGCGACGCCGTCGCGCCGCCCAGGCCGCCCAGGATGCCGCCTGGCTCGCGACCGGGCGCGCCGAGGTCCGGACCTACCCGATCGGGCACTTCGACGTCTACCGCGGCGAGCCCTTCGAGCGGGCCGTGCCGACCAGCTGCACTTCCTCTCCCGCCACCTCGCGCCGGGCGCTGTCGAGCAGGACGCCCGCGACAGCGACGCCGTTGCCGCCAGCGGAGCGGCGTCCTGATCAGACCCACAGCTGTCACCGCGGAATAAGGTCTCGCTGGGATTCAGAGAATCGTGTGTCCCCCGAGGACAAGGGTTAAGCGATTGAGCGAAATCCGCGTGAAAATGGTCTTGACGGCCTCGAGCCACCACGGATAGGTTGGCTCGGACAGCGTCGAGGGAGGACGGGCTGCCTGCCGCACGTCCGGGGGCCTCGGCGGTCATTCAAGGAAGGGGAGAGGGAACAACATGGGGAAACGAACCCGCATCGTCGGTCTTGCCGTGCTCATGGCCGCAATGCTGATTCCGGCGGCGTCCGCCGCGGCGTCGCAGTACGTGGCGCTGGGGGACTCGTACTCGTCGGGCGTCGGCACCCGGGTCTTCTACGAAGAATCGGGTGGATGCAGCCGCAGCCCTGACGCATATCCGCCGAAGATCGCCTCGGCGAAGGGCTATTCGCTGAACTTCGAAGCCTGCAGTGGCGCCAAGACGCCCGAAGTGATCGAAAAACAGCTCGGCAAGCTGAGCAGCAGCACAGCGCTCGTCACCATCACGATCGGTGGCAACGACGCGGGTTTCAGCAACGTGATGCTCAACTGCGCCCTGTACTACTTCACCTGTGGCAGCGCGATCAGCGAAGCGGACGAATACATCGCAAAAACACTGCCCGGCAAGCTCGAAACGACATACAAAGACATCCGCGCCAAGGCGACAACGGCCGTGGTGATCGTGCTGGGCTACCCCAAGCTGTTCACCAAGGAAGGCAAGACGTGCAACGTCAACTTCCTGACCTCCGGGAACGAGAAGAAAATCAACGAATCGGCAGAAAAAATCGATGCCGTCATCAAGGCACGCGCCGAAGCGATGAAATTCAAATTCGTCAACCCGACGAGCGCCTTTGAAGCACACGAGGTGTGCGCGTCGGAAGAGTGGCTCAACGGTCAGTCGAACCCGCTGTCCGAAAGCTACCACCCGAACGTCAAAGGCCAGGCCGAGTTCACCACGCTGGTCGAGCCGGCGATCTAGGAAACGGCCATCGGCCGAGCCGCCCGCGGATCACCCGCGGGCGGCTCGCCGCAGCGCCGGCTCGCGAGCCTCGCCTCGAGTCCCGGGTCAGAGCGCCGGCGCCGCGCTCAACGGGGCCGGCGGTACACGCCGACGACGGCGGCGCCGCCCAGTCCGATGTTGTGCTGCAGGCCGACCTCCGCGTCCTGAGCCTGACGCGCCTCGGCCGTGCCGCGCAGCTGCCAGGTCAGCTCCGCGCACTGGGCCAGACCCGTGGCGCCGAGCGGGTGGCCCTTGGAGATCAGCCCGCCCGAGGGGTTGACGAGGGGCCCCTCGCCGCCGTAGGTGGTCGCTTCGGCCTCGACCAGCAGGTGTCCCTCGCCCTCGGCCGCGAACCCGAGGGCCTCGTAGCTGATCAGCTCGTTGGCGCTGAAGCAGTCGTGGAGCTCGCATACGTCGACGTCGCCCGCATGCGACGCCGGCTTCGGCGTAGGCCCGTTCGGCGGCCGTCCTGGACATGTCGTAGCCCACGACCCTGATCGAGGAGTCCGAGTCGAAGGTGGAGGCGAGGTCCGTGCACATCGACTGGCCTGCCAGCTCGATCGCGCGGTCCCACAGCCCGTGCCGCTCGACGAAGCGCTCTGAGGCCAGTACCGCCGCCGCGCTCCCGTCGGAGGTCGGCGAGCACTGCAGCCTGGTCAGGGGAGCGTAGATCTCGGGCGCCTGCACGATCTGCTCGAGCGTGTAGTCGGTCTGGAACTGGGCGTAGGGGTTGTTGACCGAGTGGTGATGGTTCTTCCACCCGATCCAGGCGTAGTGCTCGGGCCGCGAGCCGTAGCGCTCCATGTGCTCGCGGCCGGCCGCTCCGAACATCTGCGGCGCCGGCGGCGCCTCCTCCCAGGGGCGCAGCGCAAGCAGCGCCTGCATGTGACGGTCCATCGGGTTGGTGCGGTCGGTGTACCTGGCAGACAGCGAGCCACGCTCCATCTTCTCGAACCCGACCGCCAGCGCGCAGTCGGCCAGGCCGCCGCGGACCGCCTGGCGCGCGAGGTACAGCGCGGTCGAGCCGGTCGAGCAGTTGTTGTTGACGTTGACGACCGGCACGCCCGTCAGGCCGAGTCCGTAGAGCGCCCGCTGGCCGCAGGTCGAGTCTCCGTAGCAATAGCCCGCGAAGGCCTGCTCGACCTGCTCGTAGGAGATGCCGGCGTCCTGGAGCGCGCGCTCGCCCGCCTCGCGCCCCCACTCGGGGTAGTCCCCCTCCTTGGTGCCCGGCTTGGCGAACTTCGTCATTCCGACGCCGATGACGAAGGCACGGTTGCTCATGATGCGCTCCTCTCCTCGCGTGTCGGCGCCGACGCGCCGCTCTCGAACATCTCGACCAGGCGCGCCCGGCAGTACGGCCATTGGCGGCTGTTGCGTTCGCCCCCAGGATGAAGCGTGTCCAGGAGGGCCAGCCCGCGCATCGTCGCGGCGGCCATCTCGATCAGGCCGTCGAACCCCGGCCGCTCGGCCAGCTCGCCGAACAGCGTGCGGCTGAGGCGCAGCGTCTGGCGGTCGAGGTCACGCTCCACCGGCGCCAGGCTCTCACGCAGCCCCGGGTCGGTGCGAGCATGCGTCCACAGGTCCAGAGCCGCCTGGTACAGCGGGCTGGCGTAGCCCGACCAGAGCAGGTCGAGGCCCTGCTCCAGGCGCTCGCGGCCGGCCGGCAACCTCTCGGCCGCAGCCAGCAGGTGCTCGCCGCGGCGCTCGGCGAGGTGCTCCATCGCCGCGGCCAGCAGCGCCTGGCGAGTCTGGAAGTGATGCAGGTGGGCGCCCCGCGAGAGCCCCGCCCGCTCGGCCACCCTGGTCGTCGTGGTGTTGGCGTAGCCGTCCTCGACCAGGCAGGCGATCGTCGCGTCCAGCAGGGCCTCCCGGGTCGAGGCGCTGCGCTCGGCCTGGCTGCGGCGCGACTTCGATTGGCTGGCTGTCGTCGGCATCGCTCGATCCTAATCATATTTGCGTTCATGCATGAACGTTTGTGGTAGCGTTGCGCCCGCGCGGCAAGCGCGAACCGCCCGGCCACCGGAGTGGGGCCAGCCGGCGGGACAACGACCCGGGAGGTCCGACTGATGGCAGCCGCAGAGGCGCTGGTGTTCGACGCGATCCGAACGCCGCGCGGCAAGGGCAAGTTCAACGGGTCGCTGCACGGCACCAAGCCGGTCGACCTGGTCGTGGGCCTGATGCACGAGACGCTCGTGCGCAACGAGAAACTCGACCCCTCGCGGGTCGATGACGTCGTGCTCGGCTGCGTCTCGCCGGTGGGCGACCAGGGCGCCGACATCGCCAAGACCGCCGCGATCAAGGCCGGTCTGCCCGACACCGTCGCCGGCGTGCAGGTGAACCGCTTCTGCGCCTCGGGCCTGGAGGCCGTCAACATCGCCGCGCAGAAGGTCGCCTCGGGCTGGGAGGACCTCGTCTTCGCCGGTGGTGTCGAGTCGATGTCGCGCGTACCGATGGGCTCCGACGGCGGCGCCTGGGCGATGGACCCGGAGACCAACTACGACACCTCCTTCGTTCCCCAGGGCGTCAGCGCCGACCTGATCGCGACGATCGAGGATTTCAGCCGTGAGGACGTCGACGCCTACGCCGCCCGCTCGCAGGAGCGCGCCTGGAGCGCGCAGCAGGAGGGGCGCTTCGCGGGCACGGTGATCCCCGTCAAGGACCTCAACGAGAACGTCGTCCTCGACCACGACGAGTTCATCCGGCCCGGTACGACCGTCGAGACGCTGGGCGGCCTGAAGCCGTCATTCGCGGCGATCGGGGAGATGGGGGGCTTCGACGCGGTGGCGCTCCAGAAGTACCACTGGGTCGAGAAGATCGAGCACGTCCACACGCCCGGCAACTCATCGGGCATCGTCGACGGCGCGTCGCTGGTCACGATCGGAAACGAGAGGACGGGCGAGCAGCTGGGCATGAAGCCGAAGGCCAGGATCCTCGCAACCGCGCTGTCGGGCGCGGACCCGACGATCATGCTCACCGGTCCCGCTCCGGCCAGCCGCAAGGCGCTGGAGAAGGCGGGCCTGACCGTCGAGGACCTCGACCTGGTCGAGATCAACGAGGCGTTCGCGGCCGTCGTGCTGCGGTTCGTCAGGGACATGGGTCTCGACATGGAGAAGGTCAACGTCAACGGCGGGGCGATCGCGATGGGCCACCCGCTGGGCGCCACCGGGGGCATGATCCTGGGGACGCTGATCGAGGAGCTGCACCGCACCGGCGGCCGCTACGGGCTGGCGACGCTGTGCGTCGGCGGCGGCATGGGAATCGCGACCGTCGTGGAGGCGATCTAGATGGCAGAGAGCACAACGATCCGCTGGGAGCAGGACGAGGACGGCATCGTGCTGCTGACGCTGGATGACCCGAACCAGTCGGCGAACACGATGAACCGCGCCTACGCCGAATCGATGGCCGCGACGATCGACCGGCTCGAGGCCGAGAAGGACGAGATCACGGGCGTCGTCATCACCTCGGCGAAGAAGACCTTCTTCGCCGGGGGCGACCTCAACGACCTCAAGACTGGCCACCAGGGACGACGCGCCCCAGCTCGCCGAGATGGTGCGGGCCGGCAAGGCGCAGCTGCGCCGCCTGGAGACGCTCGGCGTGCCGGTCTGCGCCGCGATCAACGGCGCCGCCCTCGGCGGGGGCCTCGAGATCTGCCTCGCCACACACCACCGCATCGCCGTCGACGACCCGAAGGTGCAGATGGGCTTCCCCGAGGTGCAGCTGGGCCTGCTCCCCGGAGCCGGGGGTGTCGTGCGCACGGTGCGCATGCTCGGCATCGCCGACGCGCTGTTGAAGCTGCTGATGCAGGGCCAGCGGCTGCGCCCGGCGCAGGCCAGGGAGACGGGCATCCTCGACGAGACCGTTGCGAGCCAGGCGGAGCTCGTGCCCGCCGCCAAGGCGTGGGTCAGGGCGCGCGCCGCGGAGGAGGAGCCGGTCACCCAGCCGTGGGACGTCAAGGGCTACAAGATCCCCGGCGGCACGCCGTCCAACCCGAAGCTGGCACAGAACCTGCCGGCCTTCCCGGCGAACCTGCGCAAGCAGCTCAAGGGCGCCAACTACCCCGCGCCGCACCACATCATGGCGGCGGCCGTCGAGGGCGCCCAGGTCGACTTCGACACGGCGATCGAGATCGAGGGCCGCTACTTCGTCGACCTGCTCACAGGTCAGGTATCCAAGAACATGATCCAGGCGTTCTTCTTCGACCTGCAGCAGGTGAACGGGGACCGCGACAGGCCGGAGGGCCTCGAGCCGTTCGAGGCCAAGAAGGTCGTCGTGCTCGGCGCAGGCATGATGGGCGCGGCGATCTCCTATGTCTGCGCCAAAGCCGGGATCGAGGTCGTCCTGAAGGACGTCTCCCTCGAGGCGGCCGAGAAGGGCAAGGCCTACTCGCAGGGCCTGCTCGAGAAGGCCCTCTCGCGCGGGCGCACGACCCAGGAGCAGGCTGACGCGCTGCTGGCCCGGATCACGCCGACCGACGATCCGGCCGCCGCAGCGGGCGCGGACCTGGTGATCGAGGCTGTCTTCGAGGACCCGGCCGTCAAGGCGCAGGTCTTCGCCGAGATCGAGCCGCATCTCGCCGACAGCGCGCTGCTGGGCTCGAACACGTCGACCCTGCCGATCACCGAGCTCGCCGAGGGCGTCACGCGTCCCGACGAATTCATCGGCCTGCACTTCTTCAGCCCGGTCGACAAGATGCCGCTGCTGGAGATCATCAAGGGCGAGAAGACCAGCGAGGAGACGCTCTACCGGGCGCTCGACCTGGCCAAACAGATCAAGAAGACGCCGATCGTCGTGAACGACAGCCGCGGCTTCTTCACGAGCCGCGTGATCGGCACCTTCATCAACGAGGGCGTCGGCATGCTGCTGGAGGGGGTGCCGGCGGCGTCGATCGAGCAGGCCTCCAACCAGGCCGGCTACCCGGCGCCCGTCCTGCAGCTCTCGGACGAGTTGAACCTCAACCTCGCCAGGAAGATCCGCGACGCGACGAAGGCCGCCGTCGAGGCGGAAGGTGGGACGTTCAAGGATCGGCCGTCGTTCGGAGTCGTCGACAGGATGCTCGAGGCGGGGCGCGGCGGCAAGCTCGCCGGCGCGGGCTACTACGACTACGAGGACGGCACAGGCAAGCGCGTGGGTCTCTGGAAGGGGCTCAAGGAGATGTTCCCCGAGACCGACGACCCGGCCTCGATCTCGCTCAGGGACCTCGAGGAGCGGATGCTGTTCGCGGAGGCGCTCGAGACGGTCAGGTGCATGGACGAGGGTGTGATCGAGTCGGTGGCCGATGCCAACATCGGCTCGATTCTCGGCATCGGCTTCCCTGGCTGGACGGGCGGCGTGCTGCAGTACATCAACGGGTATGCCGGCGGCGTACCGGGCTTCGTGGTCCGGGCACGCGAGCTGGCCGAGAAGTACGGCGAGCGCTTCGAGCCGCCCGCCTCGCTCGTCGAGAAGGCCGAGCGCGAGGAGATCTACAGCGACGAGGCCGCCGCCGTCGCCTCGGCCTAGCGCCGGGCTCGCAGCGCAGGGGCGCCGCTTTCGCGCGCGGCGTCCCTAGTCGGCTGCGAGGGCGACCGCCGGCTGGGGGCGAAGTCGGGAGAGCTCGGGCGGGTCCGGGAGGGCCCGGCCGCTCATCAGCCGGGCCAGCTTCTCGGCAGTTTCGTTCTCGGGCAGCGGCGAATAGAGGATCAGCCGCTGTTCGAGCTTCTCGGCCGGGTCGAAGACGGCCGGTCTCGGCGGAGGAGATGGCCGAGGCGCAGGAGAGCGAGGCCCTCGCGGCGTGGGGCGCGCCGCCGGCGCTCGCCTCAGCGGCCGGTCGAGCCGAGCCCGCGCGCCCCGCGGGCGGTGAGCTCCAGCTCGCCGTCGCCCCGCAGCAGCCGCCACGCCTCGGTCCGCGTGAGCAGCAGCTGCGCGATTCGCTCGCCCCGCTCGATCTCGAACGGTTGCTCGGCGTCGGTGTTCAAGAGGATGACCATGATCTCGCCGCGGTAGCCCGGATCGATCAGCCCGGGGGAGTTCAGCACCGTGATCCCGTGCCGCGCGGCCAGTCCCGAGCGCGGCAGCACGAGGCCGCACACGCCTTCGGGCAGCTCCAGGACGACCCCCGTCGGCACCGCCTCGCGCCGCCCCGGCGCGAGCACCAGGTCCGCGTCGGAGCAGAGGTCGAAGGCGGCATCGTCCTCGTGGGCCCGCGTCGGCAAAGTGGCGGTATCGGTCAGCAGGCGTGCCGGCACGTCCATCGGGCAATCCTAGAGCCCGGCGTGGAGGGCGCCCGCTCAGCCGCCGGCGCGGCGCAGCTCCGCGCGCTGCTCGGCCGGCAGCCGCTCGAGCCCCGCCTGATCGGCCTCGTCGAGGTGGGTCATCGCAGCGGCGACCGACGGATGCACCGTCTCGATCAGGCGGTGCATCTCCTGAGCGATCCGGCGGTAAGCGGCGTGCCCCTCGCGCCCGGCGCGCAGCTCGATCAGGTGGATCGCCTCACGGGCGTTGAGGTCGAGCACGTAGCGCACCCGGAAGGCCAGGCACAGCGCATACGGCGCCTGCAGCTCCTGCCCGGCGTCGCGGAGGGCCTGCCAGGCGCTCCGCGAGCGCTCGGTGGCCGCGAGGAACTCGTCGTGGAGTCCCGCCGGCCCGAGCTCCTCGGGGACCTCCGCGCCGAGGTGGGGGCCCAGCTGCTGCCATTGGGCGGTCAGCATCCGGTGGCGCTGCAGGTCGCGGAAGGCCCCGTAGTCCGAGACGATCTCGAAGCGGTAGCGCAGGGCCTCGAAGCCCCGTCCGGGGAGCTGGCGCCGGTTGGGTCGGGGGCCCGCGAGCTCGGCGATCAGGGCGCTCCGCTCCGGCGTTCCCAGGTCGGCCAGCCGCGCGGCGATCGTCTCCTCGCCGACGCTCGCGCCCTCGAACAGCAGCGCCGTCAGCAGCTGCTCCTCATCGCCCTCCACCCTCAGCAGCCGCACGCCGGCCGGCTGCGCGCCGGCGGCGTCGTCGAGTCCGAGGCGCCTGGCCAGTCGTGCCTCGGCCTCGGCCCGACCGCGCAGGAAGGCCAGCCACTGCCCGCCACGCTCCGGCCGCGGGACGCGGGCGACGAAGCTCGGCATCGCTGTCTGCAGCGCCGAGAGCATCAGCTCGCCGCGCTCGCGCGCCTCGGGCAGCGGGTGGGCCAGCAGGTGGAGGATCAGGCGCTCGAAGGTCTGGCCGCTTGCGAAGATGCCGACGTGGGAGAGGGACGCCGCCGGCAGCAGCCCGCGCAGCAGGTCGAGGGCCTTCGCGCGCACGGCCCGCGCGTGCGCCGCGGGCGACTCCCCGTCCGTCGCGGGGAACCGCTCGGCGATCCAGCCCGTCAGCCTTCCCAGCAGCGCCGCGTACGTCTCGAACAGGCCGTCCATCGCCCGTTCGTAGCCGGCGTCCAGCCCGGGGCCGCGGTGGTAGCGGTAGCCTCCGCCGGGCCCCGGGCCGTCGTAGGCGATGTAGCGCGTCGACTGCTCCAGGTAGGCGCCCAGCCGGGGGCGCTGCAGGATCTTGGTCAGCACGTTGGAGCTCCACTCGCACGCGACGTGGGCACCCGCCAGCTGCGCCACGGAGTCATCGCCGTATTCGCCGAGCACGCGGTCGTAGAGCTCCGCGGCTCGCCGCTCCACGCCCGCCACGGGCACGGCCGTCTCGAGCTCCTCGGCGAACTCGTCCAGCAGCAGCCGCCGCAACGTGCCCGGGTAGCGCGAGTACCGGGCGAACAGCGCCCCCCTCGTGGTCTGGGGGAGGTTGCGCAGCGCGAACACCGGCGCGTCGAGGTCGGTGACGAACGGCGCAAGGCGCGCCCGCTCCTCCTCGGTGAAGACCTCGTCTGCTCCCACCACCACATCCTCCCAGGGGGCCCCGCGGCAGAGCCCTCTCCGCGGCCGTGGTAGCCACCGGGCGAGCACGCGCAGCGCCCCCCAACCTCGCCGCCCGCCACGGCGGGGCCTCTAAGGTGACCGCGATGACCGACGCGGGCGGGCAGCGGGAGGTGACCGGTGTATGGGACTCGCGCGCCCGCGCCCGCGCCCGCGGCCGGGCGGCGCTCGCCCTGGCCGCGCTCGCGCTCGGACTCCCGCTGGGGCTCCCGGCCCCCTCCTCCGCGGCCATCTCGCATGGGCAGAAGGGCAAGGCGCAACCGGCTCGTCCGAGCGAAGTGGCTCTGGGTCCCGGCCTCACCGCCGCGCCGGGAGTCGCGGTGACGATGTCCCCGGTCGGCCTCTCGCTGGAGTACCCGCTGATGGCGCGCGACCTCGGCACGGGTCCCTGCCCGCCGCCCGCGCTGGTCGCGGAGCTGCTCAGGCTCGGCTCGCCCCCGATCGAGCTCGCGGGGCAGAGCCAGGACTTCACCGAGCCGGCTGGGCTGCCCCCGGCTCCGCCGTCCTCCTGGGAAGCCCTCACCACCTACGCGCTGCCCAGCGCGTTCTGGAGTCAGCTGCACTGCCTGCTGGGCGCCGCGAAGGACCCGCTCACGGTCGGGCTCAACGCCAGGATCGGCCAGCTCTCGTGGGCAGAACAGATGGTCGCCCAGGCCCAGGCGGCGGCGACGAACGGCCTCAGCTTCTCGCTCGGGAACGAGCCCGACCTCTACTACCTGCCCGACTACACCTCGCTGGGCAAGCCGCAGCCGGCCGAAGAACTGGTCTCGGTCGACCACTACCTCCAGGTCGCCGGCTACCTCCGTCCGGCCCTCGGGGCCGCCCCCCTGATCGGGCCGGAACTGTCGATGCCCGCCCGCTGGCAGGGGCAGCTCCGGCGCGTGATCGAAGCGCTCCACGAGCAGACGGTCGGCGTCCACATGTACCCGCTGACCGACTGCCGCACGCCACGCGCCGTGACCCTCGGCGGGCTGCTCTCGCCCAGTGCCGGCAACGCGCCCCAGAGGCTCGCCTGGGTCGTGGCCGACGCCGGCGCGGCGAAGGTGCCGGCGATCATCTCCGAGGCCAACTCCGCCTCCTGTGGCGGCAAGGCGGGGGTGTCGGACAGCCCCGCCGCCGGGGTGTGGGCGCTGCGCTTCGTCCTGTCCGCGCTGAAGACGGGATTCCGCGAGGTCCGCTTCCACTTCAGCGGCGACCCCTACGACGCCTTCTTCATGCGAGGCGGCGAAGTCGTGAGCCGGCCGCTGGGGAGCGCGATGGCGGCGATCGACCAGTGGCTGGCGGTCGGCTCGACGCTACGGACCGTCCCGGGGGTCAGGGGACTCGTCGCGACGGCCGTCGGACGGCCGACCGGCGGCGGGCTGCTGATCCTCGACAACGAGGGCGAAGGCCCACGTCCGGTCGAGCTGCGCGGCGCGCCGAGCGTGGATGTGTCGCTGCTGAGCGCCGCCTGGCCGGGTGTGCGCACGCAGGCGCTGCGGGCCAAGGGCGGGCGGATCGGACTGGTCGTCCCGCACGGGGCCGTGGCTGTGCTCAGCGGCTACAGGTGATCTGCCAGCTCGGCGATCGAGTCCCAGACGAATGTCGGCTCGACGCCGCTCGCAGCGAGAACGTCGGGGCGGAACTTGCCCGTCTTCACCAGCACCCCGTCCATTCCCACCGCGATCGCCCCGCCGACGTCGGCCTCGAGGTCGTCGCCGATCATCGCCGTCCGGTCAGCCTCGAGGCCGAGCTCCTGGAGCGCCGTGGAGAAGAAGGCCGGCGAGGGCTTGCCGGTGACGAGAGCCTCGCGGCCGACGGCGTACTCGAGCGCGACGACGAACGGTCCCGCGTCGAGCACCAGCCCCTGCTCGGACTGCCACACACGGTTGCGCTGCAGGGCGATCAGCTCGGCGCCGCCCTGCAGCTGGTGGAAGATCTCGTTCAACCGCGCCCACGTGAAGCCTTCACCGAGGTCGCCGAGGATCACGGCCTGCGGGTCGCCCGCGTACGGCCCGGCCAGCTGCTGGAGATCCTCCGCCAGCGCGGGCGCGACGTGCAGCGCGACGCGGTCATAGCCGCGCTCGCGGCAGTGGCGCACGGCGAGTGCCGCGGGGGTCAGCACGTCCTCCTCGGCAAGCTCGAAGCCCATGTCCCGCAGTCGCGCCACGACCAGGCGCCGCGAGCGGGAGGTCGTGTTCGTGACCAGGCGGAACGGGACCTCTCGCTCGCGAAGCAGGCCGAGGACCTCGGGCGCGCCCTCGAGGGGCTCGGAACCGACGTGCAGCACACCGTCGATATCGATCAGCAGGCCATCCCAGCGACGGTCGGGCATGCGGTGACTATTGCGCACGGCCCGGGCGCCCGCCCGGCCTCACCCGGATGGGATGACGCCTGTCGGACAGCGGCGCGCCACACTCGGCGGCGAGCCAAGAGCCGACCCGAGAGCCCGAGGAGGGAGACGACATGAGCGACAGGCCAATCTTCATCTATGCCGCGACGTACGGCGATCTCGACGATGCCATCGCGGACTACGACGCCCTGCTGGAACTGCACGCGGAGAAGCTCGTCGGCACCTACGACGTGGCGCTGATCAGCAAGGACGCCGAGGGCAAGGTCCATGTGATGAAGCACGAGAAGCCAACCCAGCACGGCGCCTGGGGAGGGATCGCCGTGGGCGCCGTCGTCGGCGTCCTGTTCCCGCCCTCGTTGCTCGCCTCCGCGACCGTCGGCGGCCTCGTCGGGGGCATCGGCGCACACCTGAAAAGGGGCATGTCCAGGGGCGACGCGAAGGACCTCGGCGAGCTGCTGGAAACGGGCGAGGCGGCGCTTATCGTGATCGGCGAGTCGCGGCTGGAGGAACAGCTCGACAAGGCCCTGACGCGCGCCGAAAAGACGACCGAGAAGGAAATCGAGGCCGACAGGGAGGACTTCAAGCGGGAACTGGAGGAGGCCGAGAAGCAGGCAGCGACCAGCTGAGCTGATAGGACAGTCGGGCGCCGTCAGGGCGCGCCCGGACAGGAGAGTTCGATCGGAAGGAGCGTCCCATGACGAAGGAGGCCGACTTCAGCGCGCAGGAGTGGGAGGTGATCCGCGAGGCGCCCACCAGCGCGGGGATGATCGTCATCACCGCCCAGCGGGGTGGCACGATCCGCGAGACGATCTCGATGGCAAAGGCGTACGCCGAGGCCCGCCAGCACCACGGCCAGAGCGAGCTGCTGGACGAGATCGTCAGCGAGAAGCCGAAGACCGATCACTCCCGCTACCACTCGCCGGAGGAGCTCAAGGAGCATGGGCTCGCACACATCAGGGAAGCCGTCGCCCTGCTGGAAGCCAAGGCGCAGCCACAGGAGCTCGCCGACTACAGGGGCTTCGTCACGAGCCTGGCCGAACGGGTGGCGCACTCGCACTCCGAGCACCACGGCGGCGACGGCACCGTCAGCGACGCAGAGCAGTCGGCGATCGAGGCGGTCAAGGAGGCGCTCGGGTAGCCGACGACGTCGCACGCGCCTGGTAGGACGGCGCGCAAACCGATCCAGCTCCTGGAGGCGGTGCTGGGATGGAGCGCCGGTCCGCATGTGGCGCGGCTGCGACACTCTTACCTCATGGGCTTCCGCAGAGACGGCTCTCGCCGCGACGTTTCTCGGCGTCATTTTGCTCCCACGCTTGGGGTTCGGGATATGGCGATCGACCTCGGTACGGCGAACACCCTCGTGTACGTCGGTGGACGGGGCATCGTGGTCTCGGAGCCTTCGGTCGTGGCGTCGGACTCGCTGACCGGTCGTGTCCATGCGGTGGGGGCGGACGCCGAGAGGATGATCGGCCGCACTCCGGCGACGATCTCGGCTACGCGCCCGTTGCGCCATGGCGTGATCGCCGACTTCGACATAACCGAGGCGATGCTGCGCTACTTCATCCGCAAGGTGCTCGATCGGAACAGGGCCCATCCCCGTCTGATCGTCTGCGCCCCGTCTGGGGTCACCGAGGTCGAGAAGCGGGCAGTGGAGGAGGCGTCCCTTGCGGCCGGCGCGCGTCGTGTCCACCTGATCGAGGAGCCCATCGCGGCTGCGATAGGTGCGGGCCTTGACATCGCAGAGCCGGTCGGGCGCATGGTGGTGGACATCGGGGGTGGCACCAGCGAGATGGCCGTCATCTCCCTCGGTGGCATCGCGTTGTCTCGCTCGGTGCGTGTCGGAGGTTACGAGATGGACGAGGCGATCACGCGTTACCTGCGTGCCGAGCATGCGCTTGCGATCGGCTCGCAGACGGCGGAGGCGATCAAGATCGCGATCGGATCGGCGGTCGCGCTTCAGCCCGAAGAGACGACCGAGGTGCGCGGCCGCCACCTGATCACTGGCCTGCCGACGCAGATAGATCTCCGCAGCGAGGAGGTACGCACGGCGATCCGCGGCCCGCTACGCGAGATCATCGACGCGATCAAGGACACGCTCGAGCAGACTCCGCCCGAGCTGACGGGGGACATCGCGCGCGACGGGATTCTGCTCGCCGGCGGGGGTACCCTGCTTCGTGGTTTCCCCGAGCTCGTCGCTGCGGAGACCGGCATTCCGGTCTTCCTCGCGACATCGCCGCTGACATGCGTCGTCACCGGCTCCGGCCAAGCCCTCGACCATTTTTGACAAGCTCGGTCAATCGACCGCGAGGAGGCGGAGGCTCTACTCCCTCGCGCGGGACGGCGGACGCCAACCTCTGGCGAGGGTCGTTTGACCCACCTCGATCAGGTAGCCGTCGGGATCCCGGATGTAGCAGCGCATCTCGGTCTCGTGCTGCTTCGGCGGAGTCAGGAATTGGGCGCCCCGGGCGGTCCACTCGGCGTAGACAGCCTGGATGTCCGCGACCCGGATGTTGAGGAAGCTGCTCACCCGATCTGGGTCGGCCGGCGTCTCGAGCGTGACGGTCGGCTTGTCGTCGGTCGGACCTCCTCCGACGTTGATGATGATCCAGCTGTTGGCCAGTGCGACGTACGTCACCTCGTCCCCCGCCTCGCTGGAGATGACGGTCCTGCCGCCGAGTACTTCCGTGTAGAAGAGCCGCGAACGCTCGACATCGTCTGAAACGATGAAGTGGGCCAAGACGATCTCCTCCTCGATGGTGCTCATGGCGACCTCCGTTGTTCGAATTGGCTCCATAGTCGCGCGTTACCCCCCGCATCGCGCCTGTGTCAGCCCTGGTCCGATGCCCGCACCAGGAGCGCGTCGATCTCATGAGACCACGGGTAGGCCAGCGGGTGGGCATTCTTGCTGTGGTTGCGTCCAAAGCGTCTGCGACGCTGCTACGATTATGGACACAACGATTTTGATGGGTCATGCCGATCCCCGAGATTGAGGCGGAAACCGGCAACCTGCCGCCAGGAGTACACGATGCAACGTGGGATGAGCTGGTTTCAGCCTTTGGCTCGAATGATCGACGCTCCGAGCTGCTGCGAGGCCTGCGAGAAGCCCTGGAGAGCCTTGGTCGTGCAGGCTGCCATCGGGTCTACGTCGACGGAAGCTTCGTCACAGCGGCGAGCTCTTCCTGGCGAACGCCGCGGCAGAGCCTGGGGGGACGGTGTTTAGGGATTTCTTCCAGCGAGACCGCGAAGGACAGCCGAAGGGCGTCGTCGCGCTCGATCCAAGGAGGTTGTGATGGTCACCAATGAGCGCCAGCGGCGCCTGACAGCCGCCGAGATCTCCCGCTTCGAGCGTGCCATCGTCGACGCCGAGACCACGGGCCCGGGGCCCGAGGTCCACCCTAAGCTCCAGCGCGCGATGGTCGAGGGGATGCGCAGCCAGCTGGGCGATCTCAAGAACGAACTTCGCGCCTACGACGACCTGCGAGCGGGCCGAGTCAAGAAACGCGTTCTCCGCTCTCTCGGCGATCTCGCGGATGCGCTGATCGAGGGGCGGATAGCGGCGCGACTCACGCAGCGGCAGCTGGCGGATCGACTCGGTGTTGCCGAGCAGCAGGTTCAGCGTTACGAGCAGACCCGCTACCGATCCGTCAATCTTGAGCGGCTGCAAGCGATAGCGGACGCTCTGCAACTCGGCGTCCGTGAGTCAATCGAGTACCACGTTGCCGCCCCTGCGCACAGGCCTGCTGGAAGTCGCCCGTCGCGCAAAAGGACGGGAGCGACGGTGACGAGCAGTGAAGCGAACAAGAAAGCCGCCTCGTCCGCCGGCGAGACTCAAAGATCCAAGGCGACGAGCAAAGCTGCCAAGACCGTCCCCTCAGGGGGTGCGACCCGCGCAAGCGGCAGGAAAGGAAGCGTCAAGGCCAGCACTAAAGCAGGCAGGCCTGCGAGCGCAAAAGGCACGAGCAAAACCGGTGCACGCGCCGCGCGCTAGGGCTGCCTGCCCGCCCGCGGCCGTCCCAATACTCTGCCCGCGTGCCCGACTACGCGACCAGACGGTTGCTGAGGCGCTGGACGCCGCCAGCGCCGCCGATACTTCCTCCCGGCGATCCAGCGCGAGTTAGAAATGCCCCGTGCGGGACTCGAACCCGCCCCACCGGATTAAAAGTCCGGCGCTCTACCAGATGAGCTAACGGGGCCTGCGCGCGACAGTGTGGCAGATGGCCTGCGGGGCCGGTCCGATCGCTCGCGCGCTCACCGGGCGATCCTAGGGCTGTTCGGCGGCGGCGATCTCGAGCATCTCCTCGATCCTCGTGAGCTTCACGCGGGGCCGCCCCGCGGCCTCGCCGAGGGCGCGCTCGTGGCGGTCGATCGCTTCCCAGCCGGCGTAGGTGACGAGGTCGGGCTGGCGCTCGCGAAGCAGCTCGAGCACAGCGTCGGCGCCCGGCGCCTCGGGCAGGTTGCGTGCCCGCGCAGCGCTGCCGTTCGTCGCGGCGAGGTCGGCCGTGATCGCGTCGACGGTCTCCTGGGCGTCCTTCTTGTTGGTCCCGATCACGCCCGACGGGCCACGCTTGATCCAGCCCACCACGTACTCGCCGGGGAGCTGCTCGCCCGTGTCGGGATCCTCGACCCTCCCCCCGCTGTTGGGGATCACCCCGGAGCGATCGTCGAAGGGCACCGACGGCAGCCGGATGCCCTTGTAGCCGATCGCCCGGAACACCAGGCCCGCCGGAATCGTCTCGCTCTCGCCCGTGGCCTGCGCTCGCAGGCCGCCGTCCTGGGCTGCGACGAGCTCGTTGCGCCCCAGCTCGACCGAGCCGAGATGCCCGTTCTCGCCCGGCAGCAGAGCTGTCGGCGAGAGCAGGAAACGCAGCACGACGCGCTTGCTGTGCCCCGCGAGGGGACGCTGGGCGAAGGAGCGAAGGATCTCGACGTTGCGGCGCGAAGTCGCGTTCTGCTCGGCAACGGGGTCGGGCACGGCGAGCCCGCGCTCGAGTTCGGCCTCGTCGACGACCACGTCGGCGTCGGCCAGCTCGCCGAGCTCGAGCAGCTCGGGGTTGGTGAAGGCCGCCTGCGCGGGGCCGCGGCGCCCGACGACGACGACCTCGTTGACCCGGCTTTCCGACAGCACCTCGATGGCGTGATCGGCCGTGTCGGTGGGCGCCAGCTCCTGCGGCGCGAGCATCAGCATGCGCGCTACGTCGATCGCGACGTTGCCGTTGCCGATCACGACGGCCCGCTCGGCCGCCAGCAGGTCCACCTCCAGGTCCGTGTGGTCGGGATGGCCGTTGTACCAGCCCACGAACTCGGTCGCCGCGTGCGAGCCGGGGAGATCTTCTCCGGGAATGCCCAGGGGCCGGTCCGATGGGGAGCCGGTCGCGTAGACGATGGCGTCGTAGTGGCGCAACAGCTCCTCCCTGGAGACGTGCTCGCCGAAGGTCACGTTCCCGAAGTAGCGGAAGCGCGGGTGCGCGGCCGTCTTCTCATAGACCCGGGTCACCGACTTGATCTTCGGGTGGTCCGGCGCGACGCCCGAGCGGACCAGGCCCCACGGCGTGGGCAGGCGCTCGAACATGTCCACCTCGAAGTCGGCGTCGGCGTCCTTGAGCAGGTGTCCCGCCGCGTAGAAGCCGGCCGGGCCGGAGCCGATCACGGCGATGCGGGTGGGGGCTGAGTCGGTCAAATTCGATGTCCTGTCCTGTGTCTGGGCGGTCGGGCGGAGATGGGCGCGGCCCGACTCGAACGGGCGACCCCCTCGGTGTAAGCGAGGTGCTCTAGCCAGCTGAGCTACGCGCCCCGATCGATCCACGAGGAAGGCTAGCGAGCCGGGCTGGGAGCCTCCTGGGAGCGGCCTGGGAGAAGGGGCACGCCGCGGTTCGGTGTGGGCTGCCTGCCAAGCTTGCCGGGATGCGGAGCGGCGGCGGACGGGCGATGCGGGTTTCCCTGCTGCTGGCGGGGGCGCTCGCGCTGCTGGCGGCGCTCGCCCAGGTCTTGCTGCCGCGCATCGCGGCGGGGCGGATCTCCTCGAGGGTCGGCCGCTACGGGCACGTCGTGAGCGTCAGCGTCTCGGCGTGGCCCGCCGTCGAGCTGCTGTGGGGCGACGCCGACTCCGTGACGGTGCGCGCCGGCGCTCTGGCGCTCTCCCCGGCGCAGGCCTCGGCGCTGCTCTGGGAAGGCCGGGGCGCCGCGCGGATGGACGTCAGCGCCGCCACGGTACGCCTCGGGCCGCTGGCTCTCGACGATGCGACGCTGCGCAAGCGCGGAAGCTCGCTCTCCGCCCTGGCCCTGACGACCCAGGCGCAGGTGCGCGACGCACTGCCCGCCGGCGTCGGCGTGAGGCTGCTCGACAGCGTCGCGGGGCAGGTGCAGGTCGAGGTCAGGGGCGGCCTGTTCGGGATCGGAGCCTCGGTGCAGGCGGTGGCGCAGCCCAGGCAGGGGACCCTGATCGCCCACCCCGTCGGGGCACTGCTGGAAGGCTTCCAGCTGACGCTGTTCTCCGACCGTCACGTCTACGTCGAAGCGATCGGGGCAGGCGTGGCCCGCCGCTCGCCGCTGACCTACGCCCTGACGATGCAGGCGAGCCTGCGCTGAGGCGGTCACGGCGGGGCCTGTCTGCGGCTCAGGCCACCGCCCGCAGCCCGGGCGCACCCGTCGTGGCCAACGGGCCGACGCGCATCGGCAGCTCCCTCCCGGGGGCTGATGGTGGGCATCTGGCGGATGCTCATCTCGAAGTCCTCGTGCAGCGCAAGCGAGCAGTGGGAGAGCAGCATCGTGGCGATCGTGCGCACCTCCAGCTGCCCGAAGCGCATGCCGATGCAGGTGCGCGAGCCGCCGCCGAACGGGACGTAGGCGCCCTTGGGCAGCGCCGCCTTCGCCTCGGGCGTGAAGCGCTCCGGCCGGAACTCCTCGGGCTCGGGGAACACGTCAGCCAGGTGGTGGGACGCCCAGGAGCTGTAGTTGACGAAGGCCTTGGCGGGAACTGGCACGCCTTCGAACTCGAACTCCCGCATCGCGCGGCGCGGCCCCACCCAGGCGGGCGGGTACTTGCGCAACGTCTCGTCGATCACCATCTCGAGCTCGGGCAGCTCGCCGGAGACCAGTTGGGAGACGCTCGGCGCCCCTCCGACGAGCAGCGCTTCCTGCTCGGCGAGCAGCCTCGCGACGACGGCCGGGTGGCGGGCCAGCTCGTAGAACATGAACGAGATGGTCGAGGTCGTCGTGTCGTGACCGGCGAACAGCAGGGTCATGACCTCGTCGCGGATCTGCAGGTCGCTGAGGCGGTTCCCCTCCTCGTCGTGGGCGTCGAGCAGCAGGCTGAGAATGTCGCTGCCGCGGGCGCCGCTGGCGCGTCGCCGCGAGATCTCCGAGTAGATCAGCCCGTCGAGCAGGCGCGCCGCGCGCTGCATGCGTCCCCAGGGGCTGCGTCGGTTGCGCAGGATCCGCAGGAAGTAGTCGCTCGAATAGAAGGCCAGCGCCTGCTCGAAGAGCCCTGCGGCGTCGATCGCCCGTGCCTCCCGGCCGTCGGGGTCCAGGCCGAACAGCGCGCGCATGGCCACCCTCATCGCGAGGTGGCGGGTCCAGGCGTACAGGTCGACGCTCCTCCCCGGCTGGAGCGCCTCGAGAGCCTGCTGCGTCTCGGCCACCACCACGTCGACCGACGCCGCGATCTGCTCCCGGTGGAAGGCCGGCAGCATGATCAGCCGCGAGCGGCGATGGAAGTCGCCGTCGATCGTCAGCAGTCCGTCGCCCATCAGGCCGATCAGATCGCGGAAGTGGCCCTCCCGCCAGTGGAAGTTAGATGCGTGCGAGACGGTTATGTAGTGGTTGGCGGCCGGTCCTAGCATGAAGACGACGTTGCCGTGCAGCAGCCTGATCGTGAAGATCGGACCGAAGCGCTCGTATCCCTCGAGCAGCATCGGCAGTGGTTCCTGGGCGAAGCGGGCCGTCCGGGACAGCGACGGTCGCGTCTCCCCGGGTGGGAAGGGGATGCGGGCGGCGCGCTCGTCGCGCAGGTCTTCGATCAGGACCGCGAGCGGGCTTCGGTTCAGCATCGGGGGAGGACCGACGAGCGCCACGGGCAAAGCCTAGAGCAAGCACTGGCCGTCCGGCCAGTCTTCTTTACCCGCGTGAGGCGGACCGCCACGGCACGGGGGCCGGGCAGCCGGCTGATCCTTGGCATACTGTCCCGAGCCGCTGGCCCCCGGGTCCCAGCGGGCAATCGCGGGGGCGTAGCTCAGCAGGTTAGAGCGCTGCCCTGTCACGGCAGAGGTCGCGGGTTCGAGTCCCGTCGCTCCCGCTCGAATGAACCGCCTGCAAGTAGGCCGTTTCTCCGCTGCCGCGTCACGCTCACGCGCTCCGCGGCAGCGGTGGAAACGTACTCAGGCCGTACGGGCCGCCTCGCGAGCGCTCACGATCTCGAGCTCCGGCTCGATTCGCTCGGCCTCGGCCAGCTCGGGCAGGAGGTGCGCGTAGGTGCTCGACGAGCACCATCGGGGTGTGGCCGAGCTGTTGAGCGACGTAGAGCGGCTGCCGACGCTCCGCGAGCAGCAGCGAGGCGAAGCTGTGCCGGAGGTCGTAGGGCCTTGGGACGGGATCTAGGCCGGCCTGTCTGCAGGCGGGCGCCCATTGCCGCGTGCGCCAGTTCGCAGTATCGGTCTTCGTCCACGCAGCGCCGGCCGGTCCGGGGATTACCAGCGCGTCGCCTGTCGGCCGGCCGGTCGCGAGACGCCACTCGCGCAGCTCGGCCGCCAGCGGCGGGAGGAGATTGACGCTGCGAGCCCGGGCGGTCTTCGTCGCCTTGATCGTGCCGTCGGGCGCCGTGGCCCGCTGTATCAGCAGCGTGTGCTCGCCGACGTCTTGCCACCGAAGGGCGTGCAGCTCTCCGGGCCGAAGTCCTGCGTACGCGAGGAGCGACACGATCAGCGCATCTCGACGGCGTTGCTCGGGGCGCCGTGTCGGCAACGCGTAGGCGCGGCGCTGACGTTTGCCTGGCGGCGATGCCGCGACTTCTCGCGGCGCCGGCGTGAGAAGCGCACATCGGATCGCCTCAACGGTGCGCGGGGCTAAAGGCCTCACGCGGTCGCGCTGGGGTGATCGCGGGGCACGAACAAGCATCAACGGGTTGCCCGGGATCACCTCGGCCTCAGCCGCGTGACGGAGCACACTCGAGAGAAGCGTCCGCGCCTTGCTGATCGTCGCGATCGGCGTGTCTGCGTCGAGTAGTGCAACCTGCCAGCTCCGCAGTCGACCGACGGTGATCTCAGCTAGCGGGACCTCGTCTAGGAAAGGCGCGACCTGACCCCGGTAGGCGTTCGCATACCGGTCCGCGGTGGACTGCTCGAGCGTCGCAGCGTGCTCCGGCGCCCAGCGGTGCGCGATCCACTCTCCGAGCGTAGGCGTTGCCGTCGTCAGCTGGGTGAGGGCAAGCGGGCCGAGCTGGCGGCGCCTGCGCACCTCTGCATCCCAGGTGAGCGCATCGGTGCGTCGATCGAACACGCGCGAACGGTTGCGGCCGTGTTCTCTCCACCGGACCTCCCAGCGGATCCTCGCGCCACGCTCTAGTCGCCGCACGCTCATGGCTCGCGCCCATAGCGACGACTCACAGTCGCCTTGTCGACCCCGAGAGCCTCCGCGACTCCCCGTACGCCCACGCCGGCGCGCAACGCCTGGCGGGCGAGATCATCGCGCCGTTGCTGAGCCTGCTCGACGGCACGACGCGCGCGGGCAAGCTTGGCGTACCAGTCGCGGCCCTCGGGGGTGCGGTGTCCAGCTGTCGGCATGGCGTCTCCTCGTCGGTCGCGGGATCGTAGCTGCTGAGCGAGTGTCCGAACAGTGCAACGCTTAAGCGCCTCGTATCGCTGACGCGGCCACCTCACCGGGGCCCCCGACCCGAGCGGCCGGCGGCTCCAGAACGCGGTCGCCCGCGGGCCGTATGTGGAGCTCGCCCGCTGGGAAGCGCCACGCGCGCCCGACCTTCCGCGCGCCCGGGATCCTGTCGTCTTTCGCCATGCGCGTAAGCGTCTGCGGATTCAGGCCGAGCTCTCGCGCCTTCGTCTCTGCGTCGAGCAGCTGCGCGGTCCTCGGGGCCGAGGTGCGGCCGCAGCCTGTCGGCGAGCTCGGCCCGGGCATCTTCGCCGGCCTCATCCCACGCGTGGATCAGCGCGTCGAGCAGTGGCGGCGTCGACGGGGGACGGCTCATGCCTGGCTGGGCTCCTCTCGCCGCGGCCGCCGCCGCGGCCGCGGCGCCCGCTCGACCGCTTCGATTCGCCGAGCACGGAACCGCCGCACCGCATGCGATCCGCCGAGGAGCCGGCAGATCGCCTCCCGTCGTTCAGCGTCGATCCCCAGCACCTCCCAACGGCTGCGCTCGGCGCGGACGACGTCGCCGGGCCGGACTCCCTTCGGTCCCCGTGGCTCGCTGGTCTCTCCGGCCTCAAGCCGTCCCGGCTCGCCGGCGCCGGCCGAGCGGGACCCGTCCTGCGGGGCCTCGGCGATCTCCGCGGCGCCTGCTGGCTCCCATACACCCGCACGAACGCGACGCATGAGGCCGCGGTCGGCGCAGGCGCTTGAGCGCATCGCTGCCATCGCTGGCGGTGAAGGCGCAGCTGCCAGCGGCGCAGCGCCGGCACGGCGGGTTGCGGTGCGCGTGGACAACTCGCCCGGCCTCGCTTGGGGAGACTCGCCCCTGCTCGCGGGAGACTCGTAGGATCTCGCGCTGTGCGGCCGTTAGGGGCCCGCGAGGCCCTCCCGCCGGCGCCACGCGGCCGTCGAGTGTGAGCTGTCGGGGCGCGGCGACCAGGAGCTCGAGCTCGGCGACGATCGCGCGACGCTGCGCCCCCTCCGGGCTGTGGGGGCTGGCCAGCTGTGCGTGCCTGCGCGCCGCGCGGAGGCGCGCCTCGGGATCCTCCTCACTGAGGACGGTTGTCCGTCTGACAGTGTCTCAGGGCCGCCGAGCCCGCCTTTCACCTTTTCGTTTCCAGAATCCAGCGACCCCAGCGACCCCAGCGACCCCAACCCCGGAAACACTGGGTCTTCTGGCGATCGCGCCAGCGACCCCGTGCGACCCCCAGCGACCCCACTCTCAGGCATCCTGCGACCCCGCTTCGTGTGCTGCGACCCCGTGCGACCCCGGGATTTGGCTTTGTAGAGCCAATGGGGTCGCTGGGGTCGCTGGGGTCGCTGGATTCTGGAAACCTCGGGACAGCGTGATGGTCTTCCGGCGTGCGTCCCCCGCCCGATGGTCCCGAACGCGACGCCGATCCCAACTCGGCGAAGGTCGGGCGCGAGTCGTCGGATCGCCCCCGAGAGGTCACGCGGTCGCTTCGGCCATCCGCGACGGCGGGTCACGCCGTCGCCGGCGAGAGCCTCGAGGCGATCGAGGAGGTCGGCGGCCGTGCGCTCATCGCCATCGGCGAGCTCGGCAAGGTGGGGCCAGAGTGGCGAGGACTCGAGTGCGGCGTCGGTGGTCTCCTGGCGGCTGGCGGCGTAGCTCGCGAGATCGTCCCAGACTCCCAGCCGAGACCCGGCTCGGCCGCCGTGACGAACATCGCGTGGTCCGCCATCCGCGGCCAGCTCCGCCGTTCGGTCTGTACGCGCTTGCGGTTGGCGAGGGCGGCCGCCACGGCGTCCAGGAGAGCGCCGAGGATCGTGGGACGCCTCTCCTCGAAGCTCTGCCACAGCACGTCCTCTGTCTCGCGCTGATCGTCGGAGAGCGGTGGGAGGTCCACGAGCACGGATCGCTCGAGCAGATCTGCGCGCTGGGGTAGCGCCTCGATACCCGTGAGGATCACGGGGCTCGCGACCTCGAATAGGTGCTCCTCGTCGTTCTTGTAGAGCGCGCGCACGGCCAGCCCGGCGCCTGTTGAGAGTCGGCACAGGGCGTCTGAGATCCAGGCGTCCTTGCCGGCGAAGCCGGAGAGGTTGTCGAAGGCCACGATGCGGTTGTTGGTCGCGGCGATGAGCAGTTCTCGCTCATCGGCGGGCACGGAGCGGAGCTCGGGCTTTGCGGGGTCGATCAGGCTGCGCAGCAGCCGCGCGGTGGTGGACTTGGCGCTGCCCTGCTCGCCGTGAAGCACGAGCAGCGGGTAGGGGCCGCTGGGGGCGAAGCAGCCGACGAGCCAGCCGATGAGCAGCTGCCAGGTCGACTCGTCGGTGACGTTGATGAATGGGCGAAGCTCATCGACGCCACCGCCGGTGATCGGCTCGGGGAGGGCGCGCATCCCGCTCGCGCGGCGGAACTTCACGGGTGGCTCGCCGTCGAGTAGCTGCCAGCTGCCGGCGCGGATCTCGATCGCGCGGCGACGCTCGTCGCCGAGGTCGAGGTAGATCGCGTCCGCCTGGGCCGCCAGGCGCGTGTGGATCTCGTGCTGCTGGCCCTCGTAGATCGCGATCGAGCGCAACCGCGCGGTGGCATCCTTGATCGCCTGCTCACCGACGACGCCGCTCTCGTGTGCTGCTCGGCCGAGGTAGTCGCGGAAGTCGGAGGACTCGAGCGACATCGTCTCGCGATGGTCGCCTACAGTGACGGTCGCCCACGGCTTGCGCTCGGGGTTGTGGAACAGCTCGGCGCCGCCATCGCAGGCCCACGCGACGAGGTGCTCGGCCTGGGTCGGGCCGCGGCCGTTGCTCGCCGGCGTTGGGGCCAGCTCGGGCCGCGCGAGCTCGAGGAGGTCCCGCTCGCCGTGGCCGGCCGCGATGTAGTCGTCCAACCCGACCTTCTGCTCGTCGGGCCCGCCGGGGAGGTAGACGAGCCGCACGGTCGCGCCCTGGCCGGTGAGGAACGCGTGGAGCGCTTCGAGTGCTTTGCGGACCGAGGCCTTGACCATCACGTCGGAGTCGAAGACGACGTAGACACGCCGGCCGTCGAGGGGGATGCCCTGCCAGTCCGGGAGGGGCACGCTCGGTCCGTCCTTGGTCTCGCGGTGCCGCCAGGCCCATGTGCCGATCACGCCGATGCAGTGCAGGCCGATGCTGACCGCGGCGTCGGCCTTGCGTGAGCCCTCGGTGATCCAGAGCGGCAGACTCGGGTCGGCGAGCGCCCGCCTGGTCGCCGGCGGCACGTCCAGCACGAGCGACTTACCGGCCGGCGTCTCGTACTTGAGCGGCTTGCCCTCCTTGCTCCGCGGCGAATCTGGTCGCGCCTGGTAGAACGCCAGCTCGCCGCGGACGTCTCTAATCGGGATGAGGAGCGCGGGCGCATTGCGCTGGTAGGCCGCGAAGCCGAGCGCCTCAAGCTCCGCGCCGGTCCGCGCCGAGAGGTAGCCGCGCTCGCGCGCCACCTCGGGGCTGATCGCCGACTCCCGGAGCAGCTCGGCGTGGTGCTTGAGCAGCACCCGCTCCTCGGCCGTGTTCGCTGCGGCGGGGTCTGCGACGGTGGGGGCGGCCATCATGCAGCCGCCCCGATGCGGGCTACGGGCACGAGCCAGGACACGCGGGCGTCGCCGAGCTCTGCCTCGCGCTCGCGGCCAGCCATGTAGCACGGGCAACACAGGGGGACGTCGGCGAGGGACAGCGTCGTGGGGTCGCCACACACCTCGCAGCTAGTAGGCAGCCAGTGTGGCCGCCGGGGAGCGTTAGCGGCCACGTCGCACCCCCTCGAACTCAGTCTCATCGAGGCCCGCGAGGTAGAGGTCGATGACGGAGCTGATGTGGCGCGGCTGGCGGCGGGGTCGCGGGGGACGTACGTCGCGGACGGCCCCCTTCTGCCGCGCCGCCGGGCGGCGATTTAGAGTGCCTCGTGACATCGCAGTTCCTTTCCTGTGGCTCCGCGACCTTGGTCGTCGCGGGGCCACTTCTCTGTGGTGGGATCGGCTGCGGAAAGGTCTATCGGGGCCCTCGGCGGGAATCCCGACACCGGTAGGCGTTAGCTTGTACTGACCATGCCGCAGTCCCAAGCAGGTAGGCGCCAACTTGTGCCCGCGATCACCGCTGGCGAACTCCGGCAAAGCCGGGAGGAGTCGACCCTTAGCCAGGCCGAACTCGCGTCGCTTATCGGGGTCTCGAAGGGGCTGGTGGACCATTGGGAGAGCGGCCGCAAGCCGATTCCACCAGCGCGCGCGATCGAGCTGCGCCAGGTCTTCGCTGTGCAGGCGCCGATACCGATCCCCGATCTGTCGGGCGGCGAGCTGCGCGCGATAAGGGAAGCAGCTGGGGTCACGCAGACGGCCCTTGCCAGAATGCAGGGCGTCAAGCAGCAGGCAATTGCCGCGTGGGAGCGAGAGGGCGTCCCGGGGGAGCGCCGCGAGGTGCTCGTCAGCGCAGCGGCACACCCCGGAGGCTTCGTCGGCGGTCTGGTGCGGGCCGAGCGGGAGCAGATCGGCATGACGCAGACCGAGCTCGCCAGCGCCTTGGGCGTGACGCAGACCCGCGTGAGCGATTGGGAGCGCGGGAGCTCGCAGATCCCGCTCGAGCAGTGGCCGCGGATCCGAGAAGCCGTGGACACTAGGACGCCCCGTAGGTCGCAGCAGCCCGTGAGGGCCCGTGAGCTGCGCGAGGGCCGCCGGCGGTTGGGTTGGAGTCAGCAGCGCCTTGCCGACGAGCTCGGCGTCACAAAAGCCGTCGTGGGGAATTGGGAGGCGGGCGCGCGCAAGCCAGTACCGCGCGAGCGCTGCTCCCGGATCCGCGAGCTACTACGGCTCTCTGAGCCGGAGCAAGGGACTGTGCGCGATCGCGTGGCCGAGGCACTTGTAGCCGTCCGCGAGCACTTGGCGGCGACGCCGGGACTCAGCAGGAGCGAGCTCTCGCGCGCGGTCCACGAGGCCCCCGAGCCCTACGTGAGGGTCGCGGTGCTGCGCGCCTTGGCGGCGGACCTCATCCATGAGCGGCGGGTCAAGCGGACGCGAGCCGATGGCGTCGCGCGCCAGATGCCCTGCCTGTACCTGGGATCGGCCTCAACGCAGCCGCCGCCGCCCGATCCCGACGCGGAGCTCTTGGCCGAGGTTGTCGCTGCGGTGCGAGCCGAGCCGGGGCGCAGCCGCCGCTCGATCGCCGAGTCCCTTCGACATGATCGCGGCCGGGGCGAGCGCGCCGTCGACCGTGGCGTGGCAGAGGGACTGCTTCACACGCGCGAAGTAGTGAAGCGCGGCCCACGCGGCCCCCGCACGGTCCTCGGCGTGTTCGCGGACCCGGCGCCCGGGCGGATCTCCGCGCCGATCGACGGCGAGAAGGTCCGGCGCCTCCGAACGCAGATGCTCATCGGCCAGGCCGAGCTCGCGGAGCGCCTGGGCGTGTCGCCGTCGATGCTTCGCGGTTGGGAACGCTCCGATGTGCCAGCGGCGTGGGCAAAGCAGGTCGAGGAGTCGCTATTCCCGGGGGAGGGCAGCCGCGAGGCCAGAGTAGCGGAGGCCAAGCAGCGGGTCCGCGATGCCCGCGCCACCATTGCGGAGCGAATCCTCATGGCTGTCCGGGAGCAGCCGGGTATCCCTCGCCGGGAATGCTTGGCCTTCTGCGCCAGGTGGAGCGACGCCAGCTTCACCCGACGATCGAGCAGCTGCTTGCCGCTGGCGAGCTGCACGAGCGCGTCTGCGATAACGGCCACGGCACGGGCCTGTTCCGGGGCCCGGCGCCAGTGGCGTACAGCGCCGGTGAGGAGATCGACGCTCCCCGGCTTCGCGCCCTCCTCGCGCGCGCAGGCCTGAGACAGAAGGATCTCGCGCAGCTCATCGGCGCCGGCGTCGCGCGCATCAACGCCTGGGCGCAGGGAACTAAGTCGATCCCTGCCCATCGCCAGGCGCAGCTGCGGGACCTGTTCGCGGTGCTCCCGCAAGCGCCGGAAATGATCTCCGGCGAGCAGCTGCGCGCCGAACGCCGGCGCCTCGGTTGGACGCAGGCGCAGTTCGCCGCGCGCGCTGGCGTCACGCAGGCCGTCGTGAGCAAGTGGGAGCGTGAGTCGCCGCCCCGCGCGCGGGTCGAGGGCCTGCAGATACTGCTCGCAGAAGCCCACGGATCGCAGGGCCAGCTGTTCGGTCCCGGCACCGGCTGAGCGGTGCGGACAGGTGTCTGCGGCGGCGCCTACAGTTGGGCGACCGAATCGCTCGCCAGGAAAGGGGAAGGGCGCGATGTCTACTGCCACAGCCGGGCTCGTCATGAGGTTCCGTCGCGAGGCCGACACCAAGAACAAGGTCCGCTTCGAGGAGGTCGTGGACGAGGGCGCCCGCGAGGTCGTGCGCACGCTCTACGTGGGGAAGCCCGAGCATGCCGAGTTCGGGAGGCCCGAGGAGCTCCGCGTCACCATTGAGGCTGCCGACTGACGAAGCCTGGGGCGGGTCCGACCGACGCGCGATAGGGATGCAACGCGACGGGAGCCGTCTCACCTGCAGGCCTCCGGGACGCGTCGACGGCCAGCTGCACGGGACGGCTCTGCGCCTGGTGCGCGGGACCGATCCCATCTCGATCGAGGCGCGACGCGATCTACTGCGGCTCCGTGTGCCGGAAGCGCGCCTGGCGATTCGGGCGAGCCGTCCCGTCCAGCTGCTCGCCGACGCGCGGGACGCGTCCCGCGGCGATCGCCGCCGGCGAGCCGGCACGCTTCGCCTACTGACCCGCCCTACCCGGGCAAGGCCCGCTATTACCCGGAGCGCTCGGGCTCGGGCGCGATCGGCCGCGCCCTGGGCGCTCTATACGTCTCGGGGCCCCTCCGTTGACGGGGTCCCGGAGGACCTGCGGGCCGGATCGTGACGTCTGCGGGGCGGCCCCGGGGACTGCCCGGCAGCGGCCCCGGGCTCCGCTACGCGCGCCGGCGCGCGGGGTCGTGGCGCGCGGTGAGCGCCGCGACGGCGTCGGGCCCGGGGCGGGCGTAGCGCTGCAGGGTCCGCAGGCTGCGGTGCCGCGACTTGGCCATGATGAGCACGGTGGACTCGCCGGCCTCGGCGAGGTGCGTGATCGCGGAGTGCCGCAGCTGGTGAAGCGTCCAGCCGCCGGTCTGCTGGGAGAACATCGCCGCGGCGCGACGGTAGGAGAGCCGGGCGCGGCCGGTGACGGGGCAGATGTCGAGGCTGGGCGTGCCGGCTGGGGCGGCGCGCTCGCTGAGGAAGATCGGGCCGCGTGGCCGCCCGGCGAGCAGCCGGGGCAGCAGCCGCGCGGCGCCGGACTGGAAGTGCACGAGCTCGAGGTCGCCGCCCTTGCTGCGGATCCGCGCGCGCTTGTTGGGCAGGTCCAGGTCCTCGACGTCGAGCGCGAGGATCTCGCCGGAGCGGGCGGCCGTCTCGTAGAGCATCCGCCAGAGCGTCTTCTCGCGCAGCGGGACGCCTTCGCGGCTCCACAGTCGGTCGAGCAGGCCGTAGGGGATCGCGCGCGTGCGGTCCTCGGCGACGCGCCGGCTGGGCAGGTGCAGCTCGAGCGCCGCGGGCAGCAGGCCGTGACCGTGGTTCGCCCAGCGCAGGAAGGACCGCAGGCTTGCGACGTTGCGGTTCCACGTCGCCGGCGCCAGGTGGCCCCACACGCGCGTGGCCGCGGCTTCGAGCTCGGCGCCGTCGAGCGCCGCGATGGGCGTGGCGCCGTCGACCTCGCCGGCGAGCCGGTCGAGCGCCTGCCGGTAGACGCGTACGCTGAGCGGCGAGAGGTCGGGGCGGTCGAGGAATCGCTCGATCGCGTCGGAGAGGGTGATGGCGGGTGCGATCGCCACTGTGGCAGAGAAGATGTCAGCTTCGCCGGACGCCCGCGGCGGCGTGTCCCCCGTGCCGCCGGGGCGGCTCCGGGCGCTGCGGCAGGCTCATTCCCGTTCTCTGCCGTTAGAGTTCGCCGCATGTCGAATGGTGAGCCGGAGGCCTCGGCCGCGGCATTGACGCTGCGTTTCCCCCACGACGGCCGAACGATGGAGCTGCCCGCGGAGGAGGTCGGAACGCGGACCTCCCTCCACACCGGGCGCGAGCTGCGCCACCTCCGCAGCGAGATCACCGTCTCCGAGCCGGACGCAGTCGAGCTCAGAAGGCTTCTCGAGGAGCCGCGCGCCGACGAGGACGGCCTCGAGTGGGAGGGGGAGGTGCGGACCGAGTCCTTCAGTGAGGGCGGCCCCCGCACGCTCTTGATCGAGTGGAATGAGCGGGAGCGGCTGTGGGCCGAGTCCCTCGAGTTTCAGGGTCTTGAGCTCCGGCCGACGGAGTACGACGAGGTCGAGCAGGACGGCGTCGTGGCCGTCACGTTCCGAGCTACGCTCAGCCAGGAGGAGACGCGGACGCTGTGGGCCTTGCGTGAATCGCGCCGCGATCCCGCACTTCGCTATTACCCGGTGATCCGCCATGGCGTCACCGATGAGCCTCGGCAGATGCGCCTTGGGCGAATCCTGTGGGAGCGGGACGGCGACTCCTACAAGCACTTGATCTCTCTCGTTGACGAGTCAGTGGACAGCCAGGACCCCGACGCCTGGCTGGGTATGCGAGCCGAACCGGAGCTCGGACACCTGATGGCCGGCCTGGCGGACCTCACCGGCCAGTTTGGCGCGCTGCTCGACGCCCTCCAGGGCGGAGGAGTGGTCGACGGCGCCGGGGTCGAGCGAATCCGCGAGCAGGGGCTTGAGGCGCGCCAGGCCCGCGAGTTCACCTTCTACCAAGTCGATGATCTTTCAAGCTGGCAATAACCCGCCTGTTTTGGCCGGCTCAGCTGAGATATGGGGCGGGGCGCACGTACCGGGTGCCGCGCCGCTCGCCGAGGCGAACTAGCGTCCCGTCCTGCACGAGCTCGTCGAGAAGCGACAGGACCTCCTGGCGCTCGAGTCCGGTGCGCTCTCGGACGCTCGCGTTCGTAACGGACTGCCCGTCGGCCATCTCGAAGATGACAGCGAGCAGCTCCTCGCGGCTGAGGTGCAGCCCTGCGGGTGGGACTAGCTCGCCGGCGAGCTGGTAGCGCGTTCCCCCTCGGACGCCTGAGCGCTCGAGCAGGCCCGCGCTGACGAGGCGCTGTAGCGCCGCCGCAGCGCGGTCACGGCTGACGCCTCCAAGCAGCTCGCGGGCGCGCTGGTTGCTGAGCGTCTCTCCGCGGCGGGCGTGGACGAGCAGGACGCGGTCCCGGTCCTCGATGCTGCCGCGGGCGACGACCTCATTGAGCCAAGCACGCTCCTCCGGTCGGGTGCCGCTGAGCACCGGCAGGCTCACCCGCACCCACGCGTCCGAAGCGTCGAAGGTCGGCTCCGCGAGGAGCTCGTCGCGCATCATGTCCTCGATGAGGTCGATGCCCTGGCCGGAGTCCTCGGCGAGCCGGAACGCCCGCAGAAGTCGGATGATGGTTGTGTTGCGGGCGGCGTAGGCCTCCCGCATCGTCTCGAGCGTCACCGGCGCCACCAGCGGCCCCGGTGAGGTGATGTCAACGCGATCCGGGTACACGTCAACTCGGATCGGGGTGCCCCGCTGCTCATAGCTCCGGTGAGCCACGCCATTGGCGATTGCCTCGCGCACGACACGCACCGGCAGGCGCGCAAGCTCGTGCCGGCGGAGGCCGAGCACGACGGAGTCGGAGCCGACCTCCTCCATGACCATCGCTGTGGCGATCGTCACCTGACCGTTGGCGGGGCCGCTGATCTCTAGCCGCCGCGTGAACGACTCGCCGTCCGCGGGGAAGCGGCGCAGCTCGATGTAGGCCTTTCCGAGGACCTGCCGGGGCTCTCGCATTAGGTAGAGGGCGCCGGCGACCGTGAGCTTCGCCGGGCCGTCCTCGACCGAGACGAGCCCCCGCTCAGCTAGGCGCCCTCGAGGTTCGCCCGGGAGATACGCAGCGCGTCGACCACCGCCTCCAGCAGCTCCGGGTCCGCCTTCTCTAGTGGCACCTCCGTGGGCACCGACTCGAACGTGCTTGACATGCGCTCCTGCATGAAGCGCACGAGCTCGGGGCCGATCAGCGGCAGTCGCTTGGTACCGACCCGCACGAGCGGCCGGCCGTTGCCGGTCTGGGCGAAGCCTTCCCGGAGCTGCCCAACGCCGATCACCGTGACCTCGCGGCCGGCGACGCGCAGTGGACGAATGTTGAGCGGGGCGATCGAGTGCGAGTCGGCGAGCGCCTGGCGGATCTTGTCCTCGAGCGCCGGGGTCAGCTCGCAGCCGGTGAGCGTCCCAGCGTTGGCAACGCCGGCCAGGATCACGCCGCCGCGCGTATTGGAGAAGGCCACGACGCTCTCCTCAATCGAACCGACGCCCTGCTTGAACTCGACGGTGTCGCTCTCACCGGGGAAACGCTCGCCGAACTCCTCGACCGACATCTCCGCTGGCCAGCGCGACGGCCGGTCAGGCAAGAAACCGCCATATGGCAAAATTGCGGGATTGCTCACCGGGCCGCAATTTTGTCATAACTAGGTGACGTCACCCGCGCCACCTCCGGCACTCCGCAGTTCGCTAGGTAGCTCCGTACCTAGACCGCTACGGGCCTAGCTAGCTAGCGCGATCTTCCAGGGCTCTCCCGGGTCCTAGCTATATAGGTTGCTATATAGCTAGCAACTGTGCTAGCCTCATAGGCATGAGCTTCGAGCGGCAGGTCAACTTCCGAATCTCCGCGGAGGATCACCACCTCCTCGAGGCCGCTGCGCGCGATCACGGCTCCGTGAAGGGCGGAATCCTCGCGGGGCTGAGGGCCCTCGAGCAGCAGCGTCTCGACGCCGCACGGCCACCGAAGCCGCCCGAGCCTCCCGAGCCCGAGCCCCGCAAGCCCGAGGACAAACCCACACGCACCGATCTGCCCGAGCCGGAGGTCGGCGAGGTCGACTGGTGGATGCCCGTCGCGGCCGTCGCCGACACGTTCCACCGCTCCGAGGCGACCATCCGTAAATGGGTCGCTGGCGGGCGGGCTCAGGCGCGCGGCACGGGCGATGAGCTCGAGGTCGACGTGGCGACTGTTCAGCTCGAGCGCGCACCGGCGGCCGAGTGGCTGCAGATCAAGAGCACGACCCTCGCGAAATGGACCGAGCTGGGCAAGGCCAAAGCGACCGCCGACGGGATGTACGTGTTCGGCGACCTAGAGATCCCGCTCAGCCAGGCCAACCGCCGCTGGGACTACAGCGCGGCCGGGCAAGCAAAGCTCGCCAAGCGCGCCCGGGACACCGCGCATGGGCGGATGGTCCGTCTCCTCGATGCAGTCGAGCTCGCCGAGTAATCGCCAGCCAGAGGGGCCTGCTCGAGGGATTGCGCGGATGACGAGCCATGGGGCTGGCCTTCTCAAGGCCCGAAGCCGGGAGGGCTGCTGGCAATTGCGGGCGCGAGGAACGCACTCATGAAGTCGTAGAGCCAGAAGCGCCGGTGTCCCTGCTCGTGGATCGCATCCCAATAGAGCTCGAGCCTGGCTCGGTTGATAGGGCCGAACGCGACCGCGAGAACGGAGCGTCCAAGCTCACGCTCCACAGCGACTTCGATCCGCTCGTCGATGCGGGCCTGATCCCACCACAGGCGCACAAGCAGCTTGGCGTCGACCAGCTGCTCGATGCGGCTGTCGAAACAGTGCCCGCGCCGGCGCCGGCATGCGGCCAAGATCTCGACGTCGAGCCCCAGGCATGCGAGTTCGTCCGCCCCGAGCTCGCGCACTGGTGCGCTCGTCCGTGCGACCGCGGCCGCGCGGCCCGCCTCGCTCCAATCCAACTGTGGGCGCGTTCGGCGGACCGGGTGACGGTCGCGCCCGCGTACTGGCGCGCCCGGGCGCCTGCAGTGCCCCCGGTGCCTCATCATGCGGACCTGGTGTGGCGGCCGGTGCTTGAGGACCCGGGCGCGAGCTTGAGCGTCGGTCCGGTCGGGGTCCCTACTCGATCGCGCCGCGGCAGCGTCCACACCTGGGAGCCGCGGTTGGAGGTGCTCTTGTCCAGGCCCCCACGTTCGAGCAGGCCGCGGCTCTCTAGGGCGCGGCAGTGCACGCCGACCGTCTCGCTTGAGATCCCGAGGACGCCCGCAAGCTTGGCCTGCGAGCTGCGGCTCCCGGTCTGCCGGAGCGCGTCGAGGACCCGCTGGGCGCCGTGCCCGCGCCGGGCGCGCTGGCCGAACTCGACGCTCGCGTCTAGCTCGTAGACGGCGCGCAACGGCGGCAGTCCCCACACCACGAGCGGCCGACCGCCGCCCGCGGGGCGCTCGATCTCTCCGAGCCGCACGACCTGGGCGGCAGCGGCGAGCTCCTCACAGTGGCGCCGCGCGCTGGTGTTGCGTATCCCGAGGGCTCGCGCGAGCTGCGCCTGCGTGGCGCGCCCGCCGTTCTCGCGCAGCACACCGAGCAGCCGCGTCTTCGTCTCCCCCGGGCGCCCCGCCAGACCCGCGGGCCGCGGCGTCGGGTCACTGGCAGGCTCGCGCGGCACCGGCCCATACGCCGGGAGCAACTGCGTGTCCGAGACGGCCACCGCGGTCGACTGCGAGGCCGCCGCGCGTGTGATCGGGGGCGGCGCGCCCTCTCCTGGCCAGGCTCTCGCGGCGATCGCGGAGATCAGCTCGCCCGGCTCCAGATGGTTGACGTAATGCGCCGTCATCCCGAGGTCGTTGTGGCCGAGCTGTTCCTTGATGAGCAGCATCGGGACGCCTTCGCGGTGCATTTCCGCCGCGCACGTGTGTCGCAGCCCATGGGGATGCACCCGCTTAGCAATCCCCGCCTTGCGCGCGCGCAGCTTGAGCATCTCCCGCACCGAGCTCGCCCCGAGCGGGCGGCCACGTCCGCCGCGGTCGTTGCTGATCGTGCAGAACAGCAGCGCGGTCGCGGGGATCCCCAGCCGCTCACGCTCGGCCACCCACTCGTGTAGGTAGTCCAGCGTCGGACCGTCGATCCCGACGACCCTGCGCTTCGCTCCCTTGCCCTGCAGTACTGTCACGGAACCGAGCTCCAGGTCGACGTCGTGCACGCGCAGCGCCAACGCCTCCGCGCAACGGAGGCCCACCCGCCACAACAGCACGACGAGCGCCCGCGAGCGGATCCCCGAAGACCCCCCCGGGAGCGCCTCGAGCAGCGCCCCAATCTCGGCGGGGGTCAGGACCTCCGCGGGATAGCGCTTGCCCTTGTTCGCCGGCGCGCGGCCACGCCGGTACTCGGACAGGGTGATCGGCGAGCGCGGCCTCCCCGTGACGTTGACCAGCGGTTCGCCGGCCGCCTCCGCGGCGGCCAGACGAGCCCGAGCCCGCCTGTCGGCGGCCTCCGCCTTCGCGGCCTCGCGAGCAGCATCGGGGAGCGGGGCGAGTTGGCTACGGAACCGGCGCCGGCGGGTCGTGCGCTGGGCGCGCGCAGTAGGCGCGCCCGTAGACTGAGACTGCATAGAAAGCCTGCCTTTCTGTGCCATGCCCCCGGCCGTTCCTAGCGGCGCGGGGGCGCTATTCGGTTGGACGCTGAGCATAGGTGATGTGTACGCAGAACGCAACGCTTCGGGGGAGTCGTTACTATCGTCACAAGGCGATGGGACGGCCACCCGGCATCCGCTTGGCGATCGCCAGGGGCGGCGTCACCTCGTTGCTGTTGGCGCTCGATGCCGCGATCGCTGAGCTCGACCCGGTAGAGCGGTCCTTCTCGATCAAGGTTCTCGAAGGCCTCCGGCACGAGGTCAACGCCGCAGATGCTGGACCCCGACCGTTGCCGTCGGCGACTCGCAGACGGCGCGCCCGCTCAGTCCGCGGCCGCGTTCATGGCCGGCGCCGGGGCCGGGCTCACGGCCCCGCCCAGCCCCGGCGCCGGCGCCCGGGTGGCCCGTGACTGGCCGTACCTCATACGTACGCGAGGACCTCGTCGTGCGTCGCAGGCTGCCGACCTCTTGCACAGTCTGCCCTGCAAATCGCGGACACTGCCGGACGTTGACGGATGCTCTGCGGCCCTGTCACGGCAGAGGTCGCGGGTTCGAGTCCCGTCGCTCCCGCTTTCGCGTTGCATCGGCCCGCGCACCGATCGGAGTCGAGCTCACGACCGACTGTCGAGCGCCGGCCCCGGTCACAGATCGGGCGCCCGCGCAAATGTGATGTAGATGGACGAGCACCGGCGTGAGGACGAGGTGGCCCTGCTGGCGAGCATCGCCCGCGGCGACGGCGCGGCCTTTGGCGTGCTCTACCGGCGCTACCTGCCGATCGTCGTGCGCTGGTGCTGGCTGCAGACCGGCGACCGCGAGCTGGCCGCCGACCTGTCGGCGGAGGTGTTCGCGGCGGCGCTCCAGAACGCCCGGCGCTACGAGTCGGAGAAGGGACCCCCGGTCGCCTGGCTGTTGGGCATCGCCCGCAACAAGCTGCTCGAGAGCCGTCGGCGGGGCCGTGTCGAGAGCGCCGCGAGGCAGCGCCTTGGCGTGGCCCCGGTGATGCTGGCCGACGAGGACCTGGTGAGGGTCGAGGAGCTGGCGAGCCTCGATGAGGCGGCGCTCGAGCTCGTGGCCGAGCTCCCGGCCGACCAGCGCGAGGCGGTGCTGGCCCGGGTCGTCCAGGACCGCTCCTACCAGGAGCTGGCGGCCGAGCTGCGCTGTTCGGAAGCGGTGGTGCGCAAGCGCGTCAGCCGCGGGCTGCACACCCTGAGAGCACGGATGGAGGATCGATGAACGACTTCTTCGCACAGGTCGAACAGGAGCTGAGGGCAGCGACGGCGCGGCGCGCTCACCTGCCCTGGTACCGCAGGGCCCTCGCGTCCCGGTCCGCAGGATCCTCGATGCGGGTGCGGGTCCTGGTCATCGCGGTCGTGTTCGTCTTCGCCAGCGCCGCGATCGGCCTGGCTGCCGGGGGCGTGATCCTCGCCGGCTCGCCCGTGCGCCCGGTCAACCCGCCGAGCCCCACCTCCGGCGAGGGCGCGCCCGCGCTGGGCGGCACGCGGCTGCTGCCCCTGAGCGCCGCCGACCCGGCCGGCGGCCTGCCGTGGGGCATGCGCATCGTTCACACCACCAGGGGACTGATCTGCGTCCAGGTCGGCCGCCTCGACCACGGCCAGCTCGGACAGCTCGGCATCGACGGGGCGTTCGGCAACGACGGACGGTTCCACGCCCTTCCCGCCGACGCGCTTCCGGATGTCCTGAGCAACTTCGAGGGATGGAACTTCGAGAACTGCGCCGCTCCCGGCTCCACCTATGCGGGCGACATCGTCGGGCTGGAGGCGAGCGCCGCGAGCAACCCGCGTGCCGGCATCGGGCCCGCCGCCGACCGCAGGGAGATCTCCTTCGGGCTGCTGGGAGCTCACGCGACGAGCATCACCTATCGCTCCGGCACGGAGCTACGCACACAGGCCGTGCTGCCGGGGACGGGCGCCTATCTGATCGTGGCGCCCTACACGAGCGGAAGGCAGCTGGGGAGCGTCAGCGAGACCGACGGCAGCGACCAGCCCTACCCCTACAGCCAGCCCGTCAGCCCGAACGGGGCGCTGACGGCGATCAGCTTCCGGTACGGCCGTAGGGTCTGCACCGACAACGGCAGGAACCAGGTCCTGCGCGCGTGCGGTCTCTCCGAGACGCCGGCCCCGCGGCCCGCGGCACTGGCGAGTGTGCACGTGCCGATGCAGGTGCACATGCAGATCCGGGGAGACGTCGTCGAGGGCGCTGAGCTCAGCTTCGCGGCTCCCTATGCCGTCACCGACGCCTCCCAGGACTACTCGGTCTCCGTTCGGACGTGCCACGGGCTCGCTGGGACGGGCTGGTCCTCCGACGTCGCCCGCGGCGGGTCGGTGCAGATCCCTCTCGGCGGGCTGCTGTCCTACTCGTGCAGCCGCTCGATCGACGCCGAAGTCGACTACACCCGGTTCGCCGGCGGGATCCCGGAATCGACCCCGGTCGGCAAGGTGACGGTCCGACTGCCTCCCGGCACACATGCCGCGCCGCTGCGGCGCCGGGGCTGAGCGCTACGCCGCGGCCTGGACCTCGAGCGGGAAGCGCACGCCGGTCAGCTGCTCGGAGACCTCCCACAGGCGCCGTGCGACGTCCTGATCCTGGGCGGCCCCGGTTCGCCCGACCAGCTTGGCCGGTCCCCGCTGCTCCATGAACCCGCCCGGGCCGGCGAAGCTGCCGCCCGGGACATCCGCCACCGCTGCGTACAGCGTCGGCAGCGCTCCGCCGTCCTCGTCCTGCGCGAGCACCCGGTTGCCGACCGCGCCCAGCAGGTCGAACAGGCGGTTCTGGCTGTGGAACTGCAGGTTCGTCGCCGCGTAGCCCGGATGAGCGGCCGTCGCGAGCACCGCTGAGCCGGCCGCGGTGAGCCGGCGCTGCAGCTCCGAGGTGAACAGCAGGTTGGCCAGCTTCGACTGCCCGTAGGCGCGCCAGGCGCGATAGGGCCTGTTGCTCCCAGTTGAGGTCGTCGAAGTCGATCGTGCCCATGCGGTGTGCCGTCGAGGACACCGTCACGACCCGCCCGGTGACGTTCTCGAGCAGCAGGTTGGTGAGGGCGAAGTGGCCGAGGTGATTCGTGCCGAACTGCAGCTCGAAGCCGTCGTCGGTGCGGGTGAGAGGAGGCACCATCACGCCGGCGTTGTTGATCAGGAGATCGATCTCGCCCTGCCAGCCGGCGGCGAACTCGCGCACCGAGGCAAGGCTGGCCAGGTCCAGGATGCGGACCTCCGTCTCGCCGGGCATCGTCGCGGCGGCGGCCCGTCCCTTCTCGGGGGAGCGGACTGCGAGCACGACGCGGGCGCCCGCGCCGGCGAGCGCGCTCGCGGCGGCACGGCCGATACCGCTGTTGGCGCCGGTGATCACGGCGGTGCGACCGGTCATGTCGGGGAGGGAGGTGGAGCTTGAAGTGGTCATGGGCAACAATGTAGACGATGACAACAATGGTGTCAACGACAACTTCGACCTGTAGGCTCCAGGAGATGGACGCGCGCCCATACCACCACGGGAACCTGCGCAACGCCCTGCTCGAGGCGGCCGAGGTGACGGTGCGCGAGCGAGGCGTCCAGGCGCTCTCGCTGCGCGAGCTCGCACGCGACGTCGGCGTCAGCCACGCCGCGCCCCGGCGGCACTTCCCCGATCGCCAGGCGCTGCTCGACGCGCTGGCTCAGGCGGGCTTCGAGCGCCTGGGGGCGGAGCTGCGGGGAGCGGTGGACGGCGCGGGCGAGGACTTCCCCGAGCGCCTGCGGGCGATAGCGACCGCCTACGTCCGCTTCGCCACGCGCGATGCGGCGCTGCTCGAGCTGATGTTCGCGGGCAAGCATCGCGAGCGCGACGGGCACGACGAGGAGGCGGCGAGGCTGAGCGAAGCGGCCGACCGCGCCTTCTCGGTGATGCTCGAGGCGATCGAGCAGGGGCAGCGCGAGGGGATCCTCGAGCGCGGCGAGCCGGAGCGCGTGGGCCTGGTCCTGTTCGCCACGATCCAGGGCATCGCCGCGCTCGTAACGGGCGGGATCGTCGCGGCGGAGCAGATCGACGACCTGGTGGCCGACGCGATCGATCGCTTCCTGCGCGGCGCGCGGGTGGCCCGGGGCGGGCGCGCGGCCGCGGCCGCGTGAGCGATCCGTTCTCGCTGCGGCGCTTCGAGATCGCCCAGAAAGAGGGGGGAGCGTACGAGCGGGCTCTGGATGAGCTGCGCGCGGGGTCCAAGAGGAGCCACTGGATGTGGTTCGTCTTCCCCCAGATCGCCGGCCTGGGCCACAGCGCGATGTCGCAGACGTACGCGATCTCCTCGCTCGATGAGGCCCGGGCCTACCTGAGCCATCCGGTGCTGGGGGCAAGGCTCCTGGAGTGTGCCTCGACGCTGATCGGGCTCAAGGGTCCCAGCGCTGAGGAGGTCTTCGGTCCAATCGATGCGATCAAGCTGCGCTCCTCGATGACGCTGTTCGCGCTTGCGGCCCCCGAGCAGCCCGTGTTCGACCGGGTGCTCGATCGGTATTTCGGGGGAGAGCGCGACGAGGCGACCGAAGCGCGTCTCTGACGGCCGTCGTTCGGGCGCGCGCTGCCTCGCGAGCCCGGCTGAGCGCCACGCACCGACCGCCACGTCGGACGCGACGGGCGCCGGAGTCGTAGAGGATCCGTAGCCTGCAGCTTCGATGTTCGTGCTGACGGCGCTGGTCTACCCGTGCGTGCTGGCGCTGATGTGCTGCGGCGCGGGGCTGCTCGCCGACCGGGTGGGCGCCCTGCGGCTGCCCGGGATGCTGCTCGCGGCGGTCGGGGCGGCCGTCCTGATCGCGGCCTCGCAGCTGACCACCTACATTGCGCCGCTCGCGCCCGCGACGCCCTACGTGGTCGCGGCCCTGGCGATCGCGGGGCTGGCGCTCGGTCGGGATCGGATCGTCGCGGCGGCGGGCGACTGGCGAGCGCACCGCTGGGAGCTGGCGGTGGGGCCGATCGTGTTCGCGATCGCCCTGGCCCCGGTGCTCGCGGCGGGCCGGCCAAGCTTCAGCTCATACCAGGCGCTCACCGACTCGGCGGTGCACATGCTCGGTGCCGACTACCTGATGCGCCATGGCCAGGAATACGCCCACCTGGACCTGCGCAACTCGTACGGCCTCTACGTCCAGGCCTACTACGGCACCGGCTACCCGTCGGGTGCCGACACGCTGCTCGGCGCGAGCACGTTCCTGCTGGGCCTGCCGGTGATCTGGACGCTGCAGCCGTTCACCGCGGTGATGCTCGCGATCGCCACCGGGCCCGCGTGGGTGCTGGTCAGGCGCATGGGCCTCGAGGGTCGGGTGGCCGCGCTGGCGGTCGTCACCGCCACTCTGCCCGCGCTGGTATACGGGTACGCGCTGGTCGCCTCGGTCAAGGAGATCGTCGCCCTGCCGATGATCCTCGCCGCGGGCGCTCTCGTCGTCTCGCGCGAGCGTGGGCGATGGCGTGCGCGCGACGTCGTCGGACTGGCGGTCGTGCTCGCAGCCGGGGTCTCGTGCCTTGGGGTCGGGTTCGGCGCGTGGGTCGCGGCGGCGGTCGGCGTGCTGGCCGTGGCCGCGATCCGGGAGCTGGCGGCCGGGCACGTCAAAGCGCCGCGGCTGCTCGGCCTGATCGCGCTGTCGGCCGCGATCGTGTTCGTGTGTGCGCTCAACACGTGGCTCGATCTCGGTGGGTCGCTGCGCGTGACCCAGGCGATCGCGACGACCGGCAACCCCGGGAACCTCGGGACGCCGGTGCACAAGGTGCAGTCGCTTGGAACCTGGCTGAGCGGCAGCTACGAGGAAGCGCCGACCGGAGGCCTGCTGACGCTCTCATACGCCATTGCGGCCCTGACGCTGGTCGCGGCGGCGGTCGGCGTCGTTCACCTGCTCCGATTGGGCGAGCATGCCCTGGCCGGCTGGATCGCGAGCGTCCTCGCGGTCGGGATCGTCGTCATCCTGTACTCGACCACCTGGGTCGACGCGAAGACGATCATGCTCAGCTCCCCGATCCTCGTGCTGACGGCGTGGGGTGGGATCGCGGCCCTGCGAGCCCAGCGGGGACCGCCGCGAGTCCGCCGCGCGGGGCCGGCGGCCGCGGTGCTGCTGGCGGTGCTGCTGACGGGGGGGATCGGCGTCTCCGACGCGATGCAGTACCACGCCTCGAACCTCGCACCGACGCAGAGGTACGAAGAGCTCGCGTCGATCGACAGGCGCTATGCCGGACGTGGGCCGGTGCTGGTGGACGACTTCGACGAATACGACCTGTACGTGCTGCGCGACATGGACGTGGGCGGGCTCGACTTCACCCATCCGCCAGCCGGTCTGACGCATATCGCCAGCGCTCGGGGGGGCCACGGCTCACCCGTCGACCTCGATCGGGTCCCGCCGGTGGCGCTGAAGCCCTACCCGTTGATCGTCACGCGCCGCGACCCCACCGTCAGCGATCCGCCGTCCGCTTACCGGCTGGCGTGGGAGGGAAGCTACTACCAGGTGTGGGTGCGCCGGAAGGACGCCCCCTCGGCCCTCGCCCATCTCGGCTCGTCCGGCACCCGGCCGCTGCCCTGCACGAGCATCGGGGCGCTGGCTCGCCTCGCCGGCGCCAACGGGGGCGGGCTCGTCGTCGCGACGCCTCCGGAGCTCGTGTCAATCGATCTCGCGACTGCGCGGCACCCATCCTGGGCCTACACGCACCACGGCCTCGAGATGACCGCTGCCGGCCGGATGGAAGCGGAGTTCAGCGTGCGCAGGGCCGGCCCGTGGGAGCTCTGGCTGAAGGGCGAGGTGATGCCCTCCGTCCGCCTGAGCGTGGATGGCCGCGTGGTCGGGTCGATCGGGGGACAGCTCGAGGGCAACCCGCACAACCCCGAGACGACGGCGCCGCTGCGGGTGCGGCTGTCCGCCGGCCCCCACCGCTTGACGATCGTCCGGTCCGCGGGCGGTCTCGCGCCGGGGGAAGACGGCTGGTCGATAGTGCACGAGATCTTCCTGACCCGAGCCGACGCCCCCGACGTCGACAGCCTCGCCACGGTCGCGCCCGCCAACTGGCACTCCCTGTGCGGGCGGCGCTACGCCTGGATCGAGGCGGTCGCCTGAGGGGGCGACCGCGCTCAGCCTTCGACCGTGACCAGCGTGCCGATCGGGGTGTAGGGGAAGATCTTGGCGGAGGCGGCCAGCGGCAGCTCCACGCATCCGAGGCTCTGCGGCGTGCCGAAGGACGCGCGGTCGAAGTTGTGCAGCGCGTCACCGCCGTTGAAGTAGCTGATCCACTTGATCCCCGGGTCGGAGTAGTGCGAGCCATCGGGGTTGGTGCCGCTCATCGTCCCTTCGGGGATGTGCTCGAAGACGGGGTAGGTGCCGAGCGCCGTTTCGGCTCCGGAGATGCCCGTGTTGGCCGCGGAGGTGATGATCGTCCTTCCCGCCGACCACAGGGTCATGGTCTCGGGGACTTCGCGGTGCACGTAGACGTAGCTGTAGCCTTCGGACAGGTGTCCGCCGGCGATCGCGTAGGCGAGCAGCTTGCGCCAGACCGCCTCGCCCGCGACCCCGTCGGCGGTCAGCCCGTTGGCGTTCTCGAACTTCATCACGGCGCCCCTCGTGATGACCGTCGCCTGGTCGGGGCTCCATTTCTGCTGGAGCTGGTGCGGGGTGTTGGGGTAGCGCCAGCTGAAGCTGCCGCTCGGCGGTTCGACCGCGGCCTGCGCCTCGGCGCTGGGCGTGCGCGCCACTTCGCCTGCGCTTGCTCGCCACAGCACCGGCAGATAGTCGGCCTGGGCGAGCAGCTGGTGAAGCCGCAGAGTCGAGCCGGTCGGGACGCTCCAGGCGATCGTGCTGGTCGTGGACAGCCCGCTGCCCGACCCCGTCGTGACGGCGACCGGATGGGGCAGCTGGACATGCAGTTGGGAGCCGAGCGGCACGCCGAAGCCCGAGGGCATGAACTCGAGCGTGTGGCTGTTGACGAGCAGCCAATGGCCGGAGGTGGTCGGCGAGAGGCTCGGGCGGGATTCGCCCATCACGTCTTCGACCGGCTTGGAGAACGTCAGGTAGAGCCTCGAGGCGGGGGCGATGTTGCTCCCGGCGGCGGGGCTGACCGCCATCACGGGCGATCGTGAGGGCGGGAACCAGCTGACGTGGGTCGGCGCCCCGAGCTTCTCCCAAGGGCGCGGGGCGGCGGCGATCTCCATCGTTCCCGTCGCGGCCTGGCTGCCGAGCGACACCGACGTCTGCGCAGCACCCAGCGCGTGCGGGGTGAGGTGGGTGGCGCCGTAGCTGACAGCGCTGACGGGCTCCGTGAAGCTCACGCGCACGGCGGAGCCCGGGTGGACGGTCATCCAGCGTTCGGTCACGTGGGCGACAGGCGCGTACAGCGTCAGATGCTCGGTCTGTTCCGCGCCCAATGCCCAGCCGATCCAGCCGGGCCTGCGCACCCGCACGTCGACCGTCACCTGCTCGCCCGGAGCGAGCGGCGCGAGCGGCGTCAGGCGCCCTTCGTGCACCGCCATCGGGACGGGCCTGCCGTCCGGGCCGAAGGCTTCGACGTGCCGGATCGTTCCGCCCAGCGGCTGCACCGACACCTTCGCCAGCGCGCTCGGGTCGCTGGCGAGGCTGGCGCCCGACAACGTGAGCGCGGCGATTGCAGCCAGCACCAGGGCGCACAGCAGCACGCCGCCCGCGCCGATCAGCGCGCGCCTCACCCCGCGGCCAGTGGAGACGACCCCGCCATGAGCGGATTCAATCGCCATTCAGTGAGAATAGGGCGATTCCGCGCAGAGGGCGATGGTTGACCCGTTTCGTCCAGGCGGACGGCCCGCGGCAGGGCCAGGCTCGCCGAGCGCCAGCCGGGACTTCAGCTTCCTTTCAGCTTCGCCCGTCAAGGTCGGCCCATGCGTCTGCTGGTCGTCGACGACGACCCCGCCGTGCGCGAAGCGCTCGCGCTGGTACTCGATCTGAACGGTTTCGACGTGGCGACCGCGGCGGACGGCCGCGAGGCGATCCGCACGCTGGCGCTCGACTCACCCGACGCCGTGATCCTCGACGTGCTGATGCCGGGCCTCGACGGCATCGAGGTGTGCCGGCGGATGCGCGCCGTGGGCGATCGCACGCCGGTGCTGATGCTCACGGCCCGCGCCGAGATCAGCGAGCGCGTGGCTGGCCTGGAGGCCGGCGCCGACGACTACCTGGCCAAGCCGTTTGCCCGCGAGGAGCTCGTCGCCCGCCTGCGGGCGCTGCTGCGGCGGACCGGCTGGGAGGGGGACGACGCGACGCTGCGATTCGACGACCTCGAGCTCGATCCCGTCGCACACGAGGCGCGGCGGGACGGGCGGCTGCTCGAGCTCACGCGGACCGAGTTCCTGCTCCTCGAACTGCTCATGCGCCATCCGCGCAAGGTGCTCACGCGGACGGCGATCTTCGACCACGTATGGGGCTATGACTTCGGCCCGGCGTCCAACTCGCTGGAGGTCTACGTGGGCTACCTGCGCCGGAAGACCGAGGCCGGCGGCGAGCGCCGGCTCGTGCACACGGTCCGCGGCGTCGGCTACGTGCTGAGGGCGCCGAGATGAGCTTCCGCCGGCGCACGATCCTGCTCGCCGCCGGCGCCGTCGCTGCAGCGGTCGTGATCGCCTCGGTGGTGGTCTACGTCGTCACCCGCAACGAGCTCGTGGGGCAGATCGACACGAGCCTGCGCCAGAAGCCGCAGTCGGTTGGCTTCGCCGGCCTGGCCGCCCCGGAGCTGGCGAAGCTCGGGAAGGAGGGCATACTGCCGCCCGAAGCCCAGATCTTCGCCGCCAAGGCGCCGCCGGGGGCCTCCGAGCTGGTGGGGGTGCAGCTGCGCGACGGAAGCGTCGTCAGCCGCTCGGCGAGCATCACCGCCCCGGCGAACGGGCGGCCGAAGGCGGCCGGGAGCGGCCACGCGTCCGGGAGCGCGACGGCGAGCGCCCCGGCGGCGGGCCGGGCGGGCGGCGGGCCGAAGAGCTACGGCCTCGAAAGGCGCACGCTCCCGTCCGGCGTCGGCGCGCTCGCCACGCGCCTGCCCGAACTCGGCCCGCAGGCCCGGCTGGTGGCCCCCCAGCAGGCCCTCGGCGGCGCGACGGGCTACGTGCAGCTCTACAGCCCGGGACGGACGGTCAACACCGGCGACCACGGGCCGCTGCTCCCGATCACCGCGGCGACCCGCGCCGTGGCGGCCGGCACCCACCCGGCCTACTACAGCGACGTCACGGTCCGCGGCACGCCGGTGAGGATGCTGACAGAGCAGGCGGGAAAGGGAGCGGTGTGGCAGGCGGCGCTGCCGCTGACCGACCTGGACAACACGCTCTCCCACCTGCGGCTGGTGCTCGCGCTGGTCTGTCTCGGGGGCATCGCGCTCGCCGCGGCATTCGGGCTGCTCGTCTCCAGGGCGGCGCTCGTGCCGGTGCGTCGGCTCACCGGGGCGGCCGAAGAGGTGGCCCGCACGCAGGATCTCGGGCACCGTATCGACGGCGGGGGCGAGGACGAGCTGGGGCGCCTGGCGCGGAGCTTCAACACGATGCTCGGGGCGCTGCAGGACTCGCGCGTCGCCCAGCGCCAACTCGTCGCCGACGCCTCGCACGAGCTGCGCACGCCGCTGACCAGCATCCGCGCCAACCTCGACGCCCTCGCCGACGGGGAGCGACTGTCCGTCGCCGAGCGGGCCCGGGTGGTGGCGGCGGTGCAGGCGCAGCTGGCCGAGCTGACCGTGCTCGTCGGCGACCTCGTGGACCTGTCCAAGGGCGAGGTCGAGGAGCTCGAGATGGAGGACGTCAGGTTGGATCTCGCGGCGGCGGGCGCGGTCGAGCGGGCGCGTCTGCACGCTCCCGCCTGCCGCTTCTCGCTCGAGCTCGCGCCGTGCCTGGTGCGAGCCGCGCCCGCGCGCCTGGACCGGGCGATAGCCAACCTGCTCGACAACGCATGCCAGTGGAACCCGCCGACGGGACCGCCGATCGAGGTGCGCGTGCGCGGCGGCGTCCTCGAGGTGCGCGACCAGGGCCCGGGGATCTCCGATCAGGACCTGCCGCGGGTCTTCGACCGCTTCTACCGCGCGGCCACGGCACGCGGGCTGCCGGGCTCCGGGCTCGGGCTGGCGATTGTCAGGCAGGTCGCCGAGATGCACGGCGGTTCGGTGCAGGCCGCAAACGACACGCACGGGGGCGCGCGGCTGACGATCAGCCTTCCGCCACTGGCGATGAGTGATGCGGAGCTCGGCGGCGGCGAGCAGCTCGCCGCGGCCGACGGTGCACTTCACGATCCTCCTCGCCCGCTCTCAGGCGGCTCTCAGGTTCCAGGCGCTTGATGGAGGTGCGCCCGCCGGGGCGCACCGAGACCGTCGACGCAAGGAGCCCCATGTCCCAGCCCAGCCGCACCCCGCCGCGCATCCCGACGGTCCTCGTGCGCCTGCTCGTTCCCCTGGCGGTGCTCGCCCAGGGCCTGGTCCTCGCCGCCTGCGGAGGCTCGAACAACGCCGCCAACGCGGCGGCCAGCGAACAGTCCAGGGAACGTCAGGACGAAGTGAAAGCGGCCGACTTCGCCAGGTGCCTGCGCGAACACGGCGTCGAAGCGAGCGCCTCCGGCAGCGGCGGACAGTTCCGCCTGCAGGTGCGCGCGACGCCGGGGAAGAGCCCGCAGACGATGGACGCCGCCCAGAGGGCCTGCCAGAAGTACCGCCCGGAACCGAAGAAGATCAACCTGTCCCCCCAGGAAAAGGTGAAGCGCGAAGAAGAACTCCTGAGGTTCGCCAAATGCATGCGCGAACACGGGATCGACATCCACGCCGAAATCAACGGCGGGGCGATCGGGATCCAGGTCCACGGACACGGCGCCGGCGGGCCGAACCCCGAAAGTCCGACCTTCCAGGCGGCGCAGAAGGCCTGCTCGGGACTGCTGCCGTTCAAGGGTGGGCCGGGCGGGCCCGGAGCGGGTAGGCCTGACACCAGCAGGTCGGGAGGCGGCGGCGCCTCGGGAGCCGCCCTGGCGATCGGTGGTTGAGGGGATGCTCCAAGGCGCTGAGCCGCCCGACGCCGAGGTTCTGAGCCCGGGCGCGGACGCAGCGGCGGGCCAGCGGCCGGCGGGCGCCGGCCCCCGCGCGCTCCTCGTGCGTCTGCTCGTCCCCGTGACGGTGCTGGCGGCGAGCCTGGCAGTGGTTGCCTGCGGAGGCTCGAACGCTGCGACCAACGCGGCAGCGAGCGAACAGGCCAGGGAACGGAACGCCGAAATCAGGTTCGCGGACTTCGCGAGGTGCCTGCGCGAACACGGCGTGAACGCCGAAGCCCGGAGCCGCCCCGGGGGCGGCCACGGCCTCAAGATCTCGCCAGGCAGCGCAGGCAGCGGTCCCGCCGCAATGGAAGCTGCGGAAAAGGCCTGCCAGCGGTACCGCCCCGAACCGAAGAAGATCAACCTCTCCCCGCAGGAAAAGGTGAAGCGCGAAGAAGAGGTCCTGAGGTTCGTCAAGTGCATGCGCGAACACGGGATCGACGTGCACGGCGAAGTCAGCGGCGGGGCGATCCGGATCGCAATCCACGTGCGCTCCGGCGGTGGGTCGACCCCGAGCCCCGAAAGCCCGGCCTTCCAGGCGGCGCAGAAGGCGTGCTCGGGCCTGTTGCCGGGCGGCGGGCCGAAGGGGGGCCCGCCGGGGCAGGCCGCCGACGGCACGAGCGGGTCCGGCAGCGGCGGCGGCAGCGGCTCCGGGCAGACACTGGGAATCGGGGGCTGAGACTTGCTCTCAGGCGCCGAGCAGCCCGACACCGAGGTTCTGGGCCCCGGCGCGGACGGAGCCTCGCCCCAGCTGCCGGCGCCGGCGGAGCCATCTCGCCGGCGGCGTCGTCGGCTGGCGGCCGGCGCGGCGATCGTGCTGATCGCGATCGCTGCGGCCGCGATCGTGCTGAACAGCTCGAGCTCCCCGACGAAACACTCCAGCGACACCGGCGTGCCGCCGGGGGACACGACCGCGACAGTCACGCGACGGACACTGACGGAAAGCTCGACGGTCGACGGGACGCTCGGCTATGGCAGCAAGCTCGAAGTGTTCGACCGCCTGTCGGGCACATTCACCTGGCTCCCGGCCGTGGGCGTCGAGACCGGCAGGGGAGGGACGCTGTTCCGGATCGACAACATGCCGATCGTGCTCATGTTCGGGTCGGTTCCGGCCTACCGCACGATGAAGCAGGGCGTGAGCGAGGGCCCGGACGTGGCCGAGCTGAACGAGAACCTGATCGATCTCGGTTACGACCCGTACGGCGCGATCGGCGACGTGGAAGCGTACGACGAAGCGACGGCGGCAGCCGTCAAGCGCTGGCAGAAGGTTGAGGGGCTCTCCGAAACCGGCGAAGTGGAGTTGGGACGGATCATCTTCGCGCCCGACGCGCGGCGCGTCACTGAAGTGCACGTGAGCCTCGGCCAGGACCCGCCCGGTGGAGAAGCCTCCAAAACGCCTGAGGAAGGCGCAGGGGAAAAACCGAAAAGCGAAAAACCCAAAAGCGAAAAACCCAAAAGCGAAAAACCCAAAAGCGAAAAACCCAGCGGCGAAGACCCGGAAGGCAAAAACGGCGAAAAACCGAGCGGCGAAGGGAGCAGCGGCGCCGGGCAGCTGACGCTCACCACCACCTCCACGCAGCAGATCGTCCAGCTGAAGGTCAAGGCCGAACAGCAGCAGCTCGCCCGCGTCGGAGAGCACGTGCCCGTGACGCTGCCGGGCGGCGCCGCGGTTGGCGGCCGGGTCACTTCAGTGGGCACGGTCGCAACCGAATCGAAAGGCAGCGGAAACGAAGAAAAAGGCGGCGGTCAGGGAGGCGAAGGCGGTGAACCGGCGACGATCGCGGTGACCGTCGCGCTGGAGCGGCCCGTCGCGCATCTCGACGAGGCTCCGGTCAGCGTCGAACTGATCAAGAGCGTCCGCCATGACGTGCTGACGGTGCCCGCCACGGCGCTGATCGCCACCGCGGGCGGCGGCTATGCGATCGAAGTGCTGGAAGGCGTTCGCCGGGCGGTGCTGGCGGTCACGCCCGGGATGTTCGCGGGTGGCTACGTGCAGATCGAAGGCCCCGGCCTGCGCGAAGGGATGACCGTGCTCGAGTCGCAATGAGCCCCGTGCTGGAGCTCATCGACGTGGTCAAGCGCTACCCGGGCGGCGTGGAGGCGCTGCGCGGCGTCGACCTGGTCGTCCAAGAGGGCGAGCTCTGCGCGATCGTCGGGCCGTCGGGATCGGGCAAGTCCACGCTCCTGCACATCATGGGCACGCTCGAACGTGCCACGAGCGGCACGGTGCGGATCGCCGGGGCAGACGTCGCCGCGGCCTCCGATCGCGAGCTGGCGGCGCTGCGGGCGCACCGGATCGGCTTCGTCTTCCAGCAGTTCCACCTGATCGAGGCCGACAGCGCGCTGGAGAACGTGGCGACGGGCCTGCTGTACACCGGCACGCCCCTGCGCCAGCGGCGCAGTGCAGCGATCGACGCTCTCATCCGCGTCGGCCTCGGACACCGCGTCGATCACACCTCGGCGCTGCTCTCGGGCGGCGAGCGCCAGCGCGTGGCGATCGCAAGGGCGCTGGTCAGCGAACCGGCGATCGTGCTCGCCGACGAGCCGACCGGGAACCTCGACACGCGCAACGGGGCGGAGATCCTCGAGCTGCTGCGCGCGCTGGGTGCTCAGGGGACGACCGTGCTGGTCATCACGCACGACCGCGAGATCGCGTCGACGCTGGCCAGGCGCGTTGAGCTGCGCGACGGGCGCCTGGTCCACGACGAGCCTGTGACGGCGCAACGGTGATGGCCGCCGCGATCCGTCGTCTGCGCGTGTCCCGGGACGGTGCCGACGGACGCCGCCCCCGTCGGGTCGATCGCACCGAGCCTCAGATCGCGCCGAGCCGCCTACTGGCCGCCGATGTGCTGCGGGTCGCGAGCGTCGGGCTGCGCACGCGCCGCCTGCGCGCGGCCCTTTCGGCTCTCGGGGTGGCGATCGGGATCGCCGCGATGGTGGCCGTGCTCGGGATCTCCGACTCGAGCAAGGCTGGGCTGGTCGCGGAGCTCGACGAACTCGGCACCAATCTCCTCACGGTCGCGCCGGGCCAGACGTTCCTCGGTGCGAACGCCGCGCTGCCCGAAGCGGCCGAGAAGGCGGTGCGGCACCTGGCCAGCGTGCGCTCTGCGGCGGCCGTGACGGCCATCGGCGGCGCCACCGCCCGTCGAAGCCCGTATATCGAAGCGGGCGAAACGAACGGCATCGCCGTCGAGGCGGCCGATCCGGAGCTGCTGAAGACGCTTGGCGGCCGGATGACCCGGGGGCGATTCCTCGACGCCGCCAACGAGCGCTATCCGACGGTCGTCCTCGGCGCCGTGGCCGCGCAGCGCCTGGGCGTGCAGCGACTCACGGCAGATGGACGGCCGGTCCTCGTCTATATCGACCACGACTGGTTCTCCGTCGCGGGCATCGTCGGGCCGCTCCCGCTGGCACCCGAAGTCGAACGGGCCGCGCTGATCGGATATCCGGTTGCGCGGCGGTTGTTCGGCACCACCCGCCATGCGAGCACCCTGTACGTGCGCGCCGATCCGGAACGGGTGCCCGAAGCCGACTCGCTGCTCGGCGCCACGGCCGATCCTCAGAATCCCGAACAGACCCAGGTCAGCCGTCCCTCGGACGCGCTGCAGGCTCGCGCCGACGCCCAGAGCACGCTCACGGCCGTGTTTCTCGCGCTCGGCGCGGTGGCGCTGCTGGTCGGCGGCGTGGGGATCGCGAACGTGATGGTCATCTCGGTGCTGGAGAGGCGCCCCGAGATCGGCCTGCGCCGGGCGCTGGGCGCGCGGGCGGTCCACATCGGCGTGCAGTTCCTAGGCGAGTCGGTGCTGCTGTCGCTGCTGGGCGGAGCGGTCGGCATCGCCCTCGGCGCAGCCGCCACGGCGGCCTACGCGGCCTCGCAGGAATGGATCGTCGTCGTGCCGCTGCTGTCGGTCGGGGGAGGCGTCGGAATCGCGCTGGCGCTCGGCGCGCTGGCCGGGCTGTACCCGGCGGTGCGGGCGGCGCGCCTGGCGCCGGCCGCGGCGCTGAGGAGCGTGTGAGGCTGGGGCACGGGGCACGGCGGTGCTCGGGCGTGCGCCTGCAGGATCCGGGCGGACCCTGGCGAAGCTTGCAAATACTCGAATAACTGCTTAGCTTTCGCAGCTGGAGATCTGGAAAGAGCGACAGGGGGGGCACGGAAGGATGGGACGTTTGCGCGGCCGCGGCCGCCACGGATGGATGAACGCGGGCGCGAGGCGCACGTCGGTGCTGGTTACGCTCGTCCTCGCTGTGGTCTGCCTGCTGGCACCGGGCGCCTCGGCGGCGGGGTTTGGCCCCAGCGCCCCGAGCGCGTGGGGCCCGGCGTCCTCGCTCACGGGCGGCTCCTGCCTGCACGCCGCACGCGCTCGCCACACGGCCCTGTGCCGCGCCGCGCGGCGCGCTCGCGCTGCCCGGTTGGTCCAATCGTCGCGCCGCACCACCGGGGCGCTCCTATCCGTCAGGGCGCTACCCGCAAACGGAACCATCGAAGGCGTCGTCACGGACGCTCTCACGAGCGCAGGGATCAAAGGCGTGGAAGTGTGCGCTTGGGAACTGGGGCGCCGCGCAATCTGTACAAAAACCGGGGAATCGGGGAAATACGAACTCGAAGTCCCGGCCGGCCAGTACCACGTCGCGTTCCTCACCCCGACGGGAAGCCCGCTCAACTACATCACGCAGTACTGGCAGGACGCTTCGAGCCAGGAAGCTGCCAAACCGGTGAACGTCTCGGCCGGCGGCAAATTGCCTGGTATCGACGCGACGATGAGAGAAGGCGGGCGCATCGAAGGGCGCGTCACATCGGTCGCGTCCCCCAAACCCGGTCTGCCCTCGGTGTACGTATGCGTGAGCGACGAAGCTGGCTACTTCGGCTGCGTGGAAACAGATGTCAGCGGCAAATACAGGCTCAGCGGCCTCCCCGCCGGCAAATACGAAATCGCATTCGTGCCGCTCGAAGGGAACTTCCTGGAAGCGTTTGAAGAATCCGTCACGGTCGAACTGAAAAAGGCCGTCACGGTCAACGTCGAACTTCCGACCGGAGGCGAGATATCGGGGACGGTGACCTCCGCGGCCACCGGCTTGGGCGTCTACGGGGTCAAAGTCTGTGCGCTCCTCGAATTCAACGAAATATGGGAATGCGCGACCTCGACGACCGGTGGTGCATACACGATCGAACAACTGCCCACGGCGACCTACGCGGTGGAATTCCGCGATCCGGGGGCCTACCCGACGCAGTTCTACGATCAGGCCTTCACGCTGGGCGGCGCGCGACCGGTGGGCGTGATCCAGGAAACTGTCACCTCTGGCGTCAACGACGCCCTTGCCAGCCCGCCCGCGAACACGGTCCAACCGAGCGTCTCGGGAGGCACGACCGCCGGCGCCACGCTCACATGCATCCTGGGCGCCTGGTCGGGAAGCCCCGCTCCGGCGCTCAGCGTGCAGTGGCTGCGCGACGGGGCGCCGATCACCTCCGCCTCGGGCCCCTCATACGTGACGACCGTCGCCGATGTCGGTCACGCGGTCTCGTGCAGGGTGACGGCCAGGAACGTTGCGGGGGAACAGAGCGCAGCCAGCGGCGGGATCCAGATCGCGGCCGCGCCGGTCGCCGAAGGAAAAGTGTCCGTCCTGCCCTCGATCACGGTCGTCCCGGTCGTATCGGCGGCGTCGCGCGTGCTGACCTCCAAGCACTTCGGCTCGGTGCGACTCCGCTGCCAGGGCGGCACCTGCAAGGGCGTGGTCGAAATGTACGTGCGGGTCGTGGTCCACCACCACGCGCGTAACCTCGTGCTCGCGACCGGCACCTTCTCACTGCCGGCCGGGACCAGCGCGAACGTCCTCCTGCGCCTCACCGCAGCGGGCCGCGCCCGACTGGCCCACGCGTCCCGCCACGCCGTACCGGCGAAGCTGAAGCTGAGCCTGCACGGCGGCGCCACGACGGTGCGGTCGGTCTCGGCGAGCTGATCGGCGTCTCGCGCTGAACCGGCGCGGCGCGGCGGGCTGATGCGCCTATTCGGCCCGCACCCCGTTGACCAGCGTCCCAAGCCCGTCGATCTCGACCTCCACCGTGTCCCCCGCGCGCAGGAAGCGGCCCTGCGCCGCGCCGACGCCGGCGGGTGTCCCCGTGGCGATGATGTCGCCGGGGAGCAGGGTGAGGGTGCGTGACAGCCAGGCCACCAGCTCGGCGGGCCAGAAGATCATGTCGGCCGTCGTCCCGCGCTGGAGCACCTCGCCGTTGACGCGAGTCCTCAGCTCCAGCCCGCCCAGGTTCTCGACCTCGTCCAGCGTGACCAGCGCGGGCCCGCAGGGGGCGAACGTGTCGATCGCCTTGCCGCTGGTCCAGAGCGGGTTCTGCATCTGAAGGTCGCGTGCGCTGACGTCGTTGAAGGGCATCACCCCGGCGACGTGGATGAGAGCCAGCTCGGGACTGACGTTCCTGGCGGGGCTGCCGATCACCAGGGCCAGCTCGGCCTCGTAGTCGACGTAGTCGGGGTGCGCCGCCGGCAGCACTATCTCCCGCCCCGAGCCGTTCAGCGAGTTGGCGAACTTGGCGAACCACATCGGAGCCGAGGGGATCTCCTGCCCGGTCTCCGCAGCGTGGTCGCGGTAGTTCAAGCCGATGCAGATGATCTTCTGCGGATCGGGGACTGGCGCGAGCAGCTCGAGGTCCTCCAGCGCGAGTCTCTCATCGACCTCCAGGGCCCGCTCGCCCAACGCGAGCACGCCGTTTTCGTCAAGCGTCGAGAGCAGCCCCCTCACCGTGGCGGCAGGGGCGTCGAGCGCCGCAACGGGGACGACCTCCTCGCCGAACAGGAATCCGGCGGCCGGCCCCCGATCACCCTCGAAGCTCACCAGACGCACCGCTCAGCCCTCCCGCCTCGATCGCCCGCTCACGCAGACGAATCTAGCTGGACTGCGAACGCCGCGGCCCTCTCGATCGGATGCGCGGGTTTCGGACATCGCGGAGATACGCGGCATGCAGGTCCGAATCCCGCTAGACACGGGCCTTGGTGGGTGAGACGGTGTATCGGTGGACCCTGATCCCGAGATGATCTGGCGGGCCGTGCAGGCCGGCGACGCCCGCTTCGACGGCTGGGTCTTCTGCGGCGTGAGGACGACCGGCATCTACTGCCGGCCCAGCTGCCCCGCCCGCACGCCGAAGCGGGAGAACGTCACCTTCCTCCCGTCGGCCGCCGCCGCACAGGCAGCCGGGTTCAGGGCATGCAAGCGTTGCCGTCCCGACGCCTCGCCAGGCTCGCCCGAGTGGGATCTGCGGGCCGATGTGGTCGGCCGTGCGATGAGGCTGATCGCCGATGGCGTCGTCGACCGCGAGGGCGTGGCCGGACTGGCGGGGCGCCTGGGCTACAGCGAGCGTCACCTGCACCGCCAGCTGGTGGCCGTCGCGGGGGCGGGACCTCTCGCGCTGGCACGAGCCGGGCGTGCACAGACCGCCCGCGTGCTGCTGGAGACGACCGACCTTCCCGTCACCGACGTGAGCTTCGCGGCCGGTTTCGGCAGCCTGCGCCAGTTCAACGCGACGATCAGGGAGATATTCGCGACGACACCCAGCGCTCTGCGGGCGCGGGCACGGAGGCAGGGTCGCGCGCAGGACGCCGGCGCGATCCGCCTGCGCCTGCCCTACCGCGCGCCCCTGGACGGCGAGGGATTGATCACGTTCCTGGCGCGCCGCGCCGTGCCGGGCGTCGAGGAGGTCCGGGACGGCGCCTACCGGCGCAGCCTGCGCCTGCCGCACTCGAGCGGCACGGTCGAGCTGCGCCCCGCCGACGGGCATGTGCTGGCCAGCTTCCGGCTCCTGGACGCCCGCGACCTCGCCGCGGCGGTGCAGCGGACCCGGGCACTCCTCGACCTGGACTCCGACCCGCGCGGTGTCGCCGAGGCGCTGGGCGACGACCCTCTGCTCGGGGCGCTCGTGCGCCGCGTTCCCGGCCTGCGCGTGCCCGGCGCGGTCGATGGCCACGAGCTGGCCGTCCGGGCCCTGCTCGGCCAGCAGATCTCGCTGAGTGCCGCGGCGACTCTCGCCGCGCGCCTTGCCGCCCTGCTGGGCGAGCCGCTGGAGCACCCGCTGGGCGGCGTCACGCGGCTCTTCCCAAGCTCGGCCGCGCTGGCCGAGGCGGATCTCGAAGGGCTGCCCATGCCGGCCACCCGCCGCCGCGCCCTCGGCGCGCTCGCCGTGTCCCTCGCGGGGGCCGAGATGGCGATCGATGCGGGCGCCGATCGCGGCGAGGCGCGAAGGCGGCTGCTCGAGCTGCCGGGCATCGGGCCGTGGACGGCCGAGTACATCGCCATGCGTGCGCTGCGCGACCCGGACGCGTTCCTGCCGGGCGACCTCGGCGTTCGGCACGCCCTGCAGCGGCTGGGAGCGGACGGCCACCCCCTGGCGGTGGGAAGGCTGGCCAGGCGCTGGCGCCCCTACCGCGCCTACGCGGTCGCTCATCTGTGGGCCTCGCTCGATCCGCGAGGATCAGAGCGCGACGGCTCCACGCCGGCCGCGCTGGCTGCTTGAGCCGCGCGCCGGCTCCTGCGCAGCGGCGCCTACCCGAGTCGCTCGGCGTGTTCCCTGGCGAGCTTCGCCGGGGCGCGCGCGAACCAGGCTTCCGTCACCACTTCCTCGAGGTCCGACTCGCCGATTCGCTCCAGGCGCACCAGCACCGCCGGGTACCCCTTGAAATGGGAGGTTGTGAAGAACACCGCAGGATCGTCGGCCAGCAGCGCCTCCTTCGCCCCGAGGTGCTCGACCCGCGCGCCGAGGATCGGGCCGTCCGGCGCGTCGGCGCCGAGCTCGGCCGCTTCCCGGGGTCGCAGCGGGCGCTCCCACACGAACAGCTTCTCGCCGACACGCCACTGCCTTTTCTCACGGGAGACCCGCTCTTCCGCACCGGGCAGGGCCATGGCGATGCGTCTCACGTCCTCCCAATCGGCCATCGCCTGAAGATAGCCGCCGCCGCGACCGCCGGCCCGTCGGGCCCTCGTCACGCGGCGTGGGCGCCCGGCGGGCCGTCGGCGGCCAGCTCGGCCATCTGCTGAAACGCCTCCAGCGGGTTCGGCGGGTCGGCACCCTCCAGCTCGCTGAAGACGTTGGCGATGTTGACGACCAGGCGCTCGCGCTCGCCCCAGTCGGCCCAGCGCTCCAGTGAGAGCTGCCGGGCGGCCTGCAGCGGCGTCATCCCCTCGGCATGCGCCGATCGGGCGTGCTCGTAGACGTATTCGAAGTACGCCCGCAGCTCTCGCACGTCAGCGACCTCGGCCAGCGGGCCGTGCCCCGGAACGATCGCGGTCGGATCGATCGCCTCGATGCGCTCGCATGCGGCGATCCAGTTGGAGAGGGGTCCGGCCCAGGCGATCGGATGCGAGCCGTTGAAGAGGATGTCGCCGGTGAACATCACCCGCTCGGCCGGCAGCAGGGCGATCGTGTCGCCTCTGGTGTGGGCGGGGCCGAGCTCGATCAGGCGGATCTCCCGCGAGCCGACCCGCAGGGACAGCTCGCCGGCGAACGTCTCGGTCGGAAGGGCCAGCTCGATCCCCTGGAAGGCGAACGAGCCGAAGCAGTGAAGGAAGAACTCCCCCAGCGCGCCCATGTTCGGCGCCTGCTCGACCAGCGCGGCCATCGCCTCCGGCGGCAGCTCGGTCATCTCCGCCGCCGTGCGCTCGGAGGCGAGGATCCTGGCGTCGCCCAGCAGCTGGTTGCCGTAGCAGTGGTCGCCGTTGGCGTGGGTGTTGACGACCGTGTCGATCCGCCTCGCGGCGGGCACCGCGCGGCGCATCTCCCCCAGCATCGTCTCCGTCAGCTCGAGGTCGAACAGCGTGTCGATCAGCAGCGTCGAGGAGCCCTCGCTCACCAGGCCCGCGTTGCTCCAGCCCCAGCCCCCGTCGGGCTGCAGGTATGCGTGGATGCCCTCACCGATCTCCGCCAGTCCCCGCTCGTAGGGCCGCCTCATCGCTCCTCCGCATCGGTTGGCCCGGCAGCGCTAGCGCGGATCGCCCCGGCGGGGCAGAGTCGAGCCGGCCACGAGCGGGCCGCGCGAGCGCGCCGGCCCGCTCCATCTGCCGGCTCAGGCGGCCGACGAACTCGGCCAGGTCCCTGACCTGGGTCAGCCTGATGCTGTTGCCCGACGGATCGCGGAAGCCCGAGTCGATGCCGTAGGGGCGCTCTTCGGGCGCTTCGTGGAACTGGACTCCCCGAGCGCTCAGCTTCTCGTAGGCGGCCTGGCAGTCGTCCGTTTCCAGGAAGACCGTCCCGGCAAAGCCCTTGGACATCAGCGTCCGCACCTGCTCGGTCGTCTCGTCGTCCATCATCGGCGGTCCGGGGATCGCCATCAGCACGATCGCGAAGTCCGGTTGGCCGGGCATGCCGACCGTCAGCCAGCGGAAGTTCCCGAGCTCCGCCACTGTCGCGTCGACGCGAACCTCCATGCCGACCTTCTCCGTGTAGAAGTCGAGCGCCTCGTCCTGGTCGTTGACCCACAGCTGCGCGTTTGCCACCTTGATCATCCTGGCTCCTTTCGACGTCGTTGAACGGATGCTGCGAACTTACGCCCCGCCGCTCCGGCTTGTCTTCTCGAAAAGTGCGCCTTTGCGGACGGCCGTAGGCGCGCACGATGCACCCCGGCACCAGTGCCCTGTCGGCCGCCGGCGGAAACCGCTCGCGGTAGGCGGACGGTGAGCACCCGAACGTGCGGGTGAAGCTCGTGGTGAAGGAGCCCAGGCTCCTCAGCCCGACCGACAGGCAGATGTCGGCGATCTGGCGGTCGGTGTCGCGCAGCAGCGCGGCGGCGCGCTCGAGCCGCCTGGTCAGCAGGTAGGCGTGGGGCGATTCGCCGAAGGCTCTTCGGAACTCGCGGATGAAGTGGGCCCGCGAGAGCGCGGCCGTGCGGGCCATGTCCTCCACTGTGAGCTGCTCGGAGTAGCGGGCGTCGGCCATGTCCCTGGCGCGAAGCAGGTGGCGTGCAGGCGGGGCGAATGCCACCGATCAAGTATCCCGCGCCCGATCGCTAGAGTCGGGCAGTGTTCGATCTCGACGCCTACCTGGAGCGGATCGGCCTGCGCGGCAGGCCCAGCATCGGGGAGGTCCACCGCGCCCACAGCACCGCGATCCCCTTCGAGGCGCTCGACCCCCAGATGGGGCGTCCAGTCTCGCTCGATGCCGACCAGCTCGCAGAGAAGCTCGTCGAACGGCGGCGCGGCGGCTACTGCTTCGAGCAGAACCTCCTGCTGGCGGCCGCGCTCGAGGCGATGGGGGCGCAGGTCGAGTTCTACCTCGCCCGCGTGCTGCTCGGCGCCGACCCGGGCGCTCCCCGGCCGCGTGGTCACCTGGTGCTGAAGGCGACCGGCGAAGGGCAGACCTGGCACGCCGACGTCGGCTTCGGAGGTGGCCCGCTGCTCGACCCGCTGCCGTGGGGCCCCAGCGGCGAGCACGAGCAGGCCGGGTGGCGATACCGGGTGATCGAGCGAGCCCCCGAATACGTCCTCCAGACCGAGCAGGACGGCGAGTGGATCGACGTGCAGGGCTACCTTCCCCACCCGGTCCCGAGGGCCGATCTGGAGACGGCCAACTGGTGGACCTCCACTCATCCGAGCTCGCGGTTCGTAAACGGGCTGATGGTCAGCCGCCACTGGCCCGACGGACGCAGGCTGGTGCTCAGCGACTGGAACGACGGCGGCCAGCCGATGCTGCTCGAGCGCACGCCGGAGCAGTCGGCGTCCACGCCGGTGGATCGCCAGCGGGTCCCCGACGTGCTCGCCGAGCGCTTCGAGCTGAGCGGATTCGTGATGGCGGCCGACGGCCGGCTTCGCCCGGCCGCCGACGGGCGGCCTTGAGGGCCCGGGGGTACCGGCCTCGCCGAGCGTCGCGCGGCGGCCGTCGCGGCGCTAGATTGGCCGGGATGTCCCGTACCCCGACAGCCGCGATAGCCGCAGGGTCGCTGGTGGCCGGCTTCGGGGTGGCTGCGAGCACCGGCTCGCGTCCGCTCGGCGGGATCGTGCTGGCCGCCGGGGGGCTCTGCTGCGTGCGGATCTGGAATCGCCGCCACGGTCCCCGCACGGCGGCCGCCCTGGCCGGCGTCGGCTTCTCGGCGTTCGTCCTCTCGCACGTGCTCGCGCTGGCCATCGGCGCCTGGCCCTCGGTCCTGACGCTCGCCGCCGTCACCGGCGCGATCGTGTGGGTGCGCTCCGATGCTCCCTCGGCGCTGCCCGCGCAAGCGCCCGTGGAGCTCTCCTAGGAACGCTCACCTAAAGGCCTCCCTGCAGGCCCGGCGGGCACACGCCCGGCTCTACCTCCGTGCCAGGAACCGCTCGATCCCGGCCGCCAGCGCCTGGGCGACGTGCTGGCGGTAGGCCGGGCGCTCCATCGGGGCCTCGTCGGCGCGGTTCTGCATGTTGCCCACCTCGACGAACACCTTGGGCACGCGGGAGAGGTTCAGCCCGCCCAGGTCGGTTCGGGGCACAAGGCCGCCCTGGCCGTCATAGGTCGAGGGGTGCAGTCCCACCGCGAGCAGCGTGGAGCGCAGGTCGAGAGCGAGCCGGTGAGAGGGCGCGATGATCGCCCTGTCGCCCCCGCCGGGGATCGGCGCCGGGAGCAGGACCGCGAAGCCCGAGCCGCCCGGGGGTCCGCCGTCGGCGTGAATCGAGATCGCCGCGTCGCTGCGGGCGCGGTTGCCGATCGCGGCGCGTTCGTTCACGCAGGGTCCGACCCCGGTGTTGCTGGAGCGGGTCATCACGACCCTCGCGCCGGCCGCGCTCAGCAGCGAGCGCAGCCGCTGGGCGACGCTCCAGTTGAAGTCCGTCTCCCGGTAGCCGTCCGGCGCGGCCGTGCCGGTCGTGTCGCATTCCTTCTCGCCGTTGCCGTCGGGAACGAGGCGCGAGATCTGGTTGGGATGGGTGAAGTTGCCACCGTTGTGTCCCGGGTCGAGCGTGACGACCCTCCCGCTGAGCGGGCCCGCGCCGGCGCCTGGACCGCCGGCAGGCAGGGGCGCTGCCGAGGGGGGCGCTCCGATCGCAGCGGCGGCGGGTCGTGAGCGCGCCGGGACGGCCGCGCGAGTGCCCGTGTCGGTGGCTCGGCTCGAGCCGCCGAGCCGGCTTCCCGCCAACGCGATCGCCACCGGCACGATGGCGACTGCGAGCAGGCAGGCGCGCCGGCGGTTGCGGTTGCGGTGGCTGTCGCGCATCAGGCCCCTCAAGCGTCCTTGAAGCGCGCCGCCTCCTCCGAGCCCCCGGTGGCGTCACCCTCGCTGTAGGAGTGCGCTCCTGTTCCGGCCAGCGCGCCGCCGTCTACGATCAGGTACTCCTCGCGGATCGGGCGCTGCTCGAACCAGCACTCCAGGATCTCCCTCGTCCCGGCCGCGTAGCGCGCCTGCGCGGACAGGCTCGTCCCGGATGTGTGCGGAGTCATGCCGTGGTGGGGCATCGTGCGCCAGGGATGATCGCGCGGGGCGGGCTGGGGGAACCACACGTCGCCGGCGTATCCGGCCAGCTGCCCGCTCTGGCATGCCCGGGCGACTGCGTCGCGGTCGCAGATCTTGCCCCGGGCCGTGTTGATCAGGTATGCGCCGCGTTTCATCCTCGCCAGCAGGCTCTCGTCGAACAGGTTCTCCGTTTCGGGATGCAGCGGGGCGTTGATGGTCACGACGTCACACACCGCCACCATCGACTGGACGTCCTCGTGGAACGTCACGCCGAGCTCCCGCTCCACCTCCGCGGGCAGACGGTGGCGGTCGGTGTAGTGCAGGCCGACCTCGAACGGCTTCAGGCGCCGCAGCACCGCGGACCCGATCCGGCCTGCGGCGACTGTGCCCACCTGCATGCCCTCGAGGTCATACGAGCGCTCCACGCAGTCGGCGATGTTCCAGCCTCCGTCGATCACCCACCGATAGGAGGGGATGTAGTTCCGCACCAGCGCGAGGATCATCATCACGACGTGCTCGGCGACGCTGATGCTGTTCGAGTAGGTGACCTCGGCGACCGTCAGGCCGCGCTCGATCGCCGCCTGGAGGTCGACGTGATCGGAGCCGATGCCGGCGGTCAGGGCGAGCTTCAGCTCGGGCGCCTTGGCGATTCGCTCGGCCGTCAGGTAGGCCGGCCAGAAGGGCTGGGAGATCACGACCTCCGCATCGGGCAGCTCGCGCTCGAAGACCGAGTCGGGGCCGTCCTTGTCGGCGGTGACGATCAACTCGTGGCCGAGGCCCTCGATGTACTCCCGCAGGCCCAGCTCCCCCGAGACGCAGCCGACGAGCTCGCCGGGAGTGAAGCCCAGACCCTCGGGCGTGGGGGCGGTCTGTCCGTCGTGGTAGCGCTCGATCCGCGGAATGCCGTCCCGCGCGTAGGCCGGCGGGTAGCCGTCCACCGGGTCCTCGTAGAGCACGCAAAGCACCTTCGCCATCCTCGACCCCTTCCTCGAAGTGTCCGCTCCCGGCGTTGCCGGGAGACGCGCTCGGGCGATTATGAGCCAGGCGGCCCGACGCGGGGGTCACGGCCGAACCCGGACGGGTGCCCGACGCCCAGAGCCGGCGCGCTTGCGAGGAGCTCGCCCGGAGGGGGTCCGCCCGCGGCGCGAGCAGCTCGGACATAATCCCGACGATGAGAGCCATCCAGATCGTCGAGGAGACCGGACCCGAGAGCGCCCTGAGGCTGGTCGAGGTGCCCGAGCCCGAGCCGTCCCACATGCTGACGCCGGGATCGGGGGTGCTGGTCGACGTCCACGTCGCCGGCGTCTCCTTCCCGGAGCTGCTCCAGACGCGCGGCCAGTACCAGATGAAACCGCCGCTGCCGTTCATCCCCGGCAGCGAGGTCGGCGGCGTCGTGCGCAGCGCACCGGACGGCGCGGCGGTGAAGCCCGGGGACCGCGTCGCGGCGTTCTGCGCCCTCGGCGGCTGGGCCGAGACGTGTGTGGCGCCCGAGTTCTTCACCTTCCCGCTCTCACCCGATCTCGACTTCGCCCAGGGCGCGGGGCTGGTGCTCAACTACCACACCGCCTACTTCAGCCTGCGCCTGCGGGGGCGGCTCAAGGAGGGCGAGACGGTGCTGGTCCACGGCGCCGCCGGCGGCGTCGGCACCGCTTCGCTCCAGGTCGCTCGCGGGCTCGGCGCGCAGACGATCGCGGTCGTCTCAACCGAGGCCAAGGCAGACGTCGCCCGAGCGGCGGGAGCCGACGAGGTCGTGCTGCTCGACGAGAACTGGAAGGATCGTGTGCTCGAGCTCTCCGGCGGGGGCGTCGACATGGTGCTCGACCCGGTCGGCGGCGAGCGGTTCCTGGACAGCCTGCGCTCACTTCGCGAGGACGGGCGGCTGGTCGTGGTCGGCTTCACCGGCGGGGCGATCCCCGAGGTCAGGGTGAACCGGCTGCTGCTGCGCAACACCGAGGTGATCGGGGCCGGGTGGGGGGCCTACGTGATGGGCAAGCCCGAGCTCAACCGCGACATCGGCGCGGCCGTCCAGCGGATGATCGACGCGGGCATCGTGCGCCCGGTCGTCGGCCCACGCTTCCCGTTCCAGGACGCCGCGGCGGCGCTCCTGACGTTGGAGCAGCGCCTGGCGACGGGGAAGGTCGTGCTGGACGTGCGCGAGCAGTCCTGACGGTACCCGGCCCGAGCGGGACTCGTCCGAGATCCCCGAGCCCGCGGCATCGCCCCGGACGTGCCCTCGCGGCGCTCGCGGCCTTACAAAACTCTTCCCTTCAGGCCGCATCGATGGCGGGCTTGGAGGATTACGCTCATTGACACCCCTCGCGTCCCGAGTGTCGTGCGCCTGTGTTGGCCAGGCTCATGCTGCCGGAGAAAAGGAGCAGCTCAATGAAGGTCATCGGCGCCGGGCTCCCCCGCACTGCCACCACGACGCAGATGTTCGCGTTGGAGCATCTCGACTGTGGGCCCTGCTACCACATGCGGGATCTCCTGATGGACCTCGAGGCGGGGCTGCCGCTCTGGGAAGCGGTCGCCGACGGCAGGCCCGACTGGGAGCGGATCTTCGGAGAGGCCCGCTCGACGGTCGACTGGCCCTCGGCCTTCTACTACCGCGAGCTGATGGAGCGCTACCCCGAGGCGAAGGTGCTTCTCAGTGTTCGCGACGGCCGGGAATGGGCGCGCAGCATGCAGAAGACGATCTGGGGCATGTGGCATGGGGACTCGGTGCTCCACCACCTCACCCGAGCACGTACGGTCGTCGACCCGCTGTGGAGCCGTTACATCACGTTGATGGCGCGTCTCAACTGGGACGAGGGGGGTGCGTTCCATGGCGCCGAGGACGAGGTCGGCCTGATCGCGGCGATGGAGCGTTGGAACAGCGCGGTCATCGACCACGTCCCGTCCGAGCGCCTGCTGATCTGGAATCCGGCCGAGGGCCTCGCGCCGCTTTGCGAGTTCCTCGGCATCGAGCACCCGGTCGAGGATCTCCCGCATCTGAACGACTCGAAATCCTTCCAGGAGGGCATCATCGGCGGCTCGCTGGACGTGATCAACGAGTGGTGGGAGGCCCGTGAGCGCCCGAGCGAAGGGCTGCATGGCGCGGCCGTGAGCTCCGAGCACTGAGCAGATCGGCCAGCCGGGGGCGGCGGGCAAAGTCGAGTCATGCGTCAGGCGCCGGCCAGGGCGACGTCGGCCGCGCGGCCGGCGCCCAGGAACGGCGCGAGTGCGAAGTAGGTCAGTTGCGGCGCGAGCTCGGGCAGCTGCGCGGCGGCGTCCTTCTCGATGTAGTGGTGGAGCACCTGCCAGATCCCGCCCACGACGGCCTCGGCGGTGACCTGCGGCACCTGGGCGTGCTCGGGCGCAAGCTCGAACCCGGGCGCGAGGTAGGCGCGGAAGGAGGCCATCGCGGCCTCGCGGGTGGCGATCGCGCGAGGGTTCGCAGCGAAGGTGTCGACCAGCGTCAGATGCGCGTGCGCCGGCTCGGAAGCGAGGTACTCCAGAAGCGCCCTGATGCCCGCAGCCACGGCTCGCGGCCAGTCGTCCTCCTCACGGCCCTGGTAGGCGCCGACCGCGACGCGCAGGGCCTGGTGCATGCCGACCTTCTGCGCGCCGAGGAAGGCATCGTCCTTGGTGGCGTAGATCGCGTAGAACGTCCCGTTGGAGACGCTGGCACGCTTGGCGATCTCGGGGATCGTCAGGGCCGCGAGGCCCTTCTCGGCGACGATCGCGGCGGTCGCGTCGACGATCCGCCCGCGCTGGCTGTTGAGGATGTCCCGACGGGGCAGGTCGCTGCGCCCGCTGGGCAGCCGACCCTCGGCGCGGCGTGCGCGCTCGGAGGGCCCCGCGTGTGCCGTACGGGGCGCCGCGGCGCCGGGCGGAGCCGCGGCCAGGCCCGCGGGCAGCCGTCCCGGATAGGACAGGGCCCATCGCTCGAGCTCCTCGGCGAGCGAGGGAAGCTCCTGCTCGCGTCCGCCGCGGAGTCGCGTCGCGGTCACCTCGCGGATGCCACCGAGCAGCGCCCTGACGGTCATGTCGCCCGGTTCCCGAGCCGCGTCCCCATCGCGGTTCGCGTACATGAAGCCCTCCAGCGCCTCGAGCATGCGGCGGCGGCGGCGCAGTGCCGTCGGCCCCGCTCCGAAGGCGCCGAGCACGAGCAGCGAGACCGCCTGCGGTTCGCGCACGGCGAGCTCGGCGAAGGCGCGCATCGCGGCGAGCAGTCGCCGCTCGGGGCGATCGTCCTGCCGGTATGAGCCGAGGATCGTCTCGGTGGCACGGCGGGCGATGTCGTCGTAGGTGGCGATGAACAGCTGTTCCTTGTCGGCGTAGAGGCTGTAGAGCGTCGGCGGCGAGACGTGGGCGAGCCGCGAGAGGTCGGCGATGCGCACAGCGGGGTATCCCTTGGCGGCGATCAGCTCGACCATCGCGGCGCGTAGCCGCTGACGCTGGTCGAGCCTGACCGTCTCCGGGTCCAGGCCGTGATTGCCGCTCGGCAGCCGCCTGTAGCCCTGCGCGGTCGTGGCGGTGGGAACCGCCTGCCCGCGAGCGGGCCGGCCCTTGCTCCTTCTCAGCGGCTTGTCGGTCACCTCGTCCATCCCCCCTCCGTCGGCGAACCGGCGGCCCGCCGTGCGGGCACCCGACCCTACCAAACGCCCCAGCCGGCCCGGAGGGGGCGGGACGCGGCTGCTCAGGCGTGGACCGTCGCCGAGGTGCCGATCACGACACCCGACCCGTCGAGTGCCTGCACGGCGAGGTAGCTCTCGCTCCTGTTGGGGCTGATGGCGGTCTCGAAGCCGGCGCGCGCGGGCCGTCGCGACGGGGGAGAGGCGCCTGGCGGAGGAGCCGGCCAGCAGCCGCCACCGCTCCGTGCGGGTATCGCCGTTCCAGCTGACATAGACGGTCTGGCGCCCGCCCGCCGTCGAGACCACCGCCTTCGGCGAGCTTGCGGGCGTCCCCGTCCAGGGGAAGCGGTACGCGCGATAGGCCTGGTAGGACCCGTGCAGGTGCGCGTCGAACAGCAGCTTGCCCGATGAGCTGAACTCCGAGAAGTAGGGCGTCGCTCCCCAGCCGATGAAGATGTCGCGGTTGGGGAGCAGCTGCAGGTTGCCCTGGCTGCCGGACTGGAGCGCAGTGCCGGGATGCTCGAACTGGGCGACCACCCGCGCCGTCCGGGCGCCTCCGTCGATGTTCTCGATCAGCCCCCTGGACTGCGAGTGGACCATCGGCAACCCGCCGTTGTCGAACAGGCTCACGTCGCCGTTCGGAAGGACCATGGCGTCGTGCTGGTAGGCCGTGTGCGCGTCGGATGCGAGGCTGACGGTCGATGCCTTGCCGCCGATCGTCTCGAGGATCTGCCCCGTCTCGGAGTTCAGTTCGTACAGCGCCCAGGTGTTGCGGGCCGAGATCAGGGTCGAGCCTCCCGCCAGCTGGTCGACCGAGTTGACGTGGAAGAAGTCGAAGGGCCATCCCGGGCTCGCGTGTGACGGGCGTGTTGTAGGAATCGCCCATCGGGACGTGGTCGACGCTGTGCCACTCCCTGCGAACGAGCCCCGTGCGCAGGTCGACTTCCTGGAAGAGGCTGTCGGTGACCGCGCCGCCGCGCGGGCCGCCGAGCGCCGAGAGGTCGCAGCGGATCGGGCTGAAGGCCGTCGCGATCGCGGTCCCCTCGGGAGTGAGGTGGAAGTCGTGAAGGTCGGTCCTGTATCCGTTGCCCACGCGGACCCTGCCGATCTGCTCGTAGGAGCTGTTCTCGACGATCTCTTCGCCCTGCCCGAACCCCTGCGGCGGGACGTAGCCCTGCCACCAGGTGAGGACCGGCTTGCCCCCCAGGCTCTGGACCTGCAGGTTGGCGGCTGTCTGTTTCGGGGGACAACGGGCTGAACCACACGAGGTTGCCTGCTTCGTCGAAGATCATCGGCCCAGCCCGCCCGGGTCCTTTGTAGGGCGCGGTGAACACGTAGCCGGGGGACGTGTCCGAGGAGTGCGCGTCGACCACGACGGCGGGCGGTTCGAGATCCGGCCGCGAGTGGAAGTGCATCGTCTGGTTGTAATCGCCCGGCGGCCGCGCGACGGCCGGGTGCGGCAGGGCGTCTTCGCTGGCGATCACGAACTGGAAGCTGAATCGCTGTGCACGATGGTCGAGGGAGACGATCCCGCGCACCGTCACCGTCTCGCCCGAGCGGAACGGGCTCCTGGGGACGAAGCTGGCGCCGTCGCCCTGTGAGTAGGCGCGCAGCCGGCCCGCGTGGCGTCCGCTGCTCGAGCCTCTCACCACGACCTTGCCGATCGCCGAGGAGGGGGCGCCGAGCAGGCTGATCTGGGTCCGGGGCAGCGCGTCGTAGGAGCCGGGCAGTGGCGTCACGGCGAGGCTGGTCCCGGGCAGCACCGCCGACTGGTTCAGGGTGATCGGGACGCAGCGCCCCGCCGCCGGCAGGGAGAACGCCGCCTGCTCGGCCGCGATCCGCCGTGAGGCGAGTGTCAGCGTCATGGCGCATGTGAGCACCACGAGCAGCGCGCCGCCCAGCAGCATCCTGGGGTGGCGTCGCCCGGGCGCGTGCCAGCTCCTGCGCAGCGTCCGCAAGCTCAACGTCCTGCGCTCGGGGTGGTCGGCGCCGAAGCGGGCTCGATGCGAGTGGCGCGATGCGCCGGGAGCGCGTTGCTCAAGTCTGCTCCTCGCGAGGGCCGATTCGGTCGGGGATGTGAGGTGGCCTCATGCGTCTGGACACGGCGTGTCCCACATAGTTGCGAACGGATCGGCCCCCCTCAGAAGACGGGGGTCTCGGCGTAGTCGCCGAAGACCTGCTGCAGCGACTCCACGATCTCGCCCTCGCTGGCGTGCGCCCGCGCGCAGGCCAGCAGCGGATCCATCAGGTTGCGCTCGGGCCGGGCCGCCTGCTCGCGGAGCTCCGCCAGCGTCCGCTCGACCTCGGCGCCGTCCCGCCGGGCCCGCGCGGACCTGCAGCCGGTCGATCTGCTTGCGCTCCAGGGCGGGGTCGACCCGGAGCGTCGGGATCGGCTCCTGCTCGCCGGCTGTGAAGCTGTTGACGCCGACGACGATCCGCTCGCCGGAGTCGATCTCCTGCTGCAGCCCGAAGGCCGCGTCGGCGATCTCCCGCTGCGGGTAGTTGAGCTTGACCGCGTCGACCATCCCGCCGAGCTCGTCGATCTTGCGGAAGTACTCGTAGGCGCTCTGCTCCATCCGGTCGGTCATGGCCTCGACGAAGTACGAGCCGCCCAGCGGGTCGACCGTGTTCGTGACGCCCGTCTCGTGGGCGATCATCTGCTGCGTGCGAAGCGCGATCGTGACGGCCTGCTCGGTCGGCAGTGCGAGCGCCTCGTCGTAGGAGTTGGTGTGCAGAGACTGCGTGCCGCCCATCACGGCGGCGAGCGCCTCGATGGCGGTACGGACGATGTTGTTGAGAGGCTGCTGGGCGGTGAGGCTGACGCCGGCGGTCTGCGAGTGGAAGCGCATCTGCCAGGAGCGCGGGTCCCTCGCGCCGAACGTCTCGCGCATCTCCCGGGCCCAGATCCTCCGCGCGGCGCGGTACTTGGCGATCTCCTCGAAGAAGTCGATCTGGGCGTTGAAGAAGAACGACAGCCGCGGGGCGAAGTCATCGACGTCGAGCCCGCGCTGGACCGCCTGCTCGACGTAGGTGAGGCCGTCCTTCAACGTGAAGGCCAGCTCCTGCTGGGCGGTCGAGCCGGCCTCCCGGATGTGGTAGCCGGAGATCGAGATCGGGTGCCAGCGAGGCATGTTGAGGGTGCACCACTCGATCATGTCGCCGCAGAGGCGCATGGCCGGATCGATCGGGAAGCACCACTCCTTCTGGGCGATGTACTCCTTGAGGATGTCGGCCTGGATCGTCCCCGACAGGCGCTCAGGCGGGGTCGGATGGACGGGGTCGGACTCGGCCGCGGCGACGTAGAAGGCCAGCATGATCGCGGCTGGGGCGTTGATGGTCATCGACACGGAGACCTCGCCCAGGTCGATCCCCGAGAAGAGCGTCTGCATGTCGTCGAGGGTGTCGACCGCGACGCCCTCGCGCCCGACCTCGCCCAGCGAGCGGGCGTGGTCGGAGTCGTGGCCCATCAGCGAGGGCATGTCGAACGCCGTGGAGAGCCCTGTCTGCCCGTGCTCGAGCAGGTAGTGGAAGCGCTCGTTGGTCTCCTCGCTCGTGCCGAAGCCGGCGAACTGGCGCATCGTCCACAGCCGCCCGCGGTACATCGACTGGTGGATCCCGCGGGTGTACGGGTAGGCGCCGGGGCGGCCGATCGGGTCGTTCTCTGCGCCGATCCCCTCGGGCAGGTCGGCCGGCGTGTAGAGCTCATCGACGGCCTCGCCGGAGAGGGTCCTGAAGGTCGGCTCGGTGGCCGGCGTGGTGGGCTTCGCGCTGACCGCCATAGGCCTGAATCCTACCCGTCGCGGTAGCCTCGCTTCGTGATCGGCCGTGAGCTCAGTCGGCTGGTGGGCGCGGAGCACGTGCTCGAGCCGGGCGCCGGATCGCCCTACAACAGCGACGCGAGCGGGCGCCGCGGCCTGCAAGGGCGGGCCGACGCGGTGGCGATGCCGTCGAGCTCCGAGGAGGTCGCGGCGGTGGTGCGCTGGTGCTACGAGCACGACGTCCCGATCGTGCCGCGGGGCGGGGGAACCGGCCTGGTGGGCGGCGCCGTTCCCATCGACGGCGGCGTCGTCTGCTCGCTGGAGCGCCTGCGCGGGGTCCGGGAGCTCGAGCCGGGGCTGTGGAGGATGCTGGCCGAGGCGGGGGTCACGACCAGGCACGTGCAGCGCCTGGCGCGCGAGAACGGGCTGATGTTCGGGCCCGACCCGGGGGCCTCGGAGCAGTCGCAGATCGGCGGCAACGTGGCGACCAACGCGGGAGGGCCGCACGCGCTGAAGTACGGCGTGACGGGGGCATGGGTCACGGGTCTGGAGGTCGTGCTCGCCCCCGGTGAGCTGGTGAGCATGGGTGGCTGGATCCGCAAGGACGTTGCGGGCTACGACCTGAAGGACGTGATGATCGGCTCGGAGGGGACGCTGGGCATCGTGACGGCCGTCAGGCTGAAGCTGCTGCCGGCGCCGGAGGCCGCGATACCGGTGGTCGTGTTCCTGCGCGACCGTCACGAGGGCTGCGCGGCGATCCTGGAGCTCTTCGCAGGCGGCCTGCGCCCGTCGGTGCTGGATTTCGCCGACGGGGAGACGCTCGAGATCGTGGCGTGCCGCCTACCCGCCCTCGCGGGAGACGGGCCGCGATGGCCCGGCGGGCGCTCCGAGGGGAGTGCCGCCGGGGGCCGGCTTCGCGCTGATCGTGGAGCTGGACGGGACGCCTGCAGACGCCGAGGCCCAGCGGGGAGAGCTGCTGGAGCTGCTGGGCGACGCCGCCCTTTCGGCCCAGGAGCCGATCGAGGGCCAGGCGCTTTGGCGGTGGCGGGACGGGATCAACCCCGCCGTGACGGGGGTGCGGGGCGCGAAGGTGAGCGCGGACGTGGTGCTGCCGGTGGAGCGTCTCGAGGACGGGCTGGTCCGCTTCGCCGAGATCGCTCGGTCCCATGACCTGCGCTCGTGCGCCTGGGGGCACGGCGGTGAGGGCAATGTCCACGCGACGGTGCTTGTCGATCCGTCCTCCGAGCGGGAGCTGGACGCGGCGGAGGAGGTCAGCGAGGAGCTGTTCGCCGTGGTCGCCCGGCTGGGCGGCTCGATCGCGGGAGAGCACGGCGTCGGCCTGCTCAAGCGAGGGCGCCTGGCGCTCCAGTGGGGCGAGCGGGCGCTGGAGCTCCACGAGGCCGTCAAGCGGGCGTTCGACCCCAAGGGCCTCCTGAACCCGGGCAAGAAGCTGGCGCGGTAGCCTGCCCGTCCCCAATGACAACAAGCCGAAAGGAAAGCCCTAGATGAACAAGACCCAGCTGATCGACGCGGTCGCCTCCGACAGCGGCCTGAGCAAGGCCGACTCGGCCCGCGCGATCGAGTCGCTTCTCGGCACGGTGACGAAGTCGCTCAAGAAAGGCGAGGAGGTCAGCATCACGGGCTTCGGCAAGTTCTCCGTCGTCAAACGGGCTGCTCGTCAGGGCGTCAACCCGCGCACGGGCGAGCGCGTGAAGATCAAAGCCTCCAAGGCGCCCAAGTTCTCGCCGGGCGCCGGCCTCAAGCAGGCCATCAGCCCCAAGAAGAAGTAACCGCTCCGCCATGGCGCTGGTCAGCGAGCTGGAGCTCCCCGTGTTCGACTACACCGACGAGTCGCTGCGTGGTGAGCGCTTCCACGAGGCGATGGCCCGGGTACGGGAGGCCGGCTGGCTGGCCCAGGCGCCCTTCGGCTTCATGGTCCTGGATCGCGAGGCAGGGGAGTTCTTCCTGCGCACCCGCTCAGCGATCTTCCCGGGCATGAAGATCGCGGAGATCTTCGGCGTCAGCGAGGGTCCCCTGTACGAGCAGATGAAGCGCAACATCCTGCACGTCAACGGACCCGACCACTCGCGTCTGCGAGGGCTGGTCAATCCGGCCCTGTCGCCGCGGGCGGTCGAGCGCTACAGGCCGAGGATGCGCACGTTCCTGGAAGGCCTGCTGAGCGACGCCGTCTCCGGTCCCCGGGACGGGCAGGAAGGCCACGGCGGCCCCGACGGCGTGGTGCGATGCGACTTCGTAGAGGCCTTCGCCAAGCCCTATCCCTCACAGGTGATCGCCTCCGTGATGGGGGCGCCGCTGGCGGACGCGCCGCGCCTTCACCACTGGTCCAACTGGATCCAGAAGCAGTTCGACGCCGGCAGCATGGCGACCGAGCAGGACAAGATCGAGCAGGCTGTCGAGGAGTTCTACGAGTACGCCGAAGGCCTGCTGCGGGCGAGCCGAGAGAACCCGGGGGACGACCTCCTGTCGATGTTCATCGCCGCCAAAAACCCGTCCCACCCACCCGACCGGCTCTCGGATGTCGAGTGCATCAACCTCGTCTTCAACATCCTGGCCGGCGGTGTCGACACGACCCAGAGCCAGATGGCCCACGCGATCAGGCTGCTGGCCGAACACCCCGAGCAGTGGAGAGCGCTGGTCGAGGACCCGGGCCTGGCGGAGTCTGCCGTCGAGGAGGCGCTGCGCTACGAGCCGATCACGCCCTTCACCGCCAGGATCCTCACCGAGGAGGTCGTCTACCGCGACGTCACGTTCCCGCAGGACACGATCGTGATGGTCTGCGCCTTCACCGGAAACCGCGACCTCGATGACGTGGCCGGCGAGGCGGGCGCGGATCCAGACGTGTTCGACATCACCGTCGACCGTGGACGGGCCCGCCCGCTGACCTTTGGCGCGGGCGTCCACTACTGCCTGGGCGCGAACCTCGCCCGCCTGGAGATGCAGGAGGGCCTGACCTTCCTGGCCGAGCACCTGCACGGCCTTGAGCTTGACGGCGAGCCCGTGTTCGGCACCGTCTCGGGCATCTACGGGCTGGAAGAGCTGCCCGTGCGGTTCTCGGGCTGAGCCGTAGTCGCTGTCGGCGCTGGCCTCAGCCGCGGACGGCGACCAGGTCCACTGCCGGACCGTGGGGGTGGTCCTCCTCGGTCTTCGTCCGGATGTCCCGCCAGCCAAGGTGCTCGAGCGCGCCGAGGAGGTCGGGAAGGCTGAGCCAGTTGCTGTACGGGCGGGTGCCGCCCCAGAACCGGCCCAGCCGCGCCGCCCGCCCGTACTGGTGGCGGTGAAGCGTGTGGGAGAACCCGGCGTGGCTCGCTCGGCTCACCTGGCCGTTCACGAACGGCGCACCCCTGCCCTTCGGGTCCGAGAGCTTGGCAGCGTCGTAGTAGTGGGTCCAGATGTACAGGCGATCTGCCTTCTTCGAGATCAGATCCAGGAGATGGACCGGGTCGGCCATGTGGTAGAGGATGCCTGCGCACCAGCAGACGTCGAAGCGGTCGGGCGTGGCCGACAGGAACTCGACGACGTCGCCGCAGAGGAACGAGCAGCGATGGAGCCCGAGCAGCTCCTTGGTGACCAGGCACTTCAGGAACGCGTCGTTGTTGGCCTCCACGGCGGTGACGGAGGCCGCGCCGGCCTGCTCGAGCATGTAGCTGTGACCGCCCTCGAGCGGCCCGAGCTCGACGCACGTGGCGTCGTGCACGCCACCGAGCTCCTCGATCGCCCACCTCACCCGCGGGTCGTCGAACAGGTCGGCCTCTCCGCTGACGACATCCGGCAGGGGCAGCCTCGAAGCCCAGGGGACTCGCCCGCTGTCGACGGCGGTCTGGGGTGATGGGGCGGTGGTGGTGAACCGGCCGCCCTGACCGCCGACCAGTTCGCCGCGGAGGAGCGCCTGCACCAGGCCGGCGATCTCGAGGTTGGGTCGAGGCATGGCGCGACAATCTACGGCACCGATCGTCGGCTAGTTGGAAACAGCGGTTGCGGACCTCCCGCATATTGGAATTATTGGGAGGGGTGGCAAGAAGCCATCCAGATCGACTTAAGGACGAGATGAGAACTACAACCCTGAAGGCCGCTCTGGCCGGCGCGCTCCTGGTGGGCGCGATCCCAGCCGCAGCCAGCGCCGGCCAATACCATGTCTATTCATGCCGCACGCCTTCCGGGGCGGCGGCGCCTGTTGATGGGTGGAGCGGGTCGATGCTCGGCGCACCTACGACGCTACACGAAGAACACATGCGAAGAACCGGGCGGCGCGCTTCTCGCCGCGCTCGGGGACCAGACGACACGGACGGCGAACACTGATGTCGCGACCTGGGCGTTCGCGGCCCCGGCTGGTGAGACGCTCGCTGGATGCGACGCTTTGGCGGGCCGGAGATGCTTCGACGGCGGGAGCGGCCTGAACGCCTCGTACCAGTTTTGGCTAGGCGGCCCCAACCGAACACGCCGTCATCGATCGAATGCGTATTCAACGGGCTGCCGCTCGCAAGCGCACCGGGTGAAATCGGACAGCCGCGCTCAGCAGCGTACGTCAGTGCTTTCCCAGCGAGTCTCGGAGCCCGCGCTTCTACGTGCGTGCCTCGTGCGGTGGCGGCATGCCGAATGACGAATGCCCCACCGGCCAAGGCGACCCCAACAACTACGCCGCCGCCATCTACCTCTACGCCGCGGACCTGACCCTCGAACAGACGGTCGGGCCGAGCGTGAGCGCCGTAGGCGGCGAACTCGCCGTCGCCCCTTCGATCTCGGGGACGAGTGACCTGACATTCGACGCGGCTGACGCAGGCTCGGGTGTCTATGCGGCCATCTTCAGCGTGGACGGCCACGTCGTCAAGACCGCGGTCATCGACGAAAACGGCGGCCGCTGCCGCAATGTCGGGCAGACGAGCGACGGACTGCCGGCGTTCCTCTACCTGCAGCCTTGCCCGTCCTCGGTCAGCGCCGATGTCGGGCTTGACACGTCGGGCCTGGCGAACGGACCGCACCACCTCGTGGTCACGGCGCTCGACGCAGCCGGCAACGGCGCGCCGGTGCTCGACCGCACTGTCACCATCGACAATCCCGTTACGCCCGGCTCACCAGGGGGCATCGGGGGTGGGGGTGGCACGCCCGGTGCAGCGACGCCCGGCGCGCCGAACGGCGTGGGGGCGTCGGTCATCGCCCTCATGTCGGCTCGCTGGCAGGGCACCTCGAGCACTCGCCTGACGGTCCCCTACGGCCGGCGGGAGACGATCGTCGGGCGTCTCACGGGCGTCGGGGACGCACCGATCGCCGGCGCCCAGATCGGCGTCTCAGCGACCGCATCCGTGCATCGGTGCGGCGGCGGTGGCGATGAGGGGACCGACGACGGACGCCGACGGCCACTTTCGGCTCACGCTTCCCGCCGGGCTGTCCTCGCGGTCGGTGGACCTCTATTACGACGCCCACCTGGGCGACGCCCGCCCCGCCGCGGCGAGGACGCTGCAGCTCTCGGTGCAGGCGCCTGTCTCGCTGACGATCGCGCCGAGGACGGCCCGGGCCGGGAGCACGATCCGCTTCCGAGGCCGACTGCTGGCCGGACCGATCCCCCGTGGCGGCAAGGCGCTGATCCTGGAGGCGCGCTCCGGCCGTGGCGCCTGGATCGAGTTCCATGTGATCCGGAGCGACTCTCGGGGCGCCTACCGGTCGAGCTACAGGTTCAGGTTCGCCGGTCCTGCCAGCTACCAGTTTCGCGTCGTGTGCGAACAGGAGGCCGACTACCCGTATGCGGCGGGTGCATCGCGCATCACCACGGTGCTGGAGCGCTGACCCGCGGCGCGCAGCCGGAGGCATCCGGGTGGGGACCGTCGAATTCTTACCGATCCCTTCGAGCACCGGCGCGATCGGCTTGGTGCTCGCGTGTTGAGGGGAGTATCTGTAATGAGGTTCGGCGGTCCTCGGCCGCCGGCGAGACCAGAGCGGAGAGTGGATGCAGGTGGCGACGGGCAGGCTCAGGTGGAGGCTCGCCGGTCTGCTGGCGCCCGCAACGCTCGCTGCGCTGTGCTCGGCCGCGGCGCCGGCCTGGGGTGTCCAGGTCGCCCTCTCGCCTCTGAACGGCACGCCCGACGCCTCCCCCTACAGCCAGATCAGCTTCCTCGGAGTGCCCGCGAGAGAGATCAGGGACGTCTCTGTTGTCGGGTCGCGCTCAGGCCGGCACACCGGGCACCTGAAGGCGTACGTGAGCGCTCCGGGTGCGAGCCTGCTGCTGGGACGTCCGTTCTCGCAAGGGGAGCGAGTCAGGGTCACCGCCGTCGTGGGAGCGCGAGGCCACGCCCGCACCGTACGCAGCTCGTTCTCGGTGGCGAGGCTCTCCAACTACCCCGTGCTCACCGGAAAGCCGCTCGAACTGCGCCACGCGGGCCTGGATCAGACGTTCGCCTCACAGCCGAGGCTCGTGCCGCCCGTCGTGGACGTCACGGCCGACGCCGGGGAATCGAGCGGGGATGTCTTTCTCACCCCGACCCACGGCTACGGCCAGTCGGGGGCGATGATCGTCAACAGCGCCGGCGGGCTGGTCTGGTTCCACCCGTCGCCCAGCGGCGAGGAGGCGAACAACCTCCGGGTGCAGAGCTATCGTGGCCGGCCCGTGCTGACCTGGTGGCAGGGCAGGGTGGCGTGGAACCTGGGGATCGGCTTGGGCACCGATGAGATCGTCGACTCCGCCTACCGGCCGATCGCCACCGTCAGAGCCGGCAACGGCTACCAGGCAGACCTGCACGAATTCGACCTGACCCCGCAGGGCTCGGCCTTCCTCACCGCCTACTCGGTCGTATCGGCCGACCTCTCCTCGGTCGGCGGAAAAAAGGACGGAATCCTCCAGGACGCGATCGTGCAGGAGATCGACGTCCCCACGGGGTTGGTGATGTTCGAGTGGCACGCCGACGGGCACGTGGGCTTCGAGGAATCGAACGCGACGATCCCTCGCTACGTCAGCTGGGCCTGGGACTACTTCCACGTCAACTCGATCTCGGTCGACCCCTGGGGGGACGGGAACCTCCTGGTCTCCTCGCGCGCCACCTGGGCGGCCTACGAGGTCGACCACATCACGGGGGCGGTGCTGTGGCGCCTGGGAGGCCGCCATTCGAGCTTCACGATGGGTCCGGGCACCGGAACGGCATGGCAGCACGACGTCGAGTGGCAGCCCGATCACACACTGACGATCTTCGACAACGGCGCCAATCCCAAGGTGCACTCGGAATCGCGCGTCATCCGCGAGCGGATCGACTGGGCCCACAAGAGGTTGGCGCTGGTCGATCGCTACTCGGCGCACATCCTCTCGGGAAGCCAGGGCAACTACCAGTTCCTGAACGGAGGCAATGCGTTCGTCGGCTGGGGAGAAGCCCCCTTCATGACCGAATTCTCCCCCACGGGCCAGGTGCTCTTCAGCGCACGCATCCCGTGGCCGGGCCAGTCCTACCGGGCCTACCGCTTCCCGTGGGACGCGACGCCTGGCACGCAGCCGGCCATCGCGGTCAGCTCCAGCCCGGCCGGCGAAGCGACGGTGCGCGCGAGCTGGAACGGCGCCACCGGCGTCAGCTCGTGGCGCCTGCTGGGAGGGGAGGCCAGCTCGGGCCTCGAAGCGCTGCAGGCCGTCCCCGCCACCGGTTTCGAGACGGCCATCGCGGTCCCGGGCGGAGCTGAATACCTGGCCGTCCAGGCGCTTGGGAGCCAGGGCCAGGTGCTGGGCACCTCGGAAACTCTGCATCGATGAGCTTGCACGCGGCCCCGAGTTGCGAGAGGTGTGCCGCGTGGCGCTGGCGGGCTCGTTCAATAACCTGAACGCCGATGAAGGCGGTGATCCTGGCAGGCGGCTTCGGCTCGCGACTGAGCGAGGAGACCGCCGTTCGCCCCAAGCCGATGGTCGAGGTCGGCGGCAAACCGATCCTCTGGCACATCATGAAGATCTACGCCGGCCACGGCATCGAGGACTTCGTGATCTGCCTCGGATACAAGGGCTACCTGATCAAGGAGTACTTCGCCAACTACTACCTGCACACGTGCGACGTCAGCTTCGACCTGGCCAACGGGGACATGGAGGTGCATCGCTCGGAAACCGAGCCATGGCGGGTGACGCTGGTGGAAACCGGGGAGGCGACGATGACGGGCGGGCGGCTGCAGCGGGTGCTCCCGTACATCGGCGAGGAGGAGTTCTGCTTCACCTACGGGGACGGCGTCTCGGACGTCGACATCGGCGCCGTGATCGCGTTTCACCGCGAGCAGGGGGCGCTCGCGACGGTCACGGCCGTCCAGCCCCCGGGGCGCTTCGGCGCCCTGGACGTGGAGGGCCAGCGAGTGCGGCAGTTCGAGGAGAAGCCCCGCGGAGACGGCGGCTGGACGAATGGTGGCTTCTTCGTGCTCTCGCCCGAGGTCGGGCGCTACCTGGACGGAGCGCAGACCGTCTGGGAGCAGGAGCCGATGCGCACCCTTGCACGCGAGGGACAGCTCGCCTGCTACCGCCACGACGGCTTCTGGCAGGCGATGGACACGCTGCGCGACCGCAACCACCTCGAGGCGCTCTGGAGCTCCGGTCGGGCTCCCTGGCGGACGTGGTCCTGACCGGCGCATGAGCGGGTCAGAGCGGGCGCCGCTGAGCGCCGTCGACGGGGGCTTCTGGCAGGGGCGCCGCGTCCTTTTGACCGGACACACCGGGTTCAAGGGCGCCTGGCTGTCTCTGTGGCTGCAGTCGCTGGGCGCAAGCGTCACGGGCTTCTCGCTGGACGTCCCGACCAATCCCTCGCTTTACGAGCTTGCCCGCGTCGGGGAGGGCATGAGCACCATCCAGGGCGACATCCGCGACCACGACGCGATTGCCACGGCGCTCGGCGAGGCCGAGCCGGAGGTCGTGATCCACATGGCCGCCCAGTCGCTGGTCAGGCGCTCGTTCGCCGAGCCGCAGGAGACCTACGCGACCAACGTGATGGGCACCGTCAACCTGCTCGACGCGGTTCGCACGCGCGGCCCCGGGGTGCGTGTCGTGGTCAACGTGACCTCGGACAAGTGCTACGAGAACCGCGAGTGGGAGTGGGGCTACCGCGAGAACGAGCCGATGGGCGGCCACGACCCGTACTCGAGCTCCAAGGGCTGCGCCGAGCTGGTCGCAGCCGCGTTCCGCCGCTCGTTCTTCGCCGATCCCGACGGGACCAGGCTGGCCTCGGCGCGCGCCGGGAACGTGATCGGCGGCGGGGACTGGGGCGAGGACAGGCTCGTGCCGGACATCATGCGCGCCGCCCTTGCGGGCGAGCGCGCCCGCATCCGCAACCCAAACTCGATCCGCCCCTGGCAGCACGTGCTCAGCCCGCTCAGCGGGTACCTGGTGCTCGCCCAGCGCCTCTGGGAGTCGGCCGCGCTCGAGCCGGGCATCAACTTCGGCCCCGCAGAGCAGGACGCAAGGCCGGTCGGCTGGATCGTGGAGCGTCTCGCCGAGCTCTGGCCCGGGGGCGTCGGCTGGGAGGTCGACGACGGGCCCCATCCACACGAGGCCCGCTACCTGAAGCTCGACTCGTCACTCGCCCGTGCCCACCTCGGCTGGCGCCCGCTCGTCGATCTGCCCACGACCCTGCAGAGCATCGTCGACTGGTACCGGGCGCTCGCCGGCGAGCAGGACATGCGCGCCGTCACCCTCGGGCAGATCGAGGCGCTTCACTACGCTGCCTCCTCGACATGAGCCAGACCACCTGCAGATTCTGCGCCGCTCCCGTCGAGGCGATCTTCGCCGACCTTGGCATGTCGCCGCTGGCCAACTCCTACCTGCCGCCCGATCGCGCCAACGCGATGGAGCCCTTCTACCCGCTGCGGGCGCTGGTCTGCGGGAGCTGCTTCCTGGTGCAGCTGGAGGAGTTCGAGACCCCGGAGCGGATCTTCTCCGACTACGCCTACTTCTCCTCGTACTCATCCAGCTGGCTCGATCACGCCCGCCGCTACACCGAGCAGATGACCGATCGCTTCGCCCTGGGGGCCTCCAGCCACGTGGTCGAGATCGCCTCCAACGACGGCTACCTGTTGCAGTACTTCCACGAGCGCCAGATTCCCGTGCTGGGAATCGAGCCGGCGGCCAACGTTGCGAAGGTGGCCCTCCAGAAGGGAATCCCGACGCTGGTCGAGTTCTTCGGCGTGCAGACCGCATGCTCCCTGGCCCGCGACTCCGCCGCGGACCTGCTGCTGGGCAACAACGTCCTGGCGCACGTCCCCGATCTGAACGACTTCGTCGCCGGCATGAAGGTCCTGCTGAAGCCCGGCGGAGTCATCACGATGGAGTTCCCCCACCTGATGCGCCTGATCGAGGAGAACCAGTGGGACACGATCTACCACGAGCACTTCTCCTACTTCTCCTTCCTCACCGTCAGCCGCGTCTTCGAGGCGCACGGGCTGCGTCTCTTCGACGTCGAGGAGCTGCCGACGCATGGCGGCTCGCTTCGGATCTACGGAGCCCATGCCGACGACTTAGAGAAGCCCGAAACCGACGCCGCCCGCGAGCTGCGCGAGCGCGAGCGGGCGGCGGGGTACGAGCAGCTGGACACCTACCTCGGCTACAGCCGCCGGGTCGAGGCCGACAAGCGCCAGATCCTCAGCTTCCTGATCGACCTCAAGCAGCGGGGCCTGCGGGTCGCCGGCTACGGGGCGCCGGCGAAGGGCAACACGCTGCTGAACTACTGCGGCATCGGCCCGGACTTCATCGACTACACCTGCGACTTGAACCCGCACAAGCAGGGCCACTTCCTGCCGGGAAGCCACATCCCGATCCGCTCCCCCGAGCAGATCCGCGAGGACCGCCCCGATGTGGTGCTGATCCTGCCCTGGAACCTCAAGGACGAGATCGTCGAGCAGCTTGCCTTCATCGGCGAGTGGGGCGGGCGCTTCGCCGCGCGGACGCCGGAGCTGACGTTGCTGCCGTGAGCGGGGACGCCTGATGCTGTTCGTGGAGACCCCGCTCCCGGGCGCCTGGGTCATCGACCTGGAGAGGTTCAGCGACGAGCGCGGCTGGTTCGCCCGCGCATTCGACGCCGAGGAGTTCCGCGTCCATGGGATGAATCCATCTGTCGTGCAGTGCAACGTGTCCTACAACGCGCGAAGGGACACCCTCCGGGGCATGCACTACCAGGCCGAGCCGCACGGGGAGTCGAAGCTGGTTCGCTGCGTGCGCGGGGCGATCTTCGATGTCGCGATCGACCTCCGCCCGGACTCGCGCTCCTACCGCGCCTGGCACGGGGTCGAGCTGAGCGCCGAGAACGGGAGGGCGTTCTACATCCCGCGCGGGCTCGCCCACGGGTTCCAGACCCTCAGCGAAGAGGCCGAGGTGCTCTACCAGATGGGCGATCCTCACGTGCCGGAGGCCGCCAGAGGGGTGCGCTGGGACGATCCCGCGTTCGGAATCGACTGGCCGGATCCGGCCGGCGAGCGAACGATCTCCGGTCGGGACGCGGCCTACCCCGACTTCGCGCAATGACCCGGGTGCTCCTGACGGGGGCCAGCGGCTTCGTCGGTCGCAACGCGCTCGAGGTGCTGCTGGCGCGGGGCTACCAGGTCGAGGCGGTGGCCCGCCATCCCGGCCAGCGTCGCGACGGGGTCAGATGGCACGAGCTCGACCTGCTCGCACCGGGGGCCGCGCGGGGTCTGCTCGCCGCCGTGCCCGCCGAGCGGCTGCTCCACCTTGCCTGGTACGCGACGCCCGGCAGGTTCTGGAGCGCGCCCGAGAACGAGCGCTGGATCGGCGCCACGCTGGAGCTGCTCCGGGAGTTCGGCCGAGCCGGCGGGGTCCGCGCCGTCGTCGCGGGAACCTGCGCGGAGTACGCCTGGGGGGATGGGCTGCTGAACGAGCGCGACACGCCGCTGCGTCCCTCGACCTTGTACGGCTCCTGCAAGCACGAGGCCCACCTGGCTGCCACTGCGCTCGCCGCCGAGCTGGGCCTCTCGCTTGCCTGGGCGAGGCTGTTCTTCCTCTACGGGCCCGGAGAGCCGCCCGGGCGGCTCGTCTCGGATGTGGCCCGCGGTCTGCTGGCCGGAGACCACGTTCCCACGACCGCCGGGGATCAACGCCGCGACTTCATGCATGTCCGAGATGTGGGAGCGGCGCTGGTGGCGCTGCTCGACAGCGATGTGAGTGGGGCGGTGAACATCGCCACTGGCCATCCGGTGCCGGTGCGAGAGATCGTCAGCCTGATCGCAGCCGCCGCGGGAAGCGGCAGCGTCGGGACCGGCGAGCTGCCCGACCGCGCCGGGGACCCCGAGCTGATCGCCGGCGACTCGGGCCGCCTCTCCGAGGAGGTCGGCTTTCGTCCTGCGATCTCGCTCGAGGCCGGGATCGCGGAGACGGTGGCCTGGCACCGGGCCACGATCGCCGGACATGCCGGCAGCGCCGTTGGGGATGGCGGATAACCTGACGGCGAGATGACCAGCGGTTCCAAGCCGGCGGCCGGGGGTCGGCCCGCCACGCCAAGGGCCGACCTGGCCGCCGTCCACCTGGTGCGAGAGAGCAACGGCGTCGAGGCGTTTCGCCGCTTCATGGACTCCTACAGGCGCCACCCGTCCGGAGTCGAGCACGAGGTCGTGCTCGTGCTCAAAGGGTTCGCCTCGGCAGCGGCCGCCGAGCCCTACGTTGCGCTCGCCGCCGATCTCGAGCCACGCTGCGTCCGTGTCCCGGACGAGGGCTTTGACCTGGGCGCATATCGCCGGGCGGCGATGGAGCTGCCCCACCGTCGCCTGGCCCTGTTGAACTCGTTCAGCGTGATCCTCGCCGACGGCTGGCTGGGCCTGCTCTCCGCGCCGTTGGACGACCCGCGCGTCGCGGCGGTCGCGGCCACTGCGTCGTGGGGCAGCCACGTCTCGCACATGCGCTATGAAATCGGGATGGGCGGGCCCTACGCGAGGGTGTTCCGCGACCGCGAGGACACCCACCGCGTGTTTGCCACCCTCGCAGGCCAGAGCCCCGGCACACGCGTCGGCACGGCGCGCTCCGCGCTGCAAAGGCTTCACCAGGCAGGCACGATCGCGCGCCAGCTGGTGGGCTTCGCCCCGTTCCCCGCGCCCCATCTGCGCACCAACGGCCTGCTGGTCGACCGCGAGTCCTGGCTTTCCGCATGCACCCACGCACCGCGGGACAAGCTTGCCGCCCATCGCATGGAGAGCGGGCGGCGGGGCATCACCGCACGGCTGCGCGCCGGCGGACGGGAGCTGCTGGTGGCCGCGCGCGACGGCGGCATGTTCGACTGCTCGCAGTGGCCCCGCAGCGTCACCTTCTGGCAGGGCGACCAGCACAACCTGCTGATCGGAGACAACCAGACGCTCGCCTACCACGAGGGCGACGCGTTGACCCGTGGCGTGCTCTCCGGCTATGCCTGGGGCCCGCACGCCGCGCCGGTCGATCCTCGGGTCGCGGAGACGGTGTGAGCGAACGCGAGGAGGACCTGGTCCCGGGGGCGCCGCTGCTGGAGCTCACCCATCTCGGCGGGCCCGCGCCCGCCGCGGAGGCCCAGGTCGACGACGAGGTGGCTGCGGTCCTCTCGAGCAGAGAGGCCGGCGGCGCAGCGGTGCGCGGCGGCGCCGTGCGGGTCGCGGGATACGGGCTCAACGCGATGCTCGGCGCGATCGCGGCAGCCTTCCTGTTCCGCCACCTCGGCGTCGAGCGCACGGGCTCCTATGTCACGGCCATGACGATCGCCGCGATCGTCGCCGGCCTCTCGGACCTCGGCCTCACCGCACTGGGTGTGCGGGAGCTGGCCGTCCGCGACGAGCAGGGGCGCGCCAGCCTGATGAGCAACCTCCTCGGGCTGCGAATCGCGATGACGATCATCGGGATCGCCGGCTCGCTGGTCTTCGCCGTGCTGGCCGGATACGAAAGCGTCGTCGTCGCCGGCGTGGCTCTCGCGGGCTGCGCGTTGATGTTCCAGAACATCCAGTCGACGCTCTCTCTGTCGCTGGTCAGCCGGCTGCGGCTCGGTCTGCTGACCTCGACCGAAGTCGGCCGCCAGCTGCTGACGACGATGCTGACGATCCTGTTCGTCGCGCTCGGGCTCAGCCTGCTGTGGTTCATCGGACTGACGGTGCCGGTAGCGCTTCTGTTCCTGCTCCTCATGGCCTGGCTCGTCCGCGGGGAGGTGCCGCTCCTGCCGCGTGTGGACCGCGCCGAATGGCGGGCCCTGATCCGCCAGGTGCTCCCCTTCTCGGTCGCGGTCGCCTCGGCAGTGATCTACTTCCGCCTGTCGGTGATCTTCGTGTCGCTGATCGCCAACTCCCACGAGCTGGGCTACTTCGCCACGTCCTTCAGGATCATCGAAGTGCTCGTGGTGATTCCGGGACTGATGGTGACCGGTGTGTTCCCCATCTTCGCCCGGGCGGCCATCGACGAACACGAGCGCTTCGCCTACGCGATCTCGCGTGTGTTCGTCTCGGCGTTGATCCTGGGCAGCTGGTTCGGACTGGCACTTGCCCTGGGGGCTCCCCTTGCCATCCGCTTCGTCGCGGGGGGCGGCGAATTCACCGGCTCCGTGGGCGTTCTGCAGATTCAGGCGATCGGGCTCGCCGGCAGCTTCGTCAGCGCGGTATGGGGGATGGCGCTGTTGTCGCTGCGGCGCAACCGCGAGATCGTGGTGATCAACGTCGGCGCGCTGATCGTCGGAAGCATCCTGGTCGGGACCCTCGCCGCGACCCATGGCGCGCGCGGTGCCGCGCTCGGAACGGCGATCACCGAGGTCGGGCTCGCGGCGCTCGTTCCCCTGGCTCTGCGCCGCCGCGTTCCGGAGATGGTGCCGCCGATGGGCGCAGTCCCTCGGGTGGCGCTCGCCGCCGGCCTGGCAGCACTGCTGGCTCTCGTCCCGGGGCTGCCGACGATCGTCCTTGTAGCGCTGGCGACGATCGTCTACTTTGCGATACTCCTCGGCTTGCGTACGGTCCCAGAGGAGCTGCTCGCGGAGCTGCGCGGCGTTCGTGCCCGCTACGCGGCGCGCGGAGGTGCCGCGTGAGATCCGCCTCGATCGACACGCCCGCCGTCGGGCGCTCCGGCGGCCCCGCGGTCGAGCAGGCCTGCCCGCTGTGTGGTTGCGAGGGCAGATTCGCGTTCCTGGCGGTGGACCGCAACAGGCGGATCACCGAGGAGCGGTTTCCCTACTACCGCTGCCCGACCTGCTCGACGGTGTTCCTGGGTCTCACGCTCGAGGATCCCGGTCGCTACTACGGTCCGGGCTATCACCAGTTCGACGCCGAGGGGCGGCCGCTGTGGAGCGAGGATCCGCAGCTCCTGGCGGCAGAGGCCTGGCGGGTGGCGGCCCTGCGTGCGATCGCGGGCACGGGTCCGCTGATCGACATCGGGGCCGGGGCTGGAGGCTTCGCTGCGGCAGCGAAGGACGGCGGATTCGAGGTCACCGCGATCGAGATGGACGGAGACTGCTGCGCCTACCTGGAGGGCGAGTTGGGTGTGCGGGCCGTGCGAACCGATCAGCCGCTGGAGGCGCTGGCGGAGCTCCCGCCCGCTCGCGTGGTGACCCTGTGGCATGTGCTCGAGCACCTACCCGAGCCGCGGACAGTGCTCGCGGCCGCCAGCAGGGCGCTTCAGCCGGGAGGGGTCCTGGCCCTCGCCGTGCCGAACCCGGATTCGATCCAGTTCCGGTTGCTGGGCGCTCGCTGGGCCCATCTCGACGCGCCTCGTCATGTCTGCCTCGCCCGTGCGGACGCGATCATCGAGCAGGCGGCCGTTCATGGCCTGGAACCGGTTCTGCGGACGACCAGCGATCCCTCTGGCCGGGCCTGCAACCTCCACGGCTGGGTCTATGCGCTGCGACGGGATTCGCGTGGCGTCGCCCCGTGGCCCGCCCTGCGCGCGGGGTCCTGGCTGACCTCTGCGATCGCCCCGATCGAACACCGTGGAGATCGCGGCGCTGCGATCACCCTCTTCCTGCGCAAGCCCGCCTGACGTGGGCGTGGGGCAAACGCAGCCAGGAGGTCGCCCGGCCGGGGACGAGCGGGGTCAGGCGCGGGTCAGCGCGATCGTGCTCACCTACGACGGTCGGAAGCTGCTCGAAGTGATCCTGCCGACGCTCGCGGCCCAGACTCGCCCGGCGGAGGAGACGATCGTGGTCGACAACGGCTCAGCCGACGGGACGACCGACTGGCTGGCGCAGGAGTGGCCGGCCGTCACGGTGGTGCGAATCGAGCACAACCTGGGAGTCGCCGCCGCCCTGAACCGTGGCGTCGCCGCGGCGAGCGGAGACTACCTCGCGCTCTTCAACAACGACCTGGAGCTCTCCCCCGACTGGCTGGCGGAGATGGTGGCGGGCATCGAGCGCCATCCCGACGCGGGCAGCCTGGCCTGCAAGCTGTGCAGCTACCACGACCGCGCCCGTCTGGACGGCACGGGCGATGTCCTGACGCGGCGGCTTGTCGCATACCGCCGGGGCGGCGGTGAGCTCGATCAGGGACAGTACGAGCGCGAGGAGGAGATCCTCAGCCCGACCGCCGGGGCCGCCCTCTACCGGGCATCGGCCTTCGCGCGGGTCGGTCCGTTCGACGAGTCCTTCTGGGCCTATTTCGAGGATGTCGACTGGGGCCTGCGAGCGCAGCTGGCCGGCCTGCGCAGCTGGTACCTCCCGACGGCCGTGGCCTACCACATGGGCGGCGCGACGACGGGCGGCGACCGCAGCCCGTTCTACTCGATGCTCCATCACCGCAACCGGATCGGGCTGATGGTCAAGGACATCCCCGGTCAGCTGCTCGTCCGCTACGCCCCCGCCATCGCCCGCGGCCTGTCGGAAACCCTCTACGAATGCGCCCGCGACGGGATGCTGCGCGCGTACCTGAGCGGAATGCTCGGAGCGATCAGGCTGCTGCCCGAGTGGCTGGCCGCGCGCAGGCGGATCCAGCGCGGTCGCGTCGTTCCGGCCAGCCGGCTTGACGAGATGCTGGGGCGCAGCGTTGCCTGAGCCGGGCGCCTCAGATCAGGCGGGCACGGGCGGCCTGGACCGCCTCACGGTCGGCATCCCCACCTACAACGGCCGAGAGCTCCTGGAGGTGGTGCTTCCCTCGTTGCGCCGGCAGGCGGCCGGCGGCTTCCGTGTCGTGGTCGTCGACGACGCCTCCAGCGACGGCACCGTCGAATGGCTGCGCGAGCATTGGCCGGAGGTGGAGCTGATCGTGCACGAGCGCAACCGCGGCGTGACCGCGGCGCTGAACTCGTGTCTCTCGGCGGGCACCAGCGAGTTCGTGGCGCTGCTCAACAACGACGTCGAGCTCGATCCCCACTGCCTGGAGCGCCTCGTCGCCGCACTGGACGCCCACCCGGAGGCCGCCGTCGCCGGCGCCAAGCTGGTCGACTTCCACAACCGTGAGCTGCTGGACGGCGCGGGCGACATCTTCACCTGGTGCGGCCAGGCGCACCGGCGCGGGCAGGGTCAGCGGGACGTGGGCCAGTACGAGCGCCCGCAGGAGACGTTCAGCGCCTGTGGAGCCGCAGCCGTCTACCGTCGCAGCGCGCTCGAGGCGGTCGGCCTGTTCGACGAGCGCTTCTTCGCGAACTGCGAGGACACCGACTGGTGCTTTCGGGCCAACCTCGCCGGCTGGACCTGCCGCTACGTGCCGGACGCCGTGGCCTACCACATGGGAAGCGCGACTCTCGGCAGTGGCGTCAGCGACTTCGCCCTGTTCCACAACTGGCGCAACGGCATCTGGACCGTCGCCAAGAACTACCCCGCTCCGGCGCTGCTGCGCCACCTTCCCGAGTTGGCGTTCCTTCAGCTTCGCAATCTCGCCGTCTCGCTGCGCGACCGCCGTCCCCGCGTGTGGCTGGATGCGTGGGCCTCTGCGCTGGCCGGCATGCCGGAGACGTTGCGGCTGCGCAGAGGCGTTCAGCGCTCGCGCACGGCGAGCATGGCGAGGCTCAACGCGCTGATCGGAGCGGACCGTTGAGCTCGGAACAGTCCGCGGGCGCATCCTCGCGCGAGACCGGCCTGCTGCGCCTGGCCCGCAGGCTGCTCAGCGCTCCCCGGTACCTGCTCTTCCCCTGGTACCGCAGGCGCCTGGCCGCGCGCTACCTCGCGGGATCGGGCCTCGAGGTGGGCGCGCTCCACAGGCCGCTCCGGATCCCCTCCGCCGCGCGGGTTCGATACGTGGACCGCATGGACACCCCGGCGCTCCGAGCCCACTACCGCGAGCTCGCCGCCGAGCAGCTCGTCGAGGTCGACGTGGTCGACGACGGCGAGAAGCTCACCACCCAGGCCGACGGGTCGGCCGACTTCATCATCGCCAACCACTTCATCGAGCACACCGAAGACCCCATCGGGACGCTGGCCAGCCACCTCCGCGTGTTGCGGCCCGGGGGGATCCTCTACCTGGCGGTCCCTGATCGGCGCCGCACCTTCGACGTCGACCGTCCGGCCACGCCTCTCTCCCATGTCATCCGCGACCACGACGAGGGTCCCGCCTGGTCGCGTCCCGTCCACCAGGAGGAATGGGCGCGGCTGGTCGACAAGGTCCCGGCCGCCGATGTCGAGGCTCGCGTGCGGGCGCTGGAGGAGACCGACTACTCGATCCACTTCCACGTCTGGGCGCCTGCGGAGTTCGCCGAGCTGCTCCGCTACGCCCGCGAGGACGCGCAGCTGCCCTTCCGGATCGAGGCCCTCCAGCCCAACCACCACGAGTTCATCGCGATCCTGCGACGCACCTGACCGTCACCGCCGTCGAGCGCTGGATCTCCTGGCGCTGAGGCCGTCGCGCTATCTGGCCGCCGCCGAGGAGCGATAGGCCAGGTGCTGGCGTAGCGCCCCCAGCCACCCCGAGCGGGCCGAGCCAAGCGCGATCTCGCTGCGCGAGCCGCTACGCTCGGCGCGCCTGGCCCGCCAGGAGCGCAGTCCGGCGGCGCGGCCGCGCAGGGGCGCCAGCGTGCGGTCGGTGAGCGCCACGTAGATGATGTAGGCGAGGTCGTAGAGGAGGATCCCGGGCAGGGCGCGCAGCAGCTGACCGGTGGTCGCGTTGCGCGCCAGCAGCCAGACCCGGTTGCGACCGACCAGGTAGTACTTGGCGGCCGAGCCCTCGCCGGTGCTGGCCGAGCCGCGGTGGTAGGCGATCGCGCCCGGCTCGTAGACGGCTCTCCAGCCCGCCGCACGGGCGCGCCACGCCAGGTCCACGTCCTCCTGGTAGGCGAAGAAGCGCCGATCCAGTCCGCCCACCTGCGCCAGCATCTGCGCCCGGTACAGGGCGACGCAGGCGCTCGCACCGAACACCTCGCAGGGATCCTGCGCCTCGGTCGCCGGCTGCCCGGCGAGCCGCTCGCTCGCGACGCCCAGTGAGTCGACCTCGATGCCGGCCGAGTTGATCCGTGCCGGATCGCGCTGGAAGCGGATCTGGGCGGCGACCGCGCCGATGCGCGCGTCTGCCCGGCCCGCGCGAAGCAGCGCCAGCAGCGAGTCGGGCCGGAGCGTTGCGTCGTCGTTGACCAACGCCACCCATTCCCCCCGGGCGGCCTCGATGCCCAGCTGGGCGCCGCCGGCGAAGCCGAGGTTGCGACCAGGCTCGAGTACGCGCGCCTGCGGGCTGACGCTCCTCACCAGGTCGGCGAGGTCGCCGTTGTCGACCACCACCAGCTCCACGAGCGGACCGTTTCCTGCCGACGGCCGCCCGGCGCCAGGCGGGGCCAGGAGCGGGTCGGCGGTCGCAGCCGTGGATTCCGCGTGCTCGACCTCCTCCGCGGCGCGCGTCACCGCCTCCAGGCAGGCGATCAGCGGCTCGCGCTGACGAAAGGCCACCACCACGACCGACAGCGCCGGTGTCACAGCGAGGGCCGGCGCGAGATGCCCAGCGCGCTGAGCGTGCTGAGGGCCAGGTCGAAAGAGGCCGTGCGCAACCGCTGCGAGCTCCGCGCGCCGACGATCCTGGGCCGGGTGTCCTCGGGGCCAGGCTCGGTGACCCAGCGCACCAGCGGCGCGGCGACCCGCGGCCAGGTCTGCTCGGCGGCGCTCGCCGCGAGGCGAGCCCGGTAGTGCTCGCGTCCGTTGTCCAGGACATGTTCGAGGGCGGCCGCGACCGCCACGGGGTCGCGCGCAGGGACCGCCACGCCGAGCTCGCCGCGGGTCACCAGCGCCGCGAGGTCATCGCCGGCCGTGCAGACGATCGGCAGCCCCGCCCAGATCGCGTCGAGCAGGCGGGTGCGGAACGCGAAGCGAGTCTCCAGGTGGTCGGCGTGCGTGGAGATCACACAGCTCGCCCGCAGCAGCCAGGGTACCCGCTGCTCGTAGGCGACCCAGGTGTCGTTGAAGAAGACCTGGCTGTCGAGTAGCCCCAGCTGCTGCGCCAGCGCCCGCGCCTCGCGCTCAGCGCTGCGCGCCGCCGGCAGCGTGGCGGCGCCCATGAACACCAGCTTCGCCTGCGGGCGCCGTTCGCGCAGGAGCCCGAACGCGCGGATCGCGCAGGGTGCGTCGAGCCAGGCCCAGATGCCGCCGTTCCACAGCACCACCTCGTCCTGCGGGCCGAGCGCTGGGAATCGCGCCCGCAGCGGGTCGCTGCCGTCGTCCTCCGGGGCGGCGTCTGGCAGCCCGAAGGGGACGCAGTCGATCAGCCCCCGCAGCGTCGGGTCGCGGTCGTAGAGCTCGGGCCCGATGCGCCGGTCGGCGAGCATCGCGCCGAGCCACAGGTCGCGCTGCTTCTCCGAGGCGCACATCACGTGGTCGGCCCGCGCCAGGCCGTCGAGAACGCGGTCGGTGGTGAGCGTGTAGACGATCCTGCGCAGCAGCCGGCGGCGATCTCGGAGTAGCTCGATGATCTCGAATGGCTCCGGGTCGTAGAGGTCGTAGATCACACGCCCCGGCGCACGCGCCAGCCAGCGGGCCAGCGTCGGCCAGGGAGGCTGGGCGACGATGAAGTCGGCGTTCTCGATCAACTCCCCCAGCCGCGAGCGGCGCGGGCTCTCGAGCAGGTCGTACTCGACCACCGGCAGGTGGTGGGAGGAGGAGGAGGACGGGGCGGTCCCGGCGATCGTCACGTCGGCATGCTCGGCCAGCACCCGCGCCAGCTCCACGGCGCGGATCGCCACGCCCGTCAAGGTCTCCGAAACGGGCCCCGCGCAGATCACCAGCACGCGAGGACGGTGACCCGAGCCGACGGCTGCAGCCTGAGCGCTCACGTGTAGTACCGCTGGAGTGTGAGCAACTGCGCGAACAGATCATGGGCCAGGGCCGCAACGACCAGCGTGCCGGCGAGCGCAGCGCCCCAGCGTCGCCCGGCACCGCGCAGGGCGACGGCGATGAACAGCCCGTACAGCGCCAGCAGCGGGAAGAGGTAGCGGGCCTGCTCGAAGACGAAGTGTGTCTGCAGGTGGTAGGGGAAGCCCGCGCGGGCGATCGCCGCCAGCAAGCCCCCGGCGATCAGGGCGTATGCCAGCCACTCGCGCCACCGCGCCGCAACCGCGCGGCGACGGCGCGCCAGCTCCCGCACCACCAGCCCCAGCAGTAGCGCGAAGATCCCCAGGGCCAGGTAGTAGACCCATTTCGGGAACCCATAGTCGAGCAGCCCGAAGCGGCCGATGAACCCCTGGAACCACACGTGCCAGAGAGGGTAGAAGCCGAATTGGGCTTTCATTCCCGGCAGGCGCGGCAGGTAGAACTGCCACACATACGACAGCAGCTGCCGGAGGTTCCCTCCGCTCGGCCCGGCCGGAGCGCCGCTGACCGAGCCCGCCGCCCCCAACGCCCCCCCGAACAGCGAGCGGTGCCATACGGTCGTGTTCAGCGCCACGTATGCCGCCACGGGCACCGCCGCGACGAGCCCGGCGACCGCGGCGCCACGCCGCGCGCTGGTCCGCTCGCTCCCGTCATCGCCACGCCGAAGGCACAGAAGCAGCACCGCGATGACTGCGCCGGGCAACAGCCCGATGAATGTCAGCTTGGCCAGCAGCCCGATCGCGACGCACGCTCCGATCGCGGCGCCCCTGCGGGGAGTCAGGCCGCGTCGAAACGAGCGCGCCAGGGCCCAGAACATGGCCGCCGCCGCCGTGAACATCAGGTTGTCGTTGTTGACGCCGCCCGCGATGAACGCCACCTGTGGTTGCAGCGCGACCATCAGCGCCGCCACCGTCGCGGCCCAGCGCGGCTGCGGTATCACCTCCCGCACGAAGCAGAACACGAAGAACGTCGTCAGCGCGCTGAGCAGGGCGGAGAACAGCCTGATCGCCTCCAGGCGGTCGAAGAACGAGCCTCCGGAGGCGATCTCGTAGGGCACGACCGCCGCGGCGTAGTAGAGCGGTGGGTTGTCCGACTCGCCCGTGACCCCTCCCTGTCCGCGCCGCGAGGGCGAGGCGGCGAGCAGGCTCCGTACGTGGGCTGCTTCAGCGGCACTCCACACCGGCCTTCCGAAGTCGCTGCCGCCGAGCAGCATCGAGAAGTACAGCCCGTCCAGCGCGGCCTGCTCCTGCGGTGAGAACTCCGTCGCGGGAGGCGGCGCGTGCGGAAGCCGGCCCGTCTGGGCGATGTACTCGGTGTACGAGTAGTGCTCAGGCTCGTCGGGCACCTGGAACGGCGGCACGATCAGCGAGAAGGTGACCGCGTTCGCCAGCGCCACCGCGGCGCAGATCAACGCCGGCGTGGGCAGGCGTCGCGATGCGCCCACCAGACCCGCGAGGCCGCGGCGCAGCAGCCCGCGTCGCGGCACGGGCCGGCGCTCCGCGGCCGACGCCGCCGGCGTCGCGGGGCGGACGCTCACCGCTTCTCATCCCCCAGCTCCCGGACGATCAGCGCGATCGCGCCCGCGCTCGCCAAGACCATCAGCAGCACCACGGCCCACAGCAGCCAGCTGCCCGTGCCGCCGAAGTCGAGCAGGCCGATGCGACGGGCGACAAGCGGCGCGAGGCCAAAGGCGCTGGCGGAGCCCCGGAGGTAGGCCATCTGCAGCACGGCCGGCGAGCCGCGCCCATCGAGCGTCGAGGCGCCCGGGGCGCCCCTCGCCCCCGCCAGGGCGAGCCGGCCGGCGCCTTCGTTACGGATGCACACGCTCGAGGCGACTTCCCTGCGCACCGGTCCGACCGGGAGGTGAAGTTCGCCGCCCGCGTAACCGCCGGAGGCGTGGCCGCCCAGGCCCGGGGCATCTGGAAGCGACACGCTGACCGGGGGGCCGGGCACGCCGTAGGTCCCGACTGTGACTCCGATCGCCGTCGTCCCCGCCGGAATCGTCGCGGGCTGGCAGGCGACCTCACCGTGGCGCAGCGACTCGACGTAGGTGGCCGGAGGGATGCCGTTGACGCCGGTGCGCTCAGGGCGCTGCGTGGTGAGGGCGATCGCCAAGCCCGCGAAGGCTACGAGCAGCGACGCTGCTATCGCGACACGCGCGCGCACACACGCGACCTATTGGCCCCTCGCTGGTCCTGCTGATGTGGTGGCCCGCTCGCCGAGCGGGGCGCTGGAGTCGCGTCGGCGCAACCCGAGTATCGAGAGCAGGAATGAGGAGAAGAAGATCTGGATGCCGATGATGATCAGGGTCGCCCCGACGACCGCGAGCTTTTCCTGTCCCAGCGCGCCGAAGCCGGAGTTGATCCAGTCGATCAGGATCACCCCGACGCACACGATGCCGACCAGCGCCACCCCCCCGCCAAGCAGCAGGCCGTGCTCCAGCCTGAAGCGGGCGCGCATGCGATCGAACCACGGGTCCTTCTCGCCCATGAAGTAGGTGCCATAGGCGTGCGCGCAGAGCCCCAGCGCGAGCACCTGGGTGCCCACGATCGCGAGCAGGGCGCCGGCGATCAGCGTGTGGACCCCCCAGCCGCGGTTGAAGAAGCTGACGCCGCTGATGACCAGACCGTCGGCCACTACGCCAAGCGTCACGATCGCAAGGCCCGGGACGATGAACAGGTAGGTCGGGCTGTGCACCAGCAGGAAGCGCAGGTGCCTCCACCCGTCGCGGAAGGAGGAGAGCTTGCTCTCGCCGCCGCGGGGGTGGTACTCGATCGGGATCTGGGCGATCCGCAGGTTCTCCTTGGAGGCGCGGATCACCATCTCCGAGGCGAACTCCATCCCGGTGGTGCGCAGGTCGAGGCGCTCGAGCACCTCGCGGCGCACCGCGCGCATGCCGCAGTGGGCATCGGTGACGCCCGTGCTGAAGAACAGGTTCAGAATGCCCGTCAGCAACGGGTTGCCCACGTAGCGGTGCAGCCACGGCATCGCACCAGGCTTGATGTTGTCCATACGGTCGCCGATCACCATCTCCGCGCCCTTCTCCATCTCCTTGAGGAACCGCGGGATCTCCTCGAAGTCGTAGGTCAGATCGGCGTCGAGCATCACGATGTACTCGCCCCTGGCAGCCTCCAGCCCCGCCAGGTAGGCCGCGCCGTAGCCGGGGCGGCGCTCACGGATCACGATCGCGCCCGAGCGGGAGGCGATCTCGCCGCTGCCGTCGGTCGAGTTGTTGTCGACGACGATCACCTCGCCGTCGATCCTGGAGTCGGCGAGCACCTCGCGGGAGCGAACGACGCAGTGCTCGATGTTCTCCGCCTCGTTCAGGCACGGGATCACGACCGACAGGCGCAGCTCGCGCTGCGAGGTCTGGGCTGGATCTAGGAGCGGTGCGCTCGACTCGGTTGTGACTGACATGGCTGGCTTCTCATCGACGACGCCGGTCGCCGGCGGCTCCCGTGATGGGCCGTCAGCGACTTCAACGGTTCTGCGCAGGCGAAGTTGCGCAGCCGGTTGCCCGGGGGCCCCAGCCTACCGGACCGCCCGGCGATCCTGGGGGCCGGCTGGCCGCTCCGGCTGCGCCCCCGAGACGCCGTCCCAGTAGGCGGGCAGCGCGCTCAGGCGGCGCTTGAGAGAGAGCGGAAGGTGCTCGTGCCGCGCACCCAGCACCAGTCCGCTGAGCTTCGCGAGCTCGTAGACGCCCGTGTAGGGGATCCAGCGGGCCTGCCCGGTGCGCACCAGCCAGCCCAGCTCGCCGCGTGCGTAGCGCAGCGCGGCCGCCCGCAGCACCCGGGAGGACTCGCGCTCCCCGGCCAGGTAGGCGCGGTCGGCGGAGGCCCCGGAGTCGAAGAACCGTCGGAACGCCGAGGAGATGGTGTAGGCGTGGGAGTGGCGCACGGCGGCCTGCGGCTCGTAGACGATGCACCAGCCGTCGAGCAGCACGCGGCGGCTCCAGTCCTGGTCCTCGCTCATGATGATGTCCTCGACGAAGGGGAAGCGTTCCCACAGCGAGCGTCGCATCGCCCCGTTGGCGTTCGAGAACAGGGTGGTCTCCATCGAGAGCTCCCCGACGCTGCGGGCGCGCTGGCGGCGCGGCCGCGGACCGTAGAGGAAGTCCAGGAAGTAGCGCTCCGGCGGCGTCGCCTCGTCGTTGGCGACCTGGCGCCCATAGACGCCGCCGACCTCCGGGTCGCTGCGCAGCGGTTGCGTGAGCGCCTGCAGCCAACGCTCGCCGATCGGCGTGGCGTCCTGGCTGATGAAGACGAGCAGCTCGCCGCTGCAGAGACCTGCCCGAGGTTCCGGGAGGCGCCGTGGTTGAAGCTCTCGGGTGGGATCTCCCGCACGATCGCGCCGTGGCTGCGGGCCAGCTCCACGCTGCCGTCGGTCGATCCCGAGTCGACGACCACCAGCTCGATCGTCTCGCCGTCCTCCAGGCGCTGCTCGGAGATCGCCCGCAGGCAGCGCGCCAGGTCCTCGCCCCCGTCCTTGACGGGGATCACGATCGAGACCGTCACGGCCCGCTTCCCTGCCCGACGGCGGCGCCTTCCCGTTCGCGTAGGGCGTGGCGCAGGCCGGCTTCGACTTCGTCGGTCGCCTGGTCCCAGGTGTGGGAGGCGACGAACTCGATGCCCTCGCGCGAGCGACGGTCCCACTCCTGGCGATCCTCGAGCAGCCGCTGCATGCGCGTCGGCGATCCTGTTGGAGTCGAGCGGGGCCAGCTCCAGCGGGCCGTCGGAGCCGAAGATCGACTCGGCGCTGATGCCCGCGAGCTCGACGCAGGGCAGGCCGCAGGCGAGCATCTCCTTGGGCATCAGCGAGAAGTTCGTCAGCGACAGGCACAGGCCGACGGTGGCTTCGGAGTAGAGCCAGGAGAGCTGCGTGGGGTTGAGCACGTCGACGTGCTCGTAGGCGAAGGACGCGTCGAGCACCTCGTCGGTCGCCGAACAGCACGATCCGCACGTCGGGCCGCCGGCGCTTGAGCTCGGCCAGGGCCATCAGGCCGATCGGTACGCCGCGACGCGGCGTGGCGTACCGGGCGTAGTAGACGACGGTGTCGCGGCGGCGCTCGACGGGCCGGGGTTTGTAGATCGTCGTGCTCGACGCCGAGCTGGAAGGCCTCGGCGGTCGCGTCGTAGCGCTCGACCAGCGGTCGCGCAGCCAGGGGCTCGCGGCGATGCAGTGCAGCCCGTAGGCGGTAGGTTTCGGCGCTCAGCATGTGCTCGGCCGAGGCGGGATAGAACTCCGGCTCGTGGTCGTTGACGACGTAGGCTCGCGCACGGCACTGGTCGAGCTCGAGCATCGCATGGACGGTCTGCCAGCCGGTCGCGATCGCCACGTCGGCTCCCTGCCACTGGTCGAAGCCCTTGTAGACCGGTCCCTCGAACGGCGCGAAGTACTCGCGGATTTCCTGGCGCAGAACCGCCGGCCAGACAGACGCGTGCATAGCCGTAGTAGTCGACCAGCCACACGCTGCAGGCATGGCCGCGCCGCTCGAGCCGGGTGAAGATCTGAAACAGCGTGTTGTGGCCGCCGCTGCCGCGGGTGAACGTCGGGATCACCATCGCCAGCCGCAGACGCTCGCGCTCTGCCATGCCCGGCACGGGGTCGAGCAGCGGCGCCGGACCGTCGGCCCAGACGCGCGCGGCGACGTGGTAGACCTCGTCCGGGAGCTTCCGGGATACGTGCCGGCTGGGGGGGACGGGTGAAGCCGTCTCAGCACCCTCCTCGACGGCAGGCCGCTCGGCGCCCGCGACGCCATCGTCGCGTCGCTCCAGCGACAGCGCGCCGCGGAGCGGCGCTGGCACGCGCTCGGCGCGCGAGCCGAGCGCCGAGAAGACCCGTCGGCCGCCGTGGTGGACGGCCGAGCGGGCGCTCCAGCGCGCCTGCTCGGCGCCGCTCACGCCGTGCTCGGCCATCCAACGCCGGTCGCTGGCCACGGCCCGGCGCACATAGCCCGCCGGTCGCACCGAGCGCGAACGGCTCGACGTGGCCGGTCGTCTCGCGCAGGCCGCGGTACTCGTCGAAGTAGCGGCGCATGAACTCAGCGGCGCCGTAGTCGTGGGCGTGCAGCACGGCGGCGCCGGGGTGATAGACCTTGCTCCAGCCGGCCGCGAGCATGTCGCGCGCCGAAGGCCTGGTCCTCGGCGTAGGCGACGTCGCGGAAGCGGATCTCCTCCCAGCAGGCGCGTGCGTAGCAGGCGTTGACGTTGGACAGGAAGCTCGGGTCGCCGGCGCGCTGCACGACCGGGCCGGCCCGTCGGGCGCGAAGCCGCGAAGAACTCGGTCAGCTCGCGCGCGATCATCGGGCTGGTGTCCGCGCGCGGCAGGTGCGGGCCGTAGGCGGCGCCGACCCGCTCGTCCAGCGCGAAGGCCTCGCGGTAGGCGTCCAGCCAGCCGGGACAGGGCGTCGCGTCCTGGGTCAGGAAGCAGATCAGCTCGCCGCTCGTCCGTTCGGCGCCGAGGTTGCGGGTGCGCCCGTGCGAGAACTCCTCCGCGGTCGATCTCGAGCAGCTCGACGCCGGCCGACGCGGGCGATCTCGCAGCGAGCGGTCGCGCGGAGCCCGAGTCGATCACGAGCGTCTCGTCGACCCCCTCGCGGCGCAGCGCCTCGAGCAGCTCCTCCAGGTAGCGCTCCCCGTCCTTGACGGGGACCACGACCGAGACGCTCGCTCACGGCTGCGTCAGCCGGCGCTTGGCCCGCTTGAACGCAGCCGCACGACCGGCGGACGGCGCGCAGCGCGGCGCGGAACTCCGCGGCCCCCGGCCGCCGCATCAGCGCGTTGAGGTCGAGGTGCCAGCGGTCGAGCCAGTAGGCCCGCTCCTGCCACTGCGCGACGGCGGCGTTGGCGCGCGCCTGGACCTCGACGAGCTCGGCCTCGAGCGCGGTCGACGCGCGCGCGCAGCCGCTCGATCTCGGCCTGCAGCTGCTGCTCGTCTGGATCGGTCTCGCGGCACCTCCACGCTCACAGGTTCTCCGCGATCTTCGCGGCGCCGCGCGGTTGAAGAACCAGAAGCCCACCGCGAAGATCGCCAGCGACGATGCCAGCGGGATCAGCAGGCGCCGCCCAGCTGCCGAGCGCCTGGCCGGCGCTGAGCGTGCGCGTGCGTGACCATCGCATGGCGGAACTGCGGGAAGATCACGCCGAGCGGGTTGAGCATGTAGACAGTGCGAAGCGCACGTCGGTGACCGAGCTTCGCCGCTGACCGTCTCGATCGAGATGATCACCGGCGAGGCGTAGAAGAGGATCTGCGGAGCGACTTCCCAGATCGGCTGGATGTCGCGGAAGTGCACGTACAGGACCGACAGCAGCATGCCGACGCCGGCGGCAGAGCATCACGAGCAGGCCGACGATCAGCGGCAGCTCGAGCCAGCTCGAGCATCGGGTGGACGCCCGAGCCGAGGGCGAAGATAGCACCACGATCAGGTTCAGGCCGAGCTTGAAGAGCGCGAGCAGCACCACCGACTCGGGATCACCAGGCGCGGGAAGCGGATCTTGCGCAGCAGCTTCTCGCGGTCGACCAGGCTGCGCACGCGCCGCGTGGTCGCTTCGGCGAAGAACGTGAAGAGGATGATCGAGCCGAGCAGCTGCACGCCGTAGAAGTGCGTCCCCGGCTGCTTCGAGTTGTTCACGTGGACGATCTTGGTGAAGACGACCCAGAGCACGCCGAACAGCAGCAGCGGCCGCACCAGCGTCCACAGGTAGCCGAGCACCGAGCCGAAGAAGCGCAGCTTGAATTCGGTGCGGGCGAGCGTGAACGTCAGCGACCAGAAGCGGCGCACGTCGCCGCCGACGCCGACGGGCCGTGGACGCGGTGGCTGGCCGGCAGACGGCCAGGACCGGCATGCGCGACGCCGTGCGCGTGCGCTCATCGCCGCTCGATCCTGAAGTCTGCCGGGAAGCTCGAGGATCCCGCCGCTGGACGCCGCCGTGGATCGACGATCGACGCCATGTCCTCGACGCAGCGCGAGCGCGTCCGCGCCGGTGCCCTCGCGTGCCACCGACGGCGTCAGCGTGTAGCGGCTCGGCGGTCAGCCAGTTGGGCGATCGCGAAGCGCACGACGACGGTCTCGCCGGCGCTCGAAGCGTGCCGCTGGAGCCGGCGTCGCTCGTCGCTGCGGGCGACGATGATCGTGTGCCCGACCTCGGTGCGCAGCGTCGCCGCGAACACCGGGTCGTCGAGGTCCTCGGCGATGCGCACCTCGAAGCACATGCTCAGCGCGTCCTCCTGGCTCGCGCGTCGTCGATCCGCTCGCCGGCGGCGTTCTCGAACCAGGCCGTCGACGATCGCGCGTCCGCCGTGCCTGCCGCTCGCCTGCGCGGGGCCTCGTGGGTCGAGCTGGCCGAAGTTGAGCTCGTGGTAGGCGCGCGCGATCGCGCGCGGCTCGCCGATCTCGATCATCCGGCCGCGCTCCATCAGCATCGCGCGGTCGCAGAAGCGCTCGACGGAGTCCATGTCGTGGGAGACGAACACGATCGTCTTGCCCTCGCGCTTGAGCCGGAAGAACTCCTCGAAGCACTTCTGCTGGAAGCCCGCGTCGCCGACGGCCAGCACCTCGTCGATCAGCAGGATCTCGGCGTCGACCTGGATCGCGATCGAGAAGGCGAGGCGCACGAGCATCCCGGAGGAGTAGTTCTTCAGCTTGCATGTCGATGAACTCCTCGAGCTCGGCGAAGGCGATCACCGTCGTCGAAGCGCGCCCGCGCCTCGCTTGCGGCTGAGGCCGAGCATGATCGCGTTGATGATCACGTTGTCGCGCGCGGTCAGGTCCGTGTTGAAGCCGACGCCGAGCTCGATGAACGGCGACAGGCGCCCGGCGATCGAGATCCGGCCGCGCGTCGACGCCGTAGATCCGGCGATGCACTTCAGCAGCGTGCTCTTGCCGCTGCCGTTGCGGCCGACGATGCCGAAGAACTCGCCCTGGGCGATCTCGACGCGATGTCCTTGACGGCCTGCAGCTCGTCGTAGCTCGGTGCTGCAGCGGATGCAGCACCCGCTCCTTGAGCGTCGAGTACTGCTGGTGGGGGAGGCGGAAGGTCTTGCTGACGGTCGATCGACAACGTTCAGGACGAACTTCGCCGTTGTTGCGTTGCCGGGGCGCTGCGGTTCGGTCTGGAAACGGTGGTCGTCAAGAGGCGGTGAACACACGACGGAGATCCTCGCCGCAGCGCTTCCGGCGCGTGCGCGACTCGACCCACTGTCTCGCCCGCGAGCGAACTCAAGACGTGCGGCAGCCGGCAGAGTTGCGCTGGTGCGATCTCGACGCCGGCGGCGAAGGGCGTCCAGATGGCAGCCTACGCTCGCCGCTCATACGGGAGCTCGAGGGCCCAATCCCAGGTGGCGCGTATTCCTGCGTCGAGTGGAGTGGCGGCCTCCCAGCCGAGCTCTGCTCCGTATCAGCGAACAATCGAGTTGCGTCGCGGGCGCGTCCACGGGCCGCGCCTCGATCGTCCGCGTGTCCGCCCTGCGTCCGGCGACCTCCTGCACGAGCTCGAGCAGAGCGCCCAGCGAGTGAGATTCGCCCGGAGCCGACGTTGTGAATGGTCGGCCCTTCGGCGTTCATCCCAGCCACGCAGTCGCCACCATGGCGTCCTCTCTGACGAAGTCGCGACGCGCGTCTTCCGCACCGTAGACCGTGATCGTCTCCCCGTCGCGCCAGGGCCTCGACCCCAGGCGGCAACCACGACTCCCTGCCCCCGGCGCGCCAGCTGGCCCGGCCCGTACGGGTTCGAGTAGCGGACGATCGCCGGCTCGAGCCCATGGCTGCTCGGCGAAGAACGTCGCGTAGCGCTCGATCGGTCAGGGCGTTGTGACCGTGCAGGCTGATCGGCTCGGGTCGGGCGACGCCTCGGCGCGTGGGCAGCTGCGTCGCGGCCCCGTAGACGGTGCCGCCCGACGAGCCGAGGACGAGCCTCCGGGTCGAGGTCGTTCTCGGATGCAGGTCCAGCACCGCGGCAGCCGGCACCGCCGAGCTCGTGATCGAGCCGCCGGGGTCCGAGTGCGGGCCATCGCCGGCGTGCTTGACCCCGCCATGTAGAAGACGACGTCCGGCGGCGCTCGATCAGCCTCCGGCGAGGCCACTGGCCCTCCGGGAAGCGTCCCCTTCCGCGAGCTCGATCTGCCCGTCGCTCGGACCGGTCCTCGCGCAGCAGCCACTCATTGAATTGAGCGGCTGTAGACGACCACCCGGGTTGCCCCTCCGCGGCGAGCCTGCCAGGCCACGTGCAGACCCCGAGGAAGCCGCCACCCGACAACCAGCGCAGGTGCTCACCGGCGGCCAACGGCCCAGCGACAGCAACTATCCTCCACGCAGTCAGTGATCCGGGCTCGAACGTCGGCGAGCATCTCACGCCTGCGCAACATTACTCATCCCGGTGCTCGCGGTGGCGTCAGGCCGCATAGCCTGTAGGCGCTTTGCGTGGTCTCCGACTGGGCAGGCCGGTACGTGTACGCTGCTGCGCCGCAATGGCCGAGGTCCTTCGGACCTAGCCGCGACGCTGCACGGCCGCTCCGACGGGTGCAGGACTTCGTCCAGGCCGCAGCCGCTCGAGCGTAGCGTCGATGTGCCGGCTTCCTCGCCGACCAGGACCGCCTTCTCGGTCGCCGCCTGGGAGCCGCGTCGTCGACGTCGGCGCGGGCGACTCGCCCTACCGGGAGTTGTTCGGCGAGCAGGATTACCGGACTCTCGATCGGGCTGACACGCCGCATTCCGGCGAGGTGGATCTGGTCGGCGAAGCCGACGCGATCCCGCTGACGAATCGGCTCCGTCGACGCGCTGCTCTGTACCCAGGTGTCTGGAGCACGTCCCACGACCGTCGGCGGTGCTACGCGAGTTCCGCCGCGTGCCTCGTCGCCGGCGGAGTCCTGATTGCGACGGTGCCTTTCGTCTGGGAGGAGCATGAGGCGCCCTTCGACTTCTATCAGCTATACCCGCTACGGATCGTCGAGCTTGCATCGTAGCGCCGGGTTTGACGGAGATCGAGGTGCAGTCCGCGCACGGACTGCTTCACCACTTTGGCACAGTTGCTGCGTAACGCGGCCTGGGCTATGGGTAGTGCAGCCGGACGGGATGGACGAGCTGCCGGCAGCAGGCTCGCGAGGCGCTGCGATGCAGATCGCCGAGGCGGTTGGCGTCGCTCGCAGCGCGTTGGACGTGCAAGATGATCCTGCCTCTGGGATTCACGCTGCGAGCGCGCGGCCGGCGAGAGCAGCGTCGCGACCGTGAGCATCGCGATCGGATCGCGGTTCTGTATCTCGCGCCGTGGATCGACTACGGCGGCTCGGACACCAGCACGCTCGACTGGTTCCGATGGCTCGATCGCGTCGCGCTTCGCGCCGTCGCTGATCACGACGCAGCCCTCGCGCGAACCGGCGGCTGGCCGAGGTCGTGCCGTTCGCCGAGGAGGTGTGGGCGCTGCCCGACCTCATGGACGGCGAGGAGCTTCCCCGCAGTTCATCGTCGACTTCATCGACATCGCGCGAGATCGCAGCTTGTTCACATGATGAACTCGCGCATCGGCTTCGACCTGCTGCCCGATCTGTCGCGGGCTGCCCGAGGCCGCCGAAGGTCGTCGTCCAGCTGCACGTCGAGGAGCCGACTCGCGACGGCTACGTGCGCTACGTGACGACGCGCTACGGCAACCTCGTCGACGCGTTCTCGGTGTCGAGCGCGCACGTCGGCGACGCCGTCGTGGGCTATGGCATCCCGCGCGAGCGCGTCGCCGTGATCCCGACCGGCATCGACGCCGACGGCGAGTTCTGTCCCGAGCGGGTCGAGCCGCCGTGCGCCGGGCTTCGACGCCGAGCGCTCGTCCACATCCTCTATCGTCGCGCGGCTCGTGCGCGCAGAAGGATCCGCTGATGATGGTCGAGGTGGCGCGCGAGCTCGACGCGCGCGGGGCCTTGCGTTCTGCGTGCACGTCATCGGCGGACGGCGAGCTCGAGGCCGAGGTGCGCGTCGCGCGTAGCCGACGCACGCGCTTGAGCGACGCAGGTCGTCTTCGAGCCGCCGACGCACGAGCTCCGGCGCTGGTACCGCGCGCGCCGATCTCCTGCTGATGACGAGCGTGTTCGAGGGCGTTCCGGTGCATCGTCTACGAAGCGCTGTCGATGGCCGTGCCCGTCGTCGCGCCCGACGCTGCCGGGCAATCCGTCGAGCTGATGGGCGACGGCGGCGGCACCCTCGTCGCGCCCGCGCGACGCGTCCGGCCGCCTACGCCGATGCGCTCGCGCCGTCTGATCGGCGAGCCCGGACGAGGCGGCGCAACGGCGCGAGCCGGCCGCGAGCTCGTCGCGCGAGCGCTTCAGCGTCCAGCAGATGGCAGCTCGCGCCACGGCGAGCTCTACGAGCGGCTGTCTGCGAGGCGCCGAGTCGGACGAGCGTGGCATCGTGGCCCCGGCTGGCTCCCGCCGATCGCGCTTCAGCCTCGCGACCAGGCGCGCGGCGCAGCCGCGCGTCTCGGTGATCACCCCGTGCTTCAACCATGGCCACGTGGCTGCGCGAGTGCATCCCAGTCGATTCAGAGAACAGAACTATCCCGACATCGAGATGATCGTCGTACGATGACGGATCACAGAGACGCCGATACTCAAGCTCTACCTAGCGCGAGCTCGATGATCGGCAGGGCGTTCAGGTGATCCGACATGGAAGAAGAACAGTGGGCCGAGCGCTGCCCGCAATCGCGGGAATCGAGCGCTGCACCGGACGCTATGTGCTGCCGGTCGATGCCGACAACCTACTGCTGCCCGATGCGATCGAGCTTCTAGTGAAAGCAACTCCAGGGCGCCGGGGGAGCACATTGGGTTCATCTACCAGAACTGCCAGTACTTCGGGAATCGCGAGGACTGCCCGGAGCCCCCGACCTATAACCCCTGGGTGCTCACGCGTCAGAACTTCATCGACACTTGCGCCCTAATTGACCGCGAGGTATTTGAACTCGGCCTGACCTATGCGGAGGACATCGTCTTCGGGCACGAGGACTGGGACTTCTTCCTTGGCCTCGCCGGCACGCGGAATTCAGGGAGAACCTGTCCGCGGAAAGACTCTGCTCTACCGCAAGGAGGGCTTTACTCGCTCCGATACTTGGTCGAGTAAAGACGGGGTGGAGCCATCACAGCGAACAGGCCGAGCGACACTCGGACCTGATGGGTCCTAGCCCTCAGAGTACGCGGCTGAAGTCACACTGGGCACCGGCTGTCTCGCTGATAGCGCTCGCGCCCCTGAAGGAGGCTGAGCCCGCTTGGCAGACAGTCCGAGGGCTCCTCGCCTCGCAGCGCTTCCGTGACTTTGAGCTCGTGCTGGCGCTCGACCGCGACCCCGAGGAGGTCGGCTTTACGGTTCGGCGACTCCCATCCCGGCTCGCCACGAGGCCCGCTGAGCAACTCGCACACGCACTCGATGTTTGCCGCGCTCGCCACGCGATTCTGACCTACGGCGCCCTACCCGATCTGCTGAGCGATCCCGGCAGCATCGAGCGGATCGTACGCCTGCTCAGTCGCGCGAATGACACGATGCTCTGCCTTGCAGGCAGCGGCCGCGATCATCGACACCCATTCATGCTCCTCGACGGCGCTGATCCGGATCTGGAACCCCATTCGGTTGCGGTTCCCGAGATCGCCCGAGTGTCTCTCCCGTCGCTGCTTGACACTGGAGATCCAATCGGTGGCCTCGCAAGGTGGATGCAGGTTCACGGCGTCCCCGTGGAATGGCGTCAGCTGCCAAGTCAATGGGCGACGAAGGCGATAGCCAGCGGAAAGTTTCACGCTCCGGTGGGTGGGCCCGTGGCGCCTCGACCGGAGCGAGTTGAGCGAAAGCTCCGAACCACGGCTAGCCCCGAATATCCGGGACAGGGGGCGGGTGTGCCGAGGTGGGCGGCTATTCCTAGCTGGATGCCCGCGTGCACGGCACCACTCGTGCGCCATCGCCGGCGAGGAGGGGGGCGTGGATCACCACACAAGTCTGGTTGCCCCGGACGGCTGCTACCCGGAATGCTACCTCGGCGTCGTCCATCTGCGCGCACTCGAGGGCACGGCGCGTATCGTCGTGGATGGCGAGCGAGGTTACTGTGCGATCCCCAAGGGCGGTGCGCCGAACTCCGACGAAATGGACAACAGTCTGGGCTACATCGAGGAGGTCGCATTCGCGCTTCAAAAGCCCCTGCTGCTCTGTCGGCACCGTGCATCTGGGGCGTCGGTGCTGATCTGTGGCCAGGACGACCCGCTGCGCGGAGAGGTGGAGACGCCGCCGATTGACGTCCTCGGCTATCTAGATCGCTTCCCGGTCAATCCTCACGAAGTGCCGACAGCCAGGGTCAAGACGAAATGGCTGCGCGGGCTTCTCAGAACGGTCGACTTCGATGCCCGCCGACATCGAGTCTCGCTCGGCGCCCCCGCGCAGGGCCGCGGCTGGGAGCTGGGCGCATTGCTCGACCGCGATCCCGGAGGCGGGATCCCGGTCTGGATCGATGGGACTGGTCGCCTGAGTACGGATACCTGCGCCCCCACACGCCACCCCGTATCAACCGGCCGCCGCAGTTCGCTGGATCGGTGCACCCGTGACGTGGCATGAGTTCGGCAGTTACGCGGCGAGGGGGAGGGCAGTCATTAGACACGGTATCGAGGCGGCTCGGCATCGCTCAATCGGCCCGGTATCCCCCGCGCCGAGCACCCCACCCGGGCGCAGCGGCAGCCTGGCTCCTCTCGGAGCCCGGGCCCGACCGGGTCGCTCTGTTCTCGGCCGTTCACCCGGTGACCGCCGACCAGCTCGTGACCCGCGATCCAAGCGAGGCACGAGAGCTCGGATATGGACGCGAGCAGATCTTGGGTTACGCTCTCGCCGTCACGCCGGTGACGGGTACACTCGAACGCCCGCCGTTCGGCATTCCCCTGGGGTTCACGTTTCGGAGAAGCGCTGACGCTGTCGGAAGATCCCTGCTGAGATGGCTCCCGCCAGATGACAGACGACGCTCAACAGACGGCTCCTGGCGGCCCTGCCGACCAAGAGGCCATCGAGGCGGCTCTCAAGATCATGCGGGGGGATGTCGCGCGCCAGATCAGCCAGATAGGACGCGCGGCTGCGGCCGAGGACCTCTCAGAGCTTCCGCGCTTTTTGAGCCGAGCTTTCCGACCGTCTCCCGCCTGAGCGCGTGAGCCAGCTGCGGAAGGAGATCGATGCGCTCAAGCCCTGGCTGCAGGGCCCGTTCGTGCTCGCCGAGAACCTCGTGATTCCCGGCGTGTGGCGAAACGATCAGCGCTGGAGATCGATGGCCGAGCATGTCCCCGATCTTCGCGGCAAGCGGAGTGCTCTTGATGTCGGATCGAATGCCGGCTATGACCCGTTTATGTTCAAGATGATGGGTGCCGGCGAGGTGGTCGCATGTGAGCCATTCGAGTTCATCCATCAGGCTCGCCTCCTCGAGTCGATCTATCACACCGGTGTCGAGTTTCACCAGATAGGATGGCAGGATCTCGACCCAGGTGTCCATGGCCAGTTTGACTTCATTCATTGCCACGGGGTCCTCTACCGCGAGCCCAACCCTATCGGCATGCTGCTGAGTCTCCGTTCGATGCTGCGGGCGAACAGGGGAGATGCTGTTCGGCTCGATGCTCGACGCGTCCCCGGAGCGGTCGGAGTACCTGAGGTTCGTTCCCCGATTCCTATGCAGGCGACAAGACCTGGTGGTTCGTTCCCGGGGGCTCGCGATCGGTGGATGCTCTTGGTGGCCGGCTTCGAGACTAGGGAGCTTCTGCTCAGCGAGGGTCCGCGCGGTGAGTTCCGCACCCTGAACGGCTACTTTCTTGCAACCCCAGGAGCCAGTCATGCCCCAGAGCTGCTGGCCGCGCAGAGGTCCCCGCGAGGACTCGGAGGCTCCGCCGGTCCGCTTTGCGAGCGGTCATTACTACTCCCCGATGTACGACGCCCGTGAGCTTGCTGGACGCCGAGAGCAGATCTGGCCCGTCTCGCCGCGGCCAACACCGGACATTGACTGGAGAGACGATGCCCAACTGGAGCTTTGCCGAGGGGTCTTCGCCGCTGGCGAACCGCTCGATCTCAAGCACGAGAAGCCGGCCGATCCAACGGCCCCTACTTGGGCACTCAACGACCAGTATCCCCCGCTCGATGCACTGGGTCTTGGCCGGCCTGATCGAGCATCTGCGGCCGACGCGGATGATCGAGGTGGGCTCGGGCTTTCTCGTCGCTTCGTAACCGCGAGGGTCAACCGCGAGCGGCTGGGCAACGAGATGCACCTTCGTATGCATCGAGCCCCATCCCAGGCAGTTCCTTCTGGACGGAGTGGAGGGCATATCCGAGCTTCGCGTCGAGCCGATCCAAAGCACCCCCCCTCCAAACGTTCGACGAGCTGAGGCGACGGAGACGTCCTCTTCATCGACACGTCCCACACCGTCAAGACGGGGGAGACGTTGTATGGATCTTCCACGAGATCCTTCCCCCGTCTGGCCAAAGGCGTCTACGTCCACATCCATGACGTGTTCCTCTCCCGGCGACTACCCAGAGGGGTGGGTGCAGGAGGGGTGGGGATGGAACGAGAGCTACCTCGTGCGATCGTTCCTCAGCTACAACAACGCATTCGAGATCGTCTGGGGCTCGCAATACATGTTACAGCGCCATTTCGATGAGGTCGGGCGGGCGTTTCCCGGGTTTCGACGGTACGTGGATCGCGCAGGTGGGGCTCTGTGGATCCGACGGAAACGCGACTGACTGCGACGGTCAGGTCGTGCCCGGCCTTGCGCCGGGGTTATAGAACTCGTAGTGGTCGGTGACGACCTCGTCAGCCATCCCGAATCTGACGCCCGCCCGCATCATGCGGCGGCAGAGCGACCAATCGGCCGGCGAGAGGAACAGTGAGTCGGCGAGCTCCATCTCGAAGAAGCGCAGTCCGGAGTGGAAGATCGCAGACTGCCAACCAAAGTGCCCATATTCGGGGGGGAAGGTCCCGAGAGGAAATTCGCTTCCGTCGTTCATGAGGCAGCGCAGCAGCCCGTAGGACACCTGGTCGCGCTCGCGCCTGGCGAGGTCGAGCAGGCTCTCGATGTGGCGGGGATGGAGAGGCATCGTCATCGTCCAACGGTGCGATCCACTGGCCGCGGGCGAGCCGGACGCCGAGGTTGCGGGGGGGTATTCCGGCGACGTGCCAAAGGTCGCGAGGCTCCTCTGGGTAAGGGCCGCGATAGGTGAGGTTGTGATACGTGATACGGGGGTCTGCGAGCGTCGCCAGGCGTTCGCCTGTCGCTACGGGTGCGCAGTCGCCGACGACGATGATCTCGAAATTCGGGTAGGTCTGTGTGAGAATCGAAGGGATCGCGCGCTCCATCAGCAGGTCGCCGCGATCGTCGGTGGGGATCACGACCGACACCAACGGCGCGGCCTCGTCGAAGGCTCGCTGGTAGTCGGGCGTGTCGCGAAGTCGAGCAAGGCGTTCGCCGGAACTCCGGCTCTCGGTCGTAGATGAGCTGGAGGATGTCCCGCATCCGGAGGAGATGCGCAGCTGCATCCTCCGCGCGCCGGGCGCCGTCGACGAGCCCGGCCCGCAAGGCCTCGTCGAGATCGTCGAGCCGCGACTCGATAGCGGTCAGGCGCCGCGCGATTTCGGAGGCTCCGCCCCGTCTGATCACGTGGATTCCTCGCTCGTCAGGCGCCGGGCGTACTCCAGAATCCTCTCGGAGGGGCGCAACCTGATCGTCCGGCAGGGCGTGCCGACGTTGATCGTCCACGGCTCAAGAGGTCGCCCGTGACAACGCTCCCGGCGCCTACCACGGCTCCGGTGCCAATGGTGGCTCCCCAGGAAGGACTACGGCGTTGGCGCCGATGAAGACATGCTCGCCAAGCGAAGTACTCGTCCGCTCGATAGCCCGAAGCTCGGGCGGAATGCTCGGTCCGATCAGTCCCGAGCCGTCTGCAAGATCCGTTCCGGTGAACACGCGCGCCCCAGACGCGACGCCGGAGAAGCTTCCGATCGACGCCTGCCCCCCGCCGAGAATGCTCGCAAACGAGGCGATGTGCACTCGGCTGCCGATCTCGAGCCCCCTGACCACCCTGGATAAACACGAAGTCGTCGACGATCACATGGCTTCCCAGGGAGATCCGCTCGGGTGAGGTGATCCGCGTGAGATCGAATATCTGGATGTTCTCCCCGGCGGCAGCAAATCCGGCCGCCGAGACGTCGATCAAGCCCACGGCCGGGACTGTAGAGCGAGCGCCTCCGTTGCGCGCGGCGACCGTGCTTCATCATGCTGGCGATGGAGTGGATCCCGTTCCAGCGCCCGCAGATCCCGCCGTCGGAGCGAGTCGAGGCGTATTTCAGGCTGTCGCGCGAAGCGCACTGGTTCTCCAACGAGGGCCCGTGCGTCACGCTGCTCGGCGAGCGGCTGGTGGATTACGTGGGGCGCCCCCTTTGCTGCACGCCGGTCTGCAGCGGAACGACGGGCCTGATGATCTCCTTGCGGGCCGCCCTCGGCGCCTCGCCGGACGCGCGCGAGGTCATCGTCCCCTCCTTCACCTACATCGCGACCGTGAGCGCCGTCCTGTGGGCAGGGCTCACGCAGGTGTTCGCGGACGTTGCGAGGCCAGCTGGCATCTCGATCCCGATCAGGTCGCACAGGCGCTGAGGGCGCGCGAAGGCCGTGTAGGCGCCGTGCTGGCGTGTTCGACATTCGGATGCGCGCCTCCGCGGGCAGTGAGCGAGGAGTGGGAGCGCATATGCATTGCCCATGGGGTACCGCTGATCGTCGACTCTGCGGCGGGCTTCGGATCGCGCGACGAGCTGGGGCAGCCTCTTGGTCGTCAGGGCATCGCCGAGGTGTTCTCGTTCCACGCGACGAAGCCCCTCGCAGCGGGAGAGGGCGGAGCGGTGTTCACCGACGATCCGACCCTCGCCGCAGAGATATCCCGTCAATCGCATTTTGGGCTTGACGATCGGCGTCAGCTTCACGGCGATCCGGGGCTGAACGCAAAGATGAGCGAGATCCACGCCGCGACAGCTCTCGCAGCGCTCGACGATCTCGACAGCGTGATCTCGGCTCGCGCTGACCGGGCCGAGGCGATTCGGGACGATCTCACCAACTTCGGCTACGAGTTCCAGCTTGGCTGCGAGACCTCGGCGTGGCAGTTCGTTCCAGCACTGGCTTCCAGCGCACGGGCTCGACGAAATCGCTGAGGCGGCCGAGGCCGGGCGGGTACAGCTACGGGCCTATCACCAGCCGCTGCACGAAATGGCCCCGCTCACCGCTTACGACACGGTCGGCGACCTCGCGGTGACGCGCGACCTGGCGCAGAGGATCATCTCCTTGCCTCTGGCCAACGACCTCACCGACGAAGAGATCCGACGCATCCGAAGCGTGCTCGTTCCACCCGCTGAGGAGCGCCGGAGCGATCCCCGCCTCACTTGACGGCGTCGAGATAGAACGAGAAGTGCTCTCGCGCGTCCCACGTGCCGTCTATGTCGGGATCGAACTCCGACCGTCGAACCTCGGAGAATCCGATCGCTGTCAACAGCTTCTCGAGCTTCTCGGCGTCGTACATGCACTTGTGTTCGCCAAACTGGTAGAGCCCGTTGTTGACGGCATCCATGATCGTCCCGCTTCCCGGTACGCCGTCTCCGATCAGGCCGCCGAAGATCTCGTAGAGGGGCGCGAAATATTCCGTGTCGCCTGCCACGTATGCACGGGCCATGCGCTGGAAGTCGGGCAGGCAGCTCCGAAGCCGGCCACCGGAGTGCAGGACGCGATGGCATTCCTCGAGCAGCATCGCACCGGCACGCGCCGGAAGGTGCTCGAGGAAATGGGACGAGTAGATCTCAGCGCAGATGTCGTCTGGAAGCGGAAGGCCTTGTGTGAGGTCGTAGTTGAGGGCGACGAGGCCTGGCTCGTCGGGGATTGAGTCAGAGTCGGGCCAAAGATCGATATTCACCCAACCGGCCTTGGGGTGGCTTCCGCAACCCAGATGGAGACGGGTACTCTCGTCGCGGATCGAAGCCAGTCGGCGAGCATCACGCAGGCGGATCGCGCGAAGCTCGATCTGCTTCGGGAAGGAGCCAACGCGTTTCAGGAGTATTGCGGTGCTGAGTTCCGACATCCCGCTCCCATCGCCTATGACTCTTCGTAGCTCGGAGTCCACTCCCAGCAGTACAACGCCTCCGGCAGGCACATCGCTGCGACGGCGCCAGCGGCGTGTGGCCCGAGGTTCAGCACGACGTTCCAGGGGCTGCTGGGTGTTGGGGATCTCGAATCCAAACCAAAGCCGGTGCCCTGACACTTTAGATTGGCCTCGGTTCGCACCCATTCGCGTAGGAACTCCTCGCTGCGGCGCGCGGCTGGGGCTTCTGCGAGACGGCGTGCCTGACGGGGGCCGAACACGCGTGTGGCGAGGCCAATCTCGTCCAGCGGCCGGCGGCCCGCCTCGACATCAACCCCCACTGCCGCGCTCGCAGAGAATGCGTACAGCGCAACCGATCCCGAATGGGAGAGGTTGAAATGCAGCCCGTTGCGCGCGGCTCCCGTCAGCTGGACGAGGAGACGTAGCAAGGCACGGCTTCCCATGGCGTCCCAACGCGAATCTCAACTCAGCGGGCGGGGTGCTGAGGTAGCCGCCCAGTAGCAGTCTCAGGATGGCTCGTGAACGGCACCAGCGATCACGGATCGCGTCGCTCACGATCCGCCGGGCACGAGTTCGCTCGTCGGTTGAGAGCGACGAAAGGCGATCGTCGGGCACCGCCGATAGGTCCGCGTGCCAGACATGGAGCTGGTCGGGGAGCAGCTCAACAGGACCTGGCGCACGAGTCCAGGAGACAGCGCTCATGGCCGGGAACCTTACTGCGAGGTCACGAATCTGACGCGCGGGCTTACCTTCCATTGCGGCGATCGGCCGGCCAGTCCTCCCGGACCATGAGGACGGCACGGCCTCATGTCAGGTGGAGCTCCTCGTCGATCCGTCGAAGCTCCGTCCCCGCTGTCAAGAGATCGGTCGAGAGGCCGATGAACCCACGATGCTTCCATCGCCGGCCAAGACCGCGGTCAGGTTTCTGACCGGCCTGCTGCTCGCCCTCGCCTGCGCCGGGCGCTTGCCGCCCCGCCGGGCGCGCCGAACCAGGCGTCGTGCTGCCGGGCCCCGAGGTGGCCAAGACGCCGGTGATCGCCTCGCTCGGCACGCACTGGGTACGCATGTTCCTGACCTGGCCCGATGTCGAGCCGAGCAGGGGTGTCTACGCGCAGAACTGGCTGTCTGCCTACGAACAGGCGTTCAAGTCGTTTCCCGCCGGCACGAAAGTGATCCTCGACGTCGTCGACACGCCCGCTTGGGAGACCGGCTCGAGCGATCCGGTCACGCCGCCGGCCGACCCCCATGACTACGCGGCGATGATCGCGACGATCGCACAGCGCTTCGGCAGCCGCGTCAGCGCATATGAGATCTGGAACGAGGAGGACGCGCCGATCTGGTGGACCGGCGCTCCCAACCCGGCCGCCTACGTGGCTCTGCTCAAGGCGGCCTATCCGGCTGTGAAGGCTGCCGAACCGAATGCGACCGTCGTGCTGGGCGGCCTGACCGGCAACGACTACGCCTTCCTGGAAGGCGTCTACGCCGCTGGCGGCAAGGGCTACTTCGACGCCGTCGGGGTCCACACCGACACGGCCTGCAACATCCTCTCGCCCTACGAATACCTGCGCGGCCCGGACAACCGCATCATCACGGACTCCTTCCTGGCCTACCGCGAAGTGCACGCCGTGATGCTGGCCAACGGCGACGACAAGCCGATCTGGATGACCGAGATGAGCTGGCGCACCACCGGCGCGATCTGCTCCGAAGGCGCCTGGGCCGGTCAGAAGGCGGCGGGCGTGACCGACGAACAGCAGGCCACCTTCCTCGCCCAGGCCTACCACTGCCTGCGAGAAGACTCCTATGTGCAGGTTGCGCTGTGGTTCCCGGTGCAGGACGAAGGGGTGGTGACCTCGGGCTTGCTCCGCGCGAACGGCTCCCACAAGCCCTCCTACACGGCGATGCGGGAATACGCCCGCAACGGCGACGAACTGACCGAACCCTGCGGCAACTTCTCCGGGCCCAAGATCGATCTCGCCTCGCCGGGCGACTACGTCACCTACTCCGGGCCACTGCCGATCAACGTGACCGCCTCCAGCGACTACGGCGTGTTCCGCATCCGCCTCGAGGTCGACGGCAGGCTGATCCGCAACTGGGACGGCGGCGGCTATCCGTCGGTTCGCTACGGGACGCTGCTCTGGCAGGGCGCCAAGCACATCTCGCTGGGCCGGCACATCCTGACGATCCTCGCCTACGACAAGCAGCGCAACGTCTCCCGGCAGAACATCGTGATCGTGCACGTGCCGCGCGGGGCGCGCACGTCCACCGGGCACCACGTCGCCCCCGTCGGCGGCGCGAAGGGCGGGAAGGGCAAGGGCAAGCCGCGGCACAAGCCCAAGCGCCACGCCAAGCGCCACGTCAGGCGCCACGGCAAGCACCACTGACCTTCGCCGCGGCCCGCTAACCTGCGCGCTCGTGCGCGCCCTTCCCCTCCGCCTACCGGGACTCGTCGCGATCGAGCCGGCCGTCCACGGCGACGAGCGGGGCTTCTTCATCGAGACCTACCGCCGCGCCTGGCACGCCGAGGTGGGAATCCCCGAGCCTGAGAGCTTCGTGCAGGACAACCACTCGCGCTCGACCCGGGGGGTGGTGCGGGGCATGCACTTCCAGATCGGCTCGGGCGTCGCGAAGCTGGTGCGCTGCGCCCGGGGGCGGATCCTGGACGTGGCCGTCGACCTGCGTGCGGGCTCGCCGACCTACGGCGAATGGGAGTCGGTGGAGCTGGACGACGAGGGGATGCGCGAGCTCTACGTGCCGGTCGGCTTCGCTCATGGCTTCTGCGTGCTGAGCGACGTGGCCGATGTCCTCTACAAGCAGACGACCTACTACGACCAGGAGGTCGAACGGGGTATCGTCTGGAACGACCCCGAGATCGGGATCGAGTGGCCGCTCCCGGCCGAGCAGCTGATCGTCTCCGAGCGCGACCAGGCCGCGCCGCGGCTGAGCGAGATCGCGGACGAACTGCCGTTCCAGTGGCATTCTTAAGGCGATGAGCGGCATGCTCGAGCGCCTGCGGACCCGCACGAACGGCTACACGGTCACGCCGGCCCAGTACGTCCTGATCGCCCAGGTGGCCCTTGGCGCGCTGACGCTGATCGTGGTGACCGGCGCGGCGGTGCGCCTGACCGGCTCGGGCCTCGGCTGCCCGACCTGGCCGAAGTGCTACGGCAGCTACTACCCGCCGCTGAACACGCACGCCGTGATCGAGTTCTCCAACCGCGTCGTCACGGTCCCGGTGGTCCTCGCCGCGGGGGCGGCCTGGCTCGGCGCGCTGCGCCGCCGCCCCTACCGTCGCGACCTGGTGTGGCTGGGCGCGCTGCTGCCGCTGGGCGTGGTCGGACAGGCGGTGCTGGGCGGGTTCACGGTCAAAGGGGCGCTCGACTACGGGTGGGTGATGGGCCACTTCGCGCTCTCGATGCTGATCCTGCTGGCCGCCGTGGTGCTCCTGTGGCGCGCCTCGCACGAGCCGGCGCCCCGGCAGGCACAGCCGGCGCGAGCCGAGCCGATCGCCGATCGCGGCCTGATGCGGGCCCTGATCGGCCTCGCGCTGCTGGGCGCCGTGACGATCTTCGCGGGGACGGCCGCCACCGCTGCCGGCCCGCACGCGGGCGGCTCGCCGGGCCAGAAGATCAACCGGCTCAACCTCGACGGGCGCGGGACGATGGACTTCGTGATCCACCGTCACGCCGAGATCGCCCTGCTGTTCAGCGTGGCGGCGCTGGCCACATGGTGGCTTGCACGGCGACGCGAGGCCGATGCGGCCGTCAGGCGTCCGCTCACGTGGCTCTGCTGGCTGCTTCTCCTGCAGGGAGCGGTGGGGCTCGACCAGTACGAGACGCACCTGCCGACGGAGCTGGTGTGGGTGCACGTCTGCCTGGCCTGCGGTGCCTGGTTGACGACGCTGTGGGCGGCCTGCGCAGCCGGCGCGCTCCGCCGTCCGCTGCGCGCCGGCGAGAAGCGTGCCCCGGCGGAGGGCTCCCTGCGGGGCGTCGCGCCGCTGGAGTTCCCCGGAAATTAGGGAGTCTTCGCGCCTTAATCCCCGTATTTACGGGTGTCGTCGTCCGCATGAGCGGTTAGCCTCCTCGGAGCAAAGACACTCGAGAAGGGAGTGGCATGACCAAGAACGAGCTAGCTGAGCAGGTCGCTTCGCGGACCGGACTGGCGGGCACCCAGGCACGCCAGGCAGTGGAGGCGACGATCGACTCGATCTCCGACGAGCTCGCCGCCGGGGGGGACGTCGCGCTTGCCGGCTTTGGCAAGTTCAGCGTCAGCCAGCGGGCCGCCCGTCAGGGGCGCAACCCATCGACCGGCCAGACGATCCAGATCGCTGCCTCCAAGGCGGCGAAATTCTCTGCGGCGAGCGCCCTGAAGAAGCGTCTGAACCCCTGAGAGGCCTGGCGTGTCACCGGTTCGTCCGAGCCGGTGACACCACCTCTCGCCGCCGGCGCGGCAGCTCGCGGCGCGGGCGCGCCGGGATCCTCCCGTCGCCGCCGGGAGGCTCGCGGCGAATCCTTACCACCCGGTAACGAATCGTTAAGCCCAGCGCGGTTAGGTGCTGTACGTACCTATCCCCGACACGATCGGCGGTCGCGATGAGCTCAACAGATGACGCGAGCCAGGGCCCCCTCCAGCGGTACCCGTCGCTGGCGGCCTTCTACAACGCCGATTCGGCCCGCCTCGCCTCGCGCGAGCTCGACGTCGGCCTGTGGTGGCGCGATGAGCTGGACGGGCCGCTGCACAGGGCGGCGTGGGTGCTGGACACCGGTGAGCTGTACCTCGCACGGCTGGGCTTCGCCGAGGAGAGGGCCGGCGACGTGCAGGTGCTGGCTCGGGTGAAGAGCCGGGAGCGTCTGGAGTCGGTGCTGGAGGGCTGGCGAGACGCGTGCGGCGCGCCCCGCTCGCTGCAGTGGCTGCGCGTCCGCGCGGCGCGGCTCGCGCAGGGCACGGGCCGGCCGCGACTGCGGGTGCGCGAGAGCGTCGGCCCGACGCTCGTCTAGACGCCCGCTCAGGACTCGCGCGAGCGGGGGTGGCGCGGCAGGCCGTCGTCCGGGATCGGCTCCCACGCGACAGCCGAGTCCACGAACTGGCGGTACTGCGGTCGAATTCCGGGGTCGCCGTCGAGCGTGCCGAGGCGCACGGTCACCTCGGCGTCGCGCAGCGGCTCGCCGCTGAACAGGGCCGAGCCGCATCGCGAGCAGAAGACCTTCGGCCTGCCAGATGCTGGCGTGTAGGCGCTCAGCTCCTGCTCGCCGGCGAGCAGGGCGAAGCCCCCGCGGGGCACGCGGCCGTTGGCCGAGGAGCCCGTTCCGGTGCGCCGCTGGCAGTGCGTGCAGTGGCAGTAGCCGGCCGAGATGAACGGCGCGGTGATCTCGAAACGCACCGCGCCGCACAGGCAGCCGCCGCCCAGCGGCGTCTGCGGCGAGGGTTGGGCGCCGTGCAAGGCCATGGACGCGGATGGTAGGGGGTTGCCCCAGGCAATATCCTTCGCCGGGGGCCATGCCAGGGGAAAGCGTCACGTCAGTGTGTCGCCGGCGGCGTGTGGAGCGCGTCGCGGTCGGCTGCGTGCCCGGAAGGGACTGACCGGGTGATCCCGAAGCCGAATCTCGGCAGGCTGGGAGGGACGTCCGACGCCCGGCTCATCGCGCTGGTGCGCGAGGGCGACGAGCATGCCTTCGAGCTGATCGTGCGTCGCCATCGCCGCTCGCTGGTCGCCTACTGCCGCGGCCTGGGCCTGGCCGACAGCCGTGCCGAGGACGCGGTGCAGCAGGCCTTCCTGAGCGCCTGGCTCGCGCTCAGGCGGGGAGACGAGGTTCGCGACCTGCGCGCCTGGCTCGGCCGCATCGCACACAACAAGACGATCAGCATCATGCGAGCCGGCGCCGAGGGCCGTGTCCAGGAGCTCGACAGTGCGCTGTCCGAGCTGCGTGGCGGCGCGGGCCCCGATCTCGGGGGCGGGCTGGCCTTCCGCGAAACGCTGGCCGATGTCGCAGCGCTACCGGAGAAGCAGCGCGAGGCGTTGCTGCTGAGCGCCGTCGACGGCCGCTCCTACGAGGAGGTCGCGGACGCTCTGGGTGTGAGTCCCGGCGCCGTGCGGGGCCTGCTGCACAGGGCGCGCGTGACGCTGCGCGAGAAGGCCGCCGCGCTCGCGCCGGTGCCGCTGGCGCGCTGGGGCTCGGGGTGGATCCGCCGCGGAGGCCCTTCGGCGGGCCGCGTGGTCGAAGCCACCGCCACGGCGGGCTCGTCGGGCGGGACCGGAGCTCTTCTCCGCGGCGCCGCGACGGCGTTCACCGCCCTCGCGCTGGTGGCGGGCGTGGCGGTCGGGCCGTTGCACCGCCTCATCTCGAGCAGGCAGAGCCCCCGCGGGGAAGCGGTTGAGCGCGGTGCCGGCGCGCCCCACGGCGTGGCGGCGGCGCTCGCCGCTCCGGCCTCGACCGGCGGCAGCGGCAGCGGATCGCGCCGCGGCGCGCCGAGCGCGACGCCGGCGCTCAGGACCGCGAGCACGGCGCCTGCGGTGAGCGACGCGCAGCTCCTGCAGATCACCACGTCCCCTGGCACGAAGCGACCCTCACGCGGGTCCTCGCCGGGCTCTCAGACGGAATCGGGTGCGCAGCAGGAACACCAGTCCACGATCCCCGCCGCGCAGGCGAGCACCGTCCCCGCCGGGAGCACGCCGGCGCCGACCCAGACGGGCGTCACGACGGAAGCCCCGCCGCCGAAGACCGAAGCCCCCGCCGCCGAACAGCCGCCCCGCGAAGAATCCAAGGACGACACGCCCGAACACGAAGGCTCCTCCGACGACGGCACCGAAAAACCGGGCGAATCGGATGACGGCCATGAACACGAATCGCCGCCCCCCGAAGGCGGCGCCCCGACGGAACCGCCCCCGACGGAACCCAAACACGACGAGTAGTCCGCGCCCTGGGCCCCTGAGGCTCGACAGGCAAGCAGCTCAAGGACGCACCGAACGTCGCGTTTCTCGCTGCGCCCCTGAGAGGCGAGAGCCAAGCCTGACAAGGACGCAGGGAGCGACGTGGCTTCCGTGCGCCCCTGAGGCTCAAGAGGCAAGCAGCTCAAGGACGCACGACGTGGCGTGCTATGCACGCGAGTGAGCGAGGACGCCGAGATGCGCCGGCTATCGCCTCAGCCGCAGCCGGTGTTGTTGCCGCAGGAAGAACACGTGTAGCAGCTACCCGTCCGCTGCATCATGCCCCCGCACTGGCTGCATGCTGGCCCGAGGTCGAGGCCCTGGAGCTTCGCCGGCACGACCGGCGGGGAGTCGGTCAGGGCCCGTGTCGGCGCGCTGGACGCTCCGCCGGCCGAGGCGGTCGGTGTGTCGCTCGGGTCGGCGTCGGCCGCTGGCGGCCCTGCCGTGTCGCTGCTGGCGACCAGCGCGTCCTGCGCGGCTTTGCGCGCCCGCACCTCGGGCGTGAGGATGCCGAGTTCCTCCTGAGCGTCGACGTCCAGGAAGCGCGAGGCGAGCCAGCGCATGATGTAGTCCGGCATCGACTTCGCGAAGGGGATCTCGGTGTTGCCCGTGATGCCCTCCGGCTCGAAGCGCATGTAGCTGAACTTCTGCACCAGCGTCTCGAGCGGAACCCCGTACTGCAGCGCGATGGAGATGGCCGTCGCGAACGAGTTCATCATGCCGCGCAGCGTCGAGCCCTCCTTGCCGATGTCGGTCAGGAAGATCTCGCCCACGCTGCCGTCGGCGTACATGCCCGCCGTGATGTAGCCCTCGTGTCCGCCGATCGAGAACTTGTGCGTGATCGACTGGCGCTCGACCGGCATCCGCCGCCGGCGCGGGCCCACCTCGGCCAGCGCCTTGGTGACAGCGGCCTCGACGAGCTGCTCGACGTCGGCCGGGGCCTTGGCCTGCTCCTGCGCGTCGGTCCGCAGCGCCTGTGCGGTCTTGGAGCCGTCCCGGTAGATGGCCAGCGCCTTGACGCCCTGCCTCCAGGCCTGGACGTAGGCGTCGGCGATGTCCTCGACGGTCGCCTCCTGCGGGAGGTTGACCGTCTTGGAGATCGCGCCCGAGATGAACGGCTGGACGGCGCCCATCATCCGGATGTGCCCCATGTGGGAGATCGCCCGCTCGCCGACGGCGACGTCGAACACGGGCAGGTGCTCGTCGCTGAGCCCGGGCGCGCCGACGATCGTCCCGTGCTCGGCCAGGTGCGCCTCGATCTGCTCGATCTGCGGCTCGGTGTAGCCGAGCGTTGCCAGCGCCAGCGGCACGGTGCGGTTGACGATCGTCATCTGGCCGCCGCCGACCAGCTCCTTGAACTTGACCAGCGAGAAGTCCGGCTCGACGCCGGTCGTGTCGCAGTCCATCAGGAAGGAGATCGTCCCGGTCGGCGCGAGCACGGTCGCCTGCGCGTTGCGGTAGCCGAGCTTCTCGCCCAGCTCGACCGCCTCATCCCACGAGCGCCTTGCGGCCGCCAGCAGCTCGCTGTCGGGGCACGAGTCGTCGGTGATCGCGTGGGCCGCGTCGCGGTGCATGCGCATCACCGTCGTTGTGCGGCTCGCGGTTCTCCTCGTAGCGGTCGTACGGGCCCGAGCGCGCCGGCGATCTCGGCCGAGCGCCGGTAGGCGCGGCCGGTCATCAGCGCGGTGATCGCCGCGGCTGCGCCGCGGCCGTCGTCGGAGTCGTAGGGCATGCCGTTGCTCATCAGGTACGCGCCGAGGTTGGCGTAGCCCAGCCCGAGCTGGCGGAAGGCGCGGGCGTTCGCGCGCGATCTCCTCGGTCGGGTAGCTGGAGGGGCCGACGATGATCTCCTGGGCCAGCAGCATGATGTCGACGGTGTGCTCGAAGCCCTCCACGTCGAGGCTGCCGTCGGCGCGGCGGAACTTCATCAGGTTCAGCGAGGCGAGGTTGCAGGCCGAGTTGTCGACGTGCATGTACTCGCTGCAGGGGTTCGAGGCGTTGATGCGGCCGCTGCCGGGCTGGTGTGCCAGCGGTTGATGGTCGTGTCGTACTGGACGCCGGGGTCGGCGCAGCGCCATGCGGCCTCGGCGATCTCGCGCATCAGCTCGCGGGCGGGGATCGGCTCGCCGATCGGCTGGCCGGTGGTGCGGGCGATCAGGTGCCACTCGCCGTCCTCCTCGACCGCGCGCATGAACTCGTCGGTGATCGCGCACGGAGTTGTTGGCGTTCTGGTACTGGATCGACTTGAAGCCGTCGCCGTCGATCGACATGTCGAAGCCGGCGTCGCGCAGCGCCGCCGCCTTGTCCTCCTCGTTGGCCTTGCACCAGATGAACTCGCGGATGTCGGGATGGTCGACGTCCAGCACGACCATCTTGGCGGCCCGTCGGGTCTTGCCGCCGGACTTGATCGTTCCCGCCCAGGAGTCGGCGCCGCGCATGAAGGAGACCGGGCCCGAGGCCGTGCCGCCCTTCGCCAGGGGCTCCATCGAGCCGCGGATGTTCGAGAGGTTGATGCCCGAGCCGGAGCCGCCGCGGAAGATCATCCCCTCCTTGGTGTTCCAGTCGAGGATCGACTCCATCGTGTCCTCGACGCTGAGGATGAAGCAGGCGCTGCACTGCGGGCTCTCCTCGAAGCCGACGTTGAACCAGACGGGCGAGTTGAAGGCGGCCATCTGGTGCAGCAGGATGTGGGTCAGCTCGTGGTTGAAGGCGGCCGCGTCCTCTTCGCCGGCGAAGTAGCCGCCGGCGCGGCCCCAGCCGGTGATCGTGCCGGCGACGCGGCTGATCATCTCCTTGACGGAGCGCTCGCGCGCGGGCGAGCCGAGCTGCCCGCGGAAGTACTTCTGGGCGACGATGTTGGTCGCGTTCTGGGACCAGCTCTTGGGGAACTCGACGTCCCGCTGCTCGAAGGCCAGGTGGTCGCCGTGGCCGATGCGCGCGTCTCGTCGCTCCCACTCCACCGACTCGAATGGATGGGTCCCCGCAGCGGTGAACAGGCGCCTGATCGACAGGGCCTGACCGGGGACCGTCTCCGAGGAGACTGTGGGGTGCGGAGCTTCGTTCATCGGACCTTCCTCCTCTGCTGCGCCTGCGTGGGAAGCACCCACTCGAGAGCTGTTGTCGGGTCGACCATCGTGTCGCCCAGGTCGGACAGAATCAGGTGCAGCGAGGATCTGTATCCACCCTTGCTTGCACCCTCGATTTTAGTCGCTGAGCGGCCACTTCCGGGGCTTTGCGAGCGGCGCCGGGGAGTGCATCTTCGGGCAATTTGCGGACGCCCGGCAGGTGTCCCCGGACAGGCTCGCCGGCGCCGGTCGCGCTAGTGACCCAGCCGGATCCAGTCCGTGAATTCGGCCCAGGTCGCGGAGGCGCGGAAGCCGGCCTCGCCGACTGAGTGGCGCAGCGAGAGCAGCCAGTGGGGCTCGAAGGCCGTCATGCGGAAGATGCCCCAGAGCAGGCAGCCCGCGACGATCAGCCCGCCGAGCACCGCCGCGAGGAGCGCCCCGTCGGAGAGCGTGCCGGAGCTCGGCGCCGAGCTGTGCGCGACCGGGACGTGGACGACCGTGGTGCTGCCGATCGTGGAGGAGGTGGTGGGCGGTCTGGCAGTCGCTGGCAGGCCGGTCGCGGGGGCGCCGGTTGCGGGCCCGGTCGTGACGACGGGCGCGCCGGAGGTCCCGTTTGCGCCGGCGGCGCCCGCGGCGCACGCGGGGGCGGCGAGCAGCCCGCAGCTGGCGAGCAGGGCAGCGGCCCGGCGGGCGGCATGTCGGGCGGGAGGCCTCATGGAAGGAAGATCCTAGACGGGGGGCAGGAGATCCTCGATGGCGGACAGCGACTGTGTCAGCACCTCCCGCGGCGTCTGCCGTGCGTCGATCGCCCGGACCCGGTGCGGCTCCGCGGCGGCGATCTCCTCGTATGCGGCGGCGATCGCGGCGAAGAAGCTCTCGTCCTCGCGCTCGAGCCGGTCGGGGGGCCGCTCCTGCAGGGCGGCCGGGCGCGGGCCACGGCCGGCTCGATGCGCAGCAGCAGCGTGCGGTCGGGCTCCAGGCCGCCGGTGGCGAATCGGTTGATGAGCCGGATCTGCTCGATGCCGAGGCGCCGGCCGCCTCCCTGGTAGGCCAGGGAGGAGTCGGTGAAGCGGTCCAGCAGCAGCAGCTCCCCGGCCTGCATGCCCGGCTCGATCAGCTCCGTCACGAGCTGGGCGCGCGCGGCGGCGTAGAGCAGCGCCTCGGCCGGGGGCGAGACGGGCACAGACGGGTCGGTCACGAGCGCGCGGATGCGCTCGGAGACCTCCACCCCTCCCGGCTCGCGGATCAGCCGGGCGGAAACTCCGCGCTCGGCCAGCACGCCCTGCAGGGCGGCGGCGAGGGTGCTCTTGCCGGCGCCGTCGATTCCCTCGATCGTGATCAGCGTGCCGCGGGCCATGGCGTGACGCTACCTGGAGCGTGCCCGTGCGGTCCGGGCGCGCTCGGCCGGACGGGCGATCCGTCCCTAGGATGGCTGCCATGCCGGCCCGCAGCGAGGACATCGAGACCCGGTCGGCCGTGCCGGCGCTGGCGGGGGTCGAGCGCCATCCCCACGCGGCGGCGGTGCTGGCTCCGGCGCTGGCGCCTGGTGGGCGGCCCTCGCATGCCTACCTCTTCCACGGCCCGGCCGGAGCGGGCAAGCGCCAGGTCGCCCGGGCCTTCGCCGCGGCGCTGCTCGCGGAGGGCGCGTCGAGCCCGCAGGCGGTCGCGGAGCGGGTCGCTCGGGGGTCCACCCGGACCTCACCTGGGTCGCCCCGTCGGGCGCGGCGGAGATGCTGGTGGCGGACATCGAGCAGCCGGTCGTGGCGGCGGCGAGCATGACGCCGTTCGAGGCCGGCCGCCGGGTGTTCGTGATCGAGTCGGCGGAGACGATGAACGACCAGGCGGCCAACCGCCTGCTGAAGACGCTGGAGGAGCCGCCGTCGTTCGTGCACCTGATCCTCCTCAGCGACCGGCTGGCGGACGTGATGCCGACGATCGTCTCGCGCTGCCAGCAGGTCCGCTTCGACCCGGCGCCGGCGGAGCTGATCGAGAGCCGCCTGGAGGGCGTCCCGCCGGATCGCGCGCGTGCGTGCGCGCGCCTGGCGCTGGGCGACGCGGCGCTGGCGCGGCGGCTGGCCGGCGAGGAGGGCGAGCGGCTGCGGGCGGCGGCGGAGGGCTTCGCCCGCGGCGCGCTGGCGGGCGAGACGGAGGGGCGCCCCTGGTCGGCTCTGCTGGAGGCGGCCCGGGCGTCGGGGACGCTGGCGGGCGAGCGGGCGGCGGAGCGAATCGAGGCCGAGCTGGAGCTGATCCCGGCCAAGGAGCGCAAACGCCACGAGCGGGAAGGTCTCGAGGCCAGGCGCCGCGGCGAGCGGCGGGCCCGGACGGGAACGCTCGACCTGGGGCTGCGCCTGGCCGAGCTGTGGCTGCGCGACGTGCTGTGCCTGGTGCAGGGCGCCCCGGAGCTGATCTTCGCGGTGGACAGGCGGGCGGAGCTCGAGCAGGACGCGGCGGAAGCGGACGCGCCGCGCCTGCACCGAGGCGATCGAGCTGGTCGGCGCGGCTCGCCTGAGCCTCGCCCTGAACGTCTCCGAGGAGCTGGCGCTGGAGTCGCTGGCCTACGACATCCAGTCGCTCGCAGCGCTAGCGGGCGGTCAGGCGATCGGCCCGAGGTTCGGCTCGAGCCCGAACGTGTCGAAGGCCATGAAGCTGTGGAACTGGCGGTTTTCGGGTCCGTGGAAGTCGGCGGAGCCGGTGGTGAGCATGCCGAGCTCGCCGGCGCGCTCGGCGAGCAGCCGGGTCTGCTGGCTCGTCGTGGGTGATGTAGAAGGCCTCGACGCCGTCGATGCCCAGGGCTCGGAAGCGGTCGAGGCTGTCGAGCACCTCCGGCGGGTCCTGGATGTCCCAGAAGGGATGGGCCCAGACGGCCACGCCGCCGGCCTCGTGGATCGCCTGGATGGCCTCGGCGACGGTCGGCGTCTGGCGCAGCCGGAAGGCGGGGCGGCCCTCGATCAGGTAGCCGCGGATCAGCGAGCCGATGTCGTCGATGCCCTCGTCGTTCAAGCGCTCGCGCGTTGGCGGGGGCGCGCAGCACGGCGCCGGCGAGGTGGGGGCGGCCGATCGGCTTGCCGGCGGCGATCCGCTCCTCGATCTCGGCTTCGTCGAGCTCGAAGCCGACCTCGCGCAGGCCGTCGCGCATGCGCAGGGTGCGCTGCTCGCGGTCGGCGAGGAACTCGGCCAGGCGGCTCGTCATGAGCGGGCCGGTGTAGTCGATGCAGGTAGCCCAGGATGTGCAGTTCCCGGGGCGTCGGGCGAGCCCGTCGTCGACGGCGGAGATCTCCACGGCGGGGACGACCTTCGACGCCGTGGCTCTCGCCGGCGGCGATGGCCTCGGCGACGCCGGCGATGGTGTCGTGGTCGGAGAGGGCCAGCAGCTCGACGCCGGCCTGGGCGGCGCGGGCGACGACCTCCTCGGCGGGCAGGACGCCGTCGGAGTTGGTCGAGTGCGACTGCAGGTCGAAGCGCGGAGCCACGGGCGGGAGCGTATGCGAAAGGCGCTCGCCGTGGATCGCCGTCTAGGGGCCGGCGGGCTCCTGTGCGGCCAGCTCGGGCGCAGGGCGTGTCAGACGCCGGACCCGCCGGTCGACGGCCGGTGCGCAGACGGCGCACGGCGGCGTGGTAGCGCCGGGCCTTCTCGCGAGAGGAGCGCTGGCATGGTCGCGGTGGGTGCTGTCGAGCGTCGACGGAGGCGGCGTCGGTCTCGGCGGCGCGCAGGCCGGCTTCGAGCCACAGCACTTCCAGGTAGGCCAGGGCGGCGCCGAGCTCCTCCCCGGGGACCGCGCCGGGGGGCTCGAGCTGGCGCAGCAGCGGGAATGACCTTCGAGACGAGCCAGCTCTGCTCGGCGTGGACGCGCAGCAGCAGGCAGATGTCGGGGGGATGGGGGGCGGGATGGCGGTGGCGGTCATGTTCGAGTGAACGGGATTTGGCCCATGCGAGGAGCTTTGCGTCTGTTGTGGGCTTCGACCGCTTGGGATGGCTGCTTTACGAGATGACGGGCCGTCTCCACGCTTATCCAGCGCGTTCGCCGGGCGCGCTGAGGGCGCTCTCGCCGACTCAAGGGATCGCCGGCCCGCGGGCCGATGAGATCATGGAGGCGACGAAGAAAGGCGGATGCTGCGTTCCCGACACCGACCCGACGGGCAGGACGCCGGGACAGTATGCGCGGGCGACCGTCCGGCGGCTGCGCATGCGCACGCTGGTGGCACTGGGCGTCCTGGCGACCGCCACGGCGCTGCTGGGACGCGCCTTCGGCCTGCACGACCTGCGCTTCCTGGCGGCCGAGGTCGCGCTGCTGGTGAGCATGTTCGTGATCAGCCGCTACGTGCTGCCGCTGGTGGAGCGGCGCGACCGCGGGGCGCTGGCGGAGGAGCACGTGGGCGGGCTGCTGGACGAGCTGCCCAGGGAGGGCTGGCGGGTGATCCACGACGCGAGCCTGGGCACGCGGCAACGTCGATCACATCGCGATCGGCCCTCCGGGGGTCTTCACGATCGAGACGAAGAGCCACCCGGGCCCGGTGCGGGTGGGCCGCATCCACGGGGCGACGCTGGCGCAGGCGCAGGCCCAGGGCAAGGCGATCGGCTGGGTGACGGGCTTCGAGGTCGAGCCGCTGATCGTCTACAGCCGCGCCTGGGTCGACCGGCCGGGAGCGCGGCGCAAGGGCGTGAGGGTGCTGCCGGCGAGGATGCTGCTGGGCCACCTGCGCAAAGCCCGGCGGCGTCTGCAGGCAGGAGGAGGTCGAGCAGGCCCACCGCCTGCTGGCGGAGGCGCTGATGGAGCAGCGGCGGGCGGGCGCCGGCTGCTGGGCGACCGCTGGAGCATCCGGCTCTGAGGAGGGCCCGGCCGCGGTGCCGCGCGGGCGAGGCCGCAGGGGTAGCGTGTGGGTATGGCCGTGGCCGAGAAAGCCGCGGGCTCGGGTCTCCGCGCGGCGAGCGCGCCGGGCCGTCCGCTCGCCGCTGCCGCCCGGGCCGAGGGCTGCCGGCGCTGGCGCAGACGCTGGCGTGGACGCTGGCGCCGACGTGGTTCATGGACCGCTGCGCGGAGAGGCTGGGAGAGATCTTCACGGTCACCTTCTGCGCCGAGCGGCGATGAAGTTCGTGATGGTCTGCGACCCGCGACGCGGTCAAGACGGTCTTCACGGCGCCGCCGGAGGTGGCGCCCTCGGCCGCGGGCAACTCGCCGGTCAGGCCGGTGATGGGGCAGCACTCGGTGGTGGTGCTGACGGGCCCGGAGCACATGCGCCAGCGCAAGCTGCTGCTGCCGCCGTTCCACGGCGAGCGGATGCGGGAGTACGAGGAGGTGATCGTCGAGGCCACCCGCCGCGACATGGCCTCGTGGCCGCGGGGACGCCCGATGCGGCTGCAGGCGCGCACGAGGGCGATCACCCTGGAGGTGATCCTGCGGGCGGTGTTCGGCGTCGAGGCCGAGCGGATGGGCCCGCTGAGGCAGGCGATCGGCGAGCTGTTCGCGCCGATGAACCTGCTGGCGGTGCTGCGGATCGCGCTGAGCCGCCCGACGGTGGAGCGCCCGGCGGGGGCGATCGGGCGGGCGCTGGACCGCCTGGACGGGCTGATCTACGAGGAGATCGCCCGCCGCCGCGAGGCGAGCGACCTGAGCGAGCGGGCGGACATCCTCTCGCTGCTGCTGCTGGCGCGCGACGAGCAGGGCGAGCCGATGACCGACGGCGAGCTGCGGGACGAGCTGGTGACGCTGCTGCTGGCGGGGCACGAGACGACGGCCACGTCTGTGGCGTGGGCGGTCGAGCGCCTGGTGCGCCACCCGCAGAAGCTGCGCCGGCTGCGGGCCGAGATCGACGAGCGGCGGCGAGGAGTACCTGAATGCGGTGGTCAACGAGACGCTGCGGGTCAGGCCGGTGGTGCCGATCGTGGCGCGGATGCTGCCGGCAGGAGCTGCAGGTCGGCGGCTACGTGCTGCCGGCGGGCACGACGGTGGCGCCGTCGATCTACCTGACCAACCGCAACCCGCGGGTCTATGACCGTCCGAGCGGAGTTCCTGCCGGAGCGCTTCCTGGAGAGCGCGCCGGAGACGTTCTCCTGGATCCCGTTCGGCGGCGGGCATCCGCCGCTGCATCGGGGCTTCGTTCGCGCTGCTGGAGATGAAGCTGATGCTGCGCACGATGCTGTCCGAGCTCGCGCCGACGGTGCCGGACGGCTGGCGCTGGCGCCGGGGCGAGCTGATCCGCCGCCGGGCGATCACGCTGGTGCCGGTGGCGGGCGCCAGGTCGTGTGGGAGCAGCAGGGCGCCGTCGTTCGTGATCAGTGGGGCCGCCTGCGGGCGGCCCGGATCGGCTTGCGCGCTGGTGGTCGGCGGGCGTGCCCTGGGCGGAGCCGCCTCGGCTCCCCGCCGAGGCCATGGGTAGCTTCAGTGGCATGCGGCGATGCCCAGCGACCTCCGACCGGCGCGGCGCGGCACCGCGCTGCCGACCCCGGAGGAGCTGCTGGGCCGGTTCGGCCTGGAGAGCTTCAGGCCGGGCCAGCGCGAGGCGGTGCAGGCGGCGCTGGAGGGCCGCGACAGCCTGGTGGTGATGCCGACGGGCGGCGGAAAGTCGCTGTGCTACCAGCTGCCGGCGCTGGCGGGCGATCAGCTCCCCGGCCGCCCGCTGGTGGTGGTGGTCAGCCCGCTGATCGCGCTGATGTCCGACCAGTGGCGGCGGCTCGAGCGAGGCGGGCGTGCGGGCGGCGATGCTGGCCTCGGGGATGGAGGAGGGCCACAACGAGGCGCGCGCTGCGGGAGATCGCAGCTGGCGAGACCCAGCTCGTGCTGGCGGCGCCGGAGCGGTTCGCCTCGGCGGCGTTCAGGCGCGCGCTGGCGAGTCGCGGCGGGTCGGCGCTGTTCGTGGTCGACGAGGCCCACTGCGTGGCGGAGTGGGGGCACGACTTCAGGCCGGACTACCTGCGCCTGGACGAGGCGATCGAGTCGCTGGGCCGCCCGGCGGTGATGGCGGCGACGGCGACGGCGACGCCGCGGGTCGCGCGGGAGATCGCGATGCGGCTGGGGCTGCGCGACCCGGTGTCGATCCGCTCGGGCTTCGACCGGCCGAACCTGACGTTCGACGTGGCGGCGTCGAGGGCAAGGGTGCGCTGGCACGCAAGCGGGCGGCGCTGATGCACGTGCTGAGCGCGAGGCCGGACACGGTCCGCTGCCGGCGATCGTCTACTGCGGCACCCGCAAGGACACCGAGCGGCTGGCGGAGGAGATCGCGGCGGAGGGGATCGCGACGGTGGCCTACCACGCGGGCATGACCCCGGAGGCGCGCCGGGACAGCCAGGAGGCGTTCATGGCGGGCCGGGCGGAGGTGGTGGTGGCGACGAACGCGTTCGGGATGGGGGTCGACAAGGCCGACGTGCGGACGGTGGCCCACTGGGCGCTGCCGACGAGCCTGGAGGCCTACTACCAGGAGGCGGGCAGGGGCGGCCGCGACGGGCTTCCGGCGCGCGCCCTGCTGCTGGCCTCGCGGATGGACCTGGGGAGGCTGATCCGCTTCATCAAGGAGCGCGAGACGAGCGTGCAGGACGTGCGCTCCTACGTGAACCGCCTGCGTGGAGGCGGCCGACGGGGAGATGCTCGCGATCGGGCACGGCCAGCTGGGCGAGCGCGACAGGGTGCTGCTGTCGATCGCCGAGCGGGCGGGGGCGGTGGAGCTGGAGCCGGGCGGGGCGGACGGTCTGCTGGTGCGCCTGACCGGCCGGGGCAGCCCGCGCAGAGCGGCCGAGGCGATCAGGGCGGCGAAGGACCGCTCGTGGGAGTCCTACCGCTCGATCGAGCGCTACAGCGCCGAGGCGGAGCGCTGCCGCCGACGCCAGATCCTCGATCACTTCGGCGACGAGGAGCCCGGTGCGCTCCGACGGGCCGCTGCTGCGACGTCTGCGACCCCGACGAGGCGCTGCGGGCCGCGATGGCGAGCGCGCCGGCGGCGGGCCAGGCGGCGCCGGGCGGGCGAAGCCGCAGCGGCGGCTCGGTCGAGCGGGAGCGTCCCCTCGGATCAGTTCGAGGCGCTGCGGGCATGGCGGCTGGAGCGCGCGGAGGGCAAGCCGGCCTACACGGTCGCGACCGACGCGACGCTGCGGGAGCTGCTGCACAGCCGTCCGCGATCGGTGCGCGAGCTGATCGAGGTGCAGGGGCATCGGACCGTCGTTCTGCGAGAAGCACGGCGAGTCGCTGCTGGCGAGGCTGGGCGGGCTGATCTCGACGCCGGCCGGCAGGCGGCGTGATCGCGACGGGCGAGGGATGGATCCACCACCGGCGCCTTCGCCCCGGCTGCGCTCGCCCTCGCTAGCATCACCTTTCGCGCCGACGTAGCTCAGCTGGTAGAGCACTTCACTCGTAATGAAGGGGTCCGGGGTTCGAGTCCCCGCGTCGGCTTGGGGACGAAGCGCGCATCGAGCCGCTTGGCGGCATGAAGCTCTCGAGCGGTACTCCGTGAGATGGGCGATGATCCCCGAGAAGGAGAGCGATCGATGACCGAGCGGAACATCGGAACGCGGGAGGAATGGCAGTCGGCTCGGAACGAGCTCGCGAAGCTCGAGGCGGAGCAGGCAGAGCGAAACGAGAGGATCAAGGAGAGGCGGCTGGCGCTGCCGTGGGTCCGCGTGGAGAAGGAGTACGAGTTCGACACCGAGAGCGGAAAGAAGACCCTGGCCCAGCTTTTCGACGGCCGTTCCCAGCTACTCGCCTACAACATCATGTTCGGCCCCGATTACACCAAGGGCGCGTGTCCCGGGTGCACGTCCCTGGCCGATGGTCTGGACGGGTCGCTGGTCCACCTCAACCACCGGGACGTGACACTGCTCTGCTTCTCGCGGGCGCCGATCGAGCGGCTTGCGGCCTACAAGGAGCGGATGGGCTGGGAGTTTCCGTACGTGTCCACGTACAACACCGAGTTCCCCTTCGACTTCGAGCTCGCGATTACCGAGCAGCAGGCGCAGGAGGTCCCCGAGGTCAGGGGGATGATCGACAACCCGCCCGACTGGCTGGTCGAGTGGTCGCACCAGATCGGGGCCGAGCTGAAGGACGGGCTGCGCGAGGGCCCAGCCTGGATCGCATTCGCGCGCGAGAACGGGGACGTGTACCACACCTACACGGTCAAGGCGCCCGACCCGTTCGTGGCGCCCTACTTCAACTTCCTGCTCGACCGTACGCCCAGGCTCCAGCACGAGGAGCCTCGGACCTTCCGCAAGGACGAGTACCCGGACTGAGCAGCGCCGCGGCGTCTGCGCTCGCAACGGTATGACGGGCCGGACCCCACATCTCCATCGTGGCAGGACGCTATGGCGGCCGGCTGCGGGGCAGCGGGCCACTTCGCATGCGGACCGTGTGGCTGTCACCTCAGGACGTGCAGCCCTAGATAACACCCTCCTCCGGTTCACCGAGGACCACGAGACCGTGGATCACGATCAGGCAGATCACGAACACCCCCAGCGACCACCACGGGTGGGCTCCGCCGACGTTCAAGAGCGCACCGACGGCCCCGATCGTGGCCGCGGTGATGCCGATCACGCGGCCGTAGAGGCCGCCGGCGAACAGCGAGAAGGCAGCGGTCAACTCGATCACACCCAAGATGATCGTGATCCAGCCCCAGGTATGCAGACCCGAGAACACGAACTGGGTGTCGTTCACGAAGAACTTCGAATCGCTCACCGCGGCGATCCCGTAGATGATGTTCAGCGTGCCCGCCATCGTCAGCAGGATGCCTGCGAACAAAGCGCTCCCGAAACCTCTCATCCCTTCTCCTCCCATCCTCGACCCGGCGGGACAGTCGCGCAAGCGTCGTTGAGCGCGTCGGTTCGCACATCACCCAAAGCGGATGATCGACCCGTTCGAAGTGCGTCGGGGTGGAGCGGCCGTCTAGCCGATCGGAAGGTCCGCGGCAACGCGAAAACCGATGTTCCCGGTCGCGTCGTCGGGCGTGTTCGAGCTCCTTGCGGCGACTCGGTAGCGGCGGCAGTAGGAGCCGTGGCAGATGTAGGAGCCGCCGCGCGTCACCCTGCGCTGTCCGCCGGGTGGGCCTGTCGGGTCCTCCACAGGTGAGGCGCGGTACGCGCCGCGGTCGAACCAGTCGGCCGTCCACTCCCAGACGTTCCCGGTGGTGTTGTAAACGCCGTAGCCGTTCGGCGGGAACGCATCGACAGGTGCGGTGCCCGCGAAGCCGTCCTCGGCCGTGTTCCGCGCAGGGAACTCGCCCTGCCACACGTTCATCAGGTGCGTGCCTCCCGGCTCCAGCTCCGAGCCCCACGGAAACGGTTGGCCGGCGAGCCCGCCGCGGGCCGCGTACTCCCACTCGGCCTCGGTGGGGAGCCGGACGCCGGCCCAGTCGCAGAAGGCGAGCGCGTCGTTGTGGGAGACGTGCACGACCGGATGGTTTCCGCGGTCGGCCACGTCGCTGTGCGGCCCCTCCGGGTGGCGCCACTGCGCGCCTTCGACCTGGCGCCACCAGGGGGCTTGCGCGACGGAGCGGGTGGGGGGGAAGTCGTCAGGGAGCATGCCCTCGAAGACGAACGACCATCCCCAGCGCTCGGCATCGGTCGTGTATCCGGTCGTCTCGACGAAGGCAGCGAAGCGATCGTTGCTGACGGTGTGGGGGTCGATCATGAAGGGCGTCAGCGACACCTCGTGCACGGGCCCCTCGCCGTCCTCCGGGTATGACAGGGGATCGCCTGAGCCCATCCAGAACACCCCTCCCGGGAGCTCCAGGAGATCCGCGGGGAATGTGGCTCGCCGGGAGCTCCCGGGAGCCTCCTCGCGCGGTGGCGGAGCGGGTCCCGGGCGCGCCGGAGCGCAGCACGCGGCAACGCCGCGCGAATGGCCGCTGGGAGGTCCATCCACGTTTCCAAGATACCTCCTCCGATCCGCGCCGCGCCCCCGAATCCGGCGCGAGCTCGCCGAGGCGCGCACGGCGCTTGACGACGCTGGCTGGCGTCGCGCGGAAACTCCTCCCGAACGGGCGAGAGGCGGCGCGGGCGAGCCCTCTCGGATGAGTAGGGTCTTGTCGGATGTTGCCACCGTCCGACGCGGAGTCGGCGTCCGATCCTCCCGCAGCGCCCCCATCCGGATTCCCGATCGGCCCTGATGGTTGCTCGACGTGACCTGGGCCATCCCGATCCTTGCCTTGTCCCTTCTCGCCGTGGGTGCGATGTCCAACCTTCTCACGGGCACCCCCGTCACGCCGGCGATGGTCTTCGTGGCGATCGGCCTGCTCGTAGGCCCGGAGGTCATCGACGGATTGACGCTCTCGCCGACCGGATCGAGCGTTCGCACGCTGGCAGAGGCGACCCTCACGCTCGTGCTGTTCTCGGACGCTTCGAGGATCAGGTTTCACGCTCTGCGCCGGGAGTACGAGGTGCCGCTGCGTCTACTCGGCGTTGGGCTGCCCCTGACGATCGCATTGGGCGGGCTGATCGCAGCTGGGATCTTCGGCCAGTTGACGATCGCCGAGGCGGTGGTTCTGGCCGTGCTGCTCGCGCCGACCGACGCGGCGCTCGGCCAGGCGGTCGTCACCGACCCCAGCCTGCCCTCGCGGATACGCCAGGGGCTCAACGTCGAGAGCGGCCTCAACGACGGGATCTGCGTGCCGCTGCTGTTCATCGCGCTCGCAGCGGCGGATGTCGAGTCGCACATCGCCAGCGGTCACCATGCCCTGGCGATCGTCCTCGAAGAGCTCGGCTACGGGCTGGCGGCGGGCGCGGCGAGCGGCCTGCTGCTGGTCCTCCTCGTCCGGATCGCCGGACGCAGGGACCTGATCGCCGAGTCGTGGCTGCAGGTCATGCCGCTGGCGGGGGCGGCCCTTGCCTACGGGCTCGCCGCGGGCCTCGGCGGCTCGGGGTTTATCGCGGCATTCGTCGCCGGTGGCCTTTTCGGAGGACTGCTCGAGCGCGAGTCCGACGCCGCGGTCCGGCTCACCGAGGAGATCGGCGAGGTCCTCAACGGAGTGACGTTCGTGGTGTTCGGAGCGGTGTTGCTCGGGCCGGCTCTCTCGCAGCTCAGCTGGCGCGTCGCTGCCTACGCGGTCCTTAGCCTGACGCTTGTCCGCATGCTGCCTGTGGCGATATCGATGATCGGAAGCCATGCTCGCCTCCCCACGGTCGCATTCCTCGGATGGTTCGGTCCCCGCGGGCTGGCATCGATCGTCTTCGCTGTGATCGTCGTCGAGGAGTCGCATCTTCCCCATGTGGAAACAATCCTCGTCACGGCCTACGTGACGGTCGGTCTATCGGTCTTGCTCCACGGCGTCACGGCCACGCCGCTCGCAGACAGGTACGCGCGTTGGTACCAGTCGCATCCACGCAGCCGCCTGCCCGCGATGGAGAGCGCCCCCGCGGCGGCTCATCGGGCACGTGGCACAGCGCGGGCCGGGGTGTAGACGTCTCCGGCCGACGCCACGCGATCAGAGACCTAGGCCACGTCGGTTCCCGTTCAAGCCGGGTTCTCCCTGCCGGGCGGACCCGTCCCCGCCGAGGCGCGACACGGCTCGAGCCGCTAGACGACTTCGCGTGCAGCCGTGGGGCCGGCTCGGTCCATGATCGCCGTCAGCGCTTGGACGTGACCGTCGAAAGCCGTGCGCCCGGTCTCGGTGAGACGGGCGCGGACGCGACGCCGACGACCACTGGTGGGTCGTTCGAGGGTGACGTAACCGGCGTCCGCAAGCGTCGAGAGCTGCTTTGAGAGCGCCGAGTCGGATAGTCGGAGCTGGTCGCGGAGGAACGCGAAATCGACCCAGTCCGCTCCTGCCAACAGGGCGACGATCGAGAGGCGGGTGCTGGGGTGGATCAGCTCGTCGAAGCGGGCGGCCGTCACGGCGCCACAGCCGTTCGGGCGGCTCTCCGGCGCACACGTGCGAGGACATGTGGGCCTCCCAGGAGGATGAGCGTCGCGACGAAGACACTTGCGAATGTCACCGGGTGACGCGCGCCATCAGCCGATGCCAGCAGCGATCCGGCCACGGTGAGGCCGGCCAGAGCGATCAGCGCGCCGAAGATCATCACTGGGGTCCTCCGACCGGCAAGATCGCCCCTGACGCTCAGGTTGGCCGTGCGGCGACGCCCACCCACCACCCGAGGCGCGACGGCGGAGTGGACCGCTCCAAAGGCCAGTGTCGCGCCGGCCGTGACCCAGGGGTGTTTCAGGTCTGTCACATACCCGAGGGCCACCCATCCCGCGGCAAGGCCCCACCAGTACCAACGCGGCAGGTCGATCTCGTCGATTACACGAAGGCGGTCGCGCGCGACCGCATCAAGCGCAGCTCGCGCTTCGACGGGGCTCATCTCAGTCTCCACTCACGGCTCCTTTCCAAGTTGGAAACTAATCATAGCTTTCCCGGCAGGAAAGTCAAGGAAGGGCTGCGAACGCTGGGCTCTGGCCTCTTGCTCGTCTACGCCGGCCGCTTCGAACGAACAGACCCAGCTGGAGCCAATCGCTTCGTGATCACGGGCCGCTTCGGCGGCCACCGCCTCGCTCGGGGCAGCTACATCCTGCAGGTCGTTGCGCACAACAGCGCCGGCACCGGTCGGATCGCCGCGGTGGCATTCCAGCTGACCGGGGGGTAGCGGGACCACCCGGGACGCGCCCGCGGGCAAGGCTGCTCCCTGGCGAGGGCTCCGCCGGCCGACGGAGCCCTCGCCAGGCCTAGCCTTCGTAGACGAAGCTCGCCGGGGAGCTCTTCTTCCCGTTGGCCCTGGCCTGAACCTTGACGGTGCCCTTCCTGCCCCTGGAGGAGGCCGGCGTGATCATCGTGCATGCGTTCGAGCTGCTGCATTCCACCGACGTCGCCGCCCCCTTCCCGAACGTGAACGTCGTTCCCGAGGAGCCCGGTTCGAAGCCGTAGCCGGTGACCGTCACTTCGGTCCCGCCGGTCGTCGGGCCGTGGCCCGGGCTGACGGTCGTGATGATCGGCTGGCCGTACCTGTAGAGGTCGGCGCTGGTGCGCTGGCTTTCGCCGTTTTCGGTCGTGACGACGATGTCGAGGGTTCCCACGCCCGGAGGTGCGGTCACCGTCAGCGAGTCGGGCAGGTCCGAGCCGATGCTCGTCGTCACTGCTTCGCCGAACGCGACCGCGGTCGCGTGGGCGAGGTTCTGGCCCTTGATGGTGATGACGTTGCCGCCGTTGGAGGGACCTTTGGCCGGCTTGATCTGCGTGACGACCGGAAGCAGCCCGACCTTGAACGTCGCGAAGGCTTCCTCCCTGCTGTAGGTGGTGCCGGAGGCGTCGACCGCCTTGACCCGCACGAGATAGCTCGTCGTCGGGCTGAGTCCGGTCGCAGTCGCGCTGACTCCGGTGTATTTTTCGCTCGTTGGCGGCAGGCTGGTGCAGCTCACCTTCTTGCCGAGCGCCGGGGTCGTGCCGTATTCGAACGTGCATTCGGTGATCGGCTCGTCCTGGGGATCGACTTTCGCCATGAACAGCGCCGATTCATCCGACAGTTCGGAGGCTTTCTGGATCAGGACTTTTGGCACGGAGGGCAGGGTGGTGAATCCGAATCCGCCGCTTTCGCCGGTGCCGCGCCGGTTGACCGCGAAGAGGCGGTAGTGGTAGGTCTGGCTTTCGGCGAGGCCGGTCAGCTGCGCGGTGACCGCCACGGGGGATTCACCCGAGCCGATCCCGCTCTGTTCGCAGGGGGCGGTGTTTTCTTCAAAGGAATGGGCCCCCCACTCGAAGTAGCACGATTCGACCGACGCCCCGTTCGGGGTGACGAGTCCCCTCAGCTCCGCCGAGGTGTGCGTGACCGAGACCGCCGGTTCGACCATCGACCTCGGTACAGCCGGCAGCGTTTCGAAGTTCGTGCGCCCGCCGTGTTCGGTTCCGAACGAGTTGTGCGCGACGACGCGGTAGTAGTAGAGCGTGCTTTCAGGCAGTCCCGTGACGGACGCGTGAACGGCTACCGGTTCGCCTCCGCCACCGGGTAGCGCCGCGCACGCGGCCTGCGAGTTGAGTTCGTCCGGCACCGTGCCGTACTCGAAGTAGCATTCGGTCACTTCAGCGCCGCCAGGCGTCACGAACCCGTTGAGCGTGGCGCCGGTGTGGCCGACCCCGGAGGCTCGTTCCGTATTGGTGATGGGGGCGGTCGGCAGCGTGGTGAAGCTGCGGATCCCGCCCGAGCTTTCGCCGGCGGGGCTCTTGGCGTGTATGCGGAAGAAGTAGGTCGTGGTTTCCGGCAGGCCTTCCAGGGTGGCGGTGATGGGAACCGGCGTTTCGCCTTCGCCGGGGGAGTACGAGCATTCGGCTCTGCTGCCCAGCGATGATTCCGAGGTGCCGTATTCGAAGTAGCATTCGCCCACCGGGGAGCTGTTCGGGTTGACGACGGCGTGGAGCACCGCGCTCGTGCGGGCGATCGCGCTGGCGCCTTCCGTTTCGACGGTCGGCGCGCCGCCGCTGGCCAGCGCTCCGATCGGGCCGATGCCGACGAGCACGAGTGTCAACGTCAGCCCCGCCAGCAGCGACCGCCGCCGTGAGGCGATCCTCCCGTGCCGCCTGCCGTGGCCTGCATCGCCGCGCGGATTGCGTCCAAGCATGTCCCTCTCCCCGTTTGCGTTGCCCTGATCGGCGGCCTTGCCGGTGAACAAGCTCACGCGACCCTGAGATGCGAGCACCCCCGCCGCTGGCGAACCTAACGCACCGTGCCCTCGCGGTCAATCTCGCGTTGCGCTCCGTAACACGCGCCGGGGGTTGGTGCCCCGGTCGATCGTGATCGCCGCGCAGGAACGCGTTTCGGCGCATCCCGCTCGGAATGTTCCGAGCATCGGGCCTCACGGGAAGAAGCCCCGCAACGTTCATATGTGAAAGGAAGAAAGGAGGCCGATATGAGGACCGATCAGGGACCGCCGATCGGCTGCAGCCAGGGTCCTCGCGCGGGGACGTCGTTCGAACTGGTCCTGGGGGTGGGACCGTGAGGCGCCTTGGAGCAAACGTCGCTCAGGCCGCGCAGCACCTCGGAGGCGCGCCGCCCACCCTGCTGAGCAGCGCCAGTGCCGAAGGCTCCGTCCACCGGCTCGCGCCGCTCAGCGCTGTCGACCGAGCGGTGCAGGCCCGCGAGGAGCGGCGTCGGGGGCCAGCGCGCTCGACGGTTCGCGCGCTCGAAGTCATGATCGCTGCGGGCTCCGCCGTGCGCGGCAGACTGCCACGTTGGCTGGGCGACCGGGCCGGGATCGTCTCCGAGATCGAGGCGCTCCTCTCCGGCAAACGAGGCACGGCGCTAGCAGAGCGCGGGTTGGCGACCGTCCTCTTCACGGACATCGTCGGATCGACCCAGCGGGCAGCCGAGCTCGGCGACCGGCGCTGGCGCCACGTCCTGGAAGCGCATGGGACGATGGTCCGCGCTGCTTTGAGAAGCCATCGCGGTCGGGAGGTGAAGACGTTCGGCGACGGCTTCCTCGTGACGTTCGACGCCCCTGCGAGCGCCGTTCGCTGTGCCCGCGCGATCTGCGACGACGCGCGCGTGCTCGGGCTCGTGGTCCGATCGGGGGTCCACACGGGCGAGTGCGAGCTGATGGGCGACGACATCGGCGGCCTGAGCGTCCACATCGCAGCGCGGGTCACGGCACTGGCCGGGCCGGCCGAGGTGCTGGTGTCGCGCACCGTGACAGAGCTCGTCGCCGGTTCGGGCCTGGATTTCGAGTCGCGCGGGGCTCGTCAGCTGACGGGCGTTCCCGGATCCTGGGAGCTCTTCGCGGCAACCGACGCAGGGCCGCCGGGTGCGCGCGGGGGTCTCCGGGCGATCAGCACTGCTCGAGTCAGGCCTCGACCTCGCGCCTCACCTCGCACGTGTCGATCGAGAGTCTCTCCCGCCGGGACGAAGCAGTGAGCGGGCCGCCTAGACAGCGGGGTGGGGATCTCCCCACCCGCGCTCGCGCGCCTCAGAAGACGATCGTGCGCCCTTCGTGCACCAGCACGCGGTCGTCCAGCTCGCTTCGGACCGCACGGGACAGCACGATCCGCTCGAGGTCGCGGCCCACTCGCTCGAGGTCCTCGACCGTGTAGCGGTGCCCCACTCGCTGCACGTCCTGCTCGATGATCGGTCCCTCGTCGAGCTCCTCGGTGACGTAGTGGGCGGTCGCGCCGATCAGCTTGACGCCACGCTCGTATGCGTGCCGATAGGGCTCGGCGCCGGCGAAGGCGGGGAGGAAGGAGTGGTGGATGTTGATCACCGGGCAGCCGATCCGGGCCAGGAACTCGCCCGAGAGGATCTGCATGTAGCGGGCGAGCACCAGCAGTTGCGTGTCGCCCGCGAGGACCTCCAGGGCGCGTTCCTCCGCCTGCGGCTTGGTCTCGCGGGTGACCGGGATGTGCAGGAACGGCACTCCCATCGCCTCGACCTCCTCACGCATCGTCTCGTGGTTGGAGATCACACATGTCACGTCCATCTCCAGCTCCCGGCGCCGGTTGCGCCAGAGCAGGTCGAACAGGCAGTGGTCCTCGCGCGAGGCCATCAGCGCGACGCGGCGGCGGTCGCGCGCGTAGGCGATCCGCCACCCCATCCCGAAGCGCTCCATGAGGGCGCCGAGTGCCGCCTCGAACCCCGCCCTGTCGTCTTCGATCGCAGGCAGATAGAAGGCGCAGCGCATGAAGAAGCTGCCGTGCTCGGGATCGGTCGAGTACTGGTCGGAGCTGACGATGTTGGCCCCCTGCTCGAACAGGAACCGCGAGACGGCGGCGACGATCCCGGGGCCGTCGGGGCAGGAGATCAGCAGGCGCGCCGTGTGGTCGGCTCCGTCCCCGGTGTGCGAGCCGAGGTAGGCCATCAGTGGCTGACCGCCGCCGCGGCGAGCTCGGACACCAGCCGGTCCTCGTAGAAGCGCTCCAGCTCGAACGGCGCGATCAGCTCGGGCGTCCGACCTGTGTGGATCAGCTCGGCCAGCGTCCGGCCTACGATCGGCGCCGCCTTGAACCCGTAGGTGCCCCAGCCGGCGCTGACGTGGAAGTTCTCGACCTCGGTGCGGCCCAGGATGGGGCTGTAGTCGGGTGAGAGGTCGCACAGGCCCGCCCAGCTGCGCAGCAGCCGCGCGTGCTCGAGCTGGGGAAAGAGCTCGAGCGTGTGGCGCGTGAGGTCCTGCAGGAAGTTCAGCGTTCCCTGCATCCGGTAGGTCGTCCACGGTTCGATCTCGGAGCCCATCACGAACTCGCCGCGATCTGACTGCGAGATGTAGACGTGCATCTGCGAGGAGACGATCACGACGTCGAGCAGCGGCTTGACGGGCTCGGTCACGCATGCCTGCAGGATGTGGGTCGTGATCGGCAGCTCGACTCCCGCCATCGCGCACACCAGCGTGCTCCACCCCGCCGTCGCGCTGATCACCTGCCCCGCTGCGATCGTGCCCCTGTTCGTGCGCACGGCGGCGATCCGGCCGTCGCCGGCACGGTCGAAGCCCTCCACCTTGGTGTAGGGGTGGATCTCGACGCCGGCGCGATCGGCTCCCCGCGCGTACCCCCACACGACCGCGTCGTGGCGGATGATCCCCCCCGGCGGGTGGTACAGCGCGCCCATGATCGGGTAGGTGACGTCCTCGGAGACGTTCAGCTGCGGGCACAGGCGCCCCACCTCCTCCGCGTCGACGAGCCGCGAGTCGATTCCGTGCAGGCGATTGACCTCGGCGCGGTTGGCCATCACGAACAGCGCACGGTCGCTGTGGGCGAGCGTGAGATGCCCGCATTGCGAGAACAGCAGGTTGAAGTCGAGCTCTCTCGAGAGGCCTTCGTAGAGCTTGATGCTCGCGTCGTAGAACCGCGCGCCCTCGGGGGTCTTGTAGTTGGAGCGAAGGATCGTCGTGTTGCGCCCCGCCGCGCCCGAGCCGATGTAGCCCTGCTCGAGCACCGCGACTCTGCCGACGCCGAGCCGGCCGAGGTAGTAGGCCGTCGCGAGGCCGTGCGCGCCTCCGCCCACGATCACCACGTCGTAGGAGTCGCGCAGCTCGCGCCGCTCGCTCCACATCCGCCCCGGCCGGAAGATCTCACGCATCGACCGCCTCCATCCGGCGCGTGAGCGCTTCGGCCCCCACCGGTCCCCCGCCGAGGTGCTCGGCAGCGTCGGCGACGACATCCCACAGATACTCCCCCAGAGCCCAGCCGACGAGCAACAGCAGGACCTCCGGCGCCTCGACGAGCAGGTAGCCCGGCGTGCGCGCGATCGAGCCCGGCCGGAACGCCCCCGTCGGAGCCACCGCGGGACGGCAGTCCAACGCACAGAAGCGGGCCAGCACCTCCCGTGCCTGCGGACCGTGCAGAGACATCCCCGCCAGCGCGCAGGTCAGGTCGAGGACGGTCAGCTCGCCGCCGCCCTCCGCTCCCGCCCGCGCGACCGCTGCGCTAAGGGGTGCGGCGTGGGCCGGCTCGCTCAGCGCGAGCACGCGCCGCGGCGTGACCGGACACCACCAGCAGTCCTCCGAGCGCGCGGCCTGGCCGGGCTCGAGCGCGAGCCCGCCGCTCGCCTGCGCCACGACCCGGGCGAGCAGCTCGGGCTCGGCCTGCAGCTCGAGCTTGGCCAGCCGCGACCGATCGGCGAAGCCGACCGTCTCGGTCAGCCTGCTCATCTCGAGAGCCGGTTCGCAGTGAGCCATCGCCACGTTCCAGCCGTCGAGTCGCGACAGGCTCGCGCCCGCGCGTGCCGCCGCGCGCTCCATCGGCGAGCGCGCGATCACCTGCCCGGGGGCTCTCGCATCGGGTGTGAGGAACTCGAGGCTCACGAGCGCAACAGCTCCCCCGCGGGGTCGAAGAAGGGCTCCGTCAGCACCGTCGCGGACAGCCGCGCCCCGTCGTCGGCGATCGTGATCGCCTCGCCGTCGTTTGCCAGCGCGCTGGGCACCCAGGCCATCCCGATAACGCTGCTCAGCTGGCGCGAGCGCCGGGCGCTCGTCACCTGCCCGGCGGCCGCGCCCCGGCTGTCGAGCACCACTGCGCCCTCGGTGGGCAGCCGCCCGTCGGCGACCGTGAAGCCGACCAGCGTGGTCTCGCCAGCCGATCCGGCGCGGTTCGTCAGCGCCCACTTGCCGATGAAGTCCTCCTGCTTGTCGAGCTTCACCGCCCAGGGCATGCCCGCGCCGAACGGGGTCGACTCGGAGTCGGTGTCCTGGCCGACGATGATGTGCTGCTTCTGCAGGCGCAGGATCCGCTGCGGCTCGAGTCCGAACGGGCGGATCCCCTCGGGCTCGCCCGCCGCGAGGATCTCCTTCCAGACGTCCTCGCCGTAGGCCGCCGGGAAGTGGATCTCGTACCCGAGCTCTCCGACGAAGCCGATTCGCATCAGCAGCGCCGCGGCGCCGGCGACCCGGGCCTGGCGGGCGTCCAGGTAGGCGAACGCCTCCGGGGAGCAGTCGGCGTCGGTCAGGCGGGTGAGGATCTCCCGCGCACGGGGTCCGGCGAGGTTGACCGCGCACAGCCCCTGGGTGACGTCACTGATGTGAGCTTCCAGCCCCCAGTCCGCGAGCCACCAGGAGAACCACTGCTCCACCGCCCCGGCGCCGCTGGAGGTGGTCGTAACGTAGAAGGTCTCCTCGTCGATCCGCGTGATCGTCCCGTCGTCCATGATCCGGCCGGCATCCGAGGTGAGGACGCCGTAGCGGACCCGTCCGGGCTTGAGGTTGGAGAGCCGGTTCGGGTAGAGGCGATCGAGCAGCTCGCCCGCCTGGGGGCCCCGCACGATGAGCTTCCCGAGAGTCGAGACGTCGATCAGCCCGGCTCCCGAATGGACGGCGAGCGCCTCGCCCTCGGGGTCGCCGTAGTCGTATGCGCGCCGCCAGTCCCCGGCCCATTTGATGCTCGCGCCCAGGTCGCGGTGGACGCCGTGGATCGGCGAGCGCTTGGCCGGCTCGATCGGCTTGCCCGCGAGCGCGCCCAGCGGCACGGTCGAGTAGGGCGGGCGCGCCGTCGTGGTGCCCACCTGCTCGAGGCTCTGGCCGGTCTCGCGCGACATCAGCCTGATCGAGCTCAGCTGGCACATGCGGCCCTGGCACGGGCCCATCGTCACCGTCGTGAAGCGCTTGCACAGCTCGATCGAGTCATAGCCCTCCTGCACCGCCCGGTGGATGTCCTTGGCCGTCACGTCCTCGCAGAAGCAGGTGAACGCCTTCTCCGCCGAGCCCGCCGTCACGGACATGGCCGGCGCGAGCGCCTGCGCGGGGGGAGCGGCGCCCGCGATCAGCGCGGCAAGCTCGGCGATGCGGGCATCGGCGCGCTCGTCGCCCAGGCCCAGTGCGCGGGCGGCCTGCAGTCCCGCCAGCTCGCCCGAGTGCGCGGCCGTCTGGCCCTCGCCTGCGAGTTGTCCGGCCGCCCACACGCCCGGCGGCGTCTCGGCCACTTCGAAGTGGCCGCTGCGGCTGTCGTATGCCGTGCGCCCTCCAGCCTGCGAGATCAGCGCCGTCGCCGGCGCCTCTCCTCCGCAGATCACCAGCAGGTCGCAGTCGAGCTCGCGCGTGGGCGGCCCGCTCGAGGGCAGCGTCGCCGTCTCGCACGCGGGCGAGAGGACGACGCCGCGCAGCCCCCGCCGCCCGTGCCCGGCGACGACGGTCCAGCCCTGCAGCGTCTCGATCCCCATCTCCTCGAGACGGGCCGTGGCGGGGGAGGGCTCGCGCCTGAGATCGGCCACCGCGAGGACCTGGACGCCCTGCTCGTGCAGGGCGATCGCGGCATCGAGGCCGCGGTCGCAGGTCGTGGCGAGGACCGCGCGGGCCCCCGGCCTGACCCCGTAGAGCGCTGCCAGCCGCCGGGCGCCGCCCGAGAGCATCACGCCGGGCAGATCGTTTCCGGCGAACACCAGCGGCTGCTCGATCGCGCCGGTCGCGTAGACGTGCTGGCGTGCCCGCACCTGGTGCAGGGTGTCGCCCTGCCAGATCGCGACCAGCCCGTCGAAGTGGCCCAGCGCAGCGCCCGGGCCAACGACCTCGACGCCCGCGGCTCTCGCTCGCGCGGTCAGGGCCCGCGCATCGTCGTGCCCGCCCTCCCACAGCAGGCGCCCTCCTGGCTCGGGCCCGTCGTCGGCGAGGACCACGTCCGCGCCGAGATCGGCGGCCGCGATCGCCGCGCACAGCCCGGCCTCTCCACCGCCCACCACCAGCAGGTCGGCATGACGGCGGCGATACTCGGTGCGCCAGGTGCGCTCCGCCTGGCGGCGAGGCAGGCGACCCAGTCCGGCGGCGTGGCGCAGGACCCACTCGTAGACGGGCCACAGGCGTCGCGGCCGGATGAACGTCTTGTAGTAGAAGCCGGGCGGCGTGAACGGGCCGCCGATCCGATCGGTCACCTCCATCGCGTCCAGCTCGAGCCCCGGAAAGGCGTTGAGGTGCGTGACCTCCATGCCCTCGCGCACCGGCTCGGTGCAGGCGCGGACCCCCGGCGCGCCGTCGACCGCGACCATGCAGTTCGGGCACTGGCCGGCGCAGCACATCAGGCCCCGCCGGCGGTGGTACTTGAAGCTGCGCGAGAACGTCCGTCTCCCGGCGGCGTAGAGGGCGGATCCGATCGTGTCCCCGCTGAGTGCGCTGACGGGCTTGCCGTCGAAGCTGAAGGTGACGGTGCGGGCCCGGTCGATCAGCTCCCCGGGCTGGGGAGGCAGCCGCGTCACGTGCCCACCCCTCCGGACCGGTGCTCGGGTCCGAGCTCGCCGGGGAGGCCCACCCGCACGACCACGTTGGTGCGCGTGTCACGTTCCGCCTGGAACCAGGTTCTGCAACCGGAGCGGTGGTACCACCACTCCCTCTGCATGCCCGCCACGTTGCGCCGGAAGTAGTTGTACTCGTTCAGCTCGCGCGGCCCGGGGGCGTCGAGCGGGCGCTTGGCGATCTCGCCGCCGTAGGCGTAGTCGGCGACCTCGCGGACCCCGCAGTGCGGGCACGTGAGCAGGAACGACATCTCGGCGATCATAGACTTCCGTCCCCTTGAGCGCAATACTGTTGCCCATGGCGCAACGGTACGCCAACGGATTCCAGTCCCCCGCCGGCTCCGCCACACCGGCGGGGCCGAGGCCGGTCGCCTCGGTGGCGCGCGCACTGGCGCTGCTCGACGCCCTCCGCGAGAGCGAGGAGGGCCTCGGTGTCAACGAGCTTGCGCGCCGGATCGAGGTCAGCCCGAGCACCGCCTCACGGCTGCTCGCCACCCTCGAGGACGCCGGCATGGTCCAGCGGGAGGGCCATGGTCCGTTCCGTCTCGGCCTCGCCCTCGTGACGCTCGCCGACCGAGTCCTCTCGCGACTGGACCTGCGCGGCCTGGCCCGCCCGGTGCTGCTCGAGCTGATGGAGCGCACCGGCGAGACCGCGACCCTCTCCGTTCCGGGCGAGCGCGAGGCGATCACCGTCGACTCGGTGCCATCGCGCTCGAGCGTCGTGAGCCTGGCGCGCCTGGGGCGCCCGAGCGTCGCGCACGCGACGGCGGTGGGCAAGGTGATGCTCGCCTTCGGCGGCGGCCCGCTTCCCCGCGAGCGCGACCTGCGAGCGCTGACCGATCGAACGATCACCGACCGCGCAGCGCTGGCAGCGGAGATCCTGGCTGTGCGCAAGCGCGGATATGCGACGGTGTTCGGCGAGCGGGAGGTCGACGTCAACGCGATCGCGGCCCCGGTCTTCGACCGCGTGCACGGGCTCGCGGCGATCCTCGGGCTGCAGGGACCGTCCAACCGGCTCGAGGATCCCAGGCAGCTTCTGGACGCGCTGCTCGACGGAACGGCGACGCTCACGCGAGCGCTCGGCGGGGCCGGCTGAGGCCGGGCCGGTGCGGGTGCTCGCCGCCGCCCCGAGGGCGCTGACGCCGCTGGCGCTGCTCGCCGCCGCGCTCGGCCTGCTCGTGCCCTCGGGCGCCCTCGCGCAGCGCTCCGATCTGCTGCTGGCGCTGCTCGTGCTGGCGAGCGCGCTGGGCATCTCGCTCGCGGACCTCGCGCGCCTGCGCGAGCGCACGCGCGAGCTGCTCGTGCTGTCGGCGCTGCCGTTGGTGCTGCTCGCCGGCGCGGCCTGGCTAGTCGGGCGCCCCTTCGCGCCGGTCGTGCGCGACGGGCTGCTGGCGGTCGGGCTCTCCTCAGCGGAGGTCGCCACGGTCGGGCTGGTCGCGCTGGCGGGCGCCGATGCGACGATCGCGCTCGGGGTCGTGACCGGCTCGCTCGTCCTCGCCGCGATCGTCGGGCCCGCGGCGATCGGCGCGCTCTCGGGTAGCGCCGTGCACGTCGGCCGCGGCCACCTGCTGGGCCGCTTCGCGCTGGTCGTGCTGCTTCCGCTCGCCGTCGGCGTTGCGGCGCGCAGTCGCCGCGAGCTCGCGCCGAGGCTCCGATCGCTGGACCCGCAGCGCGAGGGCCTGGCCGCGATCACCGTTGCGCTGCTGGTGTATGCGGCCCTGAGCGGCACGCGCGGAGCGCACCACGTCGGCGGGGCGCTGCTGGCCAGCGCCGCGTTCCTGCTCATCTCCGGCTGCCTGGCCGAGCTGTGGCGTCGCGCGCGAGCGCATCGACGCTCCGGCCTGCCCGGCGCGCTGTCGATCGCGATGCGGGACTTCGCCGTCGCGGCTGCGCTCGCGACGCAGGCCTTCGGCACCGCCGCGGGGGCCGTGCCCGGGGTCTACGGCGTGATGATGCTGGTGCTCGGCAGCGTCGTCGTGGGGCGGCTCCCTGCAGGCCGCGCCGATCCCTAGCCGTGCGATTGCCGCGCCCCTTGGGTGACGGGCGATGCCGCGCGCGTCGGGCCGGCGCGGCGAGCTCCTATTCCCCTGCCGGGCGCCCCGGGATCCAGCCGGTGCCAGCCAGCGGCACGCGCGCCATCGCGGCAGCCTCGATCGTCAACGCCACCAGATCCTCCGGCTCGAGGTTGTGGACGTGGGACTTGCCGCAGGCGCGAGCGAGGGTCTGCGCCTCGAGCACGATCGTGCGCAGGTAGTTGGCCAGGCGCCTGCCGCCCTCGACGGGATCCAGGCGGGCGGCCAGCTCGTCCTCCTGGGTCGAGATGCCGGCCGGATCGAGTCCCGCCTGGTAGTCGTCGTAGTAGCCGGCCGCCGAGCCGATCCTCCGGTAGCCGGCGTCGTGCTCGGGCGCGTTGTCGCCGAGGGCGATCATCGCCGCGACCCCGATCGAGACGGCATCGGCGCCGAGCGCCAGTGCCTTGGCGACGTCCGCACCGGTCCGGATCCCGCCCGAGACGATCAGCTGCACCTCGCGGTGCATGCCGAGGTCGATCAGCGACTCGACCGCCTGCGGGATCGCCGCAAGGATCGGGATCCCGACATGCTCGATGAAGACCTCCTGGGTGGCAGCCGTCCCCCCCTGCATGCCGTCGAGGACGATCGCGTCGGCGCCCGCCTTCACGGCGAGCGCGACGTCGTAGTAGGTGCGGGTCGCACCGATCTTCACGAACACCGGGATGCGCCAGTCGGTGATCTCGCGCAGCTCCTCGATCTTTATCTCGAGGTCGTCGGGGCCCGTCCAGTCGGGGTGCCGGCAGGCGCTGCGCTGGTCGATCCCCGCCGGCAGATCGCGCATCTGCGCGACGCGATCGGAGATCTTGTGCCCCAGCAGCATCCCGCCGCCGCCCGGCTTGGCGCCCTGCCCGACGACGACCTCGATCGCGTCGGCGCGGCGGAGGTCGTCGGGGTTCATCCCGTAGCGCGACGGGAGCAGCTGATAGACCAGCGTGCGGGAGTGCTCGCGCTCCTCGGGCGTCATGCCGCCGTCGCCCGTCGTGGTGCTCGTCCCCACGGCCGTCGCTCCACGCCCGAGGGCCTCCTTGGCCGGCGCGGACAGCGCCCCGAAGCTCATGCCGGCGATCGTGACCGGGATGTCCAGGTGCAGCGGCTCGCGCGCGTGGCGCCCGCCGATCACGACGTCTGTTGCGCAGCGCTCGCGATAGCCCTCGAGCGGATAGCGGGAGACGCTCGCGCCGAGGAACAGCAGATCGTCGAAGTTCGGCACCCGTCGCTTGGCGCCGAAGCCGCGGATGTCGTACATCCCCTCGCGGGCCGCCCGCTGGATCTCGGCGATCGCGTTGCGGTCGAACGTGGCCGACTCGCGCAGGCCCGGGTGCCAGCCGTCGGCGGGGGTCGTGTCGGTCGTCGTGGGGAGGCCGTTGCCGTGCATCTCAGTAGCTCCCCAGTTCCTCGACGCGGAAGTTGTAGAGCGCCCGAGCCGAGCCGTAGCGGCGGAACTCGGACGCGTCGATGTCGTCGATCTGCGCCCTTGCGAGCAGCTCCTGCACCTGCGCGACGTGCTCCTCGCGCATCTCCTTCTCGATGCAGTCCGCGCCCAGCCCCGCGACCGTTCCGCGCACGTACAGGCGGGCCTCGTAGATCGAGTCCCCCAGCGCCTCGCCGGCGTCCTCGCAGACCATGAGGCTCCCCTTCTGGGCCATGAAGGCGCTCATGTGGCCGACCGACCCGCGCACCACGACGTCGGCGCCCTTCAGGGAGATCGCGCACCGCGCCGACGCGTCGCCTCGGATCACCAGCAGCCCGCCCCGTGCGGTCGCGCCGGCCGACTGGCTGGCGCTTCCCTCGACCACGACGGCGCCCGACATCATGTTCTCCGCGACGCCGACGCCGCAGTTGCCGTGCACGCGGACGGTGGCCAGCTGGTTCATGCCGGCGCAGTAGTAGCCCACATGGCCATGTATCTCGACCTCGTGCGCGATGGCGAGCCCGACAGCGATCGAGTGCATTCCCGCCGGGTGCTGGACGTGGACACGCCGCGGCTCGAGGTCGCTGTGCAGGCGCTGGTTGAGCGTCCTGACGCTGTCGGCGGCCAGGTCGACGGAGCGCTCCTGCAGGATGGCGTCGGACGCCGCCATCAGCTGACCGGCGCCGTGCCCCAGCCGTAGACCTGCCCGGGCTCGGGCTCCCACGTCGCGGCGCTCTCGGCGCCGGGCAGCACCGCGATCGCGCGGTACTCCGAGGCGATCGCGACCCAGTCCTCGGTCTCAGCCATCACGGCCGGCTTGCAGGCGATCGGGTCGCGCAGGACGGCGAAGCCGTCAGCCGTGCCCACGGCGAACGTGTAGAAGCCGTCGAGGTCCTCCAGGCATGCCTCGAGCGCCTGCTCCAGCGATGCGCCGCGGCGCAGCTGCCAGGTGAGGTAGCCCGCCGCGACCTCGCTGTCGTTGTCGGTCTGGAAGTGGATCCCCTCCCGTCGCAGGTTGCGCCGCAGCCGGTTGTGGTTCGACAGCGAGCCGTTGTGCACCAGGCAGAGGTCGAGCCCCGTCCAGAAGGGGTGCGAGTGCTCCGTGGTCACTCGGCTCTCGGTGGCCATCCGCGTGTGCCCCAGAGCGTGGCTGCCATCGAGTCGCTCCACCCCGAAGCGCCGCACGAAATCGCGCGGCGGGCCGGCCTCCTTGTAGATCTCGATCGAGGTTCCCGCACTCATCAGGCGCAGCTCAGGGTGCTCCTCGGCGAGCCATGCCTGCACCTCCAGCGCCTCCTCCTCGACGACGAAGACCGCGTGGGTCGCGAGCACGCGGGGCGGCGAGGCTCCTTCGAACGCATCGGCGAGCTCCGCGCCGATCGAAGTCCAGTCCGCGTCCGCCCCGCATAGAGAGATCTTGCACGACCCCGCAGGGGCGGGATCGCGGTAGAACGCCGCGCCCGCGCTGTCCGGCCCGCGGAAGGAGAGCTGCTCGAGCATCCTCGACAGGTGCTCTCCGAGCTGCGATTGCAGCGCAGGAGACTTCGTGTAAAGCCCCGCAATCCCGCACATGGGGACCACTTTAGGGCTCGCGGGCATCCCCGCACATGGCGTGCGTGAGCACACTTTCGCCCGGGAATGTGGCGGCTGGCGCTACAGACCGGGCCGCACCCAGGCCCCCAGCTGTTTCTGTCCCCGCCGCACGGCCTGCAGCGCCTCGCGAAGGTCCCCCCCCGCGATCGGCGGGAGCGCGCCCGGGTCGATCATGTTGTCGGGCTCGCGGCCGGCCGCGAACAGCTGGGCGTGGTGCTCGAAACGGATTCCCATGATCACCGTGAAGGCCTCGCGCAACGCCTCGGCGAGCCCCGCATCGAGCCCGCCGAGGCTCTCCGCCGCCTCCAGCCGGTCGAGCGTCGGCGAGATCGTCACACCGCTGGCCAGGGCGTGGAAGCGAGCCAGGTTCACCAACGGGATGACCGCGCGCTGCTTGAGGTCTAGGCGACCCGCCGCCTCGCCGTGGCGCTCGACGACGAGGTTCCCGCGGAATCCGAGCGCGACCGGGTAACCCGTAGCGGTGCGCGCCATCAGGCGCATGAAGTCGGGATGGTCGCGCGCGGCGCGAATCCGCTCGGTCAGCGTCGCGGTGAGCGCCAGCGCCCCGGCGCAATGGCGGAAGTCGAAGGCGACCGACGCCCTGATGAGATGCGATTCGTCCGGTTCGCGCAGACACTCGTCGAAGGTCCGCAGCCAGCCGGCCTTGGACATGCGCCAGAGCCGGTTGCCCGCCAGCACACCGTTGTTGTCAACGCCGAAGCCACACCGCGCGAGACCCTCGTTGACCTCGTGGCCGAGGCGCTCGAAGTACCCGTCGACCTCGGCCTCGGTCCCCGGCGCGGGCTCGGCGTAGGCGAGGGCGTTGTCCTGGTCTGAGCTGAGGGTGAACTCGCGCCGCGCCGCGCTGCCGAGGTCGAGCCACGCCCACGGGACCGGCGCCGGGCCGTGCCTGGAGAGCGAGAAGTCGATCAGTCGCGTGGCCAGTGCGTCCTGCTGGAGGCTGAGCACGCGCCCGATGTCGCGCGGCGGGACGCCCGCCCGCTCGAGCAGGCGGAAGAGCTGCGGCAGGTGGGCGGCGGCGCGAGCGAGCACGTCCTCGTCCGCGGCGCCGAGGATCGTGTGTCGGAGCGCGATCGGGCTGCGCGCGTCCAGGCCGAGCAGGTCGGCGGCCCCCAGCACCCCCACGACCCGGTCCCCGTCGATCACCGCCGCGTGCTCGGAGTCGGCGGCGAGCATGTCCACGGTCGCCTCGACGGCGAGCTGGCCCGCGGGCACGGTGAGGACGGGCGTCCGCGCCACCGTTCGCGCCGGCGCCTCGCCGCTGCCGTCGGCGCGGGCGACCCAGGTCCGCAGGTCGGCGTCGGCGATGATCCCGAGCTCGCCCTCTCCCAGCGGGACGAGCAGGGCGGAGGTCTCGCCCGCATCCAGTCTCCGCGCGGCCTCCCGCACCGGCAGCTCCGGCTCGCAGAACTCCGCGGGGCGCATGATCGCCGACACGGGGGTCGTGCCGACGTCGAGCAGGCCGTGGACGGTGTGGCCGGTGCGGGTAAGGCGCGTGCTCATCGTCCTCGCGACGTAGGTGGCGCCCGCCTCGCTGGCGAGCACGCGGCGAGCTGCCGAGGGTTCGACCAGCGCGCAGACCGAGGGCTCGCGCGCGCGCACGGTGAAAAGCGGGGCCATGCCCGTCAGCAGCGAGGGATGCCCGAAGCATTCCCCCGGCTCGAGCACCTCGACGACCTCCCCGTCGTGGAGGAGCTCCATCGACCCGGAGCGGATCACGTACAGGCCGGCGGCCGGAGGCCCGTCCTCGACCAGGGCCGCATCGCCGGTCTCGAAGTCTGTCTCCCGCGCGCCGGCGGCGACCGTGCTCAGCTCCGCGCGTGTGAGTCCGTCGAAGGGCGGCTGCTGCGCGAGGAATGTGTCCAAGTGCTCCATGGAAGGCCAAACAATTGTGTTCACATCTCGCCTGGGAGAGTCGCCCGTCACCTGGCAGCCTGCTCGCAAGTTGTCAAACACCAGGTCTGGAGAGCATATGGCGGACGGCATCGGCCCGGACACACGCGACGAACTCACCTACGAGCACGCCGGTCTGCCAAAAACGATCAACTGGTGGGGGGCGTTCGTCATCGGCCTCGCCGGTACGATCCTCGTGACGGGGATCGCACCGGTGATGGTGACCTCGCTCGGCGCGGCGTCGATCCCGGTGATCTTCGTGATCACCGTCAGCGGCTGGCTGCTGTGCCTGTTCCTGGCCGAGCTCTCCGCGATGATGCCCGAGCGCTCGGGCGGCTCGCCGGCGTACGCCTACCCCGCCTACAAGGATCGCTGGCCGAAGCTGGCCGAGCACATCAACGGCCTCACCGCCTGGGGCTACTGGCTCGGGTGGTTCCCCGTCGCGCCGCTGAACATGATCCTGGCCTCGTTCTACATCGTCGACCTGCTGCACCTCTCGACGGCCGGCTTCACCCCGATCGACACACCGATCGCGTGGTGGACGCTCGGCATCTCGGTCGTCGGCCTGCTGCTGCTGTTCATCCCCTCCTACCGCGGCCTGCGCTTCGGCACGGTCTTCGCCACGGCGCTTGCGCTCCTGTCGATGATCCCGCTGACGTTCCTGGCGATCTCCTGGATCTTCAACCCCTCGGTCGTCAACTTCGGCGAACTGTTCCACTTCCGTCACCTCAACGGCTCGGGCTTCTTCTCGCCCCTGTACGGGCACGGCTGGTTGACGCTCTACATAGCCTTCTCGTTCCTGTTGACGTGGAACGTGATCGCCATGGAGGCGGCCGCGTGCTACGTGGGGGAGATGCGCGACCCCGACCGCGACGCGAAAATCGCGCTGAACCTCGAGGGCGGCTACGGCGTCTTCATCTACACGCTGATCCCGATCGCGTTCGTGATCGTCCTCGGCGCGAAGGCGCTGGGCAACCCGGCGCTGGTCGACCCGAAGACGATCTTCGTGAGCTTCGCCTCGGACGTGTTCGGAGCGGGGCAGGGCTCGGAAGTGCTGAACTGGCTGATCGCGATCATGCTGATCCTCGCGCTGATCCTCTCGGCGCTGAACGCGATCACCGGGACGGCCCGCTCGCTGCATCAGATGGCCACCGACGGGCAGTTCCCCCGCTGGTTCCACCACACCAACTCCCACGGCGTCCCCGACCGTTCGATGGTCTTCAACATCATCTGCTCGATCGTCGTCGTGTTCTTCGGCGGGGCCGTGCAGATCTACACCTTCTCGAACGTCGGCTACCTGTTCTCGTTCATCCCCGTGCTGATCGGCTACTACCTGCTGCGCAGGCACCGTCCGAACCTGCGTCGGCCGTTCAGGCTGCCGGAGTGGATGAAGTACGTCGCGCTGGCGATCGCGGGACTGTTCGCGATCATCTATGTGTGGGGCGGTCCCGTCTACGCGGATTGCACCTGCAACGCCGCCGGGAAAAAGACGCTTCCCTACTACTTCATCGGCCTGGCCGTCCTCGCCTCCTACTACCCGCTCTACCGCTGGCGCAAGGCGGCCGATCGAAAGGCCGGCCTCGAGCCGCCGGCGGCGTCCGCGCCGGGCTTCGAGGTCTCTGCCGGCGAGGTCCCGGCGGAGTCCGGCCCGTGAGCGCCGCCGCCGCGACCGCCGTGGGGCCGCAGGACGAGGATCTCGACCCCGGCTACTCGTGCGATCCTGCTCGCGACCGAGGGGCGCGAGATCCCCGACCCGGCGATCGAGCGCGTCGTCGATCTCTGCGCCGACGGCGCGACGGTGCGCGTGCTCTCGATCGCCCGGGTCCACGGCGTCGCCTTCGGGATGCCCGCGCCGGGCCTGCTGCCGACCAAGAGCGAGCTCGCCGAGCAGCGCGAGATCGTGACCGGCACCGTGCGGCGCCTGAAGCGCAGGGGCCTGGAGGCGGAGGGCGGGGTGCTCGGCACCCGCAAAGCCACCGTGCGGATCTGCCAGGAGGCGACGAGGTTCGACTGCGAAGCGATCGTGATGGCCGCCGACCCCGACCGCAACCGCCTCGTCGGCGACATGCTCTGGTCCCAGGAGCCCCAGCGGGTGCGCCGGCGCTCGAACGTCCCGGTCTTCCTGGTCGTCGACGGCTCCCCCGAGTCCTGAGGGCAGCGGGAGCTACTGCTCGCCGGCGGCGAGCTCGCTCGCCGCCGCCGCAGGGCGGCCGTGCAGCCGTGCCAGCTTGATCGCCAGCTCCAGCGAGAGCAGGTCGTCCTGGTCGAGCTCCACGCCGGTGAGCTCCTCGATCCGGGCCAGGCGTTGGCGCAGCGTGTTCGGGTGGATGAACAGCGCGCGAGCGCTCTCGATCACGCTGCGGCGCTCGGCCAGGTAGCGCTCGAGGGTGTCGAGCAGCGAGGAGCGCCGCCGGTTGTCGTAGGCGATCAACACGTCGACCGCCTCGCGCATCCGGTCCCGGGGCGCCTCCTCGGCGTCGATGTGGACGAGGTAGCGGTAGGCGCCCAGCTGCGAGTAGCCGATCGCGCCGCCGTCGTGCAGCAGCGCGCGTCCGATCGTCGCGGCGTCCAGCGCCTCGCGGTAGGCGCGGGTGGCCTGCGAGCTCGAGCCGTGCAGCTGGCTGAGCCCGATCGCCGCCCGCGTCTCCCGGCCGAGGTCCCGGCACGCGCCCAGCAGCTCCTCGACGCGCTCCGAGCGGGCGGCCCCCAGCGGCATCGCCCCCCGCACGGGCCCCGGCCCGGCCTCGATCGCGGCGTGCGGCGCGAGCGCTGCCAGGCGGCGGCCGAGCGTCTCGGCCGCCTCGCGCCACTCGACCGAGGAGGGCTCGAGGCCACCGGCCGGCTCGGCACAGACCATCAGGAAGGGCTCGGTGAGGTCGCAGCGCACCTCCGCCGCCTTGGCGACGGCGAACGAGGTGGCGCCCGCCGCGAGCGCCTCGAACAGGTCCTTGACGATGTTGTCGTTGGTCAGGTGCGCGATCAGCTCGGCCCGCTTGATCGCAACCGCGGCGATGTGGGCGATCGCCCGCGCGAGCTCGGTGTCCTCGCCGCTGAACTTCCGCGGCGACGGCGAGCCCGCGCACAGCAGTCCGACCCGCTCGCCGCCCGCGGTCAGCGGCGTCAGCAGGAGATCGCCGATGTCGACGCCGGGCCACAGCGCGCGCGGGCTCTCGCTCGAGCTGCGCCCGTCGAGTGTGTCGAGCAGGAAGCCCGTCGCCGAGAGCGTCGGCTGGGAGGACACCTCGGCGGGATCGGACGCCAGGAGCGCCAGCCCGCTGTCGTCGGGGTCGAGCCGGTAGATCTGGCAGAACTCCGCTTCGAGCAGTCGTCGGGTGCCGGTCGCGACGATCTGGCCCAGGTCCTCGGCGTCGCCTGCCGAGGCGACTTCGCCGCCGAGGCCCGCGAGCCGGGTCAACGTGTCGACGCGGCGGCGCTCACGCTGGTAGAGCTGGGCGTTCTCGATCGCCCCGGAGACGAGGGAGGCGATGTGCACCAGCAGCTTCAAGGTGTCCTCGGTGAATTCGCGCGGCGCCTCAGTGTGCAGCACGATCACGCCGAGCGTCTCGTTGGATCGGGACAGGATCGGCACGGCGACCATCGACTGGAACTGCTCCTCCTCCAGCAGGGGCACGTATTTCATCCGCGGGTCCTGCATCGCCCCCTCGCGGATGAACTCGGGGATGCGGTGTCGGGCGACCCAGCCGGTCAAGCCCTCCTCGATCGCAAGCTGGACGCGGCCCACCGCGTCGGCGAACACCTGCGAGGCGGCCCGGATCGTCAGGCGATCGTCTTCGAGCAGATAGATGAAGCAGGCGTGGCAGTCGGTCGCCTCGGTCGCCAGGTCGACTATCCCTTGGAGCATCGGCCCGATCTCCACGGAGGAGGAGACGAGCTTGATGACGCCATAGAGGGTGCGGTTCTCATCGCGGAGCCCGCTGAGCTCGGTGACACTGGACATATGTGGAGAGTGAACATGCTACCGGCCGTCTAGAGGAGGCGACGGCCATTGCCCGCCCGCCTGGGCTCGGATATACCTCCACTCGATGTCCGCCGCCCCAAAGAACGCCGACGACGTGCGGCGGATCGTCAAGGACGGTGGCATCGAGTTCCTGTTCGCCCAGTTCGTCGACATGCACGGCAAGCCCAATGCGAAGCTCGTGCCGGCGGACCACCTCGACGACCTGCTCGACGACGGCGCGGGCTTCGCGGGCTTCGCGGCGGGGGACATCGGTCAGGGACCGGACGATCCCGACATAGTCGCGATCCCCGATCCGGCGAGCCTGACGGTCCTCCCCTGGCGGCCGAACGTCGCGCGATTCGCATGCGACGTCACCGTCGAGGGCGAGCCCTGGCCGTACTGCCCGCGCACGATCCTGCGGTCCGCCGTCGCACGCGCGGCGGAGCTCGGCTACGAGCTGAAGGTCGGCGCGGAGCTCGAGTACTTCCTGCTGCGACGCGGCGCCGACGGGTCGCTCGAGCTCGCCGACGAGCTCGACACGCTGGGTCAGCCCTGCTACGACATGCGCGCCCTGACGCGGAGCCTGGACTTCGTGATGGAGGTCTCCAAGGCGGTCACGGGGCTCGGCTGGGACAACTACGCGACCGACCACGAGGACGCCAACGGGCAGTTCGAGCAGAACTTCGCGTTCGCCGACGCGCTGAGCACGTGCGACCGCGCCGTCTTCTTCCGCTACATGGTCGAGTCGCTCGCCCAGGAGCGCGGACTGATCGCGACGTTCATGCCCAAGCCCTTCGCGCACCTGACCGGCAACGGCTGCCACTTCCACGTCAGCCTCTGGCGCGACGGAGTGAACGTGTTCGAGCGCGACCCCGCAGAGGACCCCCGCGGCCTGGGGCTCTCCGAGCTCGCCTACGCCTTCCTCGGCGGGCTGATGGCCAACGCGAGGGCCTACATCGCGCTGACGGCGCCCACCGTCAACTCCTACAAGCGGCTTTGCGTCGGAGCGCCGACCAGCGGGGCGACCTGGGCGCCGGCGTTCGTCAGCTACGGCTACAACAACCGTACGCAGATGCTCAGGATCCCAGCGCGCCGGGCGGATCGAGGACCGCACGGTCGACGGCTCGTGCAACCCCTATCTGGCGGCCACGGCGATGCTCGCCGCGGGCCTGGACGGGATCGAGCGCGACCTCGACCCCGGAGCGCCGAACGCCGCGAACCTGTACACGCTGAGCGACCAGCAGCGGTCAGACGCGGGGATCGAGCTGCTGCCGGCGAACCTGCTCGACGCGACCCGCGAGCTGGAGCGCTCGGATGTACTGCGCGCCGCGCTGGGCCGGACGCCCGACGGCGACTACGTCGACTACTTCGTGCAGGTCAAGCGCCGCGAAGTCCAGGCCGCGCACGAGCAGATCACGCCGTGGGAGCTCGAGCGCTACCTACAGCTGTTCTGAAGCGATCTGCCGATCGGCGCGCAGGCGCCGGTGGCCGCCGTCACTCCGCCGCGACGGGGATTCTCTTGCCCGCGCCGTCGGTCGTTTCCTTGACGACCCAGCGCCGCTCCATGACGTCCCTGCGGTACTCGCCGTCGGGACCCACCCAGCGCCGGACGCATTCGTCTTCGCCGGGGTTCGTCACCGCGTAGGAGCCGTCGGTCGTCTCCACGCCGACGCCCGTCTGGAACGCCGCGGTGAGCATCCGCACGAGGCCGTTTGCGACCTGAGTCGCGTCGGTGTCGTCGAACTCGATCTCCATCTTCATAGGTCCCGTTTCGGCACGTGCCGATCGCAACTTTAGGCCTGCAGGGTCGAAATCGGACGAGCATCGGTTCTTGCACGGATCGACTGTCCGGGTGCTGGCCCTGATCGTGCTCCTCGCCGGGACCAGCGTCCCGTCGGGGGCGCGATCCTAGTACCGCGGCGTCTGCCCGCCGGACGGTGGCTGGCGTCTTTCGGTCTGGGCTTCGGCACCCGACGGTGGCCGTTGGGAAGGAGGTTCTTTGCCTTTGCCCACCGCGATGCCGATCCCGATCAGCAGCGCGGCGATCCCCGCGCCGATCAGCGCCCAGGCCCACTTGGGCGGACCCGATTCTTCGGATGTCGTCGACGCAGTGGGCGTCGCGGTGGCGGTCGTCGACGGAGTGGTGACGGTCTGCGTTTTGATGACTGTGTTGGTCTGCGTCACGCTGGTCGTGTGCGCGGGCGCGGTGACCGTCTGGGTCTCGGTCACGGTTTTCGGCTTGGAGGGCGTGGTTTCCGTGCCGGTGGAGTTGCCCGCGGCGGCGAACGCCGCGCCGGCCCCGAGGGCCGCCACGCCGAGCAGGCAGAAGCCGACGAGGACCACGCGGAGCGCCCTGTGGACGCGAGCACGACTCCCTCGGGGGTGGGGGGCGAGGCTGCTGGACTGCATGGGGCCGCTCCTTTCGCGCGCGGTGTCTCGGGCGCGCAGTCACGCGAGCGTCGCATGCTCCCGGCGGGCGAGCGTCACCCCGATTGGATGAACCGGGCCTGGTTCGCCGGGCGGCGAACCGCTTCGAGATCGGTGCGCCGCGTCGGGGGGCTCAGGGCCTGAAGGGATCTGGTACGTGGAAGCCGGCGAGCGCGGACTGGACCGTTTCGAAGATGTGCTCCCGTCCCACCTTCGCCGCGATGCCGAAGGTGTCGAGCTCCGTGCGCACTTTCGGGTCGACTTCGCACAGCCCGACGGTCACTCCCCGCGCATGGATCTGGTCGACCACTTCGGCGAGTGTGAGCCCTCCCGTGTAGTCCAGATCGTCGATCGCGGCGCAGTCGAGGACCAGGAAGCGCGGCGGATCCTCACCCGCGACGAGGCCGAGCATCTCCTCGGCCAGGCGCCAGGCGTTTGCGTAGAAGACACCCGCGCCGAATCGGTAGACGACCAGGCCGGGTGCGGTCCTGGCGCCTGCTGTCGGTGGCAGCGCCTTCAGCTCGCCCTTCGCGTTGACGCCGAGCACGACGTCGACGGTGAGGTAGTGCCGGCGGACATGCAGTACGAGGGACAGCAGCAGCGCGAGGATGATCCCCTGCTCGACCCCCACCACGACCACGACCAGGGCGGTCGCCAGCGCGACCCAGAACTCTTCCCTGCGCAGGCGGTAGACGCTGCGCATTCCCCTGACGTCGACCAGCTTGATGCCGATCAGGAAGACGACTGCCGAAAGGACGCAGTTGGGGAGGTATTCCAAGGGCTTGGTCAGGAACAACAGCACGACGAGGACCACGACGGCCGTCGTCAGCTGTGCGACCTGCGTGTGGCCCTTGGCCTCGTCGACGATCTCGGTCTTCGTGGGGCTGCCGTTGACGACGAAGGCGCTGCTGAGGCCGGCCACGAGGTTCGCGACGCTCAGGCCGATCAGGTCGTTGTTCTCCTCGAAGTGCTCGTCGTACTTGACCGAGTAGGCGCGGGAGGTCGCGGCGCTCTGCGCGAGGATCACCAGGAACATCGAGATCGACACCGCCGTCAGGAGGCCGACGTCGCTGGCCGAGACGTGTTCCGGAAGGCCGATGCGGGGCAGCCCGCTCGGGACCGGCCCGAGAGTTGAGATGTGGTGGGAGGAGAAGTCGAAGATCGCGCTGAGCGCGATCATGCCCACGACCGCGACGAGACCCCCGGGAATCGCCTTCAGCCAGCGGCTGAAGGCGAGGAGGATCGCGAGTACTGCCGCCGAGACCAGCGCCGTCTGCCAGGAGCCTTCGCCGATGTGGGCGATGGTGAGCCCGAACTTGCGCAGATCGCTGCCGAAGGAGCCGTTCGGCACCTTTTGAGCCGGCACGCCGAGCATTCCCCCGACCTGCCCGATCGCGACCTGCACCCCGACCCCGGTCAGGAACCCGATCAGCACGGTGCGGGACAGGAAGTTGGCGAGAAATCCCAGCCGCGCGACCCGCGCCAGGAGCAGGAACCCGCCCGCCACGATCGCCGAGAGCCCGGCCAGCCCGACCCACTGAGGCGACTGCGGCTGCAGGCCGCTGATCCCCAGCCCGGCGATGCCGGCGAACATGATCGCGGCGGTTGCCGAGTCGGCGCCCACGACGAGGTGCCTGGAGGACCCCAACAGCGCGAACGCGGCGATCGGGAAGAGGATCGTGTAGAGGCCGGTGATGACCGGCATCCCGGCGATCTTCGTGTAGCCCATCGTCTCCGGGATCGCCAGCGCGGCGAGAGTTATGCCCGCGACGATGTCCTTCGACATCCACGACCGGTCATACGGCCTGATGCCTTCGAGGCGGGGCAGCCACCTCCGCCTGGCGCTCACCGCCCGTGTCTCGGTGCTCATTGCGATGACGGCTCCCGCATAGGCGCAGCATGTCGAGCGCCGGCCGCCCGGCATCACCCCGAGCGTATGAGCCGGCTCCGGCGAGCGCCTATACCCCCGAGCCGCACAGTCGCAGAGCGCCAGGCGGTCAGTTGCAGACGGAGCAGCGACCCGCGGCGCAGGAGCACGCGGGCGGCAGCGGAGCGAGCCCGCGGGGGCCCCAGCGACGAAGCCAAGCCAGCGCGGCCGGCACCCTGCGGTCGCGTCCCCCGCCCGGCCAGGAACGGTCGACCATCGCTGCGATCAGCCGCTCGACGTCGAGCTCGGCCCGGGTCGCGATCGACTCGATGTGCGACTCGATGTGCGGGTCGCGGGAAGGGTCTGCCATCTGACACAGAGATACCCGCCTCGCCGGACTGAACAAACCTCCTCACCGGTGCCGAGGGGGGAGAGGCACCGGCGAGATCGGTCGAGGTCAGGTCTGCGGCACCCGCGCGATGCTCTGCTGATAGAGCTCCATCTGCCGAGCGATCTCGTTGCCCGTGACGCCTTCGCCCTGGCGCAGGTCGTCGACGATCAGGCTCGCCTCGATCGTGGTCCGTCGGAACTCCTCGTCCTCGCGTAGAGCGGCGAGCTGCTGCGCGGAGCCATGCAGCTCTATGTAGCCGTTCAGCTCGCTCTCGGCGCCCAGGAGCACGACGTCGAAGCCCTCGATCCTCCCCTCCTGCTGGAGACGCCCGTAGAGGCCCACTGTCTCGTTGAACACCTCGAGGCCGCGCTCCTCGCGCCCCCGGACCGGGGTCCCCCAGCTGATGAACAGCACTCGGTCGGCCATGCCGACTCCTCTCCTTCACGGCCCAGCACAGGCGCTGGGCCTGTCGCATCGACACTACTCCTCGCGGCGAGCGGGCGAAGCGACCCCACGGCCCGACCGGGTGGGCCTCGGCGCGGCGCGCCGGGGCGATGGCCTTCCGCTTTGCTCCGCCGCTTCGGCGCGGCAGCGCCGAGACGGCCGCGGTCCTCTCACTCCAGGGCGAGCCCCTCCCCGAGCGCCTTGGCGACGAGGTGCGCGCGGGAGCGAGCGCCGGACTTCTCCATCGCGCTACGCACGTGGGTGCGGACCGTGTTGTGGCTGATCCGCAGCTCCTCGGCTATCTCCGGGCCGGTGCTGCCCATGGCGACCATGTGGATGATCTGGCGCTCCCGGCGGGAGAGGGCGCGCAGGCGCTGCTCGGGAGTGCTCGGCTGGCGGCGGAAGTGGGCGCCGGCCCGGGATGTGCTCAGCGCGACCAGCAGCACACGCCGGTGGCCGGTGATGCACTCGACCGTGGCAGCCCACTGGACGGCGACGTGGCTGCCGTCGGCCGCGAGCAGGCGCACCGATCCGCTGAAGCGCTGCTCGGCCAGCTGGCGGTCCCACTCGGCCGGCGTGAGGATCGGTCCGCCGACCACGAACTGGTAGATCGGCTTGCCGATCAGCTGCTCGCGCTTGTAGCCCAGCAGCTTCAGGTAGGCGCCGTTGACCTCGCACTGGCGGCGCTTGCTGTCGAGCATCACCATCGGATTGCGCGACTGCGTGAAGGCAGCCGCGAACATCCCCTGCCATCCGTCGCGGGTCGCCATGGCGCCAAAGCTTACGGCGCGACGGCCGACGTGCAGGCCCAGAACGCCGTGGCGCACGCCTACGGGGGAGTCCTCGCCACGAGCACGAGGAACGTCTCGCCGGGTGCGTCCCGGCGGGCCCCCGCCGCTGGATGCGGCTCGGGCAGCTCGACCAGCAGGCGCATGCCGCCGAAGCTCGCCTCGCGTGTCGAGGCGCCGGGAGAGCCGGCCACGGCACCGGGGTCGATCGCGGCGAGTGCCCCGAGCAGCCGGTCGGCCCACTCTTGGCGCGCGACGGGCGAGGAGAGCACCGGCCCCGCGATCACGTAGCCCTCGAGCCCCTCGGCGGGCGCCGCCTTGGCGAAGGCCCAGAGCGATGGGGCGATCGCGGCGGCGTGGAGCTCCACGTCCGCCTCGTCGACCCGGTCGGGCGCTCCCCACAATCGCCGCAGGCCAGGGGCCCTCGTCCCGCCCGTCGGCTCTGCGTCCCGGTAGCGGGCCAGCACCTCGGCGGTGCTCGGATCGAACTCTGCCAGGGCGAAACGGGTCATGTCGCCGCGCCGATGGATCGTCGCGATCTTCTCCCTCACCGCCTCTCCCAAGTCGATGCCCAGCGAGCTCGACAGCCCGCCCAGCGAGTCGTGGAAGGCCGAGACGGCGTGGGCCAGCGATGGCATCTCGGCGCCGGCCCGCGGCTTCTTGGGGCCGTCGTAGTGGTTGACGACCCGGGCGATCGCCCCGGCGGCGATGACGAGATCCGCCCCGCGCGGGGTCTCCGTCTCCGCGCCGCCCTGTCCTCCCGCGGGGGGCTCGGCCACGGGGGCGAGGAACTGGTCGGCCAGCGCGGTCGTGATGATCCACAGGTCGGCCAGCTCCGAGCCGAGCTCCGGGCGCGAGGAGTCGGGGCGCTGGAGCAGCTCCAAGAGCTCGCCCAGCTCCTCCAGCAGCCGCGCCACGGCCGCCAGCGGACGCCAGTATCCGCCGGCTGCCAGCATCGTCGCCCGGACCAGCCGCTGCGTGTCGCCGGGGGTGGTGGACCCCCTCGTGGGGAGCGGCTCTCCGGCATCGGCGGAGACGATCTGATCCCGGCGGCCGACCCCGCCCATGCTCAGGCGACCTGCAGGATCTCGACGCCCGCCTCACGCAGCACGTCCTGACCGTCGAGGACTGCATAGCCGGTGCGGAAGTAGAGCCGCCTGACCCCGGCCCCGGCCAGCAGCTTGGCGCAGGGCGGGCAGGGAAAGTCGGTGACGTAGACCACGGCGCCGTCGGTTGCGCGGCCCTCGCGGGCTGCCTGGGCGATCAGCCGGGCCTCCGCATGGACAGCCGTCGAGAGCTCTAGCGCCACGCCTTTGGAGAAGTTGCTCCGGGGGTCGCCCGCGGCGTAGGCGCTGAGACGGTGGGGGAGGTGCTGGTTGGCTGCCGCGGCCACGGTTCCATCGGGGAAGCGGATCGCCGCGCCGACCTGCCGCCACCAGTCGACGCTGCTCGCGGCCTGCCCCTCGGCCGCGGCGGCGAGCTCCGCCAACACCGGGTCCTCGCCGTCGGCCGGCGGGGCGTCGGGCGCCATCAGCGCGGCGGTCCGCGTCTTGTCCCAGCGCAGGAAGACGGTGTCGTAGCGGACCTCGCAGCGTGGAAACCACCGCTCGACGACCTCATAGCTGACGTCCTCGGCGGGGAGCGTCAGCGAGGGCGCCGCGGCGGCCAGCCGCTCTGCGCCCTCCCGGTCGAGCACGTCCACCTCCGAGGCGATCCCCCAGGCTGCGATCGCCGGCGCGGCGAGCTCGGCGTCGAGCGCTCGGATCTCCTTGGCCAGGGGCCGGTAGTCGCGGTAGAGCTCCGGCCCGATCAGGTAGAGGGGTCGTCCCTGGCCGTGAGCGGCCAGGAAGCGCCGGTAGCCCTCGTGGAGCACCGGCACGTAGGCGAGGACCGCATCGCTCATCCGCGGCGCAGGATGCTGTCGATCAGTCCCGGCAGCACATCGGCGAGCTTCGGGCCGAGGCGCTCTCCGAGATTCATGTACATCTGCCTGATCCGCTCGCTGGTCGTCACCGAGGCCTGCCGGGGGAGGACCTCGATCCTCCCGCAGAGCTCGCCGAGCGTCCGCAGGTCCTCCTCGCTGTAGGAGTGGTCCTCGGTCAGCACCAGCACGTCGGGTGTGACCGCCTTGATCAGGGCCCAGCGATCTTCGTCCTCGTCCTTGAGGTAGATCAGGTCGACGGGCCGCTGGTAGGCGAGCATCTCCAGGCGCTCCATCTCGGGCACCATCGGTCGGTCCTCGCCCTTGCGCCGGCGGATCTTCGCGTCGCTGTCCACGCCCACCGCCAGGACGTCGCCGAGTTGCTTGGCGCGCTCCAGGTACTTGACGTGGCCGAGGTGGATCAGGTCGAATGAGCCGGAGGTCAGCACGACGGCGTAGCCCAGCCCCTTCAGGTGGGTGACGGTGCGCGTCATCTCCTCCAGGGAGGGGATCAACCGCTCCTCGAAGTTGACGTTGGGGCTCAGGATGCCGGTGCTGACTGCCATGGATCGGGGAGGCTCGCATGCCTCGCCTGTAGGGGGTCCGACTCACCTTATAGAGCGTTCGCGGCGAGGCCACGCCAGCCTCTCCGGGCGCGGCGTCATCCATCCTCGCAAGTGTTCAGACTTGCTCGCCCACCCAACCGCTGTCGAGACGAGGACGTGCCCGACTACCTCCCATACGCCGAGCGCCGGCCGAGCACGGCCTACCGCGACATGCTCGCCGCGATCCGCGACAGCCGGCGTGCGCCTGCAGACCAAGCAGGGCGAGGACGCGCTCGCGCTCGCGGGGCACTGCATGCGCTTCCCGATGGCGGATGGCGCCGCGGTGATCACGGAGCGCTCGATCAAGGGCTTCGTGGGCAAGGCGATCGGCGAGCTGTGCGCGTTCATCAACGGCGCGCGGACGCTGGACGAGCTGGCCGCGTTCGGCTGCGACTGGTGGGGCCCCTGGGCGACGGCGGAGAAGTGCCTGGCGCGGGGCCTGGAGCCGGGCGACCTCGGTCCGGGCTCCTACGGCCATGCGTTCAGGAACTTCACGACCGACCTCGACGGGGAGGATCCCGGCTTCGACCAGCTGCCGCACCTGGTCGCGCAAGCTGCGCGACCTGCCGCTGGACCGTACGGCGGTGATGAGCCCGTGGATCCCGAACGCGAACCATCGCGAGGGCGGCGTGCGCTCGCGCAACACGATCGCCCCCTGCCACGGCTGGATCCACGCGCTCGTGTTCGGCGAGGAGCTGCACCTGATCCACAACCAGCGCTCGGGCGACACCCCGATCGGGGTGCCTTCGAACATGGCCCAGTACACCGCCCTGGGACTGATGCTCGAGCAGCTGACCGGCTACGAGCTTCGTCGAGTACGTGCACTGGATCCAGTACGCCCACATCTACGCCAACCAGCTGCCCGCCGTCGAGGAGATGCTCGCCCGCGAGCCGCGGCGGCTGCCGACGCTGCGTCTGAACGAGGCCGGACGTCGGGTCACCGACATCCATGACTTCCGCGCCGAGCACTTCGAGCTGACCGACTACGATCCGCACCCGGCGATCGTGGGGATCCCGGTGACGACCTGAGGTGATCTCGATCGTCGTCGCCCACGCCCGCAACCGCGTGATCGGCCGCGACGGCGCCCTGCCCTGGCGACTGCCCAGCGACATGCGCCGCTTCCGCGAGCTGACGACCGGGCACACCGTGGTGATGGGCCGGCGCACCTTCGAGTCGCTCCCCGACGCCTTCCGCCCGCTCCCCGAGCGGCGCAATCTCGTGCTCAGCAGCGACCCCTCCTACGGCCCCCCCGGCGCCGAGGTCTTCGCCCAGCCTGGAGGCGGCGCTGGCCGCCTGCGAGGGCGACTGCTTCGTGATCGGCGGCGGCGCCACCTACGCCGACGCGCTGCCGCTGTGCGAGCGCGTGTACGCCACCGAGGTCGAGGCCGAGCTCGACGGCGACGCCTTCTTCCCCGCGATCGACGCCGGGCCAGTGGCGCTGCGTGGAGCGCGGCGAGCGGCTGTGGAGAACGATCTGGGCTTCACCTTCAAGATCTATGAGCGCTCGAGCGCCGCTGTATAACCTCGAGGCCGCCCGCGGCGAGGAGCAGCTCGAGCGCATGCGACGGCTCGAGGCCGAAGGGGTGTGCGTGTTCTGCCTGGAGCACGCGCGCGAGCTCCAGCGCGAGCCGGTCGAGGCGGTGGGCGACGCATTGGTATGTGACCCGCAACGACTTCCCGTATGAGGGCGCGGAGGATCACTACCTGATCGTCGCCCGGCAGCCACGTCGTCTCCTTCGACGAGCTGCCCGACGAGGCGGGCGCGGAGCTGTGGCGGATCCGGCGCGAGCTGAAGGACCGGCTGGGAGCGGCCGCCTACGCGACGGTCGAGCGCAGCGGCGACATGCGCTTCAACGGCGGCAGCGTCGCGCACCTGCACGTGCACCTGGTCGCGCTCGAGCCCGCAACCCGCCGCCACGGTGCGCTTCCGGGTCAGCGCACATGGCCCGCGGGACCGCGCCTAGACGCGGTCGGCGAGGGCGTCGCTGGGTCACCTCCAGCCGCTCCGTCTGGCAGCGAGCGCTGTGTTGCAAGCGGACTGACCGGCCCGGGCCGGCCTCGGCCGCTGCCGCGCCGCGCGGTCGGCAACGGCGTATGCTCGGCGGCGGTTGGCGATCAGCACGAAAGGAGTCAGCTGTGAGCAGGAGAACCCGGTTGAGCTCGGCAATGGCGGTCGCGGGGCTCGCGGCGGCGCTCGTCCCGGCCGACCTCGGGCGCGGCTGGTGTCGAACCGACGGTCTACGCGGGCGCGACCACGGGGCTCGCCACGAGAGCGGCCACCTTGACCGCGCCGCTGGCAGCCGGCCAGCCCCCCCCGGCGGCCCGTCGACGTGGCGCCCGGCGCACGGGCACCGGCGTCCACAGCGCCGGCGCGTTCCCGAGCGCTCCCATCCTCGGCGGCGCAACGGCCGTCGCCCCGGCGCCGGCGCTCGGCGCAGGGCTCCCCGTCAACTTCAACGGCGTCAGCAGTCTGGACAGCGCCGTGACGAACTTCCAGCAGGAGTTCGAGCCGCCCGACCAGGGGCTGTGCGTCGGCAACGGCTTCGTCGTCGAGATGGTCAACGCGGCCTACACCGTCTATGACGAAACCGGCAAAGCTCTGGCCGGCCCCTTCAACGTCAACGGGCCCTTCGGCGAAGGACTCACGGAATTCACGAGCGACCCTCGCTGCTACTACGACCAGGCCGACAACACCTGGTTCGCCACGATCCTGGCGATCAACAAGGGAGAAACGGGCTCGACGCTCGACATCGCCGTGAACACGTCCGGCGACCCGCGGACGGTCTGGACCGACTACAGGATCGACACCACGGGCACGGGCGCTCACCACAGCCCGCGCGGCGCCGGCTGTCCCTGCTTCGGGGACCAGCCGACGCTCGGGATCGACGGCTCGAACCTCTACGTGACCACCAACCAGTTCTCGCTCGCGACCGAACAGTTCGACGGCGCGCAGATCTACGCCTTCGCCAAGAAGGACCTGCTGGCGGAATCCTCCACGGTCCATTTCGTGCACTTCGGCAAGCTTCGATCGAGGTGAACCGGCTGCCTCGGTGCAGCCCGCGCTCACCACGGGAAGCGCGCCGGCGGAGTACTTCATGAGCTCGCTGGACGAAGCCGGCGACAACCGCGTAGGCGTGTGGGCGATGAGCGACGTGAAGGCGGTCGCCAAAGGTGGCACACCGACGCTGTCGAGCATCGTGCTCGGCTCCGAGCCCTACGCGGCGCCGGTGCACGCCGAACAGCAGGGCTCCTCCAGCGTGCTCGAACCCGACGATGACCGCATGCAGCAGACGCAGTACATCGACGGCGGGCTCTGGGGCGAGCTCAGCACCAGCGTCAGGTTCCCCGGCGAAACTCGCTCCGTGACGGGGCGGCCTGGTTCGACGCGGAACCGGTGCTCCGCAAAGGCGTGATCGGCGCCGCCACTCGCCTCGCCGCGACAGGGCTACGTCGCCTCGCCGGGCAACTACCTGCTCTATCCGGCCCTCCAGGTGACTCCGGCGGGCAACGCGGCGATGGTCGCGACCCTGTCGGGCGCCAATCGCTACCCGAGCGCCGCCTACGCGACGATGCCGGCCGGCGCCGGCGCGTTCGGAGCGGTCCTCACGGCGGCCTCGGGGACGACCAACTACGACCCCGAAGCGGCCCGTTGGGGCGACTACTCGTGGGCCGTGATCGACCCGAGCGGCAAGTCGGTGTGGCTTGCGACCGAGTACGTGCCGCCGAGCTCGAGTCAGACCCCCGACGGCCGGCGCGACTGGGGAACAGGGTGTTCGAGGTGCCGACTGGCTGAGCGGGCGCAGCGGCAGGCCAGGCGCCGTATGACGGCGAACATCGCCTTCTCGCTCTGCGCCGGGGCCGTCTCGCTCGCCGTCGTGATCCTCGCGGCCGTCAAAGGCGATTGGACCGTCGCCGCCGTCTACACGGCGCTCGTCCTGGGTTTCCTGGCGAGGGCGAGCTATGGCCGTCGCGACAGGAGCGTGCGCGAGGAGCCGCCCGACGGCCCCGCTGAGCACGCCGAGCGGAGGCTCAAAGCGGCGCGCTTCAGGCGGCGCTGGATTCCCCGGCGGACGCCCGGACCCGGCCAGGTGGCGCTCGCGCGCCGGTCGCCGAATGGAACGCTCCGATTCCGTGGCATCGCGAGGGCTCCCGGGGCCGTTACCTGACAGACTCCGCCGATGCCCAGCTACGACCTGGCCGGAAAGGTCGCGCTCGTCACCGGCGGTGCCCGCGGGATCGGCTTCGCGACCTCCCGGGCGTTGATCGCCCGGGGTGCCTCCGTCACGGTCGTCGACCTCGACGAGGCGGCCGCGTCGCGGGCGGCGTCGGAACTGCACGACACGTCGGGCGCTCGGCCTGGCGGCCGACGTGACCGACCGCGGCGCGATGCAGCGCGCGGTCGCCACGACTGTCGAGCGCCATGGCGGGCTCGACGTGGTCGTCGCCAATGCGGGGATCGCCAGCCGCGTCGCCTCCTTCCGGGCGATGTCGAGCGAGAACTTCGAGCGGGTGCTCGAGGTCAACCTGATGGGGGTCTACCGGACCGTCGAGGCGGCCCTGCCTGAGATCGTTCCGCGTCGGGGGCACGTTGTCGTGATCTCCTCGATCTACGCCTTCATCAACGGCGTCGGCGCGGTCCCCTACGCGATGAGCAAGGCCGCCGTCGAGCAGTTCGGGCGGGCGCTGCGGGTTGAGCTCGCGCCCCACGGCGCCAGCGCCAGCGTCGCCTACTTCGGCTTCATCGACACCGAGATGGTGCACCGCGCGATCGACGCCGATCCGCTCGCACGAGAGGATGCTCGAGACGCTGCCCAAGCCCCTGCACAAGCGCCTCGCCCCGTCGGCGGCCGGCGAGGCGATCGTGCGTGGCATCGAGGAGCGCAGGCCCCGGATCATCCGGCCCCGTCGGTGGACGCGCGCTGTCGGTCCTGCGAGGCGTGCTCAACCCGCTCTCGGACGCACGCATGGAGCGCGACCCGAAGCCTGGGCGCTGGTCCGCGAGATCGACGCCCGGGCCGGCGAGGACCAGCCGACGACGGCCTGACGGCCGCTGCGCGTCCGCTGAGGATCCACGGGCCCGCCGCCCCTCCGCGCGAGCGCGCGGCGGACCGGCTCGGCCGACCGGCTCGGGCGGGCGCGAAGCTAGATTGGGTCGGCTCACTTGCTCCCGCACGGAGGTTCCACTCGCTTGACCCATGGGGAAACAGAATCGAGCTGGTCCAAACGGCGCCCGACGAGGGCGGCGGCTGTGACGCCCGCCGCGCGCCTGCCTCGCGACGGCGCTGTTCGCGCTCGCACTCGCGCTCGCCGCCCCGCGGCGCGAGGCGGCCAGTGCGAAGCGGATCATCGCCGTGCTCAACAGCCAGCGTGCAGCCAACGGGATCCCGGCCGGCATCCGCGAAAACCCCGTGTGGAGCGAAGCCTGCCAGCTTCACAACGCCTACGAGAAGCGCAACAACGCCTTCGGCCAGGGCGAGACCGAAGGCAAGCCCGGCTACAGCACCGCGGGCAACCTGATCGCGCAAACCTCGGTCCTGGCCCAGGGCATCTACTGGGGCCGCCGAGATCCCTACGACAACGCACCCTTCCATCTGTTCGACCTGCTCAACCCCCGCATCAGCACGATCGGCGCGGCGGACTCCGAAGGCTTCGGCTGCGTCGAGATCGAGCTGGGACGCTGCGCCGCGCCGCCGGCAGCGAGTGGTCGCCTACAGCTACCCCGGAAACCACCGCACCCGGGTGCCCGTCTCCGCAGCGCGCCAGCGAGCAGCCGATGACGCCCGGCCCAGGACCTCGGACTGGGCAACGGGGCGACCGGGCCCGAACCTGCTCGTCTACTTCGACGGCCCCTGGAGCAACGGCTCCCGCGCCCAGATCACCTCGGCGACGATGTCCTCCTCACGAGGCTCGGTGGCGCTGCGCTGGCTTGACAACACCACCTCGGACCTGCTCGCCCCGACCGGCGCGATCCTCGTCCCGGCGGCGCCGCTGCGACCGCGGACGACCTACCGCGTACACGTGAGGGGCAGCGTCATCGGGGTCGTGCCCGGCACGTCGATCGAACAGGCGCTCGCCTGTTGCTCGCGAGCAGGCCGGCGGGAGCGTCGGCTGCGGCCAGCCTCCTGCCACGGCATGCGTGGAGAACTTCGCAACCCAGCTCGCTGTCTGCGGGCTCAGCCGGCACCTGGGCGGTGACGGACGACTTCTCCTTCACGACGGGACGGGCCCGCTGACGGATGATCTCCGAGCAGCCGCAGATCATGTGGGCGAGGGGGCCGGAGGACGTGCAGGGCGCGATTCGTGTCAGGGAGGCGGTCTTCTGCGAGGAGCAGGGTGTCCCCGTCGAGGAGGAGCTCGACGGGCGTGACGAGGAGGCGCTTCACCTCGTTGCGATCGACCCGGATCAGGGGCGGGTGATCGCAACCCTGCGGCTCCTGTTCGAAGGCGACACCGTGAAAGTGGGACGGGTCGCGGTCGAGAGGGACCACCGGCGCCGTGGGATCGCGGCCCGGATGCTCGAGATGGCCCTCGCGGCCGCCCGCCGGCGGGGAGCCCGACGTGCGCGGCTGGCCTCGCAGCTGGAGGTCGTGGGCCTGTACGAGCGCGCCGGCTTCACGGTCGAGTCGGGAGTCTTCGAGGAAGCGGGCATCCCCCACGTGTGGATGGGGCGGGATCTCGCCCCGACCACCTGAAGCGGCGGCCGGAGCGATGTCGAACGCCGGCGTGCGCCTCGAGCTGGTCATCTTCGACTGCGACGGCGTCCTGGTCGACTCCGAGCCGATCTCGGCAGGCGTGCTGGCCGAGATGCTCGCCGACCAGGGGCTGGCGATGACCGTCGGCGAGGTCCGGAACCTCTTCCAGGGACTGCTGCTGGAGGAAGTGCTGGCCATCGCGCAGGAGAGGCTGGGCCGTTCGCTCCCCGCCGACTGGCTCGATGAGTACGTGCGCCGCCGCGCCGACGCGTTCCGTGGGCGCCTGCGCCCGGTCGACGGCGCCGAGCAGCTCGTTCGTGAGCTGGGGGCGGCGGGAGTGTCTGTCTGCGTCGCCTCGCAGGGCCGACTGCGAAAGACTGAGGACTCACTCGCGCTCACCGGCCTGGAGGGCCTGTTCCCCCGGCACGCCCGCTTCTCCGCCGAGCAGGTCGCGCACGGCAAGCCGCACCCCGACCTGTTCCTTCACGCGGCCGCGCGGATGGGTGCCGACCCACGGGTGTGCGCGGTGATCGAGGACACTCCCTCGGGTGTGACGGCCGCCGTGCGGGCCGGTATGAGCGTGTTCGGCTACGCCGCCGACAGCGACGAGGACGCCCTGCGCCGGGCAGGCGCGAGGACCGTCCGCTCGCTCGGTGAGCTCGGCGTCCTCCTGCTTGCGCCAGCCGCCGCGGGGTCCGCTGGGGTTGACAGTTAGTTAAGCCTCTGGCACGATGCTGCCCGCACGGGTGGAGGGGCCGTGTCAAGACACGGAGGAGGATCCGTGCCACATAGGACTCGGCAAGGTGCAGGCCGGCTGCGCGCGAAGGAATCGAGCCAGCCGACGATGGCCCCTGGCGCTCCCGCGATGAAGTTCCGGGCCCCCTCCTGCTGGATGCTCGTCCGCGTCTTGGCAACGGCGTCGATCGCGCTGGTCGGCGGTGCGACGGCGAATGCTCAGCCGCCGACAGGTGCACCTGTGATGAGCTCGCCGCCGGTCCTGAAGGGCAGTTCGGTCGATGGAAAGAAGCTGAAAGTCGCCGCCGGCTCGTGGTCGGGTGCGAAGCCTCTGACCTATGCCTACAAGTGGGAACGCTGCAACGCATCCGGTCAAGCATGCGCGTCGCTTTCCTCCGCGACGGGGTCCGCGTACCAGGCCACATCCCAGGACGTCGGCAGCACGCTGCGGGCGGTCGTCACGGCGACGAACCCGGAAGGGAGCGCGAGCGCGGCCTCACCGCTCTCTGCGAAGATCGCTCCGGCCGCGCCGAAGAAAAGGAAGGCTCCGGCGATCGCCGGAGCCGCGCAGGACGGCCAGGTCCTCACCATCTCGAACGGCACCTGGAAGGGCACGGAGCCGATGTCGTTCACCTACCAGTGGCAGTCCTGCATGGGAAGCGCCTGCACCCCGATCGCCGGTGCGACCGGGTCAAGCTACCGGACCGGGAGCGCCCAGCTGGGCAGCAAGCTCGTGGCGGTCGTGACCGCCACGAACGCAGGCGGATCCTCGAGCGCTCACTCCAAGAAGAGCTCCGTCGTCGCGCCCGGGCCGCCTGTCGACCTCGGAGCGCCCACCGTCGCGGGGCTGGCGGTCGTCGGCCAGACCCTGACCGCCGAAGTCGGAGAATGGGCCGGCACCGCACCCTTCGCCTACTCCTACCAGTGGCTCGGCTGCAACCTCCTCGGCGAATGCACGCCCATCTCCGGCGCGACGGGAGCGACCTACGCGGTCGGTCCCCTGCAGGTCGCGAACAGCATCGAGGTGAGCGTCACTGCGAAGAACTCTCTCGGCTCGGCCTCCGCCACGTCGAAGCCCACGAACGCGATCAGCGCGCTGCTGCCGGCAAATCTCGAACTGCCGAGCATCACGGGGCTGCTACACGACGGTGGCCTGCTGAGCGCCTTGACGGGGTCCTGGTCGGGGACCGAACCGCTCGGCTTCAGCTACCAGTGGGAGCTCTGCAACGCCGCCGGGGCGGCGTGCAAGGAAATCTCTGGAGCGCTGGGCTCTACTCTCTCGCTGATCGCCGGCGAGGTCGGCTCGACCCTGCGGGTGATCGTCACCGCCACCAACAACGCCGGCTCGGCCTCCGCGACCTCGGAACCGACCAGCCTGATCAAAGGGCTGCTGCCCTCCAACCTGGAACTGCCCAGCGTCAGCGGGCTGCTGCAGGACGGCGGCCTGCTGACGGCGCTGATCGGCTCCTGGTCGGGTACCGAACCGCTCAGCTACAGCTACCAGTGGGAACTGTGCAACGCGTCGGGGGCCAACTGCGAAGCGGTCAGCGGCGCCCTGAACTCGACGCTCGCGCTGCTGGCGGCCGACGTCGGCTCGACCGTGCGCGTGGCCGTCACCGCTACCAACGGCGCCGGCTCCACGACAGCGACCTCATCGGCGACCACTCTGGTCAAGGCGCTATTGCCATCGAACACGGTTCTGCCGAGCGTCGGCGGGCTGCTCCAGGACGGCTCCTCGCTGACCGCCGCGCTCGGGTCCTGGTCAGGCACCGGCCCGCTGACCTACGGTTATCAGTGGCTGGTGTGCAACTCCTCGGGCGGCTCCTGCAAGGAACTCCTCGGGGCGACCGAAGGCACGCTGGGGCTGTTGACCGGCATGATCGGTTCGACGGTGCGCTTGGTGGTGACGGCGACGAACGGGGCGGGTTCCACCTCGGCGACGTCTGAACCGACGAGTGTCGTCAAGGCGCTGCTGCCGTCGAACACGGGTCTGCCGAGCATCGTCGGCTCGCTGATCGACGGGTCGTCCCTGACGGGGGCGAAGGGCTCCTGGTCGGGCAGCGAACCGAGCTTCGGCTACCAGTGGCTGCTGTGCAACTCCTCGGGCGCGTCGTGCAAAGAACTGTCGGGTGCGACCGGGGGCACCCTCGGGCTGTTGACGGGGATGATCGGTTCGACGGTGCGGCTGGTGGTGACGGCGACGAACGGGGCGGGTTCGACGAGCGCGACGTCTGAACCGACGAGTGTCATCACTGCGCTGCTGCCGTCGAACACGGGTCTGCCGAGCATTGCCGGGTCGCTGATCGACGGCTCGTCCCTGACGGGGGCGAAGGGATCCTGGTCAGGCAGCGAACCGACGTTCAGCTACCAGTGGCTGCTGTGCAACTCCGCTGGAGGCTCCTGCAAAGAACTCTCGGGTGCGACCGGGGGCACCCTCGGCCTGCTGACGAGCGAGATCGGCTCGACGGTGCGGCTGGTGGTGAAGGCCACGAACTCGGCGGGGTCCGCCTCGGCGACGTCCGAACCGACCGGGCTGATCAAAGCGCTGATTCCGTCGAATACCGGCCTGCCCACGGTTGCTGGAGTGCTCGAAGACGGTCACACACTCACGGGTGCCAAGGGTTCGTGGTCGGGCAGCGAACCGAGCTTCGGCTACCAGTGGCTGCTGTGCAACTCGTCGGGTGGCTCGTGCAAAGAACTCTCCGGGGCGACGGGTACCACGCTCGGCCTGATCGCGAGCGAGATCGGCTCGACGGTGCGCCTCGTCGTCACGGCCAAAAACAGCGCCGGGTCGACATCGGCGACGTCGGAACCGACGTCGCCGATCCTGGCGATCCTGCCCGTGAACACCGCGGCGCCTGCGGTCGCGGGACTGCTCCAGGTCGGCAAGATCCTCGAAGTGGTGGCGGGTAAATGGACAGGGAGCGAACCGATCAAATACACGTATCAGTGGCAGACCTGCGGACTCCTCGGGAGCGAAAAAGAATGCGCGAACATCCCCGAAGCGATCCAGAAGACCCTGAAACTCGAACTTGCCTGGGTCGGGCTCACGCTGCGGGTGATCGAGACGGCCACGAACGCTCGAGGCGCGGTGTCCAAGGCGTCATCGATCACGGGGCTGATCGGCGGCCTGCTGCTCGCTCCCAACTCCGGTTCGACCTCCGGGGGCACGGCCGTGACGCTCGCCGCGCCCGGGGTCGCGAGGGCGACCGCGGTTCACTTCGGGTCGAAGAAATCGAGCGAAATCGAAGTGAACTCGCCGAACGAAATCACGGCGGTCTCGCCACCAGGGTCTGAAGGCACTGTCCCGGTGACCGTGACCACACCCGAAGGCAGCAGCCACGAAAACCCCGAAGACCAGTTCACCTACAGCGGCTGATCCCGACAACTGGACGTCTCCGCCACGCCGGTAGCTCGATGCGGTCCGGCCCTCAGCCGGCGAGCAACGCCCGGGCCACGCGGTCGGGCGCTTCGAGCTGGGGCCAGTGTGCGACATCCTCCAGCGCGAGGAAGCTCGACCGCGGGACCCGCTCCTGGATTCGGGCTGCCATGTGAGCGCCGGAGACGGGATCGAGCATCCCCCACACGAACCCGAGCGGCACGCCTGTCGTCTCGAGCGCCGTCGTCCAGCGCTCGCCGTGCTCCTGCCGGTCTGCGATATAGCGGATCAGCAGGTGGCCGATCCGCTCGCCGCCGGAACGGCTGGTCGACTCCCAGATATCGGCGCTGTCGGCCGCGGCGTCGTAGGCCTCCGCGAACGTCGGCCGCAGGCCGGCGACGAACAGCTCCTCGTTCACCAGAGCGCTGATCTCGGGTCCCCGGTCGGGATCGAGCAGCGCCGTCTGGACCGGCTGCGGGCGGTGCAGGTCGGGGTACACCCCGCCGTTGAGCAGCTTCACGCTCCGCAGCTCGACCCCGAGGCTGCCCTCAGCCTGCCGCGCGAGCAGCTCCTGCGCGACCGAGACGCCGTAGTCGTGCGCGACCAGCGCAGTGGACGCGACGCCCTCGCTCGCCCAGACCGCCTCGACCAGGTCGGCCTGCTCGTGCAGCGAGTAGAGATGATCCACGGGCTTCTCGGATGCGCCGAAGCCCAGGAAGTCGGGCAGCAGCAACGATTGCGCGCGCGCCAGCTCGGGCGCGACCTTCGCCCAGTCGTGGGAGGAGCTGGGGAAGCCGTGCAGCAGCGTGATCAGCGGACCGGTGCCGAGCCGCACGACGAACACGCCGCGATCCTCGCCGCCGAGCGGCAGGCGAAGGACCTCGCCGCCCGACCACCATCCCCGCAGATCACTCACCGGACCATTATCCAGGCCGAGGGGAATAGTCTGTGGGCGTGCGCGCGCACCACGTCATCGTCGACCGCTCGATCGCCAAGCCGCCGGAGCGCGTCTTCGCCTACCTGGCCGAGCACGAGAACCTCGCGGAGATCTTCGGCGCGAAGATCACGCGCCTGAAGGACGGCGACGATGGGCAGCGCAACGGGGTCGGGTCTGTGCGCAGGCTGCAGATCGGGCCGCTGCCGCCGTTCGAGGAGACCGTCATCGAGTTCGTGCCTCCCGAGCGGATCGTCTACCGGATCACCAAGGGAAGCCCGCTGCGCGACCACCTCGGCGTGATGACCTTCGCCCCGGAGGGCGAGGGCGCGACGCGCTTTCACTACGACATCCGCCTCGGCTCGCCCGTACCCGGTCTCGCCGCGCTGGTGCGCGCCTCGCTGAACAGATCGATCAACAAGGGCCTGGCGAAGGTCGAGCGCGAAGCCTGAGGGCGGGCCGGCGGGCGGCCGCCGCTCGCGCCGTTCGCCCGGGACCCTGGTGTCGCCGAATGTCGGCGCGCGACTCCAGAGGCATCCCCCGGGACGCATATCGTGCTCTGCTCGTGTCGACTCACCCCTTCACAGCTTCTCTGCGCCGCGATGAGGCGGTGTTGCGCTTCCCCTACGACGAGCGCCTGCGTGGGCTCCTGCGCGCGATCCCCGGTCGCCGATGGGATCCGGTCGATCGGGCCTGGTGCGTTCCGCTGGGCCCCGACCAGGCCGAGGCGCTGGCCCGCATGCTCGACGCGCTGCCCCACGAACCCGAGGTGGAGGAGGAGCTCGCCGGCGCGATCCGTCGCCGCCGCGCGCGCAGGCGCCGCGACGAGTGTGTGGTCGAGCTCGCGCGGCCCGACAGCGACTGGTGGCTGAGCTTCGCCACCGACGCGGCCCCCGGCCCGGTCGGCGCGCTGCGCGGGCACCCGGGGTTCCGCGAGATCGACGAGATCGGCAGGGCCCTCGTGCCGCTGGACGAGCGCTCGGTGCAGCTCGTGGAGTCGCTGAGGCGGGCGGACAGCGGGCTGCGCCTGAGCGTGGCGGCCGAGCGCGCGATCCACGAGCGTGGCGGCTCTGCCCCGAGCGATCCTGGCGAGGGCGAGCCCCCCTGGCGCCAACGCCACGAGGTCGAGTTTCGGCGCGATCGCCGCGGCGAGCACTGGATCCTCATCGAGGCTCGCGGGGCGGCGCTCGCGCGAGTGCTCGCGGCCCGGATGGGGCTCCGCCCCCGTGAGGGGCCGGCCGGGAGCGTCGGGCTCGCCGCGCGCGAGGAGGACGCGCCGGCGCTGCTCGACCTGCTCGACCACCTGGAGGACATGCAGATCGACCCGACGGGTCCGCTCGTGGCTGCGTCGCGCCACGACCTGGCGGGGAAACGTCGACGTGCAGGGGTCGGGCGAGGCGCCGGTGTTCCTGCTGCTCGGCAGCGCGGAGCGCCTGCCCGCGGCTGTCCGGACCCATGCTCGCGTCAGCTCGGAGGGAGCGAGCCTGCCGCTGACGCTGGAGTCCTGGCGGCTGATCGACGAGCAGCTGGACTGCTGGGTCAGCCCGGCGGCGCGCCGTTGCGCCGCGGCGCTCGAGCAGGGGCGTGCTGCGCCGCCGGCGGTACTCGAGCGCTCGGCGGTGGATGACGACGCGACGTTCGTGCTCGCACCGGGGCACGAGCCGGCGCTGCTGCGTGAGTTCGCGCGGATCGCAGGCGTGCTGCCGCCGCGCCGAGGCGCGGGCCGCGGCCGGGGCAGAATGGCGGCGCGGGGCGAGCACGCCGGGCTGCCGGCATCCGCGCAGACCCGTTCTGCGTGCCCGACCTGGACTCGTTCATCGCGCGAGGGGGCGTGTGGGTTGCAGAGGATGCCCTGGGCCTGTTGCAGGAGATCCGCGAGGATCACGCGCGCTCAGCGGGTCTGGTGGAGCTCTCGGCCGCCCGCGACGCGGACATCGCCGTCCCTGGGCTTGGGGGCGAGCTGAAGCCCTTCCAGCGTGCCGGGGTGGCCTATCTGCTCGCCCGTCGGCGCTCGTTCCTGGCCGACGAGCAGGGGCTGGGCAAGACGATCGAGGCGCTGGCCACGCTCGAGGCGGCCCGCGCGTTCCCGGCGGTCGTGGTGTGCCCGGCGAACCTGAAGCTCAACTGGATCCGGGAGATCGAGTCCTGGCTGCCCGGACGGAGCTGCCGCGCGCTGTCCGGGTACGGCGATGGCCCGGAGGCGCAGCCGCCGGCGGACGTGACGGTCGTCAACTACGACATCCTCGCGGCGCGCGCGCCAGAGCTCCTGGCGCAGGAACCGCAGGCGCTCGTGATCGACGAGGCCCACTACTGCAAGAACGCGACAGCCAAGCGCACGCAGGCGGTGCAGCGGATGGCGGCGGGGGTGCCGCGGGAGGGCTTCGTGCTCGCGCTGAGCGGCACGCCGATCGTCAACCGCCCGGCGGAGCTCATCGCGCAGCTGCGGATCCTCGGACGGCTCGAGGACTTCGGATCGGGTGCGCAGTTCGGGGCGCGCTTCAAGGGTGTGGACGCGCACCAGCGCCTGCACTGGCATCTGCGCGCCCGCTGCTTCGTGCGTCGCCTCAAGCGGGACGTCCTGCCGCAGCTGCCGGCCAAGACACGTGCGGTGGTGCCGATCGAGCTGGACAACGAGGCCGAGTACCGCCTCGCCGAGCGCGACCTCCTGGCGTGGCTTCGCACCCAGCCGCTGGACCTTCGCGAGCTCGACGCGAAGGTGGCGGCGGCGCTGCGCGCCGAACGCCTTGTGCGGCTCAACGCCCTGAAGCTGCTGGCCGCTCGCGGCAAGCTGGAGCCGCCCTGGCGTGGATGCACGACTTCTCCTCATCGGGCGAGCGGCTGGTGGTCTTCGCGCGCCACCGCGAGATCCAGAAGGCGGTCATCGACAGGTTCCCTCGCGCGCTGCACATCCTCGGCGAGGACACCGCGGTGGCCCGAGACGAGGCTCTGCGCGCCTTCCAGGCGCCGGATGGCGCGGACAACCAGATGATCGTCTGCTCGATGGAGGTGGCAGGCCAGGGGATCACGCTGACGCGCTCCTCGAATGTCGCCTTCTTGGAGCTGGACTGGACGCCGGCCAAGCACGACCAGGCCGAGGATCGCTGCCATCGCATCGGCCAGCAGGACGCGGTCAACGCCTACTACCTGCTCGCCGCCGAGACGGTCGACGAGACGATCGCGACGTTGCTGGAGCGCAAGCGCGGCGTCATCGAAGCGGTCACCGACGGGCGGGAGGAGGACGAGGAGGCGGTGCTCGACGCCCTGGTGCGGGAGCTGAGGGGCGCTCCCTACCGCCACCTCCGCGCAGTCGCCTGACTCAGGGGTTGAGCTCCAGCTCGTTCATGATTTCGCCCCACGTTTCGACGGCTTCCGCTTCGGCGTTGGTGAGCAGGTATTCGAAATGGGCGGCGCGCCGAGCGAGTTCCCTGCCCTGAGCGCTCTCGAATCGCGCGAGGCCGGAGGGCAGCAGCCCGAGCGCCACCCAGTTGGGGTAGAAGACCTTGTCGAACGAGAGCGTGCTGGAGGACAGCGATTTGAACCTGGTCGCTCTCCAGGAGGCGATGTCGGCGCACAGGTTCGGCACCGACAGCCCGTAGAGCTTGCCGAGCATCGAGACGTAGCCGGCCACAGCGTGGGTGACCGAGCTGCTGCTCCAGCGCAGCCCCGATGCGGCGTGTAGAACGCCTTCACGGCCGGCCTGTCGGGCTTGCCTGCGGTCAGCACCATCGCGCCGATCACCTCGTTGCTGAGTTCGGTCGATTCGGGGTTCTGGGGCGATTCGGCGGCGGACTGCGGACATTCCCGGCGTACCTGGGCGAGCACGCTGCGGTAACCGGCGATCGAGGTGCCGAGATGCGCGTGCCCGGCCGTGACCAGGGCGTAGTTCGCCCGCAGGTAGGTTTCGGTGGCGGAGCTGTCGCTCGCGGACGCCGCCGGTGCGGCGATCGCGGTGAGGACCACCCAAGCGCCTCCCAGGACGAGCCACCGTCTGATCATCCGCAGAGCCTACGTGATCCAAGTCAGCGAAGAAGTTGGTAAGTCTCGCCCCTTTCGGGCTGCTCAACCGGCGGGCTGCGGCCGCCCTCGGGGTATTGTCTAACTCCCCTGGATGTCCTCCGCCGCCAAGGGGAGCGCAGCGCTCAGCGGCCTTGCCCGATGCCCATCATCAGGCGCCCGACGCTTCGGCGCCGGCTCATCGGGCCTCAAAGTGAGAATGAAAAGGAATGGATACATCGTCCTCGGGACCGTGGCTCTCGCCTGGGGCGTGCTGGCAATCGTGCTGGACTCGCCCAGCTTGAAACTCGTCTCGGAATCGAGCGCCGCCGTCTCCCCCGAGTGCCTTCCGGCCGCGTTCGAACACACGGCCGCGCTGCCGGGCACGAGCGTCGACGTCTCACCTGCACCGGAATCCGGCACCGCCAACCCTCACACGCAGATCAGCTTCCTGGGCGCGCCCGCCGCCGCGATCCGAGAAGTCTCGGTCGTCGGCGAACGCAGCGGCCATCACGCCGGCCGACTGCTGGGCTACTCCCAGGGTGACGGGGCGAGCTTCGCGCCCGATGCCCCGTTCGACGCCGGCGAGCGCGTCGAAGTGCGGGCGGTGATCGGGACGGGCGCCGCGGCCAAGCCGGTCGCCATCCGCTTCCGGGTCGACACCCCTTACCCGACGTCCGGCGTCGGGGGGTTCCCCAACCCGCCGGCGGCCGCCGCCGACTTCCAGGGCTTCTACACCATGCCCGGTGTGGAGGCTCCGGTTCTGACCGTGGCCGTCGCGGACCACGATCCGACGGCCGGCGACATCCTCACCACCACGGGCCCCGGTCCCGGTCAGTACGGACCGCTGATCTACACCCCCCAGGGACGACTGGTCTGGTTTCAGAAGCTGTCGGGCGGCGAAGCGGCGGAGAACCTGAGCGAGCAGACATACGAAGGTCAGCGCGACCTGACCTGGTGGAAGGGGCGCGTGCTGTCACTGGGCTTCGGTGAGGGCGAAGACGTGGTGATGAACTCGCACTACCAGACCGTTGCCAGGATCCCCGGCGCCAACGGTCTGAAGGCCGACCTGCACGACTTCCAGATCGCTGCGGACAGTGTCGCCTACATCACGGCGTACAACCCCGTCCGCTGCAACCTCAACTCGATCAAGGGGTCCTCCGCAGGGGTGCTTCTCGACACGGCGATCCAGGAGATCGACATGAGGACGGGACTCGTGCGCTGGGAGTGGCACAGCCTGGACCACGTCGGCCCCTCGGAGTCGGAAGTCGAAGTCCCCACCCGGCCCGAACCATGGGACTACTTCCACCTCAACTCGATCGACCCCGAGCCCAACGGGAACCTCCTGATCTCGGCGCGCAGCACCTGGGCGGCCTACCAGCTCCAGGCGGGGGCCGGGACCGTCATGTGGCGCCTGGGCGGCAACAGGAGCTCCTTCGCGATGGGGCCGGGCACGAAGATGGCCTGGCAGCACGACGGGCGCCTGCTGCCCGACGGTGAGCTCACCTTCTTCGACGACGGCTCGAACCCCCCGATCCACACACAGTCGCGCGGGCTGCGCATCAAGCTCGACCTCGGCGCCCGCCGCGCCAGCCTGGTCACCGCCTACACGCACTCCGATCCGCCGCTGCTGGCAGCGAGCCAGGGCAACATGCAGACTCTGGCCGAAGGGAGCGCCCTGGTGGGCTTCGGTGCCGTGCCCGCGATCAGCGAGTTCGCGACCGACGGCTCGCTGCGCTTCGACGCCCATCTGCCGTTCGACATGTCCTTCTACCGGGCGTTCCGCTTTCCCTGGAGCGGGCGCCCCCTGAGCCCTCCGGCGGTTCTTGCGTCGCTGAACAACACCGGCGAAGAGACGATCGTCCACGCGAGCTGGAACGGCGCGAGCGACGTGGCCTCCTGGCGGGTGCTCGCGGGGCAGAGCTCCGGATCGATGACTGCTCAGGCGACGATCGCTGCACCCGGCTTCGAGAGCTCCACGATCCTGCCGCGGAAGTACGCCTTCGCGGCGGTGCAGGCCCTCGACGGCGCCGGGCGGGTGCTCGGGTCCTCGAGCACGGTTCGCACCGTCTCCTACGCCGCCTCGCTGCCCGGGGGTGCGGGATGAGTGCGCCGGGGCATCGCGCGACGTGCGCGGAGCCGCCTAGTAGGCCGGTTTGGTCTTGTGCTTGCCGTGTTCCGTCGTCGTCGTGGTCGACGTCGTCGTGGCCGGCGTGCTCTGGCTGCTCGAACTCGAGGAGGAGGAGCCCGATTTGCCGCCGCATCCGGCCACCGCGAAGGTGCTCGCCACCACGGCGAGGAGGCTTAGGATGGCGGTCAGTGGCGTTCTCCTCATGGGCCGGACTCCAGTTCTCCGAAGCGGGATCGTCCGGCCACACTAACAGCGGCACCTCACGGTTCGCTGGGAGCGGGGCGCGGCGATGAGCACCGGGACAGCGCCCCCTCAGGCGCCCTCGGCGGCCGAGGCAGATCGGGCCCGCCCGCCCCGCATGGGCCTGCTGCTGGCCGTCTGCTGCGTGGCGCAGTTCATGGTCATCCTCGACCTGAGCATCGTCAATGTCGCGCTGCCCTCGATCCAATCGGACCTCGGGTTCTCCTCGCCGTCGCTGCAGTGGGTGGTGGACGCCTACACGATCACCTTCGCCGGCTTCCTCATGCTCGGCGGTCGTCTCGCCGACTACTTCGGCCAGCGCCGGATCTTCGTCGCCGGCCTGATCCTGTTCTCGCTGACCTCGCTCGCCGGCGGCCTCGCTCCGACGCAGGAGGTGCTCGTCGGCGCCCGCGCACTGCAGGGGGTCGCGGGGGCTCTGATGGCTGCGTCCTCGTTGGCGATCATCACGGCCTCGTTCCCGCCGGGCCCCGCCCTGCATCGCGCGATCGGTACCTGGGCGGCGATGAACGGGCTCGGCGGAGCCGCCGGGGTCCTGCTGAGCGGGATCATCACCGAACTGCTCAGCTGGCGATGGATCCTCCTGATCAACCCCCCGATCGGGCTCGCCTGCGCGGTGGTCGCCTACGGCGTGGTCCGCGAACGCCGTCGCGCGCGCGAGGCGAAGTTCGACCTCGCGGGGGCCCTGACGCTGACGCTCGGGCAGATGGTGCTCGTCTTCGGCGTCGTGGAAGCGGGGCTGTCCGGCTGGGGTTCCGCGGTCGCCCTCGTGCCGATCACAGTGGGCGTCGCGATGCTGGTCGGCTTCGTCGTGATCGAGTCGCGGCTCGCCGCGGCTCCCCTGATCCCGTTCCGTGAGCTCGCCGCGCCGCTGAAGGTTGCGAACACGATCGTGCTGCTGTTCAGCGCGGCGCTGTTCCCGATGTGGTTCATCAGCTCGCTGTACATGGGGCAGGTCCTCGGCATCCCGCCGCTGCACATCGGGCTGGTCTTCCTGCCCATGACGATCGCGATCGGGCTGATCGCCACCCGCGCGGGACGTCTGGTGACGGCCTTCGGCGTGCGAACGGTGCTCGGCTGCGGTCTGCTGATGATGACCGTCGGGCTGCTGCTGTTCACGCGAATCGGCTCGAGCGGCAGCCCGCTCGTCTACGTCGTGATCCCGGGCGTGCTCACCGCGGCGGGGATCGCGATGTCGATCGTGCCCTCGACGATCGCCGCGACCCAGGGCGCGAAGGAGGGCCAGGCGGGCCTTGCATCCGGCCTGGTCAACACCTCCCGGCAGGTGGGCGGCGGGCTCGGCATTGCGATTCTGATCACGCTCGCCACGCAGCGCAGCAGCAGCCTGATCGGCTCCGGCGAGCAGGTCGCCGAGGCGCTGACGAAGGGCTTCCGCCTCTCCTACCTGATCGCCGCGGGGCTGTGCGCGCTCGCGGCAGCGATCACGTTCGTCTCGGTCCCGCGACCGGAGGGGGGCGTCGCGCGGGCGTCCCGCCGGCTCGTCGCCACCGTCGCGTGCGCGCTCGCCGTCTTCGTCGGTCTGAGCATCGCCTTCGAAGGCTCGAAAGCCGCCCCGCTCGGCGCCTACACGACGAGCGGCGCCTACAGCTTCGTCTCGGCGCCCGGCCTGCACCCGCCGGTCGTCCGGGCCAAGGCGCATTCGTCGGCGTCCCAGCTCGCGCCCGGGTACATCCTCGCCGCCAACTTCTACAACCTGAACAAGCCCCCGATCGTGGGCCAGAGCGGTCCGATGATCCTCGACAGCACCCTGCGCCCCGTCTGGTTCCAGCCGGTGCCGGAGAAGGTCCTGGCCGACAACCTCGAGCTGCAGAGGTGGCAGGGCAGACCGGCGCTGTCGTGGTGGCAGGGGATGGTGACCAACACGGGCGCCACGGAAACAGGCGAAGACGTCGTCGTCGACCAGCACTACCGCGTCCTCGCTCGGCTGAAGGCGACGGGCGGCTGGGTGCTGACGCTGCACGAGTTCCTCATCAGCGGCGAAGACGCGTGGGTGACGGCGAACAAGAACGTCCCCAAGGACCTCTCCCGCTGGGGTGGCGCCTACAACGGGGCGCTCGTCGACGCCGCCGTGCAGGAGTACAACCTCCGCACCGGCAGGCTGATCAGGAGCTGGGACGCGCTCGACCACATTCCGCTGGACCAATCGCAGGCCACGCTGCCCACCAACGGCTTCCCCTGGGACGCCTACCACGTGAACTCGGTCCAGCTCGTCGGGCCGAACAGCTTCCTGGTCTCGATGCGCAACACGTGGGCGGCCTATCTGGTGAACGCACCAACGGGCCAGATCGAGTGGACGCTCGGCGGCAAGAGCTCGAGCTTCCGCGTCGGGCCTGGAGCCGACTTCCAGTGGCAGCACGACGTCAGGCTCGGCCCCGAATCGACCGTGACGATGTTCGACGACCACTGCTGCCAGCTGACGGGCGGCGGCACCTCGGTGCACGCCAGCGGGCCGTCGCGCGGGCTCGTCCTGAGGCTGCACCAAGGCGACCGCACCGCGACGCTCGCTGCCCAGTACGGCGAGCGCGAAGGCTTCGAATCGGAATTCATGGGCGACACCCAGCCGCTGGGCAACGGCAACGTGTTCGTGGGCTGGGGCTCGGAACGGTACTTCTCCGAGTACGCGGGGGGCGGGCGCCTGCTGCTCGAAGGGATCCTGCCCGAACCGGACCTGAGCTATCGGGCGCTGGTCGGGCAATGGGTGGGGGAACCGCTCACCGCGCCCTCGGGCGCGGCCACGCCCGCCGCGGGCGGAGCCTCGACGGTCTACGCGAGCTGGAACGGCGCCACCAGGGTCGCCTCCTGGAGGGTGCTCGCAGCCGCGGCCTCCGGGTCGCCGCGGCCCGCCGCCGCCCGCGCCCGGGAAGGCTTCGAGACGGCGATACCCGTGGCGGGCGCCTACCAGCGTTTCCAGCTGCAGGCGCTCGACGCCTCGGGACGCGTCATCGGGACTTCCGGCGTGTTCACACGCTAGGGTCGGAGGCCGCTCCCGGGCCCCCCGACGCCACTGAGAGAGACAGTCAGATGCCGGACAGATCCTCGACCACAGACGTCCCGCAGCGGGTTGCACCCGCCACCGGACTCCTCCGCGCCGGCCTGACGCTGCTCGCCGCGACCGGTTGCGCGGCGGCGCTGATCGCCTGTGGCAGCAGCTCCTCGGCGGAGATCCCACCCGTGGAACAGGACGCCGCCGTGGCAAGCGCGAACCCGATCGCCGTCTCTCCGGAGCCCGGCACGCCGGACGCCTCCGCGACCAGCCAGATCAGCTTCCTGGGCGGCGCCGGCACGAAGATCTCGAACGTGTCGGTGAAGGGTTCGCGGAGCGGATCCCACAGCGGCGTCCTGCGGCCCTACTCGACTGGTACGGGTGAAAGCTTCATACCCACCCATCCCTTCCAGGCCGGGGAGCGGGTGACCGTGCACGCCAGGGTCATCGCCGGTCCCGACCAGGGGCCGGTCGCGACCAGCTTCACGATCGCCAGCCAGTACGCGCCGAGCCAGAAGCAGTTCCCGCTGAACCCGGGGAGCGCCAGCCAGGTCCAGCACTACAGCTCGGCGCCCACGCTCACACCGTCGGCCGTCCACATCTACACGCAGGCCAAGCCCGGCGCCGCGCCGGGAGACCTGTTCCTGGCCCCCTACCAGGGGAAGGGCACGCCCGGGCCGATGATCACCGACCAGGCCGGCAACCTGATCTGGTTCCACCCGCTGCCCGCCGGCGAGGCGGCGACGAACTTCGAGGTCCAGCAGTACGGTGGCCAGCCGGTGCTGAGCTGGTGGCAGGGCAGGATCCTGGAAGTCGGCTTCGGCCAGGGCGAAGACGTCATCTACAACGACTCCTACCAGCAGATCGCCAGGGTCAGGGCGGGCAACGGCTACCACGCCGACCTGCACGAGATCCGGCTCACGCCCGAAGGGACCGCCTGGATCGACGCGTTCGACCCGATCCACATGAACCTCTCCCCGGTGCACGGCTCCGCGAACGGCGTGCTGACCGACTCGATCGTCCAGGAGATCGACGTCAAGACCGGCCTCGTGATGTGGGAGTGGCACGCACTCGGCCACGTGTCGGTCAACGAGTCCCAGCACGAAATGTCCACCGGCACCTCACCGTGGGACTACGTGCACGTCAACTCGGTGGACCCGGGCAGCGCGGGCGACGTGCTGCTGTCCGCGCGCAGCACGTGGGCGATCTACGACGTCGACCTGCGCACCGGCGCGATCCGCTGGCGCCTTGGCGGCTCGCGCAGCAACTTCAAGGGATCCGCGAGCACGCGCTTCTACTGGCAGCACGACGCCGAGTTCCAAGCGGGCGGGCTGATCTCCGTGTTCGACAACGGCTCTGACCCGCCGAAGGAGAAGCAGTCCCGAGGGCTGCTGCTCGATCCCAACCTCGCCGGCCGCACCGTCACGCTGGTCAGGCAGTTCGTGAACCCGTCCCGGACGCTGCTGGCCACCAGCCAGGGCAACGTGCTGAGCGTACCCGGCGGCAACTGGCTGATGGGCTACGGCGGGCTACCCGACTTCACCGAGTACGACGCCTCGGGGCACGTGCTCTTCGACGGCACGCTGGGCCGCAACGTCCAGAACTTCAGGACCTACCTTGCGCCCTGGATCGGCCATCCCCGCAGCGCTCCCGGCCGTTTCGGCCAGGTCCGCCGCGAATGGGCTGTCGGTCTCGGTCAGCTGGAACGGCGCGACCGAAGTCGCCACCTGGCGGGTGCTGGCCGGACCCGCGCCAGGCGCGCTCGCGCCCGTGGCCGCAGCGCCCGACACGGGCTTTCAGACGACGATCGCGGCCGCCTCGGCCGGCCCCTACGTGCAGGTGCAGGCGCTCGACGCGAACGGCAACGTGCTCGGCGCCTCGGCGGTCGTGAAAGGCTGAGCCGGCCCGGATCGATCGCTCTAGGGGCGATTCGGCCGGGCATGCTCGCGCCCGCCTCGCCTGCTCGGAGGGGCGCCCGGCGCATGGGGCGCCCTCTCGGAGCTGAGGCTTCCGACGGTCCGTTCGACCTGTTCCCTCCGGAGGGAGGTCGAACGCGCAGCCGCCAGCCGGGCGATCGAGAAGTAATCGGCGAAACCGCGGCCGTGCGCAAGCTCGAGGCGCTTCGGCAGAGGCCGGCGGAGCTCCGAGGTGAAGGCGTGGTCGAACTGCTTGCGCAGCGACTGCTCCAGGGGGCTGTTTTCGACGCTGTTGTGCAGCTCCAAGCGCCCGCTCTGGGTGCCGTAGTCGTAGAGCTCCGATTCCTGGCCTTCCGAAAGCGGCTCGATCCCTTCTTCGGGCCAATGCGAGTAGGTCGCGAACTTCGCACCGGGGGTGCGCAGGGCCACGACGTGCAGCGGCGCCGAGGCCACATACGGCTCGATCGCGAACTCCGTGACGGTCTCGTCGGTGGCGTGCAGCACGAACGGCCGTCCCGGCGCGCTCGGGTCGGCGAGGATCGCGGCGAGGTCGAGGCGATGGGCGATGTGCGAGTAGTAGGGCTCCCTGCGCCAGGCGTTCGAACCGCTGGCGATCGTCAGCATCAGCGGTGCGATGTCGACGCTCGAGGTGAGCTGCGTGCGGGGGGTTTCGGGCGCCGCGGTGAGGATCCCGCGCGGATCGTTGACGATCAGCGGCACGCGGATCGCCTCCTCGTAGGCGCCCGCGCCCTTGCCCCGCAGGCCGTGCGAGGCGCCGTACTCGCCGTGGTCGGAGGTGAAGACGATGACGGTGTTGGCTGCGACCTCAGGGCGGCTGTGGAGGGCCTGCAGAACGGAGCCGACGTGGTGGTCCACCTCCCGCTGCAGCTTCGCGTAGAGGTCCAGGAAGCTCAGCCACACGGCTCTCGTTTCGGGGCCGCTGAAGGGAACCGGGCCGAAGGAGGCGGCCGCGGTGTCCTGGAGGGAGCTCTGCAGGCGCGGCTTCTTGCGCTCGGCCAGCAGTTCGGGCGTCTCGAAGTTGGGCGGCAGTCGCTGGACCGTCCGCGGCGAGCTCATCTCCGGCCGGACCTTGTCGCTCCACACGTACCACCAGGCGATGTCGTGGGGGTTCACGAACGAGACCGTCGTGCACCAGGGCTCGGCGCCGCCCTCCTCGCGGAACCAGGTGGCGAACTTGGCGGCGATCTTCGGATCGACGTGCCAGCCCTGCCCTGGCGCTCCGTCGGGAGACGGGTAGACGCCACCGGCGAACCCGTAGCGCTCCAGGGCTTCTTCGCCCGCGAGGGGCATCCAGTGGTTGTCGTGGTGGGTCAGATGCCACTTGCCCAGCCAGCGCGTGCGGTAGCCGTGCTCGCGCAGCATCGTGCCCCAGGTGGGAAAACCGGGATCGAGCGTGCTGCCACCCGTGATCATGCAGCCGGTCTGGTGGGTGTAGAGCCCCGTGACCAGCGCCGCGCGCGAGGGGCTGCAGTCGTTGGAGGCCGTGTAGTGGCGGGCGAACGAGACGCCGCCTTCTCGCAGCCGCCGCATGTTGGGCGGCAGCGCCATGCTCATAGCCGAGGCGGAGAACCACTGCGGGAAGCGCAGCTGGTCGACCACGATCACCAGGATGTTCGGTCGCCGCGGCGTCGTGGCGCGGCCGGTCGTGCGGCTCGGCGCCAGCGCGGGCGTGCTGCTGGCCCCGTCTTCGGCGCCCGCCAGGGCGCGCACGGCCAGACCCGCGCCTGCCAGTGCGCCGCCGGCGATCGCTCCCCGCTTCAGGAGCGTCCGTCGGTCCACTCTCATATCCTGCTTGGAGTCCATGCTTCGTATGCGAGCTCTCGTCCTGGGGTCGTTGACGGCCCTCGGTTTGGGGTTTGCCGGCCCGACCGCCACCGCCGCGGCGCAGTCAGCGCCATCGTGCGTCCCCGCGAGCCTCGATGTCTCCGCTCTGCAGGCCGGCGCCGTAACAGTATCGCCCCTCCCGGGCAGCAGGGATGCAGCACCCGGAACCCAGATCAGCTTCCTCGGCGTCCCCGCGGGCGAGCTGAGCGTGCAGAGCGTCGTCGGGACGCTCACCGGCTCCCACCACGGGCGCCTCCTCGCCTACTCGCAGCGGGACGGGGCCAGCTTCCTGCCCGACCAGCCCTTCGCCCCGGGAGAGCGGGTCACCGTCCACGCGCGCGCTCGCATCGGCGGGCGCTCCCGAGGGCTGCTCGACGTCTTCCAGGTCGCCCATCCCGACACGATCAGCTCGACACCCGAGACGATCCACGCCGGTACCGCCGCCCAGGAACAGGTCTTCCGCTCCCGGCCCGACCTTCGGCCGCCGATCGTGACCGTGACGGCCGACTCGCCCCGCGTCGCGCCGGGGGACCTGTTCGTCGCCCCCTACACCGGGCCGGGGACGGCGGGGCCGATGATCCTCGATCCGGGCGGCGGGCTGATCTGGTTCAAACCGCTGCCCCGTTACACCTCCGCGACCAGCTTCAAGGTCCAGGAATATGCCGGCAAACCGGTGCTGACCTGGTGGCAGGGGGACATCTCGGTGCACGGCTTCGGGACCGGCGAAGACGAGATCGCCGACAGCCGCTACGACGTGATCGCCCACGTGCGGGCGGGCAACGGTCACAGCTCCGACCTGCACGACTTCGAGCTGACGCCCGCGGGAACGGCGCTCGTCACGTCCTACTTCCCGATCCTCTGCAACGTCTCATCGGCGGGTGGCTCGGCCTATGGGGCGCTGACAGACGGCCTCTTCCAGGAGATCGACGTGAAGACCGGCCTGGTGATGTTCGAATGGACCAGCCTGGACCACGTCGCCCTGAGCGAGTCCTACAGCCGGGCCCGCGCCAGCAACACGAGCGAACCGTTCGACTTCTTCCACATCAACTCCCTCAACGTGGATCGCGACGGGAGCATGCTGATCTCGGCTCGCAACACCTGGGCCATCTACGAGCTCGCCGCGGCGACCGGGCAGATCGGGTGGCGGTTCGGAGGCAGGCGCAGCAGCTTCGCGACCGGCCCCGGCACGCAGACCGCCTGGCAGCACGACCCCCGCGAACTGCCCGACGGCTCGATCAGCATCTTCGACAACGGCTCCTCGCCGACCGTCCACCGGCAGTCGCGTGGGATCGTCGTGGCGCTGAACCCGCAGACCGGCACGAGCACCCTGCTGGGCCAGGTCCTGCACACGCCCGCGCTGGTCGTCGAAAGCCAGGGCAACGTGCAGGCGCTCCCCAACGGCGACTGGTTCCTGGGCTGGGGGCAGGAACCGTTCTTCTCCGAGGTCGGCCCGGACGGCGCGCAGCTGTTCGACGCTCGCTTCCCTGCCCACACCCAGTCCTATCGCAGCTATCGCTTCCCCTGGATCGGCACTCCCGACCACCCGCCCGCCATGTACTTCCAGTCCGGAGGGACCGGCGCAGGTACCGTCTACGCGAGCTGGAACGGCTCGACGCAGCTCGCGGCGTGGCGCGTGCTGGTCGGCGGCTCCGCCGGCGCCCTGAACCCCATCGTCACGTCCGCCCGGAGCGGCTTCGAGACCGCCATCGCCCTGCCCGGCGGGACGGTCGGCCCCTACCTCGCCGTGCAGGCCCTGGACGCCGCCGGCGATGTGCTGGCCACCTCGGCCGCGGTCCCCGAGGCGACGCTGAAATAGGCCGCCCAACCCGACCGCCCGCCGCCGCGATGGCTCTGAACCGAGAGGCTGTCGGGAGCGTCGAGAAGCCAGAACGTCGCCCGGGCCCGCTCCGGCCCCGCGCTCATGCCGAACAGCCGGCACATCCGTCAGTCACCCCCCGCGCCGGCTGGCGACTCGACGCCACGAAGGCGCCGTCCAGGCTGATCTCGCTGCAAACACGGTCGATTGGAGGCTCCAGGCGGAAGGGGGGGGATTCGAACCCCCGAGACGGGGAGTACCCGCCTAACGGTTTTCAAGACCGCCGCATTCAACCGCTCTGCCACCCTTCCGCGGCCGAATGCTACGCGCTCGCGCCAGCAACCCTGCCTGCCCGCTCGTCACTTCCCGGCGGTCGCCGGAGCTGCGCCGATCGCGACCTCGCGGCCCTCGCCCGCCTGAGCGGGGGCAGCCGTCGGGAAGGCGGGCAGCAGCAGCGCGGCCATCACAGCGCCCGCGGCCGCGACACCGCCCGCGACCAGGCAGCCGATGCTCAGGCCGTGAATGAAGGCGTCGGTTGCCGCCCGGGACAGCCCGCTCGCGAGCAGGGCGTGGCCCGATGCGGCCAGGTGCCGGGCGACGCCGAAGGCAGAGCCGACCGAGCTGTGGGCAACCCGTCCGAGAGTGGCCGGCAGCCCGGCCGGGAGTCCTGAGCTCAGGCGGCTGGCGTACAGGGAGGCGTACACGCTGCCGATCACCGCGACGCCGAGCGTGCCGCCGAGCAGCCGGGTGGTGTCGTTGACGGCGGACCCGACCCCCGCCTTGGCCGTCGGCACGACCCCCATGATCGCCTCGGTGGCCGGCGCGCTGGTGAGTCCCATGCCGATCCCGTAGAGGACCATCTGTGCGGCGATCGTCCCGTAGGTCGTGGTCGCTGAGGCGCTCGCCACCCAGGCGTAGAAGGCCGCGACCATCACCAGGCCCGCGGTCACGACCAGCTTGGTGCCGAAGCGAACCGCCATGCGCGTGCCGAGGACCGAGGCGACGCCCACCGCGCTCGCCACCGGCAGCAGGTGGACCCCGGCCGAGAGCGGGCCGTAGCCCTTGATGAACTGGAAGTACTGGGTCATCAGGAAGATGAACCCGAACAGGGAGAAGAAGGCGACCGTCACCGAGCCGCTGGCCGCGGTGAAGCGCGGGTTGGCGAACAGGCGCACGTCGAGCATCGGCTCCTCGACGCGTCGCTCCCAGGCCACGAACGCGCCCAGCAGAAGCAGCGCGCCCGCGAAGCCCGCCAGGCTGCGTGTGCTCGACCAGCCATGGTCGGGAGCCTCGATGATCGTGAAGATCAGCAGTCCCACCGCCGCCGTGGAGAGGGCGAAGCCGGGTCCGTCGAGCGCCGGGGCGCTGGGATCGCGGGAGGTCGGGACGCTGCGCGCCACGAGTAGCGCCGCCAGAGCCGCGACTGGCGTCATGGCGAAGAAGATGCTCCCCCAGGAGAAGTGCTCCAGGAGCCAGCCGCCGACGATCGGGCCGAGTGCGATCGCCACGCCGGCCGTGGCGCCCCACAGGCCGATCGCGCGGGCCCGTTCGCCGCGCTCGACGAAGATGTTCGAGATCAGCGACAACGTCGCGGGGAACACGAGGGCGGCGCCGAGGCCCATGAAGCAGCGCACGACGATCAGCCCGCCCGAGGTGTCCATCAGACCCCCCACCGCGCTGGACAGGCCGAACAGGCCGAGCCCGGCGAGCAGGACGCCCTTGCGCCCGACGCGATCGGACAGCGCGCCGAAGGCCAGCAGGAACGCCGCGAAGACGAGGTTGTAGGCGTCGACGATCCACTGCAGCTGGCTGTTGGACGAGTGCAGTTCGCGTACCAGCGTCGGCAGGGCGACGTTGACGATCGTCGTGTCGAGGTTTATCGCGAAGGCGGCCAGCAGCAGGGAGACGAGGATCAGCGCACGGTTCTGCATGAGATGCCTTTCTCAACCGTAGACAAGAAAATCAAGTTCTAGCACAATTTCTACAAGCACATGCACTAGACTCTCACCATGCGCTCCTACGGTCAGTACTGCGCCCTCGCCAAGGCCCTCGACGTCCTCGGCGATCGCTGGACCCTGTTGATCGTCCGTGAGCTGATGCTGGGCGGCCCGAGCCGCTACACCGACCTGCGGAACGGCCTGCCCGGGATCGCCACCAACCTCCTGGCGGACCGGCTGCGCGATCTCGAGGCCGCCGGCGTCGTGCGTCGGGAGGAGGCGCCCCCGCCGGTCGCCTCGACGCTCTTCAGCCTCACCCCTCGCGGCGAGCAGCTGAAGCCCGTGCTGAACGAGCTGGGCATGTGGGGGATCCCCTACATGGCCGAGGGCCCCGCGCCGGAGGACGCCTTCCGCGGTCGCTGGCTGACCTGGCCGGTCGAGATGTTCCTCGCCGACGCCGACCCCGAGCGACCGCCGGTCACGCTCGAACTGCGCGTCGGGGACCGTCCGATGATCGTGGAGACCGTCGCGGGCGAGGTGCGCACCAGGCCCGGCCCGGCCGAGCGCGCCGATGCCGTCCTGAGCGGCCCTCCGCACCCGATCCTCGGGCTGCTCTCCGGCCAGCTCGACCTCGAGCAGGCCCGCGCGCGCGGCGTCGAGTTCGAGGGCGACGGCGCAGTGCTGGCGCGGCTGCGCCCCCTGGACCCACCCGCCCTCGACGCGCAGACCGCCCAGCTCCGCCCCGGCGCTCTCGGCAGGCTCTAAACTGCCACCTCAACCCTCGGGAGAGGTGGCCGAGTGGCTGAAGGCACTCGCCTGCTAAGCGAGTATGGGGATCAAACTCCATCGCGGGTTCGAATCCCGCCCTCTCCGTTCACCGTCGGCAACAGATCTCCAGCGTCCCGGCAGGGATCGCGTAGCCGTCCGGGCTCGTCCCCTGTGGCGATCGTGTGACGAGCTTGCCAGGAGCCCGCCGAACGGCGATACTGGGGCCGCGCCCGGCGTCTGGCGCCGCGGCGTTGGCCCAAGGATGGTGGGGGGTTCGGCGAGACCTGGGCCGCGACGGCTCGGATGCCGCGCATTCAAAGGCTCTGAAGGGAGCAGCATGAGACACCTCAAGCGCGTCGTGCCATGTGTCGCGGCGCTGGCTGGGATCTGCATGGCGGCCGGACCGGCCCAGGCTGCGTTGCCGGAATTCAACCCGGCGGGACCGATTCCGTTCAGCTCGACCAGCGGCAAGACCACGCTCGAAACCGTGTCGAAAGTCAAACTGACCTGCAAGGCCGACACCAACAAGGGCGAAATCGTCACGCCGAGCTCGGTGACGATCATCATCACCTTCACGGGATGCGAATCCAAGGGGATTCCCTGCAACAGCGCGAAAGGCGCCGCCGGCGAAATCACCACGGCGCTCCTGATCGGGAAGCTCGGCTACATCGTCAACCCCGAAATCAAGGAAGTGGGTCTGGATCTGTCGAGCCCCACCGGCGCACCGATCGCGGAATTCCTCTGCGGCGCGGCCGTGCGGGGGTTCGTGCAGGGCTCGGTGATCGGTCAGATCACGCCGGTGAACAAACCGATCGCGCCGCCTGGGAAGTTCATGCTCAGGTTCAGGCAGAAAAAAGGCAAACAGGCGATCACGCATCTGTTCGCCGAACCGATCGACGTGCCGCTGGTCTCGTTCGGAGGCCCGCTCGAAGAAGCGGGACTGAACTCGAGCGACAAGGTCGCGTTCCCCGCGGCGGAGGAAGTCAAGGCATAGGTCTCACCGCTCGAGGCGCGCACTCGCGGTTCACCCCAGAGCAGGGTGGACCGCGAGAGACCGCCCGCCGGCGAGGAGGATCGAGTCAGGCCCAGGCCCTGCGGCCGGCATAGGTCTGGGCGCGCGGCCAGCCCGCGACCGCAGGCTCGGCCGCGGGCCCTGGGTCGGCCGGGGCCCCCGGCTCGGAGACCGACTCGGGACTTGCGGGCGGCTCCGGCGCAGCGAGCGCGTGGACAGCCGTCACGGGTTCCGCTTGCGCGCCGGGTTGCGGGTCGGCTTCGAGCGCCGAGGCATAGATCTCGCCCGGATCGAGCTGTCCTTCGGATGCATACGGGAGGTCCGGAACCGGCTCGTATTTCGGGCCGGCGAGCTGGCCGGCGCGCTCGTGCGCAGGCTCCGGCCCATAGTCGGGGTCGGCTGCGGGTGCGTGCGCCGCGCCCGGTAGCTGGACGGTCGGAGGGTACGCGGCGTCGGGTTCGCCGGGCGCACCGGCCGGCTCGTACGCGCCGTCGGGGTCGCCGGGCGCATGGACCGGCTCGGGCGGGGTGTCGGCGACCTCGTCGACGCGGTCGTGTTCGGGCTGGGAGAGCGGGTCGGATGTGGCGTGCTCGAACGACGCCTGCTCGCCCGGGTCGACGACGTAGCGGAACTGGCCGCTCTCGTCGGTGACCCAGAACGCCTCGCCGTACTCGGTCAGCTCGAAGAGGATCGAGCGCTCGTAGTGTTCGGCGATCCGCACCAGCGAGTCGAAGTCTTCGACGTCGATGACCGACACCCCGGGCTGCTGCCACACGCGGGCGACAGGAACGATCAGCGACCCGTAACGGGCACGGATCGATTCGGTCTCGGAGCGGCGACGGGGCCGGACCAGGTAGAGGGCCAGCCCGATCGCAAGGGCGATCATCAGGATCGCCGCGATCGCGATCGCCCGGGCCGTGCCGACGGAGATCCGGGTGATCCCGAGCGACATGATCGTGGGCTGGTAGCGCCTGCCGGCGCTGGCCCCGGCGCGCGACATCTCGAACGCGCCGGCCGAGGGCTGTCCCCCGGTCGCGGCGGCCGACACGCCCGGCGCCACGACCGGCCGGATCTCCTCCCGGCTGAACGAGAAGGGGACGCTGGGAGAGAAGCCGGCCCGAACCGGAACGGAGCCGAGGCTACCGCCGACGGCGATGTGCGCGATCAGGGTGAGGGTGTAGACGCCGCTCACGCCCGTGGTCGTTTCCACCCGGTGGACCATGGCGTTCAGCGAGGCGACGTCGAGCGTTCCGTTGACGACCACGCGATCGCCGCGGAAGTAGCTCGCCGCGCCCAGGGGCAGCGTCGTCTTCCAGCCGCTGGTCGAGGAGATCGCCGCGGCGAGCGTCGCCCTGCCGGCGAGTGAGTGGGGGGCCGCGGCGTGGAACCGGTAGTCGTAGCCGAAGTCGATCGCGCTCAGCACCCGGGTGAACAGCGGATCGCCGGTGCCGGCGCGGCCCGCGGGGTATGTCGGGCCGGGCGCTGTGTCGGCTGCATAGGTGAGCTTGCCTTCCTGCTTGTAGGGGAGCTTGACCGGCTGGCGCGACACCGACGGTCGGGTGAAGGCCAGCAGCGCGAGCACGAAGAACGGTGCGAGCGCCAGCAGCCCGACGGCGACGATGCCCAGCAGCCGTCCGGGGTCCCGGCCGGTCGGAGCCGCGCGGCGGGGCGGCGGGGCGGCGGCGCGACGCGCCCTGCCGCGTCGCCGGCGACGGTGCACGAAGGCTGCTCCCATCAACACGAGCGCGCCGAAGGCGACCAGGCCTCCGATCAGGCCGGGTGAGCGCAGCGAGTTCAGTTCCGCGCCCGCGCCGGGGATGTGGATCCAGAGCGCGCCGATCAGCTGGCTCGCGGCGGGGTGTTCGAAGTCGACGAAGTTGTTGTTGTCGCCCTTGAACACGTACCGGTCGCCGGCGCGGGCGATGATCCGGTGCAGGACGACCGTGTGCAGCAGGATGCTGTGGTAGGCGACGATCTGCCCGACGCGGTAGCTCGACTGGCTGCGCACCAGCGCGAGGTCTCCAGAGTGGAACCGGGGCTGCATGCTGATCCCGTCGGTCACCACGTAGCTGGTGGAGCCGCCGAGGAGCGGCGGCGCGAAGCAGAGCCACAGGCAGCCCAGGACGATCAGCGCGATGGCGCCGGAAAGGAGCTTCCTGGGGCGAGCGGTTCGCATGGTTGAAGACGGAAGCGGAGCGGCCGGCGAACCGGCCGCTCCCTGCCGTGATTCGCTTGCGCTATTCGATCGTCACCGTGCCGCTGCTCACTGCAGCAACGGACAGCTTGAGACCTTCGGCGTCCGGGACGGGCGCCGCGAAGGTGCACACCACGCCGTACGGTGCTGCGGCTTCAGAGGCGCCGCAGTCCGACCAGTCGGCGGTCAGCGGAGCCGCTTTGCTGAGCGCCACCTTCACGTCCGAAGCTGCGTGGTCGAGTTCGAACGAGACTTTCGTCATGTGTTCGCCGGATTCGTCGAACGTGTAGTTCGTCGGCGATTTGACCGTGTAGCCGCTGACCGTCGCGGCGCCGGCACCTGCCGAGTGTGCAGCGACCGTGTTGCTCGCGGTGAACGCGTAGGCGCTCACCCCGATCACACAAGCCGTTGCGATCGCGAGCAGCCCGACGACATTCCGCCTGCGGCCGCCTATGTTTCGTCTCCCGAGCTTTCTCACGTCGGGCCCCCTTCTGGACACTCCCTGTGTCCGGTGGATTACGGGACACTCCCTGTGCCCTAGCGGCGGCATCGACCGTCCGGACCTGTCGCTTTACGTCTGCACCAACGCTCTGCAAGCTTTCTTGCAGGGCGTGACAGGGCCCAAAACCAGACCTCGTCGGCGACGAGGTGAACGTCAGGTCAGGCGTCGCTGGAGGCAGCCCACAGGTTGATCCCGCCGTCCTGCGCGTGTCGGTCGATCAGCGCGAGTTCCTCCGCATCGAAGTCCAGGCGGTCGAGCGCGGCGATGTTCTGCTCCAGCTGCCCGACGCTGCTGGCTCCCAGCAGCGCGGAGGTCACCCGCTCGTCGCGCAGCACCCAGGCGATCGCCATCTGTGCCAGCGACTGGCCGCGGCGTTCGGCGATCTCGTTCAGCGCGCGGACCCGTTGCAGGTTCTCCTCGCTGATCAGATCCTCGGAGAAGTAGTTGCCGGCGCGCACACGCGACTGCTCGGGAATCCCCTTCAGGTAGCGGTCCGTGAGCAGGCCCTGGGCCAGCGGCGAGAACACGATCGCGCCGACCCCCTCCCGTCCGACGACGTCCAGCAGCTCCTTCTCGATCCAGCGGTTCAGCAGCGAGTAGGACGGCTGGTGGATCAGCAGAGGCGTGCCCAGCCGGCGAAGGATCTGGATCGCCTCGAGTGTCCGCTCGGGTCCGTAGGAGGAGATCCCGACATATCGGGCGAGACCGCGGCGCACGGCGTCGTGCAGCGCGCCCATCGTCTCCTCCAGCGGGGTCCGGGGGTCGAACCGGTGCGAGTAGAAGATGTCGACGTACTCCAGGCGCATGCGCTGGAGGCTCTGCTCGAGGCTGCCCAGCAGGTACTTGCGAGACCCCCACTCGCCATAGGGGCCCGGCCACATGTCGTAGCCGGCCTTCGTCGAGATCACCAGCTCGTCGCGGAACGGCCGGAAGTCCTCCGAGTGGATCCGGCCGAAGTTGGTCTCGGCGCTGCCGTAGGGAGGTCCGTAGTTGTTGGCCAGGTCGAAATGCGTCACGCCGAGGTCGAAGGCGCGCCGCAGGACCGCCCGACTGGTCGCCAGCGGGCGGTCGTCGCCGAAGTTCTGCCACAGCCCCAGCGAGATCGCCGGCAGCTGCAACCCGCTGTGCCCGCAACGTCGATAGGGCATCCTGTCGTACCGGTCCTCGGCGGGCTCGTAGCGCGTCGGTCCGAGCTGCGCGTTGTACGGCATGGCCTCGAGTATCGCAACCGTCCAGCAGCTCCGCAACATGGCCGTCCCGCTCGTCCTCCGGTGCGTCTTTTCGACGGCATGCCGGCGCGCGCCCTGGTGACGGCGAGGACGGCGTACGCTTGCGCGATGGCCGCCGAGCGTCTCACTCTCGACCCGATGGCCGCCAGCGCGCGGGACTGGTACCACGACTCCCAGGCGGCGATCGCACGGCTGGGGTTCCGCCCGACCTGGACCTCGATGGAGTTCCTGCTGCTGCCATGAGCGCGCCCGCCGAGCGACCCCGCCTGCTGATCCTCAAGCGCTCGGCGATCCTGGCCGCCACGGCGTTCCTCGCCATCAACCTCTGGACCGGCGCGCCGCTGATCGCCCTGTGGGTCGGATCGCAAGTCGTGGGCTCGACGGTGCTGAGCATGACGGCGGTCTTCGTCGTCGTGCTCGTCCTGGCCGTCCTGGTCTTCTCGATGTCGATTGGGCTGTCCTGGCTGAACGCCGAGTACGACAGGCTCAGCGGCCGCGAGCCGGGCGAACGACGGCTGCCGTGGCTGCGCAGCATCCGGGGGGAGGAGGGCATCGAGGAGCCGGGCTACGGCGCCGGCATCAGCGTGCTCGAGCGGGTCGTGATGGTCAGCGTCTACCTGGCCGTGATCTGCTTCCTGCTCTGGTTCTTCCTGCTCGCCGGCGCGCCGACGCCGCTGATCTGACGTCGGTCCCCGGTGGCGCGCCCGTCCAGTCGCTCTCTGCTTTCAAACGGCGTCATGCGTGCCCTTACCTGCGACTCGACCAGGACCCGACGTCACGCCCGCTCTCCGCCCCTCAGCCGGCGGTGGAGACGCCGAGCGTTGAGGCCTCGCACGTCGCTCACCGGGAGACCCCATGTTGCGGCGCACTAGGCCGTCGGGCCCGGTCGACCATGCCAACCGCTTCCGGAGGGCGATTACCTCTAACGTTGAGCCATGTCCCCCCGGCGGCGCACCCTCGCCTTCGGATCGGCTGCGGTGCTCGTGGTCGCGGGAGGCGTGTGTGCCGCCGCGGTCGACGGGGTGATCGGCGAAGTCCTCACGATCATCCTGATCTCGGGCGGGCTGGCGGGGGTCCTGCTTCTCGTCTTCCTCGAAATCGGCCTCGGCGAGGAAAGGGACCTGGCCCGCGATGAGCGGCGCAGGCGCCGGCGGGCCCTCGACGCCGGCCGCCGCGGTCGGCTGCGCCATCGGCCGCGCCGCCCCGGCTGACGCGAGCGCTGCAGGCCCGAGCTCCGCGCTGAGGGCCCGCCCTCTGAGCGCAGACATGACCGAGGCCCGGCCCCCGCCCCCTGCGGTTGCCGGGCCTCGGACGTGTCAGGCCGCCCCTGGCCTCACTGTCCTGCTGTCTGCGGATCGGGCCATCGGTCAGACCCCCCTGACCGGCGGCCCCTTCCAGCGCAAAGGGATGATAAGCGCGCCCAAAGCTCCGCAGTCTGGCCGGTACGCGGTTTCGACGTATTCGATCGAGGCCAGCTGTCAGACCTTCACGATCACCTTGCCGGTGTTTCCGCCGGTGAACAGGAGATTCAGCGCTTCGGGCGCGTTCTCGAGGCCTTCGACGATGTGCTCGGCTCCTTTCAGCCGCCCCTCGCCCACCCAACGGGCGACCTCGGCCTGGGCTTCGGGGAAGCGGTCGAAGTAGTCGAGGATGATGAAGCCCTCCATGCGTCCGCGGCGGATCAGCAGGTTGATGTAGTTGACCGGGCCGGTGGCCGCCTCGCGGCTGTTGTAGCCGGAGATCGCGCCGCAGAGCACGACCCTGCCGCGGAGGGCGAGGTGGCCGAGGCAGTCGTTGAGGATCGAGCCGCCGACGTTGTCGAAGTAGAGGTCGATCCCGTCCGGGCAGGTCTCGCGCAGGCGGGCAGCTACGTTCTCGGACTTGTAGTCGATCGTCTCGTCGAAGCCGAGCTCCTCGGCGATCCAGCCGCACTTCTTGGGTCCGCCGGCGATGCCGACAACCTTCGAGGCGCCCTTGATCTTCGCGATCTGGCCGGCCGTCGACCCGGTCGCGCCGGCGGCGCCCGAGACGACGACGACGTCGCCCTCCTTGACCCTTCCGACGTCGGTCATCCCGAAATAGGCCGTCATGCCGGTGATCCCGAAAACGCCCAGCGCGGCGGTCGGGGGGACGCCTTCGGGCAGCGGCTGCATCGCGCGCTCGCCCTGGTCGGCGATCACGTAGTCCTGCCATCCCGTCACGCCGAACAGCATCTGGCCCTGCCGGTAGGCGTCGGTCCTGCTCTCCACGACCTCGCCCACGCCGCCGCTGCGGACCACTTCGTCGATCGCGATCGGCGGCAGGTAGCCGGGGGCGTCGTCCATCCAGGTGCGGATGGTGGGGTCGATCGAGATGTAGCGGACCCTCACCAGCGCCTCCCCCTCTCCGGGGACGGGGACCTCGGTCTCTTCGAGGCGGGTCGTGTCCTCGTCGACCATGCCCGAGGGCCGTTCGGCCAGGACCAGACGGCGGTTGCGATCGCTCACGTGTTCATCCCCTGTGGTTGGGCCCCTCGGAGCCTCGGCTTGTCGATTCGCGTCGGGCGACGCAGGGTGATCTTAGGCCGCGTGGGTGTTTCCCGGCCGCGTCAGCTCCTCGAGCAGCAGTACGAACGACCCGTGAGGCCGTCCGGTCGCCTGGGTGAGGCCGATCTCGCAGGTGCGATTGCTCGAGAGGTGCGCCTCGGCCGCCGTCGCCGCGGGGTCGAGCGCGTCGGCGCGGGCCGCCGCGGCGGGCAGCTCGGGGTGCAGCAGCCCGCGGTCCCCCGCGGTGCCGCAGCAGCTGGGGACCGACGGCGCGATCACCTCATCGGCCAGTGCCTGGCCGATCGCGACCAGCTGCTCGGCCAGGCCGAGGTGGCTGGCGGCGCAGGGCGGATGCACGGCGAGCGATCGCAGTCTTCCCTGGACCTCCAGGGAGTCGAGCAGGTGGTCGTGCACCCAGGCGATCGAGTCGACGATCTGGAGCTTCTCGAAAGCCTCGCGCTGCGCCTCCTCGAGCGCGTCGGGTACCTCTGAGAGCAGCCCCAGCGTGCACGAGCTGGCGTCGAGGAGCAGCGGAAGCCGGCCGCCGTCTGTCCAGTCGATCGCCGCGGCGGCGATCCGTCGGGCGACGTGACGATGTCCCTCGTCGTAGCCCTTGGAGCTCCACGGCGTCCCGCAGCAGTGCCCGGGTGCGTCCGCCGGTATCCACAGCGGCTTGCCCGCCCGGGCGGAGACGCTGAGCAGCGCCTCGACCAGCGAGGGGCGCTCGGGCTGCTCGCGCGGGTTCCCGAAGATGCGGTTCAGGCAGGAAGGAAAGTAGACCGCCGCGGCGCCCTCGCGCGCCGTCCAGGGGACCGGTGGCGCCGGCCCGGGCATCGCCGGGCTCCAGGCGGGGACGACCTCATCGCCCGCGGCGCCGCGGGCCAGGCCGGCGAGGGCCGCCGCCGGGCCGTCGCCGAGCGCCCTGCCGGCGCGCAGGGCGGCGCGGGCCGACCGTTCCACGGCGCCCCAGCGGTGGGCGGCGCCGAGCGCCACGCGACTGGCCCTCGCGCCGTGCTCGCGGGCGCGCAGCGCCTTGATCAGCTTGCCCGTGTCGATGCTCACGGGGCACAGCAGGCCACACACGCCGTCGGCTGCGCAGGTCTGGATCGCGTCGTACTCGTACTGCTCGAGCAGTGCCTCCAGCACCGGAGAGCCGTCTCGCTGGCGCGCCATCTCCCTGCGCAGCACGATCCGCTGGCGGGGCGTCGTGGTCAGCTCGCGGCTGGGGCAGACCGGCTCGCAGAAGCCGCACTCGATGCACTGGTTGACCTCGGGCTCGATCTGCGGCGCCGACTTGAGGTTGCGCAGGTGCGCGCCCTGCTCGGTGGTGAGCACCACTCCAGGGCCGAGGATCCCGTCGGGATCGGCCAGCCGCTTGACCCGCCACATCAGCTCGGTCGCCTTCTGCCCCCACTCTCGTTCCACGTAAGGGGCCATGTTGATGCCCGTCCCGTGCTCCGCCTTCAGCGAGCCGTCGTAACGATCGACGATCAGGTCGACCAGGTCCGCCATGAAGGCCTCGTAGCGATCGAGATCGGCCGGCTCTCCGAAGTTCGGCGTCAGCAGGAAATGGAGGTTGCCCGCCGAGGCATGGCCGGCGACGCCCGGCAGGAATCCGTGCCGGCCGAGCAGCTCCTGCAGGTCGTGGGTGGCCTGGGCGATCCGGGCAGGAGGGACGCAGACGTCCTCGATGATCATGCTGACGCCCGGGGCCCGCATCGCCGCGAGCAGGCCCTGCATCCCCTCGCGCACCCGCCACAGCATCTCCACCTCGTGGCGATCGCGCGTGAAGCGGGGCGGGTCGATCGGCCCCCGAGCGCCAAGGATCTCGAGCGCGGCCCGCTCGGGCTCGTCGAGCGCGGCGGCGTCTTCGGCGCGGAACTCGACCAGCAGCGCGGCCGAGGTCAGCGGCAGCTCCTTCCAGCGCTCCGGGGTGCCGGGCATGTTCCAGGCAGCGGCGATCAGCGTCGGGGCGACCATCAGCTCGGTCGCGCTGGCGCCCGCCGCGACAAGCGGCTGCACGGCGTCGACGGCGGTGTCGATGTCCTCGAAGAAGCTGAGCGAGAGGGTCGTGTGCCGGCCGAGGGGCACGGTCTCGAAGACCGCCTCGCCGATGAAGGCGAGGGTGCCCTCCGAGCCGATAAGCAGACGCCTGAAGATCTCCAGTGGCTCGTCGGCGTCGAGGAAGGCGCACAGCCGGTAACCGGTGGTGTTCTTGATCTGGAACTTGCGCGCGACCCGCTCGGCCAGCTCGGCGTCTGCGCGCAGCTCGTCGCGGATCTCGATCAGTCCGCGTGCCAGCTCTGGAGCCGCCGCGGCGAAGCGCTGCTCGGCGCCGGGTGCGGCGGTGTCGATCACGGCGCCCCGCGGAAGGGCGAAGGTGAGCGAGCGGACCGTGCGGTAGGAGTCGGCGTGGACCCCGCAGCGCATGCCGCCCGAGTTGTTGGCCAGCACGCCTCCGACGCAGGCGATCTCCGTGCTGGCGGGGTCGGGACCGACACGCCTGCCGTGGCGCGCAAGCAGACGGTTGACCCGCCCCAGCACGGCTCCGGGCTGCACCCGCACCCGCTCGCCCTGCCCTTCGACGCGCACGGATTTGAAGTGGCGCCTGCAGTCCAGCAGGATCCCGTCGGTCTGCGCCTGGCCGCTGAGGCTGGTGCCGCCCGCGCGGAAGACCAGCGGCTTGCCGGTGCGCCGCGCGACGGCCATCACGCGGGCGACCGAATCGATGTCACGCGGGATCGCGACCGCCTGCGGGATGGAGCGATAGGGACTCGCGTCGGAGGCGTAGCGGACGAGGTCGAGGGCGCGAGTGCCGACCCCGTCGGGTCCCAGCGCGGCGGTCAGCTCGGCGGCCAGCGCGGCGGGCGTGCCGGTGGCGACCCAGTCGGGAGCGGCGTCGGGCGCCGGCTCCGAGGGCCACCCGCCCTCGGGGGCGATCCTGGCGGCCCTGGCCGTCGCCGCGGACATCCTCAGTCGAGCCACATACCGCTGGCCACGGGCACCTGGACCAGCCGCGGCCCGTCCTGAGCGGCGATGTCCTCGCGCAGCGCCTCGGTCAGCTCCTCGCGTGAACCGACCTCGCGGGATGGGACGCCGTAGGCGGCGGCCACGGCGGCGACGTCGAGGCCCGGCAGGTCGAGGCCGGGCAGACCCGTGGCCTGCTCGAGCTCGGCGAACCACTTGAGGATCATGTACTCCTCGTTGCGCAGCACCAGGAAGGTGACCGGCACCTTGTAGGCGGCGGCGGTCCACAGGGCGGTGATCCCGTACTGGGCCGAGCCCTCGCCGAGCACGCACACGACCGGTCGGGAGGATTGGGCGAGCTGGACGCCGACGGCGGCCGAGATGCCGAAGCCGAGACCGCCACTGGAGCTGAAGTAGTAGCTGCCCGGCCGGGAGATGCGCAGGCGGTTGCGCAGGGTGACGGTGCTGGAGGGCGTCTCGACGACCACGATCCCGTCCCGTGGCCAGACGTCCGCCAGTGCGGCCATCGCGCTCGAGCCGCTGATCGGGTCCGCCTCGGCGGGCTCGCCCGGCGCGGGGCGGGGCTCCGGCGGGCGGCGGTCGGACTCGTCCAGCAGCTCCAGCAGGCCGGCCAGGGCCAGCGCGACGTCGCCGAGGATCGCCTCGCCCATCGGCGCCCGCGCGGCCTCGGAGGGGTCGCTGGTGATCTGCACCAGGCTCGTCCCCGGCGGCAGCAGCGGCCCGGGGATGTAGGGGTAGTAGGGGAACACCGACGACCCCACGACCAGCACCAGATCGTGGCCCTTCAGCGTTTCGGCGAGCGGACCGATCGCGGGAGGCAGCACGCCGAGGAACTGCGGGTGGCTCTCCGGGAAGCCCAGGCGGCCGCCTCCGGTCGCGGGCGTCGCCCACACGGCCATCTGCTGGCGCTCGGCGAGGGCGACTGCGTCGTCCCATCCTCCTGCTGCGTCGATGTCTCCTCCGGCGACGAGCACGGGGTTGGCGGCCGCGGCGATCATGCCCGCGATGCGGGCCAGCACCGCGGGGTCTGGCACGGCCCTGCCGCTGACGTTGCGGGCGATGGCGTGGCGGGCGGTGTCCTCGTCGGCCTCCTGGCCCCAGTCGTCCATCGGGATCGAGACGAAGGCCGGTCCCCGAGGCGGCAGCGAGGCGTGGTGGATCGCGCGCGCGATTGCGCCGGGGACATCCTGCGCGCGGGGCGGCTCGTGGCTCCACTTCACGTAGGGCTGAGGTCCGAGCACCGCGTCGCGGTTGGTGAGGTTGGCCTCGATCGTGATCTGCGCCCGCACCTGCTGGCCGGCGGTGACGAGCAGTGGCGAGCGGTTGGCCTGCGCGTTGAAGATGCCGCCGACGGCGTTTCCGACGCCCGGCGCGGTGTGCAGGTTGACGTGGGTCGTCCGGCCGCTGGCCTGGGCGTAGCCGTCGGCCATCCCGACGACGACGAGCTCCTGCAGGCCGAGCACGTAGGTGAAGTCGGAGGGCAGGTCGGCGAGCATCGGCAGCTCGGTCGAGCCGGGGTTGCCGAAGATCGTCGTCATCTCGTGCGCCCGGAGCAGCTCGAGCGTCGCCTCGCGAACTGTGGTCATCGACGGTGCATCCTCTCAGGCTCCGGGCGTCTCCGGCGCGGCGACCGCGAAGACGATGTGGCGGCGGGCCAGCGACAGGTAGGGGAACAGTTCGATCGGGCCGCCCTCCAGCGGCGCGACAGTCACCTCGGTGAGCGTGATGAAGTCGCGCTCGGCCGCGTTCAGCACGTCGGACACCCGGCTGCGATAGCCGTCGCGGGCAAGCGTGAGGACGCCCTCGATGCGGTGGCGCTCGGTCTCGATCCTGATCCGCTCCTGGCGGTATTCAGCGTGCGGCGAGTCCTCTTCGCCGGGCGGCATCTCCTCGACCATGCGGTGCATTATCGGTGCTCGCGCCTCAGCGGGCTACGAAGTAGGTCCGGTGCACGGTCGTGCGCAGCCCCGTCGGGCCCTGCGCGACGATCGTCACCCGCGCCCGCAGCTGACGGCCGGCGCCCAGCTCCCGGCGCAGCCGCACCAGCGCCAGGCCGCCGACGCGCAGCCGCAGGTGACCGGCCAGGGCGGGGGGAAGGCCGCGGGCGGCGGCGGGCAGGCTGACGGCGCTGCGGCGGCGCCCGGCGGAGGGGGTCAGGGTCGCCATCACGAGCACCTTGCAGCCGCGCTTGCAGGCGACCGTCATCGAGAGCGCGCGCCTGGCCAGCACGCCGGCCGCGTGGAGCAGCTTCACGCTCAGCACCGGGGCCACGGGCAGCGGCGGCGGCCACGCCGTCGCCGCGAGACAGCCGCTGCCGGCGCGCGCGACGGGTTCGAAGCGCTCGATCCGGTTGTTGTTGGTGTCGTCCACGTAGACGTCGCCTTCGCACCCGACGGCCAGGCTGGTGGGCTGGGAGAACTGCCCGACCCCGGTGCCCCGGTTGCCCCACTTGGCCAGGAAGGTCCCGTTGTCGTCGAAGGCCTGCACGCGGTTGTTTTCGCTGTCCGCCACGTAGACCTTCCCGGCGGCGTCGACGCCGATGCCGGTGGGCGAGCGGAAGTAGCCGTCGGCGCCGCCGCGGGCGCCCCATTCGGCGAGTACCGCGCCGGAGGGGGAGAGCTTCACGATGCGGTTGTTGCCGGTGTCCGCCACGAGCACGTTCCCCGCCGGATCGACCGCCACCGCCTGGGGGTGTTCGAAGTCGCCCTGCCCCGTCCCGCCGGCGCCGCTGCCTTCGTTCGCCCCCCACTTCGCCTTCAGGTGCCCTTCCGGCCCGTAGACGAGGATCCGGTTGTGGCCGCTGTCGGCGACGAAAGTCTCCCGGTCTCCCGGCGAGACCGCGACCGATGCGTTGCCGCTCAGCGTCGCGCCCCCCAGCGCCGCCGGGCCGCCCGTTTCGGACAGGTAGGTGCCGTCACCCCAAAACGTCACCAGCCGACTGGCGGCCCGGTCGGCGACGAACACCGAGCCTCCCGGATCCACGCCGATCCCGACGGGCGCGCCCAGGGCGTTCGATCGCCCGCCGGCGACGGTCCATTGGCCGGCGAAGCGGTCGCTCCCGGGCGCGAACAGCTCGACCCGGGCGCCGTCGGTGTCGGCGGCGAGCAACCTGCCCGTGGGGTCGACGGCGAGTCCCTGGGGGGCGGTCAGCTCTCCGGGCCCCCGTCCGGAGTAGCCGATCGTCCGCAGGTAGGCCCCTTCGGGGTTGAAGACCTCGATGCGGTCGTTGGCCGTGTCCGCGACGTAGGTGTCACCGGCGGGGTCGCTGGCCAGCGCACGGGGGAAGGCCAGCTGGCCAGGTTTGCTCCCGAACCCGCCCCAGGCGCCGGCGAAGGCGAGCTGCGGCGTCAGCCTGACGACGCGGTGGTTGATGTCGTCGGCCACGTAGGCGTTGCCTGCTGCGTCGAGCGCAATGCCATAGGGGAAGCCGAACTGCCCCGGCCCCGAGCCGTACGTGCCGGTTTCGGCCTCGAAGGCGCCTTCGGAGTTGAACATCTCGACGCGGTGGTTGTCGTCGTCGCTGACCAGCACCTCGCCTTCCCTGGCCGCGACGCCGCGGGGGTAGGAGAACTGGCCGGGCGCGCTGCCCCTGGTCCCCCAGGCGAGGGGTTCGCCGCCCTGCAGGTTGAAGCGCTCGACGCGGTCGTTTCCGCTGTCGGCGACGAAGACGTAGGGGCCGGCCACCGCGATGCCGCCGCCGGGCGGCTGGGTGAAGTTCTGCGAGGAGCCGAAGCTGAACTGCCCCGGTTCGGAGCCGTGGTGGCCCCAGCTGAGGATGAAGTTTCCGTTCGGGTCGAACTTCTCGATGCGGTTGTGGCCGGAGTCGACCACGTAGACGTCGCCCGCCGCGTCGGTCGCGATCCCGCCGATCGGGCCGAACTGGCCGTGACCGCCCCCGTAGGAGCCCCACTCGGCCTCCAAGGCGCCTTCGGCGGTGAACTTCTGGACCGTGTAGCTGAGCTGGTCGGCGACGTACACATTGCCCTGCGCGTCGACGGCGACGGCCTCGGGGAAGCGCAGCACGCCCTCGGCGCGGCGCCCGATCTGCTGTGCTCCCGCGTAGGGACACCCGGCGGTGCCGGAGCCGAGGCAGGCTTCCGCCGCGGCCGTCGCGGTGGTGGCCAGGCCGGCCCCGAGCAGGCTCACCGCCGCGATCAGGATCCTCGTGCCCTGGCGGGTCGCGCGCAGCCGGCGGGCCGCGCCGGGGAGGGAGGGCCGACGACGCATCGCCTCATGACAACACGTCAGGCCCGCTCGTGTCGCGCTCAGCGCCCTCGGGCGGAGGGAGCCTCGGTGCATCCGCCGGGGCACGCAGGCGGAGAGGGCCGCCCTGGCGCGCCGCGGGGGAGCCTCAGAGCATCCGCTCGGGCGCCCGGGCGGACAGGCCGGCCTTGGCGACCGGCACGATCGCCGCGCGCCCCGACGCGGCGGGATGGTTGAGCTCCTCGCGGACGATGTACAGCGGGCGATGCTTGACCTCGTCGTAGATCCGTCCCACGTACTCGCCGATCACCCCGATGGCGATCAGCTGGATCCCCCCGAGCAGCAGGATCGCGATCGTGATCGAGCCGAACCCCGGCAGGTAGGAGTCGGTGATGCGCAGCGCGATCACCACGGGGATCGCGACGAACGCGACCCCGGCCGAGAGGAGCCCCACGTACGTCGCCAGCTGCAGGGGCAGGTGCGAGAAGGAGGCGATCGCGTCGAGTGAGAAGCGGAGCATCTTGCGCAGCGTGTACTTCGTTTCGCCCGCCTGGCGGGCCTCGCGCTCGTAGGAGATGGCCGTCTGGTTGAAGCCGATCCAGACGGTCATCCCGCGCAGGAAGCGGGACCGCTCGGTCATCGCGAGCAGCGCGTTGAGCGCCCGGCGGTCAAGCAGTCGGAAGTCGCCCGAGTTCGGCTCGAGGTCGACCTGGGCGAGTTTGTCGAACAGCTTGTAGAACCACGAGGCTGTGGCGAGCTTGAAGGCTGTCTCGCCCTGGCGCTGCTTGCGCACGGCGTAGACCACGTCGGCCCCTTGGCTCCACTGGGCGATCATGTCGGGGATCAGCTCGGGCGGATCCTGCAGATCGGCGTCGATCATCGCGACGACGTCGCCGATCGCGTGCTCCAGGCCGGCGGTCAGGGCGGCCTGGTGGCCGAAGTTGCGGGACAGGTGGATGACCCGGACGCGGGGATCGGAGGCGGCGATCCGGTCGAGCAGCTCGGGCGTGCGGTCCTTGCTGCCGTCGTTGACGAGCACGAGCTCGAAGTCGTAGTCGGCGAGCGCGGCGCTGGCCCGCGCGACGAACTCCTCGATCAGGAGCTCCTCGTCGTAGACGGGCGCGACGAGGCTCAACAGCGTGGGGGTGCGAGGAGGTATGTCCGACATGCTCTGTCTCTTACCCGCCCGGCGGCCGGCGGTTTCTGCTCGATTATCCAGCGAATCCCTGAGCGACCGCTCAAATTATCGTTCATCCTGTGTCGGGATGAGCCCAGCACCGGAGGACTCGAGGACGCCGACAGTCAGGGTAGCGGCACTGGCCAGACGGCTGCACGTGCCGGTCGTGCTCGTGCAGTTCGCGAAGTTCGGCATCGTCGGCGTGTCGAACACGCTGTTGACGTTCATCGTCTACACGCTGCTGCTGAAGGTCTTCGGGGTCTGGTATCTGGCCGCGTCGGCCATCGGCTTCATCGTCGGCGCCACCAACGGCTTCCTGCTCAACCGCAAATGGACCTTCGCGGGCCACGTCGGCGACGCGCTGACCCCGGTGCGTTGGGCGGTCGTGCAGAGCGGCGGCCTGGCCATCAACCTGGGGCTGCTGTACGTGTTCGTGCACGACGCGCATGTCGACAAGCTCCTCGCGCAGGCGCTGGCGACGGTCGTCGTGACCGTGAGCACGTTCATCGTCAACCGCGCCTGGACGTTCCGGCACGCACCGTCGATGTCGGCGTAGACGGGAGACGATCTCGCGCGGCGGGGGCAGCTCCCGCGTGGTGCGCGGTCATCCCGGCGAGCGCGTGCCGCGACGGCCACGCCGAGACGGCCGCTGCTACCGGAAGACGCTGAGCAGCGAGAGACCCGCGGGGATCCGCCCGCCGCGCCCGATCAGCCCCGCCTCGAGCGTCAGCGGCAACTCGAGCATCCTGTTCAGTGGCTCGGGCGGGACCCACAGGTCGAGGCTCGACTCGGTCGTCTTGGTGTTGAAGCGCTCGAGCACCCGGAGCAGGATCGCGACGGGCAGCAGCAGCGAGTTGAAGTAGGTGGTGCGCTGCTCGTGCCACCCGGCCTGGTGGGCCACGGAGCGCAGCGACAGGCGGGTGTATCGACGGTGGTGGTGGTTGATCTCGTCGTGACCGCTCCACAGCCACTGGTAGGCCGGCACCGTCAGCAGCAGCGCGCCGCCAGGGACGACCGTGCGACGCAGCTCGCGCAGCGCACCGAGATCGTCCTCGAGGTGCTCGATCACGTCCAGGCTGACGGCCAGGTCGAAGCTCTGATCGGCGAAGGGCATCTCGAGCACCGATCCGGCGACCACCTCGCCTGCGTCTCGCGCCCGGGCGAGATCGACGCTGGTCTGCGAGAGCTCGATTCCGGTGACCGTGCCGTGCCGGCCGAGCTCGATCATGTTGCGGCCGCTCCCGCAGCCGGCATCGAGGATCCGCGCGCCGGGGGGCAGGTCGAGCCCGGCGATCACTCGCTCCAGCACGGTGCGTCGCCCTCGGTACCACCAGTGGCGGTCCTCGGCCTGGTGGGTCTGAAGCTCGTAGTCGCGGTCCATCCGGGGAGCATCTTTTACTAAAGACGGTCCTCCGCGCATCCCGCCTGCCTCCCGGCCCCCGCCATCCGCGGTCCCGCGGGCGGCTTGGGAGACCGCCGCGGAGCGCCCCGGAAGATCCGTTCACCCGGCTGGCAGAGGAGAGCCGACCGCGTAGAAGATCGCGCCTCCCGGGCTCTCCCAGGCGGCCACGGCGCGGTCGCTGCCGGGGTCGACCGCGACCGTCGCCGCTGCCAACGGGCCGGCGGGCGCGATCTGCCGGGGGGCTTCGAACACGCTCCTGCCCGGGGCGACGTCCGCGCCTCGCGCGCCGAGCAGCACCTGGCCCGCGGGCCCGGCGCCGGCGGCCGGTTCTTCGGAGAGGAGCATGATCGCCTCGCCGCGCGGCCCGGCTGCCAGCGCGCGCAGCACGGCCTCTCCTCCGCCCGGAGCGGCGATCGTGCCGACGGTGCGCAGCCCGTTCTGGTCGATCGGCGCGGTGCGCACGACCCAGCGGCCGGCGAGGACCCCCGTCCAGGCCGCCACCACGCCCTCCGAGAGCAGGCGGACCAGTCGCGGCGGGTCGCTCGGGCGCGGCGTCCCGGCGGGATCCTGCGCGCTTTCCACCAGCGTCGGCGGCCCGAAGCGCGGCCCCGCGGCCGAGTGGTCCAGATAGAGCTCGGTGACGGCGCCGCGCTGCTCGGACCACATCACGATCCCGCGGCCGTCGTCGCTGATCAGCGACGCGATCCGGGCATCCGAGCCGGCCGGCCCGAGACGCTGCAAGGGCCCACGGACGCCCGAGGCGGGGATCTCGCGCGCGTAGATCGAGTCGCCCTGCGCCCACGCGACGAGCACGTCGCTGCGGAAGTCCAGGGCGACGGTCAACGCTCTCACGCCCGCCCCGCCGGCGAGGATGGCCCGGCCCAGCACGCGGGCGTAGTGGCGCTCGACGGCAACGACCAGTCCCCCCGCGCGGGTGGCGGGCGCCGCGAGGGCGACGTCGCCGAGGTAGGCGGTGCCGAGTGCCCCGGGCGGCCTCGTCGGCGCTTCTTTGGCCAACGGGGCGAACGGCCCGCCGGCGCCTCCCTGGATCAGCAGCGCCTGGCTGGGGCGCCGCGGGTCGGCGCCGGCGATCACGATCTGCCCGTATGGCCCGGCGGTCGCCGCCAGCGATCCCTGCGGGACGATCGGCGCGCCTCCGGCCGTGCGCGGCCGGGCCGGCGCCAGCAGCTCGTCGTCCGCGCCGATCGGGTCGATTCGCGCCCCGGCGCCGCCGGGGCAGGAGGGCCCGGCCGGCCACACCAGCGCCCCCGGACCGGTCGCCTGGTCAGGGGCGTCGGCGGGGAAGAGCACGCTGGGGGCCCCCGCCGCGGCGCACGCCGCGACCGGGGCGGGCGTCGACCACCGCGCGGGGGCCGCGACGGCGGGAGTGGCGGCCAGCGCGGCGGCGACGGCCGCCGCGGCGAGGCCGCTCGCGGGGCCGCGCCTCAGGAGGCCAGGGCGGAGCGCAGGAAGCTCACGGTGCGCTCCCAGGCGGCGTCGCGTGCCTGCGCGTCGAAGGTCCCCAGCCGATCGGTGTCGTTGAAGAAGGCGTGTCCTGCGCCCTCGTAGAACTCGAAGTCGACCGCGACGCCGGCCGCGCGCATCTCGGCTTCCAGTTCGCGGGCCGCCTCGACGGGCACGAATTCGTCGTTCGTGCCGAAGTGGCCCAGCACCGGCCCGTGGATCGTGCTGAAGTCGGGCTTGCCGTGCGGCATCACGTAGTAGAAGGTGACGGCTGCGGAGATCTCGGGGCACCTGGCGGCGGCCCACACCGCCAGCCCGCCGCCCAGGCAGAAGCCGACGGCGCCGACCCCATCGCCCTGCACGCCGGGCTGCGAGCGCAGGTAGGTGGCCGCGCCGCACATTTCCGGCTCGGCCCGGTCCATCGACAGGGCCATCATCATCTGTTGGGCGTCGCCGGGCTGGTCGGTCGTCTCGCCGTGGTAGAGGTCGGGCGCGAGCGCGAAGAACCCCTCGGCGGCGAAGCGGTCGCAGATCGAGCGGATGTGCTCGTCGACGCCCCACCACTCCTGCAGGACGATCGTCGCCGGGCCGGCTTCGCCTGCGGGGACCGCGAGGTAGCCGGCCGCGCTGCCGGCGCTGGTGGGGAACTCGATGTCGGGCATGTGCTGGCTCCTTGGTCCGGTGGTCTGGCGGGCGGGACGGCGAGGCGCCCTCATACTGGCGGGCGCAATCCTCTCACGGCGTCAGCACGTGGGCGCTGGCCGGGTCGATGCGCCCGTCGAGCAGGTCCAGATAGGCGCGCTCGATCTCCTCCGGGCCCTCGCCGTGGATCACCTGCAGCAACCCGTCGGCCCACGCCACGTACGGGCGCCAGTCCTCGGCGAGACGCTGCTCGAGGCCGGCGCGGCCCCAGTCGGAGCTGCGCTTGGCGACCCTGTCGGGCGCGAAGAAGAACTTCGGCCGCGGGCCGGGCAGGGAGTCCGGTATGGCGCCGAGGCTGTCGTGATGGGTAGCGCCGACGACCGCCGAGTGGGCGAGCCGTCGTCCATAGTGCTCGTGCACAATGGCCCGCACCGAGGCGTCGCCCGCCATGTCGACGTAGACCGCGCTGCCCTGCGGGAGCGCGTCGAGCTCGTCGTAGTCGAGGACCTCGCCGTAGACGCCGAGCGAGCGTGCGTAGTCGGCGCTGCGCGCCGAGGTTAGGCCGACCACGAAGATGCCGCCCTCACGGGACAGCATGAACGCCAGCGCGCTGGCCGTCTTGCTGGAGGCGCTCGAGAGCACGACCGTCTCGGCCCCGAACAGGTTCCCCTCGCGCAGGAAGTCGTCGATCAGCCAGGAGGTGAAGAACAGCGGGCGCAGCAGCATCTGCTGGTCCTCCCGTTCGGCTTCGTAGATCGGGTCGGCGCTCGTGCGGGCGTAGCTGTTGTAGGCCGCCGGGAGCTCGGCGCGGTGGGGGGAGGCATCGACGAAGCCCTGCGGCCCGACGCGTGTGGGTGCAACCAGCAGCGTGCTGGACGGCGGCAGGTAGCCGTAGAGGCGGGTCCCCTCGGGCAGCCCCTCCACGCGGCTCTCGGACACGGCGGCGAAGCCCCAGACAGGCATCCGTCCCCATCCATCCTCGGCGGGGAAGAAGCTCCAGTAGGACATCGCCTCGCCGAAGGCGGCGTAGGTGATGTTGTTGGAGGTCAGGCCGAAGCGCTCGACCGACAGCAGTGCCTGCCCCGGCTGGGGCTCGGCGGGGTCGTCCTCCTGCCAGCGGCAGCGGTGCAGGTCGTCCCTGGCGATCAGGAAGTCCATGGCCGGGAGCTTATGCTTCCGCGCCCTCCGCCGGCAGGGGCTCGGCCGGCGCCAGTGCGGACATGGCCGGCTGTCGGGCCGATGGCGGATCGGCAAACCGGGTATATACGTCTCCACAACGTATGGAGGACGTCGCGCAATCGCCTCGGGAGACCCCACCGGGGAACGGCATGGAGGCCCCACTGCTCGAGCTCGTGGGGGACGTCTGCGGGCTTCTCGACATCGACGAGCTGCGTTACGGCCTGCTCGACGCGCTGCACAGGGCGCTTCCGTCGGACTACGTCTCGTTGAACGAGATCGGACCCGGGCCGCGCGACGTGTTCGCGCTGATCCGCCCCGAAGAGCCCCAGGAGATGTTCGAGCGCTGGGCGCGCCACGCCGCCGAGAACCCGCTCCTGCAGTACTACCTGCGCACCCAGGACGGACGGCCGATGCGCTTCTCCGACGTCTGCTCGCGCGAGCATCTCCACGGCCTCGCGCTGTATCGCGAGGTGTACGAGCCGATGGGCGTCGAGCATCAGCTCGCCTTCACGCTGCCGGCCGGCCCGCGCCGCGTGCTTGCGATCGCGCTCAGTCGCGGCGATCCGGACTACTCCGACGAGGAGCGGGACCTCGCGGTGCGGGCGCGGCCGTTCCTGATCCAGTCGTATCTGAACGCGATCGCCTTCCAGGCTGCCTGCAACGGGATCGAGGCGCCCGCGTCGGACACGCCGCTGATCGAGTCGCTGCTCGCGGCGGGGCTCACCCCCCGCGAGGCCCAGGCACTGCGGCTGGTGGCGCTGGGCCGCTCCAACCACCACGTTGCCGACGCCCTGGGCATCTCGCATCGCACTGTCGGCAAGCACCTGGAGCGCGGCTATCGCAAGCTCGGGGTCCGCGACCGCTCGACCGCTGCGGCCCGCGTGTGGGAACTGGCGGGCGCGAACGGCTCAGTGCCGGTGGGTTAGAGCCAGTAGCGGCTCTTCCGCCCTCGCCACGGTCTCTCCGGGCGCGAGCCGCGCGAGCATCCGCGTCTGGTGTGGCGCCAGGCCGAGGCCGAAGGCGATCAGCGCGAGCACCGAGCCGGCCAGCATCACCGGCACCGCTCCGAGCGCCGACGCAAGCGGACCCGCGATGGCGTACCCGAGGGGCAGAAGGCCGCCGGAGATCATCCAGTCGTAGGAGCTGACGCGGGAGAGGCTCTGGGGCGGGATCCGCTCGGCGAGCGCTGTCGTCCAGAGGATGTCGAACACGGCGATCCCCCCGCCGGCCACGAGGGTCACTGGAAGCACGACCGCCAGCGGCGTGCCCGAGGCGTAGAGGATCGCCGCCACGGGCCAGGCCATGATCGCGATCATCGCCGTGCGCATCGGGTAGCGGGGGCGCCAGCCGACGCCGATCAGTGCGCCCGCGATCGTGCCGAGGCCCACGGTCGCCTCGAGGACGCCGTACACCGACAGGTGGCCGTACTGGCTCTGGGCCACCAGCGGGCCGAGCACGAACCAGGGGGCCAGGCCGAAGAACAGCGCGACGCAGAACGAGAGCAGCGTCGCCCATACCCATGTCCGCGAGCGCACCTCGCGCGAGCCGGCCCGGATCTCGGCCCAGATGCCCGTTCGGGGGGCGCCGTCGGGCGAGACCTCCGCGGCGGCGGCGGCGCCACGGCGACGCGGACGCACCCTGCTGAGGAAGGCGGCGCTGGCCAGGAAGGTCGCCGCGTCGACCGCGAAGGCCCAGCCCGCGCCCGCGCCCAGCACCAGCGCAGTGGCAAGCGCGGGGCCCGCGAATTCGGCGATGTTGTTGGACATCGAGGTCACCGCCCGCGCCTGCTGGATGTCCTCCTCGGGAACCGTCTGCGGCAGCAGCCCGTCGGCGGCCGGTCTGAAGAAGGCCTCGGCCGCGCCGAAGGCAACCTCGATCACGACCAGCTCGAAGATCGTCACGGTGCCGATGAAGATCAGCACCGCCAGCAGTCCGTGCAGCGCGAAGCGCACCAGGTCGGTGGCGATCATCACGCGGTGGCGTGGCAGGCGGTCAGCCCACACGCCGCCGAACAGCAGGAACGCCACGAGCGGCAGCGCCTTCGCGGCCAGGATCAGGCCGAGGTCGGTGGCGCTCCCCGTACGGGCGATCACGAACAGGGCGAGAGCGACCAGCACCAGGTAGTCGCCGATCACGCTGGCCGAGAGGGCCAGCCACAGATAGCGGAACTGGCGGTGGCGAAGGACGCGTCGAATCTGGGCGAGGCTGGTCATGTGCCCGGCCAGCTTGACGCACCCGCCCTGCGTTCCCCGGGGTCGACGCCCTGGCGGGCGCCGATGGCCGGCCGCGGGCCAGGGCCAACGAGGGGGCTGCGGTGCGGGCGCCGGCCCGCGTGCGTGGCGCCCGTTTGGGTGCGGTCGGAGCCTGGTCGGTCGGAGCCTGGTAGTACCTTCAGGGAGGATGGACAGGCTGCTGATCGTGAACCTCGCCGATGCGCCCGCCATCAGCCACCCGCGCAGGGCGACGATCATCGACTTCGAGCCGGAGGACGCACCGTGGCCCGACACGGGCGTGAACGTCCAGGTGATGCAGCCCGGTCAACCGAACGGCCGCTATCACTCCGAGCCCGTGCAGGAGGACTTCCTGGTGCTGCAGGGCGAATGCATCGCGATCGTCGAAGGTGAGGAGCGGCCGCTGCGCCAGTGGGATTTCTTCCACTGCCCGGCGGGGGTCGAGCACATCTTCGTCGGCGCGGGCGATGGTCCATGCGCGGTGCTGATGATCGGCTCGCGGCGCCGAGACGAGCCGCATTACCCCGTCAATGCCGTCGCGGCGAAGTACGACGCGTCCGTAACGACCGAGACCGACGAGCCGGCGGAGGCCTACGCTGACTGGCGCGAGGTGCCCTGGCAGCCGGTCCCGAGTCCGTGGCCGCCGAGCTGACCTGACGGGCTCGGTCCGCCCGGCGATCGGGAGGGCCCAAGGTCAAGTAGACCGCGCCGCGGCGCGCCCCGCCCGGGCCGAATCGCCCAGCACCGCCCGGGCGGCGCCGACCCCGCACATCCCGTGCACCCCGCCGCCCGGGAGGCGTCGAGGCGGAGCAGAGGTAGAGCCCCGGCAACGGCGTGGCGTAGGGTGCGTCCAGCGCGTCGGGCGGAAGATCGTCTGGCGCAGAGTGGCCGCGCCGCCGTTGATGTCGCCACCCGACGTAGTTGGGGTTGTGGCGCTCGATCTGCGCCGCCGTGATGGTGGAGCGCGCGAGCACGAGATCGCGGAAGCCCGGGGCGAAGCGCTCGATCTGGGCCTCGATGCGGTCGGTCATGTCGACGGTCGAGCCGCGGGACGTGGCAGTAGGCCCAGAACGTCTGCTGCCCCGCCGGAGCGCGCGTCGGGATCGACGCACGCAGGGCTGCACGACGATGCAGAACGGCCGCTCGGGGTGGCGCCCGGCGGCGACGTCGGCCTCGCCGCGGGCGATCTCCTCGAAGCTCCCGCCGAGGTGCACCGTCGCCGCTCGCGGCACACCTCGGCGCGTCCAGGGCACCGGCGCCGGCAGCGCCCAGTCGACCTTGCAGACGCCCGGGCCGTAGCGGAAGCGCAGCAGCGCCGGCCGGTAGCGGACGGGAGCCGCTCGCCGGACGAGCGTCGAGCGAGCTGGCGCGGTGTCACGTCGAGCAGCGTCGCGCGCGCCGGCGGCAGCTCGTCCGAGGTCGGCGATCCAGCGTCCCGTCTGCACGGCTCCCGCCGGCGCGCTGCAGCTCGGTCGAGCAGCGCGTCGATGATCGCGCGCGCTGCCGCCCTCGACGACCGGCCAGCCGACGGCGTGGGCCGAGCGTGCCCAGCAGCAGCGCGAACGCGCCCGTGAGCGGCGCCCTCAGCGGCCGCATCGCGTGGGCGCCAGCCCGGCCAGCAGCGCCCTCGCCTCCTCGTGTGCGAGAACCCGCGCGCGAGCGCGCGTCGCGGGCGACAGCCCGACGAGCCCGAAGCGCGCCATCACGATCGGTCGACGGGCGGGGCGAGCGAGCGGCGCGAGCACCGGCGGCACGATCGTCGTGCCAGCGCCGACGAGCGGCCCGAGCAGGCGCCGGTAGGCTCGCTCGTCGCTCGCCGAGCCCGGCGCCGTCTCCGCGACCGAGCCGGCCACGGCCGCCGCGCGGCCGCCGTCGAGCGGATGCGCGAAGGCCACCTCGGGCGTCAGCAGCCTGACGCCGGTCAGCTCGCGATCGTCGCGGAAGAAGGGCGAGGCGGCCAGCAGGGGGTGGACTGTCGAGCAGACGTCGTGGACGAACCCGGCAGCGTCAGCTCCTCGGTCCGGCAGCCGCCGCCGGGCGTCGGCGCTCCCTCGAAGACCTCGACACGCAGGCCCGCCCGGGCGAGGGTGAGCGCGGCGGCGAGGCCGTTCGGCCCCGAGCCGACGACGACCGCGTCGGGCGACCCGTCGGCCGGTGGAGCTCACAGCTCGCAGCGACGCGCGCCCTGCCGGGCGACGGCCACCTGCGGCTCGCCGGTGAAGCGCTCCGCCAGCTCGTCGAGCGCCGTCGTCGGTGCGGTCGGGCCGGTGGTGGAAGAGCACCACGCGCTCGCGCTCCGGCGCGTCGGCCGAGCTCGACGGCGTACTCGGCCGCCGGCGTGCCCCAAGTCGCTGTCGGCGCCAGCTCCTCGCGGAGCAGCTGCGCGTCGTGGACAGCACGTCGGCGTCCGCGGCGAGCTCGAGCGCGGCCGGGTGGTACTCGCCCAGCCGTCCGGCCCGGGGCCGAGGGCGGTGGGACAGTGGTCGGGGATGTAGGCGAGCGTCGAGCGCCCGTCGCTCATGCGGTAGCCGAAGGTGCGTCCGCCCTTGTGGGGGACCTCGCGGGCGAGGACGGTGAAGCCCGCGGTCTCCCGCTCTCGCCGGCGCGAGAGCTCGGCGAACGTCCACGTCACCGCGCAGCTCGGTCGGGAGCGATCGGGAAGTGGGGCGGCGACATCGCCCGGCCAGCACGGCCAGCGCGGACTCGGCCGTCCGGCTGGTCGGGCAGGAGCACGGCGACCTCGCTGTCGTCGCGGTCGGCCGCCGAGAAGAAGGGCAGCCCCTGGATGTGGTCCCAGTGCAGGTGGGTGAGAAGCATCGTGCCGGCGAAGGACCGCTCTCCGATCACCTCGGTCGCCGCGCGCAGGCCGGTGCCGGCGTCGAGGATCAGCGTCGGCGGCTCGCTGTCCCGTGCGCTCAGCAACAGGCAGGAGGTGTGCCCGCCGTAGCGTGACAACTCCGTTCCCGGTGCAGGCGTCGAGCCGCGCACGCCGCAGAGGTGGACCCGCACGACCGCTCAGCTCCGCGCAGTGCGCTTGCGGTCCTCCCGGCGGTGTCCGGATGAGAGCTCGTCCAGCGCCTCGCGTTCGAGGTGCCGCGCCGTCCACCGACGCGACCCGGCAGGGGGTCACGGCGACGAGCGTCGAGGTGCGCCTGCCGTCCTCCAGGTGCGCGCGCTCGCCGAGCAGGGCACCGGGGCCGTACTCGGCCAGCCGCTCGCCGTCGTGCTCGACGCGCAGCACGCCGTCGAGGACCAGGAACACCTCCGAGCCCTCCTCGCCCTGCTCGACCAGCGTCGTGCCGGCCTTGAGCTTGCGGACCTTGGGCTTGGCGGCGCCGCTCATCAGCTGTTCGGACAGCCGTCGCTCCAGCGCCGTCTCGACGGCGGTGACGAGGGCCCGCGAGTCCTCGTCACCCCATGGCGTGTGACGCCCGAAGGACTTCCGGTACCAGTGCCTTGAAGTCGGCCAGCCCCGACTTCTGCGCGAGTCGTCCCGCCGTCGTCGTAGACCCAGTGGCGCGGGAAGCGGCTCGCGCCCACCATCGTTCCCTCTGCGTTGCCGTCGGCGTCGATCGTCAGCGACAGGGTCGTCCACACGAGCGGCGCCTGCCACTGCACGAACGGCCTGCGGCGAACCCGGCGCGGCGCGGGCACCCCGGTGCGTCCCCCGGCAGGTCTGCACGAAGCGCACCGAGCCGTCCCGGCGCTCGGGCTTGCGCCTGATCTCGGGCAGCCCCACCGCCTCGAAGGTGCGCGAGACAGGCCCGAGCTTCACGGTCGTGGCGCCCATCATCCCGCCGCCGTCGCACCCGCAGTCGGTGATGCGGCCGTCGGGACCGACCTCGACCCACGCCCTGAGCACGTTGGCGAAGCGGAAGCGGTCCGCGGCGCGCAGCGCCTCGATGTCTTCCAACGCTTCCGGCGGAGGCTCGTCGTAGTGGGCGAGCCCCGTCTCGAAGGCCACCCGGGTACTGCCTTCCACTGCCTCTGAGGGGATCCAGGACAGCGAGGTGATTGAGCTGGAGTGACGCATGAACCCTCGACCGTCGCAGCCTACCCGAACCCCGGATCGCGGTCAGACCCTCACGACGGTCCGGCGGCCTGCCAGGTTCGCCGGCGCGGGCACGCCCTCCGTCAGCCACCCGGGCGGGTCGTGGGTGAGCGCCTCGTCGGCCGCGCGCCTGCCGGCCTCCCTGGCGGCGTCGATCTGGTGGAACTCCAGCAGGCCAACCCCTTCGACCCGCACCCTGATCGTCAGGTCGGCGTGGCGGCGGGCCGACTCGTCGGTGTTCGCGCTGCTCAGCAGGGCGATGCGGGACATCGTCTCGGGCAGCGAGGGCAGCTGCTGGCGATGAGGGCGGTCGACCACGGCAGCCGGGCCGACGACCCTCGGCGCGTGCTGGCGCTCCTCGCCCTTGATGTCGATCGCCAGCACCGGGCCCTCGCCGCTGTGGCTCATCGGGCCGAGCGGCAGGTTGTCCAGCAGCGAGCCGTCGACCAGCAGCCGGTCTTCGCGCCGCAGCGGCGGCGCGATCAGCGGCAGCGAGATGCTCGCCCCGACCGCCAGGACCATCGGGCCGCGACGGTCGATCACCAGGTGCCCGCCCCGCAGGTTGACGCTGGCGCAGTAGTAGGGACGAGCCAGCTCCTCGATGCTGGTCTCGCCGAAGACGCGCTCGAGCATCGCCTCGGCCTTGTGGCCTTTGATCAGCGAGGAGCGCGGGACGGTGTAGTCGTTGATCGGGTTGCGCCGGACCCACTCCTCGTAGCAGCAGGCGTCCATCGCGGCGCTGTCGTGACCGCAGGCCAGCAGTCCGCCGATGAACGACCCCATGCTCACGCCCGCCACGCGGTCGACGACCAGGCCGGCGTCAAGCAGCGACTCGAGCGCTCCCAGGTGGGCGAATGCCCGCGCGCCCCCGCCGGCGAGCACGACGCCCACCGCCCGGCCCGTCAGACGGCGGGCGCTCCGCGCAACGTCGGCGCTGCGCGTGCCCGGTGCGATCGCGTGCACGGACGGGGGGTCCAGCAGCTCGATCCAGCCGGCGAGGCTGCCCGACCCGGGGTGCACGCCGTATGCGAGAAGGTCCGCTCCGCGCATGCGCTCCAGCTCCTCTCCCGGGCCGGCGCCGTTCTGCTCGGCCGGCTCGATCGAGGCGTCGACCGCCGCCAGCACCCGGTCGGCCCGCGCCAGGCAGAACTCGTCCCAGGCGCTCAGCTTCTCGCCCGATCCACAGATCAGGATCACCTGCTCGTGGTCCTGCTCGCAGCGCTCGACCAGCGGCGCGAAGCGCGCGACGGCGTCTTCCCGGGGTCCCCTGTGGGCCTGGCTCTGCTCCCCGGGGTGCAGCACCGCGACCCTGCCCCAGGAGCACATCGCCCAGCTCAGCTCGTCGGCCAGGTCCAGCACCGGCACGCTCGGCGCGAGGGCGCGGAGGGCGATCGTCACCGGCCGCGCCCGCTTGGCGACGGGGATCGCGCGGCTCGCCTGCAGCTGGGCGCTGAGCACGCGGGTGAGGCTCAGGGTCAGCTCGGGTTCGGATCGCAGCAGCGAGTCGAAGCCCGGCTTCTCGATCCGCAGCAGCTCGGTGTCCCGCAGAGCTCTCACCGAGGCGCTGCGGGTCGAGTCGCTCAGCAGCGCCAACTCGCCCAGCACCGCGCCGCGCGTCAGCGTGTTGATCGTCTCGAGCTCGCCGTCGTCCTGCTGCAGGACCTCCAGGTGCCCGACCCGCACGACGTAGACCGCGTCCGCGCGGTCGCCCTCGGTGAAGAGCCACTCGCCCCGCATCAGGCTGACCGTGCCGGCGAGCTCAGCGACTCGCTCGAGCATCTCGTCCGAGAGCCCCGCGAAGACCTGGACGTTGCGCAGGAACTCGGCCGCGCTCTGCGGCGCCACCTGCGCCTGCTCGCCCTCCGACTCGGCCAGGCCCGGCAGCTGCGCCGGTTGCGCCGCGGCGCCGGACTCCGCGATACGCCCATGCGTCCCGGCATGGCCGTTCCCGCTCCCGGAGGGCGCCTCGACGCGGCGCACGACAAGCGCAAGGCAGGCCAGTCCTCCCAACAGGAAGCAGCCGGCGGCGAACATCCAGCCGTGCTGGAAGGGCGGAAGCGGGTTCAGCGGGCTGGGGGTGCCGAGGATCGCGATCAGCACCGCCACCCCCAGGGCCGCGCCGATCTGGCGCGCGACGGAGTTCAGCGCCGTCGCCATCGCGAAGCGCGTGCCCGGGACGGAGCCGACCGCCGCGCCGCTCAGCGTCGGGAAGCTGAGGCCGGCGCCGATGCCGAGGATCACCAGCCCCGGCAGCCAGACGCCGAGGAAGTCCGGCCTCACGCCGACCCGCGAGGACAGGAACACCATGCCCCCGGCCCAGATCAGCGCGCCGGGCACGACCACCGCGCGGTGGCCCACCCGCTCGACCAGGCGGCTGGCCGGGCCGGCGATCGCCATCGCGGTGAACGGCCCTGGCGTGAGGGCCAGGCCGGCCGTCAGGATCGAGTAGCGCCAGACCCCGGTCAGGAACAGGACGTTGCAGAGCGTGTAGGCATAGAAGCCGCCCGACATCACCAGGGTCACGCCGTTCGACAGCGCGAAGGCCCTGATCCTCAGCAGCGAGAGGTCGACGACGGGCGTGCGCTGGCGACCCGAGCGGAACACGAAGTAGGCGCCCAGCAGCAGCGATGCCGCGAAGGAACCGACCACTCTCGCGCTGCTCCAGCCCCATTCCTGGCCCTTGACCACGGCCAGCACCAGGGTGGCGATCGCCAGCGCCAGGACCACCCCGCCGAGCAGGTCCGGGACGCGCCGGCGCCCCGGCGCGCGGCTCTCGATCAGCACTCGTTTGGCCAGTACCACCGCGACCAGGCCGACGGGAATGTTGACCAGGAACACCAGCCGCCAGTTCGAGGCGGTGATCAGCAGGCCGCCGAGCGGCGGGCCGATGCCGGCGGCCAGCGCCGCCACCGCCGACCAGAGCGCGACGGCGTGCATCCGCTCGTGCGGCTCGTGGGCCTCGAGCACGATCGCCAGCGAGCTCGGGACGAGCATCGCCGCGCCGGCCGCCTGGACGATGCGCGCAGCGACCAGGAGCCCCAGCGACGGGGCCGCTGCGCAGAGCGCCGAGGCGAGCGTGAACGTCACCAGCGCGATCGAGAACACCCGCCTGCGCCCCAGCAGGTCGGCCAGCTGCCCGCCCCCCACCAGGAAGGCGGCGAAGACGATGTTGTAGGCGTTCAGGACCCACGAGACGCTCGCCAGGCTCGTCGCGTGGAAGTCGCGAGCGATGTTGGGGATCGCGATGTTGACGATCGTCGCGTCGACGAAGGCCATGAAGGTGCCGAGCACGGCCACCGCCAGCACCGCCCTGGGCGAGGAGATGCGGCGCGCGCGGGGCGCCGGCGCGACTGTCACCGGCTCGGCCAGCGTGCTCATGTTCCCCCCTGCGGTGCTCTCATCGTCCCCCTGGACAGCGAGTCTAAGCCACCCCGGCCCTCAATTGCAGCCCGTGATGCCGCCGTCCAGCGGAATCACGGTGCCGGTCATGTACGCGCCGGCCCGCGAGGCGAGGAACAGCGTCAGACCCGCGACGTCGTCGGGGCGCCCGATCCGACCCAGTGGCACGGCCCGCTCGACCGCGCGACGCGACTCGGGATCCTCCAGGGCGAAGGCCATCATCCGGCTTTCGAACGGGCCCGGCGCGATCGCGTTCACCGTGATGTGCTCGCCCGCCAGGCGCTTGGCCAGGTGGCGGGTCAGCATGTGCACGGCGGCCTTCGCGGCGCTGTAGCTGTAGTTCTCGACCGACGGGGTGCGCAGCCCATCGATCGAGCCGATGTTGATCACCCGCGCCGGGTCCTCGGCGGACGCCGAGGCACGCAGGGCGCCCAGCAGGTCGACGGTCAGGTGGAAGACGCCCTCGAGGTTCGTGTGCATCACCCGGTCCCAGCCGCTGGGCGGGAACTCCTCGAGCGGCGCTCCCCAGGTGGCGCCGGCGTTGTTGACCAGGATGTCGAGCCTCGGGAACCGCTCGCTCGTCGCGGCGGCCAGCTCCCGGGCGCCCTCGGGCGTGGAGACGTCGCCCACGATCGCGACGCAGTCGCCGCGCTCTGCCAGCTGCACGGCGGCCGCCTCGACGTCGGGTTGCTTGCGCGAGGAGACGATCACCCGGGCGCCCGCGTCGACCAGGCCGCCGGCGATCATCAGGCCGATTCCGCGTGAGCCTCCCGTGACCAGAGCCGTCTTGCCGGAGACGTCGAACAGGTCGACCATCTAATCGGCGAAATCCGCCGCGCGCTTCTCCAGGAACGCCGCGATCGCCTCGGGCGGCGCGGCGCCGAAGGTGCTCATGATCTGCTGGCGGTCCTCGTACTCCACGGCCGCCTGCTCGGAGGGGATCTCCAGCGCCGTCCACATGCCCTGCTTGGTCAGCCGCACCCCCCAAGGCGCGAGCGCAGCGATCTGGGTCGCGGCCTCCAGGGCCCGGTCGGCCAGCGCCTCCGGGTCGACGACGTCCGCCACCAGGCCGATGCGCAGCGCCTCGCTCGCGTCGAAGCGGCGGCCGGTCAGCATCAGCTCGTGCGCGCGCGAGGCGCCGATCAGCCTCGGCAGCAGCCAGCTCGTGGCCATGTCGCAGTTGGACACGCCGATGTTGACGAAGGCGACCCTGAACACCGCTCCCTCGGCCGCGAAGCGGATGTCGCAGCCCAGCGCCATGCGCCAGGCCGAAGCCCGCCGCGGGGCCGTTGAGCGCGGCGATGATCGGCTGGGGCACCGCCGCGCAGCGCCAGCACCAGCCTCGACATGTGCTCCTGGTTGCCCAGGCGGTCGCGGGATTCGTCGGTGCCGTCGTTGCCCGGCGCTGCGCCATACCCGTGCAGGTCGAGCCCGGCGCAGAACCCGCGGCCCGCCCCCGTCAGCACGACGGCGCGGCAGGCACGGTCCATCGCGATCTCCCGCAGGGTGACGTGCAGCGCCTCGCACAGCTCCGCCGTCATCGTGTTCAGGTCCTCGGGCCTGTTCAACGTCAGGCGCCGCACGTGCGGCGCCGGCCTGTCGACGATCAGCACCTGTGCGGGCATCGGCGCGAATCCTATGGGCTCAGGGGCGCGGGTAGTGAAAGGCCCGCGACCAGCTCGGCGCCGATCAGCGCGGCGAAGGGCATCGTGTCGCGGATCTGCCGGCACGTGGGCTGGATGCTCATGAGTCCTCCGTGCGGTCGATTCTTCGGGCGATGTTCGCGAAGAACGCCGTCGAGAGTGTGTGAGACTGCGCCTGTGTCCGCAAGCCAGCCGCGGGTGGCCGTCGTCGGCCATGTCGAGTGGGTGCAGTTCGGGCGCGTCGAGCACCTGCCGCGGGCCGGCGAGGTCGCGCATGCCAGCGGCGCCTTCGAGGAGCCCGCCGGCGGCGGGGCGGTGGCGGCCGTGCAGCTCGCCCGTCTGGCGGGAGCCTGCCGGTTGTTCACGGTGCTGGCGAGCGACGAGCAGGGCAGGCGCTCGGCCGTCGCGTCTGGCCGAGCTGGGGGTGGAGGTGCTCGACGGCCTCGCCGCCGGACAGGGCACCGGGCCCGGAATCGAGCGGTCGAGGACTCGTCGAGCCGTGACGCTCGATCGATCGGGCCGGGGAGCGCACGATCACCACGTTCGGCGAGCGCCTGGATCCCGCCGGCGCGACGCCTGGGCCGGTCGGCCTGCGAGCGCTCGACGCCGTCTACTTCACCGCCGGGGACCTCGAGGCGCTGCGCCGCGTCCGGGCCGCCAGTCGGGTGCTCGTCGCGAGCCCCCGCGCCCGCCGGGCGCTCGGACACGGCGTGTCGATCGACGCGCTCGTGCTGAGCGGCGGCGACGAGATCGAGATGGGCGAGGCGGCCCGTGCCGAGCGCGACGCCAGGGCGGTCGTGTTCACCGAAGGGCCCAGCGGCGGGCGTTACCGGACGCGCTCCGGCGAGGAGGGCCGGTGGGAGGCGGCCCCGCCGCCGGGGCAGATCGTCGACTCCTACGGCTGCGGCGACTCCTTCGCCGCGGGGCTCACCTACGGCCTCGGCGCGGGCATGTCGCTCGGCGACGCCCTCGCGCTGGCCGCCCGCTGCGGGGCCGAGTGCCTCGCCGGCGCCGGACCCTACGGCCGCCAGCTGACCGCGCGCGAGCTGCAGGGCCTCGAGACCTGAGAGGATGCCGGGCCCATGGACTTCGAGCAGATCCTCACCGACACCTCCGAGAACATCCTCACGATCACGCTCAACCGCCCAGAGCGGCTGAACGCCTGGACAGCGCAGATGGGCCACGAGCTGCGTGGCGGCGTTCGACATGGCCGACGCCGACGACGAGGTGCGGGCGATCATCGTCACCGGCGCGGGCCGCGGCTTCTGCGCGGGCGCCGATCTGGCCGGCGGCGGGGACACCTTCGACTACCGCAAGCGCGACGTGGCCGGGTCGGCCGGCCGTGACAACGGCGGCGAATTCTCGCTGCGGATCTTCGAAAGCACCAAGCCCGTGATCGCCGCGATCAACGGCCCCGCCGTCGGTGTGGGCGCGACGATGACGCTGCCGATGGACATCCGCCTGGCAGCCGACGACGCCCGCATGGGCTTCGTCTTCGCACGCCGGGGGATCATCCCCGAGGCGTGCTCCAGCTGGTTCCTGCCGCGCGTCGTCGGCATCAGCCGCGCGATGGAGTGGGTCGCCACCGGGCGCGTCTTCTCCGCCCAGGAGGGTCTCGAAGGGGGCCTGCTGCGGAGCCTGCACCCCAAAGAGGAGCTGTTCGGCGCCGCTCGCGCGCTGGCGCGGGAGATCGCCGAGAACACCGCCCCGGTCTCGGTCGCGCTGGCCAGGCAGCTGATGTGGAGGATGCTCGGCGCCGAGCACCCGATGATCGCCCACCGGGCCGACTCGCGGGGGATGGTCGCCCGCGGCCAGTCCGCCGACGCCGTCGAGGGCGTCACCGCCTTCCTGGAGAAGCGCCCCGCCAGCTTCCCCGATCGCGTCAGCGACGGCCTGCCCGACATCATGCCCGGCTGGCGCGCGCCCGAGTTCGAGTAGAGGCACCTCGCGCCGGCGCCCGGAGGCGCCCAGCCGCGCCTCGCCGCGGGCCTCGCTCCGTGCGCGCTCAGAGTTTCGGCAGCTCCTGCACGAGCGAGAGCACCGGGGCGAGCAGGTCCCCGCGCTCGGCCACGCGCCGGCGCACCTGGCCCGCCAGGAAGGCCAGTCGCTCGGGGCGGCCGTCGCGCGATGGCCTCATCGATCTCCTCCCAGGAGATCGGCGTGGAGGCGGTCGGGCGCGCGATCGCCCGCAGCGAGTAGACGCAGACGGTCGTCTTCTTGGCGTCGTTCTGGCTCCAGTCGATCAGCACCCTGCCGGTGCGCCGCGCCTTGGTCATGCGCGAGACGACGAGGTCGGGGTCCTCCTGCTCGAGCAGCTCGGCGACCGCCTTGGCGAACGGCTTGGTCTGCTCGTAGGTGGCCCGGCCGGAGTTCAGCGGGATATAGAGCTGCAGTCCCTTCGAGCCCGAGGTCTTGGCGAAGCTCTCGAGGCCGATGCCCTCGAACACGCCATGCAGGCGACGGGCGACCCGGCAGCACTCGATCACCGTCGCCGGCGCCCCCGGGTCCAGGTCGAAGACGACCGCTGTCGGGCGGTCCATCGCGTCCGCTCGCGCCAGTGGCGTGTGCAACTCGATCGCGGCCAGGTTCGCCAGCCAGATCAGGGTCGGCAGGTCCTCCACCAGCGTGTAGTCGATCGGTTTCCTCTCGCTGGGCAGCCTCACCGTCCGCACCCAGTCGGGCCGGTGGGCTGGCGACTGCTTCTGGAAGAACGACTTCCCAGCGACGCCGTCCGGCCAGCGGGTGACCGTCAGCGGCCGGCCAGCCAGATGGGGCAGCAGGGCTGATGCCAGGGCGGCGTAGTAGTCGATCAGCTCGCCCTTGGTGAAGCCCGTCTCGGGGTAGATCACCTTGTCGAGGTTCGACAGCTTCAGCTCCCGGCCCTCGACGATCGCCACGCCGCCCGATCCGCTGCGGACGATCTGAAGCACCGGCGAATCCGCGTCCCCGGCCTCGGCCGCCGCCTGGGATCTGCCCCGCCTGGCCGCCGACCGATCGCCGGCGCCGCTCGCCGTGGAGAGGTCCTCGCGCACCACCTGCTCGGCCGGCTTGTCCTCGCGCAGGCCCAGGTAGGACGGCTGGCGCACGTTTCCCTGGGCGGTCCACTCGGCAAACCTGACCTCGGCGACGAGCTTCGGCTCGACGAACACCGCCTCCCGGGGCGGGCGCACGCCTGCCGTGAAAGGCGAGCTGTCGCGGACCAGTGGTGCGAGCAGGCCCGCGAGCCGATCCAGCTCGGCCTCGCTGAAGCCCGTGCCGACACGCCCCACGTAGCGCAGCGAGCCGTCCGGCTCGTGGACGCCCAGCAGGAGCGCGCCGATCCGATCGTGGCGCCGGCCCTTACCGGGCAGCCATCCGCCGACGACGAACTCCTGCCGGCCGGTCGTCTTGATCTTCAGCCAGGTGCCCGGGCGCTGGCCTGGCTGGTAGATGGAGTCCAGGCGCTTGGCCATCACGCCCTCCAGGTGCTGTTCGGCGCTGGCAGCCAGCAGCTCCTTGCCGTGTCCCACGACGTGCTCGGGCGTCTGCCAGCCCTGGCCGTTCAGTCCCAGCTCCAGCAGGCGGGCTCGCCGCTCGGAATACGGCCGGCCCATCAGCGAATGCCCGTCGATCCACAGAAGATCGAAGATCACATACGTCACGGGGGTGCTCCTCGCGAGGCGGGCGGCCTGGTCGCGGGAGGCCACGTGCATCCGCCTCTGCAGCGTCCCGAAGCTCGGGCGGCCCTTCGCGTCGAAGGCCACGATCTCTCCGTCCAGGACCGCCTGGTGGGAGCCCAGCGCTCGGCCCAGCCGCCCCAGCTCGGGGTAGCTGGCGGTGATGTCGTTGAGGTTCCGGCTCTCCAGCCGCAGCTCCCCCGGCGAGGAGTAGGCGATCGCCCTGACCCCGTCCCACTTGATCTCGAAGCCCCAGCCGTCGTCCGGCTCGGGCAGCTTCCCCTGGCGCGCCATCATCGGCACGATGCGCCTGGGCATCGGCTCGCGGTCCGGGTCCGCCGGCGGGTCCATGCGGTGGATCATCCAATCCTTCGGCGGGTCATCCCTGTCGATGGGGAACAGCGCGTAGCGGGCCTCCAGGCGCTCGCCGTGCAGCAGCACCTCGACCTTGCGCGGCTCCCACTTCAGGCACTCGTAGGTGCCCCGATCCCAGATCGTCATCGTGCCCGCCCCGTAGTTGCCCCTGGGGATCTCGCCGTGGAAGTCCAGGTACTCGATCGGGTGGTCCTCGGTGTGGGCCGCGAAGCGGTTCTCCCCCGGCTCCTCCGGCATGCCCTTCGGCAGCGCCCAGCTCACCAGCACCCCGTCGCGCTCCAGGCGAAGGTCCCAATGCAGCCGCCGGGCGCTGTGTTCGTGGATCACGAAGCGCCGCCGACCTTCGGCGCCGTCCGGTCCGGCGAGGGGGGCGGGCTCGGGAGTGGCGGCGAAGTCGCGTCTACCCGCGTAGCGCTCGAGCTTGGCCCCGCGGGCGCTCCCGTGCGTCTCCCTGCGGCTGGCTGGCCGGCGGGGTGGCACCTGGCTCAGCGTTTGGCTGTGGAGCGCGAGCTGCTGGGTCTGGCGGTGCCCTTGGAGCCTTTGCTCCCGGCGGATTTCGGCGCGGCTTTCGTTGCGGAGGCCTTCGCGGCGGCCTTCTTGGCGGGCGCTTTGCGGCGGGGCTTCGCCGCGCCGTCCTCGTCCGCCTCCCGTGCCCGTACCGCCTGGAGGCTCGCCTTCAGCGCGCCCATCAGGTCGGGGGCCGGTGCAGCGATCTCCTCGGGCTCGGGCTGGACGGCGATCTCCTTGCCCTGTGCCTTGCGCTCGATCATCTCGAGCACCTGCTCGCGGTAGGTGTCGCGGTAGGCGTCCGGTTCGAAGTCCCCGGCGAGCGACTCGATCAGTTGCTCGGCGATCTCCAGCTCGCGCTTGGTCGTCTTCACCTCCCGCGCCTCGGCGATCTCGTCGATCCGGTCGGGGGGCAGCACTTCGTCGGAGAAGATCATCGTCGCCATGCCCAGCGCGTCCCCCATCGGCCGGACCGCGACGAGCTGCTCCTTGGACCGGATGACGACACGGGCGATGGCGACTTTGCCGGTCTCACCCATCGCCTCGAGCAGGAGGCGGTAGGGCTTCGCGCCGCCAGGGCCGGGCGCGAGGTAGTAGGGGTGGTCGTAGTAGACCGGGTCGATCTGGGAGAGCTCGACGAACTGCTCGATCTCGATCGTCCTGGTCTTCTTGGGCTCGAGCGCGTCGAGCTCGCCGGGCTCGATCACGACGTAGCGATCGGGGGCGATCTCGTAGCCCTTGACGATCTCCTCGTAGGGGACCTCCTCGCCGCTGTGCGGGTCGACCCGCTTCTGGGCGATGCGCACGCCCGTCCTGCCCGAGAGCTGGTGGAAGCGGACCGTCTTGCGGTTGATCGCGCTGTACAGCTTCACGGGCACGGTCACCAGCCCGAAGCTGATCGCGCCGGTCCAGATCGCGCGGGGCATCGCTCCCATTGTTACCAGCTGTCGGGTCATCCAGACAGTGATGCAAGGCCGATCGCGGGAGCGATCGCGGGCGGCGGCGGCTCCCGTCGGGAGACCTAGATCATCAGGCTGTCCGCCGGCAGCCCGAGCAGCAGCCGGCCCTGCAGCTCGCGCGAGGCCTGGTTGACCTGGAAATGGGCTGTGGCGGTGAAGGCATCGCGGAAGCGTCTCTGCAGAGGCGAGTCGTCGTAGATCGCTGGCCCGCCGGCGAGGTCGTAGAGCGCGCGGACGACGTCGGCGGACACGCGGACAGCGTGCGTCGAGGCCATGCGCAGCTCGTTGCGCAGCGGGACCGCCACCGGCTCGCTGGACTGGGCCGCATCCCAGGCGGCGCCGATCGCCTGGTAGTAGAGCGCTCGGGCGCCGCCTGCAGCGACGCCTCCGCCTCGGCGACGGCGGCCTGGGTCGCCGAGCGCTCTGCGAGCCTGCGCGTCGAGCCCTGGCCGACCTTGACCGCAGCCAGCTCGGCGAACTCGTCGATCGCACCGCGCGCGTTGCCCAGCGCGGCCGCCGAGATCGACGCGGCGAAGTACCCGAAGACGGGGAACCGGTAGAGGGGGCGGTCCGACCCGCGGTCCGTCGAACAGCGAGAAGCTCCGCTCGGCCGCCACGAACACCCCGTTTGCGACAGCATCGTGGCTCCCCGTTCCGCGCAGCCCGAGCGTGTGCCAGGTGTCGAGCACCTCGAGCTGCTCGCGCGCCAGAGCGACGGCGATCGGCAGCATCCGCCCGTCGCCCTCGCCCTCGGGAGACTGCAGCAAGCAGCCCGCGAACAGGACCCCCGCGTGGGTGATGCCGCTGCAATAGGGCCAGCGCCCATCGACCACGACGCCTCCCTGCACCGGCCGCGCCGTGCCGCGCGGGGCGAAGATCCCGGAGGCGATTCCCTCGGGGTCCGCGAACAGCTCCGCGCGGCCGGGCTCCGGCAGGTAGCCCGCCAGCAGGCTGCTGGTCGCCGCGATCGAGACGCACCAGCCCGCCGAGGCGTCGCCCCGTGCGATCTCCTCCGCCTGCGCCAGCAGCTCCCCCGGCGGGAGCTCCAGGCCGCCGACCTCCCGTGGCGCCCCCGCGTTCATCAGCCCCGACTTGCGCAGCCGGGCGAGGAGCGCATCGGCGAGATGGCGCTGGCGCTCGGTCTCGTCGGCCAGTTCGCGGGCGAGCTCTGAGATCTCGTGGGCAGCCGCTTCCATCCCGGCCGCGATTCTTCCAGAGCCTCGCCGCCGGCGCCAGGGAAGCGTTCGTTCACGTCAGTCCCCGCTCTGACACCGCGGGCCGACCTCGCGGGTCGGGCGGCTCGATGGCCGAATCGGCGAGACTGTCGGCGATGAGCTCCGTGCCGCTGCAGGACCGTCCCGCCGAGCTGCTGAGCGCAACTGCTGCGCTTCGACACGACAAACCCGCCGGGCAACGAGGCCAGTGCATCGACTGGGTGCGGGGGCTGCTGGAGGAGCTTGGCTGCGAGGTGAGGATCGTCGCGGCCGATCCGGCGCGTCCGAACCTTCTGGCGCGGCTGCGGGGCGAGGGCACGCGCCGCCGCTGCTGCTGCAGGGCCACGTCGATGTGGTCGCCGCGCGCGGGAGTGGCGTCACCCGCCTTTCGGCGGCGAGGTGCACGATGGCTTCATATGGGGACGTGGGGCGCTCGACATGAAGGGCGGCGTGGCGATGATGCTGGCGGCATTCATGCGCGTCAAGGCGTCCGGCCAGCGACCCGCCGGGCGATGTGATCCTCTGCCTGCTCTGCGATGAGGAGGCCGGCAGCGACCTGGGGCGAGCTTCATGGTCAGCGAGCACCCCGAGCTGTTCGGCGGGCGTCCGCTACTCGCTGGGCGAGTTCGGGGGCTTCTCGATGTCAGCTCGCGGGTCGCCGGCTCTACCCGGTGATGGTCGCCGAGAAGCAGGTCTGCTGGACGCGTGCGACGATCCCGGGCCGCGCCGGTCACGGCTCGCTGCCGCGTTCGCGGGGGCGCCGTCGGGCTGCTCGGGCGGCTGCTCAGCGGCTCGACCGCAGGCGGCTGCCGGTCCACATCCCCGCCCGTCGCCCGCTCGATGATCGAGGCGATCGCCGCCGAGCTGCCGGCCCCGGTCGCGCTGCCGCTCGGGGCCTGCTGCAGCCCCGCCTGACCGACGGCCTCTGGCGCCTGGGCGACCGGTCCGCCCTGTTCGACTCGATGCTCCACAACACCGCCACCGCCACGATCGTTCAGGCGGCGGGACAAGATCAACGTCGTCCCCGGCGAGGTCTCCCTCGAGCTCGACTGCAGGCTGCTCCCTGGCTACGGCCCGCAGGATGTCTTCGCCGAGCTTCGGTCTCTGAGCGGGGTGGAGATGGAGTTCGAGGTCATCCGCCATGAGCCCGTCGTGGCCGCCGCCGACATGTCCCTGTTCGGCACGCTCGCCGGTGCCCTACGCGCGCCTGGACCCGTCGGCCAAGCCGATCCCGATGCTGCTGCCCGGGGTGACGGACGGCCGGTTCTTCTCGCGCCTCGGGATCCAGACGTACGGCTTCCTCCCGATGCAGCTCCCCGAGGACATGCCCTTCATGGAGCTGATCCACGCGGAGAACGAGCGGGTCCCCGCGGACGCGCTCGAGTTCGGGACGCGGGCTATCGGGCACGTCCTCGAACGCTTCGGCCCGGGCGCTCCCCTGCAGCCGAGGTCCTGCTCGATCGGGCGCTCCCGGCCGGCGCCCGCTCGGCTCTGCGCGATCCCGGCGGGCGCCTCGAGGCCCCCGCCTCGCCTGGCCGACAGCCGGGCGGAGTAGATCGAGGGCGCGCCCATCAGGCGTGCCAGCGACTGTCGCCTCCACGACGGCCAGCAGGGCCGCCACCATCAGGCTGTCGGCGTGGTGGGTCAGCTCCGCCACCAGCACGACGGCCGCCAGCGGGCCCTGCATGCAGGCCCCGAGCACGGCGGCGCCCCCGATGACTGCGAAGCTCCCGAGCGGTGCTCCGGGCCAGATCTGCAGCCAGCCCTCGCCGAGCAGGCCGCCGAGGAGCACTCCGAAGGCGAGGGTCGGGGTGAACAGGCCGCCGGGCGCGCCACTCCCGAGGCAGGCCGCTGTGGCTATCGGCTTGAGCACGAGCAGGACCGCCAGCAGCCCGACGCCGAGCTTGGCGAGGAGGGCGAGCTGAACGACGTTCTTGCCGTTGCCGAGGATCTGCGGGTAGGCGATGGCGACCGCGCCCAGGGCAGCGAAGACGGCGACGGGGACTGCCACCCGCATCCGGCGGGCCAGGCGCACTCCGTGCGCCAGGGCGATCAGCCGCACATATCCCACCGCGGCGAGCCCGGCGATCGGGCCGATGACCGCCGCCCACACCACCTGGGAGGCGCTGATGTCATACGTGGGGATGGTGTAGGTGGCCTGGGTCGGCAGGGCGATCCATGCCACCGCGGTGGCGATCAGCGCCGTCGCCAGGGCCGGGAGGACCAGCGGCAGGCTGATCGTGCCGAGCAGCACCTCCAGCGCGAACAGGGCTCCGCCGAGCGGGACGTTGTAGACCGCCGCCATGCCGGCGCCGGCTCCGCAGGCGACGAGCAGCCGGCGCTGCCAGTCCGGCAGCCGGGCCCACTCGCTGAGCGTGCTCGCGATCGCCGCGCCGGTGCGCTGGGGAGCGGCCTCGCGGCCGAGCGAGGCCCCGAGGGCGACCACCACGATCGAATGGACGGAGCGCAGGAGGCTCCCCAGCAGTGGCAGGCGGGCGCCCTCCAGCCACAGCGCCTCGGAGACCTCCCCGCCGGGGGTGCGGGCGGCGAGCAGCACGGTGCCTCCGCCGGCCACGAGGCCGCCCAGGGCGAGCACGAGCACCCGGTGGGCCGCCGAGGTGTGTTCGACCGCTTCCAGGAAGCTCTCCCCTTCGAGCGGGGCCCCGGCGCGGTAGGACCAGACCACGTGCTGAACCCCGCGGAGAATCTCCATCAGCGCTGCGCCGCCGAGCCCGGCGCCGGCCCGATGAGCGCGACAAGCGCCCAGAAGCGCGGGCCGTAGGAGGCCACAATTCCCCGTCCGGGCACGTTGGGTTGAGCGGAGGGACCGCCGCCGTCTACGCCACCGCAGAGTCTCGCGGTCGCGCCGTCGGAGCGACGAGTCCTGGTTGGCCATACCCCTGGCCAGTGATCATCTCCGCCGGCCATCCTGCAGCCAGATCACGGGGGTAGTGATGGCAACTGTCGGACGGGACATCGAGAGCGTTGAACTGACCGAGGACGAGCTCTGGGTTGACGGCCCACCGCACGAGATCTTCAAGGAGATGCGCGCCCGCTGCCCCGTGCACTGGACGGAGAGCTTCGAGGAATTCCCCGAGGAGCCCGGCTTCTGGTCGGTGACCACCGCCGATGACATCCACAAGGTCAGCCGCGACTGGCGGACCTACTCCTCCGAACTGGGGGGCGTCCTGGCGGCCTCCCCCGGGTTTCCGATCGAGCTGGCGCGAGCGATGTTCATCGGCATGGACCCGCCCAAGCACGACCGGCTGAAGGCTCTTTTCCAGAGAGGATTCACCCCGAAGCGGATCGCCGACCACGAACAGCGGATCAGGGCGATCGTGACCACCGTCCTGGATCGGCTCGACGGCCGCGAGACGTGCGATCTGGTAACCGACATCGGCCAGCCTGCGGTCGCCAGGGTGATCCGCAGCTTCATGGGCCTGCCCGAGGAGGAAGACGCGGTATGGGCCGAGCTGGTCAACTCGATGCTGGGGGCCGGCGATCGCGACCTCAACCCCGACGGCCCGCTTGGCGCCGTCGAAAAACAGCTCCCGGAAGTCTTCGAGCGCGCCAGCGCGCTGATCGCCGATCGCAGGGCCGACCCGACCGACGATCTGACGAGCGTGCTGGTCCACGCCGAGGTCGACGGCGAGAAACTCGAGGAGCACGAGATCGTGATGGGCTTCTTCCTGCTGATCGCGGCGGGCAACGACTCGACGAAGGCGACGTTCTGCAGCGCCATGCGGGCGCTGATGGAGAACCCCGAGGAGAGGGCGAAGCTCTGATCGACGACCCCTCGCTGATCCCGAGCGCCGTCGAGGAGTCGCTGCGCATGTTCCCCGCCTTCGCCCATTTCCGCCGCACGGCCACGTGCGACACGGAGCTGCACGGCACCAAGATCAAAGAGGGTGAGAAGGTGGTCCTCTGGTACGTCTCCTCCAACCGCGATGAGACCCGCTATGAGGACCCCGATCGCTTCGATGTGACGCGCAACCCCGAACACCAGGCATTCGGGCCGGTGGCCGGCACTTCTGCCTGGGTGCGCCGCTGGCGCGGCTGGAGCTGAGCATCCTGATGCAGGAGGTTCTCACCCGCTACCCCGACATGCACGCTCGACGGCGAGCCCAAGATGGTCGAATCGCTCTTCATCAACCAGCTGAAGTCGCTCCCCGTCCGCCTGTACGGTTGAGCCGCTTTCGGGGCTCCGGGCGAGTGCTCAGCCGGTGACGGTGAAGCTCGCAACCAGCGGCGCGCTGCGTCTGCCCCCGGCGTAGGCGGCGCGGACTTCCAGTCGATAGCCGCCCCGCTTGAGCTTGCGCCCGCGCAGGCGGCCGGTGAAGTAGAAGCTCTGGGCGCCGGCCGTGTCGGCGTGGCTGAAGCTGCCGAGCGGCCTGTAGAGCGTGCAGGCCCTGCCCCTGTGGCGCGTCCGCCTGGCCTTCGAGCGGCAGCTCTTGCCGTGCCGTTCTCCGCGGGCTGGAGCCAGCACGGTGAAGGTGCTGGTCCCCGCGCCGGAGTTCGTGTAGGAGACGGTCGAGCCGGGCGTGTGCTGCTTGCGGCGGCGCTTGCCGCGCTTCGGCCGTGGCGCCTTCGCGATGCTCGCGCCGCGGGGCGCCGCGGCGAAGCGGGCGGGGGAGATCCGGAGTCTCGAGAGCGACGGCGCGCCGCCGCCCGATCCCCCGCCCGGGCAGCCGGCCACCGCCACGGACACCTGGCGGGCGAGCCGGGCGCCGTTCTGGCCGACGAGGACGCTGGACATGGTCAGCGATTCGCCGCACAGTTCGCCGCCCGCCCCGAGCGCCGAGTAGGGGCCCATCGGGAGCGACAGGAGGAAGCGGGAGACCGGCACGTCGGGCAGCGAGGCGAAGGTCGTGGTGATCTGACTCGATTTGATGTTGGTCTCCCCGCGCAGGGCGAGGCGCAGGCCGTCGCCTTCGAGGATCAGGTCGAGGTCGGGGAAGGAGGCGCCGGCGTGCGAGACGAGGTAGGCGGGGCCTTCCAGGCGCCCGGGGAGCAGCGGCGTCGTGACGGCGGCGCTGCCCACCCGCGAGGCCGCCGGGCACGAGGTGGGGCCGGCGGCGAACGCGGCTTCGGGGCAGGCCTGCTTGAGCGTGTTCTGGCGGACAGGCAGTTGCGAGGGGAGCGTCGCCGAGACCGAGGCGAGGTTCGCCTCGCCTTCGCCGGGGTAGGCGAGTTCGACCTGCAGGGGCGCCCCGTTCGCGCGGCTGGCCGCGTCGCTGGTGGTGGCGCTGAGGCTTGGTGCGAAGGCAAGGGAGCCGCAGCCGGAGGCCTGGAAGGGGGTTTCGTCCTGCCAGGACGCAGCCCCGATCGAGGTGAGTCGGCTGGCTGTCTGGCTCGCGGCGCAGCTGGTCGGGTTGACGGTGAAGGAGGGGTTGGTGGCGATCGTCAACGTCTGCAGGCGCAGCGGCGCGCCGCCGACGATCAGCGGCAGCGGGTCGCTCGTCACCGTCACCCGCGCGGTGTGTTCGTCGACTTCGATCCTGGCCCGGGCCACGACCGTCCCGTAGTCGAAGGGGCCCACGCTCTGGGCGGGCACCTCCACGGCGAGGCCGAAGGGCGCGCCCTCGTAGGGGCCTGTCAGATAGACCGACCCGGGGAGCTGCAGCGGGCTCGAGCCCGCACCGGCGCCGACCGTCACGGTGCCCACCTGGCTGGAGGAGGGGCACGCACCCACCTGGGCCTGCCCTTCGGGGCACTGGCCGACCGCGGCGATCCTGCCCAGCAGGCCGGCCGGTAGCACGGTGCGCACCGTCGAGAGGTACTGCTGTCCGTCGGGTCGGCCGAAGCTCAGCGTGAAGGCGGCCCCGGAGGCCGCCGTGGCGGGAGCGTCGCCGGTCGACTGGCTGGGCTGGAAGGGCGCCGTGGGCGGGCAGGGCCCACCGGCGCCGTTGCCGTCGACCGTGTAGCCCGCCGGCGGGCTGGCGGGCGCGCCGGTCACGGGGGTGAGGGTGCTGGTGAAGGAGATCGCGCCACACGCCGCCGGGTTCGCGAGCGCCGCGCGAGGGCCGCCGGCGAGTTCGAGCCGGAGATCGGTGAAGGGGATCGGCGGCGTGCTGGGGAAGCTGAGCGTGAGGCGCCCGGTCGCAGGGTCGGCGGCGAGCAGGCCGATCAGCCGTACCGACAGCCCGTAGGCGGCGTTCTCGGCGTCGAGGAACACGCGGTACTCCTGGCCCGAGGCGGGTTCGCTCGAGAGCGGCTGCCCCACGTAGAGCGAGCCGACCATCGGTGTCGGCAGCAGCGGCGTGTCGATTTCCACCGTGCCCACCTTGGAGGCGGCGGGACAGGCGACGGGGTTCTCACCTTCGGCGTCCAGCTGCATGTCGGTGCAGGCCTGAAGGCCGGTCGCGACGGCGGGGTTCAGCGTCAGGCCTTCGGGCAGCGCGACGAGGGCGGAGGCGAGGTCGGAGCTGCCCGAGGGCAGTTTCAAGTCGACGTCCGTGCCGGTCGGGGCGTCCCGTTCGGTGCTGGTCGGTGTGATCGCGATGGTCGGCGAGAAGCTGAGCGATTCACATCCGGTCATCGTCACCGGGCTCGAGAAGGTGTGTGTCGCAGCCGTCGTCGAGCTGAGCGTTCCGGTGATGGCGCTCGCTCGGCAGTCCGTCGGGTTGACCAGGAACCCGGCCCGGTTGATGTTCACGACGATGCTGCGAAGGCGCAGCGGCACGCCGCCCACGATCGTCGGCAGGTTGGCTGCACTGATGCTCACCCGGCCGGTGACGGTGTTCACGGCTACGCCGGCGCGCACGACGACCGTGCCCAGGTTGTACGGGCCGGCGATCGCGGGCACGGCGATCGACAGTCCGAAGGGCTGGCCTTCGTAGGGCCCGGTCAGCGAGACGGTCCCGCCGAGTGCAAGCGGTGTGGTGCCCGCGCCGGCGCTGACGGCGACGGTGCCGATCTGGCTGCCGACGGGACACGTGCCGTTAGCCGCTTCGGGTTCGCCGCAGAGCGTCACGCCGGTCAGGTTCGCCAGCATCCCGGCCGGCAGCAGCGTACTCAGCGCGCCGAGTGTCTGTTCGCCGTCGGCGCGGGCCACTTCGACGGCGAGATGGGTGCCGGCGCCGGCGATCGTCGAGGACGGCGTGGCCGAGGCGACGGGCGCGAAGGACAGTGTTCCCGGGCAGGCGCCTCCGGCGCCGTTCTGGTCGACGGTGAACGAGCTGGTCGGCGCGACGGAGCTCTGCCCGGAGTAGGGGGCGAGGCTGGTCGTGGTGGTCGCGGCGCCACAGCCGAGGGGATTCGCGAACAGCGCTCCCGCCCCGGTTTTGAAAGTGAGCCTGAGGTCGGTGAAGGGGACCTGCGGGGTTTCGGTGAAGGTCGTCGCGAGCCGGCCCGTGACCGGGTCGGCCGACACGCTCCCGATCAGACGGACCTTGACGCCGCCGGTGAGGCTCTCGGCGTCGAGAAACAGGCGGTACTCCTGGCCGGATGCCGGTTCGCTCAAGAGCGGCTGACCGATGTACAGCGAGCCGGTCAGCGCCGTGCCGAGCACCGGCGTGACTATTTCGGCGGTGCCGACGAGAGACGCGGGCGGGCAGGCGATCGCTTCGTTGGTGGCGGGCTTGAACTGCGCGTTGGTGCAGGCCGCCAGCCCGTTGGCGGCCGACGGGTTGATCGTCATCCCCGAGGGGAGGGTCACGGTCGCTTCGCGCAGGTGGGACGTGGCGATGTCGGAGGGCTTCTGGTCCTGGGGGACGTGCAGGTCGACGGCGATCCCGTCGGGCTGGTCGCGCCGGGTGGTCTCGGGCGTGAGCGAGACGGTCGGCGCAAAGGGCTCGTTTTCACACCCGGTCGCGCCGACCGGCGTCGTGTAGGAGCCGGTGCCGCTCGACACGGGCGCGTAGGTCGAGGCGGCGATGTAGGTCGTCTGCGGTCCCGAGCAGGTGGAGGGGTTGGTGATGAAGGCGTTGTCGCTCGCGCCGCCGCCGTTGTGCTCCTCGGGCGCGCCCCAGAAGATCAGTTCGGACTTTTCCAGCTGCGTGCCCAGCAGGTTGCTGATGGCGCTGATGGTGAAGTAGTCGCCGTAGTCGGCCGGCTGCCCGCCCGAGGGGTAGTAGCGCACGCCGCCGACGAGGTCGGTGCGGATGGTGAAAAGCCCGGCGACGGTGACTTCGAAGGCGAAGTCCGACGGGTTCCCGGCTGAGGGCGTCATGTTGTATACGGCCCCGGTGACGGTCTGTTTGCCGATGATGGGGATGTTGGTGATCGTCACGTTCGTCTTGCCGACCTGGGTGTCCGACGGGCAGCTGCTCAGCGTGGCCGCGCTGCAGCGGGGGATCGCCTGCGGGTTGACAGCGAGGCCCGCGGGCAGGTCGACGCGCACGAATTCGGCGGCGCTGTCGCTGGTGTTCAGCGTGAACTTGGTGAATGCGACGTCGGGCCGCCCGCCCGCCTGGGTGTAATAGTCGGAGTTGACCGGGTTCGAGACGTTTTCATCGTTCAGAACCCCCGCGGTGAAGCTCGTGATCAGGCTCGTGGCGCTCGCCCGAGCGGGGGCGCCGGCGGCGACCGCCACGAGGGACAGGGCGGTGGCGGCGAGCAGGCTCAGTGCACGGGGGCTCCTCGCGCACACGACATGCCGGCCGCCTGCGCCGGCTGGTTCATCCACCGAACGCCGTATGTCAGAGTGCTTACTGATCTCGTCTCCTCAGGTTGTCTGCCGATCTCAGACTCGACAAATGAGGTTCCGGGATTTAGCCCGAAAGTCTTCGGATCGTCCGAAGTTCGGCGGGCGTCCCCCAAGCGGGGGACCGCGATGCGTGAGTGCCTCGTGTGAGGCTCCCGGAACGCGGTGGCGGGCCGCGCGGGCGGGGAGGGCGCGGCACCGGATCTCGTCACGAGCGATCCCGCACGGTCGCGCGCGACGCCCAGGAAGATCAACGTGAGCTAAAAGATTTCGATATATCCGTCGATGATCTCCTTATGGCGGGCGACGCTCCTGGAGATCCACATCGCGGCCCCGTGCCGTTCATGGGTGGGGACGAGATGCCGGGTCACCTCGGCGAGCTGATCAGGCAGACGATCGACCCCCTGCAGCTGATGCAGCGAATGGCCGACCAGATGGTGGCGACGATCGACGCGGCCGACGGCGCGCTGGTCGGCCTGCTGATCGACTCCACGGCGATCCGCTTCGTCTGCGGGTCGGGTCACCTGACCGAGTTCGTCGGCCAGCCGATGCTGCTGCAGGGGAGTCTCTCGGGAATCGCGATGCGGATGGGCCGCACGATGATCACCGACGACACCGAGACCGACGGCCGCGTGAACAGGGCGGCGACCAGGACCTTCAACATCCGCTCCTCTGTGTGCATCCCCCTCGGTCGCGGTCGCCAGCCGGTGGGCGTGCTCAACGTCTGCTCGGTCCGCACCAACGCCTTCGACGAGCACGACGTGGCGCTGCTGGGGGGACTGGCGGAATTCATCAGCACGGTGATCGGCACGGCCACCGACCTGATGACGATCACCTCGCGCCTCTGCGGCCTGCGCCGCCCCGGCGCCGGGCGAGACTCCGAGCTCGCCCTCCCCGAGTCCGATGAGGACGCGGCCAGGACCGGCCAGTTCGTGGCCAACGTGCTCGACCCGGCCGGCGCGAAGCGAATGGCCACGCGCGAGCGGATCGAGCGGGCGCTGGCCAGGCGCGAGTTCTCGATCGTCTTCCAGCCGATCTTCGACCTGCACAACGGAGAGATGTTCGGCGTCGAGGCGCTGGCCAGGTTCGCGGGCAGCCCGAGCCTGCCGCCGGACGTGTGGGTCGCGCAGGCGCACGAGATCGGCCTGGGCGTCGACCTCGAGTTGGTCCTGCTGCGGGCGGCGCTCGAGCACCTCGACAGGCTGCCCCCGCGCGCGGTGCTGACGGTCAACGCGGGCCCCGAGGCGCTCTCCACCACGGAGGCGGCGCAGGCGCTGGCCGCCGTGGCGCCCGAGCGGATCGTCGTCGAGCTGACCGAGCACGTGAAGGTCGAGGACTACCCGCGCCTGACCCAGTCGCTGGCGGGGCTTCGCGCCTCGGGCGTGCGGCTCGCGATCGACGACGCGGGCGCCGGCTTCGCCAGCCTGATGCACATACTCCGCCTGGCTCCCGACCTGATCAAGCTGGACCGCCAGCTGATCAGCGGCATCGACACCGACCCCGTTCGCCGCTCGCTGGCGGGGTCGCTCGTGCGCTTCGCCAGCGATACCGACGCCACGATCGTCGCCGAGGGCGTGGAGACCGGGACCGAACTGCGGGTCCTCGACGAGCTGGGCATCCGCCACGCCCAGGGGTTCTACCTTGCGCGTCCCGCCTCGATCGCCGCGATCGCCGGCACGGGCAGCCGCGGCAGCGCTCGCCTGCGCCGTCAGGCCCGTGGGGTGCCGTTGGGCCCGATGCGCAACGCGCGGCCCCCCTCGCTGCGCGTCAAGCGCTAGCTGCCGCCCGCAGTGCGGCCCGGTCGTCGGTCGGGGCCCCGGGCCCGACGCGTCGTCACTGGGCGAGCAGCCGGGTGCGGAAGTGGCGTCCGAACAGCGCTCCGGCGGCGCCGGGTGTCTCCGCGAAGGTGACGTTGAAGCCCGCCGCGGCGACCATCTGGAGCACCTGGCTCGACGAGAAGCGGTGGGGGTGGGCGCGGACGAAGGTCGTCTCGCGCCAGCGGCGGCGGGACACCAGGCGGAAGCGGGCTTCGCCGAAGGCCGAGAACGTGTCGACGGACAGCAGCAGCAGGCCGCCCGCCATCAACACGCGCCGCGCCTCGGAGAGAACCGCGCCGGGGTCCTGCACGTGGTCGAGCATGTTCTCCATCGCCACGAACGAGAACGAGTCGTCGGGGAAGTCGAGGCTCTCGGCCTGCCCGACGTGTCGGACGGCCGACTCCTGGCAGGCGCGCACCAGTGCCCTGCAGGGCTCGGGCAGCCGCCACTCGTCGGCGGACCTCGGCTCGATGGGGTCGAGCGTGTGCAGCTGGCCGGGGCATTCCATGAAGTGCATGCAGCCGACCCCCAGCGGGCCGATCCCGACCTCCAGCCAGTCCCCGTCGGGGATCTGCATGTGCGGCAACGCCCACTCGGCGGTCTCGATCGATCCGGCTGCGGCCCGGCGGAACTTCCTCAACCCGAACCCGGCCGTCGACCAGAATCCCCGCTCCGCATCCTGGGCGTCCTGCCACCTCTCGCTCGACACGCCGCTCATGGCGGGGCGAGCATAACGGTTATCGGGAGGCGCCAGAGATCCCTCAGCGAGGCGCCTGGAGGTCGACGACGACGGGGGCGTGGTCGGAGGGCTTGGTGCCCTTGCGCGCGTCGCGGTCGATGTAGGCGTCGCTCACGCCCGCCGCCGAGCGCCGCGCTCGAGCAGCACCAGGTCGATGCGCATCCCCATGCCCTTGTGGAACATCCCCGCCCGGTAGTCCCAGTAGGTGAACGGGCTCCCCCTTCAGCGCGCGCGGCTGCGACGTCGCTGAGGCCGAGCGCGAGCAGGTCGCTCAGCGCCGCGCGCTCGGCGGCGCTGACGTGGGTGGAGCCGACGAACACGCGCCGGGTCCCAGACGTCGTCGTCGCTCGGGGGCGACGTTGAAGTCGCCGCATACGGCGAGCGGCGAGCCGCCGGCCATGTCCGGCCTGCACGGCCTGCCGAGCGCCGAGCAGCCACGCGAGCTTGTAGGCGTAGTGGGGTCTGTCCAGCTGCCCGCCCGTTGGGCACGTAGATGGACCAGACGCGCACGCCCCGCGCTCGTGGCGGCGACGCCCGCGCCTCGGGCTCGGGGAACCCGGCTCGCCGGCGAAGCCACGGCTGACGTCGTCAAGCCGACACGGGAGAGGATCGCCACCCCGTTCCAGCGCCCGTCGCCGTGCGTGGCGACTCGTAGCCGAGCGCCTCGAGCTCCGCGCCGGGGAAGCGTCGCGTCGGCGACCTTGGTCTCCTGCAGGCAGACCACGTCGGGCTCGCACGCAGCTCGAGCCACTCGAGCACCCGGGGCATCCGCGCGACGAGCGAGTTGACGTTCCAGGTGGCGATCCGCAGCTTCCGCATCAGACTCCTCCGAAACCTTAGGCGCCGGCCGCCCGTCCCGGCCTCCCGACGCGCCGTTCGAGGATCCCGCGCGATCGCGGCCCGCGGCGGGGCATCGGCGGCGTCGTGGCGGCCGCCGTGTGGCTGCTCGTGATCGCCGAGCGCCCCGACGAGCCCGCCCTCGCATAGGTGCCCGGCGCGGACATCCTCACCTGAGCGAGAGGTCTTTCAACAGCACGTGGCGGGCGGCAGGCGGAGGGCCAGCTCGTCCCGCAGCTCCCGGGCCAGCTCGGCCACGAGCGGCCCCGGCCGGTTCAGGCGCCTGGCCAGGCGGCGCGAGTGGTAGAGCGGGAGGCCGTTGATCCGCAGGGTCCGCAGCGCGGGCAGCCCGACCTTGCCCAGGAGCCCCTCGGGGACGACGAAGCACAGGCAACCGTGGACCGGGACGTCCCCTGCCACGCCGGCCAGCGCCGCGCGCACCACGTCGACCTGGTCTTCCAGCCCTGCGATCAGCTTCGTGCGGTCGCGTCCCGCGATCAGCAGCCTGGGCTCGCCGAAGAGCGGCTTCTCGACCCGGATCCTGCCCCTGTAGCGCTTCGTGTCGATCACGTAGACGCCCGTCGCGGCGAAAGCGAGGTGGTCGATGTTGGCGCGGCTGCCGGGGATGCGCCGGTCGTGCAGCACCGGGACGGTGGGGCAGTGGCGGGCGAGCGTCTCGGCGAGGATCTGCTCGCCCTTCGAGCCCGTGGCCCAGCTCAGTTCGCTCGCGATCAGCCGCCTCTCCGCTGCCGAAGGGCCGACGAGGGTGCGGATCAGCCGCGTCGTCATGCTGCGGCCGGCGTTTGCCTGGGCGCGACGCCGGCGGATTCGCTCCGCGGCAGCGCGGGCGCTCGCGCCCGCAGATCCGTGTTGCGGGAGGTCTTCCTCCATCCCCTCCAATATCGGCGGGGAACGGCCGAGCACTGAAATCCCAATGGACGGAATCGGACGAGTGGCCGATGGACCGCCGGCCCGTGCTCTGCTAGTGCTCGGTGCGCTCGTAGGCCCGCTTGAAGGCAGGGCGCTGGGAGAGACGGGTGATGTAGTCCTGCGTGTTCCGGGGCAGCTGGTCGGCCTCGCCTGCGCGCGCGACGAAGGCCAGTGCCGAGCCGACCATCACATCGGCCACCGAGAAGCTCCCACCCACCAGGAACTCACACCGTCAAGCGCGGCCGAGACAGCCTGGACGCTCGCGTCGAACTTCTTGCGCGCCTTGGCGGCGCGCTCGGGGTCGCTCTGGGCGTGCACCGCGCTCTCGATCAGCGGCGGCTCCATCTCCGCCGGGGCGAAGCAGGCCCACTGGTAGACGAGCGCACGGTCGTGCGTCCCCGGCGGCGGGATCAGTCCCGCCTCGGGGTGCAGATCGGCGATGTGCAGGCAGATCGCGGCCGACTCGAACACGTAGCCCTGCTCGTCCTCCATCACCGGCACGCGGCCCAGGGGGTGGCGGGTCCGGTGCTCATCGCCCAGGCCGACCTCGGTGGTCATCTTCTCCAGCTCGTACGGCTGGCCCGCCTCCTCGGCGGTCCAGGCCGCGCGCAGCGGCCTGCCGGTGTGCTCGCGGTGGTAGATGCGCATCGGAGCCGCCTAGGGCGCAGCCGCACCGGCAGCGTCTTGAGCTGGTTGGCGAACGGCGACTCGACGTACCTCGGCGTGCCGTCGATCTCCATCGCGGGGAAGCGCTCGAGCGTCTCCTCGATCAGGATCCGCAGCTCGAGGCGCGCCAGCGCAGTGCCCAGGCAGAAGTGCCGGCCGCCGGCGCCGAAGGCCTGGTGCTCGGGGTTGCGCGTCACGTCGAAGCGGTCGGGGTCCTCGTAGCGGGTCTCGTCGCGGTTTGACGAGGGGTACCACATGACGACCTTCTCGCCCTCCCGGATCCGCTGGCCGTGGAGCTCGGTGTCGTGGGTGGCCGTGCGGGCGAAGTGGGCGAAGGCGGGGAACATGCGCAGCGACTCCTCGACCGCCGCCGGCACGAGCGCCGGGTCCTCGAGCACCTTGCGCCGCTGCTCGGGGTTTTCCATCAGCGCGCGCATGCCGCTGCAGTAGGTCGCCTTGGTGCTGTCGTTGCCGGCGGCCATCAGCAGGAAGAAGCCCATCACGATCTCGTGGTCCTCGAGCTTCTCGCCGTCGATCTCGGCGTGCACGAGCACGCTCGTCAGATCGTCGGTGGGGTTCTCGCGGCGTTCGGCGATGAGCTTGCCGCAGCGCTCGAACAGCTCGGGGACGTCACGCTCCATCACGATCTGGGTGCCCTCGGGGTCGCGTCGGGGTCCCCGCCCCGACGATCGTGTTCATCAGGTTCGCCCACATCTCGTCGTCCTCGGGCGAGAGGCCCATGAAGCTGCCGATCACGCGCGCCACGACCGGCTGGGCGACGTCGGTGACGAGATCGCACGTCTCCGCGGCCCTCGAGGCGGTCGAGCACATCGACGGTGATCGCGCGGATCGCGTCCTCGTGCTCGGCGATCCGCTTGGGCGTGAAGCCCCGCTGGAAGAGCGCCTTGAGGCGATCGTGCTTGGGCGGATCCATGCCGATGAACATCGCCTGCTGGAGCTCCAGCGGCAGGATCGCGTTCTTCATGCGCCGTGAAGCCGCCGAGCTCAGAGGAGTAGGTCTGCCAGTCGCGGCTCACCTCGTAGACGTCGTCGGCCGTCGTCACCGACCAGAAGCCGTCCTCGTCGGGGTACTCGGAGATCGCGTCGGTCCAGTGGACCGGGCACTGGGCGCGCATCTCGCCGGAACAGCTCGTGCGGCGGCCCGTCCTGGAAGTTGGCGCGGTCGGCGACGCGCACCCCATCGAGCGGCGCCTGCCCCTGGCTGGTGGTGCTCACGACCCCATCCCCTCCTCGCGTGACCCCTGTGGAGTTGAGCCTACTCCACCGGCCCCAGCGCAGCGGCTCCGGGCCCTCGAGCGCCCGTGGCGGAGATTGCGGATCGCCCGGAGCGCGCTGCCCCGGGCGATGCGACACGATCTGGATTACTGGTTCTGAGCCTGGACGCTGCCCCAGGCAGCGGCCAGCAGGTGGGAGAGGAGGGTCATCCTGTCCTCCTCGCTGGACTCGTCGATGTCGTCGATGGCGCGCACCACCAGCGTGGCGGCGGACATCGGGTCGATGGGCCAGATGTCGCGCTCCATCAGCTCACCTCGCGGACGAGTTGGACGGATCGTATAAAGCGGAGATTAAGCACTGTGGGGGGACCTCGGCGTGGGGGGCTGCGGGTTCGGGGGCATGAAAGACCCGTTGTTCACTGGGATATCAACCCGCAACGATAGGACGCAGTTGCGAGCGTGCGGATACACACTTGTCCAAACCTGCGAGAAGGCCTTGGCCGTTTTGGCCTAAAAGGCGTCGGCATTGCCCTCGGGGCGGCCCGCGGGGGCCGTCGAAGACCCGGCGCCTGGCCGGCCACGGCGCGTGGATCGGGCCCCTGATGGCGGACCGACCGGTCACGGGCGGCGGGCCGTATCGTCCGCCGCACCCAATCGGAGGAGGTAGCAATGTCCGACGCAACGGTCACGCCGATTCGCCTGGTCGGTGTCGATGAGCTGGGCGAGCGGCAGGTGACGGCGGTCGAGACGCCCCACGGCACGCTCGCCGTCGGGATCAGCGGCGGGCAGCCGTTCGCTGTCTCGAACCGCTGCAGGCATCTGTTCGCCTCGCTGGGCACGGGCCGGGTCGCCGAGGACGGGGAGCTCGAGTGTCCCTGGCACGCCGCCCGCTACGACGTCCACACCGGAGCGATGACGCGGGGACCGCAGGGAGCGTTCAAACCGCTGGCTGGAGTCGTGAAGGGGACGACGGGGCAACGGCCGCTGAAGACGTTCCCAGTGGCGGTGCGGGATGGGGCGATCTGGCTGGAGGGGTAGGGCTTCGCGGCCGCGACGCAAAGTCGAAGGGCGCCTCCCCCCAAGGAGGCGCCCTTCTTCTGTGCGCGCGGGTCGAGGTCCCTATGGAAGGAAGCGGCGGCGGCCGGCCTGGGTGCGGTACGTGCAGTCGAGCACCGCGGGGACGCGCTTCAGCCAGCCGTAGTCGTAGCCCGGGTGGATCGTGACGACGATCGCCAGGGCGTAGTCTTCGGGGCCGAACCCGGAGGCGTCGCGGCGCGGGTCGGGGTCGACGCCCGAGATGTGCTCGCCGTCGATCTCCAGCTCGGGGACGAGGGGGTCGTGGTAGTCGACATGGGCGCCTTCGGCGTGCAGCCTCGAGATGACCTCGGTGGCCGGGGCGCGGTGGCTGTCCGCCGTGCCTGGCGTGTGGGACCCGCCGACCACGAGGATGCGCGCGTCCTTCAGCTCGATGCCCGAGCGGGTGAGGATTTCCTGCGCCCGCCAGGCGATGTGCCGCGGCCGCCCGGCGACCTTGCGCAGCGCCTCCTCGGTGATCGCGGCGGGCTTGCCGCCGTCGCGCAGTCGCGCCGTCAGATACCGGGGACCCACGCCCTCCGAGTAGCCGCCGACACCAGCCGAGGGGTAGTGCGCGACGAAGCCTGGGTTGGTCGCGGCGCCCTCGATCACCTCGATCGGGTCGAGGCCGTAGACGCGGCAGGCGTCGGCCATCTCGAAGGCGAGCCCCGTGTTCACGGCCCGGAAGGTGTCCTCGTAGAAGCTTCATCATCTCGGCCGCCTCGGGCGAGGAGACCCGGCGCAGCTGGCCGCACAGGTGGCGCAGCAGCTCGGCCGCGTGGGCGTAGCAGCGCTCGCTCATCGCGCCCAGCACCAGCGGCGTCCGCAGCTGGTCGTGATCGGCCCCGGCACGGTCGAAGCGCTCGGGGGCGAAGGCGACGAACACGTCCTCGCCGACCCGCAGGCCGCGCTCGGCCAGCGGTTCGACCAGCAGCTCGCGGGTGCTCCCCACGTAGGTGGTCGAGGTGAGCACGATCGTCTGGCCGACGCGGGCGTGGTCGACCACATCGGCGCAGGCACGCCGCAGCAGCTCCGCGTAGGGCCGACGCTCGCGGTCGATGTCGGTCGGCACGCAGACGATCACGAACTCGGCCGCGGCGAGCGTCTCGATCTTGTCGGTCAGGACGAATCGGCTGCCTGTGAGGTGCTCGCGCAGCTCGGCCTGCTCGCAGCGCGGCAACTCGGTCCGTCCGCTGCGGATCCTCTCCAGCCGGCTGCCGGACCGGTCGATGCCGATCACTCGTGCGTCGGCGTCGTGCAGGGCGAGCGCCGTGAGCAGGCCCACCGAACGCAGGCCCAGCACGGCGACGGCCGCCTGGCCGAGGCCGGGCTCCCCGGTCGGCTCGGCCGCGACGTCGTGTTCCTCGACCCGGTGCTCTGCGGCCGCGTCGACGAAGAGTCCGCCGTAGAGGCGGCGCTCGATCAACGTCGGCTGGGCGCCGACGACGGCAGGCGCCTCGGGAGGGGCGGTGAACTGCTCGGCGAGTGAGCCCATCGCGACGGCGAGCTCGGCGACTGTGTGCTCGCCGGGGGAGGGCTCGTCCTCGCCGGGAGCGTCCTGCTCGGCCGGAGGCTCGTCCTCGACGAGGGGCGCTGCGTCATCCGCGGGAGGCTCGTCCTCGACCACGGGCGCGGCCTCGGCGACGTCGGGCTCCGCGACGCTGCCCATCGCGAACACGCGATCCGCGCCTCGGTTCTCGGCGGGCGGCTCGCCCACGGTCGGCTCGACCGGTCTCCCGGTTCGCACTGCCTGCAATGCCAGCTCCAGCGTCGTCATGGCTGCCCCCTTCGTCGTCCTTCTTGTCAGCCACCTCGCGTGAGCTTTCCTTCGTGGGTCCGCTCACGCGGGTGGCGAACTACCCGACCCTCTTGTCGAGCGAGCCCGCTCGTTGGGTCGATGCAGCACAGTTTGGGCACACCGGAGCGCGTATTGCCAACCCTCTCGACGGTTGGTGGACCGCGCGTTCCGGAGGGGCTACAGGCTTGTCGTCCCAAGGGGGCAGAGGGGGTGCCCGGAGGGTGCCGGAAGGCGCCCTGCCGCCGAGGGCCGCGCCCACGGCCCGCCCCGGGAGGCGTAGGCTGTTCGCCGTGGAGGAGACGGGGACGGATCGCTACACGCGGATCCTCGAGACGCACGTCTGGAAGGTCCCTGAGCGCTTCAACATCGCGGCCGACGTCTGCGACGCGCGCTCGCCCGACACGCTGGCGATGATCCACGAGGACCCCGCCGGCGCGGTGCGCGAGCTGCATTGGGGCGAGCTGCAGGCGCTGGCCAACCAGGCGGCGAACCTGCTGGGCGAACGGGGGGTTGGGCCGGGCGACCGCGTCGCGGTCGTGCTGCCGCCGACGCCCGAGACGGCCGCGATCGGGGGGAGCCCGGTATGAGGGCGGTCGTCTGCCAGCGGGCCGAGCTGGGCGTGGCCGAGCTTCCCGACCCCGACCCCGGCCGCGGCCAGGTGCGCCTGGTGGTCGAGCGGTGCGGGATCTGCGGCTCTGACCTGCACGCCCGCACCGGCTGCGACCAGTGGGCCGACCTGGCCCTGCGGCTGGGCTACGACCGCTTCGCCCGCTCGGAGGAGCCGATCGTCTTCGGCCACGAGTTCTGCGGGGAGGTGGCTGAGTACGGTCCGCGCTGCAAGGGCAAGGCGCCCACCGGCACCCGGGTCGTGGCGCTGCCGCTGCTGCGGGGGCCGCAGGGGGTCGACACGGTCGGCCTCTCCCTGCAGGCGCCGGGGGCCTACGCCGAGCAGGTCCTGGTGGAGGAGTCGATGATGATGGCGGTCCCCAATGGGCTGGGGTCGGATGTGGCGGCGCTGACCGAGCCGACGGCCGTCGCCTGGCACGCCGTTCGACGCGGCGAGGTCAAGAAGAAGACAGTCGCGATCGTCGTCGGCTGCGGGCCGGTGGGACTGTCGGTGATCCTGCTGCTGAAGGCCAGGGGCGTGCGCACGGTCATCGCCAGCGACTACTCGCCGGGCCGTCGCGCGTTGGCCCGCGCCTGCGGGGCGGACATCGTGATCGACCCGGCCGAGCAGGCACCGTTCACGGCCGTCGAGGGCGCGGGACACCTGACGAGCGCGCCCGAGGCATTCGAGCTGGTCGTCGGTACGCGGGAGAAGCTCGGGCGGCTACCGGTGGACTGGTGGCACCTCTGGCGACTGGGTGAAACGCTCGGCGCCGGACCGAGGTTCCCCGTGATCTTCGAGTGCGTCGGCGTGCCAGGGGTGATCGAGAGCATCATCCAGGGGGCGCCGCTGATGTCACGGGTGGTGGTGGTCGGCGTGTGCGTCGGCGAGGACCGGATCACGCCGGCGATGGCGATCAACAAGGAGATCGACCTGCGTTTCGTGCTGGGCTACACGCCCCTGGAGTTCCATGACACGCTGCGGATGCTGGCCGAGGGCAAGGTGGATCCGCGCCCGATGATCACCGGCACGGTCGGGCTCGACGGCGTCGCGGCTGCGTTCACCGCGCTCGCAGATCCCGAGGGACAGGCCAAGATCCTGATCGACCCGCGCAGCCCGGCGAGCGAGCCGAGCGCCCCGGTCGCCCGAGTCTGAGACCCACCCGAGCGCCAGGGGATGTCGTTCGGCGCCTAGGCGACGATCGCCTGGACGGCGGCGGCGATCGCGCGGGCATTCGCCGGGACGGGATGGCCCTCGACGAAGACGCTGGGCGTGCCGCCCACGCCGCGCTCGATCGCCTGAGCGGTCACATAGGCGGCCCACTCGCGGTAGAGCCCGTCGTCGATACAGCCCTCGAAGCCTGCCTCGAGCCCGATGCCCGAGCCGATCGCGACAAGCTCCTCGTCGCTGAGGCCGGGCCCGCCCTCCTCGGGCTGGTTGGCGAACAGGGCGTTCTTGTAATCCATGAACGCCCCCTGGTCGGCGGCGCATCCGGAGGCGGCGGCGGCGCGGGTCGAGTAGCGGGTGCTCGAGAGCCGGTCGAGGAACCCGAGCGGGTGGTAGGCGAGGGTGGCTGCGCCCTGGCTGACCAGCGCCTCGAGCGCCGCGCCCGAGGCTTCCTCGAACTGGCGGCAGAAGGGGCACATGAAGTCCTCGAAGAGCTCGACGGTCGCAGGTCCGCTGCCGAGGAGGATGCCCGACCCGTCCTCGCTGGCTCCCGCGGGGATCTGCCTGGGAATCGAGAGATGGGTCTGCTGGGCCATCGGCGCTGATCCTCCTTCCTGCTCAGCCGGCCGGTTCCAGCCGGACCAGCGTCTGGACCTGTTCCGAGTCCTGGATGTCGAAGATCGTGGCGTCGTCCTCTTCGGCCACGTAGATCCTCTGCGGGTGGTAGACGACGCGCTCCAGATCCTCCGGGCTGCCTCCCGGCGCGTCGAGCCCGATCACGACGATGTCGTCGCCGTCGTCGTAGGTGATGCCGGTCAGTCTGAGGGGCTGCTCGTCCTCCAACTGCGCGCCGATCTCGGTCCCGTCAACCTCGACCGTGGCGAGGAGGTCATCCAGTTCGCGGCTGAAGTCGTCGAAGTACGTGCGCCAGTCGGGGCGGGGGATTTCGCGGGTGGTGGTTGCCATGAGAATCGGGGTAGGACGCCCGGGGGCGGGGACAAGTGGGAGTCCTTGCGCCAGAGCGGGGCGCAGAAGAGCCCTGGGCGCCCCTGCACGCAGGCCGCCGCGGATGCGGGATCAGCTCTTGCTCGCGCTCCAGGAGCCGCCGCCCTGAACGGTCTGGTAGGAGCCGGACATCGAGCTGCCCGAGACGCTGCCGGTGTAGGTGATGCCGTATGCGCCGACCGTGCCGAAGCTGATCGCGCTCCCCCGCACGGTGCCGTGGATGGGCAGCGTGGAGGCGGGACTCGAGAGCTTGATGCTCCCCGTGAGGCTCGAGCCGGACTGTAGCCAGACGAGCTTGAAGGTGCCCTGGTAGCCGCCGCTGTACTGCCCGTTCCAGGTCCCCGAGAGCCCAGCGCCCGCCGGCGTGGTGGCGGGTGTGCTGCTGGTCGTGGCCGGGGCGGAGGCGGGGGTCGAGGTTGGCGGTGCGGTGGTCGTGGTCGTGCTGCCGGCGCCGCAGCCCACGGCCAACATCGCCAGCGCCGAGAGCATCACCGCGAGCAGCAGGGGCGAGCGTCGCCCGTGCACCAGCGACCTGGTTGCACTTCGCCTCGAATGGAACGGATCCGCAGTTGGCTCCCGTTGCACCATGGCTCCCCCTTTGTCTGTTCTCAGCCGCCAGGCGATCGTACCCGGCGGGTCCGACCTATCGATGGGCGAGCGCGGCGAGTATGTGTTGGGCGATGGCGTCAGGTGTCGGCGGGCAGCCGGGAATTCGGATGTTGACGGGGAGTACGTCCTCGGCTGAGCCAATGATCTCGGTTGGGTCGCCGAGGATGTTGCATCCGAGCGCGCAGTCGCCGAGCGCGGCGACCAGCCTGGGTTCGGGCATGGCTTGGTAGGCAGCTCTCAGCGGCCCGGACATACGCGTGGTTATGGGTCCGGTGATGAGCAGGATGTCGGCGTGTCGTGGGGAGGCGACGATGTCCAAGCCGCGGCGTTGGAGGTCGTGAAATGCATTTGTGGTGGCTCCGAGCTCGTGCTCGCAGCCGTTGCACGAGCCGGCGTCGACGTGGCGGATTGCGAGGGAGCGCGGCTGGCCGCGCGTGAGGTGTGCTTTGCGGCGGATGGTTGCGAGCTGTCGCAGCAGGATGTACATCAGCGATCAACGCACGCGTAGCAGAGCTCAAAGCTCTTGTTGATGAGTGGAAAGTCGGGCAGCAGGTTGTCGGCCGTGGCGTGAGCGAGCGCTGGCCAGTTGGCGTAGGAGCCGGTCCGCAGATGCAGCCGGGTCAGTCGGGCGCCGTCCAGCTCGACGGAACAGACAGTGGCGCCGCGGGGGCTCTCGACGAGCCCAATGCCAAGAGCAGAGCCGGCGCCGGCGGGGGTCGTTTCGCCGCTGGTGAATGGATTCGCGAGCAGTGCCTCGAGGATGTCGTAGGTGCTCTCGAGCTCGATCGCTCGCAGCCTCAGACGTGAACCGACGTCGCCTGCTGGTGCTCGGAGCGAGGCCGGTGCGAAGCCGTCGTACGCAAGTCGCGGGCTCGTGCTGCGGGCGTCCTCGCGGATGCCGGCAGCGCGTGCGGCAGGGCCGACTGCGCCCAGGCGCCGCGCGTCATCAGCTGTAAGGACGCCGACACCGTCCAGGCGTGCTTGCAGCGAGCCGGTGAACTCGAGCTCTCGCCACGCGGCGGCGCTGTCGACGTGCAGCTCGCGCAGGTCTCCCAGAGCGGCGCCGGCGGCCGTCGCGTCGAGCTGTGCTGCTCCCTTGCCGACGCGCACGGTGTCGAAGAGGAAGCGGTGCCCGAAGGAGCGCACGTTGATCTGCTGAGCGCGGTCCTTGAGCGCCGCGAACGCCATGGCTCCGGGGGCGTATCCGACGCCGGCGCATATCGCGCTGATGTCGTGGAGGTGGTTGTAGAGGCGCTCGAGCTCGAGCAGCACTGTGCGGGCAACGCGTAGCTGGCGGTCGGGCTGGAGCCCGCGGGCGCTCTCGACCGCGTGTGCGTAGGCGACGGTGTTGGTGACCGAGCAGGCGGCGCATGCACGCCCGGCATAGGTGAGTGCTCCGTCAGCGTGAAGGCCCTCGGCGGCGCGCTCCAGGCCGCGGTGCTTGTAGAACAGCCGCAGGTCCATGGCGAGAATGCGCTCCCCGACGACGTGGAATCGGAAATGGCCCGACTCGATGACGCCGGCGTGGATCGGCCCAACGGCCACTTGGTGCACACCGTCTCCGCTCACCGGAGTCATCCACTGCTCGGGGTCGTCGGGGTGCACTGCGAGGGCGCGCATTGGCGAGTGGCCGGGAAACGTCAGGCCATGGAGGTCGTGGGCCTCGCGCTCATCCCAGCCTGCGGCCTCGACGAGGTCGACGATGCTCTCGATCTCGCCAGCGGTCGCCTCGCACGAGAGCACGCGAAACCGGTCCGGTGAGATGAACAGCGCTCGCCAAGTCGGGTTCTCGCTGCGGCTGGCCACCCACGCGCCGCCGAAATGCTCGCCGTCCATGAGGGCTCGTTCCACGCTCGCCCGCCAACCGTGCCGCGGTACCTGTTCGATCTCGGTCACAGCACGCCCCGTGCGAGGGTTGCCACGAAGGCAGAGCCCGGCAGCAGCAGCACGCCCAGGAAGCCGCATGCGAGCATCCCGGTGCCGAGAATCGCGGTGAGCGCGATGATCGGCTGCTCCCGGCGGGACCGGCGGCGCCCGCGGCGGCGTGCTTCGTCCCCGATGACTCCCTCCATGAGCGCGTGCAGCAGACCGAGGAATCCCAGCGCCATCGCGACCACCGCGATGGCGCTGATGAGCAGATCTCCGGCGGCCACCCCCCCGAGGAGTATCAGCAGCTCTGAGAGGAACAGCGGTGACGGCGGCAGGCCGGAGAGTGCTATGAGGCTCACGCCCATCGCGGTGGCGGTCGCCGGGCTGTCGTTGAGCACCGCGACGGGCGCGTGGGTTGCTGCCTTGGGCTGGATGCGCAGCAACGGCAGGGTGGCATAGAAGCCGAGCGCCTTTGCGAGCGCGTGGCCCGCGACGTGGAGCACGACGCCGGCGATCGCGAGCGGGGTTCCGAAGCCGATTCCGAGCGCGATGATGCCCATGTGCTCGAGGCTGGAGTAGGCGAGCAGGCGCTTGAACGGCAGAGAGCGCCAGAGAAACGGGATCGCGACGATCATCGACGTCAGGCCGAACGCGATGAACACGGCGCGTGTGGTGCTGGCTCCGACGGAGGGCTGGAGTATCTCTTTGACGCGCCACGCGACGAGCAGCACGCTCGGCAGCAGCGCCGCCGAAAGCAGTGCGCTGATGGGCGCCGGTGCCTCGCTGTGGGCGTCCGGCAGCCAGTTGTGGACCGGCGCCCAGCCAATCTTGGTCGCGAGGCCCGCAAGCAAGAGAACGAAGGCGATCAGCGTTGCCTGTGTCGGCATTGAGGGTGCCGTGGCCTGCAGCGCGTGCCAGTCGAGCGCTCGCACGTTGTGGTGGCCGGCGTCTGCCTGGCCGATCGCGAGCACGATGATGCCCAGGAATGCCACCGACAGGCCGAGCGTCGTGAGCAGGAGATACTTCCAGCCGGCCTCGAGCGCGTCGCGTCGCCCGCTGAACGCGACGAGCAGCGCCGAGGCCGCGGTGGTTGCCTCGACGATCAGCCAAACAGCGGCGAGGTTGCCGGCGATCGGGACGGCGAGCAGCGCCCCCCAAAACAAGAACAGCGCGGCGTAGTAGAGGCTGCGCGAGCGTGCGGCCGTCGTCCAGCTACGGCCACTGGTGCGCAGATAGGTGGGCGAGAGCAGAGCGCTGCACAGCCCCACGACGGCGATGACCGCGAGCAGCACTCCGCTGGCGCCGTCGATCAGATACCACTGGCCGCGCAGGGCGGGCTGACCGCCGCGGGCGAGAGCGATCCCGGCGAGCAACAGGCCGGCAGCCGAAGTCGCAAGGGCCGTCGCAACCGCGAGGGCGTCGCCTTGCCGTGGGGTGCGCACGAGCAGCGCGAGCAGCATCCCCGCGAGCGGGAGCGCGGGCACTACCACGGCGAGGAGCGGGACGAGGCTAGTCACGCAGCCCCCTGAGCAGCTCGGTGTCGCCGGTGCCAAGGTCGCTGTGGATGCGCTGCGCGAAGGCAGCAGCAACGGTCACGATGAGCGCCAGGTCGAACAGCGCGCCGAACTCGATCACGTACGAGAGCCCTCCGGGCACGGACACCGCGAGCAACGACAGGCCGTTCTCGGCCACCACGAGCCCGAGCAGCTGAAAGAGGATGGGACGCCTGGCGATGACGATCGCGATGCCGACGAGCACGAGCGCGACGGCGGTGTGTTCGGTGTGCGGAGCACCAAGGCCCAGGGGCGGTGTCAGGACGACGGCGCACACCGCCACTGTGCCCGCGGCGGCGACGCGCACCATGGGCCCCGCCGGCGCTGTGACCGGGCGTGCCTCGGGCGTGCGGCGGATCAGTCACGTAGAGGAGCGTCGGGAGCACGACCGCCTTGCCGAGAAGCACGGCCGCGACCACGTAGCCAGAGCGAGCGTCTGCGAGATCGACGGCGAGGACGCCGAGTGCGAGCGACTGTGCTGCCAACAGGGCAATCGCGACCGTGCGACGGCGCACCACGATCACACCGAACGCCAGTCCGAGCATCACCGTTGCCAGTGCGCTGCTCATGCGCCGATGCCGCCGATCCATGTGCCGGCGCCCGCGAGCGCGATCGCGCAGCCGACACCCAGCAGCGCGGGCACGCGCAGGATCCGCATCTTCGCCTGCTCGGTCTCTATCAGCGCGAGCACTCCGCAAAGCACCGCGACACCGGCGATCTGCAGCGCGAGGCTCGCCGCGAATCCTCCCCAGTGCGGCAGGAAGAGCTCGGCGCCCAAGACGAGGATGACCCAGTGGCGCGCGGCGCCGGCCCATTGCAGAAACGCGAGGTCGCGGCCGGCGTACTCGAGCAGCGGACCCTCATGGATCATCGTCAGCTCGAGATGCGTGTCGGGGTTATCGATCGGCTGGCGCCCCGTCTCCACGAGCATCACGAGCGCGAACGCGATCAGCCCGCACCAGTGCGTCGGCCCGCTCCAGATGCGCCCGCCCGCCGCGGCGGAGCTCATCGTCAGCAGGTCGGTGCTGTGGGCGGGCAGCGCCGCGAGAAGGAGTGCGAGGACCAGCAGGGTCTCGCCGAACACCGAGATCATCAGCTCGCGCGCGCTGGCCATCAGAGCGAAGCCGTTGCCGGTGTCCCACGACGCCGCGGCCAGTGCAAACCGGGCGAGCGCGAGCACCCCGACCAGCACGAGCGCATCGTTGCCCAGACCAAAGCTCCCGGAGCGCCCGGCGACCGGGACGATCGCCAGCGCGGCGAGCAGACACGCGGCGACGAGCGGGGGAGCGAACCGGTAGGCAACGCCGGTCCCCTGCGGGTCAACCGCGCTCTTGTGCCACAGACGCCAAAGGGTCCGGTATGGCTGCAGCACCGAGGGACCGCGACGTCCCTGCAGCCGTGCCTTCCACGTCTGGATCGACCCAGGCAGCAGCGGTGCAAGCGCGATGCCCGCGACCTGGACCATCCCGGCGGCCACGCTCATCCGAGAACTCCTGCGTAGGCCAGGATCGAGCAACCCGACCACGAGCCCGAGCAGATACCCGGCGTAGGTACGGACGTTCCCGGACTGCAACCGCCGTGCCACGGCCGCAGTCCGCAGTCCAGCTCTGACCGTCGGCTCATACACAGACGTGTCCAGCAGCGACGGAACATGCCCTTCATAGGTGACGCTCTGGACCATCCCACCGCCCCGCACGACCTCGATCTCACGGCGTGGGCGCAGCACTCCCTCGAGCACGAGCCGCAGCGGCTTTGTGAACCCGGCCGAGCTCCAGCCGAGCGCTCCCACGACGGGCTGCCCGCACACCCAACTCGGCGCCGGAGCGGCGCGGCGCCTGCCCCGCAATCCGATCAGTGCCGCCGTGAGTGCCGAGAGCGCGATTGCGAGGGGGAGCGGGAGGTAGGAGCCGGTGCCGGGCAGGACCAGACCCAGATGCCTCGCCGGCACAAAGCCGCTCGCTCCCGGAGCAAGCCCTGCAAGCGTCGGCAACACCAAGCCCGGAACAAGCCCGAGGGCGACGCACATCAGCGCAAGCAAGCTCAACCCGACCAGCATGCCGGCGGGCGGGTCGACCGCCGCCGCGCACTCTGCCCGCCGTGGCTGACCGAGGAGCACGAGCCCTACGACCTTGACGAAGCAGAGCAGCGCGAGCGCTGCCGTCGCCACCAGACCCGCGAGCGCAACCGCGCCGGAAAGCGCGACGCCGAGCGGCTGATGGAACGCGACGTGAAGCAGCGACTGAAGGACCAGCCACTCCGACGCGAAGCCGTTCAGCGGGGGCAGCCCCGCGATCGCCATGCAGCCGATCAGGAATGCGCCGCCTGTCCAAGGCATCCTGCGAAGCAGGCCGCCGAGCCGATCCAGATCGAGGCTGCCCGTGGCGCTCTGCAGGGCACCCGCGCCGAGGAACAGCAGGGTCTTGAAGATGGCGTGGTTTGCGACATGCAGCAGCGCTGCCGCAAACGCGATCGCCGCCCACGTGGAGTCACCGGCCCGGGCGAACAGCAGCGACGCGCCGAGGGCGAGCGCGATGATGCCGACATTCTCGATCGAGTGATATGCGAGCAGCCGCTTCAGCTCGTGCTGGACCAGCGCCCATAGAACGCCGCCGAGCGACGAGGTCAGTCCGATCGCGAGGAGCGCGAGTCCCAGCCACTGTGGCGTCGCGCCGAGCCACTGGAACGCGACACGGATCAGCCCGTACAGCGCGACCTTGATCATCATTCCCGACATCAGCGCCGAGAGGTGCGCCGGCGCAACCGGATGCGCACGCGGTAGCCACGCGTGCAGCGGTATGAATCCAGCCTTGGTTCCGAACCCGACGAGCGCCGCCACCGCGACGAGCGTCTGGGCGCCGGTGCCGGCTGCCGCGAGCGCGGCTGGGTCGCCGATCGCTCCGTGATGAGCAAGGGTCAGTAGGGCAATCCAGACGCCCGCACCGCCCAGATGAGTGGTCGCCAGGTACGAGTAGACCGCCGAGCGAACCTCCCTGTCTCGTCGAGAAACAAGGATCGCCGTCGCCGGGACGAGCGTCATCAGCTCCCAGAACGCCAGGAAACCGATCACATCCCGAGCCGCGAGGACACCCACCAGCGAAAGCAGGAACGCCGCGGTCGATGCACCCAGCGCTCGTGCGCCGTGGCTGCCGGGCAGATAGTCGCGCGCGAAGATCAGCGTCGGCACCGCAGTCAACGCAAGAACAGCAAGAAAGAACCCGCTGAGCGGATCAAGGCCAAACGCCAGACCTACCGAGCTGCGAAACCCGGCGCCGAGAACATCACCGCCAGTCAAGACAGCGATGCCGACGACGCCGAGGACCAACATCCCCTCGGCCTGCACCGCCAGTCCGGCACGCAATCCCCGTCCAGTCGCCGCCAGCGCCCCGCCCACCGCGAGCATCGCGATGCCCGCGAGCGCAGCCCAGTCGAGTACACCCACAGCTAGACGCGACCTGGTCCAGGACCGAAGTCCTCGACCGCGAGATCGTCCAGCAGCGCCTGATTATCCACGCGAGCCGCGGCGATGATCTGCTTTGCGAGCTCGAGCAACTCGAGCGTTCGGGGATCCTTGACCCTGTAGAAGACGCTCGTGCCCTCCTTGCGACTCTCGACAAGCCCCTGGCCACGCAGCGCCGCGAGATGCTGAGACGTGCTGCTGGAATCCAGATCGAGCTCATCCTGCAATGACCCAACCGAGCGCTCGCCATCCCGAAGAACCTGAAGCATGCGCACCCGGACCGGGTGGCCGAGAACCCGGAAGAAGTCAGCCTTCAGGGCATAGATCGGCGACTGGCCAGATCGAGAGGACCACATAGATCCCAAAGCTTACAAACTTATGAGATATCCCTCCAGGCAGGTGTCTGCGTTGCGCGGCCAGGTCATGCAGCCCTGGCCGGCGCGGCGTTGACGATGTTCAGCGCACACCGCAGAGCGAGGCTCCGAACACGCCCAGTCGCTGAACCGCGTCACATCGCCGCACCGCCGGTTGAGCGGAAGCTCGATCATCCGGCCGAGGGTCGCGCGGCCGCTCGGATGGGAAGAGGAGCAGGGGTCGGACCTGCATGCACTTCGCAATGGGCGCGGCGGGTTTCGAACCTGCGACCTCTCGCGTGTGAAGCGAGCGCTCTCCCACTGAGCTACGCGCCCTGAGCGCGGGATTCTAGGGGCTTTCCGGCCGCATCGAGCGCCGGGGGGAAGGCTCTATGGAAGCGTTATGGAAGCGCTGGCCCGCCGATGGGTCCTATCCGAAGGGGCAGCTCGGATCAGGACATCCTCCCCGGCAATCGGAGCGGCCTCCTCGATGCCGATGTTGCGCACGGGGCCGGATCGGGTACGCCGAGTCCGCGCAGGGCCGCGATCCTCATACGTGGTCGTGATGAGGGGGCGGTCACGACCGTGGCGCCATGAGACGTGCGTCCGCTGTTTCAGCATCGGACCTCCTGCCTAGTAGATGTTCACCCTGCGCCCCCGACTCGCCAGGAAAGAACGAGCCGGGGGCGCGGGCGGGCGCATCGAGCCAGCGGCCCAATCTGCCGCGCTGGCGAGCGCATTGACCGGGGCGGAGGATTAGGCCCCGGTCAAGTCATTGCCTTCGGCTGTCTGCTCGGCCGCTTCGCGGTGTGCTTTCTCGTCTGCGGCGATTCGTTCGAGCGCGGCAGCGGGGAACGGCGGCGTCTCGAAGGCGATGCCCTCGGGCAGGTCACTTGCGCGGAATCGTTCGTCGTTGCCGATGAGGAGCCGGGCAGCGTCGTTCAGCTCGGCCCATCGTTGTTCGACCGGGCGGCGCTTCTTCGCCCATTCCTCCCGAAGCGCGATGAAGTCCTGCGACACCTTCTCAGCCTCCGGGGCAAGCTCCTGGACAAACTCAACGCTGTGATCGCGCAGAAAGCCCAGGTACTCGTTCTCCGCCGCCCGAAGCAGCTCCGACGCCCTCGCCGTGCGCGGGTTGTGGATTTCGGGGTTGGCGTCGGCAATCGCCGCCTTCACCTTCTGAAGCAGCTCGGCGTCAAGCCTGGACAGCTCCCCGGAGTTCGCCGCGCGCTGGCGCTCTGCTTCTAGCGCCTGCTGTGCCACGACGACGGCCTCCTGCGCGTCTCGCTCTGCCCGAGCGACGTCCTCAGCGTGCTCGCGCCGCTTCTTGATGTTCTCGTAGAGGCGCCGGGCCTTCTGGTGCGCCTCGCTGTTCCCCTTCAGCGGGAACTCGCGGGCCTCCCCGGCGAACGGGCGCCACTGCTCGCGGGGGGCGTCCCAAGGTGTCACTAGTACGTCGTACATTCATCCTCCATTGCGTCAGTCATTGCCCGTGGCGGAGTTGCCAGAGGCGTAGTTCCCACGGCTCGTATCTGCCGACAGGCGGGCGTATGGGATCCATCCGTCCTTCCGGCAGGCGCGCCTTCGGCATACCGGCCCCGGGCGGGATCGGCTTCCGGCGTTGCGTGAGCGCTGCCACCAGCTCGGCATGAGCGGCGGCAGCCGCCTCGGACGACCGCGCGTAGCGGCCCCGGGCGTCTCGGGCCTGGTCAGGCATCGGCCCTCCTGTTGAGCTGGTGTTCAGGGCGCGGTCAATCCGGCCCGATTCGTGCGCGCGGGCGGCAATCTCAGCCGCTTGTGGCGGTGCGCGCGGAGGGCGCGAACACCCCCTGAAGCGTACAGAACATAATCATCGGCCCCCCAGGCGTACTCGCGCGGCCCTCTACTGATGGGGGGGTGGGTGTCTAGAGGGATTGCCATCGCTGGCGGCCTGTAGCGTGACGGCGTGGGCGACATCAACCAGCGCAATGTCTTCGGGAGCAACCTCGCCGGGCGTGTCGTGGGGCGCACCTCGGGCGAGCGGTGGGCATTCACCAAGGGCGTCGTCGCCAGCGTGGTCGCGGGGTTGCTGCTGCACTTCATCTTCGGGATCGGCTAGGCCGTGGACATCAACCAGCGCAACGTCTTCGGAGACAACATCGTCAACGTCGGGAAGGCCGACCGGGTGGCGACGCCCGAGCTGGCCGACGAGGTAGCGCGCCTGCTTCGCCACGGGGGCGCCAGTTCCGTCGCCATCCACTACGAGTACGACGGCGAGACGGCCGAGTTCGTGGAGCAGCTTGCGGTCCTGCTGGGCGAACGCCTGCCGGTCGTCAACATCGTTCCGCACGGGATGAGCGGCTACCGGCGCGACTCATTGATCGTTGAAGCTGCCCGGGACGGCGCCACCGGCTACCTGCGCATCGGCACGCGCTAGTCAATGTGTAGGACCGAGTAGGACAGGACATTCATCTGCTCGGGCGTTAGGTACTGAGGGGGGTGGGGGTCACCTGTGGTCAATGGCTGGGCCGGACGTCCGCGCTGCCGGGGATGATCCCCGCCGCGATGTCAACGCCGCAGAGCACGGAGCCGGACCCTCGCCTGAGACTCGCCTACGAGGAGTCGGTGCGGGCGCTCAGCGTGCAGAGCCGCGTCCTTGACGAGCTGCGCAGCCGGACCGGCGTCGTGCTCAGCGCTGCATCGGTCGCGTCCGCGTTCCTGGGCGCCCAGGCGTTCACCAAAGAACACCACTCGATTGCCGACTGGCGGCTGGCAGCGGTCATTGCCTACGGAGCGGTAATCGCGCTCGCCATCGGCGTGTTGTTGCCGGGGTCGGGGTGGGGCTTCACGCAGGACGCGAAGGCGCTTGTCGATGACTACGCGACGGCCGACCTACCCCTCGACTACATGCACGAATCAATGGCTATTGAGGGAGCCTGGGCGCGCATCGCCAACGAAGCGAAAATGGATCGTCGGTTTTGGGCGTTTCGGCTCGCCTGCGTGGCGCTCTGCGCGTCCATTGTCTTCTGGCTGTTGGCGATTGCTCACCCGGGCTAGACTCGACTCGATGCCACAGCCTCCCCAGCCTCAGCCGCAGCCGAGTCCTAGTCTGCCCCCGCAGCGGCCGAAAACGATCATCAAAGAAAAACGCGGCTAGTCGCGTTTCTCCCAGGTCGCGCCCTGGGCGATGTGTACGACCGAATAGGACAGGACAGTCATCGTCCCGGCCGTTAGGTTGGCGCTCGTCAACAACGAGAAGGGGGCAGTGTGGAGGTTGTTCAGCGCGAGAATGACGAGCCGTCGGAGCCGTGGCGCCCCGGCGATCCCTTCCCCGAGCGGGCGCGAGAGCGTTGCCTGTCGTGGATGGAAGACGTGGCGAAAGCAGAAGGGAAGGTCGTCGTCGGCAGGATCGACGGTGACGCGCTGACGTAGGGTTTCGCTCGACTAGGTAGCGGGAGGCCGTCGAACGCGTGGATCGGCTCGGCGGCTTCTTGCTGTTCGGTCCGGGACAGTGGATGATCGGGCCATCGCCTCTCCCTTGTCCAGGATCGTGTTGCTCACGGTCATGCTTCTGATTCAGAAGCGTGCAGGAGACATCTCCCCTATTAGGGAAAGCGCCTGAAAAAGTCGCTTCGCCGTGCAGGCGAGTTCTCGGGGGTCACCCCTACCTGATCGAATCCCTGTCCTTGGAAGCCACTCCAAGCCCACAAATGTCCCTTCGCGCCGTCAATGCGGCGACGCTGGCCGGGACCCCACGGGGCGATACTCGCGTGGTCCGCGCCGGACCGTATGGCCGCCCAGAGGCGGGGTCCGAGTTTGATGCAGAAGACCCACCCCCGGACTCGAACCGGGGCGATGGCTACCTAGTGAGGGTCGGAGGGTGACAGCGGCAGGTGGACGGCCGGACCATTGATCCTGCTCGCTGTCGAATGTTCCCGCGATGGAACACGACGCCGACGCTTCGGGCTGACCTCCCATTCCCTGCGCGGGGGGAGGAGCTTGCCGCGTGCCCGCGCAATGCGGGCGGCGTGGAAGCCGTCGGGGAGTTCATGTTGACGACGGCACCGAAAACCGGGGTCCCGGTCGCACTCGGAGCAGTAGACGTCGATTGGAGGTAGACCTCTCCCTCGATTGTCTGCGCTCGGCGCCTCGGTGTCCTTCTGAGGGGCCGTCGTGTTGCTATGTCCCATTCGCACATCTTCCTCGCGCACACGGTGGACCCTCCGGGCGCCGGGGGTCCACCGTCGGCGCCCCTAGTTTGGTCACCGTGGGCGCGACGATGACAGTGGAGTTCCCCCCGGAGTTGGTCGAGCAGATTGCTGCCCGTGCCGCCGAGCTAGTCGAGGTCCGCGACGACGACCGCTGGATGAACGCACGCGAAGCCGCCGACTATCTCGCGGTGCCGGTGTCCACGATCCACAAGCTGACCGCCGAACCCGACCCCCGGCGCCCGATCCCGTTCGAGCAGGACGTGGCAGGGGGCAAGCTCTACTTCAAGCGCAGTGCTCTGGACAGGTGGCGGGAAGGACACTAGGCTTGCTCGAAAGCGCCCCCGCGCGAGTGCAATCGCCGGGGGCATGGCCCAGACCTAACAGGAGGTCTAGACAATGAGCAACGCTACCGTCGCCCGCAGGGTCCGTGTCGAGCCGGGCATCTACAAGCGCCCCGATGAGCGACACGAAATCGGCTGGCGCGACGCCGGGGGGAAGCAACGCTGGAAGATCGTGGAGCGGGAGGGCGTGAAGGCGGCGCGGGAGGCGCTTGCCCAGGAGCACGCCAGGCGATCCAGCGGCGCTGCGCAGGTCAACCCTCGCCTCACCTTCAGGATGGCCGCTGAGGCGTGGCAGCGGGACCGCGTGTCCCGGATGAGGCCCGCGACCCAGAGTGCCTACGGAGCGGCGCTGAAGCACCTCCTCCCGGCCTTCGGCAATCGGCGCATGTCCACGATCACCCCGGCCGAGGTCGCCGCCTACGTCGCCAGCAAGGACGCGCTCAGGGCATGGACGATCCGGGGGCACCTCACCGTCCTCTCGGCCGTGTTCCGGTACTCGATCCGGCACCTCGGCGTGACGACTCCCAACCCCGTCGCTCAGCTTGACGCCTTCGAGCGGCCGAGGGGCGGCGACGAGAAACCCAAGTGCATCCTCACCCCGGCGGACCTGGGCAAGCTCCTGAGTGCCGTCGATGCTCGGCACCGGCTCATCTTCCGCGTTGCCGCCGAGACGGGATGCAGGCTCGGAGAGGCGCTAGGGCTGGCCTGGGAGGACATCGACGTGAAGCGGCAGGCGATCACCTTCGCGGCGCAGCTTGACCGCCACGGCGAGCGCGTGCCGCTGAAGACCACGCGGTCGTGTCGCACCTTGGAGGTATCCCCGGCGCTGGCGAAGGCGCTAGGCGAACATCAACTCGCGGCCGAGGACACGTCGCCCGGGGCGCTGGTGTTCGTGCGAAGCACGGGACAGGGGCACGATCACCGGAACATTGCCGGGCGCGTGCTTGCCCGGGCGGCGGCGAAGGCCAAGCTCGACCCCGCGCCGACTTTCCATGACCTCCGCCATAGTCATGCCTCCCGATTGATTGCGGACGGCTGGGACATTGAGTCCGTGTCTGCTCGCCTCGGCCACCGCGACATCACGACGACGCAGCGCATCTACGTCCACGCCTTCGATGCGGCGAACCGGAGCGATGAGCGGCGGGCACGTATCGCGGCCCTCTATGGAAGCGCTGTGGAAGCGACAGACCGCAGCAAGGCTGGGCAGGCTGGCTCCGAGGCCCCGTCATTGCAGGCTGTAGCGGGCTGAGCGAAGCACGCCGAAGCACGATTTTTCGCGTGTGAAGCGAGCGCTCTCCCACTGAGCTACGCGCCCTGGGCGCCCGATTCTATTGGGCTGGAGCGCCGCCGGTGGGCTCAGCCGTGTCTCAGTGCGGATCGCGCTGCCCGTTGCCGCCGAGGCAGCACCCCCGTGCGTCATGCCGAGGCCGAGAGTCAGCCGAAGATCAGCTGAACGGCTATCAGGCAGGCGATGCAGATGAAGCAGAAGACGTGCTGGGCGAGCGCGGCCCGGGCGAGCTCGCTCTGCACTGCGGGTGGGTCGCGCCGGGTGCCCAGCCTCACGGCGGTCGGGACTGTCCGCAGCCCGGCCAGCAGGATCGGCGCCAGGGCGAGGGCCAGCGACACCCATCCCACCCACGCTTCGCTTTCGCCTTTGGCGATCTCGACGACGATCGCGGCCAGGGTGGCCAGCATGGTCAGGGCGATCAGCCGGTTCATCGGCCGGGCGGCGGTCGTCACACGGGCGTAGTAGCCGGCGATCGAGGCGAGCACGGGCTCGGGCAGCTCGTCGCCCTGCCCGCCGGCGGCGCCGGGCCCGTGTCGGGCGGCCTGCACGTCGAACATCAGGTCGAACCACAGCACGGCCGCCAGGAAGCCGGCCCCGGCGGCGACGAAGGCGTTCACCTGCTCACCCTCTCACGACCCGAGCTTCACGGTGGGGCGCGGGTTCAGGCGGTATCTCGTCTCGGAGTAGAGGAGGGCCAGCCGGTTCACTTCGGCCTGGGTGAGGGTGCCGTGGAATTCTTCGGGCCCCTCGAGCTGTTCGTAGCCCTTGAGGAGGTTCTTGCCGATCTGGGCGAGCCCGAAGTGGGCGTCATAGACGGAGTCGATGTACAGGGGGGAGGTGGCCGCGGCGAAGCGGGCGGCGGCGGGCGTCCCGGTGCGGAGCTGTTCGACGGCGTACTGGATCATCTGCCAGCCGATCCGCGAGAGCTTGTCGAAGACACGGAAGTCGTTGGCGATCGGGTTGCCCGGGCCGGTGATGCTCTCGGCCCGCTTTTCCTCGAAGAGGGCCGGAAGCTTCAGCGATTCGGACACCCTGGCGGCCTTGGCGATCGCGGTCTGCGCCAGGATCCCGGGATGGGGGGGCAGCCCATGCAGGACGTATGGCCACGCGGCCATGGTCGCGGCCACCTCCGCGTCGACTTCGGGCTGGGAGGCGGCGAGCTGATGGGCGACGGCGACGAGGTATTCGCGCTGCAGCTGCTTCCCGGCGGGCGTAGCTTTGGTCCCCGACCCGCAGCCGGCGAGGAGCACTGCGGCGCCGCCCAGCAGTGGCAGCGCCGCTCTGAGGACCGCGCGGGGCAGCACGGCGAACGCCCCGCTCAACCCGGCGCTCAGGCCCCCTTGACCTTGAGCAGGTCGACGATGAAGATCAGCGCTTCGTTGGGCGGGATTTCGGGCTGGCCTTTCGACCCATACGCTTCGGAGCCGGGGATGATCAGTTCGCGCCGGCCGCCGACTTTCATGCCGACGACGCCTTCGTCCCAGCCCTTGATGACCTCGCCCGTGCCGACGACGAAGAGGAAGGGTTCGTTGCGCTTCCAGGACGAGTCGAATTCCTTGCCCGTCTTGAAGTCGGCGCCGACGTAGTTCACGTACACCGTCGCGCCCTTCTTGGCTTCGGGGCCCGTGCCGACGACGAGGTCCTTCGTCACGGTCTTGCTGGGCGGAGGCGGTGTGCCGGGGGCGATGGTCGGCTTGGTGGCCAGCGGCCCGGCGGTCGGCGTCTTGGGGATTTCGGGGTTGACCGCGCCGATCAGGCTGTTGTCGGCTTTGCTCTCGTTGCCGATCGTGATGGTGCCCGTTTCACCGGAGCTGCCGCAGCCGGCGATGAGCAGCCCGGCGCCCAGCAGTGCGAGGGCGGCCAGGGCGCGGGAGCGCAGGCGCGAAGTTGCCTGCGGACGGGGGGAGTTGGCGTATCTGAAGTAGTTCACGGTCGGGCAGCCTACCTGAACGTCCTGCTGGCGTGCTCGGGTTCCACGCGGGCAGGCCGCCCGCCCCGCGCGCCGGGCGCGCGCTGGCGCTAGGATCGGCAGCGGACCGTGCTAGGCGGGGAGGTAGCGGTGCCCTGTATCCGCAATCCGCTCTAGCGGGGCTGAATCCCCCTCCGAGGGGCTCCGCTCCGGTTCGCCCCGCCGTTCGGGGCGTCGATGGTCCGGGTCCCGCGCGGTGTCGGCTTGCGAATCAGGTCAGGTCCGGAAGGAAGCAGCCTTAAGCGATGTCCGGCAGGCGCAGCGGGAGCTCCCGGGCCGGAGCCGTGAACGGTGTAAGGCGTCCGGCAGGCGCGACCTCGACGAGGGGTGCACGGTCCGCTGCTTGGCTGCTCGGTCACGGCGCCCGGGCCGATGGCGGCGCTCGCGCCCCGGGCCGCCCGGGCGCACCCGCCTCAGGGGCAGCGCCTGTAGACGACCCACGACCTGTTGGCCGCCGATCGCGTGAACAGCGCCGGCACGCTGACCGCCTCGTGCGGGTCGTGGGTGTCGAGGATGTAGTCCTCTTCGACCTCGGCCGTCGCGGGGTCGACGTAGACGCCCTGCTCGATGTGACCGACCTGGGCGCTTCGGATCCGGGCCGGGCTGGTGCGCAGGTAGAGGGCGAGCAGGGGGATGGGCGCGTGGTTGGGCACGCCGACCGGCCCGCAGGCGAGGTTGATGGCGTGGCTCCCGGCCAGGGCGACGAGGTCGCCTTCGATCTGCTCCTGGCGGGCGAGTTTGTCGAGTTCCCTGTGGGCCGTTTTGAACTGGGACGGCGCGGTGGCGAGCAGGCCCAGCAGCACGAGCCCGCCGAGCGCCATCCACGGCCCACGCCGGCGGTCGGCCTGGGGCAGGCAGGTCCAGCCGAACACCGCAGCCCCGCAGAAGATGCACAGGATCGCGGCCGCAAGGAAGGCGTAGCGGGTGTCTATGGGGAGTCCGATCGTGGCGAAGACGGCGAAGATCAGGACCGCGAGCACGCCCGCTGCCGCACCGGGTAGTGCTCGCCGGGGCAGCCACAGCAGCGCCAGGATCCCGCCGATGGCCGCGCCGGCCAGCGCGGCGGCCTGCAGGACCTCGCCGATCCGTTTGGGGACGTAGAGGGGAACGTTGGCGATCCCCGTCTTGCGGTCGAGCGCCGAGGCGGTGTGCCTGGTGTTGGTCAGCGACCAGAGCGGCCTGCCCGTGATCAGCAGGTCGCTGCCGACCCAGATCAGCGGTCCGGCGCCCGCCAGCAGGGTCAGGCGGATCACCTCGCCCCGGTCGCGGACGGGCTCCCCGGCGGGCAACCGGGCCCGCAGCCAGGCGGGCAGCAGGCCGAGCAGGTAGAGCCAGTAGAGGCCCGAGAAGACCCAGGCCTCGGGCCGCAGCAGCCCGGCGAGCGCGAGCAGGACCAGCACGGGCGCTCCCGCCCGGGGCTTGCGGGTCTCGATCAGGAGCGCCCCCAGCACGGCCAGCAGATAGGGGACGTCGAGGTACGCCCGCACGCCCCAGGAGAGGACGGGAACGCGGGTCAGGAAGATCAGCGCGGCAAGCACCCCCGCGGCCGTCCCGAACCAGGCCTGCCCGAGGCGGAAGATCACCCAGCCGCAGGCGGAGAGGGCCAGGAAGGCGAGCGCCACGACGACCTCGATCTCGGCGTGGGGGGAGAGCGGGTGGAGGATCACCCCGAGCAGCTCCAGCAGCGGATGCGGGGTGGGGGCGATGGGCACGTGGTAGGCCGGCGTTTCCGCCTGTGCCAGCTGCCCCCCCCAGGCCAGGGCGTAGAGCGTGTCGTAGTTGGCGAAGGCGACGCCGGCGATGAGGCGCAGCAGGACCGCCCCGAGGACGATCGCCAGCAGGGCGCGCAGAGGGCCGCGCAGGCGGGTGATCGGGGTCTTCACGCAGCGGACGCTATCCGCCTTCGAGCCCGCCTCGCGCCGTGGGTAGACTCAGCCAACGGTGTCGGCAGAGGAGCAGCAACAGCAGCGGAAGGCGCCAGGCGAGCAGGAGGCCTCCCTGTACCGCAGGCACCGGCCGCGGACGTTCGCCGAGGTTGTCGGCCAGGAGCCGGTGGTCAGGACGCTGCGCAACGCGGTGCAGCGCGACAAGGTCCACCACGCCTACCTGTTCGTCGGCTCCCGGGGAACGGGCAAGACCTCGATGGCGAAGATCCTGGCGGCCTGCCTGAACTGCGAGCGGGGCCCGACGACGGAGCCCTGCGGCGTGTGCGACTCGTGTCTGTCGATCGCCAGGGCCACCTCGCTCGACGTGATCGAGATGGACGCCGCGTCGAACAACTCGGTCGACGACATCCGCGAGCTGCGCGAGAGCGTCGCCTACGCTCCCGTGTCGGGGCGTCGCAAGGTCTACATCCTGGACGAGGCCCACATGCTCTCGACTGCAGCGTGGAACGCCTTCCTGAAGACGCTGGAGGAGCCGCCCCCGAACACCGTCTTCGTGCTGGCGACGACCGAGGCGAACAAGGTGCCCCCGACGGTGATAGACCGCTGCCACCGCTTCGATTTCCACCGCCCCACGGTCGAGCAGATCGCGAGTGTCCTTCGTCGCAGCGCCCAGGCGGAGTCGATCGAGGTTCCCGCCCCGGCGGTGGCGGCGATCGCCCGCTCGGCGACGGGCAGCTTCCGCGACGCGCTGGGAACACTGGAGCAGCTGGTCACCTACAGCGGGCCGGAGATCTCCCTCGATGACGTGCTGGCCGTGCTGGGCGTGGCCGACGCGGGCCTGCTGGCCGCGGCGATCGACGCGGTCGCCGCAGGGGACGCCCGGGGCGCGCTCCAGGCGCTCGAGCGCTGCTCCGAGCAGGGCCGCGACGCGGCCTCCTTCGCGTCCGACCTGGAGGTGCGCCTGCGGGAGCTGCTGATCGTGCAGACCCTCGGCGAGGTTCCGGCGGAGCTGTCGCTGACCCCGGAGGCCGACGCGGCCCTTGCCGAGCAGGCGGCGGCGGTTGCGCACGTGACGGTGGTGAGGTTGCTGGAGCTGCTGGGCGAGGCGATGGAGGCGATCCGCGCCGGCGCGGACCCCCGCACGCGCCTCGAGCTGGCGCTGGTCAAGGCCTCCCGTCCCGAGGTGGACAGCTCCCTGCGGGGGCTGCTGGCGCGGATCGAGCGCCTGGAAGCGGACCGGGGCGCGGTGTCGGCCCTCGCCGCCCAGCGTGAGCTGCCCGCACCGGTTCAGCGGCCCCGGTCCGGTGAGGGCTCCGCCGCGCCAGCGCAGTCACCCGAACCCGGTGCCGCGAACGCCGCCGCTCAGACTCAGCGGGAAGACCGCGCCGGCGAGGAAGAGCCGTCCGCACACAACGGCGTGCACGACCTCGCGGCGCAGCAGAGGAACCTCGGCACCGGCCCTCCGGCCGAGCCCCGGGAGGCGCCCGCGCAGCGTTCGGCCTCCCAGCCGGCGACGGCGGCGGGCGCTGCGATGGCCGCGAGCGAGCCGTTCGCCACGGCCGAGGCCGCCCCCGGTGCCCCTGCGGGCGATGCCGCGGTGGACTGGAGCCTCGAGACGGTCAGCTCGCTGTGGCCGGGGGTGCTGGATGTGGTGCGCGCGGAGAACGCCCTGCTGGGCGCGCTGCTCGCCGAGGCGCGTCCGGTCGAGCTGGACGGTCGGGCGCTGACGCTGGCCTTCTCCTCGACGTTCCTGAAGAAGAAGGCGGAGGACCCGGCCAACCGCATGACGGTCGCCGAGGCGCTGAGGATCCAGACTGGCGCTCGCTGGCAGCTGCTCTACGAGCTCCGCGAGGACCTGGAGGCGGCCCCGGCCGCGCCGGAGCAGCGCGAGCAGAGCGAGGAGCGCTGGCTGGCCAGGTTCATGGAGGAGTTCGACGCCGAGGAGATCCCTGCCGAGGGGCAGGCCGGCGAGGAGGCCACCGGAGGGACGGAGACGGTCACGAGCAACGAGAAAGGCGCCTGATGCCCAAGCAGCCCCGCATGCCGAACATGCAGCAGATGATGCAGCAGGTCCAGAAGATGCAGAAGGACATGGAGGCCGCCCAGGAGGAGTTGAAGAACGAGGTCGTCGAGGCGTCGGCAGGCGGCGGCATGGTGACGGTCAGGATCAGCGGCGACCTGCAGGTCCGCGAGGTGAGGATCGACCCTGCGGCGGTCGACCCCGAAGACGTGGAGATCCTTTCGGACATGGTGCTGGCGGCCGTCAACGAGGCTCTGCGCAAGGCCCAGGAGCTGGCAGAGCGCAAGATGGGCGGCGCCACGGCCGGCCTCGACCTGGGCGGAATGGGCGGGGGGCCGGGCGGGCTCGGCCTGCCGGGGCTGTGAGCACGGGCCACGCTCCGCCGGTCCAGCGGCTGGTCACGGAGCTCTCGAAGCTTCCCGGGATCGGCAACCGGACCGCCCAGCGGCTGGCCTTCCACCTGCTGCGCGCCTCGCCGGAGGACGCCACGGCGCTGGCCGAGGCGATCGTCGAGGTCAAGGAGAAGATCGGGCTCTGCGAGATCTGCTTCAACCTGACCGACGAGACCCGCTGCCGCATCTGCCAGGACACCCGCCGCGACCACGGCCTGGTGTGCGTGGTGGAGGAGCCGAGCGACGTGATCCCGATGGAGCGGACCCACGAGTACCACGGCGTCTACCACGTGCTCGGCGGCGCGCTCTCGCCGATCGACGGCATCGACCCGGAGGACCTGAAGATCGCGGAGCTGTTCACCAGGGTGCGGCAGGGAGGCCAGGACGCAACGCCGCTGCGAGAGGTCGTGCTCGCGACGAACCCGACGACGACGGGCGAAGCGACGGCCCTGCACATCGCCGAGGAGCTGCGGCGGATCGCACCCGAGGTGAAGGTCACGCGGCTGGCCAGCGGGCTGCCGGTCGGCTCGGACCTGGAGTACGCCGACGAGGTGACGCTGGGCAAGGCCTTCGCGGGCCGCCGGGCGTTGTAGGGACATCCGGGAGGCCGTCCGGCCGACGCAACGGGCTGTTGACCGCCCGGCTGAGGCGGCCCAATATCCTGCACTCAGATGCCAGGCCTGATCTGTATGAAGTTCGGCGGCACGTCGGTCGCCGATGCGGAGCGAATCAAGCGCGCCGCGCGGCGCATCGTGGAGAAGCGCGAAGCCGGCCACTCGGTCGTGGCCGTGCTCTCGGCACGGGGCAAGACGACCGACGAGCTGATCGCCATGGCCGAGGAGGTCTCGCCGGACCCCTCGCCGCGCGAGATGGACATGCTGCTCTCCTCGGGCGAGCGGATCTCGTGCGCGCTGTGCGCGATGGCGATCCACGACCTGGGGCACAGGGCGATCTCGCTGACGGGCTCCCAGGCGGGGATCGTCACGGACGAGTCGCACACCAAGGCGCTGATCCTGGACGTGCGGGCGGAGCGCATCAGGGCGGCGCTCGAGGAGGACCAGATCGTCCTGGTGGCCGGCTTTCAAGGGGTCTCCCAGAACGCCCGCAACGTGACGACGCTGGGCCGCGGCGGCTCGGACACGAGTGCGGTCGCCGTCGCGGCGGCGCTGGGTGCGGAGGTCTGCGAGATCTACACCGACGTGGACGGCGTCTACACGGCCGACCCCCGGATCGTCCCGGACGCGCGCAAGCTGGAGAGGGTCTCCTTCGAGGAGATGCTCGAGATGGCCGCCTCGGGCGCCGGGGTCCTGCAGCTGCGCTCGGTGGAGTACGCCCGCAACCACGGCGTGCGGATCCACTGCCGGTCCTCGTTCAACGCCGAGCCAGGTACGGTTGTGCTGGCAGAAGGAGAAATGATGGAGCAGCCCCTGATCACCGCCGTGACCCACAGCGTCCAGGAGGCGCGGGTGACGCTCACAGGCGTCCCCGACGCCCCCGGCGCGGCGGCCCGGATCTTCGACGCGCTCGCGGCGGCCAACATCAACGTCGACATGATCGTCCAGAACGAGCCCGTCGCCGCGGGTGGGCTGGCGGAGATCTCGTTCACGGTTCCCCGCGACGACCTGCGCAAGGCGGCGGCGGCGCTCGAGCCGCTGACAGGTGAGGCCTTCGGCGAGATGGCGGCCAGCGAGGACATCGGCAAGGTCTCCATCGTCGGCGCGGGCATGCGCTCGCACCCCGGCGTGGCCGCCAAGGTCTTCGGCGTCCTGGCGGGCGAGGGCGTGAACATCGAGATGATCTCGACCTCGCCGATCAAGATCTCCTGCGTGATCGAGCGCGACCGCGTCGAGTCGGCCGTCCAGGCCCTGCACAGCGCCTTCGAGCTCTCAGGCGAGGGCACCGTCGCCGTCGAGCAGCCCTTCCGGGCCGGCTGACGGCAGGACGCGTTCGGCGCTCAGCGGACCCCGGGAGCTTCCGGTACCGCTCATAGCTTCCCGTTCGCGACGAGCTCCCCACATCTGTAACAATCCCTGCACAAGGCTGGGACGTTCCACCACCGCTTTTTCAAGGACGAAGGAGTCATGCGTACCGTAAAGAGGCCTCGGCGCTACGTGTCACGACCCCTGTTGATGATGGGTCGCCCGGTTCTGCGCTACAGCAAGTCCCGGGACGCCTACGTGCTGCGCCTGGTGGGAGGAAGATGGGGCCCAGTCCTGCGCCGTGACCGGCGCGAGGGCAAGAGCTTCGACGGCGCCGAGCGCCGTGGCTCGCACGCCAGGGTCGCCTGAGCGCTCCCGCGCGACACCGGCGGGCCGGGCTTGCAGCGGCGTCCCACGACCCCCGGCAGTGTTCCGAGCTTCACGCCGATCCCGGCGGCTGGGACTCGTCGAGCGAGCGCTGCAGCGCCTCCAGCACCCGCACCACGCGCAGGCCGCTCTGTCCGTCCGAGCGAGGGGTCGCGCCGGTTCTGATGCACTGGATGAAGTGCTCGCACTCGATCCGCAGCGGCTCGCGGTTGGGAATCTGCGGCGAGAAGGTGTCGCCGGAGCGGGCGATGTACTCGCCCCAGGAGCTGGTGTCCTCGTCGAAGCCCTTGTCGTAGAGGGTCAGCTTGCCCTCGATCAGCATGTCGTCGAAGGTCGCCATCCGGCGGGAGCCGACGACCGTGATGCGCCGCTCCTTGTGGGGATCGAGCCAGGAGAGGTGCAGGTGCGCGACGACGCCGGAGGGAAAGCGCAGGTAGCAGAACACCACGTCCTGGATCGGGGCTCGAACGTAGGAGGCGCCCTGGGCGACGCACTCGACGGGCTCCTCGCCGACGAGGTGCAGGGCGACCGAGACGTCGTGGGCGCCGAGGCTCCAGAGGGCGTTCTCGTCGGCCCGCAGCTTGCCCAGGTTCAGGCGGTTTCCATAGATGTAGTAGAGCCCGCCCAGCTCCTCGGCGTCGATCATCTCCCGCAGGCGGGCGACGGCGGGGTGGTACTCGAGCAGGTGGCCGACCATCAGGATCCGCCCGGCCCGCTCGGCGGCCTCGACAGCCCGCTGCGCGTCGGCGCTGCTGGTGGCGAGCGGCTTCTCGACGAAGCAGTGCTTGCCCGCCTGGGCGACCGCCACGGCCAGCTCGGCGTGGGTCGGCACAGGTGTGCTCAACACGACCGCGTCGAGGCTCGGGTCGTCGAGCAGCTCCTGGATCTCGCCGGTGCACCGCGCGCCGGGGAACGAGGGGGCGAGCCGCTCGCGCGCCTGTTGGGAGGCGTCGCAGAGCCAGGCCAGCTCGACGCCCGGGATCGCGGCCAGGTTGCGGGCGAGGTTCGGGCCCCAGTAGCCGAGGCCGACAACCCCGACCCGGACGGGCGTCTCCGGGCCGCTCATGCGAATGCGCCGCTGTCGATCCGCGCGGCCAGCCCGCCGATCGCCGCGACGCTCCGCGTGGCGGCCTGCCCGTCGCCGTAGAGGGCGGGACGCTCCTGTGGCGCCCTGCGCTCGAGTGCCGCGAGCGCGGCTGCGGGGTCGAGGTCGACCAACGTGTTCCAGCCCGCCTGCACCGTCTCGATCCACTCGGTGTTGGCTCGCAGCGTCACGCAGGGCACCCCGGCAAGGTACGCCTCCTTCTGGACGCCGCCCGAGTCGGTCAGCACCGCCCGCGCCTGGCAGAGCAGGGCGGTGAACTCCGAGTAGCCCAGCGGCCCGGTCACCACCAGTCCCGGGATGGCGTCGAGCGCGTCGTTCAGCTCGAACTCCGAGAGGCGCACCCGCGTGCGGGGGTGCAGCGCCAGCAGCACCGGCCCGGGCATCGCGGCCAGCAGCTCGACCAGTGCCGCCAGGCGGTGGGGGTCGTCGACGTTGCCCGCGCGGTGGGCCGTCGCCAGCAGGTAGGAGCCGGGCTCGAGGCCGTGGGCACGGGGCACCTCGTGGCGCTCCCTCGCGGCGGGCTGCCAGCGCATGGCGACGTCGACCATCACGTCGCCGACGAGCACCGCCTCTCCCGCGACGGACTCCCGGCGCAGGTTCTCCAGGGCGCTCTGCGACGAGCACAGCAGCAGCCGCGAGGCGTGGTCGGTCAGCACCCTGTTCAGCTCCTCTGGCATCGCGCGGTCGAACGAGCGCATTCCCGCCTCGACGTGGATCAGCGGGATCCCGGCCTGCGCGCCGGCCAGCGCCCCGGCCAGCGTCGAGTTGGTGTCGCCGTAGACCAGCACCGCCTCGGGTCGCTCCGCGGCCAGCAGCGGCTCGAGCCCGCCCAGCATGCGGGCGGTCTGGGAGGTGTTCGTCCCGCCCGCGATCCCCAGCTCGCGGTCGGGGCGTGCCAGCCCCAGCTCGGCGAAGAAGATCTCCGAGAGCGAGTCGTCGTGGTGCTGGCCGGTGTGGACGAGCAGCTCGTCGTGGGACTCCCGCAGCGGACCGGAGATCGCGGCGGCCTTGATGAACTGGGGCCGGTTTCCGACGACGGTGAGGATCCGCACGCCCGTAGCCTAGAGGCCGACCGCCCCGACTCCCGGCTCGCGCGCCCGGAGCTCCTCGACGAGACGAAGGGAGGGCGCCGTCGCAGCTAGGCCGCCGCGGCGCCCACGACCGACGTCGTCCAGTCGATCACCGAGGTCGGGCCGCACGACGTGGCGGTTCAAGCCCAGCTCCTTCGGATCGAGGCCCAGGGCCAGGCCGACCAGCTGGGGCAGGTGAAGGACGGGCATGTTCAGCTCGCGCGCCACCACCCCTTCGGCCAGCGGCTGCTGGAGGTCGAGGTTCAGGTGGCAGAGCGGGCAGGGCGTCACCAGGCAGTCGGCGTTCGCGTCGACCGCGTCGCCGAGGTGACGGCCGGCCTGCTTGAGCGAGGCCTCCTTGTTCATCGTGATGATCGGGAAGCCGCAGCACTTGCGCATGCCTGCGTAGTCGATCACGGTGCCGCCCAGGGCGTCGATCACCTCGTGCAGGTAGTTGTCGCGCTGGTGCTCGGAGTCGATCCCCAGCCGCTTGCGGGGCCGGACGATGTAGCAGCCGTAGAAGGGCCCCACCTTGAGGTTCGTCAGCGGGCGCCTGACTTTGGCCCGCAGCGCGTCCAGCCCGATCTCCTCCACCAGCAGCCAGAGGAAGTTCTTGTTGGTCAGGCCCTTCTCGTAGCTCAGGCCCTCGGGGGCCAGCGTCTCGTTGACGTGATCGCGGTACTCGGCGCTCGCGTCCAGGCGTTCCTGGCACTCGCTCTGGGCGCCCTGGCACGTCGAGCAGATGTTCATCATCATCTCCGCCCCCTGCACCTGCTGGGCGAGCGCGAAGGTGCGGGCGTTGAGCGTGTCGGCCAGCTCCTGGTTGTGCTCGGCGATCACGCCCGCGCCGGTGCAGCAGGCGCGGTCGAGCTCGACCAGCTCGATGTCCAGCAGCGGCGCGACCTTGGCCATCGATCCGTGCAGCTCCGGGGTGAAGCCGCGGCTGACGCAGCCGGGCCAGTAGGCGACCTTCATCAGCTCTCGCTCCCTTCGGGTGTCTCTTGCGTGCCGGGCCCGTCGGCGTCGGGGCCGATCTCCTCGGCATCCACGGCCCCCTCGGGCTCCGGGGCTCCCGCCGCGGGCGCCTGGTCCTCCTGCGCCACCGCCGACGGCGGGTCGAGCGGGACGTCCGCGACGACGCCCGCGACGACGGGAACCTCGGTCACCGGCTGCACGTCCTCGCCGACGATGTAGAGGTTCAGCTCGTAGCGGTCCTGGCGGCTCTCGACGCGGTCGTAGATCGCCTGCACCGCCTTCAGGTCGGCGCTGGGGATCCTGTGCGGTTTCAGCGCGCCCATCGGCGTCACCTTGCCGCGCAGCAGCGCCTTGACGATCGCCGGCAGCGAGCTCACCAGCTCTTTCGCCGCGGCGGGATGGAATTTGCCGAACCAGGAGTCGCCGCCGTAGGAGCGCGGCAGCAGCTCGGCCTCCCACAGCAGCCCGTTGTCCTTGATCAGCGTCGTGAACGCCGCCTCGTGGCGCTCGCCGTTGTTGTGATCGACGATGTGCTGGTCGGAGATCGCGATCCGGCGCAGGCGCATGATCTGGCCCATCGGGTTGACGTCCTTGGGGCAGGCCTCGACGCACTTGAAGCAGTGGGTGCAGTCGAAGATGCCCTGGGGGTCCTGCGCCAGGTCGTACAGCCGCTCGCGCTGCTCGGCGTCGCGGGGGTCGCCCACGAAGCGGTAGGCCTTGGCCAGCGCCGCGGGGCCGATGAAGCCCGGGTCGACCTCCATCGCCAGGCAATCCGAGACGCAGGCGCCGCACTGGATGCAGGCCATCGTCTGGGTCACGTCGACCATCGACTCTTTGGGGACGATGTACTCGCGCTCCGGCACGGGCTGCTTGGCCAGCAGCCACGGCGTGACCCGCTGGATCTTCTTCCAGTGGACCGAGTCCATGTCCACGATCAGGTCCTTGATCACGGGCATGTTGCCCATCGGCTCGATCTCGATCACGCCGTCGGTCGCGCTCTCGCGGGCGGCGTCGAGGTGGGTGTGGCACGCCAGCGCCGGTTCGCCGTTGACCCGCACCCCGCACGAGCCGCAGATCGCCTGCCGGCAGGAGCAGCGGATGCCGATCGAGCCGTCGAACCGGTCGCGCGCCTGCAGCACGGCCTCGAGCACCGAGCGGTGTGGCTCGAGCTCGATCGTGTGCTCGTCCCAGTAGGGGGCGTCGCCCGACTCGGGGTCGTAGCGCCGCAGCCTGAGCGTGAACGTCTCGGGCGGCCTGTCGTGCGCTTCAGCCATCAGCGGCTTGCCTGCTTTCTCTGATCGTGAACTTGGATTGCGCGCCCCATCAATATTTCCGCTCCTCCGGCTGCCACTGGGTGATCGTCACCGGCGAGTAGGAGACCTGAGGCCCGCCCGCCCCGTCGGCGCTGAGGGTGATGTCGATGTGCTTGAGCCACTCCTGGTCGTTGCGCTCTGGGTAGTCGGTGCGGAACTGGGCGCCACGGGACTCCTTGCGCTCGATCGCGCCGACCAGCGTCGCCTCGGCGCAGTCGACCATGTAACCGAGCTCGACCGCGCCGAGGACGTCCTGGTTGAAGACCGTGCCGCGGTCGTCGATCCAGGCGCTCGCGGCCTCCTCTTTGAGCCGTCCGATCGTCTCCAGAGCGCCCTGCAGGCCGGCCTCGTCGCGGAACACGGCGGCGTGCCGGTTCATCGTCTCGCCCAGCTCGTTCTTGATCTCGGAGACGCGGCGGCCGTCGCGGGGCCGGGCGATGATCGCCTCCAGCTCGCCCGCGTCGCGTTTCAGCTGCGCGGCGGTGTCGAGCTTCGGGGGACCCATCTGGGAGGCGCGGGCGGCCGCGTGTTCGCCGGAGCGCCGGCCGAAGATCAGGGTGTCCAGCAGCGAGTTGGCGCCCAGCCGGTTGCCGCCGTGGACCGATACGCAGGCAACCTCGCCGGCCGCGTAGAGGCCCGGGATCGGTGTGCGCCCGTCGACGTCGGTCTTGACGCCCCCCATGATGTAGTGCTGGCCGGGGCGGATCATGATCGGTTCACGCGTGATGTCGACGCCTGCGAAGTCCCGGCCCAGGTTGACGATCTCGCGCAGCGCCTCCAGCGTGCGGCGCCGCGGCACGACCGTGACGTCCAGGAAGATGCCGGCGCCGTTCGGGCCGACGCCGCGGCCCTCGTTGATCTCGATCTGCTCGGCCCGCGAGACGACGTCGCGGGAGGCCAGCTCCATCTTGTTGGGAGCCGATTTCTCCATGAACCGTTCGCCGTTGGCGTTGAGCAGGTGCGCGCCCTCGCCGCGCGCGCCCTCGGTGATCAGGATCCCCGTCTCGACCAGGCAGGTCGGGTGGTACTGGACCATCTCCATGTCCATCAGCGGCGCGCCGGCGCGGTAGGCCATCGCGATGCCGTCGCCCGTCACGATCAGGCCGTTGGTGGTGGGCTTGTAGGCCTGCCCGGCGCCGCCGCAGGCGAGGATCACGTTCTTGGCCGTGAAGGCCTCCATGCGCCCGGTGCGCACGTCGCGGGCGACGACTCCGCAGCAGCTGCCGTCCTCGTCCTGCAGCAGCGAGGTCGTGAACCACTCCTCGAAGCGCTCGACCGTCTCGTGGTGCTTCATCAACTGCTCGTAGAGCACGTGCAGCATCGCCTGCCCGGTGATGTCGGCTACGTAGGCCGTGCGCTTCATCGAGGCGCCGCCGAAGGCCCGCAGGTCCATCTCGCCCTTGTCGTTGCGGTGGAAGGTGACGCCGATGTGCTCGAGGTGCAGGACCTCCCGGGGCGCCTCGGAGCACATGATTTCGATCGCGTCCTGATCGCCGAGGAAGTCCGAGCCCTTGACCGTGTCGTAGGCGTGTGAGCGCCAGTCGTCGTCGACGCTGATCGCCGCGTTGATCCCTCCCGCGGCCGCCACGGAGTGGGAGCGAACGGGGTGGACCTTGCTCATGATCGCGACGCTCGCCCCCTGTTGGGCGGCGGCCAGAGCGGCTCGCTGGCCCGCGAGGCCGGCCCCGATGATCAAGACGTCGTGTGCTGGCATGGCTCCCTGAGGGTCGTCGTGGGGAAAGGTGCGGCCGGCACTCTATAACGCGAAAGGTCTCCAGCCCGGCGAGGCATGGCCGGTCAGGCGGCGGGCCGCAGCGCCTGGCGGACCTGGGCGAGTGTCACCACGCCCTTCAGCACTCCGTCGGCGTCCACCGCGACCATCGCGCCGAGCCGGCCGAGGCCTTCCGAGCCGAGCAGCGATTCCAGGGGCGCCTCTTCGCCGATGCTCACCGGCAGGCCCTGCTCGAGCACGTCCGAGACGGGCAGGGCCGGGCGGCCCGCTGCGATCTCCTCCTCGACCCGCTGGTCGCGGATCACGCCCAGGTAGTGCCGGGAGGGATCGACGACCACGAACCAGGGCCAGCGATAACGGTGGAAGTACTGCTCCTGGGCGTCCAGCAGGCTGATCTCGCCGTCGATGGTGACGGGCTCGCGATCCATGATGTCGGCGACCCGGATGTTCTGGATGCGCTGGCCCATCGCACCCTGGACGACCGCGGCGCCGGCCGACTGGTAGAGGAAGAACGCCAGCACCAGGGTCAGCACGTCGAGGAAGGAGCCGCTGCGCGAGAAGCCCACCAGGCCGAGCAGGCCGAGCCCCAGCGCGAGCGCCTGGCCGGCGCGGCCGGTCCACTTGGTGGCGCGGTTGCGATCGCCCGTCCGCCTCCAGATCACGGCGCGGGCGATGCGGCCTCCGTCGAGCGGGAAGGCGGGGACGATGTTGAAGACGAACAGCACCGCGTTGACGAACGCCAGCCACCCGACCAGGCCGAGCGCCGGAGTCGTCGTTTCCCTCGTCAGCGCCGCCTTGGTGAAGTTGTGCCCCGTGCTGAAGAGGATCCCGGCGCCGACACACGCCGCGAACAGCAGCAGCGTCACCGCCGGTCCGGCCGCGGCGATCTTGAACTCCTCCCCGGGGGTCGCCGGCTCGCGGCGCATCTGCGAGAGGCCGCCGAAGAACCACAGGTCGATGCCCGCGATGCCGATCCCCAGGCGGCGCGCCGTGAGCGCATGCCCGAGCTCGTGGAGGATCAGCGAGACGAAGTACCCCAGCGCGCCGGCGACGGCGACCAGGTAGACGGTCGTTTTCGAGACGGTCAGTATCTGATCGAAGAATTCGGTCAGGTACAGGATCATCAGGAACAGAACGACGAACCAGCTCGCGCTCACGCCGATCCGGATCCCGAATATGCGCGCCAGCTGGAAGTTCTGACGGCGACGGGGAGGCATGTCTAGATGGTAGGGCCCGCCGGCTTCGCCGCCTCCCCGCCGGCGGCGCTCAGAGCTCGGGGCGCGAGCGGGAGATGATCGCCTCGAAGTCCACCCCGGCGGGCAGCGTGCCGTACTCGAGACCGCCGTCGCCGGCCAGCCGCGAGGCGCAGAATGCGTCGGCGACGGCGGCGTCGCCGTGACGCACCAGCAGGGATCCCTGCAGGCACAGCGCCATGCTCTCGACCACGCGACGCGCGCGGCTCTCCAGCGTGGCCGGGTCGGCGAACTGGTCCTTCAGGTCCGCCACGCGCGTGTCCAGCCGCGCGTCAGCCCCCCTGGCCAGCTCGACCTCGTCGAGGAACACCTCCAGCGAGCGGGGGGAGCGGGTCAGGGCGCGAAGCACGTCCAGGCTCATCACGTTGCCCGAGCCCTCCCAGATCGAGGCCAGCGGCGCCTCCCGGTAGAGGCGCGGCATGCCCGACTCCTCCACGTAGCCCGCGCCGCCGAGGCACTCCAGCGACTCGAACGCGTGGTTGGGTGCGCGCTTGCACGTCCAGTACTTGCCGACCGCCGTGGCCAGGCGCTTGAGCAGCTGCGCGTCGCTGGTGTCCTCGGGCGGGTCGGATCCGTATACGACGTCCTCGCGGGCTTCGTCGTAGGCGCGGGCCAGGCGCATCGCCAGAGCCGTGGCGGCCTCTGACTCCACGCACAGGTCGGCCAGGACGTTGCGCATCAGCGGCTGGTCGATCAGCAGCTTGCCGAACGCGCTGCGGTGGGCGGTGTGGTGCAGGGCGTTCACGACGCCGACCCGCATCCCGGCCGCCGAGCCGATCACGCAGTCCAGGCGCGTGTGGCCGACCATCTCGATGATCGTCGGCACGCCGCGCCCCGGCTCGCCGACCATCCGTGCCCAGGCGCCGTGCAGCTCGATCTCCGAGGAGGCGTTGGAGTGGTTGCCCAGCTTGTCCTTCAGCCGTTGGATGTGGAACGCGTTGCGGCTTCCGTCGGGCAGGATCCGCGGCAGCAGGAAGCAGGAGAGCCCGTCGTCGGTCTGGGCCAGGACCAGGAACATGTCCGACATCGGCGCCGAGCAGAACCACTTGTGGCCGGTCAGCTCGTACTCGCCCCCCGCGCCGCCGCCGTTCAGCGGCCGGGCGAAGGTCGTGTTGGCGCGCACGTCCGAGCCGCCCTGCTTCTCGGTCATCGCCATCCCCGAGATCGCGCAGCCCTTCTCGCCGGCTCCGATCAGCCGCGGGTCGTAGTGGGTGGCCGTGATCAGCGGTTCCCATTCGGCGGCCAGCTCCGGCTGGGCACGCAGGGCGGGGACGACGGCGAAGGTCATCGTGATGGGGCAGGCATAGCCCGCCTCGGCCTGCATCGCGGTCATGTACAAGGCCGCCCGCGCCGTGTGAGGGAAGGGCTCCTGGCTGGTCCAGGGCAGCGAGTGCAGCTCGTGCTCGACGCCCATCGCCATCAGCTGGTGCCAGGCCGGGTGGAACTCCACCTCGTCGATGCGGTGCCCGTAGCGGTCGAAGGTGCGCAGCACGGGCTTGTTCTCGTTGGCCAGGCGACCCCACTCCTGCTGCGGCTCGCCGCCCACGAAGCGCCCCAGGGCCGAGGCGCGCTCGGTCACCCAGCCGGCGCCCTCGCGCTGCACCGCCTCGACCAGCGGGCGGTTGGTGGCGAACACGTCGACCCCCTCCAGGGGAGGGACCTGGTTGAAGACCGCGTGCGTCTGCCACGGAGCGCCCTCGCTGCTGGATTGGGGGACGGTGCTCGCCATCCAGCCGATAGTCAAGCAGAGTCGTGCCTGCCCATGCCGGCGGGCCGCCGCGGCGACGCCGCCGGTCCTCCTACTTCTGGTTGTCGCGGGGAGCGCCCTGCTGGAGGGCCCTGCGCTGGCCCTCCCGCCGGCTGTCCTGTTCCTGCTCGAGGATCCAGAGACGGATCCTGCGCTCGACCTTCCGCTCGAGTTCCCGATCCATGACCGAGATGGTCGCGGCGAGGTCGAGTCGGCGCACTGGACGCCTGTCCCAAATCGCACCGGCGCGGTCCGGACATCCGCGCCAGGGGCGCGGGCGATCGCTGCGCGGTCGATAGCATCGGCCGCCCCAGCCGTGCCGCGGAACGTCGCGCCCTCGCAGGCGTACCGCCGCGAGGCGTCGATGCCCACAGCGACACACCAAGGACTGAAACATGGCGAAGATCAAGGTGCAGAACCCGGTCGTCGAGCTCGACGGCGACGAGATGACGAGGATCATCTGGGAGTTCATCAAGCAGCAGCTGATCCTCCCCTATCTCGATATCGACCTCGAGTACTACGACCTGGGCATCGAGCACCGCGACGCCACCGACGATCGCGTCACGGTCGAAGCTGCCGAAGCGATCAAGCGGTACGGCGTCGGGGTGAAGTGCGCCACGATCACCCCCGACGAGGCCCGCGTCGAGGAGTTCGGGCTGAAGCAGATGTACCGCTCGCCGAACGGCACGATCCGCAACATCCTGGGCGGCGTGATCTTCCGTGAGCCGATCGTGATCGCCAACATCCCCCGCCTGGTCCCCGGCTGGACGAAGCCGATCGTGATCGGCCGCCACGCCTTCGGCGACCAGTACCGGGCGACCGACCTCCGAGTGCCGGGCGCCGGCAAGCTGACGATGACGTTCACTCCGGCCTCGGGGGAGGCGCCGATCGAGCTGGAGGTCTACGACTTCCCAGGCTCGGGCGTGGCGATGTCGATGTACAACCTCGACGCATCGATCCGTGACTTCGCCCGCGCCTCGATGCGCTACGGCCTGGACCGGGGCTACCCGGTCTACATGTCGACCAAGAACACGATCCTGAAAAACTACGACGGCCGCTTCAAGGACATCTTCGCCGAGGTGTACAGGGATGAGTTCCAGGCCGACTTCGAGGCCGCGGGCATCAGCTACGAACACCGCCTGATCGACGACATGGTGGCCGCCGCTCTGAAGTGGGAGGGCGGGTACGTGTGGGCCTGCAAGAACTACGACGGCGACGTGCAGTCCGACACCGTCGCCCAGGGCTTCGGCTCGCTGGGGCTGATGACCAGCGTGCTGATGACCGCCGACGGCAGGACCGTCGAGGCCGAGGCGGCGCACGGCACCGTCACGCGCCACTACCGCCAGCACCAGCAGGGCAAGCCGACCTCGACCAACCCGATCGCCTCGATCTTCGCCTGGACCCGCGGGCTCTCGGCGCGGGGTCGCATGGACGGCACCCCCGAGGTGAGCGCTTTCGCCGACACGCTGGAGCGCGTGTGTGTCCAGACGGTCGAAGATGGGAAGATGACCAAGGACCTCGCGGTGCTGGTCGGCCCCGACCAGCCGTGGCAGACGACCCAGGAGTTCCTGGCCTCGATCGACGAGAACCTGCGCAGCGCCGCCGCCTGAGGGAGGGCGGCCGTCCGAGAAAGACCTCAATCCAACCGCCACACCCCCAGGAGATGAACCTGTGAGCAACCCTGTACGTGTCACCGTCACCGGCGCCGCCGGCCAGATCGGATACAGCATCGTCTTCCGGATCGCCAGCGGGCAGTTGCTGGGCCCCGACCAGCCGGTCGAGCTGCGCCTGCTGGAGATCCCACCGGCGATGGGAGCGCTGGAGGGGGTGGCGATGGAGCTGGTCGACTGCGCCTTCCCGCTGCTGGCGGGGCTGGACCTGCACGACCATCCGGGCGACGCCTTCGACGCCACCAACATCGCCCTGCTCGTCGGCTCGCGGCCGCGGACGAAGGGCATGGAGCGCTCCGAGCTGCTCAGCGCCAACGGCGAGATCTTCACGGTCCAGGGCAGGGCACTGAACGACGTCGCGGCGCCCGACGTGAAAGTCCTGGTCGTGGGCAACCCGGCCAACACGAACTGCCTGATCGCGATGAACAACGCGCCCGACATCCCCCGGGAGCGCTTCACCTCGATGATGCGGCTCGACCACAACCGGGCGATCGCCCAACTGGCCAACAAGCTCGACGTGCCGGTCACCGACGTGACCGAAATGGGCGTGTGGGGCAACCACTCGCCGACGATGTACCCCGACCTCTTCCACGCGAAGGTGGGCGGCCACCTCGCCGCGGGCCGGGTCGACGACCAGGAATGGATCGAGAACGACTTCCTCCCGAACGTCGGCAAACGCGGCGCCGCGGTCATCGAGGCACGGGGCGCGTCCTCGGCCGCCTCGGCGGCGAGCGCCGCGATCGACCACGTCAGCGACTGGGTCAAAGGCACCGACGGCGGCTGGGTCTCGATGGGCGTCGTATCCGACGGCTCCTACGGCATCCCCGAGGGGCTGATCTCGGGCTTCCCCTGTACGTGCGCGGGTGGCGAGTACTCGATCGTCCAGGGCCTCGAGCTCGACGATTTCTCGCGCGAGAAGATCGACGCATCCGTGGCCGAGCTCCTCGGCGAGCGCGACACCGTCGCCGAGCAGGGAATGATCTAGTCCTATCAACCCCTGAGCACACACAGAGGGCGCGGTTACAAACCGCGCCCTCTGTCGTTAACTCTCAATCTCACGGCGCCGCCGGAAGGCGGCGAGCCTAGCCTTTCGGGAACCAGCCGCGGCCTTTCTTCTCGACCTTTTTTTCCTGCTCGAGTCCGGGCAGCACCCGGTACAGGTAGTTCTGCTTGATGCCCATCTTGGCGGCCAGCTCGGGGATCGTGATGCCCGGCTGCCCCTTCACCAGGCTGAGCGCCTCGGCTGCGCGCGTTCCGCTGCCTTTGCGCCGGCCGGCACGGCGTTTGGCGGGACGGCCGGCTTTGCGCGGAGCTTTGGTGGCGGTCGCTTTGGCGGGCGCTTTGCGGGGGCGCCCGGGTCCACGTTTGCCCGTGGCCACCTCGGTGGCGGTCCGCACCGCGGCACCGCCGACGCCCGCGAGCGCGGATGCGGCAGCCTCGAGCCGGTGATACTCGTCGACCAGCGGCTTCAGCTCTTTGAGCCGGTCGGTGATCTCTTTGCGCTTCTCTTCAAGGAAGTCAGGCACGGTCAGATCCTCTTCACTTGCTCTGATGTGTGGGAAGTCACATCTCCTGTGTGACTCACCCTACACTAGTCCCCTGTTTACGGGATTCGCTCGATCTGCTCCTTGAGCCGATCCAATGTGCGGTTGGCCTCACGCTGGGGCATCCCTCCGACCAGCGCCCGACTGACGATCGCCCCGACGGGACCCAGTGGGGCGCGGAACTCGTTCCTGTAGTCAAAGCGCGTCCCGCCCTGCTGTGCGGCCAGAAGGTATTCGGTGTGAGCACGCGAGTGGGCCGGTCCGCGGCCCTCCCAGACGGCCCGCCTACCGGGCTCGCACTCCACCAGCTCCCAGTGAACCTCGAGCGTCACCCCGCGCAGGTGCAGTTGCTGATCCATCCTGTAGCCGACCCTCGGCTGCCCCACGTCGGCATGCACCAGGCGGCGGTGAATCGTGACCCATTGCGAGAGGCGATTGGGATCCATGACGGTCTCCCACACCCGCTCGGGCGGGGCGTCGATCTGGATCGAGGCGGTGACGTGGCTCATCAGCGTGCGGCCAGCGGCTCGGCCCGCTCCCATTCTGCCAGCGCATGTTCGACGGCCGAGTCGAAGCTGTGCAGTGCCACGCCCAATCGCTCGGCGGCGCGATCGTCGCGCGGCAGCAGGTCGCCCTGCAGCCCTTCCATCAGCGGCACCACGAGCTCGGGGTCCTCGCTGGCGATCGCCGCGGCGAGGCGCCCGGCCAGCGGCGTCATGTTCACCCCGAGCCTCACGGCCGGGCGGCCGACGATCATCAGCTCGGCGATGCGCTCGAGCATCTCGCCGTAGCTCACCACGTCGGGGCCGCCGACCTCGAGCACCTCGCCGGACAGCTTGCTGGTGGCGCACGACAGGAGCATCTCGATCATGTCGCGCTCGTCGATCGGCTGGGTGCGGTAGCGCTGCCATGCCGGCAGGGCGAGCACCGGCATGCGTTCGACCAGGCGCACCAGCAGCCTGAAGGATCGCGAGCGGGCGCCGATCACGATCGACGCACGCAGCGCCAGCGAGTCGGGCACCGCGCTGAGCAGCACGCGCTCGACCTCCTCCCGGCTCGCCAGGTGTCGCGAGCGCCGCACGCGCTCGCCGCTCGCCGCGGAGACGTCCTCCCAGCGCGGCACGAGGCCGCCCAGGTAGACGATCCGGCGCACTCCCGCCGCCGCGGCCGCGGCGGCGAAGTTGCCCGCCGCGATCCGCTCCCGGGCGACGAAGCTCACTCCCCCCGGCGAGGGCTCCATCGAGTGGATCAGGTAGTAGGCGACCTCGACGCCGCGCAGCGCCCGCTCGAGTCCCTCGCCGGTGATCGCGTCGCCGCGCAGCGCCTTCGCCCGGGCTCCCGCGGGGGCCGCCGGCGCGGCGAGGCGGTCGGGGTGGCGGCTGAACGCGCGGACGTCGTGTCCATCCGACAGCAGCCTGGGGAGCAGCAGCGAGCCGACGAAGCCGGTCGCGCCGGTGAGGAGGATCTCCACGCGGCAGATGATGACGCCGACATCGCCCGGCCCGCGTTTTCTTCCGGAAAATGCAGCCTGTGGGGAGGGATTGTCACAGGAAAGTGACTGGTCGGCGGGTATTTCCGGTTAGCAAGCTTTTTCTCTGCGATTTGCGCGATGGCCGCGCCGCCGGCCTTGAGTGCTCAGCCCCGCCGTGCTTTGATCGCTGGCGGTCGGGTCAGGACAATCGTGGAAGGGGGAACGTGGCCGCACAGCAGAAAAGACGTGCGCCCGGACGGGCTGCGCAGAAGGTCAGTTGCGAGCAGTGCTTCTTCCGCGTGAACCTGCTCTGCGCGCTCGAGCTGGATGAGCCCTGCGCCACGTTCCGACCCAACGAGGCCCAGCTCAAACCGCCCCAGCAGCTCCGCCTCGTGTTCCGCCAGGAGCGGCGCACCAGCGCGGCTTGGGCCTTCCCATCCGCGCAGGAGCAGGCCGCCCTGCACGCATAGGCCTGGCCGGCAGGCGTCCACGCCGCGGCACTCGGATGGCCGCCCCAGGGGTATATTGGTCGCGAGACCTGCAAGCTTTCGGCAGAGGCGGTGGGATAGATGGGATCGAAGGACAGACTTGGCAAGGCTTCAGAAGCGGCCAGAGCCGCTCAGAGCAACCGGTACGTGCAGCGGCTGATCGAGGACGAGTCGCTGCGCGCGAACCTGCTCTCGGCATATGTGGCGGCACGCGGCGCCTACGGGCGCATGACCAACGGCAAGCCCGCCACCCGGGCGCTGTTCGAGGATCGCAAGGTGCAGGAGGAACTGCGCAACGCGGTCGCCTCCCTGCGTGAGGCGGGAAGCTCGCTGCGCGAGCCGCCGGGCAAGCCCAAGCGGCGCCGTCGGCGCGGCCGCTCGCTGATGCTGCTGGTGATCGGCGCGGCGCTGGCGATCGCGCTCAATGAGGGGCTGCGCTCGAAGGTCCTGGACCTGATGTTCGGGGCCGAGGAGCAGTTCGACTACAGCTCGACCACGACCCCCGCGACTCCTGAGCCCGCGGGCGTGGCAGGCGCCTGAGCAACCCCCGGGGGGAATCGAGATGAGCGGCGCTGATGTGACAGCCGCGGTGGACCCGCGCCCGCACGAGGATGAGGAGAACGGCGTCTCGGCGGGCGCGACCACCCGACCGCTGTCGGGCGAGAAGGCGCAACGGATCATCGACGCGATGCGCAGCAGCGTCGCAAAGCGAGGCACGACCGGGTCCACCTTCGACCACGTCTCTCGCGAGGCGGGCGTGTCGCGAGGACTGCTGCACTACTACTTCGGCACCAAGGAGCAGCTGCTGGTCGAGGCGGTCAGGCGCGACGGCGAGCTGCGGATCGAGCAGCTCGAGCAGCGGCTCGCCACGGCCAAGACGGCTGACGACTTCATCGATCTGATGGCCCAGAACCTGCAGGAGACGGTTCGTGAGGACCCCGACTTCCTGACGCTGGTGTTCGAGCTGTTCACCCTCTCGCGGCGAAACGCGGACATCGCCACCGAGTATGCCGCGCTGATCAGGCGCACCCGCCAGCAGGTGGCGGCGGTTCTGGACTCGGCGCAGCGTGAAGGCGTGCTGCAGTTGCACGCCGAGCCGGAGGCGATCACCGAGGTGCTGTTCTCCCTGGCCGACGGCTTCGCGCTGCGGATGCTGGCCGAGCCCGACCGCGACTTCACACCCGCACTGCAGGCGGGGATCACCGCGGTGCGCGCTTTGCTGGCCGATTGACCCACCTATAATCGGCGCCCGATGCCGATTTACGAGTACCGGCGTCCCGACGGGACGACCTTCGAGATCCAGCAGTCCTTCAGCGAGGATTCGCTGAAGGTCGACCCGGACACGGGGGTGCCGGTCGAGAGGGTCCTGCACGCGCCGGCGGTTCACTTCAAGGGCAAGGGCTTCTACAACACCGACTATGGAACCCGCAGCCGCCAGCGCGAGACGGCCGCGGCGGCTGAGAAGTCATCGAGTGAGAAGAGTGAGAAGCCGGCGGCGGCCAAGTCCGCCGACGGGAAGTCCTCCGACGGCGCGCCAAAGTCCGACGCGCCCAAGAAGGACTCCAAAGCTGTTGCCGGCAAGAGCTGACCCTCTGCGTCTCAGCCGTTCATGAAACGGGCGACGGCCGCCCGCTTCTCCGATTCCGAGACCGACAGGGCCTGAGCGCCTTCGGGCAGTGTCACCGACCCGCTCGGCTCGAGCACCCGGGTGGGTGGCGTGCCGGAGATCGCCAGCCCGGCGAACAGCGCGAGCAGCGTCGGCCCGCTCATGTCCGAGATGACCGCGGGCGGGGCGTTCCAGGCGATCCAGGGCAGGCGGAAGAAGCTCGATATCGACAGCAGCCGCTGCTTCATCGAGTTGAACAGCGCCTGCTGGTGTTCCTCTCGGTTCAGGTCGTTCTGGGCCGGCGCGCACAGGTTCTCGCGTGTGCGGGCCAGGGCCAGCGCCTGCTTGCCGTCGATGTGGTGGGTGCCGGCGGGCAGCCGCAGCGTGTAGCCGCCCTGCGAGAAGCCGCCGTCGAGCCGCGAGATGATGCAGCCGCCGGTGTAGTCGACACCCCCCATCGCATCGATCAGCTGGGGGAAGTTTTCGAAGTTGACTTCCACCACGTGGTTGATCGGGATGCCCAGCCACGACTTGATCACGCGCACGGACTCCGCCGGCCCGCCGTAGGCGTGGGCGGCGTTGATCTTCTGCAGCCCGTGGCCCGGGATCTCTACGACCGTGTCGCGGGGGATCGACAGACGCGCCGAGTGCCCGCCGCCGGTGCGGATCAGCATGATCGTGTCCGAGCGGCCGAAGCCCGTCTTTTCGGCGCCGGGTTCCTTGCTGTTCTTCTGGCGGCGGTCGGAGCCCAGCACGAGGATGTTGTTCGCCGAGGTGAGCGGGCTGCCGGCCGGGTCGAGCGTCGCCGCGACGTCGCTCGGCAGCGGGGTGCGTTCGAAGTGCGAGCTGACGAGGAACAGCACCAGCGACAGCACGAGCCAGCCGACGATCGCCGCCAGCACGCCGAGGGCGATCCGTTTGCGGGTCGCCCAGCGCCGCCAGCGCGGCCCGTCCGGCCGACCGGGCGGGGCGCCGGCGCGCACGCGCGGGCGCCCGGGGCCCGACGGGCCTTCGGAGAGCTCCCGGTCCCCGCCGGGGAGCAGGCGGGGGCGGGCGCGGTAACGGGTGTACTGAGGGGGATCCTCGCGATCGGTGCCCATCGACAGGACCCTATATTTGCGGGATGACCCCCACGGAGGCGCCGGTCGGGCGCCTGGTCGTCTGTCCCACGCCGATCGGGAACCTGGCCGACATCACCCTCCGCGCGCTGAGCGAGCTCCAGGCGGCCGACCTGATCGCCTGCGAGGACACCCGCCACACGAGGATCCTGCTCGACCGGCACGGCATCCGCGGCAGGCTGCTGAGCCTGCACGAGCACAACGAAGCCTCGCGGGCCCGGGAGCTCGCGGAGCGGATCGCCGAGGGCGCGGTCGTGGCGCTGGTCTCCGACGCCGGCACGCCTTTGATCTCCGACCCGGGCTTCGCGGTCGTCGCGGCCTGTCTGGCGGCGGGCCTGCCCGTCGAGGTGCTGCCCGGCCCGAGCGCCGCCGTGACGGCTCTGGTCGCCTCGGGCCTGCCCGCGCAGCGGTGGTGCTTCGTCGGCTTCCTCCCCCGCAAGGGCGGCGAGCTCCGTTCGCTGCTGGCCGAGGCCGACGAGACGCTCGTCGCGTTCGAGTCGCCCCGGCGGCTGCCCACGACGCTTGCGCTGCTGGCCGAGCTCGATCCGGACCGCCCCGCGGCCGTCTGCCGCGAGCTGACCAAGCTGCACGAGGAGGTGCTCCGCGGCGGCGCCGCCGAGCTCGCCGCGAGGTTCGCCAGGAGCCCGGCGCGGGGTGAGATCGTGCTGGTGATCGGCGCCGCGGCTCACAACGGCTCGGCGCGCGAGCCGGCGCTGCGCGCCCTGCGCGAGCTGGTGGACGCCGGGGCGCGGCCGCGCCCCGCCGCGGGCGCGATCGCGAGGCTGACCGGCGTCGGCGCCAACGAGCTCTACCGGGAGCTGACCCGGTCGGACGAGTAGCCTGGGCGGGCCTCGATGTCCTTCTACATCACCACGCCGATCTACTACGTGAACGCGGCCCCCCACCTGGGTCACGCCTACACGACGATCGCCGCCGACGTGATGGCCCGCCATCACCGCCAGCGCGAGGAGGAGGTCTTCTTCCTGACCGGAACCGACGAGCACGGCGAGCCGGTCGCCGACGCCGCCCACGCGCTGGGCATCGAGCCGCAGGAGCTCGCCGACCGCAACGCGGAGCGCTTCCGCGCCCTGGCCCCGCAGCTGGGGGCGAGCAACGACTTCTTCATCCGCACCACCGACCCGCAGCACGAAGCGATCGTGCAGGAGGTGCTCTCCCGCGTGCGCGACAACGGCTTCGTCTACATGGGGACCTACGAAGGCTGGTACTGCCCGCGCTGCGCCGACTTCAAGGCCGAGAACGAGATCGACGATGGCAACCGCTGCCCGATCCACCACATCGAGCTGACCCGCGAGCAGGAGGACAACTACTTCTTCAAGCTGTCCGCCTTCCAGGAGCAGCTCGAACGGCTCTACGCCGAGCGGGAGGATTTCGTCGCTCCGCGAAGCCGTTACAACGAGGCGCTGTCGTTCATCCGCTCGGGGCTGCGCGACGTGCCGCTGACCCGCCACAAGCTGACCTGGGGCGTGCAGGTGCCGTGGGACCCCGAGCACGTCTTCTACGTGTGGTTCGACGCGCTGCTGAACTACTACAGCGCGCTGTCCTACGCCCGCCCCGGCGAAGACCTGACCGAGCGGCTGTGGCCGGCCGACTACCACCTGATCGCCAAGGACATCCTGCGCTTCCACACCGTCTACTGGCCGGCCCTGCTGATGGCCGCAGGGATCGAGCTGCCGGAGCGGGTGTTCGTGCACGGCTACCTGCTGATGGAAGGCGAGAAGATGAGCAAGTCGCTGGGCAACGTGCTCGACCCGTTCGAGGTGATCGAGCGCTTCGGTGCGGATGCCCTGCGCTTCTACCTGCTCCGCGACGTGCCCTTCGGCCAGGACGGGTCGGTCTCGACGGCCTCCTTCGAGCTGCGCTACGAGACCGAGCTCGCCAACGAGCTGGGCAACCTGGCCAGCCGCACGACCTCGATGGTGCTGCGCTACCGCGACGGCGCCTTGGCGCGCGTGGCGCCCGACCCCCTCGTCGTCGCCGACTTCGAGGGCCTGCCGGAGCTGGTGGGGGCGCACCTCGACCGCGCCGAGCTGACGCTCGCCCTGGATGAGATCTGGCAGCGTGTGCGACGCCTGAACCGCTACGTCGAGGAGAGCGCTCCGTGGCGCCTGGCCAAGGAGCCCGACGCCGCCGCCGAGCTCGACGTCGTGCTGGCCACGCTGGTCGAGGGCCTGCGGTCGGTCGCGGTGCTGCTGTGGCCCTACCTGCCCGCGAGCTCCGAGCGGCTGCTGGGCGCGCTGGGCGCGCCGGACGTCTCGCTGGCCGGCGCGGCGCTCGGCGCCGGATCGGTCGAGCGGGTGAGCGCGCTCGAGCCGCTCTTCCCGAAGGACCGGGCCGAGGCCGCCGAGCGGTGATCGACTCGCACACCCACCTGGATCTCTGCGACCCGCCGGATGCCGAGCTCGTCGCCGCCGCGGAGGCGGCCGGGGTCAGGCGCATCCTCACGGTCGGCATCGACGGCGGCTCCTGCCGGGCGGCGCTCGCCAGCGCCGAGGACTTCCCGCAGGTCTATGCGGCGATCGGGCGCCACCCCAACGCCGCGCGTGGCTTCGACGACGCCGACCTGGCCGAGCTGCGCGCGCTGGCGGCGCACGAGCGCTGCGTGGCGATCGGCGAGACGGGACTCGACTTCTATCGCGAGGGCGCCCCCGCCGCCGACCAGGAGCGGGCCTTCGCCGCCCAGATCGAGCTGGCCCGCGAGACGGGCAAGCCGCTAGTCATCCACACCCGCGCCGCAGAGGACCGGACGCTCGCCCAGCTGGCCGCCGAAGCCGAGGGGGTGGACGTGGTGCTGCACTGCTTCTCGATGCCCGCGCGACTCTCGGAGTGCCTGGACCGCGGCTATGCGATCTCCTTCGCGGGCAACGTCACCTATCCGAGCGCCGGCGATCTGGCCGACGCGGCCCGCCACGTGCCGCAGGAGAGCCTGCTGGTCGAGACCGACGCGCCCTACCTCTCGCCGCAGCCGGTCCGCCGCGAGCGCAACCAGCCCGCCTTCGTCACCCACACACTGGCCTTCGTCGCGGCCGCGCGGGGAGTCGATGTCGACGTGCTCGGCGCGGCCGTCGAGGCCAACGCGGCCCGTGTCTTCGGTTGGGCACACCCCACGGCGGGACAGACGTGAGCGCCGTGGCCGAGGTCCCCGTGCAGCCCAGCCTGCGCCGGATGCGCCGCTTCGGCATCCGCCCCGACCGCGAGCTGGGCCAGAACTTCCTCGTCGACTCGAACATCCTCGGCGTGATCGAGCGGGCCGCCGAGCTCGGCCCTGAGGACGTGGTGCTCGAGATCGGCGGCGGGCTCGGGGTGCTCTCCGAGCACATGGCCGAGCGGACTGCGCACGTGCACGTCGTAGAGATCGACCGACGGCTGGCCGAGGCGCTGCTCGACGCGACCGAGCCGCACCGCAACGTCACGGTGCACTGGGGCGACGCGATGGCGATCGACCTGGCGAGCATGAGCCCCGCGCCGGGGAAGGTCGTGGCGAACCTCCCCTACGGGATCGCCGCGGGGGCGCTGCTGCGAACCATCGAGGAGCTCCCCGGGGTCGAGCGCTGGGTGGCGATGACCCAGCGCGAGGTCGGCCGGCGGCTGGCCGCCGCGCCGGGCAGCGGCGAGTACGGGACGCCGTCGGTGCTGGCGCAGCTGGCCTGCGAGGTGCGGGTCGTGCGCGCGATCCCCCGCACCGTGTTCCATCCCGTCCCGAACGTCGACTCGGTGCTCGTCGAGATGCGCCGGCGCCCGGCTCCGGGCGAGCAGGGCGGCGTCTCCCCCGAGGCGCTGCGCGCGCTGGTCGCCGGCGCGTTCGCCCACCGCCGCAAGACGATGGCCGGCTCGCTGGCGATCGCGGGCGGTGCGCCCGGGGCCGGCAGGGAGCGGGTCCGCGAGGCGCTGGCGAGCCTCGGGCATCCCGCCGACGCGCGGGCCGAGCGCCTCTCGCCCGAGGACTTCCGGGCTCTGGCGGGAATCCTCTCGCTGTGAGCGAGCCGCTGGGAACGCTGCGGGCGCTGGCGCCGGCCAAGGTCAACCTCGGGCTGTTCCTCGGGCCCCGCCGCGAGCAGGACGGCAGGCACGAGCTGGCCACGGTGATGCAGTCGATCTCGCTGGCCGACGAGTTGATCCTCGAGCCGGCGCCCGCCGGCGCGGGGACCGACGAGGTGCTCTGCCCCGGGGTTCCGGGGCCGGTGCAGCAGAACCTCGCCACGCGTGCGCTGGCGGAGTTCCGCCGCGAGTGCGCCTGGAACGGACCGCCGGTGAGGCTGACGATCCTCAAGCGCATCCCCCTGGCCGCAGGTCTCGCCGGCGGGTCGGCCGACGCGGCCGCGACGCTGCGCCTGGCGCAGGCCGCCTCGGGGCTGGGCGATGGGCAGGCGCTGCTGCGGATCGCCGCCGGGCTCGGCGCCGACGTCCCCGCCCAGGTCTCGCCGGGGCGCTGGCTGGCCGCCGGCGCAGGCGAGAAGCTGACCCCGCTGCCCCCGCCCAGCATGCCCTTCGGGCTCGTGGTCCTGCCCACCCGGTTCGAGCTGTCGACCGCCGAGGTCTTTGCCGAGGCCGATCGCCTGGGCCTGGCGCGCGACGCCGGCGAACTGGCCGCGCTCCACGAGGACATGCGCGCCGCGCTGGGCCACGGCGCGCCGCTGCCGGCCGCGACCGAGCTGCTGCACAACGACCTCCAGCGGGCCGCTGTCTCGCTGCGCCCGGAGATCGCCGAGGCGCTGCGGGCGGCCCGCTCCGTCGGCGCCTCGCCGGCGCTCGTGAGCGGCTCCGGTCCGACCGTCCTCGGGGTGTTCTCCAATGCCGGGGTGGAGGGGCTCGCGCTGGCGCGCGTGGCGGCCGCCGGCCTGGACGGGATCAGCCCGGCCCCGGTCTGCGCCGTCCCCGTCGAGTCGGTCTTCGGGGAGGTCCAGCCGGTCGATCTGGGGGCCCCGTCGGCGAGCTAGGCGGCCCGGTGGGGCGCCGGCGCGGTCCGCCGATCGAAGGCTGCGGCCCGCGGCGCGGGGCGATCGACCTCTGCGTGCGTAACAATCTCTGGCCAACACGGATGAGCAGAGCGCAAATCAACGAGCTTGTCGCAGGAGGCGCCGCGATCATCGGCCTGGCCGTCTACGTGGGGCTGATACTGCGGCCCGCGTGGACCGCCTACGCGCGGCTGTGGGAGCGCATGGCCGCCGCGGTCCTGTCCCTGTATGTGCTCGCCGTGTTCGTCGGCGCGGGCGTGGCCGGCGCGCTCGCCGCCGTCTACTTCTGGGGCTGAGACTTGTCCGACCTCGAGGCGCTCGACGCGATCACCGAGGCGGTCGAGTCGGGGGCGGGGCTGCCTGAGGTCGTCCGCGCAGCCGCGCGCGCGCTGGAGGCCAGCCTGGCCGTGACCGACCCGTGGGGGGCGACGCTGGCGGTAGCCGCCCGCTCGCCGGCCGAGGAGCGGGCGCTGCTGGGCAGGGGGAGGGCGTGAGCAGCGCGCCCCTGCGGGTCGCCGACACGGTCGTCGGCACGCTGCACATTCGGGCGAAGTCCGCCCCGAGCGCCCCCATGCAGCGGCTGCTGCTGACGATGATCGCCTCCGAGGTCGAGCGGGTCCGGGCGCCCGAGCGGGTCTCCGAGACGGTCGCCGCGGACTTCCTGCGCGCGTCTGCTGGAGCGCCAGCTGACAGATCGCGACGAGCTGCTGGCGCGCTCGCGCGAGCTGTCCCTGGACGTCGAGGACGGCGCGAGCATGATCGTCGCGCGCGCCCACCCCCAGGCTCCCACCGACGAGGGCTGGCGGGGCCGCGTGCGTGCGGTCGCCGAGCGCGGCGCCCGCGCCGTGGCAAGCCGCTCGATCGCCGCGCTCTCCGAACGCGAGGCGACGCCCGCCGCGGAGGTGCTGCTGCTGGTGCCCGGCGGCGACGAGGCGACCGCCGCGCGAGCCGCGGATGGCGTGCTGCGCGAGATGGAAGCAGGCCTGTCGGGCTACACCTTCGCCCTGGGCCGCAGCCGGATCACGGGCGATCCCAGCGAGCTCCCCCGCGCGGCCAGCGAGGCGCTGCTGGCGGCCAACGTCGCCCAGGGCTCGCCCGACGGGGGCGTCGCGCTGGCCTTCGAGGAGACAGGCGCCTACCGGCTGCTCCTGTCCGCGATGAGCGAGAACCCGACCGAGCTGCAGCGCTTCTATGCCGAGACGGTCGAGCCGCTGGTCGCCTACGACGAGCAGTACGAGACCGAGCTGGTGCGGACCCTGGAGACCTTCCTGGAGGCCGACGGCAACGTCGCCGGCACCGCCCAGCGCCTGTTCACCCACCGCCACACGATCTACTACCGCTTGGAGCGCGTTCGCGAGCTCTCCGGGCTGGACGTCAGCTCCAGCGACGGACGCGAGAAGCTCAGCCTGGGCCTGAAGTCGATGCGGGTGCTGGGCATCGCCTCGCCCGGCGGTCCCGCCTCGGAGGCCGGCGCAGAAGGCGGGCGCGTGCCGCGCCGCAGCGGCCGCAGGGCCTGATCTCTTCCGGGCGGACACGCCGCGTGCGGCTCGCGGGCGCCCATCCGCGTCCGGCGAACCGTGCCGCGCGGCACGGTCCTCTGTCTAGAAGCGGCGGGCGAACTCCATCGCGTAGGTCGCGCCGCCGCGGCCGGCCCGCAGCACGCCGGGCACGGCCGGCGCCACCGCCACACCGGCGTCGCGGTAGTCGCCGGCGAGGATGATCGCGCGGTGGGGAGGGGAGGCCATCCATTCGCTGACGATGTGCGCAGCGGTGCTGTACCTGCCGGTGCCCCAGGCGATGTTCTGCCCGACGGCGAATCCCGCCGGGTGGGCGGGGTAGCGGGTCACCCCGACCAGCGCCAGCGGCGTCACGCCCGCCCGGGCGCACGTCGCCGAAGTAGTCCCGGCTGAGCATCGTCGTGACCTGGCTGGCCGCCACCCCCAGCAGGTAGGGGTTGGGCCGCAGCGGGCGCAGGTGGTGGGCGGCGCGCATCTAGTTGACCAGGCACAGCGTCGCCTGCTCGACCTGCCGCGCCGTCGTTCGCCGTCGGCCGCAGGCGTCGCCCCCGGGCAGGCCGACGAGGCCGTGCGGGCACGCGACGCGGCGGACACGGTCGCGGCGCCCGGCGCGCACGACAGGATGACCACCGCGAGCGTGGCGCACAGCACTCCAACCGATCTTGCACGTTCCGGCTCGCAGAGTGGGGGAATACTTGCAGGCTCGTCTGACGGAGCGTCATTTCCCGTCTTTCCTGGGCCAAAACATCCTCCCGGCGGTGGTTCGGGTGCTCCTGAGCGCCACCGCGGGGCCCGTCGGCGCCACTATCCTTCGAGATCCCTGGGGGGTCGTCCAATGGCAGGACATCAGGTTTTGGTCCTGAGAATCGGGGTTCGAGTCCCTGCCCCCCAGCTTCCCCGGCGCGGCCGCCGCGACCCAATAGCATCCCTGCCGTGAGCGCCCCCACCGTCCTGATCCTCGCCGCGGGCCAGGGCACGCGCATGCGCTCGTCGAAGCCCAAGGTGCTCCACGAGCTGTGCGGTCGCCCGATGGTGCTGTGGCCTGTTCGCGCCGCGGCGCAGGCGGGGGCCGGCCGGATCGTGGTCGTCGACTCGCCCGACGGCGCGCCTGCGGGACGTCCTGGCCGGGGAGGCCGAGGTGGCGATCCAGGCGCGCCCCGACGGCACCGGCGGCGCCGTTGCGGCCGCGCTGTCGCACCTCGGCGAGGACCTGGACGCGACCGCTCCCGTGCTGGTGCTCAGCGGCGACGTGCCGCTGGTCAGCTCCGAGGCGATCGGCGAGCTGCTGGCGGCGCACAGCGAGGCCGGCGCGGCCGCGACGATGGCCACGACGGTGCTCGAGGACCCCAGCGGCTACGGTCGGGTCGTGCGGGACGCCGCCGGCGAGGTCGAACGGGTCGTCGAGACCAAGCGGCTGGGCGACTCCACCCAGGCCGAGCGGGAGATCAGGGAGGTCAACACCGGCATCTTCGTGTTCGCGGTGCATGCCCTGCGCCAGACGCTGCCCCGGCTGAGCGCCGACAACGCCCAGGGCGAGCTCTACCTCCCGCAGACACTCGACCTCCTGCGGGCCGACGGCGCGCGGATCCTCGGCCACCTGCTCGACGACCAGCGCCTGGTGCTGGGCGTCAACGACCGCGCCGAGCTGGCCCGGGTGCGCCGCCTCGCCCAGGACGCCATCCACGAGCGCCACATGCTCGCCGGCGTCACGATCGTCGACCCCGCCGCCACCGTGATCGACGTCGACGTCCAGATCGGCCAGGACACGGTGTCGAGCCCTTCACCAGCATCCACGGCGCGACGGTGATCGGACGTGAGTGCACCGTCAGGCAGTCCTACGTGCTGGACAGCCGGCTGGAGGACCGCGTCAGCGTCGGCCCCTTCGCCTACCTGCGGCCCGGCACGGTCCTGCGCAGCGGCTCGAAGATCGGGACGTTCGTCGAGGTCAAGAACTCCGACATCGGCCCGGGCGCCAAAGTCCCCCACCTCTCCTACCTCGGCGACGCCGACGTGGGCGAGCAGAGCAACCTCGGCGCGGCGACGATCACCGCCAACTACGACGGCCGCGCCAAGCACCGCACGACCGTCGGCCAGCGGGTCCGGACCGGCGTGGACACGACCCTGGTCGCGCCCGTCGCGCTGGGGGACGAGTCGGTCATCGCGGCCGGCTCGGTGATCACCGAGGACGTGCCGCCCGGCGCGCTGGGGATCGCACGGGAGCGCCAGGTCAACAAGGAGGGCTATGCCCAGCGTGAGCGCGACCGGTGAGCACCCCGCCCCGACCTTTACACTGCGAGGGGAGATGAGCGCGATCGACACGCGCACGCAGGCCTCCTCGCGGGCCAGCCTGCCGATCGACTACAACAAGCGACTGATGCTGTTCAGCGGGCGGGCCAACCCGCAGCTGGCGGCTGACATCGCCGAGAAGCTCGAAGTCGACCTCGGGCCGGTGGTCTGCAAGACCTTCTCCAACGGAGAGGTCTACTGCCGCTACGAGGAATCGATCCGCGGCGCCGACGTGTTCATCGTCCAGCCCACCTGCGGCAACGCCCAGACCGGCGTGACGGCCAACGACTCGCTGATGGAGCTGCTGTTCATGATCGACGCCGCCGTCGGCGCCTCGGCCCACCGCGTGATCGCCGTCACCCCCTGGTTCGGCTACTCCCGCCAGGACAAGAAGTCCGCGCCGCGGGAGCCGATCTCCGCCCGGCTCGTGGCCCGCATGCTCGAGGCGGCCGGCGCGGACCGCGTCCTGACGATGGACCTGCATGCCGGCCAGATCCAGGGGTTCTTCCAGAAACCGGTCGACCACATGACCGCGCTGTTCATGCTCACCCAGTACTTCAGCGACCTCAGCCTGCCCGACCTGGTCGTCGTCGCGCCGGACGCGGGCCGGGTCAAGCTGAACAAGAAGTTCGCCTCCAAGGTCGGCGCCGAGCTGGCGATCCTCGACAAGGAGCGCCCCGCCCAGCAGGTCGCCGAGATCGGCTACGTGATCGGTGACGTGCGGGGCAAGAACGCCGTGATCGTCGACGACATGGTCGACACGGCCGGGACCCTGAAGGCCGCCGCCAGGACCGTCAAGGAAGCCGGCGCCGCCAAGGTCTATGCGGCCGCCACCCACGCGATCTTCTCCGGTAACGCCTTCGAGAACCTCGAATCCTCCGGACTCGAGGAGATCGTCGTGACCGACACGATCCCCCCGCGGGCCGGCGCCCCGCGCAACGTGCGCGTGCTGCCCTGCGCCGAGCTGCTGACCGACTCGATCAGGCGGATCTTCGTCGACGACTCCGTCAGCGAGGTCTTCGGCGGGGAGAACCAGCTGTTCTAGCCGGCGCGGCGCCGACTGCCGGGTCGCCCGTCGCCGACGAACAGGTCCCGGCGCCGGCGAGCGGCCGCGCCGAGACACCCGCCGCGGTGGCGAGTCGCCGGGGATAGCATCCGGCGTCCGCACCCGTGCTCCGGGCGCCGTCGCGCACCAAATCGATGCAATCCGATCCCCCGATCCCGAATGCTGCCGAGCCCACCGCCCCCAGCCCTTCGGCCTGGTGGCGCGGCCTGGACGCGCGCACCCGCCGGCGACTGCGGATCGGCCTGCTGTGCGGGCTCGCGTTCGTGCTGGTGGCGAGCGTCCTTCTGGCCCGCTTCCTGCAGACCGAGAACGCCGAGCGCGACGCCGACCTCGCACTGATCCAGGCCGAGGCACGCGGCGACGTGCGGGCGATGCTCGACCAGCTCAGCGGCTGCCGCTCGGACCCCGCATGCGTGGCGAGCGTCAGGGCCAACGCGGCCAACCCCAGGCTGCGCCGGGCCGGCGAGGTCAAGATCCTGCAGCTGACGTCCAACACCGCCTACTCGTTGGCCGGCGCGGTAGGCAAGACCAGGTTCGCCTGGACGGTGATCGGCGAGCTGCCCGTCGTCCAGTGCATCGGCGTCCGGCGCACCGGCAACTTCATCAGCGGCATCGAGCGTGACGCTGATCAGCCTGAGCGCGCCGATCGAAAACGAAGCCGATTGCTAGAGTCTCCTTTCCCGCAGATGGCCACGACGACGCACGAAATTGAGTGTGAGCAGCCGCGCCGCGGAGGGCTCGCGCGCCGCGCGGCGGCTGCGGCGCAGCGGGCGCGTGCCCGGCGTGCTCTACGGCGGCGGCGCCGATCCGGTCGGCTTCGACGCGGACGCCCGCGAGCTGCGCCACGCCCTGGCCGGCTCGGGAGCGGTCATGGACCTCAGCGTCGACGGGCAGCAAAGCCGCCCCGGTCGTGCTCAAGGAGGCCCAGCGCGACCCGGTGCGGGGCGAGACGATCCACGTCGACCTCCTGCGGGTCCGCCTGGACGAGGAGATCAGCGCGGTCGTGCCGCTCGAGCTGTTGGCGTGGACGACGCGCCGGGCGTCAAGCAGGGCGGCGTCCTCGAGCAGATCACGCGCGAGCTGAATGTGCAGGCGCTGCCCACGGCGATCCCCGAGTCGATCGTCCACGAGGTGGGCGAGATGCAGATCGGCGAGACGATCCTGCTCTCGGCCGCTCGCGGCGCCCGAGGGCGTCACGCTGCTGGACGACGTCGAGGAGACCGTCGTCGCGACCCTCTCGCCTCCCCGTCTGCAGTCGGAAGTCGAGGAGGAAATCGAATCCGAGACCGAGGTCGTCGGCGAGGCCGCTGAGGGTGAGCAGGCGGAGGGCGGCTCGGAGGACTCCTCCGACGAGGAGTAGACGCTGCGACGCCCCTTCGGCGGCGACCGCCAGCGGCGGGCAGCAGCGGTCGACTGGCTGATCGTCGGGCTCGGCAATCCCGGGCGAGAGCATGCCGGCACCCGCCACAACGTCGGTTTCATGGTCGCCGAGGAGCTCGCCTCCCGCTGGGGGCTTCGGGGCGGGCGCGAGCGCTTCAAAGCCCGGCTCCTGGAAGGCCGGCTGCCCGCCGCCGGCGACGGGCGAGAGCGTCCGCGGCCCGAGGGTCGCGCTGCTGTGCCCCCAGACCTACATGAACGAATCCGGGCGCTCGGTCGGGCCGGCCCGCGGCTCGCTGAAGCTCCCGCTCGATCGCGTCCTGGTCGTCTACGACGAGATCGACCTTCCATTCGGCGAGATCCGGGTTCGACTCGGCGGAGGGCTGGCGGGCCACAACGGACTGAAGTCGATCCGCAGGGAGCTCGGCAGCGCCGACTTCATGCGCGTCCGGGTCGGTGTCGGACGGCCCGACTCGACAGATCCCGAGATCGTCTCCGCACACGTGCTGGGACGCTTCGCCGAGGACCCCGACCGGGTGGCCGACCTGGTCGCCCGGGCCGCCGATGCTGTCGAGCGGGTGGTCCGCGGGCAGGCGGCTGACGCCGAGGAGGCAGTCTGATGGCCGACCGCGGCGGAGCGCTGCGCAGCCTGCTGGGGCTGATCGAGCAGGATCCGGCGGCCGTGCGTCTCGCGCGAGAGGGCGGACACGCGTTCGTCTCGGCCTCGCTGCGCCCCTACCTGATCGCGGCGCTTGCCGAGCACGGCGGCGCGGACGCGCGGGCCGGCTCGCGGCCGACGCTGGTGGTCGTCGGGGACGACCGTGCCGCGCGCGACCTCGCCGGCGACCTCAGGTCGTGGCTGGCGCCGCGGCGCGTGCGCTACTACCCCTCGCGAGGGGTCGCCTACGAGTCCCACCTCGCTCCGCCGCCCCACCTGGTCGGCCTGCGGGTCGCCGCGCTCGACTCACTGCTGGGCGAGCAGGGCGAATCCCACGCCGACGGGCGGCCCGTGGTCGTGGTGAGCGCGGTGGCCCTGTCCGAGAAGGTCCCCGACCCGGAGCTGCGGCCGCACTCGTTCACGCTGCGGGTCGGAGAGCTGCTCGACCTCGACGAGTGCGCAGCCCAGCTCGTCGCGGCCGGCTACGAGCGCGTCGACCAGGTCGAGGAGCGCGGCCATTTCGCGATGCGCGGAGGCCTGCTCGACGTGTATCCCGCCACCGAGGATCGCGCGGTGCGGGTCGACATGTTCGATGTCGAGATCGAATCGCTGCGGTGGTTCTCGACCTTCACCCAGCGATCGCTGGAGGAGGTGCAGGAGGTCGAGATCGCGCCGGCCGCGGAGCTCGCACCGGAGCACCGCGAGCTGGCCGAGATCGCCGCCGCCACGGGAGCGTTCTCCGGGGAGGAGCACGCTGGAGCGGCCCGACATCGCCGAACTGCTCCCCGTCGAGCGATTCGGCGCGCTGCTCGACCTGCTGGGCGAGGACGTCGAGCTGATGGTCGCGGCCGAGGAGGAGATCGAGCCGGCGCTGCGCGACCAGTGGGAGGACGTCTGCGCGGCCTTCGGCGACACCGACGCGCACCACCTGTACGTCAATCCGCAGCAGATCAGCCAGACCCTCTCCGACCGCACCCGCGTGTGGCTCTCGGCGCTCTCCTCCGGGCAGGAGATCGAGCTGCGCGCCCAGGCGGCCGACACCGGCGCCCGGTCGCTGGCCGAAGCCGAGCCGCAGCTGGAGAAGCTGGTGCGCTCCGGCTACCGCACGGTCGTCGCCTTTCCCCGCCGCGGCGAGGGCGAGCGCACCGCCTACAACCTGGGCCGCCTGAAAGCGAGCTGGCTGGACCCGCTGGACTCGGCCGCGGTGGCCGCCCAGCCGCTCGAGCCCTCGCTGCGCTTCGCCACCGCCTCGCTGCGGGAGGGCTTCATCGCCCCGCAGTTCAAGTTGGCCGTCTACCCCGAGCACCGGCTGCTGCGGCGCCGCCGCGCCGAGCGGCCCGCCGGCCCGGCGGGGGGCCGGCGGCGAGGCGCGCTGCGATCGTTCACCGACCTGCGCACCGGTGACATCGTCGTCCACGAGGACCACGGGGTCGCCCGCTTCGCGGGCTTCGAGACGCGAACGGTGGCGGACGTCACCCGCGACTACCTCTACCTCGAATACCAGGGCGACGACCGGGTCTTCGTGCCCACCGACCAGCTCGCCAAGATCTCCCGCTACGTCGGCGCCGGCTCGGAGCATCCGCCCCTGAGCAAGCTCGGCGGCACGCGCTGGGAGACGATGAAGGCCAGGGCGCGGCGCGCGGCCCAGGAGCTGGCCGGGGAGCTGCTCGGCCTCTACGCCGAGCGGCGACGGCGCAGCGGCCACGCCTTCGGCCCCGACTCGGACTGGCAGCGGGAGTTCGAGGAGCGCTTCCCGTTCGCCGAGACTCCCGACCAGCGCGAGGCGATCGAGGTGGTCAAGGCCGACATGGAGGCGCCCCGGCCGATGGACAGGCTGATCTGCGGCGACGTCGGCTACGGCAAGACCGAGGTCGCGTTGCGGGCCGCCTTCAAGGCCGCCGCCGAGGGCAAGCAGGTGCTGATGCTGGTGCCGACCACGATCCTCGCCCAGCAGCACTTCGGGACCTTCGCCGAGCGCCTGGCCGACTACCCGTTCACGATCGAGCACGTGTCGCGATTTCGCACCCCGGCCGAGCAGAAGGCCGCCATCGACGGGTTCGCCGCGGGCCGCGTCGACATCCTGATCGGCACCCACCGGGTGCTCTCCCGAGACGTGCGGGCCAAGGACCTCGGCCTTCTGATCGTCGACGAGGAGCAGCGCTTCGGGGTCAAGCAGAAGGAGCTGCTGCGCCAGATGAAGCTGAAGGTCGACGTGATCTCGATGTCGGCCACGCCGATCCCCCGCACCCTGCAGATGTCGCTGGCGGGCCTGCGGGACATCTCCGTGATCGAGACGCCTCCCGAGGGCCGGCGCCCTGTCAGGACCTACGTGGGGGAGTACGAGGAGGAGCTCGTCCGGCGCGCGATCGAGCGCGAGCGCGAGCGTGGCGGACAGGCCTTCTTCCTGCACAACCGGGTCGAGACGATCGAGGAGACCGCCGAGCGGCTGCGCGCGCTGTGCCCGGGGGTGCGCTTCGCGGTCGCTCACGGTCAGATGGCCGAAGGCGAGCTGGAGGCGGTGATGATGGACTACCTGCGGGGCGGCGCCGACGTGCTGGTCTGCACCTCGATCATCGAGTCGGGCATCGACATCCCTCAGGCGAACACGCTGATCGTCGAGAACGCCGACACCTTCGGGCTGGCCCAGCTCTACCAGATACGTGGGCGCGTGGGCCGCTCGCGCGAGCGTGCCTACGCCTACCTGCTCTACGACTCCGCCGCCGCGCTGACGCCCGAGGCCGCGCAGCGCCTGTCGGCGCTGTCCGACTACACCGAGCTCGGCGCGGGCTTCCAGATCGCGATGCGCGATCTCGAGATTCGTGGCGCCGGCAACCTGCTGGGCGACGAGCAGTCAGGGCACGTGGCCGCGCTGGGCTTCGAGCTGTACATGCAGATGCTCGACGAGGCCGTCAGGGCGGCGGGCGCCGAGGAGGAGGGGCAGGAGCTGCCCGAGCCGGTCCGCCTGGACGTCAACGTCGACGCCTACGTGCCGGCCGACTACGTCCCCTACGAGCAGGCCAAGATCGAGGTGCACCGCCGCGTGGCGGGAGCGCTCGAGGTCGCGGAGGTGGAGCGCCTGCGCGAGGATCTGGAGGACCGCTTCGGGCCGGTGCCCGAGCCGCTGGAGAACCTCCTGTCGCTGCAGCGTGCACGTATCAAGTTCGGGCAGGCCGGCGCCCTGACTGTCAGCTTCCGCGGCGACCGCCTGGCGGTCGTGCCGATCGAGCTCGACTCGGCGAGAGCGCGGCGCCTGCGCGAGGAACTGCCCGAAGCAGTCTACGAATCGGGCCGCTCGCAGGTCTCGATGAGGGTTCCCAAGGACGGCGTGGCGAGGTTCCCCAGCGTTGTCAAAGCGGCCGACACACTGCTCGCGCTGGTGCGCGATGCGGCCTAGAACGAGCCCCAGCAGACCTTAGAATCTCGTTAAGCAAGATCGTGTAGAGTGCCCTCTCTCAGATGTCCAAGCTACTCCGTTCGACCACGGCGCTCGGCGCCGTTTTGTTTGCCACCGTCGCCCTCGTCGCGTGCGGCGGCGGCATTCCCGGCAACTCCGTCGTGCAGATCAACGGCGCGAACGCGATCAGCAAAGAAGCGTTCGACCACTGGCTGAGCGTGGCGGCGTCATCGGGCGGCGCGAGCGGCGAAAAAGCCGTCGTCCCCGACCCGCCGAGCTACACCGCCTGCATCGCACACCTGCAGGCGACCACCCCGGCGCCCGCCAAAGGCCAGAAAGCGCCCACGACCGCGCAGCTGAAATCGCAGTGTGAACAGCAGTACAAATCGCTCCAGCAGGAGGTTCTGGGCTTCCTGATCTCCTCCTCGTGGGTGCTGGGCGAAGCGAAAGCCCTGGGCGTGAACGTCAGCGACAAGGAAGTCCACGAACAGTTCCTCAAAATCAAGAGCCAGCAGTTCCCGAAATCCGCCGAATTCGAAAAATTCCTGGCGACCTCGGGTCAGACGGTCTCGGACCTCCTGCTGCGGGTGAAGCTGAACATGCTCTCCTCGAAAATCCAGCAGAAGATCGTCAAGAAGAAACCGACCGTGACCCAGGCGGAAGTCGAAAAGTATTACAACGAAAACAAATCGAAATACGGCACGCCGGAAAAGCGCAACATCGCGATCATCCTCACCAAGACGGAAGCCGAAGCGCTGCAGGCGAAGAAAGAAATCGAATCGGGCAAGAGCTTCGCGAGCGTCGCCGGCGCGAAATCGATCGACCCGACCAGCAAGGCCAAAGGCGGCGAAATTCCGGAAGTGATCAAAGGCCAGGAGGAGAAGTCCCTCGACGAAGCGGTCTTCTCCGCGCAGACCGGCAAGCTGGGCGGTCCGATCAAGACCCAGTTCGGCTACTACATCTACGAGGTCAAGTCGGTCAAGCCCGGCACCCAGGAGTCGCTCGCGTCGATTGGGCCGACGATCAAACAGACCCTGATCGTCCAACAGCAGCAGCACGCGCTGAGCAACTTCATCAAGAACTTCAAAAAGAAGTGGCAGGGCAAAACGGAATGTCGCTCCGAATACTCGGTCGCCGACTGCAAGGGCTACAAAGCTCCCAAGACGACACCCGGCGCGACCGGCGAAGGCGCAGCGGTCACGCCTGAAGGCTGAGCGGGCCGCGGAGGGCCGCGAGCCGGACCCTGACAGCAAGATCGTCCGGCGGCACAGCCGCGCCTCGCCGGCGACTGGGAGGTCCCGATGAGCCAGATCGAGCGAATCCACGCCCGCCAGATCCTCGACAGCCGGGGAAACCCGACGGTGGAGGTGGAGGTGGTGCTCGTCACCGGCTCGGGGGGACGCGCAGCCGTCCCCTCGGGAGCGTCGACGGGCGAGTTCGAGGCGACGGAGCTCCGCGACGGCGGCGAGGCCTGGGGCGGCAAGGGCGTGACCCGCGCGGTCGCCAACGTCGAGGGCGAGATCGCCGCTGCGATCAAGGGGATGGATGCCGCCAAGCAGGCTGAGCTGGACCGCGCCCTGATCGAGCTGGACGGGACGCCCAACAAGTCCCGCCTGGGCGCCAACGCGATCCTCGGCGTCTCGCTGGCGGCCGCGCAGGCCGCCGCGGCCGACAGCCGCCAGCCGCTGTGGCGTCACCTCGGCGGCGAGGCCGCGCGGGTGCTGCCAGTGCCGATGATGAACGTGCTCAACGGCGGCGCCCACGCCGACAACAAAGTCGACTTCCAGGAGTTCATGATCGTTCCCTGCGGCGCGCCCAGCTTCTCGCGCTGCCTGCAGATGGGCGCCGAAGTGTTCCACGCGCTGAAGCGGACCCTGCACGAGCGCGGGCTGAGCACGGCGGTGGGCGACGAGGGGGGCTTCGCGCCCGACCTCGGCTCCAACGAGGAGGCCCTGCAGATGCTCGTGGCGGGGATCGAGGCGGCCGGCCTGCGCCCCGGCGAGGATGTCGCCATCGCGCTCGACCCGGCGACCAGCGAGCTGTACGGCGACGGCTCCTACGACCTCCGGCACGAGGGCCGCTCGCTGAGCTCCTCCGAGCTGGCCGACTACTGGGCCGACCTCGCCGGTCGCTACCCGATCCTCTCGATCGAGGACGGCATGGACGAGGAGGACTGGGACGGCTGGAAGGCTTTGACCGAACGCCTCGGCGACCGCGTGCAGCTGGTCGGGGACGACCTGTTCGTCACGAACACGCAGCGGCTCGAGCGGGGCATCGAGGCGGGCGTGGCGAACTCGATCCTGATCAAGGTCAACCAGATCGGCACGCTCACCGAGACGCTGGAAGCGATCGCGATGGCCCGCCAGGCGGGCTACACGGCGGTGATGAGCCACCGCTCGGGGGAGACCGAGGACGTAACCATCGCGGACCTCGCCGTGGCGACCGGGTGCGGGCAGATCAAGACCGGCGCCCCCTCCCGCTCGGACCGTGTCGCGAAGTACAACCAGCTGCTGCGGATCGAGGAGCAGCTGGGCTCCGCGGCGCAGTTCCCCGGCCGGGCCGCCTTCAACCGCGCCTGACCAGGACGGGCCGGGCCGCCCGCGGCCGGGGGCACCCGTCTCGCAGGCGCTCGTGCGAGCGCCGCCCGCCGGAAGGACCTCGGCCGCCGGCCACGAATGCACGAACGACGATGCCCTCCGCCTCGGCCTCATACGCGCCCTCACGCCGACGTTCCGGACCGACGCGGGGCACGGGCATCGCCCGGCGCCCCGGCTCGGCGGGCAGGAAAGCCGCCGGGCGGGTGCGCTGGGACAGACTGGGACGGATCGCGATGCTGTTCGTGCTCCTGGCGCTTTTGTTCCTGTACCTGAGCACCGGCCTGCGGATGCTCTCGACCTGGCGGCAGTCCCACCGGGCCGACGCGAAGGTGGGCGGGCTGGCGCGCGAACACACGCGCCTGGTCGAACTCCACAACCGGCTGAGCAGCCAGGCCACGCTGGAACGCGAGGCTCGCCAGCTGGGCATGATGCGACCGGGCGAGCAGCCCTACGTGGTCACCGGCCTACCCGGGAACTGAGACCGCCGAGGGCCGCCGGGCCGCTGCTAGCCTCGGCCCGTGTCCTACGAGACGGCGGTCTACCAGTGGCAGCAGGGCGAGCGGCGCCTGCAGGCGGCGCCCAGCGAGCGCGGGCGGCTGCTCGAGCGGGTGGTGGAGGCGATCGTCGCCGAGCTGCGAAGGCGCCTCGGCGGACGGTTCTCCGCGGAGGAGCTCGCCGAGCTCTACGACTCCGGCACCTCGTGGTGCCTGCAGGTCGCGATGCGTGTGGCGCCCGCGGACCCCTGGGCGTGGGAGGCGGGGATCGTCGCCGACGCCGCCTTCGGACGCTACCTGCGGGAGGCGGCCGACTATGCCGGCGGGCGCCGAGAGGTCGGCGCCTGAACGCTACTCGTCGTCGGCGCCGATGCGGCGGATGACGATGCGGTCCTCCTCGACGGCCACCTCGACCGGCCGGTGTCCGGCCCAGTGCTCGGCGTAGACAGGGTTGTCCTGGATCGCCGGGTCGAGCCACAGCCCGAAGCCCTCCTCGCCGTGGTCGAACGTGCCCTCGAGCGGACCGGTGTTGCGGGCGCCCGAGCGGCGCCGCCCGCCACGGCGGCTGCGCCGCCTCCTGACGCCCGACTCCTCGTCGGCCTCCTCGCCGTCCTCGCCGCGCTCGGCCGCCTCCTCCAGGGCGCGCTCGGCCTCCGCTTCAGCCGCTTCGAGCTCGGCGGCGATCAACGCATCGTCCTCGGCGCGGAGATCGATCTCCTCGGGGTAGTCGCCAGCGCCGCCGACCTCTGAGGACTCCTCGCCGGCGAGATCGTTCTGGCGCTTGAACTGCTCGATGTCGCGCACGCTCACCTCCAGCTGGTGAGCGATCCAGGCGTCGGTGCGGCCCTGGCGCACCCAGGCGCGGATCTGGTTCAGGTGCGGGCGCAGAGATTTCCGGGGCATCGACGGTCCGGGAGACTAGCGCAAAGCGCTCGCCGAGCGCGGCGGCCGCGATCGGTCCGCTCCTCGCGCGGGGGTTCGCGGCCGGAGCGAGCGGAAACTCTTTCGGTCCCAGGTATCGCATTTCCCCCGGTCCTGGGACTATGCTTGCCTGACTTGGCGGGTGGGGCTCTCGCCAGGCTCGCCAAACGGCACAAAGAGGAAGGTGCACCCAGAATGCTGGTTCTGACGCGAAAGTCCAACCAGAGCATCATGATCGGGGACGAAATCGAGGTCTCGGTGCTGTCGGTCATGGGCGAGAAGGTGCGGATCGGCATTCAGGCGCCGCAGAAGGTGCCCGTCTTCCGCAAGGAGATCTACCTGGAGATCCACAGGGAAGCGACCGGGGTCACGCCGGTCGCCGACGGCAAGCCGGAACAGGTCGACGAGTCGCTGCGCGAGCTCGGCGAGGGCGGCTGACCAGCAGCGGAGTCGCCCGGCCGCGACCGCTAGCCGAGCAGCAGGTAGAGCGTCCTGAACATGACCACGGTGACTATCACCGCGGTCATGATCAAGGTCGCGACCAGCAGGGCGAAGCGGACGGAGCCGTGCTTGTGGCGCTTCTGCGCTTCGCGTTTGAGCGCCCGCTGCTCGGCGGTGCGCCGCAGGGAGTCCCGCCGGCGCCGGTCGAGGGTGATCTCCTTGACGAAGGCCTGCTCCCAGTCGGCCAGGCTCTGACGCATCTTCATGTCGACTCGGCGAGCGCGGCGGCGCGCTCGTAGACGGCGATGAAGCGCAGGTAGTTCTCGGCGATCTTGCGCGCTCCCGCCGCGCGCTCGATCTTGCCCTCGACGTACGCCTTCAGCGGCTCCCACCAGATCGAGCGGCCGATGGCGAAGCCCACGAACCCGTCGACCGGTGCGGCCGTCATCAGCCAGTGGTCGACCTTGGCGTCGTCCGCGCCCCGCCCCAGGACCACGCAGACGACGCCGTCGCGTCCTCCGCTGCGGGCCTGTGCGACGAGCATCTCGCAGTCGGGGCGCTCGTCGACGCCCTCGATCTTCCAGATGTCGACCTCGATCCCCGCGTCCTGGATCTCGGCCATCGCGCGGCGCATCAGCCCTGGTCGCAGCTCGGCGTCATAGCGGTCGGTGTCTCCTCCGACCGCTTCGAGCTGGGCGTCCTCCGCCGGCACCAGCAGCTCGAACAGGAAGCGTCGATCGTGCTCCTTCAGCCAGTCCGACAGGCGCCTGAGCTTGGCCAGCTGGACCCTGTTCTCGCCCGGCTCGCCGTCGGGGTTGTAGCGCACGAGCACCTTCGTGAAGTCCGGGTCGAAGCGCAGGATGTGCTCGCCGAAGTCGTCCCCGTACTGGAAGTCGAACATGTTCTGACCGGAGCGCTCCGCGGGCATCGCAAGCTTCAGGCCCCGCTCCCGCGCCTCCTGCGGGATGGTCGAGCCGAACTGCTCGTCGACCAGCACGCCCGTCACCGACGGGTCGGCGCCCGCGCTGACGGCCTGCAGCAGGCCCTCGAAGATCAGGTGCTTGGCGTCGGCGATGATTGCCGTCTGCTCGGCGTCCGGCTCGCCCTCGATCCCGAAGAACTTCTTCTGGAAGGAGCCGCGATGGTCGAAGGCGAGGATGAAGAGCTTTCCGTCGTATCCGAGGTTCATGGCCCTGAGTATTCCAAAGGGGTGCAGGGCAAGGTCGCGAGGTCCTTAGAATGGTGTGGTGACCTCGGGAGCTGATCTGTTCGTGGTGTGCAAGCAGTGTGGCTCGGAGGTCAGCCCGTACATAACCGAGTGCCCCTACTGCGGCAACAGGCTTCGCAGGCGGGCGCCGAAGCTGCCCAAGGTCAACGGGTCCGGCTCCACCGGCACCCGCCGCCGTGGACTGGGTTCGCTGTTCGGACGGCGCCGCGCCGGCGGGAGGACGCGGCGGGCCCCGCGCGTGGCCCGCGCGAGCTCCAGCCGCTGGGCCCTGACCCGCCCGTACGCGACGATCGCGCTGGTCGCCGTCTCCTGCGGGGTCTGGGTGGCGACGCGCGCCGAACCGTTCTGGCTCGCGAAACTGATCATCGTCGGGCCGCTGCACGGGGACTGGTGGAAGCTCTTCACGGCCCAGTTCGCCTACTTCGAGGGCGGCGGCGGGGGCGTCTACGCCTTCGTGGCGATCCTCGCCACGGGGCTGTTCGGCTGGCTGCTGGAGCAGCGGCACGGTCCCCTCGTGGTGCTCGCCCTGTTCCTCGGTGCGGGCGCGGCCGGAGCGCTTGTCGCGCTCGCCGTATATCCGTTCCCGATAGTGGCGGGCGCCAACGCGGGGGCGTTGGCGCTGGTCGCGGCCTGGGCGGCCCCCGACCTGCAGGCCCTGCGCCACGGCGAGTACTACGAAGGGGATCTGCTGGGGGCCGGCGCCTTCGCGGCGCTGCTGCTGGCTGTGCCCTTCGCCCGCCCCGAGGCGAGCTGGCTCGCCGGCGTGGTCGGCGGCGCCATCGGGCTGCTGGTCGGTCTCGGGCTGGGCCGGATCGCCCGGGTCGAGGGGTGAGCGCCCATATGATGGGCCGCCTATGACGATGACCAATGCCGTCGTGCTGATCGAGGCCGAGCGCGACGCGCTGTCCAGCCTCGGCGGAGCCCTGGCGGACATCGAGGGGGTCGCCGAGGCCTACTCGGTGACGGGCGAGTGGGATTTCGTGGCGATCGTGCGCGTGCCCGACCACGAGCAGCTGGCGGACGTCGTCACGGGCCAGATCGGCGGCCTGGCCGGCGTGGTCAAGACGCAGACGATGGTCGCCTTCGCGGTCTACTCGCGCCACGATCTCGAATCGCTCTTCTCGATCGGAGAATGATCCGCTGAGCTCGATGGCGGCCGTTCCGATGAAGCCCGAGTACGGGCCCACGCTCGGCCGGCTGCTCGCACCGCGCTGGCATGCAGCCGGACGCGCCGTGCGGGCGGCCGTGATCGCCGGTGGTGTGCTGCTGGCGGCGCTCGCGATCGGCCTGACGCTGACGCTGCTACCGGCCGGCTACTCGCAAGGCGGCAGCCTGCCCTTCTCCTTCAGCTACAAGAGCCTCTACCGGGTCGCACCGGAACCGGGCGGCTACGTCAGGGTGCAGGCCCACTATGCGGACGGCAGCCTGAAGTACTCCTACGCCGTCAACCCGCTGTACCTGCCCCCTTACTCGGGCCAGCTCTCCGGCGCCGTGCCCGTCTACGCCGACGCCTATGTCCAGGGTCTCGCCCGCCGCTTCCCCGGCCTGGTCCTGCGCGGGCAGGGAAAGACGAGGGTCAACAAGGCGCCCGCGTACGAGGTTCTCTACACCGCCGTCCTCGACGGCCGTGAGATGTTCGGCCGCAACATCCTGCTGTTCCCCGAACGGCCCGGCCAGCGCCGCGGGGTCGAGATCGTGATGCTGACCGCCGCCAAGGCCAGCTCGGGAATCAAGTCGCCCAGCGAGGTCGCCTCCGAAGGCGTGCTGCTGCGGCCGCTGAAGACGTTCGAATTCGGCTAGCCGAGCGCCTCGGCGGCGCGGCGCTCGGCGCGGCGGAGCAGATGCTCGGCGCGGGAGTCCCTGGCCAGCGTGGAGGCGCTGCCGGTGGTCGCCACGGGGCCTTCGACCTTGCCGGTCGACGGGGCGGCGGAGCCGCCCGTGCCGGGTGACTTGCCGACGGTTGATTCGGGAGCCGTTTCGCCCACCGGCGCCGGTTCGGGCGTGGTCGTCGTGGTCGTGGTCGTCGTCGTGGGCGGCGGCGTGGTCGTCGTGACGGTCGGCGTGGTGGCCGTCGGGGTGCTGGTCGCCGAGGCCGGCAGCTGGGTCGCTTCGGTCGTCACCTCGGTCACCTGGACCGGCGGCGGGGTCGGCGGCTGGGGCTTGGCCGGCGGCGTGACGGGCGTTCCGAGGGGTTTCGCCACCGCGGCGAGGGTGGGAGCCGTCTTGGTCGCCAGCAGCGGCTTCTTGGCGGCGAGCCTAGCGGCGCGGCGGCGGGCGGCCAGCCGTGCGGCGAGCTGCGGGGCGGCGCCGGCTGTGACGGGCTGGGCGCGGACATTCGTCACGACGAGTTCGGAGGCGGGGTCCTGCTCCGCGGCGCCGGTCGTGGAGGCGGTCAGGGCGTGGTGGTGGTGGTGTTCGGGTGCGACCACGGCGTGGTCGGCGGCGACAGCCCCGGCCGTGACCAGCGCGGCCGCGGCCAGTCCCGCGGCGGCTTTGGTGGCGAGCGCGCCCGCGCCGGCCGTCATCAGCCCGCCGGTCAGGCTCCCACCGCCCGCGGCGGCGCCGACCGTCGCCCCCGCTCCGACCGTCGCGCCGGCCCCGCCGGCGACATGGGCGCCGCCCGCCGAGGCCGTCGAGCCGAGCTTGGCGAGGATCAGCTTCTTGAGCATCAGCAGCGGCGCGACCGGCAGGATCGCGGCCAGGGCGTGGTTGTTCTCCCGCAGCTGCTTCTTGAAGAAGGCGCAGCGTTCGCAGCCGCGGACGTGGCGGCGGGCGGGCGTGCTCAGCTTGGTCAGCCCCTCGGCGACTTCGCCCAGCTCCAGCCGGACCTCGTCGCAGCTGAGCTTGCGGGCCTCGGCCGCCTCGGCCAGCGAGATCCGTGCCCGCACGAGCAGCGACTTGACCGAAGGCACAGTTGTGTCCATCGCCTGGGCGATCTGCTCATAGGACATCGCGTCGATCTCGCGCAGCAGCAGCGCGGTGCGCTGCGTCTCAGGGAGCTCGTGCACGTCGCCGATCAGCTCGCGGAAGCTCTCCCGGCGCAGCACCTTGTCGCCCGTGGAGATGCCGTTCTCGGCGAAGTGCACGTCCATCGAGTCGACGCCCGTCGCCGTGTTGCGACGCAGGTGGTTGAGCGAGCGGTTGCGCGCGATCCGGTACAGCCACGGCCGCACGTTGATCGGGCGGTCGTCGGCGAGGACCGCGTTGAAAGCGGCGGCGAAGACCTCCTGCAGGACGTCCTCGGCGTCCTCCTTGGAGGCGAGCATGTGCCGGCAGAACGAAAGCAGCCGCGACTGGTAGCGCGAGCACAGCACCTCGAAGGCGGCGTGGTGACCGCGGCGGGTCATCGCGATCAGCCGCTCGTCCGATTGCAGGCGCAGCAGAGCAGACGGGCCGCGCAGGCCCGAGATGCTGCTCGGATGTGGTAGAGCGGAGACCTCCATGGAGGGCCGGGTTCCGATGCTGCTCTGCCCGGGAAAACACGGTAGCAATCCAATTGTTGCGCCAGATAAAGACGCAACGGGTGTTTTACGGGCTCCCATAGACTGCCACGGCGGCCCGCCCGGGTGGCGGAATCGGCATACGCAATCGACTTAAAATCGATGGCCTGAAAGGGCGTGTGGGTTCGAATCCCACCCCGGGCATGAGCGTTCCAATAGAGTCGCGGCCGATGTCGACCGAGAGCGCCCAGGAGACCCAGACCTTCCATGGCGGGCGGCTGATCGCCCGGCGCCTGAAGGCCCACGGTGTCAGCAAGCTGTTCACCCTGTCGGGCGGGCACCTCTTCTCGATCTACGACGGCTGCCGTGAGGAGGGAATCGAGATCGTCGATGTCCGCCACGAGTCGACCGCCGCGTTCGCCGCCGAGGGCTGGGCGAAGGTGACGCGCGAGCCCGGCGTGTGCGCGCTCACGGCCGGGCCGGGAGTGACCAACGGCATGAGCGCTATGGCCTCCGCCCAGGCCAACCACTCCCCGATCGTCGTGCTCGGCGGGCGCGCCCCGGCTCTGCGCTGGGGCCAGGGCTCGCTGCAGGAGATCGACCACGTTCCGTTCGTGCGGCCGCTCAGCAAGCTGGCCGCCACTCCGGAGTCGACCGCCGAGATCCCGGGCCTCCTCGACGACGCCTTCGCCGCCGCGACATCCCCGCACGGCGGCCCCGCCTTCGTCGACTTCCCCCTGGACTACGTCTTCATGGAGGCGCCGGAGCAGGAGAGCGAAGACGACTCAGCGGGCTCGCCGGCCGCGCGCGCGGCGCAGGGCGCGGCGCTCGAACGCGCGGGAGAGCTGCTGGCCGGAGCCGAACGCCCTGTGATCATGGCCGGCACCGACCTCTACTGGGGCCGCGGCGAGCAGGCGCTGGCGGAGCTGGCCGAGACGCTGCGGATCCCGGTCTTCCTCAACGGATTGGCCCGTGGCTGCCTGCCGGCCGATCACGAGCTGTTCTTCTCCCGGGCGCGCTCCCAGGCGCTGAAGGGCGCCGACGTCGCGCTCGTCGTCGGGGTGCCGATGGACTTCCGCCTCGGCTTCGGCGCGGCCTTCGGCGAGGACACCGAGATCGTCGTCGTGGACGCAACCGAGCCGGAGCGCAACCATCCCCGCGCGGTCGCCGCCGAGTGCTACGGCGCGATCGATCCGACGCTGCGGGCGATCGCCGCGAGCGCCGGCGCGAGCGCGCTGGCCACCGAGGGCTGGCTCACCGAACTGCGGGCCGGCGAGGACGAACGACGCGCAGCCGAGCGCGCCGAGTTCGAGGACGACCGCTCCCCGCTTCACCCGATGAGGCTGTACGCGGAGCTGGCGAAGACGCTCGACCGCGACGCGATCGTGATCGGCGACGGCGGCGACTTCGTCTCCTACGCGGGCCGCGTGATCGACAGCTTCCAGCCCGGGTGCTGGCTGGACCCGGGCCCGTTCGGGTGCCTGGGCACCGGGCCCGGCTATGCACTGGCGGCGAAGCTGGCCCACCCCGAGCGGCAGGTCGTGATGATGCTCGGCGACGGCGCCTTCGGCTTCTCCGGGATGGAGTTCGACACGCTTGCCCGTCATGGCGTCAACGTCGTCGGGGTGATGGGGAACAACGGCATCTGGGCTCTCGAGAAGCATCCGATGGAGTTCCTCTACGGCTACTCCGTGGCCGCCGACCTGCGTCCCGGGACCCGCTACGACCAGGTGGTCCAGGCGCTGGGCTGCCACGGCGAGCTGGTCGAGCGTCCCGAGGACGTCGCGCCGGCGATCGAGCGGGCCTTCGAGGCCGACCTGCCGGCGCTGGTGAACGTTCTGACCGACCCGACGGTCGTCTACCCGCGCAGGTCCAACCTGGCCTGAGCGCCAACCGGGCCGGGCGCGCTCGGGGCGGCCCGCTCAGCCGAGGCCGGCCAGGCGCAGCGCGCCGCCGTAGAGGATGTCGTGCTCTGACACCTCGACCTGCTCGAGGCCCATCACCTTCATCGCCTCTGAGAGGAGGACCATCCCGGCGACGATCGTCGGCGCGCGGTCGGGGTTCAGGCCGGCGACGTTGCGCCGCTGCGCTTCGGTCATCTCTGCCAGGCGCGCCAGCAGCAGTTCGACGCTCGCCAGGAGCAGCGTGTAGCCATGGACCTTCTCGGGGTCGTACGGCTCGAGCTCCTGCTCGATCGCCGCCGCCGAGGTGGCCGTGCCGGCGACGGCGATCCCGCACCGCACCGGCTCGCGCTCGGCGGGAGGCAGACAGGACGTGAAGACCTCGTGGGTGTCGCGTCCGAGCTCCTGCAGCTCATCCCAGCTCGGCGGGTCGGAGTGGATGTGGCGCTCGCTCATCCGCACGACGCCGGCCGGGGTGGAGACGTGGAAGCCGGCCGTGCGGCCGGTGCCCACGATGAACTCGGTCGAGCCGCCGCCGATGTCGATCACGACCGTGGGCTCGACTGCGGGGCGTCGTCCGGCCATCGTGCCCAGGAAGGTCAGCTGCGCCTCTTCATCGCCGCTCAGCACTCGCGCGTCGAGCCCCAGCTCGGCGCGGACGCGGGCGGCGAAGTCGGCGCCGTTGGCAGCGTCGCGCACCGCCGAGGTGAGCACGGCGAGGTTGGCCTCGCACTCGTGCTCGTCGATCTCCCGGCGGTAGGCGCGCAGCGCCTGGAAGACCCGCTCGATCGCCTCCGCCGAGAGCGAGCCCTGCGCGTCGACGCCCTGGCCCAGCCGTGTCACCTGTGAGCGGCGCACGAGCTCCGCGACGGCGCCGTCGGTCGGGTCGACGTCGGCGATCAGCAGCCTCGTGGAGTTGGTTCCGATGTCCACGACGGCGACGCGCACGCCGGAGATGCTAGAGGTGTGCGCAAACCGACAGACTGGGGGAGCGATGAGCACAGGCGGCGATCAGCAGGTGGCCCTGGTCACGGGGGCGGGCAGGGGCATTGGTCGTGAGGTCGCCCGGCAGCTGGGAGAACGGGGCTACGCGGTGCTGCTGGGAGCGCGGGACGCCGGCAAGGCAGCCGCCGCGGCGGCGGAGCTGGCCGAGAGCACAGGCGCTGACATGCGGCCGCTGACGCTCGACGTCGCCGACCCGGAGAGCATCGCCGCGGCCCGCCGGGCGGTCGGCGCCGACCCGGGCAGGCTCGATGTGCTGGTCAACAACGCCGGCATCGGCAGCGACTTCGGGGTGTCGGGCCTGGAGCCCGACTTCGCGGCGATGCAGCAAGCGCTCGACACGAACTTCTACGGCGCCTACCGCCTCGCGGTGGCGATGCTCGACCTGCTGCGCCGGAGCCCGCACGCCCGCATCGTCAACGTCTCGAGTGGCATGGGCGGCGTCAGCGAGATGGGCGGCTGGTCGCCGGGCTACCGGGTCTCGAAGGCCGCCATGAACGCCATGACACGGATCCTCTCCACCGAGCTGCACGGCGAGGGCGTGCTGGTCAACTCGGCCTGCCCGGGCTTCGTGGCCACTGACATGGGAGCGCCGATGGGCGCGAAGAAGTCCGTCGAGGACGGGGCCGCCGGAATCGTCTGGCTCGCGACCCTTCCCGACGACGGGCCGACCGGCGGCTTCTTCAGGGACGGACAGTCACTCGCGTTCTGAGGCTCAGAGGGGGCGCGCCCCGGGGGGGCCGAGCCCGGGCCCGGGAGGCGGGCGCGAAGCTCGCCCGGCACGCTTTTCACCGGGGCGTCCGTCTGCTAGAACATTCAGTAGCGACGCGGGGTGGAGCAGTCTGGTAGCTCGTCGGGCTCATAACCCGAAGGTCGCGGGTTCGAATCCCGCCCCCGCTATCGAGGCCGACCAGGGCGTAGGACTTGCAACAGCCCTGCAAACAGGCCGACTGAGAGCGAAGGCCGTCCGAGAGGACGGCCTTCGTCGTTCTAGGACTCCGACGCCGGCGGAGCTTCCTCCCGAGATTCCTCCCAGGATGGATCGAGCGCATCAGAGTGCTTGGTGCTGGCCCTCGGCTGAGCCTTCCAGCGGGTCAGGCGCTGCTTGGACCGCTTGATCTCCGCGTTCTGGCGCTTGGCGCTCGGCTCCTTGCCCTCTGTCATCGGCCTCGTTCGCCATCTCGCGGATATCGCCGCCTGATGCGAGCAGGCGGATAGTGGGAAACATTTCTCGACAAGTGGCCCAGCAGTAAAGATAATACGAATATATTGACGTTCGTACTCGACGGCGCTATTTGCCTGCTTGCGGCCCAAGGCCGTGGACTCCAAACGACAGAGAGAGGGGAGTGATGCATCTCCACGCACTCGCCAAGCCGCCAGGAATATTGGTCTGCGGCGTTCTCGCCGCAGCAGCGGTCCTCGCCTTTGTGCTGCTCACGAGCGGTGGGGGCAGTTCGGCCAAGGCGAGCACACCGACGCTCGCAGCGATCTATCCGGCGCTCGCCAGCACCGAACCCACCGGCCTCCCGCTCATCAGCGATCCTTCATCTACGAGCGCCGCGCCGACCGGCCCTGCGTTCCTCGCGAGCCCGCCGGCAGGCGTTGACCCAGAAGGCTGGCCCATCGTCAGCACGATCCGAAAGTTGCCGATCGACCTGCCAGGCACTTCTGCCTGGATCGCCCAGAGCATCGCAGGTGGCATTTGCATCCTCGATGCTCGCAGCACACCTGTCCGCGGGCACTACCCGATCGGGCTGAGCTGCTCAGAAGCAGGCAAGAGCGACGACGGCTCGACGCTTGAAACGAGCCTGGCGGGGAGCGGCGAGGTGGCGATCCTAGGCGTCGTTCCGAGCAGCGTCTCGTCGGTGAGCGTCACGCTGAGCGACGGCAGCACCAAGGCCGTTCCGGTGAACGACGACAGCTGGGGAATCGAAGCAACAGCACATCTCCAGAGCACATCGAGTGTGGAGTCCAAGGGCAGCGAGTCTAGCTTGCTGCCCCTGGTCGGCTGACCGGTCGCTCGTGGCCACGAGCCCGGCCGCTCACAGCGCGAAGTAGTGCCCCTCCTCGAGGTCCTCGATCAGCCCGGGGTGCGTCGGCTTCCACCCGAGCAGCTCGCGGGTCGCCGCGCTCGAGGCCGGGCTGTCGGCGCCGATGAAGCCTGCGAGGAAGCCGAAGTGCGCCCCCGCCTCCTCGGCCGGGACGGGCGCCACCCGAACATCGAGATGGCGGCCGATCGCCTCGGCGACGTCGCGGATCGGCACGCCCTCCTCGCCGACCGCGTGCAGCGTCGAGCCCGCCGGGGCGCTCTCCAGCCCCAGCCGGAATACGGGCGCGGCATCCAGGCGGTGCACGGCCGGCCAGCGGTTGGCCCCGTCGCCCAGGTAGCCGGAGACCCCCCTCTCGCGGGCGATGCCGACGAGGAACTTCATGAAGCCGTTGTCTCCGTCGCCGTGAACGGTGGGAGGCAGGCGCACGATGGATGAGCGGACGCCGCTGGCAGCGAGGGAGAGGGTCAGCTGCGCGTTGGCCTGACGGCCCGCCGCAGGACCGAGGTGCGCAATCGAGTCGGGATCGTGTCCGTCCTGCTCGGTCGCCACCCGTCCCGGCGCGAGCCCGAGCGTTCCGGAGGCGATCAGGAAGGGGCGATCCGAGCCGGCGAGCGCCTCGCCGACCGTCTCGATGGTCAGGCGATCCGCATCGACAGCGCTCTGGAAGTCTCCGGCGAAGGCGATTTCGTGCTTGAACGCCAGATGGATCACGCCATCCGCCGCGGCCGCCGCGGCGCTCAGTCCGTCGAGGTCGTCGAGGCTGCCGCGATGCACCTCGGCTCCGGCGGCCGTGAGGGCGTCGGCCGATGCGTCCGAGCGGGCGAGGCCGAGGACCTGATGTCCCGCGCCGATGAGCTCCGGAACGACCGCCGAGCCGATCCAACCGGACGCGCCGGTGACGAAAACACGCATGAGGGAAACCTCCAGATAGGTCGACCGGTCTCGCCGCGGGCTGCGGGAGTGGGGTCGATGTCAGTTGCTGTCATCAACATAGCAGGTGATGGCAGTCACTGCCATCGAGTACGATCGGAGCATGGTGAGATGGCAGCCAGACTCCCGCGGACGGCTCGAACGGGCGGCGATGGAGCTCTACCGCGAGCGCGGGTTCGAGCAGACGACGGTGGCCGAGATCGCCGAGCGAGCAGGGCTCACCGAGCGAACCTTCTTCCGGTACTTCGCAGACAAGCGCGAGGTCCTCTTCAACGGCGCAGGCCAGCTCCAGGAGCTGATCGTGAACGCGGTCCTCGACGCGCCTGCCTCGCTCGCCGCGATCGACGCGGTCGCCGTGGGGCTCGAGGCAGCCGGCGAGCTGTTCCAGGGGCGCCGCGAGCTCGCCTTGCAGCGTCAGAGCATCATCGCCGCCAACGCGGAGCTCCAGGAGCGCGAGCTGATCAAGCTCGCGTCGCTCGGCGCCGCGATCGCCGACGCGTTGCGCCGCCGGGGCCTCGGCGATCGAGCCGCGGACCTGACATCCGAGGCAGGGATCGCGGTGTTCAAGATCACCTTCGAGCGCTGGGTCGACGAAGACAACCAACTGGACTTCGGGCAGCTCATCCAGGAGTCGCTGGTCGAGCTGAAGGCCGTGACCGCCGGGAGATGACGCGGATCAGGTCGTGAATCAGTCTGCTTGCCCGGCCACAGCAGGAGCCTCCGCTTCCCCTCGCATGGACATCCGGCCCGCCGCGCGCGATACTCGGGGCATGCCCAGCAGCGGCCGCTCACGGCAGCGTCTGGCGGGCGTGCTCAATGCCGCCTTCGCCGAAGGCCTGCTGAGCGAGCAGACCCACTCCTACCGGCTCGGACTGCTGTTCGGGTCCCACCTCGTCGACGAGCAGGGGCTGATCGGCGACCTCGCGCTGCGCGACCAGGGATCGAGCACCGTGCGCCTGGCACGCGAGGCATGGTCGGCGCTCCTCGAGCGCCTGCGCACATCGAGCGGGCGCCTGGCGTCATCGCCCGCCACGGTCCTGCTCGTGCTCGACAGCGCCGAGCGCGACGAGCTGGTGCTCGGGCGCGGCAGCAGGTGCGACGTCGTGATCAACGAGCCGAGCGTCTCCCGCCGCCACGCACGGCTGTCCCACCGCGACGGCGTGTGGGTGATCCGCGACCTTGCCTCGACCAACGGCACCGCGGTCAACGGCGTGCGGGTGGGTCGCAGCGCGCTGCGACCCGGCGACGTCCTCACGCTGGGCGGGCAGTCGGTCCGGATCGACTGAGCCGGGCGAGATCCTCCGACGGCTCGCGCGCCGCGGTCATCCGCCGGATCCCGGCCGGCGCACGTCACGGCTCGCTGGTCAGAGCGGCCGCGCCCGGCACGTCGCCCAGAGATGCCAGCTGCGCCAGCGGCCCGGGCTGGTCTGCGAGGTAGCCGTCCAGGAAGGCGATGCTGGCACGCTCGACGATCCCCAGCTGGGGCTGCTCGTTGGTGTACGGCGGCAGGTGCTGGGCGCCCAGCAGGCGCAGCAGGTACTTGGGGCGTCGCGCGGCTCTGAAGTAGGCGTAGGTGTAGCGCGGTTCGTTCGTCGTGTCGGCTGTCCCCTGCGCCGCGAGCAGGGCCGGCCCGCCGGAGGGGAAGGCGAAGCCGCCGATGCCGGACATCTCCGCGCCGGAGAGGACGACCGCGGCGCGCACCCGCGGGTCGCGCAGCCGGCGGCTGTACGCCACGGCCAGCGCCGCCTCGCCGCCGTCCGACTGCCCGGCCACGGCGATGCGGGCGGGATCGATCAGCCCCGAGAGCGGATTGCCCGGCGCGGCGCTGTCGGCAAGCAGCCGGGAGATCACGAAGCTGATGTCGGCCGGCTCGTTTGACCAGGTCCGACTCGTCGGGGCCGCCCGGAGCGGCAGCGTTCTCCAGCGGGAACACCGGGGCCGCCACGACGTAGCCGGCCCGGGTCCAGCCACGCAGCAGGCCGGCGTAGATCGCCGGAGTGACCCCGAAGCCGTGGGCGAAGACGATCAGGGGAAACGGCCCCGCGGCCCGCGCCGGCTGCGCGCCGGGCACGTCCCGGGCGCCTGGGGCGCCCAGCGCGGGATAGCGCACGATCGTCACCAGCGAACGGGGCCGTGGAGCGCCGCGCAGCGGCCGCGCGAGGCGGGTGGCGTCCACCAGGCGCAGCATCCGCAGCCCGATCGGGAAGCCGGTGAGGTTCGCGCCCACCGGCGTGGAGTTGGCGACGGCGCCCGCCGGCAGCGGGCCGGCGAGCGCCGCGAGGATCACGACGGCCAGCAGCACCGATCGGTGCCGCCTGCGCGCGGCCCCGTGCACGGACGGGTCGCTCACCTGCCCACTTGCCGTCGGTCGGTCGCGGAACGCATGCGTTCGAGCAGCTCCAAAAATGGATTTCCCCTGAAGAGTCCGAACATGTAGCATCTTCACGAACCGGAGGCCGGAGCAGGCGGCCCGGCCTCGTCGAAGGCTGAGACACAAGGGGGATGGACGGCATGGATGCCGCAAGGACGATGAGCCGAGCGCATGACGCGTGGAAGTTCCGCCGGGCCCGCGAGCGCGGAGCCCGAGTGGGCACCCTGCGTCTCCTGCTGAGCGCGCTGGCGTGCCTCGCGCTCGCCGGCTCCGCCGCTCTCGCGCTCGGGGCATCCTCCGCGCTGGCCTCCGAACCGACCAACTCCGGGGACAACCTGCGCGACGGCTGGTACCCCGAACAGAGCACCCTGACTCCGCAGCTGGTGAGCGGCGGGTCGTTCGGGCAGCTGTGGTCCGCCAACGTCGAAGGGCAGGTCTACGCCCAGCCTCTGCTCGCCGACGGCGAGGTGCTGGTGGCGACGGAGAACAACAAGGTCTACGCGCTGGACCCGGCAACCGGCGCGCAGAAATGGTCGGCCACGCTGCCGGGCACCCCTTGGAAGCCCGCCGACATCGGCTGCGGCGACCTCACGCCCAACATCGGCGTCACCTCGACCCCTGTCGTCGACACGTCCAGCAACACGGCCTACATGACGCACAAGGCCTACGCCTCGGGCAGCAGCGGGACGGTCCTCTACTACATGGACGCGATCAACATGAGCAACGGAGAAGAGCGCCCCGGCTTCCCCGTGCAGCTCTCCGGCGCGGCGCAGAACCAGCCCGGCGAGACCTTCCAGCCGACCCGCCAGCTGCAGCGACCCGGCCTGCTGCTGATGAACGGCGTCGTGTACGCCGCGTTCGGCTCCGACTGCGATTCGGCACCCTGGCAGGGATGGGTGTTCGGCGTCTCCACCGCAGGGAAGGCGACCGCGCGCTGGGTCAGCGTTCCGGGCGGCCACGGCGCCGGCATCTGGCAGTCGGGGGCGGGTATCACCTCCGACGGGTCCGGACAGCTGCTGGTGAGCACCGGAAACACCGGTGCGCCCTCGACCCCGACGCCCGGCAAGGCGCCGCCGAACAGCCTCGGCGAGTCGATCGTGCGCCTCACCGTCCAGCCCGACGGCTCGCTGAAACCGACCGACTTCTTCGCCCCCTTCGAAGCCCAGCAGCTCGACACCTGGGATGCCGACTTCGCCTCGGGTGGGGTGACCGGGCTGAACGAACAGTACTTCGGCACCTCCAGCGTGCCGCGCCTGGCGGTCGCGGTCGGCAAGGACGGCTACGTCTACCTGCTCAACCGCGAAGAACTGGGTGGCTTCAAGCAGGGCAGCGGTGGTGGCGACAAGGTCGTCGAGCGGATCGGGCCCTATGGCGGGGTGTGGTCGCGACCGGGTGTGTGGCCGGGCAACGGCGGCTGGGTCTACATCCCGACCGCCTCGGCGGGCAACTCCGCAGGCGGGTCCTCGGGCTACCTGCGGGTCTACCAGTACGGCGTCTCCGGCACCGGCCAGCCGACGCTCTCGCTGCAGGCGACCTCGCCCGACTCGTTCGGCTTCGGCACGGGCGCCCCGGTGATCACCTCCGAAGGCACTACCTCCGGCTCGGCGCTCGTCTGGCTGGAGTGGATGCCCAACGGCACCGGTGCCGGCGCGCAGCTGCGAGCGTACGACCCCGTCCCCGTCGAAGGCAAGCCCGTGCTGCGGTTCAGCGCACCGATCGGCACGGGCTCCAAGTTCGCCACGCCCGGCGTCGGCGCGGGGCGCCTCTACGTCGGCACTCGCGAAGGCAAGGTGCTCGGCTTCGGCTCCCCCGTGACCCCGCCGCTGAGCGGGCCATCGACGAGCTTCGAAACGACCACGATCGGCTCGAGCCGCGAAACCACGGTCACGCTCACGGCCAACACGGCGCTGACCGTCAGCAAGGTGTCGGCCAGCAACTCCCAGTTCACCACCGGCACGCCCGTGCCGGCGGTGCCGGCCGCGATCGGCGCCGGGGAAACCCTGAAGGTGCCCGTCACGTTCGCTCCGACCCAGAGCGGGCTCCAGGCGGCGACGCTGAACGTCGAAACCGATCACGGCGCGATGACCTTCTCGCTCCAGGGCACCGGCCAGCCTGCGACGGCGAAGCTCGAAGCGTCGCCGACCGTCCTGTCCTTCGGCGGCACCGAAGTCGGCGGCCACCTGTCCGGCGCGGCGACGTTCCGCAACGTCGGCGGCGCGTCGCTCACGATCGAAGGCGTGAAGTCCCCGCCGGCGCCCTTCGGCGTCAGCGGCCTGCCCGCGCCGGGGACGATTCTCAAACCGGGTGAAGCGGTGACGATCGAGGCCACCTTCGAACCGAATGCCGAAGGCAACTTCAACGGCGAACTCACGCTGGAAACCTCGGCGGGGTCGTCGACCATCGGGCTCTCGGGCGCCGCGGGCAAACCGGGGGTCCTGAAGATCACCGGCGAAAACACCGAATACGGCAACGTCACCGTCGGCGGCACGGCGACCAAGACGTTCACCGTGGCCAACACGGGCGGCACGACCGTGACGGTCACGAAGTCGAAGCCCCCCGTCGGCGGCAGCTTCAGCGCGCTGAGCTCCCTGGCGGAGGGGACGACGATCGCGCCGGGCGAAACGCTCACCGAGACAGTCGCCTTCAAACCCGGCGCCCCCGGCTACTCGAGCGGGACCTGGGCGATCAACGGCAACGACACGACCGGGCTGCACGAAGTCCACTTCGGCGGCATCGGCACCGTCCCGCCGCCGGGAACGGGGTGGTCGCACAACGGCGCTGCCACGATCTCGGGCGGAGTCATCCAGACGACCCCCGCGACCCAGTTCACGGCTGGCTCGGCGTTCCTCGAAACGCCGCTCGAAAGCCGTCACCTGATCGTCGAATTCGACCAGACGATCGGAGGCGGTACGAACTCCGACGGCCAGACGCTGCTGTTCGCCGACGCCACCAAAGCCACGCCCGCCTCGCTCGGTGAAGACGGCGGCGGGCTCGGCTTCGCGGGCATCCCCGGCATCGCCGTCGGATTCGACACCTACAAGAACTCCGTCAACCCATCGAACAACTTCGCCGGCATCAGCGACGGCCCCGTCGGCGCCGGCCTGTTGCACTGGCTCGCCACGTCGACCTCGATCCCCGCCCTGCGCACGGCCACCAGGCACGTCAAGATCGAAACGCTCAACGGGACCGTCACGCTGTGGATCGAAGGGACCAAGTACCTCTCCGTCGCCGTGAGCCTGCCGCCAGAGGTGCTGCTGGGCTTCACCGGCGGCACGGGCTACTACACCGACGTGCACAAGGTCGCCAACGTCGTCATCAGCGGCGAACCCGCGCCGGTCGAACCGCCTCCCAAAGAACCGGCCAGCCTGGAAATCAAGAACACGATCAAAGCGCCGACGGGCTCCCCGCAGGCCGAAGCCCAGCTCGTCTTCAACGGCAGCTGCCCGTCGAGCTTCACGACGGCTGCGCTGGGCAACGGCGCGAGCGCCACGCCCACGCTGACAGGCGCCTTCGCAGGGACCAGCTGTGCCGTCGAAGAGGCGGCGCCGAGCGGCAGCGGGTGGAAGACGACCGCCTCGGTCAACGGCGGCGCTCCGGTCGCGCTGAGCGTGTCGGGTGGCAAGCTGGCGATCCCCGCCTTCGCCCTCGCCGCCGGCGTCAACACGGTCGCGCTCACCAACACCTACACGCCCCCTGAACCGGCCAGCCTGGAAATCAAGAACACGATCAAAGCGCCGACTGGCTCCCCGCAGGCGGAAACCCAGCTCGTCTTCAGCGGCAGCTGCCCGTCGAGCTTCACGACGGCTGCGCTGGGCAACGGGGCGAGCGCCACGCCCGCGCTGACCGGCGCCGTAGCCGGCGCCAGCTGCGCCGTCTCGGAGGCCGCGCCGAGCGGCTCAGGCTGGAAGACGACCGCGTCGGTCAACGGCGGCGCTCCCGTGGAACTGACGCCATCGGGCGGAACGCTCACGATCCCCACCTTCGCGCTGGCCGGCGGGGTCAACACGGTCGCGCTCACCAACACCTACACCTCGAGCGAAGCACCGAAGATCCCCGACCCGAGCGCCGGGGGATGGCAGCTCAACGGCAACTCGCTGCTCGAAGGGACGAGCCTCGTGCTGACCAAGGCCAGCGGCAACCAGGCCGGCAGCGCCTTCTGGCCGACGGCGGTCAACCCGCTCAACCTCAGCATCGAATTCACGATCTCGATCGGCGGCGGCAGCGGCGCGGACGGCCTCGCGCTGGTCTTCGCCGACCCGGGCAAAGGCGCGAAACCGACCTCGCTGGGCGAACACGGCGGCGGGCTCGGGTTCGCGGGCATCCCCGGGATCGCAGTCGCCTTCGACACCTTCAAGAACTCGGTGAATCCGTCGAACAACTTCGTGGGGATCAGCGACGGTCGCGGGTCGGGGGCGGGTCTGCTGCACTGGCTGGGCACCTACACGCCCACGTCGTCGCTGCGTAGCGGCACCCACCGCGTGAAGGTCTCCACGGCCGGCGGTGCGATCGCGATCTACCTCGACGGAACCAAACTGGGCAGCCTCGCGGTGACGCTCCCGAGCAGCGCCTACATCGGCTTCTCGGGTGGAACCGGCGGTCTCACCGACCGCCACGCCGTCTCGCAGCTGAGCGTCGCGGCCGGCCCGTAGCCGACCCGCACGTCCGGACCGCGCGCAAGCCGGCCGCGACGAGGATCGCTCAGCCCGCGCAGGTCCGGCAGTCGCCGTGCAGCACGATCTCGTGTTCGGCGACGCGCATCGGCACGCGGCGGCTGAGCTTGCGGATCGCTTCCTCGAGCCCTTCGTCGGTGAACGGCGTGATCGTCCCGCAGCTGTCGCACACCAGATGGTGATGGTGTCCGTCGCCGGTGCGGATCGGCTCGAAGCGGGCCATGTCCTGGCCGACCTGGACTTTCTGCACGAGGTGCAGCCGCTCCAGCTCGTCGAGGATCCGGTAGATGCTCGCCCGTGCGACGGGGCGCCCGGCGGCGCGCAGCGAGTCTTCGATCTCGAGCGCGGAGCGCGCGCAGGCCTGAGAGTCGAGCATCTCCAGCAGAGCCGTGCGCGCCTGTCCCGAGCGGTGACCGCTGTCGGCGAGCACCCGCTGTGCGCGCGCGACCCAGCTTTGAGCGTTCTCCTTGCTCACCTGAGGCTCAGTCTAGTTCCCGCGCGAGCGGCGCGGGGGAGGTCGGGAGGAGCTTCGCCGACGGCGAACGACCGCCCTGCGCTCCGCGCAGGAACGAGAGCGCGTAGATCGCCGCGGCGAAGGCGATCACGGCGGTGCTGGGCGGCAGCGTTGGAACCAGGTAGCTGATCGTAAGCCCCAGCCACATCGCAAGGACGGCGAACGCCGCCGAGAGTCCCAGCGCGAGGTAGGGGCTGGGGGTGAGGCGATGGGCCGCGCCGGCCGGCGCCGCGAGCAGCCCCAGCAGCAGCAGCGCGCCGACCGCCTGGGTGGCCTCGGCCGCCGTCGCGCCGACCAGCACCAGGAACGCCAGCCCGAGCAGTCGGACCGGGACGCCGCGCGCGGCCGCCACGGCGGGGTCGACGCTGGCGAACAGCAGGGGCCGGGCGATCGCGAGGATCGCCGCGGCGATCGCGGCCCCGATCACCGCCGCGAGCCTCGCGTCGGCCCCGCCGAGCCCGAAGATCGAGCCGAACAGGGCCCGCGCCCCGAGCAGGCCGTTGCCGCCGCCCGAGCCTTCGCTGAACAGCGCCAGGAAGAACACGCCCAATCCGAGGATCCAGGCGAAGACGATCCCGATCGTGACGTCGTCGGCGCTCGCCCGCTCGCCGATCGCTCCCAGCACGAGAGCGACCCCGATCGTCGCCGCGAACAGGCCGACCCGCGTGTCGAGCCCGGCGGCCGCGGCCGCCAGCGCGCCGGTGAACGCCACGTGGCTGAGGGCGTCCCCGGCGAACACCTGCGCGCGCAGCACCACGAAGTAGCCCACCAGCCCGCAGGCCAGCGCGATGAACGTGCCCGCGAGGAAGGCGTTGCGGATGAATTCGTGCGCGAACATCACGCCGCCCGCGCCGCTCGCGGGCGGCGATCGAACAGCGCCGGCCGGACAGCGAGCGAGCGTCCCAGGCGCACGAGCACGTACAGGGCGAACGCGACCGTGGTGACGTAGAAGCCGACGGGATAGTCGTAGAAGTACGCCAGCCCCAGGCCGAGCCAGGTCACCAGCAGGCCGATCGCGACGGTCAGAACCAGGCTCAGGCCGATCCGCGGCGTGATCAGCTGTGCCGTGGCGGGCGGGGCGACGAGCAGCGCGAAGACCAGCAGCGCCCCCGTGATCTGCGCGGTCGCCGCGACAGCCAGTCCCAGCAGCAGCAGGAAGCCGACCGACAGCGCCCGTGTCGGCACCCCGTGCGCGCGGGCCACGCCCTCGTCGAGCGACGCGAACAGCAGCGGCCGCCCGATCACCGCGAGGCAGGCAAGAGTGAGCGCGGCGACGATCGCCAGCGTCAGCACCTGCCCGCGGGTGATGCCCAGGAACGTGCCGAACAGCAGGCTCTCGTAGTTGGCCAGGACCCCGTGGAAGAGGCTCAGGAACAGGAAACCGCACCCCAGTCCGACCGCCTGGACCGCCCCGATCGCCGCCGAGCCCTCGCCGCGGTTGCGGCGCCCCCCGGCTCCTTCGGCAGCGGCGATCAGCATCGCGGCGGCTGCGCAGAAGACGAAGTACCCGACCGGCGCGGCCAGCCCGATCAACAGTGCGCCCGTGGCGCCGGGGAACGCCATCACCGACAGGGTGTGTCCGGCGAAGGCCTGGCGGCGCAGGACCATGAACCAGCCCACCACGCCGGCCATCAGCGCCACGATGCTGCCGGCGGCCAGCGCGTTGACCATGAACGGGTACTCCGTCAGCTGGCGCAGATCGGAGATCAGATCCAGCGAGGGGCCCGCTTCGGCAAGGACGCTAGTGATGGGCATGGCGGTCGGTGTGGTGAGCGGGAGCCTCGGGAAGCCCGACCACGACCAGCCTGCCGTCGGCGGTCTGCAGGACTTCGACCGGCACGCCGTAGAGCCGGGTGAGGGTCTCGGCGGTGATCACCTCCCGGGGCGCGCCGACGACGGCCCTTCCCGCGCCGAAGTAGACGACTCGATCCAGGTAGGAGAGGAGCGGGTTGACGTCGTGGGCGACCAGCAGCACCGTCACCTCCTGCTGGCGGCAGATCCGGTCCAGCAGCGCCGCGACGGCGCTCTGATTGGGCAGGTCGAGGCTGTCGAGCGGCTCGTCCAGGATCAGCAGCCGCGGCCGGCTGACGAGCGCCTGGGCGATCAGCAGCCGCTGCTGCTCGCCCCCCGAGAGCTCCCCGATCGGGCGGCGGGCATAGTCGCTCGCGCCGACCATCTCGATCGCCTCCGCGACGCGCCCGCCCGGCGAGCGGCGCAGCGGCAGGCCCCAGCGCGCCCCGTCCAGCCCCAGCCTGACCAGGTCGACGCCGCGGATCCGCGTGCCCTCGTCGAAGTGCCGTCGCTGCGGCAGATAGCCGATCTGGCCCTTCAGCGCCCCCGGCGGGCTGCCGAGAACCGACACCGTCCCCCGCGCCGGTGCGAGGTCGCCCAGCAGAACGCGCAGGAGTGTCGTCTTGCCCGAGCCGTTCGGTCCGAGGATCGCCGCGAACTCGCCCGGCGCGATCCCGATGCTCACCTCGGACCAGATCACGTTCCGGCCGATCCGGGCTTCGGCGTCCTCGAGCCGCACTGCGTAGGACGGGGAGGGCGCCCGTCCGCCGTCGGCGGACACCAGCCGAGCACCACCGGCCGAGGCCGGCGCGATCATCGGCCCGTCGCCTGGTGAAGCGCCGCGATCAGCCTGAGGAGCTCCGCCGACTGCCACTGCTCGAAGGTAGCCGAGGCGGGGGCGAGCGTCTCGGTGATCGTCGTGATCGGGATGTGCGCGGCGGTGGCGAGCTGGTTGACGCGCTGCACGTCGGGCGTCGCGTTCTGGCTGTTGTAGACCCAGACCTTGATCGCGTGGGTTTCGGCCTGCCTGTCGACCGTCTGCTTGTCGGCCGCGCTGACATCGGTGCCCTCGGCGATCGCCTTGGCGAAGCTGTAGGGGGTCAGCAGCTTCAGGCCCAGGTCCTCCCCGAGCGGCTGGAAGATGCTCTCGCTGTAGCCGACCGGCACGCCCGCGTAGCGTGCGCGGATCTCGCTGCGCAGCCGGTCGTATTCCGCCAGGCCGACCGTCTCGAAGGCCGTCCGCCGCTGTTCGAAGTAGGCCGCGTCGGCGGGGTCGCGTCGCTTGTAGTCGGCGACGATCTGGTCGACCACCCGCTGCACGCTCGACGGGGAGTACCACTGGTGGGGGTTGTCGCCCTCCTTGAGACCCAGGAGCGTCCCGACATTCAGCAGGACCCGCGAGCCCGAGGGGTTCGCTTCGAGCAGCCTCGACGCCCAGCTGTCGTAGCCGATGCCGTTGACGATCGCCACCTGCGAGCGCGCCAGCGCCACGCCGTCGGAGGCCGTCGGTTCGTAGGAGTGAGGGTCGGTGTTCGGGTTGACGATGATGCTGGTGACGGCCACCCGGCTTCCTCCCAGCTGCGCGGCGATGCTGCCCCAGAAGTTCTCCGCGGCGACGACCTGGATCCGCCCCGATGAGGAGGAGGCCGGGGAGGAGCCTGACGCTCCGCCGCACCCGGTCAGGATCAGGCTCAGGCCGACGATCAGGGCCGGCAGTGTTCGGGATCTCGCTGCTCGCATCGAGCGGGACCATAACACAAAATAGGAATCGGTCTTGTTCCCGTCTTGACCGGGATGTGGCGGCGGCCGATGCTCAGCGCGCAGCGGCCCGCCTGCGAGGCGCCGGTGGGCCGTCGGGGCGCAGGCCGTCGAGGAGCCGTTCGAGCGTGGCGGCGATCGAATCCGTCTCGGAGGGGTCGCGAACGACGAGCAGCGCGGCCTCGTCGAGCGCGCCCATCAGCAGGTGCGCGAGGGGCGCGACCGCCAGCGGCTCGATCTCGCCCGCCTCGATCGCGGCGGCGATGACGGTTTCGACCAGGCCGAGCCCGTAGCGCTCGGCGACCTCCCGCCAGCGCTCCCAGCCGAGCACCGCCGGTCCGTCGATCAGCACGATGCGCTGGACCTCGGGGGCGGTGCAGGCCTGCAGGAAGGCGCGCGTCCCGGCGCGCAGCTCGGCGAGCGGGCTCCCCATGCCGCCCAGGCTCTCGATCACGCCCGCCGTCAGCTCCTGCTCGACCTGCTCGTAGACCGCCAGGAAGAGGTCCTCCTTGGTGGGGAACTGGTGGTACAGCGCGCCGCGGGTGACCCCCGCGCGACGCACGATCTCCTCGGTTCCCGTGCCCGCGTAGCCCTTGCGCGCGAACAGCACGCGGGCCGAGCGGATCAGCTTGGCCCGCGTCGACCGTGAGCGAGCCTCCTGGCGATTGACAGTCATGCAGTGTGTATGTAAGTTACGTGGCGACTGTATGTAATGCGACGACGATAGTGGAGGTGGCGGACATGCAGAAGACGATCGCGCTGAGCGAGGGAACGATCAGCTACCGCGAGGAGGGCCAAGGCGCTCCGATCGTGTTCGTGCACGGGCTGCTGGTCGACGGGCGGCTCTGGCGCAAGGTCACACCGCGGCTGGCCGAGGACTTCCGCTGCATCGCGCCGGACTGGCCGCTCGGCTCGCACAGGACGGCCCTGCGCGCGGGCGCGGACCGCTCGCCGCGTGGAGTCGCAGCGCTGATCGCGGGCTTCCTGGATGCGCTCGGACTCGAGGATGTGACGATCGTCGCCAACGACACGGGCGGCGCGATCTCGCAGATCCTGGCAGCCGAGCATCCGGAGCGCCTGGGCCGGCTGGTGCTGACGAACTGCGACTGCCTGGAGAACTTCCTGCCGCCCGTGCTGCGCCCTCTGCAGTGGCTCGCCCACGTGCCCGGCGCCTACAGGCCGATCGCCGGCCTCATGCGCTCCGCCCGGCTGCGGCGCTCGCCGCTCGGCTTCGGGATGCTGACGCATCGGCCGATTCCCGACGCGCTGACGGCGGCATGGGTCGCACCCCTGTCGGACAGGGCGATCCGGAGTGACATGGTGGCGACGCTCAAGGCGATCGACAGCCGCGACACGTTGGCGGCCGCCGAGACGCTTCGCCGGCGACCGCTGCCGCTGCTGCTGGCCTGGGCGCCGGACGACCTCATCTTCCCGCTGCGATTCGCCGAGCGCCTCGCCGCGCTCGTCCCCGGGGCGCGCCTGGAGCGGATCGCGGACAGCCGGGCCTTCGTCCCGGAGGACCAGCCCGAGCGCCTCGCGGAGCTCATCGGCGCCTTCGCCGGGGAGGGCGCGCGGAGCATCGACGATCAGGGGGCCGCGCGGCTGTAGGCCGGCGGTCTGGGTGCTTTCACGCCCCGGGGCGGGCTGCCCGCATGTCGGTCACCGGGCCGGGGCTCACGAACCGCCGAGCGCCGCTGCGGCCAGCTCGAGCTGGTCGTCGCCGAAGAAGATCGCCTCGCCGACGCCGACCGAGGGGACTCCCCGAACGCCGCGATCCCAGGCGTCCTCGGTCGCATCGCGCAGCGCCCGCTTCAGGGATGGATCCTCGATCGCGCGCTGCATCTCCTCGGCGTCGAGCCCGGCCCGCCTCGCGCAGCCGGCCAGCACGGACAGGTCGGAGATGTCGGCTCCCTCGACGAACTCGCGCTCGAAGACCGCGCCGGCGAAGGCCGCCGTCGCTCCCTGCCGCGCCGCCCAGGTTGCGCAGCGCATCGCCTTCAGGCCGTCGGCGGGCCACTGCGGCGGCCAGCCGAAGGGCGACTGGCCGTAACGAGCCGCCCGCGCCTCGATCTCGGCGACGCGCATCGCGCGCGAGTCGGTCGCCGACCACGAGCCGAACCCGCGCCGCGAGAAGATCGCGCCCAGCAGCACCGGAGCAAGCACGGGCTCGACGCCGAGCACCGCCGGCGCGCGCTCGAAGGCCAGCCTGGCGTAGGGCGATCCGAGATCGAAGTAGAGGGTCGGTCGCTCGGGCATCGGCCATTCCGGAAGTGGGCCGCCCTCACCGGCCTCGCGCCAGGCGGGCCAGCCGGCGCCGGCGGCCCGTGAGCTGCCACGGGCCGGGCGTGAGGTCCAGGGCGAGGTTCACAAGCCAGACGAGGACCGTCGCGCCAACGAGCGTCCAGAAGCCCTCGATCTGAAATCCGCCGACGATCGCGTCGGTGAGCACCAGCATCAACAGGGACACGAAGAACCAGGCGAGCCCGAACGTCAGGATCGCAAGCGGCAGGGTCACGAACCTCAGCAGCGGCTTGACCAGCGTGTTGAGCGCGCCGAACACGGCGGCGGCGAGCAGCAGATCCCACGCGCCGGCAACGTGAACGCCGGGGAACAGCGCCGCGACGATCGCGAGGATCAGCGCGTTGGTGAGCCACGAGATCGCCAGGCGCAGCGCAAGCGGGGGCGAGCGTTCCGGCAGGCCCACGATTTCGACTTCGACGTCTCGGCGCACGCCTCCAGCCTAGGACCCGATCGCGCGATCGTCGGACAGCAGACGCTCGAGCCTCTGGACCAGCTCGGCCTGTCCCGCGACGAGCCGGTCGCCGGCCGTGGCCGGATCGCACCACTCCAGCCGGTCGATCTCGGGGAACTCGGCGCTGCGACCCGAGCGGGGCGGCCATTCGAGCTCGAAGGTGTTGCTGCGCAGCTGAGAGGGATCGAGGTCGGCCTCGAAGGCCCACGCCGTGACGCGCTTGCCGCCCGCCTGTCCGATCTCGCCCAGCGCCAGCAGCGGCCCCGCCGGCGGCGGCTGGCCAGTCTCCTCCTCGAACTCACGACGGGCCGCCGCCAGTGGCTCCTCGCCCTCGTCCTGCTCGCCCTTGACGATCGACCATGCGCGTTCCTCACGCTTCGCCCACATTGGTCCTCCCATGTGGCCGATCAGGACCTCGAGCCGGCCCTCCTGGAGGCGATAGGGAATCAGCCCGGCGCTCTTGCGACTCACACCCGCCAGGTTATGCTGAACAGGTGGTGGAGCCCAAGGGGGGATCTGGGTGGGAGCGCCTGTTCTGGCTTGTCTTCGACCAGACGTCCAACCCCCTCGCTCTGCTCGACGACGACCGCCGGATCGTCGACGTCAATTCCGCCGCCGTCGAGCTGCTCGGCGCCCCGCGCGAGGAGCTGATCGGCCGCTCGCTGGGCGACAGCGTGCGGCCAGACGAGCGGGCGCGATCGGCCGAAGAGTGGGAGGAGTTCCTGCGCACGGGCGAATACACGGGCATCCGCGACGTGCTGAGGCCGGACGGCACGGTGGTCAGGGTCGAGTTCGCCGCGCGCCTGGCCGACATCGGCGGCCGGCGCCTCGCGATCTACGTCGCGATGATCGCCGACGAGGGCGCGACCGACGAGGCGGCTCGAGGGGAGAAGCTGCCGCTGACAAACCGCGAGCGCGAGGTCGTGACGCTGATCGCGCTCGGGCGCGAGACGGGCGAGATCGCCAAGGAACTCCACGTCTCCCCCGAGACGGTGCGCACGCACGTGCGCAACGCGATGTCGAAGCTGGACGTGCACACGCGCGCCCAGCTGGTGGCCGTCGTGCTGTGCGCCGAGCCGCACCTGCACCTCGGCCGCCTGGGCGCCGGGGACTCACCCTCCGGCTGAGGGGATCGACGGTGACGTCGGGCTCGGCTCAGCCCTGCTCGCTGTCCAGCGTCGCCATCTGCGGCGCCGGATAGCGGTCCCCCGCGGCGGCGTCAGCGGGGACGGTACGGGCGAGTCGGTCCAGATCCTCATCGCTCAGCTCGAGCTCGACTGCCGCGAGCGCCTCGTCGAGCTGGAGCCGGGTGCGCGAGCCGACCAGCGCGATCACGTCCTCGCCCCGCGCCAGCACCCACGCGATCGCCATCTGCGCGGGGGTCGCGCCATGGCGCTCGGCGAGCGCGCGCAGCGAGTCGACGAGCGCGAGATTGGCTCGCCGGTTCTCGGCGCTGAAGCGAGGCGCGTGCGCGCGGAAGTCGCCCGGGGCCAGCTCGCGCTCGGCCGAGAAGTGGCCGCTGATCAGTCCCCGGCTGAGCACCCCGTATGCCGTGACCGCGACCCCCAGCTCGCGGCAGGCGGGCAGGATCGACCGCTCGATGCCCCTGGATATCAGCGAGTACTCGATCTGCAGGTCACAGATCGGGTGGGTCGCCGCGGCGCGGCGGAGTGTCTCGGGGCCCACCTCGGAAAGTCCGATGTATCGGACGTAGCCGGCCTGGACGAGTTCGGCGATCGCGCCGACGGTCTCCTCGATCGGGACGTCGGGATCGCGACGGGCGGGCCGGTAGACGTCGACGTGGTCGACCCCGAGCCGCGTCAGCGAGTACGCCAGCGCGGTCTTGACGGCCGGCGGGCTGGCGTCGAAGCCGAGCAGTGCGCCGTCGGGCCCGCGCTGGGCGCCGAGCTTCACGCTCAGCATGTAGTCCTCCCGCGGCCGGCCGCCAAGTGCCTCGGCGATCAGCAGCTCGTTGTGCCCCATCCCGTAGAAGTCGCCGGTGTCGAGGAGGTTGATCCCCGCATCGATGGCCGCGTGGATCGTCGCGATGCTCTCGCCTCGATCGGCCGGACCGTACACGCCCGACATCCCCATGCATCCCAGGCCGAGCGCGGAGGACTGCGGACCGCCCACGCCCAGTCGCCGCGGGATCATCCTATCCCCAGGCCCATGGCGCCGCCGGCGCCGAGGAACGCGACGACGCTCACTCGGGTGCCCTCCGCTGCAGCCGACGCCGCGATTCCACGATCTCCTCCGCGGCCTCGGCGCGGGAGCGCCAGCCGCCGATCCTGACGGTCTTTCCCTCCAGATCCTTGTAGATCGAGAAGAACTGCTCGATCTCCTGGCGAAGCAGCAGCGGCAGGTCCTCCAGCTCTTCCAGATGATTCCAGTAGGGGTCGTGCAACGGCACGCAGATGACCTTGTCGTCGATGCCCTTCTCGTCCTCCATCTCGAACAGGCCGACCGGCTTGACCGGGATCAGGCAGCCGGGAAAGGTCGGCTCGTGCAGGCACACCAGGGCATCCAGCGGGTCGCCGTCCTGGCCGAGCGTGCCGCGCAGATACCCGTAGTCGGCCGGGTAGGTGGCCGCGCTCATCAGCAGCCGATCGAACTTCACGCCCCCCAGCTCGGGGTCGTACTCGTACTTGTTGCGGCTCCCCTTGGGGATCTCCACCACGCACACCAGGCCGGTCTCCTGCCCGCATCGGTCGGGGGTCGCCATGGCGGACAGGCTACTCGGCGCAGCGTCCCCCGCGGGAGGCCGTTCAGCTGCGGCGACGGCCGGTGGGTCCGCGTTCGTTCGCCTGTGGATGGGCGCCGCCGGGCGTGCGCCTGGCGGCCGGCCCCCGAGCACCGGGGTCGCGCCCGCGGGCTATCGCGCGAGCGCCGCGCGCAGGGCGCCGCCCATCTCCGCAACGGCCTCCCGCGGGCCGCTGCCGCCGATCATGAGATGGATGAAGCCGTGCACGTTGCCGGGGTGCCGGCGCAGCGCCGTCCTGACACCAGCGCTCGAGAGCCGGGCCGCGTAGGCCTCGCCCTCGTCTCGTAGCGGGTCGAAGCCGGCCGTGACGACGAGCGCGGGCGGGAGGTCCGCTCGGCCCGGGGCGAGCAGCGGCGAGATGCGCGGGTCCCGGCGGTCACAGGCGCCGATGAACTGCTCCTCGTACCAGTCCATGTTCTCCTTGCTCAGCAGGAAACCCTCGGCGAAGGCGAGCCGCGAGCTCGACACGTCGACGCAGTCGGTGACCGGGTAGATCAACAGCTGGAAGGCGGGGGCGGGGCCGCCATCCGCGACAGCGAGCTGGGCGGTGACCGCCGCCAGGTGCCCTCCGGCGCTGTCCCCGGCGACCGCCACGCGGTCAGGGTCGCCACCGAGCGAAGGGGCCTGCGAGACCGCGTCGCGGAACGCCGCCAGCGCGTCCTGCACGGGCGCCGGGAACGGGTGCTCGGGTGCGAGCCGATAGTCGACGCTGAGCACCCGGGCCCCGGAGGCGCGGGCGAGCAGCCGGCACGGCTGGTCGTGCGTGTCGAGGTCGCCGACCACCCAGCCGCCGCCGTGGTAGTAGACGACCAGCGGTCCGGACGCGGATGCCCTCGCCTCCTCGGGAACGTACATGCGCGCCCGCAGCGGGCCCGCCGCGCCGGCGAGGGTCAGCTCGCGCACCTCGGCCACCGGCGGCGTCGGCCCCTCGACGCGGCTGACCGATCGCCGCAGCCGGGCCCTGGCCTCGGCCGGGGTGAGCGTGCGCAGCGGTGGATCGGGGTCGCGCTCGGCCAGTCGCAGCAGCACCTGCGTGTCGAGGTCCAGCTCGAGCCCGTCCCTGCGCACGGGCGGGCCCGCGATGGCGCGCTTCGCCCGGGCCGGCAGGGCCAGGATCGCGCGTCCGCCGGCGCGCTCGAGCCTCGCGGCCAGCTCAGAGCTCGATCGCACGCATCACGTGCTCGTCGGGCAGCTTCTCGAGGATGCTCCAGAGGACTTCACGCTCCACGGCCTGCTCGCGCTGCAGGTCGTTCAACAGCAGACGCACGGCGCTGTACGTGATCTTCATCTGCTGCGGCGTCAGGGCCAGGGTCACCAAGCCCCGCTCGTCCGGCTGGGCCTCCAGACCCGCAAGCACCTCTCGCGCGAGCCCGCGGATCTCCGGCTCGTGCGCCTCGTCGGTGATCAACAGTCGCAGCGCGCTGGCGGCGACCTCCACCTCGGCACGCTCCAGATGGAGGTGGTAGTCGGGTGGCGTCTCCTCGGCGTCGCTCATCCTGGTAGCCCTCGGTGGATCACTCGACGATCGTCGCCGGGGGCGGCTCGGATCGGGCCGCCGCGCGCTCGCGCTGCTGGCGAGCGATGCGTCCGCCGAGAGCCGCCAGCAGCATGCCGAAGATCGCCGTCACGACGGCCAGCAGCGGCGGGAAGCTGCCCAGCGAGACCTTGGCGCGCGTCCCTGCGATCGCGTGGGCGACGAGCAGCGACGTGCCGTAGATCGCGCCGCCCGACGAGGCCGCGGTCGGCGCCGCCCCATCCGTCCTGGTGCTCGAACCCCGACAGCACCGCGCCGACGCCCGGCGAGGATCGCCACGGCCCAGTAGGCGGGGGCGGAGACGCCGACCAGGACGCCCGCCAGCGCGCCGATGGCGGCCGGGACCACACCGCCCAGAACGATCTGGACGGGGCGTGAGCGGTCCCTGAATAGCACAGGCGAGAACATCGGATCTCCTCTCCCGGAGGATTGCCGGCAACCCTACCTAACGGCGGGGCGGCGGCCGTCGCTGGAGACGCAGCGCTTCGGCCTGCTCCGGTTTGCAGAACGGCGCCGGCGAGGCGGACCGGTGCGGGAAGCTCGGCCTGGCGATGAGCTCCAGGCAGGGCTGCGCGACCCGGGCGCTCTGCATTCGCCGGCGCCGGCGGGGCCGCGACGGGCGCGGCGACCGGGACGGTGCAGCCGGTCACGCAGCCGGAGTCCTGCACCGCACAGGGCGGCGACGGACCCGCTCCGAGGCGTCCCCGTCCGCAACAGCCTGCGCACGCGGGCCACGATCGCCGGCGGGACAGCGCGTGCCGGCGAGGGCGAGCGCGCGCCGGCCAGGACGCGTGACGGGCCGCCCGTTGCGTCCGCTGCGTAGCCGATGCCCACGACCATCAGGCACGCAGCCAAGGCGCAGCCGCACACCAGCAACGACCACCGCTTCATGGGCTCACGATACTCCTGCCCGTCCGTCTCCGGAGGAGATCGCGCGCCGGCGCGCCCCCCACGTGAAGCCGGCTGTCCTAGGCTGAGCTTCGCGATGAACCGGCCCCTGCGCCTCTCGGTTCTCGATCAGTCCCCGGTATCGGAGGGCTCGAGCGCCGCGCAGGCGCTTCGCAACACGCTCGACCTGGCCCGCCTTGCCGACGAGCTCGGCTATCACCGCTACTGGGTCGCCGAGCACCATGGCGGCCCGATGCTCGCCGGGCCGAGCCCTGAGGCGCTGATCGGCCCGATCGCGGCTGGCACCGAGCGGATCCGGGTCGGCAGCGGCGGCGTGATGCTGCCCCACTACAGCCCGCTGAAGGTGGCCGAGACGTTCAGCCTGCTGTCGGGGCTGTTCCCGGGACGCATCGACCTCGGGCTGGGTCGGGCCGCGGGCACGGATCCGATGACGGCCTTCGCGTTGCAGCGAGACCGCCGCCAGGCGCCCCCGATGACTTCCCCGAACAGCTGGTCGAGCTGCTGGGCTACCTCGAGGACAGGCTCCCGCCGGACCACCCGTTCGCGCGCGCTCGCCAAGACCCTTCCGGGGCTGCCGGAGCGCCCCGAGCCATGGCTGCTGGGCTCCTCTCGCGCAGAGCGCGCCTGTGGGCCGCCGAGCTCGGTCTGCCCTACGCGTTCGCGGACTTCATCAACCCGCGGGGCGCCGAGATCGCCGCGCTCTACCGGGAACGCTTCGCCGAGCACGAACACGACGGGCAGGAGCCCGCGCACGGCGGTGGCCGTGTGGGTGATCTGCGCCGACACCGACGAGGAGGCCCGGCGGATCGCGACGAGCGGGCGGATGGCCTTCACGCTGCTGCGCCAGGGGCGGCTGATCGCGGTCCCGCCGCCCGAGCGCGCCGAGCGGTTCCTCGCCACCCAGCAGTCGGCGCCGGGCGAGCCCGGCGCCGGGCGCCGGGCGGTGCTGGGCGCGCCCGACACGGTCAGGGCTCAGCTGACGGAGGTCGTCGACGCCTACGGCGCGGAGGAGGCGATCGTCGTCTGCATCACCTACGAGCACCAGGCGCCGCCGCCGCAGCTACGAGCTGCTGGCGCAGGCCTTCGGCCTGTGAGCCATGCGGCCGCCGCCGGGCGGCTCGCGCGCGGTCCGCACACCCGGGCACGCCCGCGGCTACGGTGAGGCGATGATCGAGACGCCGCGGATCCGCCGAGCGACTGCTCGGGACATCCCCGCGCTCGGCAGGGTGCTCGCCCGCGCCTTCCTCGACGACCCCGTCGCGAGCTGGGCCTGGCCGCCCGAGGCGCTGCGGCGAAGCGGCGCTCGAACGCTTCCAGGCGACGCGCATCCGCCAGCTGATCGTCCACGAGGAGGTCTGGACGACCGAGGACCTCGCCTGCGCGGCGCTGTGGGCTCCACCCGGCCACTCGCACTCGACGCTCCGCGAAACGGCGATGATCGTGCCCTGCTTCCTGCGCCCGCGCCTGGTCGGCCGGCTGCCGCTGGTGGCGCTCGGCTGGGATCGACTCGAGCGGGGCCACCCTCGAGGTCCCGCCGCACTTCTATCTGGCGGTGCTCGGCACGGACCCGCAGGAGCAGGGGCGGGGCTCGGCTCGGCAGTGCTCCGCGGCGTGCTCGACCAGTGTGACCAGGACGGCATCGGCGCCTTCCTGGAGTCCTCCAAGGAAAGCAACATCGACTTCTACGCCCGCCATGGTTTTCGCGTCACGGAGGAGGTCCGCCTGTTGCGCGGGCCGAGGATGTGGAGGATGTGGCGCGACCCGCGTGGCGGGGCCGGTTGAGAAGTGATCCGGTTTCGCCGGTCGAGAAGTGGACCGCCTCGGGGTGGATCCGTCAGCCGATCTGCTCTGCCAGCTCGACGATGATCCCCTCGGGGCCGCGGACGTAGCAGAGCCGGTAGCTGTCCTCATGCTCCATCCGTTCGATCGCCATGTGCTCGACGGTGAGGAGTCCAGGTTCCCGCCGTGTGGGCGGCGGCATGCGCGGCTTCAAGGACGCGATCAGCGGCCAGAGCTCCGCCCCGGCGATCGTCGACGCGTCCGCTCCGGAGGAGGCGACGGCCGAGCAGCCCGCCCGGGAGCGGTCGGTGGCGTAGATGCGCCGACCACGGGCGGCGGCTCGCCGCCAGAGGGACCGAGGCACGTAGGATGGCCAGAGGGGAGGCCGGCCACGAACCGTCGCGTCGACACGCGGCGCGTCGGGCCCACGGCGGTGATCCGGGCAGCCCCTTCTGCCGTAGAAGGGACAGGCATGTTCAATCCTCTGCGATCAGCTGGTGGCGAGCGCTCGGCGGCCCACCTCGGCGTGCTCGCGGACGAGGACCTGATGCAGCTCGTATACAGGGGCAACGCGGGCGCGTTCGAGGTCATCTATGACCGTCACGCCGACGCCGCCTTCTCGCTCGCGCAGCGCATGTGCCGCCAGCGCGCGATGGCCGAGGACGTCGTCCAGGAAGCCTTTCTCTCGCTTTGGCGCAGCGGCGCGCGCTATGACCGCAATCGGGGGAGCGTGCGCAGCTGGACGCTCGGCATCGTCCACAACCGGGCGATCGACGCGCTGCGCCGCAAGTCGGTGCGCGACCGCGGCATCGCCACCGAGGAGGGCATCGAGGAGCGAATCCCAGCGCGCGAGCGCACCGAGCTCGAGTTCGCCCGCCGCGACGAGGCGCGCGAGATACGCGACGCCCTCGAGCAGTTGCCCGAGGAGCAGGGCCGTGTGATCGAGCTCGCCTACTTCGGGGGCCTGACCCACGTCGAGATCGCCTCGATGCTCGATACCCCCGTGGGCACCGTGAAGGGCAGGATGCGCCTCGGCCTGGCGAAGATGCGGCTGGCGCTCGGCGATCCGGCGGAGGCGCTGCCATGAGCGCACAGCGACCTCCGCGCGATCCCCACGAGGGTTGCGGCCAGGACGCCGCGCCGTACGTGCTGGGAGCGCTGACCGAGACCGAGCACGAGGCGTTCGTCGCCCACCTGCGAGACCTGCGCCGCGTGCCGCGACGAGGTTGCGGCGCTGGGAGTCGTCGCGGCCGCGCTGCCGGCAGCCGTGCCGCAGCTGAGCGCGCCGGCGGATCTGAAGCGGCGGGTGATGGGAGCGGTGCAGTCCGAGGCGGAGCTGCGAGGGGCGGGCGAGCCCGGCGGCTCATCGCGCGCCCCGGTGCTCGCCCGTCCCCGAGCCTGGCCCCCACGCGGATGGCGCCCGCTGCTGGGCGCACTGGTGGCGGCGGCGATCGTCGCGCGTGGCCGTGGTGTTGGCCGCCGGCGGCGGCAGCGGGACGCGGGTGATCCGCGCCCGGGTGAGCGCGCCCGGGGCGAGCGCCTCGCTGCGGGTGAGCTCCGGGCACGCCGTTCTGACGATCGCCGGGATGCCGCAGACGCCTCCCGGCCGCGTCTACGAGCTGTGGCTCAAACGGGCGGGAGCGCCGCAGCCCACAGACGCGCTGTTCACCGTCAGCCGGACGGGCAGTGCGACGGTCGGGGTGCCCGGAGCGATCGGCGGGGTGAAGGTCGTGATGGTCACCGCCGAGCCGCAGGGCGGCAGCCGGGTGCCGACGAGCGCGCCGGTGATCGTCGCGAGCCTCGGCTAGGGCGCCGCGCGGGACCGAGAGGCCGGACGGGACGGTCGGTCTCGCGACGGTCGCGCGTGCCCGAGAGCCCCTGTGTATTGTTAACCATATGGCGAACAATGAGCTGCTGCTGGATCGCACCTTCGCGGCCTGCTCGCACCCCGTGCGCAGGGGCATCCTCGAAAGGCTCGGTGAAGGAGAGCTGACGGTCGCCGAGGCGACGGGTGGTCTCGGCGTCTCCAAGCCGGCGATCAGCCGGCATCTCAAGGTGCTGGAGGAGGCCGGGGCGATCGTCCGGGTGATCGACGGGCGCACGCATCGCCTGCGGATTCCCGAGCGCTCCCTGGCCGACGCGCAGGACTGGATCGCGCGACAGCGGGAGCTCTGGGAGCGCAAGATGGACGTGGTCGAGGATTACCTGACCGAGCGGCGATCGAACAGAGAGGAGCCGAGATGAGCAGTCTCGAGGCGGGGACCCTGCGGCTGGAGCGCAGCTACGAGGCCCCGCCGGAGGAGGTGTTCGACGCGTGGACGAACCCGGAGGTGCTGCGCCGATGGTGGGTCGTGGACTCCGGCTGGCGGACGCCCGTGGCCGATGTCGACCTCCGTGCCGGCGGCGGCTACAGGCTCTCGATGGAAGACCCCGAATCTGGCGCACGGCACACGGTCGTAGGGGAGTACCGGACGGTGCGCAGGCCGGAGCTGCTGATCTACAGCTGGAGCTGGGAGCTCGACGGCGGCGGTCTCGGTCCCGAGAGCATGGTGACGGTGGAGTTCAAATCGGAGGGCGACCGCACGCTCGTCGTGCTGGTCCACTCCGGCCTGGAGGACGAGGAGTCGCGCGAGCGCCACGGCCACGGCTGGAGCGCATGCCTGGAGAGCCTGCAGGCGAGGATCTTCGCAACGACGGCCGAGCTGTCCTGACAGCCCGGAGAACACGAAAGGAGACCATCATGGGGAAGTACCTGCTGGCCTACAGGGGCGGCGAAATGGCGCAGACCGACGCGGCGCGCGCGGCGACGATGGCGGCGTGGGGCGCCTGGTTCGGAGAGCTCGGCCCCGCGATCGTCGATCCGGGCAACCCCTTCGGGCCGTCGGCGAGCGTCGCGAACGGCGGCACGGTGAGCGACGGGGCACCCTCGGCACTGACGGGCTACTCGGTGCTCAGTGCCGACAGCCTCGACGCGGCGAGCGACCTGGCCAAGGGCTGCCCGGTGCTCGCAGCGGGCGGGACGGTCGACGTGTACGAGACATTCGAGGTCATGTAGGACGCGCGCCGAGCGTCGACGCGACGGCATCCGGTCAGGCGGCGGCGGTCACGCGAAGGTCGTGGCCGGCCAGCCGCACCCGGTCGCCGGGGTGCAGCTGGCGGCCGCGGCGCGGCTCGGGCTCGTCGTTGACCAGAGCCGGCTCGGCGGCCAGCAGCGCCCGCGCCTCGCTGCCGCTGTCGATCACACCGGCGAGCTTCAGGAGCTGGCCGAGCCTGATCGTCTCGCCCTCGATCGGGACATCCCGGGTCATCGCAGGAATCTAACGCCGGTAACAAGTGTGCATCGATGACCGAGTACCCTCGGGCGATGGGCGAGCGCGACGGGTACGCACCAGGCACGTTCTGCTGGGTCGAACTGACCACCACCGACCAGGCGGCTGCCAAGGACTTCTACGCCGGCCTGTTCGGCTGGGAGGCCGACGACCGCCCTGTGGGAGAGGGCTCCTACTACTCGATGCAGCAGCTGGCGGGCCGCCAGGTGGCGGCGATCGCGGGCCAGCCCCAGCAGCAGCGCGATGCGGGCGTGCCGCCGATCTGGAACTCGTACATCTCGGTCTCGAGCGCGGACGAGACCGCGGCGCGCGCGGCCGAGCTGGGCGGGACGGTTCACGCCCCGCCCTTCGACGTGACGCAGGCGGGCCGGATGGCCGTGATCGCCGATCCCCAGGGAGCGTACTTCGAGCTCTGGGAGCCGCGCGAGCATCACGGGGCGGGGCTCGTGAACGCCCCCGGCGCGCTGGTGTGGAACGAGCTCTCGACATCCGACCTGCAGGCTGCGAGCGAGTTCTACTCCGCGCTGTTCGGCTGGCGGGTCGAGCCGTTCGAGAACAGCCCGCAGCCCTACCTGGGAATCAAGAACGGCGATGCCAACAACGGCGGCATCCGCGAGCTCCAGGAGCCGATGCCCCCGAACTGGCTGGTCTACTTCGGCGTCGAGGACCTCGACGCGGCGCTGGCGCGCGTGTCGGAGCTCGGGGGCGGACCCGTGGTCGGGCCGATCGACATCCAGATCGCGAGGATCGCGGTCGTCCACGACCCGCAGGGCGCGGTGTTCGCGCTCTACGCGGGAGAGCTCGAGCCGTAGCGGCGGGAGCGGAGCTCCGCGCGAATCGGCGGGGCTGCCGGCGATGAAGCCGTTGGCAGCCGGGACGAGGTCGAGTCCGGCAATCGCCTCAGCTCAGCAGTCGTCATCGCTCGTGCCGGGCGGGTGCGGCGAGCGCCCGCCCGGTGGCACGTCCGGTGTCCTCGGCGGCGCGTCCGGAGCGACCGCGCCCTGGCCGGCGTCGGGGTCGGTTCCCGCGATGGGCTCGGAGGTGTCCCCGCCCGCCTCCCCAGGGGGCGAGGGGTGCGGCAGGTCCGCGGGGCGCTCGCCGCGCTCTGCCATGTCGGCTCCGGTCGTGGTCGTCATCACCGCCGCGGCGCTGCCGCCGATGGCGCGGCGCACCAGCCACGGGGCCAGCACCCGCAGGGCGGCGGCGATCGCGTAGGGGCGCGGGACGTAGCGCTCCGGCCGGCGGCCGAGGCCGGCTTCGCAGATCGCCTCGGCGGCGCGCTCGGGGGTCGAGACGAGCCGCCTGGTAAGCGGCTTGGCCAGCAGCTCGGACTGGGGGAAGCCCTCTGTCGCGATGAAGCCGGGCAGCACCAGGCCGACGTGCACGCCGTGCTCTCGCTCCTCCGCCCACAGCGCGTCGGACCATCCGGCGAGGGCGAACTTCGACGCGCTGTAGGCGCCCGTCCCGCCCCGGGCGACGCGGGCGGCGGTTGAGGCGACGTTGACGATCGCCGAGGGCGCGCTGCGGCGCAGCAGCGGCAGCAGCGCCTCGGTGAGCCGGAGCTGGGCGTCGAAGTTGATCTCCATCGTGCGCCGCACGTTCTCGTAGCCGCCGTCGGCGAACCGTGCTCGCCAGGCGGCTCCGGCGTTGTTGACCAGCAGGTCCAGCCGTCCCTGCCGTGCGGTGAGGTGCTCGAGGACCCGGCGAGGCGCGTCGTCGTCGAGCAGGTCGACGGCCACCCAGCTCGTTCGCTGCGCACCGAGCGACGAGGCCAGCTCGGCCAGCCTCTGCTCGCGCCGCGCGACGAGGACCAGCGCGGCCCCGGGCTCGCGGGAGAGCCGGCGAGCGGTAGCCTCGCCGATGCCGCTGGAGGCGCCGGTGATCAGGATGACCGGGCCCTGCGTCGTGTCGGGTTGGTCCCTCATGTGCTCCTCACTCGCTGCGACCGGGCGCCGGGAGCGACGCCTGCGGTTAGCCTTTCAGATCGCCGACCGATGAGCGCGCTGGGAGAAAGCCCGAACGACGCCTCCGCATCGCCTCGAAAGCGCGAGGCGTTGGAGCTCTTCAGCGCCCTGCCCCGCCGCTACGACGAGCTTTCGGCGGCGCTCAGCTTCTGGCAGGACCCCCGCTGGCGGCGGGAGCTGGTGCGCGAGCTCGCCCCCCGGCGGGACCAGCGGATCCTGGACGTGGCGACAGGCACCGGGATGGTCGCCGCCGAGCTGCTGCGCAGCGCCGACTGCAGCGTCGTCGGGATCGACCAGAGCGCGCAGATGCTCGCCCGGGCACGGGCTCGCTTCGCGGGGATGGCGCCGGGCCGGGTGGCGCTGATCGAGGGGCAGGCCGAGGAGCTGCCCTTCGAGGACGCGAGCTTCGATGGACTGACCTTCACCTATCTGCTGCGCTACGTCGAGGATCCCGCCGCGACGCTCGCCGAGCTGGCCCGGGTCCTCAGACCGGGAGGCCGGGTCGCCTCGCTCGAGTTCGGTGTCCCCCCGCTGGCCGGCGCACGGGCGGCCTGGCGGCTCTACACGGCGATCGGGCTGCCGGCCCTGGGCCGCGTGGCCTCGCCGGAGTGGGCGCGCGTGGGGCGCTTCCTGGGCCCCAGCATCCGCGGCTACTACGCGCGCCACCCACTCGAGCGGATCGTCGGCTATTGGGAGGCGGCCGGCCTGCGCGACGTGAGGGTGCGCCGCATGAGCCTCGGCGGCGGGATCGTCATGTCCGCCAGCAGGCGGGGTTGAGCGGCTGTGGCGGGCTCTCCCCGGCCGGCCTTCTATGCGCTCGGCGGGGGTCGCCTGCGCGATGCGGTGACGCTGCTGCACCCGCCCTACACCGCCTGGCACCTCAGCTACTTCGTGCTCGGCGCGGCGGTCGCTCCGCACGTCTACGTCGACCGGCTGCTGTGGGGCCTGGCTGCGTTCGGGCTCGCTGTCGGCGTCTCGGCGCACGCGCTCGACGAGCTCCACGGGCACCCGCTGGGCACCGGTTTCAGCGACAGGGCGCTCGCCCTGGCGGCCGCCGCCGGCCTTGCGGGTGCGGTGGCGATCGGCATCGGCGGCATCGTCGAAGTGTCGATCTGGCTCCTCCCCCTGGTCGTGGCGGGCGGCCTGCTGCTGCCCGCCTACAACCTCGAGCTCGCCGGGGGTCGCTTCCACGGCGACCTGTGGTTCGCCGCGGGGTGGGGCGCCTTTCCGGCCTTCACGGGCTACTTCGTGAACTCGCTCGCGATCGGCGCGCCCGGGCTGCTGATCGCGGCGGGCTGCATGGCGATGAGCATCGCCCAGCGCCTGCTCAGCTCCGCGGCACGCGACCTGCGCCGCCGCACGGCGAGCGTGACCGGCGTGCGGACGCTGACCGACGGCAGCTCCGAACGCTTGACCGTGCCCGTGCTGCTGGGGCCGCTCGACGGCGCGCTGGCGGTGCTGTCGGTGACGATCGTGCTGATCGCCGGGGCGGTGCTCCTCTCGCGGCTCTGAGCGCGGCTAGCGGGTCAGGATGTGCGCCCCCGGACCGGGCAGCACCTCGAGCGCGCCCGGAGGGACGGGCACATCCGGGGCCAGCAGCCCGAGGATCGCGCCGCCGAAGCCGCCGCCGATCAGCCGCGCGCCGGCGGCCCCGCCGCGCAGCAGCTTCTCCACGGCGGCCTCGACTGCCGGCGTGGAGACCTGGTAGAGGTCGCGCAGGCTCGCATGCGACGCGTTCAGCAACGCCGCCACCGCGCCGATGTCCCGTGCGCGCAGCGCCTCGACGGCGACCCGCACCCGCTCGTTCTCCTCGAGCACGTGCCGCGCTCGGCGCTGGAGCGGTTCGGGCAGCTCGCCCAGCTGCGACAGGCGCGCCTCGCGCAGCGAGGCGACGCCCAGCCGCTCGCAGGCGGCGGCGCATTCGGCCCGTCGCTCGTTGTAACCGGAGCTGGCGTGTGCATGGCGCTCGCCCGAGTCGGCGACGACGAACCGCCAGCCCGCCAGGATCAAGGGGACCGGCTCGACGTCGAGCGTCTGGAAGTCGATGCACAGAGCTGTGTCTGTCGCCCCGTAGAGGCTCGCGATCTGGTCGAGCAGGCCGGTGCGGGCGCCGGCCCAGTCGTTCTCGATCCGGGAGCACAGCCGTGCCAGCTCGAGACGGTCGATCGGCAGGCGCCCCGGGTCGGGGTCCTCGGCGCCGAGCTCGAGCAGCGCGAGGCACAGCGCCACCGTCAGCGCGGCCGAGGAGGACAGCCCGGCGCCCCGTGGGAGGTGCCCGGTGATCTCCAGGCGTGCCGGGACCAGGGGATAGCCCGCGTCGGCGAGCTCGGCGGCGGCGCCTCGCACGAACGCGCGCCAGCCCGTCACCGGCTCGGGCGCGGCCAGCGGGAAGCTGTCGCTCTCGTGCAGGTCGAGCGCCACGGCGTCGATGCGCCGCTCACCCTCGTCGGCCGTCGCGAGACCCCGCACGGTGACGCCCTCGGTGATCGCGAACGGCAGCGCCAGGCCCTGGTTGTAGTCGGTGTGCTCGCCGATCACGTTGACGCGGCCGGGAGCAAAGGCAAGGCAGCGCCTATCCGGCACGCTCGATCGCCTCGCGCAGCCGCAGGGCCGCGTCCTCGGGCAGGACGTCGGAGATGAACGTTCCCGCACCCTGCTCGGACCCGGCCAGGAACTTCAGCTTGTGGGCGGTGCGCAGCGGCGGGTAGAACTCGACGTGGAGGTGCCCGTCGGCGGGCCCGGCTCCGGTCGGCGCCTGGTGCACGGCCATCACATAGGGCATCGGCCGGTCGAACAGCGCGTCGTAGCCGCGCGCCAGCCGCTGCAGTCCCTGCGCCAGCAGCCGCAGCTCCATCGGCTCGCAGTCGAGGAGGCTGCGCCGGTGCGCGAGCATCACGAGGTGCGCTTCGTAGGGCCAGCGCGCCGCGGCGGGCACGTAGACGACAACCGCCTCGTTCTCGTAGAGGATGCGCCGCCCGTCGCTGCGCTCGCGCTCGACGAGCGTGCAGGGTGCACAGCCCCCGAGGCGCCTGTCGGCGGCCAGCTCGAGCGCCGGCACGGGGGGCAGGAACGGATAGCCGTAGATCTGGCCGTGGGGGTGGTGGAGGGTCACCCCGACCTCGACGCCACGGTTCTCGAAGATGAAGACGTACTCCACGTCCTCACGAGCCCCCAGCTCGAGATAGCGGTGGCGCCACACCCACATCAGCGCCTCGGCGCGCTCGGCCGGCAGCGACCCGAAGGAGCCTTCGTGATCCTCGGTGTAGACGACCACCTCTGCCGCTCCCATCGGCTCCTCGAAGGCGGGGAAACGGTTGTCGAACACGACGATCTCGAAGCTCGGCAGAGGGATCTCGGTCTCGGGTCCCCCCGGTCGGGTCGGGTCCAGCGGGCAGCTGTCGCGGTCGGGCAGGAAGGTGCGATCCTGGCGCTGGATCGCGTACGCGACCTGCTCGTCCCGCAGCTCGTTGAATCGCAGCTCGCTCATCGGTCGTCGCCGGCACGGCTGTACACGATCAGCTGGCGGCCGTCGTCTTTGGCCAGTCGCTGCACGACCAGCGGACCGAGGCGCTCACTCTGCGCACTGTCCTGGTCTGCGTCCGGCCGGGCCGCGGATCCCTGCTCGCTGGCTGCGGACTGGCCGGGCCGCGCCGGGTTCGGGTTCATTCGCCGAGGGTATACGCCGTGAGGGGTGTCCGCGTCCGGCGGCACGACTGCCCACGCAGCCACGCACGAGTCCCGTGACTGCACGTTTCCCACACCAGATTGCGGCATATCCGCGATGCTGGATCTTGACTCCCATTCCGAAGAGCGAGAAGGTAGTGTCCTCACGACAGCACTGGGTACCCTGCAACGGGAGGATAGGAGGACGACGATGTCGGACACCGACAACGCTCACGAAGCGGTAGAGCGCCTAGAGCACATCGAGAAGGCGGACAGCGACCGCCCGGGCTTCGATCGGCGGGCTTTCCTGCGCCGAACCGCCCTGACAGGTGTCGCAGCTGGCTCGGTCAGTACCCTGCTCGCGGCTTGTGGCAGCAGCGCCTCGACGAGCAGCGGCTCCTCGAGCGTCTTCGGGTCGCACCCCGAATACAAATTCACGTTCGTCAACCACGTCACGACCAACCCGTTCTTCGTGCCGACCCAGTACGGCATCCAGGACGCCTGCAAACTGCTCGGCTGCAGCTACACCTGGACCGGCTCGGAAACCAGCAACGTCAGCCAGATGGTCAATGCTGTCAACAGCGCCGTCAGCGCCGGCGTCAACGGCATCGCCGTCTCGCTGATCGACCCGACGGCGTTCAACGCGCCGGTGGCCGCGGCGCTGTCAGCCGGGATCCCCGTCGTCGCCTACAACGCCGACGTGAAAACCAACCCGCGGCTGGCCTACATCGGCCAGGACCTGGAAGTCTCGGGCGAACGGATGGGCGAACACATCGCGAGCCTCGTGCCCTCGGGCGACGTCGGCGCTGTTCATCGCGACGCCGGGCGCGCTCAACATCCAGCCGCGGATCGAACGGCGCGCTCAAGACGCTCAAATCCCATCCCTCGATCACGCCGCACGTGGTCGCCACCGGCGCCGCGGTTCCAGCCGAGCTCACGGTGATCGAATCGTATTTCGTCGGTCACCCCGAACACGAAGGGCATGTTCGCCGTCGACGCCGGCTCGACGCAGGGCGTCGCCCAGACGATCCAGAAACACAGCGCCGCGGCGACGGTCAAGGGCGGCGGCTATGACCTGCTGCCGGTCACCGAGGAACTGCTCGCCTCGGGCAACATCGAGTTCACGATCGACCAGCAGCCCTACCTGCAGGGCTTCTTCCCGATCCTCGAGCTGTTCCTCTACAACGTGTCGAAGAAGCTCTCGGGCATCGCCGACGTGGACACCGGGCTGAAGTTCCTGACCAAGGAAACGGTCGTTCCGTACAACACCACCAAGAGCCGCTTCGAGGGCAGCTCCTCCGCGGTCGGAGTCGTCCTAGGCTCCAGTTGTGGCGGTCGCATCCGGCAGCGAAGCTCCGGCACAAGCTCCATCCGAGGGCCCGTCCAGCACGAGCCGGGCCCTCGGGGACGAGCGTGAGAAGTTCGTCCGCAGCTTCCTGACGCTGCGCGAGGGCAGCATCATCGTCGTCACGATCGTCACGATCGTGTACTTCTCGATCAACGCCAACGGCTTCGCGACGGGGTCGAACTTCAAGACGCTGCTGCCCGTACTTCGCGCCGATCGCGATCCTCGCCGCGGGCGAGGTGTTCGTGATGATCAACGGCGAGATCGACCTGTCGATCGGCGCTGTCTACCTGATCTCGCCGTTCATCTTCTACAAGCTCGCCACCAACGGCGTGCCGCTGGTCCCGGCCGTGATCCTGTCGCTGCTCATCAGCGGCCTGATCGGCTTCGATCAACGGCTTCTTCGTCGCCGTCGTTGGCATCTCGTCGTTCGTGGCCACGCTTCGGGATGCTGTTCACGCTCGACGGCCTGACGCTGGTCATCTCGCACACCGCGCCCGTGGCGACGCCCGGCACCTCGTCGATCCACGTGAACACTTTCGCGCAGGTTTTCGGTGGCGGAACGTACTCGGAGCTCATCTGGGCGCTTGGCGATCGTCGTGATCCTGCAGACTCGTTCTGACGTTCACGCGGTGGGGCATCTACACCGTCGCCGTCGGCGGCAACCGCCTCGGCGCCGCCGAGGCCGGCGTGCGCGTGCGCCTGGTGATGATCCGCAACTTCATCATGTGCTCGACCTGCGCCGGGCCTGGTCGGGATCCTCGAGGCGGTGCGCACGGTGACCGCGCACGCCCGACCCGTCGGGCTCGAACGAAATCCTCTTCCAGGGCATCGCGGCGGCCGTGATCGGCGGCACGCTCCTGCGTGGCGGCTCGGGCACGGTCGTCGGCGCCCTGATCGGCGCGCTGTTCCTCGGCGTGCTGCACGACGGCCTGATCATCAAGGGCGTCAGCGCCGACTACCTCGACCTGTACCTCGGCCTCGCGATCATTCTCGTGATGTCGATCAACGTCTTCGTCCAGCGCGTGCGAACGGGGTCGGGCGTTGCCTGAGCAGCCCCCGGCGGCGGGCTCCCGCCCGACCAGCCGATGCTGCCGGCCGAGGAGGTCGCAAGCGACGAGGCACGAGCCGCCGGCGAGGGCGCCCCGGGCGCCGCGCCCGCGACGAGCGCAGCCGAGCCCGGCGTCGGCGGGGAGGTGCTCCGCGTCGAGCACATCGCCAAGAGCTTCGGCCCGATCATCGCGCTGCGCGACATCAACCTGACGCTGAAAAAGGGCGAGGTGCTGGGCCTGCTCGGCGACAACGGCTCGGGCAAGTCGACGCTGATCAAGATCATCTGCGGGTTCCACAAGCAGGACAGCGGGCGGATGTTCCTGCACGGCGAGCCGTACGAACCGAAGAGCGTCGACGACGCGCGCGCGCCACGGCATCGACGCCGTCTACCAGGACCTCGCGCTGATCGACGAGCTGTCCGTCTACCACAACATGTTCCTGCGCCGCGAGCGGGTTCACCGGCCGGTCCCGCTGCTCGCCAACGCGAGATGCGGCGCGAGGCGCGCAAGGCGCTCGACGACATCGGCATCAACATCCCCCGGCTCGACGTGCCGGTCGCGCGCCTCTCCGGCGGCCAGCGCCAGTCGATCGCGGTCGCGCGCACCGTCTACGGCGAGGCCGACATCCTGCTGCTCGACGAGCCGCTCGCGGCGATGGGGGCGAAAGAGGGCGGGCATGATCCTCGAGCTGATCCAGCGCCTGAAAAACGAGGGCGAGGTCTCGATCATCATGGTGCTGCACAACTACGTGCACGTGCTCGCGACCTGCGACCGGGTGAACCTGATCCAGGACGGCATGATCGCGCTCGACAAGCCGACCGCGGAAACCTCGGTCGAGGAGCTGACGCAGATCGTCGTGGAGGAGTACCGCCGCGCGCGCCAGGAGGCGATCGCCGCCGACGCCGCGCGCGGCGCGTCGGCGCCGGGCGGGACAGTGAGCGAGCGCGCATACGCGCTCGGCGTCGACTTCGGCACGGAGTCCGGGCGGGCGCTGCTGCTCGACCTCGACAGCGGCGCCGAGCTTGCGGTCAGCGAGGTCCGCTACGAGCACGGCGTGATCGACCGCGAGCTGCCCGGCGACGGGCGAGCAGCTGCCGCCCGACTGGGCGCTGCAGCACCCCGACGACTGGCTCGCGGTGCTCGACACCGCGATCCCGGCTGTGCTCGAGCGGGTTCCCGCGGCGCGCGAAGCCGTGGTCGGGCTCGGCGTCGACTTCACCTCGTGCACGGTGCTGCCGGTGAGCGCCGACGGGATGCCGCTGTGTCACCCAGGAGCGCTGGCGCGCGCGACGCCATGCCTGGCCGAAGCTGTGGAAGCACCACGCCGCCCAGCCGGTCGCCGACCGCCTGAACGAGGTCGCGGCGACGCGCGGCGAGGCGTTCCTCGACGCGCTACGGCGGGCGGATCTCCTCGGAGTGGTACTTCCCGAAGCTGATCGAGCTGTGGCTCGAGGACCGCGAGGTCTACGACGCCTGCTACGGCTTCATCGAGGCGACCGACTGGATCGTCTGGCACCTGACCGGCAGCGAGTGCCGCCAGAGCTGCACCGCCGGCTATAAGGCGATGTGGTCGCAGCGAGGAGGGACTGCCGTCCGCTCGACTACTTCGAAGCCGCCTACCCGGGCTTCAACCGTCCCGCGGAGAAGCTCGGCACCGAGTTCGCTGCCGCTCGGCACTCGCGCCGGGACGCTTGCTGGGCGCAGCTCGCGGCGCGCTCGGGCTGCCCGAGTCGGTGGCGGTCGCGGTCGGGCAACGTCGACTCGTTCGTCTCGGTCCCGGGCGCCGGGGTCGAGTCGCCGGGTACGTTCGTGATGGTCGTGGGAACCTCGATCTGCGATCTCGTGATCGACCCGATCGAGGTGCGGCTGCCGGGCATCACGGGCGTCGTGCGCGACGGCATCCTCCCCGGCCTCTACGGCTACGAGGCCGGGCAGGCGGCTGTCGGCGACATGCTCGCCTGGTTCGTGGACACGCTCGCGCCGCCCGGGGCCGAGCTACGCGGCGCTCGAGCAGGCGGCGGCCGCTGATCGGACCCGGGGCGAGCGGGCTGGTGGCGCTCGACTGGTGGAACGGCAACCGCACGATCCTCGCCGACGCCGACCTCAGCGGCGCGCTCTTGGGGCTGACGCTGCAGACCACGCGCGAGCAGATCTACCGCGCGCTGCTCGAGTCGATCGCGTTCGGCAACCGGCGGATCATCGAGAACTTCGAGGAACACGGCCTGAAGCTCGAACGAGATCGTCGCCTGCGGCGGGATCGCCGAGAAGAGCCCGCTGACTGATGCAGCTGCTCGCCGACACGAGCGGCCTGCGCGTCAGCGTCCCCGACTCGACGCAGATCCCGGCGCGCGGCGCGGCGCTGTTCGGCGCCGTCGCCGCCGGCAGCGTTCCCGACATCGCCAGCGCGATCGCCGCGACCCGGCCGCGGATCGCACGCAGCTACGAGCCGGACGCCGCACGCGCGGGCGATCTACGATCGGGTCTACGCGATCTACCGCAGCCTCTATGAGCGGCTCGGGCGCTCGGACGTCGAGCTGCTTCACGGCCTGAAGCGCATCTACACCGAAAGGAGAGCGTCGTGAAACCCCGGATCGGACTGCTCGGGATCATGCAGGAGCTCTACGACGCGATGCTCCCGGGGATCACCGAGCACCAGGCCGAGTACGCTCGCGCCGTCGCCGCACGGCTCGGCGGACGTCGCCGAGGTCGAGTTCATCCGCCCGGCGCGCAACCGCGAGGACATCGAGGAGATCGTGCGCGAGTACGGCGCGCGCGGGCTCGACGGCATCGCGATCGTGATGCTCACCTACGGCCCGGCGATGCGCACCGTGCGCGCGCTGCTCGATACGCCGCTGCCGCTGATGCTCGCGAACATCCAGCCCGAGCGCGCGGTCACCGCCGCCTGGGACATGGCCGACCTGACCTACAACCAGGGGATCCACGGCGCCCAGGACCAGGCGAACGCGCTCGTGCGCGCCGGGATCCCGTTCTCGGTGATCACCGGCGAGTGGGACTCGGATGAGTTCGTCGAGCGAGTTCGGCGACTGGGCGCGCGCCGCGGCGACCGTCACCGCGCTGCGCTCGACGCGGATCGCGCTGTTCGGCTACCCGATGAACGGCATGGGCGACATCCTCTACGACCCGCCCGCGATGCTGCGACGGCTCGGCGCGCTCGTCGTCGCCGAGGACCTCGGCGCGCTGTACGCGCGGATGCAGGAGGTCGAGGACGGATCGGATCGAGGCGCTGATCGCGCGGCACGGCGAGCTGTTCGAGATCGACCCGGCGCTGCCGCGCGCGGCGCACGCCTACGCGGCGCGCTACGAGCTCGCGCTGCGCGACCTGCTCGAGGAGAAGGGCTACCGCGCCTTCTCGGCGCACTTCGACTCGGTCGGCGGCGATGGCCGCTTCGAGCAGCTGCCGCTGCTGGCCGCCTCGAACCTGATGGCCGACGGCTACGGCTACGCCGCGGAGGGCGACACCAACACCGCGACGCTGATGTGCGCAGCGCAGACGCTGATCGGCGACGCGCAACTTCAGCGAGCTCTACGCGATGGACTTCGAGCTCGACTCGGTGCTCGTCAGCCACATGGGCGAGGGCAACTGGAAGATCGCGCGGCGCGACCGCCCGGTGCGGCTGATCGACCGCGAGCTCGGCATCGGCGGCCTCGGCAACCCGCCGACGACCGTGTTCTCCGCGCAGCCGGGGCCCGCGACGACCGCCGCGCTCGTGCCGCTCGAGGGCGAGGCGCTACCGCCTGATCGTCGGGCACGGAGAGGTCCTCGACACGCCCGAGCTGCCGAACGTCGAGATGCCCTACTTCCACTTCCGTCCGGCGGCCGGCGTCAGGGACTTCATGGACGGCTGGCTGAGCCTCGGCGGGCCCCACCACTTCGTCACGAACCTCGGCTCGCACGCCGGCCGCTGGCGGCGGCTGGCGGAGCTGCTCGACGTCGAGCTCGAGGAGCTCTGATGCGCGAGGCGGTGCTCGCGGCGAACCTCGCGCTGCCGGCGCACGGGCTCGTGACGCTGACGTGGGGCAACGTCAGCGGCATCGACCGCGAGCGCGGGCTCGTCGCGATCAAGCCGAGCGGCGTCCCGTACGAGTCGATGACGCTCGCGGACATCGTGGTCGTCGACCTCGACGGCAACGTCGTCGAGGGCGAGCGGCGGCCCTCGACCGACACGCCGACGCACCTGCGAGCTCTACCGCGCGCTACGACTGGATCGGCGGCATCGTGCACACGCATTCGACGTGGGCGACGGCCTGGGCGCAGGCCGAGCGCGAGATCCCGCTGCTCGGGACGACGCACGCCGACCTCAGCGGCCGGCCGATCCCGCTGACGCGGCCGCTGACCGAGTCCGAGGTCGAGGAGGACTACGAGGGAGCGACCGGCCGCGCGCTCGTCGAGGCGACCACCGAGCACGACAGCTGCGCGCTCGTGCGCGGCCACGGCCCGTTCGCCTGGGGCGACTCGCCGGCGGCCGCGGTCGAGGCCGCGGTGACGCTCGAGCAGGTGGCGCGCATGGCGCTGCTGACGACGCTGCTCGCTCCCGGCGCGCCGCCGCTCGCCGACGCGGTCCGCCGCAAGCACTTCGAGCGCAAGCACGGGCCGCACGCCTACTACGGGCAGTGATCCTTCCGTCGAGCGAGGGCGCGCTCGACCGGCTCGCGGCAGTACGTGCCGCGGCCGGCGCTGGTCGTGATGGACGCCAACACCGAGGCGGTGGCCGGCGCGCGCGTGGCGCGCGAGCTCGGCGCCGAGGTGCTGTGCCTCCCGGCCGACCTGCACGCCACCGAGGACGCCGCGGCGCAGGTGCGCGCGCGCCTGCGCGGCCGGGCTCGTCGCCGTCGGCTCGGGGACGCTGACCGACATCGTCCGCTACGCCGCGCACAGCGCCGGCTGCGACTTCGTCAGCGTCCCGACGGCGGCGTCGATGGACGGCTACGCCTCGAGCGTCGCGGCGCTCGAGCGCGATGGCGTCAAGCTGACGCTGCCGGCGCGCGCGCCGGCGGCGATCTTCGCCGACCCGCGGATCGCGGCGGCGGCGCCCGACCGAGCTGACGCGGGCCGGGATCGGCGACCTGCTCGGCGAAGGCGACCGCGCGGGTCGACTGGCTCGCGGCGCACCTGCTCTACGGCGAGGACTGGCGCGCGCTCGCGCCGCTGCCCGAGCTCGACGTCGCCGCGCTGCTCGCCGGCGACGTCGAGGCGACGCGCGGGGCTGCTGCGCGCGCTGATCGAGTCGGGGCTCGCGATGGCCGCGGTCGGCAGCTCGCGCCCGGCGAGCGGCTGCGAGCACCACGCGTCGCACTTCTGGGACCTGCTCGCCGGCCGCGGCCTGCGGCCGCGGGCTCTGCACGGGCTTCAGGTCGGCTACGCGACGGGCTTCGCGATGCGCCTGCAGCGGTTCGCGTTCGGCGGCGGCGTGGCGCTGCCGCGGCGGCCGCGAGCCGGTCGCCGAGCCGCTCGACGCCGCCGCGCGCGCATGGCTCGGCGAGCCGCCGCCGGACGTCCTCGCGGCGGTCGCCGAGAAGCAGGCGCTGATCGCCGCGGTGCCCGGCCTCCTGGCCCGACGACGAGGCGCGCTGGGCCGCGCTGCGCGCGCGCCTGGAGCCGTCGCTCGGCGAGCTTCGACGCGGTCGCGCGATGCGCTGCGGCGCGCGGGCATCCCCGATCGAGCCCGGCTACCTCGGGATCGACGCGGCGATGCTGCGGGCCGGGCTGCGCTACGGCGGCCGGCTGCGCTCGCGCTACACGGTGGTCGACTTCCTCGAGGGCCAGGGCGTGCTCGAGGAGGCGCTCGACGCCGCGCTGTAGCCGCTACCAGCGCCCGTGGACGTGCTCGCGGATCAGCCGGTCGTAGACCTCCGCGACGCCCTCGAGCTGGTCGGCGCGCAGCGGCGCGAGCGCGGCGGCGGCGACGTTCTGGCGCACCTGCTCGTCGTTGCGCGCGCCGGGGATCACGGTGCTCGACCCCGGGCTGGTCGATCACCCAGCGCAGCGCGAACTGGGCGAGCGTCGTCCCGGGGTCGAGCAGCCGCTTGAGCTCGCGCGCGGCGGCCAGCCCGATCTCGTACGGCACGCCCGCGAAGGTCTCGCCGACGTCGAACGCCTCGCCGTGGCGGTTGTAGCTGCGATGGTCCTCGGGCGCGAAGGTCGTGTGCTCGTCGTAGCGCCCCGAGAGCAGACCCGAGGCGAGCGGCACGCGCGCGATGATCCCGACGCCGGCCTCGCGCGCCGCGGGCAGCACCTGCTCGAGCGGCTTGAGCCGGAAGCAGTTGAGGATGATCTGCACGCTCGCCACGCGCGGGCGCGCGATCGCCCGCAGCGCCTGGTCGCAGGTCTCGACCGAGACGCCGTAGGCGCGCGATGTGACCGTCCTCGACGAGCTCGTCGAGCGCTTCGAAGACGGCGTCGTCCTCGTAGACCTCGTCGGGCGGACAGTGCAGCTGCACGAGGTCGATCCGCTCGACGCCGAGGTTCGCGCGCGAGCGCGCGTTCCAGGCGCGGAACGCCTCGCGGTTGTAGTTCTCCGGCAGCTGCTCGACGCGCCGTCCCATCTTCGTCGCGACGAGGATCTCGGGGTGGCGCGCATGCAGCTCGCCGCAGAACTGCTCGCTGCGCCCGTCGCCGTAGACGTCGGCGGTGTCGAAGAACGTGACCCCCGCCTCGACGGCCGCGTCGAGCACGGCGTGCGCGGCCTGCGGCTCGACCGCGCCCCAGTCGGCGCCGAGCTGCCAGGTGCCCAGGCCGACGACGCTGACGCTGCGTGCGAGTCGCTCGATCGCGGCGCTGCTCCATCGGGTCGACATCGTCGCAGGTCGGACCGTGGGACAGACGCCCCGATCGCACCGGCCTGCCGCGCAGCGGACGATCAGTCGATCGACTCCCATCCGACGGTCGCTGCGCCGCCGGGGCGGTCGACTGCGCGGCTCTATGCAAGCAGCGCGTGGAGCTCGGCGGGCCGCTCGACGATGACGTCGGCGCCGCGCAGCTCGTCGCGGTCGCCGATGCCCCAGGTGACGCCGATCACGCGCAGGCCGCAGGCGCGTGCGGCGTCGACGTCGTAGTAGCGGTCGCCGATGACGACGGCGTCGCGCGCGCCGAGCGCCTGCTGCGCGCGGGCGACGGTCTGCGGCCTTCGGCTCGGCGAGCTCGCGGCGCGCTGACGACCGCGAACTCGAGCCCGAAGTGCTCGAGCAGCGGCGCGACGAAGCTGGCGCGCCTTGGAGGTCGCAAGCGCGCGCGGCAGCGTCAGGCCGTGCAGCAGCACTCGGCCATCCCGTCGACGAGCCGCGTCTGCTCGAGGTACACGCGCGCGTAGATGCTCGTGGTAGGTGGCGACGCACGCCGCGACGGTCTCCGAGTCCTCGGCGGCGCCGGTCAGCTCGGCGAACGCGCTCAGCGCGGGCGGGCCGATGAAGCGCTCGATCTCGGCGGTGCGCGCGTGGCGTGAAGCCGTGTGCCAGCAGCGCGCCGTTGATGGCCGTCTCGACGGCCGGCAGCGAGTCGATGATGACGCCGTCGAAGTCGAAGATCGCGGCGTCGGCGGGCGGCGTCAGCGGCATGCGCGCAGCGCCGGGTAGAGGGCGCGGAAGCGCTCGTGCGCGGCGCGGTAGGGCGCGATCCACTCGGGCACCGGCTCGATCAGGCCGTGCGGGCGCACCGTCGCGGCGACCGCGGCCGGGACGTCCGGCCAGACGCCGCCGGCGACGCCGCCGAGCAGCGCGGCGCCGAACGCGGCGGCGTCCTCGACCGCGACCCGCTCGAGCGGCAGCTCGAGCACCGAGGCGACGATTCGCAGCCACTCCTCGCTGCGCGCGCCGCCGCCCGAGACGCGCCCGAGCGACGGCCGCCCGCCGAGCTCGCAGACCAGGTCGAGCGAGTCGCGCAGGCCGAAGGCGACGCCCTCGAGCAGCGCGCGCACGAGCGCGCCGCGGTCGTGGCGCAGGCTGAGGCCCGCGTAGGCGCCGCGCGCGTCGGGGTCGGCGTGCGGCGTGCGCTCGCCGGCGAGGTAGGGCAGGAACAGCAGTCCCTCGGTACGCCGGCGGCCACGCTGCCGCCTCGGCGGTGAGCACGTCGTAGTCGGCGCCGAGGATCGCCTGCAGCCAGCTGCAGCGAGCCCGCCGCCGAGAGCATCACGCCCATCGCGTGCCAGGTGCCGGGAACGGCGTGGCAGAAGGCGTGCACGCGCGCCTGCGGGTCGGCGGCGAAGCGCTCGAGCGCGGCGAACACGACGCCGGAGGTCCCGAGCACGACCGACACGGGCCCGGGGCGATCGACGCCGACGCCGAGCGCGCCGGCCGCCTGGTCGCCGGCGCCGGCCGCGACGGGCACGCCGTCGGCGGTCGCGCCGCTGACCTGCGGGCTCTCGAGCACGCGCGGCAGCCACGCGGGCTCGAGCGCGAGCGCGTCGAGCACCTCCTCGCTCCAGCGCCGCTCGGCGACGTCCAGCAGCAGCGTGCCGGAGGCGTCGGCGACGTCGGTCGCGTGCTCGCCGCACAGGCGCAGCCGGACGTAGTCCTTCGGCAGCGCGATGCGCGCGATGCGCGCGAACACGTCCGGCTCGTTGCGGCGCAGCCAGAGCAGTTTCGGCGCCGTGAATCCCGGCAGCGCGCGGTTGCCGGTCAGCGCGATCAGCCGCTGCGAGCCCGAGCGTCGCCTCGATCTCGCGGCACTCCGCGCCGGTGCGCTGGTCGTTCCAGAGGATCGCCGGCCGCAGCACGCGGTCCTCGGAGTCGAGCGCCACCAGCCCGTGCATCTGACCCGGAGAGCCCGATGCCCTGCGGGCGGCCCGGCTGCGGCGCGCAGCCGCGCGAGCACCGCCTGGGCCGCCCGCCACCAGTCCTCGGGATCCTGCTCGGCCCAGCCGGGGCGGGGCGTCGACAGCGGATAGCCGGCCTCCGCGGCTGCGAGCGACGCCGCCCTCGCCGTCGAGCGCGAGGCCCTTGACGGCGCTGGTCCCGACGTCGAGCCCGAATACGCTCACGTCGCGCGGCGCGGCGCGTCGCTGCCGCTCACGCGCCGAGCGCGGCGTAGACGAGCTCGTAGGCGGACACGGCGTCCTTGCGGGCCTGCGCCTCGCGCAGCGCCTCGTCGTCGATCCGCGCCGCGATCGAGTCGATGAAGTTCCACTGGATCACCGAGCGCCTGACCGCGCCGACCTGATCCTCGGTGTAGGGATAGAGGTCGAGGCCGAGGCGTTCGCCGTTCGCGCCGTAGCCGCAGCGGCGCAGCTCGAGCGCCAGCTCGATGCGTCTCCATGAACGCCGTCGCGCCGAGCATGTTGTCGTCGTCGAACGTGCCCCAGCCGGAGTTGCCGTGCTGGTGGCCGAGCAGTCCCTCGGAGTGCAGCAGTGCGGCGTACTCGGGGAGGTGCTCGTCGTTCATCAGCAGGTGCTGCCAGTCCATGTTGATCTGGACGTTGTCGAGCCCCTCGGCGCGCAGCTTGTTGGCGACGTAGATGCGTCATCCCCATGTTGCGCATCAGGATCTTCATCGCCGGCTCGGAGTTCTTGTGCTCGAGGAACAGCTTGACCCCGTGGCGTTTGCAGATCTCGGCGGCCTCGCCGACGCCCTCGATCAGCCAGTGCCACGACTCCACGTAGGGCGTCTGGAACGGGTAGTTGTAGCCCTCGACCCCGGGCCAGATGATCATGTTCGCGCCGAGCGAGCCGGCGAACTCCGCGCCCTCGCACACGATCCGCCGCGCCTCCGCGCGGATGTGCTCGTCGGGGTTGACGAGGCCGCCGCGCCCGAAGCGCGGGTCGAGGTGCAGGCCGCCGGCGATGCAGTAGACGTCGTGGTCGCCGAGCGCCGCCTGGACGTCGCTGATGTTCTCGTGCGAGAGCTCCTGCGGGTAGTGGAACTCGTAGCCGTCGATCAGATCGCCGAGACCCTCGACCGCGCGGTGCACCTTCTCCGCGACCGGTTCGGCGTCGTAGGCGTGCCCCGGCTGGTAGCCGCCGGGAACGAAGCGCGTGATCATCGGGCCGAATGCCCAGATGCCGAGACTCGTCTTCATCGTTCGCACCTCCGTCGGTTCGTTGGCCTCGGCGCTCGCATAGAGCGCGGCGATCGCGCGCGCCTGCGCGAGCGCGTCCTCGCGTCCGTAGCGCGGCGCGCGCTCGCCGGCGACGCCGGCAGCGAAGTCCTCGAGCTCGCAAGCGTACGGGTTGAGCGGCTCGACCGCGATGTGCTCGACCGAGCCGTCGGCGCGGCGCAGCTCGATCCCGGGGCTCCGCGCATGCCACGGATCGTCGAGCCAGAGGACGCCGTGCGTGCCCGTCACCTCGAGCTCGTCGCGCGCCGCCAGGTCGAGGCCGCAGTCGATCGTCGCGAGCACGTCGCCCGCGAAGCGCAGCAGCCCGGTGAGGCGCACGTCGACGCCGTCCCCGCCCCGCACCTGCTGGGCGCTGACGGCGAGCGGCTCGCCGGCGAGCAGCCGCGCGGCGCTGACGCAGTAGCAGCCGACGTCCATCAGCGCGCCGCCGTCGAGCGCCGCCTGCAGGCGCAGATCGTCCTGGCGCGCTCGAGCAGGAAGGAGAACGAGGCCCGGATCAGGCGCAGCTCGCCGATCTCGCTCGAGCAGCTCGACGAGCCGGCGCGCCTGCGGGTGGTGGCGCCACATGAACCCCTCGGCGAGCACGAGGCCGCCGCGCTCTGCGGCGTCGAACGCGCGCGCGACGTCGCTCGGGATGACGTGACAGCGGCTTCTCGCAGAGCACGTGCCGGCCGGCCTCCAGCGCGCGCAGCGACCACTCGACGTGGAGCGAGTTCGGCAGCGCGACGTAGACCGCCTCGACCTCTGGATCGGCGAGCAGCGCCTCGTAGGAGCCGTGTGCGCGCGGAATGCCGAGCGCCTGCGCCTGGGCCTCGGCGCGGGCGCGCTCGCGCGAGCCGATCGCGACGACCTCGACGCCTGACGCTCGGCCGGCCCCGGCGACGAGCAGCTCGTTGATCCGCGCCGTCGAGAGCAGGCCGAGCCTCATCGGAGGCTCATCTTATGGTGCCGCGCGCGGCGCGGGCCTAGCGCATCCCCTCGCTGACCAGCTTCTGCACGTAGGGCTGCAACAGACTGGAGACGGCCGCCGCCGTCGGGCCGGCGGGGCCGCTGGGGAGCGCGGCGTAGCTGATCGCCAGCCGTACGAGGCACATCGCTCAGGAGCTCGGCGTCGCGGCGGCGCATCAGCGGCCAGCCCGCCACCATGACCTCGGTCAGGCGGTCCGCGGCGCGCTCGACCAGCGGCTTGCCGTGCGTGGTCAGCAGCGCGAGCAGCTCCTCGGCGCCTTCTTCCAGCACGATCGCACGCAGCAGCGGGTTCTCGGCGGCTTCGGTCGAGGAACAGGTCGAAGGCCGCCGCCAGCGCCCTGGACGGGTCGGCGAGGTGCTGCTTGACGGCTTGCTCGACCGCGTCGAGGAAGCGTTCCGCCTCGCGCAGCACCAGCACCTGGGCGAACTCCTCCCGCGAGCCGAACTCCTTGTAGAGGGTCTGGCGGCTGACGCCCGCGGCGACCGCGATGTCGGCCATCGTGATGTCCGCCCAGTGCCTGCCCTGCAGCTCGTGGCAGGCGGCGTCGAGCAGCGTGTTGCGAAGCAGCTCCCTGGCGGCGACGGAGTATGGGACGCGTTGGCCTGCGGCTGACATGGATTGAATGTTCGCAGCCACGGGTGTCGGGAGCGTCACCCGTCCTGGTCGAAATCGACCTTATCGCGCACCCCGCAGTCGGGACAGTGCCAATCGTCGGGGATCTCCGCTCCAGCTCGTCCCTGGCGGGAAGCCCTCGCGGGGATGGCCGTCGCGCTCGTCGTAGAGGTAGCCGCAACCCGGGCATCGGTAGCGGCTCATGGCTGGGGCCGGTAGCGCGCGCCTGGCGCGCGGGTGGAGGTTGGCGAGCGAAGCGTCGCCGCCGTAGTGCTGCAGCACGCGGTGATCCATCACCCCTCGCCACAGCGGCGGGATCACAGCCGTCACGATCATGCCGGCATAGCCCGTCGGCAGCTGCGGCGCCTGCTCGACATGGCGCAGCGCCTGGTATCGGCGCACGGGGTTGGCGTGGTGGTCGGAGTGGCGCTGGAGGTGATAGAGCAGGACGTTGGAGGCCGAGCTGTTGCTGTTCCAGCTGTGCTCAGGCCGCGTGCGCTCGTAGCGCCCGTCCGCTCGGCGCTGACGAAGCAGGCCGTAATGCTCGAGGTAGTTGACCACCTCCAGCAGCGAGAAGCCGACGACCGCCTGGAGCACCAGATACGGAAGCACGACCGCCCCGAAGACCGCGACCAGCGCGCCGAACAGGACCACGGTCATCGCCCACGCACTCAGCACGTCGTTGCGATACGTCCACGGCGAGCGGCCCATTCGGCCCAGGCGCGTGCGCTCGAGCTCCCAGGCCGACCGCACGCTGCCGCTCACCGTGCGGGGCAGGAACCTGTAGAAGCTCTCGCCGAGGCGGGCGCTGGCGGGGTCCTCGGGCGTCGCCACGCGGACGTGGTGGCCGCGGTTGTGCTCTATGAAGAAGTGCCCGTAGCCGCTCTGGGCGAGCGCGACCCTGCTCAACCAGCGCTCCGTGCTCGCCCGCTTGTGGCCCAGCTCGTGCGCGGTGTTGATGGCGATCCCGCTGACCATGCCGACGGTCAGGGCGAGACCGATCTTGTCTGCCGCGGAGAGGTCGGGGCGCGAGAACAGCCAGCAGGCCAGCACCAGGCCGGAGTACTGGATCGGGAGGTACAGGTAGGTGCACCAGCGGTAGTAGCGGTCCTGTTCCAACCACTTGATGACGCTGTCCGGCGGGTTGCGCCTGTCCATGCCGACAGCCAGGTCCAGCAGCGGGAAGATCCCGAACACCAGCACCGGGCCGAAGTACCAGAAGGCGCCGATCCCGGTGGCCTCGACCAGGCCCCAGGCGATGAACGGCAGCGTTGGGACGACCAGGCCGAGCAGCCAAGCATGGCGCTTGGGGTCGCGCCAGCGCGCGGGAGCGGGTTGCGCGGCTTCGTCGTACCCCCCTTCGGTCGCCGCCGGGGGGGCCGGGGCGGCGGGCGCGACGCCCTCGTGGGAGTCCGACAGCGGGTTCGCCGGAGCGGCTGACATCGGTGCGACCTCCTGGTTCGCGGAGTGCTCCCTCTCCTGCGGAACCAGTTTACACACCTCTACCCATCTGTCAACTGATTTGACAAGAGTCTCGGCCACCGTCCAGGGCTGCGCGGATCAGGCGCCTGGGCGGCTCGGGACGATGCTCATCCCGTCATCACGACGGGAGGGACGCGGCGGGGAGGCTTGAGTCAGGAGCCGGGAGGCCGGCGCGACTTGACGTACTCTTCGTTCTGGTGGCGCTCGCCGCGGATCTGGATGAAGATGTAGACCAGGATGATGTTGACGATCAGGCCGATCCCGCCGAAGGTGACGATCAGCCCGAAGGTCTTCGCGAACGCTTCGCTTGCGGCGAGGGGCATGTTCGGCAGCCTACCAACGGACCGGGCGTCGGTGTCGTAGCCTTCATCGCGCCGCCGGACCGATCCTCGGCCCGATAGCGCCAGGAGAGGTGCCGGAGCGGTTGAACGGGCGCGACTGGAAATCGCGTAACGGGGGAAACCTCGTTCGAGGGTTCGAATCCCTCCCTCTCCGTGCAGGCCGGAAGATCGTTCGATGCTCCCTGCACGCGGCCCCGTCCTCACTGGCCAGTCGCTGCGGGAGGTCTTTGAACGATGCTCGAAACCCGGACATCTCGCTCCAGGGTTGACCCGATCGGCCGACGAGCGCAGGATGGCTCTGTGGACCTCGCTGAAAGCACTCAACGACTTGACGAGCGCCGCACTGAGGTCGGCACTGAGGTCGAGCGCCTTGTCGGCGATCTCGGGTCCTGGGCAGCCGGGGAACCGAGAGCCCGAGCGCTGGGTCTCGTGAGATCATGGGCTCGCGGCACCGCTACAGCAGAGTCCGATCTCGATTTGGTGCTGTTGAGCGATCAGTCGACGTGCTACACGACCTCCACAGGCTGGCTCGATGTGCTCGGACAGCCGCCCATCGTCCGTAAAGAGCAGTTCGGCGTCATCACGGAGCGACGCGTTCGCCTGCCGTCGGGCCTTCACGTCGAGTTTGGCATCGGGCCCTTGTCGTGGGCCAGCACGGCACCCGTCGACCCCGGCACTCGACGGGTCGTATCGGAGGGTCTTCTGATCCTCCATGACCCCGACGGTCTCCTGGCGAGACTTCAAGCCGCCGTCTTGGGAGTTGAGTGTCCAGTTCTTCTTCCCGGCTGCGTGCAGGGATCACGGCCACCTCTACCACGGAACTCAGGTCAACAACCAGGTCCCTCCGCTGTAGGCCCGTCTTGACCGGCGGCAATAAAACTGATATCAAATAGCTATCAGTTTTAGGCACCGCTCCACGAGGAGGGACCATGAACCAGCCTGTCCAGCCATACCGCCAGCCTGAGGCGACTCCGGTCGGGCACTCGGGAACCCGCGTCGAGATCCACGAGCGTCCCGCCTGGGCGATCAGCGGCTGGGCGGGCGTGCTCGTGATCATCGTCTGCATCGGCGCCACGGTGCTGGTTGCCGAAAGCTCGGTCCCGGCGATCGCCGTCGTGCCGGCACTGGCCGCCTTCCTGATCGCGACTTCGCTGGTCATCGTGCAACCGGGCCACACCAAGGTCGTCAGGTTCTTCGGCAGCTACGTGGGCACCGTACGGCGCACCGGCCTGTCATGGATCCTGCCGCTCGCCGACCGGCGGAGCCTCAGCATCCGCGTCAGGAACTTCGAGACCAATCACCTGAAGGTCAACGACGCTGACGGCAACCCGGTGGAGATCGCCGCCATCGTCGTCTGGCAGGTGGCCGACACCTCGCGGGCGTCCTACGCCGTCGATGACTACGTCAACTTCGTCCAGGTCCAGGCCGAGTCGGCGTTGCGCCATGTTGCGACGACCCATCCCTACGACGACCCCGGGGAGGAGGGCACCTCGTTGCGCGGCTCGACCGACGTCGTCGCCGGAGAGCTCGCCCAGGAGGTGGCCCAGCGGGTCGCGATCGCGGGAGTCGAGATCGTCGAGGTACGCATCAGCCATCTGGCCTATGCCTCCGAGATCGCGCAGGCCATGCTGCGACGGCAGCAGGCCAATGCGGTCGTCGCGGCCCGCTCTCGCATCGTCGAGGGCGCGGTGGGGATGGTCGAGTTGGCCCTTGGCCGGCTGAACGACCGCGGCATCGTCGAGCTCGACGAGGAGCGCAAGGCGGCGATGGTCAGCAACCTGATGGTCGTGCTCTGCGGTGACCAACCGGCCTCCCCGGTCGTCAACACCGGGACGCTCTATACGTGAGCAACGAGCGCAAACAGGTGTTGCTCCGCATCGACCCGAGGGTCCACGATGCCCTCGCTCGGTGGGCCACCGACGAGTTCCGCAGCCTCAACGCCCACGTCGAGATGCTGCTGCGGCGGGCGCTGAGCGATGCGGGCCGGATGCCTGAACAGGCCGGGCCGCTGCCCAGGCGGGGCCGACCGCCCGCGCGCAGCCACTGAGAAGACGGCCCCGACGCCTCGATCGAGCAGCTCGCGCCGCGCTACCGCGCCGGGTACATCCGCATGCTCTCGAGCCGCCGGCCCGCTGTGGTGAGGCTTCGCACGGTCTCCGGTCGGATCGCGTCGAGATGGGCGGTCAGCGAGAGGAAGACCTGAGCGGTCGTCAGCGCGTCGCCCAGCGCGTCGTGCTCGCGATGGCTGGGCAGGCCGAGCGCGGCGGCCGTCTCCGCCAGCGTCATCCTGCGCGCGGGGGCACCGTCCCGCTCGTGGAGCCAGACCGAGCCGAGCACGCTGGTGTCGACCATCGGCCTGCGCAGGCGCAGGCCGAGTCGCCGCAGCGCGGGCCGCAGGAAGCCGCGCTCGATCTCGGCGGCGTGCACCACCGGGATCCTGCCGGCCATCGCGCCGAGCAGCGGGTCGATCGCGAGATCGATCTCGGGTGCATCGGCGAGATCGGCCTCGCGCAGTCCGTGCACCCGGATGGCGGACTCGTTGATCGCTCGCTCAGGGCGAGCCCGCCCCTCGACGGCGTCGCCGAGCCGGGCACGTCCGTCTGCGATCGGGATCGCGCCGAAGGAGACGATCTGGTCCCGCCGCGGGTCCAGGCCGGTCAGCTCCAGGTCGACCGCGCAGTAGGCGGCCGACCGCCACGGCGTCCGCCCCGCCGGCAACCGGGCCGCCCGGTAGGCGCTCGCCCCAGGGCCCGGTCTGATCTCGCCTCCCCTCATCTCACGCCTAGACCGACTTCGGCGGCGATGTGACGCTGGACGGAGGCCACAGCCCGGAATGCCTCCTTCAGATGGCTCCTGGTGAGTGCGCTGAGCGCCTGCGTGTCCAGCCGATCGTCGAGCTCGATGCCCGCACGGAGCTGCTCCACCTGGTGCTCGAGGCGCAGCTCGGTGAAGAGGTCGTGGGCGTCCTCGAGCGTCCGTGCGTCGGCCGCGGGAAGGCTGCCCTCATCTGCTGCGGCGCGCAGGCGCTCGGTCGTCGAAGCACTCGCCACGCCGGCGACCATCCCGGCCCAGCGGGCGAGGTCGACGATCGGCAGCAGCCCGGTCTGCTTGATGTCGAGCTGGCCCCGACGCTGGCCGTCGTGCTGCAGAACGAGTCCGCGCATGAAGCCCGTGGGCGGCCTGTGCGCGAGCGCCATCCGCGCCAGCAGGCGCAACAGCCGTGGATGTGCCCGGGCGGTCTGGAAGGTGTCGGTGAGAGGAGCACCCCTGTGGATGCCCCAGACGGGTCGACTGTCGACGAGCACGGAGACGAGGATCAGCGCCTGCTGCTGCGTGGGCTCGTCGATCCAGCCGCGCGCGAGGCTCTGCCAGGAGTCGAGCGACCGCACGAACCTCAGGTCCGAGGCGGTGACGCCGTTGCTGTCGATCCGTACCCCGCACTCGCTCAGCTGCGTGGCGACGGTCTGCGCCAGCTCGTGCAGGGAGGGGCGGATCATCTCCTCGGGGCGCTCGCCGTACCAGACGATGGCGCTGTCGAAGTCCGAACCCGGGGTGGCCTCGCGGCGGGCCTGGCTGCCCAGCGCGAGCCAGGAGAACTCTGTGTCGAGGTCGCCTGTCTCGGCCGCGGCGAGCTCGATGACCCTTCGCGTGAGCGCGTCCAGCAGGACGGAGTACATCGTCGCGATGCTCGAGGCGGCGATCCGCGCCTCGTGCAGAGCCGTCACCGCTGGGCGCAGGCCCTCCGCCCCGCGCCGGAGCTCGGAGAACGTCTCGGCACGGGCGATCGTGCGGCGCAGGTTGAAGGAGGAGAGTGTCTCAACGGCGTGCAGGTCGACTGCCTCGACCACGCCGATCACCTCCCGGTTGGCGGTCACGACCGGGAAGTGGCGGATGCCGCGGTCGAGCATCTCCAGCAGCACGTCTCCGCCTAGGCGCTCCGGCTCCACGGTGTAAGCCGGGGCGCTCATGGCCGCCGAGACGGGCGCGTCGTAGGGGAGGCCGCCGGCGACGACCCGTGAGCGCAGGTCGCGATCGGTGAGGATGCCGAGCGTGTCGCCGAGATCGATCACGGCCGCAGTCGCCCCCGCGTCCGACATCCGTGCGGCCGCCTCGCGGATCGGCGTCTCGGGCGGACAGATGACGGGGGCCGAGCGGATCAGAGCCCGTACCGGCTGGTTCGCCGGGTCGGGCGTCGGCACCTGCGATGCCACCGCCGAGGGCGCCCGGGCATGCATCTGCAGCAGCGAACGGGTCACGAAGCCCACGCTCTCCGGCCTGGCGAGCACCGAGCGGGCGATCGCGGCGGGGATCCGGTAGCAGAGCGTGTCCTCCTGCGCACGCGCCGCGAACCCGGGCGGGAGCCCCGAGAGCATCGACGCGTGTCCGAACAGCTCACCGACCCCCAGCAGGTCGAGGACGCGTCCCGCGAGCACGATCTCGACCGCGCCCGCACGGATCACGCGCAGGTGCTCGACCGGCTCGGTGCCCTGCGAGAAGATCGTCGCTCCCGCCAGGAAGAACTCGACCTCTGCGGATGCCGCCACTCGCTCGACCTCCTCGGCCTGGAGCGCGTCGAAGGGGGGGTACGCGCGCAGGAACTCGACGACGTCGCCGGGCGCTGTCGGCGCACCCGGCCGGTCAGGCCGGCTCGTGCTTCCCGGGGACACGGGGCGGATCGTACGACTCGGGCGCTGGCGGCGATCGCGTGGCAGGACGTGTTCAGGCTCGTCGTCCAAGCCCCCGGGTAGACTCGGCGCCTTGCGCAGCGCGGGTGCGTCACTTGCGGCTCTCGGAGTCCTCATCGCGGTCCTGCTGGCGCCGGCGACCTCGAACGCGTTGTGCTTCCGTGTCGCCGGCTCGAAGCACGTCGCGTGTGTTCCGGCGTCGAAGAGGCCGAGGAGGATGGTCCTCAACATCTCCGTCGAGGGCGATTACGTATTCCTTCACGACCAGACGGGTGTCGACTCCAATGCCTGCAGTACGACAACCGGCACGACCCCCAACCACGCCCATTCGGAACTGCTGGTGCGGCTCAAAGTCGACTGGCGTCACGTGACCGTGCCGTTCGGGCCGGTTCGCGGCGCGCGCATCCCCGCCGTTTACGAGAGCGAGACGACCAGCACGATCTCCGGCGTATACGCGTTCTCCGGCTACTCCTATGACGAAAACTGCCACATGGTGAGCTGGCCCGCCGGCGGTGGCGCTGCATGCTCGGGAGCCTTCGCCGTTCCGACGGCCGAAGGGATCAGCGACCTGATGGTCAATCCGGTCGTGAGCTCGAAGCCTGACTCGAGCCACGTGAACATCCTCATGACGCCGGCTCAGGTCCTCGCGGGTGGCCTGATCCTGCAGCCGGCCGGCTGTCAGGACAACGGCAGCCCCTCCAACTTCCATAGCTTCGAGAGCGCCTACGGCGGCGGCTTCGAGGTTCCCGATACGCACGTGTCGCTCAACGTCGCGCCGTCCGGGCACGGCGTAGGCGCGTACTCGTTTGCCACGGGAACAGTCTCGAGCCAGGTCGAGTACCCGGTCGGGTTCACCACCAACTGCAGCCAACCCGCCAGCCAGCTCACGTGCATGCAGAGCTGGGATCCGCCCGGCACCTCGCAGTCGGCCGTATCGGCCACCACCGTCCGCGTCGAGCGGGTCGGCGTGGTCAAATAGCGGCCGAAGCGGCGCCAGGGCTGGTCAGACGGGCCGGGCCCGAGCCCGGAGAGGGCCCCGGGTGGGGCCCTCTCCTGCGACTCTGGGTCGGTAGGCGCGCCGGCTCTCGGAGCCGGGCGCCGCTAGTGCTTGCTGACGGTCAGTTCGAAGACCGGCTGGAAGTTCGTCCAGCCTGTGGCTTCGAAGAGCCCCTTGTCGTAGGCGCCTTCCGGTGTCGGGTCCGTCCCGACTGCCGGCACGCCGCCGTTCGCGGGCGGTTCTTCGACGAATTTGCCTCCCGAGAACGCCTTGTAGGAGGTCTCCACGCCGACGTTGACCGGTTTGCCTTCGCACGCCCCACAGGCGTTTTCGAGCAGGATGATCACGTTCGAGGGCAGCGCCACCTTCGGTGCGAAGTGTTTGAAGGTGACCGTTGCGAGCTGGCCGCCGACGTCACAGTTTTCGCCGAAGCCCTTGCCTTCTTCGGTGGCCGGGCAGGAGACGTTCGTGCTCGTGCGGAATTTCAGCTTGAACGTCGCCGTCGCCGAGGTGAGCAGCGTGCCCACCGCGTTGCCGGCGCCGACCGAGTAGATCTTCGCGGTCCAGCCCATCGTGAACTTCTTGTTGGACTTCAGCGTCAGGCAGTTTTCGAGGCTGTAGACGCCGTGTTCGCAGGTGAAGACGTCGAGCTGCGTCTTCAGGTCCTTGGCCACGCCTGTCTTCGCGAGCGCGACCTGCCCGCCGAAGGCGAAGTTTTCGTAGTCCAGCGAGTAGGTGTCTTCATTCGCTTTGCCGTTGACCGTCGACGGCACCGTGTTGAAGTTGTTGTATGCGACTTCGTTGCTCGCGCTCGCCGGCGTGCCGCTCACAGCAAGGCATCCGATCGCGAGCAGCATCGCGCCGGCCAACCTTGGCAGCCGCACTTGAATCCGTTCGGGCATCTCTCCTCCATTCTCCGTTGTCCAGCCGGTCGAGACATCGACGCGCAACGCCCTCGCCCCCGCCCCTCTCGGTTTCCCTCGAGGGGAAAGGTAGTCGGCCGCCGCGGAATCTGTCAATGCCCTCGACGCCGGCGGGGCCCTCGATGTCACATATCGGACACCCGGAGACCCGGAAATCGCCTGCCGCCATGCAGCCGTCCCGGAACATAGACTTCTCGGCCGTGAACGCACGGACCGCCAGGATGTGGCGATGAGCCTCGGCGGTGGCCGCGAGGCCGTCGTCTGCGAACCGCTGCGCACGCCGGTGGGGCGTTTCGGGGGCGTGTTGCGCGATGTCGACGCCGCCGCGCTCGCCGCGACGGTCATCCGCGAGCTGATCGCTCGCACCGGCCTGCGCGGGGAAGATGTCGAGGATGTCGTGCTGGGTCAGTGCTCGCCCAACGGCGAGGCGCCGGCGATCGGCCGCGTCGCGGCCCTCGACGCCGGCCTGCCCGTCGCGGTCCCAGGAGTCCAGGTGGACCGCCGCTGCGGCTCGGCGCTCCAGGCCGTGATCGACAGCTGCATGCGCGTGCAGACCGGGGCGGCGGACCTGGTGGTGGCCGGCGGAGTCGAGAGCATGAGCCAGACGGAGTTCTACTCGACGAAGCTGCGCTGGGGGATCAAGGGCACCGCCGGCGTCCAGCTCGAGGATCGCCTCGCCCGCGGCCGCGTCACCGCCGGCGGCGTCAACCATCCGGTCCCGGGGGGGATGCTGGAAACGGCCGAGAACCTGCGTCGCGAGTACTCGATCCCCCGTGTCGAGCAGGACGAGCTCGCCTTGCGCTCCCACCAGCTGGCCGTGGCCGCTCAGCAGGACGGTCGATTTGCGCAGGAGATCGTGCCGGTGCCCGTGCCGCGCGGCGATCCGGTCGAGCTCGACGAGCACCCGCGCGCCGACGCGAGCCTGGAGGCGCTCGCCCGCCTGCGGCCGGTGATGTCGGCCGGCGACCCCGAGGCGACGGTCACCGCGGGCAACGCCAGCGGACAGAACGACGGCGCGGCCGTGTGCGTGGTCACCTACCCCGAGAAGGCCGCCGAGCTCGGCCTGCGCCCGCTGGGTCGGCTCGTCTCCTGGGCCGTGGCCGGGGTGCCTCCGGCGACGATGGGGATCGGGCCGGTGCCGGCCACGGCGAGGGCCCTTCGGCTCGCCGGGCTGACAATGGACGACCTCGACCTGATCGAGCTGAACGAGGCTTTCGCAGCGCAGGTGCTGGCCGTGCTGCGCGAGTGGGAGCTGCCCGACGGGCTCGAGCGCGTGAACGTGAACGGGTCGGGTATCTCGCTCGGCCACCCCGTCGGCGCGACGGGGGCCAGGATCCTGACGACGCTCCTGCGTGAGATGGACCGCCGCGGCGCCCGCTACGGCCTGGAGACGATGTGCATCGGCGGCGGGCAGGGTCTGGCGGCGATCTTCGAGCGGCCCTCGGCGTAGCCGGCGCTGCCAGTCTCACGCCCGGCGGCCGGGAGGGCGGCGGTAGACTACGACGCTCTGCGCCCGTAGCTCAGCTGGATAGAGCGTCGGTCTACGGAACCGAAGGTCAGAGGTTCGAATCCTCTCGGGCGCGTACGAGAATGCCCCGCCACGGTGCGACGGAGGTGAGAACGCGCGGCGGCCGAACGGCGAGCGCTCATTACCCGCCAGGCAGCTTGCGGTGGACCTCTCGGACGGTCCGCGCGCGCAGGCTGGCCAGCGCCGTCCGCTCCCCGGCCGGCGTCAGCTGCCCGTCCTTGACCGCGAGCGCGAGAACCGTTGCCCGCGAGGCGACGACCTGGGCGAGGGTTCGCCCGGAGGCGAGCTGCGTCTGCAGCTGCGCTTCGCCGATCCCGAGGTAGGCGGCCGCCGGCGCAAGGATCCCGCGGCCGCGCCGGGAACGGCGCACGTCGGCCCGCAGGCTGTGCCGCAGCCGCGCGAGCTCGGCCTGTTCGACGGCCGGTGGGAGGTGCCGGCGCTTCAGTTCGGCCGCCCTGGCGGCGACGAGCGCGCTGACCAGCTGCGCCTGGGAGTGGCCGGCGCTCGATTCGGCGATCTGGCTCAGCGACTCCCCGTGACGCAGGCGGCGTCGCACTTCCCTGGCGCTCAGCCCGAGATAACCGGCGGCAAGCTGGATCTCGGTGTGGCCGGTGGCCGAGCGGCCTTTCGCAGACCCGTGCCCGCCGCCCCCTGACAGCGCCGCGATCAGCACGCCGGCGACCACCGCGGCCAGCGCGGTGCCGAGCATGAACCTGCGTCTGAGGTGGGCTTTGGTCGTCACGATCGGGATCCGCGGATGGCCGGCAAATCCTAGACCTGCGCCCGATTACACGACGCAGACACCGCCCTGTCGGCCGGCGGCCCCGCCAGGAGCCCACATGTCGGAACTTCCCGCCTTGCGCGGAAGGGGCTCGGCTGGCAATCGGCCCACCGCCCATGGTATGCTCGCGCGCAAGTCTCGACTCCGGGGGGCCGAAGGGGGCGCTCGGGAACGTGCTTTAGGGTCGAAGACGCGTCCGGACAGCCATTTGATCAGCCTGTTCCAGCAAGGCGAAAGCGAGGACTCAGGAGAATGAGGAATATCAGGGCCATATGCGGACTCTCCGCGGTTGTGTGCGCGTTCGGCGTCTTTGCCGCGCCTGCGCTGGCGAAAAAAGAAAAAGAACCGGTGATCTTCGGCAAATTTGCGGCGAACATCCTGGGCACGACGATCTCGCCGACCGAAAAGGCGACCACGAAGGGCCACGGGTCGGTCTCCACGCTGCGCATCGGCCCCTACAAATTCACGGGCCGGAAAATCAAACCGGGCACGTTCGGACCGATCTGCGAAAAGGAACTCAAGTCGAGCGGCACCGTCGAATCGGAAAGCTCGGAATCCTTTGCGCAGGAAATCAAGTTCAACCAGTGCATCGCCTACGTCAAGGTCGGGGCAGGGGTCGAAGAAGAAGTCTCGGTCAAGTTCAAGCTGGGCTTCGAATTCCACTCGAACTTCTCCGCCCAGATCGGCGAACTCCCCGAATCCTCGGTCATGATCAAACCCGGTAGCTCGGTCTCCTTCAAAGGCAAGCGGAGCTACTGCGTCGTGGTGATCCCGCAGCAGTACATCCCGATCAAGGATGAATCGAAGCCCGAAGGCGAATACGAAGCCGCCAGCTACACGACGGAAACCGAAACTCTCGAAGGCGGCAAGGCGAAAAAATACACCGGTGGCGTCGAACACAAACTGAACATCGAAATGGAATTCAAAAAAATCGAAAGCTACGTACCCACGTCGCCCCAGTGCACCTACAGCAAAGAAGGCGCTCCCCCTGGCGAAGAAGGCAAATTCAACCCCGAACTCAAACGGGTCGAATTCAACAACGGCGTGCTCGAAGGGGAACTCGAAGAAATCACGCTGAAGAAGGGCAGCATCAGCTTCGAACCGAAAGTCTGAGCTGATGCAGCAGCGCGCCGGGCGAGAAGCCCGGCGCGCCGGGATCTCACGGGAGCGTGGGGAGCCGGGCCGCAGGCGGCCGGCTCTCCGCGCTCCTCTGTCGTTGCCGGCTAGGGGGCGAGCACGGGCCGGCTGCGACCCTCGCTCTTGGAGTCGTACATCGCCGTGTCGGCCTGCTTGACGAGCTCCTCGGCGGTGATCGTGCCGGATTGGCCGCATGCGACGCCGATGCTGGCGCGCAGGTCGGCCTCCCCGCATGAGAGGTCGAAGCTCCCACAGACGGTCATGCTGATCCGGTCGGCGACCTGCATGGCCTTCTCGGGGGAGGGCAGGTCGCGCAGCACGATCAGGAACTCGTCGCCGCCAAGGCGGCCGATCACGTCGCTGTCGCGGCTGGCCATTTTCAGCCGTTCGGTGACCATCACGAGCAACTCGTCGCCGGCTGCGTGGCCGAGCGTGTCGTTGACAGGCTTGAACTTGTCCAGGTCCACGTATACGACGCCGGTGCGGGCCCCGTCCTCACGCTCGAGCTCGCTCTGCAGCAGGCTGAGGATCGACGAGCGGTTGTAGGCGTGGGTCAGCGTGTCGTAGGTCGCCCTGTGCTCCAGCTCCTGCCGCGCGCGGGCGCTGTCGGTGATGTCCAGGACGCAGGTGATCGCGCCGCTGAGCTCGCCGTTCGACCGCGAGAGCGCCCGCAGGCTCATGAGTGCCCGCCGCCAGCCGCCGGAGGGCAGAACGATGTCCACCTCGACGTCCCGGTCGACCCCCTGGCCGAGCACCTCGTCGAGCACGGCGTCGAAGGTGACCATGCTCTCAGGCGTGAGCGTCTGCAACAGGGCCGTCACGGCCGGGGCGTCGTCGTCGCCCTGAGCCCCTGGTGCGGGCGCCTCGCTGTGGGCTCCCTGTATGCGCTCGGGGGCCTCGGCGCTCTCGAGCGGCTCGTGTCCGTAGAGGATGTCCAGCAGGCAGGCGTTGTTGTAGACGACGCCCCGCTCGGTGTCGATCTGGAGCAGGCCGACGGGCATCGCGTCCGTCAGGCGCCGCAGCAGCTCCTCGTGTTCGTGCAGAGCCTCCTGCGCGGCCATCTCGGCTGAGATGTCGATGATCTCCACCACCACGCAGTTGCGCCCCGGGTGATTGAGGAAGTTGTGCAGCGTGGTGTCCACCCACATGTAGCTCCCGTCCTTGCGGCGGCGGCGCAGGCGGGTCTGCTGAGCGCGGTTGCTGGAGATCACGGCCAGCCAGCCCTCGACCGCGCGGCCCTGGTCGTCGGGGTGTATCTGGTCCAGCACCGAGTTGCCCAGGAGCTCCTCCTCGCTGTAGCCGAACATCGCGGTGAACGCCGCATCCGCGGCCAGGACGCGCGCTCCCTCGTCCTCGGTCAGCGTGCAGAAGCGTGGCGCCGCGGGCGCGGTCACGTCGTCGACGGGCGCCTGGTCGGCGTCGTCGTCGCTGGGCAGGATAACCCCGAGGAACACCCCGTGGATTTCGCGCAGGTCGAGGAAGTGCAGCGTCGACCACTTCGTCGGCGAGGCCAGCATGCGCACGTTCGCGGCCGCGGCGCCCTCCTGCTGTGCGCGTAGCCACAGCCTGACGACGGTCGTGCGGTCGCCGGCCACGACGTTGTCGATCAGCGCCCGGCCTGCGATCAGGCCCTGGCCCCAGAGCCCCACCGACTGGGGCACAGGCACGATCAGCCCGTTGCTGGCCAGTGCGCAGACCAGCGCGCCCGGGTGCTCGCGCAGCAGCGCTTCGGCACCCTTGGCGATCGCGTGGCCGTCCTGCTCTACCGGACTCGCCACAGCCGGCCCCCCCGGCTTTGATAGGGCGCCGTGGGCGCCTCGACGATGTTCTGATGCGATCCTTGCATTGGCTCGACTCCGCTTAGAGGCTCAGCATCGGAAACTGGCGGCGGCGACATGAGCCCTGCACGAGAGCTTGGACGCCTCGCGGGGGATACCGCCCGCAGGCCCGCAGGCCGGAGAGACTCGCTGCGGGCGGCCCCCTGTCAGCCGTCGGCGAAGGGCGCGATCGCCACGCCGTGGTGCGCTCGCGCATTCCCAGCTCGTAGACGCCGCCATGGCCCGCTCGCAGCGAGCGGCGCTCTCCGCCCGGCGGGGTGACCGTCACCTCGAGCGCGGCGATCGAGCAGTTGACGACGTCGTGTTCGCCGCCGTCGGGATCGGCGTAGCGCCAGCCCGCCGCGGTGCCCGCGGGCACCTGCACCGCGAGCGCGATGCCTGCCCGGTTCCTTCCTCCGCCGATCGCGAGCGAGCAGCCCTCGACGCTCTCGCGGACCCGCGGGCGGGCTCCGACCAGCCCCCCGACCCGGTGGCGCTCGCCGTCGATCGAGATCGTGCCGTTGGCCACCCAGGGCGTCATCCTGCCGGCCACCAACAGCCGGCCCAGCGCGATGTCGAGCCACGCCCCCGGCGCCTCGGCGAAGTTGCAGCCGCTGAGCCAGATCCAGCGCTCGGCGTGCTCGGAGCCCCAGTTGTGCCCGACCATGCCGGGCCAGCCGCTCAGCTCGAGCGGATCGCGTCCGGCCAGCTCGAGGACCCCGCTCGAAGCGTGGCGGCCGGCGCCGGGCTGGTGAGCTTGGTGCGTGGCAGCGGCGCCCGGTAGAGCCAGCTCCGGGCGCAGGTGGTGCGAGCGGCGGCTCGTTCGACGCGAAGCGCAGCGACCAGTTCGCCGCGCCCGCAGCTTCCCTCGGCGCCGCCCGGCCCGAAGCTGGCCTGCTCGCCGATCGAGATCCAGCCGCCCGGCGGGACGCTCAGCCGCTCGGAGGTCACCTTGTGCATGAACGGGCGCTCCCGCTGCGCGTCGAAGACGCGTGCACCAGATCGAGCCCTGCGGCGGCGCGCCGGGCCGCTTGTGGACGGTGTAGCGAATCCAGATGCCCACGGGCCGTTGGCGGGAGACGGCGCGCAGGTAGAAGGACTCGTACATCCCCGCTCGACGGCGCGCACGCCGGGGAAGATCGGACGCGTCTGCATCGCCGCGATGCTAACCCCGCCGGGGATCCTGAGAGGATCCCCCGATGCGCCGCGAGCCGCTGGTCGAGCTCCCCCCGAGCTTGACCCGGCCGCACGCCCCGAGCCGACGCCCGGTTTCTGCTGGGGATCGACGGCGGCGCGACGAAGACGCTCGCCGCGGTCCTCGATCTCGAGTCGGGGGCGCTTCACCTCGGACAGGCCGGGCCCAGCAACGAGGACGCCGTCGGCGCCGCGTCGGCCGTCGCGGCGCTGCTGGCTGCGGCCGGCCAGGCGCTCGACGGGGCGGGCATCGAGAGCCGACGAGCTCAGCGCCGCGGTGCTGGCCGTCGCCGGCACCGACACGTCCTCGCTCGCCCGTCATGTGCGGGCCGCTCGCAGGGCCGGCCTGGATCGTCGTCAACGACGTGGTCGGCGCATGGGCGACCGCCACGGGCGGCGGTCCCGGCGTGGCGGCGATCGCCGGCACGGGCTCCAACGTGTTCGGGGTCGGCCGCGACGGTCGCAGCTGGCGGGCCGGGCGGCTGGGGCCACCTGCTGGGCGACGAGGGCTCGCGGCTACTGGCTGGGGATCGAGTCGATCAGGGCCGCCCTGCGCGACCGCGACGCGTCGGGCCCCGCCGACCGGCGCTGAGCGAGTGCGGCCTGTCGCTTCTTCGACGTGCCCAGCGTCGAGGCGCTGGCGAGCCTCGTCTACTCCAAGCCGCTGACGAAGGGCGAGATCGCGGCCTTTGCGGTCGAGACGGCCCGGCTGGCCGAGCGAGGGAGACGAGGTCGCCCGTCGAGCTGTTCCAGCGCGGCGCGATGGAGCTGGGCGACCAGATCGTCGCCGTGATCACCCAGACAGGGCCTCGAGGGCGACTTCCCCTCGGTCTGATCGGCAGCGTCTACAAGGCCGGTGAGCTGTTCCTGGCGCCGCTGGGCGGGCGGGTGCGGGAAGCCGCGCCGGACGCCAGGATGTCCGTCGTCGAGCTGGCTCCGGTCGGCGGCAGCCTGCTGCTGGCCGCCAAGGCGTGCGGGCAGGAGCAGCGCATCGGCTTGCAGGAGCTCACGCGGGCTGATCGAGGCGGCGCTCGTCTCCTAGCGGTCGCGCGCGGGCCCGGGCTTCAGGCTCGAGCTCGCTGGCGAAGACGCGCCCGCAGCGCGGCGCGGGCGCCGATCGCGTCCGGCGCCGACGACCGCCCATGCCTGCACGGCCGCGGCGGCGTTGCGCGAAGCGCGGCGGCCGTAGCGCCGGATCGCAGCCCTCGGCGAGGGCGAGGAAGAAGGCGCCCGCAAAGACGTCCCCGGCGCCCAGGTCGTCAGCGGGCCCTTCGATCGGCGCGACGGGGAGCTGGAGCACCTCGCCGTCGGGCAGCGTGAGCACGTTCGGGCCGGGGCCGTCGGTGATCGCGACGATCGCCCCGCCCGCATGCGCGCGCTCGATCAGGCCCGCGCAGGTCGCTCGCTCGTGCTCGGCTGAGCACCAACGCGTCGCAGCGCCAGCGGCGCAGCGCGACGGCATCGGCGCCGGGCTTGGACGGCAGCACATCCGCCCGAGCTCGCCCACCGGCGGGCAAGCCCCTGCGGCGTCAGGCCCGAGGAAGCCGGCGGCCCCGCCAGCGGCCCGGAGAGCTCGGCGGCGACGGGCGCCAGGTGCAGGATCCCGGTGCCGTGGAGCGTGCCGCGAGCTCGATCGGCCCGGCCCAGCGCAGCATCCGCTGGCGGCGGGCCGGCCGACCCCGGCGGTCTGCCAGCGTGGTCGTCTGCGCCGGCCGGCTGGACCGCGCAGCTCGAACTCGCTCGGAGAGGGCTCGAGCAGCGACTCGATCTCGCCGGGCACGCCGCGCGTGAGGATCAGCGCGCGCGCACCGAGCCGGGCCGCCTGGAGTGCGCTGTAGAAGGCGCTGCCACCGGGGCGGCGGGTGCCGTCGGCCATGACGTCGACCGTCACGTGCCCGACGGCCATGTAGTCGAACTGCAAGGCTCGCTCACGCTCCCGGGCCGCAGCTGTGGCGACGATGCCCGAGCCGACGCCGCCAGGGCGCCTGCCGGTGCGACCAAATCGAATGCGCCCGGTGGCTGTTGTTGCGCTTGAGTGATGCTCTACCACGATCGGTCAGCTCCATCTTCGCCGAGTCGCGCTCGGTCTGGCGCTCGCGTGCGTCGCGCTCGCGGCTCGGCCGTGCCGCAGCCGGCCCGCGCCGCGGCCGCGACCGTCCGCGCTACCCCGCAGCCGCGACCCGCCCGGCGTTTCGTGCTCCGGCGAGCCGGCGACCAGCTGCGTCCGCGCCGCCCGGCGGTCGCCGCGTCGCCGCGGCGCGCAAGAAGCCACGCCAGCCGGCGCTGCGCGGGGACCCCGCCCGCGCGCTGGCTCGGCTTCCAGGCGATGCAGGACGGCTACTACATCCTCGGCTCCGGCCTCTACAAGGGCGAACCCTTCTCCTTCCTGTGGCCCTTCTCGCAGGCGTTCGCCGCGACCGTGACCCTCGACGAGGTCCCGGCGCTGCGCCCGACGATCAGCCGCGAACTCAACGCCCGCCTGGTCGGACTACGGTCCTACCTCGACACCAACAACTCCGGCGCCCCGGAAGGCACCTACACCAGCACGCTGGCCGCCTTCGATGGAACCGTGGCACCGCCGGCCGGCCCGGGTGGAGCCAAGTACTACGACGACAACGACTGGATCGGCATCGAGCTGATGCGCGCCTACGAGCTCACCCGCAGCCCCGCCGCTGCTCGGTGCGCGCCGAGGGGATCATGGCCTTCGAGATGGCCGGCTGGCAGGCAAGCCCCGAACTCGGCTGCCCGGGCGGACTGCCCTTCTCGAACACGCCCGAAAACACCGACCGCAACACGATCACGACGGCGCCAGCCGCCGAGCTGGCGCTGCAGCTCTACAAAGCGACCCACAGCGCGCCGTACCTCCAGTTCGCCCTGCAGGCCTACGAATGGGTGCGCGGCTGCCTGCTTCGAGCCCAACGGCATGTATGGCGACCACGTCAACAAGCGCGGCATCGATCGAACCATTCCTGTGGAGCTACACGCAGGGGGCGATGATCGGCGCCGGGACGCTGCTCTACCAGGCGACCGGCAACGGCGCCTACCTGTACCAGGCGCGCCAGACCGCCAAGGCAGCGCTCGTCCTACTTCACGCCCGAACGGCTGGGCGCCGAAATCCCGTTCTTCGCGTCGGTCTACTTCCGCAACCTGCTCTACCTCGACTCGGTCACCCACGACCCGCCCGGACCGAAGATCGCCCAGGCCTACGTCGACTATGCATGGCAGCACCTGCGGCTCGGCAACGACCTCTTCGTCACCGGCTCGCCCCCGACCGGCCAGCTGCTGGTGCAGGCGGCGATCGTCGCAGATCTACGGGCTGCTGTCGTCCCCGCCCAGCACCTACTTCTAGCCGCCGTCCAGAACCTCGTGCCGGGAGGCAGGCGGTAGGCTCTTGGCGGTGGGGGACGCGACCAACCTGATCACGGCCGAGGGCCTGCAGACACTGCAGGGCGAACTGGCCGCGCTCGAGGGCGACGGCCGCAGGGAGATCGCCGAGCGGATCAAAACGGCCCGCGAATGGGGCGATCTGAAGGAGAACAGCGAGTACCACGATGCGAAGAACGACCAGGCCCACCTCGAGACCAGGATCGCGCGCCTGCGCGAGAAGATCGCCGACGCGGTGATCGTCGAGGAGGACCACAGGAAGGTCGACGGCGTGGTGGGGCTGGGCTCGACGGTCGTGGTCCGTGATCAGGACGGCGGCGAGCAGACCTGGCGGATCGTCAGCTCCCACGACGCATCTCCACGCGAGGGGCGACTGTCGGCCGAATCGCCCATGGCGCTCGCCCTGCTGGGGCGCGCACCCGGAGAGCGCACGTCGGTGTCGCTGCCCAAGGGCACGCGCGCAGCTGACGATTCTCAGCGTCAGCTGAGCTTCGGCGCGCAACGCATCGTAGGCGCGGCTCACGCGGCGCCATGAAGCCGGCGGGCGAGGAGCGGTAGAGACGCCTGCTCTCCCGCAGCGCGCGCCGGCGCAACTCAGAGCGGCGTCGCGCGATCAGCTTCAACAGCCTGCGCCTCGTGCGCCGTCCGGCTCCCGCGCGCTTGCCGCGGGCGGCGATCCAATCACCCAACACGGCGAGGTCGTGCTCCTCGCCGAGCAGTTCGCCGAGGTCGTCGGCCTGTACGGCCAGTCGCCGCAGCCAGCGGGCTTCCTTGCGCGTGCGGGCGTCGCCCGAACGCGACGTGGCCCGCAAGGGTCGATGGCGGGGTGTGGCGCGCTGGAGCGCTTCGGCCGCGTAGCGGAGATCCTTCACGCGCTTGCGCCACTGGTGCATGACCGCCACGCGCCCGCCCCCGCGGCGGGCCACCGCTCGCCGGCGCCGGCGTCCCTGCCGGTAGATGCGCCGCAGCCCGACGTCGACCGTCGCGATCCCCGGATGCTCGGGCAGCGACCAGCGGGCCGCCCGGGATCGAAAGGCGCGCAGTTCAGCGGCGACCCGCAGGCGGGAGGCGGGGTCGCGCATCTCGCGCTCGGCCCGCTCGCGCTCGGCGGCCAGGTGGGAGCGGAGCCTGGCCACGCCGCCGCGGCCGGAGAGTCGCTCGGGGTGGCGCTGCACAAGACCGTCGAGCGTGCCCAGCATCACCCCGGCGTCACGGGCGCCGGCCAGAGCGGCGGCGGCGGCGCGCAGCGACTCCTGCTCACGGGCGCTCGCCTCCGCTCCCAGCTCGCCGGCGAGCATCCTGACGATCGTGCGCAGGCGCTTGATCGCCTTGCGGGTCTCGTGGATCGCGTGTTCGACGTCCTCTCCAGCCGCCCCCTCGAGCTCCTCCAGGGCGCAATCGGCCTGGGCCAGGGCCTGCCGGCGCAACCCCGCTGCCAGCGTCTCCTCGAAGCGGATGCCCAAGCGGCGTTCCTCGCGCCGGCGGCGCTTGGAGCGGCGCTCGCTGCCGGCCCTGGCCAGCGCCACGCCGACCCCGACGGCGGCGGTGGCCGCCAGGGTGGCGGCCACCGGCGCAACAATGAGACGATGACCAGGCTTCCGCCGGCTCCATGGTGGACGGTACGCGCCGCCGCCAACCACAAGCCATCGACGTATCACTGTCCGATCTGCGGTCATCTGCTCCCTTCCCTGAGCGAGCATATGCTGATCGCCCCCGAGGGCGACAGCCGGCGACGGCGCCACGCACACACCGAGTGCGTGATGCGGGCACGCAGCAGCGGCCAGCTGCGCTTGCGCGAGGACTGGCTGGCAGAGCAGCCGCGCCGCCCCTCGCTGTGGAGCAGGCTGCGCGGCCGCGTCTGATCCGGCGGCCTGGCGCCGGTCAACCCCCGGCGCCGCGGGCCGGCGGCTGGCCTCAGCCGCCGGATACGTGAACCCGTTCGGGGCCGACCTTGATGATCACGCGCTGTTCGCCGGGCTGGCGCAGCGGGTACTCGTCGACCCCCATGTACTTCTTGGCCAGCGCATCGATGTGCTCGTCTGCTCCGTCGTGGGTGCGCTCGGCCACGCGCCCGCGGATCTCGACGTATTCGTAGGGGTTCTCCATGTTCAGCACCAGCAGCGTGACCCGGGGGTCGCGTTCGAGGTTGCGGGGCCAGGCACGCCCCTCGGCGGTGTTGAGCAGCGCCAGCCCATCCTCGACGTCGACCCACACGGGCGCGGCGTGCACGGAGCCGTCCGCGCGCAGCGTCGAGACGTTGCAGAAGTTCTTCGCCTTCAACAGCTCCTCGGCACGTCCTTCGATTCGTCCACTCATCGGCCCGGCCCCTTTCTCCTCGACGTCGGTGTTCACCTCAACATAGGCGCTCCACCCGGGACTTCACCACGCGCCGCATCACGCGGCGGTCCCCCATCGCGGGATCGCTGCTCGGGGCGGCAGGTCGGCGGCGCTAGTTGCGGCTGAGCCCGCTGTTCGAGTTCGCCGGGGGGATGGGGTCCAGCGCGGTGAGCTTGCCGTTGTTCAGCGCGAAGTGGACGATCCGCTGTCCGCCCCCCGGGCAGCAGAGCGGGTCGCCGCTGCGATAGAGGGGATACGCGATCGTCACTTCGGTGTCGCTCTGCGAGACGACCTTCAGCTGGGCGCTGGGTTCCTTGGCGTCGGTTCCCAGGTAGTGGCCGTCGATGAAGAAGAAGGCCCGCTGTCCGTAGCCGTCGCCTGAGCCGGTGCGTGTCCCGATCAGCACGCGCAGGGTCTGGTTGGGGTGGTATTCGGCCGCGTTGTTGGCCGTGTATCCGTTGGCGCGCACCACTGCCTCGGCAGCGCTCGCGCCTTCGGGGTGCGATTCCTGTTCGGTGAACGATGGCTCCGGCGAGGTGCGCGTGGTCGAGGTGGCGGTCGAGCTCGGGGCGCTCGTGGCGGTTGTGGTCGTCGTGGAGCTCGTCTGCGTCTTCGGCGCCGCGGCGGTCCCGGTCGTCGCGGGAGTCGCGGGCGTGCTGGCGACAGTGACCGTCCTGGTCTGCGAGCCGCATCCGGCCAGGAGGCCCAGAGCCACCAGGGCCAGAGGGAGGGATCGTCTCATCGCACCCATGGTATTCGGCGTCTCGCCGCCCGCTCCTGGGGAGCCTCTGCGCTTGGGGGACTGTTGGGGAGCGGGTACGATCAACAGGGCAGATGTCCACTCAGCGCTCATCTCAAACCGGTCCCGTCCCGAGGCCCGAGAGCGCTCCCCGCAGCAGGCGCGAGCGGGCTCGCACCGGCGGGATGCTCGCGCTGGCCGTTCTGACGACGCTGTTCGCGGTCTTCAACCTGAAACAGGTCGAGGTGAGCTGGGTGGTCGGCTCGGGCCACGTGCCGCTGATCATCGTGATCGCGGTCTCGCTGCTGGTCGGGATCGTGCTCACGTACACCCTCGATCGGCGCTCTCGCAAGCCCGACTAGAGTCGAGCGGCTCGCGCAGGAGCTCGATCGCCTCGCCGGCGCCGATGACGGGCGCCAGCGCGACGTAGGAGACCTCGTCCGCCAGCGCCGCCAGCGTGTCGGTCCGTCCCGCGATCACCTCACAGCGGACGGTGTGCCACAGAGCCGGGACGAGCGCCGCACGCGCGAAGCGGCTGCAGTCCGCGGGGATGCTCGAGGTGAGGACTGCATCGAGGCCCGACTGGAGTGCGACGCTGCGCGACCGCGCGCCCGCTTCCCCGCTGTGGTCGTCTCCCACCAGAGCGCTCGCGTCGAGCGGATTGGCCGCGAGGTGCCCCAGCAGCGCGCCGATCGCCCCGCGGGTCGCCTGCGGCCAGTCGCCCGCGACCCGAGTGGGGCGCTCGGCGGCGCCCAGCAGTCGCTCTGCGCCCGCCGACAGCGCCGCCTGCAGGCAGTCGTCGCGGCTCTCGAAGCGGGCGAAGAACGCGTCGATCGAGACGCCCGCGCCGTCGGCGATCTCGGCGGCGCTCGGCGTGTCCCGTTCCGGGCGCGCAGCCAGCCGCAGCGCGCTGAGCAGCAGCGCACCCCGCTCGTCCTCGGCCGGGGTCCGGGCGCCGCCGGGCGGCGGCCCGAGCGCACGGACGCCGCGCCGGTGCTCGCCCGGACGTCCGGACAGCCGTGCCGCGGCGTCCCAGCCGACGGCGGGCGCGATCGAGAGCGTCCAGCCCAGCATCTTCTCCGCCAGCTCGCCGCCGTCGCGAGTGGCGTCGTCGTGGAGCGCCGCCACGAGCGCGCCCCGCAGTCCTCCCGCGATGCCGGTCAACACCGCGGCGGGCTGCGGGGCGCCGCCGCGAGATGCCGCCAGGCATTCCCCCAGCATGCGCTCGCAGGCGCGCGAGCCGCGCAACAGGCGCATCGCCCCGGCGCTCCCCGCGCGGGGCGCCTCGACGAGCAGCAGCAGTGCCGCGGCGCGATCCTCCCGTACGGTTCGCGTGCAGCTCGCCAGCGCCGCCGACAGTCGCGAGGCGCGCCCGCCGCCGGCCGCCAGGTAGGCCTCGCGCGCGGCGCGAAGCTCGCGGCGCGCGAGGAGGTCGAAGGTCGCCAGGAAGCAGTCCTCGCGATTGGCGAAGAGCTCGTAGAAGGCGCGGCGGGAGACGCCTGCCAGGGCGATCACCTGCCGGACGCTGGCCCGCTGGTAGCCGCCACGGGACACCGCCTCGATCATCGCTCCGTGGATGCGGGCGCGCTGGTTGAAGGCGACCTCCTCGGGGGCCAGCCGGTGGGGGCCCCGCGGCAATCGCTTGTACATCGGCGCGAACGGCACGCGTCCATCGGCACGGCCGCGCGTCGTGCCGGGACGCCGTGCCGGCGCGCTCGGCTCTTCGGGCATCGGGCGTCCTCCGGGATACGACTGGTGTCAAGGGTTCGGAAGGACGGGATACTACATATCAGGAATGTTCTGTCTGCAGAGCATCCCGGTCGCCGTGCGGGCGCCGCCCCGGGGACAGGCGTTCAGTGGAGGATCACTTTCAAGGACAGGATCGCCACGCCCATCGCGACGCCCACCGAGACGTTGAACACGAGCTCGCCCCTGCTGAGGCCGGCGCGAAGCCCCGCGATCAGCTCGAAGGTCGCGAGCGCGACCGCCGAGGACCACAGGGCGATCGCGACGGCAGTCGCCTGGGATGCGCCGCCAAGCGCCGCGAGCAGCAGTGCCAGCAGCGGAATGGCGGCCCCCTTGATCAGCGACCATTCGTGCACGAGGGCGAGGACGAGGGCGCGGGCGGCGAGCCGTTCGCAGTTGCGCAGCCGCCGTCCCAGCAGTTCGGCGTAGCTGTGGGCCAGCCAGTACAGGACGGTTGCGATCAGAGCCGAGGCGAACGTGTCGAGCCAGCTCTCGTGAAGTCCGCTCTCGGCCGCGAGCAGCGCCCCGACCACGATCACCCCGTAGATCGCTCCGGTGGGGTTCCGCCCCGGGAGGATCCAGTCGACGGCGCGGCGCAGGAACCTGCCGATTGCGCTTGGCCTGCGCGTTGCTTGCTGGGCGTGGCGCTTGGTCTCGATCGCCTGATTATCGCGGCCGGCCTTCGCTTCGGGCGGGATGCCGACCCGGCCCGCTCGGCGGGTAGCCTTGGCGAATGAGCGGGGCCGGCGGGAGGGTGAGACTGCGCCAGGCGGTGCTTGTCGCGGACGAGCTCGAGCCGCTCGCCGCTCGGCTGCAGGCCGAGCTCGCCCTGCAGGAGCCGTTCCGCGACCCCGGCGTCGCCGAGTTCGGTCTGGTCAACGTCGTCTTCGCGCTCGGCGACTGCTTCCTCGAGGTCGTCTAGCCCGACCCGGCCCGGCACGGCCGCCGGCCGCCAGCTCGAACGCGCCGGGGACGACGGCGGCTACATGGTGCTGTTCGACATCGAGGATCTCGATGGCGCGCGGCGGCGTGCCGAGAGCATGGGTGTGAGGACCGTGTGGCGGATCGATCTGCCCGACATCTCGGGCACCCACATGCATCCCGCCGACCTGCGCGGCGCGATCGTCTCGCTGGACCGCTCGGCGCCGTACGGCACGTGGCGCTGGGGAGGACCGGACTGGACGGGCCGCGTCGGCGTCGCGCCGCCTGGCCGACTCACCGCCATCACCGTGGCGGTGCCCGACGCGGATGCCGTAGCCGCCCGCTGGGGGGAGGTGCTGGGCGTGGGGCCCGCGGCGGGATCGGACCCGGACGCTCCGGCTCGACGGTGCGGGAGGTGCGGTTCCGCGGACCCGACGAGGACGGCGTGCAGGGGATCGTCGAGATCGCCCTGGAGATCCCCTCGGCGGTCCGGGCCGGCAGGCGAGAGATCTCCGTCGGCGGCGCGCGCATCGCGCTCTCGGACATGGACGCCGCGGCTCCGGCGGCGCGAGGCGCGCCCCCGGCCTGAGGGAGGCATGGCAGAGGTGATGGACCAGCTCGCCGCGCTCGACCCGCTCGAGGCGTCCCGGCGAGCGAGGAGCTCCAGGGATCCGCGGCGCTACGTGCTGATGGACGTCTTCGCGGCGCGCCGCTGGAGGGCAACCAGCTGGCCGTCTTCACCGACGGCCGGGGCTCAGCGCGGCGAGCGATGCAGGCGATCGCCCGCGAGCTGAAGCTCTCCGAGACCGTCTTCCTGCTCCCGGCCGAGGGCGGGGGCGACGCGCGCATGCGGATCTTCACGCCGGCCGCCGAGCTGCCCTTCGCCGGCCACCCGGTGCTCGGCTCGGCGGTCGCTCCTGGCCGGCGCGCTCCGACGCGCCGTCGTCGTGCTGGAGACCGGCTCGGGCCCGGTGCGGGTCGAGGTCGCCCCCGGCGAGGGCCGGGGCGTCGGCGGCGGCATGGACCCAACCGGTGCCGAGCCTGGGAGCCGTTCGGCGCCGAGCCGAGCTGCTGCGCGCGCTCGGCGTCGGAGCGCTCGGTCCTGCCTGTCGAGGTCTACGGCAACGGCCCCCGCCACTCTACGTCGAGCTCCCCTCGCGCGGAGGCCGTGGCGGCCCTGAAGCCCGACTCGCGGCGCTCGAGCGCGCGCTCGGCGCGGTCGGCGTCAGCTGCTTCGCCGGCGCGGCGCAATCGTTTCAAGACGCGCATGTTCGCCCCGGGCCTGGGCGTCGCTGAGGACCCGGCGACCGGTTCCGCGGCCGGGCCGCTCGCGGTGCACCTCGCGCGCCACGGGCGGATCGGCTTCGGCGAGGAGATCGAGATCAGCCAGGGAGCGGAGATCGCCCGTCCCTCGCTGCTGCGCGCCAGCGTCGAGGGCGGCGCCGAGCGGATCGAGAGCGTGCGGGTCGCGGGCAGCGCCGTCGTGCTGGGGCGCGGCGAGCTGTGGCTGCCCTGACGGCCTGCCGCGGCGTGCCGACGGGTCATGTGCGCGGCGCCGGCTCACCCGGTAGGCGCTTGACGCGTCCCGGCGGCCGTGGCACACTCCCCGCTCGCCGGACGCGGGTCGCGTCCGCGGCCATCGGAGGGAAGCCAGGAGGGCAACGATGCCGACGGAGGGATGGGGACAGGCCGCGCACGGCGGCGACGGCGCGCCGAGGGTCGCTCGCCGGTGCGCGCCGCGCGCTGTTGGTCGCGCTGCTCGCGGCGCTGCTGCTCGCCGGGAGCGCCGACGCGGCGAGCCCGACCGCGCTCTCCTTCGAAGCGCCCAGCCTCAACGGCGCCGGCAACAACCTCGTCCACCCGGCCTGGGGCGAGGCGGGAACACCTATCAGCGTCTCGCGCCGGCGAACTACGCCGACGGCGTCGGCGCGATGGTCAGTCGGGCCGAACCCGCGCTACATCAGCAACCGCGTCTTCGACTCGCTCGGCGTGGATCTGTTCTCCCCGCGCAACCTCAGCCAGTGGGCCTGGGTCTGGGGGCAGTTCGTCGACCACTCCATCGAGCGCGCCGAACCGGGCAGCGAAGAAGCGAACATCGCCGTTCAAGCCAACGACCCGCTGGAGCGCTTCAGCGACACCCTCGGCGTGATCCCCTTCACCCGCAACGCGGTCGCGCCCGGCACCGGCACGGGCCCGGGCGACCCGCGCCAGCAGGTCAACATGGAGAACTCCTACATCGACGCCGCCGCCCTCTACGGTCGGCCGCCAGTCGCGACTGGAATGGATGCGCACCGGATCCCGACAACGGCAATCCGGCGGACGCCGGCGCCCTGCTGCTGCTGCCCCACAAATTCCTGCCGCTGGAGTCAGCGCCCGCGGCGCGGCCCATCCGGCGCCCGCCGATGGTCACCGAAGGCGCGCTGACCGGGAACCGCAGAACGCGGTCGTCGCGGGTGACGCGAGGGCCAACGAGAACGCCGAGCTGACCGCGCGTGACGACGCTGTTCGCGCGCGAGCACAACCGGATCGCTCGGCGACCTGCCCGCCTCGCTGAGCGCCGAGGAACGCTTCCAGATCGCGCGGCTGTTCGTCGGCGCCGAGGAGCAGTACATCACCTACCAGCGAATTCCTCCCGGCCGTGGGCGTCACGCTCAATCCCTACGCCGGGCTATGACCCGAACGTCAACACCGCCGTGAGCGACGAATTCGCGACCGTCGGCTATCGGGCGCACTCGATGGTCAACGGCGAGGAGCACGCCGAACTGCCCGCCGGGAAGATCAAGGGCTCGAAGCTCGCCTGCGCTCGAAGCGATGGGGGTCGCGTCGAACCGTCTCGCTCGCCGACGAAGATGGCTGCGGCTGACGATCTCCCAGGGAGCCGCCTTCTTCGACCCCGCCGATCGTCAGCACGATCGGCCTCGGCCCCGTCCTCGCGGGGCTGGGCGAAGAACCCGGCTACAGCAACGACGAGCAGATCGACGATTCCCTGCGCAGCGTGCTGTTCGGGATCCCCGGCCGGGCACCGAACCGGCCGCGTGCTTCGCAAACCCGCAGGAGCCGGGCTGCTTCAGCGTCGTCGAGGACCTCGGCTCGATCGACATCCAGCGCGAGCGCGACAACGGCATCCCGAGCTACAACCGGATGCGCGAAGCGCTCGGGCTGGCTCCCCAGCACAGTTCACCGAAGTGACGGGGGAGTCCACCGAAGAATTCCCCACCGGTGACCCGCTCCTGCCGCCCTCCGATGAGATCGACAACCCCCACATCCTGGACTTCACCTCGCTGAAGAACTTCTACGGCGAACCGATCGCCCCCGGCTCGCAGGAACGCGCGGTCAGCGCGACCCGCCGCACGACGCTCGCCTCGCGGCTGAAGGCGATCTACGGCACGGTCGACAACCTCGACGCGATCGTCGGGATGATGTCCGAGCCGCATCTGCCCGGCAGCGAACTGGGCGAACTGCAGTCGGCGCTGTGGCGCCGGCAGTTCGAAGCGCTCCGCGACGGCGACCGCTTCTTCTACATGAACGATCCCACGCTGGCCATGCTGGAAAGCCGTTACGGCCTCACCTACCGCCATTCGCTGGCCGAACTGATCGCGCTCGACGGGCAGCTCTCGCACAAGCAGCTGCCCCAGGCAGACGTGTTCTACGCGCCGGCGCCCGTCCGGGCGGCCGCCAGGCCGGCGCGGGGCACCCACGCGCGCCGGCGGGCCGGGGCCCGCCGCCAGCAGGCCGAAGCCCGCCGGCCCGCGCGTCGCGCGGCCCCGCTCGCCTCGGGCTGAAGCCGGCCGCCGGCGCTTCGCGCCGCGGAGTGGCACGGGGCGCCGGGAGCCGTGCAGTGCTCTTACGGAACCCCTACGGACCGCTCACCCTGGGGCCAGCCTGGCCGCCCAGGATGGAGACGATCAGGACCCGACGTCCACCCCCGGAGGTTTGACGATGGACATGTCCAAGATGCTCAGAGCCACGATCGTGGCCGGCGCGCTGGCGACCGGCGGCGCCGCGGCCGGGATCGCCGGTGCGGCCGCTGCCCCGTCGACCACGAGCACCACCCCGAGCACCCCGACGGCGGCGCAGACCACCCCCGCGCCGAGGACGACGACGCCGAGCACCCCGACGACCCCCGGCGCGCCATCGAAATCGGGGGCTCCCAATTCGGGCTCGACCGGCAAAGGCCCCTGCCCGAACATGGGCGGGACGCACAGCGGCTCCCCGTCAGGTCCGAAATCGGGATCGAGCTACGAAGGGCCGGGACCGGGCGCCACCTACCAGTGACCTAGGCCCGGCAGGCACGAGGCGGGCGGGTCGGGCGATCGGCTCGGCCCGCCGGCCGCGCTCGCGGGCAGCGGGGACGCCCTAGCCGGTGCGGCGGGCCGCCTCCTCGACGGTCATCTCGGCCGTCGGGACCGCTTCCAGGCGCTCATCCGGGATCGGCGCGCCGCTGACCACCGAGATCCCGTAGGTGCCCGCGGCGAGCCTCGCCTCGGCCCGTTCGACCGCGGCGAGCTGCTCGGCGAGGTCCTCGGCCAGACCGGTGTCGAGCTCGGTTTCGTACAGCGCCTCCGAGCCACGTTCGCCCGGGTCGTCCTCCACGGCGGCCAGTTCGGCATCCTCCTCGGCGAGCGCCGAGATCTCCAGTTCGATTCGTTCGCGCTCTGCTCGCAGCAGCTCTCGTGCGCGCTCGGGATCCATGCTCGGCAGCCTAGCGATGCGGACCCCCGCGCGTTCGCTGGAGGCCGATCTGCGATCCCCGGCGCGACGGACCCGGCTCGCAGGCCCCGGTCAGATCGGATCGCGCAGCTCTGGGCGGATCATCATCCGGGCGGTTCAGGGAAGATGACAGCCGTGGGCGGCGCCCGCCGCTCAGAAGGTGGTCGCCACGGGAATGAGCAGGGGAGGAACGGATGCGCATGGGAATCGCCGGCCGGAGCGCAATCTGCCTGGGGGTGGCGCTCTTGCTCGTGCTGGTCGGCACGGCATCGGCGACGCCGACGGTCACGTTCAAAGCCGAGCCCGTGCCGATCCCGGGCTACCCGCACACTGGCTTCATCCTCGGCGCGGGGACTGCGCTGGAAGCCGAATATCACATCTCCGGTACCGAATACGGCGGGTTCCCCCCGCCGCTGATCGCGGTGAACTTCTACCTGCCGGCCGGCGTGACGTTGCACCCCGGAGGCTTCCCGACCTGCCCGCTCGCCACGCTCGAGCCCAGCGGGCTCGGACCGGCACACTGTCCGAAGGGATCGGCCGCGGGTCCCCCCGGCTCGGTCACGGGTTATGTCGCCTTCGGGAGGGAAATCGTCCCGGAGACGGCGTCGGTGCAGTCGTTCTACGCCCCCGGCGGCGGGCTGACGTTCTTCACCTTCGGTCACGAACCGGTGCTGCTGGAAATCCTCTCCAAGGCTCGCTACGTGAATTCGAGCGGGCTGTTCAGCAAAGAGCTCGAGAGCGAAATACCCCTGGTCGAAACGGTGCCGGGAGCCCAGGACGCATCGGTCAAAACGATCAGGGTCAGGGCGGGCTCGGCGATGACGGTCCACGGCCGGCCGGTCTACTACGGGCGCATGCCCAGCTCCTGCCCGAAACGGTATCTCCCGGTCAGGACCGAACTGACCTTTGCGGCGCTGGGCGGCCTGGCCCAGCAGACGGTGACGGTGCAGTACAAGGCGCCCTGTCCGCGGCGCTAGCCGCCCGAGGCTAGCCGCCCGAGCGCTCCGGCGCGCGGGTAGCTGCGCCCGCGCCTCCCCGGCGTGCGGGGAGGCGAGCGATCCGAACAGCTTGGATCCGTGTTAAGGGTCAGGAGGGACTCGCCCCGAGACCCGCACGTACCCCGACGGAGAGGATCCAGCATGCGCAGCGCAATAATCGGCCTGACGACCACAGGCCTCGCGGCGCTTGCGCTCGCGCTCTCGCTGCCGGTGGTCGCCTCGGCGGCGCCGACGGTCACGTTCAAAGCGAAGGCCGTGCCGATCCCGGGCTTCCCCCACACCGGCAACTTCAAGGGCAAGGGCGCGGCGGTCGAAGCCGAATACACCATCTCGGGCACCGAATACGGCGGCTTCCCGGCGCCGCTGATCGGCGTGAACTTCTACCTGCCGGCCGGCGTGACGCTGCACACCAAGGGCTTCCCGACCTGCCCCGTCGCGACGCTCGAACCGTCCGGCATGGGCCCGAAGGCCTGTCCCAAGGGGTCGGCTGCGGGACCGGCCGGGTCGGTCACGGGTTATGTCGCCTTCGGCAAAGAAGTCGTTCCGGAGACGGCGAGGATCGAATCGTTCTACGCCCCCGGCGGCGGCCTGACGTTCTTCACGTTCGGTCACGAACCGGTGCTGCTCGAAATCCTCTCGAAGGCGCACTACGTGAACTCGAGCGGTCTGTACAGCCACAAGCTGATCGCCGCCGTGCCGCTGGTCGAAACCGTGCCGGGCGCCCAGGACGCGTCTGTCAAGTCGATCAAGGTCAAGGTCGGCTCGGCCTACCGGAAGAACGGCAAGGTCACCTATTACGGCACGCTGCCGACGAAGTGCCCGAAGAAACACCTGCCGATGAAGACCGAACTGACCTTTGCGGGTCTCGGCGGCCTCACCCAGACCACGGTCACCAAGACCTACAACGCACCCTGCCCGAGGTAGGGCCGGCGGGATCAGCTCGGCGCGTCCCGGGGGGCTGGAGGCTCCCCGGGACGCCTGAGCTGACAGCGCACGGGATGGCCGAGGATGGTGGTGGCATGGCTCGCGCGGGGCCCGGGCGGGCATGCGCCGGGCGACGCGGTGGTGCTCGGGAGAGTAGGTTCTACGGAGCTCTCGTCGGATTAATCCGGTCGTGGAGCCACCCGGGGGGGTGGAGAGTCTTTCCACTGACGGTCGGAGATGAGTCCCATGCCCGGACCGACAACCACCACCGACAGACAAGGAATCAACAGTGCTACTAGCAACGAGCTACCCGTTCCTCGAAGTGTTCTGGACGATACTGATCTTCTTCGCGTTCGTCGTCTGGCTATGGATCCTCTTCACAGTCATCGCTGACATCTTCCGTCGCCACGACACGTCCGGATGGGTGAAGGTGGCATGGATCATCTTCATCATCGTCCTGCCGTATTTCGGGGTGTTCGTGTACCTGATCGCCGAGCACAAGGGGATGACCGAACGATCGCTCCAGGCGCAGGAAGCGGCACAGTCGCAGATGGCGAGCTACGTCAAGTCGGTCGCCGCGACGGACCCCGCCACGACGATCGCCAACGCCAAGAAACTCCTCGACGAAGGCTCGATCACCCAGGCCGAGTTCGACCAGATCAAGCAGAAGGCGCTCGCCAGCTGAGCGCCGCATGAGGGGCGCCGGACCGTGACCTTCGGCCGCGGGCCGGCGCCGGTGGCCGCGAGGCTCCTCTCAGCCGACGCCGCCGGCGAGCATCACGCGCGCGCGGCTCCAAGCCCAGCAGCGGACTCGAACCGCTGACCCCTTCCTTACCATGGAAGTGCTCTACCAACTGAGCTAGCTGGGCAGGGGCCAAACTCTAGCGCGCCGCTCGGGCCGCCCTTCAGACGATTCCTTCGAGCAGCTGCGACGGGGAGGACAGCTCGAGCCCGCGGGAGAGGATCACGATCGTCTCCAGGCGGGGGGAGCGCTTGTTGCGCTCCAGCAGGCTGATCTCGGTCCGGTGGAGATTGCAGATCGCGGCCAGCGCCTCCTGGGAGAGGCCGGCCGCATTGCGGTGGCGTCGCAGGTTCGCGGCGAATTGCGTGCGGACGGCCTCCATCGCTGGCACTCTCGCGACGCGCGGACGAAAGATCTACAGACGAACGTCTGCGATCGGGGTCCCTGCCCGAGGGCACCGCAATCGTAGAGAACAAGAGGATTCCCGTACTGTCAAGGTCGCGTTCGGCCCGCCGTGAGAGGCCGGCCTCCTGGCGCCGAAGCGCCGCAGGACGCCGGCTTCAGGCGGGCTCGTCCGCGGGGGTGACGGTGCTGACGGGCAGCCCGAGTCCGGAGACCTTGCGGGGCAGGTCGAGGTGCAGCCAGCGCGAGAGCCGCGGGGAGAGGGTGGAGATGATCACCTCGTCGAACCCGTGCAGGTTGATGGCGTCCTGGATCGCGGCCGAGGGGTCTGGGTCCCCGATCATCCCCTCCACCTCCGATCCGGCCGCCGCGCTGAGCTTCGGCAGCGCGTGGTCGAGCACACTCTGGGCCTCGCCCGCGCCCTGATCCTCGGCGTCGACGACCCTGTGCAGGCCATGGGCGGCGTTGGGGACCAGCAGGGTGAACCTCGCCGGCCCGCGCCCGGCCCGCTCGCGCACGGCATCGAGCAACGGCTGCGTCGCGGCCGTCTTGTGGGCGACGACCAGGACTCGGGTGGGAACCTCGGATGCCTGCATGCTCGGCACTCCCTTCTGGGCTCTGTTCACCTCCCCGGCGCCCCCGGCGCGCGGCGGGTGCTGGGCATCTTCTACCCCTATTGGCCGCCGCTTTCAATCACTCGCGCGGCTAACCTGTCGCCGTGCGCGTCGAGCTCGGGAAGGACACCGTCGAAGTGCGACTCTCGCGCTGGCAGAAGATCGTGGGCCTGATGAGGGACATCAGGGTGCCGCTGAGTGACGTCAGCGACGTCGAGGTGATCGAGAACCCGGTGCGCGAGGCGATGGCGACGGGCATGAAGGCCGGTCTGCGGCTGCCCTGGCTCTACTACGTGGCGCGAACGATCCGGCTCGACGAAGCGTTCGTCGTGCGCCGCGGGGTCCCCGGTCTGTCATTCGCGGTGGCCAACCAGGAGCCGTTGCGCAGGGTCCTGGTCAGCACGCCGCTGGCGGCGGAGCTGGCGCGCGCGATCGTCGCCCCCGGGCCTCCGACGGCGCCGGTCCCCTAACCGGCGTTTTCGGCGTCGCGCAACCCCGTGAGCATCCACGCGGCGAACACGGCTATCAGGGCGAGCGCGGCGATGAATGCGAGCCCGGTGTGGTCGTGCACCCCCGAGATCAGTCCGCGGCCGGCCTCCAGGAACGCCGTTGCGGGGTTGATCGAGGCGACGGCGTGGATCCATCCTTTCAGCAGCGCGATCGGCACGTAGACCGGCGCGAGGAACAGCAGCAGGAAGACGGGAGTCTGCATCAACGGTCCCGCCTGGATCGAGCGGAAGCGGAAGGCCACGCCGGCGGCCCAGCCGTAACCGACGAGCACGAGCAGCGCGGCGAGCCCGTAGAGGCCGAACACGTCGACGCCGTCGCCCGTGATCCGCATGCCCGCGACCAGGGCCACGCCGGTGACCAGCGTCAGCGTGATCGCCGCCCGTGTCAGCGCCACCAGCGCGTAGCCGAGCGCGATGCCCCGCCGATCCTCCGCCGCCAGCATGAGGCGCCGGGCGAACCCGCTCTCGAAGTCGAAGGCCAGCGAGAAGCCCGTGAACAGCCCCGCGAACATCGCCGACTGGCAGAGCACGAACACGAACTGGAAGGCGGTGTAGCCGGCGGGGAAGGAGAACCCCGGCAGCTCGCCCAGAGCCGAGAGCCCGCCGGCGAAGCTCGCCAGGAAGACCAGCGGGAAGATCAGCGACGGGACGAACAGGTCGGGCCGGCGCACGTAGGTGTGGAGGCTTCGCCAGGCGATCGCGCCCGCAACCCGAAACACCCCGCCGCCGCTGCGCGCGCTCATGTCCGCTGCATCCTCGAGCGCAGGGCGCCCGCCACGGCCAGCAGCGCCACGGCCGTCAGGCCGATCGCCACGGCGAAGCCGCGCAACAGCGCCGTCGCATCCCAGCCGACGATGTAGAGGCTCCGGAACGCCTCGATCAGGTAGGAGATCGGGTTCCAGGTGGCCACCGTGTGAAACCAGCCGGTCCTGAGCAGGTTGCGCGGCAGGTTGCTGGAGGACAGGAAGATGAACACGAAGAACAGCGGAAACAGTCCCTGGACGGCCTCGCCCGAGCCCGTCTTCAGGGCGACGGCGCAGCCCAGCGCCCCGAATGCGACCGCCGTGAGCGAGCCGAGCACGAGGATCACCGCCGCTCCGCCCACGCCGGCGTCGAGGTGGGCGCCGGCGACCAGGCTCATCAGGATGTAGACGGCCGATTGCAGGACGCCCAGGCCCGCCACGCCGACCAACAGCCCGACGATCAGCGACACGCGGTGCAGCGGCGTCAGCGCGAGGCGGTTGAAGAAGCCGCTCTCGATGTCCTCGGCGAGGTTCGTCCCGGTGTTGATCAGCGAGAACATCCCGCCCTGGATGAAGGCGACGGCGATCGCGAAGGACACATAGGAGTCGGTCGGGAAGCCGGGCAGGCGAGTGGCCGCCTTGAGCCCGCTCGCGTTGACCGCCAGCAGGACCAGGGGGAAGAAGACGATCGGGAACAGCTGGAAGGGCTGGCGCAACGTCTTGAGCATCGCCCGCCGGGCGAGTACCGAGATCTGCGTTTGCAGCCCGCTGCTCATCCGTCGCTCCCCCGCTCGCCCTCTGCACCGGGATCGCCCTGATCCTCGTCGCCCGCGCCCTCCAGGGACCGGCCGGTCTTGGCCAGGAACACGTCGTCGAGCGTCGGCGAGTGCAGGCGCAGGTCGGCGATCCTCAGCCCCTCCCCGTCGAGCGCCCGGACGATCTCGGCGAGATCGCCGACGCCCTCGGGGAGTCGCACCGCCACCGCGCCAGGGGATGCGGCGGCCTCCTCGCCGAAGCGGCCGAGAACCGCGGCGAGCCGGTCGCGGTCCTCGGGGCTCGCCGGGACCGCTTCGACGCTGGGGCGTCCGATCGCCGCCTTCAGCTCGGCCGGGCTCCCCTCGGCCACGATCCGGCCGCGGTCGATGATCCCCACCCGGTCGGCCAGGACGTCGGCCTCCTCGAGGTACTGGGTCGTCAGGAACACCGTCACACCGTCATTGGCCAGGCGCCTGACCTCGTCCCACAACGCGGCGCGGCTCTGGGGGTCAAGGCCCGTCGTGGGCTCGTCCAGGAACAAGAGCCGCGGGCCGTGGACCAGCGCCAGGCCGAGGTCGAGGCGCCGCTTCATCCCGCCCGAGTAGCCGCCGACCTTGCGGTCGGCCGCGTCGGTCAGCCCGACGCGCTCGAGCAGCTCTGTGCCGCGCCGCTCGCGCTCCTCGCGCCCCAGGCCGTGCAGCGCGCTCTGCAGGCGCATGTGCTCGCGGCCGGTGAGGAACGGGTCGAGCGCGGATTCCTGCAGCGAGGCGCCGATCGCCCGGCGCACCTCGGCGCCGCGCTGGACGACGTCCAACCCGGCGACCCGCGCGGTGCCCGCAGTGGGGGGCAGCAGCGTCGTCAACACGAGCACCGTCGTCGACTTGCCTGCGCCGTTGGGCCCGAGGAACCCGTAGATCTCGCCGGGGGCGACCTGCAGATCGATCCCGTCGACCGCCCTGACGCCCCCCTTGAAGTCCTTGACGAGACCCTCGACCTCGATCCCGTTCTCGCTGCTCTCGATCATGCCTGCCCACTCTCGCCCGCACAAAAGATCACTGTCAGAATAATTGATATCACAAATCATTTTCTGCCGCTATTATCCTCCTCATGGCCAGGGAGTCGACCGCGCCGCCCGCTCCCTCGACGTCAGCCGAGGGGACGGTCGAGGCCGGGGACACCCCTTCGACCGCGCCTCCCTTTCACTCGGTCGGCTTCGCCCTCTCCACCCTCGGCTACGCGGTCTCGGCGGAGTTCCGCCGCAGGCTTGCCTCACTCGACATCGAGCCGCGCGATTTCGCTCTTCTGCGCGCCGTGGGTGCCGCCGAAGGGCAGTCCCAGCACGCGATCGCCGAGCAACTGGGGATCCCGGCGAGCAGGATGGTCGCCTTCATCGACGCGCTGCAGGCGCGGGGTCTGCTGGAACGCCGGGCGCACCCGACCGACAGGCGGGCGCGGGCGCTGCACCTGACCTCCGCGGGCAGCCGGCTGCTCGATGAGGCCTTCTCGGTCGCGGCGGGCTTCGAGCGCGAGCTGTGCGCGGGGCTGGCGGACGGCGGGCGCGATCAGCTGCTCGAGCTACTGGGCGACGGTGGCAGACGCGCTCGGACTGGCGCCGGGCGTCCATGCGGCACACCTCGATCAGGCGCCCGGCGGGGACTGATCGACGGGCGCTCCGCGCCGCACCGGCCCGGTTCGGAGCGCGCCGAGATCCTCAAGCAATCGCGGAAATCGGCCGAATCGTGCTCGATGGGGATGCTTGGCCTCCCGCAACCGATCGAGTCCGGCGAGCAGATCCTGCGGGCCCGCAGGACAGCGGCTCGTGACCCGCGTGGCGATGGGCGTCGCCGGCATCGCCGTGGTGCTGGCCCGTCCTCGCTCGGTCGAGCGGCCCGCGCTGGCGATCGCCGGCTTCGCCACGATCCTGATCAGCGCAGCGGTGCAGCTTGCGGCCCCCCGCCTCTCCCGGCTGGCGCTCGAGGAGTCGCTGTCGGCGAGCGCTGGCGTGCTGATCGTCGGCATCAACAGCCAGCAGGTCGACGTCGTCAGCCTGCTGTGGCTGGTCGCCGTGGCGAGCGGAGTTCTGGCGAGGGGCGGGCGGGTGCACTGGCTGGGGCGGTCCGTGGTGCTGTTCGCGCTGGCCCTCCCGCTCTGCGTGAGGGCAGTCTCAGGCGGCCTACGGCGGCTTCTGCGTGGCGACGATCGCCCTGCTGCTTGACCGCTGGCAGGCTTACCGGCGAGCTCAACGCTGCTGCTCCGCAGGCCCGCCTGCAGGCCGACAGCGCGGAAACGCTGCTGCTGGCGGGCGACATCGCCGCGCGCATGTCCGAGCGCGAGGGCCCGTCGAGTCCCGGCGGGGCGCAGGAGCCGAAGCTGAGCGAGGAGGAGCGCGCCGGCGCGCGCGTGGCACTGGCACGACTGATCGAAGGAGAGGGGCTGAAGATGTTGGTGCAGCCCATCGTCGACGTTCGCACCGGGGCGGTCCACGCGTTCGAGGCGTTGGCCAGGTTCGGCCAGGAAACGCCCGGCACGACGCCGTTGCAGTGGTTCTCGCTCGCTGAGGAGCTTGGCGGCAGGCCCGCGCTGGAGCGGGCCTGCCTGCGCGAGGCGCTGTCGCTGCTCGGCGTGCGCCCGCCCGGGACGAGGCTCTCGGTCAACCTGTCGGTCCAGGTGCTGCTCGAACAGGAGACGTTGCGGATGCTCGATCTCGCCGCATGCGAGCGGGAGGAGGAGCTGCGGGGGCTGATCGTCGAGATCACCGAGGAGACGCTGATCGGCAGTGATGAGGAGCTTCGCCACGCGATCGAGCCGCTGCTCGCCCAGGGCGCGCTTCTCGCGGTCGACGATGTCGGGGCGGGCTACTCCGGCCTGCGCCAGATCACGGCGGTCCGCCCGAGCTACCTGAAGCTGGACCGGGCGCTTGCCCGCGGCATCGACAGCGACGAGGAACTGGCCGCCCTGGTCTCCGCGCTGGTCGGCTACGCCGCCCAGGTCGGCTGCAAGCTGGTCGCGGAGGGGATCGAGACCACCGAGGAGCTGCGGACGCTGCAGCGCATCGGCGTGCCGCTCATCCAGGGCTTCCGTCTCAGCCGCCCCGGCGAGCCCTGGCCCGCGCTGGAGGTCATGGACGCCGCCGCAGAGGATGCCGGCAAGGAGTCGGCCCTGATCGCATCGGCCCAGTTGCTCGACCCCGAGGACTGGATCGCGCTCGAACGCGAGCATCTCGGACGCAAGCTGGCCCGCGCCTGACTCGCGCTGCACGCCGGGGCGGTCGATCCGCCCGAGGCGCCCGACCCGCTCGAGCTGGACCCCGACGCGCCGGGCTGCCTGACGATGCCCGCGCTCGTGGCCGTGGGGTTCGTCGCTTCCGCCTGAGCGGCGTCTATCTTCAGGCTCCCCCATGCGCGCCCGGTCCTCGGCATCGAACCCCACGGTCCTGAGCGGGCTCGTCACGGTCTCGATGCGGAGCAAAGCCGAGTGTGTGGACGAGCCGCTGCTGCAGGACTTCCGATGCGTGAGCGGTCCCGCCGCCGCGGAGGTCCGGCTGATCCTCCAGAACCTGTTGAGCGGCGAGGCGCTCCCGCAGACGGTCGCCCTGCTGCAGGAGGAGCCTTCGGGCGACCTGCTCGGCGTCGCCTCGATCAGGATGGACGGCAACGCCCAGATCCGCGCCAGGGCCTCGGAGCCGTGGTTCCTGCGCCGGCTCGCCAGCAACCCCTACGTGAACCTGCTCGCCCGCGACGAGCGCTTCAGGAACCACGTCTCGAACGACGGCACGACCCGGCTGGGCGAGCGCGATCATACGGGCGGGCCTGGAAGTCGTCGAGCGCGAGCGGGCCGGGCAGCCGATGCCGACCGTGTGGGCGCTGGTCAGGCGCGAGAACGAGCCCAGCAAGCGGGCCTTCCGGGAGTTCGCCTTCTACCCTCACGACCGCTCGCAGGAGAGCCAGCAGGACGTGTTCGTGCGCCGCGAACGCAGGCGCCTGCCACCCGCGCCGGATCCTCGCGCGTACCGCGCGCTCCAGCGGGACTCGGTCGCCCAGCACGTGTCGGCCTGATCCTGGTGCGCCGCTCGCGCTCCCGCGCGAGCGGGAGGCGTCTGCGGCCCGCAGGCGCCGCCCCGGACCTCCCTGTCCGTCGGCGCATCGAGATGGCGGGGGAAGGATTCGAACCTTCGAAGGCAGAGCCACGTGGTTTACAGCCACGCCCCTTTGACCGCTCGGGAACCCCGCCGGGGGCTGGTCGAGTTTAGGGCGTCGGCTCGCCCCGCGCGAGCCTCCGCGCGCGGCCGGCGAGCCCGCCGCTGTCTCAGGAGGCCTCGCGGAGCTGCTGGGCTTCGGGCAGCGTCTGCAGCTTTTTCAGCGTCCGGTTCTCGATCTGGCGCACCCGCTCGCGGGTGATGTTGAAGGCGCGGCCCACCTCCTCGAGCGTGCGCGAGCGACCGCCGACGATGCCGTAGCGCATCTCGATCACCTCGCGCTCGCGGCGGGGCAGGGACGCGAGCACTCGCATCACGTTCTCGCGGCGCAGCGCCTCGGATGCGATCTCGAAGGGCGAGGCCGCCGAGACGTCCTCGACGAAGTCGGCCAGCGCCGAGTCGTCCTCCTCGCCGACGGGCTTCTCCAGCGAGATCGGCTGCTGGGTGATGCGCATCACGTCGCGCACCTCGCGGACGGTGCACTCGAGCTCGTCGGCCAGCTCCGCCGGCGCTCGGCTCGCGCCCGAGCTGCTGGATCAGGCGCCGTTCGGCGTGCAGCAGCTTGTTCAGGCGCTCGACCATGTGCACGGGGATCCTGATCGTGCGGCCCTTGTCGGCAAGCGACCTGCGTGACCGCCTGGCGGATCCACCAGGTCGCATAGGTCGAGAACTTGTAGCCGCGGCGGTAGTCGAACTTCTCGACCGCCCTGATCAGCCCCAGCGAGCCCTCCTGGATCAGGTCGAGCAGCGTCAGCCCGCGACCGACATAGCCCTTCGCGATCGAGACGACCAGACGCAGGTTCGCCTCGACCATGTGCTGCTTGGCGGCGATGTCGCCGCGCTCGATGCGCTTGGCCAGCGCCACCTCCTCCTCGGCGCTGAGGAGCGGCACGCGTCCGATCGAGCGCAGGTACAGGCGCAGCGAGTCGAGGCTGGGCTCGACCCCGAGATCCACCTCGGGCCGGCGAAGCTCCTCCAGGCGAGCCTGAAGCGCGCGCCCATGTTCCTCGTCGGCCGCCTCGTCCTCATCCCCGCCGTCCAGAGTCCTCGGCGCCTCGCCGCGGTCGCTCTGCGCGGCCGCCTCGGCGCCGCGCGTCGATCGTGCCCGCGCCCGAGCTCCGGAGCCGCCTCGCCAGGTCCGAGGATCTCGATGCCGTGCTCCTCCAGGTAGCTCAGCAGGTCCTGGGCCTGCTGCTGGAGAACTCCACCTCCTCCACCGCCGCGGCGATCGCCTCGGTGGTCAGGAACCCCCGCTCCTGCCCTTCGGCGATGACGCCCTGCAACTCCTCCATCTCGACCACCGCGGTCTCCGCGGTGGCAAGCATACCCTCCAGCTTCTCGCTCAATTCGACTCCCAAGGACCTCTCCGAATCCCCGTCGGGGCGGCGAGCCGCCACGACCTCCCCTGACCTACGCTAAGCCTCCTGTGCGTTGCGCTCTCATTGGCAGTCTCGTGCCGTCTCGCATCCCCGGTGCTGAGGCCTCTCACCGTCCCCATGCCTCGCCGGTGCAACTAAGTGCGGAGTGATACCAGAATCTGCGGTCAGGTAGACGCCCGCCTCATCGGCCGGCAGGCACGCGGCGCCGCGCTAGGCTAGGCCGCGGTGCGGACGAGCGGCTCTACCTCGGCGCCGTCTACGGCGATCGGCTCTGGCGATGACGTCCAGGCCCGGGTCCCCGGGATCCCGGTCGGCCTCTCCCGCGTGGGCGTCACGGGCGTCGAGAAGGTGGTGCGGATCCGCGAGGAGCTGTTCTTCGCCCGGCTGGACTGCTTCGTCGACCTCTCGGGCAGTCAGAAGGGCGCCCACATGTCGCGCTTCGACGAGGTCGTCAACGAGGCGATCGGCGAGGTCGTCCTGAGCGAGTCCCCCTTCCGGGCGGAGACGCTCGCACGCCACATCGCCGAGCTGGTCCGCGCGCGACAGGGCGCAGCCAGGGCCGAGGTGACGATCGCGGCCCGCTATCCCGAGCACAAGCCGGCTCCCGTCTCGGGCACGCAGACCCAGGAGATCTACACGCTGCACGGCCGCGCCGTCGCCTTCGAGCACGGCACGCGGCGCATCGTCGGCGTGACGGCGACGGGCATGACCGCCTGCCCGTGCGCGCAGGAGCTCGTCGCCGCCCGCGCCCGTGAGCGCCTCTCCGGCCAGGACTTCTCCGAGGAGCAGATCGAGCGGATCCTGCAGAGCGTCCCCGTCGCCACCCACAACCAGCGCGGGCTCGCCACGCTGCAGATCGGCTGCCTGGAGGAGTGCGACGCCGAGATCGAGGCCGGCGTCCTGCTCGCCATCGCCGAGTCCAGCATGTCCTCGGAGATCTACGAGCTGATGAAGCGGGTGGACGAGGTCGAGGTCGTCGAGAAGGCCCACCGACGTCCCCGCTTCGTCGAGGACTGCGTACGGGAGATGATCGCCGGCGTCGTGCGCGCCTTCCCCGAGCTGGACGGCGCCAGCTTCGTGTCCGCTCGCCAGGAGAACCTCGAGACGATCCATCAGCACAACGTCGTCGCGGAGCGACACGGCCTGCTCGAGGAGGTGCGCGAGGAGCTCGAGTCGGAGGTTCCCGCCCCTCGCCAGACCAGCCTCGACGCCTGGCTCCAGACCGGCGCCGAGCGTCAGCCGCCGCTCTGAGCCTGGCTGTTGGCCATCAGCCGGCGCACTCCGAAGAAGTAGTCCAGGCCCGAGAGCACCGTCACCAGCACGGTCACGTAGAGCAGGGCGGAGACCCACAGCGGCTGGCCGTGCACGGCGATGACGGCGAGGATGGCCGCGATCTGCAGACAGGTCTTGACCTTCCCGAACATGCTCGCGGCGACGATCACCCCGGCCTGGCTCGCGCCGAGGCGGAGCACCGTCACGGCGAGCTCGCGCGTGATGATCACCATCGCCACCCAGGCCGCCAGGCGGTGCAGCGAGACCAGCGAGATCAGCGCGGCGACCACGAGCAGCTTGTCGGCCAGCGGATCCATCAGCTTCCCGAACGTCGTGATCGAGTCGCGCGCGCGTGCCAGGTAGCCGTCCACGAAGTCGGTCAGCGAAGCGAGGGCGAAGACGACCGCAGCCAGGACGTCGCCCGCCGGCGTGTTGCCGAGCAGCGCCACGACGAGCACCGGGACGAGCATGATCCGCATCACGGTGAGCAGGTTGGGAAGGTTCAGGGGGAACACTGCGGTCAACATTAGACGGGGAGCGGGCGGCCGGACCGACCGGCGCCGCGACGCGTTACCGGAGGATGCCTCCGGTTTGCTATACCGAAGGCGCCGGGGCGCCGGTGCGACCCGCGAGGCGCCACCCACGGACCCCGAAGGGAGCAGGTCGATGAACAGGCGCACGCTCGGACCGCACGGACCGGAGGTCTCCGCGATCGGCCTCGGATGCATGGGCATGTCCGCCTTCTACGGACGGGGCGACGACGCGGAATCGACTCGTACGATCCACCGCGCCCTTGATCTGGGCTGCAACCTCCTCGACACCTCCGACATGTACGGGCCGCACACCAACGAGGAACTGGTCGGCAACGCGATCTCAGGCCGCCGCGAGGAGGTGTTCCTGGCCACGAAGTTCGGGATCAGGATCGAGCCGGGCGAAGGGGGTGGGCCGCCGGTCCGCTCGATCGATGGCAGTCCCACCTACGTGCAGGCGGCCTGCGAGGGCTCGCTGGCCCGCCTGAAAGTCGACCACATCGACCTCTACTACCAGCACCGGGTCGACCCGGGTACGCCGATCGAGGAGACGGTCGGCGCGATGGCCGAGCTCGTCCGGGCGGGCAAGGTGCGACACCTCGGCCTGTCCGAGGCGGGCGCCGAGACGATCCGGCGTGCCCACGCGGTGCACCCGATCACCGCCGTGCAGACGGAGTACTCGTTGTGGACGCGTGACGTCGAGGCAGAGATCCTGCCGACGCTGGAAGAGCTCGGCATCGGGCTGGTCGCCTACTCGCCGCTCGGCCGGGGCTTCCTCTCCGGGCGGTTCAGCTCGCCCGACGAGCTCGACGAGGGCGACTTCCGCCGCCACGGTCCCCGCTTCACCGGCGAGAACCTGGCCGCGAACCTGAAGCTCGCCGAGCGGGTCAAGGATCTGGCCGCCGAGAAGGGCGTCACGCCCGGTCAGCTGGCGCTCGCATGGGTGCTGCACCGGGGCGAGCACATCGTGCCGATTCCCGGCACCAAGCGCGTGTCCTATCTCGAAGAGAACCTCGCCGCCGCCGAGCTGGAGCTGTCTCCCGAGGAGGTCGAGCGCATCGCCGCGGAGGTGCCCGCCGCGAGCGGGGACCGCTACGACCCTCAGGGGATGCGGTCGGTCAACCTCTGAGCGGCGGCTGCGATGGGGGCCGAGCGGCACCTGGACTGGGAGGGGTGCTTCAACATCCGCGATCTCGGCGGCCTGCCCGCGGCGGGCGGGCGGCGGACCGCCTGGGGCGCGGTCGTCCGGGCCGACTCGCTGGGCCGACTGAGCGCCGCGGGATGGCAGGCGCTGCTCGACCACGGTGTGCGCACCGTCGTGGACCTGCGCAACGACGAGGAGCGCGTCGAGGATGCCGCGCCGCGCCCGGCCGAGATCGCGACCGTTCACACGCCCCTCGACGGCAACCGCGACCGCACTTCCTGGAAGCCACTAGAGGAGACGCCCGAGTTCGGGACGCCGCTCTACTACCGCGCCCACCTGATGCGCAAACCGGCCCTCTCGGCCGTGGCGATCGCGGCGATCGCGAACGCCCGGCCGGGCGGGGTCGTCTTCCACTGCGTCGGCGGGCGCGATCGCTCCGGCCAGATCGCGATGCTCGCGCTGGCGCTGGTGGGGGTCGATCCGGAGGTGATCGGCGCCGATTACGAACTGACCCGCGAGCGCCTCTCCGGGCTGTTCGCCGAGATGGGCATGGAGGACGAAGGAGCGATGCTCGCCGCGTTCCTGGCGCGACGGGGCACGACCGCGGCCGAGGTGATCGCGACGACGCTCTCCTCGCTGGACGTCGAGGCGACGCTGCGCGCCGGCGGCCTCACCGCGCAGGACATCGACGCGCTTCGCGACCGCCTGCTCGACCCCGCGCCGGCCTGAGTGACGCGGTCCCGCTCGGCGCCGTGGGGATCGACGCGCCGACGTGGCGGACTGGTCCGTGCCTCGCGGCTAGTGTCGTGAGTCAGAAGTTGGGCGCGAGTTTGCCGGATGGTTGGGCGTGGCTGACGTTCGACGGCGGCGCCGTGCGTACCGGTAGTACGTGAGGCGACGGCGGCGGGCGTCAGACGCGGGCAGGCGCCGGGAAACGCCGTCGAACTTCTGACTCACGACACTAGTAGCCGACCGAGTAGAAGCTGATGTGGCGGCAGCCGTGCAGCCTGTAGTGCGGCAGGGCATGGTGGCTGGTGAAGACCACGATCTGCGGGTTTTCGCAGTGGATCACGCCCGACCCCTCGTGGGCGTGGACGACCGTCGCCGCGTTCGTGCCCGTGAAGACGTAGTTGACGGTGTCGTTGGAGTAGATGAAGTTCCTGCCGTTGCCGGCGTGGATCACGGCGGTCTGGAAGGCCGGCCAGCCGGAGGGGTGGTAGTCGCCCCAGATCACGTCCCCTGCGTTGCCGCCGTAGAGCGTGTCGTCGCCGTAGCCGCCCAGGAGGTAGTTGTGGACGCCGGGTCGACCCCTCAGGACGTGGTGGCGCCCCCCGGGGCCCTTGTCCATCACGAGGTGCTGGTCGGGGGGCCAGCCGGCGTGGCTGGTCATCGCCGCTGCGGGCGCGGCGAGTGCCAGCAAGCCCAGCGCCGCCAGTGCGGCCAGCGCGCGGGGCGGCGTTCTGCGGGGGCTTCTCGAGGGGCGGCGACGGGTCACGAGGTCTCCTTCCGTGGGGGGCATCGTCGTGAAACCCCTCCACCCCGAGCTTGTTTCGCAGACGACCGCACATTCGGCCAACAGAGTGCGCCGCGCGGGTCGCACGGCGGCGATCGATAGGGTGGGGCCATGCCGCTGATACCCATGGTCATAGAGCGCACCGCCCGCGGGGAGCGCGAGTTCGACATCTACTCGCGCCTGCTCAACGAGCGCATCATCTTCCTGGGCACGCCGATCGACGACCAGGTCGCCAACCTCGTGGTCGCCCAGCTCCTGCACCTCGAGAGCGACGATCCCGACAAGGACATCTCGCTGTACATCAACTCGCCGGGAGGCAGCATCTACTCGGGCCTTGCGATCTACGACACGATGCGGTTCATCAAACCGGACGTCGCGACGATGTGCGTGGGGGTGGCGATGTCGATGGGCTCCCTGCTGCTGGCGGCCGGCACCAAGGGCAAGCGGGCGGCGCTGCCCAACTCGAGGATCCTGATCCACCAGCCCTCGGCGGGCTTCGAAGGTCAATCCACCGACATCGAGATCCACGCCCGCGAGATCCTCAACCTGCGCCGACGGATCGACGAAATCTACGCCGAGCACACCGACAAGCCGACCGAGGAGGTGCGCGCCGACATGGAGCGGGACCGCTTCTTCACGGCGCAGCAGGCCCTCGAGTACGGCCTCGTCGACAGGGTGCTCGAGAGCCACTGACCGGCCCAGGCCGATGTCAGGCCTGAGCCCGCTCGAGCGCAGCGCGGTTCTGGCGGCCGCCGTCCTGACGGTCCTGGCGGGGCTGGCCGACTACGGGTCGTGGGCCGTCGTGCCCAGGTTCCTGCTGGCCACGCTCGCGCTGGCCGGCCTGGCCTGGGTGGTGTCGTTCGCCACCGAGCAGCTTGGCGAGCGGTTCGGTCCCGCGGTGACCGGCATGCTGCAGTCGACGCTGGGCAACCTGCCCGAGCTGTTCGTCGTGATCTTCGCCCTGCAGAAGGGCGAGCTGGTCGTCGCCCAGACGGCGATCGTCGGCTCGATCCTGGCGAACGCGATGCTCGTCCTGGGGCTGGTGATCGTCGTCGGCGCTCGACGCTCGCCCGACAACACCATGCGCTTCTCCAAGCGGCTGCCGCGCGACACTGCCACGCTGCTGCTGCTGACGGTCTTCATCATCGTGCTGCTGGGGCTGTCCCTGGGCTCACACGATCCGGCGAGCCACCACGTCAAGACGATCTCGGCGGTCGGCGCCGTGTGCCTCCTGGTCGTCTACGCGGCCTGGGTCATCCCCTATCTGCGCTCCGATCAGCCGCCCGTCGCCAAGCTCGTCGGCCAGAACGGCGGCGTGGCCGACCGCGACCGGCCCGGCCCGCGGCTGTCGCTGCGCTTCACCGTCACGCTCCTGGTCCTGGCCGGGACCGCGTCGGCCTTCGTCTCGGACTGGTTCGTGGCGGGCCTGCGCCCGGCGATCGACCAGCTGGGCCTCTCGGAGGCCTTCGCAGGTCTGGTGATCGTCGCGATCGCCGGCAACGCCGTCGAGAACACCGCGGGGCTGGTGCTCGCCTGGAAGGGCCGATCGGACCTTGCGATCTCGGTCGTCAAAAACTCGGTCGCCCAGATCGCCGCGTTCCTGTTCCCGCTGCTCGTCCTGGTCTCCTTCGCGCTCACCACCACCCTGACCTTCGCTCTGTCGCCCGTGCTCACCGGCGCGCTGGCGCTGGGGGCGCTGACGCTGTGGCAGGTCAGCGGCGACGGCGAGGCCGCTGAATTCGAGGGCTGGGCGCTCGTCGCGCTGTATGTGATCCTGGCGACGCTGACGCTCTACGAGTAGCTCGTCGCGGGCAGGCGCGGGGCGGCCGGTTCAGCCTTTCAGGACACCGCTGATCAGGGCGCCCGCCACGCCGCCCGTCGCCGCGGCGCCGGCCGTGGAGTCCATGCCCTCCAGCGGGGCGATGTACATCGTCTGGATCGCGAGCCGCCCCGGGCCGGTGAAGCGGTTCCAGGTCAGCTTGCCGCCACCGCCGAACATCCCCGTCTTCAGCCCCATGGTGACCGCCTCGAGGTTCACCGACGGGTCCTTGTACAGCCACGCTCCGGGCTCCACGTCGAGCTGCTCGCCCTCCATCAGCTGGACGACGAAGACGTTGCCGTGGCCGTGCAGCCAGACCAGCGCGTCGCCGTCGGTCGCCCGGAACTTGTCCATGAAGAAACCAGAGCCGCCGATCAGCATGTTCTGCACGCCTTTGATCCGTTCGAAGCTGTAGTCGAGGTTGTCGGTCGCCGCGAGGAACTGATGCTCGCGCACGTCCAGCCCCTCCCCCTGGCGCAGGTGCAGCGGAACGCATTGCCCGGGCGAGTCGCGGGAGAACGCGATCCGGCCCGATCCGGAGGTCCTGGTGACGAAGAACTCGAGCCCGGCGATCTTGCGTTTGATCGCGCCGGAGAGCTTCTTCAGCTCGATGTTCAGCTGGGTCTCCTTCCAGAGCAGCACGTGGTGCTCGAACATCACCGCCCGGGAGGAGACCTCGATCTGCAGCTCGGGCACCAGTTCGCCGCGGATGTGGTAGGTCACCCCCCCAAAGGTTTCGTCTTGGACGACGGGCGGAATCGGCTCGGGCAGGTGCATCGACGGCGGCTCCTTTGGCTGCCGGCGCGGCCGGACCCGGCGCGCCGTATGGGGGTGTGAGGGCGGGCTGCCCGCCGGCGCGGGCCGGCTGAGCTTCGCCGCTGCGCCCGGTGCCAGTCAAGCGCGCCCGCGCGCGGAGTCCCGCTAATTGCGGGGGGATGCTGCGCCCGGGAGCCGGCCCGGGCCCGCCCTGCGGATCACCCTCCGCTGAGACGCGCCGTCGAGCCGAGGCCGCAGCCGCGGCCGCCCGCCAGGACCTGCGCGGCGGTGGGCGGGTCGTCGCTGAGCAGCTGCGGGACGCTGACGGCTCTCAGGTGCTTGCGCTCCAGCGCGGCGAAGATGCTCAGCATCGCCCGGATCGTCTGGCCGTGGTTCTCGTGCATCAGGATGATCGCGCCGGGACGAAGACCGGCGATGACCGTTCGTTCGATCTGCGCGTAGCTCGCGCCGAGCGAGTCCGCGCTGTCCACGTCCCAGAGGATCTCGAGCAGGCCGTGGGCGCGGACGATCGAGTCGACCGCGGCGTCGCGTCCCCCGTAGGGCGGGCGGAACAGGAACACGGGACCGCCCGAGGAGCCCGCGAGCGCCTGCTGGGTGCGCACGATCTCCGCTTCGGCCGCGCTCGGCGTGAGCGAGGTCAGCAGGGGGTGGGTGAAGGTGTGGTCGCCCACCGCTCCCAGCGACCGCTCCGTGCGCGTGATGCCCGGGATCAGGGGGATGTTGCGGCCGACGATGAAGAAGGTCGCGCCCGCGTGGTGCTTGCGCAGCTTGGCCACCATCAGGCGCGTGTAGGGCCCCGGGCCGTCGTCGAAGGTCAGCGCGACCTCGTTCCCCCGCGCCGGCGCGCAGTAGATCGGATGCCCCAGGGCGATCAGGCGGCGCACCTCGGCGCTCTCCGGGTAGCCGAGCGCACGGGCACGAGCGGCCGTGGCGGTCACGGACGGATCCGAAGCGGGGACGCTCGTCCTGGGCGCTCCGGAAGCGGCCGTTGCTCGGCGGGGGTGGGAGCCGCCGCCGGCAAGCAGGGCGACGGCGAGCGCTGCGAGGCCGAGCACGCAGCCGGCCAGAAGCGCTCTGCGGCGACGGACGCGAGCCGCCGAGGCGCGTCGGCGGCGCGACGGCTCGGGGCGGCGCCCGGCGGACATCGGCGGCACCGCCTCAACGTAGCGAGTGCCGAAGCTGTGCGCGCCGTCGCCGAGCGAGTCTCGCTAGACTGGCAGGACCTCGCGCCTGAGCGAGGTTTTTCTTCGCTCGGGCTCGCTCACCACAACGATGCAGGATTTCTGACCATGGCCCGCGGAGACGTTCGAATCGCTATCACCCTCGCCTGCGAGGAGTGCAAGCGTCGGAACTACCAGACGAACAAGAGCAAGCGCAACAACCCCGATCGGGTGACCCTGCGCAAGTATTGCCGCTGGTGTCGCAAGCACACCAGCCATCGGGAGACGCGCTAGCGCGGGAGCGCTGCAGTGGCCCGTGACCGTAAACGTGCGAAGCAACGCCGCCAGCGCGGCGGCGCGGTCGATGGCCGCGGCTCGAAGGCCGCCGGCGCGCTCACGCCGAGCCAGCCGGTACGCGCCGACCTGCCCGGCTCGCTCGACCACGCCTCAGGCGAGGTCGACGAGTTCGACGCCGCGCTCGTCCGCGGCGCGGGCGGGGTCCCCGCCGCTCCCGAGAACCTCTCCGAGGGCGAAATCGAGGCCGAGGCGGTCGCCGAGGGCGACCTCTCCGAGGACGCGCTCGAGGAGCTTCACGGCGGCCCGTCGGGCCCCGGTCGAGGCGGCACAGGCGGCGGCTCCGGCGGTGGCGGGGACGGCGGCGATGGCGGCGTCGGGCCCGAGCGCGCCTCGGGCGCGCCGCTGCGTGGCGGCAATCGGGCGGTCGCGTTCCTGCGGGCCAGCTGGGCGGAGCTGCAGCGGGTCCAGTGGCCCGACCGCCGTCAGGTCTCCCAGGCGACCGCCGTGGTCCTGGGCTTCGTGGCGATCGCCGGCGCCTACCTGGGCCTGGCCGACTACGTCGCCAAAGAAATCGTCGAATTCATCCTCTGAGGTCCGCTGAATGTTCCGCTGGTACGTCGTCAACACCTACTCGGGTCACGAGAACAAGGTCAAGCACAACCTGGAGCATCGCGTCGTCTCCCTGGGGCAGCAGCGGGCGGTCCGCAGCGTGGTCGTCCCCACCGAGTCGGTGACGGAGATGGAGAACAACCAGAAGGTCCTCAAGGAGAAGCGGACCATGCCCGGCTACGTGCTGGTCAACATGGAGCTGAACGAGGACTCGTGGGGGGTCGTGAAGGGCACCCCTGGCGTGACCGGCTTCGTCGGCGCCTCGCAGGAGCCCGTGCCGCTGACCCAGGGCGAGGTCGACCGGCTGCTGCACAAGGAGGTCGCGACCGCGACCCGCACCCGCGCCCAGTTCTCGATCGGCGAGTCCGTCAAGGTCGTCTCCGGACCGCTCTCGGACTTCTCGGGCGAGATCTCGGAGATCAACGAGGACGCCGCCCGGCTCAAGGTGCTGGTATCCATCTTCGGACGCGAGACGCCTGTCGAGGTAGGCTTCGACCAGGTCAAAAAGCTGTGAGCCGGCCGATGATCTGCGCGGAGCGGCGTCCTCGGTCGCTCGCCTGTGCCCCGAAGGGGTATGTGCGAAGCACACTTCGCTCGCTGCGTCCTTGTCTCGCTTGACCCTCGACCCGCTCACCCTAGAGACTGAAACTGAAAGAAGAAGATGGCCAAGAAGGTTCTGACAACGATCAAGCTGCAGGCGAACGCCGGGCAGGCCAGTCCTGCTCCGCCGGTCGGTCCTGCCCTGGGCCAGCACGGCATCAACATCATGGAGTTCTGCAAGGCGTTCAACGCCCAGACGCAGAGCGAAACGGGCACGGTCATCCCGGTCGTGATCACGGTCTACGAGGACCGCTCCTTCACCTTCGTCACCAAGACCCCTCCCGCCGCCGTCCTGATCCGTCAGGCGCTGCGGATCGGCAAGGGCTCGGGCGAGCCGAACCGGGTCAAGGTCGGCACGATCACCCAGGCGCAGCTGCGCGAGATCGCCGAGCGGAAGCTGGCCGACCTGAACGCGCACGACGTCGAGCAGGCGGCGAAGATCATCGCGGGCACGGCCCGCTCGATGGGCGTCGAGGTGGAGGCATGAGCACCCACCACCGTCGCCACAGGGAGAGCCTGACGAAGGTCGACCGCGAGCGCGAGTACGACCCCTCCGAGGCGATCGCGCTGGTCAAGAGCCTCGCCAGCGCGAAGTTCGACGAGTCGGTCGAGCTCCACGTGCGCACGGGCTTGAACGTCCGTCATGCCGACGAGCAGCTGCGCGGCACGATCGCGCTGCCCAACGGCCTCGGCAAGGACGTGACGGTGGCGGTGTTCGCGCAGGGCGACAAGGCGCGCGAGGCCGAAGAGGCCGGCGCGGACGTCGTCGGCGCCCAGGACCTGGCGAAGCGGATCCAGGACGGCTTCGACGACTTCGACGTCGCGATCGCCACGCCGGACCTGATGTCGGTGGTCGGTCAGCTGGGACGGATCCTGGGGCCCTCGGGCAAGATGCCCAACCCGAAAGTCGGCACGGTGACGATGGACGTCGCCAAAGCCGTCGAAGAGTCCAAGGCCGGCAAGGTCGAGTACCGCACGGACCGGACCGCGATCGTGCATCTGGTGATCGGCAAGGCGAGCTTCGAGGACCGCAAGCTGCTCGAGAACTACGCGGCCGTGATCGAGGAGCTGGTCCGTGCCAAACCGTCGGCCGCCAAAGGCCGTTACCTGCAGGTCGGTCACCCTCGCCTCGACCATGGGTCCCGGCGTGAAGGTCGACTCGAGCCGCACACGTGACATCATCGAGGAGGCGCCAGCGGCAAGCGTCGCCGCCTAGGCAGCACTCCCACAGGCCACCAGAGACCCCCGGCGGCTGACGCATAAGACCGGGACAGGAGCCCAAATGAACCGCGAGCAGAAGGCTGTGGCGATCGCCGAGATCGCCAACCACATAGACGAGTCCGAGGCGATCTTCGCCGTCGACTACCGGGGCATCAGCGTCGCGCAGGTCGCCGAGCTGCGCACCCAGCTGCGCGCGGTCGACGCGAGCTTCAAGGTCGTCAAGAACTCGCTCACCGAGCGGGCCGCCGACCAGGTCGGAGCCGAGGCGCTGAAGGATTACCTGATCGGACCGACGCGCTCTGACCTTCGTCCGCGGCGACGTCGCGCTGGCCGCCAAAGCGGTCGCCGACTACGGCAGAGCGACCCAGCTGCTGCCCTTCAAGGGCGGGCTGATGGGCGGCGAGGAGCTCGAGGTCGAGCAGCTCCGCTCGCTCTCCCGGCTGCCCTCCCGCGAAGTCCTCTACGGCCAGCTCGTCGGGATCGTGGCCGTCGCCGGTCAGCGGTCTGGTCCGCACGCTCAACGCGCTGCTCGGCGGCCTGGCCGTGGCGCTCGGCCAGGTCAACCAGAAGAAGGAGTCCGGGGAGATCCCGGCCGGGCGCGGCGCCCGCCGGGCGCAGGAGCCCGCGCCCGACGCAGCCGCCGAGACGCCGGCGGCCGAGGCCGCTCCCGAAGCGGAGGCGGAGGCCGAGGCCGAGGCCGCGCCCGAGCCGGAGGCCGCTCCCGAGGCGGAGGCCGAGCCGCTGCCGAGCCCGAGGCCGAGGCGGCGGGCGAGCAGAAGACTGAGCCGGAGCCCTCCCTTCAGGAGGACACGCAGGACGAGCCGGCCCAAGCACAGGACAAACAGGCGGACGTCTCGGCCGAGACCCAGTCCGAGGACGCCGAGACGAATCCCACCAAGGAGGACTGACAGACCATGGCAACCAGCACACAGGATTGGATCGAGGAGCTGAAGGGCATCTCCGTGCTCGAGCTCGCCGAGCGCATCAAAGCGCTCGAGGAGGAGTTCGGCGTCTCCGCGGCCGCCGTGGCGGCCCCCGTCGCGGCCGCCCGCCGCGGGCGGCGGCGGCGACGCCGGCGCCGGCGAGGAAGAGTCGAGCACCGTCGACGTCTCCTGGCCGGGTCCGGCGACAAGAAGATCCAGGTCATCAAGGTCGTCCGCGCGGCCACCGGCCTCGGCCTCAAAGAGGCCAAGGCGCTCGTCGACGAGGCCCCCAAGCCCGTCAAGGAGGGCGTGGAACGCGAGGAGGCGGAGAAGCTCAAGCAGGAACTGGAGGAGGCCGGGGCTTCGGTCGAGCTGAAGTAGGCGCTCCGTCGGGTCCGCCTGCAGGCCGCGGTCGTCACGGCGGACTGCAGGCGGACCCGACTGCGCTCTGCAGGCCGGCGCGCGGCACAGCCTCGCCTGGTGCCGGCTTCACGAGGCGTTCCCACCAGGCGTTCGAGGTCGGGCTCCCTCGGGCATGAAGCGTTCGGGCCGCTCTGAATCGGAAAAGACCCCACAAACCCGCACTTTCCGGTAGAGTCCCTCTGCTGGTCGATAGTCGCAGCCATCCAGCAGGCACGTCGCGCCACATACGCGATCGTTGGGATGGGGTCCGTGAGCGCCGGCTGCCCTTAAGGGCGCCGATGGTCTGTGCTATCTTTGCTGGTCGCGCCTCCGGCGCCCTCCTCGTCCGTGTTTCGCCCTCCGAAGGAGTCATTTCTTGGCTGCTGCAGATGCTCTCCGGACGCGCCGTAGTTTCGCGCGTCTGAACAAGACCGTTGACGTCCCCAACCTGATCGACATCCAGCGCCGCTCGTTCCAGTGGCTGACCGACCCTGAGAAGGGCGGCCTGCGCGAGACGATCGACGACATCTCGCCCATCGAGGACTACACGGGGAACCTCGCCGTGCAGTTCGGCGAGTTCGTCTTCGACGAGCCCGTCGCCTCCCTCGAGCAGTGTCGCGAGAAGGACCTGACCTACGCGCGCCCGCTGACGGTGACGGTCGCCTTCATCAACCGCGAGACGGGCGAGATCCGCGAGCAGTCGGTCTTCATGGGCGACTTCCCGTGGATGACCGAGCGCGGCACGTTCGTCATCAACGGCACCGAGCGGGTCGTGGTGACCCAGCTGGTCCGCTCGCCGGGCGCCTACCTGATGGAGCCCAAGGACCGCGAGAAGCAGGTCTTCATCGCCAACCTGATGCCCGCCCGCGGCTCGTGGCTGGAGCTGGAGATCGACAAGAAGGGCAAGGTCTTCGTCCGCATCGACCGCAAGCGCAAGCTCCCGGTCACCGTTCTGCTGCGCGCGATGGGCTACGCCTCCGACGAGGAGATCCTGCGCGCTGTTCGACAACTCGCTCTACATCCGCAACACGATCGACTCCGACACGGAGGCGACGCGCACGGAAGAGGGCGCGCTGATCGAGCTGTTCAAGAAGCAGCGCCCCGGTGAGCCGCCGAGCGTCGACAACGCCAAGGCGCTGCTCAACCAGCTGTTCTTCGACCCCAAGCGCTACGACCTCACCCGGGTCGGCCGCTACAAGCTGAACTCGCGGCTGAGGCTAGAGCATCGACCTCGACACCCGTACCCTGACCAACGACGACATCGTCGCGCTGATCAACGAGCTCGTCCGCCTGCCCAAGCTCCTCGGCATCCCCGAGGACGGCGAGGTCGAGATCAAGGACTACGCGGCCGAGGCGATGAGCATGCCGCGCGAGCCCGTGGCCGAGCACCTCGACGAGTACGAGCACTTCGGCAACCGCCGCCTGCGCACCGTCGGCGAGCTGATCCAGGAGGCGTTCCGCATCGGCCTGTACCGGATGGAGCGCGTCGTGCGCGAGCGGCTGACGACAGAGGACGCCGACACGATCACGCCGCAGACGATCATCAACATCCGCCCGGTGGTCGCGGCGCTGAAGGAGTTCTTCGGCTCCTCCCAGCTGTCCCAGTTCATGGACCAGACGAACTCGCTGGCGGGGCTGACCCACCGGCGGCGCCTGTCCGCCCTGGGCGCTGGAGGGCTGACACGCGAGCGCGCGCCGATCGAGGTCCGCGACGTGCACCCGACCCACTACGGGCGCATGTGCCCGATCGAGACGCCGGAGGGTCCGAACATCGGCCTGATCGGCTCGCTGTCCTCCTTCGCCGAGGTCTCCGAGTACGGGTTCGTGACGACGCCCTATCGCGTCGTCAAGGACGGCGTGGTGACCGAGGAGGTCCGTCACCTGGACGCGACCCAGGAAGAGGAGCTGCTGATCGCCCAGGCCAACACTCCGGTCGACCCGAAGACGGGCCGGCTGAAGGGCACCGAGATCCTCTGCCGCACGCAGGCCGGCCAGTACGTCACGGTCGGCCCGAAAGACGTCGACCTGGTCGACGTCTCGCCCGAGCAGATCTGGTCGGTCGCCACGGCGATGATCCCGTTCCTCGAGCACGACGACGCCAACCGCGCGCTGATGGGCTCGAACATGCAGCGCCAGGCCGTGCCGCTGCTGAAGTCCGACGCGCCGCTGGTCGGCACCGGGATGGAGCGCCGCGCCGCCCTGGACACGGGCGACGTGCTGCTGGCCCTCGCGGCCGGTACGGTCGACTACATCGACGCCGATCAGATCGTGGTGGTCGGCAACGACGGCAAGAAGGACGAGTACGAGCTGCAGAAGTTCATGCGCTCCAACCAGGGCACGCTGATCCACCAGAAGCCGCTGGTCAACACCGGTCAGAAGGTCAAGGCCGGCGACGTGCTCGCGGACGGATCCTCGACGGACAAGGGCGAGATGGCCCTGGGCAAGAACCTGATGGTCGCCTTCATGTCCTGGGAGGGCTACAACTTCGAGGACGCGATCATCCTCTCCAAGCGCCTGGTGCAGGACGACGAGCTGACCTCGATCCACATCGAGGAGTACGAGATCGACGCCCGCACGACGAAGCTGGGCGAGGAGGAGATCACGCGCGACATCCCCAATCGCTCCGAGGAGTCGTTGCGCAACCTCGACGACCGCGGCATCGTCCGCGTCGGCGCCGAGGTGATCTCGGGCGACCTTCTGGTCGGCAAGGTCACGCCAAAGGGCGAGACCGAGCTGACCGCCGAGGAGAAGCTGATCAGGGCGATCTTCAAGGAGAAGGCTCGCGAGGTGCGCGACACGTCGCTGAAGGTGCCCCATGGCGAGGGCGGAGTCGTGATCGACGTCAAGACGTTCAGCCGTGACGCCGGCGACGACCTGCCGCCGGGCGTCAACGACCTGGTGCGCGTGTTCGTCGCCAAGAAGCGCAAGATCTCCGAGGGCGACAAGCTCGCCGGCCGTCACGGCAACAAGGGTGTGATCTCGAAGATCGTCGACCAGCAGGACATGCCGTTCCTCGAGGACGGCACGCCCGTCGACGTGATCCTCAACCCGCTTGGCGTGCCCTCGCGCATGAACGTCGGGCAGATCCTCGAGACGCACCTCGGCTGGGCGGCCGCCCAGGGCTGGTACGACGACGGCACCGCCGCCTACAAGGAGGCCGATGCGGCCGAGGGCAAGCGCCGTGTGTACGTGTCGACGCCCGTGTTCGACGGCGCCACCGTCGAGGACGTCGACAGCGCGCTGGTCAAGTGGCAGGACGCGCACACGGGGCGGATCCGGATGGACATCGACAAGTCCCGTCGTGTCGGCGAGCAGGCCTCGGGCAAGATGACGCTGTTCAACGGCCGCACCGGCGAGCCCTTCGAGGAACAGGTGACGGTCGGCTACATGTACATCCTGAAGCTCCTGCACCTGGTCGACGACAAGATCCACGCCCGCTCGACCGGTCCCTACTCGCTCGTCACCCAGCAGCCGCTGGGCGGCAAGGCGCAGTTCGGCGGCCAGCGCTTCGGCGAGATGGAGGTCTGGGCGCTGGAGGCATTCGGCGCCGCCTACACCCTGCAGGAGATGCTCACGATCAAGTCCGATGACACCGTCGGGCGCGTCAAGGCATACGAGGCGATCGTCAAGGGCGAGAACATCGCCGAGCCGTCGATTCCGGAGTCGTTCAAGGTCCTGCTCAAGGAGATGCAGTCGCTGGCGCTCGACGTCAACGTCGTCTCCGAGGAGGGACAGCGCGCCGAGATGCGCGACGAGGACGACGACCTGCTGCGTGCCGCCGAGGAGCTCGGCATCGACCTCTCGGGCGTTCGCGCGGCGGCAGGCGAGGCCACTGACGAGGAGTTGGAGGGCGAGGACGCCACCGACGCCTCGGCCGAGGCCCAGGACGAGGAGCAGGACTCCGAGGGCGATCCGATCGAGGCCGAGGGCCTGATCGACGACGTCGGCGTCACCGAGGATGTCGACCTCGACAGCCTCGTCGGCGAGGACGCACCCGAGTAGACAGCGGCCCGGAGCGCCACCCGGCAGGCGCTCCGGCCAACCCCCAGCCGGACCCCAGTCACACGTCTCACAGCCACAGCCAGAAGGGCAAAGGGGTTTTCACCCCCTCACGGACTTCGTCCCAGCCCCCAGTTTCACGCCACACACCCACAGCCAGAAGGGCACCACAAGTGATTGACATCAACAATTTTGATGCGATTGAGATTTCCCTCGCGTCCTCCAAGCAGATCCGCAGCTGGAGCTCGGGCGAGGTCACCAAGCCGGAGACGATCAACTACCGCACGCTCAAGCCTGAGAAGGATGGGCTGTTCTGCGAGCGCATCTTCGGTCCGACCAAGGACTGGGAGTGCTACTGCGGCAAGTACAAGCGTGTTCGTTACAAGGGCATCGTCTGCGAGCGCTGCGGCGTCGAGGTGACCCGTTCGAAGGTGCGCCGCGAGCGCATGGGGCACGTCGACCTGGCCGCGCCGGTCAGCCACATCTGGTTCTTCAAGGGCGTGCCGAGCCGCATCGGCTACCTGCTGGACATGGCTCCCAAGGAACTGGAGAAGGTCCTCTACTTCGCCGCGTCGATCGTCACATGGGTCGACGAGGAGGCCCGGGAAAAGGACCTCGACTCGCTCGAGAAGGAGGTCAACAAGGTCCTCGACAGCTACGGGGCCGAGCGCGAGGAGCGCGTGCTCGAACTGCGCGAGTCGCTTGCCCGGCGGGAGAAGTACCTGCAGACGGGCAAACAGACCAACTTCAACGACGAAGACCACCTGTGGGCCGACTCGCTGGACATCAACCTCGTCGAAGATCTCCGACGAGGAGCGCGAGAAGCAGGGCAAGGAACTGACGAAGGCCTTCGAGGCCGACATCGCCGACACCGAAGCCTACATCGAGGACGCCGCCGAGCGGATGCGCAACGTCTGGGAGCTCTTCAAGACCGATGGAGCCCAAGCAGATCGAGCACGACGAGACGACCTTCCGTGAGCTCAAGGAGCGCTTCGGCTCCCCCTACGGCTTCGGTGAGTACTTCCGCGGCGGCATGGGCGCCGAGGCGATCCGCGACCTGCTCCAGCAGGTCGACCTGGAGGCCGAAAGGGTCGAACTGGAGGACCAGGTCAAGACCGGCAAAGGCCAGAAGCAGGCTCGCGCGGTCAAGCGCCTGAAGGTCGTCTCGGCCTTCATCCAGTCGGGCAACAAACCGGACATGATGGTCCTGGACGCCGTGCCGGTGATCCCGCCGGAGCTGCGCCCGATGGTGCAGCTGGACGGCGGGCGCTTCGCGACCTCCGACCTGAACGACCTCTACCGGAGGGTCATCAACCGCAACAACCGCCTCAAGCGGCTGCTCGACCTCGGCGCGCCCGAGATCATCGTCAACAACGAGAAGCGGATGCTGCAGGAGGCCGTCGACGCGCTGTTCGACAACGGCCGCCGTGGGCGTCCCGTCACGGGCCCGGGCAACCGCCCGCTGAAGTCGCCTGTCGGACATGCTCAAGGGCAAGCAGGGCCGCTTCCGCCAGAACCTGCTGGGCAAGCGGGTCGACTACTCGGGGCGGTCGGTGATCGTGGCCGGCCCGTACCTGAAGCTGCACCAGTGCGGTCTGCCCAAGATCATGGCGCTGGAGCTGTTCAAGCCGTTCATCATGGCCCGCCTGGTCGAGCGCAAGTCCGCGCAGAACATCAAGGCGGCCAAGAAGATGGTCGACTCGATGATCGCCGAGGTCTGGGACGTGCTCGAGGAGGTCATCCACGAGCACCCGGTGCTGCTCAACCGCGCGCCGACCCTGCACCGCCTGGGCATCCAGGCGTTCGAGCCGCTGCTCGTCGAGGGCAAGGCGATCCAGGTGCACCCGCTGGTGTGCCACGCCTTCAACGCGGACTTCGACGGCGACCAGATGGCGGTGCACCTGCCGCTGTCGGCCGAGGCGCAGGCCGAGGCGCGGATCCTGATGCTGTCCTCCAACAACATCCTCTCGCCGGCACACGGCGCGCCGCTGGCGACGCCCACCCAGGACATGATCCTGGGCGCCTACTACCTGACCTACGGTCCGGAGGCGGACGAGCTGGCGAAGATCGACCGGGCCACCCACGACCCTCGGCCGCACGTGTTCCGCACGGCGCAGGAGGCCGAACTGTCCTACGAGGCCGGCGTGGTCAAGCTCCACGACGTGGCCGAGTTCCGCCCCTACGGGCGGGAGGGCGGCCACGTGCTCACGACGATCGGAAGGATCATCTACAACGACCGCATCGAGCGGGCGCTGGCCGAGGCGCTGGGCGACGACTTCGACCCGTCGAAGTACACGTTCGTCAACCAGTCGATGAAGAAGCGCGACACGACCAGGCTGATCGACCTGCTCGTGCAGAGCTACGGCGCGACGACGATCTCGCTGGTGCTGGACGCGTTCAAGGACCTGGGCTTCAAGTACGCGACCCAGGCAGGGATCACGATCTCCAAGAACGATGTCGTGGTGCCGCCGGAGAAGCAGTCGATCCTCGACAAGTTCGACACGCTGGTGGCCGACATCACCAGCCAGTACGAGGATGGTCTGATCACCCAGGAGGAGCGCCACGAGGCCGTGGTGGAGCAGTGGAACGCGGCGACCGACGAGGTGGCCGAGGCGATGGTCGCGAACCTCGACACGCTCAACCCCATCTTCATGATGGCCAACTCGGGAGCCCGCGGGTCCTTCAAGCAGATCCGCCAGCTGGCGGGGATGCGAGGCCTGATGGCCAACCCGAAGGGTGAAATCATCGAGCGTCCGATCAAGGCCAACTTCATGGAGGGCCTGTCGGTGCTGGAGTACTTCATCTCCACCCACGGGGCGCGAAAGGGCCTGGCCGACACCGCCCTGCGGACGGCCGACTCGGGTTACCTGACCCGGCGCCTGGTCGACGTGGCACAGGACGTGATCATCCGCGAGGCCGACTGCGGCACCGAGGACTACATCGAGATGCCCGTGTTCAAGGACGACGGCGAGCCGAACGACGGTCTCGTCGGGCGGATCGCGGCGCTGCCGATCACGACCAAGCGCAACCGGATGCTGGCCGAGCAGGGCATCGAAATCGGGCGCTCCGAGCTGGCAGACATCGCCCAGGCGTTCGCCGACGAGCACGAGAAGGGGACCGAGGTCAAGGTGCCGGTCCGCTCGGTGCTCAAGTGCGAGGCACCCAGCGGGGTCTGCCAGGCCTGCTACGGCAGGGCGATGGCAACCGGCACGCTGGCCCAGATCGGCGATGCGGTCGGCATCGTGGCCGCCCAGTCGATCGGCGAGCCCGGCACGCAGCTGACGATGCGCACGTTCCACACCGGCGGCGTCGCCGGCGCGGACATCACGCACGGCCTGCCCCGCGTGGTCGAGCTGTTCGAGGCGCGACGCCCGAAGGGCCTCGCGAAGATCGCCGAGCAGGACGGGGTCGTCACGATCGAAGAGACAGACAAGGCGCTGACGGTGGTCATCACCGACCAGGCGGGCGAAGAGCACCGGCACGCATTCCCGCGCCGGACGCGGCTGTTCGTCGGCTCGGGCGAGAAGATCAGCGCGGGCAAGCAGCTCAACGAGGGGTCGGTGTACCCGCACGAGCTGCTGGCGATCCGGGGACGGACCGAGACCGAGCAGTACCTCGTCAAGGAGGTCCAGGAGGTCTACAAGTCCCAGGGCGTCGACATCAACGACAAGCACATCGAGCTGATCGTGCGCCAGATGCTCAAGAAGGTGAGGGTCGACCAGAAGGGCGACACCGATTACCTGCCGGGGCAGTTCGTCGACCGCTTCGAGTTCGCCAAGGCGAACGACGCGGTGGCCGACGGCGGCGGCGAGGCGGCCCAGTATGAGGACATCATCCTGGGGATCACCAAGGCCTCGCTGAACACCGACTCGTTCCTGTCGGCGGCCTCCTTCCAGGAGACCACGAAGGTTCTGACCGACGCGGCGCTGGAAGGCAAGATCGACCGGCTCAACGGGCTCAAGGAGAACGTGATCATCGGGAAGCTGATCCCGGCGGCCACGGGCCTGAAGCGCTACCGCAGGATCGAGATCGAGCCCTCCGAGCCGCTGCCGCGGGCGATCGACGACGTCGGCCTGCTCGACCAGGACGAGATCGCGGCCGAGCTCGGGCTGACGGGCGGCGATGCGCTCAACGGCGCCTACGGGCAGGAGTTCGACGCCGACCTCGCCTCGCTCGAGAAAATCGGCGCGGGCGGGACCGACCCGGGCTTCGCCGAGGAGCTGGCCGAGCTGGAGATCCCCGTGGAGGACCTGGGCGACGCCGAGTAGCAGCGGCGCCCAACACTGATCCGCAGCCACCGCCCGCGCCCCCGCGGGCGGTGGTCGTTGAGGGGCATCCAGGGGGCGAGGGCCCGCTGGATCGTGAATAAGGTCTCACGCCGCGAACCGACGGGCGTGGCAATGTGTTCTTAAACGATCATGAGGACGCCCTCGATGACCCGCCGCACCCTGCTGCTGGCCGGCGCGGGTGCGCTTGCGGGCGCGGCGGTCAGGCCGGTGGGCGCATGGGCGGCGGGGGCGCAGCCGAGCGAGCCGCTGCTGAGCGAGATCGCCCTGGGCACGGTGCGAGCGCCCGGCGCCACGGTGGCGCTGGCCGGCGGGGTGGCGCTGGTGGGGCTCCAGTGGCAGCGACCGCCGGACGCCCACCCACAGCTTCGCGTGCGGCTCGCAGACGGGCGCTGGGGGCCATGGGTCTCGGCGGCAGCTCACGGCCACGGCCCCGAAGCGGACGCCGGCGAGGCCGCCACGCGGGGAGAGCCGTTGTGGATCGGGGGCGCTCGGGAGCTGCAGCTGCGCAGCGCGAAGCCGCTGATGGGTGCCCGCCTTCACCTGGTCTCCTCCGGCTCGGGCGAGAGCGCGCAGGCCTCCGCCCCGGCGCTGGCCCAGCCGGTGCTGCAAGCCGGGGCCGGGCAGCCGCCGATCATCGCCAGGGAAGCCTGGGCGCGGGGCACGGCCCCGCCGAGGTTCGCCCCGGAATACGGCGCGGTCGAGCTCGGCTTCGTGCACCACACCGAGAACCCCAACGGCTACTCGGCCGCCCAGGTGCCGGCGATGCTGCGGGCGATCTACGCCTTTCACCGCTTCGTCAACGGCTGGAACGACATCGGCTACAACTTCGTCGTCGACCTCTACGGACGGGTCTTCGAGGCTCGCGCCGGAGGCATCGACGAGCCCGTCGTGGGGGCTCACGCGGGGGGCTACAACCTCGTCTCCAGCGGGGTGGCGGTGCTGGGGTCCTTCTCGGGAACTCCGATCAGCCCTCAGGCCAGAGCGGCCCTGACCCGTCTGCTGGCATGGAAGCTGTCCCTGCACGGCCTGCCCGCGATGGGCCGGGTGACGGTGCGGGTGAACCCGGCGGGAGCCTCCTACAGCAAATACCCTGCCCGCGCGCGGGTCTCGCTCCCCCGGATCGCTGGCCATCGCGACGCGGACAGCACCGAATGCCCCGGCGACGTCCTCTACGGAGAGCTGCCGTCGATCCGGGGCACCGTCACGAGGCTCGCCGGCACGCCTGTCCTCGCCACCCTCGCGCAGGCTCCGGGCGCTCCCGCGCCGCCCGTCACGGCCCCGGCCGAAGGCCAGCCCCGGACTCCGACGCTGCTCGCCTCGCTGGCGCTGCCCGACGGCACCCCGCTGGCCGGCGTGCCGCTGCTGTTGCAGGCCCGCTCGGTGGCTCGCCGCGGCCAGGCGGTGCTCGAGAGCACCGTCGCCGAAGGCACGACCGACGCCCAGGGCAGTGCGCGCTGCCGGGCGCCTTCGCCGCCGGCGCCGCGAGGCCGCTGTGGGTCAGGGCGCTCTACGCGGGCGGAGCGGGCCACGGCGCGGCCCGTCTCGCGGGCGATCGAGGTCGCGCCGCTGCCCGCGCTCAGCCCGCCAGCGAGCGCGCCCAGCGGATGAGCAGCTCCGCCTCGGTGGAGGTCAGCCCGCGCTGCGGCTCGGTCTGCACCAGCAGCGTGGGCGCCGGGCGCGCGGCGGCCCAGGCGTGACAGGCGCCACCCAGCGCGTCGTCGATCCAGGCCAGCGGCCGGCGGCCGGCGTAGCGCTCGATCGCGGCGAGCTTCCAGTGGGCGTGCGTCCGCCCGACGGTCCGCTCGAAGCGCAGGTGGGGCAGGTCCGGCGGCAGGCCCAGCAGGTGGGGGAGGTGCTCGTTGGCTCGCTCCTCCCAGCCGCTGGCCCAGACCAGCTCGTAATGGGAGCTCAGATCAAGCAGGTGACCGGCGGCGGTGGCCGAAAGGAAGTGGGGTATGCCCTCGATCGAATGGAAGGCGCCCTCCTCGGCGCCGCGGTCGCTCAGATCACCGGCGAACAGAGAGATCACGCCGTCGATGTCCACCATCAGGAGCGGGCGCTCGCCGTGCCGCCGCGCCCCCGCCGGGCCTCCGCCGGCGTGGGGGAATCCCCCGTGGGGCCGGGCTCCTCGGGTGTCGGGATCAGGTCTTTAGGCTCCACAGAGGTCGCGACCGGTACTGTGCAGGGTCGGTCGATCCGCCTACCCCCTCAGAGGCGGAGTAAAGCAGCGGTCGCTCCCGGCCGATGGATGCCACCGCCCAGGACCTCCCCCCAATGACTCTAGATCTAGGAATCCTTCTCGCCCTCGCCTGCGCCTTCGTGGCGAACCTGGGCTTCTTCTACAAGTACCGCGGCGCCAACTCGGTGCCGAAGGTCCACGTGCTCCACCCGCTGCGCTCGACGCGCGAGCTGTACTCCTCGAAGTGGTTCTGCCTGGGGATGCTCACGGCGACGATCAGCTGGGGGCTCCACGTGGCGGCCCTGGCGCTGGCGCCGATGTCGGTGATCCAGGTCTCCCTGGCGGCGGGCGTGGTGTTCATCGCGGTGATGGCCGACCGCCTGTTCGGCTTCGAGGTCGGCCGCCGCCAATGGATCGGCCTGACAGCTCACCGCGGGCGGACTGGTCCTGCTGGGCCTGACGCTCCCGGCGATGCACGGCGCGCACTCGCACTTCTCCGACGCCGGGATGATCTCGTTCGAGGCCGGCCTGTTCTTCATCGGCGGCCTGCTGCTGATGGGGCCGCGGATGGGCGGCCGGGTCGAGCACCACGGCGTGATGCTGGGCGCCGCCTCCGGAATCCTGTTCGGCGTCTCCGACACGGCCGATCAAGGCGCTGACCGGGATCACCGGCGCGCACGGGCTGATGGGCCTGGTGCTCAGCCCCTGGCTGGCGGTCGCACTGCTGGCGTCGGTCCTGGCCTTCTTCTCCTCCGCCCGCGGGCTGCAGGACGGCGAGGCCGTGCCGGTGATAGCCGTCACGGGAACCGCCGCCAACATCGCGGGGATCGCCGGCGGGATCATCGTCTTCGGCGATCCGATGGCTGGGAGCACCGCGGGCGTGGTGCTGCAGGCCCTGGCCTTCCTGCTGGTGGTGGTCGCCTCGGCGATGATGCCCGCGCCGGTCCGGGCGGCGGGCGCCGCCCAGGCCGCCTAGCGCTGCTAGCATCTTCGGCCCACATGCCGACAACCTCGCAACTCGTGCGCAAGGGGCGCATCGCCCCCAAGAAGAAGATCGCCACCCCCGGCTTGAAGTCGGGCAAGGGCCGCAAGAAGAAGGTCGCCGCCCCGCAGCGGCGCGGGGTCTGCACGCGCGTGTACACGACGACCCCGAAGAAGCCCAACTCCGCGCTGCGCAAGGTGGCGCGCGTGCGCATCTCCGGGTCGATGGAGGTCACCGCCTACATCCCCGGCGAGGGTCACAACCTGCAGGAGCACTCGGTCGTGCTGGTCCGCGGCGGTCGCGTCAAGGACCTGCCGGGTGTCCGCTACAAGGTCGTCCGGGGCACACTGGACGCGGCCGGCGTGAGCGACCGCAAGAAGGCCCGCTCGCAGTACGGCGTGAAGAAGAAATAGATGCCCCGCCGCGCTGCCGCCCAGATCCGTCCGGTCGAGGCGGACCCGATACACCGCTCGAAGCTGGTCCAGCAGGTCATCAACAAGGTGATGCTGGACGGCAAGAAGTCGACCGCCGAGCGGATCGTCTACGACGCGCTGGCGCTCCTGGCCGAGCGCAGCGACAAAGACCCGATCGAGACGCTCGAGGCGTCGATCAGGTCGCTGACCCCGACGCTCGAGGTCCGCTCCCGCCGCGTCGGCGGTGCCACCTACCAGGTGCCGGTCGAGGTGCCCGCGCAGGCGGGCCCGCACGCTGGCCGTGCGCTGGCTGGTCGAGTTCGCCAGGCAGCGCCGCGAGAAGACGATGGCCCAGCGGCTGGCCAACGAGCTGCTCGACGCCCAGTCCCAGCAGGGCGGCGCCTACAAGCGCAAGGACGACATCTACCGCATGGCGCAGGCCAACAAGGCCTTCGCCCACTACCGCTGGTAGCCACGGCGCGATAGCAGGCGCCTGCCGTTGTCCTCGGTCGCTCGCGTGCTAGCGCACGCCACGCTCCCTGCGTCCTAGGCAGGCTTGGCTCTCGCACCGCTGGTAGCCACCGGCGCGATAGCCGGCGCCTGCCGTTGTCCTCGGTCGCTCGCGCGCAGCGCACGCCACGCTCCCTGCGTCCTAGGCAGGCTTGGCTCTCGCACCGCTGGCCCGATGAGTGCCGGCTCCATTTGCTCTTGACTCAGCAGGCGCCCTCCGGGCGCCGGATGTGCCTCGGTGGGCGGTCGGAGCGCGCGGGTGGTCAGATGGCGGACGCGAAAAGTGTCGGATCGGCCTTGAAGAAGAAAGCTTCGGTACCTAAACTTTCGGTGCCGAATGTCTTCCGCCACAGCAACACCAGCCGCCTCTGACCGCATCGAGCGCCACGTGTGGGTGGTCGCGGGCGTCGTGATCCTGGGGATGATCATGTCGATCCTCGACACGACGATCGTCAATGTCGCGCTGAGGACGCTGGGTCACGACCTGCACAGCTCGATCTCGCAGATCCAGTGGGTGGTGACGGGCTATCTGCTGTCGCTGGCGGCGGTGATCCCCGTGACGGGCTGGGCGGCACGACGCTTCGGCGCCAAGCGTGTCTACCTGGTCTCGCTGGTGCTGTTCACAGCCGGCTCGGCCCTGTGTGCCGTGGCCAGCTCGACGACGACGCTCGTCCTGTTCAGGGTCCTGCAGGGCGCCGGCGGCGGCATGATCATGCCGGTCGGCGCAGCTGATCATGGCGCAGGTGGCCGGGCCCAAGCGGATGGGTCGGGTGATGGGGATCGTCTCGATGCCCGCCATGCTCGCGCCGATCCTCGGGCCGGTCGTCGGCGGCGCGATCCTGCAGAACCTGCACTGGTCGTGGATCTTCCTGGTGAACCTGCCGATCGGCGTGCTCGCCTTCGTGCTGGCCATGCGCCTGCTGCCGCGCACCGACTCCGGCAAGGCCGGGCGGCTGGACACGCTCGGGCTCGCGCTGCTCTCGACCGCCTCGACGGCGACCGTCTACGGCCTGGCCCAGCTCGGGACCCACAGCGAACTGACCGCGCCGATCGTGATCTGGCCGATCCTCGCCGGGCTCGTGCTGACCGGCCTGTTCATCATCCACGCGCTGCGCGTCGAGCGGCCGCTGCTCGACGTGCGGCTCTACACCAACCGTGTCTTCGCGGCCGCCTCGGGGACCACCTTCGGGCTCGGGGCGGCGCTGTTCGGGGCGATGATCCTGGTGCCTCTCTACTACCAGGAGGTGCGTCACGAGAGCGTCATCGTGACCGGCCTGCTGACCGGGCCGCAGGGCCTGGGCATGCTGCTGGTGATGCCGTTCGCAGGTCGCCTGTCGGATCGCTTCGGCGGCGGGCGGATCGCGCTGGGGGGCGTGTCGCTGCTCGCGCTGGCCTCGCTGCCGCTGGCTTTCGTGGGCGCGAACACGTCGATCGTGGCGATCTCGCTGGTGCTGGTGCTGCGGGGCGTCGGCATCGGCTTCTCGTTCATGCCGGCGATGACGGCCGCCTTCGCCTCGCTGAAACCGGAGCAGCTCTCCGACGCCACGCCGCAACTGAACGTGCTGCAGCGGATCGGCGGCGCGATCGGCACGGCGGTGCTGGCGGTCGTGCTGCAGCGGGCCAGCGGCGGCTCGTTCGCGACCCCGGCCCTGGTCCACGCGTTCCAGACCGCCTACTGGTGGTCGCTGGGGATCGTGCTGCTGTCGCTGATCCCATGCGTCGTCCTGCTGCGGGCGGAGAACCCGCGTGCGCGCCGCTACCGAGGCGGCCGCCAACGCCGAGGCGGCTGCCGAGCCGCTGGGGGTCTGATCCGCGATGGCCGCTCCGACGACCCTGCAGGGCGAGCCGGCGCGCGATGATCGTCGCGACGCCCAGCTGACCGCGCTCGGGCTGGCCTTCCGTCACGTCTTCCGCACGCTCAGCCGGATGCGCGGGCGCGACACCCACCTGGCCGGCTCGGAGCTCAGCCACGCCCAGTTCGAGCTGCTGATCGAGCTGCAGGAGCGCGGCGAGCTGTCGGCCGGCGAGCTGGCCGCCGCTGCTCGGCTGGCGCCGGGGACGGTCACGCAGATGCTCGACGGCCTGGCCGAGTCCGGCCACGTGGAGCGGGCGCGCTCGGACGCCGACAGGCGGGTCGTCGTCACGCGCCTGACACCGCTGGGCGCGAGCAAGGTCGAAGCCAAGCGCGAGGCCTGGCGGGCCCGCTGGGAGCAGGCCCTGGGCGGCTTCGGCGAGCGCGACCTGCGGGCCGCCACCAGGGTGCTCGAGCGCCTGGGCGAGATGTTCGACGCGGAGCCGCCCTCGGCCGCCTGCGAAGCGGTCGCCGAGACGCCCGTGCAACCGGCTCACACGGGCAGGAAGCCGGCCTAGAGTGGCGAATCCCTCTGCTATAGTCGCCGAGGCGGCACGGGTGGCGGGACTGCATCGGCAGGGCCCCTGTGAGTCGGTAAACAAGATGGAGACCTCGAGCAGATAACGACGCGGACCGGTCCAGCACAGACCAGCAGCGCGCGTGGGCCCGAGGGGCCCATTTTTTTGGCCCGCCCTCCCTCCAACAGAAACCTGGATCCTGACGATGGCACGCAAGTTCTCACTCGAAAACACCCGCAACATCGGGATCATGGCGCACATCGACGCCGGCAAGACGACGACGACCGAGCGCATCCTCTACTACACCGGCCGCACCTACAAGATCGGCGAGGTGCACGAGGGCGCTGCCGTGATGGACTGGATGGAGCAGGAGCAGGAGCGGGGCATCACGATCACCTCCGCCGCCACGACGGCGCAGTGGAAGGGCCACCGGATCAACATCATCGACACGCCCGGCCACGTCGACTTCACCGTCGAGGTCGAGCGCTCGCTGCGCGTGCTGGACGGCGCGATCGCGCTGTTCGACTCGGTCGCGGGCGTCGAGCCCCAGTCCGAGACGGTCTGGCGCCAGGCGGACAAGTACCACGTCCCCCGCATCGCCTACATCAACAAGATGGACCGCATCGGCGCCGACTTCGACCAGGGCGTGCAGACGATGATCGACCGGCTCGGGGCGCACCCCGTCCCGATCCAGCTGCCGATAGGCGCCGAGGGCGACTTCCTGGGCGTGATCGACCTGGTGCGAATGAAGGCGATCGTCTACAGGGACGACCTGGGCGTCGAACAGGAGGAGACCGAGATCCCGGCCGAGCTGGCAGAAGCCGCGGCGGCCGCGCGCGAACACCTGCTCGAGGAGGTCTCCCACTACGACGACACGCTGCTCGAGCTGATCCTCGAGGAAGCCGAGATCTCCGAGGAGGCGCTGAAGGCGGCGATCCGCCACGCGACGCTCTCGACCAAACTGACCCCCGTGCTGTGCGGCTCGTCCTTCAAGAACAAGGGCGTGCAGCCGCTGCTGGACGCGGTCATCGACTACCTGCCCTCGCCGCTGGACGTCCCGCCGGTGGTGGGCACGGAACTGATCAAGGGCGAGGAGCAGGAGCGCGAGGTCGTGCGCAAGGCCGACGACTCCGAGCCGTTCTCCGCGCTGGCCTTCAAGATCGCCGCCGACCCCTACGTCGGCAAGCTGACCTACTTCCGGGTCTACTCGGGCAAACTCGAGGCGGGCGCGCGGGTGCTCAACGTGGGCACGGGGCGGACCGAGCGGATCGGGCGCATCCTGATGATGCACGCCAACGACCGCGAGGAGGTCGAGGAGGTCCACGCGGGCGACATCGCCGCGGCCGTGGGCATCAAGCAGGTGATCACCGGCGACACGCTGGCGGCTCCCGACGCGCCGATCCACCTCGAGAACATCGTCTTCCCCGAGCCGGTCATCAAGGTGGCGGTCGAGCCCAAGACGAAGGTCGACCAGGAGAAGATGTCGACGGCCCTGGGCCGTCTCGCCGAAGAGGACCCGACGTTCCAGGTCCGCACCAACGAGGAGACCGGCCAGACCGAGATCTCGGGCATGGGCGAGCTGCACCTCGAGGTGCTGGTCGACCGCATGAAGCGCGAGTTCGGCGTCGAGGCCAACGTCGGCCGCCCGCAGGTCTCCTATCGCGAGACGGTGCGCGGCGACGTCCAGAAGGTCGAAGGCAAGTTCGTGCGCCAGACGGGCGGCTCGGGCCAGTTCGGCGTCGTCTTCATCGACCTCGAGCCGGCACCCGGCGAGGGCTTCGAGTTCGTCAACAAGATCAAGGGCGGGGCGATCCCGTCCGAGTACATCCCGGCCGTCAAGAAGGGCATCGAGGAGGCGCTGGAGAACGGCGTCAAGGCGGGCTACCCGATGGTCGACGTGAAGGTCACGCTGGTCGACGGCAAGTACCACGACGTGGACTCGTCGGAGATCGCCTTCAAAGTCGCTGGTTCCTACGCGATCAAAGAGGCCGCCAAACGGGCCAAACCGGTCCTGCTCGAGCCGATCTTCTCGGTCGAGGTCGTGACGCCCGAGGACTTCCTCGGCGACGTCATCGGCGACCTCTCGCGCCGTAGCGCGGCCGCGTCGAAGGTCAGGAGCGTCGCGGCAACGCGCTCGCGGTGACCGCGAGGGTGCCGCTCAGCGAGATGTTCGGCTACGCGACCGACCTGCGCTCCAACACGCAGGGGAGGGCGACCTACACGATGCAGTTCGAGTCCTACGAGGAGGTCCCCCCGAACATCGCCGAGAAGGTCGTCGAACAGCGCACCGGCGAGCCGGTCCCGGCCTAGCCGGGCCGGATCGGCCCGGGTGGACGCGCAGCGCAGCAGGCAGCAGTCAAAGAAAACCGCAGTTAGATAGATTTCCCCGGTTCGCCCTCATCGAGCGGCGGACCTACAAGCGATAAGGAGCGAACACAAAGTGGCGAAGGAGAAGTTCGAGCGCGACAAGCCGCACGTCAACGTCGGGACCATCGGTCACATCGACCATGGCAAGACGACGCTGACCGCTGCCATCACGACAGTGCTGGCGGAGAAGGGAGGCGCCGAAGCCCGGAGCTTCGAGGAGATCGACAACGCCCCCGAGGAGAAGGAACGCGGCATCACGATCGCCACTTCCCACGTGGAGTACCAGACGGAGAACCGTCATTACGCGCATGTCGACTGCCCGGGTCACGCCGACTACGTCAAGAACATGATCACCGGCGCGGCCCAGATGGACGGCGCGATCCTGGTCGTCTCGGCGGCCGACGGGCCGATGCCGCAGACGCGCGAGCACATCCTGCTGGCGCGCCAGGTCGGCGTCCCCTACATCGTCGTGTTCCTCAACAAGGCCGACATGGTCGACGACGAGGAGCTGCTGGAGCTGGTCGAGGTCGAGGTGCGCGAGCTCCTCTCCGAGTACGACTTCCCCGGCGACGACATCCCGTTCATCACCGGCTCGGCGCTGAAGGCGCTGGAAGGCGACGAGGCCTACAAGGAGAAGATCCTCGAGCTGGCCGCGGCGCTGGACTCCTACATCCCGGAGCCGGTGCGCGAGCTCGACAAGCCCTTCCTGATGCCGGTCGAGGACGTCTTCTCGATCACGGGCCGTGGCACCGTCGCCACGGGCCGCGTCGAGCAGGGCATCGTCAACACGGGCGACACGGTGGAAATCGTCGGCGTGCACGACCCGACCTCGACGGTCGTCACGGGCGTCGAGATGTTCCGCAAGATCCTCGACCAGGGCCAGGCCGGCGACAATGTCGGCTGCCTGCTGCGAGGCACCAAGCGTGAGGAGATCGAGCGCGGCCAGGTGCTGTGCAAGCCGGGTTCGATCACGCCCGCACACCAAGTACAAGGCCGAGGTCTACGTGCTCAAGAAGGAGGAGGGTGGTCGCCACACTCCGTTCTTCACGGGCTACCGGCCGCAGTTCTACTTCCGCACGACCGACGTCACCGGGGTGGCCAAGCTGCCCGAGGGCGTCGAGATGGTCATGCCGGGAGACAACGTCCAGATGGAGATCGAGCTGATCCAGCCGATCGCCATGGACCAGGGCCTGCGCTTCGCCATCCGAGAGGGTGGCCGCACGGTGGGCTCGGGCGTGGTCAGCGAGATCATCGAGTAGCAACCGCGCGCCTCTGGCAGGCAGTCGGAGGCGGCGCACATTGGCAGTCCGATACGACTAATACGGCCCCGCCGCACAGGCGCGGCGGGAAGGGGCGGATTCCCCCGGGAGTCCGCTCTTTCTTCGCCGCCGGGGCCGGCGGTGCGCAAAGAGCGCGCCGAGAGCTTCACGCGGCACGCACGGAACGCACTGAAGACAGACACCGACAGGCAGCAGAAACAGAGACCAGAGAAATCCCCATGGCAGCCGCCAACCAGAACAAGATCCGCATCCGACTCAAGGCCTACGACACCTCGGCCATCGAGTCGGCTGCCAAGGAGATCGTCGAGACGGCGACCCGCACCGGCGCCAGCGTCTCCGGTCCGGTGCCGCTGCCCACGGAGAAGAACGTCTACTGCGTGATCCGCTCGCCCTTCAAGGACAAGGACTCCCGCGAGCACTTCGAGATCCGCACCCACAAGCGACTGATCGACATCCATCAGCCGACCCCCAAGACTGTCGACTCGCTGCAGCGCCTGGACCACCTCCCGGCGGGCGTCGACATCGAGATCCGCCTGGCGACCTGAGCCGGCCGCCGCGACCCACGACAGCCAATGCCCGCCATCCTCGCCAAGAAGCTCGGTATGACCCAGGTCTTCCAGGACGACGGCAGCGTCGCGCGGGTGACGGTGCTGCAGGCGGGTCCCTGCCCCGTGACGGCGATCCGCACGGTCGAGCGCGACGGCTACGAAGCGGTGCAGCTGGCGTTCGGGGCGAGCAAGGAGAAGCACCTCTCCAAAGCCGAGCTGGGCCACCTGGCCAAGGCCGACGCGCCGCCGATGCGCACGCTGGTCGAGTTCCGTGGCGAGGCTGGCGAGCTGACGCTGGGCGAGACGGTCACGGTCGACGCCTTCGAGGCGGGCGCCCACGTGAAGATCTCGGGCGTCTCCAAGGGCAAGGGCTTCCAGGGCACGATCAAGCGGCACAACTTCGCCAGCGGCCCCAAGTCGCACGGCTCGCACAACGTCCGCGCGCCGGGCTCGATCGGCGCCTCGGCGACGCCTTCGCGGGTCTTCAAGGGGATCCGCGGGCCCGGGCAGATGGGCAACAAGCGGGTCGACCCAGAAGGGCCTCGAGATCGTCCAGGTCGACGCCGGCGAGAACCTGCTGCTGGTGCGCGGCTCGGTGCCCGGACCGACGGGCGGGATCGTGGAGGTGCGCAGCGATGCCTGACGCACCTGTGCTCGGCGGCCGACGTCCAAGAAGGTCAAGCTCGACGAGACGGCCTTCGGCGCCCGCTTCGTCGTTCCGCTGGTCCACCAGAGCGTGCGCGCAGAGCAGGCCGCCCGCCGCCGCGGCACGGCGGCCACGAAAACCCGCGCGATGGTCTCCGGCGGCGGCGCGAAGCCGTGGCGCCAGAAGGGCACGGGCCGCGCGCGGGCCGGCTCGAGCCGCTCGCCGTTGTGGGCCGGCGGCGGGGTCGTGTTCGGGCCCCAGCCCCGCTCCTACACCTTCAAGGTCAACCGCAAGGAGCAGCGGGCAGCGCTGCGCAGCGCGCTCTCCCTGCACGCAGGCCGCGGCTCGCTGGCGATCCTCGACGTCGCCGCCTTCTCGGCACCCAGGACGAGCCAGGCCTTCGACCTGCTGGATGACTGGAACCAGCCCCGTCCGACGCTCGTGGTGCTCGGCCCCGAGGAGTCCGCCGCGGCGCTCTCGTTCCGCAACCTGGACCGCGTGGAGGTCGCCGACGGCCTCGGACGTCGGGGTGACCGAGCTCGTCGGCGCGGCTTCGCTGCTGATCACCGAGGCGGCCCTGCGGGACCTGACCGAGCGCACGGCCGCGCCGCGCTCGACGGCGGGCAGGGAGAGCTGATGGAGCACACGCAGGTGATCATCCGACCGGTCGTCTCGGAGAAGAGCTACGTGCTCTCGGCCGCCGACCGCTACACCTTCCGCGTCCACGCCGACGCGCACAAGACCCACATCCGCCAGGCGGTGGAGGCGCTGTTCGACGTCCACGTCGTCGAGGTGAGGACGCTCAGCGTGAAGTCCAAGCCGAAGCGCCGCGGCGTGACCAGCGGCCGCACGCGGACGTGGAAGAAGGCGATCGTCCAGATCCGTCCCGGCGAAAGCATCCCGATATTCCAGGGCCTGGCGGCCCTCGACTGAGCCATGCCGATTCGCAAGCCAAAGCCCACCAGTCCAGGGATGCGCTTCGTCTCCTATCCGGACTTCGCCGAGATCACGAAGTCCAAGCCGGAGAAGACGCTGATCGAAGGGCTCAAGAAGAGCGGCGGTCGCAACGCGCACGGACGCAAGACCTCACGCCACCGCGGCGGCGGCGCCAAGCGCGCCTACAGGCGGATCGACTTCAAGCGCCGCAAGGACGGCGTCCCGGCGAAGGTCGCGGCGATCGAGTACGACCCCAACCGCTCCTCCTACATCGCCCTGCTCCACTACACCGACGGAGAGAAGCGCTACATCCTCGCGCCCCAGCGCCTGACGGTCGGCATGACGGTCGCCTCGGGCGAGGGTGCGGACATCGCTGTGGGCAACTGCCTGGAGCTGGCGCGGATGCCGGTCGGCACGGTCGTGCACAACATCGAGCTCGCGCCGGGTCGTGGCGGGCAGCTCGCCCGCTCCGCGGGAGCCTCGGCCCAGCTGATGGCCAAGGACGGCGACATGGCCACGCTGCGCCTGCCCTCGGGCGAGATGCGCATGGTGCGAGCCGAGTGCCGGGCGACAGTCGGCGTGATCGGCAACGCCGACCACCAGAACGTGAAGGTCGGCAAGGCCGGTCGCAAGCGCCACATGGGCGTGCGCCCCCAGACCCGCGGCACGGCGATGAACCCGGTCGACCACCCCCACGGCGGCGGCGAGGGCTCGACCACGCCGGGCCGGCACCCGGTCACCCCGTGGGGCGTGCCGACGCTGGGCTACCGGACCCGCAAGAAGAACAAGACCTCTGACCGTTACATCGTCCGCGGCAGGCGCCGCGGGAAGGGCAGGAGCCGATGAGCGGCACGCATGCCGGCGCCCGGCGGCGTCCTCGCTCGCTCGCGTGCGGCAGCACGCCACGCTCGCTGCGTCCTTGCCGGGCTTGACCTGCGTACGCTCATAGATCAACGGAGAGGATCGGTCGATGAGTCGCTCGAGCAAGAAGGGCCCGTGGGTGGAAGAGCGGCTGATGCGCCGGATCGAAGCCCTCAACGCGGAGAACAACAAAAAAATGCTGCGGACCTGGTCGCGTGCCTCGACGATCTTCCCCGAGATGGTCGGCCACACGATCGCCGTCCACGACGGCAAGAAACACATCCCGGTCTACGTCAGCGAGGCGATGGTCGGTCACAAGCTCGGCGAGTTCGCGCCGACCCGTGTGTTCCGCGGGCACGCCGGCTCCGGGAAGGTCCGATGAGCGCCGAGGACGAGAAGGACGTGACCGGCGAGGCCGCCGAGGAGCCCAAGGCGCAGCAGAAGCCGGCGGCGAAAAAAGCCGCTGCCAAAAAAGCGCGGGCGGCCAAAGGCGAGAGCGCGGCGAAAGCCGAGGGGGCGGCCAAAGCCAAACCCGCCGCGAAAAAAGCCCCGGCCAGGAAAGCGGCTGCGAAAACGGCCAAAGAGCCCGCTGGCGAGACGAAAGCTCCGGCCGCGAAGAAAGCCTCAAAAGCGCCGGCTGCCGAGAAACCGGCGGCCGAGAAACGCAGCCGCGAGCGAGGCCAAGCTCGCACCGGCCCGTCGCGGCAAAGCTGCTCGCCAAAGCACCCCGCCGCGCGGGTCGTCAGCGCCCGCGCCCGCTACGTGCGCACCTCCGCCCGCAAGGCGCGCATGGTCTGCGGCCACCTGCGGGGGAAGTCCGTGGAGGAGGCGCGCGCTATCCTCGCCTTCACCCCTCGTGAGGTGGCGCGGGACTGGAGCAAGCTGCTCGAGTCAGCCGTGGCCAACGCGGAGAGCAACCACGAATTGCTGCAGGACGACCTGATCGTCCGTGAGGCGTACGCCGACGAGGGGCCGACGATCAAGCGGTTCAGGCCCCGCGCGATGGGACGGGCGACGCCGATCCGCAAGCGCACGAGCCACCTGACGATAACCCTGACGCCGCGCCCCGAGGGTGGGCCGGGCAGGAGAAAAGGCTAGAGACTTCAGACATGGGACAGAAGGTTCATCCAGAGGCTATGCGCGTGGGTTACATCCACGACTGGAAGTCGAACTGGTACAACGAGAGAAACTTCGCGGAGTACCTCGCCGAGGACGTGAAGGTGCGCGAGCACATCACCAACAAGCTCGCCCATGCCGGCCTTTCGGACATCACGATCCGCAAGGACGCCAACGAACTCGAGGTCAACATCCACACCGCCCGCCCGGGCATCGTGATCGGCAAGTCGGGCACCGAAGTGGATGCGCTGCGCCGCGACCTGCACCGCATGACCAAGAAGCAGATCAAGGTCAACATCCTCGAGATCAAGCGCCCCGAGCTCGACGCGAAGCTGGTCGCCCAGTCGATCGCCGAGCAGTTGCAGAACCGGGTCGCCTTCCGCCGCGCGATGAAGCGCGCGCTGACCAGCGCGATGCGCTCGGGGGCGAAGGGCGTCAAGGTCCAGGTGGCCGGCCGCCTGGGCGGCGCCGAGATGGCCCGCACCGAAAGCTACTCGGACGGCCGCGTGCCGCTGCACACGATGCGCGCCGACATCGACTACGGCTTCTACGAGGCCCGGACGACCTTCGGGCGGATCGGCGTGAAGTGCTGGGTCAACAAGGGCGAAATCATGCCCGAGGGCTACACCGGCGCGGACCTCACCGACATGACCGCGCCGGCTCCGCCGAGCAGCGATCGCGACGGTCGCGGCGGACGCGACGGCCGTGAGGGTCGCGGGCGCGGGCGCGGCGGCAACGGCCGCGGGCCCGGCGGTCCGGGTGGCGGCGGTCGTGGCGGCGGCGGTCGCGGGCCCGGCGGTCCGGGTGGCGGCGGTCGTGGCGGCGGCGGTCGTGGTCCCGGCGGTCCCGGCGGCGGCGGCCGCGGGCCCCGCGGCGGAGGACCGGGCGGCGGAGGTGGGCGCTGATGCTCTCGCCCAAGCGCGTCAAGCACCGCAAGCAGCACCGTGGTCGCCGCCGTGGCAACTCGCGGGGCCAGCTGCACGTCCAGTTCGGCGAGTACGGCCTGAAGTCCCTCGAGCAGGGCTGGCTGACCAATCGCCAGATCGAGGCTGCTCGTGTCGCGATGACCCGCAAGATCAAGCGTGGCGGCAAGGTCTGGATCAACGTCTTCCCCGACAAGCCCGTCACCAAGAAGCCCGCCGAGACACGGATGGGCTCGGGCAAGGGCTCGCCGGAAGGATGGGTCGCGGTGGTCAAGCCGGGTCGCGTGATGTTCGAGCTGGCCGGCGTCTCCGAGCCGCTGGCCCGCGAAGCGATCCGCCTGGCGGCGCACAAGCTCCCCGTGAAATCGAAGTTCGTGCTGCGTGAGGACTGAGGCTGCGATGAAGGCAAGCGAGATACGTGACCTCGACGCGGCCGAGCTCGACAAGCGGCGTGGCCGAGCTGCGCAGAGAGGTCTTTGGCCTGCGCTTCTCCAACGCCACAGGCGAACTGGACGACACCGCCGGGCTGGGACGCGCCAAGCGCGATCTCGCCAGGGCACTGACCGTCGTTCGCGAACGCGCCCTGACGGGCATCCCCAGCACCGCGGGGCAGGCGAGCGATCTGCAGGCCTCCGGCACCCCGAGAACTAGAGCGATCACCGACGAAGGCGAATCCGATGGCTGACGAGCAAGACAAACGAGACAACCGAGACAACCCAGGCCGAGGCCGATCAGGCCGCCGAGGCTCAGGCGCCCGAGGCCGCTGAGGCGCCCGAGGCCGCTGAGGCTCCGGAGGCCGCTGAGGCTCCGGAGGCCGTTGAGGCTCTGCCGAGGCCGCTGAGGCTCCCGAGGCCGTTGAGGCGCCCGAGGCCGTTGAGGCGCCCGAGGCCGCCGACGAGCCTGAGGAGGCGGCCGAGGAGCAGGCTGAGCCCGCGGCGGAGGCCGAGGCTCCGCGGCCGCAGCCGAGCCCGCCGAGCCGCAGGAGCTGCTCTCGCCCAAGGAGCGTCGCCGTCGCCGGCGCGCGGTCCGAGGCGGCGAGGCGCGTCCGGCGCGCTCGCCGGAGGAACGGCACGCGCAGCGCGTGACGGAGCGTCGTCAGAAGGCCGTGCGCCGTCGCGCCCGGCGCCTGGCCGAAAGGGCCAAGGCGGCCGAGCGCCGTGCGGCGAAGCCGGCGACCGGAGCCGCTCGCGCCGGTGCACGCGCCGGTCGAAGGCACCCGCCGGGTTCGCCAGGGGATCGTGGTCTCGGACAAGGCCGAGAAGACGATCACCGTTCGGATCGACGTGGCTCGGCGCCACCGCCGCTACGAGAAGATCGTCCGCAGCTCGAGCACGGTCCACGCGCACGACGAGAACAACGACGCCCACGAGGGCGACGTCGTGCGGGTCATCGAGAGCCGCCCGCTGTCGCGCACCAAGCGCTGGGCGCTGGTCGACGTGGTGGAGAGGGCGCGATGATCCAGAACGAGACCCGCCTTCGCGTAGCCGACAACTCGGGCGCGCGAGAGATCCTGTGCATCCGCGTGAAGGGCGGCTCCCGCCGCCGCTACGCCTTCGTCGGCGATGTGATCACAGCGACGGTGAAGCAGGCCAATCCCCAGGGAGCGGTCAAAAAGGGCGACGTCGTGACGGCTGTGGTCGTGCGCACCAAGAAGCCGATCGGCCGCGACGACGGCACCTACATCGCCTTCGACGAGAACGCCGCGGTGATCATCGACGAGCAGAACAACCCGCGCGGCACGCGCGTCTTCGGACCGGTCGCCAGGGAACTGCGGGAGCGGAACTTCATGAAGATCGTCTCGCTGGCGCCGGAGGTGCTGTGATGGCCGCCCGCAGCAGCAGACCGCGTCCGATGAAGATTCGCTCGGGCGACCACGTGCAAGTGATCTCGGGCAAGGACCGGGGCAAGTCCGGCCGCATCCTGCGGGTCGACCCCAAGCGCCAGCGCGTGTTCGTCGAGGGGCTGAACATGATCAAGCGCCACACCCGGCCGCAGCCCGTCTCGGGCGCCCAGACCGACGCCGCGCTGGGCGGCGTGATCGAGCGCGAGGGACCGATCCACGTCTCCAACGTGATGCTGCTGGACCCCAAAGGCCACCGCACGCGGGTCGGCATCGAACGCGAGAACGGCAAGCGCTACCGGGTCGCGAGGAACTCGGGCACGAGGCTGGACTGACGAGATGGCAGCAACCGAGACAGCACCGCCCGCGCGCCTGAAGGTCCGCTACCTGGAGGAGATCCGCCCCGCGCTGATCTCGCGCTTCGGCTACTCCTCGGTGATGCAGGCTCCGAAGCTCGAGAAGGTCACGCTCAACATGGGCGTCGGCATGGCCAGGCAGGACAACAAAATGCTCAAGGCGGCGACCGACCAGCTCGCCACGATCGCGGGCCAGCAGCCCAGCGTGCGCAGGGCGCGCAAGTCGATCGCAGCCTTCAAACTGCGCGAGGGCATGCCGGTCGGCGTGGCCGTGACGCTCAGGGGCGAGCGTGGCTACGAGTTCCTGGACCGCCTGATCTCGATCGCGATCCCCCGGATCCGCGACTTCCGCGGGCTGAACCCGCGCTCGTTCGACGGGCGCGGCAACTACTCGATGGGCGTCAAGGAGCAGATCATCTTCCCCGAGATCGACTACGACGCCATCGACCAGGTCCGTGGCCTGGACATCACCATCACGACCACAGCGCCCACAGACGTGGAGGCCTACGCGCTGCTGGCCGCCCTGGGAATGCCGTTCACCTCGCAGGGTCGCCCCAAGGGCTACGACCCCGAGGCAGACGAGGCGGCAGAACGCGCCCACGAGGAGTCCCAGGCGGCGGCAGAGGCGAAGGCGGCCGAGGCCGCAGCCGCGGCCGAGACGCCCGCGGAGCCAGAGCCGGAGCCGGCCGAGCCCGAGGCGGCCGCGGCCGAGCCAGGCGCCCGAAGCCGAGGCGGTCGCGGAGCCCGAGACGGTGGAGCCGGAGCCGGCCGGGCCCGAGGACGCGACCGAGCCCGAGGAGAACGCACAGGAGACCGCGGCCGAGCCCGAGGCCGCCGAGCAGGACCAGCCCGCCGAGCAGCCCGAGGCGGAGAACACCGAGAAGGAGAGCACCGACTGATGGCCAAGACCTCGCTGCGCGTCAAGCAGGCGCGCCCGCCCAAGTTCAAGACACGTGCCTATACTCGTTGCACCCGCTGCGGAAGGCCGCGTGCGGTGTATCGCAAGTTCGGGGTGTGCCGCATCTGCCTTCGCGAGCTCGCCCACAACGGCCAGATCCCCGGGATGACGAAGTCCTCCTGGTAGGAGTCCCAAGCCCATGTCGATGACCGATCCGATAGCCGACTTCCTGACCCGCGTGCGCAATGCGATCCACGCGGCGCACGAGACGGTCGACGTGCCGGCCTCGAAGCTGAAGGGCGAGCTCGCCCGGATCCTCGACGAGCAGGGCTACATCGACTCCTGGTCGGTGATGGCGGCTCCCGACGGCGCCGCGGGCCAGGTCATCCAGATCCGCCTGAAGTACACCGAGGACCGCCGCTCGGCGATCTCGGGGCTGCGGCGCGTCTCCCGCCCCGGTCGGCGTACCTACGTCGACGCCACGAGCATCCCGAAGGTGCTCGGTGGGATGGGCACCTCGATCGTCTCGACCTCCCGCGGAGTGATGACCGGCCACGACGCGCGTGCCGCCGGCGTCGGCGGCGAGGTCCTGGCCCAGGTCTGGTGAGCGATGTCCAGAATCGGTAGACAGCCCATTCCGGTGCCGTCAGGGGTGACCGTCTCGATCGAGCCCGAGTCGGTCCGGGTCAACGGCCCGAAAGGCGAACTGAGCGAGCGGATCCACCGCGACATCGACGTCACCCAGGACGGCGACCAGCTGGTCGTCACCCGCCCGACCGACCGCGGCGAACACCGTGCGCTGCACGGCCTGACCCGCTCGCTGGTGGCCAACATGGTCGAGGGCGTGACCAACGGCTACGAGAAGCGGCTGGAGATCCAGGGCGTCGGCTACAGGGCCCAGCTGAAGGGCAGGAACCTCGAGCTGGCCGTCGGCTACTCCCACCCCGTCCCGATCCCCGCACCCGACGGGATCGAATTCGAGGTCCCCCAGCCCACGCGGGTGGTCGTGAAGGGGATCTCCAAGCAGCTCGTCGGCGAGACCGCGGCGATCATCCGCAAGCAGCGGCCCCCAGAGCCCTACAAGGGCAAGGGCATCCGCTATGAGGGCGAGTACGTCCAGCGCAAGGTCGGCAAGCGCGCATGAGCGTCCTCACCAAGGAGACCCGCCGGCTCAAACGCCGCCGCCGCGTGCGAGCGAAGATCTCGGGCACCCCCGAGCGCCCGCGGATCTCGGTGTTCCGCTCCAACAGGGGCATCTCGGCACAGCTGGTCGACGACGTCTCCGGCCGCACGCTGGCGGCGGTCGCCTGGTTCGAGCCGGAGCTGCGCTCGCTCGCCAAAGCGCAGAGCGCCACCAGGGCCGGCGAGCTGTTGGCCGAGCGCGCCAAGGCGGCCGGCGTGAGCGAGGCCGTGTTCGACCGCGGCGGCTACCAGTACCACGGCCACGTCCAGGCATTCGCCGAGGCGATGCGCGAGGCGGGCATCACCGTCTAGCGGGCCGGACGCCCTCGACCGCTACCCTCTCCATCCTCATGTCCGTCACCACAGATCGATCAGTCAACCCGGCCGGCCTGGACCTCCAGGAGCGTGTCGTGGAGATCAACCGCGTCGCCAAGGTCGTCAAGGGCGGCCGTCGCTTCTCCTTCACGGCGCTGGTCGTGGTGGGCGACGAACGCGAAGTGGTCGGCGTCGGCTACGGCAAGGCCAACGAGGTTCCCCTGGCGATCCAGAAGGGCGTGGAGCGCGCCAAGAAGGACCTCTTCCGGGTCCCCAAGCACGGCAGCACCATCACGCACCAGACGACCGGCATCTTCGGCTCGGGGCGCGTGCTGCTGAAGCCGGCCTCGCCCGGTACCGGCGTGATCGCCGGCGGCGGCGTGCGGGCCGTGCTGGAGCTGGCGGGCATCCACGACATCCTCTCCAAGAGCCTCGGCACCCAGAACCCGATCAACCTGGTCAAGGCGACCGTCGCCGGGCTGCGCGGCCTGCGAACCCCCGACGAGCTCGCCACGCTGCGGGGCCTGTCGATCAACCAGGTGCTCGGCCTGGGCGGCGAGCCCGCCGCGGGCCAGCCGCTGGAGCCGGCCGGCGAGAACGGCACCGAGCCCCTCGCCGCGGCCGGGGAGGCGACGGCCTGATGGCCGCACTCGCCGTCACCCAACGCCGCTCGAGCAACGGCGCCAACAGCAAACAGCTCGACACGCTGCGCTCGCTGGGCCTGCGCCGGATCGGCCACACGGTCAAGGTCAACGACACCGAGCAGGCCCGGGGCATGGTCCACGCCGTGCGCCACCTGGTCGACGTACAGGAGGAGAAGTGAGCCCGGGGGGCGAGGACAAGCAGGAGCGGATCGGGCTGCACAGCCTGGCGCCCGCCCCCGGCAGTCGCCGTCCCCGCAAGCGGATCGGACGCGGCGAAGGCTCCGGCACGGGCAAGACCTCCGGGCGCGGGCAGAAGGGCGCCGGCTCGCGGTCGGGCTCCAAGCGACGCGCCGCCTTCGAGGGCGGGCAGATGCCGATCCACATGCGCATGCGAAAGCTGCGCGGCCCGCACATGAAGAAGTCGATGCCCTTCGAGCCCTTCCGCACGCGCACCCAGCCGGTCAACATCTCCTCGCTGGAGGCCCGCTTCGAGGCGGGGACCGAGGTGACGATCGAGTTGATGAAGGCCAACGGCCTTGCCACCCGCAAGGACATCCCCGTCAAGGTGCTGGGCGATGGCGAGCTCACCAAGGCCCTGACGGTCGTCGCCCACGGCTTCAGCGCCGGTGCGCGCGAGCGCATCGAGGCTGCCGGCGGCACCTGCACGACCGTCGAGGCGTAGGGAGACCCTGGCCGGCGTGCCGGGTCTGGCTGAGGCCCCCATCGACTAGAATCGACTGCTCCGCCGGCGGGACGCCGAACTCCCCGAGCAGGCGGTCGGATCCTCATGCTCTCGACCATTCTCAACGCCTTCCAGGTCGCGGACATCCGCAAGAAGATCGCCTTCACGGCGGGGATGCTGCTGATCTACAGGCTGGGCTCGCACATCCCCGTGCCCGGCGTGAACCTGTCGGCGGTCAACAACATCCAGAAGCAGTTCGGCGGCTCCAACATCCTCGGGCTGCTGAACCTGTTCTCCGGCGGCGGGCTCTCCCGGATCGCGATCTTCGCGCTGGGGATCATGCCCTACATCACCGCCTCGATCATCCTGCAGCTGCTGCAGGTGGCGGTCCCGTCCCTGGAGAAGCTCTCCAAGGAAGGCGAGGTCGGACAGGCGAGGATCACCCAGTACACCCGCTACCTGACGGTCGGGCTGGCCTTCGCGCAGTCGATCGGCTACGTCTTCCTGTTCCACTCGCTGCAGGCGAAAGCGGGCGAATCGGTGGTCAAGACCTTCGACGCCCCGCACATCTTCCTGATCGTCGTCTGTCTGACCACCGGCTGCATCCTGCTGATGTGGATCGGCGAGCTGATCACCCAGCGCGGGATCGGCAACGGCATCTCGCTGCTGATCTTCGCCTCGATCGTCTCGCGCCTGCCCAGCGGCATCCAGACGTGGTGGACGTCGACCGACCAGGTCTTCAAGGTGATGCTGCCGTTCCTGGTGCTGGCCGTCGTGGCGGGCATCGTCTTCGTCCAGGAAGGCCAGCGGCGGATCCCCGTGCAGTACGCCAAGCGGGTGATCGGGCGGCGCATGTCGGAGGGCGGGCAGACCTACCTGCCGCTCAGGGTCAACATGGCCGGAGTGATCCCGGTGATCTTCGCCGCCAGCCTGATGGCCTTCCCGCCGACGCTGGGCCAGCTGGTCAAAACCCACTGGGGACAGCAGCTGTCGGACTTCTTCACGCCCAACGGCTGGCACTACGTACTGGGCGAGTCGCTGCTGATCATCGTCTTCACCTACTTCTACACCGCGGTCACCTTCAACCCGGTCGACCAGGCGGACAACCTGAAGAAGTACGGCGGCTTCATCCCCGGCGTGCGCCCCGGCCGGCCGACGGCCGAATTCCTCGATCGCATCCTGGCGCGACTGACGTTCCCGGGCGCGCTGTTCCTGGCGGCCGTGGCGGCGCTGCCGGCGATCCTGATCGCCCGCACCCACCAGAACTTCTACTTCGGCGGCACCTCGATCCTGATCGTGATCGGCGTGGCGCTGGAAACGATGAAGCAGCTCGAGGCCCAGCTGATGATGCGCAGCTACGAGGGCTTCCTGAAGTAGCCGCCCGATGGCGCCGCGCGAGCGAGATTGCCATCTGGATCGCCTGAGCGGGTAGGCTGCCCCGGTCTTGTCCGAGTTGAACCTGATCCTGCTCGGCCCCCCCGGCGCCGGCAAGGGGACCCAGGCCGAGCGTCTGAGCGAGGACTTCGGCCTCCCTCACATCTCCACGGGCGACATGCTGCGCCGGGAGGTCGCCGACGAGACGGAGCTCGGCATGGAGGCCAGGCGCTACATGGACGCCGGCGAGCTGGTGCCGGACGACGTGATCGTCAACATGATCACCAAGCGCGTCGCCGACCCCGATGCGCAGGACGGCTTCCTGCTGGACGGCTTCCCTCGCAACGAAGCGCAGGCCGAGGCGCTGGCCAAGGCGCTCGAGAGCCTCGAACGACGTCTGACAGGCGTGCTGCTGATCGAGGTGCCCGACGACGTGGTCGTGCACAGGCTGGCCGGTCGGCGCGTGTGCGTGAAGAACGCCAGCCACATCTACCACGTCGACTTCGACCCGCCCAAGCACGAGGGCATCTGCGACCAGGACGGCTCGCGGCTGATCCAGCGCGACGACGACAGGGAGGAGACGATCCGCCGGCGCCTGGAGGTCTACCACTCCCAGACCGAGCCGCTGATCGGCTACTACGACAGGGCCGGCCTGCTGCGCAGGTTCGACGGCACCCGTTCCCCCGACGAGGTGCACCAGCACATCCGTGCGACTGTCGCCACGCTGCGCCTGGAGGAGCAGCTGTGAGCCGGGCGGCTCAGCGGGGCAGCTAAGCTCCCAGGGTGATCATCAAGAAGTCACCCGAGGAGCTCGTCAGGATGGCCAAGGCGGGGACGATCCTGGCTGCGACCCTCGACCTGATGGAGAGCAGCATCCGCCCCGGCGTGAAGACCGCAGAGCTCGACAGGCTCGCCGAGCGCTTCATCCGCGATCACGGCGCGGAGCCCACCTTCAAGGGCTACAGGGGCTTTCCCGGGTCGATCTGCGCCTCACCCAACTCGATGATCGTCCATGGCATCCCCGGCCCCCAGAAGCTCAAGCGGGGCGACATCATCTCGATCGACGTCGGCGTGACGCTCGACGGCTGGGTCGCCGACGCGGCCCGGACGTTCGCCGTGGAGGAGATCGACCAGCAGGCGAGGAACCTGCTGGATGCCACCGAGGAGTCGCTGCTCGCCGGGGTGGCGCAGTGCCGGGCGGGCAACCGCATGGGCGACCTCTCGAGCGCCATCCAGCAGGTCGCCGAGGATGCCGGCCTCTCAGTGGTGCGCTCGCTCGTCGGGCACGGCGTCGGGCGCAGCATGCACGAGGACCCCCAGGTCCCCAACTACGGCAAGCCCGGCAAGGGCCCGCTGCTGGAGGAGGGCATGGTGCTGGCGATCGAGCCGATGACCACCGCGGGAAGGCCCGGCGTGAGGGTCGGCGGGGACGGCTGGGCGATCTACTCCCAGGACGGCTCGCCCGCGGCGCACTTCGAGTTCACCGTCGCCGTCACCGGCGAGGGGCCGCAGGTGCTGACGCCCTGGCACCTGGCCGCCGAGGAGCGCCAGGGAGCCATGGCCGCGCAGGGCGCCGCCGGCGTCTGAGCGCGCAGCCCGCGATCGTCGGCCGCGGGCTCCGCTCACGGGCGAGGAGTTGCTACCATCTGGAGTCCTGCCTGCGCGCACGAGCAAAGGGCGTGCGCAGGGGCAAATCCACGACTCGGTAGCGGCGGCCGCAACGGCAGCCAGAGCCGGGCCGCCGGAACCCAGCGCCTGAAAGGGATCATGAAGGTAAGACCGTCGGTCAAGCCGATGTGCGAGAAATGCAAGATCATCCGCCGCCATGGGGTGGTGCTGGTGATCTGCCAGAACAAGCGGCACAAGCAGAGGCAGGGCTAAGCGTGGCGAGAATCGCTGGGGTCAACCTGCCCCTGAACAAGCGCTCGGAAATCGGGCTGACCTACATCTACGGCATCGGCCGCTCGACCTCGGAGAAGATCCTCAAAGAGGTCGGCGTGAACCCGGACACCTACGTCCGCGACCTGACCGAGGACGAGGTCGCCAAGCTGCGCGACGCGATCGACGACGGCCTGACCGTCGAGGGCGACCTGCGCAGGGAGCGCCTCCAGGACATCAAACGGCTGCAGGACATCGGCTGCTACCGCGGCCTGCGCCACCGCAGGGGCCTGCCGGTGCGAGGACAGAAGACGAAGACCAACGCCCGCACCCGCAAGGGGCCCAAGCGCATGCAGGTCGCCGGTAAGAAGAAAGCCGGCAAGAAGTAATGCCGCCTGCTCCCAAACGCGCGCGCGGCCGCCGCAAGCCGAAAAAGAACATCCCCGTCGGGCAGGCGCACATCAAGACGTCGTTCAACAACACGATCGTCTCGCTGACCGACACGACGGGCAACGTCATCGCCTGGGAGTCCGCCGGCGGCGCCGGCTTCAAGGGGTCGCGGAAGTCGACCCCGTTCGCCGCGCAGGTGACCGCCGACGCGGCCGCCCGCAAGGGCCTGGAACAGGGCCTGCAGAAAGTCGAGGTCTACGTCAAGGGACCCGGCTCGGGCCGCGAGACGGCCATCCGCTCGCTGCAGGCCGCCGGCCTGGAGGTCACGGGCGTCAAGGACGTCACGCCCCAGGCGCACAACGGGTGCCGCCCCCGCAAGCGGCGGAGGGTCTGAGATGGCTCGTGACACCGGCCCGCAGTGCAAGCAGTGCCGCCGCGAGGGACAGAAGCTGTTCCTGAAGGGCGAGCGCTGCCTGACGGACAAGTGCGGCGTCGAGCGGCGCTCCTACCCGCCGGGCGAGCACGGCCGCGGGCGCCTCAAACAGAGCGAGTACCGCGTCCAGTTGCGCGAGAAGCAGAAGGCGCGCCGCTACTACGGCGTCCTGGAGAAGCAGTTCCGCGGCTACTACCAGAAGGCTTCGCGGCAGCCGGGCATCACCGGTGAGAACCTCCTGGCGCTGCTGGAGTGCCGTCTCGACAACGTCTTGGTGCGTCTCGGTTTCGCGGCCTCGCGCCGCCAGGCGCGCCAGCTGATCCGCCATGGCCACTGGACGGTCAATGGCCGGCGGGTGAACATCCCCAGCTACCAGGTGCGGCCGGGTGACGTGATCGCGATCAAGGCGGACACGTCTGCGACCCAGGTGGTCAGAGACGCCACCGAGCTCACCGGACAGATCCCCGCGTGGCTGCAGGCCGATCACGAGTCGCTGACGGCCAAGGTGCTGCGCAAGCCGGAGCGGCGCGAGGTCGCCGCGCCGGTGCAGGAGCAGCTCATCGTCGAGCTGTACTCGAAGTAGAAGCGACTTCTGAAGCCACCGTCCCGCTGGGCGGCGGCGTTTGTAGGCCGGTGCTCCCCCGACGCCGGCACGACACCAAAACGACGTAAGGACTCTCATGCTCGACTTCCAAATCCCCCGGATCACAAGCGAGTCGGTGGAGCAGAACAGAGGAACGTTCACGATCGAGCCGCTCGACCGCGGCTTCGGCTACACGTTCGGCAACTCGCTGCGCCGCGTTCTGCTCTCCTCGCTGGCCGGTGCCGCCGTCACGAGCGTGCGCATCGAGGGCGTGGCCCACGAGTTCTCGACGATCTCGGGCGTCAAGGAGGACGTCACCGACATCGTGCTCAACCTGAAGGGCGTGGTCTGCCGCATGCACTCCGACGCCAGCGAGGTCGAGGCGCCCCTGGTCGTCACCGGCCCGGGCGAGATCACGGCAAAGGACATCGACCTGCCCGCGGGCGTGGAGATCCTCAACCCCGACCTGCACATCGCCACGCTCGAGAAGAAAACCAAGCTCGAGCTCTACATGACGATCGGTCGTGGCCGGGGCTACCGCCCGGCTGAGGAGAACAAGTCCTCCGACCAGCCCATCGGCGTGATCCCGATCGACTCGATCTTCTCGCCGGTCAGGCGCGTGGCGTACGCCGTCGAGCAGGCCCGCGTCGGGCAGAAGACCGACTTCGACAAGCTCACCCTGGACATCGAGACGGACGGCTCGATCGACCCCCAGGCGGCGCTGCGCGAGGCGGCCGAGCTGCTGATCTCCCAGCTGGCCATCTTCACCGACGCCGATCGCATCCAGGAGCTGCGCGCGGCGCCGGGCGGCCAGCTGGACGGCCACGGGCTGGCCGTCGGCGGCGGCCCCCAGGCGGCGCTGCAGGGCGAGGAGTGGGGCATCCTGATCGAGGAGCTGGAGCTGGGCGTGCGCTCGTACAACTGCCTGAAGCGGGCCGGCATCCAGACGGTCGGCGACCTGATCTCCAAGTCCGAGGCCGAGCTGAACGCGATCCCCAACTTCGGCAAAAAGTCGATCGACGAGGTCATCGAAACCCTCCACGCGCGAGGTCTGAACCTCCGCCAGGACTGACCACGACGCAGAGGCGAACGGCGGCCCCGGCGGTGACATCTGCCTGGAGGGGGTGTGATGAGCGAAGTCACGCCCGGCCGCCGCAGGTGGCTCGCGTGACTTCGATCATTACACTCCCGACCCTATGAGACACAAGAAGACACGAAACAAGCTCAGCCGTGACTCGGCGCATCGCAAGGCGCTGCTGATGAACCTCAGCAAGGAGCTGATCGAGCACGAGCGGATCAAGACGACCGAAGCCAAGGCCAAGGCGGTCAAGCCGGAGGTCGAGAAGCTGATCACGCTCGCCAAGCGGGGCGACCTGCACGCCCGCCGTCAGGCGCTGGCGACGCTGGCTCAGGACAAGTTCGCGGTCCACAAGCTGTTCGTCGAGGTCGCGCCCCGCTACGCGACGCGGCCGGGGGGCTACACGCGCATCCTCAAGATCGGTCAGCGTGCGGGCGACGCGACCGAAATGGTCTTCCTCGAGCTCGTCTGAGCCGCCCGCGCCCCTCGGCAGAGGCCGCCGCGGGTGATGGTCACGAAGCTCACCATCGAGTACGACGGAACGGGCTTCGCCGGCTGGGCGCGCCAGCCGGGTGAGCGGACCGTGCAGGGCGAGCTCGAGCGGGCCCTGCAGACGATCCTCGGGCCGACGGGGGTCGATGGCGCCCCGCTGGCCCTGACCGTCGCGGGCCGAACCGACCGGGGCGTCCACGCCTGGGGCCAGGTGGCCAGCTACGCGCACGAGGCCGTGGACCCGTTGCGCCTGAACGGCCTGCTCGAAGCCGACCTGGCCGTCCTCGCCTCCGAGCCCGCCCCGGCCGGGTTCGACGCGCGCCACGACGCGCTGACGCGAACCTACTGCTACCGGGTGCTGGCCCGTCGGACACGCAGCGTCTTCGAGCGGACCCGCTCCTACTGGTGGACCGGCCCGGTGGACCGTGAGGCGCTCGAGGCCTGCGCCGGGGCGCTCATGGGTCGCCACGACTTCACCGCCTTCACCCCCAAGGAAACCGAGCATCGCTGGTTCCACTGCCGTGTCTCGCGGGCGCAGTGGCTGATCGACGGCGATCTGCTGGAGTTCTGGATCGAGGCGGACATGTTCCTGCGCCACATGAACCGCGCGCTGGTCGGGACGATGCTCGAAGTCGCCCGGGGACGGATCAGCGTCGAGGAGTTCGCAGCGCTGCTCGACGGGCGGCCCCGCTCAGAGGCCGGGAGCACGGCGCCGGCGCACGGGCTGGCGCTGGCGAGCGTCGCCTATGGCGACTCAGCCACCCCAGGCGAGACTCAGGGTTCGGCGTAGCCTTCGCAGTATTCGTGGTGTTCGGCATCCTGCGCGAGCAGGCTCTTGCTGTAGACCGTCCGGCCGGCGGCGTCCAGGACGACCAGTTCGCTCGGGATCGCAGCGAAGGCGCCGTAGACGAGCGAGCCACCGGCGTGCAGCCGCGCGGGGATCGGCGCGCCGCTCAGCGCAAGGAGTCCCGTGGGCGTCCGTGCGAGGACCGTGTCGCCGGGGGCCGCCAGAACCCCATAGACGATCCCATGCTGGCTCGGTGCGCAGGATGCCCCGATCCTCCAGGAGAGGATCTTCGCCGCCTGTCCATGCGGTTCCTCGCCGGTCGTGCGGGTCTGGTCCGAGAGCCGCAGTAGGAATTGGCCGTGCGGGCCGGAGCGGAAGCTGGTCCCGACGATCGCGAACGGCGAGCCGTCGGGAGCCTGTCCGTGTGCGAGTTCCAGCGAGACCGGTTCGGGCGGCTGTCGGCAGTCACGCGGTGCCCGCAGGCGCACCACGCTCAGCGTATGGCCGTCCCGGTCCAGCTCGGTCAGCGAGACCGGCACCGGCCAGGGTCCCCGCAGGGCCTCGTAGTAGAACCCCGCCGGGCCGCCCAGGCGTTGTGGGATCGGCGCGACCGACGAGGTGATCGTCCGCCCGTCGCTCAGCGCCAGACGGACGCGGCGGACGGCGGCGGTCGTTCTGTATTCGACCGTCAGCAGGCCCTGTTCGCAGGAGACCGGCGCAGGCCCCGGCCGCCCGGCCGGCGTGCACCCGTTCGAGGAGGAGGACGAGCTGACGCTGAAGCCACTGAAGCCCGCCGAGGGGGAGCTGTATTCGACAGACGGCACCCAACGACAGTTCGCGCCGAGCGCAGCAGGGCCACGTTCGATCCGGATCACGTAGCTCCCGCCCGCGGCCGTCACGCCGCTGCCGACGATCGTCCCCCGAGTCCGTTCGGGGGGTTCTTCTTCTTCCTTGAGCCCCAGCAGGCGGCCGGGATGCAGTTTGACGGATCGGATCGGCCCGCGACCGTCGCTGAGCCTCAGCTCGAGCGCCGCAAGCCCTCGCGCGAGGGCCCGGCCGCGCCGGTCCTCATAGCGCTCCAGCAGGCTCTGCACCCCGGTCGGCGAGAGGCCGCCAGCCGCGAACGCCCGGCGCAGGAGCGCGAAGAAGCGAGCTTCGTATTCCTTGGTCGTTGCGGTGATCCGGCGGTATCCGCTGGCGACCCAGGCCCTCATGTCCGCGCAGACGTCGCTGACCGGGTAGGAGCTCTCTTCTTCGAGCACGGCGCTCGAGCTGGCGACGAGCGACGCCAGGCGCGGATTGCTCCACCTCAGGCCGCGGACTGTTTGCGCCCAGGCGCTGAGCGCCGGCCGGTCGGGTCCGTAGATGGCCGCCAGCAGCGACCCGCTCAGCTCGAAGCGCAGCGCCGCCAGCTGCTCGACCTGCCGATCGGCTTCTCCCCTGGCCCGCGGGCCGAGCGACTTGGACGTTGTCCCGCCGGATTCCTGCGGCGCCGCCGCCAGCACCCCGGGGCATTCGTGTCCGAACCTCGCGAGCAGTGTTTCGGCCGCGACCTTGGAGCGCGGCTCATCGGCGAGGATCGCTCGGTAGAGCGTGTAGGTGGCCGTCAGGTAGGCGTCCGTGGCGGCCCGGTCGGTGGGGCTCGCGGCGACGCCGCCGGTGGCAGGCAGGCCGTAGAGGAGGACCGCCGCGAGACTCGCGATGAGCGTCAGCCGTCGCGCGCCGAACCTCCCCCGCCGCCCCCTCATTCCGCCCATTGGAAACAGCATATCTTCACCCCCGGGGGCCGGAGCGACCCCTATGCTGGTCTGCGGATGCTCAACGTGCTGCTGACAAACGACGACGGAATCGAGGCCGAAGGCCTGCAGGCCATGCGCCGCGCGCTGGCCGAGCTCGATGGGGTGCGCCTGGCGGTGATCGCGCCCGACGGCAACCGCTCGGCGATGGCCCGCTCGATCACCACGCGCAGGCCGTTGTGGGTCGAGGAGGTGCCGTTCGCCGACGGGACCAGCGGTTACGCGACGGACGGCACCCCGGTGGACTGCGTGCGCCTGGCCAGCCTCGGCCTGATCGAGGACTTCGAGGCCCAGCTGGTCGTCTCGGGGATCAACCACGGGGCGAACCTGGGCGACGACATCACCTACTCGGGCACGGTCGCCGCGGCGCTCGAGGGCGTCGTGCTGGGACTGCCGGCGATCGCCGTCTCCCAGCAGTCGGGGGCTCGCAACCTCGACTACAACTTCGACGGCGGCTTCGGCTTCGAGATCGCCGCCTCGTTCGTGGCCGCGCTGGTGAGCCGGATCGAGGACGTTCCGCTGCCCTCACGCACGCTGCTGAACGTCAACGTGCCGGCGGGCGAGCCGAGCGGGGTGGAGGTCACGAGCCTCGGCAAGCGGATCTACCGCGACGAGCTGAAGCTCGAGAGCGAGGAGGAGCATCGGCGGCGCTACTGGATCTACGGCGCCTACCCGGGCTTCCACGACGAGCCAGGGACAGACTTGGCGGCGGTCCACGCCGGCAGGATCGCGGTCACGCCGATCCATTTCGATCTCACCGACCATGCGAGCCTCGAGGCGCTGCGTCGCTTCGATCTCGAGGGCCTGCTCGAGCCGCTCGCGCCCGACACGGCCCCGTGAGCGCGGAGCCGCTCGCCGCCACCGGCTCGGAGGAGCCCGCCCCGCAGGTCATCGAGCGCGCCAGGGAGCTGCGCGAGCAGCTGGAGCACCACGCCTACCGATACTACGTCCTCGACGACCCCGAGATCACCGACGACATCTACGACCGGCTGCTCGACGAGCTGCGCGGGATCGAGCGTGAGCACCCCTCCCTGGCGACCCCCGACTCGCCGACGCGAAGGGTGGGAGGCGAGCCGGTGGGCCGGCTGGAGAAGGTGCGCCACCTGGAGCCGATGCTCTCGCTGGGAAACGTCCGCTCGGAGGCGGAGCTGCGGGCGTGGGTGGAGCGGATGCGCAACCACCTCGCCCGCGAGGGGATCGCCGACCCGAGCTTCGACTTCGTGGTGGAGCCGAAGATCGACGGCCTTGCCATCAGCCTGCTCTACCGCGACGGGGTGCTCGAGCAGGGCGCCACCCGGGGCAACGGCGAGATCGGGGAGGACGTCACCCACAACCTGCGCACGATCGGCGCGATCCCGCTGCGGATCCACGACGCGCCGGCGCTGGTGGAGGTGCGGGGCGAGGTCTACATGTCGCTGCGGGACTTCACGGCGCTCAACGAGCGCCGCGCAGAAGCGGGCGAATCGACCTTCATGAACCCCCGCAACTCGGCTGCGGGAACGATCCGCCAGCTGGACCCGGCCGACGCCGCCAAGCGTCCGCTGTCGATCTGGTGCTACCAGGTGGGGGTGACCGAGGGGCTGTCGTTCGAGACGCACGCGGAGGGCCTGCAGTGGCTGCGCGACCACGGCTTCCGGGTCAATGCCGGCATCAGGCAGCTGGCCGGCGAGGACGAGGTGATCGCCCAGTGCCTGGAGTGGGAGCGGCGCCGGGGTGAGCTCGATTTCGAGATCGACGGCGCGGTCGTGAAGGTCGACCAGCTCGAGTTGCAGCGCAGGCTCGGCTCGGTCGGGCGCGACCCGCGTTGGGCGGTCGCCTGGAAGTTCCCGCCGACGACGGCCATCACGACGCTCCAGAAGGTGATGTGGAACGTCGGCAAGTTCGGCGACCTGCGTCCCTACGCGGTGCTGGAGCCGGTCGAGGTGGGCGGGGTCACGATCAGGCTGGCCACCCTGCACAACGAGGAGGACATCGTCCGCAAGGACATCCGGGCCGGCGAGGAGGTGATCGTCGTCAGGGCGGGTGACGTCATCCCGCAGGTCGTCTCGCCAGCGCCCCACGTGGCGGAGAGCAAGCGGCGCCCGCCGCTGCCCCGGCCGCCGGCCCGCTGCCCGTTCTGCGACACGCCGACGGTCAAGACGCCGCAGAGCATCTTCACCCAGTGCCCCAACCGCGACTGCCCCGCCAGGGCCTGGCAGCTGCTCAAGCATTTCGTCTCGCGCGGGGCGATGGACATCGACGGGTTGGGGGAGAAGCAGGTGGCGCTGTTGCAGGAGCGCGGCCTGGTGCGCACGGCGGGCGACTTCTACCGCCTGACCGAGGAGCAGCTGATGGAGCTCGAGGGGTTCGGCGAGCTCTCTGCCCGCAACCTGGTGAGCGCGATCGAGGCCTCCAAGCAGCGTCCGTTCGCCCGGGTGCTCTTCGCGCTCGGGATCGAGGAGGTCGGCGAGGTCACCGGACGCAACCTGGCGCAGGGCTTCAGGAACATCGATGCGCTGCTGGCCGCCAACGAGGAGCGGATCGCCGAGATCCCGGGCGTCGGGGAGAAGATGGCCGCCTCGATCCGAGCCCAGCTGGCCGACGAGCGCATGAGTAGCCTGATCCAGGACCTGCGTGCTCTGGGTCTTCGCTTCGAAGAAGAGGGCCCGCCGCCATCGGAGGGGCCCCTGGCGGGGAGGACCGTGGTGCTGACCGGGACGCTGCCGGACTGGTCGCGCGAGCACGCCACCGAGCGGATCGCCGCTGCGGGGGGGCGCGTGACGGGGTCGGTATCGAAGAAGACCGACTACGTCGTGGCGGGCGAGAGCCCCGGCTCCAAGCTCGAGAAGGCGGAGCGCCTGGGCGTGAAGGTGCTCGACGAGGCCGGCCTTCGCAAGCTGCTCGACGGCTAGCCAGGCTGGACGGCTCTGAGGTCAGCCTTCGCGCAGCACCCGGCCGGGGGCGCCTTCGCCGCCCGCGGCCGGTTCTTCGGCCGCTTGCTGCTCTTCTTCGTGCGCGGCGAGCGCGTCGCGGGCTTCGGCGCCTTCGGCCTGTGCCTGTTCTGAGCTCTGGGGATCTTCTTCGCGTTCCTGCTGGGCTTCTTCGTATTCCTGGCGGCGTTCCCGCAGCTCTTCCACGGCCGATTCGCCGCCTTCGGCGCTCACCTGCTCGACGAACTGGTGGACCTGTTCGACCGGCGAGGCCGCCGTCGCGGGAGCTTCAGAGCCCGTTCCGCAACCGCAGATCGAGCAGGCCGCCGCGAGCGCGAGGAGCCCGATCGCTCCGCGGCTGAGGGTTCGTCGCGGCATGGTGTCCTATTCGGCGGCCCGCCCGGGCTACTTGAACAGGTCGCCGGGGACGGGATCAGTAGTCGGCGACGGTGATCGCCATGTGGTCCTGGAAGACGTGGGCTTCTTCGATCGGGATCCCGTCGGTGAAGAAGGCGAAGGCCAGCAGGTGGCCGTCGGCCGACTGGCAGTAGCCGACGAGGTTCGAGACCCCTGTCAGCGTGCCGGTCTTGCCCTGGCAGCGCCCCGCGGCGGCAGTGCCCCGCATGCGCTGTTCCAGCGTGCCGGTGCGTCCCGCGACGGCCATGTGTTCGCGCAGCACCGCGCCGATCGGGGTGCCGGCCAGGCGAGCCAGCAGGTCGACGACCTGGTAGGGGGACGTCCGGTCGGCGCGGGACAGCCCCGAGCCGTCGACGATGCGCGGCGTGAAGCCGAGCATCGCGGAGATCGTGCCGGCCACGACGGTGGCCCCGGCAGCGGTCGTGCCCGCGCCGGCGAACAGGGCGCCCATGTCCTTGACGAGCGTCTCGGCGAAGAAGTTATCCGACGGCGGAAGCATCAGGCCGAGCAGCTGGGCCAGCGTCGGCGAGGGCAGCGCGGCGAGCGGCACCGCCCCTGGCGGCGTGCCGGCGGCGCCGCTGCGGCCGTCGATCGCCACGCCACGGGACCGGAGCGCCGCCCACAGCGCCCGGGCTGCGTAGGCGGCGGGGGCGTGAGGCCCGTGCTGCCCGGCCGCGTCGCCGCGGTTGAAGGCCAGGCCGCTGAGGGTCCCTTCGAGGAAGGGGTCGGGGGCATAGCCACTGGAGGGCTCGCCGCGGCGGGCGTCGAAGAAGCTCTCGTCCCCCTCGACCGAGCCGGTGATGTGATGGATGCCCTGGACCCGCACGAGCTGGTTGACCAGGGACGCTACGTTCGCGCCCGTGCCGCCGTAGGTGCGGGCGATGAACGAGCCCGTCCCCAGGGTCGGGTCGCCGCCGCCTCTGAGGTAGATGCTGCCTTCCCAGACGCCGCCTGGCGCGAGATGCCCCACGCCGTAGACGGCTGTCGTCAGGCGCGCCGGGGGGCCCATCCGCTCCAGGGCAGCCGTGGCGGTGTAGAGCTTCTCGACCGAGGCGGGGGCCCGCGGCGTCGTGGCCCGCCTGGAGAACAGGGTCTGCTTGGCGGTGATGTCGTAGACATAGCCCCCGTCGGCGCCCCCAGCGAGCGTCAGCTGGTTGCCGAGGTCGGCCTGAAGGCCAGCCAGACCGCCCGGCGCGGCGACGGCGACGGCGGAGAACAGGCCCAGGAGCAGGATTCCGCACAGCGGAATCAGCATCATGCCGAGGCGTTTCAGTGGCACTCGGCCCTAGAATGTTGGTGATGGGCAAGGTTGTCAAGCTGGAACCGAGCCTGAAGAAGGCGGAGTCGGCAGGCAAGCCCCGGTCGCGCGGCGTCGCCGCACGAGGCGTGGGACGGCCCGCATCGATCGATCGGCGAAGGCGTCCAAGGCGGGACAAGACCGCGCTGGTGCTCGGCGGAGGTGGCTTCACGGGCGGGGTCTACGAGATTGGCGCCCTGCGCGCGCTGGACCTGCTCGCGACCAACAGCACGGTCAACAACTTCGACGTCTACGTCGGCACCTCGGCGGGTTCCTTCATCGCGGCGCTCGCGGCCAACGGCGTCACCCCCGAGGAGATGATGCGGGTCGTCACCCGCACGGGCACGCCGGCCTTCAAGGACATCGACATCGGCGACCTGTTGCGGCCCAACATCGTGGAGTTCGCCCGCAAGGCCGCCACGACGCCGCTGCGCGCCCTTTCGATGGTCCGCCAGCTGGTCACCCAGCGCGGCGCGACATCGGCGATGGATCTCGTCCTGGGACTGGCCGACGTGCTGCCGTCGGGCCTCTACACGGGCGCGGGGATCGAGAACTACCTCAAGGAGGTCCTCTCCGAACCCGGCCGCAGCGACGACTTCCGGAACCTGGACTGCGAGCTGTACCTCACCGCGACCGACCTGGACACGTGTGAGCGGGTGGTCTTCGGTGTGGAGGGGATGGACGACGTCCCGATCTCCACGGCCGTACGCGCCTCGGGCGCCCTGCCGATGGTCTACTGCCCCGTCCAGGTCGGCGATCGCGAGCTGATCGACGGCGGGATCGTCTCCACGACGAATCTCGATCTGGCCGTCCAGGCGGGGGCCAAGCTGGTCGTCGTGATCAACCCGATCGTGCCGTTCGTCAACGACTTCTCCAGCACCATCAGCACGCTGCGCGGCAAGCGACCCCGGCGGGTGTCGGACATGGGCTTCGCGCAGATCGGCTATCAGGTCTTCAAGCTGGTCGCCCACCAGCGCCTTCACGAACTGGCCAAGGGCTGGGAGGCTCGCTACCCCGGCGTGGACATCGTCCTGATCGAGCCCGAACCGACCGACGAACTGATGTTCCAGACGTCGATGATGAGCTTCACCTCGCGCGTCGAGATCGCCCGCCACGGCTTCGAGTCGGTGACCAAGCAGCTGGCCGGCGAATACGACCGCTACCAGGCCGTGGCCGAGCGCCACGGGCTGGACATCTCCGCCAAGCGCGTTCGCCAGGTGGTGGCCCACTTCGACGAGGAGGTGGGTGAGGTCAGCGCCTGGCGCAAGATCCTGGAAGGCACGACCGGGGCGCTGCTTCGCCAGGCCGGCTCGGGAGGCTGAGCGTCGCCTGCGGGCTCCCGGCGCCCGACGCGGGCGGCGATTTAGAGCGCTTTGCCGATCGCGTCCAGCAGCCGGTCGCCCGCGACCTTGGACCGCAGGGCGATGCGCACGTGCTGAGGCTCGCCCAGCGCGTCGCCCGCCGCGACCAGCACGCCGGTCTGGGCCAGTCGGGCTGCCAGCTCGGCTCCGCTCATGGCCGGGTGGGCGGCCCACAGGAAGTTCGCCTGGCTGTCGGTGACCTCGAAGCCCAGCTCGCGCAGGGCGGCAGCGACCCGGGGGCGCTCCTCGCGGATCGCCGCGATCCGGCGGCCGACCGTCTCGGTGCAGCTGCGAAGCGCCTCCAGTGCGCCGGCCTGTGAGAGCTCCGAGACGCCGAGGTCGGGCTCGAGCTCGGAGAGCAGCTCAGCCGAGCCGGGTCCGCCGATCACGTACCCGATGCGCAGCCCCGCGAGCCCCCAGGCCTTGGAGAAGCTGCGGAAGACCAAGAGGCGCGGATGCTCGGCCAGGAGCGCCAGCGACGTGCTGGTGGGCTGGGCGTCTGAGAACTCGACCAGCGCCTCGTCGAGCAGCACAGCGACGCCCTCGGGCAGCCCCCCGAGCAGCTGCTCGAGCGCCGAGGCGCCCAGCAGCTCGCCGGTGGGATCGTTGGGGCTGGCCAGCGCGATCGCGCGGACGTCGGGGTGGCGGGCGGCCTCCAGCAGCGCCTGCACGTCGCCGGTGACCCTCACCGCCTGGCCGTGGGCGCGCCGGGCCATCAGCGGGTACAGGGGGTAGGAGGGCCAGCGCGTCAGCAGGCGCTGACCGGGGGCGATCAGCGCCCGGGTGGCGGCGCTGAGCAGCTCCGCCGCGCCATTGCCCAGCACGAGACGCTCCGCCTCCACGCCATGGCGCTCGGCCAGCTCGTTGCGCAGGTCGGTGCCGCGCAGGTGCGGGTAGTGGTGCAGGCCGCGCCGGGCCACGAAGGTGATCGCGTTGACGATCCGGGGGTGGGGCAGCTCAGGCGAGGTGGTGTGGGACAGGTCAAGCGTCTCGACGCGGGTCAGCGCTTTGCGGCGCCGCTCGGCCGCTTCCTCGCGCAGACCTGCGTTGACCTCCTCCTCGGAGAGACCTTCGAACTGGCGATAGTAGTCCAGCAAGCCCATGGGCTCGTTCTAGCAGCGGGCCGTAAAGATCGCCTCCACCGGCGATCCCGCCGGGTGCGGGCAGATCACGCCCCCGAGTTGCCCGAGAAGGTGCTCGAGCCGGGACCGTGGATGACCAGGAACCAGAAGGCGAAGGCTGCGCCGCAGATCACGGCGGTGGTGCCGAAGATCCGTCCCAGGCAGCCGGTGCGCTGGTCGTGGCCGGCGGCGCGGCGGACGAGGATCCAGGCGTTGTCCAGGCGGCGCAGCAGCGCCAGCGCGCCGAACAGCAGCGCGAACAGCGCCGCGAAGGCGGCCAGGATGCCGAAGCTGACGTTGCCGGTGAGGTAATTGACCTGCGAGCCGATCCACAGACAGGCGATCGGGATCGGCCCCCAGCAGAGCAGGCTCAAGAAGATCATCCCGGCAAGCAGCCCGCCGGCCAGCGAGCCGTCGACCCGCTGGCGGAGCTCGCCGCCGCGCTCGGGCGTGTCGCGGTAGTGAATCGGAGCGGTGCCGGGGCGGCGGCCGACGAACAGGCCGCCGTTGTCTGACGGATCGGTGCGCATCGTCAGTCTGTCTCCGCTCGCCCGCCGGTCAGCCGGTGTAGAGCGAGTCGAACACGTTGGCGTACATCTGGTTGACCACGTTGCGCTTGACCTTCAGCGTCGGCGTGAGCTCGCCGGTCGCCTGGGAGAGGTCGTGGTCGAGGATGCAGAACTTCTTGACCTGCTCGACCTGGGCGTATTTGGAGTTGGCCCGGTCGATCTCGGCCTGGATCAACTCGCGCACGGCGGGCTCGCGGCTGAGCGAGGGGACGTCCTCTGGCAGCCCGTGCTCGCGGGCGAAGACCTGCATCTCTTCCTCATCCAGCGTGATCAGGACGACCGGGTAGGGCCGCTGGTCGCCGTGCATCACCGCCTGGGATATCCAGCGGCTCTGCTTCAGGTCGTTCTCGATGTTCGCCGGCGTCAGGTTCTTGCCGCCGGCGGTGATGATGATGTCCTTCTTGCGGCCCGTGATCGACAGGTAGCCGTCCTCGTCGATCGAGCCCAGGTCGCCCGTGTGCAGCCAGCCGTTCTCGACCGTGCCGAAGCCGCTCTCTGAGCGGTTGTGGTAGCCCTGGAAGATGTTGGGTCCTTTGACCAGGATCTCGCCGTCGTCGGCGATCCTCAGCTCGACCCCCGGCAACGCCCGCCCGACGGTGCCGAAGCGGTGCTCTGCCACCGTCGAGGTCGTCGCAGCGGTGGCGGTCTCGGTCATCCCGTAGCCCTCCAGCACCGGCACGCCGCAGGCCCAGAAGAATTCGAGGATCTCTTTGGCGATCGGCGCAGCGCCGCTGGTGGCGTGGCGCACCCGGCCTCCGAAGATCGCCCGCACGTTGGCGAACAGCCGCTCGTCGGCCTGATCGAAGGCCTTCTGCACGTCGGCCGGCACCTCTTCGCCGCGGTTGACCATGTCGCGGACCTTCACGCCCAGCGCGATCGCCTGCTCTGCCTGCTCGCGCTCCTGGGGCTCCATCGCCTGTATGGCACCGTGGGCGAGGGTGTAGATCTTCTCGAACACCCGGGGCACCGAGGGCAGGTAGGTCGGTTTGACCTCCTGCAGCTCGGGGATGATCTCCTTGGTGTCCCCGCCGAAGTAGGCAAGGGTCCCGCCGAGGTCGAAGACGGCCAGCTGGATCAGCAGCGCGAAGGAGTGGGCCAGGGGCAGGTAGAGGTAGATGACCTCGTCGCCCTGGATCTCGCCCGCCTCGCCGACCATGTCGATGATCGCGGCGTAGTTGCCGTGGCTCAGCACGCAGCCCTTGGGCGGGCCGGTCGTGCCGGAGGTGTAGATGAAGGTGAAGGAGTCATCGCCCCTGACGGCCGCGCGGCGCGCTTCGAGCTCGTCGAGCGAGCGACCCCGACCGCGCCTTGCGACCTCCTCGAGCGGGATCGCGCCCAGTGCCTGCTCGCCCGGATCCGAGCCGTTGCCCGCAGCCGCAGCGGGCGGGTCGATCACGATCACAGTGCGCAGGTTCGGGACCTGGTCCTTGATCTCGACGATCTTGGCCAGCTGCTCCTCGTCCTCGCAGACGATCGCGCAGGCTTCGGAGTCGGAGATGACCCACAGGCACTCCTCGGGGGAGTTGGTCTGGTAGATCGGGACGACCACCAGGCCGGCCGAGGTCGCGGCCAGGTCTGCGTAGCTCCACTCGGGGCGGGTGTTGCCGAGGATGCAGATCCGCTCGCCGGCCTGGAGCCCGACGTCGATCAGGCCGAGGCCGATCTCGTTGACGATCTCACCGAGCCGCGTGTAGCTCATGTCGTGCCAGGAGCCCTCGCGCTTGTAGCGGATGGCGACGCGCTCGCCGAACTCGGCGGCCGCGCGAGGGACAAGGTCGGCGATCGTCTTCGCCCCCGTGCTGGTCGCTGCCTCCATCTCTAATCCCCTCTCGATCCTTGGAAACCTGACACAGGATGTTAGACGTTTGGGGGGGTCCGTTTGGCTGGCTGGCCTAAACCGGATTGGGCACGTCTATGAAGACGTGCTCGAGCCCGAAGCGGGCGGCCAGATGATCGCCCAGGGCGCGCACACCGAGCGTCTCGGTCGCGTAGTGGCCGGCGGCGATCGCGTGGAGCCCCAGCTCCCTCGCGCTGGCCATCACGCGCTCGGCGGGCTCGCCTGTCAGGAGAGCCTGGGCGCCAGCTTGGGCGGCCTCCTGGATGTAGTCCGAGCCGGCCCCGGAGACGATCGCCACACGGGAGATCAGCTCGGGTCCTGCGCCCTGGACGAGGGGCTCGCTGCCCGTGATGCCCTTGACCCGGTCGAACAGCTCCTGGGCTGGGAGGCCGGCGCCGGGGAGGCTGGCCAGGAACCCGATCGTCTCGCCCCGGTGCGAGCCGAAGGGCTCCATGCCCTCTGCCCCCAGCTCCCGTCCGAGCAGGGCGTTGTTGCCGATCTCCGGGTGGGCGTCCAGCGGCAGGTGGTAGGCCGCCAGGGCGATGCCGGCCGAGAAGAGGATCTCCAGGCGGCGCTTGAGGCTCTCGTCGATGGCCAGGACGCCCGACCCCCAGAACAGGCCATGGTGCACCACCAGCAGCTGGGCACCCAAGTCGGCGGCGCGCTCGAACAGCTCGGCCTGCGCGGACACGCCAGTCGCGATCGTCCGGACCTCGTTCGGACCGGGCACCTGCAGCCCGTTGCGGCAGTAGTCCTGGAAGCGATCCGGCTGAAGCAGCCTGTCGGCCTCGACGAGGATCTCCGCGACGGTGGCTGGCATCGGGCGACCATATCGCCCAGCCCCGTGTGTGATACTCCCGGTGCGTCGGGGCGTGGCGCAGCCTGGTAGCGCGCACCGTTCGGGTCGGTGAGGTCCCCGGTTCGAATCCGGGCGCCCCGATTAGAAGGCTGTTGGTTGTTGGAGGGGGCGGGGGTGGGCCCTTGCCGCAGAGATCGGCTCTGGGGATCGGGATTGCGGCGATCCGGCCGCCGCCTGCCTCGGTGCATGCGGCGAGGCGGTTTCGGCCGGGACCGCCCACGAAACCGCCCACTCCGGCTTCGTGGGCGGTCCGCACACCAAGCTCCGCTCGGGTGGGGCTTAGACCCAGAGAGGCTTCGGGAATGCGGACGTTACTCGTTACTCGCACCCTCTGGCCTGTGAGAAGAGTCAGGCCGGGGAAGCTGCGACCACGAGGTGCCATGCAGAGGACTCGCGCGAACGGGGTACATCGACTACTGCTTCACAGGCGCAAACGCCGCGACATGACGGGCATAGGCGCCGTCTCGGAATCGGTAGCGCGACCACAGACCCATGAGGGTCGGGGCAAGACCCGTGGCCGCAATCGCCGCGGCGACTGGTGGTGCGACAAACGCCGCGGCGATAGTGCCCGAGCCCAGCACCAGTTTCACGCCGACGTCTACCTTCCGACTCTTGGGCCACCCGAGTTCCTTCGCGAGCTGCCTCGCTCCCGCTTGTACGCTCGCCGAGATCTCCTTGCGGAGCGCGACGTCCGCTTGTGGCCACTGGTGAGGGTTGTCGCCGACGTACCTTGTGAAGCGCTCCACGCCTTCGGCAAGTGAGTTCCTCCAACCGTCGAAGTCGCCGGCTCGTCGAATCGCGACGACGTCGTCGAGGGAGATGTTCAACGGATCTGGTAGGGGACACCGCAGAACCTCGGGCAACATCACGGCGGACGGCTCCGGCACGGCGTCGTCGAGGACCCGTCGTATCTCGGCATCACCAGATTCGGCGAGCATTCGGAAGATCTGAGCGTGCGCCGGGCTCGCGAGATAAGGATCGAGCGCTCCGTCTGCGCTGCCGAGTTGCTGCGCGAGGTCTAGGGCTGTGACCTGCTGCTGTGGGAGAACCAGCCACCCCTCAGGCGGCGGCGGGAACAGGTCGCCCCCCCTACTTCCGATCGCCTGGGCGGCTTCGGGAACCGGCCCGCACTGCTTTGGCACAACGATGATGATGTTTCGCCTGATCAGCGGAGCCAGACGGCCGACGGTGTCGATCGTCGTCGCGAGATCATCCCTCGTTGTCCAGCGCGCGTACACGAAATCACCGTCCGGCGAGCGGAACAGCGGATCGGGAAGCGCCAGGCTGTGGCAGTACAACAGGTGACGAACAATTTGCTGGTCGATCTGAACGGGATCGGCCCGAGCGAGCTCCATCCATGCTGAGACGAGCCCGGTGTCGTCATAGCCTTTCCAGTTGTTGAACGCGAAGGGGCACAAGTGCCCAACGGGCAGCGAGGGCGGGGTCCACGTGTCGGCCCACTCTTCCCACGCCGGGCCAAGACGCCGAAGGTTGTCCTCGGCCTTCCCGCCACGAACCGCGGAAGCGACGCGTTCGAGATCATCGTCCTCGAATACCTCGCTCAGGACCGCGTCCAAGGTCCGGGTCGCCATAGGACAGGACCGTACCGATACTCTGCGTCGCGGGCGAACCTACAGCGCAGAAAGCCCAGAAGCTCAGCGGTGATCGCCCCGATTAGCTAGTCGTTGGATGCTGGGGTGGGCTGGGGGCGGCCCTAACTTCGGGGTTCGGCTTGGGGAGGCGGTTCTTGCGACCGCGACCCAGACGACTTCGGGTCTGCGGACACGGCGTCCGAGCGCGACGACCGCACACGGCCCGCACACGCTGGTCGCTGAGACCGCACACGCCGACCGCGGCATCCGAGCGGCTATCCAAACGAGCGAGTGCTGCGGTCTCGATCGCCGTCCGCTGCGGACGTGCAAGCACGGCAAGCCGTCACAGACAACGGCGACACACCACCCGGCTCGCGTGGCGAATCGGCGATCCACCCGGGCCGGCAACCGGCAGCCGACACGGTGGGTCACGGGCGACGGACACTCCGTGACCAGCTGGTCAGCATAGACGCGCGTCACGCGGATGCAGTTCCGGCGGCACGAACCGCGGAGCGAGCGAGCGGTTATGGTGCGGCGCTTCTCAGAGAAACCGGCAGAAGCTTGGCCTTTGTGCCGGCGGGCGGGCCGGATGTCGTTGAGCGTGTGTATCGACTTCAGCTGCGGCTCTACAAAGACATGCAAGGCCTGGGGCTCGGCAGCTGCGCTGGCGCGCGGCCGAGGCCGCCGATCTTAGGCTGATCGCGGCGCGGAAACCGGGCGCGGCGCTCGATGGCATGCAACCTCCGTGTGAGCGGCCCGGCCCTACGCTACCGCGACGCTTCTGGCCACCTCGAAGAGGTCCTCGGGCATTGGGCGGGGGAGACGCCACGTGAAGGACACCGGGCGTTCGCCACGGTGATCGACGTAGCTCACTGGCCCGAGGAAGTAAAACGGCGCTGTCCCAAGCTCTCCTTGCTTTCGCTCTCGCACGAACAGCAGCACCCGCGTTCCCCGCTCGCGGTGGTGGATGTAGCGCTGCACGGTGTCCTGCTGCGGTGTCTGGCGACTTTGCGACTCCCAGTGAAAGAGCGTCCTGTTGATCGCGTAGTCGCGGTACATGGTCGTGGGCGAGTAGTCCCGCTCGGCCTTGCGCAGATCGACAAAGAACGCGTCGGCCTCGATCTCAGGCATCCAAAGCACCCCGCCCTGCGTGACCTTGTGCTTGACTCCGCCGGCGTGCCCGGCGGCAGCTATGACCTCCCGGCGCGTGTAGCGGGCGTGGAGTGTCAGCGGCACCTCTGGCGGCAACTCGCTCGGGAGCTCTAGGGTGCTCGAGCTCGCGTCGAGCCTGTCAAGCAGCTGGTCGAGCTCGGCGCGGATCGCCTGCTCCTGCCAGAGGGCGCCCAGGAAGCTTTCGAGGGAGTCGTGTTCTCCCGATCCGGACTCAAGCGCCCACGCGACCATGGTCACGAGCCGTGTCTGGCGCTCGTCCAGCTGCTCCAGGGTCGGTGGGCGGGGCGCCTGGAGCAGCTCGCGGTAGAAGGAGACCCGCTCACGATCGTCGACATGCGTGAGCCGCCCAGTCGCTTTCAGGCACCGCGCCTCGAACTCGGGGTCGCGTGCGTTCGGGATTTCGCGACCGCCGTCCCGTTGTAGCTGGGTCCAGCTGCGTCCTTGCTTGTAGACGTCCACGAGGCGATGGCCCGTGGCGTCGAGGAACTCCCCGAGCGTCTCGACCTCGCGATGCGCCCGCAGATCGCCGACCAGCGTCTGCCAGCGCGTCCTCTGCACTGCCGCCCTGAGGTTCTCGAGGACGATCTCCTCGGAGGTCTTGTCGAGGTCCACGGTGCAGCCCGCCGGCAGGAACGGAAAGCCCTCCCGCACCTGCGTCTCGATCGGCTGGCGGTCGCGGCGCACGATCGCGCTGAAGCGCTCGGCGAAGCTGAACTCGCGCCGGTGCTGGCCGATCAGATCGAAGACCGTGAGATGGCTCTTTCCCTCTGCGCGGCGCAGGCCGCGGCCCAGTTGCTGAGTGAAGACGGTCGCTGAGGCGGTCGGTCTGAGCAACAGGAGGGTGTCGACGTCGGGCACATCGACGCCCTCGCCGAGCACCTCGACTGAGAACACGCACCGCAGCCGGCCTGCGCCGAGGTCGCGCAGCGCCTTCTGGCGCACGTCGGGCAGATCGTCGCCGGTCAGCGCGACGCTCTCGAGACCGGCCTCACAGAACTTCCGCGCCATGAAGTGTGCGTGCTCCTTGGAAACGCAGAAGCCGAGCGCCTTCATCGCGCCCGGGGCGAGCACGATGCGCTCGATTCCAGTCAGCAGCCGGCGAACTCGGATGTCGTCGCCGGTGAGTACGTCCGAGAGCGCTTGCACCGCGTAGCCGCCACGGCGCCACTCGAGGTCACGCAGATCTGTGCCGTCGGCGATCCCGTAGTACTGGAACGGGACGAGGAAGCCCTCGTCGATCGCCTCCCAGAGCCGCAGTTCGACGGCAATCCGGTGATCGAACCACTCCGTGACGTCCTTGCCGTCCATGCGCTCGGGGGTCGCCGTCAGGCCGAGCAGCTCCCTGGGCTCAAGATGGTTGAGCAGGCGGTCGTACGTGGCCGCGGCGGCGTGGTGGAACTCGTCGACGACAACGACGTCAAACGCGTCGGGCGCCAGGCGGTCAAGCTCGGCGCGGCTGAGTGTCTGGACCATCGCGAATACGTGCCGCCCGGTCGCGATCTTGCCGCCGCCGTGCTTCTCGCCGAACGCGGCGTCCTTGAGCACGGCTCGATAGGTCGCCATCGACTGCTCGAGGATCTCGTCGCGATGGGCCACGAATAGGAGGGAAAGGTCCTCGCTGTTCGCCCCGGCGAGCAGTTGCTTGTAGTCGAGCGCGGCAACCACGGTCTTGCCGGTCCCGGTCGCGGCGACCACGAGGTTGCGGTGCCGGCCGTGGCGCTCCCGTTCCAGCGTGAGCGTGTCGAGCATCCGCTGCTGGTGCGGGTAGGGGCGCACATCGAGGCCCGCGATCTGCACGGTCGAGGTCTCGCCGAGTGACCGGCGATTGTGCTCACGAAGGGCTTGTTCGAGCGCTTCGCCGTTGCGGGCCGGGTCGTAGTCCTCGAAATTCTCCGAGGCCCAGTGGCTCTCGAAGGACATCCGAACACGCTCGACGATGTGTTCCGCATCGACTTCGGACAGGCGCACGTTCCACTCGAGCCCGTCGAACAGGGCAGTGTGGGACAGGTTCGAGGAGCCGACGAACGCAGTGCTAAGTCCAGAGGACCGCTCAAGCAGCCAGGCCTTGGCGTGGAGCTTGGTCGTACGCGCGTCGAAGGCCACGCGGACCTCTGCGCCGAGCGCCACGAGCGCGTCAACCGCTCCCTTTTCGGTCGCCCCCATGTAGGTCGTTGTCACGACGCGGATGCGTCCGCCGCGGGCGACGACGTCCGCGAGCGCGTCGCGCAGATGGCGGACCCCCGACCAGATGATGAAGGCGCAGATCAGGTCGACTGACTCGGCGCTCGCGAGCTCTGCTCGCAGCTCGGAGCCGAGGTTGGGCTGACCCTCGGCATTGATCAGCAGGTCGCTCTGACTGAGAGGCGTGGCGGGAAGGGGCGGGAGGGGGACCGGGTCGCCGAGGGAGGAGCGGGTCTTGATCCCGGTGAGGACGCGTGGAGGCAGCTCGAGCTCGGCGTCCCGGGCGTCGTCGAGCCCCTCCAGGATTCCGTTGAGGCGTTTGGCCTGCTCCTCGGCGGTCTCGACGCCACCGAGATCGCGCTGGAGCTGCGCCATGGCGTGCCGCGCCAAACGCTCGGGCCCTTCGGCCGGATCGAGCGGTTCCTCCGAGCGAAGCTCGGGCTCCAGGCCGGCGAGCCGTCGTTCTAGCAGGCGGGTGATGAGGTGGTCACGAGGGCCCGGAGCTTCGGTGGACATCCGCGGCAGCGTAATCGGCCTGCGACCCGACATGCTGGACTCGCAGTTCCGGCGGACCCAGGCCACGAACCAGGTCGGCCGCCAGATCGTCGCCCGTTTGGCAGTAAGGGCAAAGGCAGCCGAAGCTCCTCTTGACTGCTTTCCGTTCGTCCTTGACGCGGCGCTCGTCGGCAAGGGTGCCGCGCCATGATTGGGCGAGTTTCAGCTTCAACCCTTCGTCAATAGCCTTTTTGGTCTCCTCTGCACCCCGTCCTGCTCGGTGGCGTGCCAGACGCTTCGGTAGGTCCGTGGTCCAGCCGAGGTAGTGCTGATGGCCTGCGGCCGTCCGGTCGGAGAAGTGGAGCAAGTAGACGGTGCCGAGTTGCTGGTGTCCGTTCGACCGCGGCGACTCCATGGGTCCTTGCTCGGCCTAGGCGCGGGCCAACCCGAGCGGTCGCCGAGAGCGCCGGCACTTGTTCGAACAGCTGGATTTCTGGCCTTACGTCCTGAGCCCCGTCGGCGGCGCGGGCGGCTCTGCGACCAGGCGCGGTCGAGGCAGCGGGGTGGCTCCGTTCACGCCGTCGGCGCTCCGGAACAGACAGAGCAGCCGCCCCTCTGGCCGAGCCGCGCTCGGGGCGATCAGCCCGCTCCACCGCTCATGCCAGAGCTCCTCGCCGACGCTCTGGTAGGCAGGCCAGGAGCTCCGGCCCGGCGTCGGTGGCGCGAGTCCGACAGCGGCCAGTCGATCGCTCGATGCTAGATCTGCGACCTCTACGTCGAGCTCCCACGTCCACAGCTCCCGCGGCATCTGTGCGAGCGGCGGGATTGCAAGCTCGGCGAGGTGCCGGTACCACTCCGCCCACGCGGTCTCCTCGCTGTCGGCCAGGTAGAGCGCGTCGACGACGGCGCCGCGTTGCCATCTGTTGTCTGGTGGCGGGTCCCGCTTCGGCAGAGCAGGCGTTCCGGGTGGAGCGTGCTTGAGCCAGCGTCCGCGCACGGCGAGCGCTGTGACGTCAAGCGGCACCTCAGCTTGCGCCTGGGTCCTCGAGTCCAGAGATCAGACCGGCGACCGCGCGGTAGTCACCGTTGGCGATGCGGTCGATCGGCTTGTCGTCGTCGAGTGCCGGCACCGGCTTGCTCAGCCAGACCGGGATGTAGCTGGGGCGGATCACGCGTGCGAGCCGTTCGACCAACGACGAGAGCTCGGCGAGCCGCTCGGCCCGCGTGCCGCTCGGGGTGCTGCGGCGTCCGAGCCATTCCCGCACGGTGCTGGGAGCCGCCCCCGTCGCACGAGCGATGTCGCGGTCGGAGAGGTGGCCGAGGTCGTGGACGTGGATCGCCTCTTCTGCGTAGGCCGTGGTCATAGCAAGAGTGTATCGGCTAATCGGCGCGAAATCGACAGCAGATCGGCAGAACCTGGAACAGACAATGGTACTCAGGTTCCCAGAATGGCGAAGCCGCTTAGACGACCAAGCGTCTATTCGATCATTCGATTAATCGTCTACTCGATTGATCGACTGCTCGTGGGGCGTCGTGCGCGCCTGGCACCGCCCACGAAACCGCCCACGCCCCCCGCAAACCCGCACCACAGAGCCAGCCACCGTCGATCGGCTCGAATGCCGCGCACCGGGGCGCGAGAGCTGCGGCCGCACGGAGGTATCGGGTGCAAACCTCCGTTACGGGCTGTCCTTATTTGAGGTTGCGGCCTAACCTAAAATGTAGGCTCCGAGAGCGTGTGGCGTCGGGGAGTGTCACGCGTTGCGTTACAATGTCAGACATGGCCGCTCGTCAGTTCTCTGCACGCTTGGACGCTGGCGTCGTCGAGCGCCTCGAGCGTCGCGGCGCCCGCGCCGGGCTGAACAAGTCACGGCTCGCGGAGCGCTACATCGATGAGGGGGTACGGATGGACGACCATCCTGGGATCGTCTTCCGTGATGGACCCACAGGCCGGCGTGCGGGCGTGGCCGCGGGCCCGGATGTCTGGGAGGTCATCGGCGCGCTGCGCGCAAACGGGCCCGATGGCGATGAATCCATCCAGGCGACGGCCGAGTGGTTGAGCCTCAGTGTCCGTCAGGTGCGAGACGCCGTCGGCTACTACAACGAGTATCCCGACGACACGGACGACCGGATACGGCGGAACCAGGACGACGCGGACGCGGCCGAGCAGCGCTGGCGTGAGCAGAGCCTCACGCGGTGAAGCTCCTGCTGGACGAGATGATCTCGGCGATCGTGGCCGAGCAGATCCGTGTGCGCGGCCATGACGTTGAGGCCGTCTCTGAGCGTCGAGAGCTCCGTGGCCTCCCAGACGACGACGTCTTCGAGTACGCGCAGACGGCCGCCCGCGTACTCGTCACCTACAACCGCGACGACTTTCTCGAGCTCGATCGCCGCTACCGCAGTCAGGGCCGGGCGCATTCCGGGATCGTGGTTCTCAACCCCAGGCGCTTCCCGCAGGGTCGTGGGTCAGTGGGCTCGCTGGTGAGCTCGCTCAACCGGCTCATCGCCGCCGGCGCGCCCTACGAAAGCTTCATCCACTGGCTGCAGTAGTCCATTGGCTGCCCACGAGGCGCTGTGGCAGGTCAGACGAATCGTCGTCTATCCGATTATTCGACTAATCGTCTAGTCGTCTGATCGTGTCCTACCGCCTCCGCACGCCAGCCGCGTCAGACCGCCCACGAAACCGCACACGCGCCCGCGGGAACGGCTCCCCAGAGCCAACCACCGCCATTCGCCTCAACCGCCGTGCGGCGCCAGCGGAGACCGGTCGCCCACCGACCAGTTGTGGCCGAAGGGATCTTTGAAGCCGCCTTGGCGGTGCGTCCCCCACGGCGTCTCGTGATCCTCGACGGCCGGGCCGGGCGTCGCTCCGGCCGCGAGGACGCGCTCGAGCACGGCATCCGGGTCTTCCACGAACAGCTCGATGCGGGTGCTCGTCGTGCCCGCCTCTCGTGGGTCGCTCTCCGCGGGGTTGCGGGGGTTGACCTCGTGCAGGAAGAAGGGGGCGCCGGCGACTTCCAGGCCCGCGACTCCGCCGAGGTCCCATAGAACCCGCGCGTCGAGTGCGCGCGCGTACCAGGCGATCGCCGCTGCCGCATCGGGGACGATCAACATGACCGAGATCGAAGTCATCCCTCGCGAGCCTACCGCCGCGGTCGAGGGTGCTTGCAAGCTCCGTCTCGCCCGCTGCGATATCTCAGGTTATGAGCTAACCTCAAATAAGAGGATCTCATGTCTGAGCTTGTAAACCGTCATTGGCAGGCCGAGGTCGCCGGCAGTGGTCTCTCGCGCCGGGACCGCCGGTCGTGTGATTACTCGGCCTACGTCCCCGATCCAGTCGTGGGTCGGGGGTTCACGCTCGATGGCGACGTCGCTGCCGATGTCGCGGACGCCGAAGCGGCAATCGCCGGGTTGAACGCACAGGCGAGCGCGCTCGTCGACACCGAGGCGCTTGCACGCATACTGCTCCGCGCGGAGTCGGTGGCGTCCTCCCGCATCGAGGGCATGGAGATCGGGGCGAGACGGCTGCTGTATGCCGAGGCCGGACGCTCGATGGTCGAACCCTCCTCTGACGTGAGCGCGATCGATGTGCTGGGCAACATCTACGCGATGCTCCACGGTGTCGAGCGCATCGCGCCCGGGGATGAGATCTCCGTCGAGCTGCTGCTGGAGATCCATCGCCGCCTGCTGGCCGGTACTCGGCTAGAGGAGCACGGGGGGAGTTTCCGCACCGTCCAGAACTGGATCGGCGGGAGCGACTACAACCCCTGCTCAGCCGACTTCGTTCCTCCGCCCCCGGAGCTCGTCGAGCGTCTGATGAGCGACCTCGTTGTCTTCTGCAACGGCGAAGACCTACCGCCGGTCGTGCAGGCGGCCGTCGCCCACGCCCAGTTCGAGACCATCCACCCGTTCATCGACGGAAACGGTCGCACGGGACGAGCGATCGTCCACCTGGTGCTTCGTCGCAGGGGACTGGCGGACCGCGTGCTGCCACCTGTGTCGCTGGTGCTCGCGACCCTGGCACGCGACTATGTGGGCGGGCTCACGGCGACACGCTACGTCGGGCCTCTCGACTCCGAGGAGGCACGCGCCGGCATGAACCGTTGGATCGCGACGTTCGCAGCCGCCTGCACGCGCTCGGTCGCCGACGCCAACGACTTCGAGCGCCGCGCGGCCGAGCTCGAGGCGCAGTGGCGCGAGCGCCTCGGACGTGTGCGAGGAGGCTCCGCAACCGACCTGCTGCTTCACCGGCTCGCCGGCGCTCCGGTCTTGACGGCTGAGAGCGCTGCCTCGCTGGTCGGGCGCACCTACAACCCCGCCAACGAGGCGATCAAGCGCCTCGTGAAGGCCGGGGTCCTGCGCCAAATCACGATCGGCAGGCGCAACCGCGCGTATGAGGCACCGGAGATCATCGACGCGTTCACTGACCTCGAGCGCCAGCTGGCGAGCCCAACGGGCGACACGCGCACCTCCTCGCCGGCAAGGCCGGTCCCACGGCGGCGGTCGGCGATGCCCAGGTCGCGCGAGCCTATCCGTCAAGTCGGGGAATCCCTGGTCGCGCGGCATGGAGAGGCACTCGAGATCCTCGCCGACCACGACCCCGACGCTCCGAAGCGTTAGTCCGGCATCGCGGGACTCGGTCCGCCGCCTTCGAGATGGCTCCTGACCGCCCGCGAAAGCGCACACGACCCTCGCAAATCGGCTCCCCAAAGCCAACCCCCACCATTCGCCCCGATAAGTTCGGTGTTGGCCGCCCGGAAGGCTGCCGGCATCTCCAGCGATCCAAGACCGCCGACGCCACGTCGCCCTCCTCATAGGCGACCCTCCCGTTCGCCTCGACGGCACGCCACGAGCCCAATCCGGCGGCCGCTTGCGGTCGTGCTCCTCGACGGGCTGGCTCCGTGCTTTACCGCCCGACTCTGCGTCGGGTTACGGTTTCCCTGCTGGCCCGCTGTCGAGATCGTCCAAGCATGTCGTCAACGCGAACGGGAGGTTCAGCGCCGTTCGTCTCGAGCAGGCGTGTCCGGACCGTTGCGCCGGCGGGCGCCGAGGGGTACCGCGCCGGGCCGCTTCCGCCCGAGGTCAACCGCTGGCTGACGCTCGCGGTGCTGTGCGTCCCGCTGCTGATCGTCTCGCTCGACAACACCGTGCTGAACGTCGCGCTGCCGACGCTCGTGCGCAAGCTCCATGCGAGCGACAGCCAGCTGCAGTGGATAGTCGACGCATACGTGCTCGCGTTTGGCGGGCTGATGCTCGTGTCCGGCAGCGTCGCCGACCGCGTCGGGCGCAAGTCGACGTTCATGGTCGGCTTGGCGGTGTTCGCTGCATGTTCGACCTGGGCGTCGCTGTCGAGCTCGTCCCAGATGCTGACCGCGGCGCGGGCGAGCATGGGCGTCGGGGCGTCGCTGATCATGCCGTCCACGCTCGCGATCATCACGAACACGTTCACGGAGCGCAGCGAGCGGCAACGTGCTCTGGGGATCTGGGCGGGGACGACCGGCGTCGGCGTAGCCCTCGGCCCGATCGTCGGCGGGCTGCTGCTGGCTCACTTCGCGTGGGGCTCGGTGTTCTTGATCAACGTCCCGATTGCGCTGGTCGGGCTGGCAGCCGGCGCCTGGTTCGTCCCGAACTCGCGCAACGAGCATGCGCAGCGGCCGGATCTCATCGGCGGCCTGCTCTCGGTGCTGGGTCTCGGGTTTGTGCTGTGGGCTGTGATCGAGGCGCCGGTGCACGGATGGACGTCGGGCGAGGTGCTCGGCACCGGCGCTGCCGGCATCTCCTCCCTTGCCGCCTTCGTCGTCTGGGAGTCGCGCAGCTCGCATCCGATGCTGCGCCTGCATTTCTTCCGTCGCGCCGCCTTCTCGGGGGCGGTGCTCAGCACCGCGACGATGATGTTCGGCCTCATGGGCATGTTGTTCGTGCTCACCCAGTTCCTGCAGTTCGAGCTCGGCTACAGCCCGCTGCAGGCCGGCGTCCACATGTTGCCGGCCGCGGGCGGGATCGCCGTCGTAGCTCCGTTCTCGGCGATCGTGGTGCGGCGCCTGGGAACGAAGCTGACCGTGGCTCTTGGCCTCGCGCTCGTCGCCGGCGGTCTCTGGCAGATGTCAGGCGCGACCGTGACCACGACCTACTCGGGGGTCCTCGCGGGCTCGATCATGATCGGGGTCGGGGCCGGTCTGGTGATGCCCGCCTCGGTCGGCTCGCTGATGGGAACCCTGCCGCTCGAGCACACCGGCGTCGGGTCGGCGACCAACGGCTCGTTCCTGAACCTCGGCGGCGCTCTGGGCGTCGCGATCCTCGGAAGCATCATGACCACGCGCTACCAGCACCAGCTCAACGCGAGCGTCGTCGGCCACGCACTCCCTGCGGCGCTCCATCAGACGGTCCTCGGATCGCTCGGCGCTGCCCTCACGGTTGCCGGGCACGCCGGCGGCGCACTCGGGGTCGCGCTCGGTGTTGCGGCACGCGGGGCCTTCATGAGCGGGATGGGGGCGGCGCTTGCTACCGGGGCCGCTGTCGTATCCGCCGGCGTCCTGATCGCTCTGCTCGTGCTCCCGTCCCGGCAATCATCGACGCGCGAGCCTGAAGGGAGGGCCGAGGCCGGCGAGTCCTCGCTGCTTGCGAGCAGCCTCACCGGCGAGCGAGCCCGGGGTCCGTCGCTCGATCGAGGCTGACCGCATCCCCGGACCTCCTACGGTGCATGTATGGAGCCGCTGCCGATGGCGCCGAGTTGCCAGCTTGACGAGACTGGATTGCGCTCGCAGCTCGAGCTCGACGCGATCGCCTTCGCGCTCGGCCTTGGAATGCGAGCCCGCGGGGGCTCGGGTGGGGGGCCGGAGATGCGGTGGAGCGGCATGCGCGCCGACAGGACAGGACATACGTGAGCGAAGCGCCCCGCGGGCATCGCCCCTTCGCGATCTGGAACCGCACCGGCCACCCCGCGCCGAAGTCGCGGACGACGGCTCGGTTGCGGTGCAGGTCACGCTCGACGCGCCCTGACTCGCCGGTGTCCCCGCGTCGCCGCCGCTCACAAGACCGACAAGGACCGCGCGCGATGCCCTGAGCAGGTCAGGCCCCTTCGTGGGCGTCCTGCCGGGCGGCGAGGATGCTCTCCAGTGCGCCGTCGAGCGCGGCGCGCAACTGCCCGGGGTCGCGTCGGACCTGTGTGAGGAGTAGGCCGCCTTGGGCGGCGGCAAGGGTGCGCTGCGCCAGGAGCGCGGGGTCGGCGCCGGCGCGCAGCTCGCCGCGAGCGGCCATCTGCTCGAGGCCCGCCCGGATCGCGGTCTCCCAGCGGTCGAACCCCTCTGCGAGCTCCTTGCGGGCACCGTCGTCGTGCTCGGCGAGCTGGCCGGCAAGGGAGCCGATGGGGCAGCCGCCGCGGGCGTTGCGCTGCTCCTGCATCGCGACCACTGCGTCGACCCACGCGCGGATCCCATCGACCGTGTCCATATGGGCGAGCAGCTCGGTCTGTCCCGCGAGCACCGCGTCGCTGGTGGTGCGCGCGACCGCTCGCATCAGATCGTCGCGGTCGGTGAAGTAGTGGTAGAGCTGGCTCTTGGAGGCATGCGCGCGTTCGCCGACAGCGTCCAGCGAGGTGCCGGCGACGCCGCGCTCGCCGACGAGCTCGGCCGCCGCAAGCACGATCCGCTCCCGTGTTACGCGTCCCTTGGCGGTCGCCGGGGTGATGCTTCCCATGCCTCTCAGTCTACTTTGGACCGTTTGGTCCAGGAAGGCGCTACCCTTGACTGAAAGTGGACTTCTCGGTCCAGAACGAGCCCAGGAGGATGACGATGAGCGCTGAGACGGGAGCGACGATTGCCGAGCAGGTGGCGCAGGTGAAGGAAGCCGCGGCCACCCGGCTGCCCGCGGAGGTCGGCGCGGCGTTCGCCTCCGAACAGGCCGAGCTCGAGGCTGGGGGCATCCCGGTGGGAACCGTCGCGCTCGGCGATGGGATGGCGCAGTTCGCGCTCTCGGACGCGACCGGCCGGATCCGGACGCTGGCCGAGTTGACCGCCGACGGGCCGGCCGTGATCGTCTTCTACCGCGGCGGCTGGTGTCCGTTCTGCAACGTCGCGCTGCGCACCTACCAGCGCGATCTCCTCCCCGAGCTGAAGGCCCGCGGCGCGACCCTTGTGGCGATCTCGCCGGAGACCCCCGACGCCTCGTTGAGCACACAGGAGAAGGCCGAGCTCACCTACGCCGTGCTCAGCGACGACGGCGCGCGTCTGGCCCGGGATCTGGGGATCACCTTCCAGCCGCAGGAGGCGACGCTCGAGGCGCAGCGTGCGCTTGGGCTCGACATCCGGGCCGCGCGGCCCGACGCGGGCACGCTGCTGCCGATGCCCACCGTGCTGATCGTCGACGAGGACCACGTTGTGCGCTTCGTCGACATCCACCCCGACTACACGACGCGCACAGAGGTTGACACGATCCTCTCCGCTCTCGATACGCTCGCCGTCGCGGGGGGCTGAGCGAGAGACGGCGTCGGACCAGACCTGACCGCAATCCCGCTGGTTCATCCTGGAGCGTTGGTCGCACGCCTCGAGCCCTCTACCGGCTAGCCGATCTGTCGACTGGGGAGTCCGGCGAAAGGATTGGCGAAACCGAGCCTGGCGACGGGCATGTCGGATGGGTTTCGCGCGTCAGACGGGGAGCGGCGTTCACGCGGGCGGGGGAGGAGACTGCTCGTGGCGGCGCACGAACCAGCGGCGCAGCTCGTCGGCTCCCCAGACGATGAAGGGATAGGGCAGCAGCAGGGCGAGGTCCCTCAGAGGCAACGCAGCGGTGCCGAGCAGCGACTGTAGCGGCGGGGCGTAGACGCACACGGCCGCCACGAGCAGCTCGGCGGCGATCGCGTAGATCAGGTAGGGGTTGCTGAAGGCGCCGATCGAGCGCAGCGAGGCGCGCCGGGTGCGCACCGCAAACGCGGTGCCGATCTGCCCCGAGATCATCCCCAGGAAGGTCATCGTCGTCGCCTGCAGGTAGGCGTGGTGAAGCGGGTGTCCCGCTCCCACCGCGTCGCCGGGGCGCCACCCGGCTCCGGTGAGGACATAGAAGTACCCGCCCAGCGACAGCGCGGCGACGAACACGCCCAGGAACAGCCACGCGCGGAGCAGCAGCGGTTTGGTGATCACCCCTTCCGTGCGCCCTCTGGGCGCTCGCTCCATGACTCCCGGTTCCGCCGGGTCGCGTGCGAGCGCGAGCGAGGGCAACGTCTCGGTGCCCACGTCGAAGGCGAGCAACTGCATCACGGTGAGCGGCAGCGGCACGGCACCGCCGGCGAGGGCGAAAACGATGAAGGGCACGGTCTCGGGTGTGGCGTGCGCGAAGATGTACTGGATGAACTTGCGAATGTTGTCGTAGACCTGTCGGCCGGCTTCGATCGCCACGACGATCGTGGCGAAGTTGTCGTCGGTGAGCACCATCGTCGCGGCCTCACGTGCGACGTCGGTTCCGCTTCGTCCCATCGCCACGCCGATGTCGGCGCGGCGTAGCGCAGGTGCGTCGTTGACTCCGTCGCCGGTCATCGCGATCGTGTGGTGCTGAGCACGGAGCGCTTCGGCGATCTGCAGCTTGGCGTCGGGGGAGGCGCGCGCGAAGATCAGCTCCCTGCCGCCGGCCAGCAGCTCGCGTAGCTCCTGTTCCTTGCTGTGGTCGATCGCGCTGGCATCCTCGGCGGTGGGAGCATCGCCACCGATCCCGACCTGACGAGCGATCGCCGCCCCGGTCAGAGGGTGGTCGCCCGTGATCACGATGATGCGGATGCCCGCGCTGTGACAGGCCGTCACCGCATCGTGTACCTCCGGACGGGGTGGGTCACGCATGCCGATCAGGCCGAGGAAGCACAGCTCCCGCTCGGCATCCTCGCGCGTCGGGACAGGCGCTCCCGACGCAAGCGTTCGCTGGGCCAGCGCGAGCACGCGCATGCCGCCTTCGGCGAGCCCCTCGACCTCCTGTGTTATTCGCTTGCGCTCGTTCGCGTCGAGCGTCACTTCCTGGCCCGCGGCGGAGAGCGTCCTCGTGCAGCGGGGCAGCACCGACTCGGGTGCCCCCTTGGTGTGCAGCAGATCGGCCGTGGCCGTTGCGTCGAGCGTGGACATCAGCTTGCGTTGCGGGTCGAAGTGGTACTGCGCGCGCCGTGAGCGCGCGCGAGCGTCCGCGTCGACGTCGGCGCCGAGCACGCGCGCGGCGAGCAGCACGGCCACCTCGGTCGGGTCGCCAGAGATGCTCCCGTCGGCCTCCAGCCGCGCGTTGTTGCACGCGGCAGCCGCGACCGCCAGCGCCTGCACCACAGCGTCCCGCGCGGCGGTGCCGGCGTCATCTGCCAGCTCGATGTCGGCAGTCGCGGTCCATGCGTTCATCGGCCGCATCCGGTTCTCGGTGAGCGTGCCTGTCTTGTCGGTGCAGATCACGTCCGTGCTGCCGAGTGTCTCCACGGCGCTCAGGCGCTTCACCAGCGCCCCCCGGCGGGCGAGCGTGCTCACCGCGACGGCCAGAGCGAGGGTGATGACCGGCAGCAGCCCCTCGGGCACGTTGCCCGCCAGCAGGCCAACCGCGAACACGACACTGTCGTGCAGCGAGAGGCCCGCGCCGAAGAGCGCGATGGGGACGAACGCGACCGCCATCGCGGTGGCGATCGCAGCGATCAGCCAGGACACCCGGCGCACCTGACGGTCGAGCGGGCTCGGCTCCTCCTTGACGCGCTCGGACAGCGCGGCTATCCGGCCGATCTCCGCATGCATGCCGGTCGCGAACACCACTCCGCGCGCCTCGCCGCCGGTACAGCTCGTGCCGCTGAACACGAGATCCCGCGCCGCCAGCCGCGGCACGCCGCGGTCCACGAGGTCGGCCGAGCGCAGTGTGGGCATGGACTCGCCGGTGAGCGTCGAGAGGTCCACCTCCAGCGCGCCAGATATCAGGCGCATGTCCGCCGGGACGCGGTCGCCTTCCGCGAGCAGCACGAGGTCGCCGACGACGACGCCGGAGGCCTCGATCAGCTTGGGCGCGCCGTCGCGGAGCACGCGTACGTGCTGAGGCATGTACCGGGCGAGTGCCTCGACCGCCCGCTCGGCCTGCCGCTCCTGAAGGAACGCAAAGGCGGCGTTCAGGAGGATGATGAGCAGCACGGCGATGCCGACCGTGGCGCTGCCCACCGCGAACGAGAGCGCCGCCGCGACCCACAGCAGCAGCGCCAGCGGGTGCGTGAGCTGACGCGCCAGCTCCCGCGGCCACTGGACCCCGCCGCGCCGGTGCAATTCGTTTGGCCCGTACTGGGCAAGCCGACGCTGCGCCTCCGCCGTCGAGAGCCCCCCCGACGGGGCGCGCAGATCGCGCATCAAGCGGTCGAGTTGCTCGGTGGCGTCGACCTCGCCGGGCGCCGAGATGGACATCGCTGCCAACGCTAGATAGTCGTGTCCTCGGGGTCATCAGGCAGGAGCCGCCCGGGCCATCGGTAGTAAGCACGGACGTGCTTTCCTTCGAGGTCGAGGCTACGCGACACCTTCTCGGCGGCCGAAACCTCGCCGATCTCGGTTCAGCGCGTCGGGCTGACCGACGCCTGCAGCTGTGCCTGTCCCTGTCTGATCACCCCTGAGACGACCACGGCCGCTCCTGTCAGAGGCTGGAAGGCCGTCAGACCCGAGCCGCCCGTGACGGTGTCCGGAGTGAGCTTCACCGGCGGTTCGAACGCCCTGCTTCCGGAGCGCAGCGACGCGTACACGGGATAGAGGCCGGACGGCGCAAGGTGAACGTCCGACCAGGACACGACGAGGCGGTCCCGTGGCCCTGCGGCCGCGTCGTCGAGGATGGCGGCTCTGGCCGGCGTGGACAGCGTGGTTGGTGCGCACTCCCCGCCGGGGGTCACGCGGGCCCACTCGACGACCATCGCGCCGTCACGGATGCCGTTCCAGGCGATGTAGGTGCGCCCGGCGGAATCGGCGAGCGGGATGATGCGGGGTGTCAGCTCGACGATGCCGGGGGCGGTCGCGCGCAGGGCCGAGTGTTCCACGGGGAGGCTCCTCCATCGGCCGTTGACCGGCTGGAGCGCTACACCGGCTCGCACCGTGGCGGCGCATTCTTCGCAGGTCTTGATCGTCTCCCATGCGAGCACGACCGTTCCCGATCGGCTGATCGTCGCGGCGATCGCGGGGGAGCCGACCGCCGGCAGGTGCGCCGTGAGCTGGGCGGCGCCCCAGGGGCGACCCGCACGGCGGACGCGGGCGTAGAGCCCGCCGGCGCGATACCAGGCGAGCACACGGTCGCCGCGGAGGTCAAGCGCGACGGTCTGCGGGTAACCGACGCCCGCGAAGCTGCGCGGCGCCGTGAAAGGGCGGCCGCGCACGCGTTCGGCGACTCGTACCGTGCGGCTCGTGCCTTTCGCGTGCGCCCAGGCGAGGATCGCGTCCCCGGCGGCGTCGGCGGCCGATGCCGATCAGGTCTCCGTCTTGATCGAGCACGTGGGGGGCGCCGAACACCCCTTGGGCGGTGGCGTCGGCATACAGAACGCGAAAGTGCAGTTCGTAGGGCTTTTCGCGGACGAGGAGCCCTTCGCTTCCGATCTGCTGCGCCCGGCCGTCGCCGTACAGATAGGTCTGGCTGTCGCTCGAGGCGATCGGCAGGTTCGGCGTCTGCGCCCAGCCGCCCGTCGGGTCGAAGCGGTCCCCGGCGACGTAGAGATCCTCTGGGAGGGCGCCGGGTCTGGGCGGCGGTTCGGGTCTCGCGGCAAGCCCGGTCACGAGGCCATTCCCGACGGCATCGAAGGAGACACTGAGCGGGCTGAACGACGGGCCGGGGATCGCTTCGCTGCGCCACCCCGCCGCCCCGGTGTGCACCGCCGACGGGACTGCCGGGGCCGGTGGGATCGTGGGCGCGTACGCCAGACCGGCGCCTACGACCATGACGATGGCGGTCGCCTTGACTCTCAGCCTGCCGATACCCATGCGCGCAGGCTGGCTGGCCGGGGCGCACGCGGCATCGGCGCAACGCCACATGTGGGCTCAGTACTAAGTCGCCCCCACAAGCCAGGGCGCCAGCGGCGACGTGTCGGGCCGCTAGCTCCGCGCAGCCGACTTGGCCAGGTCTTCCGGGTCACGTCGGTTGCCGAGCTCGTTGAGCTCCGCGGCTTGACGCGTTGCTTCGTCGGCGAGCGCGTCGTCTGTCGACTCGCGGCCGACGAGCAGGAAGTAGAAGCACGCGCCCGCTCGTTCTGCCTCCGCAAAAAGGCGGCCCTCCGAGAAGAGCTCCTGCACTTTGACGGCGTGGTCCGACGCCTCCCGCGAGAGTGGGCCGGTCGCCCGGACCTGCAGTATGCGCCTACCCCTCGCCTCCGGATCGACGTTGGGGGCCGGGAGATTGTCAAGGGCCTTCTTGTCGCCCCCCTCCGCGCCGACCAGCTCCTGGAGCCAGTCCACGGCGAGCTCTGTCAGCTCGTACGCGACGAGCCCGGTATGTCTTTCTTTGCCCAGGCGGGGCGCCCGCATCAGGGCCGTCCGGCCTGGATGTTCGTCAGGCAGGATCGAGCCGAACCCCTGAAGGAAGTAGTCGGCCATCCCCATCTCCGGCGTCGCCATGAACCGAGGCTAGCGTCTCATTCGAGCGGAGGCATCGCGGCGGCTGCGCCGCGGCTTTCCGCCGGACGGTCGTCGTCTGCGTGGTATCTCGAGCAGTGGTGTCGCCAACCGAGGAAGCACAGCTCGACAATCCCGCGTACGCGTCGCTCTGCGGCGCGCATGAGCACCTTGCGCAGGTGCGCGGGCGGGCGCGCCGGTGCCCGCCCGATGTCGCGCCGTTCCTCGCTCTGCCCTCGCGGCCGTCGGCACAGGACTGGGAGGACGCTGCAGGTCTGGTTGCGCCCGGAACCTTCGTGGCCGGCCGGTACGGCGCGGCCGAGCTCCCAGACGGCTGGCGGGCGGTTCAGGCGTTCCAGCTGGCACAGATGGTCGAGGAGCGGGTCGCCGGGGTCGATTGCGAAGAGGCCGTCTCGCTCGGCACCGCCGATGTTCCCGAGATGCTCGCGCTCGTCGCCGAGACCGAGCCGGGGCCGTTTCTGCCCAGGACGATCGAGCTTGGCGACTACCTCGGCATCCGGCGCGATGGGGCGCTCGTCGCGATGGCCGGCGAGCGGTTTCGTCTGCCCGGTTGGACCGAGATCAGCGCCGTCTGCACCAAGCCCGATCATCGTGGCCAGGGCCTCGCCTCTCGGCTCATGGGCGCGTTGATCGCGGGCATCCAGCGGCGATCAGAACGCCCGTTCTTGCACGTGATGAGCTCCAACACGGGAGCGATTCGGCTCTACGAGGCGCTCGGCTTTCGTCTGCGGCAACACGCGACGCTGACTGTCGTGACGCGCGAAGCACTCCGGGACGCCCAGACATAGGCGCACGTCGCAAAGCGCGGGGGCCGCGGGCACCGACGAGGGCTCGACCGTCTCACCCGGCGACTTCGCCCGCCGGCACGTTCCATCCGCCGACGCTCACGACCGCTTCCTGGCCCCGCAGCGACGACGAGCTGTATTCGGCCGTCAGCGTGACCGATTCCCCGGGCCAGAGCGTGACGTCGTTCTGGCTCCAGAGCACGGGAAGGACCTCATTGTCGGCGGCTGACCTCACCCCATCGCGACCCCGGCGTATGTCGGCCCGCACCAGGAACGCCGGTCCGGGGCTTCCGGAGGGGTTCTCGATCTTCACGCTCGTCACGGCCGTCTCCCCGGCCGCGCCTCCCGGCTCCTCGTGCGTCGAGGCCGTGACCGCGACCGGGACGCCAGGCAGCGCCCGCAGCTCGCTCAGGTCCGCGTAGCTCCTCATCGCCGCATATGTCAGCCCCGCTGTCCTGGGCCAGTCGATCTGGTCGGGCCGCGTCGAGAGCCAGTAGGTGTTGCGGTCGATCACCTCACCGGCCCGCGCCAGCAGCAGCTGGACGAAGTACGTGTGCCCGGGTGCGCCCGCGGGCGTCGGGGCGGGCAGCCGCGGCGCGATCACGTCGCCCAGCACCTGCCCCGGCGTGAGGGTGACGTTCGAGGCGCTCTGTTCGTCTAGCACCGTGCCGTCGAGCGAGTACACGCGCGCCGTGAGCGCGAGCCCGCTCTGCGTCGCGCCGGTCAGGTTGTCGAGCGTGACCGTGTTCGTGTCGTAGGCGAGCAGAGCATGCACGGGCCTGTTGGCCTCCTGAGCGCCGAAGTAGCTGCCCGCCTGGTCGTATTCCTCGTTGTAGAGATCCCACAGCAGCGTCGGCATGCCCTTGTTGAGCATCCAGTAGATGACGCCCGTCGAGGGCGTGGGCGTGGAGTCGGCGTGGTCGATGTAGGCCTCGAACTCGGCGCGCTGTGTCTCGTAGTTCTGGGCCTGGGCCTCCTCGACGTAGCTCGCCAGGCTCTCCGGGGCGCCGTAGCGGCCAGTGATCGCCCGGTCGAGGTTGTAGAGCGTTCCGAACGCGTAGCCGCCGTTTTCGGGGCTCGGCAGTTCAGTCTCGTAGTTGGCGTGGAACTGGTGGTATTCGGGCTGCCGCCAAAGGGCTTCCTGTTCGCCGCTCGACATGAAGCGGCCGATCGAGTCGAGCGTCGGCACCGTGTCGCCCGCGCTCGCCTCGCTGTCGAAGCCCCACGCGCCGCCCGCGTCGGTGCGCGTCGGGTCGGACGGGAGATAGTGGCCGCGGTCATACCAGTACGCGGGGGGCACCCAGTCGTAGGGCCCCTCCTTCTCCCCCGAGGGTCCTAGCACCCGGCTGCTGCGGTACTCGGCCGAGGAGATCAGCGGGTCTGGGAAGTCCGCTTCGGCGAACCCTTTCAGCGAGACCCGCTCCTGGGCAGGCGTCGGCGGGTTGTCGCTCCATCCGAACGCCAGCACGCTCGGGTGGTCGCGCAGCGCTTCGCCGATGGTGCGCGAGGACAGTTCCATCACGTTCAGCTCGTGCTTCGGGACGCTTGTGCCTTCGGGCTGCCACGCGTCGCAACACTGGTAGCCGGCGTCGATCAGGATCCCGGCGCGGTCCATCTGTTCGTAGAAGTCCTGGGGCATCTCCTTGCCCTCGGTCCTGATCGTGTTCAGGCCGAGGTTGTGGATCAGCGCGGCCTGCGCCGCCGTGTCCGCCTCGGAGTAGCGAAGGAACAGATCCTCGGCCCAGCCGCCGCCCCGGATCACGATCGGCCTGCCGTTGACGAGGAACACCCGCACGCCCTGCGGCGCGAGCTTCGAGCGGCCGACGAGTTCGGTCGAGATCGTCCTGATCCCGAGCATCTGCGCTTCTGAGTCGGGGATGCCGTCGGTGCTGCTCGCGGTCATCCTCACGCCATAAAGCGGCTGCGAGCCCATCCCGTATGGCCACCACACGGCCGGATGGGCGAGCTCCAGCGCGGGGTAGGCGCTCGGTTCGAAGCTGACCGTCCGACGCTCGCGCGGCGCCAGCTGCACGAGCTGCTGCACCGCGACCGGTTCCCCGGCGCCCGCCGGCGGGCGCAGCACCGCGGCCACCGTCGCGTCGAGCGGCGTGTCGGTTTCGTTGGCAACTTCCCCGCGGAGCGTCAGCGCCGCGGTGCTCAGCGTCGGCGAGTCGCTCTGGAGCACGTGCAACCCGCTCAGCGACACCGTCCCGGAGCTGTGCAGCTGGATCGGGAACTGGATGCCCGTGTTGTTGTCCGGCGGGATCTCGTTCCAGTCGACGTCGTCGAGCGTCAGCATCCGCAGCGGGTCGTTCGGCGCCACCTCCACTGCCAGCGAGTTCGTGCCCGCCCGCAGCAGGCCGCCCAGGGCGAACACGTAGCGCGCGTATGCCCCCTGGATCGAGCCCGTGCTCGCGAGCCTGTGGCCGTTCAGCCACAGTCCAGCCGCGCCCACCACGCCGCTTACGATCAGGCTCGCATGGGCGGGCGCCCGGGCTCCAACGTCGAAGTCGGTCCGCCACCACCACGGCACCGCGAAGCGGGCCACGGTGACCGGCCCGATGCGCGACATGTAGCCGAAGCATTCCCTGAGGTGTTCGCCGAAGAACACGTCTGGGCATTCGCCGTTCTGCAGCAGCGCCGTGAGCTCGGTGCCGGGCGCCCCGGCGTCGTCCGGCCGCACCGAAAGCCACCGCGTCGCGTCGAACCCCGGCGTCGAGATCTGCTCCCCGCTCGAGCTGTCGAGCGCGCTGCTCTGCACGCGCCATCCCGAAAGGCCCAGCGTCACGGTCGCCCCGTCCGCCGGTGCGGCTACGGCCAGCGCCGGCGCGATGGCGAGCGCCAGCACGACTGCCAAGCACCCCCGCCGGCCCGCCCGTCGGTAGCTGCAGAAAGCTCCGTGCACCCCACGGGCGAGATTACCCGTCGGCCGAGTCACCGCGCGGCGGCGCCTGCGAACGCGCCTCGCGGCACACGGCCTCGAGCAGCTCGCCGGTGACGGACTCGACCTCCGCGGACAGCCCGGTTCCCGCCGTGAAGCTGGCGCCCTCGACGCCCAGGAGCGTGACGCGCCGAGGCAGGCGGTCGAGCGCCCGAGCCAGCTCGATCGCCTCCCCCAGCCCGACTGCGTGCGTCGAGGAGGAGCCGCGCAGCTGCACGGGGATCGGCGTCGCGGAGGCGTCCGCGCGGTGGATCGTTCCCGGCGGCGCGCCGCTGCGGATCGCATCCACCAGCACGACTGCGTCGGCGCACTGCCACAGATCGAGCAGCCCGAGCGGCTCGCCCTCGTGCTCGCGGACGGCGATGTCGCTCAGCTCGGCACGCGCACGCAGTCGGCGGGCGATCTCCAGGCCGACAGCGTCGTCTCGGCGCAGCCAGTTGCCCACTCCGATCACCATCACGCAAGGCGATCGACGGTCAGGTCGAGGAAGTGCGTCGCGCACGAGATACAGGGATCGTGGTTGCGGATCGCCTGCTCGCAGCGCATCGAGAGCTGATCGTCGGGGAGGTCGAGATGACGCTCGACCACTGCCCGCAGGTCATCCTCGATCGCGAGCTGGTTCTGCGACGTGGGGGGCACGATCCGGGCGTCGAGGATCGTGCCGTCGTCGTCGATCTCATAGCGGTGGTAGAGCAGGCCCCGCGGAGCCTCCGTCGCCCCGTGGCCGACGGCGCGCCGCGGGACCACCTCGACAGCCGGCGCGTCGGGCTGCTCGTAGCCGGCGATGATCGCAAGGGCCTCATCGCATGCCTGCACCAGCTCGACAGAGCGCACGACGATGCTCTGGAAGGGATTCCGACACGTCGGCCCCAGACCGGCCGAGCGCGCGGCCTCGCGCGCGAGCGGCCAGAGCGCCTCCGAGGCCAGCGCATAGCGGGCCAGCGGCCCGGTCAGGTAGGTGCCGCGCTCGCGGATACGCGCGTGCAGCGCGTTGGAGTGCTCGACGTGCTCCTCGACGACGTGCTGGTCGAACTCGGCCGGGGCCATGTCGAGCCCGCGGTCTGAGCGGATGCGGCCGCGATCGATCGGGTAGGACCCCGGGTCGGAGAGGGCGAGCAGCTCCGGGTCGAAGTCGACCTCGGGGAAGTCCAGTGTCGCCGCCCAGCGGACCGTCGCCAGCGCCGTCTCCCGCGCGCGCTCCAGCGGGTCCAGGAGCGTTTGCAGCTCGGCCCGTGTCGGCGCGCGATAGAACCCGCCCACGCGGACGTTGATCGGGTGGATCTCCCGTCCGCCCACAGTCGCCATGACGGAGTTGCCGGCCTTCTTCATCTGCAGGCCCTGTTCGACGATCTCGGCGTGCTCGCGCGCCATCTCCACCGCCCCGGCGTAGCCGAGGAAGTCGGGAGCGTGCAGCATGTAGACGTGAAGGCTGTGACTCTCGATCCACTCGCCGCAGTAGATCAGGCGGCGCAGGTCGCGGATCGGCCCGTCCTCGATGTGCACCCCGCAGGCGTCCTCCATCGCCCGCACCGAGCTCATCTGGTAGGCGATCGGGCAGATCCCGCAGATCCGCGCCGTGATGTCGGGCACCTCGGTGAAGGCTCGGCCGCGCAGGAGCGCCTCGAAGAATCGGGGCGGCTCATAGATGCGCAGCTTGACCTCGGCGACGGAGCGCCCGTCGAGCCTGACGTACATCGCCCCCTCGCCCTCGACCCGGGCGAGATAGTCGGTGCGGATGACACGCGTCTGCCTATCCTCGCTCATGCGCCTCGCTCGCCTCTTCGAACGCCTCGGAGCCCGCGTTGAAGGTGCGGTACACGCGCACCAGGTCCACCTCGTCGGCGCCCAGCGCCGCCATGCGGGAGTCGAGGGCGGGGCTGTTCGGCGACTCCATCGGCCCGTAGCAGCCGTAGCAGCCGCGGTCATACGCGGGGCAGACGGCGCCGCAGCCCGCGTGCGTGACGGGACCCAGGCAGGGCGTGCCGTGGGCGACCATCACGCACACGGTGCCGCGGCGCTTGCACTCCACGCAGACGCTGTGCGCGCGCACGTGCGGGCGGCGCCGCGCGAGGTGCGCGCCGATCACCTCCAGCAGCTGGCTCTTGTTGATCGGGCATCCATTGAGTTCGAAGTCGACCGGTACGTGCGCGCTGATCGGCGTCGATGAGGCCAGGGTCGAGATGTAGTCGGGGGAGGCGTAGACGATCGACGTGAAGTCCTCGACGTCGGCGAAGTTGCGCAGCGCCTGGATGCCTCCCGTGGTGGCGCACGCGCCGATCGTGATCAACACCCGCGAGCTGCGCCGGACCTGCTGGATGCGCTCCGCGTCGTGGGCCGTCGTGATCGACCCCTCGACGAGCGAGATGTCGTAGGGACCCTCCACGGTCGCGGCGCTCGCCTCCAGGAAATGGGCGATCTGCACGCGATCGGCCAGCATCAGCAGCTCGTCCTCGCAATCGAGCAGGCTCAGCTGGCAGCCGTCACAGGAGGCGAACTTCCACACCGCGAGGGTCTGCTTCTTCGCCGCCATCAAAGCTCCCGGATCGCCAGCCAGCGCTCGAGCTCGCGCCACGGATAGACCGGCCCGTCGCGGCACACGAGCGTCGGCCCCAGCTGGCAGTGACCGCAGAGGCCGATGCCGCATTGCATGTTGCGCTCCATCGACGCGTACACCCGCTCGGCGCCGATTCCGCTCTGTGCCAGGGCGCCGACCGTGAAGCGCATCATCACCTCCGGTCCACACACCAGTGCGACGGCGCTCGCCGAGTCGAAACGGGCGCGGCGTACCAGCCGCGGCACGACCCCCACGTGGCCGAGCCACTCGGGACCCGCGCTGTCGACCGTGACAGAGACCTCGAGGCCGCGCTCCGCCCACTGCTGTAGCTCGGCGCCGAAGAGCAGCTGCTCGGGGAGCGCCCGCCGTAGAGCAGCACGATCCGCCCGTACTGCTCGCGGCGTGCCAGCAGCGCGAGGATCGCCGGGCGCAACGGCGCGAGGCCGATGCCGCCGCACACCACGAGCACATCCGCGCCGACGAGCTCCCCGACCGGCCAGGGGCGGCCGAAGGGGCCGCGCACCCCGAGCACCTCGCCGACGCGCGCCTCGCAGATCGCCTGCGTCGCGAGTCCGACCCCGCGAACCGTGTGCACCAGCGGGCCGTCGGCGTGGCAGTCGCCGCTGATCGAGATCGGCACCTCTCCCGTACCGAATGCGGAGAGCATCGTGAACTGTCCGGGGAGAACGCGAACATCTCGCCGGCCCGTGGCTCGAGCTCGAGCGTCCATGTGTCCGCGGTCTCCTGGCGCTTGGCGCGCAGCGTGTACGGCGCCGGCACCATCGGACCGGGCTCGCCTTGCACGGCCTCAGCTGACGCCGGCATGTCCGTAGACGTCGAGCAGCTGCAACCGCGTCGTCTGCAGGCGCTCGGTGAGGTTGCCGGCGAAGCGACGCATCAGCTGGTAGCCGAGCTCGTGGTCTGCATCGCACTTGCCGCGCAGGCAGGCGCCGTCGAAAGCGATCACGGCGGTCTGCTCGCGCGCGCGCGCGTCGAACTGCCATCGGTAGGGCTCGAACAGCCACGACCAGCCCACCACTTCGCCCTGCCCCAGCGTCTCGATGACGAGCGTGCCGCGGCCCGGCGCCTGCAGCTCCAGCGAGACCGAGCCCGCGCGGATGAGGAAGAAGCGGTCCGCCGGGGCACCCTCGCGAAACAGCTCGGCGCCGGTCGCGAAGTGCTCGTTGGCTCCGCAGCCCGCGATCAGCGTCAGGTGCGCTGGTGCGAGATCCTCGAACAGCGGCGCGGCTGCGATCAGTTGCTCAAGGGTTTGCATCGCTGTCGCGGATCGCCCGCGCCTCCTCGGTGATGTCGATGCCGACCGGGCACCACGTGATGCATCGCCCGCAGCCGACGCAGCCCGAGCTGCCGAACTGGTCGATCCAGGTGGCCAGCTTGTGCGTCATCCACTGGCGGTAGCGAGAGCGCGTCGAGGCGCGCACAGGGCCCCCGTGGATGTGGGAGTAGTCGACGGTGAAGCAGGAGTCCCAGCGTTGATGGCGCTCGAGGTGCTCACCGGCGAGGTCGGTGGTGTCCTCGACCGTCGTGCAGAAGCACGTGGGGCACACCATCGTGCAGTTTCCACACGCCAGGCAACGCTCGGCGACCTCATCCCAGCGCGGGTTCTCGAAGTTGCGATACAGCAGCTCGCGGATGTCGGTGACGTCGATCTCGCGGCCCATGTGTGCGGCCGCGCGTCTGTGACCGGCGCTGGCCGCAGCGCGCTCCGCGGTGCCTGCCCGTGCATGTGGGAGCTCGTCGACGATCTCGGCGCCGCTGTCGCTGCCGACATCGAGCACGAAGTAGTGCCGCGCATCGTCGAGCACCTCTGTGAGCGCGATGTCGAAGCCGCGCTCAGCGGTCGGGCCGGTGCCCATGGAGGCGCAGAAGCAGGTGTTGCCCGCCTCGGTGCACTGGACCGCGACGACGAAGACGTCTCCACGCCGGACGCCGTCGGCCGGGTCGGCGTGCGAACCGCCCAGCAGCACGCGGTCGAGGATGCCCATCGCGTGCAGCTCGCAGGAGCGGGCGCCGAGGAAGGCGTAGCGTGGCGCCTCGCGCGGGGCCTCGGTCGAGCTCGGTCAGGGCGCCATCGCGCCACGCCGCGCGCCGCCACAGCCGGACCTCGGGCGGCAGCTGGTAGCGCTTCCAGGAGTGGGGGCCGACGTTGTATCCGAACAGGGCCTCGTCGTCCCGGCGGCGCAGGCGATAGTGACCGCCGTCCTGCTCGTCGGTCCAGCCGATCGGCAGCTCGGCGCTGCGAGCAGATCTCGTCATAGACGATCGCCTGATCGCGCACTGTCGGGCCGATGACCGTGTAGCCACGCTCTGTGAGCGCCCTGAACAGCTCGTCGAGGGCATCTCGCTCCAGCACGTAGCTGTCGGCGTCGGGCATCCGCGTTTCGGATTCTCACGCCTTCAGCGGTTGCGTGCAAGCCCGGGCATCGCTCACCCGGGGCGCGCCCAGGCCGGTTGGTGCTCCGGCGGTATGAGCAGCACCGAGCAGTCTGCCTGGTGCACGACCCGCCGGCTGACGCTTCCGATCGCGCGCGGACCCGCAAGCCTGCGGCTGCTCATCACGACCAGTGACGCCTTCGCGATCCTGGCCGCCTCGGCGACCACGTGCCGCGCGCTGCCCGCCAGGATCTTCACATCGCTCGCGTCCCCCAGCATCTGCTCGAGGCTGTTCGCCTGTTGCTCGATGCGCTGCGTTCGTGCCGCCGACTCGTGACCCATCACGTGCTCGTGTCCTGTCACGTGCAGCAGCGTCACGCCTGCGCCGTGGGCCTGCGCGAGCCGCCCAGCGAGCTCGATCAGCTGGTCGGACTCCTCCAACCCGTCGCTCGCCACCAGCATGCGTCGAGCGAACTCGTCCTCTGCCGGCCCCGAGCGCGCGACGAGCAGCGGCGTTGCGAGCTCACCCAGCGCCGCCACCGTGGCGCCCCCGCTGAACATGCCGCCAAACCAGGAGGTGGTCGGTGCTCCCATCGCCAGCAGATCGTGGTCGGCTGCCCATTCGAGGATCAGCGTGTGCAGGAGGGCTCGCTGGATCGACCTCGATGCTCACATCGACGTGAGCGTCCTGTGCGATGGAGGCGGCGCGGTCGAGTACCTCCTTCGCACGCCCCGGGCCGATGGCGGGCGAGCGCCGCTCGCCTTGTACCCGATGGGAGGTCACCTCGAGGAACGTCAGATGACCGTCCGGGCCGGTCAGGGCCGCCGCCTGCGCGACGGCGGCATAGCCGCCATCCGAGCCGTCGATGGCGCACAGGACGGACGGGAACAGCGGCATGGAGGGGGACGAGCCGGAGCCCTGGGGGGGTTGCGTCGCCTCGCTGCCGAACATGCAGCAACGGTAGGCGCGCGGCGCCGTGCCGGCATCGGGGACATCCCGCCAGGGTGTACGCAAAACACCGCAGCCCGCGCGTGTCAGCTGGTCGCCACGTGCGTATTTATTGCCGATGTGCGCCGATGGTGGCGGGCGTACGGTGTGGCGAAACCACGGGAGGAAGAGGAATCGGGGGTCCAGCGACGATGCAGCGGATGAGCACGCTCGATGCATCGTTCCTCGAGGTCGAGGACGCGGTGACCCACATGCACATCGGCTCGGTGGCGATCTTCGAGGGGCCGCCGCCGCGCTACGAGGAGCTGCGCGCGATGGTGCTCGGCAAGCTCGCGCTGGTGCCCCGCTACCGCCAGCTGGTGCGCTTCGTGGCCCTGCGCGCCGGTGCGCCTGTTTGGGTCGACGACACCCACTTCAATCTCGACTACCACCTGCGACGCACCGGCCTGCCAGCTCCGGGCGGCGAGCAGGAGCTGCGCCGGCTCGTCGCACGTGTGATGTCCCAGCAGCTCGACCGCGCCAAGCCGCTGTGGGAGATGTGGATCGTCGAGGGTTTGGACGAGGGCCGCTGGGCGCTGATCTCGAAGATTCACCACTGCATGGTCGACGGCGTCTCGGGCAGCGACCTGCTCACGGTGCTGCTCGACCGCGAGCCGGAGCCGGCGCGCGCGGGCGAGGACGGCTGGGAGCCGCAGGCCGCGCCCGGTGCGCTCGAGTTGCTCGCACAGGCGCTCGCCATGAACCTGCTCGACCTCTACGAGGCGGCAGGTGCCCTGCGGGCGCCGCTCGAGATCGCACAGCGGGGGCAGGAAGCGTTGCGCGGCCTGCTGCGGATGCGTGGAGTCGTAGGCCCGACGCCGTCGTCCTCGCTCAACGGCGCGATCGGCCCCCATCGCCGCTGGAGCTTGCGCGCGCGCACGCCTGTCCGATGTCAGGGAGGTGCGCCAGTCGCTCGGAGGGACCGTCAACGACGTTGTGCTCGCATGCATCACGGGCGGCTTTCGGACGCTCTTGAGCTCGCGCGGCGAGTCGACCGACCGTGTGGTCCGGACGCTGGTGCCCGTGTCGGTGCGCTCGCCAGGTGAGCGTGGCGAGTACAACAACCGCGTCTCGGCGATGTTCGCCGACCTGCCGGTCGGGATCGAGCGCCCCGATCGCCGGCTCGAGTCCATCTGCGCCCAGCTGGCGGACCTCAAGGAGTCCCGAGAGGCTGTCGCGGGCGAGGTGCTGACCTCGCTCTCCGGCTTTGCTCCGTCGCTGCTGCTCGCCCTCGCCCAGCGCCTCGCAACGCGAGTGCCGCAGCACAACGTCAACACCGTGACGACGAACGTCCCGGGGCCCCAGTATCCGCTGTACGCGGCCGGACGGCGCATGCTCGAGGCATTTCCATATGTGCCGCTCGGTGGCCACGTTCGCGTGGGGGTGGCGATCTTCTCCTACGACGGCGCGATCACGTTCGGCGTCACAGGCGACTACGACACGGCGGCGGACATCGACGTTCTCTGCGACGGCATCGAGCACAGCATGGTGGAGCTGCTCGCGCTCGCCGGGCGAGCCCCACGCGCGGGGCGCACCCCCGTCGTGCGCGCACGCGCCAGGGCAGCTTCGCGCCGATGACTGATTCGCCCGCCCAGGCTCAGCCGGCGAGCGAGGCGCGGGCGGCGCGCTTGGCGCGCGGTGCTCCCTCGCCGCGAGCTGCCCCGAGCAGCGTTTGCACCGACGCGCGCAGAGCGGCGAGCATTACGCCGACGTCGGGTACGGCGTCGCAGTCGGCGACCACACCAAAGAACATGTTGCCGTCATAGCTGACCGCCGCGACGCCGAGTGCGTGCTCCGCGGCGAGCGGCACGAGCGGATAGATCTCGCGCATCGGCGCCCCGAAGGCGTACAGGGTCTGCTGCGGACCGGGCACGTTCGTCACCGTCAGGTTGAAGAGCCGCGTCGCGTACAGCGCCTGCGCGATCGTGGCGTGCAGCACTGGTGGCGCCAACCCCGCCAGCTCGATCACCGCGGCGGTGCCCGCCGCCTGGTCCCCGTCGGCCTTCAGCGATTGCGAGTTGCTCACCGTTTCGCGATAGCGCCTGACGCAGTCGGCCTCGGCGACGGGCAGCTCGACGAACAGCGAGGAGATCTTGTTGCCCAGCGCAAGGTGCTCGCTGGCGCGCCGCACGTTGATGGGCACCATCGCCCGCAGACCCGCCGCGGGCAGCGCCTCATGGCGGGACTGCAGCAGCGCCCTCAGGCCGCTGGCCGTGGCGCTGAGCACGACGTCGTTGACCGTGCCGCCGAGTGCTCGCTTTATCTCCTTCAGGTCCGCCAGCGGGACGGGTATGACGTCGAACCGGCGGCGAGTGCCGATCGGACGGTTGAGGCTCGAGTGCGGCGCCGCGCGGAGCTCCTCGCGCACGATCAGGTTGAGCGCCGAGCGGGCGCCGCGCAGCGCCTCGCGCGGATGCAGCACGCCGTGCGCTCCCATCTGGGTCGCATGGAGGATGTTCTCCGCAGGCACCAGCCCCGCCCACGCGCGCGCCCCGGAGGTCAAGGCGCCGGTGATCGTGGACCGATAGCTCGAGCTCGAGCCCTGATCCTCGGCCGAGGACTCTGTGCAGCCAGAGCTCTCATCGCTCGTCGACCGCGGCGGCGGCACGTCGGCCGAGGCGTCGAGCAACACGTGGCCGACATCGACCGAGCCGACGCCGTCGACCATGCAGTGGTGCGTCTTGTGCGCGAGCGCCCACTGACCGTCGGCGAGCCCCTCGAGCAGCGCCATCTCCCACAACGGTCGACGCCGATCGAGTCGCTGGGAGAAGAAGCCCGAGGCCCACTCGGTCAGCTCCTCGTAGCCTCCCGGGGCGGGCAGCGCCGCCCGGCCGACGTGCCTGCCGATGTCGAAGCTGGGATCGTCTTCCCATTCGGGCCACGACAGGCCGCCCGTGCGTGGCTCCGACAGGCGCTGGCTGTAACGCGGCAGCGTCCCCAGTCGGCTTCCGAGGTGGCGGCAGAGCTGGGCGCGTGAGGGCGGTCCGCCGTCGGGCAGGGGATCGAAGACCATGATCCCGCCGATGTGCATGTGCGCGCTGTCGTCTGCCTCTTCGAGCTCGAGGAAGGTGGCGTCCAGAGGTGTGAGGTGCTCGCTCACGCCGATCACCCTGAGACGGGGTCTGGCCGGTGCTTTCCCGCTTCGCGCCCGGCGAGTCGCACCTCGTGTGCCTGTCTGTCGACCGTCATGGCAGGCACCTTACGCCCGCCCAGCCCTGTCGTCCGCCGAGGAAAACCGCCGTCCTGCGGCTCGAACTACTTAGCGGGAGCGGCGCGGTCTTCGGGGGGACCGCCCGCGAAACGGCCCACGCGAGTGCAGGGCGTCAGCCTCGATCGCAACTGGCCCGACTCAGCCCCGCGCGCCCCTGAGCACCCGTCCGCTGCAGGAGGCGAGGGGCGAGGGGCTGCGTTCGGCTTCTGGTCTGAGCGCACTCGGTGGCCCCGGGATGCGCACGGAGAAGCGCGCGACCAGCACGCCGACTTTTTCGTACTTGAAGGCGTAGACGACTTCGCTCTTGTTCTTGAAGACTTCGTTGGGCTCGACCAGGCTCACCGTCCCATGGATGACTCCGCCCGGCAGAGGGCAGGTGGTGGTGGCGACGCTCTGGCCGGCGGCGACGTCCGATTCGGTCCTGTATCCGCCGTGATTGCCGAAGCGAGCGCCCGGCACGTACCAGATGAAGTTGTAGGCGCTTCGCGCATTCGTGAGTGCGACCCGCGATCTGAGGGACAACCTGAGCTCGTACCGCCCGTGTGGAGCGCGGATCAGCTTGACGGACAGGGGCGTCTGGACCTGTGCGTGGGTATATGAGAGATCCGGCGGCGCCACGTATCCGACAGGGACGTGCATGCTGGGTGTGCACGCGTGCCCTTCGCCGATCCAGCTCTTCGACGTCAGGTGACATGTCGCGCCGTCGCGATAGTGGAGTTCGATGATCGGCATGTATTCCGGTACGACCCCGCCCCCGCCGATGATGCCTTTGAACAGCTGCCCCGGGGTCGGGCGTGTGACGATCAGATATGCGCCCTCGGGGCCGCTTGTCGAGATGGTGTGGCGCTTTCCCTGGAGCACGTACGTGACGCCCTCGGCGTCGGGGCCCAGGAGCCCGAAGTAGAGGTTGCGCTCATCCCGGAGGGGGCATTCGGGTAGGACGACCTCCCTCCCCGAGGGCCCGAGGCGGGTCTGTTCGGCGACGGTGGCGCCCGGCGCGTAACAGCGGCTCTGCCACGCGCTGGCCGGCTGCTCGCCCCAGCTCCCGTTGATGAACAGCCGCTGGTAGCGATCCAGCGGAGCGCACCAGTCTCCGTATCCGGCTCCCCCGCTGGCAACGCCCAACGCGTGATAGCGGCCGTCGTTGCCGAACGCGTGATCCTGTCCGACGCCCACGAGCCTGCCGTCGGCCAGGCGCGCGACCTCGATGCAGCCCAGACCGCGGCTGGTGCGGAACTCGCGCATGCCCCACGGTGCTCCGCCTGCCGGATCGGATGTCGAGACCGCCAGCATCCGCACCGTTCCGGGCGTCAGCGCACCGTCACCGGTCCGCGGTGCCGTGAAGAGCTGGACAGGTGACGTCGGCGCGGGGCTGCCGAACGGGATCACACCGCTCGCGAACGCCACCCCGGCCAGACCGAGCACGACGGCGACCGAGACGAGCAGCGTCCGGCGCCAGCCGGGACGCCGAGCGTTGCGAGCCTCGGACGCCTCCGGGGGCAGGGCAGAGCTCGCCTGTCGCCCGGCGGCGGCGACGACCGAACGTCGCAGTTGCGGCAGGGTGCTCATCGAGGCCCCACCAGGGCCCGGAGCCGCCGGAGCCCGCGGCTCACGCGCTGGCGGACGACCAGCTCCGAGCAGCCGAGCTCGCGAGCGGCCTCCTCGTAGTCGAGGCCGTCTATGACTCGCGCTCTGACCGCAGCGCGCTGATCGGGCGGGAGGGCCTCGAGCAGCGTCAGCGAGTCGATCACCCCGGCCTCGCCCAGACGGTCGATCCGCTCGAGGTTCTCGTCGCTCAACACCAGCGGCTCCATCCCCAGACGCCGGCGAGCCTGCGCGTCCACGCGCCCTCGTCTCCAGCTCTGGGCAAGTTCGTGACGCGCGATCCCGAACAGCCAGGCGCGCGCGCTCCCCAGCTCCGGCCGGAAGGACCCGACAGAGCCGATCGCGACGGCGAACACCTCGGCCGTGAGGTCTGCCGCGAGGTCCGCCCGCCCGGTCGCACGCCGGAAGAACCCGAGCAGCGCCTCCTCGTAGCGGTCGTAGATGACCCCGAACGCCTCGGCGTCCCGGGTCCCCAGCACAAGAAGTTCCTCATCAGAGCACCTCGAAAGCTCGTTCGGACTCACCAACTCATATTGGAGGCAACCCCCAAAGCTGTGACAAATCCGTAGGACGCCGGATCCCTGGCCAGGCTTCCCACGCGAGCGCCGGTCTTCCGGGGCACACGACGAGTCGGCGCCGGCTCGACCGCGCGGCCCGCCCGGCGCTCGGACCCCGACCTCGCTTGCCGACTGGACGCCGGCTCCCTACCCGGCTACTCCCTCAGACTGCTGCCCGCCGCCCGACGTCCTGCCCGGGCCGCAGGGCCTGGTTCCCCCCGGGCCCCCTTTGTCCCGCGCTGTCCGGCGCCCTGCGCCCGACGACTCGCGCCTCCACGTCGCCGCCCGAGCGATCGACCAGCAGCGCCGCCTCCTGGCGGTCGGCGACCTCCGCTCCGGCGTCTTCCAGCACCCGCAGACACTCGGCGGCATCCAGGCCGCAGCCGCGCAGGAAGTCGCCCAGGTGGCCGCTCGAGAGCATCTGCTCGTCGATCTCCAGTTCCTCGAGGTCGACCCGGGGCGCGCCTGCGGGCACGCTTGCCGAGAGGATGCAGGCCGCCATGTCGTCCGGTGTCGCCTGCGCCTCTTCGCGGACGGCTGCCAGCAGGCTCTGCGCCGTGTCACCGGCCTGCGATTCGAGCAGCTCGCACAGCCGGCGGCGCCCGAGCAGGTTGGGTCCAGGATCCTCGACCGTGACTGCGCGCCGAGCCTCGATCAAGCCGTCGCTGAAAAGGCACACCCGGGCGGGCTGGACGAAGCTGATCGTCCGCTGCCGACGCCCCGTCGGGAGGTCCCAGCCGAGCGGGGGAGAGGAGCACGACAATGGCGATTGCGGCGCGTCGAGGCCGAGCAGGATCGGCGGCGGGTGACCGGCGAGGGCGTAGGTGAGGGTGCCGCGGCGCTCGTCGTAGAGCGCGATCGCCACCGTCGCGAGCTGCTCGCGGTCGGGCTCGGACAGCGCGCGGCCGGCGAGCGCCAGCGCGGCCCGCGGTCCCATGCCGGCCTGCAGGTAGGCCCGCAGCGTGTAGCGGGTCAGCGCCGCCTGCTCGAGCGCTTCGGGACCGTGCCCCGCGACATCGCCCAGGATCGCCGCGACGCGACCTGGAGCGGGAACGAAGACGTCGTAGAAGTCGCCGCCCGCCCCCGGGCCCTCGGCGGGCCTGTAGGCGACCGAGACGCCCAGGTCGGCGACCGCCGGCGGGATCTCCGGCACCAGCGTGCTCTGGGTCGCGTCCAGGTCCCTCTGCAGGGACAGCCGCTGGCGGTCGAGCCGGCCGGCTCGACGCGTGGCGATCCGCCAGCGGGCACCCAGGCCGAGCGCCAGGAGGATCAGGGCGAGGATGATCGGCTTGCTCCAGTCGGGGACCGGCAGCGGCAGCGGCAGGTTGCTGCCCAGTGACTCCAACGCGTTCCCGTCGCCCTTCTTCGCGGCGGCAGGCGCTCGCGTCTCGCGGGGAGCCACGAGCCGGGTCGACACGAGACTCGGCCGCGCGAGGCCGCCGCCAGCGAGCGTCGCAGGACCGCCATGGTTGCTGGAGCCGGTCGCGCCGCCGCGTCGGGTGCCTGTCGTCCCGGGGGCACCCGCGGAGCGCACCGACGTCACTTCGCTGAGAGCGGTGACGCCCGCGGCCGAGGCGCCGCCACCAGCGGCGACGGGGATCGAACCGCCGCTCGGCGTCGAACCGCCGCCCGGGGTCGAACCGCCGCCCGGCGTCGAGCCGCCGCCCGGGACAGAACTGCCGCCTTGCGCAGGGGGCGGGGTCGGCGTCGTCGGCACCGGCACTTCCGCAGCCGGCAGCTTCGGAGTTTCGACCTTCGGGAGCTGGGGTGCGGGGACCTGCACTTCGTCTCCGGCGACGCTCACTTCCGCCAGATTCGCCTGACCTGCGCCCGGGGTGGGAACCGAGAGGTGGACCAGCGATTCCGAGGAGCTGGAGGAAGGGGAGCTGGAGCCGGCTCCCACGGAGACGGGCGATCCGCCTCCGATGGAGACTTCCAGCAGCGCGGCCCTGGCGGGACCGGCGGCCGCGAGCGCGAAGGCCGCCGCGAGCGCGGTCGCCCGTCCGGCGCGTGCCACGAAGCTCGCGAGGCGGGGCGCGCCGAGTCTCACGACGCGCAGTCCACCGACAGGCTCACCGTCGTCGCGCCGGGTCTGACGCTCAGTCGAACCTCGTCGGCGAAGCGCCTCATCAGCGGGAACCCCCGACCGTGTTCCCCGGCCGGGTCGGGCTCGGAGATCGGCAGCTCGAACGTTCCGCTGTCCTGGACGTGGATCGTGACGCGCTGATGCTCGATCACCGTGTACAACCGGATCATCCCTCTCGCGTCCGGCCTCCCGTGCCGGATCGCGTTCGTAACCGCCTCGTTGACAGCGTAGACGAAGCGATGGGCACGATCGCCGTCCAGCCCACCCGAGGCCGCGGCGCGCGCGACCCAGTGGCGAGCTGTCTTCAGGTTGGAGCTGTCGGCCGGCAGGGTCAGCCTCCGCACGACCGGCCTCACGGGTTGGCGGGTGGCGATCTGCATCGTTCTCAGCCCGCCAGAGCGAGCTCGGCGAAGGCCTCCTCGCGCGACCCGCAGAGAGCGATCCCCGCGTCGAGCCCGGTGACCTCGAAGACCTCGCGGACTATGTTCGTGCCGGCGCCGGGGACGGACACCGACAGCGAGTCAGCGTGCTCGGGGCAGATCACCGCCACGGAGCCCCCGCCCGAGGAGCGCAGCCGGGCAACGGTCCCGACGAGGACGGCGATCGCGGTCGAGTCGATGAACGTGACGTCCGTCAGGTCGATGATCAGCTGCCTGCATCCTGCGTGAAGGTGGGCGAAGATCCGTTCCCGGAGCCCCGGCGCGGCCGAGAAGTCCACCTCGCCTCCCAGCGCGATGATCGCCACTTCGGAGCCGGTCGTCTCGTCGCTGATGACGTAGAACGAGCTCATGATCCTCCTGTTCGAGCTCTCCACGGGCCCATACCCGAGTCGAGGCGGAGAGCCGCCTGGGTTACCGGAGGGGGTTCGGTGGCGCCGAACGGGAGCTTTAGCACTTCCTCGGCGCCATGGACACATTGTCCTTCACGGTCCGAGCCGGGCGGATCCCAGCGGCGAGGGCGCGTCCCAGCGCCGGGGCGTGCGGGCCGTCACGTTGACGAGCTGTGAAGCCTGCGCACGAGCCGCCGGACCTCGTCGCGCTCCTCGATACCGTGTCTTCAGCCCCTTCCCCCACGATCTCGAGAGAGACGGACGCCGTGAGCACCCTCGGTTTCATCGCCGGAACGCTGACGACCATGAGCTTCCTGCCTCAGGTCCTGCGCTCCTATCGCGCCCGCACCGCAGCCCATCTCTCCTGGGGTTGGCTGGTGTTCTTCGCCGTCGGCGTCGGCGCGTGGATCGGCTACGGAGCGCTCCGCGGCGATCCCGCGATCGTGTTGACCAACGCGGTGACCCTGGGCCTGGTCCTCGCGCTGATCGTGCTGCGTGCCAGAGGAGCCCTGGAGCGCGAGGCGCCTCAGCCTCCGACGCGCGCGAGCTCGATCGAGATCACGAAGAACCAGGCGATCGAGGAGACGTAGAAGAGACGCTCGATCAGCCCGGCGATCTGCTTCAGACGCGGGGCCCCGGAGAGCCGAGCAGGATGCCGATCGCGCTACCCGTCATCACCCACGGCAACACGACGGGCAGACCCTTGACTGAATGCCACGCCGGCTCGTTCTTCAGCGTCCCGGCCAGTTCGGAGGCGGCGATGATCAACGCCGCGAAGATGATGATGGCGAGGATCATGTGGATCGTCCCCGTCCGTGTCGCGAAGCGGTTGCCCGACTGATCGGTCGGGAAGGCCGCGATCAGGACGCGCGCCAGCGCCGAGAGCAGCAGCATCGCGATCGCCAGGGTCGGCTTCGAAGGCGTCGCTGACGGCGTCGCGGATCGGGTCATAGCCGGTGGGGAGGAGGTGCAGCGCGACCAGAGCGCCCGTCTGGACGGCCGTTGCGACGACGGCGGCGATGCTCGGCGCTTCGATCACGCGTTCCCCCTCCGGCTCGAGTGGGCGCAGAGACTACCGAACGCCCATGCGTGCAGATCGGCGCGGCAGTGCCTTGGATCTAGGCCGTCCCTGGCCGTCGGGCGCAGACCTGGTAGACGGCCGTGTGCCCCGTTTCGAAGCCGTGCCGCGCCGCGCGGAGATACAGGCGCCACACGCGGGTGCGCTCCGAACCCGCCAGCGCGACGGCGTGCTCCAGGTGCTCGTCGAGGCGGTCGCTCCAGCACCGCAGCGTGGCGGAGTAGTCCTCCCTGAAGCCCTCGACGTGCATGGTGTGAAAGCCCGCTCGCTCCAGCGCCAGCTCGACGCGGGAGAGCGCCAGCGGCTCGCCGTCCGGGAACACGTAGCGCGTCGAGAAGGTGTCCTCGTGCGGTTTGTGGTCCGGGTCGAGCGCGGCGATCGCATGGTTCAGCAGCAGGCCCTCGGGACGCAGCAGCTCGAACAGCGACCTGGCGTAGAGGTCGATCTGGCTCGCCCCGACATGCTCGGACATGCCGATGCTGGAGATCGCATCGAATGACGCCGGTGGGAGCCGGCGGTAGTCCGCGACCCGGATCTCCACCTGATCGGCGACACCGGCCTGGGCGACCCGTTCGCGGGCGAGCTCAGCCTGCGGCTCGGAGAGCGTCACCCCCGTGACGGTGACGCCGTAGGCGCGGGCCGCGTGGATCGCGAAGCTGCCCCAGCCGCATCCCACATCGAGCACGCGCATGCGTGGCTCCAGCCCGAGCTTGCCCGCGACCAGGTCGAGCTTCGCCTGCTGTGCCTCCTCGAGCGTCTGCGCGCCCTTGGAGAAGATGGCGCAGCTGTAGGTCATCGACGGGTCCAGGAACAGCCTGAAGAACTCGTTGCCGACGTCGTAGTGGTAGCGCACCGCGGCAGCGTCCCGCTCGACGCTGTGCATGCTGCCGCGCAGGATGAGCTCGAGGCTGGGCCGCCGCGGGATGCCGCCCGGCAGCGCCGCGATCGCGACGGCCAGGCCGAGGCGCGCCCGGTCGGCGTTGCTCATCATCGCCGGCTGCCATTCGTCGACGACGGCGAAGGCGGCGTCGAGGTCGTCCACCTCGAGCGCGCCCTCCACGTAGGCGCGTCCGAGGCCCAGCGTGCCGGGAGCCCTCAGGAAGTGCGCCAGGGCCGCCGGGTGGCGAAGGAAGAAGGTCGGAGCCTCCGGCGTGCTGGCCGGCACCGCGCCCCCGTCCCAGAGCTGCAGATGAAATGGCCGCGAAGGGACTGCGCTGCGGATCGCCCGCCGCAGCGGCTCGCTCGCCTGCATCAACGCCATGGGCAACCTCCCCGCTGTGTTCTCGCCTGTCGCCTGCAGGGTGCCACATCCCACCCACGATCGCTCGAGCGCTCCCGGCCGACCCGGCGACCCGGCCGGCCCGCGGGTCCGTCGCGCGCCGCGCTCATCCCACTCGGATGATGCGCGCCCGGCCACCGCCACCTAGGTTCCAGCCGATGTGCCGCTGGCTGGCCTATTCGGGCTCTGCGCTCCTGCTGGAGGAGGCGCTCTACTCGCCGGCCCACTCGCTGATCGACCAGAGCCTGCACTCGGAGCTCGGCGCGGAGGCGACCAACGGCGACGGGTTCGGGGTGGGGTGGTACGACGCGGCGCCGCACCCCGGGGTCTTCCGCAGCATCGAGCCCGCGTGGAACGACCAGAACCTGCGGGAGCTCGCCGGCCACGTAAGCTCGGGGCACTTCTTCGCGCACATCCGTGCCGCGATCGGCTCGGCCGTCCAGCAGACCAACTGCCATCCCTTCCGGCACGGTCGCTGGCTGTGGATGCACAACGGCTACATCGACCAGTTCAAGACGCTCAAGCGCGATCTCGCCTTCTCGATCGAGCCGTCGCTGTACCCCGAGATCTCCGGACAGACCGACTCCGAGACGCTGTTCCTGCTGGCCCTGAGCCTCGGCCTCGAAGACGACCCCCCCGCGGCGGTGGCGCGGGCGATCGGGATCGTCGAGGATCGCGGGCACGCTCACGGCGTCGAGTACCCCTTCCAGGGCACGATCGCGACGACTGACGGCCAGCGCACCTGGGCCTTCCGGTACTCCAGCGAGGGCAGGTCCCGTTCGCTGTTCTACTCGAGGGACGTCGCCGCCGTCAGAGAGCTCTATCCCGACCGCGAGAACCTGCGCGAGATCTCAGACGACGCGCGGCTGATCGTGTCCGAGCCGATCGGCGACCTGCCCGGCGCCTGGAACGAGGTGCCCGAGTCGAGCTACGGCGTGGTTGGCGCCGGAGACGACCAGCTGCGGCCCTTCAAGGTCATCCCGCCCGGCGTCGCGTCCTGAGACCCCGGCGGCCGTTTCCCCGCGGCGCGCCGCCTAGTGGTGGAAGCCTGAGCGGTTCTCCTCTTCGGCCGGGGTGCCGCCATGCTTCTGGAGCCGCTCGGTCACGCGGCTCAGGTCGTCGAGCAGCATGCGCCCGAGGTCGTAGCTGAAGCCGTTCCTCACCACCACCCTCAGCACCGCCATGTCGTGGATCGCCTCTGGCATGCGGTACGCCGGGACGAGCCAGCCGCCGCCTCGCAGCGCTTCCGAGACGTCGTAGACCGTGTAGCGGTCGATCTCCTCGCGAAGCTTGAAGGCGAACAGCGGCAGGTCGTCGCCGTGGGAGACCAGCTCGAACGGCTCGAGGCTCCCGACCGATCTGGCCAGGCCCTTGGCGACGTCGCGTGCGGCCTGCTGCACGCGACGGTAGCCTTCCCGGCCCAGCCGCAGGAAGTTGTAGTACTGGGCCACCACCTGCGCTCCCGGGCGCGAGAAGTTCAGGGCGAACGTCGGCATGTCCCCGCCCAGGTAGTCGACGTGGAAGACCAGATCCTCGGGCAGCGCGTCGGGATTGCGCCAGACGATCCAGCCCACACCGGGGTAGACGAGGCCGTACTTGTGTCCCGAGGCGTTGATCGACTGGACCCGGGGGACGCGGAAGTCCCACACCAGCTCCGGATCGATGAACGGAGCGACGAATGCGCCGGAGGCCCCGTCGACGTGCATCGGAACGTCGATGCCCTTCTCCTCCTGGAGCTTGTCGAGCCCGGCCGCGATCTGGGCCACCGGCTCGTAGACGCCGTCGTAGGTCGAGCCCAGGATCGCGACCACCCCGATCGTGTTCTCGTCGCACGCCGCGGCGGCGCCCTCCGCGGTCAGGTAGGTGGCGTCCGCGCTGACCGGCACGAGGCGCATCTCGACGTCCCAGTAGCGGGCGAACTTCTCCCAGCAGATCTGCACGTTGGCCCCCATCACCAGGTTCGGTCTGTCGGTCGGCTTGCCCGCCGCCTCCTGACGCGTGCGCCACCGCCACTTCAGCGCCAGGCCGGCCAGCATGCAGGCCTCGCTCGAGCCGGTCGTCGAACAGCCTGTGGCCGTCTCGTGGGAGGGCGAGTTCCACAGCCGGGAGAGCATGTTCACGCAACGCATCTCGAGCTCTGCCGTGCGCGGGTACTCGTCCTTGTCGATCATGTTCTTGTCGGCCGCCTCGGCCATCAGCAGCGCCGCCTGGGGCTCCATCCACGTGCTGACGAAGGTGGCCAGGTTCAGCCGGGCGTTGCCGTCGAGCATCAGCTCGTCGTGGACGACCGAGAACGCCGTGTCCGCGTCCATCTCCTGCTCGGGGATGTCCAGGCGCGGCACCTGGCCGGTCTCGCCCGGGCGGCAGAACTGCGGATGGATGCTGATGGCCAGAGCGTCCTCGCCGGACGGCTGGGTGTGCAACGCCATGTGATGCCTCCCTGTTCGACTTCCGTGCGCACCGGCGGGGGTGGCGGTGCCGGTCGCAGGACCCTTGCAAACGGTACGCAGGGCACCGCGGCGGGCTCTCATCCAAATGGGATGAACAGGTCCGCCGGCGCGATGAGGTGGCTCACCCGGGCGCCGGGGCGCGGGCGGGCGGGGCGTCGGTCGCGGCGGCCCGGCTCGACGGTCGGCCCGCCTCCCGCGAGGAGAGGGCCAGGGTCGTCAGGTAGGCCACGGTCACGCCGACGATCACCAGCGGCTCGGCGCCCACGCCCGAGTTCGCGGTCAGCAGCGAGGCGATGACGACTGCGGAGAGCGGCAGTCTCAGCACCGAGACGAACGCCACGCCCAGGCCGACCGCCACCGCGGCCGTCATCGGGAAGTCCGGCAGGTGCGAGGCCATGATGCCCGCCGCGGCGCCGAGGAACAGAGCCGGGAAGGTCGGACCGCCCCGGAAGCTGCCGAGCGAGAGCGCGTAGGCGAGCCCCTTGAAGGCAAGGAGCAGCGCGAGCGCCGAGACCGACCACGTGCCGGCGTGGGAGACGAGCCCGGGTAGCTGGTCCTGGCCGGAGAAGAGCACCTCTTCGACGTCCTTGTCGGCGGCCTGGGAGAACGCGATCGCGAGGCCCGAGACGGCGAGGCCGACGAGCGGCAGCGCCACGAGCAGGCGCGGCGAGACGAGCCTGTAGGTGGCCAGCCCACCGCGCATGATCACGTGCGCCACCAGGGCGACCGCCAGCGAGAAGGCGATCGTCCAGGCGAACTGCGCGACGTCAGGGCGGGCGAAATCGGGCAGCGCCAGCGCGCCCAGCGAGTAGGCGCTGGTGCTGAGACCGGTGAAGGAGCCCATGCCGACCGAGACGAGCGATCCGATCCCGGCGGCGAGGAGGCCGGGCAGCAGCACCACCGGCAGCCTGGCTCCGCCCAGGCCGGTGGCCTCGATCAGGACCACCGCGGCGATGATCGGCGACGCGAAGATGAAGGACAGCGCAGCGAAGCTCCCCGCCGCGGCGATCACAAGCAGCGCCTGGTCCGGCACCGGCCTGCGGGCCAGCCCCACGGTGGCCACCCCCAGACCGCTGCCGAGCGCGATCAGGGGCGCCTCGGGGCCGATCACCGTGCCGAGACCGATCGAGGCCAGCCCCGCGAGCAGGATTCCAGGCAGGGTGGCGGGCACCGTCGGCCCGCCGCCGACCTTGAGCCCCTCGGCCGGGATGTGGCCGCCCGTGCCGGGGAGGTACTGGATCGCGAAGGCCACGAGCAGGCCGGCGAGGCCCAGGACGGGCAGCGACCACCACAGCGGCGGGCCGTGCGCATAGCCGAGGGCGCTCGGCAGGTGGTGGTAGACCTCGCGCTGGATCTGGTAGACCAGCTCGAGGAAGCACCAGGCGGCCAGCGAGACGACGACCCCCACGACCGCCGCGATCAGGAGCAGCACGACGTAGGGCCTGCTCGTCAGGTCCGCAGTCGGGCCTTCCGCCGCCGGTTCCGTCTCCAGGGTCCGCGCGGGCGCCTCGGGGGACGGCGTCATCGCGCGCGTCGCCCCAGCGGATCGGTCGAGGCGTCGATCAGGCCACCTCCGAGACGACCGGGCCCGCCGCTCGACCCGGCTCGCTCGGCGTCTGGCGCCACAGCAGCAGGGCGCCGATGAAGAAGCAGAGCGCGCCGAGCGCCGTCCCCCAGTTGGCCGGCGCCAGCGCCAGGATCGAGCCCGTCGACGGCACGACGAACGATGCGATCGCCGAGACGCCGAACAGAATGCAGCCGAGCAGGTTGATCGCGGCCATCCTCCACTCCGGGTCGGACTGTGCCGGAAGCCAGCTGGCGGGAAGCAGGTGCGGACCGGTCGTGACCCCGTAGGCGAGCGCTCCCGACACCAGGAAGCAGGCGGAGCCGAGGACGTCCGGGGCCCACACGAGCCGGTTCTGCTGGTGCGTCGAGAGACTCGTTTTCATGGCGTGGAACGTACTGAGGTTGAACAGCAGCGTGCCGGCGAACTGGATCGCCGCGCTCCACCACGAGGCGTCCGCGACCCGCTGCTCGCGCCTGATCGTCGCCATCCGCAGCTCGAGGCCCGCGGCGAGGGTGAAGAAGATCGATCCCGAGAAGAACACGACCCCGTCGGCCCCCTGGCCCACCAGTTCCACGAATCCGGGGAACGGGCCGATGAAGAAGCACGCCGACCCGACCGCGAACCCGGCGGCGATCCAGCGGTCCCAGGCGCGGTCCCCGGCGGGTCGCCGCGATCGGAGCAGCCCATGGCCGATCACCCCGGCCTCGCGGCGCGATCGGGCTCCCTGGCGTCACCCCGTCCCACCGGTCGAACATACGGGCTGGACACCCGCGCTCATCGTATGGAACGGATGATCCAGCCTCCCGGAGCGCCCACTAGCGCCGGTCCGCCCGGTCGAGGTTCCAGTGGCGGGAGGTCGTGCACATCCACATCCACGGTTCGTCGTCGCTGACTTGCAGGCGCGGCGCGCGCAGGAATCGCGTGATGGTCCGCTGCCCCCCCCTCGTGGTCGCCGTAGAGGAGGTCGACGCACATCTGCCGCCCTGTGCGGATCGACTCGCGAACCGGCGCGTAGAGCCTGTCGTCGGGGTCGCGCAGGGCGGCCCGCCAGAAGCTGACGTCGCCCGCGGGCACGTACAGGTCGCGCGTCAGCCGCCGGAACCGATCGATCGGCCTCGGGTGGATGTCGGGCGGGTCGGGGCGCTCGGGCCAGACATCCCAGGCGTCCAGCACGGCCATCCCGTTGGCGACGTTGCGCAGCGGCATCGCCAGGTAGAGGTTCCCGTCGTGCTCCTGGGCCACCGCCAGCCCGTCGCGGAGCCTCACCCAGTGATCGTCGACGTACCCCACCTTCTGTGGCGGATCCTGCGGGCGGGCGTTGAACAGCACCGGGCGCAATCCCACCATCAGCGCCTCCTCGGAGACGCGCGCCGCACGATTTGCCGAGCGCGTCGAGGAGAAGGTGGCCAGAGCCAGCACCAGCGTACCTCCGGCGGTCGCCAGGGAGGCGATCGTGCTCGTGTCGGCCACGCCCGTCAGGCTACATCTGCGGCGGCGGCGTGGCCCGCTCAGGCGAGATCCCGAAGCGCAGCACGGAACGTCCCTCTCGTTCCCGCAGCACCGCATGTTCGTCGGCCATCACTCCTGCTCGCTGTCGAGATGCGCTTCCAGCGCTTTCAGGCCCCGCTGCCAGAGCAGGACGTACGGGGTCAGCCATCTGGCCAGCTCGGCGAAGCCCTCGCCCCGCAGCGCGTAGAGCCGCCGACGACCCTCCACGCTGGACTCGACCAGTCCCGCTTCGCGCAGCACCCGCAGGTGGCGGGACGCGTTCGGCTGGCTGAGGCCCGCCCGCTCGGCCAGCTCCCCCGCGGGCACGGGGCCCGCGACGAGCAGATCGAGCAGCCTGCGGCGTGCCGGCTCGGCGACGACCTCGAATGCGCTCATCACCCTCTATATATAATCAAAAGATTATATAAGTGGTTAGCGATATGAAGCCGTTCGTGTCGATCTCGCGTGGCGTCCCTCGTCCTTCGGGTACATGCATACTCTGAGAAGGGAGAACCCCATGCAGTACCTGATCCAGATATTCACGGGCGAAGCGATGGAAGCCTGGGAGCGGCTTTCAGGGCCGGAGCAGGAGGCCGTCTCGCAGGAGTACTTCGCCATCTCCAGCGTGCCGGGAATCACCGGCGGCGCGCAGCTGCAGCCGCCCGGGACGGCGACGACCGTCCGGGTGGAGGACGGGCGCACGCTGACCACCGACGGCCCGTTCGCCGAGACCAAGGAGGCGCTGGGCGGCTACTACCTGCTCGACGCTGAGGACCTCGACGCGGCGATCGAGCTCGCTGCCCGGATCCCGGCGGCCCGCATGGGCGGCGCCGTCGAGGTGCGGCCTCTGGTGGAACCCTGATCGAGCGGGTCTTCCGCGAGCAGTGGGGCCGCGTCCTGGCGGCGCTGGTCGGCTTCCTCGGCGACTTCGATCGCGCCGAGGAGGCCGCCCAGGAGGCCTTCGCCATCGCGACCGAGCGCTGGGCCCGTGACGGTACCCCGGCAAACCCGGCGGCGTGGCTGATCGTGACGGCGCGCAACAGGGCGATCGACCGCATCCGCCGCGAGCGGACGCTGGCCGAGCGGACCCGTCAGCTGGAGATCCCCGAGCCCGTGTACGAGCTGCCCGACGACACCTCCGTGTTCCCCGACGAACGCCTCGAGCTGATCTTCACCTGCGCGCACCCGGCTCTGTCGCTGGACGCCCAGGTGGCCCTGATCCTCCGCGCCCTGGGCGGGCTCAGCACCCAGGAGATCGCCCGCGCCTTCCTGGTACCCGAGGCGACGATGGCCCAGCGCCTGGTGCGCGCCAAGCGCAAGATCAGAGATGCCGGGATCCCGTTCAGGATCCCACCGGCGCACCTGCTCCCCGACCGCCTGGCGGCCGTGCTGGCGGTCGTGTACCTGATCTTCAACGAGGGCTACGACGGCAGGGGCGAGCTGGCCGCCGAGGCGATCCGGCTGGGTGTCTGCCTGGCCGAGACGATGCCCGACGAGCCCGAGGCGCACGGACTGCTCGCGCTGATGCTGCTGAGCGACTCGCGCAGGGCCGCGCGACAGCGCGATGGCGAGATCGTGCTGCTCGCCGACCAGGATCGCGCGCTCTGGGACGCCGACGCAGATCGCCGCGGGACGAAGGGCGCTGCGCCGTGCCAGGAGCATGCTCGGCGAGGGCCCCGGCGATGAGGTTGGAGGGGTCTACGTCCTGCAGGCCACGATCGCCTGCCTGCACACCGGCGAGCGCAGCGACTGGGAGCGGATCGCCGCCTGCTACAGGCGCCTGCTCGAGCTGACGGGCTCACCGGTGGTGCGGCTCAACCGCGCTGTCGCCGTGGCGGAGAGCCGCGGGCCGCAGGCGGGCCTCGAGGAACTCGACGGCCTCGCGCTGGACGGGTATCTCTACCTGCACTCGACACGGGCCGAGCTGCTGCGCCGGCTCGATCGCGCCGAGGAGGCTCGGGCCGCCTATGAGCGGGCGCTCGGGCTGGTCCGCTCCGACCCCGAGCGGCGCTTCCTGGAGCGCAGGCTGGACGAGCTGTGAGCGGCGCCGAGGCCGCTCAGACGAACATTTCGTCGGCCGAGGCGATCGTGCGCAGGTGCTCGCCGACGCCCGTCACGCTCAGCAGCCGCTGAACCTGCGGGGAGCCCGGCGTGACCGCGAACTCCTGTCCGCGCCGCCAGCACAGCTCCCGCGCCGCGAGGATCACGCGCAGCCCTGTCGAGTCGAGGAAGCTCAGCTGCTGGAGGTCGAGCACCACCGTCTTGGCCCCCGCCAGCTGCTCGTCCTCGATCGCGCTCTGCAGCCGCGGCGCGTTGGCCATGTCGAGTTCGCCGTCCAGCGAGACCACGACCCGGTCGCTCTCCTGCCTCAGATCGACCTTGAGCTGAGCTGGTGCCCCCATGCGATGGATTCTAACCGGACGACCTGCGGGCACATCCGGGCAGCCCGCGCGCCGCCCTCCACGAGCTTCGGCGGGCAGGACATCCGGATCAGGCCAGGCGCTTGTGCACCCGCACCCGGCTGGCGCACTCCGAGCTGCGGATCTGCACCAGGTCGCACAGCTGGTTGGCGATCCACACGCCGCGCCCGCAGTCGGGGCCCGATCCGGGCCGCACCCGGCCGAGGAGGGGATCTCGGATCCGACCGGCATCCTCGATCTCGCAGATCAGCGTGTCCTCGGAGCGCCACAGGCGCATCGTCCCCGAGCCGCCGCCGTGGCGAACGCTGTTCGCGGCGATCTCGTGGATGGCCAGGACCAGCTCCTCGGCCGGCTCGCCGGTCATCGCCTCGCCCCAGGCCCAGCCTGAGACGAGCGTTCGCAGCTCCAGGAGATCCCCGGCCGAGAAGGGGACGGTCCAGACGTCGGCCGGCGCCGGTGGCAGTGCGCCGGCGAACGCGGCCACCCAGGCACGGCGCGGGTCGTAGCTCGGGTTCGGCCCCGCCGGGCCGGGGCCAGAGATGAACGGGTGGCTGTGCCGGGCCCTCTCGAGCGCCTGCTCGTCCAGGCTCTCCAGGTCATACGGGCAGACCAGCCGCCAGCCACGCCCTCTCCCGAAGGCGAGATCGATCAGGTGCTCGTGGCGCTCGCACTCATCGAGCTCCTCGGGCCGGCGTCCGGCCCACACCGGTTCGCCGATGCCGAGGGCGGGGGCGCCCCCTGCGGGATGGCGGTCCAGGAACTGCCGCCAGGCGGGGATGATCCGCGCCGGGTTCGCGCCCAGGCTGCGCATGTCCGCGAACTCCACCTCCGCGGCCGCCGCGCCCAGCGCCTCCCGCAGCGCCGCGATCCGCTCCGTGCCGACGGCGATCATCACCGGGGCGCGCTCATGCAGCGCCTGCTCGATCAGCGGCAGCGCCGCGTTGAGGAAGCCCTCCGCCCCATCGACGTGGAAGATCGCTTCGTGGCGAAACAGCTCGGGGCCGAGGCCGGGGCCGCCGGGGCCGCGACGCGGGACGCCGAGCGTCTCGGTGCTACCAGCGGCCATACCAGCGCCGCCGCCCGCCGCCTTCGGCGACGCCCCCGACGAAGAAGCCGATCAGCCACAGCAGGAGGGCCGCGATCAGCACGTACCAGAGCACGTGGAGCGCGAAGCCCAATCCACCGAAGATCGCCAGGACCAATACAAGCGCCACCGATGCGCCCACGCGCCACCTCCGCTTTCGTTTCCGTTGCCGCCCGGGCATGGAGACGTGCCGCGGGCACCATCACAGGTGCCCGAATGGGACGCGCGCCAAACCGATACGCCTGCGATCCAGGGGTCTCCGAGCGCCGCCCGTGCGGGCCGCGGCCGGGGTGCTCGGCAGCACGGAGTACGGGCCCGACTCGACGGTCCGCTGAAGATTTCCCCTGGCGTGTTTAGAGCGCCGCTCACCGGGCAACACATGACTATCAGTGTCGCCCTGCAGATGGTGGCCGCGCGCCCCCTGCGGTCGCCGTCGCCACGGGGGTGGCAGTGAGTGGTGTGTCGGCCGTCCCGCCCCGAAGGTGGGCGGCCGGCACGCCGCGTTGTCGCGGCCGCTCGGGCCGCCCGGCCGGCTAGTTGCGCTGCGCCAGCGTGAGGTCGAGCATCTCCGAGGACCCGGAGGCGGAGATCGCATGCCCGTCGGTCAGGCGCGCCAGCGTCGACCCGAGCCCCTCCTGGGCGGCCGCGCCGAACAGAGCGTCGGCCTGACCGGCGCGCAGCGGCCCCACCCGCAGCTCGAGGTGGCGTGGCGCGACGCTGACCCCGACGCTCAGATGGCTGGCGCCGATCGCCTCGCCCGTATGGGCCGCCAGCGCGTCCGCGACCAGCTGCGTGTCGGAGATCCGGTCAGTCGTGAAATAGGCCCGGGCGGCAAGCGTCGAGAGCACTCGTGGCAGCACGCCGCGCGCGACCGAGGTGGGGCCGACCGTCATCAGCGTGACGTCGTCCCCGGCGCCGTGGTCGATCGCCTCCAGCGCCGCGCCCTCCTCTCCGGAGGGCAGCTCCAGGGGGTTCGCGCAGCTCGTCTCGAAGCGCATCGTCAGCTCGGTGCCGCCGCCCGGCAGATCGCGGAAGTCGACGGTGTCGGTGAGGGCCTGGATCACGGGCAGCCCGATCCCGCCCGGAGCGTCCTCGGTCGTCGCGATGCCGGGCGGGATGCCACGGCCGTGGTCGCGGACGATCACGTCGAGCCCCGCCTCGGAGACGCACAGCTCGACTTCCAGCGGCCCCTCCTCACCGCCGTAGGCGTGCATGACGACGTTGTTGCACGCCTCGCTGACGGCCGTGCTGACGTCGTTCAGCGCGACCGCGTCCAGCCCGACCGCCTCTGCCAGGCCGGTCAGGGCCTGGCGGACGAGCTGCACGTTCTCCGCCCTGTTGGAGAGCCTCAGCCGGACGTTGGGAGTTCCGGCCATGAACGTCCAGGCCGGACACCCAGGGAGCTCGCGCTCAACTCCAGGCCGGCTCCCTGAAGCGATCCCCTCCGCATCGCCCTTGTGTCTAGCGCGCCGCTCCAGGCGCGCTGGTCAGAGCCCGCAGCTGCTCCAGGGAACGGCGCAGCAGCCGCGAGACCTGCATCTGGGAGATTCCCACCCGCTCGGCGATCTCGGTCTGGGTGAGGTCCTCCACGAAACGCAGTCGCAGCACCAGGCGGTCGCGCGCCGGAAGGTGCCCAAGCGCTGAGCTGACCGTCGCGTCGAGCTCGACCAGCTCGTAGCGCTCGTCCTCGCGGCCGATCGTGTCGCCGTAGGCGACCACGTCCTCCTCGCCGCCGCCGCGCGGCGCGTCGAGCGAGACGGTCTCGTACGCCCTGATCGCCTGGAGCGCGTCGACCACGTCCTCGACGTCGATCTCCAGGTACTCCGCCAGCCGGTTGACCGTCGGCGCCCTCCCGGACTCGTTGGACAGCCGCTCCTGGGCGTCGCGCACCCTCAGGGCACGCTCCTGCGCGCCCCTGGGCACGTGGATCGCCCAGCCCGCGTCGCGGAAGTAGCGGCGCATCTCGCCGAGGATCGTCGGCACGGCGTAGGACTGGAAAGCGTGTCCGCGCTCGGGCTCATAGCGGTCGATCGCCTTCAAGAGGCCCAGCGAGGCGACCTGCAGCAGGTCCTCGAAGGGCTCGGAGGAGCGTCCGTAGCGGCGCGCCAGGCTGCGGGCCAGCGGCATGAAGCGGCGCACCAGCTCCTCGCGGGCGCTCGCCTCGCCGTGGCGCTGCCAGCGGAGGAACAGCTCGGCGACCTCGGTCTCGGAAGTCGCTCCTGCGTGTGATCCGATCGTTCGGGTGCTGGCCGTGGCTGGCATCTCAGGCTCCCTTCCTTCGGTACGCATTCATGGACGTGGCCGCTCATCGACCTGCGCCTGGGCGACATTCTACGCGAACGACCCCGCTCGGCGGATGAAGTTGTCAGATTCCTAACACGCTGTGGACGGAAGGGCGGCCGCGGCGGGTTTGCGCGGATGCGCTCGTCGCCCGAGCCGTGCGCCATGCGGGCGGCGGCGGGCGCGAGCTAGGCTCAGCCCATGCCAGGGGACACGCCGCCGCCGATCGGGAGCATCCTGGCCGACAGGACCGGCGAGGAGATGGCCCTCAACGACCGTTACCTGAACCCGCAGATGGGGCGGATCCTGAGGACGCTGGGATTCGACAAGGTCTGGACCGGGGGGGAGGGCGCGCACCTCATCGACGCCGAGGGGGAGCGCTACCTGGATCTGTTCGGCGGCTACGGCGTGTTCGCCATCGGACGCAACCACCCGGAGGCGATCGCGGCTGTCCGCGAGGCGATGGAGGCCCGGACGGGCAACATGCCCCAGCTCGGCGTCACGCTGCTCAGCGGCGTGCTCGCCGAGGCGCTGCTGGCCCGTGCCCCGGGGAGCGTGGGCGCGATGGTGCCGGCCAACACCGGCACCGAGGCCGTCGAGGCGGCGATCAAGATCGCCCGCGCGGCGACCGGCCGCCCCCGGGTGCTCTACGCCGAGCACGCCTTCCACGGCCTGACGCTCGGCTCGCTGTCGATCAACGGCAACGAGGAGTTCCGCGACGGGTTCGGCCCGCTGCTGCCCGGCTGTGAGCCGGTTCCGTTCGGGGACCGGGACGCGCTGATGCGGGAGCTCGAACGCGGCGAGGTGGCAGCCCTGGTGCTCGAGCCGGTTCAGGGCAAGGGGGTGAACCTGGCGCCCGACGGCTACCTGACCGCCGCTCAGCGGCTGTGCAGGGACGCCGGCGCGCTGTTCGTGTGCGACGAGGTGCAGACCGGCATCGGCCGCACCGGGCGCTTCCTGGCGCTCGAGCGGTGGGAGCTCGAGCCGGACATGGTCTGCCTGGCCAAGGCCCTGTCCGGCGGGCTCGTGCCGATCGGGGCCGTGCTCGTCTCGCGGGCGGCCTTCGACCGCGTCTTCGACGGCATGGAGCGCGCCGTGCGACACGGCTCGACGTTCGGCGGCAACGACCTCGCCGCCGCCGCGGCGCTGGCGACGCTCAGGGTGATCGACCGGGAGGGCCTCGTCGCGCGTTCCGAGCGGCTCGGTCGCCTGCTGCTCGAGCTGACCGCGCCGCTGGTGGAGGAGTTCGAGGTGGTCTCCGAGGTCCGGGGACTGGGGTTGATGTGGGCGATCGAGTTCGGGCCGCCCGCCGGCGTCGTCGGGCGCCGGCTCTGGGACACCGTCGAGCGTCGCCAGCCCGGCCTGTTCTCCCAGCTGATCACCGTGCCGCTGTTCCACCGGCACCGGATCCTCTGCCAGGTCGCAGGTCATCGCATGAACGTGATCAAGGCGCTGCCGGCTCTGACCGTTCCCGAGGAGGAGATCAGGCGTTTCGCCGCCGCCCTGCGGGAGACGATCGCCGCCGCCGAGCGCTACCCCGCCGCGCTGGCGCGCTTCGGGCTGCGCACCGGGGCGAGGGCCGTCAGAGCCGGCCGCTGAGCTTCCTGCTCCCTAGCGGACGCCGGTGAACACGTCGGCGCCCCACGTCGGCGCCCCGGCCGCGTCGGCCAGCGCCGGGAGGCCGAGCAGCGACTCCCAGCTCGCCAGCGACGAGTAGTGGTCATACGGCGTCGTGCTCACCGTGCCGGCTCTGATGAAGGGCGAGAGCAGCACCGCGCCCACCCGGCCTCCGCCCGGCCCGGTGATCCCGGGCAGCGGCGATCCCGGCCCCGGGGTCTCCCCGCAGCAGGCCGTCGTGTCGGAGCTCTGCGCCTCGTCGAAGACGATCTCCAGCAGGCCGCCCTGCCTGAAGGCCGGCGAGCCGGTGATCTTCGGCACCCAGGTTTCCAGGAAGGCGTCGATGTCGGCCAGAGCCGACCCGGCCCCCGTTTCGTTGGTGCAGGGGAAGTCGTGCCCGTCGGCGCAGAGGTTCGGCGTGATGAACGACAGCGTCGGCGTCCGGCCCGCCCGTTCGAGGTCCGTGGCGAGGCCCGTCTCGCCACGCAGCGCCGCGGCGGGCATCGCGCCGGTCGGCGACCCGAGGGCCACGACGTGCGCGTCGCAGTAGACCTGTTCGCCGATCACCGACTCGAAGTAGACGAACGGGTCGTGGCGGGCCGCATAGCCATCGCCCGGCTGCGCTTTCTGGGTTTGATCGACGCCGTTCAGGGTCGGATGACCGCACGCCGCCCGCTCGCGGTTGGGGTCGTTGCCCATGTCCTGCTCGTAGGCCTTCCACCCGCGACCCGCCGCGCTCAGCTGCGTGCCGATGTTGGGGACAGCCGTCGGGTAGACGCAGCCCACGCCGGCCTCGACGCCCCCGGGCTCTTCGACGCCGCCCGCGAGTTCGTCGAATAGTGGGCAGTCGGCCTGGTTCTCGACGTTGGGAGGCTGGCCCGAGACGAGCGAGACGTAGTTGTCGTTGCTCTCGTGACCAGTGGCGTAGTAGTTCTCGAGCAGGGCGCCCTGCGCCGGCAGCGCCCGCGCGAGGTAGGGGTCGGCCGCGGGGTCGCCGAAGGTCGCTTCGTAGCCCTGGTTCTCCAGCACGATCACGAACACGTGCCGCACCCTGGGCAGCTTGAACGCTCTGGCGCCAGCGCTCGCCGGGCCCGCCGCCAGCAGGCAGCACGCGAGCGCCGACAGCACAGTCGCGGTCCTGCGCCTCATCGGCTCGTCGCCGTTCCGGCCGGGAGGGGCGGTTCGATCAGCGAGCTGGGTGATTCCAGGAAGGCTGCGCTGGAGAAGTCGAGGAAGTCCTCGACGGTCGCCGCGTTGGCGTCGCGGTAGGTCAGCGCCGGGAGGTTCCACTTCGACTCGATCGTGGCCAGCACCGACGTGTGGTCGTGCAGGACGTTCGTCACGCCGTTCGGCCTCGAGTAGGGCGAGGCGACGATGGCCGGCACGCGCGGCCCGTAGATGTCGTATCCGCCCGGGGCGTCGCCCGGGCCGAGTCTCGGCGGGATCGAGTCCGGCGCGATCGCCGCCGGCGGGGGCACGTGGTCGTAGTAGCCGCCGTGCTCGTCGTAGGTGTGGATCAGCAGCGTCCGCGGCCAGGCAGGGGACTCGAGCACCGCCTTGACCGTCTGGTAGGCCCAGTACTCGCCGTAGGACATGTCCTGCGGGTCCTCCTCGTCGCCGCCCGTGGTCTCGAGCCTGGCTCCGAGCGCTTCGAGACCGGGCAGCTTGCTGATCGGTTCGCCGACGTCGGAGAGCGCCCCGAACTCCGGATCGACGAAGCTCACCGAGGGCAGCGTCCCCGCTGCGCAGTCCAGCTCGAACTGGGCGTAGGTCGCGAGGTTCGCCGGGTACTTCTCGACGATCGAGGGGATGATCGCGGTCTGCGGCAGGTCCGTGAAGTAGTTGCGCCAGTCGACGCCGTAGGCGTGCATGCGGTCGAAGATCGTCCCGTTCGGGGGTGGCGGGTCCTCGAGGCTTTCGTTGTCGGTCGCGATGTTGCCGTAGGCCGTCCCCGCCATCAGGAAGCGGCGGTTGGGGTAGGTCTGGCACGGCGCCGAGCAGAACCACCTGTTCGCGATCGTGAACGTGCGGGCGAACGAGTAGGCGAAGGGCAGCACCTCCTCGGTCCAGTAGCCCATCGGCTGCATCGAGCCCGTCGAGCGCACGAAGCCATCCATGCGACCTCCGTCGATCTGTTCGTGGGTCGCGTTCCACGACTGCGAGACCCCGCCGCCCTGCGCGGTTGAGGCGAACGGGAACGAGTAGACCGAACCTTCCGGTCCCGGGTTCGAGTTGTGCGCGAGGCCCCTGCCGTTGATCTTAAGCCCTTGTGCCCTTGGCTGGCCCGAGTGCGCCAGCGCGCCCAGCAGGTTGTCGAACGAGTGGTTCTCCATCATCACGACGACGATGTGGTCGAAGGGCAGCGCCGCATCGGCGGCGCCCGCGGGACGTGTCGGGTCGGGCAGGCTGTCGGGCAGCCGCACGGGATGGGCCAGGGCCGAAGCGGCCCTGATCAGGCCGGTCGCGCTCGACGCGCTCGCCGCGGCGGCGCCGGCCCACAGCCCCCGGCGCAGCAGCGCCCGCCGTGTGATGTGGCGCTCCAGCCGGCCTGCCGGCCCGGGCCGACATTCGTCTCGTTCGGGTGGGAGCATCTCGCAGAGCGCGTTTCCCGCTCTCCCGGGACGACTCGTGAAGATTTGGTGAGCGTTTCTCCCCGCCCTCGGGGCAAGAGGACGGTTCGGGTCCGGGGCCGCGGCGGCGCGCCGCTAGCCTGTCGAGCCGTGCTGCACACAAGAGACGACATCCGCAACGTCGCCATCGTGGCCCACGTCGACCACGGGAAGACGACGCTGGTCGACGCCATGCTGTGGCAGTCGGGCGCCTTCCGGGCGGGGCAGGACGTCGCCACCCGGGTGCTGGACTCGATGGACCTGGAGCGCGAGAAGGGCATCACGATCCTCGCCAAGAACACCTCGCTCCAATACGCGGGGGTGAAGCTGAACATCATCGACACCCCCGGCCACGCCGACTTCGGCGGCGAGGTCGAGCGCGGGCTGACGATGGTCGACGGCGTGTTGCTTCTGGTCGACGCCTCCGAGGGGCCGCTGCCGCAGACCCGCTTCGTGCTGCGCAAGGCGCTCGAGGCAGGGCTTCCGGTGATCCTGGTAGTCAACAAGGTCGATCGCTCCGACGCGCGGGTCGCCGAGGTCGTCGATGAGGTCTACGAGCTGTTCCTGGACCTGGACGCCCAGGAGCACCAGATCGAGTTCCCGATCGTCTACTGCAACGCCAAGGCGGGAGCCGCGTCGCTCACCTACGCGCCCGGCGACCAGTTGCAGTCGGGCGATCTCTCCCCGCTGCTGGACCTGCTGCTCGAGCACATCCCCGCGCCGACCTACGACCCCGACCAACCCCTGCAGGCGCTCGTGACGAACCTCGACGCCTCCCCCTACGTCGGCAGGCTGGCGATCTGCCGGGTCCGCAACGGCAGCATCCGCAAGGCTCAGCAGATCGCCTGGTGCCGGGCCGACGGCTCGATCCAGCGCGCGCAGGTCGCCGAGCTCTACGTGACGGAGGCGCTGGACCGCGTCGACGCGGCCGAGGCGGGTCCCGGCGAGATCATCGCCGTCGCGGGCATCGCCGAGGTGACGATCGGCGAGACGCTGGCCGACGCGGACGATCCCCGGCCGCTGCCCGTGATCACTGTCGACGAGCCCGCCATGTCGATCACGGTCGGCGTGAACAGCTCGCCGCTGGCCGGCCTGGAGGGCGAGAAGCTCACGGCCCGGCAGATCAAGGCGCGCCTCGATCAGGAGCTCGTGGGGAACGTCTCGCTCCGGGTCAACGACACCGACCGGCCGGACACCTACGAGGTCCAGGGCCGCGGCGAGCTGCAGCTGGCGGTGCTCGTCGAGATGATGCGGCGGGAGGGCTTCGAGATGACCGTCGGCCAGCCCCACGTGCTCGAGCGGGTGATCGACGGCGTGCGCCACGAGCCGGTCGAGCGGCTGTCGTCGACGTCCCCGAGGAGCACGTCGGAACGGTCACCCAGCTGCTCGCCGCCCGCAAGGGACGGATGGAGCACATGACCAACCACGGCACCGGCTGGGTGCGGATGGACTACCTCGTCCCGGCCCGCGGCCTGATCGGCTTCCGCACCGAGTTCCTGACCGAAACGCGCGGCACGGGGATCATGCACCACGTCTTCGACCGCTGGGAGCCCTGGGCGGGTGAGCTGCTGACCCGCGACCAGCGGCGCGCTGGTCGCCGACCGCCGCGGGCAGACGGCGACCTACTCGCTGATGACGCTGCAGGAGCGCGGGACGCTGTTCGTCGGCCCGGCGAGGAAGTCTACGAGGGGATGATCATCGGCGAGAACGCCCGCTCGGAGGACCTCGACGTCAACCCCGACGAAGGAAAAGCACCTCACCAACATGCGCTCCTCGACGGCCGACGTGCTGGTGCGCCTGGACACCCACCACCGGCCCACCCTCGATGAGGCGTTTGAGTTCGTCCGCGAGGACGAGTGCGTCGAGGTCACGCCCGCTCGGTGCGGATCCGCAAGGTGGTGATCTGCCCAAGGTCGAGCGCCTGAAGGCGATGCGGACGGCGCGCAAATGAGCGCTTCGCACGGTTCCCACCGTCCCACTGGCTCGTCCAGGCATCGCATGTCGCTCTCGGCGGTCCGGCCCGGCCGGCGATCGGCTGGATCGTGATCGGTGCGTGGACGCTGATCCTCGCGAGGCTCGCCCGGCGCGCATATCGGCGACACGGGCCGGGTCGAGCGGCTAGGGTACGCCCCTGTCCACCCCTCGCCAGCGGTCGGGCCGGCCACGGCGCCCGATCCGCTTCCAACAGGAGAACAGATGAACGGACTACGTGAGCACGCTGGCAATGACTCGCCGCCTCCACTGGCCTCGCGTTCTGATCGCCCCGGTCGCCGACCGCGGGCGCCGCCATTCACTACACCAAGGAGAGCCTGGCCGAGCTACGAACACCAGCTCGCCGGCGGGGAAATCAGCGGCCGTCACGTTCAACAAGTATCGTGCGCTCGATGCGCGTCACGACTCAAGAATGGCAACTACGTGCTTCCACCTACCCACCCCACGAAGAGCCCACCGTCTACGCCCACCTCACTGCCAAGGGCGTCGCCGTCACCGTCCTCACTTCGACAGCCGCGAAAGCCGAAGCGAAGAAAGCACCGGCCAAACACAAACTCCGCTACATCGCGGGCGGAATCCTGATCGTCGTCGTGATCATCGTGGGCGGCGTCATCTTCATCGACCGCCGCCGCAAACTCGCAGCCGAATAGCGCCGTCGCTCCCCGGCGTCCTCAGCAGTGGGGGCGCCGGCGCGGCCGGCTGGGATGGACGCCGGCGCCTCCGGGCTTCAGGGCGTGCGTGGCAAGGTGCACGTCGTGGGCGAGCATGTCCACCATGTCGCGGGAGAAGTTCTCCTTGATGACCATCCTCAGGACGGTTATGTGCTCGGCGTTGGGGGGGAGCGTGTAGGCGGGCACGATCCAGCCGCGCTCGCGCAGCACGTGGGAGAGCGCCACGAGGTCCAGCGCCTGTGGGTCCTCGGCGCGGAGCGTGACGATCGGGAACACCGAGCCGTCGCTCAGCACCTGCAGTCCCTCGATCGGGGCGAGCTTGCCGGCGAGCGCCGGGCGTTCTCGAGCACGCCGGCCACGACCTCGCGGTAGCCCTCGCGCCCCAGTCGCAGGAAGGAGAAGTACTGCAGGACCACCGACGAGGAGGGCCTGGAGAAGTTCAGAGAGTAGTTGGGCATGTCCCCGCCGAGATAGTTGATATGGAAGATCAGCTCCTCGGGCAGGTCGGATGTGTCGCGGAAGATGACCGTGCCCATACCCGGATAGACGAGCCCGAACTTGTGGTTTGAGACGTTGATCGAGCGGACCGAGGCCAGGCGGAAGTCCCACCGCTCATCGGGCGCGGAGAAGGGCATGATGAAGCCCCCCGAGGCCGCATCGATGTGCAGCGGGATGTGCCAGCCACGCTGCCGCGCACGCGCTGAAGGAGCTCGTCGAGCGAGGCCAGGTCGTCCATCTGCCCGGTGAAGGTCGTGCCCAGCAGGCCCGCCACGGCGATCGTCCGCTCATCCAGCAGGGGCTCCACCTGCTCGGCGCCGATCGTGTAGCGGCCCTCCTCCATCGGCACGATCCGGGCTTCGACCTCGAAGTAGCGGGCGAACTTCTCCCAGCAGGTGTGGACGTCGGCGCCGACGACCATGTTGGGCCCATCGCACGGCTGCCCAGCCTCCTCCCGCCGGCGCTGCCAGGAGCGCTTGTGGGCGAGCATCGCGAGCATGATGGCCTCGGATGAGCCGATCGTCGCCGTGCCGGTCGGCCGCTCGTGGGCGGGGGCGTGGAAGAGGCGGCCGATCATCGAGACGACGCGCCGGTGAATGACCTCGGTCTGGGGATACTCGTCCTGGTCGATCATGTTCTTGGCGAGCGTCTCGACCGCCAGCCGGTCCGCCTGGGGCTCCATCCAGCTGGTCACGAAGGAGGCCAGATTCAGCGCAGGGTTGCCGTCCAGGTTGAGCTCGTCGTGGATGAGCTGATAGGCGGCGGCGGCCGCCAGGCCCTCCGCCGGCAGTTGGTACTTGGGAATGTCGTGAGAGAAGCATCGGCCCGCGTAGGTGGGCGTGATCAAGTCCTCGGAATCGATGGTCAATCTGTGCACTGTCGCTCTCCTCTGTTGGCCGCCTGCGGGCGGGGCTCCGGCGCCGCCCTCGCGCCGACCCGAGCATGATCGCGCGCCCGGGCCGCGCAGGCGTCGCCCCCGCTAGGCTCGGCGGCGGCGATGCCCGTCTGCGAGATCGCCGTGCGCCTTACGCCGCGCGCCCGCGCCAACGAGATCCTCGGCGAGCGCGCGGGCGCGCTGCTCGTGGGCGTGACGGCTCCTGCGGCCGACGGCCGCGCCAACGATGCCCTCTGCCGGCTGCTCGCCAAGCGGGCCCGAGTCGGGGTCGCAGCGTGTCGATGGTGCGCGGCGCGGGCCGGCGCGAGAAGCCCGTCAGGGTCGAAGGTCACGACGAGACCTCGCTGCGTCGCGCGCTTGGTCTCCCGCCCCGCTCCGATCCCGGTGGCTCATAGGGCCAGCGGCTGCTCGGCCTCCAGCGGAGCAAGCTCCACGATGACCGGGCGCCGGCGCCCGGCGGCCGTCAGCCGCTCCGTCCCGGCTGTGGGCGCCGGGCGCCCGCGCAGATAGCACAGGATGCACGCCAGGGCGCCGACCGCCAGCACCAGTGGCAGCGGGCCGGAGTCGCCCGCCAGGGTGCCCGCGACGCCACCCAGCAGGCCACCGGTCAGCGCGGCTCGCCAACCCGGGTCCCAGCCGACCGGGCCAAGCACGATCTGCTCACGCCGGATGGCGAGGGCCGCGAGGGCAAGCGCCACGGCGCCCGATAGCCAACCGCTGGCGCCGAGGCTGTCCCAGGAGTCGGAGAACCGGCGCAGGACTGCGTCGCGCAGCTCGCCCGTCGAGCGGGCGTGAGCACGCTGCCGGTAAAATGACCCGTCCCGTGCGCGGTCGCGAGATCGACCGCGGCAAGCAGCACCAGCGCGAGCAGCGGGCTGATCAGGACGACCAGGGCCCGCCTGCGCGTCAATGCGCCGGGCAGCAGCATCACGGCGGCCGTCGCGAAGGCCACCGCCACGAGCATCGCACCGCCGACGCCCGCACCGATGCGTGCGGCTCCCTCGATGATCGCCACCGCTGCACCCGCCAGCAGCGTCACCCCGGCCGCCCGGCGGCTCCTCGATACCGGATACAGCGCCGCGGCCACGCCGGCCAGCGCCATCACCGCCAGCGCCGACTTCAGCTCGTTGCCGATGCCGTAGAAGCGGGCGCCGGCGATCGGATCGGGCCCGAGCAGTGAGCGCATCAGCAGTTGCGTGCCGGCAAGCGCATCTGCGCCAGCGCCGCGACCGTTATGGCGGCGGGAGCGAGGATCGCCCGCGGCCAGGGCAGCAGGCGGTCGGTCACGCGCCCCGAGAGACATGCAGGCCGCCAGGATCGTCGCGTACTCGCCGGCGCGCCCGGGCCAGCGCGGCGCTCAGCAGGGACGCGAGCGGGCCCACATCAGCCCGAGCGCCCCGGCGCGCAGCGCCCAGCGCCCGCGCCGGGGGCCAGGCGCCGCGCAGGAGCAGCAGCAGCGCCCATCCGCGCCAGCATCACCGCCAGCGCCGGCAGGCGCCGCTCCGCCGATCACCCTCAGCCGGGCCATCAGCGGCGCAGCGCCGCGGCCGTCCAGCGTCCCGCGGCTGCGAATCTGCCTGCCGAGCATCGCCGCCGGAGCCGCGAGTCCCGAGCCAGCGCGAGGATCGTGGGCGCGAGGTCCATCGACGCGAGCAGGCCGCGCTGGCTGGGTCGTGGCGGAGGTCAGCTCCCTGCCCGCGCCGCCCGGGAGCCCGCCGGCGACGCCCACAGCAGTTCGCCGGCCTCGCCGGATGGGCATGCGCTGCAGCACGATCACAGCTCTCCCGCCGGGCGCCGCGGCTGAGAAGCCCGCAGCTCCGCGACGCCGGCGGCGCCGCCGGGCAGTTCAGCGACTACGAGCTCACGCTCGCCGGCGAGCGGCCTCGATGCCCGAGCAGGGAGCCGGCCCGACGAACCGAGCCGACCGGGAAGGCCGCAATGATCGCGCCCCGCCCCCGCCCCCGCCCCCGCGAGGCGCCCGAGCCCGTGCCCGCCGCCGTCCCCGGCCCAGCCCCGCGCCCGCCCCGGCGGCGCGCCGCCGAGCAGCCCCGGCGGGATCACCTGCGCGAGCCGCCCCGGCTCCCGCCAGTCGCCACGCCTCCAGCCCGCCGACGCACGCGGCCCCACCGCCGTGACGCCGCCCGCCGACGGCCGCAGAGACAGGGGGCGGCGTGGAGTGCGGGTAGGCCGAGGAGGAGACGCGCGCACCCTGGGAGATGTCGAGCAGCAGCTGCGCTTCGCTGTAGCGGCCCTGGGAGGCGGAGAGAATGCCCGACGGCAGCGCCGCCCGCGGCGGCACGCTGGCGCCGACCGCGCCGCGCAGCAGAACGATCGCCGTCCGGCCGGCGGGGTGCGCGCTTGCGCTCGGCGCGCGAGTACGCGCCGAGGCCACGCAGAGCAGCAGGACCAGCAGCGGCCCGTCCCGAGCGCGCCGGCTCAGCCGTCCGCCCCCTGGCTCGACCCCCTGCGGCGCGCGGCGGCCCGTGTGGCCCGCCGGGTCAGGCCGCGCCGTCCTGGCGGCCCGCTCTGGACATCGGCCGGCAGCGTCGTGCCCTCGACGTTGACGCTGCGGCAGCACTCGGTCGAGCCAGGCGGGCAGCCACCAGGTCCGCTTGCCGAGCAGATCAGCGTCGCGGGCAGCAGCAGGCAGCGGACGACCAGCGCGTCCAGGAAGACGGCGCTCGCGAGGCTCAGGCCGAACTCCTTGATCACCCGGTCTTCGCCGAGCATGAAGGAGAGGAAGACGCAGACCATGATCGCCGCCGCGGCGGTCACCACCCGCCCGGTCAGCGCCAGGCCCTCGCCGACGGCTCGCGGTTGTCCTGCGTGTGGGTCCAGCGTTCGTGGATGCGCGAGACGAGGAACACCTCGTAGTCCATCGAGAGCCCGAACACGATCGCGAACAGCATCACCGGTATGAACGACTCGATCGGGCCGTCCTGCACGCCGAACAGTCCGCGCAGCCAGCCCCACTGGAAGATCGCCACGATCACCCCCAGCGAGGCGCCGATGCTCAGCAGGTTCATCACGGCCGCCTGCAGCGGGATCAGCAGCGAGCGGAAGACGATCAGCAGCAGCAAGCGCCGAGAGCAGCACGACGACGCCGATGAACAGCGGCAGCTTGTGGCCGAGCGTCGTGGCGAAGTCGACCGCCCCGGCGGTCACGCCTCCGACGTAGACCTTCATGCCGGTGCGCGACTCGATCGGGGGGATGACCGTTTCGCGCAGCCGAGCGAGACCAGTTGGCTGGTCGCGTATGCCTGCGGCGAGGACGAGGGATAGACCCTGATCGTCGCCACGTCGCCGGCCGGGTTCAGCCGCGGCGGAGCCGCCGAGAACACGCCGGCGGTCCTCCCGATCGCCTGCCACAGCCCCGTGACCGCAGGCGCGACTGCGCCGGGGCACCGCCTGTGCCCGTCGCCGCCGTCGAGCCGGCGCCGTGCCCGACCCGGAGGTTCGCCACGACCAGCAGCGGCCCGTTGAAGCCTTCCCCGAAGCCCTCGGCCAGCAGCGTGTAGGCGCGGTGGGTGGTCTGGCTGGCCGGATCGCTGGATGCGTCGCTGGAGCCCAGCCGCAGCGCGATCGCCGGCGCGGCTATCACGAGCATCGCGATCGCCGCGGCGGCCGCGATCGCCTTCGGGTAGGCGCCGCACGAAGCCGCTCCAGCGCACAGTCCCGCCCACCTGATCTCTCCCGGCGGCGGCTGACCGTTCCCCGCCGCACCGTTCGAGCGCACGCCGTCGGCGCGGGCGCCGCCGGCCGCTCGCGCGGCCCGCGCGCGGGCCCTCGCCCGGCGTCCGCCCACCGCACGCGTGGACCGGCGATCGTCAGCAGCGCCGGCAGCAGCGTCAGCGAGCCGAGCATCACCAGCAGCACGCCGATCGACGCGGAGATCGCGACCCCGTAGAGGAAGCTCGACGCCGAGCAGCATCATGCCCAGCAGCGCGATCACGACCGTGGAGCCGGCGAACAGCACGGCGCGCCCGGCCGTGTCGATCGCCTGGACGACCGACTCGCGCGAGTTCTCGAAGGTCGGGCCGGGCGTCCTGTACGCCTCACGGAAGCGGGTGAGGATGAACAGGGCGTAGTCGATCCCGACGCCAAGCCCGATCATCGCCGCGAGCTCGGAGGAGAAGTTGGGCGTGTCGACCACGTGGGTGAACAGCGCGATCACGCCCAGCCCGGTGCCGAGCCCGACCAGCGCCGTCGACGATCGGCAGCCCCATCGCGACCACCGAGCCGAACGTCAGCAGCAGCACGATGATCGCCGCCAGCAGCCCCACGGCGGTCGAGATCCCGAAGCCCGCCTGCTCGGTCAGCTCGATGGCCTGGCCGCCGAGCTCCACCTGCAGCCCGGGCTCGCGCCGCGCGGGCGATGCGCACGACCCCTTCGGGCGCGCTCTTGGGCAGCAGATTGGCTTTCTCGTCGAAGACGACCGTGGCGAAGGCGATCTTGCCGTTGGCCGAGATCGAGCGGCCCGCGGCGGCGCCCGTGTAGGGGCTGACCACGGTCGTCACGTGGGGCAGCCGGCGCGACCGCGCGAAGGTCGCTTCCATGCGGCCTCGCACCGCCGGGTCCCGGACGCTGCCGGAGCTGACCTTGAAGACGATCGTGTCCCGATCGCCCGCCTGAGCGGGGAAGCTGCTCTGGAGCAGGTTCGCGGCGCGCTGGGCGTCGGAGTTGGGCAGCGTGAAGTTGTTCGAGTAGCTCGTTCCGGCCGACTGGGCGAGCACGTTGACGACGATCAGCAGCACGACCCAGCCGATCACGATGTACTTGCGGTGCGTGGTGGACCAGCGGGCGAGCTTCAGCACGACGGGCTCCGGGGGGAATTGGAGGGACGAGGGCCCGCCGGCGCGTGGCTGGGAGCCATTTCGGGCGGGGCCCCCTGAGGGTAGCGAGATCAGTTCAGGCTGGGGTCGAGCGGCATCCGCGCGATCAGCGCGTAGCGGCCGCCCTTGCGGGTCAGGATCGTGCTCCACAGGCCCTCGGGCGCCTCGCTGAAGACGTCCTCGGGCAGGGCGTCGTGGGCGATCCAGTCCCCCTGCTCGATCTCGGCGTCCAGCTGGCCCTCGCCCCAGCCGGCGTAGCCGGCGAACACGCGCCGGCGCTCAGTCGCGACGGCGAGGTCCTCGAGACTCGCCTCGGGCGCCGGCAGGCCGATCCGCCCCAGCACCAGCAGGCCCGCGGCGGACGGATCGAGGAACTCCGCCAGCACCACGATCGAGCTCGACTGGACGGGTCCGCCGACGAACACAGGCTCGCCCTCCTCGACGAGCTCTCCGAGCTGGGGTACCGCCTCGGCGACGCTCGCCGTCGCGGGCCGGTTGAGCACGAGACCGAGCGCGCCCTCGTCGCTGTGGATCCCGATCAGCACGACGGTGCGAGCGAAGTTCGGATCCTGCAGAGTGGTCGAGGCGAGCAGCAGCCGCCCCGCGAGCGACCCCGAGGTCATCGCCACAGGCTACCCCTCCACTGCGGGTGCTTTAGCATTGCGCGCCGATCGCTCCGGTTTCGCGGCGCGAGCCGAGGACCGCACCGCCAGAGAGGACCGCTCGTTGAACGCCGAGGAACTTCAGGATCGGATCGCCGCCTTCCCCGTCTGGAACTACCAGTTCGACTTCGACGGGGGGATCAGCACGCCGCTGGCCGAGCGCGACCGCGTCAACCGCCAGGAGCAGCGGCGCCGCTACTTCTTCGACGCCCTGCTGAACGTCTGCGGCGGCTCGCTGCAGGGCCGCCGCGTGCTGGATCTGGGCTGCGGCGCGGGTTTCTGGGCGCTGCAGGCGATCGAGGCGGGTGCCGACTTCGTCTTGGGCGTCGACGCCCGCAGCACCTACATCGAGCAGGCCAACCTCGTCTTCGAGGCAAAGGCGGTCGACCCGTCGCGCTACCGGTTCGACGAGCAGAACCTGTTCGACTACGAGTTGCGCGAGCAGTTCGACGTCGTGCTCTGCCTGGGGCTCCTCAGCGTGGTTGCGAAGCCGGTCGCGCTGTTCGAGCTGATGAGCCGCGCGCAGGCCGAGCTGATCGTGATCGACACGGGCCTCTCCCGCGCCCCGATGAAGCTGTTCGAAGTCTCTCGCCTGGTCGACTCCCGCAACAGGATCGACTACGACCTGGTGCTCGTCCCGACCCGGCGGGCGGTGTTCGAGCTGGCCGGCCAGTTCGGGCTGCGGACGGTGGCGCTGGCGCGGAACATCACCGATTACGCGCACATGGAGGACTACCGCAAACGCGAGCGGCTGGCCTTCATCTGCTCGACCGGCCCCTCCCTCGCGTCGCTGCCGGTCGAGAAGGAGCCTCCCGAAAACCCCTGGCTCGTCGCGCTCGAGGACGCCGCCGGACGTGTCAGGCAGCGAGTGCGAGGCTGAGGAACGCGATGGACTCGGACCATTTGAGAGAGCGCATCGCGGCCTTCCCGCGCTGGCATTACCGCTTCGACTTCGAGGGCGGCGTCAGCACCCCGATCGCCAAGCCCGAGGAAATGAACCGCCACGAACAGCGGCGCCGCTACTTCTTCGACGCCCTGCTGAAGGTCTGCGGCGGCTCGCTGCAGGGTCGGCGGGTGCTGGACCTCGGCTGCAACGCGGGCTTCTGGTCGCTGCAGGCCATCGAGGCGGGTGCCGACTTCGTGCTGGGCGTCGACGGCCGCCAGATGCACGTCGAACAGGCCAACCTCGTGTTCGAGGCCAAGGGCGTGGACCCGGCGCGCTACCGCTTCGAAGAGGCGAACATCTTCGAGCACGATTTCGCCGAGAGGTTCGACGTCGCCCTCTGCCTGGGCCTCATGTACCACATCTCCAAGCCCGTCGAGCTGTTCGAGATATTCGCCGGTGTGGATGCTGCGATCGTCGTGATCGACACCAGCGTGTCGTTCGCGCCGTCGAGCTTCTTCGAGGTCTCCAGGGACCGCAACATGGACGATCCGCGCAACGCGGTCGACTACGAGATCGTCCTCGTGCCGACCCGGGATGCCGTGGGCGAGCTGGCCGCCCAGTTCGGCTACCAGACCGTCAACCTGGCCCACAACATGACCGACTACACGGGGATGCGCGACTACGAGATCCGGCGACGGCTGGCGTTCATCTGCGCGAAGGGCGTCTCGCTCGACGGGATCCCCCGCGAGACGCCGCCATCCGTCACCCCGTGGTGGCGCGCGCTGCTGAACCCCGCCCGGCGCGGGTGGCAGCGGCCCCCCAGCTGATTTGCTCTACGTAGCCACCGCTCACTACCGTTCGCCCCGGTGGATAGCGATCCAGACGCGCTATCTGCGAGAGCACGCCGGCATGCCCTACCAGGTGTGGGCTTCGCTCGAGCAGATCGATCCCGCCCAGGGCGTCCACTTCGATCGCGTCGTCGAGCAGCTGGGCAGCCACGCCGGCAAGCTCAACCATCTCGCCATGGAGATCTCGCAGGAGGCGGCCGACGAGGATCTGCTGATGTTCCTGGACGGCGACGCCTTCCCGATCGCGCCCCTGGCCCCGTTCATCGCCGAGGGCCTGTCGCGAGCGCCCCTGATCGCGGTGCGCAGGGCCGAGAACGTCGACCAGCCCCAGCCGCATCCCTGCTTCTGCGTGACGACCGTCGGCACCTGGCGCTCGCTGCCGGGTGACTGGTCGGGCGGGCCGACGTGGCCCGGAGGGCAGGGCTGGGACGTGACCGACGTGGGCAGCCTGCTGATGCGCGAGCTGGAGCTGGCCGGGCTGCCCTGGGTGCAGGTGCTCAGGTCCAACCGCCGGAACCTCGATCCGCTCTACTTCGCGGTCTACGGCGACGTCGTCTACCACCACGGCGCGGGGTTCCGGGCGGAGAGCCTCAGCGCCACGCACCGCGCGATGCGCCCCGACCGCGCCGGCGCGCCGCGCTCGGAGCTGCCCAGCCGACCCCGCGGCCCGCTGGCGCGCCGCCGGGCCGCCGCCTGGGAGCGGGCCACCCGCAGGCGCCTGGCGGAGCAGTCGGAGCAGTTCTTCGCCCGCATCGAGCGGGGCGAGGACGACTGGCTGGCAGAGCTGATCTGAGCGGGGCCGAGATGCTGCACATCGCCACCTCCCACGTCGGCTCTCCTCGATGGATCGAGATCCAGGCCCGGGCGCTGCGCGAGTACATCCGCGTCCCCTACACGACATGGGGCTCGGTGCCGCTGATCGAGCGTTCCCACGGCGAGCGCTTCGATCGCCTCGTCGAGCAGAAGGGTCCAGAGGCGGGCAGGATGAACCACCTGGCCGTCGAGATCGCCACGGAGGCCGCCGCGGAGGATCTCCTGATGTTCCTCGCGCCCGACGCCTTTCCGATCGCCGACCCGATGCCCGCGATCGACGAGGCGCTCGGACGCGCACCGCTGCTGGCGGTGCGCCGGGCCGAGAACGCGGGCGACCCCCAACCGCATCCGTGCTTCTGCGTGACGACCGTCGGGGCCTGGCGGGCGCTCGCCGGTGACTGGTCGGACGGGTACCCCTGGAGCGCGCAGGACGGACGCCGTGTGACCGACCTCGGCGGGAACCTGCTGCGACGGCTCGAGCTCTCGGGGACGCCCTGGATCCAGCTTCGGCGTTCCAACCCGGGACGCCTGGATCCCGTGTTCTTCGCCGTCTACGGCGGCATCGTCTACCACCACGGCACCGGTGAGATCACGCGCGCCCACCGCCTGAGCGCGCCGGCGCCGCTGCCGGTCCCGTCGGTCCCCGGCGTCGCGGCGGCGGCGCGCCGGCTGAACGCCGAGCGCCGGCTGATGTGGGAACGGCGCCTGCTGCGGCGCTCGGCGGCACGATCGGAGGAGGTCTTCCGGATGATCCAGGGCGGCGGCAGCCAGTGGCGGGAGCTCATCGGCCAGGGCGATCAGCAGGCTCCCCGCGACTAGACTCGCCCCGGTGAGCAGCGCAGCCGAGCAGCCCTCCAACGGCGGCCCGCGGGGCGCCGAGGTGACGCCGTCCAGCTCCGCGTCCCCCGCGGCGGGCGGCGGCCGGGTCCCGGACTTCTTCATCGTGGGGCATCCCAAGTGCGGGACCACCGCCCTGTATGAGGCTCTGAGCCGTCATCCAGGCGTCTACATGCCCGAGCGCAAGGAGCCTCGCTACTTCGCGAGCGATCTGCCCTCGCCCTACCAGCCGCGCGAGCGAGGCGGCCGTGGCGAGACCTTCGAGGAGTACCTGTCGCTGTTCGCAGCGGCCTCGCCGGACCAGCTGGTGGGGGAGGGGTCCACCGCCTACATCTGGTCCGAGACAGCCGCCGGGCTGATCGCGGCAGCCCAGCCGCGGGCCCGGATCATCGCCGTGTTCAGGGAGCCGGCGAGCTTCCTGCGCTCGCTGCACCTGCAGCTGCTGCAGCACAAATCCGAGGAGGTCCCGAGCCTTCGGCGCGCGCTGGAGCTCGAGCCCGAGCGGAGAGCCGGGCGGCAGCTGACCGAGGTCAACCGGAGCTGGCCGCAGGTGCTGATGTACAGCGACCGGGTCCGTTACGTCGAGCAGTTGCGCCGCTATCACGAGGCCTTCGGCCCCGAGCAGGTGCTGGTGCTGATCTACGACGACTTCCGGTCCGACAACGAGGCCACTCTGCGCAGGGTGCAGAGCTTCCTGGGGCTCGAGCCGCTGGGCGCGACGGAGATCTCCGAGGCCAACCCCTCCGTGCAGCGCCGGGTGCGCGTCGACAACATGCTGCACCAAGCCTTCTTCGCCGGCGGACCGGCGATCAGGACCGCCCGCAGGGCGGCGAGGCACCTGACACCCGAGCGCGTGCGCAGGGGAGCCTTCGGAGCGTTGCGCCGGCGGCTCGTCTTCTCCAGCCCGTCCGCGCCCGACGAGCGGCTGATGCTCGAGCTCAGGCGCCGCTTCAGGCCGGAGGTGGAGGCGCTCAGCGAGTACCTGGACCGCGACCTCGTCACCCTGTGGGGCTACGGCCAGGTGTCGTGAGGAACCCCGCCGCCGCGCACCACCGTCAGGGCGCGGTGAAGATCTCGATCGACCCGCTCTGGCTGTGGTCGTTGGCGTTGCCCTCCGGCTCGACCACGTGCCCATCGAGGACGATCGGGCTGTTCCAGTGCCCGGAGGACCCGGGCAGCTTCGCCAGCGGCCGGGGGGAGCCGGGGCGGTAGACGTAGATGCCGCCGGCGGAGAGGTCGTACACGTAGAGCAGGCCGCCCGCCATCACCGGACTGGTCCCGGGATTCCCGTTCTCCCAGGCCCTGTATAGGTACCCGCCGCGCAGCACGTAGGCGGCGGTCCCGCCTTCGTCGGCGAGGAACATCGTCGTGTGCCCCGCCCGGCGCCACACCGCCGGTGCGCTGAACAGCTCGCCGCCGCCGGGTATCCCCAGCCGCTGCACTTCGCCGCCCAGCCGGCCGCGGTCGCCACCGGAGGGCGCGTGTCCGTCCATCCGGGAGAGGGACAGCACGCGCATGATCCCGTCCTTGCCGGCCAGCGCGATCCTGTCCGAGCCGAGCAGCACCGGAGCGCTCGAGCCGAGGTCGGTGTCGGTTTCGTTGAGGTGAGTCCTGGTCGACGGGGGTGAACGCCTGGCGAATGCTCAGGCCGCTGACGGTGAGCTCCAGCGCGCTGTCGCCGAAGTTCGTGCTGCCGTTCCAGGGACCGTTGCCCGTGTCGAGCAGGATCCGCCGGCCGCCCGGCTCGACCACGGCCCCGGAGCGCGAGAGGATCGCCGAGTCGCTCGCCGAACAGCTGCCGGGGAGGATCAGGCCGCGCCGGTCGGAGCACAGGGTGTTGAGGACGGCCGCCAGGTGGGCGCTCGAGCGTTCGATCAGCACCACGTGCCCCTGGTAGGGCGGAGCGTCGCCGAAATAGCCCCCGGTGGCGGCGATCACATACGGGCCGTCGATGTTCAGCGCGGCGGCGATCTTCTCGTGGCGGGCGTCGCGCGTGATGCGTACCGGCCAACCGGGCGCCTCGGCGCCGTTGGCCAGCGATAGCTTGTGGATCAGCCCGTTCGGAGAGGCCGCGTAGACGAAGCGGCGGTCCGGGTCGGCCAGTGGGGAGGCAGTGGTGATCTGGGCGCTGCCCGCCCAGCCGTCGTAGCCCGCAGGCGTGAACGTCCACAGGATCCGCCCGTCGGCCGGGTCGAGGGCGATCGTTCTGCCGTATGTGGTTGTGACCACGACGACATCACGGGTCGACCCGCCGACGGCCACGGCGTGGATGTAGATGGGCGAGGAGTCGACCGTGCCCGGGAGCGACACCTTGATCCGCCGCAGGTGGCCGAGGTTCGCGGCGGTGATGCCGGTGGGGGCTTCGCTGACGTCGCCGCGCCCGGGATCGAGCCCGAACTCGGGCCAGTCCTGGCTGTCGGGGACGGCCGTCGCCGTCGCGATTGCCGGCGCTGGGATCGCGGACGGTTGCGCGGTCGGCGTGGAGACATCCGCCGGCGCGGCGCTGCCGCAGGAGGCGAGCAGGACGCAGGCTGCGAGCGTCACGCCCAGACTGGTCGGAAGGCGGACGCGCATCGCCACGTTCTAGCGCATCGCACAGCGGCCGGAGCCGTCTGCCGCTGCCCGCTGGGCGGGCGTTATGCTGCCCGGCAGACCGGGCTCCACGCTCACCCCGACAGCAGAAGGAGTTTCCACGATGGCCAAGACCCCCCAGGTCGGCGAGCAGGCTCCCGACTTCGAGTTGCCCGGCACCGATGGGCCCTTCCGCCTGTCAGACCATCGCGGCGAGCGCGTCGTGCTGCTGTTCTACCCGGGCGACAACACACCTGTCTGCACCAAACAGTTCTGCTCGTATCGGGACCAGCCGGACGCCTTCGCGGCGCTCGGCGCGACGGTCGTGGGCATCTCGGCGCAGGACCTCGACTCCCACCAGGGCTTCATCGCCAAGCAGGGCCTGAACGTCCCGCTGCTGGCCGACGTCGGAGGGAAGGTCGCCAGCCGGTACAGCGCGCACGGGCGTCTGGGCACCAAGCGCGCCGTGATCGTGATCGACGAGGCCGGGGTCGTGCGCCATCGACACGATCACCTTCTCGGACTCGACTTCCAGACCGTCGATGATCTGCGCGCCGCGCTCGATTCGATCCCCGCGCCTGCCTAGTCGGCGGTGAGTGATGACGCGGCGGCGTCGAGCAGACCACCGACCTGGGGGCGTCCTGCTCAAGACGCTCGTGGCGGTGTGGGTCGCCTTCCTGGTCGTCGGCTTCGTGGCCCAGACGACCGAACTCTACGGGTCGCTGATCGCCGTCCTGGCCTGGCTGGTTCTCGGGGTCGTCGGAGCGGTGCTCCTGATCGGCTTCGGCGGCCCACGCGCGGTCGAGTGGCTCGAGGCGAGAGACCGGGAGAACCAGTCGCACGGCCCGTGAGCGCGGCTACCGGTCCGGCGAGGAGCTGAGCGCCGTGCTCGGCGCCCTTCCCGCCGCGGCGGGCAGCTTGATCTCGCGGACGAGCTCGTCCTCGGCGTCGTCTCGGGGGCGCTCCGCAGCACGGGCGGCGTGCAGCTCGGCGATCTCCAACTGCATGTTCCGGGGCCGCTCGCCGGGCCCGGGGGAGCGGCGGTGCCAGATCCCCTGACCGTCGAGCTCCCATGAGCTCTGGTTGTCGGCGAAGGCGCGTTCGAGCGTGTCGATCAGCTCGTCCTGCAGCTCGGGCACGATGATCGGCGCGGCCAGCTCGACGCGGTGATCGAGGTTCCGCGGCATCAGGTCAGCCGAGGCGATGTAGATCGAGCGTTCCTCGCCCCGCTGGAAGGCGTAGATGCGCGAGTGCTCCAGCAGGCGTCCGACGATCGAGACGACGCGGATGTTCTCCGAGATGCCCGGCAGCCCCGGCCGCAGGCAGCAGATGCCGCGCACGTTCAGGTCGATCTGCACGCCCGCCTGGGAGGCGGCGTAGAGCGCGCGGATGCAGCGACCGTCGACCAGCGCGTTCATCTTCATCGCGATCCGGGAGGGCACGTCCCGGGAGTGCGCCTCGACGGTCCGCTCGATCTCCGCGAGGATGCCCTCCCGCAGCTGGTTGGGTGCGGTCAGCACCCGGCGATAGTGCAGCGGCCGACCGTAGCCGGTGAGGTAGTTGAACATGTCGGCCACGTCCGCGCCGATCTGCTCGTCGATCGTGAACAGCCCGAAGTCGGTGTACAGGCGGGCCGTCGTGGAGTGGTAGTTGCCCGTCCCGATGTGCACGTAGTTGCGAACGCCATCGCCCTCGCGACGCACGACCAGCACGCACTTGGCGTGGGTCTTCAGCGCCGGCTGGCCGTAGACGACGTGCACCCCCGCCTCCTCCATCGCCTTCGCCCAATGGATGTTCATGCGCTCGTCGAAGCGGGCCTGCAGCTCGACCAGCGCGACGGCCTGCTTGCCGCGTTCGGTCGCGTCGATCAGGGCCGGGACGAGCGGCGAGTCGTCGCTGGTCCGGTACACGGTCTGCTTGATCGCCAGCACGTTCGGGTCGGCGACGGCCTGCTCGACGAAGCGCTCGACCGACGTCGCGAACGAGTCGTAGGGGTGGTGGACCAGCACGTCTCCTTCCCGCATCGCGCCCAGCACGTCCGGACGCTCGTCCTCGTGACGGATCAGGCGGGGGTTGGTGACGACCGGCAGCGGCTCGTCGCGCAGCTCGGCGTGACCGGGCAGCTTGACGATCTGCCAGAGCGCGCCCATGTCGAGCAGCCCGTCGACCGGGAACACCTCGTCTTCCGCCACTCCCAGCAGGCCCTCGAGCGCGGTCCGAAGCTGCTCGGAGATGCTGGCACCGACCTCCACCCGCACGATCTCGCCGAAACGCCGCCGCCGCAGCTCGTCCTCGACCGCCTGCAGCAGGTCGGCGGCGTCGTCGGAGACCTCGAGGTCGGCGTCGCGTGTGACGCGGAAGACGTCGCAGTCGGCGATCTCCATGCCGGGGAACAGCGCGTCGAGGTGATTGGCGATCACATCCTCCAACGGCACCAGAAGCGGGGGCGCGGGCGAGGGCGGGCGCAGCGTCACGAAGCGCGGAAGGATCTCCGTCGGGACCTTCACGCGCGCGAACACGGTCTGGTCGGTGACCGGATCGCGGACCAGCACGGCGAGGCTCAGCGACAGGTTCGAGATGTAGGGGAACGGGCGGCCCGGCGCGACCGCCAGGGGCGTCAGTGCGGGGAAGATCGCCTTCTGGAAGTGTCGCGCCAGTTCTGAGCGCCGCTCGTCGTCGAGCTCGTCGACGCCGACGATCTCGATGTCGTGGTCGGAGAGGGCCGGCCGCAGCCGTCGTTCGAAGCACTCCGTCAGGCGGCGTCCCTGTGCGAGCACCTGCTCCCTGATCATGGCGATCGTTTCCGAGGGCGTGTGTCCGTCCTGGGTCGGCGTCTCCACTCCGGCGTCGATCTGATCGCGCAGGCCCGCGACCCGCACCATGTAGTACTCGTCGAGGTTCGTGGTGTAGATCGCGCAGAACTTGACCCGCTCGATCAGCGGAACCTTCGGATCCTCGGCGAGCTGGAGCACGCGATCGTTGAAGTCAAGCCAGGAGAGCTCCCGGTTGATGTAGAGCGAGGGGTCATCGGCCAGGCGTCCGGCCGCCGTCGGTGCCGTGCCCGGCTGAGTGCCGGACTTGCTCAGGTCGTGCTCGATCGCGCCTTCCATCCTCCTCCCAAGATACGCGCTGATCGTCCCGGGGGCCGCGCGGGGAGGAGGACGGCCGTCCCTGTGCCTCGGGTTGACGATAGGCTGCTTTGTGAAAGGCATGGCTCGTCAGCTCTGGCTACTCAGACACGCAGACGCTGAGCCGCACGGAATCCGGGATGACTCGGAGCGACGCCTCACCGAGCGGGGGGAAGCGCAGGCACGCGCGGCTGGCATCGCCGTGGCGCGCATCGGCGTGCGCTTCGACGCGGTGCTGTTCAGCCCCAAGGTGCGCGCGAGTCAGACCGCCGAGCTGGCGGCCGAGGCCTGGGAGGAGAGCCAGCGCGAGCGGCTCGCGGTGTGTCCGCCGCTGGCGGGCGGCTTCGGCGTCGAGCAGGCACGTGAGGTGCTGACGGGCGTGCAGAGCGGCGGCGCCGTGCTGCTGGTCGGCCACGAGCCGGACCTCTCGATGCTGGCCGGCGCCCTGACTGGCGGGCGGCTCGACCTGAAGAAGGGGGGGCTGGCGGTGCTGCGGCTAGACGGCGCGAGCGGGGAGCTCGCGATCCTCATGCGTCCCCGCGAGCTTGCGCTTATCGCCGGCGTCCCAGTCGGCGGGCACTGAGGAGGGCACGTCGCTCGGGTCGACGATCTCGAGCGATTCGGCCGCGAAGCGGTACCCGATTCCGAAGTGGGTGTGGATGTAGCGCCAGTTCGGCGAGGCCTTCTCCAGCTTCTGGCGCAGCTTGCGCACGAACACGTCCACCGAGCGGTCGCCGCGGACCATCGTGTAGCCCCAGAGCCGCGAGTAGATCTCCTCGCGCTCGAGCACCCTTCCCTCGGCGGCGGCCAGCAACTCGATCAGCTCGAACTCGCGTCGCGTCAGGTCGATGCTGCGCTTGCCGACGAAGGCCTGGAAACGGTCGGAGCGGATCTCCACCTCGCCCGCGAGGACCGGAGCCACCTCCGCGCGGCCGCTGCTGCGGCGCCGGCGTCGCACGACGCTCTGCACCCGCGCGATCACCTCCTCGGGATGACAGGGCTTGGTGATCCAGTCATCGGCGCCGAGTCGCAGGCCGCGCACGCGCTGGGCGACCGTCGAGGGCCCCGTGCAGACGACGATCCCGAGCTCGGGCAGCGCCTCGCAGAGGCGCTCCAGCCAGCTCCACGCCTGCGGTCCGAGCACGGCCAGGTCGACGACCAGCGCGCTGAGGCGCATCGAGACGACCTCGTCCGCGGGCACCGGGCTGGCCAGCACCCTGTGCTCCCAGCCGAGCCGGTCAAGGCGCTTGCTGAGCACCTGGATGAAGCCGCTGTCGCGGTCGAGCACCGCGATCCGCAGCGATCCCGAGGGAGAGGCCGTGCTGTCTGGGGCGGGTGACGGGGCGGGTGGGTTGGGGCCCGACTCGTCGGCGCGAACGCTTACCGTCATCGGGGCGCAGTCTATGCGATCGAGCGTCCGTGGGAACCCCGCGCGGCCCGACGTCACAGGATGTTCACAGGTCCGGCTCCCTGCCTGCCGGCGGACGACGGGCAGCGCAGACGCGCCGGGGGCCCCTAGCGCGAAGCCCCGAGTGAGCGCGAGGAGTCGGAGAACTCCCGGAACAGACCCGTGACCACGAAGGCCACCTGCTCGCCGATGTCCACGGCGTTGTCGCCGATCCGCTCCAGCGCGCGGGCGACCAGCGTCATGTGCATCGCCCACTCGCGCCGGTCGACGTCGTCGCCGATCTCGATCGCCAGGCGGAAGATGTCGCGGTTGAGGCGGTTGATCTCCCGGTCCTGGCGCACCAGGTCCTCGGCCAGGCCGATGTCCCGCCCGGCGAAGGCCGCCTTGCACTGCACGACCTCCGAGCGGGCGAAGGCGCCCATCTTCGCGAGCGCCGCGAGCATTTCCCCGTGCACCGGCGGCTCGTACCCGGACAGGGGGATCAGCTTGGCGATGTTCACGCACTGGTCGCCCATGCGCTCGATGTGCTTGATCGTGTGAAGCAGCGCCGCCACCAGGCGCAGATCGCCCGCCACGGGGGCCTGCAGGGCGAGCAGCGAGAGGATCCCCTGATGGACTTCGAGGTAGCGCCCGTCGACGCGGTCGTCGTCGGCGATCACCATCTGCGCCAGCTCGACGTCCTGGTGGTTCAGCGCCTCGAGCACGCGATCGAGCTGCTCGACGATCAGGTCGAGCCCGCCGAGCGCGTGTGCCTCCAGGTCGCGCAGCTGTTCCTGGAAGTGCCCGCGGCCGTGGGCTCCCTCGGCCACCGGGGCGGCGTCGAGCGGCTGCTCGGTCGCTGCGCCGTCGTCAGCCGAACTTGCCGGTGACATATTCCTCGGTGCGGGGATCCGCCGGTTTGGTGAAGATCTCCTCAGTCGGACCGACCTCGACCAGCTGCCCGTCGAGCATGAAGGCCGTACGGTCGGCGACGCGAGCGGCCTGCTGCATGTTGTGCGTGACGATCACGATCGTGACACGCCGCTTGAGCTCGTCGATCAGCTCCTCGATCTTCAGGGTTGCAAGGGGATCCAGGGCCGAGCAGGGCTCGTCCATCAGGATCACCTCCGGGTCGACCGCCAGCGAGCGGGCGATGCAGAGTCGCTGCTGCTGGCCGCCGGACAGGGCGGCGCCGGACTCGGAGAGCCGCTCGTCGACCTCCTCCCACAGCCCCGCGCCACGCAGCGCCTGCTCGACCTTGGCCGGGATGTCGCCGCGCTGCGCCGTCAGGCGCAGCCCGGCTGCGACGTTGTCGTAGACCGACATCGTCGGGAAGGGGTTCGGCTTCTGGAAGACCATGCCGATCGCCCTGCGCACCGCCACGACGTCGACCGCGGGGTCGTAAACATCGACGTCGTCCAGCAGCACGCAGCCCTCGGCGCGGGCGCCGGGGATCTCCTCGTGCATGCGGTTGATGCACCGGATCAGGGTCGACTTCCCGGACCCCGAAGGGCCGATGATCGCGGTCACCTCGTTGGCGTTCAGCGCGAGATCGACGCCCTTGACCTGTTCGGCCTGGCCGTAGAAGGCGCGGAGACCCTCGAGGCTCACGCCCAGTCCCTGCTTGGGCTCGAGCGCCGTGTCCCGCTGCTCGGCCGGCTGCACGCTCTCGGGGACGATCCGCAGGCGCTCCTTGCCCCCGGCCGCCGCCGCCGCGCTGTCGGTCTCCGATGGGCTATCGGGATCCACGTCGGCCGCCTCGGAGATCTGTCGGCTTCCGCTCATGCAAGGCGGCTCCTTCGCGAGACGAGGCGGGCGATCAGGTTGAGCACGAGGATCATCAGGACCAGCGTGAGCGCGGCGCCCCAGGCGCGGCGTTCGACGGATGCGGTGGGCGAGGTGACGTCATAGTAGATTTGCACAGGCAGTGCGTTCATGAAGCCGCCCAGCCTGAAGTTCGTCTTCAGCGTCTCGCCGGCGGTGAACAGCAGCGGCGCGGTCTCCCCGGCGGCACGGGCGATCGCCAGCAGCACCCCGGTGACCATCCCGGGCAGCGCGGTCGGCAGCACGATCCTGAATATCACCCGCCAGCGTGGAGCGCCGAGCGCGAGCGCCGATTCGCGCAGACCGGCCGGGACGAGCAGCAGGATCACCTCCGCCGAGCGGATCACGATCGGCAGCATCAGCAGCGACAGCGCGATCGAGCCCTTCCAGCCCGCGTAGGTGGTGCCGGTGCCGACGATCAGCACGATGTAGACGAACAGGCCGAAGACGATCGACGGCACGCCGGTCAGCACGTCGACGAAGAAACGGACCACGCCCGCGAAACGGCTCTCGCGCCCGTACTCCACCAGCCAGATCGCCACGCCGACGCCGATCGGGATCGATATGGCCGAGGCGAGCGCGACGATCTCGATGGTCCCGAGGATCGCGCTCTTGATGCCGCCGATGCTGGCGTTCTTGAAGAACGTGTTGCCGGTCGGGTCGGTCGTGAAGAAGCCGTTGCCCCAGGCCCCCAACCCCTTCTTGAGCAGGTAGTAGAGGATCAGCGCCAGCGGCACCAGAGCGATCAGCGTGGCGGCGAGCACCGTGCCGCGGGCCAGCCGGTCGCGCCGCCGCCGCGCGGGGCTCACGGTCAGACGCCCCTGCAGCGCCGCCGCTCCCTCCTGCGGGCTCATGCGCCGGCGACCGTGTCGGCCGCGAGCATCGCGCCGCCGCCGGTGCTCTGCGTCCCGGCGCGCATGGGCCCGGTGCCGCGGCCCGCGCGGATCACGAAGGCGCGGGCGAGGATGTTCACCAGCAGCGTCAGCACGAACAGCACGAGGCCCGCCGCGAACAGCGCGGATCGGTGCAGCCCCTGGGCCTCGCCGAACTCGTTGGCGATCACCGCGGCGAGGCTGTATCCCTGCTGGAAGAGGTGGTGGCTGAGCGTCGGCGAGTCGCCGATCAGGATCGTCACGGCGATCGTCTCGCCGATCGCTCGGCCGAGCCCCAGCATCGCGCCGCCGACGATGCCCGAGCGGCAGTAGGGCAGCACGGCGATGCGGATCATCTCCCAGCGGGTCGCGCCGAGGCCCAGCGCGGCCTCCTTGTGATCGGCCGGCACCGTGCTCATCACCTCGCGGCTGATCGCGCTGACGATCGGCAGGATCATGATCGCGAGCACCAGGCCGGTCACGAAGTAGTTGGGGATCGTGACCACGCCGCCGCCGATGAAGGGGATGAACGAGAGCCTGTCCGCCACCCACTGCTCGGCGGGCTGTAGCTTCGGCGCCAGGAAGAAGATCCCCCACAGCCCGTAGACGACCGACGGCACGGCCGCCAGCAGCTCGACGAGGACGGTCAGCGCGCCGCGCAGCCGCACCGGGCACAGCTCGGTCGCGTAGATCGCCGTCGCGACGGCGATCGGCACGCCGATCAGCAGCGCCAGCGCGGATGTGATCAGGGTGCCGACCAGCAGCGGCAGCGCCCCGAAGTGTTCGGCGCTGACGTTCCAGTCGTTGCCGAAGGTGAAGCCGATCACGCCTTCCTTTTCGAAGGCGGGTTTCGATTCGCCGACCAGGCGGATGAAGAAGTAGACGATCAGCGCCAGGATCAGGCCGGCGAGGATCGTCAACCCGTACTTCAGGGCGCGGTCGGGCAGACGTCCCAGCGGTGACCCCTCGAGCTTCGAGTGGTCACCGCTGGGAATCGTCGCTGCATCCACGGAGCGGGTGTCTAGCGGATCGGCGACCGTGTCGTACTCGTCACGCGTGCAGCGCCGAGCCGTTGCACTGCAGGCCGGCGACCGCTTCCTTGGACTTCGTCAGGATCGCGGCCGGCAGTTTCGCGTAGTCGGCCTGCGCGAGGATCGACTGCCCTTCGCCGAGGCCGTATTCGAGGAACCTGACCACGCCCTTGGCGGCCGATTCGCCGCCGGGGATGCCCGCCTTGCAGAGGTCCTTGTTGACGATGATGAACGTCTGCGAGGTGATCGGGTAGGCGCCGGGCGCCGGCGAGTTGATGACTTTGATGCCGAGGTTGGCCGGCACGGTCACGCCTTCGCCGGCCGCGCTCGTGGATTCGAGCGACGGTGCGATGAAGCTGCCCGCCTTGTTCTTGACCGACGCGTAGTGGAAGTTGTGCGCCAGCGCGTAGGCCTGCTCGACGTAGCCGACCGCGCCCGTCGTCTGCTGCACGGCGCCGGCGACGCCCGCGTTGCCCTTGGCGCCGGTGCCGGTCGGCCACTGCACGTCCTTGCCTTCGCCGACCTTGCTCTTCCATTCGGGGTCAGTCTCGGAGAGGAAGCTCGTGAAACCCGACGTCGTGCCAGAGGAGTCAGAGCGGTGGATGACGGTGATCGGCGTGCTGGGCAGGCTCAGGCCGGGGTTCAGCGACTTGATCTCCGAGTCGTTCCAGGCCTTGACCTTGCCGAGGTAGATGTCGGCGATCGTCTTGCCGTCCAGCTTCATGCCGCTGGGCACCCCGGGGAGGTTGTAGGACACCGTGATCGCCCCGAAGAACATCGGGACCTGCACGGCCGGGCTGCCGTTCTTGGCGATCGCCGCTTCGTCGGCGGGCTTCAGCGGCGGGTCGCTGGCGCCGAAGTCGACGGTCTTGCCCTCCAGAGCCGTGATCCCCGCGCCCGAGCCGACGGCCTGGTAGTTGACTGTCAGCGGCGAGAGCGATGAGGCCCACTGCTGATAGACGGGGGCGGCGAAGGTCGAGCCGGCGCCCGAGATCGTCCCGGATGCCCCGCTCGACGGGGTGCTGTTGGTCGTGCTCGACGAGCTGGAGCTTCCGCATGCTGCGAGGCCCGAGCCGAGCAGCGCGAAGCACGCCAGCGCGCCCATCTTGTTCTTGATCACTGGGTCTCCTCTGAGTGGTTGTCGTGACCACCGGCGCGGGCCGGCAATCGGGCCCAGCCGTGCATCCGGCGTGGGCGTGCCGGCGCGCCCACGGCACCTGGGGAACTAGTTCCTCGGTGGCCGGGTTGGCAAACGCTGTTCACAGCCCGTCAACAGTCTCGTCAACCGGCGGAACCGCCCATGTGAACATTTCGTGAAGGCTGGGGCTGGAATCGATAGCCGAATCCGGGGTGGGTGTGGATGAAGCGGCGGTCGGGCAGCGCCGCCTCGAGCTTGTTGCGCAGCTTGCTGACGTAGACGTCGACCGAGCGATCGCCGGGGCGGAGTTCGCCGCCCCAGACGGCCCGGTAGAGGTCCTCGCGCGTGATGATCGCCCCCTGCCGGCGTGCCATCGCCGCCAGCAGCTCGAACTCGCGGACGGACAGCGTCAGCGCCTGTCCCGTCGCCAGGACGAGTCCCTCCTCCGGTCGGATCTCGAGCTCCCCCGCGTAGAGGATCTCCGGGATGTCCGGGCTCTCCTGGAAGACCGCCACGACGTGGCAGCGTTTCAGGCGCGCTGTTCACGGGAGTTGCAAAGTCGTGATGTATCGGTGAAAAATCCGTGAAAGACGCGGGAGCGAAGCGGAGCGACGGGCGGGGGATCAATATGCTCGCCGGATGAACTTCCTGCGCCGGCCGATCGACAGCGTCCTGATGGACCTGGTCGAGGAGTCGGGGCGGAACGTGCAGAAGTGCGGGCTCCTGCTGCACGAGCTGCTGGTCGACTATCCCGAGCGGGCGAGCCTCGCGCAGGACCTGAAGGTCTGCGAGCAGGACGGCGATCGCATCACCCACGACATCATCCACCGGCTGGCGGGCCGCGGCAGGGTCCGCGCGCCGTTCGACGCCGGAGACGGATACGCGCTGGCGAGCGCGCTGGATGACATCGTGGACCACTCCGAGCAGGTGGCGGCGCAGCTCGGCCTGTACGGGGTGGAAGCTCCGATGGAGCAGGCGGTCGAATTCACGCAGGTGCTCGTCGGCGCCGGCGAGCAGATCGCCCAGGCGCTGCGCTGCCTGCGCACCGGCACCGAGCTCGGGCCGCATCTCGTCGAGATCCATCGGCTCGAGAACGAGGGCGACCGGCTGCAGCGCGACGGCGTCGCCTCGCTGTTCGCCGGCGGCATCGACCCGATGGTGGTGATCCGCTGGAAGGACATCTTCGAGTCGCTCGAGGCGGCCGTCGACGCGTGCGAGAAAGTGGCCCACGTGCTGGAGGGCATCACCCTCAAGCAGCACCGGCGCTGAGCGCCGTCAGCCGAACGTCGTAGGGGGGGCTTCGAGGCGCAGCCGGGCGCCGTGCGGTGCCGAGCCGACGAGGAAGATCTGAAACGAGCTGGAGGCGCCGGCGCCCAGCGAGGACAGCACCGCGCGGCCGGCGCCCGTCACGCGGGTGCCGCTCGAGGCGATCGCGTAGACGACCAGTTCCTTCTGTGCGATCGCGGAGCGGTTGCTGACGGTGCCCTGCACCACCGCCGCTCCACCCGGTTCTTCAGCCAGGTGCCCGGCGCCGACCACCACCCGGGGGGCAGCTCCATTGAGCAGCTTCCCGTCGCCGGCCTCCGCGGTGACGGAGGCGGGCGTCGAGCTCGCCTGCACCTGGTCGTCCACCCACACCGCTTCGCCGTGGGCGGGGATGAACGCGGCCGACGCCAGCGAGGGGGAGAGGCCGGGACTCGTGTTCGCGTAGGCGATGGCGCCGCCCGCGCCGTGCACCGTGATCTCCAAGGGCACCTGATGCTCGGCGGTGCGCGAGATGTTGCGAAGGACCACGACGACGGCGGTCCCTTCGGAGCTGTGCAGCACGGCGGTCGAGGCGACCTTCACCGTGGAGCTCGCTCGGGTGATCTTCAGTCCGGCCGCGCCCGGCGGAGCGTTGCGCTGACGGGCCAGCGCCGCGCGTTCGAGCTTCGCGCTCTTTTCCTGGGTCGTCTCGCATCCGGTCAGCGCCAGGCAGGCGAGCGCCAGCGCCAGGACGGGTGGGACTCCATTCACCCGAAGGCTCCGCTGACGTACTCGCGCGTGCGCGGCTCGCGGGGACGGTCGAAGACCTGCTCGCTGGATCCGTACTCGACGAGCTCGCCGAGGTGCATGAAGGCGACGTTGTCGGCGACCCGGAAGGCCTGCTGCAGGTTGTGCGTGACGATCACGACCGCCACGCTCTCCCTGAGCGCGACGATCAGCTCCTCGATGATGGACGTGGAGATCGGGTCGAGCGCCGAGCACGGCTCGTCGAGCAGCAGGACCTCCGGATCGGCCGCCAGCGCCCGAGCGATGCACAGGCGCTGCTGCTGGCCGCCCGACAGGCGCAGCGCGGAGCGGTCGAGGTCGCCGGCGACCTCCTCCCAGAGGCCGGCCCGGCGCAGCGCGTCCTCCACCGCGCGCGAGAGCTCCGGCGAGCGGCGCCGACGGCGTCGGCCGCGCTCGGGGGCCTGCTCGGCCAGCGCGTAGGCGACGTTGTCGTAGATGCTCATGGGGAAGGGGTTGGGCTGCTGGAAGACCATCGAGACGTGGCGGCGCAGCGCGTTGACCTCGAGCTCGTGGATGTCGGTGCCGTCGAGCGTGATCCGCCCCGCCCGGGCGGCGCCTTCGGTGATCTCGGTGAGCCTGTTCATCGAGCGAAGCAGCGTCGTCTTGCCCGAGCCCGAGGCCCCGATCATCGCGAGCACCTCGCCCTGGCGCACCGGCAGGGTGACGTCTCGCACGACCCAGTTCTCGCCGTAGGCCAGCCACACCCCTTCCACGCGCATGCGTTCCCGGACCACGGCCGGCGCCGAGCGGGCGGCCCGCAGCCGCGCGGTCGCGCTCGCGTCGCCGTTGGACTCGGGGATCGCCCTGGGCTCGGCCACGCGCGGTTCGCGGTCGAGCGCGATACGGCGGATCGGGGGCGGCATCAGCGGATCCATCAGCGGTCCCTCCAGTAGGGGATGACGGCGAGCCACCACCGCCGTTTCGCGCGCTCATCGCCCGGGATCGTGAGTCGCGTGACGATCGCGTTGAGGATCAGGACGATGACGAGCAGCACGAACGCCGCAGCGTAGGCCTTTTCGTGGGCGTTGCCCTCGCCGGCCGGCGAGTTGTAGTAGACGTAGCTCGTGAGCGTCGAGCCGGTGCCGCGCAGCACGCTGACGATCGGCGTGTGACCGGCCGGTTCGATCAGCTGGGCCGCTCCGCCGAGCAGGATCGTGATGATCGCGGTGTCGCCGATGATCCGGCCCATCCCGAGCACGGTGCCGCTGGCGATGCTGGGTCTGATCGCCGGGAGCAGCACGTGGCGCGAGGTCGTGGCGCGCGTCTTGCCGAGCGCGTAGGAGGCCTCGCGCGTGCGGTTGGGCAGCTGTTCGAGCGCCTCCCTGGTCGAGGCGACGATGAGCGGCAGCGCGATCAGCGACATGATGATCCCCGCGGCGAAGAACGACTGGCCGAGGGAGCCCTTCGCCGCGCCCTGGGAGAGGAAGCCGAGGAAGCCCTGCGAGAAGATCAGCAGGCCGAACAGCGCCAGCACGACGCTGGGAACCCCGGCGAGCATCTCGATCGCCGAGTCGACAGCCCGCGCCAGGCCGGCCGGCCGGCCGTACTCGGTCAGCCAGACGGCGATGCCGACGCCCGCCGGGACAGCGATCACGGTCCCGACCGCCGTCACGATGAACGTGCCGATCAGCGGGTCCAGGAAGCCGCCGCTTTCGGTCTGGCGGATCGAGGCCGAGGGATGGCTCACGAGCAGGCCGGGCCGCAGGTAGGCGAGTCCCTTGAGGAACATGTACAGCACGATCCCGATCGCGATCAGGCACAGGCCGATCCCGGCCACCCAGCACAGGCAGTAGTAGAGCCGATCGATCAGCGGCCACGCCGAGATGCGCTCGCGCGGCGGCCGTACGACCGCCTGGGGTGGGCCCGAGGAGGCGATCGCCATCAGGTGCGGATCCCGTAGCGCTTCATCGGCTGCTTGACCGCCCAACCGATCAACGAGAGCAGGACGGCCGAGACCAGCAGCACCGCGGCCATCGCGTAGATCGTGTGCGAGAGCGCGCCGATCGTCAGCCCCTCGGATTCCTGGAAGATCGTCGCCGCCAGCGGCCGCACGGGCTCGAAGAAGAAGGTCAGGCCGTCGAGCGGGTTCGCCGAGAAGGCGCTCGAGCCGGTGACCATCGCGAGCATCACCGCCTCGCCCAGGGCGCGGGCGGTCGCGAGCACCGTGCCGGCCGCGATCGCCGGCCAGGCCGTGCGAAGGGAGACGCGCCGGATCGTGCGCCAGCGGTTGACGCCCAGCGCGACCGAGCCCTCGCGCCATGAAGGGGGCACGGCGTCGAGCGCGTTGGCGGTGATAGCGACCATGATCGGCAGGATCATCACGGTCAGGATCAGGGTCCCCGTCGTCAGGTTCGCCCCGTTGAGCTGCACGACGTAGATCACCGACTGCTTGCGCGCGTTGCTGATCAGGTGTTCGTTGACCCACGGAGCGATCAGCAGGATCCCGATCAGACCGTATATGACCGAGGGCACGCCGGCCAGCAGCCTGATCACCGGGTCCAGCGTCCGGCGCACGGGCGCCGGCGCGAACTCGATCAGGAACACCGCCGCCAGCGTCGAGACGATCAGCGCGAGCGCGACCGCGGCGATGGTGGTGATCAGCGTGCCCCAGATCAGCGGCCAGGCGCGGAAGTACAGCAGGCCGTGACCGGGCAGCGCAGTCCCTTCGCGCATCCTGCGCAGCTCGGTGTCGACTTCACCCCCCGCGCCGAACCAGCTGAGGCCGTTGTAGGAGAACGACGGCCACGCTTTGATCATCACCGTGACCACCATCGCCCCGATCAGGACGAGGAGGGCCACGCCAAGCGCGCCGAGCGTCAGCTCGGCGCGCCTGTCGCTGGCGGCACCCGTGCGAGAACGCAGGTTCTTCAAGGAACCGCCCAGCACCTCTTATTTGATCGAGATCCAGCTCGAGTTGATGATCGCGTTGACCGAGCGTTTGCCGCTCGTCACCCAGGCGATGAACTTCGCCGCGGCGCCTTTGGCCGGCCCCTTGGTGACCATCCAGAAGTTACGGACACCGAGGTACTGGCCGGAGCGGGCGTTGCGCAGGTTGCACGCGACGCCGTTGTAGCCGACGGCGTTGGTCCCCGTCGTGTAGGCGAAGGAGACGAAGCCGATCGCCTGTTTGTCGGTCTGCACCGACGTCTGCTCGAGGCCGTTGGATGTCTTGGCCGTCGCGCTGGGCGAGATGCGCTGGTTTTCTTCCAGGAAGATGTGCTGGAAGGCATCCTGCGTACCCGAGGCGCCATCGCGGTCGAACAGGTCGATCGGCCCGGAGATCGCCGCGCCCGGGACCTGGCTCCAATCGCGAATCTGGCCGGTGAAGATCTTTTCGACCGTTTCCTGCGAGAGCGTGTGGAGCGGGTTGTGCGGGTTGGTGATGATGCAGACGCCGTCGCGGGCGACCTTGTAGAAGTCGAGCCCGGTCGGGTCGACCCCTTTGATCGGGTCGCGCGAGGAGTCCCCGATGTCGAAGCGCCCTTCGTTGACGCCGCTGATGCCGATGTCCGACTGGCCTCCGGTGACTTTGGGCTTGGCGATGTTCCTGTGTTCCTTGTGGTAGAGGACTGCGAGTTTTTCGGCCAGCGGCAGCACCGAGGTCGAGCCGCCGATGATGAGTGGGCGGGCGAGTGCCGCCGCGGGCACGATCAGGCCGATGGCGAGGATCGCGGCGATTACTAGGGTGCGGTGCGCACGCACGTGCTTGCTCCTTTGTGTGGGGACAGTGGGTGAGCGAGCGTTCGAGCCGCTCGATCTGGGGAAACAGCAGTGCCTGCCCGTCGATGCGGTCGCGCGATCGGCGTCACCCCGAGCCGAACACTGTCGCCCCGCAAATTGGCTGGTGTTTCGTTTTTGTGAACGTGGGAGGCGACTGCGTCTGTTGTGTCTTTTTTGTGAACGCGAGACGACGGTGAACATTTTGTAAACGGGTCGGCGCGCGAGGGATGAGCGATGTGTTGTTTTTGTGAACGCACATTGCATTTCGCCCGTTGCCATGTGACGCTGCCCGAACCGATCGGCATCCCTCGATGCTGCGGCATGCGCGACGCGCGGTGTTCGGGTGCTCGAGACGGCCCCCCGCGTCAGGGTCGCGCAGGCGCAGCGTCTGGACGGGGCTGTCCAAACCAACCCCACTGCGAGATGAGCGACCCAACAAACTCCTCCGAAGACCCTTCCGAAGACCCCGCCGGCGGCGGCGGCGACGCCGCGGGTGAGGGCTCCCCGAGCGCCGGCCCGTCCACCAACGGCGGGGGCACCCCCGAGGGGCGCGCCGCCGTACGCTCGGGGCTGGCGCACCGGAAGAACCCGATGCTGGTCGCGCTGCGCGACTTCGCGACGAACGCGCGACGCATCGCCTTCCGCGACCCGCTGGCCCTCTTCCTCCTCGTGGTCTCGATCGGGCTCGGGGTGACGTTCTTCGTGCTGCTGGGCTCGATCAAGCCGAGCAGCGTGGGTAAGCAGGTGCCGTTGAGCACGGTGCAGCAGCTCGCCAAGCGCCACCTGATCAACAACGCGGTGCTGCTCGACCACGACAACCGCGTCGAGCTGACCACGAGCGCGAGCGCGCCCGGGCTGACCGCGGCGGGTACCCTCGCCCTGGTCGAAAAGGCGTCAGGGGGCACGCCCAGCCAGAACGCAGCCGCGGTCACGGCCGCCGGCGTCAAACCCCTGTGGGCGTCCTACCCGGCGTCGGGCGCGCAGACCCAGCAGCTGGCCAGCGAACTCACCTCCAGCGGCGCGAGCCTGACGGTCGATCAGCAGCCGGGCAAGGGGACCAGGACGATCATCGTGCAGTTCCTGATCCCGATCCTGCTGCTGGTCTGCCTGTTCTCGCTGTTCATGCGCGTCGGCGGCGACAGCGCCGCCGGAGGTCTCGCCGCGTTCTCGGAGTTCACCGGCAAAGGGCGCAAGAAGGGGAAGGGCACGCGCGACAAGATCACCTTCGCCGATGTCGCCGGCGCCGGCGAGGCGCTGGCCGAGCTTCGCGAGATCAGGGACTACCTGGCCGAACCGGGCAAGTACCTGACGGTGGGGGCGGCGGCCCCCAAGGGCGTGCTGCTCGTCGGGCCTCCCGGGACGGGCAAGACGCTCCTGGCCAAGGCCGTCGCCGGCGAAGCGGACGCGGCGTTCTTCTCGGTCTCGGGATCGGACTTCGTCGAGTCGCTCGTCGGGGTCGGCGCGGCTCGCGTGCGCGACCTCTTCCGCAAGGCCCGCAAGGTCTCGCCGGCGATCATCTTCATCGACGAGCTCGACGCCGCGGGACGCAAGCGCGGCGCCGGCATCGGCCAGGGAAACGACGAGCGCGAGCAGACGCTGAACCAGATCCTGGTCGAGATGGACGGGTTCTCGGGCGACGGCGGCCTGGTCGTGATGGGCGCCACCAACCGCCCCGACATCCTCGACCCGGCTCTGCTGCGCCCCGGCCGCTTCGACCGCCAGGTCGTCGTCGACACGCCCGACGTCCATGGTCGCCTGGAGATCCTGCGCCTGCACGGGAACAAGCGCCCGCTGGCGCCGGGAACCTCGCTGGAGGAGGTCGCGCGCGAGACCCCCGGGTTCAGCGGCGCGGAGCTGGCCAACGTGATCAACGAGGCGGCGCTGCTGAGCGTCCGCGACGGCCGCGGCCAGATCGACCAGAAGACGCTCGAGGAGGCGATCGACCGCGTCGTGGCGGGACCGGCGACCCATCACATCCTCACCGAGCAGGAGCGCTGGCTGATCGCTATCCACGAGGCCTCCCACGCGGTCGTCACCGAGTCGCTCGGCCACGCGACCTCGACGCGCAAGCTCTCGATCGTCGCCCGCGGGCGTCAGCTGGGCACGGCAGCCCACATGCTCTCCGACCGCGACCAGGTGATCATGAGCAAGCCCGAGCTCGAGTCGCAGCTGATCGTGATCACCGCCGGCCTGGCCGGCGAGCGGATCGCCTTCGGGCACACCTCGACCAGCGTCAATGCCGACCTGCACGCTGCCACCAACCTCGCGCGGAGCATGGTCACCTCCTTCGGGATGTCCGACGCGCTCGGCCTGGTGACGATCGGGGAGACGGGCGGCGAGGTGTTCCTCGGCGCCTCGCTGCAGGACCTCGGCTCGGTCGGCCCCGAGACGCTGAATGTGATCGACAACGAGGTCGAGCGCTTGGTCGGCGACGCCGAGGCGCGGGCGGCGGCGATCCTCGACCGCAACTGGAGCACCGTCGAGGAGACTGCGACGGCGCTGCTGGAGCAGGAGACGCTCTCCGGCGTGGCGCTCGACGCGGTGCTCTCGACCGTCGTGGAGATGAGGCTGGACGACCTGCGCGAGGTCCGCCGGATCTCCCCGGAGGGCAAGCAGGGGCTGTGATCCGCCGCCGACACAGTCGCCCGAGCCCGCCGCCGGGACCGGCGCCGATGTCGGTGGCGCGCAGGCGCAGGATCGCGGGCCGCGGCGGCCGGCTTCCCTCCCCGGCGATGGTCGTAGCGCTGATCGCGCTGGTGCTGTCGAGCACCGGGCTGGCCGATGCGGCTCGCAACGCCGTCGTCGCCGTGATCGCCGGCCATCCGGTCACGACGCAGCCGAGAGCGGGAGCGCTGCTGCTGCTGGGGAAGAACCGCAAATTCCCCGCGTCGGCCATTCCCACCGTCGCCGAGGCGAAACGGGTCGGCGGGTTAACGGCCGAACAGCTCGCCGGGACCTGCCCGCCCGCCACTATCGACGTGGGCACCTGGTGCATCGACTCGGCGCCCTACCCGCTGACGAACGCCGAGGCGGGCAAGAACAACTTCATCTGGGCGAGCAAAGCCTGCGAGGCCGAAGGCGGCTGGCTGCCCTCGGCCGCCCAGCTCGTCGGGGCCGCCGCGCGCATCAAGCTCGAGTCGACCCTTCACGACTCGCCGCTGACCGCGACCGTCAACCTCGACCCGAGCCGCGGACTCAAAGACGAACGCGAGATGAGCTCGACGCTCGTCACGACCGAGGCGGGATCCGCCGCCGCCGGCTCCGAGGGCGTCAGCGAAGGCGCGACCGGCAACCCGCGCCAGGGTCAGCCCGCCCCGATCCCGGTGCCGGCCAACCCGTTCCCCGAATCGCTGCAGTACGTGACCGTCTTCGACAACGGGAACAACGGCGGTTTCGCGGGCTCCGAGCCGGTCAAGGAACCCCAGAACTTCCGCTGCGCCTTCAACAAGTCCCAGGGCGCGCAGAGCAACTCGAACTCGTGACCGTCTTGCGGGTGCCCGCGAGATCGATCCGTCGCCTCCTGTCCCCGCGGGCGAGGGCTGTCACGCTCATGCTCACCGTCTCGATGCTGGCCCTCTCGGCTGCCGACGCGCAGGCCCTGATCGTTCCGGCGCAGACGATCGACGGACCCAGCGAGAACATCGTCGGCTTCGGCGGGGCGGCGATGGCCGAAGACGGGACGGGTGGTCTCGTCTACCTGAAGCGGGTCGGCGGGGTGGCGCACGTGTTCGTCTCCCGCTACGCGCTCGGAAGCTGGCAGGCGCCGATCCGCGTCGACACCGAAGAGCAGTTCGCCGCCAGCTGGGCGCGGATCGGGGCGGCCGAAAACGGCGAGCTGATCGTGGTGTGGGCGACACCGTTCGCGACCGAACACGGACACCAGGTGTTCGAGCTCCTGGGCGCGGAGCTCGCCCCGGGGTCGCAGACCTTCGGCCAGGCGGCGATCGTCGACCCCAACATCGGCGAAGCAACGGGCACCAACCCCGAGCTGGCGGTCAGCTCGACCGGACAGGCCGATGTGGTCTACCGCGTCGTGAGCTTCTCCAACGCGGTGCCGCTGCTTCGTCCCGGCGACGTCGTCGAGAGCGTGCGCGTCGCGGCGTTCGACGGCGAACGCTGGTCCTCGCTGGGAACCATCAACCGCGACCCCGGCCTCTCGATGCGCGCGCCGACGCAGGCCAACGCCCCGGACATAGCGCTGGGGCCGACCGGAAACGGCATCGTGGTCTGGCAGGAGCCCGAAGCGGACGGGGTGGCCAGGATCTGGGCACGCCGGATCTTCGGCCAGAACGTCGACTACGTGATGCCGGTGACCGCAGACGACGTTCGCACGGCGTGCCGATCACGACCGACGCCGACGCCCCCAGCGTCGCGATCTCACGGCTCGGACAGGCCGAGGTCGCCTACCGCCAGAGCTACACGACGGGCTCGCCGCTGCCGGGTCCGCGGATCTTCCTCAACACGCTCTCCGACGGCGAATCGGAAAGCGGCGCGGAGTTCCTCGGCGCGCAGATCGCCGACGCCCAGGTTCCCGGGGGCAAGGCGGCGGTCATCGGGCGCCCGAGCGTCGACGTCGACGAACGCCGCGAAGCGCGGCTCCTCTACGACAGCAACGGCGTTCCGCGCGTGGTCGGCTACAACGACAAAGGCGCCGCCTCGCCGCTGACCCTCGGGACTCCCTTCGCGGGATCGCTGCTGGGAGCCGCCAACGAACTGCCGTCGGCCAGCGTCATGAACCCCGAAGGCGGAGGCATCTCGGCCTGGCCCAGCAGCGACCCCCGCGGGCGCCCGGGGGTCGGGGTCCGCGAGGACTATCCCGACGGAGCGGTCCAGACCGGGCTCCTCAGCGGTGGGGCGGGAGGACCGATCGGGGAACTGGCAGTCGGCCGCTCGGGCCTCGGCGACGGCCTAGTGGCCTTCCAGCAGGGCCCGATCGGGGACGCGGCGATCGTCGCGGGCAAGGTGACCGCGCCGCCGGAGCCGTTCGTCGAGACGCTGCCCAAGGGCTGGATCCGCCCGACTCAGGCCCGCGTCAGCTGGGTCGCCCGCGGAAAGCGCGAACGGGCCGCTCGTCTATCACGTGGTGCTCGACGGGAGGATCCTCAGCACGCCGCCGGGACGGCTCTCGTACAGCTTCCCCCGCCGCTCGTTGAGCACGGGCACCCACGAAGTCCAGGTGCTGGCGACCGACATCTTCGGCCAGGCCGTGCTGAGCGCCGGGGCAGGATCAAAGTCGACGCCAGCGCGCCCTCGGTGCGGATCAGCCGCGCGGGCGGGCGAACGGTGGTGGTGCATGTCGGCGACGCCGGCTCGGGGGTCGTGGTGGGCTCGGTGCGGGTCAGCTTCGGCGATGGACACGGCAGCTCCCGGCGCACCACGGTCTCGCACCGCTACGCGCGCGCAGGCACGTATCTGATCTACGTCACCGCGCGGAGCAGGGTCGGCAACACAGTGACCCTTCAGCGGAGGGTGAGGGTTCGATGAGCGCGGGTGCGCAACAGCCGCGTCAGCTCGCCCGTCTCGGGCTCGCGGCGGCCGTGCTGCTCGGGATGCTTCCGCTCCTCGTGATGTGGTGGTCCTCGCCGGCGCGGGCCGACGTGTTCGGCGCCACTCGCTGCTCTCGGGCGAGTCCCGTTCGGTCAGGCCGAATACGCCCACGACCCGGCGCTCTCCGAAGACGGCCGCTACGTCGTCTTCGACGGCTCGATCGGCGGCGTGCCGGGCGTCTGGCGCCGCGCGACCCAGCCCGGGCTCAAGTTCGAACAGGTGGCCGGCGGAGACGCCGCGCTCCCGTCGGTCAGCGCCGACGGCCGCTACATCAGCTTCACGACCAACGAAGGCGCGAGCCTGCCGACGATCACCGACGGGCTGATCCCGCAGGTAAACCCGCCGCGCGAATCGCCGAGCGTGTATGTCCGGGACATGGAGCATCCCCGCCGGCCAGGCGGGCGCCTTCACGCTCGCCTCGGCAAAGAACCATTCGAGCGCAAGCCTCACCTACGAATTCCCCGGCGAGAGCGAAGAAGAGCTCGAAGAAGAGCGACAGAGCTTCGGCGCGACCGCCGCCGGACGCAGCGCGATCAGCGCCGACGGGCGGACGGTGGCGTTCGTGACGACCGCGCAGTCGGACCTCGCGGGCCCCGGCACACCGCCGCTGCAGGTCGCGGTGCGCCACCTGGACAGCGAGGAAACCCAGCTCGTCAGCGTGCGCTTCGACCCGAGCACCGGCCACCCGGCGCGTGAACCCCGAAACCGGCGGACCCGAACCCGTCCGGGAGGCGAGCGAAAACGGGCGTGCACGGGGCGGCCTACAGCACGGGCGTTCCAGCCGACCGTTCGCGCTCCAGCGGAGCTCGCTCACCGAGATCTACCAGGTGCCGAGACTCGCCGGCGCCTCGATCAGCGCCGACGGCAGCACCGTCGCCTGGCTCGGTCAGCAGATCGCAGAACAGGCGCGCACGCTCAGCGGCGAAAGACCTCGGCGGCCTCTGCCGAGCCGCTGTGGCGGCGGATCGCCGACGGTCCGCAGAAGCCCGACCCGCCGCGTCACCGGCGGCTCGGACCCCGAAAGCGCAGGCTGCATGCCCACCCCGAGAGCCAGCTGCCCCCGTCGCCCTCGGCCGGCGACCCCTGCCAGGGCCCGTTCGCGACGCAGCTGACCGGCGAACTTGGCACCTGGAACGCGCGTGCAATCGGCAGACACTATCCCGCGGCTGAGCGCGGACGGACGGATTCGTCGCCTTCCTCTCCAGCGCGCCGCTCGTCAGCGAGGCGGGCGCCTTCGGGCTCGGGGCCTCCGAATACAACGACGACGCCTACTGGGTCGACATGCAGCGAACCGACCAAGGCGTCGGCGCTGCGCCCGCTGACGCAGTTCGCGAGCGGCGACGAGAACCGGATCTCGACGAACGCGCAGATCGAGGACATCGCGATCTCCCCCGACGGCCAGCAGGTCGCGTTCACGACCGCGCGGACCGTCTTCTCCGCTCGGCTCGCCCGCCTACGTCAGCGTCCCCGCGGCCGTCCCGGGGCTGCTGGAACTCTACGACGCCGATCTCTCGCAACCAGACACTGACCCGCGTCACCGACGGCTACGAAGGCGGCCTGTCCGAACACCCTGATGCTGAACGCAGGCGACGAAGACCCCTACGACCACGCCCGAGGACGGCGCACTCTCGCCGTCCTTCAGCCACGACGGCCAGCGTGGCCTTCTCCTCGACCGCTTCGAACCTCGTATACGGCGACGGCAACACGCCCCCGACTGGGAGCTTCCAGCGACTTCGCCGACGGCGCCGACGCGTTCCTCGTCCCGCGGATCGCGTTCGAGACCGAACCGACGCCGCAGTCGATCTCGCCTGCGCCGCCGAACCCGACGCCCGAACCGCCCTGGGCGCTCCAGGTGAGGCGCGTCCTCGCTGCGCAGACGGCTCTGTCCGGCTGGACGTGCGCGGTCCCCGCGCGGGAGCGCTGGCTGCGCGCGCCGTGAGCGCGATGCGAGCTGGCTCACTGTCCGGGACACGGCAGCGCGTCCGTGCGCTCGTCTCGCGCACCGTCGCCAGCGCGGCCAGGGCGGCGGTGCCGAACGCCGAGGGCCTCGTGCAGCTGACGCTGTCGCCTGCGCCTCCGCTACCGCCGCTGGCGGGTCGACACCGGCGGGCTCGCGGCGAAGGCGACCGTCACCTTCCGCGCCGCGGGCCACCCCGTCCTGCGTGCGACGCCGTCGCGATCAAGTTCCGATCAGCGGCGCGGAGCACGCGCAGGCGGCGGCGCGCGGCGCCGAGGAGCGGCTGATGGCGTGGCGGCCGAGGCGCCTGCTGGCCGCTGCTGGCCGTGGCTCGCCGCTCGCGCTCGTCGGTTCCGCGCCGGCCGCCGCGCGGCCGACATTGACCGACGACGGCGGCGCCGAATGGCAGGTCGAACAGCCCGCCGCCGCCGCCGCCGGAAGAACCGGGCGTGGAACCGTCCGAAGCACGCCGGTCTCGCTAGGGCACATCGGCGACATCGAGTTCTACGCGCCGAACCGCGGAGCGGCCCTGATCACCTCGCGGCAACGGCAGCACGATCCCGCCCGGCGTGTGGTTCTACAACGGCGTGCGCGTGGCGCGAGCTCGTCCAACCAGTGCGGCGCCAGCGACGGCCGCATCGCCTGGGCCGGACCGGACGAATTCTGGACGATCTCAGACGGCCGGCCGGGACAGGCTCTCGCCCGCGGCAGCGAACGCCCGCCGACTGAAGACAACACGCTCTGCCACTTCGCGCCCGGGCCGACGGGCAAGCTCGAAATCGTCGCCTCCTACGCCTCGCAGGCCGTTCCTCGGCGAGCTCCTACCAGGCGATGCACGCGGCCGCGTGCCTGTCGGCGACCGACTGCTGGTTTGGGGGCGAACCGCTCCGCCGAACCGCAGGTCGGCGCCTTCCAGCTGCACTGGAACGGCCACGCGCTCGAACCCGAACCGTACCTGCCGGAAGGCCACGCGGTGCGCGAACTCAGCGCGAGCCCTTCCGCGGGCGCCTGTATGAGAGCGTGCAGCTCCTCGAACAGCGACCGCGTCGAACAGGTACCGCGACCGCCGCCGCTGCTCACGATCATTGACCCCGAATCCGAGAAAGCCGTTCGAACCGGTCCGGAATACTCCCATTCTACTCGAAGCCGGCGAGTTTCGCACGGCGCTCGACTACCTGCACCTCGGCGCGGCGGAAGGCTCGCTGTGGGCGGCGGCCGGGCCGCAGATCCGAAACGCCGTCCGGCTCAAGGCGAACGGCCAGGTCGTCACGATCATCCGCAGGCCCGCGGCGGCGAATGCACGGGCGATGGCCCGCCGGATGGTCGCAGATCGTGAGCCCGAAACGCCGCCGACCGGCGCGTCGCCGTTCCCCGGCGACCGTCACTCGACTCGATCGCCGCCGAGCCCGGGCGCATCAGCGCCTGGGTCGCGCTGGACTACGACCACCGACCAGGTGCGCAGCGAACCCGCTCACGACCTGCCCGCGTGCGTCGCGCGTGAGCTCGGCGAAGGCGCAGTCTCCGACGCGACGTCGACCTGCCCTCGCGACGACCCCCACGGCCCGCTCGGCGCCGGCGCAGCAATCATCTGCCCGGCCGCACATGACTGCTGGCTCGCCACGACCGTCGGCTGGCTGCTGCACCTCGCCACCAGCGGAGAAGCGAAGACCCAGCCGAAGACGACCCCGGCGTTCGCCGGCACAGAACCGATCGTTCCGGCCGGCGACGAAGGCGTGCCCCAGGAATCCCCCGACGACACGTCCCGGAAGACGACGTCCGGGTCGAAGAACAGAGGTCCGCATGAACACCGAAGGTCAAACCAGCCGCATTCCGAAGAAACGTTCGCCTCCGTGCAGCTCCCGCTGCTGACCAAGCGTGCGCTCGCGGCTGATCCACGGGACGACGCTCGAGCTTAGCTTCCATCTGGCCGTGAAGGCACGGTGCGGCTGCTGGCCGAACGCGCAACGCAGGGTCGTCGCGAGCACCCGCGATGCGCACCCTGCAGGCGGGCAACCGCGGCCTGTTGCTGCAGCTCGACCCGCAAGCGCTGGCCGACCAAGCTCAACCTGCAGACGCAAGGCTCTCGCGCCGCTCCCGACGGAGTCGACCGCCGCGCCGAACGTCAACACGGTTCGCACCCCGCTTCCTTCGCGCCCGCGGGCCCCTCGGCGCCGGGTCTGATCGCCTTGAGCGGCGTCGGCGCTCGGCTGGCGCGCCGCCGGCTCGGCGGCGCCTTCTCGCTGCGCGCGCAGCGCCGCCGCGCTGGCGCGGCGCTCGCGCTCTGCTCGCAGGACCACGGGCCGCGCGCGTGCCCGGCGCGGCGACGGCCTCACCGGGCCGGCGAACCCGTGCCGCAAACCGACGCCTCGCTGCCCGCGCGCGACGTGACGCTGTTCGGCGCCTCACCGGGCGAGGCGCCCGGCGAGACCTGGGGCGTGGGCAGCGCCGGTCGCCAGGCGGTGCTCGTGCGCTACGCGCAGCACGCCGGCTGGACGCTCGGGCCCGGGTTCCTGAACTCGACGCGCGGCCCGCTGACGGGCTTCAGGCTCGCTGCACCGAAGCCTTCCGCCACCACGACCCGAGCCCGCTCGCCGGCAGCGGATGACGCGCAACGGCGGCGGCGCCCTGCTCGGCACGGTGACCGAAGGCGCGCGGCCAGACAGGCGCTCCTCGTGCGCAACCCCGGGCGGGCCGTTCGAGGAAGTCACCGCGCCGTCGGGCGGTGAAGCAGCCCTCAGCGGGGGAGAACGGCTCTTCGGGGTCGAACAGCGCCCCGCTGGTCGCGGCGCTGGAAGAAGCCGGCGGGGCAGGCCGGGGCGCTGGTCGTGCCCGTCGCCGAAGGCGGCGTCGACACTGCGGTCCTGCACTGGAACGGCGCAACATGGACGCGCGAGGCGATCGAAATCCCACCGAGCAGCAAAGAACAGCTCGAAGTGCTCGCGATCGATGCCAGCTCGCCGGGCAACGCCTGGCTGCTGGCGCGGCTCTCCTCGCGAACCACAAGACCGGCTCGCTCGCGCTGTTCCGCCGCCACCTGGGCGCAGGAACGCCCAGCTGGCAGCCCGTCGCGACACGCCCGGGCGGCGAACCGCGGGCGCGCCGCTGGAAGTCGACCGGCGAAGACGTACCCTTCCGAAGCCCGCGACCAGGCGCAGATGCTCACCGTCACCTCAAGCGGCGTCTGGCTCGACGGCCGCTGCGCACCGCCGATGCCCCGACGACCCTGTTCTTCGCGCCCGAAGGCGAAGCCGCCTGGGCAGCATCGCGGGGACCTGGTGCAAGCCTCGCCATCTGCGGCGACGAACCGGCCGTCTGCGAAGCGCATCCCTGCCCGAACCGCTGCCGACCGACTTCTCGCGCAGCTACGCCTGGCCCGGTTCGGGGGGCTTCGGCGAACGGGTCATCACGGGCCTGCGCGACGGGCAGCTGCTGCGTCTGGGCGGCGCCACGTTCAAGACGGTCAGCGCGCTGGGCGGCGAGGCCGGCGCGACCTTCGGCGCCGCGTTCGCCGGCGGGCGGAAGGCTGGCTCGGCAAAGAACTGCTGCCGGTTCACCTCACGACGCCCGCGAACGCCGCTCCCAACCGCCTCGCTCCCTGGCCCGTGCCGTTCCGCTACGCGCTGACTCGCGCCTGGCCTCGCGCCAGGCGCGCCCGTCGGCGCGCAAACGAGCGAAGTGCTCGCGGTCGGGGACCACGGCGAGGTCGCCCGCTACCACCCCAGGCAGGGCTGGTTGCCGGAAACCCTCCCCGGCCCGGGCGGAAAGCGCCAGACGCCGCGGCTGCGCGCGGTAGCGTGGCCGACCCCTGCGCGCGCCTACGCCGTCGGCGACTCGGAAAAGGGCCGGTCAGATGTGGCTCTGGCGAGGCGAAACCGGCCTCTGGGAACCAGACCCGGCGACGCCGCTTGAACTTCCGCGGCAACCTGCTGGGGATCGCCTTCGACCCGAACAACGCGCCCGCGGGCTACGCCGTCGGCCAGCGGGACCGCTGCTCAGCTACGGCAAGAGCTGGACGCAGGAACCCGGAAGAACCGATTCCCGCCGCGGCATCGCGGGGCGAACTTCACCTCGATCGCCTTTGCGGGCTCCGAAGCGATCGTCGCCTACCGCAAGCTCGTGCACCCCGGCCAGAACGCCTACGCGGCGGGATCATCGTCAACAGCGGGTCGGGCTGGCAGCGTCGACCCGGGGGCCGCGGCCGCGCTGGGTACCGGCGAGGTGCCGTGGGCCGTCGCCGCCCTGCCCGACGGCGGCGCGGCCTTCACCGCGCAGAGCCCCGCGGTGGGGGGCTCGGTCTTCGAGCGCCAGGCGGCGGGCGCGGCCTGGCAGGCGTCCCGCCCTACCCGGGGGGCTTCGCACCCGGCGCGCTGACGCTGTTCCGCGAAGGCGGCGCTCTGCGCGCGATCGGACTCGGGGGAGAGCCCGAGACGTTCCGGCCGAAGAAGAACTCGTCCCCGCCGCCGGGCTTCCCCCCGATCCTGGTCGACCCCTACCCGCTGGTCAGCGACTCCGAACGCGGCGTGCTTCGCCAGACCGCGAGCGGCTGGCAGCGACGAGGAGCATGAACTCAACGACGCCAGGGAACCTCCGGGCGGCTACGTCTACTGGGACACGCCCTACATGCCGGACCCGGTCAGCGCGGTGCTGGTCGATCCGACGGGCTCACGACGGCTGGGCCGTCGGCGGCGTGGTCGACAACAAGCACGCGCTGCTCGACACGGCCGACATCTACCGCTACCCGGCCGACGGCACGCGAACCACCGGGCGGGAGGCCCCAGCCTGAAACGACCGTCGCCGGCACGACCGCGCTGGCGATCGGCGGCGGCGCGGGATGCGCGGCGCCCTGTGCGGCGCGCGCGAACACCGGCACCGGTCCCGACGTCTGGTTCAGAACGCGATCGAGGGGCCGGGGGTATCGGCGGCGTGCAGGCGTTCCTCTACACCGGCCCGGGTGTGACGAACGGCGTCACCGCGGGCCCGCCCCTGATCCCGGTTCCATGGCAGGCGGAGGAGCAGCGCTACCAGCAGCGCCTGGCAGGCCACGCCGTGCCGGTCTACCCCGCGGCGGCGCCGACCGACCGCGAAGGCAGCGGGGAAGGCCTCGAGCAGCGGCTTCGAAGAAGCCTTCGCTCCCCTCGGCGACGGTCGCGCCTGCGCCGGCGCGCCCGGATGCGAGTCCGGCTACTACTCCTTCGTGGTCGGGTCGGTGAAGGTGCTGATGCTCGACGACAGCGCGCAGAACTCCCACACCGGCCAGCGTCAGGTCTCCGCGGAAGAGCTCGCATGGGTCGCGCGCGAACTGACGGGAGGACCAACGGTCGTCGTCGGCAGCGGCGACCTGCCGCGGGAATACGCCGAAGGACAGCTCAACGCGCGCGAAGTCGTGCAGACGCTCGAAGCGGGCAAAGCCTCGGCCTACTTCTTCGACGCGCCCGAACAGAACGTGCAGGAGACCCTGACCGGCTCGCCGGGCTCGATACCCGCATACGGCTCCGGCACGCTCGGCTACGTGAACGTGCTCGCGGAAGAAAACGGCGGTTTCATCGGCCAGAGCGGCTTCCTGGTCGCCGAAGTCGGCTCCAAGCTGGAATCGGGCCGCTACCCGGTGAAGGTGAAGCTCGTCCCGAACATCGCCGAACTGGCTGTGGAAGCGCAGCAGGGCACGCTGCTGCGCCGCAGCCAGGCCGCCACGTTCGCGGGACTCGCGCGGCGACCTCGGTCGGGCAACCGCGCCCACAACCAGGCGACCGAACAGGAAACGGCCCCCTACGTCGACATCCCGTCCAACTGCCTGGGCGCCGGCTGCGCGCGGGGCATCGAACCGTTCTACGAATTCACCACCTCGGACCCGACACGGGGAGTGTTCGTCGAACGCAACATCCACTCGCCCGAAAATCCGGTGCTGCACAACGCGGCGGGCAAACCGATCGTCCAGCCCGGCGGACACGACGGCCTGCTGTGCGCGCTCAACGCGACCCAGCCCAATCACCCGCTCATCGTCACGTTGAAAGCGGGGAACCTCAGCTACTCGCTGCCGGTCACGATCCAGGCCGGGAGCGTACGCCAGCCGTGCGGGACTACGCCCCTCAAAGACCTGCCGGCGAAAGGGGGCGCCACGGTAGAACCGCCCCCGGCACCGGCCGAAGGCGGGCCCTCGCCGGCGAGCTCGCCGCCGGTGGCGGTGCCGGTGCCGCCGGTGCCTGTGGCCGCCGTCCACGCGCCCGCACCGACCCACGCCCACCCCGCTCCGTCGTTCTTCGTGCAGCCCGCGCCGGTCGCCTTCCTGCCCGCCTTCGTGCCCGTGCCAGTGCCCACGCCTGCGCGTCCGACGCCGCCGAGCGGCACCTCCGCTGTCACCTCGCCCGTCGAGGCGGCGCAGGAGGAAGAAGAGGAGGAGGCCGCGCCCGAGTCGGTCAGCAACGAGGCGGTCGCCTACCGGCCCGAAGAACACGAGCCCTCGCCGTTCTACCTGCTCGGCGTTGTCGTGCTGGCCGCCTTCGCGGGCGCCTCGATCCGCCGCCGACGCCCCCGGCGCGGGCGCCGCGGGGTCGCGATCGCCCCCGCCACGGTCGCGACCCAGCGGGCCCAGCGCAGGATGGAGCGCGAACTCCGCGACTGGCCGCCGCGGCAGCGCGGCTGGCGGCGCTGAGACCTCATCGTTACGTGACGTTCACCAGTTGATTACGTCGTTATCGACGCCAGCCGCCACGATCCGGCGAGGACGGTGCGACGAGGGCCGGCCCGCGTGGGCAAGGAGCGTCCGGCCGGCCATGCCGGCGGGCGGCGGGATGCCGCGCGCGGTTGCAGCTACGAACGCAAACACGAACGATCGGAGCCAGATGCCCATTCGCCGCAGCGCACTTCCACGGCTGCTCGCCGCGCTGACCGTGCTGCTGCTGACGGCGATGCTGACGGCCGGCGCGAGCCAGGCCGCGTCGTGGGGCGAACTCGGGCATTTCGCTGACAAATCGGGCGAAGTCAACGAACCGGAAGCCACGCTCGGCGTCAATCCCGAAGACGGCAGCGTCTGGGTCGTCGACAACGAAGGCGCCAAGTTCCGCCTGCAGAAGTTCGAAAACTCCGGCGGCAGCTGGAAAGTGGTCGCCTCGACGACGTTCAAGCCGAAAGGGACCGAAACCGAAGCCGAGGGCGTCGCTTTCGACCCGGGCCTGCATCGCGCGTACGTGCTGGCGACCCAGGAACGCTCCGGCAACGCGGGCAAAATCGATCCGTTCGACCAGGCCGCGGCAGACCTGTACGCCTTCTCGAGCCAGACGTCGACTAGCAAAATCGAACCCGCCACCGGCACCGGCGAAGAAGGCATCCTCGCGACGCCGACGACGCTCAAACCGACCTCAAACGTGCACGGCGAATCGCTGCTCGCGCCGGGAGGGATCACGGTCAACCCCACCAACCACCAGATCCTGGTTACGGGCTTCGACGACCGCGGCAAACTCGGCACCACAGAAGAAGAAACGCCGGCCGTCTGGGCGATCTCCGAAAAAGGCGAAGTCGCCTCGCGCTGGGTCGACGAAAGCGGCTTCTTCGAAGAATGCGGCTGCGTCAACTCGCCGGTCGTCACCTCGACAGGGCACATCTACGTGCTCTCGGGCGAAGGCGAAATCGACGAAATCCCCTCCAGCCTCGAATCGAAAACCGCCGCCAAACAGGTCTTCAAACTGCCGAACGCCGAATCCTGCCTCGAAATCACCTGCCCGTGGGAGGAAAAACTGACCAAGTTCCCCGGAGAAGGCGGCGAAGAAGGAGCGCAGATGTCGATCGGCACCGAAGGCAACATCTACGTCCGAGATCGCATCAAACTGGCCGCCGAAAAAGAAAACCAGTTCGGCGGCGTGATGGTGCTGACGCCCGCGCTGACCGAGGTCGGCTGGATAGGCGGCGGCACGTCGGCGAGCGAATCGGGCGTGTGCGCGGTCAACGAACTCGTGGAACGCCCCAAGGTCGCGGCCGGGACCGAAAAGGTCTTCATGCTGCAGCGCACTGGCGCCATCAACAAGTCCAAGATCCTCGAGTTGGGCCCGGGCGGATCGGGCTGCCCGACGGCGACAGCGACGGAACCGACCGCGAAGACCGGCGGCATCGAACTCACCAAGTTCCCGATCACCGACAAGATCGCGTTCTCCTCGAAAATGACCCAGGCGAACGCCGTCAGCACCGAATGGGAATTCGAACCCGGCGTCAAGGAAACGGTCGGCGAACGCCAGCAGGAAACGACGCTCGTCGAACACACCTTCGCGAAAGAAGGCCCACACACCGTGGTCGAGAAGATCCACACCGACAACCTCGCCACGCCGGAAATCAAGAAGGAACGCACGATCACCATCCTCGGACCGCCCAAGATCGTCCACGAAGAAGCGGTCGTCGAAGGCACGTCGGCCACGCTGAAGGCGGAAGTCAACCCGAACCTGGCGAACACCGAATGCCACTTCGAATACGGGCCCGCGAGCGAACCGTTCGGCGCCGGCAGCACGCAGGTGCCGTGTGCGAAAGCCCCCGGCGAAGGCGAAACGTTCGTGGCCGAGTCGACCAAGGTCACAACCGGTCTCGAAGCCGGCAAGCAGTACCACTTCCGACTCGTCGCGAAAAGCGAAAGCGGGAAGACCGAACCCGAAGGCACCAAATTCCTGATCCCGGCGCCCAACGCGCCCAAAGCCGAAACGCTCGCTGCGACCAGCGTCGGCAGCGCGACGGCTACGCTCAACGGGAAGGTCAACCCGGAAGGCACCCCGACCGAATGCAAGTTCCTATACGGGACGACCAAGGCCTACGGAAAAGAAGCACCCTGTGCCACGTCGCCCGGGAACGGGAAAACATCGGTGCCGGTGAGCGCCGCCGTGAGCGGCCTCGAAGCTAACACCGTCTATCACTTCGTGCTCGTGGCGGAAAACACAGCCAAAGTCAAGGGCGAAGGCCTCGACATCGAACTGAAAACGCTCGAACCCGGTCTCGCGCCGACCGCCGAAACTCTGGCGGCGAGCTCGATCACGCAGACCGGCGCGACGCTCAACGGGAAGGTGAACCCGGGCGGCGAACTGACGACCTGCGAATTCGAATACGGGACGGTGCTGCCGTCGGCCGAACGTGTCGCGTGCTCGAGCGCTCCCGGCAACGGGCGGGGTCTCGTCGCGGTCTCGGCGACGGTGAGCGGCCTGGCCCCCGGGACGAAATACGAATACAAGCTGATCGCGAAAAACCCGCTTGGCAAAGGCGAAGGTCTCCCCCCTTGGGATTCTCGACCGCTCCGAAACTGGCGCCCACAGCCACGACCGAAAAAGCGTCGAGCGTCGGGCAGACGACGGCCACGATCACGGGCGCGGTCAACCCGAAGGGCGCGGCCGTGACCAGCTGCAAGTTCCTCTACGGTACGACGCCGGGATACGGCAAAGAAGCGGCCTGCGCGCCCGCGCCTGGCGGCGGCACCGAACCGGTTCCCGTCTCCGCCGCGCTCGGCGGCCTGGCGCAGGGGACGGTCTACCACTACAAGCTGGTGGCCGAAAGTGCGGCCGGAAAAGGCGAAGGCGTCGACGCGGAATTCAAGACGGCTGAACCGCCCCCGCCGCCTCCGCCGCCGCCCCCGCCGGGCAAAACAACGCCCGAAACCCAAGTCCTGCCCCAGGTGGTAACAAAGCCCGTGCCGAACGTGACCATCGCCGGCACCTCGATAAGCGTCCCCTCGAACGGTGCGTTCGGCCTCAAGCTGAGCTGCCCCACCGGGGAGACCCAGTGCGCGGGCACCGTCACGCTCAAGACGCTGACGGCGGTGGCCGCCGGCTCCAGCCACAAGAAGTCGATCCTTACGCTGACGAGCGGCTCGTTCACGATCGCGGGAGGCAACCTCAAGGTGCTGACGCTGCACCTCTCGAGCAAGGCCAAGGCGCTGCTGGCGAAGTCGCACACGGTGCGGGCTCGCGTCACGATTCTCGCCCACGACCCGGCCGGCGGGACCCACACGACGACGGTGATCGTGACGCTGAAGGCGGCCAAGAAGAAACACTGAGGCGCGCGGCGGGAGCGGGGAGCCTGTGGCCCCCTCTCCCGGTCGGCGCCCGCGGGCGGGCGACCCTCGCGGCGATGCTCGTCCGGGCATGGCGATCCGGCCGCCGCGGACACGGATAGACACGATCGTTTCCCTCTGCCAGATCAGGTGCCGATGAAGCGGGCGCGAGCATCAACGGAATGTCAATCCCGCGTGAAGCCCGGCGCTGGCGGGGAGCGATGAGAACCAGGCTGTCCCGGGCCTCTCGATGAATCGTCGTGAACGGGTCGTCATGTCCAGGTGAAGGCGCGGGCAGATGTCACCGAGATGTGAAACAGCCCGCGACGTCACGCTCTGGCAACACGCAGGGGCGGGTGCTGGGAAAGACTACGAACCGCAGACTGATGTGCGGGGGGCCAGTCCGGCTCCCAACTAGGTCGGTCTACGAGGGGCGGAGCCCTTTTGTGGTCGGCAATGGAACCTGCTAACCAGGAGGTAGTTCAGTAATGACGTTTCTCTCTGCTCGCCGAGTGATCTCGGCCGGCATCGTCGCGGCTGCCGCATCGGCCGCTCTCGTGGCGCCCGGCGTCGCGAGTGCCCTCCCGGGCAAATGCCTCGGGACCAGCACCGAAGGTGCCGGTTCCTCGCTTCAGGCGGAAGCCCAGGTGATCTGGGACCCCGGTTTCAACACGAGCAAAGCCGGCTGCAAAGGCGGCCCGACTGTCAAATACCACTCGATCGGGAGTGGCGCCGGCTACAAAGAATGGTTCGTGAACCACAACTTCGGGACGGTCGGCTTCGTCGGCACCGACAACACCGCCAACCTGGCCGAAAAAGAAGGCGTTGAAGCTGAGGTCGCCAACAAAGAAGTGGCGACCAGCAAGATGCTGACGATCCCGTCGCTCCAGAGCGCTCTTGCGATCGTCGTCAACCTGCCCGAAAAATGCACCGCCAACTCGACGATCGCCGCGAACCGGCTTGCCCTCAACCAGGAAACGATTCAGGGCATCTACTCCGGCACGATCACGAAGTGGAAACAGATCGAAGAAGTCGAAGGCGCGGGCAACACCCTGACCGGCGCGGAATGCAACAAAGAAACGGCGATCATCCCGGTCGTTCGTAAGGACGGCTCGGGCACGACCCACATCTTCAAGAAGTTCCTGAACCTGTCCAACGAAGCCAAAATGGCCTCCGAAGACGGCAAAGAACACACGTGGGCCGAACTGGCGGAAGGCTCGCTCAGCAAGGTGTGGCCGACGGCCGCCAAAGTCGTTCACGCGGCTGAAGAAACCAACACCGGCATGCTGAAAGAAGTTGCCGCGAAACCGGGTTCGATCGGTTACCCGAACCTGGCCGACGCCCGCAACGTCGCCAACGGCGGCTTCACGGGCCAGAGCCCCTCGCGGTTCTGGGTCGAGCTGGAAAACAGCAAGAAGGTCAAAGGCTCGAAAACCAGCCGTAAGTACGCCGACCCGGCGTCGAACGGCGACGTCGTGGCCTCTGGCGAGTCCAATTGCAAGAAGACCGAATTCTCCAACGGCTCGGGCTCCTTCCCGCCGCCGTCGGTCGAAGCTCCTTGGAACGAAGTGACGGCGAAGGCCGCCTCCAAGAGCTACGCGCTGTGTGGTCTCACGTACGACTTCGTACTGACGGACTACGAGGCTTACACAGGTGGTACCGCAGGCGAGGCCCAGACGGTCATCGACTTCATGAACTTCGTCCTCAACAAGAAGGGCGGGGCCAAGGAAATCGGTAAGGGCCACGACTACAGCGAACTCCCGAAGGGTCTTCTCCCTGAGGCGCTGGAAGGCGTAGCGAAAATCACAGGCTGAGGCATCTGAACTGATGCCTGCACGCCAGCCATAGAGGGCAGGCGTTGTTGATCGGCCGGCTCGCCCAAGGACTGGGCGGGCCGGCCGAGCCTTTTCCGGCGCCGGCCGGCCCTCGACTGTCGGGATCGGACGAGCATTGCGCAGTTCGCTGCCAAAGCCGGTTGACTTCGTGAGGAATGCTGGTATCTTGCCCCGCGGGTGGAGAAGAGCCCTCGTGGGCCTGCGCTTCTCCAACCGCAGAGTCAGATGCACATCGATCCCTTCATCGTCCTTGGCAGCGCCATCATCGGGTTCCTGGTCGGCATGACCGGCGCCGGCGGCGGCGCGCTGATGACGCCGATGCTGATCCTCCTGTTCGGGGTCAAGCCCTCGGCGGCGATCTCCAGCGACCTCGTCGCCGCCGTCTGCATGCGCCCCTTCGGCGCCGGGGTGCACCTGCGCAAAGGAACGGTGAACCTGAACCTCGTCAAGTGGATGGTGATCGGCTCGGTCCCGGCCGCGTTCCTCGGGACCTACCTGCTCAAACTCATGGGCGGCAGCAAGTCGGCGCAGACCAACATCGAGACGCTGCTCGGTGCGGCGCTGCTCGTGGGCGCGGCGGCGATGACGCTCCGCTACGTGCTCGACCGGCGTAGCGGACAGGAGCGCCAGGGGGTGGTCCACGGGATCGCCGTGCATCCTCTGCGAACGGTCGCGATCGGGGTGATCGGCGGCGTCGTCGTCGGCCTGACCTCGGTCGGCGCCGGCTCGCTGATGATCATCCTGCTGCTCTTCCTCTACCCGATGCTCGGCGCCAACCAGCTCGTCGGCACCGACCTGACGCAAGCGGTGCCGCTGACCCTCGCTGCGGCCCTCGGCGCCCTGATCTTCGGCCACGTCGCATTCGGGGTGACAGTCTCGCTGATCATCGGCAGCGTGCCCGCCGTCCTGATCGGCTCGACGCTCTCCTCGACGGCGCCCGACCGCTACATCCGGCCGGTGATCACGTTCGTGGTCGCCGCATCAGGCCTGAAGTACATCGGCCTGGACACGGAAACGCTGGGGTGGGTGCTCTGCGGGATCCTGCTGGCCGCCGCCACCGCCTGGCTGCTGGCGAAGCGGCCGTGGCAGAGCCCGATCCCGCCCGTGCGCTCCGGCCCGACAGACATCACGCCGGCGCCCGAGATCGAGTGACGGGGCGGCCTGCCGCAGGGGCGGCGTGTGCCCGCAGGGAGGGCCTGCGCAGCGCTCGCCCGAGGGTCCCGCGCCCCGGCTCGCCGGGGCCCCGCGACCCCCTTGCTTTAGGTTCCGGCCCTGTCTATGATGCCCACCCTTAGGGCGATCACCGAATTTCGACAACTGTTCGGGTTCGATGGTCAACTATCTGCGGGGGCCGGATAGCGAGCAAGGAGGCAGGGGAGAAGCGATGGGTGTCGAGACGGGGAATCCACCGGATGCCGCAAGTGCGTGGGCGAGCGCGCCGATCACGCAGACGTCCCGTGGTTTCCTCGGTCTGGGCGGCCGCCGACGCGTGCTCATCGCCGGCATCTCCGAGGTGCGCGGCCCGGCCGCGTCGATGCGGCGCGACGCGCTGTTCAGGCGAACGCTCGCGGTCGCGGACGTCGTCGCGCTGATCGGCGCCTTCGCGCTCACCCTGGTCCTCTCCCGCCGTTCGCTGCAGCTGACGTGGGCGGCCGCGGTCGAGCTCCCGATCCTGCTGATCTCCGCGAAGCTCCTGGGCCTGTACGACCGCGACGAGACGCTGCTGCGCAAGACGACGCTGGACGAGGCGCCGAAGCTCTTCCAGCTGGCCACGCTGGTGACGGTCGTGGCGTGGCTGGCCGGCGGCCTGTTCGTACAGGGCGCCTCGCTGGGCCGCCAGGCGGTGCTGATCCTGTGGCTCTCGCTGGCGGTCCTGCTGATCCTCTGCCGCGCAATCGGCCGGGCGCTGGCCCTCTGGCTGGCGCCCGCCGAGCGATGCCTGTTCATCGGCGATGAGATGTCGGCCGCGACGATCCGCTCGAAGCTCGACTGCCACGGCGGCGTCAAGGCCACCGTCGTCGCGCACCTGGACCTCGACAAGGTCGCCCCGTGGTCATCGGACTCGTTCTCGGAGTCGCGTCTGGCCGAGATCCGCGACCTCGCCCAGACGCTGGACGTCCACCGCGCGATCATCGCGCCCCGCAGCGCCGACGCGGGGGAGATGCTCAACCTGGTGCGCACGCTGAAGGCCGTCGGCGTCCGCGTAAGTGTCGTGCCCAGGCTGCTGGAGGTCGTGGGCTCCTCGGTCGAGTTCGACGACCTGCACGGCGTGACCGTGATGGGCGTGCGGCGCTTCGACCTGACGCGCTCCTCGGCCGCCTTCAAGCGCTGGTTCGACCTGATCGGCGCCTCGATCGGGCTGCTGGCCGTATCGCCGCTGCTGATCGGCATCGCGATCGCGATCAAGCTCGACAGCCGCGGGCCCGTGTTCTTCCGCCAGCTGCGCGTCGGGCGTCACGGCCAGCGCTTTCACATGCTCAAGTTCCGCACGATGGTCCCCGAGGCCGAGTCGATGAAGGACTCGCTGCGCCACCGCAACGAGGCGATGGACGGGCTCTTCAAGATCGCCGCCGATCCCCGTGTGACGCGGGTGGGGCGCTGGCTGCGCCGGACCGCGCTGGACGAGCTGCCGCAGCTGCTCAACATCGTGCGCGGCGAGATGAGCCTGGTCGGCCCGCGGCCGCTCGTGGTCGAGGAGGACCGGCGCGTCGAGGGCTGGCACCGCCGCCGCCTCGAGCTGATGCCCGGGATGACCGGGCCGTGGCAGATCCTGGGCCCGGCGCGGGTGCCGCTGCGGGAGATGGTCGCGATCGACTACCTCTACGTCGCGAACTGGTCGCCCTGGACGGACATCAAGATCCTGCTGCGGACCGTCCCGCACGTCGTGGGCCGTCGCGGCCTGTAGTCGAGACGACGGACCTCCCGAGCGCAGCCGCGGCGCCGAGCCGAGCGCCGTCGGCCCACGGGCCGGGCCTCGCTGGGCCGATGGCTACTTCTTCTTGTAGGCGGCGGCTTCTTTTGCTTCTTCGGCGGCGAACTGCTGCTTGGCCGCTTTCTGGGCGGGAGTTTCGGCGCCCTTTCCGCCGCCGCCGGTCTTGCTCTTCTTCTTCGTGCCCGAGCCGTGCTTGCCGGAGCCCTTGCCCCCCTTGCCGCCCTTGCCCTTGGAGCCCTTCTTGCCCTTCTTGCCCTTCTTGCCCTTCTTCTTGGAGCTCGTGGGCTGTTCCTTGGCGGCCTGTTCCTCCTTGCTTTTGAATTCGGCGAATTCGGTTTCTTCGCGCCGCTTCGTCTGCGCTTCCTGAGCCTGGCGCTTCTTGCGTGCGGCGACTTCGGCGGCTTCTTCGTCGCCGGCGCTCGCAACGGCCTTCGGCTTTCCTTCTTCGCCGGCCGCGTGGCCGCCGGCGGAGCCGCCGCAGCCGGCCAGCGGGATCGCAACGAGGGCCAGCATCGCCAGCACGAGCAGGGCACCTACCAGCGAGCGCGATGAGCGAGGAACTCCCACGATCACAGCCTAGTTGGAGGCGCCGGGAACCGTGACGGTCGGCGCCGCGCCGATCGAACCCGCCGGCGAGGATTCGTGTTTCGGTTTGGGCCTGGAGTGTTTGGTGGCCGGGGCGGGCGTGGTCGCGGTCTTCGTCTTCGCCTTGGCTTCCGCTTCGCGTTTCTTGACGGCCTTTTCGGAGGCTTCTTCGCGCTGTTTGGCTGCCTTCGCCGCGGCCTTTTCGCGCTTCTTGGCCTTCGCGGTCGCCTGCGCTTCCGTGCGCTTGGCGGCGATTTCACCCTGTTCTTCGCGTTTCTTGGCTTCGAGCACCGCGAGCAGTTCGCGCTGTTTCTGGGCTTCGGCGGATTCTTCGTTCTTCAGCGCGGCCGCCTCTTCGTTGCGTTCGTTGCGTTCGATCGCTTCGGGGCTCGGAGGCGCAGCCGAGCTCGTGCCCTTGCCGTTGTTCGAGCCCGAGCAACCCGCGAGAGCGAACACCGTCACGGCCGCGAGGACCGCCGCGGGCAGCAGGGAGCGGTGCGGGCGAGCGCCCGTCACTAGAAATCCCCGGCGGCGGCGACGAGGCCCATTGAGATGAAGCTAGCACCACCGAATCTGTGGCTCAAGCGGGCATTTCCGCCTGCAATCGCGCAGCGACCCGAAGGCCGGAGACCGTTCGCGACGTTTCCGGGGCATCTCCCAGCGCTGCTGCGAGCGCCCGCCGGCATGTATCATCCGCGCCCCGGCGCAGTTGCGAGACCGGCCTCCAAGTGCTTCACATCGTCACTGTGCATTACGGGTCTCCGCGGTGGATCGAGATCCAGGCGAGCTACCTGCGCGAGCATCTGAAGGTGCCCTACCGGACGTGGACCTCGCTGGAGAGGATCGATCCCTCCTACGGGGAGCACTTCGACCGTGTGTTCGAGCAGCGCGGACGGCATCCGGGGAAGTTGAATCACCTGGCGCTGGAGATCTCCCACGAGGCCCCGCCGGAGGATCTGCTGATGTTCCTCGACGGCGACGCCTTCCCGATCGCCGACCCGATGCCGCTGATCGAGGAGGGGCTCTCGCGCGCGCCGCTGATCGCTGTGCGCCGGGCCGAGAACGTCGATCAGCCCCAGCCGCACCCGTGCTTCTGCGTCACGACTGTCGGCACCTGGAAGGGCCTGCCCGGCGACTGGTCGGGCGGCCCCACGTGGCCGGGCGCGCGGGGGATCCGCGTGACCGACGTCGGCGGCAGCCTGCTGCGCGCGCTGGAGCTGACCGGGACGCCGTGGGTGCAGGTGCTGCGCTCGAACCGCCACGACCTCGACCCGCTGCACTTCGCCGTCTACGGCGACGTGGTCTACCACCACGGTGCCGGGTTCAGGACCGGAGAACTGAGCGGGGTGCACAGCGACAAGGGTCCGGCCGGCATCGCCGTGCCCGGCCTGGGTCCCGTAAACCGCCTGATCAACAGGCGCCGCTGGGTGCGATGGGAACGAGGCATGGAACGCCACCACCTCCAGCAGTCGGAGATGGTCTACGAGAAGATCAGCCGCGGCGAGGACTGGCTGTCCGAGTTCCTCTGAGCCGATGGCCCCCTCCTGCCCACACACCGCCCGGGCGGTGAGCTGAGTGCTTCACGTCGTCACAGTCCACTTCGCCTCGCCTCGGTGGATCGAGATCCAGACGAGGTACCTGCGCGAGCATCTGAAGGTGCCCTACCGGACGTGGACCTCGTTGGAGAAGATCGATCCCTCCTGCGGCGAGCACTTCGACCGTGTGTTCGAGCAGCGCGGACGGCATCCGGGGAAGTTGAATCACCTGGCGCTGGAGATCTCCCACGAGGCCCCGCCGGAGGATCTGCTGATGTTCCTCGACGGCGACGCCTTCCCGATCGCCGACCCGATGCCGCTGATCGAGGAGGGGCTCTCGCGTGCGCCGCTGATCGCCGTGCGCCGCGCCGAGAACGTCGGCGACCCCCAGCCGCACCCGTGCTTCTGTGTCACGACCGTCGGCACCTGGCGCAGCCTGCCGGGCGATTGGTCCGGTGGCTACACCTGGCCCGGGCAGAAGGGCAGACTGGTCACCGACGTCGGAGGCAACCTGCTGCGCGCGCTCGAGCTGACCGGGACGCCGTGGGTGCAGGTGCTGCGCTCCAACCGCCGCGATCTCGACCCGCTCTTCTTCGGCGTCTACGGCGACGTCATCTACCACCACGGCGCGGGCTTTCGCCCGGGCGAGCTCAGCCGGGCCTACCTCGACCAGGCGCCCGATCCGATCTCCGTGCCGCCGCTGCCCCTGGCCGGCCCGCTCGTGCGACGGCTCAACAGGCGCCGGCGCTCGTCCTGGGAGCGGCGGACGCAGCAGGCCTATCTCGAGCGCTCGGAGGAGCTCTATGCCAGGATCCAGCGCGGCGGCTCGGACTGGCTGTCGGAGCTCATCTGATGGTCCACAGGCCCACAAGCTGCGCGCCGCGAGCGCCCTCACACCCGAAGGCGGGTGCGAGATGAACGACGTCGGCGAGCGCGAGCGCGAGTTCTGGGACGAGCACGTCCCGCCCCTGGAGCGGCTGGTCAAGCGCTACGCGCGCGGTCCCGAGCCGAACACGAAGGCGATGCTCGACGCGATCGAGCCGGTGCGCGGGCTACGGGTGCTGGACTTCGCCTGCGGGGCGGGCCTGACCTCCGCCTTCCTCGCCGCCCGCGGCGCCCGCGTGACGGCGATCGACATCAGCCCCGAGTCGGTCAGCAGGGCGGGCGAGCTCGCGCGCGAGGTCGGCGTCGAGGTCGAGCTGATCGCCGGCGAGCTGGGAGGAGAGACGTTCCCGCCGCAGAGCTTCGACGCGATCGTCGGGCGTTACGCGCTGCACCACGTCGACCTGCCGAGGATGGCGCCGATCCTCAGGGACGTCCTGGTCCCCGGAGGCAGCGGCGCCTTTCTGGAGACGATGGGCCTGAACCCGCTCCTGAACCTCGCCCGCCGCCGCCTCGCGGGCCGCGGAGCCGTGGCTCGCTACGGCTCCGACGACGAGCGCCCGATCGACCGTCGCGACCTGCGTGTGCTGCGAGAGAGCTTCGGGCCGGTGGAGCTGAGCGTCGGGGAGATGCGCTTCCTGCGGATCTTCGACCGCAACGTGCTGCGCTTCCGGCGCCCGGGCGCCGCGCGTGCGCTGGGCCGGCTGGACGACATGCTGCTCGCGGCCGGGCTCGGCGTGCTCAGCTATCACCAGATCGTCAAGGTGCGAAGGCCCGCGGCCTGAGCTCAGGGGCGGCGCGATCGGCGTGCCGCCAGCGTCAGCTCGACGTGCTCGCCGAGCCGGCGCTGGAAGGTGGCCACGGAGAAGCGCTCCGCGTTCTCCACCGCGCCCGCCGGGTCGAAGTCGAGCGAGTCGATCTCGGCGATCGCCGCGGCGAAGGCGTCGACGTCGTCAAGCGCCACCAGCCGTCCGGTCCGCCCGTCGAGCACGGTCTCCAGCGCCCCTCCGGCGGCCGCCGCGATCACCGGACGCCCGGCGGCCTGCGCCTCGACGGCCACGATGCCGAACTCCTCCATGCTCGGCACGATCACCGCGCGGGCGGCGGCGTACAGCTCGGCGAGCTTTCCGTCGTCGGCTCGTCCCACGAACTCGGCCTCGGGGTAGGCCTGGCTGAGACGGTCGTGGTCGGGCCCCGAGCCGACGACGCGGATCGGCACGCCCGCTCGGCGCGCGGCCTCCAGGGCGACGTCCAGGCGCTTGTGGCGCACGATCTCCGAGACCACCAGCAGCGCCTCGCCCGGCCGGCCCGGGCGAAACCGGTGCGTCTCGACGGGAGGGTGGATGACGACCGAGTCGCGGCCGTAGTAGCGCCTGATCCGCTCCCTGCTGAGCTCGGAGATCGCGACATGGGAGTCGACCGTGCGGCTCGCCGCCAGGTCCCAGCGGCGGATCCTGGCGAGCTGGCGGCGCAGGAGTCCCCGCAGCGGGGCGGGGACCTCCGAGATGGCTCGCTCCTGCTCGTACCAGGCGTAGCGGAACGGCGTGTAGCAGTAGCAGACGTGGACCGCCCCGGCGGGCACCGTGACGCCCTGGGCGAACGCGCTGCTGCTCGAGAGCACCACGTCGCACGGCGGCGGGCGCAGCCGTCCCACAGCCCACGGGTAGAGCGGCAGCAGGCGCCTGAAGCCGTCCTGCCCGACGCCAAGGCGCTGCAGCGGGGAGGTGCTCACGGCGTGGCCGGCGAAGCGACCGTCGGTTCCCTGCTCGTCGTAGAGCAGCGTGAAGATTGGCGCCGAGGCGTACAGGTCGCTGATCGCCGCGAAGGTCCGCTCGGCGCCCCGCATCACGAGCAGGTAGTCGTGCGCGAGAGCGACCTCGACGTGGGAGGCGGCGCCGCTCATCGGCCCCGCCTGAGGACGACGAGGGCGAAGCTCGTCAGGCTCGCGACCGGGTGCTCCAGCAGTCGGGCGGTGGCCCGCCGGTGGATCGCGTCCAGCGGACGCACGCGCCTGTAGTAGCCGTGGCCGTAGAAGCCGACGTAGCGCTCGACGGTGAACCCGACGCTCCGGAGCCTGGCCATCTGGCGGGCGGTCGGGCCGCGGCACCACGAGTAGTAGGAGGCGAACTTCGGGTGGCGCCCCTCATCCGATCGCCGTCCCCCGCTGCCGGTGTCGAGCAGCGCCGCCGAAGCGGCGCCCGGAAGCACCCTGTTCACCACGAACGGAGGCGAGTAGAGCGTCGGGAACAGGTGGACGGCGGCCCCCCCGGGCGTGAGCATCGCGAAGACCTGCCGGTGGAAGGCCTCGCCGTCGGGCATGTGCTCGGCCGTCCAGCGGCTCGTCACGACGTCGAAGGGGCCCTCCTCGACCAGCTGGCGCACCCGGGGCCCGTCCAGGATGCTCGCCCTAAACGTGCGATACCCCGACGGGGCCTTGGCGAGCTCCTCGGCCGAGTCGTCGAGCAGGACATAGTCCAGGCCAAGTCGCGTGATCTTGCGCTCGGAGACGATCGGGTTGGCCCCCCCGCCGACGTCGCAGAAGCGCCGCGCCCCGGCGTCCATCAGCTCGCCGAGCTCCGTGATCAACCGCATCTGGGCGGTGCCGGAATGCCGGTAGGAGACCACGTCCGTGTCCGCGGCCGATCCGGCAGGCGGGTCCGCGGTTTGATCGTTCTCGCGCACGACGTGTGATGATGGGCGCGACGGGCGACCGCTTGCGACCCTGGTTGGGCCGGTAACTATAGTCGCAGCCCGTGCGCATTCTCATCACGGTCCCGTGGGGCGAGCGGCTGGGCGGGGCGGAGGTGATGCTGCAGACGATCCTCGACGGCGCCGGCGAAAGCGGACACGAGATCGATCTGGTCTTCCTGCAGGACGGGCCGTGGCCGCGAGAGCTTGCAAGCGCCGGCCTGCACGTCGAGGTGATCCCCGCCGGGAGGGTGCGCCAGCTGCACCGGGCGCTGGCCTGCGTGCTCGCGCTGAGGCGCACGCTGCGTCGCCGCCAGCCCGACCTGATCGTGAACTGGATCGCCAAGGCCCAGCTGTACTGCGCTCCCGCGGCTGCGCTGGCGGGGATGGCGGATCGAGTGGTCTGGTGGCAGCACGAAATCCCCTCCAGGCACTGGCTCGATCGGCTGGCGACGGCGCTGCCGGCGCTCGCCGTCGGCTGCTGCTCGCAGGCGGCCGCCGACGCGCAGGCGCGGCTATTCCCCTCCCGGGAGACCTTCGTCGTGGCGCCCGGCACGCCGATCCCCGTCATCGGCCCCCGCCGGGCCGGGTCGCAGGCGGGGGCGTCCGTGCCGGTGGTCGGCCTCGTCGGTCGACTGCAGCCCTGGAAGGGGCAGGATCGACTGCTCGCGGCGCAGGCGATTCTGCGCGAGCGGGGCCGGGAGATCCACACCCTGATCGTCGGCGGCGACGCCCACGGGCTCTCCAGCGCCTACGCTGCATCGCTGCCCGCGCTGGTGGACCGCCTCGGGCTCTCGGGCGCCGTGACGCTCACCGGCCAGGTGCCCGATGCGGGGCCGTACTTCGAGCAGATGGACGTGCTCGTCAACGCGTCCGATCCCGAGCCGTTCGGGCTCGTGCTGCTGGAGGCGATGGCGCGCGGCGTGCCCGTGCTCGCGGTCGACGCCGGCGGACCGGCCGAGATAGTCGAGGATGGCCGCACCGGCGTGCTCGCGGCCTCCGGGACGCCGCGCGCGCTGGCCGACGCGCTCGAGCCGCTGCTCGACTCGGCGGCGCTCCGCGAGCGGCTCGGGAGCGCCGGGCGCGATCGATTCCTGGCGCAGTACACCGACGCCGCGATGCGCGATCGCTTCTTCGCCCAGATGCGATCGCTGGCCGACAGGCGGCGCTGAGAGCATGCCAGCCGGCTCCACGAGCAAGAACCCGAACAGCCCACCGGTCCTTGCGGAGGTGACGATCGTCGCGCACGACATCGGCCCTGTGGGGGGCATGGAGCGCCAGCTCGTCCAGCTGATCACCGGGCTGCGGCGCCTCGGCCACGAGGTGACGGTGATCGGGCGGGTCTGCGAGCTGCCCGCGGGGAGCGGCGTCTCTTTCCGCCGCGTTCCCGGGCCGGGGCGCCCGTTCCTGCTCGCCTATCCCTGGTTCCTGCTCGCCGGGACGATCGCCGTCGCGAGGTGGCGGCGCGGGGTCGTGCAGTCCACCGGAGCGATCGTGCTCAACGACGTCGACGCGATCGCCGTCCACTACGTCCATCAGGCCGGCATCGCGACGCCGAGCCGCGCCACGCGCCTCAGCCGCCCCTACATCAGGGCGGTCGCCCAGCTGAACAAGGTCTGCGAGCGCCTCTGCTACGGGCTCAGCCGCAGGGCGCTGTTCCTGTGCGTCTCGGACGGGGTCGCCGAGGAGATGCGCCGGTACTTCCCCCGCGCCGCCGAGCGCGTTCTCACGATCCACAACGGCGTCGACCTCGAGGCGTTCGCGCCGGGCGCCCGCGCCGGCGAGGCATCGGAGCTGCGCGCGCGGCTCGGGATCGCGCCCGAGCGCTGCACCGCCGCGTTCGTAGGCAGCGAGTGGGAGCGGAAGGGGCTCGGGCCGGCGATCCGCGCGCTCGCGGCGGCCCCCGCCTGGGACCTGGTGGTCGCGGGCGGCGGCGATCGCGCGCGCTACGAGGCGCTGGCGGCGACGCTCGGCGTGGAGGCACGGGTCCACTGGCTGGGCGTCAGCAGGGACGTCCCGCTCGTGCTGGCCCTCGCCGACGCGCTGGTGTTCCCGTCGGCCTACGAGGCGTTCCCGCTGGTCGCGCTCGAGGCCGCCGCGAGCGGCCTGCCGATCCTGGCCACGCCGGTCAACGGCGTGCGCGAGCTGATCGTCGACGGCGAGAGCGGCTTCCTCATAAGCCAGGATCCCGCCTCGATCGCCGCCCGCCTGCAGCAGCTCGCCGTGGACCCCGGCTTGCGCGCAAGCATGGGGCAGGCTGTCCGCGAGGCCGTGCTCGAGTTCAGCTGGGACCGGATGGTCCAGCGCCACCACGAGCTCTACGAGCGGCTCGCCTCGCGCTGACTCCTCACCGCGGGCCGGGCTCCGCCCTGTCCAGCGCCCGCAGCAGCATCTGCTCGAGCGGGTCGGTGGCCGCGGGGATCGTGAACAGCCGCTGCACCGTCGCGCGCCCGGCGCGGGCCAGCTCGGCGCGCAGCTCCGGCTCGGCGCGCAGCTTCGCGATCGCGCCCGCCAGCATCTCGACGTCCCCCTCGCCGAAGACCAGCCCTCCGCCGGTCAGCTCGATCAGCCAGGGAATCTCGCCCGAGTCCGAGCCGATCACGGGCACCCCGCACCACAGCGCCTCGATGATCACCCGCCCGAACTGCTCCTTCCAGGTGGGGGTTGTGTGCGAGGGCAGCACGAGCACGTCCAGCTGCGCGTAGCCGGAGGCCATCTGCTCGTGCGAGAGGCTGTCGAGGATCCGCACTCGCGAGCCGGGGATCGGCTGGCCCTCCAGATCGCTCCTCAGCTCTCCGTTCCCGATCATCAACAGCTCGATCGGCGCGTCGAGGCGGCGCACCGCCTCGAGCAGGTCGCCTAGGCCCTTGCTGGCGATGAGGCGACCCGCGTAGCCGACCGTGAACGGGTGCGGCGCGGCCTCGGGCACCCGCTCCCACATCGGCACGCCGGGCGGCGCGAAGCCGACCTCTCCGTTCGCGCCCCACGCGCTGGCCAGCTGCGCCGCCGTCTGCGAGCGGGCCGCCACGAAGTCCGCGTCGCGCAGCACCCGCGAGCGCAGCCACCGCACCGGCGCCGGCAGGGGCCGGTCGATGTTCTCGTAGCACTGCACCCCGAAGGGCACCCCGAGGGAGCGCAGCGCTCCCCGCCATTGCGCGGCGGCGAGCGAGTACGGCTCGGCCTCGAGGAAGGCCACGCGCGCGCCCGACCGCCGGGCGAGCGCACGGCAGCGCGTGAGGTACAGGTGGCGTTGCGGGCGTCCCGCCATCACGATCGGGACGGGATGGAGCGAGCCCTCCAGGCCGGCGAGCGCCTGCGGGGTCACGTAGTCGCTGGAGTACTCGTGGCGCCAGCGGCTGGGGACGACCATGGTCACCCGCCAGCCCCTCCTGGCGAGCTCGCCGTAGATCTCCTGGTTGACGCTCAGCACCGCCGGATGGCTGACGACCAGCAGACGCCGGCGAGAATCCCCGGCCCGCTCGGCCGGACCCGCGGCGGCGGTCTCTGCGGAAAGGTCCTGAACGCCTGGCCGGACGGCTGCGGTGGCCGCGGCGGCGGCCGAGAAGTCACTCAACGCAGATGTCCCGAGGGGTGTGCGCAGGACGCTTCGGTCACGGCGACATCCTTGCACGACTCCCTGCTTTGCGGCCGCCAATCGACCGCTAACCTTTAGTGCCCACTTATGCCGATCCTTATGCTGGCCCCAGGACGGGCAGCGGCAATGGACGGACCCGCCAGCCCATGACCGGAACTACGGACGCAACCGCAATCTTCGCCCCTCTGTGGAGGCGCAAGTGGCTCATCCTCGCCGTGGCCATCCTAGTCGCAGCGGGCTCCTACGTCCACTACAAGAAACAGCCGAGCACCTTCTCGGAGAAGTCACAGCTGTACCTCGGGGCGGCATCCGAAGGGCAGGCGCTGCTCAACAACACGCTGGGCAAGTCCACGATCAGCTCCACCGCGCTCGCCAACCAGGCCGCGCTGATCAACTCCACGGTCGCCGAAGTCGTCCACAAAAAATTCCGCAAAGAACACAACACCGCCGCCGCCAAGGCCAAAGTCAAGGCGAAGGCCGAGGCCTCGACCGACTTCATCGCCCTCTCGGGCGAAGGTCACACCCCTGCGGCCGTCGCCGAAGCGCTCAACGCCTACGCCCAGACCTACATCAAACGCCACCAGGCCAACTACGAACGCGCTGTCCTGGGCGCGATCACGACTACCAAGGCCCAGATCAGGAGGATCGAACTGGCCGAGCTTGCCGCCAAGGCCAAGTCCGGCGGCAAGGGCTCCGCGAGCAGCGCCAGCACCCTCCAGACAGCCTCGCTGGCCACGAAGCTCAACCAGCTCGAATCGGACCTATCGATCAACGGGGTGCAGCAGATCGGCACCGCCAGGCCGGCCAAGGCGGAACTGGTCGGACCGCAGCCGAAAAAAAACGCGATCTTCGGATTCGTGATCGGCCTCGTGCTGGCGTCGCTCGTCGTCTACGTGGCGAGCCGCTTCAACCGGCGGATGCGCTCGCTGGCGGACCTCGAGGCGGTCTTCGGGCTACCGATCCTCAGCGCGATGCCGGTCTCGAGGACCCCCATCATCCGCCGCGACGGGGAGGTGCGGCCCTCGAAGCTGCTGAGCGAGCCGCTCCGGCGGCTCTACACGACGCTGCAGCTGACCGGCCAGCACGGCGGGACTGAAAACGGCAACTCCCGCCACGCGCCGCGCTCGATCCTGTTCATCAGCCCCGATCCCGGCGACGGCAAGTCGACGCTGGCGGCCGGGCTCGCGCTAGTCCAGCGCGACGCGAACCAGCGCGCGATCCTCGTGGAGGCCGACTTCCGCCGGCCCGTGCAGGCGAAGCTGCTCGCCATCCCCGCCCAGGGGACCCCGGGCCTGGCGGACGTGCTCGAAGGCCGCGCGATGGCGACCGGGGCGATGCAGCGCGTCGGCGGCGCGGGTCCCGACGGCCCCGCGCAGCCCCAGCCGGCAGAGTCGGGAGGCCTCGCGACGATGGTCGCGCGTCCCGCCGGCTCGGCGTCCGTGCTGCTCGGCAGCACCGACGTCGCCAACCCGCCGGCGATGCTGGCCAGGCACGAGATGGTCGAGCTGATCCACGGGCTCGGCGCCGAGTTCGACGGTGTCGTGCTCGACGCGCCCTCGCTGCTTCAGTACAGCGACGCCCTGCCCCTGCTCTCGGTGGTCGACGCGATCGTGATCGTGGCGCGGATCGACTACACGGGCGCGACGTCGGCGCGGCGGCTGATGGAGCTGCTCGGGCGCACCCAGACCGCGCCGATCCTGGGGATCGTCGCCAACGCCGTGCGGCCACGCGACATGGATCGCTATGGCCTCGCCACCGGGCGTCGCGCCCGACGCTTCTCCTTCTCAGGACGATGAGCTCGCCACACCCGCAGCTCGCCGGCCGCGGCGGAGTGGCGCACCCCCTGGTGCGCAGACGGCGGGCACAGGACATCCTCGGGCGATCGCTCACCGCCCTGCTCGCGCTGGCGCTGGCCCTCGCGGCCACCGCCGCCGTGCCGAAGCCGAGCCTGGCGATCACCTTCGCCGTGGTGATCGGCACGCTCGGCCTGCTCACGCTGATGATGAGCTCGCGGCTGGAGGTGACCGTCACGATCCTCGCCGTCTACCTCGGCTGCCTGGACGGTCCCATCAAGGGCTTCAGCGGCGGCGGCAACATCGTCGCGGCGATCCGCAACGTGCTGATCGTGGCGGTCTGCGTCGGCGCGCTGCTGCGGCTGATGTCCAAGCAGGAGAAGATCAAACTCCCCCCGCTGTCGGTGTGGGTCCTCGCCTACACGGCGCTCGTGCTTGTGGAGGCGCTGAACCCGAACACGGTCGGCACCCTGAAGATCCTGGGCGGCTACCGCCAGCAGCTGGAGTGGGTTCCGTTCTTCTTCTTCGGATACGCGCTGATCCGCTCCAAGGAGCGCTTCCGCAAGATGTTCGTGGTGCTCTGCGTGATCGCCCTGGCGAACGGCATCGCCAGCACGATCGAGAGCCGGCTCTCGCCGACGCAGCTCGCCAGCCTCGGCCCGGGGTACGCCGAACGGATCCTCGGCACAGGAGGGGTGTCGGGCACCACGTACTTCAGCGAAGGCGAAGGCCACGTCCGTCCGCTGGCGCTCGGCTCGGACATCGGCTTCGGCGGCACCGTCGGCGTGATCGCGCTGCCCGCCGCGCTGGCGCTGATGGCGACCGCCCGCTGGCGGCGAAAATGGGTGATCCCACTGTTCTGCCTGGGCGCACTGCTGGCGGTCGCCACGTCGCAGTCGCGCACGTCGGTGCTCGGCGCGGTTGCCACGCTGGTCGCCTTCGGCGTATTCTCTCTGAGCGCCGGACGGCAGGTGATAAGACCGCTGCTGGCGGTGCTCGGGGTGCTGGTGCTCGCCGTGGGGCTGGTGACCGTGCTGTCGTCGACCGAGGGCAGCTCGGCGTTCGCCCGGTATTCCAGCATCGCCCCGGAAAGCGTCGGCACCACGGCCCCCAACTACAAGGAAATCAGCCTGAAGCAGATCCCGAACGACGTCGCCAACGATCCCTTCGGCTTCGGCCTGGGCACGGCTGGCGCGGCTTCGGGCTTCGGGGGGCACACGACGGTGACACTGGAAGGTCACGGGTTCAGCTCTGAGACGCAGTACAACTTCGTGATGAACGAAGTCGGCCTGCCCGGCCTGCTCGTGTGGGTCGGGTTCTCATTCATGCTGCTCTGGCTGGTCGTGACGCGCCTGCACCTGATACCCGACGTCGAGGTGCGAATCGATCTCGCGGCCGTCTTCTCGGTACTGGTGGGGCTGACTTTCATGGGATTCGCGGGGGCCTTCATGGCCGGGCAGGGCGCCGGACCGTACTTCTGGTTCATGGCCGGAATCGGGGCCTACTGGCTCGCGGACACCTCGAAACTGCGCCGGCCGAGCATCCAAGGCAGCGAGCCGAGCGTGGGCCGGGTAGCACCGGGGAGCGTCTGATGCGAGCCGTACCCGAGGACCCGCGCACGACGGCGGGGAGGTACTCGACGTGGGGCAGGCTGAGCCTGCTGATCGGAGACCGGCGGCGGACGGTGGCGCTGCTGGGTGCGAGCTCGATCTTCTCGGGGCTGACCGAAGCGCTGTTCCTGGCGGTGATCTCCCAGATCGCCCTGACCCTGGTCAACGGGACGAAAAAGGTGACCGACCGCAACGGCCATCTCGGGTTCATCCAGCTGCACACGTCGGTTCACAGGCTGCTGCTGGTCGCCCTGGCCCTGGCCCTGCTGCGGCTGGCGGTGCAGATTCCGCTGTCGGTCCTGCCGGCCCGGATCGCCGCCGACGTGCAGGGCAAGCTGCGCAAGGACCTGTTCGCCGCCTTCACCCGCGCCTCCTGGGGAGTGCAGTCCCGCGAGCGCGAGGGACATCTGCAGGAGACGATGACCGGGCAGGTGATGCAGGCGACGGCCGGGGCGCTGCAGGCGACGGGCATGATCACGGCGCTGTTCTCGTTCCTGGTGCTGCTCGGCTTCGCTGTCGCCCTGAACCCCGCCGCGGCCGGCGTGGTGCTCCTCGCCACGGTGCTGCTGTTCGGCGCCCTGCGCCCGCTGAACAAACTCGGCGTGCGGCGCGCACGGGAACTCTCCAAAGCGCAGCTCGAATACGCCGGCGGCGTCGGCGAGGCCAACCGGCTGGCCGAGGAGACGCACGTGTTCGGCACGGCCGAGCCGCAGCAGGAGAGGGTCAACGGGCTGATCGACAGGGCGCGCGGCCTGTTCTTCCGCACCCAGCTGCTCGGGCGCCTGACGCCGAACGTCTACCAGAGCATGGTCTACCTGATCCTGGTCGGCGCGCTGTGGCTGCTCGCCTACGCGGGCACGAGGCACGTGGCTCGCTCGGCGCGGTGATCCTGATCCTGACCCGTGCCGGCGGCTACGGACAATCCGTGCAGAGCGCGTGGCAGACGACTGCGCCAGTCGCTGCCTTTCGTCGAGCGATTGCAGGACACCCGGCGAGCGGTACCTGAACAGCGCGCCCCCGGAGGGCGTGCGTGCCGCTCGACGGCGTCAGCACGCTCGCGTTCGACGCGGTCTCCTTCTCCTACCAGCCCGAGCGCCCCGGTGCTCTCGGAGATCAGCTTCGAGGTCGCCGGCGGCGAAGCCGATCGGGGTGATCGGACCGTCGGGCGCGGGGAAGTCGACGCTGATCCAGATCCTGCTGCGGCTGAGCGCGCCGATCTCGGGCGACTACCTCGTCAACGGCGAGCCCGCCGACGCGCTACATCGCCGAGGACTGGCATCAGGCGCGTCGCCTACGTCCCCCAGGAACCGCGGCTGCTGCACGCCTCGGTCGGCCGAGAACATCCGCTACTTCCGCGACGTCGACGACGAGGCGGTCGAGCGGGCGGCCCGCCTGGCGCGGATCCACGACGACATCGTCGGCTGGCCCGAGGGCTATCGAGACGATCGTCGGCCCCCGCGCCGACGCCGTCTCGGGCGGCCAGCAGCAGCGCATCTGCCTGGCGCGTGCGCTCGTCGCGCGCCCGGAGGTGCTGGTGCTGGACGAGCCCACCAGCGCGCTTGACCCCCACTCGGAGAGCCTCATCCAGGAGTCGCTGACCGGCGCTCAGAGACGAGCTGACCCTGTTCATCGTCGCCCACCGCATGTCAACGCTCGACATCTGCGACCGCGTGATGGTGATCATCGACGGCCGGCTGGTCGCGTTCGACACGATCGACCTGCTGAGAGCGAGAACGCCTACTATCGCTCTGCCTCGGCGCTCGCCACGGGCACCGCCGGAGCTGCTCTGAGCGGCCGGCACGTTCGGCGAACATCGAGGGTGGGAGAGAGCGTCGCAGGAGCTGGCGCACGGCGGACGCAGGCGCGACGCGTGTCCCGCGCGGGCAGGCTCCCCGACTTCTTCATCGTCGGGCACCCCAAGTGCGGCACGACGGCCCTGTACGAGATGCTCAGCAGCCACCCCGGCGTCTACATGCCCGACGATCAAGGAGCCCTGGTTCTTCGCGACCGAGCTGCACGAGCGCACGCCGCCCCGCCCGCAGGGCATCGCCGCCAGCGCTCGAGGAGTACCTCGGCCTGTTCGCCGACGCGCGGCCGGGCCAGCGCATCGGCGAGGCCTCGCCCCACTACCTGTGGTCGCACACCGCGGCGGCGCGAGATCGCGAAGGTCCAGCCCGACGCGCGGATCATCGCGATCCTGCGCGAGCCCGCGAGCTTCCTGCGCTCGCTGCACCTCCAGTTCGTCGAAGTCTACTACGAGACCGAGGAGCGATCTGCGCACGGCGCTCGCGCTCGAGGACGAGCGCCGCCGAGGGCCGCAGCGTTCCCCGCTACACCTACTGGCCGCAGCTGCTGCTCTACTCCGAGCACGTCCGCTACGTCGAGCAGCTGCGCCGCTATCACGAGCTGTTCGCGCCGGAGCAGGTGCTGGTCCTGATCTACGACGACTTCCGCGCCGACAACGAGGCGACGGTGCGCGCGCGTCCAGCGCTTCCTGGAGGTCGACGATACGCTCCGGTGCGAGCCAGTCGAGGCCAACCCCACCGTCCGGCCGCGCTCGCAGCTGCTCAACGAGCTCGTCCACGCGGTCGGCGTCGGCCGGGGGCCGATCTCGCACGCGGTAAGGAGTCGATCAAGGCGCGTCACGCCGCCGGCCCGCGGCGCCGGGCGCTGCACGCGCTGCAGCGCAACCTCGTCTTCGGCGAGCCGGAGCCGGCCGACGAGGAGCTGATGGCTGGAGCTGCGCGCGCGCTTCAGGGCGGAGGTGCGGCGCGCAGGCGAGTACCTGGCTCGCGACCTCGTCGCCCTGTGGGGCTATGACCGTCTCGGCTGAGCCCAGCGCCTCCTCGACCGCCGCGAGACCTCGGGGCGCGCTGCCCGACTTCTTCATCGTCGGTCACGCCAAGTGCGGCACGACGGCGCTCTACGAGATGCTGCGCAGCCATCCGCAGATCTTCATGCCCGATCTGAAGGAGCCGCTGTACTTCGCGACCGACCTGCGCCTGCGCTTCCAACGCCGCGGCCGCGGGGCCGCTGCCGACCGACGCTCGAGGAATACCTCGCCGCTGTTCGCGCGACGCCGCGCCCCGAGCAGCGCGTCGGCGAGGCGTCGCCCTCTACCTCTGGTCTCGCCGACGGCCGCCGCCCAGATCGCCGCGCGTGCCAGCCGGCGGCGCAGATCATCGCGATCCTGCGCGAGCCGGCGAGCTTCCTGCGCTCGCTGCACCTGCAGCTGCTGCAGAACCACATCGAGACCGAGAAGGATCTGCGCGCAGGCGCTCGCGCTCGAGCCGCAGAGACGCCAGGGCAGGAGCATTCCCCGCCGCTCGCATCGCCCCCAGGCGCTGCTGTACTCCGAGCACGTCCGCTACGTCGAGCAGCTGCGCCGCTACCACGCGGTGTTCCCGCGCGAGCAGCTGCTGGTGCTGATCTACGACGACTTCCGCGCCGACAACGAGGCGACGGTGCGGCAGGTGCTGCGCTTCCTGGAGGTCGACGACACGCGTCGCGGTGGCGGGCGACGGAGGCCAACCCGACCGTCCGGATGCGCTCGCAGCAGCTCGACGAACTCGTCAACGCCGTGTCGGTCGGGCGCGGGCCCGGCGACGCGGGCAGCGAAGGCGACGGTCAAGGCGGTGACGCCCCGCGCGGCTGCGCCGCCGGGCGCTGCGCGCGGCCCAGCAGCCGGGTCGTCCTGGGCGAGCCGCAGCCGCCCGACGAGAGCTGATGGTCGAGCTGCGCCGCCGCTTCAAGGACGAGGTGGTGGCGCTCAGCGAGTACATGGGCCGCGACCTGGTGGCCTGTGGGGCTATGAGACGATCGACTGAGCCGGCGCCGAGCTCCGCGACGCACCGGCCGGCGGGTGCCCGACTTCTTCATCGTCGGGCACCCCAAGTGCGGGACGACGGCGCTGTACGAGATGCTGCGCAGCCACCCGCAGATCTTCATGCCCGACCTGAAGGAGCCGGTCTCTTCGCCAAGCGAGCTGCCCGCGCCGGGCGCACCGCTACCGGCGCGCCGGCGACGCTCGAGGAGTACCTGGCGCTGTTCGACGCCGCGCCGCCCCGGGCAGCGCGTCGGCGAGGCCTCCGCCGTCCTACCTGTGGTCGCGCACAGCGCCGCGGCGGCGATCGCGGCGCTCGCAGCCCGACGGCGCGGATCATCGCGATCCTGCGCGAGCCGGCGAGCTTCCTGCGCTCGCTTCACCTGCAGATGCGTGCAGTCCCACGTACGAGACCGAGAAGGACCTGCGCCGGGCGCTCGCGCTGGAGGACGAAGGCGCCAGGGCAGGACGCATGCCCGCGCCGCTCGCAGCTGGCCGCAGGTGCTGCTGTATTCCGAGCACGTGCGCTACGTCGAGCAGCTGCGCCGCTACCACGCGGCGTTTCGCGCCGCGAGCAGGTGCTGGTGCTGATCTACGACGACTTCCGCGCGCGACAACGAGGCGACGGTCCGCCAGGTGCTGCGCTTCCTCGGCGTCGACGACGACGCGCCGGTCGTGCTCGGCCGAGGCCAACCCGACCGTTCAGGCTGCGCTCGCAGCAGCTCGACGAGCTCGTGCACTCCGTCTCGGTCGGCGCCGGGCACGGCCTCGCGGCTGCGTCGAAGGGAACGGTCAAGGCGCTCGACCCGCAGCGGCTGCAGACGCGGGCGCCGCTGAAGGCGACCCAGCGCCGCGTCGTCTACGCCGCGCCGGCCGCCGGACCACCGTCGCTGATGGGCGAGCTGCGCCGCCGCTTCAAGCCCGAGGTGGAGGCGCTATCAGCGATTATCTGGACCGCGACCTGGTTAGCTCTGGGGCTATGACAGACGTCGGCTGAGCACGCCGCTCGGTGGCCCCGGATCGGCGTCCGCATGGGCTTCGAGCGAGTTGCTTCACAGCCCGCCGACGAGCGCCGCGCCGAGCCCGTCCCGAGCGCCTCCCGGGTGCCCGACTTCTTCATCGTCGGGCAGCCCAAGAGCGGCACGACGGCGCTGTACGAGATGCTCCGCAGCCACCCGCAGATCTTCATGCCCGACTTCAAGGAGCCGCGGTTCCTTCGCGGCCGATCTGCCTCGCGCTTCCAGGCCACCCCGCGCGTCGGGGCTGCCAGCCGGAAACGCTCGAGGAGTACCTGGCGCTGTTCGACGCCGCCACGCCCGAGCAGCAGCGTCGGCGAGGCCTCGACGCGCTCTACCTCTGGTCGCGGACGGCCGCCGGCGCTGATCGCCGAGGCGCGCGCCGGACGCGCGCATCATCGCGATCCTGCGCGAGCCGGCGAGCTACCTGCGCTCGCTGCACCTGCAGCTGATGCAGATCCATGATCGAGAGCGAGAAGACCTGCGCAGGGCACTGGCGCTCGAGGATGCCCGCCGCAGCGGGGAGAAGCATTCCGCGCGCGATCGCCAACTGGCCCGCAGGTGCTGCTCTACTCCGACCACGTCCGCTATGTCGAGCAGCTGCGCCGCTACACGCGGCGTTCCCGCCGAGCAGGTGCTGGTGCTGATCTACGACGACTTCCGCGGCGACAACGAGGGCACGGTGCGTCGGGTGCTGCGCTTCCTCGGCGTCGACGAGAGCCATCCCGGTCGCGGTGACCGAAGCCAATCCCACGGTGCCGCATGCGCTCCGCGCGCCTGCGACGGGATGGTCGCACGCGCTCGTCGGTGGGCCGCGGCCCGCTCTCGCGCGCGCGTCAAGGCGGCCGTCAAGGCGGTCGACGCCCATGACGCTGCGCCGCAGCGCCGTGCGGGCCGATCAGAGCAGGGTCGTCTTCGGCGCCCCGAGCCGGCCGACGAGGAGCTGATGAGCGAGCTGCGCCGTCCGCTTCAGGCCCGAGGTCGAGGCCCTCGGCGACGTACCTGGAGCGCGATCTGATCGGACTCTGGGGCTATGACGAGCTCGACTGAGGGCGACGCCGCCGCCTCCCGGTCGCAGGAGGGGCGCATCCCTGACTTCTTCATCGTCGGTCACGCCAAGAGCGGCACGACGGCGCTGTATGAGATGTTGCGCCGTCACCCGCGAGATCTACATGCCACGAGCACAAGGAGCCGTGGTACTTCGCTGACGGACATGCAGCCGCGGTTCCCGCCACGGACTCCTGCGCCGCGCGCGGCGCCGCAAAGCGCTGCAGGAGTACCTGGCCCTGTTCAGCGGCAGCCAAGCCGGGGCAGCGCGTCGGCGAGGCCTCGCTCCTCCTACCTGCGGTCGGCCGCGGCGGCCGGGCGATCGCCGCGGGGCCCCGGACGCGCGCATCATCGCGATCCTGCGGGAGCCCGCCGAGCTTCCTGCGCTCGCTGCACCTGCAGCTGCTGCAGAACCATGTCGAGGACGAGCAGGATCTTCGCCGGGCCGTGGCCTCGAAGCCGAGCGGCGCGAGGGCCGGCGCATCCCGCGCGCTCGCACCGCCCACAGCTCCTCCAGTACGCCGGCCACGTCGACTACGCCGAGCAGCTCAGCGCTACCACGCCGCTTTCCAGCGAGAGCAGATGCTGGTGCTGATCTACGACGACTTCCGCCGGCACAACGAGGCCACCGTACGCCAGGTTCTGCGCTTCCTCGGACATCGACGAGGACGTGGCGATCGAGCTGCTCGAGGCCAACCCCACCGTGCGCTGCGCTCCCAGCGCTCCGACCAGTTCGTCCACGCTGTCTCCGCGGGCCGGGGGCCGCTCTCGCGCGGCGCAGGCCGGCGTCAAGGCCGTGACCCCGCGGAGCCTGCGCCACGACGCGCTGAGGGTGACCCGAACGGCATCGTCCACGGTGCAGCCCGCCCGGCCCGAGGAGGATTTCAAGCTGGAGCTGCGCCGCCGCTTCAGCCCCGAGGTGGTGACGCTCAGCGAGTACCTCGGCCGCGACCTGGTCAGCCTATGGGGCTATGACGCCCTTGACTGAGAGCACGCTCCCGGGACGCCGGTGCGCGGCGGGCACCTGGATGGCGCCTGGCGCGCGCGGGCCGAGCTCGCCCAGGAGGCCGTCTGCCGCCTGCCGCTGTGACCGTCACCTGCCCGGCGCCGCTGGACGCCGGCGGGCTCGGGCGCCATCTCAGCGAGATTCTCGACGCGCTGCAGCGCCGGGGGCGGCCGAGCGCGTGCGTCTCGGCGAGCGACGTCCCCGACCGCCGCCGTGACTGGCGCTCGGAGCTTCGGCGTGTCCCGGTGCGGGCGGCATCGGTGCTGGGTCCGGTCTCCAGGGCATCGCGCATATGGGCTCTCAGCGCCGGCTTCGACTGGACGTCGCCGGCTCCCTGCCGGCGGCCGATCATCTGATCGCCTTCAACGGCAGCGCGCTGGCCCAGCTGCGCGTGGCACGCGCCGCCGGCTGGCAGTCGCTGTCGCTGGTGTCCGCCAACTCCCACTGCCGCCAGGTGCGCGCACGCACATGCCAGCGCCCATCGCCAATACCCGATCGAACGGCTCATGGGCCGGCCGCCAGCTCGCGCGACGTAACCTCGCCGAGTATCGGCGTCGCGGACCGGATCTACTGCGCCTCGGATTACGTGCGCGACTCGTTTCTGGAGCAGGGCTTCCGGGAGTCGCTCGCTGCTGCGCTTCCCGCTGACTCCCCGACCCCCGCTTCCGAGCAGGCTCGCGGGCGGCAAGCCCGTCCTCGACGTTCGACATCGTCTACGTCGGCAGCCTTCGGTGGACAAGGGCGTGCCGCTGCTCATCGACGCCCTCGGGCGCCTGCCGGCACACCGACCTGCGCCTGACCCTGGTCGGAGGCTGGGGCACCCGCGGGATGCGCCGCTTCATCCAGCGGGCCTGCGCGGGCGACCCGCGAATCAGCCCTCGCTCCCGGCGATCCTCTGCCCCATCTGGACGGGGCGCGGCTGTGCGTGCATCCCGCCTACGAGGACGGCTTCGCCTATGCGCCGGCGGAGGCGCTGGCGTGCGGGGTGCCGGTCATCGTCAGCGAGGACACGGGCATGAAGGAGCTGATCGATCCAGGTGTGACTGGAATGGTGCTGCCGACGGGTGACCTCGGAACGCTCACGGAGACGATCGAGGCCGCCTACCGGGGGGAGATCCTGGCGTGGCTGAGGCGGCGGCGATGCCGACCGCTCCCGGGCGCCCGCGCGCTCGTCCTCGGCATCTCGACCACGGAGATCTGCGGCGTGCGCGACCACGCGACACTGCTGGCGGTGGCAGCTCGGGCGCGAGGGGCTGACCGCTGAGCTGCACTGGCTCTTACCGCCCGAGCAACCTGCCGGGGGGCGCCCGCCGCCAGGTCCTCGGGTGGCTCGATCGGCTCGCGTCGCCGGCGTTCCGGAGGATCGTCCGGACTTCGTCGTCCTGCACTACTCGGTCTTCGCCTTCGCCTTCCGTGGGTGCCGCTGTTCGTCCCCGCCCGCCGCGGCGCTTCGGCGCTCGGGCGTGCCGGTCCTGACGATCATCCACGAGGCGGCCTACCCATGGTCGACCTCGGCGGGCCCAGCGGGGAAGGTGTGGGCCGCGACGCAGCGGGCCGCCCTGATCGGCGTCGTGCGCTGCTCAGCGCGGCGCCTGCTGGTGACCGCGGACTTCCGCGCCGCGTGGCTCTCCTCCGCGCCCCTGGCTCGCCGCGCCGGCCGACGTCGTCGCGCCGGTCTTCTCCAACCTGCCGGCCCCCCGCGATGGCGCCGGCCGCGGCGCCCGGGCGATCTGATCGGGCTGTTCGGATACTCCTACGAGGGCGCCGCCGTTCGCTGGTGCTCGACGCGCTCGCAGGAGCTCGCGCAGGCCGCGCCGCCCCCGCCCGGCTGCTGCTGCTGGGCGCGCCCGGGCCCTCCTCTCCCGCCGCTCGGAGGTGGCGTCGCGGAGGCGCGGCGGCGCGGCGCTCGACAGTCGCTGGCCTTCTCCGGGACGCTCTCGGCCCAGGAGCTCTCGATGCCCTGGCCGGCTGCGATCTGCTGCTGGTCGTCAACGACGGCGGCGCCGACCTCGCGCAAGGGGACCCTGGCCGGCTCGCTGGCCTCGGGCGCCCGGTCGTCGCGATCGACGGCCCGCGCACGCTGGTCAGAGCTCCGTGGACGGGCAGACGATCCGGATCGCCGGTCCGGACGCCGGCGGCGCTGGCGGCCGTGGCGGCCGACTGCTTGCCGACCGTGAGCTGGCCGGGCGATCGGGCGCCGTGGGCGGGAGTTCGCGGAGACGACCACATGGGCGTCTCGGGCGGCCACGCGCCGAGGCGGTCTGCTCGGTCGGCTCGCCCGCCGCGCGGGTGCCCGCTCAGTCGGACCGCTAGCGGGTCGGCCGGTCCGGCGCCCGGAGCTCCCGGGCGCGCGCTCGTAGGCGTCGAGCGATCGCCGTGACGTGGTGGCGCTCTCGAGAACCGCGCCGCCACGCTGCTCCTGCCCGGCCTCGCCCAGCACGCGCTGACGCTCCCGGGTCGGCGAGCAGCTCGTTCCAGCTTCCGCCGCCAGGTCGGCGGCGTCGCCGGGACGCGGCAGCAGTCCGCTGATGCCGTCCTCGAGCCAGTCGCGCAATGCCCCCGGTGGCGCTGGCGACCGCCGGCCGTCCGGCGGCCAGGCGCCTCGATGCCGACCAGCCCGAACGGCTCCGGCCGACCGAGGGAGCGCCAGCAGCGAGGCCTCGGCCAGCTCCCGGGCGAGCTCCTCGGGCTCCAGCCATCCCGCGGAACTCGACGCGTTCTGCTCACGCCGAGCTTGCGTGCCAGCCTGACTGCAGCCGCTCGAACAAGCTGCCAGCCCTGGCCGCAGATCACGAACTCCCCGTCGACCT
>CAVXEL010000005.1:0-353253 GCA_963760785.1 uncultured Solirubrobacteraceae bacterium | reverse complement strand
TCCGCTTCTACCACTACTATCTTCTCCATACGGATGAGGGCCACGAGGCCTCCACTATTTATACGGCCGCGGGATCTAGATCTGGAGTTCATTGCAACGTTTCAGATCGGCCTGGCCCCTAAGGCTGCCTGGGGTCCTTCGCAAGGTACTGCATACGAAATTTGTCAAAGGATGCAATTTCGCCTGGGAACTGGTTTGAGTGCCTCAGGGAAAGGAAGGAAGGTGGCGCGACTTTTTCCAAGAGCGGATCACCTTTCCCATCTGCGACGCTTCGGGGGCTGTCATCGGATTTTCCGCCCGCAAATACCGCGAGGAGTCCACCTTTGGGGGAAAATATTCAATAGCCTGAGACGCCCCTTTTAAAAAATCGCGGGTCCTCTTTGGGCTGCACTACAGCCGCCGCCGCATCGCCAAGGAGCGCAAGGCGATTATGGTGGAAGGAGCAGATCGACGCCTTGAAGCTGATTCAGTCGGGCTTCAATATCACCGTTGCGGGACAGGGGACAGCCTTTGGCGAAGGCCATGTGAAAGAATTGACCAATCTTGGCTTGCGCGAGGTCTTTCTGGCCCTCGACGGCGACGAGGCGGGCCAAGAGGCGACCCGCAAAATCAGCGATCTTTTGGCGCTGGGATCGAGGTGCGCGTAGTGGAGCTGTGCCGCCCGGGCAACGATCCCGAGCTTTTTGCGTCAGAGAGGGCCCAGATGGCTTTATGAAGTTGTCGAGATGAGCGGTCGATTATCTGAGTTTCCTGGTCAAGCAGGAATCAAAGCAAGATCGATCTCGATTCTCCCGCCGGCCAAAAATGAGCTCGTCCTGCGCCTGGCGCGCCAGATCCGGGAATGGGATCAGCCGCTCATGGTCCACGAATCGCTTGCGAAACTGGCGCAGCTGCTGCAGGTCCCTGAAAGCTTGGTCACGCTCAACGAGAATTTTACGCCCAATGTCTTTATCAAAAAATCGGGCAGCGTAGGGATGCCTGAGCATCGACCCAGATCGCATCCTCGAGGCGGATTTGCTGCGCTGGCTTCTCTTCTGGGCGATCGGCCGACCTTATAGCCCTGGCTCAGCGCAATTTACCCCGAACAGCTCTTCACCCCCTTTGCCGGAACTTTTATGAGGTCTACCTAGGCAAGACAATAGCTCAGGCGAGCCTGCGATATGTGGGGCCTAATATGATGCAGCTCGAAAGCGAAGAGAGCGGCGCCCTGATCACAGAGCTGCACCACAAAAAAAAGTCAACAAGGAGCGCCCCGAGAGCCTCCTTTCCTCGAAAGCATTCAAAAAATTCTCGATCGCAACTGGATGCAGAAGCGCGAAGAGGTTAAGATGCGCATTCAGAGCGGACAGTGCAGCGATGATGAGGCGCTTGAGCTAGCCAAACAGTTTGAGGAGATCAAACGTTCACCCCAAAGATAAAGGATCTATGAGCCATTTAGTCTTTTATGACGGCCAGTGTGGCCTCTGTGACCAGGTCGTGCAGCTCTTGTTGAGGGCCAATAAAGAGAAGATCTTCTATTTGCCCCTTTGCAGGGATCCACAGCCGCCACCCTCTTGCAAGATCTCCCCACTGAGATGAAGCAGGTCGACAGCCTCATCCTCATCAGAAACTACTCCCGGCCGCCCACCCAGCGCATTTACCTCTTAGGCAACGGTGCTCTGCGCATCGCCTGGCTGCTCGGCGGCTGCTGGGGCGCTTCTCGGCTGGATCTCTTTCCTTCCCCCCTGGCTCTACAACTGGGGCTACCGCCTTGTGGCGCGCAATCGCCATCGCCTCTCCCCACGCCGTCTGTGTCCTTGCAATTTGCTGAGCAAAAAGAGCGCTTTTTACCCTGATGTATCAAAAACTCACCGCCTATCTTGCGCGCTATCCCGAGCTCAACCCTCATCCGCTTCTTAGCCGTCGGCCTGCTCTGCAGGTTTTGCCTCAACCTCTCTCTCCTCACCCTTTCGCTCTGGATCGGCATGCCCGTCAAACTCTCGCTCATCCTCGGCATTTCAGCCTCGACCCTCAACAATTTTGCCTTTGAGCCACTATGTCTTCCCACACGCCAGCCACAGGGCCATCACCCCCCAATTTATCGGTTTTATCCTCACCTGCCTCACAGGCGCCCTGCTCAACTACGCCTGTGCCACAACGCTGTTAACCACTTCCCGCACCTTCTCCCACAATTAGCCGAAATCGTAGGCATCATGGTAGGAACGACCTTCGACTATTGTGGTATTACGCTTTATGGTCTTTAAAAAATCGTGAAGTTATCGAGATTTCTGGGTTTATGAAAATCAAGCTTGGATTTTGTTGAAGTCGAGGAGCTGGCCGAAGAGGCCGAAGACGCGCTGGAGGAGGGCGAGGCGGTTGACGTGCAGGTCGGTTCGTCGTCGTCGAGGATCTTGACCTTGTCGAAGAGGGTGGCGAGGGGGGGCTGAAGGTGGGCGATGAGGGCGTAGGCCTTGTCGTAGTCGTGGGATTGGATGGCATGGAGAAGGAGTTTTGGGTCTCATTGAGGGGGCGGTCGGCTCCGTTTCGGCGTTTTCGCTTAGGAGCTGGCGGGAGAAGCGGACTTCGGAGACTTTGCTGTCGACTTGGCCTTTGGCGCGTTTGAAGACCTCGTAGAGGGGCTGGAACTTGTCGCCTTGGGCGCGGAATTTGTGGAGGGCATCGACGCGGCAGAAGGCGTCGTAGATGTCGCTAAAGCCATAGGCAAGGCCCGCTTCGATCTCATCTTTAGTAAAACCGTAGTCGAGGAAGACGGTCTTGACGCGGTTGGTCAAAAAGGCTTCGATCTCTTTGAGAAGTGCATCTTGGTGAGTAGAGTGGAAGACTTGGAAGCACTCCTGGAGCACCTCGCGCAAGGGGAGGCGGTATTTGCCGCGGATCAGGATTTTGATGATGCCTAGGGCCTGGCGACGAAGTGCGTAGGGGTCGCTGGATGAAGTGGGCTTTAAGTCGGCACAAAAGCAGCCTATCAAGTTATCGATCTTGTCGGCCAGGCTTACCAGCCTCCTGGGCTGTTTCGGGCAGAGGTGCATTTTCACCGCGTGGCATCCAGTGTTCTTCGATCGCGGGAGCCACTTCGGGATCTTCTCCTGAGGCTGTGCATAATATTTGCCAATCGTCCCTTGCAGTTCGGGAAATTCATAGACCATTTCGGTGGCGAAGTCGGCTTTGCATAGCAAAGCAGCGCGTTGGGCTTTCGTCAGGTGCCGATGCCTAGTGTTTTTTGTAGGATTCCGCGTGAGATATAATTCGTCTAACTTTATCATAGACGCTACCGAGCTGCTTTGGAAGGTCACATGCTTGAGCTTTTCATTATATTGTTCTAAGCGGAACTTCAGACCCTGTTCATAGAGGAATGCCCCGTCGTTAAGGCGTGCGGAAAGCATCTTTCATTGCCCGAGCACGGATGTAATCTGTTGGATTGTTATTGTCCGCAGTGATGATGAAGATGTTTTTTGAGATGGCCTTGCGCGTCGGCTACCGGGAAATATTTCTGATGCTCGACCATTTCCGAGATGAGCACTTCCTGGGGACCTTAAGGAAGGACTTATCGAAAGTGGCATAAGTTACTTAGCGGCCATTCGACAAGGTTAAGGACTTGCGGGATAACTTTATCGCGGCTGATGATTTTTGCACTTAGAGATTTTTCCAATTCATCGAGATCGTCAATGATGGATCTCTTTCTTTCCTCCTCAATATCGACCATGACCATATGTTGTTTTAGGATTTTGACAGTAATCCTGCGCTTTTAGTAGCGAAAAGTCATAGGGGCGCAGCTGTCGATGGCCATAGGAGTGACGTCTCGCGATTGGATGTCACCTACTGAAAATGGGATGATATGGTTGCCATGCAGAGCAGACGATCCAGCGCAAGGGACGTGCATAGGTGATATCTAGGGATCCCCAGCGCATCTTTTTTGGGAAATCTATGTTTAGAATCAGGTTAGGAAGATGTTTAGCCATGATTTCAGCAGTCGGCATTGCCGGGCGTTGTCGATAGTAGGCAAAGAGGTAATCGACCCCTTTGATTTGTTGGATTTTGAGCGGCCCTTTGATCGCCTTCTGCGAATTGACGCTAAGGGGACAGGGGAGATACCCAAGGAGCGGAAAAAGCCCTCTCCTGCAGGTTTTAGGGTGCCATCAAGTGCGTAAGCTTGTTCTAAATGGGGGTCCGCCTTTTCTCCATTTTTTGCGGCGGCTTGCCATAAGGTAAACCTTCGACATAAATGGCAATTCGTCGCGGGGTTCCATAAGTTTTGATAGACTCTTAAGAGGAATGCCTTCTTTTTCCAATAATGTTTGAAGGCTTTTTCCAAATTTTGGCAGCCAATGGGCACAAATGTTGCCGGCAGTTCTTCCGAACCGATTTCTAATAGGAAGTCATCTTTTTTGCTAGGTCGATGCTCTTAAATTCTTCTTCGATAGGACGAGTTGGGGGTGGCTGGGCCCTTGGAATGCTGTCGTCTGCGGGACTGCCTGGAATTTGCCCAATAGTGGATAGCTAGGTTTTTCCGGCTTTTGAGAATAGCTTTCAGCAATCTGTTTAGTCAGGTCGCGGATGCGGGCGATATAACCTGTGCGTTCAGTGACAGAAATGGCACCCCGTGCATCGAGGATATTGAAGGCATGTGAGGCTTTCATGACAAAGTCATAGGCCGGCAAGGGCAATCCTGCTGTCATCAACTTTTGGGCTTCTTTTTCAAAGTCGCTCAAAATGGCGGAACCACATTTCTGTGGAAGCTTTCTCAAAATTATAATGGCTCCATTCGACTTCATTGCGATGATAGATATCCCCATATTTGATTTCTTCATTCCATTGGATATCGAAGATGCTGTTGACCTTTTGCAGATACATCGCTAAACGTTCGATACCATAGGTGATTTCGCCTGTTATGGGCTTTAAATTAATGCCTCCCACGCATTGGAAATAGGTGAACTGCGTGACTTCCATCCCATCCATCCAGACTTCCCAACCTAATCCCCATGCGCCCAGTGTGGGAGTTCCCAGTCATCGTGAACGAAGCGGATATCATGTTCGTCAAGTTTAAAACCGATGGCTTCCAGCGATTGGAGGTAGAGGTCTTGGATATTGGGAGGGGAGGGTTTGAGGATGACCTGATATTGGAAATAGTGTTGGAGGCGGTTGGGGTTGGTACCGTAACGTCCATCTGTCGGCCGACGAGGGTTCGATGTAGGAGGCGATAGGGTTCGGGGCCAAGGCAGCGCAGAAATGTGGCGGGATTAAATGTTCCTGCCCCTACTTCAAGGTCATATCCTTGATGTATGATGCATCCCTGCTGCTCCCAAAAAGAAGCCAGTCTATTCAGCATTTCCTGAAAGGTGATCATGATGCGCTCTCCAAAAACCCGTAAGTATACGAAGAGAGCACATAAAAACACTAAGTTTCTTGCTCTTTAGAAGGAGGCTCATCATTTTGATAAAGTGCATAGGCAGAGGGGTGGAACCTCTGATCAATTTTGGGGGAGGAGCTCTTCTAGATCGACTAAATTCTCATCTCGTATAAAGTGAAAACAAAATTCGGCATAAGCTTGCAGTTTAGGAGAGGAGTTCTCTCCTGTGATGCGGGAGAGAAATTCAGAGGCTTTGATATCGCGGTGAAGCCATGCTTCCCTCTGTCCTTCACTCATACTCCCAATTTGTGGGATTTTCTGACTGTGCTGGATACAAGCTAAAGTGAAGCAATGTGTAAAGTTCGGACAGAGATCTTCAATCTTTGAAGTCTCAAATGCCTGGACGGCAAACCCGAGGTGCATCATCGGGGTAAATTCATGGAGCTGTTCGATGGATATGGGAAGGGTTTTGGCAAAACGAAATCTGGCACAACGCGTATAAAGCTGGTTATAAAATTGAGTGTAATAGGAGCGCGCCCACTCGCGACAGAGCGCACGAAATGCGCTATTGTGGGGAGTTGAGGTTGCCGCTTCTAGAAGGGTTTGCAGAGTTCCGGCGCTAAACTTTCTGATAAAACAGTGGAGATTTCCGATAAGAGGTTGACAGGGATGAGGCTGTTGGGATGGATACGTTTGCAGAAGGCTTCTCCAGGCAAAGAGGGCCTCAATTGCTAGAGAATAATCCCTGCCACTTTACAATGGGCTAACAGCTCACACTCCTTAATCATGAGCTGATCTTGGAGAGCATAATGAGGATTTCCAAGCGTGCGGGCAAAAACCAGATTTAGTTCGGTCGTATAGCCTTTAGGAAAGCTCAAGCATAATCGTTTAAAGATTGTTCTGGTGAACTCTTCATTCCATTCCATGCGATGAGACAAGATAATACTTGGCGAGCCAAATATAGGCTTCATCTTGATCAATTGTGTTTTCAGCAACAAGCTGCGAGAGACCTTGTATGCTAGTGTTAAGGGGTCATTTCTGAGGAGGCAAGGTCAAAAAGAGCTTGGATTTTGGCTGGATTTTCTAAGAGGAAATCTAGAAGGAAGAACTTCGCGCAAAGCGCTCCGTTCTTCATTAGAAAAGTGTCTACATATTGCCCAATCAAAGTAGCGATCAAAGGAAAGATAAATTGGACTTTGAGAAGTCATTTTATTTCCAATTTTAATGATTAATAAATATGTAGATTACATTGTCGCTATTAATATCGCAATATTTAAATATTAATATAAGCGGCTATTCCATCCTTATCGAATTATTCTGTTTGTTTTATATGAGCATTTATGCTAAATTTTTGTATTACTTACGTCCCAAACTTTGCTGCGCAACATAGCGACCTGACTTTACTGCAGATATTTTAAGTAGTCAGGTTCCTGAAGTTGCGAAGCAACGAGAAGGGAACCTGACAAATTACTAGACTATGATCGACTTTTTTTCATTATCGCGCGAAGAGTTGGCCAGCTGGCTGCAAGAGCAGTCGGAGAAGCACTTTTCATGCGCAGCAGATTTCGATTGGGTCTATGGGAAGGGGGTGCTGGATTGGGAGCAGATGAGCAATCTCAGCAAGGAGCTGCGCGGCAAGTTGGTGCAGAGCTTTCGGTTGAAGGTGCTCGAACTGGTGCGAGTTAAGGAGTCTAGCGACCAGGAGACTTATAAATTTCTCTGGAAGCTCTCGGAAGGCAGTCTAGTAGAGTCGGTGCTGATCTGCTCCGGTACGCGCCGCACTGTCTGTGTTTCATCCCAGGTGGGCTGCCCGCCAGATGCGCCTTTTGCGCATCCGGCAAGCAAGGATTTTTCGCGCAATTTGCGCCCGCTGAAATCGTTGAGCAAGTCGTCCAGATCAACCGCTGGCTTGGCCAAAGGGGAAAAAGTCTCCCATGTCGTCTATATGGGCATGGGAGAGCCATTGAAAAATTATGAACATGTCGTCAAGTCGATCCGCCTGCTTTAGCGAACCGGAAGTGTTAACCTTTCGCAAAGGCGCATCACCGTCTCCACTGTTGGCGTCGTCGAAGGGATAAGCGCCTATGGCCACCGAAGACCTCAAAGTCAATCTTGTGCTTTCCTTGCATGCCCCCAACCAGCATATCCGCAAAAAAATCATCCCTTATGCCCGGCAATATCCTTTCGAAGATGTCATGGCCGCTATGGACTACTATGCCGAAAAAACTAAACGGGACATCACCTACGAATACACCCTGATCGCCGGCATCAACGACCACCCCGACCATGCCCATGAGCTCGGCAAATTATTGCGCGGTAAACAGGCGACTGTCAATCTGATCCCTTTGAACCCGATCCCTGGCGTTAATCTAAAACGCCCCGATAAGAAAACGATCAAGGAATTCAGGGCCGTCCTCTTCGGTCATAAGATCGTCAACACTTGCCGCTATACGAAAGGGGACGATATCGCCGCAGCTTGCGGACAGCTTGCTATGCAGGAACAAAACCTGGTGACCTTCCCTCAACCTTTAAAACGTGCCGCCAGCGATGACATTTGATCCCACAGTCTTGCAGAACTTCCCGACTCTCCCAGGTGTCTACCTGATGAAGAACAGCGGCGGGACAGTTTTGTATGTGGGAAAAGCGAAGAACCTCAGGCAGCGGATCAGGCAATATTTTGTGCCCGGCGGCGATGGAAGGGTGATGATCCCTTTCTTATCGCCCATGTCGATCAGGTCGAAACAATTGTCGTCACTTCCGAGAAAGAGGCCCTTCTGCTCGAAAATAACCTGATCAAAAAGCATAAGCCCAAATATAACGCCCTCCTCAAAGATGACAAGACGTATATCGCCCTGAAAATCAATAACCGCCATCCTGGCCGATGGTCAGCCTTGTCCGCTATAGCGGGTAAGCCGAAAGCCGATGGCCAATATTTCGGACCTTACACGAGCGCATTTGCCGCACGTCAAACGCTCGATCTGCTCCAAAACATGTTCCCTATGCGTCAATGCTCCGATCAGGAACTGCTGCGGCGAACCCGTCCCTGCATCCTCTACGATATGAAAAGGTGCATCGCCCCTTGTGTCGAGAAATGCACGAAAGAGGAGTACCATGATCTTGTCGACCACACCGTCAAATTTTTTCGGGGGCAAGACCGGGAAGTCTTGAAGGAGCTCCATGAAGAAATGGACAAGTCCGCCGCCGAGCTTGAATTTGAAAAAGCGGCCATGATCCTCAAGGCGATCCAGCATATCGAAAAAACCATTGAAGGGCAAAATGTCGATAAGCCTTTCGGCAATGATCTGATGCCCTTGCCATTTTCGGCAGGGCGACGAAGTCATTGTCAGCCAGATGTGATCTTCCGCGAGGGCAAACTGAGGGAGCGCGCCACTTTGACTTTACCGATATCGCCGAAGACGATGCCGAGCTTTTGGAGTCCTTTCTGCTCCAGCATTACCAGCAGCAGAGCCGCCCCAGGAAATTCTCCTCCCCATTCCTCTTGAGGATGAAGCTGACGATAGAGGAAATCTTGGCTACAGCAAAAAGCGGAAAGTGCGCATATCACTCTCCGCAGCGCGGCGAAAAGCGGGCCATCGTGGAGATGGCCACTTCAACGCTGAGGATACCTTCAAAAAGGAGAAGGATGACGCCACGACTCCGCGAAAAAACCCTTCTGGAAATGCAGGATAAATTTCACTTGTCGCGCTATCCGCAACGCATCGAATGTTTTGACAATTCCCAGCTGAGCGGGATGAAGCTGTCTCCGTCATGGTCGCCTATTTCCGAAGGGCCAAAGACAGCAGCCGCTACCGGAAATATAAGCTTAACACTGTTGAAGGGGGAGACGATTATGGGGCTATGCGAGGAGTGCTCTTACGAGATATACAAGAGGCCAAAGAGGAAAATGACCTTCCTGACCTGCTGATTGTCGACGGTGGTAAAGGCCATCTCAATATTGCCTTGCAGGTGCTGCCGAGCTGAACATCGTGATCGTCGATGTCATCGGGGTGGCTAAAGAAGAGGGGAGGCACGACAAAGGAATGACTTCCGAACAAGTCTTCCTGCCCAACGCCAAGGATCCTGTTTTGCTTAAACGACCTCTCCCATCCTCTTTTTGCTGCAGAAAATTCGCGACGAAGCCCACCGCTTTGTTTTGACCTTTCAGCGCAAGCGTAGAACCAAACAGACCATCCGCACTGCCCTTGAGGATATCCCAGGAATTGGTCCTGTGAAATGCAAGCGCCTGCTGCGCCAGTTTGGCAGCGTCAAGGGTATATTGCAAGCCACTGATGAGGAGCTCAAGAGGGTCAAGGGCCTCTCTCAAGCTAATATCGAGGCGTTACGTGCCACTCTTTCCCTCCCTCTTCCAGGATCTTAAGAATAGAGAAACGGTCGAGTTGACAGAAAAGTAATATTTTTACATGATGCGGTGTAACAACAGGGTGAATGTATGTCAAAGTTTTGCATTATTGCCATTTTCTGCCTTCAAGGACTATTTGCAGGCCTTTCGTCCAAAGAAACAGATGGCACACAAGCGCTTAGAGAACGCTTACAAGCGTTCACTCAGGCTTTCAATCAAGGCAACATGGATGCGCTTTCCTCTTTTGGACGCAGGACGCTGAAGTCACTAGACCTGCCATTGGAGAGGTGATTGAAGGAAAAGATGAGATTGTGAAGTTTCTCCAGAAACGGACCCAAGAGCTGAAAGAGAGGAAATTACAATTTTCCTTTAAACCCGAAAAAATAGATTTTCCAGAGACCGATACAGCTGTTGTTGAAGGGATTGTCGAAATCGGCAATGAAAAGGGCTTGTTTCTGCGCAATGCTCGCAGAGTGGAGTTGGTCCGACAAGGGGGACAGTGGAACATCGACAGCGTGAGTGACATCGAAGTTCCTCCAGCGCCTCCTAATTATGACCACTTAAAAGAAATTGAATGGCTGGTCGGAAATTGGAAAGACAAAGATGAAGAGTCGACCATTACCTTTTCAAACCGTTGGGGCAAATTCAGAAACTTTATTACCTCTCACTTCACGATGACTGTGTACGGTCTGGACGCCATGGAAGGAATCCAAATCATCGGATGGGACCCGATCCAGCAGAAAATACAATCCTGGGTGTTTGATACGGATGGAGGCTTCGGCTCGGGACTATGGTCTAAAAAAGGGGACAGCTGGGAAGTCGGGATGAACTATACGCTCAACGATGGAACAAAGGCAACCGGGACCAATATTTACACTAAGGTAGACAATAACCACTATCGTTTTGCTTCCATAGATCGAAAGCTGAATGGGGAAGCCATTCCAAATATAGAACCTGTGACCGTGACAAGGGAGGAAGAATGAAGAACTATATGATTTGCTTATCGGCATGTCGTGGGACCTCGGCGGCCCCAGGGGGAAGGTGTGGGCCGCGACGCAGCGGGCCGCCCTGATCGGCGTCGTGCGGGTCAGCGCGGTGCTGGTGACCGCGGACTTCCGCGCCCGCTGGCTCTCCTCGCGCCCCTGGCTCGCGCGCCGGCCGATCGTCGTCGCGCCGGTCTTCTCCAACCTGCCAGCCCGCCGCGACGGCGCCGGCGCCGCGACCCCGGGCGATCTGATCGGGCTGTTCGGATACTCCTACGAGGGCGCCGCCGTCTCGCTGGTGCTCGATGCGCTGCAGGAGCTCGGCAGGCGCGCCGTCCCCGCAAGGCTGCTGCTGCTGGGCGCGCCCGGGCCCTCCTCTCCCGCCGCCCGGAGGTGGGTCGCGGAGGCGCGCTCGCGCGGCCTGGACGGTTCGCTGGCCTTCTCCGGGACGCTCTCGGCCCAGGAGCTCGCCGACGCCCTGGCCGGCTGCGATCTGCTGCTGGTCGTCAACGACGGCGGGCCGACCTCGCGCAAGGGGACCCTGGCCGGCTCGCTGGCCTCGGGAAGCCCGGTCGTCGCGATCGACGGCCCGCGGCGCTGGGCAGAGCTCGTGGACGGCGAGACGATCCGGATCGCCGGTCGGACGCCGGCGGCGCTTGCGGCCGTGGCGGCCGACTGCTTGCCGACCGTGAGCTGCGCCAAGCGATCGGGCGCCGCGGGCGGGAGTTCGCGGAGACGACCATGGGCGTCGGGCGGACCGCCGAGGCGGTCCTCGGGCTCGCCCGCCGCGCGGGTCTGCTCAGCGGACGCTAGCGGGCGGCCTGCCAGGAGCTCCGGGCGGCGCCGTAGGCGTCGAGGATCGCCGCGACGTGGTGGCGCCTCGAGAACCGCGCCGCCACGCGCTCGCGCCCGGCCTCGCCCAGCACGCGCTGACGCCCCGGGTCGGCGAGCAGCTCGTTCAGCTTCGCCGCCAGGTCGGTGGCGTCGCCGGGAGCGGCCAGCAGTCCGCTGACGCCGTCCTCGAGCCAGTCGCCCATGCCCCCGGTGGCGCTGGCGACCGCCGGCCGTCCGGCGGCCAGGGCCTCGATGCCGACCAGCCCGAACGGCTCCGGCCACACCGAGGGCATCGCCAGCAGCGAGGCCTCGGCCAGCTCCCGGGCGAGCTCCTCGGGCTCCAGCCAGCCGCGGAACTCGACGCGTTCGCCACGCCGAGGCTTGCGTGCCAGCGCTGCGCAGCCGCTCGAGCTGCCAGCCCTCGCCGCAGATGACGAACTCCCCCTCGACCCTCCGAGCCGCCCTGATCAGCACGTCCGACTCCCTTCGGGGCGACCACGCGCCCGGCGAACACGACGCGGCGGCGCGTCTCGTGACCGGCTCACGGCGGCGGCTGCATCGTCGTGAAGAGGGGGACGATGCGGCGGGGGGAGATGCCGTTGTTTGCGAGATGCCGATCGACCGCGCTGGAGTAGGAGACCGCCATGTCCGCGCCGTGCAGGCCCGCACGCCCCGGGTCGTCCGCGGTAGGCGCCGGGCAGGCCACGCGGGTCTGAGTGTGGGCGCATCCGCGCAGGCGAGGTTCGGGATGCAGCCGGGACCGTGCGCCCGAAGTGCATTCCCGGCCGGGCCGAAGTAGTAGACGTCGGAGGTGCAGGCGGTATAGCCGTGGGCGCTGATCAGCACCGGGGCGTGCCGGCGCAGCTCGGCCACCACATCCGGGTCGTCGACCTGGTGCAGGTGGATCACATCCGGCTCGAGCGAGGCCGCTGCGCCGAACCGAGCCGCCGCGGGCCGGTCGCGTCGAGCAGCCCGCGGATTCGAGGACGTCACGCCCGGACGCCCGCGGGATCCTCGGCTTCCTTGGCAAGGACTGCAACTCGAGGCCCTCGGCCGCGAGCGCGTCGGCGCTCGCCTGGACGTGTGCGGCGATACCGCCGTCCCGCGTCAGCGCGGAGTGACGAGCAGTACCGAGCCGGGAGCCGTCGCGATCGCCGCTCCCGGCGACGGCCCCGAAACCGCGTCCGGGCCGATGGAGGAGGCGGGCTCGACCATGGCTGAGGATGATCATAGCCGCGGCCCTCGAGCCCGATACGGCCTCTGGCGCTTTGGTAGATTGGCCCGGCCGTGACCCCGCCGCCGCCACCCGAGCCTTCAGCCGAGGCAGGCCGACCAAGCGGCGAAGGTCATCTATGTGATGGGCTCCGGCCGCTGCGGGAGCACGATCCTGGGCGTGCGCTCGGCAACTGCGAGGGCGTCTTCTTCGTCGGCGAGCTCGACCGTTGGCTGCCGACGAACGGCATGCCGGTGCTGGGGGCGCCGAGCGACGCGCCTCTGGAGCGCCGTGCGGGCGAGCGCCGATGTCGATCCCGATCTGATCGGCCGCGGCGCGCGCGACCCTCGAGCGCGCGCCTGGGTGCTGAGGGTGGGCGGATGGCGCGGCCGGCGGAGCCTGCGCCGCCGTTACGGCCGGGGCGCAGACCTCTACGGCGCCATCGCGGGTCGCCGGGGTCACGCACATCGCCGAGACCTCCCACTTCCCGCTGCGCGCCCGCGAGCTGCAAGCGCTCGACGGCATCGACCTCTATCTGCTGCTGCTCGTCCGCGACCCGCAGAGCGTGCTCGCCTCCTTCATCCGCTACATCAACCGCAACGACGCGCCGGCGGCGCCGGCGGGTGATGACCGGCAACGCCGACATGTGGGTGACGCACCTGCTGGGCACGTTCGTGTTCCGGCGACACCGCAGCCGACCGGCGCATGTTCGTCCGCTACGAGGACTTCACCGCCGACCCGAGCGGGGTGATGCGCCAGGTGCTGGACATGGCCGACTCCTCCGCCCCGATCCCCGACCTCACGGCGCTGAAGACCGGCCAGGCGATCGGGGGCAACCGCCTGCTTCACGCCGAGCAGGTCGCCCCGAGGCCGGAGCCGGCCCCGACGCGGGTCAGCGGAGCGCCCTGACGGCGCTGCTGCAGGCGCCGTGAACATGCTGCTGTCGGGACTGCGCCCCGCGGCGGTGCCCTCGCCCCCGGGCGTGCCGCCCGTCGCGCGCTGAGGCGGTTGTGGCGGTCACGTTCACCCGTCGCGTGGTGGGAGCGGTCTCGCGGCGCCTGGGGCGCCCGGAGCTCGTCTCGGCTCTGTATTCCGGCGCCCGGCGTGAGGAACACGAGGCGATCGCGTTGAGCGCCGCTCTCGCCGCGCTGCTGCCTGGCGGGGGAACCTACGTCGACGTCGGCACCAACCGCGGCCAGCTGCTCGCCGAGGCTGTGCGCCTTGCTCCCCGCGGCCGTCACCTGGCGTTCGAGCCGATCCCCGTCCTGGCCGCCGGCCTCGCCGCGAGCTTCCCGACTGTCGACGTCCGTCAGAAGGCTCTCGGCGCCCGCTCCGAACGGACCCGGTTCTGCCACTTCACGCGCCTCGATGGCTGGAGCGGGCTTCGCCGCAACCCAGAGGTCAGCGACGAGCAGGGCGCTCCCGAGTACATCGACGTCGAGGTCTCGACCCTGGACGTCGAGCTCGCCGGGCACACGCCCACGGTCCTCAAGATCGACGTCGAGGGCGCCGAGCTGGAGGTGCTGAAGGGCGCCGGCGAGCTGCTGGAGCGGGCGCGCCCGGTCGTGATCTTCGAGCATGTCGCCCGGGCCACGGCGCTGTACGGCGACTCCCCCGAGGCGCTGTGGGACCTGTTCGCCGAGGCTCGCTACCGGATCACGTCGGTCCTCGGGGAGGGTCCGTTCGACCGCGGGGCGTTCGCCGCGAGCAGGGACGTGGTCAACTGGCTGGCGGCGCCGGAAGGCTGAGGGCGTGCAGCGGGACGGGGCCGTCGTGGAGCTCGTCCGGCGCCTGAACCGCGCCTCGCGCGAGGTGCGCCGGGCCCATCGGGGCAGTCGCTTGCGGCCCCGCGTCGAATTCGACGCCGGCGCGCCGGCGATGCTGCTCTCGCCGCACTGCGACGACGCGGTCCTGAGCTGCTGGAGCGTGCTCAGCGGCGGGGGGGAGCTGGCCGTGCTCAACGTGTTCGCGGGGACGCCCCGGCCCGGTCCGCCGCCGCTGTGGGACAGGATCACCGGCGCGTCCGATTCGCCGGAGCGCGCCCGCGAGCGTCGCGCCGAGGACGCCGAGGCCCTGGCGCGCGCGGGGCGCCAGGGGATCGACCTGGGGCTGCTGGACGCCCAGTACTCCCGGCGGGGGCCGCAACGGCTCGATCGTCTCGACGCGGCGGTGGCGGCGGCGGCGCCGCGCGCCTGCCTGGTGTACGCGCCGGCCGGCATCGGTGCGCATCCCGACCATCTGCTCGCCCGACGCTACGCGCGCCTGCTGGCGGCCCACGCGGGCGTGCCGGTCGCGCTGTACGCCGAGCTGCCCTACTGCGTGCTCCACGGCTGGCCGCACTGGGTCGACGGCCGCTCGCCCGACCCGATGCGCGACGTGGACGCCCACTGGAGCTCCTTTCTGGGCGAGGTCCGAGGGCTGGAGCAGCGTCTGGCCGACGTGCACCGGCTCGACGACGCTCAGGCGGCGGCCAAGCTCGAGGCGATGCGCTGCTACCGCACGCAGCTGCCGGCGCTCAGCTACGGAGGCCGGGATCTGCTGTGCGACCCGGAGATCCACCGCTTCGAGGTCCGATGGCGGCTGCGCGGGCCTCGCCCCGCGCCGAACGCCTAGCCTCCCGTCGAGGGCGCCTCGGGGCGGGGGATCGCGATCAGGAAGAACCGGCCCGGCGGCGGCGGGCCCTCCAGTGGACGCGGCTCCTCGTCGTCCTCGACGGCGACGAACCGATCGTAGGCGGCGAAGCGATCGAGCACCTGCTGCGGGCCGGCGCCGAACTGCACGATCTCCTCGTGCACCTCGACGAGGAAGCTCGCCGTCCTCGCGACCAGCAGACGTTCGGCGCCGGCCAGGACGCTGGCCTCGTAGCCCTCGACGTCGATCATCACCAGCGCCGGCGCGCCGTGCTCGCGCGCCAGGTCATCGACGGTGACCGCCGCCACCTCGACGTTGCCCCTCGCGGTCTGCTCGTCGATGCGGCCGTTGAGCCCCTCCGCGAAGGAGATCGTCCCGGAGCGCGCCGCCCCGGCGGCGTGCACGACGGTCAGGTTCGCGGCGTCGTTGAGCTCGGCGTTGCGGGCGGCGACCCGGGCGTTGTGAGGCTCGGCCTCCACCGCCACGACCTTGCCGTGCTCGCCGACATCCCTGGCGATCATCAGCGCGATCACGCCCTGGTGGGCGCCGAGGTCGATGACGGTCGCGCCGGGAGCCAGCACCCCCCGTTCGCGCAGGAAGCGGATCGCCGCGGGCTCCTCCCAGTCGTGGTCGTACCAGCCCTCGGCCAGCGGGTCGGCGAGGAGCAGGCGGAGCTCGTGGCCGCCGTAGCGATGGGTCACCTCTCGAGACGGGTATGCCGCGATCAGCGAAGCGACCTTCCGTTGCCTGTAGGACCTGTATACGGAATGGGGGAGCAGGCGCCGCGCGATGGCCTTGGCGGGTGACGGCACGGGCGTACCGTACCATCGGCCAAACCCGCCCAGGACCGGGCTGCTAGTGGAACTGGAGCGTCAGCAGCCGCGGGTAGTCGGTCGCGGCGATTTCGAATTCGGCCGATTCGCCATGGCGCGAGAGCAGGCGCGCCGGCGTCGCGGAGTGGCGCAGCGGGTCGTAGGCGCTGACTTCGGGCGGTTCGGAGCTTTCGGGCAGGTTCGCCAGCGTGATCCGGAAGTTCTCGGCCGGAAGGTCGAAGCGGTTCACGTCGCTCGCCGGCTGGCCCGGTTCGTAGAGCGTCAGCAGGTCGCGGGTCATCACGTACACCGGAATCACGAAGCGGGTGGGCGAGGACTGGAAGGGCAGGACGGCCAGCACGTCGCGGTCGTAGAGGCTCGGGTGCGCGGCGGTGCCGTCGCCGTTGAACTGTGCGTGTTCGCCTTCCTGGGAGATCGACAGCAGCTTCAGCTGCCGCGCCTGGCCGGTCGGGCCGGGTCCCTGGAAGTGCGCGAACAGGTCGCGGAAGCCGCTCATCGTTTCGCCGCCGAGCTGATCGCCCGGGTAGGTTTCGGGGTGGGCTTCGAGTTCTTCGTAGAAGGCCTTGTTGATCAGGCTCAGCGGTCCGGGACCGGCAGCGAAGAAGTACTCGCGGGACATGCCCTTGTTCACCTCCGCGACGAGGCTGCGAAGCAGCGCCTTGGCCTCGAAGTGGGACCTGTCGGCGGGGGTCAGCGCGACGTTCGCGGGGGTCGCGCCGTCGGGGCCCATGACGGTGCCCTTGCCCGTGCCGAGGTTGTACTCCGTCATCCACTTCTGCACCGGGCTCCCGCCGGCAGGGCCGACTTCGCGGCCGTGCTTGAGACCGTAGATTTCGGTGGTGATCGGGGCGATGTCGCGGACGATCGTCTCGGTGCCGAGCGCCGAGAGGCTGTACTCGGGGAACGCCGACTGGAAGGTCGGGATGAACAGCGGCTTGAAGCCCTTCATTTCCAGTGTGTCGCGCACGCCGAGGGCATTGAGCGGCCTGACCTTGTTTTCGGGGTAGCCGGACGGGAACTGCCTCGGGCTGGCGTAGAGATGCTTGCTGAGGGCGGTCAGGCCGACCGGGGACAGCGCGCCCGAGGGGAACGGCGTCTGGCTGGCGAAGCCGTCGGTGATCGCCACGTTGGGCGAGATCCCGTTGGCCGGGTTGCGCACGTAGGCGACCGTTTCCTTCAGCAGCCAGTTGGTGACGGCGTGGGTGACCTTGACGTTGATGACGGTCTTCGTGTTGTCATGGCATTCGGCGCCTTCTTCGCCCGCTTCGCATTCACCTTCCGCGCTCGCGCCGGAGCGCGTGCGGGCGACCGATCGGGAGACGCCGCCTTCGCCCCCGCTCGTTTCCGCTTCGGAGGTTTCCATCGCCGTGGCGTTCTGGCGCGTTTCGGGGCTGTCGGGGGTTTCGGCGTCTTCGGGCGCCAGCGCGAGGTCCTGCGGTTCGACCGCCTTTTCGGCTTCTTCGGTGCGGCTGTCAGGGGGCTGGTAATAGTGTTCTGAGTTCAGGAACTGCGAGCCGAAGGTGAGCTCGTTCCAGACCTCGAGGTCGTAGCCGCCCGGCCCGAGCACCCTGGTCGCCAGGTTGTTGACGACGCCGACGTAGCTGAGCCAGCCGGCGAGCGTTTCCTGGAATACGGGGTTGGGCGCGCCGTTGGGAAGCTTGGGGTTCTGGAAGGGCGCGTAGCGAAGCGTCATCGCGCGGTGGGGGCCGGCGGGCAGCGTTGCGCGCAGCGGCCGTGACAGCGTCGCGACGCCTTCGGGGTTCACCGAGGCGATCAGCACGTCCGGGCCTTCGCCCCAGGTGAGCCCGTCGAAGCCCGTCTTGCCGGGAACCACTTCGGCGGCGCTGGCGGGCGAGAGCCTGACCGTCATCGCGCCGGGGAGAGCGGGCGCCAGGGTCGTGAGCGTCACGAGCTTGCCCGGCGTGGGCTGACCGCTGTTCCCGTTGAGCAGGATCAGCGGTCGCAGGTTGTGGCGCTTGAGCGCTTCGAGCACCGTGATGACCTTCGCTTCGTTGACCAGCTGTGTGGGGTGTTCGTAGGAGATGTCGCCCCAGGGGATTTCGCGGCGGGCCAGCCTGAAGCCGCTGTCCTGCAGCAGCTGCGCCACGGCGTCGGCTTCATCGATGTGAACGTTGAAGTTGATCCCGAGCGACGAGAGCAGGGTCGACGAGGGCCAGGTGTCGAGGTAGGCGCGCCAGGGCTGGATCCAGAACGAGCTGGCGCCGAACGGATCCTTGGTGAGGAAGCGGGGATCGATCGGGTCGGTCACGACGCCGTTTTCGTCCTGTGGCAGTCCGCCGCCGCCACCGCCTTCATGGGGGTGGCGCTTGTCTTCCTTGACAGGTTCTCCCGCGGGGGGCGGCGCCGGGGAGCCGGGCCCGACCCCGCCGGGGGTCGGGATCGGGTGCGGCCCGGACGGGTGGGCTTTCAGGATCGGCGGAGGAATCGACGGGGTGCGCGCCGACGGGGTGCGCGCGTGGCTCTTCGAGGTCCCGACGCCGCAGGCGGTGCGGCCTCTGCGCGTGGTGTGCCTGACGCGCGTCTTCGAGGTCGTGCATCCCCGCCCCGCGGCGGAGGCCGGCGCGGCGGTCAGGGCGCCCGAGAGGATCAGCGTGGCGCCGGCCGCGACGAGGCGCGCGAGCAGCCGGCGGAGAGGAGTTGAGTAGGAGCGTGAGCGCATCCCGCGGCGAGGAGTCCGGAGGTTGAGTGGCCTTCGGCGCGTTGATCGACTCGAGGCGCACTGCGCTTGACGCTGTGTGCCCGCAGTGGACGTTCGGATGGGTCCGGCAGCGTCCGGCGCCGCTGTCGGTCCTCAGGAGCGGGGAACGAGCTGCTCGTAGAGGCGTTCGAGACGCGCCGCGATCGCGTCGGGGTGGTAGGCGTCGATCGCCTCCCGAGCCGCCGCGCCGAGCCTTGCCCGCTCGGCGGGCTGCCCGCCCAGCGAGCGCATCGCCGCGGTGAGCGAATGCTGGTCGCGGCTCCTGAACAGCCGGCCCGTCCGGCCGTCCGCCACGATCGAGGCCGGACCACCCTCGTCGGGCACGATCACGGGCAGGCCGGCGGCCATCCCCTCGAGCACGACCTGGCCGAACGGCTCCGGGATCGTCGAGGCGTGGACCAGCACGTCGAATGAGGCGAGCTCCGGCCAGACGTCCTCGCGGAAGCCTCGGAACTCGACCCGCGCCGAGAGCCCCAGCTCGGCGACCAGGGCGCGGAGCTCGCGCTCGTAGTCCTGCTCGCCGAACATCGGCGTGCCCACCAGCACAGCCCGCTCGTCGCCCTTGGGAAAGGCGGCCGCGAAGGCGCGCAGAAACAGGTCCTGGCCCTTCCATGGCGCGATCCGGCCGAGCATGCCGAACGTGACCGCCCCGTCGTGCGCGGCGGGCTGTGGCAACGGGGAGGTCTCGACCGAGTCGGGGATCGCGAGATGGACGCGGTGGCGGGCCGAGGCGGGCGCGGTCCGCAGCGTCGCCTCCGAGTTCGCCAGCACTCCGTCGGGCAGCCTGGCGATCGCGCCGCGTGTCAGGCGCACGGCCCCCCCTGGCAGGTAGTCCTCGGTGATCCGGTCGCGCAGATGCCAGAGCATCGGGACGCCGGCCAGCCGCGAAGCCAGGCCGCCGTAGAGCCCCGACTTCAGCGAGTTCGAGTGCACCAGGTCGGGCCGCAGCCGCCGCAGTCGAACGGCCAGGCGCGCGACGTAGGCGAGCGTCTGAAGCGTTGCCAGCGGCGACGCTCCGGCCGCGCCGACGGTGTCCTTGCGCACGTCGCGCGCCGCCGCCGGGATCGCCAGCACCTCCACCGAAACCCCGGCCTCGCCGAGCCTGTCGGCCAGCGGCCCCTCCTCGGCGAGGATCACGTGGGCGTTCACGCCGGTCAGATGAGGCAGGACCCGCAGCAGCGCGATCTCGCCTCCCGACAGGCGGGCGACGTGGTCGAGGTAGACGACACGCAGGCGCTCGTCGCGGCCGACGTCGCGCAGCCGTCGGTACAGCGCGCGGTGGCGCTCGGCGACCCTGGGCCAGTCGAACTGCTCGGCGTACGTGCGCGTGGCGGCCCGGGCGGGCAGCTCGCCCCTGCTCGCGGCCAGCAGGCGAGCGCCCAGTGCTCCGGCGTCGCCGGCCGGAACGATCAGCGAGCGGTCGAGCCCGGCGATCGCCTCGGGCAGGCCGCCGGCATCGCTGACGATGCTGGGCGTGCCGCAGGCGGCCGCCTCGAGCACGACCAGCCCGAAGCCCTCGAAGGCGACCGTCGGCACGACCGCCGCGTCGGCGGCCCGGTAGGCCTCGGCGAGCTGCGCGTCGGGCACGCGGCCCAGCAGCCGCACCCGGTCCGCCAGCGGCTCGCGCGCCGCGCGCTGGGCGATCCGCTCGGCGAGCGGGCCCTCGCCGACGAGCAGCAGCGTCGATCCGTCGGGCAGGGCCTCGGCGAGCGACGCCCAGGCGTCCAGCAGCACCTCGATCCCCATGCGTGAGACCAGGCGCCGGGCGCACACGACCACGAAGGCCGACGGCGCGATGCCAAGCCGCTCCCGCGCGCCCTCGCGGTCGCCGGGCGCGAACGACTCGAGCGCCACGCCGGGCGGCCACACGTGGATCCGCCACGGTGGGATCCGGTAGCGCTCGACGAGCTCACGTCGGAAGGCCGAGGAGAGCACGACCACCTCGCGCGCTTTGAGCAGCGCGCGGCGCTCCATCCACCGGCGCAGCCGCCGACGCAGCGAGGAGCGGTCTCCAGCGGTGTGGCTCTCCTCCGCCCACGGACCGTGGAAGTGGAAGACGGCCGGGCGAGACCGCAGCGCGCTCGCGCGCAGGGGGCCGAGGGCGTAGAGGGCGAAATGGGCATCGACGATGTCGGTCTCGGCGCCGGCACGCACTGCGGCGGCGCGGAAGCCGAGCAGGCGGCGCGGCAGCGGCGCGCGCTGGCGCGAGACGACATGCACCGTCGCGGGGGCATCCGCGGCCGGACCCACAACGACCGCGTGGGCCTCGGGAAGCTGCTCGAACAGCGAGCGGAAGTAACGGTCCAGTCCGCCGAGGCTGTCGGGGAACCAGCCGAGCCCCAGCATCAGCACGCGGGGAGCGCCCGCCGGCGCTCCCCGCGCCGCTGCGGCGGGACTGTCGTCTTGTGGGGTGGAGCTGTCGCGCAAGCTTGCGGCCCGCCGTCCGTAAGGGGCCGCAACGTAGCAGTCGGGGTCGGGGGACCGCGCGGCCGTGACGTTGAAAACTCCAGGGCCGCACCGTAATGTTCACGCCGTGCCGTCTGGCTTGGGCGATCGTTGAGCGCCATGTCCGACGACCTCCACGACCGAGTTCCGCCAGCACGGATGCCCGCGACATACCACCTATCGCACCTGCGGACGCTCGAGGCGGAGGGGATTCACGTGATGCGCGAGACGGTCGCCGAGTTCGAGCGTCCGGTGCTGCTGTTCAGCGGCGGCAAGGACTCGATCGTCCTGCTGCGGCTCGCCGAGAAGGCGTTCCGCCCGGCGCCGTTCCCGTTCCCGGTGATGCACGTCGACACGGGACACAACTTCCCCGAGGCGGTCGAGTTTCGCGACCGTCGCATGCGGGAACTGGGCGAGCGACTGATCGTCGCCTCGGTCGAGGACTCGATCCGCGCCGGGCGGGCCGTCGAGCAGACCGGCCCGCGTGCATCGCGAAACGCGCTGCAGACGGTCACGCTGCTCGACGCGATCGCCGAGCACCGATTCGACGCGGCCTTCGGCGGCGCGCGGCGCGACGAGGAGCGAGCGCGGGCGAAGGAGCGGATCCTGTCCTTCCGCGACCGCTTCGGCCAGTGGGAGCCCCAGAAACAGCGGCCGGAGGTGTGGAACCTCTACAATGGCCGAATTCACAAGGGCGAGCATGCTCGGGTGTTTCCGATCTCGAATTGGACCGAGCTTGACGTGTGGCAGTACATAGCCGAGGAGGGTCTGGAGGTGCCGTCCATCTATTTCGCGCATGAGCGCGAGGTGTTCTCGCGCGACGGCATGCTCTACGCGGTGAGCCCCTTCGTCGAGCTGATGGCGGGCGAGACGCCGTTCTCGGCGCGCGTCCGCTACAGGACGGTCGGCGACATGAGCTGCACGGGGGCGGTCGAGTCCGAGGCGGCCACGCTGGCCGAGGTCGTGGCGGAGATAGCCGCGACAGAGGTCACCGAGCGCGGGCAGACCCGCGCGGACGACCGCGTCACCGAGGCCGCGATGGAGGATCGCAAGCGGCAGGGATACTTCTGATGGGCGCCTCGGGATCCCCCGGCCGGGCCGAGGTCAACGGCAACGGCACGGCCGCCGGCGCAGCCGGAACGGTCGAGGCCGAGACCGCCGCGGAGGTCTTCCGTCGCCTGGCCGACCGGCCGGCCGACCTGTTGAGGTTCGCCACGGCCGGGTCGGTGGACGACGGCAAGAGCACGCTGATCGGCCGTCTGCTCTATGACTCCAAGCAGGTGCTGGCTGACCAGCTGGCGCACGTGGAGCAGGCCAGCCAGCGCAAGGGCCAGAACTTCCTCGACCTCTCGCTGCTGACCGACGGTCTGCGCGCCGAGCGCGAGCAGGGCATCACGATCGACGTCGCCTACCGCTACTTCGCGACGGCGCAGCGGCGCTTCATCATCGCCGACACCCCCGGCCACGAGCAGTACACGCGGAACATGGTCACGGGAGCCTCGACGGCCGACCTGGCGATCGTGCTGGTCGACGCCCGCAAGGGTGTGATCGCCCAGTCCAAGCGCCACGCGTTCATCAGCTCCCTGCTGGGCATCCCGCACGTGGTGGTGTGCGTCAACAAGATGGACCTGGTCGACTTCCAGGAGGACGTGTTCGACGCGATCGTCGAGGACTTCGACCGCTTCGCCGCCCGGCTCGAGCTCCCCGACGTCACCTTCATCCCGATCTCGGCGCTGCTCGGGGACAACGTCGTCGAGCGATCCGAGGCGATGCCCTGGTATCAGGGTCCACCGCTGCTGTACCACCTCGAGCACGTCCACATCGCCTCCGACCGCAACCTGATCGACGTGCGCTTCCCGGTTCAGTGGGTGGTCCGTCCGCCGTCGACCAGCGTGGCCGACTACCGCGCCTACGCGGGCCAGGTCGCGGGCGGGATCATGAGGCCGGGCGACGAGGTGGTGGTGCTGCCCGGCGGGCAGCGCTCGACGATCGCCGGGATCGACACCTTCGACGGCCCGGTAGAGGAGGCGTTTCCGCCGATGTCGGTCTCGGTGCGCCTCGCGGACGACATCGACGCCGGGAGGGGCTCGACGATCGTGCGGACGCACAACCAGCCGACGGTCTCCAACCGCTTCGAGTGCCTCGTCTGCTGGATGTCCGAGCAGCCGCTGCAGGCGGGGCGCCGCTACCTGGTCAAGCACACGACGCGCACCGCGATGGTCGGCAAGGTCGACGTCCGCTACCGGATCGACGTCGAGAGCCTGCATCGCGACGAGCAGGTCCAGACGCTGGCGCTGAACGACCTCGCGCGCGTCCACGTCGAGCTGAGCACGCCGCTGGTGTTCGACTCATACCGGCGCAACCGCATCACCGGCAGCCTGATCATGATCGACGAGGCGACCAACGACACGGTCGCCGCGGGCGTGATCCTCGACACCGAGGTGGAGGAGGTCACGGCGCCGCGCTCGGGCAGCGAGCGCAGCCCGAACGTGCGCTGGCAGGGATCGAGGGTGACCCGCGAGCAGCGCTGGGAGGAGCTCGGCCACGGCGGCGCGACGCTCTGGTTCACCGGCCTGCCGGGTGCCGGCAAGTCGACGGTGGCGGCAGCCGTCGAGGAGCGCCTGCTCGAGTTGGGCCGGCCGGCCTTCCTGCTGGACGGGGACAACCTGCGCCACGGACTCAACGGGGACCTCGGCTTCGACGAAGTCGCGCGCGCCGAGAACGTTCGCCGCACGGCGCACGTGGCGAAGCTGCTGGCGGACTCGGGCACGGTCGCCCTCGTCAGCCTGGTCAGCCCCTACGCCGCGGACCGAAAGACGGCCGCCTCGCTCCACGCCGCCGACGACCTCGAGTTCCTCGAGGTGTTCGTCGACGCCCCGCTCGAGCTCTGCGAGCAGCGCGACCCGAAGGGCCTCTACGCCCGCGCGCGCGCGGGAGAGCTTGCGGGCATGACGGGCGTCGGCGCGCCGTATGAGCGGCCGAGCGATCCGGACCTGACGCTCGGCAGCGGCCGGCGAAACGGTCGAGCAGGAGGTCGAGCGCGTGATGGCGCTACTGGCCGCCCGCGGCGTGATCTGACGGCGAGGGGACCGAGACGCCCGATCCGCCCGGCGGGCGGGCGGGCGGGTCCCATGCCCCGAGAGCGCAGCCGGGGCTATTTCTTCTTCTTGTGCTTGCCTTTGCCCGTGGCTTTCGGCGCCCTGATCAGCACGTTGCTGCTGACGCCCGAGACCAGCGGGCCCTTGGGCAGCCGGACGTAGACGCGGTAGTGGAAGTTGCCGCTGAGGCTGACCACGATGCTGAACCGCGACATGCTGGAGGTCGCGTGCTTGAGGACCGTCGTGCCGATCGAGTGGGGCGCCGGCCCGCTGCGTTTGCTGCCCGGCTTCTGCGGCTTGAGCTGCTGCACGATGACGGCCGCCCCGGTCCGGGCAGGCGTGACGGTGCCGTACAGCCGATAGAGGCCGCTGCCACCCGACGAGCGTACGTGCAGCACGATCCGCGGCGAGACGTGCACCTGGATCACCGGGCTGAAGAGGGGCCGGCTTTCCACAGTCACCACGCGGAACTCGGTGCTCGTGGTGAGGTGGGCGACCTTGAACACGAAGCGCCCGAAGCGGTCGGACCGGATCGAGCCGCCCAGCGGGAGGAAGGCCCCTTTGAAAGGGTAGGCCGTGGCCTGCAGGGCGAGGGGGTGATTGGCGCTGAGCGCCCCGGTGAGGCTCCCGGTGAGTTCGGCCGTGCGCCCGTAGCTGACGCTGACTTCGTTTTCCTTGCCTTTGGCGATCACGAACCGCAGCTTGCTCGACTTGCCGCCGCTGAAGGTCTTGTCTTTGCCGAACACCGGCGTGGCGACCGGCTTGCCTTCTTTGTTGAGGTAGGTCGCCGCGATTCGGTAGTGGTAGCCGCGCCAGCAGGCCGGTGACCGTCTGGCCGACCTTGACGCCCTTCGTGCCGTGCCCGACGGGGACGGGTTTGGTCTGCGTGCCATAGGCGACGGTCGGGCCGTACTGGAAGAAGTAGCTGGTTTCGAGGCCGTTGGGGTCGACGACCCCGTCGAGCTGGCCGCTGCCGCCGTGGGCGAGGCGCACCCCGCCGGTGCTGACCCGCGGCTTTTCGCTCGAGCCTGCGGCGATTGCGGCGGCGCAGAAGAGGAGCGCGGACAGCGTGGCCGCCGCGGCGGCCAGGCGCCTGGCTCTGCTGCTGGTGATCCCTCTCATCTTCGGCGGCCCTCCGTGTTGCTCGGTTGCAGTGCACTGTAGGGGTGGCCCGCGGCCACGCCAAAGCGCGGCAGCGCGTGCTCCCGCCTGCCATAACCCCGCGCGGGCGCTTTCGTTGCGGTGGCGAAACGATCGACGTGCGCCTTCTGGCGCTGCTCGTCCTGGTCGCGGCGTTGTGCGCCGCGGCCTCCCGGGCGGATGGTTCCGGGCCCGCGCCGGCGACGGCGCGCACGTCCCCGGCGCCCTTCGCCGAGCCTCGCGACCGCGGGCAGCGCGAGCCGGAGCGGGTCGGCCCGACACGGCGCGCCGAGATCGCCGCCTAGAGCGCCGGCCGGCCCCGGCCGGAGCGAGGGGCTTTCACAAGATGGTCACGTGTGAGCCGCCGGGGCCGTCGACCATTGAGCGCAGCTGAAGCCAGCCGCCTGGTTGCGCCTGCCATGGCGGAGTGGCACGTCCCCCGCAGGCGCGCCCGGGAAGGTAGGCCACCCTGTCCACAGAGTCGATCGCCGGCGCCTCATCCGCCAGCCGTGGAGCAGATGACCGCTGCATGAGCTGCGGATCGCCGCTGGCGCCCGACCAGCGCTACTGCCTGGAGTGCGGCGAGCGCCGCGCGACGGTCAGCGAGTTCCTGCAGAACCGGCCCGCCGCGCGCAGCCGCGCCGCCTACGGCCCCGCCGAGCGCGCCGCCGTCCCGTCCCTCATCCGAGAGCCCGTGGGCTCGCAACAACACGCTCAGCCTGATTGCGGGCGTGGGCGTCCTGCTGCTGGCGATGGGGGTGGGCGTCCTGATCGGCAGGTCCGGCGGGAGCTCCCGCAGAGCCCGCCCGCGCAGGTCGTCACGATCGGCTCGACGACGGGAACCGCAGCGGCGAGCACCGGGAGCGGCGAAGAATCGTTCACCGACGACTGGCCCTCGGGCACGAAGGGCTACACGGTCCAGCTGCAGACGCTCCCCCAGACGGGCACCACCGTGGCGTCGGTCAACCAGGCCAAGAGCGCCGCAACGGCGAAGGGCGCGACGGCCGTGGGCGCGCTGAAGTCCGAAGACTTCTCGAGCCTGCCGGCCGGCAGCTACGTGATCTACTCGGGCGTCTACCACAAGCGCAGCGAAGCCGAGAAGGCGCTCCCCGGCCTGAAGAAGAAGTTCTCCGGCGCGAAGGTGATCCAGGTCTCCGAAGGCGGCTCCTCCAGCACGAAAGGCGCCTCGGAAAACTCGAAATCAGGCGGCGGATCGGGCGGCTCGGCGACTGAAAAAGCGGCTCCGCCCAGCGCGCTGGAAGGGCTCGAACACGCGAAGGGCAAAAACTATGTCGAAAAATCGAAGAACCTCCCCGAATGTCGTCTCGACGGGCTAGACGGTCGACGCGATGAGAATCCTGGGCGACCGCGGAGCGCCCTCGCCGGCCGCAGCGCCGGCGAGCGGCCCGGCCTCTCGCCGTGCCCCCGCCGGCCGAGGGTGCGCCGGACGGCGCGCGCTCGGAGCTGCGCCGCCGCCGGGACGCGCTCGCCGAGCAGGTCACGGAGCTGCACTGGGACCTCGGCGGCCTCGCATACGAGATGGCGATCAGGGACCACTTCCGCCTCGACGTGCTGGTCCGGCGCGCCGCGGTCCTGCAGGAGCGGGATGCCGAGCTGGCCGAGGTCGAGCGGCTGCTTCGCCTGGAGGAGGGGGGCGTGGCGGGGAACTGCCCCAGCTGCTCGGCCCCTCACAGTCGCGGGGCGGTCTTCTGCTGGCAGTGCGGCACGACGCTGATGCAGCGCCTGCCCAGCGAGACGATCTCGGGCGAGGACCGATCGACGGCGGTGATGGACGCGCTGCTGGCTCCGCCCGGGCCGCTGCCGAGCGGCGACGAGTAGGCGCCGCGGATGAGCGATCCGCGGCGGTGTGAGACCTGCGGCGCCGGGCTCGCCGGCGACCAGCGCTACTGCCTCTCCTGCGGCTCGCGGGCGGGGGCTCGCAGTCCGCACCTGGACGAGCTGCAGCGCCGCGTGGCGGCCGGCTGGGATGGGACGCCGGCGGGGAACCAGCCGCCGGGCCCGCCGGCCGCCCCCGACCCTGCCCCGCGACCGCCCCTGACCCTGCCCGGGCCGTGGGTCTCGGCGCTGCTGGTGCTGGCCTTCGTCGGATTCGGGGCGCTGCTCGGCAGCGCCGGCTCGCACGCGGGGCGGCTCTCCGCCTCGGCAGGCGCCGCTGAAGCTCGTCGTGCCGGCGAAATCCGCATCGGCGGGGACCGGGTCCGGCTCTTCCGGCTCGTCGAGCCCGTCCTCGGAAGCGTCCGAACCCCCGGCCTCCGAACCCGAAGGGACGCCCGAAGCCCCCGTCACGACGACGCCGGCGAAAGCGCCCGCGAAGGAAGAACACGCCGAAAAAGCCAAAGAAGGCGAAAAAGAAGAATCGAAAGAATCGGCAGGCGGCACGGGATCGACCGCCCAGGCGAAGCTCACCGACATCAAGCACGTGTTCGTGATCGTGCTCTCCGACGAGCCCTACGCGGCCGACTTCGGGCCCGAATCAGCCGACCGCTACCTCTCGCGCACGCTCGAGGGCAAGGGGGCGCTCCTGCTCCGCTACGACTCGGTCGCCCACGAGCAGCTCCCGAACGGCGTCGCGCTGCTCAGCGGCCAGGGCCCGACGGCTGCGACGGCGATGAACTGCCCGACCTATGCCCCGATCGCCCCGGCCAGCCAGGGCGCGCAGGAGCAGACACTTGGCGAAGGGTGCATCTACCCGTCCACGGTCCAGACGCCTGCCCTCCCAGCTCGCCGCCAGGCACCTGAGCTGGCGCGCCTACGTCGAGGGGATGGATGAAGCGGGCGCGAGCACCGCCGGCGCCTGCGCGCACCCCGCCGCCGGCGCCGCCGACGCGACGGCGACGAGCGGCGCGTATGCCACCTACCGCAACCCCTTCGTGTACTTCGCCTCGATCACCGCCTCGCCCAGCTGCCAGAGCGACGACGTCGGCCTCAGCCGTCTGAAGAGCGACCTCGCAAGAACGGCGAGCACCCCCGCCTTCGCCTACATCGTCCCCGATCGCTGCCACGACGCCGGACCGACGCCGTGCGCCGCCGGGGCGTCGGCGGGCCCCGCCGACGCGGCCGCGTTCCTGCAGCAGGTCGTGCCCGAGATCATCGCCTCGCAGGCCTACAAGAAGAACGGGCTCCTGGTCGATGACGGCCGATGAGGCGCCCTCCAGCGGCGAATACGCCGACTCGAGCTCGTGTTGCGGGCAGCCGAGCTACCCGAACCTCCCCGGCACGGGAAAGCGCGGCCACGGCGGCGGCGGCGTCGGTGCCCTGCTGCTCTCGCCGCTGATCAAGGGCGGGACGACCAGCCAGGAACCGTACAACCACTACTCGCTGCTGCGGAGCGTCGAGGACATCTTCGGCCTGAAGCACCTGGGGTACGCGGGGCTTCCTCTCGTGAAGTCGCTGAGCACGTCGCTGCTGAGCGTCCCGCCGAAAGGCTGAGCGCGGCCCCGCTCTAGGCGCCGGCCAGCTCGCGGTAGGTCACGGCGGTCCGCGAGCGGGCGCGCCCCAGCACCCACTCCAGGGCCATCATGTGGCGCGGGTGGCGCAGGTAGGCGGGGTGCAGGTCCAGGCGCAGGGTGCTGGTCGGAAGCATCGCTCCGGCCCGCACCATCGGCGGCGAGAAGGCCCGGGCCAGCAGGCCGCCGCCGGCGAGGCTGAAGGCCGGCGCGAGCGGCAGCGGCTCGCCGCCGGACGGCCCCGACCCGGCCCGGTGCAGGCGCAGAAGGCCGGCCCACCAGCGGAAGCGCATCTCGAGGGTGGCGCGCAGCGCGGAGGTGTATGCGTAGGCCGGCGCGACGAAGCCGTCCGGCTCGATCCCGGCGAGCTTCATGACCCGCCAACCGGCGTTCACCGCGCGCCGCGTCTCCTGCACGTCGAGGCCGACGAACTCGCCGGGACGATGGGCGAGGATCATGCCACGGGCCGAGGTGCGTCGCAGGCAGACGTGCTGGAAGCCGTGCTGGGCGATCGAGTCGCCGCTTTCGCGCCGCTCGCACAGCCAGCGGACCATCTCGGGCGATCGCTCCCCGACCGGGTGCAGGTCGCGGGCGGGGATCACCAGCAGGGTGACCCGGTCGACCCCGTGGTCGTCGAGCCAGTCGCGGATCACTGCGCACCGCTCGAAGGTCGCGGGCTCGATCCCGTGCAGCGCGACGGCGATGGTACGCCCGGCCTGCCTTGATGAAGGCTTCGACATCTGCTCCCTCTGTTCGGTGGTGTTCCCCGCCCCCCGGCCTTCACCTGTGAAGGTTCGGTGAAGTGGGGTCTACGCCGCCTCCGCGCCGTGGGCGCCCGCCGTCGCGGATCCCGCCAGAGCGAGTCGATAGCCGTCGGCGAGCAGCGCCAGCGTCCGCTCCCAGGTCCGGGCACGCGCCGCGCGGAGCGCGGCTGCGGCGAGGGCCTGGCGGCGCAGCGGCGAGCGCGCGAGCTCGACCACCGCCTGGGCGAGCCCCTCCGCGTCGGGCGGGCGCAGCAGTCCGGTGACCCCGTCCTCGATCAGCGACAGCGGGCCGCCGGCTGCGACCGCCACCACGGGCAGCCCGCTGGCCTGCGCCTCGAGTATCACCTGGCCGAACGTGTCGGTCGCGCTGGGGAACAGGAAGATGTCGGCTTCGGCGTAGGCGCGGGCGAGCTCGTCCCCGCCGAGCCAGCCGAGGAAGCTGGCGTGCTCGCCGAGGCGCTCCGCCAGTCGCGCCTGCTCGGGTCCGCCTCCGGCCAGCACGAGGCGCAGGCGCGGGTCCCGGGCACGGGCCGCGAGAAACGAGTCGGCCAGCAGCTCGACGCCCTTCTCGCGCGTGATGCGCCCGGAGTAGAGCACGTTGATCGTCCCGTTGCGAGGCGCCGGGTCGCGCAGGCCCGGGTCGAAGCGGGCGGTGTCCACGCCGCGATCCCAGCGCAGAACGCGCTCGCCGCGCACGCCGATCGCCTCGAGCGCCCGGTCGGCGGCGAGGCTGGGGGAGAGGACCAGGTCGCAGGCGTTGTAGAAGACGCCCACGGCCATCGTCATCGCCTCGGCCAGTCGCTGCTCGCCGGAGCGCATGCCGGCGTAGGCGGCCAGCTCGGTGTGGTAGCTGCCCAGCAGCGGCAGTCCCAGCGCGCGGGCGAGCAGCGCCCCCGCGATCCCGGCGGGGCCGGGGGAGCACACGTGCACGGCGTCGAAGCAGCCGTCGGCAAGGGTCTGCACCGCCACGGGCAGGCTGGGCACGCCGATCCGCAGGCCGGGGTAGAAGGGAACCTCGACCTCCGCCACGGCCGAGAGACGGCGGTCGACCTCCGGATCGGTGCCGAGCACCTCGATCTCGAAGCCGGGGACGCCGCGCTGGCGGATCTCCTGGATCGTGCGGGTGACGCCATGGGTGGAGCCGATCCCGTCGGCGAGGATCGCGATGCGGGGAGCCTGGTCGTCCTCACGTCCGGGCGCCCGGCCGCCGGCGGGGGAGATGGCCCGCAGCTTGACCTGCTCGTTCGCCAGGAAGGCGGTCGCGGGGGCATAGGGGATCGCGGCGATGCAGGCCTCGAACAGGCCGCCTGCGGCAGCCGCCAGGTCCACCTCGCCACGGACCGCGCCGACGGCCATTCCGACCGCCTGGCTGAGCTTGCGCTCGTGGGCGCGGCAGGCGCGCCGGTAGAGGTCGGAGTGGCTGAAGCCGTCCTGCTGCATGTGGGCGATCAGCTGATCGCCGTCGAGGTGCTCCAGCCCGACCGCCCGCAGCCACGCTTCGAGCAGGCAGCGCGCGTCCTCGGGCTCGAGGTCGCCGCCCGACGGTCCCTGGCGGGCGTCGCCCTCGCGCAGGAGACGCGCGGCCATGCTCAGAACCCGGCGCGGGTCGGGGGCGCGCTCGCCACGCCCGTGGCCGGCGGCGGATCCGCCATCGACGCCCAGCGCCCTGACGGCGATGGCGATCGCCGCGTGGGCCCACTTCGCGGGGCTGCCCTGGGCGCCGCGCGCGACCGCCTCGCCGGCGCGCAGGCGGGCGAGGAAGTCCGCCGGCGTCGCGGCGGCGGGCGTTTCGGTCCAGGTGCGCCCGATGTCGACGCCTGCGTGGTCGTCGCTCCCGCCGATGCCGACCCCGTCGCGGGTCGCGACGTAGGTCGCGGCGGGCCGGTTGAGCTCCGGCGCACGGGCTCCGTTGCGGACCTCCCACACGCCGAACAGCTCGGCCAGGCGCCGCCGGTGGCGCGCCTGCAGCGGGGCGGCCACGGTGTAATAGGGGTGCGCCAGCGCGCAGGCGACCTCGCGCTCGTACAGGTAGGCGGCGCAGAGCTCGACGTCGTCGTTGTGGGCCTGGAGCCACTCGTGGTCGTCGGCGTCGATCCCGTAGCAGAGCACGTGCACTGCCTGCGGCTCGCCGCGGAAGCCGACGGTCAGCTCCTCGGAGACGAACACGTCGTGGCGGTCGGCGATCCGCTGCACGCCCTCGATCGTGTCGTGGTCGGTGATCGTCACGAAGTCCATGCCCCGCCGCTTGGCGAGCTCGTAGACCTCCTCGGGGGGCGTGGCGCACTCGGGCAGCCCGACGGCCCGCTGGACGCCCAGCCGGGAGCGCTCGGAGGCATCGGAGTGGCAGTGCATGTCGGCACGGCTGGCCGGCTCGGGCGCCGGCGATGTCATCGGTGTCATCTCTGTCCTGTTCATGACAGGAAGATTCCCCTGCAAACGGGGGGGTTCTGTAACCAAGCGGGAACGATCGTGTGAAGCGCTGGTGAAGTCCGCTCGCCGGTCGCAGCGGGCTCGCACAGTAAGCTGCGCCGCCATGATCCCCTCACTCGCAATGCCGCTGGCCTCGGCGCTGACGTATTTCCAGGCTGTCGTCCTGGGCATCCTGCAGGGCATCACCGAGCTGTTCCCGATATCGAGCCTCGGCCACACGGTCCTGTTCCCGACGCTGTTCGGGTGGAACGAACTGGTCGACGCGCAGTCCAAGTCGGAGTCCTTCTGGCTGGCGTTCGTGGTCATGCTCCACGTCGGCAGCGCGATCGGCCTGCTGATCTACTTCCGCGCGGAATGGGTGAAGATCGTCGCCGCGTTCTTCCGCACCCTGCGCAAGCGCCGCGCCGAGGACCCGACCGAGCGCCTGGCGTGGCTGATCATCATCGCGAGCATTCCGGCGGGAGTGATCGGCCTCGCGCTGGAGCACCAGCTGCGCACGCTGACGGCAAAGCCGGAAGTGGCGGCGATCTTCCTGATGGTCAACGGCCTGATCCTCATCGCCGCCGAGCGCTTCAGGCGTCGTGCGGAGGTGCGCGAACTGGCGATCCGCGAGGGCGCGAAGCCGGACGGAGGGCGCGAACTCTCGACGCTCGAGTACCGCGAGGCGGTGGTCGTCGGGCTGGCGCAGTCGACCGCGCTCGTCGCGGGAATCAGCCGCGACGGCGTGACGATGGGCACCGGCCTGGCCCGTGGCCTGGACCACAGCGACGCGGCTCGTTTCGCGTTCCTGCTGGCGACGCCGATCATCCTGGCGGCGGGGCTCTTCAAGCTGCCGGACCTGCTGGGCCATCTCGGCAACGGGATCCGCGGCCAAGCGCTCGTCGCGTGCGTCACGGCCGCCATCACGGCTGTCTTCACGGTCGCCTTCCTGATGCGCTGGTTCAAGACGAAAACGCTGATCCCGTTCGCGATCTACTGCCTGGTCTTCGGCGGGGCGATGACGATCTACACGCTGTCCTGAGCGCGTCGCGCGGGGTGCCGCGGCGCCGCGAGGGCCGGATCTGCACGTGCGATCCCGGCTCGGCGCGGGACTTGCACCATCATTGACCGTCGATGCCGATCCCGAGAACCCCACCGAAGATGTTCGAGACCCGCAGCCAGGCCTGGAAGGAGGTGGGGCTGCTGCGGCAGATCAGCCCGAAGGTCGTCAAGCGTGCGCGCCTGGAGGCGCTGGTGCTGCTGCCGCTCTTCGTCGGGATCGTGCTGCTCTACGACAACCGCGTGGCGCTGTTCGGCACCGAAGGCCACGACCACCACAAGGAACTCGAACAGGCGGTTGAAACCCCGATCACGATCGTCACCGTGATCGCGCTGGTGATCCTCGGCTGGGCGATCGCGAGGGACGTCGGCCGCGGTCTCGGACCCGCGCTGTTCAGGCGACTGGATCCGGCGACGGCGGGAACGGTCGGTTTCCTGATCCGACTGGGGACGATCATCCTGGCGCTGATCGTGGCGCTGCAGGTCGCCGGGATCCAGGCCAAGACGCTGGCGCTGGGGGGCGCCTTCACGGCGGTGATAGTCGGGCTCGCGGCGCAGCAGACGCTGGGCAACCTCTTTGCCGGCACGGTGCTGCTGAGCGCGCGCCCGTTCCGCGTCGGCGAGCGCGTTCGGCTGCAGGGCGGCCCGCTGGCGGGCCAGCTCGAAGGGATCGTCTCGTCGCTGGGGCTGCTCTACACGACCTTCGCGACGGGCGAGGACTCGATCATGGTGCCCAACAGCGTCGTCCTGAACGTCGCGATCCTGCCACTGCGCGAGCCCGAGGCGGTCAACCTGCGCGCGCGTCTGCGGGCGGGCATGACGCCGGGTGACCTCCAGGAGGTCCTCGAGAAGTCGCTGCAGACGCCGCTGCGCGACTCGCCCCGCATCACGCTGGAGGAGCTGGACGGCGAGGAGGTCGTGGTGCGCATCGCCGCGACGCCGCGGATCGCCAGCCAGGGCCGTCAGCTGGCCAGCGAGCTGCTCTCGGTGGTTTCTCGCGAGACGCGATCGAGAGCCGAGACGACGCCGTAGCGCAGGAACAGGTGCGAGCCGCTGCGCAGCGCCCCGAGCAGCTCGACCTCGACGGGGGGCTCCAGCTCGGCCCCGGCGAGGATCCGCAGCGCCTCCCCGCCGGCGGGCTCGCCGCCTGCGAGCAGCGGGGAGACCGAGAGGAACAGCTCGTCGAGGAGCCCTGCCGCCAGCATTTCACGGGCCAGGTGAGGCCCGCCCTCGCAGAGCAGGCTCTGCACGGCGAAACGGCTGGCCAGCTCGCCCAGCGCGGCCGGCAGGTCGAGCTGGGCGCCGGGCGTCCTGACGTAGTCGACCTGCGCCCCGGGCGCCGGCAGGCTGGCCGCGGAGGCGGTCAGGATCACCACGCGTGCCTCGGGCTCGCGCAGCAGCGGGATGTCCTTGCTCAGGGCAAGGCGCCCGGACACGATGCACGCCAAGGGCTCTTCGGGCAGGCCCCGCTCGACGCGGAGGCGCCGGTCGCTCTGCGCCCGGATCAGGCGCCCGTAACGCTCCGTGCGCACGGTCCCCGCGCCGACGAGCACGCCATCGACAGCTGAGCGCAGGCCGTGGAACAGCGCCTGGTCGGCCGGGCTGCTGATCGTTCCGGAACGCCCGCCCAGACTCGCCCGGCCGTCGACGGTCGCGACCATGTTGAGCAGCGTGCGGGGTCGCGCGGCGGGCTCGGCGGGACGCTCCCACAGCCCGAGCTCCTCGATCAGCTCGGGGACGGTGGCCGGGCCGCCCGCGGGCAGCAGGCGCTCCAGGCGCACCGTCGTGTCGCTTCCCCCGCTCATGCTCGAACCCTACCCCGCGACGGCGGGCCGGATAACGGCCCGCGGCGAGGGCCGGAGAGCGCACAACATCTCGACAACACGTCGGGTCGCAGGCGTGCTACGGTCGTGCGGTATGGCCGGGCGAAAGGCCCGGTGAAAGTAGTGCAAGCGCACGCAGGTCGAAGCTCTGAGCAGCATCCTCCGCGTAGCAGCCCGCACATACCGTGGAGGAGTTCACACAATGCCAACTGGCACCGTAAAGTGGTTCAGCGACGACAAGGGGTTCGGCTTCATCACCCCCGATGACGGCGACAAGGACCTCTTTGTCCATCACACGGGCATCAATGGCGAGGGCTACCGCTCGCTGCAGGAGGGCGCGAAGGTCTCCTACGACCCCGAGCAGGGCGACAAGGGTCCCAAGGCTGTAAACGTCACGACGATCTGAGCGAAACGCCCAGAAACGCTGCTCAGGGCCCGCTTCGGCGGGCCCTCTGCGTTCCCGGGGGGATATCTTCATGGCGCTCGGCATGACAGGCGAAGCGGTCACCCTCCCCCTGCCCGACGCCGCTTCCACCGGCGGCCGGCTGGCGCGCGCTCTGCGGGCCGGCGAGCGGACGGCGACCCGCCAGCGCCGCACCGTGGTGGCACTGGCGGCGATCGTCGTGCTCAGCCTGCTGGTCGTGCTGATGGCGGCGAACCGCCCCAGCGTGATCGCGCCCACGACCCACAACGAGTTCTTCCCGCACTGGATGGCCGGGCCGCTGGGCGGCCTGTGGCCGAGTCTGACGGGCGACGGGACGACGCTCAAGTACCTGTTCAGCGGGGCGATGGTGGCGATGTACATCGGCTACCTGGTGGTCCTGCGCAACAGCGGCCTGCTGCGGGCGCGGTGGGTGATCGGCGCGATCCTGGCGGTGCACGCGATCTTCATCCTCTCGCCGCCTCTGGCCCTGACGGACCTCTTCAACTACATCAACTACGGGCGCATGGAGGTGGTGCACAACCTCAACCCGTACACCTCGATCCCGATCGTCGAGCCGCACAGCGATCCCAGCTACGCGCTGAGCAACTGGCACGAGCTGCTCAGCCCGTATGGCCCGCTGTTCACGATGATCACCTTCCTGGTCGTGCCGCTGGGCGTGGCGGGCTCGTTCTGGGCGCTGAAGGTCCTGCTGTCGGCGACCAGCCTGGGCATCATCCTGCTGGTCTGGAAGTCGGCGCGGCTGCTCGGGCGCGACCCGGTGATGGCGATCGCGCTGGTCGGGTTGAACCCGATCGTGCTGGTCTGGGGCCTGGGGGGAGACCACAACGACTTCCTGATGGTGTTCTTCATCGTGCTGGGCTTCTACCTGATGCTGCTCGCGCGCGAGCAGGAGCGCGGCCGCGAGCAGCGACCGGGCATCCGCGGCCTGCTGGTGCCGGTCTCGCCGGCGCTCCTGGGGGCCGGCGCGGCGTTCATCGTCGCGACCGGCCTGAAGGCCTCTGCGGGAGTGCTGATCCCCGTGGTGCTGGCCGGGCTGCTGAGCTACCGGCGGGCGCTGGTGCAGGCGCTGATCGGGATGGTGCTCGCCGGCGTCGTCGTCGCGGCGCTCAGCCTGCTGGCTTTCGGCCTGCACATCCCCGACCTCTCCACCCAGAGCCGGCTGGTGACGGGCTACAGCGTCCCGAACCTGATCGGCCTCGCGATCGGACTCGGCGGCGAGAGCGAAACGCTGCACACGGTGATGACGGCGGCCCTGGCGGCGGCCCTGGTGATGTGCTGCTGGACCGCCTGGCGCGGGCGCGGGGGCAAGGGCGCCGCCGAGCGGACGATCGCCGCCAGCGGATGGGCGAGCGTCGCGCTGCTGGTGACGCTCAGCTGGGTGCTGCCCTGGTATGTCCTGTGGGTGCTGCCGATGGCCGCGCTTGCCGGCTCGCGCCGGCTGCGTGTGACCTCGCTGGTTCTGGGCGTCTACCTGATCCTCGCCTGGGTTCCCTCGGCGGCTGGGCTGTGGAGCACGCTGGGCTTCCACCCCGAAAAGACCGCGCTGGGACGGCTGCACCAGCGCTACGTGAGGGAGTTGCTCAACTAGTCGCCCTCGCCGGGCGGACGGCGCTGGAGCTTGCGTGTGGACGCCGCCCGCTTCGCCGCCAGGCGCCGCTCGCGCGAGGCGGCCGTAGGCCGGGTGGCGCGCCGGTCGCGTGGCACGAGAAGGCCTTCGGAGAGCCGTTCGGAAAGCCGATTCAGGGCGAGCTCGCGGTTGCGGCTCTGGGATCGCTCGTCCTGGGCGACGGCGACCACGCGCGGCCCGAATCGGGCCTGCAGGCGCTCGCGCTGGGAGTCGCTGAGTGTCGGCGAGGCGAGCACGTCGAAGATCGCTTCCACCCGTGAGGCGGTGACGTTCGCGTGCTGCCCGCCCGGACCGGAGGAGCGGCTCGTGCGCAGGACGACCTCCGACAGCGGCAGGGAAGGCCCGTCGCGGACGTGCAGCAGCCGGCCGGGCTGCTCGTCGGCGTCGCTCACCGGCGCCGGCGCCCGGAGCTACCCGGCCGGGCGGTCGAGGTCGTGGAGCGCGCGCACCCGCTGCTCCTCGCCCTCGGGCACCTGCCCGTCACGACCGATGTAGCCGTCCTTGCCGCCGGCGCAGAGGTAGACGGCGTCGCCGTCGCCGACGTTGCGGATCTTGCGCGCCGTCGCGGCGTCCACCCGCGCCAGCCCACCCTCGCCGAGAGCGTGGACGGAGCCGTCGCCGAACTCGATCTCGATGCTGCCGCGGTGCACGAAGTACAGCTCCTCCTGCTGGTCGTGGTAGTGGAAGCCGGTTTCCATCCCCGCGGGCAGCACGATCGCGTTGACGCCGAATGCGGTCACACCGAGGCCCTTGCGGACCTTGCGAAAGCCCGGGCCGTCGCCGAGATCGTCGAGGTGCGCGACAGCCCAGCCATCGCCGGGGGTGACCTTCGGGTAGTCGGTCGAAGCCTCCATCTGGCTCTCCTCTCTAGTGATCGGCCACGGCTCCGCCCTCGGGCGAGAGCGCACGGCTCTCCTGCGCCCAGCGCAACAGGCCGCCGTCCAGGGAGTATGCCTCGTAACCGGCCGTGCGGAAGGCCTGGGCGGCCATCGTCGAGCGGCTCCCCACGCGGCAGTAGAACACGACGGGGCGGCCACTGTCGATGGTCTGCGCCTCGCCGCTCAGATCGACCAGCTGGATGTGGCGGGTGCCAGCGATGTGACCGGCCTCGCGCTCATAGCTCTCGCGCACGTCGATCACCTGCAGATCGGGCTCCTGGAGCATCCACTCCGCCAGCCGGGCCGGATCGAGCGAGAGCTCCGAAGATGTGGTCCTGTCGCTCACGGCTGTGAGCGTAGCGGCGTCGGGGCACCTGCACGGGCTTCGGAGCCGAGCGGCCCACCCGATCGGAGGGTCACCGCGCGGCCGACACGCGCGAAGCAGGCGATCGCGGCGGACGAGCGCTGCGGCGGCGCTGCGGCATCACTAGGATCAGAGCCATGGAGGTCCTCAGCGACGTCTACACGATCCCGCAGGAGCACTTGGACTTCTGCGCGACGATCGGCCAGATCGCGCGCGAGAGGATCGCGCCGCGTTCGGCGGAGATAGACGAGAAGGCGGAATATCCCTGGGACATCCGCCGGCTGTTGGCCGAGCAGGACATCCTCGGGCTTCCCTTCCCGACCGAGTACGGCGGCACCGGGACGGGGACGCTGATGCTGAACATGGCCGTCGAGGAGATCGCGAAGGTCGACGCGTCCTGCGCGCTGATCCTGATGGTGCAGGAGCTCGGGACGCTGCCGATCCAGCTGTTCGGCAGCGACGAGCTCAAGGAGCGCTTCCTCCCGAGCTGTGCCAGCGGCGAGCAGTCCCCCGCCTTCGCGCTCTCCGAGCCCGAGGCGGGGTCCGACCCGGCGGGGATGAAAACGACCGCGGTGAAGGACGGGGACGAGTGGGTCATCAACGGGACCAAGAACTGGATCTCGAACCTCGGCATCGCAGACTTCTACATCTGCTTCGCGGTCACCGACAGGGAGACCAGGCGTCTGACAGCCTTCGTGGTCGAGGCCGACCGGCCGGGGTTCAGCGTCGGCAAGCTCGAGCACAAGCTCGGGATCCGGGCCTCGCCGACCGGGCAGCCGATCTTCGAGGACGTCAGGGTGCCGGAGCAGAACGTGATCGGGCAGGTCGGAAAGGGGCTGTCGGTCGCCCTGGGGACGCTTGAGCGGACCCGTCTGGGCGCGGCGGCGCAGGCGGTCGGGATCGCGCAGGGCGCCACAGACTATGCGGTGGGCTACGCGCGCGAGCGCCAGCAGTTCGGCAGGCCGATCAACGAGTTCCAGGGAATCCAGTTCAAGCTGGCCGACATGGAAACGCGCACCGCGGCGGCCCGGGAGCTGCTGTACAAGGCCTGCGCGATGGCCGACCAGGGCCACCCCGAGCGGGCCAAGTACTCCTCGATGGCCAAGGTCTTCTGCTCGGATACCGCGATGGACGTGACGGTCGAGGCGGTGCAGGTCCTGGGTGGCTACGGTTATGTCAAGGAGTACCCCGTGGAGCGCATGATGCGAGACGCCAAGATCACCCAGATCTACGAGGGAACCAACGAGATCCAGCGTGTGGTCATCGCCCGCACGCTGAAATAGGAGCTCGAGGATCCCGATGAGCCAGCCCTCCAATCCAGCACGGGTCGGCTCTGCGCGGCGCGCCGGGGTGGCAGCCCTCGTGGCGATGTCGCTGGGGCTGGTCGTGCTCGTCGTCGGCCAGGGCTTCAGCTCGATCGGCGCGGTCAGGGCGCTGGAGGACGTGGCGCTGGGGGTGATCGTGGCGGCGGTGCTGATGGGCGGAGTCGCCTTCGTCGCGGTGCGGATGGCCGGATGGCGCGATCCCGAGTCCGAGAGCGAGTTCGAAGAGATCGTCCGCCACTCCGAGCGCCTGGCTCGCGAAGGACTGGCGGTCGATCCCGAGGAAGGCGACTTCATGGAGCTCGACCCCCTTGACGACCGGGACTTCGAGGAGCTCGTGCGCGACGCACTGGATGACCTGCCCGACCTGCTGCGCAATGCGCTGAGCCACGTGGCCGTGGTGATCTCCGACGGCGGGCGCAAGGCGGGCGCGTACGGCATGTACCAGGGTGACGGCGCCAGCCGCGACGACGTCCACGACCGGATCGTGATCTTCCGCGACACGCTGCGCCGCGACTTCGGCCACGACAGCGAGATGCTGCGCGACCAGGTCACGAGGACGGTCCGCCACGAGCTCGCCCATCACGTCGGCTTCGACGAGCTGGGAGTGAGCACGCTGGATCTGTAGGGCGGCCCGGCTGCTCGCGCGGTGACTGCGCGAGCGGGGACCCCGCCCGAACGCGTGTTTGGGCTCGATCTTCTAGGATCTGCGCTCGCGCCCCAACCTCCCTGCCTGCGGAGCGCGTCCACCGACCAAGGAGAGAGATCCGCCGATGCCCGAAGCCGTGATTGTCGACGCCGTCCGCACGCCCATCGGAAGGGCGGTGAAGGGGTCACTCAAATCGGTCCGCGCGGACGACCTGGCTGCGGTCCCGTTGAGGGCGCTGCTGGAGCGCAACCCGCAGCTCGAGTCGGGCTCGATCGTCGACGTGATGATGGGCTGCGGCTTCTCCGAGGGCGAGTCGGGCTACAACGTCGGCCGCAACGCCACACTGCTGGCGGGGATCGACCACCACGTCCCCGGCACGACGGTGAACCGCTTCTGCGCCTCCTCGCTGCAGACGACGAGGATGGCCTTCCACGCGATCAAGGCGGGCGAGGGCGACACCTACGTCGCGGCGGGAGTCGAGGCGGTCTCGCGCGCGGGCAAAGGCGCCGACTTCCAGTTCCACCCGCTGCTGGACGGCTCGGAGAACTCGCTCTACAACGTCTACATCCCGATGGGCCTGACCGCTGAGAACGTGGCCGATCGCTGCAAGGTCAGCCGCGAGGCCCAGGACGAGTGGGCGGCGCTCTCCCAGGCCCGTGCGGTGGCGGCGCAGGAGTCCGGGCACTTCGACACGGAGATCGTGGCCGTGACGGCGCCGGCGCACACCGACCGGGACCGCGAGGGCAACGAGATCGAGATCCCCGAGACGGTGGTCACAAAGGACGACGGCCCAAGGCCTGGCACGACGGTCGAGAAGCTGGCGGCGCTCAAGCCGGCGTTCAGGGAGGGCGGCACCGTCACGGCCGGCAACGCCTGCCCGCTGAACGACGGCGCGGCGGCGCTCCTGATCACCTCACAGGAGCGCGCCCAGGAGCTGGGCCTCACACCGAAGGTGCGGATCATCGCCTCGACGGTCGCGGCGATCCGCCCGGAGATCATGGGCCTCGGGCCGATCCCGGCCATCGAGGAGCTGCTGAAGAACACCGGCATGAAGATGGCTGACATCGACGTGGTCGAGATCAACGAGGCTTTCGCCGCGCAGATCGTCCCCTGCAAGGAAGACCTGGGGATCGACGACGAGAAGCTCAACCCGTTCGGCGGGGCGATCGCGCTGGGGCACCCCTTCGGGATGACCGGCGCGCGCATCATGACGACGCTGATCAACGACCTGCAGACGCTGGACGGAACCTACGGGATCGAGTCGATGTGCGTCGCCGGCGGCATGGGCATGGCGATGCTGGTCGAAAGGCTGAGCTAGGGAGCACCTGGTCGGGGCCGCCCATCGGGCGGCCCCGGGCGATCCGCGCGCGCGGCTCCGCCCGCGCGAGGAGGGGGCCGGCCTGTGCCGGCCCGACGGGCGCACCGTCCGGCGGCTAGGATCGGCTGCGTGGACGGCGAGGAGCTGCGGGCGATGCAAGCGCCGCTCAAGGAGCGCTACGCGCGCGATCCGCAGGCGGCGCTGGTGAGGCTGAGCGCATCGGGAACCCTCGGCGAGGGCGTCACCTGCAGCGTGCGGACCGGCCGCGCGCTCGCCGAAGCGGGCCTGCACCCCGCCAGCGGGGGCGACGGCACGCTGCTGTGCTCGGGCGACATGCTGCTGGAGGCGCTCGTCGCGTGCGCGGGCGTCACGCTGCGCGCGGTGGCCACCTCGCTCGGGATCGCCGTGGCGGGAGGGACCGTTTGCGCCGAGGGCGACCTCGACTTCCGCGGCACGCTGTCGGTCGACCGCGAGGCGCCCGTCGGCTTCGCCTCGATCCGCCTCAGCTTCGACCTCGACACCGATGCCGACGAGGAGCAGCTCGCCTCGCTGCTGCGCCTCACCGAGCGCTACTGCGTGGTGCTGCAGACGCTGACGCGGGCGCCGGAGATCTCCACCGAGCTGACAGCGGCCTGATCGGGCGAGCAGCTCCGATGCTCAGCGCGGCGGCATCCGCAACGCGCCGTCGAGCCGGATCGTCTCGCCGTTGAGCATCCGGTTCTCGACGATCTGGCAGGCGAGCTGGCCGTACTCGGCGGGCTCGCCCAGCCGGCGCGGGAACGGCACGCCCGCGCCGAGCGCGGCGCGCGCTTCTTCGGGCAGCGCCGCCAGCAGCGGCGTGTCGAACAGGCCGGGGGCGATCGTGTTGACCCTGATCCCGTATTGGGATAGATCGCGCGCGGCGGGAAGAGTCATCCCGACCACGCCGCCCTTCGACGCGGAGTAGGCGATCTGCCCGACCTGCCCGTCGAAGGCGGCGATCGAGGCGGTGTTCACGCACACGCCGCGTTCGCCGTCGGGATCGGGCTCGCCCGCGATCATCGCGCTGGCGGCGTAGCGCAGCACGTTGAAGGTGCCGATCAGGTTGATCTCGATGATGGTCTGGAACGGCAGCAGGTCGTGCGGGCCCTTCGAGCCGGCGACCTTCTGGGCCCAGCCGGTGCCGGCGCAGCAGACGGCGATGCGCAGCCCCCCGGGCGCCTTGGCGGCGCGCGCGACGGCCTGCTCGACCTGGTCCTGGTCGCGCACGTCGCAGGTCACGAAGTCGGCCTCGAGCTCTTCGCCCAGCGGCCGGCCCTTCTCCTCGTTGACGTCGGCGATCGTGACGCTCGCGCCGCGATCGCTGAGCGCGCGGGCGGTCGCCTCTCCGAGCCCGGACGCCCCCCCGACGACGATCGCGCCTGCCCCCTCGATCCGCATGGCCGGCAGCCTACACGCGGGCGCGCCGAGACAGCGTCAGGGCGAAGAGCCCCTCGGGGTCGGTCAGCCAGCGGGCCAGCTCGAGCCCCGCGGCGGCCAGGTCTCCCTCCAGTCGCTCGGGGGTGAACTTGGCGCTGATCTCGGTGCGCAGTTCCTCACCGGCCTCGAAGTGCACCTCGAGGTCCAGCTCCCTGATCACAGTGGTCAGCTCGCGGCGGGCGCGAAGGCGCATCTCGATCCACTCGTGCTCGGTGTCGAAGAGGGCGACGTGCTCGAAGTCCTCCGGGTCGAAGTCGGCCTCGAGCTCGCGGTTCAGGACGCGCAGCACGTTGCGGTTGAACTCGGCCGTCACCCCTTCGGCATCGTCGTATGCGGCCTCCAGGACGCGCGGGTCCTTGACCAGGTCGGTGCCCATCAGCAGGTGGTCCTCGGGTCCGAGCAGGCGGGCGATCTGGCGCAGGAAGCGTCGCCTGCTGCCCGGCGGGAAGTTGCCGATCGTGCCCCCGAGGAAGGCGACTATCCGCGGTCCCTCGGCGACGGGCACACGGTCGAGGTGGCGCTCGAAGTCGCCGATCACCCCATGGACCCTCAGGCCCGGGTACTCGCCGGTCAGCTCCCTGGCGCAGTCGCGGACCATGTTCTCGGTCACGTCCAGGGGGATGTAGCGCCGCAGCGTGCCGGCGGCGTGGAGCGCGTCGAGCAGCACCCTGGTCTTGGCTGCGGTGCCCGAGCCGAGCTCGACCAGCTCGACCGCTCCGGTCTCCTGCGCGATGATCTGGGCGGAGGACTCGAGGATCGCCCGCTCGGCTCGCGTCGGGTAGTACTCGGGCAGCTCGCAGATGCGGTCGAACAGCTCCGCGCCGCGGGCATCGTAGAAATGCTTGGGCGGCAGCTCCTTGAAGGGTCGGGTGAGGCCGTCGAGCACGTCGTCGGCCAGCGAGCGCTCCTGGGTGCCGTCGAGGTGCGAGTCGATCGTGATCGCCGACTCGGGCAGCTGCTGCTGCGGCGGCGAGGTGGCCATCAGCGCGTCTCCCGGGCCAGGCGAAGGCCCGCGAAGATCTGGCGCCGCTGGGGCAGGTCCCAGTTGCGGAACGTGCGGGTGGCCACACGCGGGTGGGTCGCCCACGAGCCCCCGCGAAGCACCCGATGGTCCTGGCCGAAGAACACCTCGGAGTACTCCCGGTAGGGGTGGGCGCGGAATCCCGGGTAGGGCAGGAAGTGCGAGGAGGTCCACTCCCAGACCGATCCCAGGCCCTCGAGGCCGCCCTGCCCGGGCGCCTCGCCTCGAACGCTTTGCTGCTCCCAGGTCGCCGCCCGCTCCCACTCCGCCTCGGTGGGAAGTCGCATCTCGTGCGCGCGGGCGAAGGCGTCGGCCTCGAACCAGCTGACGTGGCAGACTGGCGCCCCCGGGGCCCCGGCCGCCACGGCGGGATGGTGGCCGATGTCGTACTCCTCCTTCCACGCCCAGCCCTCGTCGGACCACCACTCGCGGCGTTCGTAGCCGCCTCCCTCGCTGAAATGCATCCAGCTGGCATTGGTCACGGGGAGCCTCGAGATCTGGAAGCCGTCGAGCTCGACACGGTGGCGGGGGCGCTCGTTGTCGTAGGCGAACACGTCCTCGCCGGCGCCCATCGCGAACTCTCCAGGGGGGATCGACAGCCACCCGCTGGCGGAGCCGGCGGGCGGCGCGCTCAGAGGCGGCTCGCCGGGCGCGAGCAGCCCGGCGAGGGCCATCGTCTGGCGCATCGTCTCGGTGTGCTGTAGCTCGTGGCGCAGAACCATCTCGCAGATCACGCCGTCCCCCGCCCCGCTCGCGGCGACAGAGGCGATCGCGCGGTCACGCACCTCGCGCATGTACTCGCGGGCGGCGGCTGGCCCGAGCAGCTCGATCTCACCGCGGACCGCGCGCGGGGTCTCGAAGGCGTCATACAGCGCCGCGAGCTCGCCGCGAAGCAGGGGCATCCCGCCGAGCCGGTGGCTGAGCCACAGGTCCTCGTAGGCGGCGATGTGGGCGAGATCCCAGACGAGCGGGCTCATCAGCGGGGAATGGACGGCCTCCAACTGGCCGTCGCTCAGCGGCGCGACGAGCGCAAGCGTTCGCTGCCGCACCACGTCCATCGCGCGGAGCACCTGCTCGGCGTCTGAGGGGAGAGAGTCGGTCTTTGCCGTGCGGACTGCCATCAGCAGGCTGTGCTGGGGTCACTCTAGCCGGTGTCGGCCGGCGCCACTGCTCGAGGAACAGTCTCCACGGCCCTGCCCCGCGTTACGCGTCCACTCACGCCGCGCGCCTGGCCTATTCGCCGACTTCGCTCCAGCGGGCGAGGACGTTGGCGCCGTGCTCGAAGCCGAGCAGGCAGACGGCGCCCGTCGACAGGCCGAGGTGCTCGCCCTGCTGCGGCGCGAGCTCCATCCATCGCGCGCCGAGCACGCGCAGCGCGTGCCCGTGCGAGAACACCGCGCACGTGCCGCTCGTCCGCCTCAGCTCGGCGATGACCCGATCGGCTCTCGCCCCCACCGCCGCGGCGTCCTCGCCGCCGGGGCACCCGTCTCGCCACATGTTCCAGCCGGGGCGGCGCGCCAGGATCTGCGCGGTTGTCAGCCCCTCGTAGTCTCCGTAGTCCCACTCGTGCAGGTCCTCGCGGACCTGCGCCCGATCGGCCAGGCCGCACAGCTCGCAGGTTTCCCTGGCTCGCAGCGAGGGGCTGACCAGCACCAGCGCGGGGCCCAGGCCGGCGATACGCCGGCCGAGCGCCAGCGCGGCCTCCCGTCCGGCCGGGGTGAGGGGGATGTCGCTGCGCCCGGTGTGGCGTCCGTCGAGGGTCCACTGGGTCTCGGTGTGGCGCACCAGCAGCGCGTGCCCGTCGGATGCGGCCCGGCTCGCCCAGCTCATCGCGGCGGCGGATCGGGGGCGGCGTCGTCGTCGACGATCACCGTCAGGCGCTCCCGGGCCAGCAGGCTGGCGGGCACGTGGCGAGTGGGTTCGCCGAGCATCGCGTTGACCGCGTCCGCCTTGCTGGCGCCGGTGGCCAGCAGCAGGCAGCCGCGCGCGGCCCGCAGCACCGCCAGGCTGAGCGTGATCCGCTCCGGCGGCGGCTTGGGCGAGTCGGTGACCCCCAGGCAGATCGCGTCCTCGCCGGCGTCGAGCGTGCTCGCGCCGGGGAACAGCGAGGCGACGTGCCCGTCGGGGCCGATGCCCAGCACGATCAGGTCGAGCACCGGCGGCCCGCCGTCGGCGGGAGGCACGTGGGCGACGAGCTCGGCGGCGTAGCGCCGGGCGCCCTCGTGCGGGCCCAGCTCGCCCAGCATGCGGTGGACCCGCTCCGGCGGGATCGCTGCGGCGCCGAGCAGGGTCCGGGCCGCCAGCAGGTAGTTGCTCTGCTCGTCGTCGGGTCCAACGCAGCGCTCGTCCGCGAACCACAGCTCGACCCCCGTCAGCGCGTCGGGTTCGCCGCCGAGCAGTTCGTATGTGCGCCCCGGGGTGGTGCCGCCGCTGATCGCGATGTTGGCGACACCTCGCTCCTGGTTGGCGCGCTGGACGACCCGCGCGATGTGAGCGGCGGCCCGTTGCGCGACGGTCTCGTCGTCGGGGCAGGTCGTCAGCCGCGTCACGCCAGCATCGATCGCGCTGCGTCCAGCGCGGGAATGTAGGTGGGGTCGCGCAACAGCGCCTGGCGAATCCCCTCGCCGAGCACACCTGTCTCGCCGCGGGAGGCGCCGGGGATCGTCCACTCGCGGTCGGGCTCGCGCCGTCCGGAGAAGCGCGCCCGCAGGCCTCCGGGGCCGCGGTCGAGCCGCAGGCGGTGACCGGCGGCCGTCTCGATCGTCAGGCCCTCGAGGCCCGGCACCAGCAGCTCGGGCGCGGTCTGCAGCCGCAGCTCGACATCCTGGCGGCTCACGTGGGCGGTGCCGGTCAGCTCCTGTCCATGGCTCACCAGGCGGCCCGGCTGCCATTGCAGTCGTGAAGCCAGCCATCCGACCAGGAGCGCCGCGGCGACGGTCGAGTCTGGGTGATGGCGGACGGTGACTGCCGACAGCAGGCCCAGCTCGGGGCGCAGCCAAGGCGGGTCGAACATCGCCGCGACGCGCTCTCGCCACGGCGTCGAGCGCAGCCAGGCGAGATCGACGACGTAGGCCTGCTCGCTGAGGGCCGAGGCCCGGTCGAGAGCCTCGGCGACGTCGGGCTCCTCGACGGAGTCGACGAGCACGGCCTGAGCGAGCGCCAGCAGCTCGGCGATGATCTCGTGGTGGCCGTGCGGCGACCACAGCAGCGTCGGCAGGTCGGTGATGACGAGCGGGTCGGCGATCGTGAGCAGGTCGTCGAGGTGGCGGTCGCCCAGCTCGACGACGACGGTTTCGCGCAGCAGCGAGAGCTCGCCGGGCGTGCCGCTCTCATCGATGGAGATCGTCACCCGCGCGTCGAGCCGGGTGCGCTTCGGCTCGTAGGCGAGCACCACCAGCCGCGAAGCGTGATAGCGCCCCACGCCGCGAAGCCGGTTGGCGATCTCGCCGCTCCATTCCCGATCGACGAAGGCGATCATGTTGAGCACGCGGGCCGCGACGACGTCGTTGCGGGCGCTGTGCGCCTCGATCAGAAGCTGGCGCAGCGCTGCTTCGATCGCGTCGGGGGTCGTGCCCTGTGCGCTCCAGACCGAGTCCGAGCGGCTCATCAGATCGCGCGCCAGCGATCGCCTTCGCGCAGCAGGCCGTTGGCCTCGACGGGACCCTGGGAGCCCGCTTCGTAGGTCGGCAGCGGTCCGGGGGTCTGTTCCCAGTATTTGACGATCGGGTCGCAGATCTGCCACTGCGCCTCGACCTCGTCGTTGCGGGTGAAGAGCGTCGCGTCGCCGCGCATCGCGTCGGTGATCAGCCGCTCATAGGCCTCTGGGGACTGCGAGAGGAAGGCCGTCCCGTAGAGGAACTCCATGTTGACCGGCCTGATGATCATGCGGGTGCCCGGGATCTTGGCGCCGAGCCGGAGCGAGACACCCTCGTTCGGCTGCAGGGTCAGCACCAGCTGGTTGGGCTGCACCCCCAGCGAGCCGCTCTGGCTGAAGGCCAGGTGGGGGACCGGCTTGAGCGTCACCGTGATCTCGGTGACCTTGCGCGCCATGCGCTTGCCGGTGCGCAGGTAGAAGGGCACCCCCGCCCAGCGCCAGTTGTCGACTTCCAGGCGCAGCGCCGCGTAGGTCTCGGTCGTGGAGTCCGGCGGAACGCCCGGCTCTTCCAGGTAGCCGGGTACATCCTCGCCGCCGGCGTGGCCCCGGGAGTACTGGGCGCGCACGGCCATCTGCGGGATCGCCTCGGGTGTGGGTCGGGGGATGGCCTGCAGCACCTTGACCTTCTCGTTGCGGACCTCTTCGGCGGTGAAGCTGACGGGCGGCTCTATCGCCACGTGGCAGAGCAGCTGCAGCATGTGGTTCTGGATCAGGTCGCGCAGGGCGCCGGCCTTGTCGTAGTAGTCGGCGCGCGAGCCTATGCCGAGGTCCTCCGCCGCGGTGATCTGGACGGAGTCGATGTAGTTGCGGTTCCACAGCGGCTCGAACATGCCGTTGGCGAACCGGAACGCCAACATGTTCTGGACTGTCTCCTTGCCCAGGTAGTGATCGATCCGGTAGACCTGGCTCTCGTCGAAGATCGACAGCACGCGGCGGTTGAGCTCGTGGGCCTCCTCGAGATTCGTGCCGAACGGCTTCTCGATGACCACGCGCACTTCGGCCTTGTCGTGCGCCGAGAGCTTCGAGCGTCCCAGCTCCCCGACGATCACGGGGAAGTAGTTGGGGGCGGTCGACAGATAGAAGACCCGGTTCAGCGGCTCGCCTGCCTCCAGCTCGAACTCATCCAGGCACTTCGCAAGGTGGCTGTAGACGGCGTCCTCGTCGAAGGTCCCCGCGACATATTTGACGTTGCTCAGCAGCGCCTTGAGCACGTCCGGGTCGGGCGTGCGTCGCGAGAAGCGGCGAATCGCCTCCTCGCACTCCTCTCGGAATTCCTCGTCGGTTTTCTCTTTGCGGGAGATGCCGACGAGGTGGAAGCGCTCCGGAAGCGCGCCCTCGTGGGCGAGGTTGTAGAGCGCGGGAACCAGTTTGCGGCGGGCCAGGTCGCCGGTGGCGCCGAAGATGACCAGCGTGGTGGGGGCGACGGGAAGGCGCTCGAGGCCGGCGACCAGGGGGTTCTCCTGCAGCTCGTCGGGCCGCCCCGCCGCGACGGCCACCTCAGCGACCCCCGCTCCGCTGCGCCTTGGGCGGCGCTCCCGACGATCCGCCCGGGGCGGCGGGGGCGCTCTTGACTGCGTGCCCCCCGAACTGGTTGCGCAGTGCCGCCAGCACGCGATCGGCGAAGTCGCCGTTTCCGCGCGAGCGCAGGCGGGAGTACAGCGAGGCTGTGATCACGGGGGTGGGGACGTCGTGGGCGGTCGCGTCCTCGATCGTCCAGCGACCCTCGCCGGAGTCCTCGGTGTAGCCCTCGATCTCGCCGAGGTCGTTGCCGTCGGCTTCGAAGGCCCGAGCGGCGAGTTCGCACAGCCAGGAGCGCACGACCGAGCCCTGCCCCCAGAGGTGGGCGATCTTGGCATTGTCGAGCTCGTACTCGCACTTGTCGAACACGTCGAAGCCCTCGGCGTAGGCCTGCATCAGGCCGTACTCGACGCCGTTGTGGACCATCTTCACGTAGTGGCCGGCGCCGGAGGGCCCGAACCGCAGCCATCCGCGCGGGCCGATCGCCGCAACGCTCTGCTCGTTGGTCTCGGGGGCGAGGACATCGAGGATCGGGGCCAGCCGTCTGACCGCTTTCGGGGGTCCGCCGACCATCATGCAGTAGCCGAGTTCGAGTCCCCACACGCCTCCGGAGACGCCCACGTCGACGTATTCGATCCCGGCGCGTTTGAGCTGGGTCGAGCGCGTCTTGTCTTCGGTCCACTTCGAGTTGCCTCCGTCGACGATCATGTCGCCGCTATCGAGCAGCTTCGCCAGCTTGTCCACCGTTTCCTGGGTGGGGGCGCCGGCGGGGACCATGATCCAGACCATGCGCGGCGGCTGGAGCCTGCGCACCATCTCCCTCAGCGTGCTCGCGCCGACCGCGCCGTTGCGCGCGGCCTGCTTGACGGCCTTCTCGTCGAAGTCGAAGGCGACGACCTCGTGCTCGGAGTCGCGCCGGATGCGGTGAACCATGTTGCCGCCCATCTTGCCCAGCCCCACGAAACCGATCTGCGTCATGTCTGCTCCCTGATCTTTGCGGTGAGGGCGCGCAGGGCGCCCACGGGATCCTCGCCCTGCAGCCGCACGCGCTCGGCGGGAAGGCCGAGCTCGCGCAGCGTCTGCAGGTCGCCGATCGCCTGGGCTTCCTTGAGCGTCGTGAAGGTGTAGGGGGCGCCCGGTATCTCCACGTCGTCCGGTCCGTCGTGCAGCAGCTGCAGGAAGCGACCTGTTCTCGGGCCGCCCTTGTGGAACTGGCCGGTGGAGTGCAGGAAGCGCGGTCCGTAGCCGAACGTCGTCGTGGCGCAGTGGGCGGCGCGGATCGCCTCCCGCAGCTCACTCGCGGCGGCGTCGTACTCGGGGAGCGGCTGCGTATAGGACATCAGCGACACATACGACGGCGGGCCCGAGCTCAGCAGAAGCTCGCGCAGGGCGGCGTCGTCGGCGGTCTCGATCGGGGGCAGCTCGCCTGACTGCTCGTACCCCTTCAGGACGCGGTTGGTCGCATCCTTGGCCTGCTGGACGTTGGGCTGGTCGAAGGGGTTGATCTGAAGGCCCCAGCCGGTCACGGCGACGGCGAGCTCCGCGAGCATGAACACGCGGCCGAGGTCGACCGGCCCGCGAGTGGGGATCCGGATCAGGGGATGGCCGGCCTCCGCGAGGGCATCTACGCGGGCGTCCATCTCGGCGTCGGGTGCGCTGATGTCGGGGAGGTATGCGAACACCCTGTCCTCGCCGTAGACCGTGGGCGGGCCGAGCGGCTCGTCGGCGACCGGCAGCACGCCCGTGCCGTGCTTGCCGGTCGACTCGGCGACCAGTTGCTCGAGCCACAGGCCGAGGCCGGGCAGGGTCTTGGAGATCACGAAGGTGAGCTTGTCCCTGCCGTTCTGTGCGAGCGCGCTCAGCGCGGCTCCGAGCCAGACTCCGGCCAGGTGGGTGGCAGAGGCCGTCTTGTCCTCGACCTCGGTGCTCCAGGCCTCGCCGGCCCCACGGAGCAGGGACTCGATGTGCACTCCCATCAGCACGGCCGGCACCATGCCGAAGGGCGACAGCGCGCTGTAGCGCCCGCCGATCTCGGGATCGCCGTGGAAGGTCCGCCGGAAGCCGCGCTCGGCGGCGAGCCTCTCCAGGCCCGAGCCCGGGTCGGTGATCGCGACGAAGCTCCTCCCGTCGCCGACCAGCGACCAGAAGTGGGCGAACAGCGAAAGAGGCTCGATCGTGCCGCCGGACTTCGAGGAGACCAGGAAGAGCGTGTGTTCGAGATCCACGGCGTCCTGGACGGCCCGGATCGTCGCCGCGTCTGTGGAGTCAAGGACGTGCAGCGCGAGACGGTCGGGCCGGCGCCTGAAGCACCGGCGCAGCACCTCCGGCGCGAGCGAGGAGCCGCCCATGCCGAGCAGGACCACGTCGGCGTAGTCCTCGCTGGCGAGTTGCTCGGCGAAGCTCTCGTATTCGCTCAGCCGGCCGAGCATCTCCTCGGCGATCGTCAGCCAGCCCAGCCGGTCGGCCACCTCGGGGGTGCCCGGCTGTGCCCACAGCGTGGGGTCCCGGTCCCTCAGCCGGCTGGCGACCTCGTCGTGACCGGCGAGCGCGACCTTCTGCTCGACTGCGGTCCGGAGAGCACCCGGTATCCGGGGTCCGACGGCGAGGTCGTGGTCGCTCACGCCACGATCGTAGTGGCCTCGTCCCTGGTATAGGTTTCCCGCGCCCGTGAACGCAGACTCCGCTTCCCAGCTACCCGATCGCAACCTGGCGCTAGAGATGGTGCGGGTGACCGAGGCGGCCGCGCTGGCGACGGCCCCGCTGGTGGGCAGGGGAGACAAGGAGGCGGCCGACCAGGCCGCGGTGGACGGCATGCGCCACATGCTGCACTCGGTCAGGATGGACGGCGTCGTCGTGATCGGCGAGGGGGAGAAGGACGAGGCGCCGATGCTCTACAACGGCGAGCAGATCGGCGACGGCTCCCCGCCCCAGGTGGACATCGCCGTCGACCCGTTGGAGGGCACCACCCTGGCCGCCCATGGCATGCCGAGCGCGCTGGCCGTGATCGCTCTATCGGCCAGGGGCACGATGTTCGACCCCGGTCCGTGCGTGTACATGGAGAAGATGGCCGGGGCGCCGGAGATCGCCGATCTGCTCGACCTCGACAGGCCGCTGGGGGAGACCGTAGGGCTGATCGCGGCCCGCAAGGCTCGCTCGGTGGGCGATGTGACGGTCGTGGTCCTCGACCGGCCCCGTCACGAGGAGGGGATCGCCGCGATCCGAGAGGCGGGGGCACGCGTGCGGCTGATCCCCCACGGCGACGTCTCGGCATCGCTGCTGGCCGTCACCGAGCGCTCTCCCGTGGACCTGCTCTGGGGGATCGGCGGCACTCCCGAGGGCGTTATCTCCGCGGCGGCGGTGAAGTGCATCGGCGGCCAGCTTCTCGGCAGGCTCTGGCCGCGCGACGAGGACGAGCGCCGGGCCGCCCTGGATGCCGGCTACGACCTCGAACGGGTGCTCGACCGCGACGACCTGGTGGCCGGCGAGGACGTGTTCTTCTCGGCCACGGGTGTCACCGACGGCGACGTTCTGCAGGGCGTGCGCTACCCGAGCGCGGGGGGCGCGAGCACCGAATCGCTCGTCACCCGCACGCGCTCGGGCACGATCAGGCGCATCACCGCCACGCACGACCGCGCGAAGCTGCGGGCCGTCGGCGGCGGGCGCTACTAACTACTTGCCCCGGATAAACGGCTGAACCAAAACGGCCGTGCTCGTTGTCGAACACGGCCGTTCCGGGCAAATGGTTTTCTGCTCTGATCGAGCGGTGTTGATGCTCTCATCTGGTCCGGATGGCGAGCGTGTCAAGGTTGTAGGCGAGGATCGCCCAGGCGGTCCAGGTTCTCATTCCGGCTTGTCCCTTCAGGCGGGATCGCCGTAGCCCGTAGCTGCGCTTGAGGTGGCTGATGCGGCCCTCCGCCCCGGTGCGGTAGCGGCCGAGTCGTCGCTGTGTTCTTCGCGACCCGGGTTGTTGGCGGCCAGCGATGAACACGCGATCGGTCTCGAGTTCGTGCAGAGCTTCGGCGGTAGGTCGCTGCTCGAACCCGCCGTCGAGCGCGACCTCCCGCGGCTTGAGCCCGAGCCGTTTCAACTCGCTGGTCGTGTCCGGCAGCAGCTGATTCTCGCGCGGGTTGCCGAGCTTGGTCGACGCCGGCAGGATGAACCCCCTTGCTCCGCGCCTGGTGTTCGGCGTGACCTCGCAGATCTGGGCGACGTAGCCGAACTCGTTGGGCTTGCCGAGCTTGCCCTTGCGGATCGGACGGGCGTCGGGATCGAACATCGACACCAGCCGCTCGGAGATCGGCTTTCCGGCGATCCGGAGTTTGATCTGCCCTGTGACGCGCTCGGAGCGGTCTGCGAGCTCTTCCAGCCTCGCGATCACCTGCAGCTCGCGCTGTGCGCCGCGGCCGCGCGCCCGTGCGCGAGCTGCGAGCGCCAGTCTCCTGGCCTCGCGCACCGAACGCGACAACAACTCCCCGGCCTGCTCTGTCAGGGCCAGCACCTGCTCCTTGCGCTCGCCGGTGCGCCGTCCCATCGTGCGCGAGATCGCGCGCATGCGCCGCCCCAGTGCTCGGCTGCGATTCTGCACCCGCCCGGCGTCCCCGCCGACCAGTGCCAGCAGCTTGCGTGCCTCTCGCGCCAGCGTCCTCGCTCCGTCCAGGCTCAACGCGGCGTCGCTCGGGTAGCGCACGTCGGCCTCCACGACCGTCGAGTCGATCCTCACCGCCCTGACCCTGAAGCGCGTCTCGCGCTGGGCCTTTGCGATCACACAGCGCGTCAGCTCGTCTACCACCGCGCCTCCGAGCCGACGGGTCAGCTTGCGCACGGTCGACTCGTGCGGCACTCGCTCGCCGAGCGCGATCAGACAGAAGCGGCGCAGGTGCAGCGAGTCCGAGACCTCCCTGACCAGCGTCTCGTATCCCCAACCCGTGCGCTGCTTGACCACCATCAAGCGCACATACAGCTCGATCGGGATCGTCGGACGCCCCTGCGACACCGTCTCTGGGCGCCAAACTGACGCGATCGGCGCAAGCAGCTCCGGATCGCGCAACAGGACATCCAGCGCCGCCAGATCCTCCGGCAGCTCCCGCACCTCGCCCGGCAACACCTCGTCCCACAACGACTCGACCTGCCCCTCCGACAGCCGCAACATCCGCATCCTCCTCGATCAGAAACCAGCCCATTTGCAGGACCAATTCCTTAATCAAGCCGGACAGACCAACGACTATTTCCGGGGCAAGTAACTAGTCCGCCCGGCCTCCAGGGGGGCGGGACGCCTCAGCGGCGCTTGGCCTGGTGCTCGATCACCTTGCCGAAAGCCTCCTCGAGCTGGCTGGTCATCCGCAGCTTGAACAGAGCCAGGAGCGCCTCCGAGGCGAGCGGGCGCAGCGAGTCGACGGCCTCGATCAGCTCGTCCCAGCGCTCCTCCGGCTGTCCGGCGCGCTCGAAGGGCTCCCACAGCTCCTTGAGGAACAGGCGCACGAAGGAGCGCGCGACCGAGTCGCAGTCGCGGTTGACCCGCTCGACCAGCCCCAGGGTGGTGTGCAGCGAGATGCCCAGCGCCATCACCTGCTCGGCGGCTGCCAGCAGGGCCGGGCTGGTGACTTCGAAGCGGTCCTCGCCCAGGGGCACCAGGACACGCAGGCGGCGGATCCGCTCGAGGTCCTTCGCGTCGGCCTGCCCGAACCGCGCTTCGAGCTCCTCGGCGGTCAGCACCTCTGGCTTCTCGGGGTCGAACGGCGCTGTCACCGCGGCCCGCAGCCCCAGCAGCCTCGCTGCCAGGCCATCGGGGCCGGAGAGCAGCCGCTCGATCGCTGCGAGATTGAAGCCGTCAGCCTGCAGATCCTGGATCAGGCGCAGCCTCGCCACGTGGTCGGCGTTGTAGTAGCCGATCCGCGCCCGCACCTCCGGCGGCGCCAGCAGCCCGCGGGAGTGGTGGTTGCGGATGTTCCGCACCGACATCGCGACCTCCGCCGCAAGCTGCTCGATCGTCAGATCGGAGGGCGGGGCCGACGCATCGGCCTCCACCGTGTCCCTGCTCACGCTGCTCATCCTCCATCCGAGGTTACCATGTTTGACGTGCCCTCAAATCAGGTAACATCGACTCAGGGCATGAACGGCCGAGTCGATATCCCACCCCGCGCTTGACATGGCTGAACGTGGCGCCACCCCGCAGGTCCCCGCAATGGCGCGTCGCGCGCTGGCGCTTGCGAGATCCTTCACCTCGCCGCTGCTGCCCGACGACTACCTGGAGATGGTCAACCCTCTGTGGTCGACCCGGGAGCTGCGGGGCCGCGTCGAGCACATCAGGCGCGAGACGCCCGGCGCCGTGACCGTCCTGATCAAGCCTGGCTGGGAGTGGCCCGGTCACAGGGCCGGCCAGTACGTCCGCCTCGGCATCGAGGTCGACGGCAAGCACCACTGGCGCGCCTACTCGCTGACCTCGGACCCCGGCCGTCCCGACGGCTGCATCTCGATCACCCCGAAGCTGCTCCCCAGCGGGGTCGTCTCGCCGTTCCTCTGCGAACGGCTGCGACCGGGGGCGATCGTCCGCCTGGGCGGCGTCGAAGGGACCTTCGTGCTGCCCGACCCGGTCCCCGAGCGGCTGCTGTTCGTCAGCGCCGGAAGCGGCATCACGCCAATCGTCGCGATGCTGCGCAGCCTCGAGCGCGCCGGTGCGCTGCGCGACGTGACGCACATCCACTGCGCGCGCGAGCCAGGCACGGCGATCTTCGGCGAGGAGCTTCGCGGGCTCGACCAGCGGCAGCCGGGCTATCGCCTGGATGAGCGCCACAGCGCCACCGAGGGGCGACTGCGGGCGGTCGAGCTCGACCGGATCTGTCCCGACTGGCGCGAGCGCGAGACGTTCATCTGCGGCCCCGCCGGGCTGCTGGCGGCGCTCAAAGAGCACTTCGAACGCGAGGGGAACACCTCCCGGCTGCACCACGAGCATTTCCAGCCCGATGAGCTGATCGGCGCCGGTGAACACGGCTCCGGCGGTTCGATCCGATTCTGCTCCAGCGGCCTGGAGGCCGTCAGCGACGGCTCGGAGGCGATCCTCGTGGCGGGCGAGCAGGCGGGCGCGCCGCTTCCCTTCGGCTGCCGGATGGGCATCTGCCACAGCTGCGTCGGGCGGCTGCGCTCCGGTCGTGTCAGGGACCTCCGGACGGGAGAAGTGCACGGCCAGGCCGGGGAGTTGCTCCGGACCTGTGTGAACGCGCCCGAGGGCGCGGTCGAGATCGACCTCTGAGCAACCACGCGCAAACCCATCCCTCTCAACCGGGAAAGGAACAGGGCCATGTCAGCAACACTCACCGACCGCTCCGCCCCGATCACCGGCGAGCCGCAGAGCCCGCTCGCCCGTCTGACGCCCGAGCAGATCGAGGCGCTCGGGCGCGAGTTCGACGCGATCCACGACGACATCTGTGCCGATCTCGGCGACCGTGACGCCCGCTACATCCGCGCGACGATCCGGCTGCACCGCCAGCTCGTGCTCGCATCTCGCGTGGCGCTGTTGTTCTCCCGCCGACGTCCCGCCCGGCTGGCGGGAACGGCGATGCTCTCGGTGGCGAAGATCCTGGAGAACATGGAGCTGGGCCACAACATCATGCACGGGCAGTGGGACTGGATGAACGACCCCGACATCAACTCCCGCAACTGGGACTGGGACACGGCCTCGCCTGCCGAGGCCTGGCGGCACTCCCACAACTACGAGCACCACACGTTCAGCAACATCCGCGGCAAGGATCGCGACCTCGGCTACGACATCATGCGGATCGACCCGCATCAGAAGTGGCATCCCGTCTACCTGCTGCAGCCGCTCTACAACCTGCTCCTGATGGGCTTCTTCGAGTGGGGGGTGGCGTTCCACGACATGAACCCCGACGCGATCCGGGCGGGCGAGAAGTCCAAGGCGCAGGCGCTGGCCGAGCTGAAGGCGATCGGCCTCAAGGCCCGCCGGCAGATCGTGAAGGACTACATCGCCTTCCCAGCGCTCTCGGCGGGGCTCGAGGGGGCGATCTCGGGCCCCAGCGCCGCGCGACGAACGTTCAGATCGACGCTGGCGGCGAACTTCACGGCCAACATCGTCCGCAACGTGTGGGCCCACTCGATCATCTTCTGCGGCCACTTCCCCGACCAGACCTACACCTTCAGCGAGGCCGAGGTCGCCGAGGAGACGCGCGGCGGCTGGTACGTCCGCCAGCTGCTCGGCGCCGCCAACATCGACGGCGGGCCGCTGTTCCACCTCCTGTCGGGCAACCTCAGCTTCCAGGTGGAGCATCACCTGTTCCCCGACCTGCCCTCCAGCCGCTACGCGGAGATCGCCCCGCGCGTCCGTGACATCTGCCGCCGCTACGGGCTGCCCTACAACACCGGCCCGCTGCACCGCCAGCTCGGCACGGTGCACCGCACGATCCTGAGGCTGGCGCTGCCCGGCGGACGTCCCCGGCCGAAGCCGGGGCCCTACGGCGCCGGAGGGGCCTGAGCGGGGCCGCCGGGCGCGGGTAGGATCACGACTTCCCACGCCCGAAGCACGAACGGAGGCCGACCCGCGATGCCCCGCCTGCCATATCGCGAGCCCGACAGCGCACCCGAGCCGATCCGCGAGGTGATCGCCGACACGCCGCTGGCGCTGCTGCGGGTGATCGCCCATGCGGACACGGCCTTCGAGCCGTGGCTGCGCTACAGCAACACGCTGCTGCGCAAGCTCGAGCTCGACCCGTTGCTGCGCGAGCTCGCGATCCTTCAGGTCGCGCACCTGTCCGGCTCCGACTACGAGTGGGGCCAGCACGTGCCGATCGCCGAATCCTTCGGGGCGAGCCCCGCCCAGATCGCGGCGGTCGATGCCGACCGTGACGGCGAGGACTCACATGGCCCGGACCAGTCGGCCGTGCTTGCCTTCACGCGCGAAGTCGTCCAGCAGGGCGCGGCGGGCGAGGAGGCGCTGGCCGCCCTGCGCATGCGGCTGGGGGATCGGCAGGTGATCGAGCTCCTGCTGGTGATCGGCAACTACCTCGGGCTGGCGCGGCTGATCGCGACGGTCGGGCTCGAGCCCCACGAGCCGGTCGTGAGGCTGCCCGGGGGCACGGACGCGCTCGGGCCGAGCTGAGGCTGGGCCGCGCCGAGCCGTCGGCGGCTCAGCTGCCGCCGTGCGCGCCCCCGAAGCGCCCGACGCGCGACTCGGCCAGGTCGAGCCTGGCGAGTGAGCGCAGGAAGCCGTAGCTGACGATCACGTGGATGCGCGACTGCGTGGCGTTGTACAGGCGAAGGCTCAGGCCCGAGGCGATCGCGGGATAGAAGTTGACGACTGCGACCTCCACGTGAAGCGCCTCGGTCGAGGGTTCGGGGCCAGGTTTCCTCGAGACCTCGATCTGCAGGTAGCCGGGGTCGTGACGGCCCCGCCTGGCGACGAGCAGACCGCGCTCGATGCGCCAGCGGACCAGCCCGTGGGTCGCGTCCATCTCGTATTCGGGCGGCTTGAACGTGAGCAGCCGCAGCGGCTCGGAGAGCAGCACGACGGCCCGGCCCTGCTCGGAATAGCGGACACGGATCAGCCCGAGCGTGACTCTCGTCAGGAACCGCCAGTAGGTGCGGGCGAGGCGCTCCAGGTGCATCGGCGTCCAGATGCCTTCGAGCGCCTTCGCGTCGATCAGCAGGTCGGCGCGCTGAACCGAGCGCACGGCGCCCGTGTCCCGGTCGACGGAGGTCGAGTCGCTGATGTTCTCGATCACCCCGGGCGCACCGGCCCCCGGGCGCGCACGCGCACGGAGAGTCAGCGACGCGGCCAGGGCCCCGACCGCCAGGACGACGACCGCAAGGGCGATCCACACCCCCGTCATATCCGCTCCATCCCGGGCACCGGAGGTGCAGGCTATCCCCGCGGCCCGCGGCGGTGCGGATCGCGTCCCCGCCTGCTGCTATTCAACGTGGATGGTCGACGAGCGCTCAAGCCGAGGGGGGGAACCGACCCGCAGGTGCAGTCGCGGCCCCGCCCGGTGGCGGACCTCGCGCTCGAGGCGCTGCTCCAGCGCAGCGGCGAGCTGGCGCGACGCTGGGCCGTGGCGCTGATCCTCGCGCGTCCTCTCGACGCGCTGGCCCAGATTCCGCTGGAGGACCTGGCCACGCAGGCGCCGGCGCTATGCGAGCAGCTGCTGCGGGCGCTCAGCTCCGAAGAGGACCTCGACCGTCTGCTGGGAGCGGCTTCCGCCGGCGGGCGCGAGCCGACGGCCGCCTACGGTCCGCGGTCGGCCGCGCTGGCCGGCGCGCGCGATGGAGGCGCGGTCGTGGCCGCGCTCGAGGCGCTCCGCGGCGCGACCCTCGAGCTGCTGCTCGACCAGATCGGTCCTCCCCTGGACACGGTCCGCGCGCGCCGCCTGATCGATGCCGGCGATCGTCTCGCACACGTCTGCGCCGCGCTGGCGGCCGAGGCGTTGGCGGCGATGCCAGGCGACTCCTCCGAGCCAGTGGGAGAGCCGGCCCCCTCGGCGCCCGGCGCGGCGGCCGGTGACCGAGCGCGGGCGGGAACCGAGGGGCGGATCGCGATCGTCGACGAGCGCCGTCCCTCGGCGCCCGCCGCCGCGCAGGAGGCGGAGCGCCCGGTTCCTTCCACGGTCGCCGAGATCGAGATTCGCGACGCGCGCGGCGAGGGGGAGGGGCCGGCGGCGTGGATCGGATCGATCGGCCGCCAGCTCGAGCGCTTCGAGCTCGACGGGCTGCCGTTCGCCGTCGTGCTGATGGAAGTCGACGGCCTGCGGGCGCGCGGGGAGGAGTGGGGGGAGCTCGAGCGTGTGCTCGCGAGCGAGCTGCGCGAGGCCGGCGGCGGCACCCTGACGCGCGAGCGCCCCGGGCGTTACTGGCTGCTCGTGCCCCGTGCCGACCGGATCGGCGCGCACGCGCTGGCATCCCGGCTGGAGCACGCCGTCTTCGCTGCGCTCGCGCCGCGGGGCGCGACCGTCGTGGTGGCCAGCGGCACGGCCGTCTGCCCGGAGGACGGCAGGCAGGCCTCGGCGCTGGCGGCGCACGCCGACGTCGGGCTCTATGCGGCCCGCTGGGAGGCCAGGTCGGGCGCCGGGCGGGGCGCCGACCAGCGGGCCTGAGCCGGGCGGGCGCTCAGCCGGCCAGCGCGCCGCCGGCGATCACCGCGGCGGCGGGCGTGGCGGGGAGTCCGAGATCGGGCGAGTTGGCGGTGATGCCGACGACCCTGGTGGCGATCCTGACCGTCTCGGTGATGCCGAGGGCGGCGGCGGCGCCGGCTGTCAGATCCCAGTTGGCGCCGATGTGGCTGTACGGGCCACGATCGAGCACCGGGACGGTCAGCGCGTGCCCGTGGTAGGCGACCTTGACGAGGGTGCCGCAGGGAAGGGTGCGGTTGGCCACGCCGACCACGCCCGGCGTGAGCGTCTGCCCGCAGGCCGTCTTGTGGCCGTAGAACCCCGGCCCGAACCAGGTGGCGATCTCCGTCGGGCGAACAGCGGTCCTGTGGGCGGGGACGACAGACGGGTTCGCCGGCGCGCTGGCGCCCCCGGTCGAGGCGGCCGCGGTGGACCCCGAGGCGAGGGCTCCCAGGCCTGTGGCGAGGGTGAGCACGACCGTGGCTGTCTTGGCTGCGATACGCATCTGACTCGACGCCTACGGGGTGAGCTGACGGGCTCGCGCGGCGACTTCGCGGCGCTACGGCCCTTACGGGCCGATTCGCCCCAGCGGACCTGACTTCGATCCGCAACGGGTCCCCCGCCTGCCCCGATCCGTGCCGGGACAGCTCGGCGTGGGCGGCAGTATACATATCCACGCCCCGTGCGTCGGACGTCCAGCGAATGGCCTGCTCAGGCGACCTTTCCGCTGCTGGAAGGCTCAGCCGGGCAGTCGCGAGAGGATGTCGCGCAGCAGTCGCTCGCCGCCCGAGATGCCGGCCTTGGCCAGCTCGCTGATGATCTCCGCGGCGGTGCTGACGAACTCGGTGCCGCCCGGGGGAGCGACCGCGCCGACGGCGCTCTCCTCCTCGCAGGCGAACCCCTGACGGGGCACCCGCTCCTCGCGCCGCGATCGCATCGCGCCGGCACGGGCGCCGCCGGTCCTCGCGTCGGGCTTGGCGCTCGCGGCACGTTTCGCCGGGCGGGCGCCAGAGGTGCCCGACTTGGCCCGGCTCTTGCGGGTCGTCGTGGCCGCCCGTACGTCGCCGTTGCCGGCCGCCGCCGTCTTCGCCTCGGCGCTCTGGCCCCTGGAGGCGGCTCGCCTCGCGCTGGCTCGCTGGGGGCGTGTCCGTGGAAGGTTCGCGAGCACCCCCGATCGGTCCTCGGGGACCTCGACGCGGCCGTTGGCTTCGCTGGGCCCGCTCACTGGGCACATCATTGCTTAAGCCCGCGCCGGACGGCTCCCCGCCGGTGGCCTCCGGGGGCGGGAGGCCACCGGCGCCCCCAACCCGCGAGAGCCACGCCTGCAAGCCGCTCGGCAACCGGTCCGTTATCCCCGCGACGCGTTAGCATGAGAGGCCGGTGAGCCGATATGGCTGTAACGTCGGCGGGGCTGCGGCCGTAGTGTCCGACAGAGAAGGAATCTCGGCCATAGACCCCGGGTCCCCCGGCCGCCTCCGGGTTGTCGATCGACGGAAGAAATGGAAACACGAATGTCAGTAGTCGAGCTTCAGGAGCTGGATGAGGTCAAGGGCCTGCTGGCCAAGGGCCAGCAGGTGGGCGTGCTCTCCTACGCGGAGATCACCAAAGCGATGTCCGAGCTCGATCTGGACGAGTCCGACGTCGAAGAGCTCCACGGATTCCTGGAGCGCTCGGAGATCGAGCTGGTGGAGGACATCGACCCCGCGATCGCGCCCTCCGCCCAGGTCGAGCGGGCGCCTGACAAACGCGGACGGCGCAAAGCCAAAACGGCGCTCGACCTGAAGCCGGACATGACCACCGACTCGCTGCAGCTGTTCCTGAAGGACATCGGCAAGGTGCGGCTGCTGACCGCGCAGGAGGAGGTGGACCTCGCCAAGCGCATCGAGCGGGGCGACCTCGACGCCAAGCAGAAGATGGTCGAGTCCAACCTGCGCCTGGTCGTCTCGATCGCCAAGAACTACCGCAATCAGGGCCTGCCCTTCCTCGACCTGATCCAGGAGGGGACGCTGGGGCTGGTCAGGGCCGCGGAGAAGTTCGACTACCGCAAGGGCTTCAAGTTCTCCACCTATGCCACGTGGTGGATCCGGCAGGCGATCGCCCGGGCGCTGGCCGACAAGGCCCGCACGATCCGCATACCGGTGCACGTCGTCGAGAAGCTGAACAAGATCGGCCGCGCCGAGCGCAAGCTCGTCACGGAGCTGGGCCGCGAGCCCACGGCCGACGAGATCGCCGAGGTGACGGGGATCGACCCGGAGGAGGTCGACTCGATCAAGCGCTCCGCCCAGGCTCCCGTCTCGCTGGAGAAGCCGGTGGGCGACGAGGAGGAGTCCGAGTTCGGGCAGTTCATCGCCGACGAGCGGGCCGAGTCGCCCTACGAGCGGGCGGCGGAGATCCTCACCAAGGAGGCGCTGCGCGAGGCGCTGGAGAACCTCTCCTACCGTGAACGGCGGGTCCTGGAGCTGCGCTACGGGCTCGGCGGTGAGCACCCGCGCACGCTCGACGAGGTGGGTCGCACGTTCAATGTCACCCGCGAGCGGATCCGCCAGATCGAGAACCAGTCGCTGAAGAAGCTGCAGTCGCTGGCTGAGGCACAGAAGCTCCGCGACGTCGCCTGACGTCGGCGGACGTCCTCGTCGCCGTCGCCCTGAGCGCGCGCTGCGTCGGGCGCCGCCTGAGCGCCGCGGCCTCGGGCGCTCGGCGGGTGCCGACATGCGACAGTCGGTCAGACCTTCTGCGTGCAGCCCTTCGCTTTGAGCGCCTTGTCGGCTTCGGACTTCTGCTTGCTCGTGGCGTGGGGATGCTTCTTGTGGAACGACTTGGCGTATGACGTGCACTGGGATTTCGACCAGTGACTGGCGGCGAGTGCGCTCGCGGGACGCCGATCGCGCCCACGCCGCCGGCGCCGACCGCGGCGGTCGCGGCCAATGTGGCGAGTCGCTTTCGGAAACCATGTGACCTCCTGGAGTCGGGGATTACTGGGCGAAGTCAATCGCCGGGCTCTAACGCCGCGATTACAGGGTGCTAAGGCGGCGATTACACCTTGGTGAGCATTGCTACATGTGCGCAGGGCCGGCGCGCGTCCGTCCAGGGCCGGCCTGGCGCTCAAGGATCGGCGCCGGATGCCGATCCTGATCATGTTCGATGTCAAGGCGGCTCTGCGTGAGCTGGTCGAGAAGGAAGGCTCGGACCTGCACCTCAAGGTCGGCTCCGCGCCCCTGTTCCGCGTTCACGGAGAGCTGACGCTCGACGCCGGCGTCGAGGAGCTCGCCCGGACCGACACGGAGCAGGCGCTGCGAGACCTGCTGTTCGACGAGAACAAGCTCGAGGAGTTCGCCCAGGAGCACGAGGTCGACTTCTCCTACGAAATCGAGGGTGTGGCCCGCTTCAGGATCAACGCCTTCCAGCAGCGGGGGAGCGATCTCGATGGTCTGCCGCGCCATCCCCCATCGCATCAGCACGATCGAGGAGCTGTCTCTGCCGACGGTCGTCCGCGAGCTGGCCGAAGAGGAGCGCGGGATCGTCCTGCTGACGGGCACGACCGGCTCGGGCAAGTCGACGACGCTCGCGGCGATGATCGACCACATGAACAACACGATGAGCAAGCACATCGTGACGATCGAGGACCCGATCGAGTTCGTGCACTCCGACAAACGCTCGGCGATCAACCAGCGCGAAGTGGGCATGGACACCGCCTCGTTCAAGCGCGCCCTGCGGCGCGTCCTGCGCCAGGACCCCGACGTGATCCTGGTCGGCGAGATGCGAGACGAGGAGACCGTCCAGACCGCCCTGTCCGCGGCCGAGACGGGCCACCTGGTCCTCTCCACGATCCACACGGTCGACGCGACCGAGTCGATCAACCGCATGCTGGACTTCTTCCCGCCCCACCAGCACAACCAGGCCCGCAGCATGATCGCCGGCACGGTCAAGGGCGTGATCTCCCAGCGCCTGGTGCCCGGGCGCGGACGGCGGCAGGGTCGCCGTCTGCGAGATCCTGCGGATGACCGGCCGGGTGCGCGACATGATCATCGACCCCGACCAGACCGGCAAACTGGTCGAGGTCATCACCACCGGCGGCTACTACGGCATGCAGACCTTCGACCAGGCTCTGTTCGGGCACGTCAAGGCCGGCCGGGTGACCTTCGAGGACGCGATGCGCGTCGCATCCAGCCCGCACGACTTCAAGCTGCTGATGCAGGCGGACGGCCGGCGCGGCACGACGATGGAGGACGTCGCCGCCGCGGAGACCAAGCGCGAGGAGCTCGACCGAGACTCGCTCGCCGCTCGGCGTCTAGCGGTCCGTCGCGCCCTCACTTCATTTGGTAAAGTAAGAGGCCTAGATGGCCGTTGACGAGACATGTCCCGTGTGTTTGACCGCGGAGATCGTGTGCAGCAAGTGGACGCTGCTGCTCGTGCGCGACCTCTCCGAGGGACACTCGCGCTTCTGTGAGCTGGAACGGTCGCTGGCGGGCATCAGCCCCCGCACGCTGTCGCTGCGGCTGCGTGCGCTGGAGGAGGAGGGCATCGTCGAGCGGCACACCTTCCCGGAGGTTCCGCCGCGGGTCGAGTACGCGCTGACCGAGAAGGGTCGGGCGCTGCTGCCGATCATCGACGACATGCGGGCCTATGGCGAAGACTGGCTGGGCGTCGGCTGCGCAGAGCGCGCGGCCGAGGCGCTCGCCGTCGCCTGACGGCGGACCCGGGTGCAATAGGGCCTGCGCGGGCAGGAGCGCGCCGGCGGGGCGCGAACTCTGCGCACCATGCGCTCCGTCCAGCTACAGGCCGCGCTCAGCTCGACTATCTCGAGGCGGTCGCCCAGTACCTGAGCGGCCGAGCTGGCGGCAGGCGCCGAGATCCCGTTCGACCTCGAGCAGCAGCCCCGCCGCCGCGGGTACGGCGGTCCGTCGCTGGCCTGCTACCGACCGTTGACCGCCGAGTTCGTGGCGGCGCGCGGAGCGGCGCTCGAAGCGCTGCCGGAGCACCGCGAGGCCGATGCATCTGCTGACCGCCTTCGAGGGGCTCGACCGCTACCTGGTGTGGGTCGGCCAGGACATCGCCCGACTCAGCCCCGCGGCGCGAGCGCGGGTCGCGCTCGACGTCCTGGTGAACGACGTGTTCGCGGAGCAGTCCGACTTCGAGCTCCGGCCCGAGCGCATGGGCGCCGCGCTGGAGCGGCTGCAGAGCACGGCCGCTGCCACCGCCAGCGAGGTGACGATCGTGGCGACGCTCGAGGGGCTGACCATCACCTCGACCGAGCTTCCGCTCACAGGCGGGCTGATGATCGCCCGACCCGAGGCGCTCGACGGGCTCCCCGGCGGCGCGCTCGACTGCGGCGAGGAAGGCCACGAGCACCTGGTCGTCGTTCTGCGCACCGAGGAGCCCGATCCGCGGCAGGGAGTCGCGACGGGCCGGGAGGTGCTGCGCGACCTGCTGCGCTCGCTGCGCCTCTTCGGCGACGGTCGCGTCACGCTCGGCGCGCTCGCCTGGGCGAGGATCGGCGATGGGCAGTGGAGCCCGCTGGCGCTCGGCGCGGGCGGACGCCCGCACGGCATGCTGGTGGTCAGCGCCGAGCAGGAGGACGAGCTCCGCGCGTTCTGCAACCTCGTCTCGCGCCGCGCCCCCGACGGCAACGAGCTCGCCTGGGCGCTCAGCCGCTTCGAGCTGGGCTGCGAGCGGGAGGACCCCTTCGCTGCGCTCAGCGACCATCTGCTCGCCCTCCGCGCGCTGCTCGAGCCGGAGGGGCCCGGCAGCGGCATGCTGCCAGGCCGCCTTGCGGCGCTGTGCGCCACCCCCGAGCGGAGGCTCGCCCTGACCGAGCGCACCGTCGAGGCGGTCGCGCTCGAGCGCGCCGCGATCATGGGGACCGCCACCCCGAACGCCGGCTCGATGGCGCTGGCAGCGGATCTCTCCGACCACCTGCGCGCGCTGCTGCGCGACGTGATCTGCGGCCACCTCGACCCCGACCTGGCGGGGCTGGCCGACGAGCTGCTGCTCCTCGACGTCCCGCCGGCGCCCGGGGGGATCCCCGGCCCGCTGGGCCATCCGGTCTACCAGCCCGCACCGCAGCCCGCCGGCGGTCCGGCCGCCCAGGCGATCGCGGCGCCGGCGCTGTCAGAGGCCCAGCTGCTCGGCGATGCGGGCGAGGCCGAGGAGATCCTGGACCTCCTGATCTAGGTGCCCGACCAGCGTCGGCGGCCTACCGCCGAGCGCTGCCGACAGCTCTCTGACCGTCTGCTCGTCGCGCCGCACCAGCACGTCGAAGTCGGCGAGGTTCGTGGCCACCCGCCTCGCCAGATCCTCGCCCAGCCTGCCTTCGATCAGCCCGACCAGCTGCTCGGGGGAATGCCCATGCAGGCCGTCGACGTGCACGCGGTTGACGATCAGCTCGGGCGCCGGCAGCCCGCTCTCCGTCAGCCGACGGGCGAGGAACCGGGCCTCGCGCACCGGCTCGCGCTCGGGGGAGGTGACGATCAGGTAGCCCGTCCGGGGCGAGCGCAGCAGCTCCTGGACGGCCCGGGTCCGCTCGCCGAAGCCCTCCAGCACCCAGCCCAGCGAGCGGAAGAAACGGGACAGCTCGGCCAGCATGTCGACGCCCGTCACACGGGCGAAGATCGCGAACACCAGCGCCGTGCCCCGTCCGAACAGCCGCGCTGTCAGGCCGCCCGGCGCAAGGAACACCTGCAGCGCGCGTCCTTCGAGGAAGCCCAGCAGGCGTCCCGGCGCGTCCAGGAAGTCCAGGGCGTTGCGCGAGGGCGGCGTGTCGAGCACGATCACCTCGAAGTCGTGCTCTTCGTAGAGCTCGTACAGCTTCGCCACCGCGCTCAGCTCCTGCGAGCCGGCGACCGCCGTCGAGAGCTCGCGGTAGACGGGGTTGGCGAGGATCTCCTCCCGCGCACGCTCGTCGGAGGCGAGACGACCCACGATCTGGTCGAGGGTCGCCTTCGCGTCGAGCATCATCGCCCACAGCTCGCCGTCCACCCTCAGCCCCGCCTCCCGCAGGGCGGCCGGCTCGATGCGGCGCGGCTCGTCCGAGAGCTCGCCCAGCCCCAGTGCGGAGGCGAGCCGCCGGGCGGGGTCGATCGTCACCACCGCCACCTTGCGTCCCGCCATCGCCAGGCCCAGGGCGAGCGCGGCCGAGGTCGTCGTCTTGCCGACGCCGCCCGCGCCGAGCGTGACGATCACGCGCTTGCCCGCCAGACGGCTCGCAAGGGCGTCCGGGTTGCCCTGCTTGCCCGCGGCCATCCCGGGATCGTAGTTCCCATGCAGGAATCCACCGTCGCCATGCGAATACCCACCGGAAGGCTTTCCAGCAATCGAGCATCGGAGCCACCGTGGAAGGAAAGGCCAAGGTCATCGCATTCGCCAACCAGAAGGGCGGCGTTGCCAAGACGACGACGACATTGAACCTCGCCGCCGCGTTCGCCGAGGAGGGCCACCGCGTGCTGTGCGTGGACATGGACCCCCAGGGCAACCTCGACGATGTCCCAGGGAATCGACCCGGACACGCTGGAGAAATCGATGTACGACGTGCTCGTGCACAAGGTCTCGATCCGCGAGGTGATCCGCCGCCGGGAGATCGACGTCGCCTGCGCTTCGATCGACCTGGCCGGCGCGGAGATCGCGATGTCGACGATGATCGGCCGCGAGCGCTCCCTGCAGAAGGCCTTCGAACCGATCCTCGAGGACTACGACTTCATCTGCATCGACACCCCGCCCAGCCTCGGGCTGCTGACGATCAACGCGCTCACGGCCGCCGACAAGGTGATCGTCCCCGTGCAATGCGAGTATCTGTCGATGCGCGGACTGATCCAGCTGCAGAACACGCTCGCGATGATCAGGGAGAACCTCAATCCGGGCGTCGACATCGAGGGTATCCTCCCGACCCTGGTCGATTCGCGCACGATCCACGCGAAGGAGGCGATCGAGATCCTCGAGGAAAACTTCGGCGACCGCGTGTTCGCCTCTCGCATCCGCAAGACCGTCCGGTTCGCCGAGGCGCCCGTCAAGGGCATGTCGGTGCTCAAGTACGAGCCCGACGGGGTCGCGGCCCAGTCCTACCGGCAACTCGCCCAGGAGGTTCTAACCCATGGCCAACCCTAGGCGTGCCAGCATGCGCGAAGGGCCGCTCGCGGCGCTGTTCCGCAAGACCGAAGAGGCCGAGGGCGAGGGCGAGGCCCGTCAGCCGACACCGCGAGACGCTGCTCCCCGCCAGGAGAGCCCCGCGACCCCGCATCCGCGCCAGACCGGTCTGCCGCATCCCGCGTTGAGCGCCCCGCCACAGCCCCCCGAGCCCGAGGTGCACGTCCCCTCCCCCCAGGAGCGCTTGCGCCACGCCTTCTCCTCGGAGATCCCCCAGAGCGTGATGGAGCACCCCGCGCCACCGACGCAATACGCCCGCGAGCAGTCATACGTGTCCTCCCCGAGGGAGGTCGGGCAGCCGGTGATCCGCGTCGTGGGAGTCGGCGGAGCCGGCGTGAACGCCGTCAACCGCATGGTCGAGGCCGAGGTCGAGGGAATCGAGTTCCTGGCGGTCAACACCGACGTGCAGTCGCTGCAGCAGTCGACCGCCGATCTGACCCTTCACATCGGCGCGGAGCTGACCCGCGGGCTGGGCTCGGGCTCGGACTCCAACGTCGGCAGGCAGGCCGCGATGGAGGACTACGACCGCATGAAGGCCCTGTTGAAGGGCTCGGACATGATCTTCATCGCCGCGGGCTCGGGCGGGGGCACGGGCACCGGCGCGGCGCCCGTCGTCGCGCGCATCGCGCGCGAAGTGGGCGCGCTGACCGTCGGGATCGTGACCAAGCCGTTCGGCTTCGAGGGGACGCGCCGCAGCGAGCAGGGCGAACGCGGAGTCGCGGCGCTGGCGCAGGAGGTCGACACGCTGATCGTCGTCCCCAACGACCGGCTGCTCGCCGTGCTGGACAAGCAGACCTCGATGGTCGAGGCCTTCCGGGTCGCCGACGACGTGCTCCGCCAGGGTGTGCAGGGTGTCTCGGACCTCGTCACGCTGCCCGGACTGATCAACCTCGACTTCGCCGACGTCCGCACGATCATGAGCGACGCGGGCAACGCGCTGCTGGGGATCGGCATGGGGGTCGGGGAGAACCGCGCGACCGAGGCCGCCGTGCAGGCCGTCTCCTCACCCCTGCTGGAAACCTCGATGGAGGGCGCCAGGTCGATCCTCCTGTCGATAACCGGCGGCACCAACCTGTCGCTGTGGGAGGTCAACGAGGCGGCCAAGTCGGTCTCCGAGGCCGCTCACCCCGACGCCAACATCATCTTCGGCGCGATGGTCGACGAGAAGCTCGACGACCAGGTCTGGGTGACCGTGGTGGCCACCGGCTACGGCGACGAGGGCCGGCGCAAGAGCGCCAGCCGCTTCAAGGAGCCCGCCGCGGGCGAGGTAAGGGTTCAACGGAACTCGCCGCCGGCGCCCGGACGGCCGCGGGGCGGCGGTCTGGACGAGCTCGAAGTGCCCGAGTTCATCCCCAACCTCTAAGAGCCGCGGGCGCTTCGTCAGGCGGCGTCTCGCCGCGCGAGATGACTCCTGTGGTATCGCTCTGCAATGGGCTCGGCTGAGAAGGGCGTCGTCGCGGCGGGGCATCCGCTGACGGCCGCGGCGGGTGCGGAGGTCCTGCGCGAGGGGGGCAACGCCGTGGATGCGGCCCTCGCCGCGGTGCTCGTCTCGTTCGCCACCGAGGGCCTGCTGACGGGGCTGGGCGCCGGCGGCTACATGCTGGTGGCGGGGCCCGGCGTGCAGCCCACGTTGCTGGACTTCTTCGTGCAGGCCCCGACACGCCTCGACGACGGCTCGGAGGCCGAGCTGCGCGCGGTCGACGTGTCGTTCGGTGATGCCGTCCAGGTGTTCCACGTCGGTCCCGCCTCCTGCGGGGTCTACGGGATGCCGGCCGGGATCTGCGCTGCGTCGAGACGGTGGGGCAGCGTCTCCCTCGGCGAGCTGGTCGAGCCAGCAGCGCGCCTGGCCCGCGAGGGGGTGGCGCTGAACGCCGCCCAGGCCTACGTCGCTGAGATCCTCGCCGACCTGCTGACCTCCACGCCCGAGTGCGCCGCGCTGTGGGCGCCCGGCGGCCGCGTCCTGCGCGAGGGGGACACGCTGCGCAACCACGAGCTCGGCGAGGCGCTGCAGCGGCTGGGCTCGGAGGGAGACGAGCCGTTCTACAGGGGCGACCTCGCGGCGGCGGTGTGCGAGTGGCTGCGCGCCCGTGGCGGCTCGCTGAGCCCGACGGACCTCGCCCGCTACGAGCCGATCGAGCGCGAGCCGGTACGGGTCACCTATCGCGACCGCGAGATCCTCACCAATCCACCGCCCTCGGCCGGCGGCATCCTGGTGGCCTACGCCCTCGGCCTGCTCGACCGCGGGCCCGCGCCACCGACCCTCGCGGGCATCGTGGAGGCGATGGCGGCCGCCCAGGCCGAGCGCGGCCCGGAGTTCCTCGAGGGCCTCTCGGAGGAGGGCTACCTGCAGAGCTTCATGTCGAGCCGGCTCGGCTCGACCACCCACGTCGCGGTGATCGACGGCCAGGGGCTGGCCTGCAGCACGACCTCGACCAACGGGGAGGGCTCGGGCGTCGTCGTCCCTGGCACCGGGATCCACCTGAACAACGTGATGGGGGAGGAGGACCTGAACCCGCTCGGCTTCCACCTGCACCCGGCGGGGCGGCGGATGCCCAGCATGATGGCGCCCACGATCGTGCGGCGGGAGGGCGAGGTCGAGCTGGTGCTGGGCAGCGCCGGCTCGAACCGCATCCGCTCGGCGCTGCTGCAGACGATCATCGGCGTGGTCGATCACGGCCTGGGCGCCCGCGAAGCGGTCGACGCGCCGCGCCTGCACTACGAGGACGGCGTCGTGTTCGCCGAGCCGGGGATCCCGCTGGACACGCTCGACCCGGCGCTGCGCCGGGTCCGCTTCGGCGCGCTGAACCTGTTCTTCGGCGGCGTGCAGGCGGCGCTGCGGCACGACGGCGTGCTCAGCGGCGCGGGTGACCCTCGTCGGGGTGGATCCGCCGAGCTCGCATGAGGCCGGCTGTCCTCCTCTGCGTGCCGGCTGCGCTGGCATTGAGCGGCTGCGGCGGCATCAAGGCGCCCGACCTCTTCATCGTCAACCGCACCGGCTCCGGCGCCGGGGCGCGCCTGACCCTGCTGGTCAACGAAGAAGGCGGCGTGCACTGCAACGGCGGACCCGAACTCAAGCTGAGCGACCAGCAGATCGTCAAGGCCCGTGCGATCCAGGAAGAACTCCACGATCTGGCAGTGAGCCACCTCTCGCTCCCGGCGCAGCCGGGCTCGGTGCTCAGCTACTCGGTGCGAGACGTGGACGGGACGGTGCGCTTCGCCGACAACTCCCGCAGCCAGCCGCCGGTGCTCCGCCAGCTCGTCCTGTTTGTTGTGCAGACCGCCCAGCAGGTCTGTCACCTGCCCGAGTGAGAGCGCTCAGGCGAACCTGACCTTGCCGTTGGACATCGCCTGGACCTGGGCGCGCTCGAGCAGCTCCAGGCGCTCCAGAGCCGAGGCCAACAGGGTTGCCAGCAGCCGCAGGCGGGCGTTCTCGGAGCGAAGCTCCAGCAGCTGCTGCTTGGCGGAGAGCTCGAACTCCACGGTGGCTGCCATCCGGTAGGAGTCGAGCTCGGCGAGCTCGGCGTCCTCCAGCTCCTTGTCGGTCGCCTGCATGACCAGCTCGCGGTAGAGCTCGCGCGCGCCACTGCCGGCGGGCTCGTCGGGCTGCTCGGAGTCCTCGGGCAGGAACTCGACGAGCCCCGCCGGATAGGGCAGGTCGTCCTGGCGCTCCAGCAGCCGGAACGGCCGCGTGCCGCGGGCGAGGATGTTCAGCCGCCCGTCGGGCAGGCGCTCGAGCACCTGCTCGATCTCGCAGGCGCAGCCCGTGTGCTTGAGCTCCTCGTCGGACAGCCACAGCACGCCGAACTCCTCGCCCTCCTCCCGCAGGCAGTGCTCGATCATCCTGCGGTAGCGGTCCTCGAAGATGTGCAGCGGCACGCCCTCGGTGGGCAGAGCCACGATCCCCAGTGGGAAGAGGGGGAAGTCGCGAACCGGCCGCTCGGACATGGGCCTGAGTCTAGGCCCCGCCGCGCCCACGCCCTCGACGGACGCCTAACCCGGCTTGCGCGCGGTGAGCATCAGGTTGTAGAAGATCGCCGGCGGCAGGCGCCGCTCGAGCAGCCTGCGGTCGAGCTCCTGCAGGACCAGGTACCCCCGGTAGGCGTATTGGCGCCAGGCCCAGGGCACCTGCTCGGGGTCGGCCGTCGCCTCGAGGGTGCGGTTGGTCCAGCCGAACCAGTTCGCAAGCAGCTCCTCGCCCGAGACGCGGACGTCGAGCAGGCCGGCCGCTCGGGCGGCTGCCGAGAGTTCGCCGGGCGCGAAGGCGTGCACGTCGACCACGCGCTCCAATGCCACGTCGGGATCGGCATGCTCGTGCCGCGGCGCGCGATCCGCGCGCATGGCCAGCCGCCACAGCGGCGCGACGGTACCGGCCAGGCGCTTGGGGACGCCTGCGAGGAGATCGCCGTAACGGGAGGGCTCGCCCGCGAACAGCACCGTGCCCCCGGGGGCCAGCACCCGCTCGAACTCGGCGAAGGCGCGCGGCAGGTCGGGGATGTGGTGCAGGATCGCGTGGCCCAGGACCAGGTCGAAGCTCTGATCGGGAAAGGGCAGGCGCTCCGCATCGGCCGGAAGTGTGCGCACGTCGGCCCCCATCCGTTTGGCGTTGTGCTCCAAGGTGCGGAGCATGCCGGGCGAGATGTCGGTGCAGGTCGCCTCGCCGATCAACCCGGCGCTCAGCAGGTTGAGGCTGAAATACCCCGTCCCGGAGCCGATCTCGAGCGACCTCGGCCAGTCCCTGGGCTCATCTCCGAGCGCCTTGCGCACCTTCGCCAGGACCTGCGCCTGGCCGACCTCTCCGAAGTCGATGCCCCACTTGCTGTCGTAATGGGCCGCGGCGACGTCGTGGTAGCGCGTGTTCGCGTCGCGGATCTGCTCGGCGCTGAGGAGTGACGGCACGGGCCCGCACCATATACTCGCGCGCCCGGCCCCGCCGCCAGCCGCGGGCTTGATGGCGGGCACCGCGAGGATCTCTTGACCACAAGCGCAACAGCCTCCTACGTCCAGCGCGACCAGCCCGCCGGGGTGCCCCCGCTGGCGCTGACCGGGGAGCGGACGCTGCCCGACGTTCCCGAGGAGAACTACTGGTACAGGCGCCACCTGATCGTCTACGAGTGGATCGCCGGCCGAGTCGCGGGACAGCGCGTCATCGACATGGCCTGCGGCGAGGGATACGGGTCGGATGTCCTGTCCCGGGAGGCGGCCCAGGTGGTCGGGGTCGACGCCAACCCGGAGGCCTTCGAGCACGCCCGGCTTCGCTACTCCTCGGCCAACCTGCGCTTCGCACGCGCGCTGGTGGACGAGTTCGCAGAGCCGGCCGACGCGGTCGTGTTCCTGCAGACGATCGAGCATCTCCAGGACCCCGCTGCCATCCTGGAGCACTTCGCGACCCTGGTCGGGCGCGGGGGAACGGTCTACCTGTCCACGCCGAACGTGCTCACCCTCGCGCCCAGGGGAGCGGCGCGCTCGGACAACCCGTGGCACGTCCACGAGTACCTACCCGAGGAGTTCGCGCGGCTGTGCCGAGCCCATTTCTCCGATGTCGAGATGTACGGGCTGTTCCATGCCGGCAAGCTGCGAGCGCACGAGCTCGCGCTGCGCCTGGGGTGGGACCGAGTGCACGGCGCCCTGCGCCTGACCGGGCCGTTCTACCGGTGGTTCACGCCGGCGATCGCCGTCGGCGACTTCGCCCTGCGCCCGGCGGGCGAGGGGAGCCTCGAGCGCGCGCTGGACCTGCTGGCGGTGTGCAGGCCGTGAGCGGCGGGCGCGACCGTGGCGCCCTGGCGATCGTGCTGCATACCCACATGCCCTACGTCGAGGGCTTCGGGACATGGCCGTTCGGCGAGGAGTGGCTGTGGGAGGCGATCGCGGGCAGCTACCTGCCCCTGCTCGAGCTGCTCGATCGAGACGCTCCCCTCACCCTCTCGCTGACGCCCGTGCTGTGCGACCAGCTCGAAGCGCCCGGCCTCGACGCGCGTTTCTCCAGCTTCGTCGAGGATGTCCGCCGCCAGACCCACGCCGAGGACGCCGCAGGTCTCAGGGCGGGCGGGCACGAGCGCCTGGCCCGTGAGCTCGACCGTTCGTGGGGGGAGTACGAGCAGGCCCGGCGGCGCATGGCCGAGCTCGACGGCGGGCTGCTGTCGGCGCTCGGCCGCCACGTCCGCTGGACCTCCTCGGCCACCCACGCGGTGCTGCCGCTGCTGGCCAGCGACGCGGGGCTGCGCGAGCAGGTGGCCGCCGGGCTGAGAGCGCACGCGCGCCGCTTCGGCGCGGGATGGCGGGGAGGGTTCTGGCTGCCCGAGTGCGCCCACGAGCCCTGGATCGAGCCGATCCTGCGCGACGCGGGCGTCACGGCCTGCTGCGTCGAGCTGACGGGACGCTTCGGCCAGGGCGCCCGCGAGCACCTCCAGCCGCTGGTCACCGGCGCCGGGCTCGTTCTGGTCCCGGTCGATCGCCAGACGATGTCCCTGGTGTGGAGCGAGCGGGGCTATCCCGCCGCGGCCGCCTACCGCGACTACCACCACCACACCGTCCACCACCACAACCCGTGGAACAACGCGGGCGACGGCTACGACCACGCCGCGGCGCTGGCGCTCGCGGGGGAGCACGCCGCGGACTTCGTGACCCGCACGATCGCCCGCCTGAGCGAGCAGGGGGCGGGTCTGCCGGGGGGTGGGCTGGTCGTCTGCGCGCTCGACACCGAGCTGCTGGGCCACTGGTGGTACGAGGGCGTCGCCTGGCTGGAGGCGGTGGTACGGGAGTGCGAGCGTCAGGGGCTCGAGCTGGTGGAGCTGGACGACGCCCTCGAGCGCTGCGAGCCCGCCTCGGTCGACACGACCGGCTGGGCCGCCAGCAGCTGGGGAGAGGGTGGCGACCTGTCGACCTGGTCGGGGCCGGCCGTCGCGGGCATCGCGTTCTCCGTGCGCGCCGCCGAGCTCGAGGTCCTCGCGTCGGGAGCGGCCGTCTCGACGGCCGCGGTGCGGGAGCTGCTCGCCCTGCAGGCGAGCGACTGGCCCTTCCTCGTCTCGAGGGAGCTGGCGCCGAGCTATGCGCGCGAGCGTCTGGAGGGCCATCGGCTGGCTCTCCGGCGGGCGCTGTCCGATGGCCCGCGCGCCCGGTCGGTCGCGCTCCGCAACCTGGCGGTCGACGCCGACCGCGCCGCCCTGCTCGCGCCCGTCTAGCCTCAGGACCCCGGCCGGCTGCACGGCGCGGCGGGTGCCCGGCGCCGGCCGTCTACTCCCAGCGCATCTCCGCGGGCGCGTCGCGCATGCGGATCACCCGGGCGGGGACACCCGCCAGCACCGCGTTCTCGGGGAACGAGCGCGTCACGACGGCGCTCGTGCCGATCACGGCGTTGTCGCCCACGGTGACGCCCCGCAGGATGCACGCCCCGTAGCCGATCCACACGTTGTGCCCCACGTTCACGTCGCGCTTGTAGATGCCCTGCAGGCGGATCGGTCGCTCGACCTCCGTGACCCCGTGGTCGAAGTCGATCAGCATCACCTTGTCGGCGAGGATGCACTCGCGCCCGATCGAGACGTGCTGGAAGGCCGAGATCGTGCACTCCTGCCCGATCACGGTCTTCGCGCCGATGCTCACCTCGCCCTCGTGGACGCGGATCTTGCAGCCGTGTCCGATCCACGCCCAGCGGCCGATCCGAAGCGTCGCCCCGCGCCCGATCTCGAGCTTCACGCGTGGGCAGACGAAGCAGATTCCTTCCGTCTGCAGGCGCCGGCCGAAGCGCAGCTTCAACAGCGCGAGACGTGCCAGCAGGATCGCGTAACCCGGCCTGAGCATGCCGTTGGCCCGCATGAAGCGAAACACCGTCAGCGGGCCGCCATGCAGCGGAGGGGGCGCGCCGCGCACGCCCGCGCTCTGCCCGGGAGTGGGAGGTGCGGCGTCTGTCAGGAGCTCCATCGCCGCGGATCGTAGCTCCGGACGGCGGGTCGCCGAGCGCCCCTGCGATGATGCCCGCTCGATGACCGAGCCGTCCCTCGCAAGCCGCCTGCTCGACGGCGACCGCCGCGCGCTCGCCCGCGCGATCAGCCTGGTCGAGGACGATCGTCCCGAGGGCTGGGAGCTCGTCAGGGAGGTCTACCCCCACACTGGAAGGGCGGAGGTCGTCGGCTTCACCGGGCCGCCCGGCGTTGGCAAGTCGACGCTGATCGGAGCCCTGACGCGTGCTCGCAGGGCGGCCGGTCGCACCGTCGGAGTGCTTTCGATCGATCCGTCCTCGCCCTTCACCCAGGGCGCGCTCCTCGGCGACAGGATCCGTCTCAGCGAGCACTTCCTCGACCAGGGCGTCTTCATCCGCTCGATGGCCAACCGGGGGGCCCTCGGAGGGCTTTCCGAGGCGGCCCTCCAGGCGGCGCTGCTGCTCGACGCCGCGGGCCGCCAGGACGTGTTCGTCGAGACGGTCGGCGTGGGGCAGGCCGAGATAGACATCATCGATCACGCCGACACGATCGTGCTCGTGCTGATGCCTGGCTCAGGGACTCCATCCAGGCGCTGAAGGCGGGCGTGATGGAGATCCCCGACGTGATCGTCATCAACAAGGCCGACCATCCGCTGACCGACACGATGGTCCGGGAGATCCGGGGCGTGCTCTCGCTCGCCAACCTCGACCGCACGCCCGAGCAGGTCAGGGAAAGCTGGCGCGTGCCGATCGTGCGCACCGAGGCGAATCGGGGCGAGGGCATCGATGAGCTGGTGCGACGGCTCGAGGAGCACCGGCGCCACATCCTGGCCGGCGGCCAGCTGGCGGAGCGCCGGAGCCGGAACCTGCGCAACGAGGTGCTCGCGATCGCCACCGCCCGCCTGCGCCGACGCCTGGAAGAGGACCTGCAGAGGGACAGCGGCTTCCAGGAGCTGCTCGAGGAGGTCGTGGCGCGCCGGCTCGATCCGGCCAGCGCCGCGGGGACGCTGCTCGAGCGCGCCGCCATCCTGGAGCGGGCCGGCGAGTAGAGTCGACCGGGTGGGCTACCTCGACCTCGCCGACCGCACCTGGCCGCTGCTGCGGCGGCTGATGGCGGGCCATACCCTCGTCTATCGCGCAACCGGCGGCCTGATCGGCCATCGCATGCCCGGCACGCCGCCGGTGCTGCTGCTCGATCACGTCGGGGCGCGCAGCGGTAGGAGGCGGACGAGCCCGCTCGTCTACGCCCGCGACGGCGAGGACGTGATCCTGGTCGCCTCCAAGGGCGGATATCCGCAAAACCCCGCCTGGTTTCACAACCTCATGGCCAACCCCGACACGACGATCCAGATCGGCTCGCGCCGGCAGGCAGTGCGCGCTCGCCGTGCCACCGCGAAGGAGCGCAAGCGGCTGTGGCCGCTGGTGCTCGGCGTCTACGGCGGATACGACGGCTACCAGCGACGCACCAGCCGGGAGATCCCGCTGGTCGTGCTCGAGCCGCGCTAGTGTCGTGAGTCAGAAGTTGGGCGCGAGTTTGCCGGATGGATGGGCGTGGCTGACGTTCGACGGCGGCGTCGTGCGTACCGGTGGTACGTGAGGCGACGGCGGCGGGCGTCAGACGCGGGCAGGCGCCGGGAAACGCCGTCGAACTTCTGACTCACGACACTGGATCTACGCCCCCAGGGCCCGGGCGATCACCATCTGCTGCACCTCGTCGGTGCCCTCGCCGATCGTGAGGATCTTCGCGTCCCGGTAGAAGCGGCACACGGGATACTCCTCGATGTACCCGTAGCCGCCGTGTATCTGCACGGCCTCCTCGGCGCATCGCACCGCCAGGCGCCCGGTCTTCAGCTTGGCCTGGGCGGCCGTCAGGGTGAAGTTGCGCCCCGCGTCCTTCTCGCGGGCGGCCTTGTAGACGAGCAGCCTCGCCGCGGCGATCTCCGTCGACATGTCGGCGAGCTTGCCCTGGATCGCCTGGAACTTCGAGATCGGCTGGCCGAATGCCCTGCGCTCGCGCGCGTAGGCGAGAGCCTGATCGAGCGCTCCCTGCGCGAGGCCCACGCCCATCGCGGCCACGCCGATGCGCCCGATGTCGAGGATGTGCAGGAACTGCTTGAAGCCCGCTCCACGCGGGCCGAGCAGGTTCGCCTCGGGGACCCGGCAGTCGCTGAACGTCAGCGGACGGGTGTCGGAGGCGTTCCAGCCCATCTTGCGGTAGGGCTCGCCCTGCTCGTAGCCGGGGGTGCCGTTGGCGACGATCAGGTTCGAGATCTCCTTCTGCCCATCCCCGTTGCTCGTGACGGCCGTGATGCAGACGACGCCCGAGATGTCCGTGCCGGCGTTGGTTATGAACTGCTTCGCCCCGTCGATGACCCACTCGCCGCCCTCCAGGCGGGCGCGCGTGCGCGTGTTGCCCGCGTCCGAGCCCGCCTCGGGCTCGGTCAGGCCGAAGGCGCCCAGCCGTTCGCCGGAGCACAGACGCGGCATCCATTCCCGCTTCTGCTCCTCGCTGCCGAACAGGTGGATCGGCTGCGTCCCGAGCGACGTGTGCGCGCAGAGGGTGATCGCCACAGAGGAGTCGACCCTCGTCAGCTCCTCGACCGCAAGCGCGTAGGCGAGGGTGTCGCCGCCGCCGCCCCCGTACTCCTCGGGGAACGGGATGCCCATCAGGTTGAGCCTCCCCAGCTGCTGGACGATCTCGTAGGGGAACGCCTTGGTGCGGTCGAGCTCCTCCGCGACCGGCGCCACCTCGCCTTCGGCGAATTCGCGGACGGTCCGGCGGATCAGCTCGTGATCGGGCGAGAGGTCGAAGTCCATCGCCGCGGCATTCTCACACTTCGCGTGATCTAGCATTGCCGCGAGTGGCCCGCTCGCGCCTGATCCTCGACTTCCTCGCGCGGGGACAGGGGCACCGCTACGGCCCTCACCGCTCCAATCGCGCCGATCTCCACCTACCGCCAGGAGCCGGTCCCCACCAGGTGATGGTCGTCATCCACGGCGGTTCCTGGCAACGCCGCTACGGCAAGCTCGTGATGCGCGGACTGGTCGCCGATCTGGTGCGTCGCGGCTGGGCGGTGTGGAACATCGAGTACCGTCGGCTCGGCGACGGCGGCGGGTGGCCGGCGACCTTCGAGGACGTTGCCGCGGCGATCGACCACCTTCGCCTGCTCGACGCGCCGCTGGACCTCGAGGAGGTCAGCGTGCTGGGGCACTCGGCCGGCGGGCACCTGGCCCTGTGGGCCGCCGGGCGCCAGAGGATCGCGCCGGGCGCTCCGGGCGCCGAGCCGACAGTGGTGATGCGCCATGCGATCGGCCAGGCGCCGGTCGCCGACCTCGCCGAGGCCTACCGCCTCTGGCGCGGCGGAGCGGCGCGGGCGCTGATGGGCGGCGGGCCCGAACAGCTGCCGGAGCGCTATGCCGTCGGCGACCCGATCGAGCTGGTGCCGCTTGCAATGCCCGTGCTGCTCGTGCACGGCGTCGCCGACCGGACCGTCTCGATCGAGCTGAGCCGCCGTTACGCCGAGCGCGCTCGCGAGGCGGGCGGCGCGGTCGAGCTGATCGAGATCGACGGCGAGCCGGGCTCGCATCGGGCGCACGTCGACCCGCGCGGGCCGGCGTGGACGGCCGTGACGCGCTGGCTGGGAGCGCCCGTCGGGGTCTGAGCCGCCGGACCCGGCGCTGCGCGTGACCGGCGGCCATTCCGAGGAACGGGATCTAAAGTCGTTGCGGCAGGGTGGCGATGAGAGGGCGTGAGCCCTGTGCGGATCCACTGTTGGAGCTGCGCCCGCAGCGTGATGGTCGACGAGGGTGACCCCCAGGGCGGCGTGGCCGCCGCGGGCTGGGCGCTCGCCCACGGCGAGACCTACTGCCCGGACTGCGGCCGGGCGCGCGGGCTGCTCGCCGCTCAGGCGCCCGACGGGCAGACGCCGCCGCCGGCGAGGGAGGCGGACGGCTATCCCTCCGAGCAGGAGCTGGCGCCCTTTCCCGTCAGCCCCTACGGCGGCGGCGAGTCCCGCTTCGCGCGCTCCCTGCGGATGCTGAGCGCGAGCTGGCGCGTGCTGCGCGAGAACCCAGGGCTGACCGTCTTCCCGGCGATCTCGGTCGTGCTCAGCCTGATCGTGGGGCTCGTCTGCTTCGGCACCTGGGCGCCGCGGGGCGGCCACGGCGCCGCCGGCGCCCGCGACGGCCTGTTGCTGCCCTCGCTGATCGCCGCCTATCCGCTGACCTTCATCTCCGTCTACTTCTCCGTGGCCCTCGCCGAGGTGCTGGGGGGACGCCTCGACGGCAGGCACACGACGACCGCCGAAGGCCTCTCCGCGGCGAATCAGCGGATCGGCCTGATCGCCGCCTGGAGCCTGCTCGCCTGCACCGTCGGCCTGGCGCTGCGGCTGCTCGAGGAGCGCCTGCCGCTGGCCGGCAGGATCGCCGCGAGCCTGTTCGGCCTGGCCTGGTCGCTGGCGACGCTGTTCGCGATCCCGGTCCTGGCCTACGAGGGCCGCGGGCCCTTCGCGACGGTTGAGCGCTCGACGGAGATCTTCAAGCGCCGCTGGGGCGCGCAGATCGGCGGCTCGGTCGGCATCGGCTTCGCCGCGATGGTGCTCTCGATCCCCCTGGCCGTGCTGCTGCTCGTCGGCATCGCCACGCCGGGCAGCGGTGGCGCGGCGCTGGTCTTCATCTCCGGCGCGGGCCTGTTCGCGCTCGGCGCAGCCGTCGCCGCGATGGAGCAGATCTACCGCGTGTTCGTGTACCGCAGCGCCGTCGGGCTGGACACCTCGGGCGGCCCGTTCGCGGAGGGTGACCTGCGTCAGCCGCTCACGCGCCGCGGTCGCTGAAGCGGCGCGTCCGACAGCGAGCTCAGCCGGCCGCGTAGGAGCGCGCGAGCTCGACCAGCAGCCGGACGCCGTAGCCCGAGGCGCCCTTGCCGACGTAGGCGCGGCCCAGGTCCCAGGCCGAGCCGGCGATGTCCAGGTGCGCCCAGGGCACGTCGCCGACGAACCTCGAGAGGAACGTCCCGCCGACGATCGTGCCGGCCTTGCGTCCTTCCGGTGCGTTGTCGAGGTCGGCGTAGGTCCCCTTGATCAGCGCGTCGTACTCCTCGTGCAGGGGCAGCCGCCACACGATCTCTCCCGTCCTCTCCCCGGCGGCGACGATCCGTTCGGCCAATTCGTCGTCGTTGCTCATCAGGCCCGCATGGGTCGAGCCGAGTGCGACGATCACCGCGCCGGTCAGGGTCGCCAGGTCGACGATCTGCTCGGCGCCCTGGGAGACCGCATGGCACAGGCAGTCGGCGAGCACCAGCCGGCCCTCGGCGTCGGTGTTGTTGATCTCGATCGTCGTCCCGTTGGCGGCCGTGACGATGTCCCCCGGCTTGATCGCCGATCCGCTGGGCAGGTTCTCGGTCGCGCCGACGACGGTCAGGAGACTGATCGGCAACCGCAGGCGCGCGATCGCCGCCGTCGCCTCCAGCGCGACGGCGCCCCCCGACATGTCGAACTTCATCTCGGCCATCTTCGCTCCGGGCTTCAACGAGATGCCGCCGCTGTCGAACGTCACCGCCTTGCCGACGAAGCCCAGCACGGGGCCGGCGTCGGTTGCGCCCTGGGCGCCGTCGTAACGGACCGTGATCAGGGCCGGTTCCTGCACGGAGCCCTGGGCGACGGCTGAGAACGCGCCCATGCCCCGGGCCGCCAGGCCCTCACGACCCACGACCTCGACCGTCAGGCCGGGGATCTCCGCGGCCAGCTCTCGCGCGTACTCGCCCAGCGCGGTCGGCGTCAGGTCGTTGCCGGGCCGGTTCTGGAGGTCGCGAGCCCTGTTGACCCGCTCGACCACAGTCGCCGCGCCCGTGATCGCCGGCTCGAGCTCCTGGGGTCCCGCCACGATCAGCTGCTCGAGTCGAGCGCCCGCACCCCCTTCGCCGTCGTCCTCCTCACGGGTGGACTTGAAGCGCTCGAACCGGTAGTCGCCGAGCACCGTGCCCTCGACCAGGGCGACGGCAAGCTGCTCCTCGCCGTCGGCAGGCACCTGCCAGCAGAGCGTGCGGGTCGCCAGCTCGCGCGCCCGGGCCCCCGCCACGGAGGCAGCCACGCGGACGCGCTCGGGCGTCAGCTCCGCCCGCCTGCCGAGGCCGACCAGCAGCCACCGCGTCCCGTCGGCATGGGTCAGGGCGAGCGACTTGAACGACCCGCGCGCCTCGCCCGAGGCGAGCAGCTCCCTCACCGCGTCAGGCGACTGCTCGGGTGCGCCCTCCCCCTCGAGGATCCCGATCGCGATCGTGTCGGCGTCCTGCGCGCCCTCTGCCTGTGAACGGGATGTGACCTGCATCGGCCGGGACGATATCCGCCGCGCCGTCCCGAGGAGGTCCGCGCGGCCGGGGGAGTGGGCCAGGGCCGGAGCCGCGCGCGGGAGGGGCGCAGGCGGTCCACTACCATTCTCGATCTTCCGTCCCTCTCAGCAACCGACAGGAGAGACCCGCCCCCATGGCCAAGACAGTGATCCTCGGCGCCGCCCGCACCCCGATCGGCAAGATGGGCGGCGGCCTGTCCACGCTCGAAGCCACGGAGCTCGGAGCGACAGCCATCGAGGCCGCCCTGCAGCGCGCGTCGGTCGAGCCCGAGCAGGTCGAGCACGTCGTGATGGGACAGGTGCTGCAGGCCGGGCAGGGCCAGATCCCCTCCCGCCAGGCGCAGATCAAAGCGGGCATTCCCATTGACGTCTCCTCCGAGACGATCAACAAGGTCTGTGCCTCGGGCCTGCGGGCGGCGGTGATCCTCGACCAGGCGATCCGCGCCGGCGACGTCCAGGTCGGCGTGGGCGGCGGGATGGAGTCGATGTCGAAGGCCCCCTATCTGCTTCCCCAGGCGCGCTTCGGGTACCGCATGGGAGACGCCAAGATGCTCGACGCCATGGTCCACGACGGCCTCACCAACCCGTTCTCCGGCAAGCAGATGTTCGTCGAGGCGACCGAGGTCGGGGACGAGCTCGAGATGACCCGGGCGGACCTCGACCGCTGGGCGCTGCGCTCGCACGAGCTGGCGCTGAAGGCCACCGACGAGGGCCGTCTGGCCGAGGAGATCGTGTCCGTCACAGTCAAGGGCAGGAAGGGCGACACGGTCGTCGAGATCGACGAGGGCCCCAGGCGCGACACCTCGCTGGAGGCGCTCTCGAAGCTGCCGGGCCTGGTCGGCAAGGAGGGCTCCCACACGGCCGGCAACTCGCCGGGCGTCAACGACGGCGGCGGCGCGCTCGTCCTGTCCTCCGAGGAGTGGGCGCAGCAGAACGGCAAGGAGGCGCTGGCCGAGATCGTCGCCCACGCCCAGAGCGCGAACGACTTCGCCTACCTCGCCACGACGCCGGCCAGCGCCGCCAAGAAGGCGCTCGAGAAGGCCGGCCTGCAGCCCGGCGACATCGACGTGTGGGAGATCAACGAGGCCTTCGCCTCGGTCACGCTGAACTCGATACGCATGCTCGGCATCGACGAGGACCGTGTCAACGTGAACGGCGGCGCGGTCGCACTGGGCCACCCGATCGGCGCGTCCGGGGCGCGGCTTCTCGGCAGCATCGTGCTCGAGCTGCGCCGTCGCGGCGGCGGCCTCGGCTGCGCGGCGATCTGCTCGGGTGGCGGCCAGGGCGACGCGGTGATCGTCAAGGTCTGAGACGGCCGCCTCACCGTGTGATGGTCGACTCCAACGGCGGCGATCCCCGGAGGCAGCGCGCGGGGGCCTTCTTCGATCTCGACAAGACCCTGATGGCCGGGTCCTCGGGCATCTTCTTCGCCCGGGCAGCCTTCGAGACCGGGATGATCTCGCGCTCGCGGCTGGCCCGCGACGCCTACGAGAACCTCCGCTTCCGTCTGCTCGGGTCGACCGACGACCGCGCCGACGACGTGCGCCGGCGCGTGGGGGAGATGATCGCCGGGGTGCGGGTGCGGGATCTCGAACGGCTCTCGCCGCGCGTCCTGAGCGGGGTGCTGCCGCGGCTCTACCCGCAGATGCTCGAGCGCGCGTACGGCCACCAGGACGCCGGCATGCCGGTCTACATCCTGACCGCCGCCTCGCAGGAGATGGCCGACCTGCTGGCGCGGGTGCTGTCCTTCGACGGCGGCCTGGGGACGCGCTCGGAGATCGTCGACGGGCGCTACACCGGCCGGCCCGCCGGGCCCTTCAACTACCGCGAGGGCAAGGTCATCTCGATGCGTGAGGTGGCCGATCGGGAGGGCATCGACCTGGGCGTCTCCTTCGCCTACTCCGACTCGGAGTCGGACCTGCCGATGCTGCGGGCGGTCGGCAACGCGGTCGTCGTCAACCCGGACTCGACGCTGCGACGGATCGCACTCGAGGAGGGGTGGGAGATCGTCGCGCTGGACCGGCTCGGCCGGCGCCTGAAGCTGCTCGGCGCCCTGGGCGCCGGCACGCTGCTCGCCTCGGCTGGACGCGCGCTGCTCGAACGCGGCGCCGTTCCCCGGCCTGCCGCTCTGAACGGGCGCAGGCCGGCGCCGGCGCGTCCGCGCGGACGCGGCGCGGGCTCTGCGCGGAGGGCGGGCGGGCGCCGCCGCTGAGAGAACGGGCGGTCGGCGTCCCCGCCGCGCCGCGTTCGGCGCGGCGAAGCGCATAGAGTATGCGGGCCGAGGAGCCGGTTCGCGTCGCCTGCACCGGGCCTCGCCGGCGCGATCGCGCGCCCGCCACCAGCGTCCCCGTCCCGTATCCCGATCAGACCGAGAACCACTTCCCATGCCCCAAGACGCATCGAGCACTCAGAGCAAGATCCGCGTGGTCGTCGCCAAGCCGGGCCTCGACGGCCACGACCGCGGCGCGAAGATCATCGCCCGGGCTCTGCGCGACGCCGGCATGGAGGTGATCTACACGGGGCTGCACCAGACACCCGAGCAGATCGTCGAGACGGTGATCCAGGAGGACGCCGACGCGGTCGGCCTCTCGATCCTCTCCGGCGCGCACATGACGCTCGTGCCGCGGGTCGTCGAGCTCCTGCGCGAGCAGGGCGTCGACGACGTGGTGATAACGGTCGGCGGCACGATCCCCGCGGAGGACATCCCGGAGCTGAAGAGCCTGGGGGTCGCCGAGGTCTTCACCCCGGGCGCGCCGACCCAGGCGATCGTGGATTTCATCCGGGCCGCCGCGCCCGGACGGGCGGCCTGATTGACTCGTCAGTCAACGGCCTGAACAGGTAGCATCAGAGCCAACAGACCCCAAGGAGAACCCCTGAGAATGAAGATATGCGTCCTGGTGAAGGAGGTCCCGGACGCCGCCGTCGAGAAGAGGATCGACCCCTCGACGGGGCGCATGGACCGCAGCGGGGAGAAGAACCTCAACCCGTATGACACGCACGCCATCGAGGCGGCGATGCAGATCAAGGAGGGCGGCACGGTCCCCGTGGAGGAGATCGTCGCCGTGACGATGGGCCCCGAGAGCGCGGTACGCGCTCTGCACAAGGCGGTCTCGCTCGGCGCGGACCGCTCGGTGCACCTCGCCGACCAGGCGGTCGCCGGCTCGGACGTCGCGGCGACGGGCTACGCGCTGGCCAAGACCCTGCAGCGCGAGAACCCGGATCTCGTGCTTCTCGGCCAGCAGTCAGACGACGGCGAGTGCTACACGATCGGCGCGGTCGTCGCGGAGCACCTGTCGATGCCCTCGCTGACGCAGGTCATCAAGATGGACGTCGAGACCGACAGCCTGCGCTGCGAGCGCCAGGCCGAGTACGGATACGACACGGTGCAGGTCAGGCTGCCGGCCGTGATCTCGGTCGGCGACGCGATCAACGAGCCCCGCTACCCCTCCCTGAAGGCGATCATGGGCGCGAAGAAGAAGCCGCTCGACACGGTCGGCATCGGCGATGTAGGGATCGACGCCTCGAAAGTGGGCGGAGAGAACTCTGCCGCGCAGTGGGTCGCCGCGAAGGCGCCGCCCGCGAAGGCGGCCGGCGAGATCATCGAGGACGAGGACACGGGTGAGACGGTCGAGAAGATCATCGCCTGGCTCGACGAGCGGAAGCTCATCTAAGGAGATTCAGAACGACATGGCAAACATCCTGGTCTACGCGCTGCACTACGACGGCGCGATCAACAAGAACTCCCTGGGTGCCGTCTCCGAGGGCGCCAAGCTCGCCGCCGAGCTCGGCGGCGAGGCGCACGCGATCCTGCTGGGCGAGAGCGTCCCGCACGACCTCGCGGCCTCGCTGGGCAGATACGGCGCCACGAAGGTGCTCGTCGCCGAGGGTCCCGAGGGGCTCGCGCAGCCGCTGGTCGACGCGATGGCCAAAGCGATCACCGATGGCGGCTACAGCTACGCGCTGTTCGGTGGCGGCCTGCTCGGCTTTGAGATCGGGGCCGGCCTGGCCGCTCGGCTCGGCGCGGGCGTCGTGATGGAGGTCACCAACGTGAGGGCCGAGAACGGCGAGCTGATCGCCGAGCGCCCGATCCTCGGCGACTCGTCGATCTCCGAAGTCAAATACCGCTCCGAGGTCGGCATCGTGATCGGACGCCTGAACGCCTTCGAGATCAGAGAAGTGGATCCCGCCCACCCTGGGGCCGATGCTCCGGTCGAGACGCTCAGCTTCGAGCTGAGCCCCCAGTCCTCGCAGGCGACGATGGTCACGCGCGGCGAACAGCGTGGCGCGGACGTGGACATCGAGGGCGCCGACGTGCTGATCGCGGGCGGTCGCGGACTCGGCAAAGCCGAGGGCTTCCAGCTCGCCGAGGACCTGGCGGCTGCCTTCGGCGGCAACGCCGCGGTTGCGGCGACGCGGGCGGTGGTCGACGCCGGCTGGTACCCCTACGCAGCCCAGATCGGACAGACGGGCAAGACGGTCTCGCCGAAGCTGTACCTGGCGGCGGGCATCTCGGGCGCGATCCAGCACAAGGTCGGCATGCAGAGCTCGGAGAACATCGTGGCGATCAACAAGGACGCCAACGCTCCGATCTTCGAATTCTCCGACCTGGGCATCGTCGGCGACCTCAACAAGATCCTGCCGAAGCTGACCGAGGCAGTGAAGGCCAAGAAGGGAAGCTAGGCGATGTCCGCCAGCGACGGCTGCAGCAATGGGAAGGTCGCGCCCGCGGCCTTCCCGCCTCCGGTCGACTCGCGCAAGGAGTTCATCAAGCGCGGACTCGACCCCGAGGAGGAGCTGATCGAGGTCGGCGTCGCCATCGTCGGCGGCGGCACGGCCGGGCTGGCCTGCGCCAACCGGCTGCTGCAGCTGCTGACGGAGGACGGGGCGGGTGGGGGTCAGTCATGGAGCGCCTCGGCGAAGTGCCCGTCGCGGTGATCGAGAAGGCCAAGACCTGCGGCGGGCACAACCTCTCCGGCGCGGTCATGCGCCCCGGGCCCCTGATGGAGCTGTTCCCGGAGCTCAGCCGTGAGGACTGGCGCAAGGAGGGCTTCGCCTTCGGCGAGGTCACCAAGGAGGCCGTCTACATGACGCCGACGGCGAGGACGAAGCTCCGGATCCCGCCCCCGCCGCCGTTCAAGAACCATGGCAACGAGGTGATCTCCGTCTCGGCGATGGCCCGCTTCCAGCAGCGCCTGGCCGAGGAGGCAGGCGCCTACATCCTCACCGAGACGGCTGCCTCGCAGCTGGTCGTGGAGGATGGCCGCGTGGTCGGCGTGCGCTCGGGCGACAAGGGCCGTGGCAAGGACGGCGAGCCGCTGGGCAACTTCGAGCCGGGCACCGACATCAGGGCCCAGGCGACGGTGCTCGCCGAGGGCTGCTGGGGTCACCTCACCGGTGCGGCGATCCAGGAGTTCGACCTCGCCGAGGGCCGCGAGCCGCAGGTCTGGGAGCTGGGCGTGAAGGAGGTCTGGAGGGTCCCCAGGCCGCTCGACCGCCTGATCCACACGATCGGGCCGTGGCCGCTGAAGATCTCCTCGCGCTACGGGCAGATCGGCGGCACCTGGATCTACCCGATGAAGGACGAGAAGACCGGCGAGGACCTGGTCAGCATCGGCTTCGTCGTGGACCTCGAGTATGCGGACGCGACCACCTCGGCCCACGACCTGCTCCAGCAGTTCAAGCTGCACCCGCTCGTCAAGGGCATCCTCGAGGGTGGCGAGCGCGTTGCCTGGGGCGCCAAGGCGCTGCCGGGCGGCGGCTACTGGTCGATGCCGAAGCTGACGATGCCCGGCGCGCTGCTCGTCGGAGACGCCGCCGGGATGGTCGACACGGTCGCGCTGAAGGGCGTCCACCACTCGATCATGTCGGGCAAACTGGCTGCCGAGTCGATCTACGCAGCACTGGTCCGCGGCGAGAGCCAGCTTCGAGTCCTACGAACAGACGATCGAGGACTCGACGGTCGGCAAAGAGCTCTACGAGGTGCGCAACACGCGCCAGCCCTTCCAGAAGGGCTTCCTGCGGGGCGGCCCGATCGTGAACCTCGCGATCGCGACCAAAGGGAAGCTGCCGCCCGGCCGCCTCGCCTGGCACCGCAACGACGCCAAGCCGATGTTCGTCGGCAAGACCAAGGACAACTACCCCAAGCCCGACGGCAAATACACCTTCGACAAGCTCTCCTCGGTGTTCATCACGGGCAACGCCACACGCGACGACGCGCCCAACCACATCCGCGTCCGCAAACGGGTGCCGAGGGAGATCGCCGAGACATGGCGCTGGATGTGTCCGGCGGGGGTCTACGAGATCCCCGAGGACGCTCCCGAGCACGGCGAGGTCGACGTGATCGTCAACTACACCAACTGCGTGCAGTGCGGGGCGATCACCGCCAAGGGCGGACGTCTGACGACGCCCGAGGGCGGCGACGGCCCGCTCTACCAGGTCACCTGACCGGGCGTGGGGCGGCGCCCGGCGCGGGCGGTGCTCCTCCGCGCGAAACCTGGGCCGCCCTGCAGTGTTAGGGGGTTGATGAGGAACATGCTCCACAGAGCCGGTCCGCGCACTCCGGGCGGGCCGGTCGTTGGCGGGTGCGTTTGCGGCGGCCTCGCTCGCGCTTGCGCCCGGCGCCCTCGCCACGACGACGCCGGGGATCTCCTCGAGCGACCCCAAGCCGCTCGTCTCGGCGACCGCTCGAGCAGTGCCTCACCTCGGCCGTCCAGGCCGAACGGGCGGCGACCTTCGCCGGCGAAATGGCCGCGATCCCCGGCAGCGGCCAAGATGGAGATGCGGATCGAAGTGCTCGAGCGGCGCCCGGCGAAGCTGCTGTTCCATGCCGTCATCGCGCCGGGCCTCGGCGTCTGGCGCACGGCCGCCCCCGGTGTCAAGACCTACAGGTACCTGAAAGAGGTCACCAACCTGGGCGCGCCGGCCGCGTACCGCGCGGCCGTGCGCTTCCGCTGGCTGAACGCCAAGGGCAAGCTGATCAAGTCGCTGGAAATGCGCACCCCCCGATGCCTCCAGCCGGCCGCGCCGGGCGAACCGGCGACCGCCGACGCCTGAGCGGCCGGGGCGTGTCCGGCGACGGCGCCACCCGCGCGCGCCGCGTGCCGTGCCGCTAGAATCCTCTGACGATGAAGGCAACGATCCATCCCACCTACGAGCAGGCCCACGTGCGCTGCACCTGCGGCAACGAGTTCATCACCCGCGCGACCCGCGCTGAGCTCCACGTGGAGGTCTGCTCGAACTGCCACCCCTTCTACACGGGCCGGCAGAAGCTGATGGACACCGGCGGGCGCGTCGAGCGCTTCCAGCGCCGCGTCGCCAAAGGCCGCCTGCACTCGGCCCAAGCTCGGTCCGCCAAATAGCCCGATGGCCGCGCGTCCGGCCGCAGGTTCGCCGAGCGCGCCGGCCGCGGTGATGACGGCGGCGAGCGTCACCGCTCCGGCCGCGGTGCTGCCGAGGCGCCAGCGGCACGCCGAGCCGCAGCTGCCCGACGGCGAGCTTCAAGCCGCCCGGGACGCGCCGCTGGGCGGCCAGGCGGTGCTCGAGGGCGTGATGATGCGCGGCGTCTCCAACTGGGCCGTCGCGGTGCGCAAGCCGTCCGCCGAGCAGCTCGCGGCGGGCGAGCGCTCGCCCGGAGCAGGCGGCGCTCGGCGAGATCGAGGTCAACAGCCTTCCCGCTGGACTCGGCGATGCGCCGCCACCGGCTGCTGCGCCTGCCGATCATCCGCGGCGTGGTCGCGCTGGGCGGATCGCTGGCGATCGGGTTCCGGGCCCTGGAGGTGTCGGCCAACGCGCAGCTGCCCCCGGACGAGCACAGAGGCGCAGGCGAGCCGAGCCAGGAGATCCCGCGGGCGCTGTGGGTCGGGACGGTCGTGCTGGCGCTGGCGCTGGCGGTCGTCCTGTTCTTCCTGATCCCGGTCGGGCCTGACCAGCCTGATCAAGGACCAGCTGAACTCATCGGTGCTCTTCTGGGTGGTCGAGGGGACTGTCCGAACCGCCCTGTTCCTCGGCTACATGCTGCTGCTGTCGCGGCTGCGGGACCTGCGCCGCGTCTTCGAGTACCACGGCGCCGAGCACAAGACGATCTCCTGCTTCGAGGCCGGGCCTGCCGCTGACGCCGGCCAACGCGCAGCGCTTCTCGCGGCTGCACCCCCGCTGCGGCACCAGCTTCCTGCTGGTGGTGATGATCGTGGCGATCTTCGTGTTCGCGCCGATCGGGCTGCCCGCCTGGTACTGGCTGGTGGCCACCCGCATCCTCGGCGTCCCCCTGATCGCGGGGATCTCCTTCGAGCTGATCAAGTTCGCCGGGCGCAACCGCAACCGCCGCTGGGTGCGGGCGGTGATGTGGCCGGGCCTGAAGCTGCAGCTGCTGACCACTCGCGAGCCGGATCTCGACCAGCTCGCCGTGGCGATCGCGGCGCTCGAGGCGGTGCTCGAGCTGGAGAGCCCCGGCGAGCTGTCCGCCGAGGACCTGCTCGGCGTCGAGGTCGTCGCCTAGCCGATCGCCACGGGCTGGCCGGAGACGACCCGGTCGACCATCTCGCGCCAGCCCTCCTTGATGCGCGCCAGCGGCATCTCGCGTGCCTCGCGCAGGTAGATGAACAGCTCGGCCGCCAGCGCCGCCAGCAGCGTCTCGGCGAGCAGCTCGGCGTCGCAGCCCGGGTGCGAGCCTCGCGGCAGCAGCAGCATGACGTGCAGGCGATGCACGCGCGTGGCGGCGTCGAGGCGAAGCGCGCCGGCCCGGTCTCGGCGGCCAGCAGCAGCTCGGCCTGCGCCTCCAGCATCTCGAGCCGCGCCTCGCCGAAGGCGACCAGCCGCTCGCGCGGCGGGCGCGCCGGGGCCGAGGGGCGGCTCGCCGCGGATGATCCCTTCCTGGAAGCCCCTCTCGCGCTCTGAGAGCACGGCCGGCCGCCAGCTCGGCGCGGGAGCCGAAGCGGCGGAACAGCGTGCCCTTGCCGACTCCTGCCGCCTCGGCGACCTCGTCCATCGAGACGCACCCGGCGCCGCGTTCGGCGAACAGGCGCCTGGGCGGCGCACAGGATCCGCGCGCGGTTGCGCGCCGCGTCGGTGCGCTCGCCGCTTTCCGGTCTCGACGACGGGAAGCTCGAAACATGACTCGATCACGCCTTCATGCTACTAGATCCGACATAAGCGGACTACAGTCCAGATTGCAGTGCTACCTGGCTTCGGACAGTAAACGGACTGCGGTCCGACATGTTCTACCAAAGGAGACATTCCGATGAGCGCACCGACAAGCCCCGCGATCGAGGCGGGCACCTGGAAGATCGACACGATCCACTCCCACGTCGGCTTCTCCGTCAAGCACATGGTCGTCGCGACCTTCCGCGGCCGCTTCGACGAGTACGAGGGCTCGCTGACCGCCGGCGAGGACGGCGCCCCGCGCCTGGAGGGCAAGGTCAAGGTCGACTCGCTGGTCGTCAAGGACGAGAACCTGGCCGGGCACCTCCGCTCCCCCGACTTCTTCGACGCCGACAACTACCCCGAGATCAGCTTCGTCTCGAGGAGCCTCGACGTCTCCGAGGCGGGCGAGGTCGAGGTCGAGGGTGACCTCACGATCAAGGGCAACACCCACCTGGTCACGGGCCGCGGCTCGCTTACCGGGCCCCATGTCGACATCGCGGGCAACGACAAGCTCGGCGTCGAGCTGGAGGCCGTGATCGATCGGCGCGAGTTCGGCCTGAACTGGAACGCGCCCGCTCCCCAAGGGCGGGTTCGCGCTCGAGAACGACGTCAGGCTCGAGGTCTCGCTCGAGCTCGTCAGGGAGGCCTAGGCGGCCATGCGGATCCTCGGACTGTCCGGAAGCCTGCGCCGCGAGTCGCACAACACGCGGCTGCTGCTGGCGGCCGGCACGCTGCTGCCCGAGGGCGCCGAGCTGGTGCTGTTCGACCAGCTCGGCGCGATCCCGCCGTTCAACGAGGACGACGAGCTCGCGCCGCCCGCCTCGGTCGAGGCGCTGAAGCGCGCGATCGCGCAGACCGGACGCGCGTCCTGATCGCCACGCCCGAGTACAACTCCTCGATCCCGGGCGTCCTGAAGAACGCGCTCGACTGGGTCTCGCGGCCGCGCTCGGACACCCCGCTGATGAGCAAGCCGGTCGCCGTGATCGGCGCCAGCACCAGCCTGTTCGGGGCGGTCTGGGCGCAGGCCGAGACGCGCAAGGTGCTGGGGGCGACCGGTGCGCGGGTGGTCGATCGCGAGCTGCCCGTCCCGCACGCCGACGAGTCGCTCGACGCCGACGGCCTGCCGCTCGAGCGAGGACGCGCGCGAGGCGCTGTCGGCGACGCTGGACGAGCTGCTCGAGTCTGCGCCCAGCCCGCTCGCGTGGCCGCCTGCTCCTGATCGCCGAGCGCGAGGCCAGCCTCGCGGATGTACCCGGAGATGATCGAAGATCTCGTGAACCAGATCGAGACGCGCTTCGCGGAGCTGGGCGCGCAGATGACCGACCCGGAGGTGATCTCCGACCGGGAGCGCTACGCCGAGGTCGGCCGCGCCTACAGCCAGCTCGAGCCGGCCGCCAGGCTGGCCGAGCGCTGGCGCCTGGCCCAGGACGACGCCGCCGGCGCCGAGGAGCTGCTGGCCGAGATGGGCGAGGACGCCGAGATGCGCCAGGAGCTCGACGACGCGCGCCGGCGCATCGAGGAGCTCGAGGAGGAGATCCGCCTGGCGATGGTCGAGCGCGACCCCAACGACGAGAAGAGCGTGATCGTCGAAATCCAGGGCGGCGCGGGCGGCGAGGAGGCGGGCCTGTGGGCGGGCGACCTCTACCGGATGCTGACCAGGTACGCCGAGCGGCGGGGCTGGCAGGCCGAGCCGATCGAGGTCGGGCGACGGCAAGTACACGTTCGCGATCAAGGGCGAGGGCGCCTACTCGGTGTTCAAGTTCGAGGGCGGCACCCACCGCGTCCAGCGCGTCCCGCAGACCGAGTCGCAGGGGCGGGTGCACACCTCGACGGCGACCGTCGCGGTGCTGCCCGAGGCCGAGGACGTCGACATCCAGGTCGATCCCAACGACCTGCAGATCGACGTGTACCGCTCCTCGGGCCCGGGGGGGCAGTCGGTCAACACGACCGACTCGGCCGTGCGCGTCACGCACAAGCCGTCGGGGATCGTCGTCTCGATGCAGGACGAGAAGTCCCAGCTGCAGAACCGGGAGAAGGCGCTGCGGGTGCTGCGGGCGCGGCTCTACGAGCGCGCCCTGGCCGAACAGCAGGCCGAGCTGGCGGCCGACCGGCGCTCGCAGGTCGGGACCGGCGACCGGGCCGAGAAGATCCGCACCTACAACTACGGCGAGCGGCGCGTCACCGACCATCGCATCAAGCTGACCGTCCACAACCTCGACCAGGTCCTCGAGGGCGATCTCGACGAGATCACCTCGGCGCTCCAGGCCGACGAGAAGCGCCGTCGCCTGGAGGCCAAGGCGACTGAGCACCTGAGCGGCGCAGCGTCGGCGCAGCGGTCGGCGACGGCGCGTCGGTGCCGGGACCGCCGGCTCGCACGAGGCGCTCCAGGGCGCCATCACGGCGATCGCGGCGGCGGGCTGCGAAACGCCCCGCCTGGACGCCGAAGTGCTGCTGGCCCACGTCCTCGGCGTCGGCCGCGAGCAGCTGCTGAGCGACCGCTCGCTGCAGGTGCGAGGGCCCGGCCGTGCGGGCGTTCCAGGAGCGGTGCGCCGCCGCTCCATCGAGCGCGAGCCGGTCGCCTACATCGTCGGGCGCCGCGGCTTCAGGCGGCTCGAGCTCGCGGTCGACCGCGCGCGCGCTGGTGCCGCGGCCGGAGACCGAGCTGCTCGTCGAGGTCGGCCTGGGCGCTGCCCGAGGGTGCGTGCGTGCTCGACCTGGGCACCGGCAGCGGCGCCGTCGCGCTGGCGCTCAAGGACGAGCGCCCCGACCTGGACGTCTGGGGCAGCGACGTCAGCGCAGCGGCGCTGGAGCTGGCGCGCGAGAACGCGCGCGCGCCTGGGGCTCGGGTCGGCTGGCTGCAGGCCGACCTGCTCGCGGGCGTCCCGGACCGCTTCGACGCGATCCTGGCCAACCCGCCCTACGTGGCCGAGGGCGACGCGCTGCGCTCGCGCCGGAGATCGCTGCGCCACGAGCCGATGCGGCGCGCTGCTGGCAGGCGCCGACGGCCTCGCGGTGATCCGCCCGCTGCTCGCCCAGCTGCCGGCGCGCGGCGCGCGTGCGGACTCGTGGCGCTGGAGGTGGGGGCCGGGCAGGCCGACGCGGTCGCCGAGCTGATGGACGAGGCGCGGCTTCGGACCGGTCCGCTTCGAGCGCGACCTTGCGGGTATAAAACGAGTGGTGATCGGGGGACGGAGGATGACCTTGACGACTGACGATGCGGCGGCCGCTGGCGCCTGCAGGAATGCGTCGAGGCCGGCGGCGTGGCGGTGTTTCCCAGCGACACGGTCTACGGCATCTGCTGCGACCCCGACGACGAGCGGGCGGCCAGGCGCCTGTACGCGCTGAAGGGACGTCCGCCGGCGCGGGCCTGCGCGGTCATGTTCTTCTCGCTGGAGGCCGGCGCTCGGCGCGCTCGACGACCTCCACGACAGCGAGCGCGAGGCGCTCGACGCGCTGCTGCCGGGCCCGGTCACGTTGCTGCTGGCCAATCGCCGCCAGCGCTTCGCGGCCGCCTGCCGGGTCGATCCGTCGACGCTCGGCCTGCGCGTCCCGCGACCTGCACCGAGCGCGCTCGTCGGCGCTGGCCTCGATCGGAGTGCCCGTCCTGCAGTCCTGGCCAACCTCTCCGGTGAGCCCGATGCGCGCACGCTCGCCGAGGTGCCCGCGCGGCTGCGCGACGGCGTCGACCTGGTGATCGACGCCGGCGAGCTGCCGGCACGCCCTCGACCGTGATCGACCTGCGCGACCTCGACGCGCGAGCGGCGCTGGCACATCCTCCGCGAGGGGGCGCTGCCGCGCGAACGGTCGAGCAGGCGCTCGGCGCGCTGGGCTGAGCGCGCGCGGCGCGCCCCGACGCGCCGTGCTAGCCTCGTCGGAGCTGCCGCGACTGGCGCACTGAGGTGGAATCGACCACCGGGAAGCGGCCAGCTTTCACGCCGCGCGCCTGGGCACAAGATCCCGTCGCCTGCCAAGGAGAGCGCCGTGTCCGAGCTCAGCCCCGACTACTTCAACCGCCCGCTCGCCGAGGTCGATCCCGAGATCGCCGAGGCGCTGAACGGCGAGCTCGAGCGCCAGCAGCGCACGCTCGAGATGATCGCCTCGGAGAACTTCGTCCCCCGCGCCGTGCTCGAATGCCAGGGCTCGGTGCTGACGAACAAGTACGCCGAGGGCTATCCCGGCCGGCGCTACTACGGCGGCTGCGAGTGGGTCGACGTCTCCGAGCAGCTCGCCATCGACCGCGCCAAGGCGCTGTTCGGCGCCGAGCACGCCAACGTGCAGCCCCACTCGGGCGCGCAGGCCAACGCGGCCGTCTACCACGCGCTGCTCGAACCGGGCGACACGATCATGGGCCTGTCGCTCGCGCACGGCGGGCACCTGACGCACGGCATGAGAATCAACGTCTCCGGGCGTCTCTACGAGATCGTCGCCTACGAGGTCGACCGCGAGACGCAGCCTGATCGACATGGACGAGGTCGCCCGCATCGCGCGCGAGCGCCGGCCGAAGCTGCTGCTGGCCGGCTGGTCGGCCTACCCGCGCCAGCTCGACTTCGCGCGCTTCCGCGAGATCGCCGACGAGGTCGGCGCGCTGCTGATGGTCGACATGGCGCACTTCGCCGGGCTCGTCGCGGCCGGCCTGCACCCCAGCCCGGTCGAGTACGGCGCCGACGTCGTCACGACGACCACCCACAAGACGCTCGGCGGCCCGCGCGCGGGGATCATCCTGTCCAAGGAGGAGCTCGCCAAGAAGATCGACTCGGCCGTCTTCCCCGGCCAGCAGGGAGGCCCGCTCGAGCACGTGATCGCCGCCAAGGCGGTGGCGTTGAAGATCGCCGCCAGCGAGCTGTTCGCCGAGCGCCAGCGCCGCACCGTCGCGGGCGCGCGGGCGCTGGCACGCGAGCTGCTGCCCGGCCCGGCCGCGCACGGCGTCAACGTGCTCACGGGCGGCACCGACGTGCACCTGGTGCTCGTCGACCTGCGCGAACAGCGACCCGGCGCTGACGGGCAAGCAGGCCGAGGATCGCCTGCACGAGATCCAGATCACGGTCAACCGCAACGCCGTCCCATTCGACCCGCGCCCGCCGATGGAGGCCTCGGGACTGCGCATCGGCACCCCGGCGCTCGCCACGCGCGGCCTGCAGGAGGAGGACTTCGTCGAGGTCGGGCGCATCCTCGCGCTGCGCCCTCACCCCGAGTACGAGTCCCGCGCGGGCGAGCTGGCCGAGCGCGTCGGCGCGATCGTCGAGCGCTACCCGCTGTACGAGAGCCTCGCGCGCCGGTCGCGCCGTCGCGTAGCCGCCGTGCGGCGCTGATCGTCGCGCGCGCGAGGCTGGCACGCGGCTGGACGCTCCCGGACCTCACGGCGCCTGCGATGCTTTGCGAGAGCCGATGGCGCATCCAACCGAGCTCGACGCGCTCTACGCGTTCCTGGCCGCAGCTGGCCGTGACGGCGCTGCTGACGCCGCTGACCATGCGGTTCGCGCGGGCCGTCGGGACGATCGACGACCCGCGCGAGCGTGGGCTCTCCGAGCGCCCGACGCCGCTGCTGGGCGGCCTGGCGATCTTCGCCGGCGCGCTCGTGGCCGGGCTGATCTGGCTGCCCGGCGGGCTACGGCAAACAGGCGGAGCTGTGGCACGGCGTGCTGCTCGGCGCCGCGGTGATCACCGTGGTCGGCGCGCTCGACGACCGCTTCGACCTGCACCCGGCGGTCAAGCTGGTCGGCCAGATCGTGGCGGCGGTGATCGTCGTGCACTACGGCGTCGCGGTGAAGTCGATCACGCTGCCCTTCGTCGGCAGACTCGCACTTCCCGAACGCCGGGCGCGACCAACGCCGGGCCCGGTGCTGACGGTGATCGGCCTCGTCGTGATGATGAACGTCGTCAACTTCTCCGACGGCGTCGACGGGCTGGCCGCGGGAGTCTGCGCGATCATCGCCGCGGCGATGGCCGTGATCGCCTTCGACCTGGGGCGCCAGCAGCCCGGCGTGCTGGCGGCGATCACGGCCGGCGCGGCGCTCGGCTTCCTGATCTTCAACTTCCCGCCCGCGTCGAGCTTCATGGGCGACTGCGGCGCCAACCTGCTGGGCCTGCTGATGGGGGTGATCACGGTCGAGGCGGCCGTCAAGACGACCGCGGTCGTGTCCTTCGTGCTGCCGCTGATCCTGCTGGCCGTGCCGTTCCTGGACACGACCTTCGTGGTGCTCAAGCGCCTGAAGTACAAGCAGCCGGTCTACCGGCCCGACAGCGAGCACTTCCATCATCGGATGGCCCGGATCGGCTTCTGCAGCCGGCGCACGATCGCCTACCTGTACGCGTGGACGCTGATGCTGGCGGGGCTCGCGCTGGCGCTGCGCTTCGTGCCCTACAGCGATCACCACGGCCACCTCCACACGGGCTGGACGCTGGTGATGGTCGCGCATCGGCCGCTCGTGGCGTGCGGCCAGCGTGTACCTGGTCTACGTGCTCGAGATCCTCAAGTTCAGGCGCCTGGACGCGATGCGCCTGCGGCGGCTGCGCCCCGAGGCCTCACCAGCGGAGATCGAGGCGGACGTCGTCAAGGACTTCGAGACCGGCGAATTTCGATGCGGTCACGCAGACCGGGAACCTGGCGTCGGCGCGGACCTGGACGACGGCGCGCGCTCGGCCGGGGCTGAGCAGCGGATCGGCCAGCGGCAGGTGGATCAGGACGGCGTAGGCGCAGGCCAGGAGCGCGGCGCCCCGCAGGCGCCGATCGCCGCAGACCGCGGCTAGCGGCAGCGGCCAGATCGCATACCAGGGCAGCAGCCAGGCGCTGGCGGCGCAGCAGCGCGAGCGTCACCCAGCCCGCCGCCGCCCGCCAGTCGGCGCCGCGCGCGGTGCGCCACAGCGCGCACGGCCAGCACGACCGCGAACGCAGCGCCCGCACAGCTCGCCGCCACCAGCCCGGCGTGCCGTCCAGCCCCAGCAGCCTGCGCCGTCTCGGCCGGGACGCTGTGCGTCGCCACCAGGTGCTGCTCGATCGCCCATCGCGTCCAGGAAGCCCAGCGCGTGCGAGCCGAAGGCGATCAGCCGCGATCAGCGCCGAGCGCCGCAGCGTCGGCAGCGCCGCGCGGGCCAGCGCGAGCCGCTCGCGGATCCGCGGCCGGCGAGAGCACGAGGAAGGGCAGCGCCACGCCGGCCGTCAGCTTGATCCCGATGCTCGCCGCCAGCACGCCGCGCGGCCAGTCGCGGGCGGGCATGCGCGCCGGCGCGTCAGCGCCAGCGCGAGCGCCAGCAGCATCATCGCCAGCGTGTCGTTGTGGGCGCCGCCGACGGCCAGCACGAGCAGCGACCGGGTTCAGGCCCGAGGAAGGCCGCGGCGAACGCCGGCGAGCGGCCCAGGCGCGCGGCCGCCCGTGCGGTGAGCCACACCGCCGCCAGGCTGCAGAGCACCGTGAGCGCCTTCATCGTCCAGATGCCGCCCGCCAGCGCCGAGCGAGCGCGATCGGGTAGCTGGCGAGCGTGAACAGGGGTCCGTAGGGCGAGTGTTCGAAAGGCCAGCCGATGAAGCGGAAGATCGGATCGGCGGCGGCTTCGGCGGCGAAGTGCGTGTAGGGGTCGAGGCCGTGCAGCGCCCCCAGTCGGGCGAAGGACAGGTAGCCGAACACGTCCTGGGAGATCAGCGGCGGCCCGAGCAGCAGGATCAGGTGGGCCAGCACGATCGCCCCCGCCAGCACCGCCGGCGGCAGCGCGCGCGCACCGACCAGCGCGAGCAGGTAGCCGCCGCAGATCGACCAGCGTCAGCGTCTGGAAGCCGCCTGTGCTGAGGTGCGCGCCGATCCCCTGCAGCGGTCCCGCCAGCCAGCCGGGCCAGCCGCCGCTGTGCGCCGGCACGTACCGCGACGGGGCGCTGGCGCGCGTCGCTGACCAGCACCAGCACGCGCGCCCACGCACGGCCGAGCAGCCCGAGCACGCCCGCCAGTCGCAGCGCGCCGCCGGGCACCCGCACCGCGCGCCGTCGCCCGCGGGGCGCCGCCCGGGAGGAGGCGAGCGTCACGTGGCCGCGTGGCCTGCATCCGCCCATTCTCACCGCTGGCCGTCCGTGCAGGCGTCCACGGCCCCCGCTACGCTGTATCGCACAGCGCCCGCCCGGGACGCCGGGCCGCGGGCGCTGGCGCATGCGCTGTAACCCGGTCAGGGTGCCTGTGCCAGATACCGGTATGCGACGCCGCCACAGCCAACGCGCCCTGCGCCCAGCGTCCGGACCCGGGCCGCCGCGACGCGTCCTGATCCTCTCGGCCGACGTCGGCGAGGGCCACGCGGCCGCGGCGAGGGCGCTGGCCGCAGCAGATCGAGGCCTCTCCGCAGGACGCCGAGGTCACGGTGATCGACGGGCTCGGCCGCGATGGGGCGGGTGCTGCGGCCGGTGGTCGAGGACGGCTACCGCGTGCAGCTGCGCCTCTTCCCCTGGACCTACACGGTCGTCTACTGGCTGCTCGAGCACGTGCTGCCGTTCCGCGCTGATCGCCCGCAAGCTGCTGTGCCGTTCGGGTCCCGGCCGCTGGCCAGGACGATCGCCGAGCACGACCCCGACGTGATCGTCTCCACCTACCCGGCCGTCACGGTCGTGCTCGCCACCTGCGCCGGACCGGGCAGGTCGAGCTGCGCCGACCGTGGCCACGATCACCGACCTGACCGGCCTGTTCTTCTGGGCCCAGCCGGGGATCGACATGCACCTGGTGATGTACGGCGAGTCGATGCCGCTCGGTGGAGCGCATCGCCGGGCGCGGGCAGCGTGCAGCTGGTGCGCCCGCTGATCTCGGCCGAGTTCCTGCAGCCGCGCTGCCCGACCGAGGCGCGCGCGCGCGCTGGGCCTGCCCGAGGAGGGCCGCATGGTCGTCGTCTCGGGCGGCGGCTGGGGAGTCGGCGACATCGCCGGCGCGGTGCGGGAGTTCGTCGCGCGCGCCGGAGGTCAGCAGCATCGTGTGCCTGGCCGGGCGCAACGACCAGCTGGCGGAGCGGTTGGGCGCGCTGTTCGCGGACGAGCCGCGCGTCCACGTCTACGGGTTCACCGACAAAATGCCCGACCTGCTGGCGGCCGCCGACGTGCTGGTGCACTCGACTGGCGGCGTCACCTGCCTGGAGGCGAGGGCGGCCGGCACGCCCGTCGTCTCCTATGGCCTGCCCGTGGGCCACGCCCGTCTGAACACGCGGGCGATGGCGGCGCTCGACCTACTGCGGCTGGCCAACGACACGGACGAGCTTCGCGAGCACGTCCGCGCGAGCTTCGCCGCCGAACCGGCACTCCGTCGAGTCCAGCGAGGACGCGATCATCCGCGCGACGACCCCGCGCCGCGGTCGACCTCGTGCTCGCCGCGCCCCGCCGGGTCCGTCCCGATCCCGCGCTGGCGGCTGCGGCTGGCCGCGCTGGCCACCCAGGTCGTCGCTGATGCTGGCACTCGGCTCCTGGATGATGTCGACCGACGAGGTGACCAGCCTCGCCGCCAAGGTCCTGCGGGTCCACCCGCTCGCGCACGTGGCGACCCGCCAGCACGCCGTGGCGCTGGTCGTGCGCGCGCCCGCGAGGGAGGTCCCGCGTGCTCGCCGCGGCAGCTGGCCAACCGCGGGATCCACGTCTCGTTCGCCGACGACGCCGGCGTGCCGACGCCGGCGCGCGTCGCCCAGCTGCACTACCTGGGCGACGAGCTGGTGCCGGAAGTCCCCGGCTCCTCGCCGCTGCGCTGGATGCGCACGCGCGGACTGCTGCACTCGCAGGCGAGGGCGCTCGGCCTGAGGCACCACTTCTACTACCTCGAGCCGGCAGGCGGCCTGTCAGTCGGCCAGCTGGTGCTGGCCCGGACCGACGGCGCGATCCCGATCCAGGGCGCGCTGCGGATCAGCGCGAGCGGATCGCTCCCTCAGCGCCATATCCGCGCCGGTGACGTGGTCGTGGTCGGGCTCGACGGCTCCGGCGCCTCGGTGCTCGGGCTCGAACGGATCGTCTCGCGGCTCGGCGCCGAGGGGCTCGCGGTCGAGCCGCTCTCCTCGCTGACGGCCTGAGCCTCCATCATCGCCAGCAGCAGCGGCGAGCGGGCGAGCATTGCGGCCCCGCCGATCAGCACCGCCAGCGAGAGAGCCAGCGGCACGCCGCCCAGCGGCGTCGCGGCGAAGTCTTCGCCGAGCAGCGTCGCTCCCAGCGCGACGGGGACGACCGTCTGGGTCACGAACACGACCGGGGCGACCTGGATCGCGGGCCGGGACTGCAGGGCGCTCATCTCGCTGAGCATGCCGACGCCCGACGCGGCGGCGGTCGAGAGCGCCCAGGCCAGGGCCAGGCCCAGGTGCCCCTTGGAGAGATCGTCGGAGGCGAGCTTCGTCGCGACGCCGCTCCAGGCGAAGGCCAGGCCGGCGCAGACGATCGTCAGGCCAGCCCAGGGATGGTGCAGCAGCCGCAGCAGGTAGGGAAGCAGCGCTGCGGCGGCCAGTGCGACCAGGACGATCGTGACGGTCAGCTCCTCGGCCGTCGTGGTCGTGCTGTGCGGGGGCGCGCACAGCGCGGCCCCCAGGACGCCCACCAGGATCGCGCCCATCGCTGCGTACTCGTAGCGGCCGGCGTGCTCGCCCAGCATCCGCTCACCCATGAACATCAGCGCGAGCAGGCCGACCGCCATCGCGGGCTGGACCACGACCAGGGGAGCCAGCAGCAGCGCGACGACCTGCAGCGGGAATCCCAGCATCGAGAGGCCCGTGCCGAAGAGCCAGCGCGAGCGCCTGACCAGGTTGCGCGCCAGGGCCAGTCGCAGATGCTCCTCGTGAGGCGCCTCGCGGGCGTCCATCGCCTGGAAGGCGACCCCTAGGCTGTAGAGGGTCGAGGCACCGACCGCGCAGAGGATTCCCAGCACGAGTTCCATGTCTGCATACGATCATCGCACTCCCCGACTACCGTTCGCGGGCGCCGTCGCCGGCGCGGCCCTGGCCGGGTACCTGCTGCCGGGGCTGGCCGGCGCGTGGCCGGGCCTGCGCGCCCCCCTGGGCATCGAGGATCGGACCGCCGACGGGCGCGGCTACGCGCTGACCTTCGACGACGGGCCCCACGCCGAGGGCACCCCCGCGGTCCTGGAGATCCTCGCGCGGGAGGGGGTGCGGGCGACGTTCTTCCTGGTCGGGGAGCAGATCCGCCGCGACCCCGGCCTGGCGCGCGAGATCCTCCAGGCGGGTCACCTGGTGGGGCTCCACTGCGACCGCCACCGCAACCTGCTCAGGCTGGGGCCGAGGCAGGTGCGCGAGGACATCGCCCGTGCCGAGGAGGCGATCGTGCAGGCGACGGGCCGCAGGCCCGAGCTGTACAGGCCGCCCTACGGCATCCTGAACGCCGCCGCGCTGCGCATCGCCCGGCGGCGAGGCTGGCGCACGCTGCTGTGGAGCCAGTGGGGTCGCGACTGGGAGGCGCAGGCGAGCGCCGAGTCGATCGCCTCGCTCGTGACATCCGGCGCGGGTGAGGGCTCGGTGCTGCTGCTGCACGACGCGGACGACTACTCCTCACCCGGCTCCTGGCGGCGGACCGTCGCCGCGCTGCCGCGGGTGATCGAGACGATGCGCAGCCGCGGCGTCGACCCGGCCTTCCCCTGACGCCGCGGGCCTGCGGGCGTGCGCCCGGCCATCAGAGGGCGCGGCTAACATCGAGAGCTTGTCGACGGCCGTCTCGATCGATCCCGCGCTCGCGTCCCGAGCCGGCGCCCTGCCTGCGCACGCCGCGCCGGTGGCCGCCCGCAGCCGCTGGTGGCTGGAGGCGCTGACGGTCGTATGGCTGTGTTGGGTCTACGACGCCGTCACGAACCTGGCCCCGCTGCGCCTGGCCCCGGCGCTCGCACACGGCCGGTCGATCCTAGCCGCCGAGCAGTCCCTGGGCATCGCCCCGGAGCGCGCGCTGGATCGGTGGTTGGCCGGGCACCACACGCTCGGACTGCTGCTCTCCGACTACTACGACAACGCCCACTTCATCGTTACCCTCGGGCTGCTGGGATTCCTCTGGTGGCGCCGGGCCGACGTCTACAGGCCGCTACGCAACTGCCTGGTGCTGATCAACCTGCTGGCCTTCCTGGTCTTCTGGCTCTACCCGGTGGCGCCCCCGCGGATGCTGGGCGGCTTCACCGACGTCGTCGCCACCACCCACGCGATCGGCTCCTGGCACACGGGGGCGCTCGCCTCCGAGGCCAACCAGCTGGCGGCGATGCCCTCGCTGCACATCGCCTGGGCGCTGTGGTGCACGGTCGCGGTGTGGCGCGCCTCGTCGCGACCGGCCCTGCGCGTGCTGGCGGCGATCTACCCCTTGATGACTGCATTCGCCGTGCTGGCGACGGGCAACCACTACGTGCTGGACATCGTCGGCGGCGCGCTGCTGGCGGTCGCGTCGTTTGGCATCCTCGCGCTCCTCGCCGGCCGGCGAGGGCGGACGCTGCCGGAGCCCGCAAACGCCTAGAGAGCACCCGCGCGGCCCGGGCGCCTCTCGCGTGGCGCATGTCACAAAGTTGTTACGAAGTCCAAGGTCGGGTAGACTGGGCGCGCCGCCGCAGACTGTTGAGGGACACTTCGACGGCTCCGCCGCTGGAGAGCGCGGGCTGCTCCGCGCCTGTAGGGTGGCCGCATCGACATGCCTGAATCCGACGCCAACGAGGACCTCAAGCGCCTGCCCGCGGGGCACCCCGAAACGGGTGCGCCCAAGGACGACGCGCCCCGCCAGCTTCCCGTCGGTCCGCTGGGCCCGGCCGGCGTTCCGGCCCCGCCGGTCCGGCGCGGCCGCGACCTGAACGGCTCGCATCCGCGCCCGCGCGCGAAGGGCGCTCGGCAGTGGCGAGGCGGTCTGCCCACCTCCCGGCGCGAGCGCCGCCGTGCGTGCGGCGATCGTGCGCCGATCTCGCTCGGCGGCCCCGCCCGCCGCGGGCGCACGCGGTGCCACCTCCACCGCCCAGGGTCTCAGAGCTGACGTGTTCCTGCTTCGCTACCTCGACGTGTGCCTGGTGCTCGCGACGGCCCCGTTCGTGCTGATCGGCGGGATGCCCACGCTGGGCTACCTGATCGGTGCGGCGGCATGGATCCTGACCCGCGCGGGGAGTGCGTTCCTGCAGTCACGCGCCAACCGCACCGATGACCCGAAGCTCCGCGCCGGGCTGATGATCGCCGGGTTGATGGGCCGTGTGTGGCTGGTCGCGCTGGCCGTGATCCTGGCACGGGTCGCGGGCTCCAAGGGCGACGGGATCATGGCCGCGGCGCTCGTGCTGGCAGCCTTCACGGTCTACTTCGCGATGTCCTTCGTCACCCGCCCTGGCTCCTTCCAGAGCGGCCCGCCGGCGCAGGGGAGCCCCACCACCTCATGAACGCCACCGAGACGGGGGGATCGCCGCCGCAAGGCAGCCGAGCCCTGCATGCCCCTGACGGGGCGCATCCGAAGCCGGACACGCCGGCAGCGAAGAAGGGGAGCCTGAAACGGCGACTGCTGATCGTCGCCGGCATCTACGTCGCGGGCCTGGTCGCGCTGGTCGTGATCTACGGGGCCAAGGGCACCCGCAACAACAGCTTCGAACCGCAGAACGAGTTCAAACTCGACCCCTGGATCAACCTGGGGATCTTCTCGATCAACAAGGCAGTCCTCTACCTGTTCCTGGCGGGGGTCGCGACCTGCGGCACGATGATCTACGTCGCCAGACGGATGCAGCAGCGCCCCAACAAGGTGCAGACCGCCGTCGAGACGCTCTACCAGCTCACGCGCGACAACATCACTGGAAGCGCGATGGACGACAGGACGGCCCGCAAGTGGTTCCCCTTCGTCGCCACCCTGTTCTTCTTCATCCTGTTCTCCAACCTCGTCGGCTACATACCGCTGCCGACCAACACCGAGCACGAGATCACCGTCTTCGGGGCGCACATCCCGTCCTTCTCGCTCTACGCCGCCACGGCCAACCTGTCGATACCGCTGGCGCTGGCGCTGGTGGTGTTCGTCTCCTATACCGTCGAAGGGATTCGTGCCAACGGCCCGATCGGCTATTTGAAGGGACTGATCCCGGGCGGCATCACCGGCGGCATGGCGGTGTTCATCTTCTTCCTCGAGGTGCTCTCGAACCTGCTGCGGATCCTCTCGCTGACCGTTCGTCTCTTCGCCAACATCCTCGCCGGCCACCTGATCATCCTGTTCATGGCGGGCGCGCTCGCCGTGATCCTGGGAGTCGCCTGGCTGGGCTGGTTCACGCTGCCGTTCGGCATCATCCTGTTCGCCTTCGAGGTGGGGCTGGTCGCCGCTCTTCAGGCGTTCATCTTTGCCACCCTCACCGCTATCTACCTCGGCGGCGCGGTCGCCGAGCACCACTAAAAGGAGCCAATCGTCGTGCACATTGCTTTCATCACCCTGCTGGCGGCCGCGACCGAAGAAACGGCCAAGGCGGGCAAGTCGATCGGCCTCGGCGTCGGCGGAGGGCTCGGCGCCGTCGGCGCGGGAGTCGGTATCGGCATCATCTTCGGCAAGGCGATCGAGGCGATCACCCGCCAGCCGGAGATGCGTGACGAGATCACGCAGCTGCAGTGGCTGGGCTTCGCCCTGACGGAGGCCTGCTTCTTCTACGGGCTCGTGGCCGGGCTGCTGGCCGCCTTCATCGTCTGAGCCATGCCGCTCGCCGCCCAGATACTCTCGCCCGCCGACGTGGTCCCGCTCGCCTCCAACGGCAGCTTCCTGATCAAGCCGGGCATCGGCCTGATGGTGTGGACGCTGGTCGTCTTCGGGATCACGATGCTGCTGCTCGCACGCCTCGCCTTCCCGCGCATCAGCGAAGCCCTCGACCGGCGCCAGAAATCGATCGAAGAAGCGATCGACACCGCCGAGCGGACCCGCCAGGAAGCGGACAAGATCCTGGCCGAATACCGCGAACGCCTGAAGGAGGCCCGCGAGCAGGCCGACGAGATCGTGCAGCGGGCCAGGCAGTCCGCCGAGGTGCACGAACAGGAGGCCAAAGGCCGCGGGCAGGAGCTGCTCGCCGAAGCGACCAGACGCGCCGAGCGCGACATCGCGGCGGCCACCGAGCGCGCCCTCATGGACCTGCGCCGAGAGGTCGCCGACCTGACGATCATGGCCACCGAGAAGGTCACCCGCAAGACGCTCGACGACGCCGATCAGCGCCGGCTCGTCGACGAGGCGCTGCGCGAACTGGACTTCTCGGCCATCTCCGCCCCGCAGAGCAACTGATGGAGGAGCTCGCACGGGTATACGCGCGCGCGCTGTTCGAGGTCGCTCAGGCGCAGGACAAGCTCGACCTGCTCCGCGAGCAGCTCGGGCAGTTCGTCGACGCGCTCGACCAGAACCGTGACCTGGCCGTGTTCTTCTTCTCCCCCTACTTCTCGACGGTGGAGAAGGAGCAGGGGCTCGACCGGGTGCTGCAGGGCGCCGACGAGAGCCTGCTGAACTTCCTTCGGCTGCTGATCGAGAAGCACAGGATGCCCGTCGTGTTCAGGATCCGGCTCGAGTTCGAGCGGCTGTGGGAGGAGGCAAACCGCCTGCTGCCCGTCGAGATCACGAGCGCGATCGAGCTGGACCCGGAGACGACGGCGAGGCTGGGCCGCACGATCGGCGAGCGAGCCGATCGCAGGGTCGAGCTGGCCACGCGTGTGGACCCCGACATCCTCGGCGGCATCATCGTCAGGGTCGGCAACTCGATCCTCGACGCCTCAATTCGCACCCGACTGGAGCAGCTGCGCAGGCACGTTGCCCAAGGAGCCTTCTAGAAGAGGACGGCCGAGCCGGCCGCAGGCCGGCGAGCCTCGCCCTCTTTCCCGACCAGGAGAAAGCCATGCAGATCAACCCCGACGAGATCACCAGCATTCTGAAGAGCCGCATCGAGGGGCTCGACTCCGGCCAGGCCGAGCTCACCGAGGTGGGCACGGTGCTGTCGGTCGCCGACGGCATCGCCCGGCTCCACGGCCTCGAGAACTGCCTGTCCTTCGAGATGCTCGAGTTCCCCCACGGCGTGACCGGCCTGGCGCTGAACCTCGAGTCCGACAACGTCGGCGCCGTGCTGTTCGGCGAGTGGGAGCACATCTCAGAGGGCGACACGGTCAAGCGCACCGGCTCGCTGCTCGAGATCCCCGTCGGCGAGCAGCTGCTCGGCCGGATCGTCGACCCGCTCGGGCGCCCGCTCGACGGCAAGGGCGACATCGACGTCAAAGAGACCCGTCCGGCGGAGTTCAAGGCGCCGGGCGTCGTTCAGCGCCAGCCGGTGACCGAACCGATGCAGACCGGCCTGAAGGCGATCGACGCGATGATCCCGATCGGCCGCGGCCAGCGAGAGCTGATCATCGGCGACCGTCAGACGGGCAAGACGGCGATCGCGATCGACACGATCATCAACAACAGGGACACGGGCATCGTCTCCGTGTACGTCGCCGTCGGGCAGCGCATGTCGACGGTCGTCGCGCTCGCCCAGACGCTCGACGAACACGGCGCCCTGGACAACACGATCATCGTCGCCGCGCCGGCCGACGAGGCCGCCCCGATCAAGTTCATGGCGCCCTACGCGGGCTGCGCGATGGGCGAGCACTTCCTCTACTCGGGCAGGCACGCGCTGTGCGTCTACGACGACCTCACCAAGCACGCCTACGCCTACCGGCAGATGTCGCTGCTGCTGCGCCGACCGCCGGGTCGCGAGGCCTACCCGGGGGACGTCTTCTACCTGCACTCGCGGCTGCTGGAGCGGGCGGTGAAGCTCAACGACGATCTGGGCGGCGGGTCGCTGACCGCGCTGCCGATCATCGAGACGCAGGCCGGCGACGTCTCCGCCTACATCCCGACGAACGTGATCTCGATCACCGACGGCCAGATCTTCCTGGAGTCGAAACTGTTCAACTCCGGCGTGCGGCCCGCGATCAACGTCGGCATCTCCGTCTCGCGAGTGGGCGGCAACGCCCAGATCGGGCCGATGAAGAAAGTCGCGGGACGCATCAAGCTCGAGCTCTCCCAGTTCCGCGACCTCGAGGCCTTCGCGCAGTTCGGCTCCGACCTCGACGCCGACACCCAGCGCACGCTGGCCCGCGGCGAGCGCCTGGTCCAGACGCTCAACCAGAACGAGCGGGCGCCGCTGGCCGTCGAGGACCAGACGGTGCAGATCTACGCGGCGACCAACGGCTTCCTCGACCGCCTGAACGTCGATCGGGTCCAGGAGTTCCTCCGGGAGCTGACCGAACGGATGCACGCCCAGTACGGGTCGGTCCGCGAGAAGATCGCCGCGGGCGACTGGTCGGAGGAGACCCAGAAGGCGGTCCACGACGCCGTCGAGGCCTTCGCAGAGGACTTCGGCTACGACCTGGACGAGGAAGGCCAGCCGCTGGAGGATGCGCTCCCGAAGGGCGCACCGCAGGCGGCCTAGCCGGCCAGGGAGCAATCAATGGCGAGTCAGCGCGACGTAAAGAACAAGATCGCTTCGGTCAAGAACATCCAGAAGATCACGCGTGCGATGGAGATGGTGGCCGCCGCGCGCCTGCGCAGGGCCGAGCAGCGGATCGACGCCCTGCGACCCTACGCCGGCGCGGTCCGCCGCATGACCCGGCAGGCTGCCAGGGCCGCCGGCGCCGAGGCCGCGCGGATGCCATTGCTGGGCGAGCACGAGTCGGAGACGAACGTCGGACTGCTGCTGGTGACCGGCGATCGCGGGCTGGCAGGAGGGTTCAACTCCCAGATCATCCGTGCCGGCGTCCGCATGGCGGCCGAGCTGGGCGAGCTGGGACGCAGCCCGGTCTGGTACGCAACGGGACGGCGCGGGGTCTCCTCACTGAGCTTCCGCGGGCTGGAGCTGAGCGGCGCCTACACCGGGTTCTCCGACCGTCCCGCATATGCCGACGCGCGCACGATCGCCGATGACCTGATCGAAGGCTACGTCGACGGCAAGCTCGACCGGGTCGACCTGATCTACAACTCCTACGTCTCGCCCCTGACCCAGACCGTGACCCAGGAACGCCTGCTGCCTCTGTCGGCCGCGACGATCGCCGGCGAGCAGGATGAGGAGCCCGACGAGGAAGAGCAGGGCCCCAGGGCGCTGGTCGAGTACGAGCCCGATCCCGAGCAGATCCTTCGGCGGCTCGTGCCCGACTACATTGAGATCTCGATCTACCGCGCCCTGGTCGAGTCGACCGCGGGCTTCTTCGGCGCGCAGATGACCGCGATGCGCAGCGCCTCGGAGAACGCGGGGGAAATCATCACGGACTACACGCTCGAGATGAACCGCGCCCGGCAGGCCGAGATCACGCAGGAGATCATGGAGGTGGTCGCCGGCGCCGAGGGCGTCTCCTGAGACGAACGATCGACTGCGCGATACTGCGTCCTCATTCGCTCGCGTGCACAGCACGCTTCGCTCGGGTCCTTGTTTCGCTTGCCCCTCGTCCGTCCAAAGCGCGACTTCCGCAAAAGAAAACCGACTTCAAGACTTCAAAGAGATAAATAGGAGAAACGAGAGATGGCCAGCACAGAGACAGAGCCGACCACCGCCGCCGAGGGCGTAGCCCGCAACGTCGGGCGCATCGAGGAGATCCAGGGCGTCGTGATCGAGGCCGTGTTCCCCGACCGCCTGCCGGAGATCAACCATGCGATCACGATCGCGCGGACCGCGGCCAACCGCGAGGAGGAGACCGCGGGGATCAGCGCGGGCGCCGAGGAGCCGGTGCTCGTCTGCGAGGTCCAGCAGCACCTCGGCGACGACCGTGTGCGGGCGGTCGCGATGGACACCACCGACGGCCTCGCCAGGGGCATGGAGGTGATCGACACGGGCGCGCCGATCACGGTGCCGGTCGGCGACGTGACGCTGGGGCGGATCTTCAACCTGCTGGGCGACCCGATCGACCTGGGCGAGCCCCTGCCGGCGGGCGTCGAGCGCCGCTCGATCCACCAGGAGGCGCCGCGTGTGGAGGACCTCACGCCGACCACCGAGATGTTCGAGACGGGGATCAAGGTCATCGACCTGCTCGCCCCCTACGCCAAGGGCGGCAAGGTCGGGCTGTTCGGCGGGGCGGGCGTGGGCAAGACCGTGCTGATCCAGGAGCTGATCCACAACCTCGCCAAGGAGCACGGCGGCCTCTCCGCGTTCTGCGGCGTCGGCGAGCGCTCGCGCGAGGGCAACGACCTGTGGCTGGAGATGAAGGAGTCGGGCGTCCTGGACAAGACGATGCTCGTCTTCGGTCAGATGAACGAGCCGCCCGGCGCCCGCATGCGCGTCGCCCTCTCGGGCCTGACGATGGCCGAATACTTCCGCGACCAGGGCCAGGACGTGCTGCTGTTCATCGACAACATCTTCCGCTTCGTCCAGGCCGGCTCGGAGGTCTCGGCCCTGCTCGGACGGATGCCATCGCAGGTCGGCTACCAGCCCACGCTGGAGACCGAGATGGGGCAGCTGCAGGAGCGGATCACCTCCACCCGGGAGGGATCGGTGACGTCGATCCAGGCGATCTACGTGCCGGCCGACGATCTCACCGACCCGGCTCCCGCGTCGGTGTTCGCGCACCTCAACGCCACCACGACGCTGTCGAGGTCGATCTCCGAAAAAGGGATCTACCCCGCGGTCGATCCGCTGGACTCGACCTCGACGATCCTCAAGGCCGACATCCTGGGCGAGGACCACTTCCGGGTCGCCAACCGGGTCAAGGAGATCCTGCAGCGCTACAAGGAACTCCAGGACATCATCGCGATCCTGGGCATCGACGAGCTCTCCGACGAGGACAAGCTCACCGTCCAGCGCGCCCGCAAGATCGAGCGGTTCCTCTCGCAGCCGTTCTTCGTCGCCGAGCAGTTCACCGGAACGCCCGGCGCCTACGTGCCGATCGCCGAGACGATCCGCGGCTTCGAGGAGATCATCGAGGGCAAGCACGACGAGGTGCCGGAGAGCGCGTTCTTCCTGAAGGGGACGATCGACGAGGTGGTCGAGGCGGCCAAGGCATGAGGCGGCGAGCCCTCCACCCGGAGATCGCCCGGCTGCTCGCGCCGCGGCCCCGACGCGCGGCCGTGGGGCGCTGACCGATGGCTCGCACCAGGTTCCGGGCCGAAGTCCTGACCCCCGAGGGCGAGGTCTTCTCGGATGAGATCGAGATGCTCTCGACGCGGACGGCGGTGGGCTCGATCGGCGTCCTGGCCGGTCACGAGCCGGTGCTCGCGATGCTCGAACCGACCGAGCTGCGCCTGTACCGCTCCGAGTCGGAGATCGTGCGCTTTGCCCAGGCCGAGGGCTACCTGCAGTTCTCCGAGAACCGGGCGCTGGTGCTGGTCGAGGAGGCGATCGAGCCCGAGATGCTCGATCGCCAGACGCTCGAGACCAAGCTCTCAGAATCCCTGGCCGCCTCGGAGCGCGCCCCGGAGGGCAGCGAGGAAAAGGCGCGCGCGCTGCGGGACGCACGCCGCTACGAGGCGTTCCTGGCCGTCGGCGGCTAGCCTGGGCCGACAGCGATGGAGACGTCCGCGGGCACACACTTCAAGCAGCCGGGCTGGTTCACGAAGAACGTCTTCAATCGCCTCGTCGCCGCGCTCACCCGGGTCGGGCTGAGCGTCTGGGGCTCGCGCGTCCTGGAAGTGCGCGGCCGGAGCTCCGGCGAGTGGCGCAGCACCCCGGTCAACCTGCTCACCTACGAGCAGCAGCGCTACCTTGTCGCGCCGCGCGGGCAGACCCAGTGGGTGCGCAACCTTCGCGCCAGCGGCGAGGGACGGCTTCGTCTGGGCCGCAGGACGGAGCCTTTCAAAGCCGTCGAGATCGTCGACGACGCCGAGAAGGCGCCGATCCTGCGCGCATATCTGCGGCGCTGGAAGGCCGAGGTGGGCGTCTTCTTCGAAGGCGTCGGCCCCGACTCGCCAGAGGAGGAGCTGCGCCGCATAGCGCCCCAACATCCGGTGTTCCGGATCGAGTCCGGCGAACCCTCGCGCTGACCGGCTCGAGGGACGCCTACGGGATCCACCCGAGCGACTAGCCTTCGCCGCCCAATGAACGCCTCACGTCAACCGATCGCAGTGATCGGCACAGGTTATGTCGGCCTCGTCACGGCGGCCGGCTTCGCCGAGCTCGGCAGCGAGGTCTGGTGCGTCGACATCGACGCCGAGAAGATCGAGCGACTGCGCGCCGGCGAGGTGCCGATCTACGAGCCGGGCCTGGGGGAGATTCTGGCCGAGCACGGCTCCCGGCTGCACTTCTCGACCGAGATCGGGCAGGCGCTCGAGCACGCCCGGCTGCTGTTCGTCGCCGTCGGCACGCCGCCGACCTACTCGGGCGACGCCGACCTGTCCGCCGTGCATGCGGTCGTCGACGCGATCCCGGTCTCCAGCGACCACGCGCTGGTGATGAAGTCGACGGTCCCCTGCGGGACCGGCGCGAACATCCAGCGCGTCTACGCCGAACGCGGCCGCGGCGGGATGGCCTACGTCTCCTGCCCGGAGTTCCTCAAGGAGGGGTCGGCCGTGAGGGACTTCCGCCACCCCGACCGGGTCGTCGTGGGCGACAACGGCGACTGGGCCGGCGACGCGGTGCTCGAGCTCTACAGCCCGCTGGCAGCGCCGGTCGTGCGGACCGACATCGCCAGCGCCGAGATGATCAAGCTCGCCGCCAACGCCTTCCTGGCGACGAAGATCTCGTTCATCAACGAGATCGCCAACGTCTGCGAGGAGACGGGCGCCGACGTGATCGAGGTCGCCCGCGGGGTGGGCATGGATGACCGGATCGGACCGAAGTTCCTGCAGGCCGGAATCGGCTACGGCGGGTCGTGCTTCACCAAGGACGTCAGCGCGCTGAAGCTGCTGGCGGCCAACTCGGGCTACCACTTCCAGCTGCTCAACGCCGTCACGAGGTCAACGAGCTGCAGAAGCGCCGCGTCGTCTCCAAGCTCGAACGCCACGTCGGCAACCTGGCGGGCAAGCGGGTTGCGATGCTGGGACTGGCCTTCAAGCCGGAGACGGACGACATGCGCGGCGCCTCCTCGCTGGTGCTGGCCGCGCGCCTTTTGGCCGAGGGCGCCGCGGTTGCCGCGTATGACCCGGTCGCCGAGGCCGAGGCCCGCCAGCTGATGCCCGAGCTCGGCTACTGCGACTCCGCCCTCGAGGCGGTGACGGGAGCCGACGCGGTCGTGCTGGTGACCGAGTGGCCCGAGTTCCTGGAGCTCGACTGGTCGGCGGTCGCCGCGGCGATGCGCGGCGGCCTGGTGGTCGACGGGCGCAACGCCCTCGATCCGGCCGTCGTCCGGGCGGCCGGCCTCCTCTACGAAGGGATCGGACGGCGTTGACGAGCCCGGGGGGGCGGCACTCGTGCAGGCTGTGATCCTGGTCGGCGGACAGGGCACCCGTCTGCGCCCGCTCACCTCGACGGTGCCCAAGCCCATCGTCCAGCTGGTCGACCGCCCGTTCATCGCGTACATGCTCGAGTGGCTGCGGGGCCATGGCATCGACGACGTGATCATGTCGTGCGGCTTCCTGGCGGACAGCGTCCGGGCGGTGCTGGGCGACGGATCGTCGATGGGCCTGCGGCTGCGCTTCGTCGAGGAGCCCGAGCCGCGTGGGACCGCCGGCGCGCTCAAGCTGGCGGAGCCGATGCTCGACGAGCGGTTCCTGATGCTCAACGGCGATGTCCTGACCGACATCGATCTCTCCGCCCAGATCGCCCAGCACGAGAGCACCGGCGCGCGGGCCACGCTCGCCCTCGTGCCCGTTCCCGATCCGAGTGCCTACGGGCTCGTGCTGCTGGCGGGCGACCTCTCGGTGCGCGAGTTCATCGAGAAGCCCAGCTCCGAGCGCAAGGTCGAGACGAACCTGATCAGCGCCGGCGCATACGTGCTGGAGCGCGAGATCCTGCAGCTGGTCCCACCCGACCGCAACGTGTCGATCGAGCGCGAGGTGTGGCCGCTGCTGGTCGGGGACGGGCTCTACGGCTACGCCTCGCACAGCTACTGGCTGGACATCGGCACCCCGGAGCGCTACCTCAAGGGAACGTTCGACATCATCGAGGGCAACGTGCGCACCGAGGTGCAGGAGAGCATGGGAGCGGGCTGGCTCTCCCTGGACCCGGCCGCCGAGGTGCTCGGACGGGCGATCCCGCCGGCGTTCCTGCAGCGCGGGGTGAAGGTCGCGGCGGGCGCGCAGGTCGGCAGCCTGGTCGTGCTGGCCGAGGACGTCGAGGTCGGCGCGGGCAGCACGGTCGAGCGGACGGTCGTCCTCGGCGGCACCAGGATCGGCGAGGGCTGCGAACTGCGCGACTGCATCGTCGGCGCCCGATGCCGGATCGGATCGGGGAGCGTGATCACCGGCGGGGCGGTGCTCGGCGAGGGCGTGTCGGTCGGGGCTGACAACGTGATCACGCGCGGGGCGCGTATCTTCCCAGGGGTGCAGTTGCCGGATCGGGCGATCGGCTTCTGAGAAAGAGCGTTTGCGCAGGAGCCGACGCGACCATGCCGAGATGGAGATGACGATCATTCCGACGACACAGCAGGAGCGCCAAAGATGAGCGACGTCGCGGCTACCCCGGCCGCGCAGGACATCTCCCGGGAGCTGATCGCCAGCGTGGATTCCACCGGGCAGCTCGCGGACGTGCTCGCGCTGCCCGAGCACCTGCGCGATGCCGTCTGGCGCGTGGAGTCGGCGATCATGCAGGACTGGGACACCTCGGCCGGTCTGGTCGTGGCCGGGATGGGCGGGTCGGCGATCGGCGGTGCGCTCGCCCGCGCCGCGCTGGGTGACCACGCCTCGCGGCCGATCTTCGTGACCCGCGCCTACGGGCTGCCGACCTGGACGACTCCCGACACGATGGTCCTGCTGGCCAGCTACTCGGGCGAGACCGAGGAGACGCTCGCCTGCTACGAGTCGGCCGGTGCCCTCGGTGCGAGGCGGACCGTCGTGACGACCGGGGGGCGCCTGGCCGATCTGGCCCGGGCGGACGGAGTTCCCGTGATCCCGCTGCCGGGCGGGTTTCAGCCGCGGGCGGCCGTCGCCTACATGATCGTCGCCGCGCTGGAGGTCGCCGCCCTCTGTGGCGCGGGGCCGCGGCTGACGGCCGAGATCGACGTCGCCGCCTCGCACATCGAGCAGCTGGTGGCCGAATGGGGTCCCGACGCGCCCGAGGACTCGCTCGCCAAGCAGGTCGCCAGGGGGCTGTTCGGCACGATCCCCGTCATCGCCGGCGCGGGGCTGACGACCCCGATCGCCTACCGCTGGAAGACGCAGATCAACGAGAACGCGAAGCTGCCGGCCTTCTCCCACGAACTGCCCGAGCTCGACCACAACGAGCTCGCCGGGCTGGGAGGGTGCGCCCGAGGTGGGGCGCTTCTCGGCCGTGTTCCTGGACGACTCCGACGCCCACCCGCGGGTCAAGCAGCGGATGGACCTGACCGAGCAGATGATCGCGGGCAACGCGGCCGCCAGCTTCCGCCTGGAGACGCGTGGGCAGACCGCGATCGAGCGGGTCGTGTCGCTGGTTCTGCTGGGCGATCTCGTCTCGATCTACCTGGCTGCGCTGCGCGGCGTCGACCCCGGCCCGGTGAGGGCGCTGGACGAGCTGAAGGCCGCGCTGGCCAAGCTGTAGCCCACCGCGGCAGGCCCCAGGCCGCGCCGTGGGTTGTGGTACCGTCCGGGTCGGCCGAGGAGCGCTGCGACGGGATCCGGATCCGCCACGCTCGGCCTCTCTGCAGCAAGGGCGCTCACCTGACCGGACAGGAGGTTTCGTCATGTCCCCCACTGCCACGATCACCGACGCCGACTTCAAGGTCGCCGACCTCTCGCTGGCCGAGTTCGGCCGCAAGGAGATCACGCTGGCCGAGCACGAGATGCCGGGTCTGATGGCGATCCGGCGCGAGCACGCCGACGCACAGCCGCTGAAGGGAGCCCGCATCACGGGGTCCCTGCACATGACGATCCAGACGGCCGTGCTGATCGAGACGCTGACGGCGCTGGGCGCCGAGGTGCGCTGGTGCAGCTGCAACATCTTCTCCACCCAGGATCACGCCGCCGCAGCCGTCGCGGTGGGTCCCGACGGCACCGCCGAGGAGCCTCGCGGCGTCCCGGTCTACGCCTGGAAGGGCGAGACGCTCGAGGAGTACTGGTGGTGCACCGAACAGGTCATGCGCTGGCCCGAGGGTGACGATGGCTCGACCGGCCCGAACATGATCCTCGACGACGGCGGCGACGCCACGCTGCTGGTGCACAAGGGCACCGAGTACGAGGCCGCCGGAGCGGTCCCCGATCCCGCCGGCGCGGACTCCGAGGAGTTCCAGGTGATCCTCTCCCTGCTCACCCGGTCGCTGGCCGAGGACCCCCAGCGCTGGACCAGGATCGGGGAGGGGATCAAAGGCGTCACCGAGGAGACGACCACCGGCGTCCACCGTCTCTACCAGATGGTCGAGGCCGGCGAGCTGCTGTTCCCCGCGATCAACGTCAACGACTCGGTCACCAAGTCGAAGTTCGACAACCTCTACGGCTGCAGGCACTCGCTGATCGACGGAATCAACCGCGCCACCGATGTGATGATCGGCGGCAAGGTCGCGGTCGTGTGCGGCTTCGGCGACGTCGGCAAGGGCTGCGCGGAGTCGCTACGCGGGCAGGGCGCCCGGGTCGTGATCACGGAGATCGACCCGATCTGCGCGCTGCAGGCCTCGATGCAGGGCTACGAGGTGCGCAGGCTCGAAGAAGTCCTGCCCAGCGCCGACATCTTCGTCACCGCGACGGGCAACAAGGACATCGTCACGGCCGCCGACATGCAGCGCATGAAGCACCAGGCGATCATCGGCAACATCGGCCACTTCGACAACGAGATCGACGTCGCCGGCCTGTCCGCGATCCCCGGGATCCAGCGCATCAACATCAAGCCGCAGGTCGACAAGTGGGTGTTCCCCGACGGCCACGCGATCATCCTGCTCTCCGAGGGGCGGCTGCTGAACCTGGGCAACGCCACGGGGCATCCAAGCTTCGTGATGAGCAACTCGTTCAGCAACCAGACGATCGCCCAGATCGAGCTGTTCACGAAGAACGACCAGTACGAGAAGCGCGTCTACGTGCTGCCCAAGCACCTCGACGAGAAGGTCGCCCGGCTGCACCTCGACGCCCTCGGCGTGAAGCTGACCGAGCTCACCCCTGATCAGGCCGCCTACATCGGGGTGCCCGTGCAGGGGCCGTTCAAGCCGGACCACTACAGGTACTGATCCCCGGCGCGTTTGCAGTTTCGTCGTGATCCCGCGGGGCTCCCTCCCGCGGGACCGCGACGGGTGGGCCTCGAACCGGCTCGCGCGGCTCGCTGTGTGGCGGCCGTCTCGGACATGCGCCCCCGGTTGACCGCGCGGCGCTCGGGGCCAGGGGTATCGCCAGCGCGCGAACTTGAAAGGATGAGCAGATGAGAGGGATGCTCCTGGCGGGGCTTGATCGAGGTCCGTTTGCGGTGCCGCTCAGCGCCGCGTGCAGCGGAACGGAGGCATAGCGGTGCGGGCGATGGTCCTCGCAGCCGGGCTCGGAACGCGTCTGCGTCCGCTGACCTACGAGATCACCAAGCCCATGGTGCCGGTGCTCGACCGTCCCGTGATGGAGCACATCCTCGAGCTGCTCGAGCGTCACGGCTTCACCGAGGTGATCGCGAACCTCCACTACTTCCCCGACTCGATCAGGGACTACTTCGGCGATCGCCTGGCCTACCGGTTCGAGGAGGAGCTGCTGGGCACGGCGGGCGGCGTGCGGGCGTGCGCGGAGTTCTTCGGCGACGAGCCCTTCCTCGTGATCTCGGGCGACGCCCTGACGGACATCGACCTCTCCGCTCTCGCGGCTCGTCACCGCGAGGCGGGGGGGATCGCCACGCTCTCGGTCAAGGAGGTGGCCGACACACGGGAGTACGGCGTCGTGCTGCACGACGCCGACGGACGGGTGACGGGGTTCCAGGAGAAGCCGGCCCCAGAGGAAGCGCTCTCGAATCTGGGGAACTGCGGGATCTACGTCTTCTCTCCGGAGATCTTCGACTACTTCCCCGAGCGGCCCTTCGCCGACTGGGCGCAGGACGTGTTCCCCGCGCTGCTGGAGGACGGGGTCCCCTTCCACATCCACGAGGTGCGCCAGTACTGGAACGACGTCGGCTCCCTCACCGAGCTGCGCCAGGGGACATTCGACGCGCTCGAAGGGGAGTTGAAACTGCAGATCGCCGGCGAGCAGCGCGCGCCCGGAGTGACTGTCGTGCCGGGCACCGAGCTGCCCGAGGACGCCGAGCTTCAAGGCCCGGCGTGGATCGGCGCGGACGTGCGGATCGGAAGCGGGGTGCGCCTGACCGGGCCGGTGGTGATCGGCGACGGCGCCCGCGTGGGGGACGGCGCGCAGCTGCGTTCGAGCATCGTCTTCCCCGGGACCGAGGTCGGCGCGGAGTCGATCCTGATCGGTGCGATCGCGGGCCACAAGGGCATCCTCGGAAGCCTTCGCCGGCGAGCTGGAGCGCCATGAGCGCGGGCGCCTGGCAACCGCCACCTCCACCGAGCTCGAGTTGAGCACGCTCGCCGCGGACCTTCCGGCCCGACCCGCGGCGCAGCGCCGTCTGGGGCCGATATTCACCGGACTGATGCTGGTGCTGCTGCTGGCGGCGCTGGACTCGACGATCGTCGCCACCGCTCTGCCCACGATCGTGGGCGACCTCGGCGGGCTGACCAAGCTCTCCTGGGTGACCAGCGCCTATCTGCTGGGGCAGACAGCCGTCACGCCGCTGTACGGCAAGCTCGGCGACCAACTGGGCCGCAAGCGGGTCCTGCAGAGCGCCGTGGTGCTGTTCCTGTTCGGCTCGGCGCTGTGCGGGCTGTCGCAGTCGATCACCGAGCTGATCGCCTTTCGCGCGATCCAGGGCCTCGGCGCGGGCGGGCTGATCGTGCTCGTGCAGGCGAGCGTCGGCGACGTCGTCACGCCGCGCGAGCGCGGGCGCTACCAGGGGCTGTTCGGGGCCGTCTTCGGCCTTGCCAGCGTCGCCGGCCCCCTGCTGGGCGGACTGATCGTGGAGCACCTCTCCTGGCGATGGATCTTCTACGTCAACCTGCCCGTCGGTCTCCTCGCGCTGAGCGTCATCTCGGTGACGCTGCCCGCGACCGCGACTGGGACCCGTTCCCGGCCGACGATCGACTACCTCGGGGCGGGCACGCTGGCGGCGGCGCTCAGCGCGATCGTGCTCGTGGCCAGCCTGGGCGGGACGACCTGGCCGTGGGACTCCACGCAGGTCGTCGTGGTCTCGATCGCCGCCATCGCCCTGTTGTGGGTGTTCGTCGCGGTCGAGCGACGCGCCAAGGAACCCGTGCTGCCGCTGTCGCTGCTCAGCAACGAGGTGTTCCGCGTCGCCGCGCTGCTGTCGCTGATCGTCGGATTCGCGCTGTTCGGCTCGGTCACCTTCCTGCCGCTGTTCTTCCAGACCGTCTTCCACGCGAGTCCCACCGGCGCCGGGCTGCGTCTGATCCCGCTGCTGGGCGGCCTGGTGACAACCTCGATCCTCTCGGGCCGCTTGATCACGCGCACAGGGCACTATCGGATCTTCCCGATCCTCGGCACGGCGGTGATGACGGTCGGCCTGCTGCTGCTCTCGCGGCTGGACGTGACGACGAAGTCCCTGACCGCCGACGGGTACCTGCTCGTCCTGGGATTGGGCCTGGGCCTGGTCATGCAGGTGCTCGTGCTGGCCGTCCAGAACGCCGTCGACTACAAGGTGCTCGGCGCGGCGACCTCCGGGGTGACGCTCGCGAGGGGAATCGGGGGCTCGATCGGGGCGGCGGTGTTCGGGACGATCTTCTCGAGCCGCCTGCGCTCGGGCCTGCATGATGTGTTTCCAGGGCACCTCGGCTCCGCTGGTCGCACATGGCGCGCGCCTGACCGCCGCCCAGCTGCTGTCGATCCCGGCGGCCGCCAGGCTGCTCTACGAGAAGGCGTACGTCGACGCGCTGCAACCCGTCTTCCTGGTGGCCGCCGGAGTTGCGGCGGTCGGCTTCGCCATCAGCCTGCGGCTGCGAGAGCACCCGCTGCGCGCCACCGCGACGACAGGCGGGGGCTGGACGATGCGCTGGCCGCCCCGAAGTCACCCGACTCGCTCGCCGAGATCGACCGCTCGCTCGGCGTGCTGGCAGGCCGCGAGCGCCGGATCGCCTTCAACGAACAGGTTGCAGCCCGGGCCGGGGTGCAGATCGGGCCGGGCCTGGTCTGGGCGCTGGTGCGCTTCGGCAGCTACGGGATCCCCGGCACCCGCGAGATGGCACACCAGCTGGGCATCCCGGACGAGCGCATCGCAACGGTCGAAGGGGAACTGCGCGAGCGCGATCTGGTCGCCGGCGAGGACGGGCATGCGAAACTGACACCCGCGGGAGTCGCGATGGCCGACCAGCTGCGCAGCGCTCGCCGCGAGCAGCTGCACGAGTTGCTGGCCGATCACGACGCCGGCCGTGATCCGGAGGTGCAGCGGCTGTTGGAGCGCCTCTGCGTGGAGCTCTCGGGCGTGAGGCCGTGAACGCCGGTCCCGCGCGGCGCCTCAGACGAGTTCGTAGCGCTCGCGTCGCTGCTGCGCGCGCTCGGACTCGGCGAGCGCCCTGACGAACAGCACGACGATCGCCACCCCCATCACGAGCGACTGCTCCACGGCCATGATCAGGCCGGCGATCCCCTGGTCGTCGCGCGCGGAGATCCCCCAGACGCGGGGAAGGTGGGCGTAGTAGGGGTAGAGCGCCGCGGGCGCGAAGGCGAGCCCCATGCCCAGCGCGCCGACGAACAGCTTCGTGCTGGCCATGTAGACGACCGGCCCCATCCCATCCAGGCGCAGCCGCGCCCGGATCGGCGAGAGCAGGTGCCACCAGTACAGCGAGCCGGCCACCAGGAAGGAGAGGTGCTCGAGCAGGTGGATCCCCGAATGGCGTACTGCCAGGTCGTAGGCGGCGGGTATGTGCCAGGCCCAGATCACGGCGATGTAGAGGATCACCGCGAAGACCGGGTGGGCCAGCGGCCCGGCCCGCCGCTCCAGCTCGTGCACCGCTCGCGTCACCGGGCGCAGGATCACCTTGGTGAAGCCGAGGATCGCCAGGATCGGTGCCAGGTCGAGCAGCAGCGTGTGCTGGACCATGTGGGCGAAGAACAGCTGGTCGGCAAGCGAATCGATCGGGGAGACCAGCGCCAGGCAGACGATCGACACCGAGCCGAGAAGCAGCACAGCCGCCAAACCGGCGCCTGCGCCGAGCCCGCGGCGAGCCGCTGCGGCGCACGGCGGCCCACCTGCGCAGATACACGCCGAGGAAGATCGCCGCGCCGATCAGAATGCCCGGACTGAACGTCCAGGAGAGATTCGGGCTCATCCGCCACCGATTCTGCCACGCCGGCGCGGACAGGCGGCGCTGCCGGCGATCCGCCGAGGCCCGCGGGCCGCCGCCCGGGCCCTGCGACCCATTGCGTCCAGCCCCATTTACATCCGCCGCCGACCGGCGTAGCATCGACGGTCACGCCAGAGAAAAGGCCGACCGAAGGAGCGACGATGCAGATCGACATCAAGGGTCGAAACGTCCCGGTCACCGAGGAGCTCCGCATGCACGCGGAGCGTCGCCTCGGAAAGGTTGCGCGGCAGGTCTCCGACCTCGCCCGACTGGAGATCGAGCTCTTCCAGGAGCGCAACCCGCGGGTCGCCGACTGCCACGTCGCCGAGGCGACCCTGTATCTGAAGGGCGTCACGCTGCGCGCCCGCGACGCCTCGCCGGAGATGCTCCACTCGATCAACCTGATGGTCGACGAGCTCGCCCGCCAGGTCAAGCGCCACCGCGACAAGCTTCGCCGCCGCCGCGAGGCGCACGCCGCCTCGGCGCGGGGCTCGCCTGCGGGGCTCACGCTCCGTCCGTATAGCCATCGGAGATCGCGCTCCGGCGCCGAGGCCGGCGACCGCGGGCGGCCCGGCTGGTCATGCCGGCCGATGGTCGGCGGCCGAAGCCGCGTGTCCAGCGTCGGCTGACAGGCGCTCCTCCGAGCGCGTCGGGCCCCGCGCGCCGGGAGCTATCCTTGGCGCATGCCCTCACTGCTCGATCGAGCCCTCAACGCGGGGGAGGCGAAGAAGTTCAAGACCTATCAGAAGCGGGTCGCGCTGATCGGCGCCTTCGAGGCCGAGCTGGAGCACGACAGCGACGCCGAGCTGCGCGAACGGATGGACGCGCTGCGCGAGCGGGCCGCCGAGGGCGAGTCGCTCGACGACCTGCTCCCCGAGTGCTTCGCCGTCGTCCGCGAGACGGGCAAGCGGCAGATGGGCATGCGCCATTTCGACGTCCAGCTGATCGGCGGGATGGCGATGCACGAGGGCCAGATCGCCGAGATGAAGACCGGCGAGGGCAAGACCCTCACGGCGACCCTGGCCGTCGTCCTGAACTCGCTCGCGGTCGGGCCGCCCGACCCAGCCGACCCGGAGCAGCGCCCGCGTCGCAGGGGCGTGCACGTGGTCACCGTCAACGACTACCTGGCACGGCGCGACGCCGAATGGATGAGCCCGATCTACGACGCCCTGGGGTGACTGTCGGGGTGATCGAGAACATGCAGCCCTACGAGGAGAAGCAGCGCGCCTACGCCTGTGACGTCGTCTACGGCACCAACTCGGAGTTCGGCTTCGACTACCTGCGCGACAACATGGCCAAGGACCTCTCCGAAAAGGTCCAGCGCGGTCATCCCTACGCGATCGTCGACGAGGTCGACAACATCCTGATCGACGAGGCCCGGACGCCGCTGATCATCTCCGGCGCCCCCGAACAGGCCGCCGACCTGTACGTGAAGTTCGCGGGGCTCGCGCCGCGCATGACCGCGGGCAAGACGCCCGAAGGCATGGACCCCCGGATGAAGAAGCAGTTCGTGGCGGACTTCGACTATGAAATCGACGAGAAGCACAAGAGCGTCTCGATCACCGAGCAGGGCGTCGCCAAGGCCGAGCGCTACCTGGGCGTCGACCACCTCTACCGGGCCGAGAACGGCCATCTCGTCAACCACCTGATCCAGGCGCTGAAGGCCGAGTCGCTCTACAAGCTCGACGTCGACTACGCCGTGATCGACGGCGAGGTGAAGATCATCGACGAGTTCACCGGGCGCATCCTCGAGGGCAGGCGCTGGGGGGAGGGTCTGCACCAGGCGGTCGAGGCCAAGGAGGGCGTGGCGATCCAGGAGGAGAACCAGACGCTCGCGACGATCACCTACCAGAACTACTTCCGCCTCTACGACAAGCTCGCCGGCATGACCGGCACGGCGCTGACCGAGGCGACCGAGTTCATGAAGATCTACGAGCTGCCCGTCGTGCAGATCCCCACCAACATGGAGATGATCCGCGCCGACCGCAACGATCAGGTCTACAAGACCAAGGAGGGCAAGTGGCACGCGGTCGTCAAGGAGATCGCCGCCCGTCACGAGGGGGGCCAGCCGGTGCTCGTCGGGACGATCTCCGTGGAGGTCTCCGAGCTGCTGTCGGACCGCCTCACCAAGAAGGGCGTGAAGCACACCGTGCTGAACGCCAAACCGGAGCACGCCGCGCGTGAGGCCGACATCGTCGCCGAGGCGGGCCAGCCCGGCGCGGTCACGATCGCCACGAACATGGCCGGCCGCGGCGTCGACATCAAGCTTGGCGGCAACCCGGAGCACCTCGCCCACCAGCAGCTCGCCCGCGACGGGCTGGCGCCGAACGGCGACGGCGCCTACGAGCGTCGCATGGCTGAGGTGCTTCCCGAGCTGGAACGCCAGGTGCAGGACCGCCGCGAGCAGGTGATGGCGGCCGGCGGCCTGTTCATCTGCGGGACCGAGCGCCACGAGTCGCGGCGCATCGACAACCAGCTGCGGGGCCGCGCCGGGCGTCAGGGCGACCCGGGCGAGTCGCGCTTCTTCCTCTCCGCCGAGGACGACCTCGTGCGGCTGTTCGCAGGCGACCGCATCTACCGGATACTCGACCGACTGGGCGGCGTCGACGAGGAGGGCAACGAGGAGCCGATCGAGGCGGGCATGCTCTCCAAACAGATCGAGAAAGCCCAGAAGAAGGTCGAGGAGCAGAACTTCCTGATCCGCAAGCGGGTGCTCGAGTACGACGACGTGATGAACGAGCAGCGCCGCGTGATCTACGCCTACCGGGATGAGGTGCTCGAAGGCAAGAACATCGGCGAGGAGGCCCGGCGCGAGGTCGGGGGCGTGATCGAGCGAACCGTCGAGGAGTACACGCCCGGCGAGTTCATCGAGGACTGGGACCTGGCGGGGCTCTCGACCGCGCTGGGGCAGTTCTTCCCCGCCGAGCTCGACCTGAGCGTGCTGGAGAACCGCACGGTCGACCACACCGCGCTGGTCGATCAGATCGTCGGCGAGGCGATGGACCGCTACGAGGCGCGCCAGCAGGCGCTGGGCGACGAGCTGATGGGGGCCCTCGAGAGGTTCCTGCTGCTGCAGACGATCGACGAGCGCTGGCGCGAGCACCTGTTCGACATGGACTACCTGCGCGAGGGCATCCACCTGCGCGGGTTCGCCCAGATCGATCCTCTGGTCGCATACAAGAACGAGGCCTTCACCCTGTTCGGCGATCTGATGAACAGCGTCTGGGCCGACTACGCCCGCATGATCTTCAACGTCCAGGTCAACGTCGAGGGCGAGAACGGCGGCGGCGCCGCGGCCCCCTCCTTCGCGGCCGCGGGCAACTCGACGCGGGCGGGCCGCGTCTCCTACTCGGGCGGCCACAGCGCCGCCGGGGCGGGGGCGCTGGCCGCGGCGGCGGCAGCGGCCGGCGCGGGCGGCGCGGAGGCCTACGCGAACGAAGGGCAGGAGCTCGAGGTGCCGGTGGTCGAGCAGCGCGTGCTGGACGAGGAGCACCAGGTGGGGCGCAACGACCCGTGCTGGTGCGGGTCGGGTAAGAAGTTCAAGAAGTGCCACGGGAGCTGAAGCCGCGCCTCTCGAAGGCGCGCGGCTTCACGGCGCGCCTTCGAGAGGCACGCCTTCAGCAGCGAACCGTCGCGCGTGGTGCGGGGCGGTGAAGGCGGTCCGCTTTCACGAGTACGGGGACGTCGATGTCCTGCGCGTCGAGGAGGTGCAGGAGCCGGTGCCGGGCGAGGGGGAGCTGGCGCTGCGCGTGCGGGCGGCCGGGGTCAACCCGATCGACTGGAAGATCCTGCACGGGGCGGTATCGGGTGGCAAGCCGCTGGACGCGCCACGCGGGCTGGGCGTGGACGTGGCGGGCACGGTCGAGGCGGTCGGACCGGGCGTCGAGGGCTTCGCCCCCGGGGACGAGCTGCTCGGCTCTCCGACGACCCCGGCCTACGCCGAGCTGGCGCTGAGCAGGCCCGAGATGCTGGTCGGAAAGCCTCCGGCGATCCCCTGGGAGATCGCGGGCAGCCTCGCCGTGGTCATCGGCACGGCCTACGCGACGCTCGAGCGGCTCGGTCTGAGGGAGGGGGAGACGCTGCTGCTGCTCGGCGCCTCGGGCGGCGTCGGCTCCGCGGCCGTCCAGCTGGCCCTCGCGCGAGGAGTCCGGGTGATCGGCACGGCGAGCGAGTCGAAGCTCGAGGACGTCCGTGCGCTGGGGGCGATCGCCGTCGCATACGGCGAGGGGCTCGAGGAGCGCCTGCGCGAGGCCGCGCCGGACGGAGTCGACGCGGTGCTCGACGCCTCCGGGCACGGCGAGCTCGAAGCGGCCCTGGCGGTGGCGGGTGGCGCGGGGCACGCGCTGACGATCGCCGCCTCCGCGGCGGCTCAGGAGCTGGGAGTGCCGTTTCACGCCGGCGGCGGGGGAGAGCTGACGACCACCGCTCTGCGCGAGGTGCTGCCGCTGATCGAGCGGGGCAGCTTCCTCTTCCCCATCGCCGGTGTCTACGACCTGGCCCAGGTCGGCGACGCGCTGCGCGAGAGCGAGCACGGGCATCCCGCGGGCAAGCTCGTCGTCATGCCCGACGACGGCTAGAGGCCCGGCGGCCCCGGGTGCGGCGGAGGGAGGGCTGATAGCGTGGAGGCATGGCGACGACCGACGCGAGCGAGTCCACCCCCCAGCGCCTGGCCGCCATCCGTGAGCAGATGAGCCTGCTCTCGGACTATCTTTGACCCGGCCGGGCTGGCAGCGCGCGTGGCCGCTCTCGAGGGCGAGATGGGCGCGGCGGGATTCTGGGATGACTCCGAGCGGGCCGCGGCCGTGTCGGCCGAGCACGCGCGGGCGTCCAGGCGGCTCGAGGGCTTTCAGCGGCTGCAGGGCGACGTGGACGATCTCGACGGCCTCGTCGAGATGGCCGGCGAGGACGCCTCGGTGCAGGACGAGGTCGAGGAGCAGATCGCCTCGGTCGAAGAGCGCCTGGCGGCCCTCGAGGAGCAGCGCTTGTTCTCGGGCCGCTACGACACCGGCGACGCGCTGGTCACGGTCAACGCGGGGGCGGGGGCACAGACGCCCAGGACTGGGCGGAGATGGTGCTGCGCATGCTGATGCGCTGGGCGGAGCGCCGGGGCTTCGAGGTCGAGTTGCTCGAGGTCGGCGAGGGCGAGGAGGCGGGAATCAAGTCGGCGACCTTCCGTGCCTCCGGCGAGAACGCCTACGGGCTGTTCGGCGCCGAGCGCGGGGTCCACCGGCTGGTGCGGCTCTCGCCCTTCGACTCGGCCCACCGACGCCAGACCAGCTTCGCGGGCGTCGAGGTCGCCCCCGTGGTCAAGGACACCGGCGAGATCGAGATCAACGACGACGACCTCCAGGTCGACACGTACCGGGCCTCGGGCGCGGGCGGCCAGCACGTCAACAAGACCGACTCGGCCGTGCGCATCACCCATCGGCCGACGGGCATCGTCGTGCAGTGCCAGAACGAGCGCTCGCAGTCCTCCAACCGCGCCACCGCGATGGCGATGCTGGCGGCGAAGCTGCTGGAGCGCAAGGAGCGCGAACGCCAGGAAGAGATCGCGCGGGAGAAGGGCGAGGCCCAGGACGTCAACTTCGGCTCGCAGATCCGCTCCTACGTCCTGCACCCCTACACGATGGTCAAGGACCACCGCACCGGCTACGAGATGGGCGATGTGCAGCGGGTGCTCGACGGCGACCTGGACGGCTTCGTGCGGGCCTACCTGCTCTCGGCGGCGGCCACTCCCCCCGCCGGCGGCTAGCGTGCAGGGACTGCAGGAGCTGGTGGCCCGCGCGCTGGCCGAGGACCTGGGCAGCGGTGACGTGACGACGGCCGCGACGGTCGACCCCCAGGCGCGTGGCCTGGCCCTGATAACCCAGAAGGCGCCCGGTGTGATCTACGGCCTGCAGGCGGCCGAGGCGACCTTCCGGGCGCTCGATGCGGGCGCGCGCGCCGAGCGGCTGGTGGAGGAGGGCCGCTGGCGCGAGGAGGGCGGGCCGGTGCTCGAGGTGGCGGGCGGCGCTGCGGCGCTGCTCAGCGGCGAGCGCACCGCCCTGAACTTCCTGGCCCACCTCTCCGGGGTTGCGACGATGGCCGCGCGGGCGGCGCGAGCCGTGGAGGGGACGGGTGCGAGAGTGCTGGACACCCGCAAGACGACGCCCGGCCTGCGAGCGCTCGAGAAGGCCGCCGTCGCGGCCGGCGGGGCGGTCAACCACCGCTTCGGGCTGTTCGACGCGATCCTGATCAAGGAGAACCACATCGCCGCCGCCGGTGGCATCGCCGAGGCCGTGCGGCGTGCCCGCCTCGGCGCCCCCCAGCTCGCCGACCGGCTGGAGGTCGAGGTGCGCGACGAGAACGAGATCGAGCAGGCGCTGGCGGCGGGCGCACCTCGGCTGCTGCTGGACAACATGGACCCTGTGCGCCTGCGCGCCGCCGTAGCCCAGGTGGCCGGCCGGGCCGAGCTCGAGGCCAGTGGAGGCGTCGATCTCCAGACGCTCCGAGAGGTCGCGGAGACGGGGGTAGAATGGATCTCGATGGGCGCGCTGACCCACTCCGCGCCCGTCCTCGACCTCTCCCTCACCCTGCAGATGCTGCCATGAACCTGCCCATGGCCCCCACCCTGAACCCCCCCGCGTCGCTCTCGCCCGAGGAGATCGCGGGCCTCCAGGACGAGGTCCGCGCGCTCGCCAAGGAGCGCAGCGCAGTGATCCTGGCGCACAACTATCAGGTGCCCGAGGTCCAGGATGTCGCCCACTACGTGGGGGACTCGCTCGGACTGTCCCGCCAGGCCGCCGCCGCCGAGGGCGACACGATCGTCTTCTGCGGGGTCCACTTCATGGCCGAGACGGCCTCGATCCTCTGCCCGGAGAAGACCGTCCTGATCCCCGATCTCGACGCGGGCTGCTCGCTGGCGGCCTCGATCGACGCCGAGCAGCTCGCGGCATGGCGCGATCGCTACCCGAACGGGGTCGTCGTGATGTACGTCAACACGACCGCTGAGGTCAAGGCCCTGACCGACTACTGCTGCACCTCGGCCAACGCTGTCGACGTCGTGCGCCACATCTACGAGACCCACGGGCAGGACACCGAGATCCTGTTCGGTCCCGACATGTGGCTGGGTGCCTACGTCGAGAAGGAGCTGGGCCGGCGCATGCACGTCTGGGACGGGGAGTGCCACGTTCATGCCGGCATCCGCCCCGCCGACATCGAGTCGATCCGGGCGGCGCACCCCGACGCGGAGTTCCTGATCCACCCCGAGTGCGGGTGCTCGACGGCTGCGATGGAGTACGTCGCCGCTGGGGACATCGCGCCGGAGGGCGTGCACATGCTCTCCACGGGGGGCATGCTGGAGTTCGCCGAGCAGGCCCAGGCGAGCGGCGTCCGCGAGGCCGTCGTCGCAACCGAGATCGGCATGCTGCACCCCCTGCAGATGGCGGCCCCCAGTGTCGATTTCATCCCTGCCAACGCCGAGGCCTCCTGCGTGTTCATGAAGATGATCACCCTGCCGAAGCTCCGCGACGCCCTGCGGGACGGCAAGTACGAGGTGCGGGTCGATCCCGACACCGCCGCGCGGGCGCGAGTTCCGATCGACCGGATGGTCGCGATCGGCTAGTGAGCGAATAAGCTAACTATCACCTCATTTTCTTAGCGGAACTGCTATGATGAACCCATGTCTCGAAGCATCGATCAGATTGCCGGCGACCTCATCGCGCAGATCCGGCGCACATCTGGGCTGAGCCAGGCCGAGTTGGCCCGGCGCTCCGGGCTGCAGTCCTCGGTGCTGAGCGCTTATGAGCACGGGAGGCGTCAGCCGTCGGTTGCGGCGCTGGCGCGCATCGCCCACGCGGCGGGGCTCGAACTGGAGATCTCGCAGCTCGCGGACGCCGACGCACTCAAGCGATCCGGTGACATCCTGATCCAGGTGCTCGACCTTGCCGACCGGCTGCCGTTCAAGCCACGTGGTGAGCTCGCCTATCCGCCGCTGATCCAGCTCGTCGCATGATCGGCGTAGCCGACCGCATGCTCGCGGTCCACGACGCGCTGAGGGCAGCAGGATTCCCGCATGCGATCGGCGGCGCGATCGCGCTCGGCTACTGCACGCTGGAGGCACGCGGCACGCAGGACGTTGACGTCAACGTCTTCGTGCACCCGAGCCGTACTCGCGAAGTGCTTGCAGCACTGCCGGAGGGCGTGAGAGTGAGGGGTCAGGACGTCGAAATGGCCGAACGCGACGGACAGGTCCGCCTGCTCTGGGATGCGACACCGATCGACCTGTTCTTCAGCGTGCTGCCCTTCCATGACGAGGTGGAGCGCAACGTCCGGCAGGTCTCCTTCGGCGAGCGCACGATCCCGGTGCTCGACTGCACTGGACTGGCGATCTTCAAGGCGATGTACGGTCGCCCGCGCGATTGGGTCGACATCGAAGCGATGGTCGAGGCCCGCTCGTTCGACGTCGAGGAGGCGATGCGCTGGCTCAGGGAGATGATCGGCGACGACCAGCGGATCGAGAGGCTCGGGGAGCTGCGCGGCGCTCGCCGCTCACAGGCGGAGCCTTCGCCCCTACGCCCGCGCCCGGATGGTGGTGTGGACGCTCCGCGCTAGAACTCTCCGGCCTCGTGTGGGCCGACGACGCCCACCGCGAGGTTGTCGGCCACACCCGCGGCGATCTCCTGCACCTCGGTGAAGGTCACAGCGTCGAGGGCGGCGATCGCCTCGTCGGGGTCGATCGTCTCGCCGAAGACGATCTTCTGGTTGGCCGCGTGGCGTGCCACCGCGCCAGAGTTCTCGAACGCCAGCACGAGGCGGCCCGCGGCGTAGGCGCGGGCGCGCTGGACCTCCTCCTCGGTGGGCCCCTCGCTGCGCAGCTCGTCGACGATCTCGCGCATCCTCGTGTAGGCCTCGATCGTCTTGCTCGAATCGAGCCCCGAGCCCAGCTGCAGGATCGGCACGTCGGCAAAGGCGTGGGAGATCGCGTAGACGGAGTAGCACAGCCCCCGCTTCTCGCGGATCTCGTCGAACAGGCGCGAGCCCATCGAGCCGCCGAGCAGCGTGGAGTAGATCGCCAGCGCCGCGCGCTGGCGGACATCGCCGACTGCGACGTCGGGGCGGTAGATCATCCGCAGGTGCGACTGGTTGGTGTCGCGCTGGTCGACCAGCGTCTGGGGCGCGAACTCGGGGGCCGGCAGGTACGGGTCGGGGTCGGGCAGCGCGGGGAAGCGACCGAAGTACTCGTGCAGCTCGGCCTCGGAGGGCAGGTGATCGACGTTGCCGGCGAGGAACACGCCGCCACGCGGGCCGGCCCATCGCCGCTCGCGGAAGGCGACGATCCCCTCGCGGGTGAAGTCGCGCAGGTTCTCCGCCGGTCCGAGCACGGTCCGTCCCAGCGGATGATCGCCGAAGGCGGCGCGGTCGATGAGGTACTCGGCGACCGTGGAGGGCTGATCGTAGGCGCGGTTGATCTCCTGGATCACGACGCCGCGCTCGCGGTCCAGCTCCTCAGGGTCGATGCGCGGGCGCCCGACGAAGTCGCTGAGCAGGTCGATCGCAGGCCCGGCGCTCTCGGCGCGCACCGTGATGTGGAAGGCCACCAGGTCGTGGCTGGTGTAGGCGTTGAGCACGCCTCCCAGGCGCTCGGCGGTCTCGTTGACATCGCTGTAGTGCGGGTACTTCTCGCCGCCCTTGAAGACCAGGTGCTCGAGGAAATGGGCCATCCCGTTCTCCTCGGGACGCTCGTTGCGGGCGCCCGCGTCGAACGCGACCAGCACGGTCAGGGCGCGCGTCCCGGGCAGCGCGATCGAGTGGATCGGCAGCCCGTTGGACTCCACGATGCTGCTGTTCAGGGTCGCCATGCCCTGCACCCTAGAAGGTCCTGGCGTGATCGCCGCCAGTGCTCGTCTACGCTTGCCCGACCGCCATGCAGAGCTCTCCCTCCCGGACATCGCCGACGACCATGCTGCTGGCCGTGCTGCTGCCGATCCTGCTCGTCCTGGGGCTGTGGCTGGGCGGCCATCCCCAGGACCTCCCGGGCTTCGTGCGGCGGGCCTTCGTGGCCGAACCGCAGAGCAAGGTCGTCGACGAAGCGATCGAACGGGTCGCCCACGACTACTACCGGCGGATCCCCGCCGGCAAGCTCTCGGACGCGTCGATCTCTGGCCTGGTGGCGAGCCTGGGCGATCGCTTCTCGCACTACCTGACTCCCGCGGAATATCGCGAATTCAACTCGCCGCCGCACTTCGCCGGGATCGGTGTCGTGGTCGACCCCCAGCATCGCGGGCTTCTGATCGCCCGCGTCTTCGACGCCTCCCCGGCGTCGCGCTCGGGGCTGAAGGCGGGCGAGCTGATCGTGGGGGTGAACGGCCGCAGCCTCGTCGGACTGGGCGCCGAAGCCTCGACCGCCCTGATCAAGGGCCCGCCGGGCACGGACGTGAACCTGCAGGTCGAGGCGGGTTCCGCCGGGCACCGGAAGACCAGGACCGTGCGCATCACCAGGGCCACGGTGTCCGAGCCGGTCGTCGCCTCGGTGACCCGAACGGTCAAAGGGAGGAAGCTCGGTGTCGTCGCCCTGGCCGCCTTCAGTCCCGGCGCTCACGGCGAAGTCCACGAAGCCGTCGAACAGCAGCTGCACGCCGGCGCCCGGGGGCTGGTCTTCGACCTGCGCGGCAACGGCGGCGGACTGGTCGAGGAGGCCCAGCTGATCGCCAGCATCTTCGTCCCCAAGGGCACGATCGTCTCCACCCGGGGGCGCACGCAGCCGTCACAGACGCTCCTGGCGCTGGGCGACGCGATCCCCGCCTCGACCCCGATGGTGGTGCTGGTGGACTCGGGCACGGCCTCCTCCGCGGAGATCGTGACGGCGGCGCTCCAGGACCACCAGCGCGCGACGGTGGTCGGCACGCACACCTTCGGCAAGGGCGTCTTCCAGGAGGAGGAGCCGCTGTCCAACGGAGGCGCGCTCGACATCACAGTCGGCGAGTACTTCACGCCCAACGGCCGCAACCTCGGAGGCGGCGGCGTGAAGCAGGGGGCCGGGATCACGCCTGAAGTGCGAGTCCCGACCGGCGTCGACACGCCTCACGGCCTGAACGTCGCCCTGGAAACCCTCGCCGCCAAAGTCCGGTGAGCCCCCCCGCCCGAGGCGGGGCGATCGTCGCGGTCCTGTCGCGGCGGGGCCGGTTCATGATCGCCGAGCCCCTGTTCCCCAGGGACGAGCGAGCGGGGGGACGCCGGGACCCGGGCGCCTCGACGGGAATCGTCGTGGGCCCGGCCCGCTCCTCGCGAGCCAGCCACGCGGGAGCGGGGGAGGGGGATCTGGTGCTGGTTCGCCGCGCGTCCCGCGGAACGCGCGCCCGTGTGCTGCGTCGCATCGGCCGGCCCGACGTCGCGCGCGACGTGATCGAGGCGCTGATGCTCGACCGCGGCCTGCGCAATCCCTTCAGCGCAGAGATCGAAGCCGAGGCCGTCGCCGCGCCGTCCCGCGTGATGGGCGCCGCAGCTGCGCGCAGGGACCTCTCGGAGCTCACCACCTTCACGATCGATCCCGTCACCGCACGGGACTTCGACGACGCGATCTCGGCCGAGTCGCTGCCGGGCGGGCGCACCCGGATATGGGTTCACATCGCAGACGTCGCCGCGCACGCGCCGGAGGGCTCGGCGATCGACCGCGAGGCCCGCCGGCGCGGGACCAGCATCTACGCGCCCGGGACAGTCGAGCCGATGCTGCCGCATGCGCTCTCCGACGACGCCTGCTCGCTGCGCCCCGGGCTGCTGCGCCCGGCCGTGACGGCCGAGCTGGAGCTCGACGGGGCGACGGTCGTCTCGGCGTCCTTCTACCGCTCCCTGATCCGCTCCGACGAGCGCCTGGACTACGACCGCGTGGACCGCGTCTTCGCAGGCGTCGAGCGAGCCGGCGAGCCGTGGGGGGAGCCGCTGCGGGTGGCGCGGGCCGCGGCCGCCGCGCTCGAGCGGGCGCGCGAGGCGCATGGCGCCCTTGTGATCGACTCGCCCGAGCCGGAGTTCGAGTTCGACGAGCGCGGGAACGTGATCGAGGTGCGCGGTCAGACGCAGACCGAGTCCCATCGCCTGATCGAGCATCTGATGATCGCCGCCAACGAGGCCGTCGCCAGGATGCTCTCCGAGCGGGGGGTCCCGTGCCTGTACCGCGTCCACGAGAGCCCCGACCCGGCCCGGATCGAACGGCTGGTCGACCAGCTCGCCTCACTGGAGGTGCCCACGCCGCCGGTGCCGAAGCAGCTCTCCTCCTCCCAGGCCGCCGAGCTGCTGGGTGCGATGTCGGCGAGCGTGCAGGAGCACGTGCGCCGCAACAACGGCCGCGGCCGCATCGCCCTGAGCTCGCTGATCCTGCGCTCGCTCAAGCAGGCGTACTACTCGCCGGTGAACATCGGCCACGCCGGCCTGCACTCGACCGCCTACTGCCATTTCACCTCGCCGATCCGCCGCTACCCCGACCTCGTCTGCCATCGCGCTCTGCTCTCTGCGATCGGCGCCGGCGAGCGGGAGCCCCGTCGCGCGGAGCTGACCGAGCTCGGCGTCTGGACATCCGAACGGGAGCGCGAGGCGCTCGAGCTCGAGCGCGACAGCGACGACATCGCCGCCTGCTTCGCGCTCGAGCGCCTGCTCGCCCGCGACGGGCCTGGCGAGGTCTTCGACGGCGAGATCACCGGGCTGATCCCGGCCGGCGCGTTCATCGCCTTCTCGGGCCCGGCGGCGGCCGGCGGGGGCCCCGAGGACGCGCCGCCGTTCGAGGGGATGGTGCCGGTCAGGATGCTGCGCGTCCCCCGCCGGCAGACCGCCGAGGCACGCTCTGGGCGCCGCCAACAGCCCGGTCGCAGGACCGGGGGGCCCCGCCGTGAGGCACAGGCCGAGGAGCGCGAGTGGTGGGAGCTCAGCGAGGAGGGCACGATGCTGCGCGGCGAGCGCACCGGAGCGACGCTGCGGCTGGGCGACGTGATGCGGGTGCGGGTCGCGAGGATCGACTCGATCCGCGGCCGCGTCGACCTCGAGCCGGCAGGCTAGGCTCGGGTACCCATGGCCAAGGGAAAGGGCAAGCGCAAGGTCGGCTGCCGGCGACGTGGCGTCCAACCGCTACGCGTCCTATCGCTACGAGCTGATCGAGCGGCTCGAGTGCGGGATCGTGCTGGAGGGCACCGAGGTCAAGGCGCTGCGGACATCGGGCGCGCAGCTGAAGGACGGATACGCCGCGATCCAGGACGGCGAGCTGTGGCTGCACTCCGTCCACATCCCGCCCTACGGGCCCGCCTCGCGAGAAAACCACGATCCGGAGCGTCCCCGCAAGCTGCTGCTCCACCGCCGCGAGCTCGACAGGCTGGCCGGCAGGGTCGCCGAGCGCGGCCTGACGCTGGTCCCGACGCGGATCTACTTCTCGGGGGCCCACGCCAAGGTCGAGATCGCCCTGGCGCGAGGCAAGGACCTCTACGACAAGCGCCAGACGATCCGCGAGCGGGAGTCCAGGCGCGACATGGAAAGGTCCGTCAGGGAAGCCAGGCGCTGAGCGTCCGGCGCGCCCGCCCGGGCGGGCTTACAACTAGGCGACCCGGAAGCTGTGGCCGGCCGAGGTGAGGATCTGGCTCTCGTGCATCCCGAACGCCAGCAGGACGATCAGGCCGAGGTAGACGCCGCCCACCAGCAGCCGGTGGCGGGGGGCGACGCGGTAGTAGGCGGCCTGATCGATCGAGCGGGTCTTGCGAGCCTGCCAGCGCCGCCAGGTCTCCATGCCGCCAAGGACGACGAAGATCAGCAGGAAGGGGTTACCCGTGAGGAGCAGCAGTGCGACCATCACGCCCAGCCCGACGAACCACAGCGCCGGGGCCATCGCGGCCATCGCCCGGCCCCCGTCGAAGGGAACCAGCGGCACCAGGTTGATCAGGTTCAGCAGGAAGCCGACGTAGGCCAGCGCGCGGAGCATGTCGCTGTTGGTCGCCTCGCCGATCGCCAGGCAGACCGCCGACCCGAGGGTGCCGAGAATCGGGCCGGCCAGCCCGACCCTCGCCTCGGCCAGGGCGTCGTCGGGCATCGCCTTCATCATCACCACGGCGCCCAGGCCGGGCAGGAACATCGGCGCGCTCGCCTTGATCCCTTCGCGACGGAGCTGGATCACGTGGCCCATCTCGTGCACGAACAGCAGCAGGACGAAGCCGAATGCGAACGTCCAGCCCCAGAACAGCGAGTAGAGCACCACTGAGACGAGGGCCGTACCCGCGGTCGTGAGCAGCTTGGCTTTGGGCGCCAGCAGGAGCGCGCCCTTGATGACCGCCCAGAACTTCGCCAGCAGCGCGGCCAGCGCCGCCAGCAGGCTGCCGATGCGTCCCCGCAGGCCGCCCCGCTGGGCGCGGCGCTCGCGCCCGGTCTGGCCGAACGCCCCGCTCGCGGCAGGGTCGACCGGCGCGGGCGGCGCCGGCGGCAGGACTCGGAGTCGGGTTGGGCAGGGAGAGCTCGGAGTTCTCCATGCCTCCATTGTCGCACCGTCGATAAGCGGTTCCTAACAATCGCAGGGACCCCTGCAGCTGCCGCCGCGGGCCCGCGAGACTTCGATGGATGGATTTTTTCCGGAGAATGCGGAATCGGCCCCGCGCGGGCATTGCATTGCGAGGGGGGGCGGGCTAGGTTGAATCCAGACGCGGAACCGAGCCGCAAAGAGCGAGGCCAACGAGGTGTGAGGCCGCGCCACCCGAGACGGGAAAGGCCTTAGGGCTGGAACCGAGGAGGGTTCCTCGAGCGGCTTGGATCCGCGTCGCTTTCGTTAAGCCCCCTGTCGGCCGATGCCTCACGCGGCTAGAATCACACGGGCAGCAACATCTCCGGGGACGACAGGCTTCGACGTGGTCGGCTCGCGGGGGTGGTGGCGAGTCGAGGTCCCGGGCGGCCTCGTAAAACACCCGGGAAAACCATAAGTGCGGACTCTCACGAGTACGCCCTCGCCGCTTAGTCAATAGCTAAGCCGTGAGGTCTCGGGCCCCGCTCGCCTGCGGCGGGGAAGGCCGGGATCAGAAGCAGGCTCACCCGGGGAGGCCCGCCTCCGCCGAACCGGGGAAACTCAAGGAGGCTGGTCCCCCTCAACCCCGCCGGCGAGGCGAGAGGGGGACGAGATCAGAGCGCCGGCTACGCTCGTAGAAGCCACTCTCACGCGATCACGGACGTGGGTTCGATTCCCACCGTCTCCATCGCTACCCGATGTGCGAACCCTGGTCCCGCGGTGCCGAAGACCGGCGATCAGGGTTCGCCGTTGGGTCCCGGAGCGATTTCGTCGGCTCTTGGCGGCGCCCAGAATAGAGTCTGTCATACGCGATATATTGATCGTATGACGATGCTGAGCTTCCGGATCCGGGACGACGAGGCGGACGAGATCCAACGTTGGGCTGAAGCGTTGGGCGTGGACCGCTCAGAGATACTGCGCGACGCCGTGCACCGGCACCTCGCTGCGCTGAACAGCGAGCACGAAGCTGACGCGTGGGCGCAAACGCCGTTGACTGCAGCAGAGCTGTCGCTGTCGGAGATCGCCGTTGGGGACCTGCCGAGGACTGGGCTGATTGGCGAGATGCAACGGGGTGAGATCTGGTTTGCAGCGACGCCGGGCGGGGATCGTCCGGTCCTGATCCTCACGCGCGATCCGCTCGCCGACCGGATCGGCTCGCTCGTCGTCGCGGCGCTCACGCGAACGCAGCGGGGATTGGTATCTGAGCTCGAGCTCACGCCGTCTGAGGATGGCGTCCCCTCGGATTGTCTGGTCAACTTCGACAACCTGCACACCCTCCCGCGCGAGACGTTCCGTCGCCGCGTCGCCGCGCTCTCCCCGTCGCGTATGGCTCAGGCATGCCGGACGCTGCGCGACGCGACTGGCTGCTGAGCGCCGAGTCTGCCCCGCCGGCGCTCTCAGAAGCAGAGCGGATCGGAAACGGGTGTCCCGACGCAGATCGGGCTCGAAGCCCACACGACCGTTTCGCGCGGGGCTTCCGTCGCGGTCCGGCTCGTCCATGCCACCGTCCATGGCGGAATGAGGCCTGGTCCCGGCCAGCGGGTCGTCGTGTTGAAGAGGGGGTCGGCGCCGAGGACACGGTCACCGGACGGGATCTGCTCGGGGACCCCAAACGGCGAGGGGAGGCGTCCCCCGATGGCGGCCGCGAACAACGCGCCTTCCACGTGGTCAGGAGGTTCCTCGCGGATCCACGTCAGCAGCTCGCCGATCCGCCCAGCCGCGCCCGCGAGGTCGCCGGCCTGCTCGTTGGCGGGCGAGAGTGCCTGCGGGGCCGTGTAGCCCCCTCCCCGGGGGCCGTAACCCGCGCCGGTGGGATATGCGACCTTGACTACGGCTGTCCTCGCTGACGGTCCACCCGCCCGGGCCGATTCAGCCGCAAGGAATGCGATCGTCGGTGTGAACCAGGGCACCGCGATTACCACGGGGGCAAGGCTGCGACCCGATGGTGCGGCCGCGAGTCCCACGGGGTCGCGCTCGAGCCGGCGCGCCTTCACGAACCGCTTCAGGCTCGCGGGCTGCACTGCGACGTCGATGTAACCCGGCGATTCACATCCTCCCTCGCAGAGCTGCGTGTGGTACCACGCGACGACGACCTCCCCGAAGTCGCCGACGAAGGGCGTCACGTCGTTCTCGGTTCCCACCGCGGCCGGACCGAGGCGCCACGTCCTGCCCCATGCGCGGCGCCCTTCCCGGACGCGGGCCAGGAGCGCTCCGCTGCCGCTGTCGAACACCGCCACCATGCGACGGCTGCGGCCGATCGCTGCCCACACATGTTCGTGGCGCCCGTTGCTCGACAGGCGTTGCGGAGCGGAGAACCGCCCGTGCGCGATGCGCACGCTTGCCCACACCGAACGATGTTGACCGTGCGCGCCGGCGGCGATCCAGCTGACCAACAGGTCCCCCAGTGCATTGCCCGCCAGGCTCGCGCGGCCCGCGAAGACCGAACCCGGAACCGGGACAGGCCTGGTGAAGCTGCCGTCGACGCTTCCGATCGCAACCGACATGGAGTTCGTGTTAAGGCCCCGAGGCGTAAGGATCAGCTGTGCGACCCGGCCGCCCCCGATATTCACCATCGATCCCGTCAGGTATCTGTCGGGCAGGCGCTGCTCCGCGCCGAACGGCTTGCCTGGTCGTGCCACCGCCTCGCGCACGCCGGCGCTCGCGCGAGTCCCGAACCCGTCCTGGTAGGTCCAGGTCGCCAGGGTGCCGGCCGCCCCGCTGGCGAGCAGGACGTTCTGACCGTAGAGGCCGCCGATGAACATGTGCGGCTCGGAGATTGTGTCGGGGGCCGTCCAGGCCCCGAGTGCGAAGGGGGCAAGCAGCGCCCAAGAGACAGCCGATGCGGTCAGGGTCGCGCCGGCGAGACGACGGTGTCTTCTCGCCGGGCGGCGGTCGGGGGTGGGTCGGCAGCCGGCTGCGTGTTCGCCTGTGATCCGGGCGAGAAGGGGTCGAGCTGACGTCGCCTTTCCCTCGCTCTGCCGGACTGATCGACGGGAGTCGGGCATGTATCGATGGGAGATCTGCATTGATCGACCCTAGGGCGAGGGTCTGGCCCTCCCATCGTGGGACCGCCGCGGTCATCTGCGTACTAATCCGCTGCTTCAGATCGGTCAGGGGGCCAGGGGCCAGGGGTCGTCGGGTGGCTCCTCGTTCAACCTGACTGCCCGACGCAAGGCCTCAACCCGGGCGCCTGGATAGACGATCGGATCTCGTCCCGAGCTAGCGTCTCGCCTGATGCCGTTTCCCCTACTGCTCTTCCATGCGAAGCTTGCTCGTCTCTGACGGCGCGTCGGGCGCGAAGCGGTCCAGCGATCAAGCGACCGGCGCCTGCGAGTGCAGCTCGGAAGCGATGCGTGAAGCCCACGCCCGGATGTTGTCCCAATCACGCAGGTCTCGATATTGCGCCGGCGTGTTCTCGACCATCGAGCGCTCGATCGGACCGCGCGGCTTCGCGGGCACCCTGCCGCCGAAGACCGCGTGATCGCGCACACCGAGCTGCTGCGCTCGGTCGATGATCCGCGGCGGCTCGAGCCACGAAGGGTCGGGCGTCTTGCTCGGGTCTCCGACGGGGCCGGAGCTGAATACCCAGAACGGCAGCCGTGAAAGCTCCTCGTCGTGCTTTCGCAGGAAGCGCTTGGCGTCGCCCCGCCAGCGCTTCATGTAGACGGCGCTGCCGAGCACGACGCCGTCGTAGGAATCGAGACTTTGCACGTCTCCGGCGGCCTTGCAATCGACTTCGAGCCCGGATTTCCGCAGGACGTCGGCGATCGCGGCGCCGATCTCGGCGGTCGACCCGCGCTTTGAAGCGTAAGCAACAAGAACATGTGTCATACAAATCGCCTCCTGTGCCGCCCCGCGGACGTCATCGGTGATCTGACGCAGTCACGTGGGTCAGAGGGCCTTTGACGGAGCACGGATGGAGTTACGACGCTGAGTGATCTCAGCCGGAGAGCCTTGCTCGTAGGTCGGAGACCTCTGCTGCAAGCTGCTCCCGGGCCTTGCGCTCATCCTCGATCGCCTTGCGCAGGTCATCAGGGGCGGGGGTGACCGTGAACGCGCGGCGCGCAACACCAACCGTGGTGATCAACGCGACAACCGCGACCACGACAACCACAGGCCATGATGAAGTGCTGCCTCCGGCGTCGGTTTGCACGACATTCCCTCCGAAGACGCCCACGAACAACACGGCGAGCCACATCGAGATGATCGAAAGACCTCCCCATAGCTCCCTCGCATGCAGCCAAGAGAGGGACAGCCGGGGCGTAGGGACGGGACGATCCGAAGACAATGATGGTGTAGCCATCTCATGCTTCCTTGGAGTGGAGAAGTGCTCTGTCCTCACTGTCGCATCCCGCGTGACGCACCCCATCGCGAGAGGGCCGCACATTTCGGCGGGAATCCCGAGGACAGGTCCTGGCTGCCCGGCGGAGACGTGGCGACTACGGGCGCGGGCGACTGGGCGGACCCCGACGGCGCGGGCGACTGGGCGGAACGTGTCTGCTTTCGGCGAGATGCGGGTCTGCTCGGTTAGCCACCGACAGCGAACCGCAACACGTCCGGGAAGATTCGGCCGAGCCCGAAGGTTCCGACGCCCGGGACGACGGTTACCGGTGGATCGCCGCCCAGCAGTTCGGCCACGCGGCGGGCGTGAGCCGGCGGGTGTGCTTCGTCCAGTTCGCCCGTCCACAATGCGGTCGGTATCACGCCGGCTGGCGGTGGGGTGATGCCCCACGGTCTGGCTAGAAGACGGATCTCCTCGATCGCCGCGTCGGGGTTGCCCAAGAACTCACGCATCGTGCGGAGGTGGATGTCGCGAATCAACGGGTCGCCCAGAAACGGGCGATCGGCGTCGGGCACCTGCGCGATCGCGGAGTCCGGCAGCTTCTTGAAGGTCTGCCTCAGACCAGCTTTCAGCACGAACGGCGCCTTGCGCGCGAGAAAGACAGCAGTCCTCAGCTGCTTGCCGGCGTCCATTCGAGCCTCCCGGCTGGTCATCGGGGCAAGTCCGCCCAGCAGCGCGAGCCCAGTCAACCGCTGCGGCGCCGAAGCCGCAACTGCGACGCCGTACCCCGTACCTCCTGATTGGGTCACGACCCCGGTGCGCTCGATGTCAAGTGCGTCGAGCAGCGCAAGCTGGTCAGCTGGCCAGTCAGCCATTGTGCGCCCAGGCTGAGCGGCGCTGCCGTGGATTCCGGGACGGTCCGGGATCAGCAGACGGATGCCGAGCTCACGCGCCGTCGGCGCGAGAGCCCATCCGAGACCACGAGAGCAGGGACCGTCGAGAACAGTGACCACCGGTCCGGCGTCGGCGCCGGCCTGCACGTAGGAGAGAGTGCGGCCGTCTGGCAGCGCGATCTGAGAGTTCATCTCTGGTTGCGACATCATGTCGCAAGACAGTTGCATAATCTGCGACAGAATGTCGCAACGAGCTCCGCGCGTCCCGGCCGACGAAGCGCGGCACCGAATCCTGGCCGCGGCGCGTGAACTACTGCTGGACCGTACGTTCGCCGCACTGACGGTTGGCGACGTGATGGCCCGAGCGGGGCTCACACGTACCGCGTTCTACCGACACTTCGACGGGCTACCGCAGCTGGCCCCCGAGTTGCTCCCCGATGCCGACGACCCGCTCGTCGACCAAGTCCTCCGCGGCTCTCCCGAAGACCTAATAGACACCATGATCACCGGCCTGGTCGGGCTCTACGCGGACAACGGCAGGTGGCTCCGTGCAATCGACGCCGCCGCAGAGGACCCAGACGTCGCTGCCGCGCTCGACCGCGCCCTGGTCGGTCCACGCCGGCTATTGGAGACGCTCGTCGCCGACGCTCCGGACCCGCCGCCCAACCCACGCGAGTTCGCGCTCCTACTGATGGCAACCCACCGGGCATACCTACTCGACAAATTCGGCAGCGGCAACGACACGCCGGAAAACCGTCAGGACGCAATCGCCGCGCTCGCCGCCCTCTGGCGGCGGCTTCTCGCGAAGTGAACCTCGAGCCCGGACAAACTCTCGGCCCGGCACCCCCCCTTCGCGCGGAATGGACGTGCCGAACAGGGGGGACTACGACGAGCGTACGCAGAGCCACCTCGGCATGATCAGGCGATCCCGCATTCCAGAGCCGTTCTCGGCCTGGATTTCGCACCCGTCGAACCCACCGTCTCCACTTTCGGCCCCCCGACCGGCTGCGATGCTGGTGGCCGGGTCTCACGGGGTTTTCGCGCTGTGGTTCCGGGTCGTGCTCGACGCGCGGTCGCCCGCACTTTCCAGTAGCCGGGTAGCGCTAACGGTCGCAGTGAGCCGGACAGGGATTCGGGGGCGTGTGGGATGCTTGGCTGGTGTTCGAGCGATTCACAGAACGGGCCCGGGAAGTCGTCGTCTTCGCGCAGGAGGAGGCTCGGACGCTCAAGCACAACTACATCGGCACGGAGCACATCCTGCTCGGTCTGCTGCGCGAGGAGGAGGGGCTCGCCGCGCGCGTGCTGGAGGGGCTCGACGTCACCTTCGAGCCCGTGCGCACCCAGGTCGTACGCCACGTCGGCTCCGGCGAGGAGGTCACCTCCGGGCAGATCCCCTTCACGCCGCGCGCCAAGAAGGTCCTCGAGCTCGCCCTGCGCGAGGCGCTCAGCCTCGGCCACGACTACATCGGCACGGAGCACATCCTGCTCGGGCTCGTGCGCGAGAACGAGGGCGTCGCCGCGCGCATCCTGCTCGACTTCGAAGCCGACTCCGTGAAGATCCGCAGCGAGGTCATCCGCATGCTCTCCGGCCCCGGCGGCCATGACACTGGACCGGCAAGCTGGACGCCACCGGCCGCTCACGTCGTCCACTGCACGGAACTGCCGCGGCCGGCGCTCGACTGGCATCGGGCGAGCATCCTGTGGCGACCCGAGGGACTCGAGCTGCGCATACCGCTGCACCTCAATGAGGGCGCGATCGCGGCACTTGCCGCCGACGCGGCGTGGTCGAGTCCGCCGCTCGAAAGGATGCGCCGCGAGATCTGGGACGGCTGGCTGGCGTTGGCCTCACCGTCGTTGCTGGATGAAGCCGATCCCGTCGAGCTGCGCCAAGTGCTCGACGGTGCGGCTAAGCGCGCGCTCGACGCGAGCGGACGCGAACAGGGACGCGTCGAGGATTTTCTCCGGCGCCTGCGAAACCCGGAATAGCCAACCCGCTGCCGGGGCTTTCCCACAAGACGATCAGCCGCACCGCTCTCGCCGGCGCGCGGGAAGGTCTCAGTGCGGCTTGCGCGTGAAGAGGGTCGTCTCGCCACAAGGTCAATCAGCCGCCCCAGTCAGTCCGTTTGCCAGCCCGCGACGATCGCGAGGTCGTCGGTCGGGCGTTCCTCCTCGACTCTCCACTGCTCCGGCGAACACGCAGCCCCGACTCGCCGTCGATGCTGATCTCATCTCCTTCGGCGAACTCGCGGCCGCCGATCCTGACGCGGCGCCGGTCCAGGTCGATCTGCATCCCGGTGGCGCCCACGACGCACGGCTTGCCCAGCTCGCGCGCGACGACGGCGGCGTGTGAAGTGCGCCCTCCGCTGCCGGTGAGCATGCCCGCTGCGACGATCATCCCTGCGAGATCCTCGGTGCTGGTGTCGCGGCGTACGAGCACGGGCGAACGGCCCTGCTGGGCGATGCGCTCGGCAGCCTCGACGTCGAGTGCGATCGGACCGCTTGCGACACCCATGCTCACCGGCTGCGCCTGGCAGATCGCGTCGGCCTCGATCGCCGTCGCGCACATGCGCGCGCCGGATCCCCTGGAGGTCAAGGCCGGCGAGGCGCCCGCGAGCCTCGCTGCTGGACACCAGGCCTTCCCGGACCTGATCGACCGCGATGTGCAGCGCCGCCCATGGCGTACGCTTGGCGGTGCGGGTCTGCAGCAGGAACAGCTCGCCGTCCTGGACGGTGAACTCGAACTCCTGGGCGTCACCGAACTCGGCCTCCAGCACCCGGCAGACCTCATCCAGGCGCTGGTTCACCTCGGGTGCGAGCAGCGCCAACTGCCCGGCTCCGTCCTGCGTGCTGCGGCCGCCGACGACGTCCTCGCCCTGCGCGTCGGGCAGGAACTCGACGTAGGGCCGCCGCTCGCCCGTGGCCGGATCGCGGGTGAAGCCGACGCCTGAGCCCGACACGCCGCCGGCGTTGCCGAACACCATGCGCTGCAGGATCACCGCCGTGCCGAGCGCGTCGGGCAGGTCGTGAAGACGGCGATACTCGTCGCGCCTTCGGCGCCTCCCAGGATCTCAGCACGCCCCGCACGGCAGCCTCGACCTGATCGAGCGGGTTCTGTGGGAACGGCTTGCCGCTGAGGTCGGTGGAAGCGCTCCAGGTGCTCGCCCGTGAGCTCGGCCAGAGTCCGCGCGTCCAGGTCGCGCGGACGTTGCACGCCGGCCGCCTCCATACGCGCGGCGGTCGCCTGCTCGAAGGGCTCGAGCGGGCAACCAGCGACGACGTGGGCGAAGGACTCGACCAGGCGCCGGTAGGAGTCCCATGCCAGGCGCGGGTTGCCGGTCAGCGCGATGAGGCCCTCGACGCTCTCGTCGCAGAGCCCGACGTCCAGCACCGTCTCCAGCATGCCGGGCATCGACGCGGGGGCCCCCGAGCGCACCGAGAGGATCAGCGGGCGGCGCGCGCTTCCGAGCCGCAGGCCGCTGCGCGCCTGTAGCGCGCCCACCGCAGCGGAGACGAGCATCCGCAGCCGCATCGTCCTCGCCCCCCGCCGCCGCGCTGCGGTACACCGCCGTGCCGAGGATCGCCGCCTCGGGAACGGGCAGCCTCGGCGCGCGCCATGCGCGCGAGGCCGTGGCCCTTCGCCCCGATCGATGCGATGTCGGGCACCTCGGCGTCCTCGTCGCCGACCACATAGAGCTCCTCGATCGACTCGCTCTCGTCGCCAGTCGGCACGGCCCGCGTCGGCAGGTTGCCCCGGCCGTGAAGGCGGCGGCTCGGAGCGCACGACGTCTCCGAGCACCTGGCGATGCAGCAGATGGGCGGCCCGCATCAACGCGTCGGCCGCTTCCTCGCAGGCCTGCGTCGCCTGCGCGATGACGAACAGCTCGCCGGCCGCATCAACCTCCCCGACGAGCGCGGCCTGCACCTTGCGCAGCGCATCGTCGGTGTCCCGCTCGAGCGCCAGTATGCGGTGCGTCGCCTCCAGGAAGGAATCCATGTCCTCGCTCGGGCTGCCGCGCTGGATCTCCCGACCGAGGTGCACGGCCCGCAGATGACTGCGGGCCGCATCGAGCACAAGCGCCATCATCCGCTGTGACTCGTTCAGCACCTTCCCGGAGACCCGCCCCTGGGGCAGCAGCGACCAGTAGTAGGTGGCTTCCTCCAGCGCAGTCGGCCACGTCGTCGGCCTCGTTGAGCGAGGTCCAGGAAGGGCGCGGGATCCTCGGCGCGCGCGGAGGCCTCCCGCACCTCGTTGACCAGTTCGTCGGCGCGCTGCTCCCAGTCGCGCGCCAGCCGCGCGATCTCCGCGCGATCCCGGCTGGGATGCGACAGTGCCGCCTGCTCGAGTGCGTCGCGCGAGGCCTCGCCGATCGCCACGACGAGCTCGGCGTGCGCGCCGATCAGCTCGAGCAGCTCCTGGCGAGCGGTACGCACATAGCCGATCAGCTCCGCCCGGACCTCGTCGCCGATGAGCGACAGCGACCGTCCTGCGAGCAGACCCTCGGAGCAGATGTGCAGGACAGCACGCAGGTAGGAGATGGCGCCGGGTTCGCCGAGCACGTCGATCAGCGACTCGCCCGCACGCGTGCCCCGCCCGGTGGCGAAGTTCAACGCGTCATAGACGAGCTGGTCGCCCCCGGCGAGCAGAAACGCCATATGCCCGTGCTCGCGCTCGGCCGCCCACTCCAGCAGCTCGACCGCAGCGCGGTTTCCCACCAGGCTGCGCAGACGCTTGCGCGCGCGGTTCCAGTCGATCAGAAAGACCATCCGCGAGCCGAGCTGCTCCAGGAAGGCCTCGAGCGCGGCCTGGGAATCCGCCTCGAAGCGGCCCACGGCAAGGTGATAGAGGTCCTCGCTCGCCGCGCCGCTGCTGCGCGAGCGGGTGTCCTCCCAGCGGATCTCGCGCCGCGAGCATCCGCTGGAAGAACAGCAGCCGCGGTAGGTGCACATCGGTGTAGATCAACGTCACCGCGCGACCGATGACCTTGATCACCACTACGTGCGCATCGGTCTCTCCGATGTCGTTCTGGATGACGAGCGCATCGCCGCTGCGCGTGGCCACGGTTCCCAGGCCAGGGTGATTGAAGCGCAGGCGCTCGGTGCGCTCGACGCCGCGCGCAAAGGCGCGCACCAGCGGCCGATCCTCCACCTCGATTCCGTAGACCATCGCACCCGAGATCGATTCGCTCGCCAGGCGCCCGGCCAGCCCGTTGAGCTCGCGATGAGCATCCATCACCACGAGATGCAGGCTGTCCTGCTCGCGCCCGCCGGCCGGCCGTCAGCCGGCTGATTTCCTCCGCGGTGATCGTGTCCCCCTCCGAGCAGCACCAGCTGCCCGAGCTGGCGCAGGCGCTCGTCGAGCGGGCCGGATGCCTTGACGCCGGCGACGCGCAGCGGCACGAGCATCGTCTCCACCTCGTCGAAGCGCCGCGTCGAGCCAGTGCGGCGACGCCGGGTATCGCGTAGGAGCCGTCGTCGCGCCGAAGGCTTCCGTGCACAACGCGATCGAGGCTCGGATCCGACCACGCCGCTGGCGAGCCGCTCCTCGCGCAGATCGGATGCATCCGCGTCGCCGTCCGCCGCGAGCGCGCGCGCTCTGCAGGAGCGTGAGCAGGTACTTGACCCGGTCGTTGGCCGACAGCGCACGGCTTATCAGACCGGGCAACAGCAACTCGCTCTCGCCAAGCGTCGCGATGATGCGGTCCTTCGGCATGGTGACTCCTGTTTATCGTGCGGTCCGCAGCTTGAGGCTAGCTCGGGCCTTTGCTCCGCGCATCGGGACAAGCTCCGCATCTGCTTTCGGACAAGGCGCTGCGAAACGGCGAATTCTCGCTCCGCGCTCGGAGCAGCGAGCAGACGATCCCCATCGGAAGAATGATCGGTGGGAGGGTAGCCGGGGTGGACGATCGGATCTGATCCCGAACGTGCGCCGCTCGCGTGCCTGCTCTTGGCGATTTGCGGGCTCGCGGTGGGCTGGCGTGCGGCCCTGCTTTCAGCTGCTCGCGGTGCTCGCGACGCCTGCGAATCGCGCGTCGCCATCCGAGGTGCCGACAGCGCCGCCCGCAGTGACCAGCACGCGCTCGCAATCGCAGAGAAGCAGTGCTCAGCGGGCGACGGCGGTCACGCCTGCCCTCCCAGCTAACCGACAGCCTGGGGCAGTCTCACCGGGTGCGCTGGAGTCGCGGATCAGGGCGCTCGGCAACTTGCCTGGGTCGCGCTGAGTCCACGCACCACTTTGCGATGTTCAGCCCTTGAAGAGCTGCTGGTAAATCAGGAAGACGTTCAGAGCGCTGATCAGGCCGGCGCAGCCCCAGGCGAGGATGGTCGTAAGGCGGCGGTTGACGTGCACGCCCATGATGTCTCGCCGGCAGGTGATCATCACGAGAGGCACGAGCGCGAACGGGATGCCAAAGGACAGAACGACCTGGCTGAGCACGAGCGCGCTCGTAGGGCTGACACCGATGGCCAGGACGATGATCGCCGGGATCATGGTGACCGCGCGCCGCAGCAGCAGCGGGATGCGGATGTTGATGAAGCCAGCCATGACGACCTGGCCCGCGTAGGTGCCGACGCTGGATGAGGAGGCGCCGGAGGCGAGCAGTGCGACCGCGAAAGCAAGCGCGGCGGTGCCCCCAACGAGGTGGCCAAACTGCGCGTGGGCTTCCGGGATTGAACTCAGACCCGAGAGTGCCGGGGTGTGGAAGAGCTTGGCGGCGACGGCGAGCATCGCCATGTTGACGAGGCCGGCGAGGCCGAGCGCGATAATCACGTCCAGGCGCTCGAAGCGCAGCACGCGGCTGCGCTCGCGGTCGTTGCGGCAGGGCATACGCCCGCTCGTCAGCGCGGAGTGCAGATAGATCACGTGGGGCATCACGGTGGCGCCGATGATGCCGACCGCGAGGTAGAGCGAGCCGCTGCCGTGCAGACCGGGCAAGAATCCGCGCAGCGAACCGTGCGCAGAGGGGCCGATGCGCAGCGTCTCATACAGAAAACCGAGAAAGATGATGCCGAGCAGCGCGGTGATCGCCAGCTCGAAGCGGCGGAAGCCGTGCGTCTGCAGCTCGAGGATCGCGAACGCGATCACGCCGGTCATGAGGCCCGCCGGCAGCAGCGGCACGCCGAAGAGGAGGTTGAGGCCGAGCGCAGCGCCGAGGAACTCCGCGATGTCGGTCGACATCGCCATGATCTCGGCCTGCACCCACATGCCCCACGTGAACGCGCGAGGGAAGTGGGTGCGCACGGTCTCGGGCAGGTTTTGGTCGGTGATGATCCCCAGCTTGGCCGAGAGGTACTGGATCAGCATCGCCATCAGGTTCGCGAGCAGCACGACCCACAGCAGCAGGTAGCCGAACTGCGCGCCACCTTCCACGTTCGTGGCGAAGTTACCCGGATCGACGTAGGCGATCGAGGCTACAAACGCCGGCCCCAGCATCATGAGCGTCGCGCGCAGGCGACCCTTTGACAGAAGCTGCTCAAGCGCGCTCGGCCCGGCGAGCGCTCCCCCCAACTCTCCCGGTAGCGCTACCGAGGCGCCCTCCGTGGCGCCCTCGAGCGCGGGGATCGGATCGGGGCGCAGCGGTGTGATGCTAACCGTCCTCCATCTCGATGCGCATGGCGTGTGCCAGCTCGCCGCCGATCGGATGCTCGCGCTCGCCGAAGCGCACGAACACGGGCCCTCCGAACGGCTGGCGATCGATGACCTCCAGGCGATCGCCCAGCGCGATGCCGCGCTCAGCCAGGTAGCGCAGCATCTCGGGGTCAGAGTCCGAGACGCGCACGAAGCGTCCCGCGGCGCCGACCGCCAGCTCGTCGAGGCTGTGGGTGGAGCGCTCCTCGATCCCGAACTCGACCGTGGGGATCGGGTCGCCGTGCGGGTCGACCGTGGGGTTCCCCAGGCGCGCCGCGATCAGTCGCTCGAGGTCCTCGGAGAGCACGTGCTCGAGGACCTCGGCCTCGTCGTGCACGCGATCCCAGGGCATCCCGAGCTCCTCGGCCAGGAACAGCTCGATCAGTCGGTGGTGGCGCAGGACCTCAAGCGCGACACGGCGACCCTGGTCGGTGAGCTTCACGCCGTGGTAGGGCTCGTGCTCGACCAGCCCCACCTCAGACAGCTTGCGCAACATCGCCGAGACCGAGCCGGGTGTGACGCCCAGCCGCTCCGCTAGCTCGGTGGTCGATACCGCACCGCCCGTGCGGGCCTCCAGCGCGTAGACCGCCTTTGCGTAATCCTCAACGGAGGCGGAAATAGTTGCAGGCGAAGCCATCGAAGTAGTTTGGCATAACCAAATCTGTTTATCAAGGCGCCATATTCGAACGTTTGTTGATCCGCCGCGGTCCCAATCTCAGCGCAACGTGCGTTAGTCTGAGTTCATGGCCGAGGATCGCTGCGACCTGCTGTGTCTGGACCTGCCGCGTGCGGAGACGATCCGTCATCGCCTGGATCTCGATCTGGCCGCAGCGGCGGCGGCTCGTGCGAAGGCACTCGCCGACCCCACGCGGTTTCTGATCGCCCTGGCCCTGCGCGACGGCGGGGAGCTGTGCGTCTGCGACCTGGCATGGATCACCGAGCGAGCGGAGAACCTCGTCGGCCACCACCTGCGCGCGCTGCGCAGAGCCGGCCTGGCGAGCTCGCGCCGCGAGCACAAGATCGTCTTCTACACGCTCACCCACGCCGGCCGCCAGCTGCTCGACGCGCACCTCCAACTCGCCGAGGTGGCGACATGAGTACCCGATCGCTCGAGCTGCATGTCGTCGCCCAGCCCGCCCACACCCCCCAGCATCAAGGCCGACTCGAGCTGGCCGAGCGCGATCGCCTGATTCGGCGTGCGCGGGCTCTGTCCTGGCTCAGCCTCGCCTACATGGCGGCGGAGGGTGCAATCGCGATCACCGCGGCGATCCTCGCCAGCTCCGTGGCGCTGCTCGGCTTCGGGCTTGACTCCGCGATCGAGGGGCTCGCCTCGATCATCGTCATCTGGCGCTTCACCGGCAACCGCCGACTCTCCGAGCACGCTGAGCTACGGGCCCAGCGGCTCGTCGCCATCACGTTCTTCGTGCTCGCCCCCTTCATCGTCCAGGACGCCATCCGCACGCTCGTCAACGGCGAGCACCCCGGCACCAGCTGGCTCGGGATCGGCCTGTCGATCTCGAGCATCATTGTCATGCCGATTCTCGGCAAAGCCAAGCAAGGCATCGGCCAGCGCCTTGGCTCAGGTGCGACTGCCGGCGAGGGTACACAGAACATGCTCTGCGCCTACCTAGCGGCGGGCGTCCTCATCGGCCTGGTGCTGAACGCCGCCTTCGGCCTGTGGTGGGCCGATCCCACCGTCGCGCTCGGAATCGGCGCGCTCGCGCTCAGCGAGGGCCGCCACACCTGGCGCGGGGAGGGCTGTTGCGCCGCGCCGCCGCTTTCCGGCGAGCCGTTCGATGCCTGCCACGAGGACTGCTGCTGACGAAACGGGGAACCGGAGCCGGTCAGTCGAGGTCGAACGCCGCGTGTATCGCGGCGGTCAGATCGGCCTCTTGCTCATCGAGGAGACGACCGATCTGCTCTCCAAGGGCAGCGACCGGAATCGTCGTGACGTGGTCGCACGCTACGACGCACCGATCCTCGAGGCCGTTCGCCGTTCCGAGGGGAACCTCCGTCGACAGCCCGCGGATCGTCGTCGTGATCGGTGCGGCGGTCACCGTGTTCATGTGGGGGCGCACGAGCTCCCGCGTCAGGATGAGCACTGGGCGCGACTTGTCAAGTCCCGCCACGTGGATCGGTCGCATCAGTGATCGAGCGGTGTACCGACGGCGTGCTCGGACAGCCCGACCAGCTCGGGGTCGGGGCCCCTTGCAGCGAGGATCTCGGCATCGTGCACAGCGACCATGCGTCGCCGCTCGCGCTCGAGCGCGCGAGCCACCACGGCTGCGCGGCTGGGCTGTCTGCCACTACCCACGATCTCGTCTACGAACTCGAACAGATCGTCGTCCAGCTGGGATCGCGTGGCAGCCGTCTCTATGCCACCCCGTTGTCCGAGCCGGTCACGGGGCGGGTACGATCTGCAGCGTTGCTGATCTACTCCATGGGAGTTTCGGTGGACGGCTTCATCGCTGACCGCGACGGCGCGTTCGGGTGGACTGTCCCTGACGAGGAGCTGTTTGGCTTCCACCTGGCGCGGGTGCGTGAGCTTGGCTGCCATCTGTGCGGCCGCAAGCTCTACGAGACGATGCTGGTGTGGGAGACCGATCCGTCGCTGCGCGACACCGAGCTGCATGCCGCGTTCGCCGATGTCTGGTGCGCGCTTCCGAAGGTCGTCTTCAGCCGCACGCTCGACAGCGTCCAGGGCAATGCTCGGCTCGCCGACGGGTCGGTGGAGGAGGAGGTCGCCGCCGCACTCGCCGCGACCGACAAGGACATTGAGATCGGCGGCGCCGGCCTCGCCGCGACCACGATCGAGCTCGGCCTGGTCGATGAGCTGCGCATGTTCCGCCATCCGATCATCGTCGGTGGCGGCACGCCGTTCCTCCCGCCGATTACCGCGGACGTCCAGCTGGAGTTGATCGAAACCAGGACGTTCGGCTCGCGGGTGATCTACGAGCGCTACAGGCGCATCCGCGGGGACACGTACCGACACTTCTAACGGCTCGCTCACCCGATCCGCAGCGTGTGCCGCAAGCTGTTCGTCGACCAGCCACCTGCTTCCGACGGACCCAGGGCGTACGCCGCACCCCGACCTCGATCTGCCGGATCGGCTCCAGCGAGCCGAACTGGGACTTGATTTCGCCTCTCTCGAACCCACCGTCGCGGTGCGCGGGGAGGGGCCCCTCACGCCGCTTGCGGTCGTTGAGACGTCCACAGCTCGACCGCCGCGGTCACTTCTGACACTCGTGTCGCGGCGCAAAAACCCGCTCTTTGCGGCAGTCTCGGCGCGAGCGGCCTCACCAGGCTTGTGCCCTCGGAAAATGGGCCTATCAGCCAGGTGGAGCCGTCACCGGCCGCAATCGTTCGGATCTCTCGTGCAGGCTCTGGCGGCACTGTCCGCTGAGCTCACGGGCCGCTTCGTCGGGAGCGACGGAAACGCCGTCTCTCCCAGTCCGCGCGGGCGCTCGCTGTGGCGATCCACGAATACATAGACGAGTCCCAGCTCTTCCGGATCGACCACTTTCTCTGCAAGATGGGCACCGAACCAATGCTCGAGAGTCCACCCCCGGTGCAGAGCTATGCCCCCGACTCATGGCGTCCCGGGGCCGCAGACGCGCTGGTGGCGCGGTTCGGCGGCTGGCACGGCGCGCGGGTGGAGCCGTGAGTCCCGCCAGCAGGCGAGCCGCGGGCGCCAAGCACCCGAACGCGGCGAAGAGCCCGAGTCCCGCCCAGAGCTCAGAGAACGCGCCTGCTGCGCCACAGAGCGCGGCGATGCCCTCTCCCTTCCCGCCGATCGCCGATTACGCGTTCCTGTCCGACTGTCACACCGGTGCGCTGGTCGCCCCGGACGGCTCGATCGACTGGCTCTGCGTACCGCGTTTCGACGGCCCGAGCGTGTTCGGGACGCTGCTCGACCGGCAGGCCGGCAGCTTCCGTCTGGGACCGTTCGGCATCAACGTGCCGTCCGCCCGCAACTACGAGCCCGGGACCAACATCCTGATCACGACGTGGAGGACCCCGACCGGCTGGGTGATCGTGCGCGATGCCCTCACCCTGGGACCGCGTCGCGGCGAGGACCTCGTCACGCCCCACACCAGGCCGCCCGCCGACGAAGACGCCGACCACCTGCTCGTCCGCGTCGCGGTCTGCCTGGAGGGCGAAGCCGAGATCGAGCTCACCTGCGAGCCGGTGTTCGACTACGGCCGGCTCCCGGCCGAGTGGTCCATATCCGAGGATGGCCATCGGGCCGATGCGAGCACCGCGGACCTGACGATCAGGCTGCAGACCGACATGTCAGTCGGCGCCGAGGGCGACCGAGTGAGGGCGCGACACGTCATCAGGCAGGGCGAGCAGCTCTACTGCGCCCTCTCCTGGGCCGAGGAGCTCGCCGCGCCGGGGAGCGTCGAGGAGGCGAACGAGAGCCTGGCCGCCACGACGCGCTTCTGGCGCGGCTGGCTGGGCCGCGCGCGCATCCCCGACCATCGCTGGCGCGATCCGATCCAGCGCTCGGCGCTCGCGATCAAGGGGCTCACGTACATGCCCACCGGCGCCACCGTCGCGGCGCTCACGACCTCGCTGCCCGAGACGCCGGGAGGGGAGCGCAACTGGGACTACCGCTACACATGGCTGCGCGACTCAACCTTCACGCTGCAGGCGCTGCACTATCTCAACCTCGACTGGGAGGCGGAGGAGTTCATGCAGTTCGTCGCCGACCTCGAGCCCAACAAGGACGGTGCCCTGCAGATCATGTACGGCATAGACGGCCGGCGCGATCTCACCGAGTCGGCGCGCGACGATCTCTCCGGCTACGCCGGCGCCAGTCCGGTGAGGATCGGCAACGGGGCGTTCGACCAGCGCCAGAACGACGTCTACGGGGCGGCGCTCGACTCGATCCTGCTCCACACTCGTCGCAGTCAGCGCCTGCCGCGGCGGTTGTGGCCGATCGTGGTCGCACAGGCAGAATGCGCGACAGCCGTCTGGCGCCAGCCCGACCAGGGCATCTGGGAGGCCCGCGGCGAGCCGAAACACTACGTCTCCTCGAAGCTGATGTGCTGGGTGGCGATGGATCGGGCGTCCAAGCTCGCGGCCATGCGGGCGGACAGCAAGCGCGAGGCCGCCTGGGGCGCCACCGCCGAGGAGATCAAGTCGGACATCCTCACGCACGGGCTCAGCTCGGACGGCGTCCTGCGCCAGCACTACGACACAGACGCGCTGGATGCGTCCAATCTGCTGGCGGCTCTCTTCGGCTTCCTGCCGGGCGACGACGAGAGGATGCGCGCGAGCGTCCTTGCGATCGCCGAGGACCTCACAGAAGACGGTTTCGTCCTGCGCTACCGGACCGATGAGACCGACGACGGGATGTCGGGCAAGGAGGGAAGCTTCCTGATCTGCTCGTTCTGGCTCGTGTCGGGCCTGTCGATCGTCGGCGAGCAGCAGCGTGCCCGGGACCTGATGGAAAAGCTGCTGCGGGTCGCCTCGCCGCTCGGACTGTACGCCGAGGAGTTCGACACGGACACGGGACACTTCCTGGGCAACTTTCCCCAGGCCTTCTCTCACCTCGCCCTGATCGAGGCCGCCGGGCGCATCATCCTCACCGAGAGGACCGCGGAGCTCTCATGATGGACTCATACGACGTGATCATCATCGGCAGCGCCCCGTCGGGCAATCCACGGACTCGCGGCTTGCGCTCGGAGGTCCGCCCTCAGGGGCTGGCGCGACGGACGTACCCTGACCGCTCAGCCCGCGAACCTGACGACCTCGCGCCGAAACGATTCGGGTGCCTCGGCGGCGATGAAATGGCCGGAGTCGGGCACGACGACCAGCTCCGCGCCCGGCACTGCGGCGGCGATCAGCCGCCCCTGTGTCGGCCCGCAGAGCAAGTCCAGGGCGCCCACGAGCACCAGCGTTGGGCATTGGATGTTCGCCAGAAGCGGCCGAGCGTCGATCCTCTGCCACAGTCCGGACTCCCAGACCTTGACCGCCACGAGATCGGTCTTCATGTCCCGGCGCCACTCGTCGATCATCGCCTGCACACGCGGAAGGGTCGGATCGGCTGTGTAGAGCGGTAGCACCTCGGCCATCATCGCGTCGACTTCGCCGGCGTTCTCAGCTGCCAGCACGCGCTCGGTCCACTCGTCCCAGGTCCTGCGGGCTGCGGGATACCAGGGCTGCTGCGAGTGGCGGTCGAGGAACGCCTGCATCTCGTCAGCTGCCTCCTCGCCATCGAGCTCCTCGCCGACCGCGCGCGAGGCGACCGAGATGCAGCGCGTCGTGGCTTGCGGGTACAGCGAGGCGTATGCGAGCGCGACGATCCCGCCGAACGATGTTCCCATGATCGTCGCGGGACCGATTCCCAGCGCGAGGCGGACCTCCTCATAGAAGTGTGCGTGGCCGATGTGGTCGTACTGCGCCGGATCGTTCGGCGGGGTCGAGCCGCCCGAGCCCGCCGGATCGATCAGATGGACGGCGAAGCTGTCTGCGAGCAGCTCTGCGTCCTGGCGTAGAAGCGCCGCGCTGAACCCCGGGCCGCCCTGGAAATAGATGAGGGGCGGACCCTCGCCGATCACCTCGTAGGCAGCCCGGCGACCGTCACCGAGCTCCACGCTCTGGTCGAGAGCAGGCATCGTGCGACGGACTCTACGGGAGCCGGAAACGGCGCGCGGCGGCGTCCTCATCGGGCGCTGTACTCCTCCTCGGAGAGGTCGACGTCGGCCGCCGGCTGCGGCTGGCGGAGCCCTCCTCTGGGCTCCTCGAGCGCGGCCGGCGAGCCACGCAGTGGGCGCTCGGGCTCGGCGCCCTCGCGAGCTCGTCGGTCTGTCCACGGCGGCCCAGGCTCGCTCGCCGGCCCGGATCCGGCCGCCGATCGTCACCATCCCTGCGTGCCCGTCCTCGGATTGCCACTGTCGCTGCAGGCCGTTCTCGCCGTCGTCCACGAGACCCAGCATCTCCCGCGCCTGCATCACCCCCTACCGGTGCACCACGTCCACCGCTTCCCCCGCGTCCGCGCCGGAGCCGACTACGTGGGCGTGTTCCTGGCCGCCGGCGTGAGCTGGCTGGCGCTGCCCGGGGTCGGCGAAGCGGCGCTGATCGCCGCGAGCATCTCGGCGGCCCACGGCCACCTCGACCTGACCGCGGTCCTGGCCGTCGCCTGGGCCGGGGCGACCGTGGGAGGGATGGTCGGCTGGGTCGTCGGCGTGAAGGGGGGCAGGACCCTGCTCACAGCGCCCGGCGGGCTGCTCCGGCTGCGTCTGGCGATGATCACGCGAGGCGACCGGTTCTATGAGCGCTATGGCCCGGTCGCGGTGCTGTTCACGCCGTCCTGGATGGCCGGGATCCACAACATGAGCCTGTCGCGCTTCCTGATCGCCAATGCGCTCTCGGCGCTCGTGTGGGCCGTCGCCATCGGTGTCGGCGCCTACCTGATCGGGCCGTCGATCACGGATGTCGTGGCCGATGCGGGCCTGGCCGGCGCGATCGTCGCGGGAGCGCTGATCGTGTTCGGGGCGGTGCTGGTGGTGCGCCACCGGGCCTCGACCCGACCGTCCTGACGACCCGGGCATGGGCAATAGTTGCGCATGCAACCACATCGGTTATGATCCTGGGATGGAGCTGGGCGTCGCGACATTCGCCGACCTCGCATCGGGCATCAGCCCCCAACGGCGCATGCGCGACCTGATGGAGGAGGCAGAGCTCGCGGACCAGCTGGGCCTCGACGTGTTCGCGGTCGGCGAGCACCATCGCCCCGATTTCCTCGTGTCCTCACCCGCGATCGTCCTCGCGGCGGTCGCCGTGAGGACCGAGCGGATCCGTCTCTCGAGCGCGGTGACCGTGCTGAGCTCCGACGACCCGGTCCGCGTCTTCCAGGACTTCGCCGAGGTCGATCTCCTGTCGAACGGTCGGGCCGAGATCATGGCCGGACGAGGATCGTTCATCGAGTCCTTCCCCCTCTTCGGCTACGACCTCGACGACTACGACGAGCTCTACTCAGAGAAGCTCGATCTCCTGCTCCGGCTGCGCGAGCAGGCCTACGTGTCGTGGTCGGGGCGCCACCGCCCGGCGCTGGAGCACGCGGGCGTTTGGCCGCGGCCTGTGCAGGAGCCGTTGCCGGTCTGGGTGGCGGTCGGCGGCTCACCTCAGTCGGTCGTGAGGGCGGGGACGCTGGGACTGCCGCTGACGATCGCGATCATCGGGGGCCAGCCTGCGCGCTTCGCTCCGCTGGTCGAGCTGTACCGCGACGCTGCCCAGCGCGCGGGCCACGACGCCGCCAGGACCCGCGTGGCGATCAACACCCACGCCTTCGTCGGGGCAACTTCCAGGGACGCCGACGCCGCCTTCGCCGCACCGTACCTGGCGATGATGAACCGCATCGGCCGCGAGCGCGGCTGGCCGCCGTCGGGGCAGAGGGAGTACGAAGCGCTGCGGGCTCCGGACGGCGCGCTTGCCGTCGGCTCACCCGAGGAGGTCGCCGAGAAGATCCTCTTCGAGCACGAGCTGTTCGGACATGACCGCTACATCGCGCAGATGAGCGTCGGCGCCGTCGCCCATCGCCACGTGCTGCGCTCCATGGAGCTGTTCGGGACACGGGTCGCACCACTGGTCAGGGAGGCGATCGCTCGAGGCGAGGCCCCCACCGACGATTCGTCGTCGAGCGACCAACGCGCGCTGAGCGGCAGCTGAGATCGCTGGGCGCCACGGTCGGGTCGGGCGGCCGGCGGCAGGACGCGCCAGCCCGCGTGGCGCGGCGCTCTCATCGCGCGATCAGGGCAGACGCTGCGCGCTCCACGACCGGCCCGAGCGTCGGCCAGTCCGACACCAGCGCGGCGCCGACGAACACGTTCGTGAACCGCTTTCCCGAGACGATGCAGGCCAGCTCCCGGTAGGGGTGCGAGCCAACACGGGAGAGGTACTCGTCGATCACGCACGAGCCGCCGGCTTGCGCGAAGCGCAGCCCTTCGGAGGAGACCAGGACGCGAACTCGCGCGTCCCCCTCGTCTCTGTTGCGCGCGGTGCGGAAGGCCGCCCATCCGGCGAGCTGCTCTGCCGCCCGCCGGGGTGTGATGTTCAGGTAGCCGTGGTAGATGCCTCTGCCATCTCGCAACGCCGCGGTCACCGTGCCTTTGTCACCCGGGATCGACTTCCAGCTCGACGGGTAGAAGAGGATCGCCCCGCCCGAGGCGACCGTCGCGCGTCTCCACGTCCCGGGCGCAGCGATCGGCGTGAGCCACGAGAAAGCGCCTGCGCCCGGAGCCGCGCCGGTTCGCGCGCCGCGCTTCGCGACACGCGAACCAGCAGGGCTTTCGGCGGAGGTCAGGGCAACGACGATCGCGGCCAGCGACCCAGCCAGGGCGATCACGCCGATCCAGGCGCGCGCGTGCCCGCTAGATGTTGCCATCGCCGTCGCTCGGTCCGCCGTTGTTGTCGGCGTCTCCGTCGCCGCCGTTGTTCTGCGGAATCGAGCCCGTTTGCGCCCCCGCCGCCGGCGCCTGGCTTTCGGTCGTCGCGGGCGCCAGCTTCTGTTCTGCGCTCTGGACCGGCGGGGTCGCCTTCTTCTTGGTGGTCACCGGCGTCGGCTTCTGTTCCGCCGGTTGGACGCTCGGCGTCGCCTGTGTTTCGCTGCTCGCCGGCATCTGTTCGGAGGTCTGGGCGGGCGGTGTCGCCGCCTTCTTGGCGGTCGTTCTGGGCGGTGTCGCCTTCCTGGTGCTGCTGGTCGCGGTCTGCTTCCTGGCGACCGTCTTCACCGCGGCGGCTCCAGACACCCCGTAGCTGCGTGCGGCCGGCGTGGTGCTCGTGGTGGATGACGAGCCGTATCCCGACCCGCCGCATCCGGCGATCACCAATGCGATGAGCGCGCCGGTCGCGGCCAGCAGGATGGATGACCACGGTCCGAAGTGGATGAGTTTCCTACCTGTGGGCATTCTCGTCACACTTCTCCCTCGCCGGAGGTGCGGCGGTCACGCGAACAATTCTCTTAATGGACATCGGTGTTCCCTTCCTGGCCTGACGGGTGGGTGAATGTGCGCACCGTGCGCTCACTGTGTCCAGACACACGTCCGCGAGAATCCTTTCTAAAGCGCCAGTAATGTTTCCCGGGGCCATCGGGCCAACCGGCGACCGGGGGGACTCGACCGCACCGGGATGGATGGGAAGCCTCGGCGCGAAACCGCCCTCCGCTGAGCACGCGTCACGCGCGGGGCCTGCTCCCGTTGCGTCACCCAGCCGGCGGCAGGATCTTCAGGGAAGGTTCGCGTCTGTCGGGTCGAGGGCTCCGGGCGCGCCCGAGGGCGATCGCCTCAGAGCGTCACGGGCGTGCCGGCGGGCACGATCAGGACGGAGCCGAGCGAGGCGTCGAGCATGGTGCGGGCCGCGCCACCCAACGCCACCCGCCCGGGCGGCGTGCCCGGCTGGGAGCCGACGACGATCAGGTCGGCTGTGGGGGGCTCTGCGACGGTGACGCTCGCGCCGAGCTTCGCCGCGAGCGCCTCCCCGGTCCGCTGGGCCGCGTCGTCGGCCTCGGCGGGGAGCACCGCGATCGACCTGATCGCCGCGTCGCGGTTTGCTCGCAGGCCGGCGGCGGCGACGGCTATCCCGATCGACCCGATCTCCAGCAGGCGCTGCGCCGAGGTCGGAGGCTCGGCGTGGCCGGGCGGGGTCCGGTAGTCGGAGCCGAACACGACCAGCGATGCTCCTTCGTCCTCTGCGAGCTCTTCCAGCCCCGCACCGGTCGAGGCGCTCAGGATCACGTGCTGGGGCACCTTGGGATCGCCCAGCATGCTCGCGCCCTGCTCGAGACGCCGTTCGGCGTCGTGCTGCGCAAGCTCCTCCCGGCGCGGGTCGAACTCGGGCGTGTGCCGGACGTAGGCCAGAGCGAGCTCGCCAGGGTCCTGTGTGAGCAGCTTGCCGAGAACGAGCGCGTCGTCGTCGTTCTCCGTGCCGTCGTAGGAGATGATCACCTTGGCGCCCATTCGAGCGCAATCCTGTGCGACGGAGCGCTGCGGCGCATTAGCCCTGTGGCCAGGAATCGTCGATCGCCGTTGTACATCCGACCAACGCCTCTCAGGCCAGGCCGAGGAGGAGCACCGGCACGGTCTCGGCGTGCCCCCGCGCCTCCACGGCCTGGCGTGCTTGACGGACGCGGTCTCGGTCCCTATATTCAACCAACTAGTTGATAAACTAACCGGATGATTACAGATGCCGACCGACCAGCTCAGCCTCACCTTCGCCGCCCTCGCCGATCCGACGCGCCGTGCGATTCTCGACCGACTCGCCGAGGACGGGGAGGTGACCGTGACCGCGCTCGCAGAGCCCTTTCCGCTCAGCGTGCAGGCTGTCTCCAAGCATCTCAAGGTGCTCGAGCGCGCCGGGCTGATCACGCGCGGGCGAACCGCGCAGCTGCGTCCGTCGCGGCTCGAGGGCGCGCCCCTGCGCACCGTGGCGGAATGGCTCGACCAGTACCGCGAGATCTGGGAGGGGCGGCTGGACCGCATTGCGCATCACCTCCGGGACATACAGAGAAAGGACGATGGCGATGACTGACCAGTTCGTGATGGCCGAGCGCACGATCGTGATCGAGCGTGAGCTCGACGCTCCGCGGGAGCTCGTCTGGCGGGTGTGGACCGACCCTGACGAGGTGACCAGGTGGTGGGGCCCGGAGGGTTTCACGACGCCCCGCGAGACGATCGAGTTCGATCTGCGCCCGGGCGGCGTGTGCCGGTTGACGATGGTCGGACCCGACGGCCGGCGGTACCCGAGCGACGGCCACTTCCGAACGGTCGAGCCGCCTGAACGCCTGTCGTTTGGAGAGGAGATGACCGACCACCCGATGATCGAGTCGGGCGAGACGACGGTCGAGTTCCACGACATCGGGAGGAACCGCACGAGGGTGGTGGTGACCTCCCGTCTGATCTGTGCCGAGGAGCTCGTGTCGATGTCCCAGGCGGGGTGGGACAGCCAGCTCGACAAGCTCGAGGCGCTCCTCGCGAGCTGAGCCGCGCGGCGCGGCGCCGGGTGCTCTCGGCGCCGCCGCGCCCGGGGCGACGAGCGTCTCGTGCCGACGGCGGTCGGCCGTCGGAGGTCGGTACTTCGCACCCTCGGCCTGCGGAGAGGTTCCGATGCAGCCGGTGCCTGGGCACCGCAGGATCCTCTCCATGGCCGTTCTCCGAGTTGACCCCCGGGCGATGGCGACTCCGCCTGAGAGAGAGCAGTCGGTGTTGCGCGTGCGCGGGCTCGAGAAGCGCTACGGCGACGTCGAAGCCGTCCGCGGCATCGACCTGGACGTGCACCAGGGCGAGATCTTCGCGTTCCTCGGCCCGAACGGCGCCGGCAAGACGACCACGGTGGAGATCCTCGAGGGCTATCGCGCGCGGGACGGGGGACAGGTCGAGGTGCTCGGGCGCGATCCACAGCAGGCGGCGCGCGACTGGCGAGCGCGGATCGGGGTCGTGCTGCAGACGTGCGCGGTGCAGAAGGAGCTGACCGTCGAGGAGCTGCTCAAGCTCTACGGGGGCTACTACCCCACGCCGCTCGGCGTCGATGAGACACTCGAGCTGGTCGGGCTGCGGGACGAGCGCCGCCGGCGGGCCGGCACTCTCTCCGGCGGTCAGCAGCGCCGCCTGGACGTGGGCCTTGCGCTCGTGGGTAACCCCACATTGCTGTTCCTCGACGAGCCCACCACCGGGTTCGACCCTTCGGCTCGCCATCACACATGGGAGGTGATCTCCGGGCTGCGCGACCTGGGAAAGACGGTCTTCCTGACGACGCACTACATGGATGAAGCCCAGGCGCTGGCCGACCGTGTGGCGATCATCGTGCGCGGGCGCATCGTCGCCCAGGGGACGACGGCCGAGCTCGCCAGTCGCGACCGATCGGGGACGACCGTGAGCTTCCAGCTCCCGGCAGGGGTCGGAGCGGGCGAGCTGCCGCCGATCGCCGACGGAAGGCTGGAGGCGCTCGGCTCGCACGTGGAGCTGCACACCAGCGCCCCGACCGAGACGCTCGCCACGATCACCGGCTGGGCGATGGAGCGGGGGCACGAGCTGCCCGAGCTCGAAGCCCGGCGCCCCAGCCTCGAGGAGATCTACCTGCGTCTCACGGAGTCGACATGAACGACTTCGCGATAGCCGGCAGGCAGATGGTCTACGACCAGAAGAGCTTCTGGCGCAATCCGCAGTACGTCTTCTTCACCGTCGTGCAGCCGATCATCTTCCTGTTCATCTTCGTCAGCGTCTTCGGCAACAAAACCACCCTGGTCAACGGTCACCTGATCAAGCGCTCCACCTACTACGTGCCCGCCATCGCGACGCTGGCGATCATGTCGGCCACGTTCTTCAACCTGACCATCTCGCTCACACGGCTGCGCGAGCAGGGCATCCTCAAGCGAGTCCGGAGCACGCCGCTGCCCCCATGGATGTTCCTGGCGGGGCGAATCGGCACCTCGATCACGGTCACTGCGCTCCTGTTCACGCTGCTGCTCGCGATCGGCAATGTCCTCTACGGGGTCTCGATCCCGACCCACACCCTGCCGAGCGTCGTGCTCACGGTGTTGGTCGGAGCCGCGGCGCTGTCGTGTGTCGCGTTCGCCGTGACCGCTTTCGTCCCGAGCGAGGACGCGTCGGCTCCGATCGCGAATGTGATCATGCTGCCGCTGATGTTCATCTCGGGGATCTTCATCCCCAACTCGGAAATCCCGGCCGCGATGCAGCACGTCGCCGATGTGTTCCCGATCAAGCACCTCTTCGAGTCGCTTCTGCACGATTTCGATCCAGCCACCACCGGTTCCGGTCTGCAGGCGGGGCACCTGCTCGTGATCCTCGCCTGGGGCCTCGCGGGCGCCCTCGTCGCCATCTGGCGCTTTCGCTGGACGCCGACTGGTGAGTGACGCCAGAGCGCAGGGCTGGCGATCCTGAGTGGGGACGCCGGGCGGGCCCCGGCTCCCCGTCCGCAGGCGCCCGAGCGGAGCTCGCCCGGGCGGCGGCTCCTCATAGACTTCGGGCCGGCCCATGCTCCAAGGCTCGCCACCTCCGTGGCTCTGGAGCCGGTCGATCTCGTGGCATGAGCGGGCAACAGCAGATCACCACGGTGCGCTCCGCGACTCCCGCGGACGCCGACGCGTGCGCGGCGATCTACGCGCCCTACGTGGTCGAGACCGCGATCACGTTCGAGCTGGACCCGCCGGCGCCGGCGCGGATGGCCGAGCGGATCGCCGCCAGCTCGGCCAGCCACGCGTGGGTCGTGGCCGAGCAGGGCGCGAGGGTGGTCGGCTATGCCTACGGCGCGCCGTTTCACCCACGCGCCGCCTACCGCTGGTCCTGCGAGGTGAGCGTCTACGTCGAGAGCGGACGGCGGCGAACGGGGGCTGGACGGGCGCTGTACGAGGCCCTTCTGGCGCGGCTGGCGCAACGCGGTTTTCGCATGGCCGTCGCGGGCATGACGCTTCCCAACGAGGCCAGCATCGCCTTGCACAGCGCGATGGGATTCGAGCCCGTCGGCGTCTACAGGCGCATCGGCTACAAGCTCGGGGCGTGGCACGACGTGGCATGGGTGCAACGCCCGCTGGGCGACGGCTCCGGGACACCGGCCGAGCCGTCCTGAGGCCGCGACCGGCATGCGCGTCTGGCCCAGCGCGGTCTACAACTGGGGCTCGACGGCCGTCGAGCGCTCCGAGCCGTTCCCCTGCGACCGGTTGCTGCCCGACGCGCAGCAGGCGCTCTACCGAGCGGTGGACGTGGAGGCCGACCCGGCGATCGTCTTCCGCTGGCTCTGCCAGCTGCGGGCGGCCCCCTACAGCTACGACAGGATCGACAACGGCGGCCGGCGCAGCCCGCCGACGCTGACGCCGGGGCTCGAGCGGCTCGTGACGGGGCAGCGCGTGATGAGCATCTTCCGGTTGGTCGAGTTCGAGCCGGACCGCTCGATCACGCTCAGCCACCGCGGGCGGCTGTTCGGCGAGATCGCCTGCAGCTACCGGGTCGGCGAGCGCGCGGGCGGGGGCTCGCGGCTGGTCGTCAAGTTGCTCGTCGGCCGCCCCGCCGGTCCTTTCGGCGGCGCGCCCGCGCGAGGGCTCCTGGCGCCGGGGGATCTCGTGATGATGCGCCGACAGCTGCTCAACCTGAAGGCGCTCGCGGAGGCGGATGCGGCCGGGGGGCGCAGCCGCTAGCGTCCCGCTCCTGCCCTCGATCTTCATCCCATCCCGCCGTGGCGGCGCGGCGTCCCTCGACGCACTCGAGCGCGAGATGGGGGCGGCCGGGTTCGAGTCGTGTCCGAGCTGAAGGCCCCGCGCGAGCGATACGACGCCGTGATCGTCGGCGGCGGGCACAACGGGCTCACGGCGGCCGCCTACCTGGCCGCCGCCGGACGTTCCTGTCTGGTGATCGAGCGCCGCGAGAGGCTCGGCGGAGCGGCCGTCTCGGAGGCCCCCTTCCCCGGCTTCGACGCCCGGATCTCGAGCTACGCCTACCTGGTCGGCCTGCTGCCGGCGCGGATCGTCACGGAGCTCGGCCTGCCCGTGAGCCTGGCTGCACGGCGAGTGGCCTCCTACACGCCCGATCCTCGCGCCGGCGCTCGCCGGGGTCTGCTGGTCGCCGAGGGCGATCCCGGCGCGACGCGCCGCTCCTTCCGCAGCGTGACGGGGAGCACCGCCGACCGCGCGGCCTGGCATGCCCTGTACGCGACGACCAGAAAGGTCGCCGCGAGCGTCTTCCCGACCCTCACCCAGCCGCTCCCCTCCCGTCAGAGGATGCGCGAGCTCGTCGGCAGCCCGGCCTGGGAGGCGCTGTTCGAGCGCCCGCTGGGTGAGACCGTCGAGCGGGTCTTCGCCGACGAGCTGGTCGCCGGCGTGGTGCTCACCGACGCCCTGATCGGGACCTTCGCGCCCAGCCGCGGCACCGATCTGCGCCAGAACCGGTGCTTCCTCTACCACGTGGTCGGCCGTGGCACCGGGGAGTGGCAGGTTCCGGTCGGCGGCATGGGGGCGATCTCCGACGCCCTCGCAGTCGCCGCGCGCCGCGGCGGCGCCGAGCTCGCCACCGGTCTGGAGGTGCTGGCGCTGGAGCCCGAAGGGGACACCGTGGGGGTCCTGTTCGGCGACGGGGTCGGCGAGCGCCGGGTGCGGGCCGACCGTGTGCTCGTGGGGGCCGCGCCGGCGGAGCTCCGGCGGCTGCTCGGCGTCCCGCGCGCGACGCCCGCGCCGGAGGGCTCGCAGCTGAAGGTCAACATGCTGCTCTCGCGCCTGCCGCGGCTGAAGGACGCGGCCGTCTCGCCGCGGACGGCATTTGCAGGCACCTTTCACGTCAACGAGATGGCAACCCAGCTGCAGAGCGCCTACGCGCAGGCGGCGGCAGGGAGCGTCCCCCGGCTGCCGCCATGCGAGGCGTACTGCCACTCGCTGACCGATCCTTCGATCCTCGGCCCTGAGCTGCGGGCTGCCGGGGCGCAGACGATGACGGTCTTCGCCCTGCACATGCCCGCGCGTCTGTTCGCCGCCGACAACGGCGCGGCGAGAGCGGACGCGCTCCAGGCGACCCTCGCCTCGCTTGACAGCGTCCTGGCCGAGCCGATCGAGGGCTGCCTGCTGCGCGACCGCGACGGCCGGCCGTGCCTGCGGGCCCACACTCCGCTGGATCTCGAGGAGGAGCTCGGCATGCCCGGCGGCCACATCTTCCACGGGGACCTGTCGTGGCCCTTTGCCGAGCGCGAGGAGGATGTGGGGAGGTGGGGCGTCGAGACTGACCACCCCTCGATCCTGATATGCGGTGCGGGGGCGCGGCGCGGCGGCGGCGTTAGCGGCATTCCCGGACGCAACGCCGCGATGGCCGTGCTCGGCGGCTGAGCTTCGCGCCCGGGTCGAGCAGCTCAGAGCACGATCTGCGTGCAGGTGAAGCTCGCCGCCAGGCGCTCGGCGTTGAAGACCCGCACCTGCCACACCTGCGTCCGCGAGCCGACGTGCAGCGGCTCGCCCATCGCCGTCAGCTCGTCGCCGTCGGCGGCCGAGGAGATCACGTTGATCTTCAGCTCGACCGTCGTGAAGCCCATCCCCTCGGGCAGATGGCGCAGCGTGCCCCAGGCGGCGACCGTGTCGGCGAAGGCGACCCATGCGCCACCGTGCACGTATCCCATCGGGTGCAGGTGGCGCCGGTCGACGGCCATCCGGCCGAGCACGCGCTCGTCGGTGATCTCCGTCAGCTGGATGCCCAGATCGCCCGGGAAGGTCCCTGAGAGGCGCTCCGCGCTCAGCTCCGGCGTTATCGCCTGATTGGTCTCGCTCACCGCTGAAATCCCTTCGTTCGAGTGGCCGGGGATCCTATGGCCCGTCCGGACGAGCCGCGCTCAGCGGCGCTCGACCACGGCGGCCTGTGACTCGGCGAGGAACCGGTCGAGCAGGGCGTTGTAGCCGGGCGCGGCGGGAATCGTGTGTCCCCGCCCGGCGACGACGGCGCGCCGCGCGCCGATCCGCTCGGCCACCGCGTCGCAGACCGCCTCGAAGACCTCCGAGTGCGAGCCGGAGACGACCAGCTTCGGAAAGGGCGCCTCCTCCAGCTCGTGCCACGGCGGGTCGGCCTCCCAGGGCGGGCGCTCGCTCATCAGCAGCCGCGCACCCGCGAGCAGCTCTCCGCTCAGATGCTCAGGCGTCTCGCGCGTGACGCCCGCGCCGCCGCGGAACGCCACCAGGAACTCCCGCGGGTCGAGGCTGGGGGCATGCTCGTAGAGCATCCTTCCGCGCCTGATCTGCTCGTCGACCGCCGCGTTGCCGGCGGCGGCGCCCAGGCAGCCTGGCTCGGACAGCGTCAGCGAGCGCACCGACCCCGGAGCGAGCGCGGCCGCGTACAGAGCGATCACCGCGCCATAGGAGTGGCCGACCAGGTGGGCGCCCTCGCCGAGCAGATCGGCCACCAGCGGCGCTTCCCGCTGGAAGTCTCCCCGCGGCAGGGCGGGGCTGCCTGCGAAGCCGGGCCGGTTGGGGATCGCAAGGCTCCAGCGCTCGGCCAGGACCAGCTGCCCGCGCCAGGTGGTGCCGGCGCCGGTCACGCTGCCATGGACCAGCACGACCCGGGGGCCCGCACCCGTCCGCAGCACGTCCAGCGCCTGCGCCTTCAGCATCTGCCGCGCTCACCCCGGTGGGCCCGAGCGGTCTGGAACGGGGTCACTCGCCGATCCTACGCCGCGCTGTGCACTCCGGCCGCGCGGCCGCCCGCAGCTACGATCGCCTGCGGTGGCCGGTCAGCGACAAGCGGCGTCTCGCCCGGGCCTCCTCGCCCGAGCTCCCTCGGGCGCGCTCGTGGTCGGTGCGATCGCCTCGGTCCAGTTCGGCGCGGCGATCGCCGCCACCCTGTTCGCCAGTGTCGGTCCCGCCGGCACCGTCCTGCTGCGCCTCGCCTTCGGCTCGGCCGTGCTGCTCGCTGTCTGGCGGCCGCACCTGCGCGGCCGGCGAGCGCCCGAGCTCCGCCAGGCCGCGGTGTTCGGGCTGGTGCTGGCGGGTATGAACCTGAGCTTCTACGAGGCGATTGCCCGCATCCCGCTGGGGATCGCCGTGGCGCTCGAGTTCATCGGGCCGCTGACCGTCGCGCTGCTGGGCTCCCGCCGCCGGCTTGATCTCGTGTGGGTCGTGCTCGCCGCGCTCGGGATCCTCGCGCTGACTCGCTACGGGGCGCACCTCCCAGACGCACTCGGCGTCGGCTTCGCACTGATCGCCGGCGCCCTGTGGGGGACGTACATCCTGCTCAACGCCCGGCTGGGTCGGACCTTCGAGGGGGGGACCGGGCTGGCCCTGGCGATGTGCGTCGCGACGCTCGCGGCAGCGCCGTTCGGACTGGCGCAGGGTGCCGGTCACCTGCTCGACGCGGAATCGCTGCTGCTCGGGGGCGCCGTCGGCGTGCTCTCCTCGGCGATCCCCTACTCGTTCGAGGTCGAGGCGCTGCGGCGGATCGCACCGGCCGTGTTCGGCGTGCTGATGAGCCTCGAGCCGGCCGTCGCGGCGCTGGCCGGTCGGATCGTGCTCGGGCAGCGCCTCGGCGGCCGCGCCCTGGTGGGGATCGCACTGGTGATCATCGCCTCGGTGGGCGCCTCCAGGGGCGGCGGCGAGACGGCCGTGGCGCTGTAGGCGCTCAGGCGCGCGGGGGCAGCTGCTGAACGGCCCAGCCGTTGCCGTCGGGGTCGCTGAACATCACGAACGACCCCCACGGGAAGACCTGCACCTCGCTGACCTCGACGCCGCGGCCGGCGAGCTCGGCTCGAGCCTCGTGGATGTCGTCCACGACGAGTTGCAGGCCGGCAGCGGAGCCCGGCTCGGCGTCGTTCAGCCCCTTCCCGATCGCGATCGAGCACGCCGAGCCCGGCGGCGTCAGCTGCACGAAGCGGATCCGCTCGTCGACCTGGTGGTCGTGTTCGGCGAGGAACCCGGCGCCGTCCGTGTAGAACGCCTTGGCCCGATCCACGTCGGAGACAGGCACTGTGACCAGTTCGAGCTTGAAGTCCATCTGAATCTCCTTGCTTTCCGTTTCCGCCTTCCCCGGCGGCCCGGGGGGACGTTACGGGCCATTACGGCCAGGATCTGTCCTCAATATGTAGGAAGCTGCCGGCATGCCAGATCCCTCGACCGCCGGCAGGCTGCTGCGCCTCCTGGCGCTGCTGCAGGCCCGCAGGCACTGGCCGGGGGCCACGCTGGCGGACCGCCTGGAGGTCTCGGCGCGGACCGTCCGCCGCGACGTCGAGCGGCTGCGGGAGCTGGGCTATCCGATCGACTCGAGCACCGGGCCTCGACGGCGGCTACTCGCTCGGCGCGGGCACTGCGATGCCGCCGCTGCTGCTCGACGACGAGGAGGCGATCGCCGTGGCCATCGCCCTGCGGACAGCCGCCCGCTCGGCCGTCGCCGGTATCGAGGAGGCCGCGCTGCGCTCGCTGGTCAAGCTCGAGCAGGTGCTGCCCGACCACCTCCGCCGGCGAGTGCAGGCCCTGGGCGGTGCAACCGAGGTCGTCGGGCGAGGAGGTGGGGCGGGCGTCGACGCGCGCACGCTCGAGCTGCTCGCCACGGCTCGGCGCGACGGCGAGGTGGTTCGCTTCGCCTACCGCGGTCGTGGCGGCGAGCGATCCCGGCGCGCGGTCGAGCCCCACGCGCTGCTCGCCCACGGCCGGCGCTGGTACCTGCTGGCCTTCGACCCCGAGCGCGGCGCGTGGCGGACGTTCCGCGTCGACCGCATCGACTCGCCGGCGCTCGCCGGCCGGCGGTTCCGGGCGCGAGCGATCCCCGGCGGCGAGGCGGCGGCCTATCTCGAAAGGACGCTCGGCGCTGTCGTCTACCGGTACGCGGTCAGCGTGCGCTACCGGGCCCCGGCGGCGCGGCTGCGGGGGCGCCTCGCCCCGGGCTGGGGCCAGCTGCGAGACCTCGGGGACGGGACGTGCCTGTATGAGACGAGCGATGACGATCTCGACTGGCTCGTACACCGGATCGTCCTGCCCGACGTCGAGTTCGAGCTGGACGGGCCGCCGGAGGTGCTCGAGCGGCTGCGAGCGCTCGCGCGCCGGCTCGGCGCCGCGCTGGGGGATCGATGAACCGACCGGCGCCGAGCGCGCGTTGGTTCCGGCGGCACGGGCCGCAGCAGCTGCGGCGGGCCCGGGTCAGAGAGGCGTCGTGTAGGCCCCGCTCAGGCCGCCGTCGACCAGGAAGGTCGAGGCCGTGATGAAGCTCGACTCCGCGCTGGCCAGGAACACGACTGCGTGGGCGATCTCATCGGCCCGCGCGAAGCGGCCCATCGGCACGTGCACCAGGCGCCGCGCAGCCTGCTCGGGATCCTTGGCGTAGAGCTCTTTGAGCAGCGGCGTGTCGACCGGGCCCGGGCAGAGGGCGTTGACGCGGACGCCGCGGCGGGCGAACTCGACGCCCAGCTCGCGGGACATCGCAAGCACGCCGCCCTTGGATGCGGTGTAGGAGATCTGCGATGTGGCCGCCCCCATCACCGCCACGAAGGAGGCCGTGTTGATGATCGAGCCACGTTCCGGGCCATCGTTCTCGAGGAGGTGCGGGATGCCGTGCTTGCAGCACAGGAAGACGCTTCGCAGGTTGACCGCCTGCACCCGCTCCCAGGCCTCCAACGTGGTGTCCACGACCGAGCCGTCGTCGTTGGGTGAGATGCCCGCGTTGTTGAACAGCACGTCAAGGCGCCCGTAGCGCGAGCGGGCCTCGGCGAGGAGGTCACGGACCTCCTGCTCGCTCGTGAGGTCGGCCTGGAGCGCCAGATCGCCCGGGGCATCGGGCAGCACGTCGACGCCGACCACCGTGGCGCCCTCGCGCTGGAACGCCTCCACGCTGGCCGCTCCGATCCCGCCGCTCGCGCCGGTCACCACGCATATGCGCCCCGCCAGCCTGCCTGCCTGTCCCCCGCCCTGAGGGGTGCCCCGTGATGGGGTGCCCGTCGCCGCCATCATTCCTCCGTCGCGTAGAAGATCGTCTTGACCTCGGTGTATGCATCCAGCGCGTGCGGTCCCAGCTCGCGGCCGTAGCCCGACTGCTTGAAGCCGCCGAACGGCGTCGTCACGCGCACCGAGCTGTTCGAGTTGATCGAGAGCACGCCGGTCTGCAGCGCCCGCGCGACCCGCAGCGCACGCCCGCCGTCGCGGGTCCAGATCGAGCCGGACAGCCCGTAGATCGTATCGTTGGCCAGTGAGATCGCCTCGGCCTCGTCGGTGAAAGGGATCACGGCTGCGATCGGCCCGAAAACCTCCTCGCGGGCGACACGCGCGCCCGGATCGACCGGGGCGAGCACCGTCGGAGCGAACCAGAAGCCCTTGCCGTCGGGCGCGCTTCCGCGGAAGGCGATCTCGACGTCGTCCTCCAGGAACGACGCGACGGTCTCGCGCTGCGCCGCGGAGATCAGGGGTCCCATCTGCGTGCTCTCCGACAGCGGGTCGCCGACGCGCAGCGCCTTGACCTCCGTCTCCAGTGCCGCCATGAAGGGATCGAGCGCCTGCGCCTGGACGAGTATCCGCGAGCGCGCGCAGCAGTCCTGGCCCGCGTTGCCGAACACCGCCAGCGGCGCCGCCGCGGCTGCCGCCGCCAGATCGGCGTCGGCGAAGACGACGTTGGCCGACTTGCCGCCCAGCTCGAGCGTGACCCGCTTGATCGTGCCGGCTGCGGCCTGCGCGATCGACCGTCCGACCTCCGTGGATCCCGTGAAGGCGATCTTCGCCACGTCTGGGTGCTCGACCAGTCGCTGCCCGCACGTGCGCCCCGGGCCGACGACCACGTTCACCACTCCCTCCGGCAGGCCCGCCTCGAGGGCCAGCTCCGCGAAGCGCAGCGCCGTCAGCGGCGTCAGCTCCGCCGGCTTCAGGACCACCGTGTTGCCCGCCGCCAGCGCCGGAGCGAGCTTCCACGAGGCGATCGCCAGGGGGAAGTTCCAGGGGGTTATCAGCCCGACCACGCCGACGGGTTCCCGGACCGTGAAGGCCTGGCCGCCCGCGACCGGGATCGTGTCGCCCAGCAGCCGCTCCGGAGCGCCGGCGTAGTAGCGGAAGGTGTCCACCACCATCTGCATCTCCCCGCGCGCGTCGACGATCGCCTTGCCGGCGTTACGCGCCTCCAGCACCGCCAGCTCCTCAGCGTGTCCGGCGAGGTTCTCGGCCACGGCGCGCAGCGCCCCGGCTCGCGCGCCGGGGGCCAGCGCCCGCCACGCAGGCAGTGCCGAGGAGGCGGCGCCGACCGCCTCCTCGACCTGCTCCGCGTCAGCCCGGGCGACTTGCGCGAGCACCGCCTCGGTGGCGGGCTCGAGCACTGCAAGCGTGTCGCTCAGCGCTCGGCCGTCCGTGGTCGGCCCAGGAAGGTTCGCCCCGCGCGCAAGGCCCCCCCTACGGGGCCTCGGCGATCGCGGGCAGCGACTGTTCGACGTCCAGCTCGTCGATCGTGCGCACCGGACCCTTGAAACTGCGCCGCGCCGAGAGCGCGAACCACGCGGTCACGAGCACCATCGTCCCGATCGTCACGAGCGGCGCGTAGTTGACCGCGTTCCAGGTGAACGAGCTTTCCCACGGCACGCCTTCGGGCGAGAACGGGAGGCAGAAGATCACCACGCAGATCGCCACCCACACGAACGCGATCGGGTTGACCCATTTGTATTTCGCGCCCAGCGTCCACGGTCCGGCTTTGAACTCCTCGCGCATCCGCCAGCGCAGGAACACAGGGATCGTGTAGGCGATGTAGAGCCCGATCACCGAGATCGACGTGACCGCCAGGAAGGCGACCGGCGTGCCGAGGTGGTTCGGGAAGTACGCCGGGATCGTCACGACCAGCGCGAACAGACACACGAACAGCACCGCCCAGGTCGGTGTCCGTCGCTCGCCGAGTCGCCGCCACAGCTTGTGGCCGGGCACCGCGCCGTCGCGCGAGAACGCGAACGTCATGCGCGATCCGCTCGTCACACAGGCCATGCCGCAGAACAGCTGGCCGACGGTCGAGATCAGGATCACGAGCTTGGCCCAGCCAGAGCTCATCGCGGTCGTGAAGATCGTCAGCGCCGGGTAGGCGGCTTTGTAGATTTCGCTTTCGTGGTGGCCGGTCTGGATCGTGAACGTGATCGCCAGCAGCACGATCCAGCCGATCACCGCCGAGTAGAAGACCGAGCGCCAGATGCCTTTTGGCGCGGCGTCTTCGGAGCCGTGCGTCTCCTCGGAGACGTGCGCCGAGGCGTCGTAGCCGGTGATCGTGTACATCGTCAGCAGGAACCCGAGCGGCAGCACATAGAGCCAGAATTTCGCCCCGCTGACCGCGCCACCCGAGAAGCCCGATTCGTTGGCCTTGTGGCTGAAGACGTAGGACAGGCTCGCGTGGTGGCTGGGAACCGCGAACAGGACGACCACGATCACCCCGACGCCGATCACGTGCCACCACACCGAGATGCCGTTGAAGATCGAGACGAGGTGGCTCGAGAAGACGTTGATCAGCCCGTGCAGGAGCAGGATCGCGGCGAACACCGCGAATACGACGTGCGCGCCGTAATGGACATTCGCCGTTCCTGTCAGGCCCGCCGCCTTCGGGAAGCTGAAGATGAAGTGCACGTTGTAGAGGCCGAGCAGGTACGTGAGGAAGGTCGCGCAGACGTAGTCGACCGACGCAACGACCGCGACCAGCCCGATCAGGTTGAACCAGCCCGTGAACCATCCCCAACTCGCGCCGCCGAGCTTGGAGGCCCAGTAGTAGATGCCGCCCGCGGTGGGCATCGCGGACGCGAGCTCGGACATCGAGAAGGCGACGGTGAGGACCAGGATGCTGATCAGCGGCCACGCGATCGAGATCGCGATCGGCCCGCCGTTCTTCAGCGCCTGGCCGTAGGTGGTGAAGCAGCCGGCCAGCACCGAGATGATGGAGAACGAGATCGCGAAGTTGGAGAACGAGCTCCAGCCCCGGTGCAGCTCCTGCTTGTAGCCAAGCTCCGCCAGGCGCTTCTCGTCCTGGCTCATCGTTCCGGCTGTGCTCATCCGCTCGCCCCCTGGAGGAAAAGGTTTGGTCTTCCGTCCTTCGATCGTGACAATACGCTCGTGTCCGGACAGATGTCAAGGGCACCCGACCAGAACCTCGCAAACGCCGTACGGACAGCTGGCCAAGGGTCGTGCCGAACGCGCCGGCAGGCCGCGTCAGCCGCCCGGGAGCAGGCCGGCGAGTACGTGCTCGGTTCCCTGCAGATGCTCCGTCGTCACCTGCGCGGCGCGCATGGCGTCCCCCGCCCGCACGGCCGCCAGCAGCCGTCGGTGCTGGGCGTTCGAGGAGGCGAGCACCTCGGGTGGGTGCGCGATGTAGGCGATCAGGTCGGTCATCGCCCCCTGCACCTCGGTCATCTCCCGGACGAGCCTCGTCGAGCGGGCCGCCTCGGCGAGGCCGACGTGCAGCCGGATGTCAGCCTGCCGGTAGGCGGGGAAGTCCTCGAGCGCGGCATCCAGCGCGGCGGCGACCTCGTCGAGCGCCTGCAGATCCTCCGGCTCGGCCCGCTCCGCGGCCAGCACGGCCACGCCGAGCTCGACGGCCAGCCGCTGGTCGCAGATCTCACGCCATTCGGCCAGCATCGGCTTCGAGGGGGGCGACAGCCGGGGGCTGGGGATCCGACACGAACGTCCCGCCGCCGCGGCCGCGCGTCGCGAACACGTGGCCGCTCTGCGTCAGCGCGGTCAATGCCTGGCGCAGCGTCGAGCGGGCGATCCCGAGCCTTGCGCACAACTCGCGCTCGGCCGGCAGCTGCGAGCCTGCGGGCAGAAGCCCCAGCTTGATCGCCGTGCCGAGGCGGTCCACCGTCTCCTCGAAGGCCGTCTGCGAGCGGACGGGAGCGAAGATCGCCCCTGGCGGCGCAAGCGTGCCGGCGGCGCCCCTGCGCTCAGCCGCGCTCGCCATCGCTTCCTGCCTCCGCTCTGATCACAGCCGCTCGAATCCCCGGAAGCGCTCCCAGTCGGTGACGCTCGACTGGAAGGCCGCCAGCTCGACGTCGGCGGCATTCAGGTAGTGGGCCACGACGTCCTCGCCGAACGCCTCGCGGGCGACCTCGCTCGAGGCGAACAGCTCCCGCGCGGCCTGCAGCGTCGCGGGAACCCGTGCCCGTTCGCCGTCCGTGTAGGCGTTGCCCGCCATCGGCGGCTCCAGCTCGAGGCCCTGATCGATTCCGTGCAGCCCCGAGGCGATGATCGCCGCGAGCGCGAGGTAGGGGTTCAGGTCGGCCCCGCCGGCCCGGTTCTCGAAGCGCTGCGAGGGCCCGTGGCCGACGACCCTCAGCGAGCAGGTCCGGTTGTCCTGGCCCCACGCGACGGCCGTCGGCGCGAAGCTCGCCGCGGCGTAGCGCTTGTAGGAGTTGACGTTGGGGGCCAGCATCAGCGTCATCTCGCGCAGGCACGCCAGCTGCCCCGCGAGGAACGAGTCGAACAGCGCCTGGTCGCGGGCGAACAGCGGGGCGGGTGGGTCCGAATCGTCCGCCAGCGAGAAATGGATGTGGCACGAGCTGCCCTCCCGCTCGTCGAACTTCGCCATGAAGCTCAGCGCCATGCCCTCGTCCGCCGCTATCTCCTTGGCCCCGTTCTTGAAGATCACGTGCTCGTCGGCCGTGCGCAGTGCGTCGGCGTAGCGGAAGTTGATCTCGTGCTGGCCGAAGTTGCACTCGCCCTTGGAGTCCTCGACCACCATCCCGGCCGCGGCCATGCTGTTGCGGATCCGCCTGATCAGCGGCTCGACCCTCGCGGTTCCCAGCAGCGAGTAGTCGACGTTGTAGAGGTTCGCCGGGCGCAGATCGCGGTAGGCCTTGTGCCAGGCCTCCTCGTAGGTGTCCAGGAAGACCATGAACTCCAGCTCGGTGCCGGCATTGGCCATCCAGCCGCGCTCGGCCAGCCGAGCGAGCTGGCGGCGCAGGATCTGACGAGGCGAGGCGACCACATCGGTTCCGTCCAGCCAGGCGACGTCGGCAAGGCAGACGACCGTCCCCTCCTGCCAGGGCACCGGCCGCAGCGTGCTCAGGTCGGGCACCATCAGCATGTCCCCGTAGCCGCGCTCCCACGAGGACATCGCGTAGCCGCCCACTGTCGCCATGTCGACATCCACGGCCAGCAGGTAGTTACAGCCCTCGGCCCCGTGCTCGACGACCTCGGCCAGGAAATGGGTCGCCGTCAGCCGCTTGCCCTGCAGGCGCCCCTGCATGTCGGTGATGGCGAGCAGAACCGTGTCGACGGTGCCCCGCTCGACCGCCTCGTTGAGTTCCTCGAGCGTCACGGGCCTGAAGGTACTCGACCAGCACCTTCAACGTAAAGGCGCGGGCGGCTAGATTCCCACGGGTGAGGGCCACGACGTGACCGCCCTGTCCCGGCCCGAGCCGGTCGCCGGCGTGCTCGGGCGGGCGCACTCGCTGCTCGAGGGTCCCCGGATCGGCCGCGAAGGGCAGCTGGTCTACAGCGATGTGATCGCCGGAGGCGTGTGGTCGTGCTCGCCGCAGGGTGTCGTCACGGAGCTGCTGCACGGGCGCCGGGGCGTCGGCGGGATCGTCCCGCACGCCGACGGCGGCTGGGTGCTGAGCGGCAGGAGCGTGATCCATCTCGCCGCCGACGGCGCCCAGCGGGAGCTCCTGTCAGACCCCGCTGCGCCGGGCTACAACGACCTGTTCACGACGCCCGACGGCGAGCTGCTGGCGGGAGAGCTCCGCTACCGGCCGATGAGCGGCGAGCCGCCGCGCGAGGGCAGGCTGCTCGCCCTCTCCGGCCCGGGCGCCGCCCGCACGATCACCGATCGTGTCCTGTGGCCGAACGGGATCGGCGTGTCACCCGACGGGAGCCTGGTCTACCTGAGCGACTACGGCCGCCGCCACGTTCTCGTGTGCCCTCTGTCAGGGGCGAGCCCGAGGTGCTCGCCGAGTCCCCAAGGGGCTCGGCCGACGGCCTGGCGGTCGACGTGGAGGGCGGCCTGTGGGTCGCGCTCGGCGAGGGCGGCGCGGTGGCCCGGCTGAGCCCGACCGGTGGGCTGGAGGAGCTGATCGACCTGCCGGCGGAGTTCGTCTCGAGCATCTCCTTCGGCGGTCCGGACATGCGCGACGTGCTCATCACCACGGCGGACAACCAGATCACGCCGGAGCTGGGGGGGACGCTGCTGCGCGCCCGCAGCGAGATCGCCGGCCTGCCGGTCGCACCGGTCAGGATCTGAGCGAGGCGGGGTGGGGCGTGCCCGTCGGCTCGAGAGCCGACGGCTCCGCCCCGAGTGCCGCGTATGGCGCCAGCCGCAGCGCGAGCTCGAGCTCGAAGCGGCCATCCGGGTCGTCCAGCTGCTCGCCGAACAGCTCGCGCAGGCGCGCCATGCGATAGCGGACCGTCTGCGGATGAACCCCCAGGCCGTGCGCGATCGTCTTGCGCTGCCCGGGGGCGCGAAGCCATGCCCGCAGCGTCAGGGCGAGGTTCTCGCGGGTCGTGGCGCCGGCCACCTCCTGCAGCGGCGCGAGCCGCCGGCGGGCGAACTCCGCGGCCAGCTGCGGCTCCCCGGCGAGCAGCAGCTCGAGCTCGTGCTCCTCCGCGCCGGCCAGCGCGCCGTCGTCGACGAGGCCGCCCAGGACCAGCGCCAGCAGGGCGCGGGCGCGAGCCAGGCTGTCGCGGGCGGCCTCGAGCCGCACGGCGGGGCCGAGCGCCAGCCGTGCGCCGGCGTGCTCGGCGGCCTGGCGCAGACGGCGCCGCCGGCCCGGTCCGTCGGGATCGAACAGCACGCCCACGAACTCCCCCTCGCGCGGACCGAGCACGGCCTGGTCGCGAGCGTGGCGCGCGAAAGGCTCGTACATCTCGCCCGGACCGATGAACAGCGCCAGGCGCGGCGCGAGCTCCACTCCGGCGGTTCGCGCCGCAGCGGCGAGGACCTCGATCGGAGGCTGGGGGTCGCGCAGCAGCATTCGCACCAGCTCGCTTCGCCTCGAGTCCGACGCGCCGGAGCGGTGAGACTGCTCCTCGGAGAACCCTTCTGCCGCACGCGTGGAGAGCTCGTCGACGCACCCGAAGCCGGTCTCGGCGAGCCGGTACAGATCCTCGGGCCGGGCGCCCCGCGCCGCCCCCAGCTCGGTCACGCGGCGCCACATCGTCTGACCGGCGATCCGGTAGAAGCCGAGCAGCTCGTCGAGGCTCCGGCCCGCCCGCGCCTGGGCTCTGCCGAGGGCGAAATGAAGGTCGGGCGAGCCGGCCGCCGCGGTCGGCTCGAACCAGCGGTCGACCGCGTCGGTGAGCCCGAGGCGAAGGTTGCGCTCGAGCGCGCTCTCGGTGAACCGCAGGTCCGAGCCCTGGCTGCGGATCGCCGCGATCGCCGCATCGACGATCGCCGGCACGGACGGCATCAGCGAGGCCCGCAGCTCGGGTGGCGGCGCGTCCCCACCTGCCAGCTGAAAATTGTCCGCGCGAGACAAGATCGAGTGGGATCGGTCCTCCATGACGGTGGCGAGAGTACAAGACTTGGCCGTCAGGGGGAAATACACTCGGCTCGCTTCATGGGGAAACGGCCGTGCGGCGAGGAGGCTCGCTGACGGGAGGAGAGATTGGGGGCCGGGCGCTGGGCGCCCGGCCCTCAGAGGGGAGCCAGATGCGAAGGATCGATCACATGCGCCGGGGCCAGCGGGCGCGGAGCCTGCTGTGGGCCGGAGTGCTCGCCGCCACGATGTGGATGGCGCTCGCCGCGCTGGCGCCGGCCAGCGGCATGGCCTGCTCGAACGTCGAGTTCATCGGCGTCCGCGGTTCGGGCGAAAGCTACTCGGGCAACTTCGGGATGGGCAACCAGATCGGAGCGCTCTACGAAAAAGTCAGAGCCCGCAAGCCCTCCAGCCAGACGCTGCAGTCCTACGGGCTGGAATACCAGGCCGTCAACGTCGCCGAATGGTGGAAGGCCTGGGACTACTTCTTCAGCGTCTGGGAAGGCGACGAACACCTCGAAAACCGGATCAAAAGCGACGCCTCGGCGTGCTCGAGCATGAAGATCCTGCTGGGCGGGTTCTCACAGGGAGCCCACGTCGTCGGCGACACGATCGAAAACCTGACCAACAAAAACGACAGCTCGCTGTCGCACGTCTACGGCGTCGCGCTCTACGGCGATCCCCGCTTCAACCCGTCCGACAAAGCGACGGCGCGCGGGAACTACAACCCCGAACACTGGGGAATCCTCACCGAGCGAGGGGCCTACTCGTCCAAAATCAACAACCGGCTCGGCGACTGGTGCCGGCTCAAAGACGCGATCTGCCAGGGCTTCAACGCCGGCAGCACCGAATACCACGAATACAAGGGATATGAAGGCGGCAGGTTCCTGACACAGGGCGCCGAAATGATGTTCTCTCACATCGGCTGGTGATCGCGTCCGCGCCGTCCGGACGCGCTCCAGGCGGAGCGCTTCCGGACGGCGGCCGGGCGGCGCGGCTCAGGACGCCGACGCGGCGCGCTCGGAGCCCTGGTCGGCCGGCGTGCCCGTCCTGACCGCCGCGGCCGCGGCGGCGGGGTCGTCATAGAAGGGCACGTGCCCCGCGCCGAGCTCGAGGTGCGTCGCCCACGGCATCAGCGCCCGCGCGCGCGGCGCCTGCAGCCGGTAGGGCAGCAGCCGGTCCCGAACTCCCCAGGCGATCGTCACGGGCATGTTGCGCAGCTGCTCGGGGCGCTGGAAGGAGTACTCGTCGAAGGCCCGCAGCGCCCCGGCCAGGGCCGGCGAGGCCCATGCGTCGCGGAGCGTCGCCACGGCCTCCTCGGCGGGCAGGCGGGCGGGGTAGCCGAAGTTCTGCGAGAAGAGCACGATCCGTCCCGCGCGCGTGCGGGCGGCCGCTTCCATCGCAGGCCTGGCCGCGTGCGGCGTGTTCGCCAGCGCACCGAGCGAGAGCTGGCAGAAGCGCCGCTCGCGGGCCGTCCAGAAGCCCGCGGGGGAGAAGGCGGTCACCGAGCTGACGGCGCGCCGGCGGGCCAGCTCGAGCCCGATCGCCCCGCCCATGGAGTTGCCCGCGACGTGGGGGCGTTCCAGCCCGAGCTCGGCCAGGAACCACTCGAACGCGTCCGCGTAGGAGGTGATGGTCGGCTCCATCGCGGAGGGGAGCGGCGGCGAGCGCCCGAAGCCGGGCGAGTCGCATGCGATCACGTCGTACTCGGGGGCGAGGAGCTCGATCACCGGCCGCCACGCCTGCCAGTGGTGGCCGATGCCGTGCAGCAGCACCAGCGCCGGTCCGCTGCCCTCGCGGTGGTAGTTGATCGAGATGCTCACAGACGCCCGCGGATCATCTCGGCGCCCCGCTCGGCGATCATCATCGTCGGAGCGTTCGTGTTGCCGCCCGTGATCGTCGGCATGATCGAGGCGTCGATCACGCGGAGGTCGCGCAGGCCGTGGACCCGCAGCCGCGAGTCGACTACGGCCAGCTCGTGCGTGTCGCTCATCCGCGCCGTGCCGACCGGGTGATAGATGAGCATCAGCCGCCGGCGCAGGTCGGCTTCGAGCTCCTGACGGTCGGAGGTCTGGCCGCCCGGCTTGAGCTCCCTGACCACGACCTCGCGCAGCGGCTCCTGCGCCGCGATCTCCCGCGCGAGCTGCATCCCGGCGATCATCGACTCGACGTCGTCCGCCTCGGACAGCGTGTTGGTGATGATCCGCGGCTTGGCCGCGGGATCGGCCGAGCGCAGCCAGACCTGACCGCGCGCCCTGGGCGAGATCAGGACCGGGGCGATCACCATGCAGTGGCCGTCGTAGGTCTCGGCGCCGTGATCTTCGAAGTAGGCCGCGCCCATGTGGAACTGGACGTCCGCCGCCGGCAGCCCGCCGCGGGTGCGGGTGAAGGCGCAGACCTCGGCGACCGTCGAGCTGAGCTTGCCCGAGCGCCGCAGCATCCACTCCGCCAGCGACCTCGGCTTGTCCGCTCCGTAGAGCGTCTGCTGGTCGGTGACCTCCCACAGGATCGTCACGAAGGGATGGTCCTGGAGGTTGCGGCCCGACGCCCGGGAGCTCGTGACGGGGCGCGATTCCCGCCGCCTGCAGCTCCGCGGCCGAGCCTACGCCCGAGAGCAGCAGCAGCTGCGGCGAGCCGATCGCGCCGGCGGCGAGGATCACCTCGCGGCCGGCGCGCGATCGACCTCAGACCCGTTTCGACCGCGGCCGACCCGCACGCCGACGGCCCGGTCCCCCTCGAGCTCCACCCCCTGCACCTGGACGTTGGTGCGCACCTCCAGGTTCGGCCGGCTCATCACAGGGCGCAGGAAGGCGTCGGCGGCGCTGTATCGCCGTCCGTTCATCTGGGTCACCTGGAACATCGACACGCCGTCCTGCTCGGGGCCGTTGTAGTCGGCGATCCGCGGAATGCCCGCCGCCTCGCTCGCGGCCAGCAGCCGCCCGTCCAGTGGCCGCGGGGAGCGCTGCTCGCTGACCTGCAACGGCCCCCCGGCGCCGTGAAACTCCGAGGCCCCTCGGACGTTGTCCTCCGAGCGGATGAAATAGGGCAGCACGTCGCGATAGCCCCATCCCGGGGCTCCCTGCGCCTCCCATCCGTCGTAGTCGAGCGGTCCGCCCGCGGACGTAGAGCATCGCGTTCATCGAGCTCGAGCCGCCCAGCATCCTGCCGCGCGGCACGAACAGCTCGCGCCCGTCGACGTGGGGCTCGGGCTCGGTCTGGAAGTCCCAGTCGAGCTTGGTGTGGAACTGCTGGGGGAACGCCGCCGGGATCTTGACCTTCAGCGAGCGGTCGCGGCCGCCCGCCTCGAGCAGCAGCACCCGCACGGCGGGATCCTCCGAGAGGCGGTTGGCCAGCACGCACCCCGCCGATCCGGCGCCGACGATCACGTAGTCGTGCACGCTCATTCGCGCTCGTCTCAGGCGCCCGCGAGCGCCGCCGGCTCGGGCAGCGGCGCGAAGTCGAACTCGCCGGCGTCCAGGTTGGCCGCCTGCTCGAGGTACTCGCGCATGTAGCCGGGCCAGTTCGCGACGATCCTGCCGGTGCTGTCGCGGTACCAGGAGTCGCACCGCGTCCAGGCCGTCCCGCCGAAGCGATGCTGCACGGCGCGGTCCGAGGCGGCCTCGACCTCGGCGCGCACCTCGATCGCGCCCGCCCCACGGATGGTCAGGTGCTGAAGCGCCTGTCGCAGGTAGGCCGCCTGGGTCTCCAGGAAGAAGATGATCGAGCCGCCCGAGGTGTTCGTGTTGGGCCCGTACATCACGAACATGTTGGGGAAGCCCGGCACGCAGATACCGAGATGGGCGTGAGCGCCGTGCGACCAGCGCTCGCAGCAGCGCGACCCCGTCGCGCCCCGTGATCTCCATCGGGAACATGAAGTCGTTGGTCCTGAAGCCCGTCGCCCAGATGATGCAGTCCAGCTCGTGCACGCGCCCGTCGCTCGTCGCTGACTCCCTCCGGCACGACCGCGTCGATCGCCGTCGGTGACCAGCTCGACGTTCGGCCTCTGCAGGGCGGGCAGGTAGTAGGAGCTGAACAGGACCCGCTTGCAGCCGAAGGTGTAGTGGGGCCACACCTTGCGCCGCACCTCGGGATCCCTGAGCTGCGATGCGCATGAAGGCCGCCGAGCGCATCGCCCCCACCGCCCGGCGAGATCGGGATTTCGGATCATGAAGGTCAGCGACTCGAGGTACTCGAAGACGAACCTCCGGCGCAGCGCCTGCAGCGCCGGGAGCGCTTCGAAGGCCCTCCTGGCAAGCGCCGGGTAGGGCCGGTTCTTGCGGGGCATGAACCAGTTGCCCGTGCGCTGGAAGATCGTCATCTGCCCGACGCTGCGGGGCGATCTCGGGGATGAACTGGACGGCGCTCGCGCCGGTGCCGATCACGCCGACGCGCTTTCCGGCCAGCTCGTATCGGTGGTCCCATTCGGCGGAGTGGAAGCTGTGCCCGGCAAAGCTCGCGGCGCCCTCGAGGTTCGGTATCTGGGGCTGGTGCAGCTGGCCGGTCGCAAGGATCAGCGCGTCCGCCTCGTGGGTCTCGCCCTGCTCGGTCTCGACGGTCCAGCTGCAGGTCGTCTCGTCCCAGCGGCATGAGGTGACCGTCCGGCTCGTGCGCACCAGGCCATCGATCCCGTTGTCCCGGGCGACCTCGTGCAGGTAGGCGTGGATCTCCTGCTGCGGCGAGCACAGGCGCGACCAGTCCCGGCGCTGGGCGTAGGAGAAGGAGTACATGTGGCTCGGCACGTCGCAGGCCGCGCCGGGATAGCTGTTGTAGAACCAGGTCCCGCCGAGGTCCGGCGCCTTCTCCAGGATCGTCACGTCGGTGATGCCGTGCCTGCGCAGCTCGATCGCCGCACCCGACCCCGCCGAAGCCCGCGCCGACGATCAGCACCTCGCATGGTGCGCCTCTGCGTCGGTTCTGTGGCCCTGGCTGTTACGGACACGCGGCTCCCCTCCTGGATCTGCCGTGCTGCCAGCGCCAACCTTATGCCCTCGACGCGACCGGCGCTAGGTGGACTCGGGAGCGCCCAGCGCCGCCGCCAGCCAAGCCGAGGCGGGCGAGAGCACGCGAGGGGTCGATGTAGTGGCCCGCGTCGGACTCCCGGTACTCGACCTCCAGAGCCGGCCTCCCGCAGGCGCCGCGCCGCGTCGCGGGCGAACTCCACCGAGATCACCGGATCGCGCCTGCCATGGGCGATGAACACGGGCAGACCCCGCCGTCCGGCGAGGTCGGGCTCCCATCCCGCGACGGTCGGGATGAAGCCGGACAAGCGCGAGGATCCCCGCCGGCACGGGCCGCGAGCCGTCCAGCCCCAGCGCGTAGCTCATCACTGCGCCCATCGAGAACCCGCCCAGCACCGTCTCTGCGGGCGACAGCCCCGTGCGCGCCCACAGCTCGTCGTGCGAACTCCGCGAGCGCCTCGTGCGCGGCCGTCGAAGGTCTCCGGGTCGGGATAGCCCACGCGCGGCACCAGGTACCAGTGGAAGCCGGGCGAGCCCGGGAGCGACAGCGGTGCGCGCGGCGAGACCACGTGCAGCCGGCCTGCCGGGTCGAGCGCGTCGGCCAGGCCGATCAGGTCACGCTCGTCCGTGCCGCGGCCGTGGTGCAGCACGAGCAGACCCTGCGGCTCGACCGCCGCGGGCCGCTCGACGAAGGCAAGCGCGCTCATCGCGACCCCGCCAGCAGCCGTGCGCCGACGCCGGCGATCGTTTCTTCGCCGTAGGCCATCGAGGGGTCCCCGTCGGTGAACACCGCCACAGTGAAGGTCACCGGACCGCGTTCGAGCAGCGCGACCTCGTTGAACAGTCCCTGTTCGGGGAGCGCGCCGGTCTTGAAGTACACCTGCCAGCGCGGCCTCGCGACGGGCGGCACACCCCAGCTCTGGGAGGGCTCGATCGTCGACATCAGGCAGCGGGCGTAGCCGTAGAAGCGCGACGGGATCAGGCGGCCGAGCTGCGCGAAGAAGCGGGCCTGATCGGCCGCCGAGGTCTGCGAGTACGCCCACCAGCCGACCCCGGGCGCGTAGTCGCTCATGCCGGCTTGCCGCGCGACGCCGGCGACCGCCGCGCCGCCCACCCTCCCCAGCACCGCCGACGCGTCTTCGTTGTTGGATTCGTGGATCATCGGGTAGAGCAGCGCCGTGTCGCTCGCCGACAGGGAGCGATGGCGGGCCTGCAGCATCTGCAGATAGGCGGTCAGGAATCATCACCTTGACGACGCTGGCCGTCTCGAAGTGCATCCGCGTGTTCAGGCCCCGACAGGTTCCCGGCGCTGTCGACGACGGCGAACGACGTGCGCCCCGCCCGCGCCGCGAGGAAGAGGCGGGCCGCGGCGATGTTCGCCGCGCCCGGGAAGGGCGCGAGCGGAATGCCCCGGCCTTCGGCGCCGAACTCGAAAGCGCCGCGCGCGCGGGGGCCGCTGCTCGTCCTCGCCGCCGCGAGCCGGAAGCCGCGCACCGGGCACGGGCCGTGCGCCGCGGCGGGCCCCATCGCGGCTTCCCACGGCGGGTTCAGGCACACGCGCCAGCTGAAGCGCCTCGCCGGCGGGTCGACGATCGCGCTCCCGTACGTGACCGCGCCTGGCAGCTCATGGGTCCGGGTCGTCGCGGCCAGGTGGAACGTGCGGCTTCCCCGCGGCGCGAGGTACCAGCGGGCGGTCACCGGCGGAGAGGCGGCGTCGCTCGCATGTGCGATCCGCACGCTGAGAGCCACCCTGCCCGGTTCGAGGCTCCGCGCGGCGAGCGCCACGCGAGGATCGACGGTCACGCTCAGCGTCGCCGTGGCAGCACGGACGATGGTCGTCTCGACCACCTGCACGCGCTCGTTGCGCTGCGGCGCGGGGGCCTTGATCCGGAAGCTGCCGTCCGATGCCGAGGATCCCCCGCCGACGGGCTCCCATCTCCTGTACGGGTAGGGGTTCACTTCGAGCGCCAGCCCGAGCCCTGCGACCGGCGCGCCGTCTTTGCTGACCGACCCTCTGACGGTGAAGCTCGAGCCGTAGGTGAGCTCGGCCGGGGCGAGGATGGCGCTCAGCTTCGGGATCGTCGCCGTCTCGCCGCGAGCCGGCAGGGGGGCTCCGGGCCCGCCGGTGCTCGCCAGCCAGACGAAGGCGGTTGCGGCGAGGGTGCGGCGGGCGCGGGTTCTGCGAGGCGGCGCGGCGATGCGGGCAGGCTAATGCTTGAACGTGACGGCCGCGAACGCCGCCGAGTGGTATTCGTCCTTGTGGATCGGGTTGAAGCCGACTCGGAAGCGAGCCGTCAACGGGCGACCGGCCGCGAGCACCTGGCGTCCCCGCCTGGAGATCGGCACCGCGATCGTCACCACCTGCGGTCCGCCAACCTTCCTGTAGGTCGTGTGCAGACCCGGGGATGTGACGCTGACGCGGCCCGCGGTGAACACCTGGACCTCGACGATCAGCGTGCGGCCGCGCACGCGGTGGCTGAGCAGCTTGATCTTGCAGCTGCCGATCGACAGGCGGAGGTTCTGGTGCATCTGCGCGCCGCTCTGGGCGACGATCGAGGTCGGCAGGTAGAGCGGCTTGGCGCAGAGGCTGCCGTAGGAGCCGAGCGCTGAGTTCGGTCCGGTGGGGAGGTTCAGTTCGAAGCGCGTGACGGGCACGTCCGGGATCGAGCCGAACGTCGAGGTCGTGACGCCCTTGGAGATCTTCGTGGTTCCTTCGAGGATCACCCGGACGCCGTGATCACCTTCGAGGATCAGATCGAGGTTCGGGAATTCCGCGCCGCCGTGGGAGACCAGGTAGGCGGGTCCCGACAGCTTCTCGGGCAGCACCGGTGTCGTGACGGTGGCGCTGCCGACTTTCGATCCCGAGGGGCAGTCGCGAGGGTTGGCCGCGAACACGCCTTCGGCGCACGCGTGGTGCAGTGTCGTCAGGCGCGAGGGCAGCTGCTTTGGCAGCTGGGCCACGACCGACCGGATGTTGGCCTCGTGGCCGGACTGGGTGAACACGACCTGGAGGCTCGCTCCGTTCGCGCGCGAGGGCGCGGTGGGGCTCGAGGCTGCGAACGCGGGCTTGAACTGCAGGCTCGAGCAGCCGGTTACGGCGAAGGCGCTCGACGGCGAGGAGCTCGCTCCCTGGATCGCGCTCAGCAGCGAGTCCGTCGAGAGGCCCCCGCAGTTGGTCGGGTTCAAGAGGAAGCTCGACCTGGTGACCGCCACGCTCAGGCCGCGCAGGTGCAACGGCACGCCACCCACGATCCGTGGCAGCGTGGCGGTCGCGATCACGCGCGCGCTGTGCGGGTCGACGCCGATCGCCACGCGGGTCATGACGCGACCGAGGTCGAACGGCCCCGCGGCCGCCTCGATCGGGATCGACAGACCATAGGGCGCGCCGCCCGAGGGCCCCGTCAGGTAGACGGGACCGGAGAAGCCGTAGGGTTCGGAGCCGACGCCCGCCACGGCCGAGGCGGTGCCGATCCTGCTGCTGGAGGGGCAGCTGCCGGTCGAGGCCGCGGGCTCGGGGCACAGCTTCACCAACGGGATCAGGCCGACGAGACCCGCCGGCAGCACCGTCTGGACGGTGGAGAGGTTCTGGTTGCCCTCGGCACGGGACAGTTTGAATGTGAAGCTCGTGAAGGCGCCCGCCTTGCTCGAGGTCTCGCTCGTCGACTGGCCGAGTGAGAACGGCAGGGGCGAGGGGCAGCCGGTCGTGGTGAAGGGGATCGACGACGCGAACGGCGAGGCTTCGGTGTAGGGCGTGAACACCGAGTTGGTGGCGGTCGCCCCGCAGGAGACGGGATTCGCCAGCGGCGCGCGCGGGCCGCCGTTCAGCTTCATGACGAGGTCGCTGAAGGGGAGCTGTGGATTGTGCAGGAAGCTCACTTCGAGCCGCCCGGTGACCGGGTTCGGCACGGCCTGTCCTTCCAGGCGCACCGAGACCCCGTAGACGGACTCCGCGTCGATGAAGATCAGGTAGGGCGGGCCGGTGATCGCGCCGGCGCCGTTGGGCTTGCCGAGGTAGACGTTGCCGCCGAGGCTGTGCGGCGGCAGGTCGGTTTCGATCTCGACCGTGCCGATCCTCGACGCGGCGGGACACGTCACCGGGTTGGCGGTGCCCCTACCGAGCTGGGCCTGCGTGCACGCTTCCAGGCCGCGAGCGGCGGCGGGGTTCAGCGTCAGCCCTTCGGGAAGGGTGACATGCGCGTCCTCGATGTCGGCGCTGTTGATTTCGTTCGACTTCTCGTTCTGCGCGACGTGGACGTCGGTGACGATCCCGTCGGGCGTGTCGTGCTGGGAGGTTTCGGGCGACACCGTGGCCGTCGGGCGGAACGGCACCTCCTCGCAGCCGGTGACGCCCACCGGGGGCGTGGTCGGCCCCGAGGCTCGTTCACCGCTGTAGCTTTCCAGTTCCAGGTAGGAGGTCGTCGGCGCGAGGCAGTTGCTCGGCATCGTCAGGAAGTCTTCTTTGCCTTCCTTGCCCGCGTGGCCGTCGAAGAACAGCTTCGATTCGAGTGTCTTCAGCCCGACTCTGACGAGTTCGAGCGGGCCGACTTTGACGCCCACTTCGGTCGGGATGTTCTCGATCCGGAACCACTCGTGAAAGTCGCCCGACGGGACGCCGTGGGCGCTGAGCACCGGTTCGGATGCGTAGCTGACGAACCCTTCGAGGATCAGGTGGACGTCTTCCACCAGTGGCGGGATCCCTTTCACGTCGATCCCGAACATCAGCGGGTGACCCGCTTCCTGGGGAAGGTTGTAGACGTTGCCTTCGAGCGTCAAGGTCTGGGGCAGCAGCGGGACTTCGACGTAAGCCGTCAGCTGCACGAAGCCGGCTTTGCTGTTCGGCGGGCAGAGCGCCGGGTTCGACTCGAAGACCGACCTCTCACATGTTTCGAGCGCCTGGGGGTCGGCCGCGAGCCCGGGAGGGACGTCGACACGGATGCGCTTCAGCGGCGCGCCGGTCGGATCGCCTCCCGAGGAGGTCACTTCGAAGCCGGTGAGCCCCCATGGAGGGTGTCCCGCCGATTGCGTGTAGAAGGCGTTGTGGGGGCTCGAGTATTCGCAGCTCTTGACTTCCGCCTGCGAGCCGTTGCAGGTGCCCGCTTCCCACTTTGCGATGCCGAGGCTCCCAGCGCCGAGGGCCGCGGGTGCGAGCGCCGCGACGCAGGCGAGCACCACCGGGAGGGCTGTGTGGCGGGCGATCCTCAAGGCCGTCCTCTCTCCTTCAGCCCGGGCGCGCCCCTCCGTCGCGCGCCGCGGGCGGTTCCTGTTGCGCATCTGCCTTAACGCATACCCCCGATCGCGAGGCGCTACTCAGGCCAGGCGCCCTCAGCTCTCGCGCGGTATGTACGGCGCGAGCTCGCGGCGGGCGATCGAGAGCTTGTGAACCTCGTCCGGTCCGTCGGCCAGGCGCAGCGTGCGCAGGTGCGCGTAGGCGTGGGCGAGGCCGAAGTCGTCGGAGACGCCGCCGCCGCCGTAGACCTGGATCGCCCGGTCGAGCACCTTCAGCGCGACGTTCGGCGCGGCGACCTTGATCGCCGCGATCTCGGTGCGGGCGTGCCGGTTGCCGACGGTGTCCATCAGCCATGCCGCCTTCAGGGTCAGCAGTCGCGCCATCTCGATTTCGATGCGCGACTCGGCGATCCAGTCCTGGATGTTGGCGCGCGCCGCCAGCGGCTGGCCGAACGTCACACGCGAGACGGCGCGAGCGCACATCGCTTCGAGGGCTCGCTCGGCGGCGCCGATCGCGCGCATGCAGTGGTGGATGCGCCCCGGACCGAGGCGCGCCTGGGCGATCATGAAGCCGTCCCCCTCGCCCGCGATCAGGTTCGAGCTGGGCACGCGCACGTCGGCGAAGTCGACTTCCGCATGGCCCTCCTGGTCCTGGTAGCCGAACACCGAGAGGTTGCGCAGCACGGTCACGCCGGGGGTGTCGATCGGCACGAGGATCTGGCTCTGCTGTTTGTGGATCGGGCCGTCCGTCTGCGTCTTGCCCATCACGATCATGATCCGGCAGTGCGGGTGCAGCGCGTTGGAGGTCCACCACTTGCGCCCGTTGAGCACGTAGTCGTCGCCGTCGCGCTCGATCCGCAGCGCGATGTTCGTCGCGTCGGAGCTGGCCACGTCGGGCTCGGTCATCGCGAACGCCGAGCGGATCTCGCCGTCGAGCAGCGGCGCCAGCCAGCGCTCCTTCTGCTCGGGCGTGCCGAACTGGTGGAGCACCTCCATGTTGCCGGTGTCCGGAGCCGAGCAGTTGCACGCCTCCGAGGCGATCGGCGAATGCCCGAGGATCTCCGCGAGCGGGGCGTAGTCGGTGTTCGAGAGCCCGGCGCCGTGCTCCTCGTCGGGCAGGAACATGTTCCACAGGCCGACCTTGCGCGCGCTGACCTTCAGCTCCTCCATCATCGCGGGCTGGTGATGCGGGTTGCCGGACTCGATCAGCTCCTCCTCGTAGATCGCCTCCGCCGGATAGACGTTCTCGTCCATGAACGCGGTGAGGCGCTCCTTGAGTTCAGAACAACGCTCGCTCGGCTCGAAGTCCATCGGTCCTCCTCGTTGGCTGCAAGGCTTAGGATCATCCCCGATGAGCACAGACGGCGCCAGCTACCGCGCGGCGGGCGTGGACTACGACGTGCTCGACGCCGCCAAGCGCCTGGCGATGAGCAGCGCTCTGGCGAGCTCGCCGCTGATGAGGGCACGCGGCGGCCGTGCCCTCGACGCCTCGCGGGGCGAGCCCGCGTTCGTGTTCGAGCTCGACGGGCGCACGCTGGCCTTCGTCGTCGAGGGGCTAGGCACGAAGTCGATGATCGCGCGCGCGGTGCTCGAGGCGACCGGCGTCAACCGTTTCGCCGAGGTCGCCTACGACACGGTCGCGGCGATCGCCAACGATCTCTGCTGCGTCGGCGCGCTGCCGCTGGTCGTCAACGCCTACTTCGCGACGGGGTCCTCGCAGTGGTACGCGCACGAGGACCGCGCGCGGGCTCTGGTCGAGGGCTGGCGCCGGGCCTGCGAGGACGCCGGCTGCGCGTGGGGCGGCGGCGAGTCCCCGTCGCTGCCGGGGCTGCTCGCCGAGCACGAGATCGAGCTCGCCGGCGCCGCCGTCGGCGCGCTGCCCGATGGGCGGCGCGCCGATCCTCGGTGAGGCGCTCGCGCCGGGCGACGAGATCGTGCTCGTCGCCAGCAGCGGCCTGCACGCCAACGGCGCCTCGCTGGCCAGGCTGCTCGCCGAGCGGCTCGAGGACGGCTACGCCACGGAGCTGCCCGGCGGCGCGCACGTTCGGCGAGGCGCTGCTCGAGCCCTCCGTCATGTACGTCCCGCTGGTCGCCGCGCTGCTCGAGCGCGGATCTGCCGTTTCGTACCTCAGCCACGTGACGGGCCATGGCCTGCTCAAGCTGATGCGCCCGCAGCGGGAGCTGACCTACCGGATCGAGCGACTGCCGCCCGGTGCCGCCGGTGCTCGCCTTCCTGGTCGAGCGGGCCGGGCTCGACGCCGGCGGCGGCGTACTCGACCTTCAACATGGGCAGCGGCTTCGCCGTCTACTGCGCGCCGGGCGACGGGCGAGTCGGTCGTCGCGACCGCGGCCTCGCTGGGCATGAAGGCGCTGACGGCCGGGCGTGTAGAGGAGGGGCCGCGGCGGGTACTACTCGAGCCTGTCGGCGTGAGCTACGACGGCGAGCGACTCGAGCTCAGCGCCGGAGCTGACCCTAACCCTGAAGTGTAGAGTCAGCCCCATGTCTGTCGATCGCTACGAGATCTTCGAACGCGAACATGTCGCCCCCCGCCCGTCCCGGCGGCTGGGCGAAAGGTTGCAACTTGAACGCATCGCCCGCTGCGGCTAGTGTTCGCCCGAAGTCGCCACTGTTCCCCTGCACCGACGCGGAGGATCTCGATGTCGCCGGACCGCCATGGCTCCGGAGCTACCCGGATCGAGGCGGACCTGTCCATCAAAAGAGGAGAGAAAACTGATGCGTAGAGCATCTGCCTGTCTTGCCGTTCTCGGCCTTGCCGTGCTCGCGCTGGCTCTGCCGGGCGCAGCGTCGGCGACGCCGACCGTGACCTTCAAAGCCGAAGGCCGTGCCGATCGCGGGCTTCCCGCACACGGGGAACATCTTCGGCGCGGGCGCGGCGGTCGAAGCCGAATACACGATCGAAGGCCACGAATACGGCGGGTTCCCGCCCCCGCTGGAACACGTGAACTTCTACCTGCCCGCCGGGGCCAAGCTGCACCCCGAGCGGCTTCCCGACGTGCCCGGTGTCGACGCTCCTGAACCGGCCGGCCAGGGCCCCAAGGCGTGCCCCAAAGGCTCGGCCGCGGGTCCCGAGGGCGCGGTCGAAGGGTTCGTCGCCTTCGGTAAAGAAGTCGTCCCCGAGCCGGCGACGATCGAATCGTTCTACGCCGCCCGGCGGCGGGCTGAGTTCTTCACCTTCGGCCACGAGCCGGTGTGCTGGAAATCCTCTCGACGGCCACTACATGAACCTCGAGCGGCGCTCTACAGCAAGAAGCTCGAAGCCGAAGTGCCGCTGGTCGAAACGGTCCCCGGCGCGCAGGACGCCTCGGTGAAATTCATCAAGGTTAAGGCCGGCTCGGCGCTACAAGAAGAACGGCAAAGTGACCTACTACGGCACGATGCCCAACAAGTGCCCGAAAAGCTACCTGCCGGTCAAGTCCGAACTGACGTTCGCCGGCTGGGTGGTCTGCCCGAACAGACGGTGACCCGTACAAGGCGCCGTGCCCGAGGAAGCAGCTAGGGCACGGCGACGAGCGGCGCCCGTGAGGGCGTAAGCTCAGCAGAGCAAAGTAGGTGACGGGCGACCTCATCGGAGGGTGGGGTCGCCCGCTTCGTTGTGAACGGCAGGAAGGATCGGGGGGTGAGGAAGGCAGATCGGTGGGCGCAAGGGAATGGCGGCTGGCATCGTCGGCACGGCTGCGTGCCTGCTGCTCGCCGTCGTACTGCTCGCCACCTCCGCCGGCGGCTCGAGCAGCGGCTACACCGTCCGCGCGATCTTCGACGACGCCGGCAACGTCATCCCCGGCGAGGACGTCAAGATCGCCGGCGTCAAAGTCGGCACGGTCGACTCGGTCACGCCCACCCCGCAGGCCAAGGCGGCGGTCGTCCTGGACATCAGAAACCCCGGGCTTCCAGGACTTCCGCTCCGACGCCACCTGCGACGATCCGCCCGCAGGCGCTGATCGGCGAGAAGTACGTCGACTGCCTGCCCACCCAGCCGCGGGTCGAAGGCACGCCGCTGCCGCCGCCGCTGAAGAAGATCCCGTCCGGGCAGGAAGGCGAAGGGCAGTACCTGCTGCCGGTCCAGAACACCAGCAGCCCCGTCGACGTCGACCTGCTCGGCGACATCAGCCGCCTGCCCGAACGGCGAGCGCCTTACGATCATCATCAACGAACTCGGGGCGGGCCTGGCCGGTCGCGGCAGCGACCTCAACGAAGTCATCCGCCGCGCCGATCCGGCGCTGCGCGAATTCGACAAGGTGCTGAAGATCCTCGCCGGCGAGAACCAAGTGCTGGCCGAAACTCGCGGTCGACTCCGACAAGTCACTGCCGCCCTTCGCGCGCGTGCGCGAACACGTGGCGGACTTCATCGTCCAGAGCAACAAGGTCGCTCAGGCCACTGCGGCCCGCCGCGGGCGCGCTTGCACAGAACCTCGAAGACTTCCCGCCGTTCCTGCGCCAGCTCGGACCGGCGATGGAACGGCTCGGCCGCTTCGCCGAACAGACGACGCCGGTGTTCACCGACCTCGAGAGCCGCGGCGCCGGCGATCGACAAGGCCTTCACGAGCCTGCCCGCGTTCTCCAACAGCTCGGCAGACCTTCTTCGAGAACCTCGGCAACACCGCCAAGGTCACCGGGCCCGGCGCTCGTCGGGACGCAAATCGCTGCTCAAACACCTGGAAGCGCTCGGCAGCGCCGCCAAGCCGTTCAGCGAGCAACCTCTCCGAACTGCTCACGAGCTTTCGCGAAACGGGCGGCCTCGAGCGCATGCTCGACTTCATCTTCCTGGGCGCCGGCACGGCCAACGGCTACGACGCGCTCGGCCACTTCCTGCGCACCGAGGGGTGGGCACCATCTGCCTGAAATACGCGCGTCGGCACAGCCGGCGGCCGGCTGCAGCCGCAAACTGTCGAGCACGGGCACCGCTCCCGGGGTCGGGGCGAGCGCGGCTTCGGTCAGGATCCCTGCCGGCGCGAGCCTCGTCATGAAACGGACCCTGGCGGTCATCAAAGGCGCGACGCCCGCCGAGGCGATCGCGAAGTACCCCGGCACCGACGAACCGCCGAAGGCGGCTTCCCCGCGCTCGAGCGCCGGCGGCTCGGCGCGGCCAGCGCCCAGCCCGTCGGCGGATCGACCTCGGGAACGACCTACTACTCGCCCTCCTCGGAAGGCTCCGAAGCCGACGGCTGCTCCTCAACTACCTGCTGGGGAACTGAGACGCGATGACGCGAGCCGCCGCGCGCACCTCTGCTGGCGGCCCTCGCGCTGGCCGTGGCTGCGCGCTCGCCCTGCCCGCGGCGGCAGCGCCTCGCGAGGCGAAGCCACGCCCCGTCGCGCCGCCCGCCGACCGTCACGCACCACGGCTCCTCGAAGCGCCCGCCGAAACGACTCCCCGCCGCCCCGGCGCGCCCGCCGACCCGACACCCCCGGCCGAAGCGCCGCCGCAGGTCCAGGGCCAGGTGCAGCAGAGCATCACGCCGGCTCGCCCGGCCACGGGCGCCCCGGCGCAGCCCGCGACGCGCCGGCGCCAAGAAGGCGGAGCGAAGCGGCGAAGCCCCGGGACGCCGGCCGCGGGCCGGGCACCGCGCCCTCTCGCCCTCGGCGCTCACGCCGTCGCTGCCGCTGGCGCTCAGGGCTCGATCGCGGGCGTGCCGGGCTTCTTCATCGAAACTTCCAGATCCCGCCGTTCCTGCTGCCGATCTTCCAGGCGGCGGGCACCGCCTACGGGATCCCCTGGCAGGTGCTGGCGGCGATCAACGAGGTCGAGACCGACTACGGGCGCGACCTGAGCGTCTCCAGCGCCGGCGCCGAGGGCTGGATGCAGTTCCTGCCCTCCGTCCTGGGCCCAGTACGGGGTGGACGCCAACGGCGACGGCTTCAAGGACCCCTACAACCCGGCCGACGCGATCTTCGCCGCGGCCCGCTACCTGCGGGCGGCGGGCGGCGACTCCGACATCCGCAGCGGCGATCTTCTCCTACAACCACTCCCAGGCGTACGTCGCGTCGGTGATGCTCCGGGCGCAGCTGCTCGGGCGGCACGCCCCTCGGAACTGCTCGGCGCCATCACCGGCCTGACCGAGGCTCGCTTCCCTGTCCACGCCGCGGCGCACTTCGCGACGGCTTCCCGACCGGCCTCAGCACGGCCGCGGCGGGCCCCGAGGACGATCGTGGCGACCACGATCTACGCCCGCGCCGGAGCTCCCGTGATCGCCGTGCAGGACGGCGAAATCGTTCAGATCGGCAACTCGCCGGCGCTCGGGCGCTTCGTCGTCGCTGCGCGACGCCTACGGCAACACCTACATGTACGCCGGCCTCGGCGAGCGTCGCATCGGTCTACCCGGTGATCGAGCCGCATGTCAACTCGCTGGTCAGCTCGCAGATCGAGCGGCGCGGGCGCCGGCCCGAACCGGCGCCGCAGCGGCCCGGCGACGGCGGGAGCGCAGCCGCGCTCGCCGATCTCGGAGGGCGCGACGGTCTCGGGCCTCGCGCTCGGCGCAGCGGCCGGCCTCGAATCGTCGCCGCGCACCCGCGCCGCGCCCGCCGCCGCCTCCGCCGACCGCGCCGCAGCCGCCGCGCCACGCACGTCCAGGCTTCCAGCGAAGGCGCCAATGAGGTCTACCTGCACCCGCTGCGCGCAGGCGTGCAGGTGATCGCCGGCACCGTGCTGGGTCACGTCGGCGCGGCGGGCGCAGGCGCTGCGGGCGAACCGCCCCACATCGTCTTCCAGATCCGCCCGGCCGGCCCGGGCGCGCCGCTGATCGACCCGAAGCCGATCCTCGACGGCTGGGTGGCGCTGGAGAACAGCTCGTCTTCCACGCCAAGGGCGAGAACCCGTTCCTGGCCACCTCGCCCACCGTCGGCCAGGTGCTGCTCGAGTCCAAGCAGCAGCTCGAGCCGCAGGTGCTGCGCGACAGCGGCATCCGGCCTGGGCCGCTGCGGCCGCCAGGACGTCTCATCGGGGCGGGTCGACAAGCGCGTGCTCTCGCTGCTGGAGTACCTGTCCGTCTCCGGTCTGAAGCCCACCGTTCGCGGGCTCCCGTGCCCGCCGGCCACTCCGGCCGCGCTGGCCGCCTAACGCCGGCGCGGCGCTCGACCAGCGAGTCGGTCGAGCATCACCGCGATCAACGGCGTGCCCGTCGCCGGCCACCAGGTCCCGGGCACCGTCGCCGACACGGCGGTGCGCAAGCTGCTGATGCTGCAGGGGCTCTCCCGGCCGAGGCGCATCGTCAGCCTGATGAGCTACCCGGGCGCCGCCGGGGCGATCACCAGCCCGAGCGCGCGGGCTGCGATCCGCGTCGTCTTCGCGGCACCGGTCTCGGGGCTCGCGCGCGGTCGCCGGCCTGTACGCCTCGGCGCTCGCGCCCGCGGAGTGGACCAAGCTGATCGCGCGGCTCGGCGAGATCCCGGACCCGACCGTCTCGCGCAGGCCGTCCGCGGCGGCGATCCCCGACTCGCCTGCGGCGGCGCATCCGGAAAGGAAGCCGGTGGCAACCACTAGCCCCCCGAGTCCCCCCGCGGCCGCCGCCGCCGCCCCCCGAGCGCCCCGGCGGGGCGCCGCGGCGTCCGCGCGCCGCGGTCGAACACCGGGCGCATCATCGCCGTCGGCGCGCTCGCGCTGGTCGTGCTGGTCGTCGCCGTGCTGCTCTTCGGCGGCAGCAGCGGCGCCACCTACCACCTGATCTTCGCCGAAGGCGATCAGCTCGTCCGCGGCGACCAGGTGCAGGTCGGAGGCGTCCCGGTCGGCAGCGTCACGAACATCGAACTGACGCACGACTTCAAAGCGAGGGTCACGATCCACGTCGAATGCTCGCTCGCGCCGCTGCACGCCGGGCACGATCGCCCAGGTGCGCGTGCCGTCGCTGTCGAGCGTCGCCAACCGCTACATCCAGCTCACGCCCGGGCCCGAACAACAACCCGGCGCTGCCCGAAGGGGCGACGCTGCCCGCCAGCGGCGACCCGGGAAGTCACCGACCTCGACCAGCTGTTCAACGCACTGAACCCGAAGACGCGCAAGGGCCTGTCGGAGTTCATCCAGGGCAACGCCGAACAGTACGTCGGGAGCCGGGCGCGCGCTGGGCCGAATCGACCGAATACTTCGGGCCCGTTCCTGTCCGCCTCCGACCACTTCTTCGAAGAGCTCGTGCGCGACCAGCCGGTCTTCACCCACTTCCTGCTCGAAACGGCCAAGGCGGTCACCACGATCGGCGCGCGCGCGCCGCAGCTGGCCGATCTGATCGAAAACTCCAACACGACCTTCACGGCGATCGGCGATCAGCAGAGCCAACTTCGCGGCGGGCCTGAAACAGCTGCCGATCACCCTGCGCCAGGGCAACCGCACGTTCGCCCAGCTGCCCTCGACCTTCAAAGCGCTCGAAAAGCTCGTGATCGCCTCGAAACCGACCACCGTGCCGCTGACGACGCTGTTCGAACGCCTGCGGCCGCTGGTCACGACCGCCACGCCGGTCGTGTCGAACTTCGCCAACGCCTTCAGCCGCCCCGGCCCCAACAACGACCTGACCGACCTGGTCAAGGTGCTGCCCGCCCTCTACAAGCAGCTGACCACAGCCTCGCCGGCGATCGTCACCGGCGAGAAGGAATCGGCGCCGATCACCGCCTTCCTCGGGCCCGTACTCGCCCGATCTGGTGGGGACGCTGCGCACGTTCGGCCAGTCCGGGTGCCTACTACGACGGCAACGGCGGCTACGCGCGGGTCAGCCCGGTCTTCCCCAGCTTCACGCTCGGCTCCGAACAACACGCTGACGCCGAGCCAGCAGCCCGCAGGCGGCGCTGGCGCCGCTCAAGAGCGGCCAGCTGCGCCGCTGCCCCGGCGCGGCGACCCAGCCGGCCGCCGACGGCTCCTCGCCGTTCACCGACGGCGAACTGCTCACCTGCGACCCCACCCAGGCGCCCTGATGGACCGTCGCCGCCGCAACTCGCTGGCCGCCAGCCCGCTCCTGATCGGGGCCGTCACGACGCTGATCGTCGTCGTCGCGGTGTTCCTCTCCTACAACGCGAACAACGGGCTGCCGTTCGTCCCGACCTACAACATCAAGGTCGCGCTCCCCGAGGCCTCGGGGCTGCAGCCCTCGAACCAGGTCCGGATCGCGGGCACCCGGGTCGGCGTGGTCAGCTCGCTCACGCCCTACCAGGACCCCAAGACCGGGCGCGGTCACCGCGATCGCGAACCTGAAACTCGAAAAGAGCGTCGAAAAGCTGCCGGCTGACACGCCCGCGATCGTCGCAGTCGGTCTCGGCGATCGGCCTGAAGTACCTGGAACTGGAAAAGGGCACCTCCGCCCAGAAACTGAACGCAGGCGCGACGATCCCCACCGAGCCAGACGCGCGAACCGGTGAACATCGAGGAACTCTTCAACATGTTCGACCAGAGAACGCGGACGGCGATCAAGATCAACACGAACAACTTCGGCGACGGGCTGGCGGCGCAGGGGTCTCGGGCTGAACAACACGATCGCCACGCTGCGCCCGCTGGTCAACCGGGCGATCCCGGTGCTGCACAACCTCGCCTCCCCGCAGACCGGGCTGCGCGAGCTGTTCGTGGCGCTCGACCGCGCCTCCTCGCAGGCGGCGCCGGTCGCCGAGGAGCAGGCGGCCTACTACACCGACCTCGACACCTTCTTCACGGCTTTCGCGAAGGTGACGCCCTCGCTGGAAGCGGCGACCGAGGGCGGCCCGGCCTCGCTCGAACAGGCGACCTACTCGCTTCCCCATCAGGCTCCGCTGATCGAAAACGCGACCGAGTTCATGCACCTGCTGCGCCCGAGCGCCGCCGTACCTGGTGACCGTCGCGCCGCCGCTCGGACACGCCTTCAAGGAAGGCGCGGTCAACCTCGCCGCGGCGACCGCGCTGAACTCGAAGCTGGCCGAATCCTCCGAAGCGCTGGCCAAGTTCGGGCAGAACCCGGTCGTCACGCTGGCCTTCGAAGACTTCACCCACACGCTCGAAGTCGGCAACCCCGTGCTCGCCGGCATCGCGCCCTCGCAGGCCAAGTGCAACTACTGGACGCTGGCCTTCCGCAACGTCGCCAGCCTCGAGTCCGGAGAACATCGGCGTCGGCACGGTGGCGCGGGCGGGCTTCGTGCTCGCGCCGACCGGACCCAACAACGAGGGCTTCCCGTCCTCGGCCCCGGCCAACGGCCCCTCGACCGAACACGTGACGGGCAGCACGACGATCATCGACAACAACCACCTGCACATCAACCCGTACCCGAACGTCAGCGCGCCCGGGCCAGCCCCAGGTCTGCGAAGCGGGCAACAGACACGTTCATCCCCGGGCAGGCTGTGATCGGCAACGTGCCCGCCGCCGACGTCGGCCAAGGGAACGGAAAACTACGAGCCGCAAGACGAACCTGTTCGGCGAAACGTACCCCGCCTCGACGCTCAAGGCGCTCGGGCATCAGCAGCAAGGGGAAGAAGAAATGAGCCGCCCCGCCTGGCGCCGACGACCGGATCCCGGTCTCCGAAATGCACCGGACGAACCCGGTGCGCTTCGCGATCGTGATGCTGCTGGTCGTGATCGTCGCGCGTGTACTTCGGGTTCACCAAGTGCGATCCCGTTCAAACACGGCTTCCAGCTCAAAGCGGCAGTTCGCGACGGCGGTGAACATCCACTCCAAGTCGCCGGTTCGGATCGCGGGCGTCGACGTGGGCAAGGTCACCTCGATCCAGCGCGAGGGCAACACCGGCCTCGTGACGATGGAAATCGAATCGCGCGGGCTGCCGATCCACTCCGACGCGACGCTGAAGATCAGGCCGCGGATCTTCCTGGAAGGCAACTGGTTCGTCGAACTGCAGCCGGGCAGCCCCTCGGCGCCGACGGTCTCCTCGGGACACACGATCCCGATCACCCAGACGGCCGACCCGGTTCAGCTCGACCAGGTGCTGAACGCGCTCAACACCGACACGCGGGCGAACCTGCAGAAGTTCCTGATCTACTACGGCCAGGCGCTGACGCGTCAAGCCCGGGGTGCTCGAAGACGCCGCGCAGCTGCCCGAAGTGCGCGGGCTGAACGCGGCGCAGTCGCTGAACCGGACCTATCACCTCGCCCCGCCGGCGCTGCGCGGCGGCGCGATCATCAACCAGGCCCTCACCGGCACCGAACCGCACGACCTCTCGAAGCTGATCGCCTCGATCGGCAAAGTGACCGGCGCCCTGAACGTGCACGAGCAGCAGCTCGGCGAACTGATCGTCAACTTCAACACGTTCTTCGCCGCGTTCGCGGCGCAGTCCACCAGCGTCAGCCGGCTGGTCGCCGAACTGCCCACCTCGCTGCGCGCCATCGAGCGCGGCCTCGCTGCGCTGGACGCGACCTTCGGGCCGACGCAGAGGTTCGCCCACGACATCCTGCCCGGCGTCGAAGCGACGCCGGAAACGGTCAAGGCGACGCTGCCCTGGATCGAACAGGTGCAGGCCTCGCTCGCGCCCGAACGAGCTCGGGCGGCGTCGCCAAGGGCCTCGCCGAAGCGACGCCGTCGCTGGCGAAGCTCAGCGCCGAACAGATCCCCGTCTACAAGCAGACCGAAGCGTTCAACAAGTGCCTGACGAAGATCATCTACCCGACGGGCAACGCCAAGCTCCAGGACGGGTCGAGCAGCTCGGGCGTCGAAAACTACAAGGAGTTCTGGTACAGCACCGTCGGGCTGTCCGGGATCGGCCAGGCCTTCGACGGCAACGGGCCGTTCGCCAAGTTCCAGGTCGGCAACAGCGGCACCACGCTGGTCTCCAAGCCGACGTCCGTGCTCGGCTCACCGAAGATACAAGGCAAGAAACTCCTCGGGCGCTCGCCCCTGCCGCCGCTGGGCACGCGTCCGGCCTACCCGGCCGAAGAGCCGCCGTATCAGCCGCTCGTGCCCTGCGACACGCAGACCCTGCCCGAATTCAACGGCCCGCTGTCAAACGGTCCGGCCGACGGGAGCAAATGATGGCGCCGGCTGAGGACCATCAGGGCGGGCTCGGCGTCGGCGACCAGATCGAGCGCTACCGCACCGCGTTCATCGCGGTCGTGACGATGGTCGTGATCGCGGCAGCCGTCGGCGGCTACATCCTCGCCCACGAGAACCTCAAGCTGCCCGGTTGGGTGCCGGTGCTGGGTCACGACTACTACACGCTGAAGGCCGAGTTCCAGACCGCCCAGGCCGTCACGCCCGGCCAGGGCCAGGCGGTCACGATCGCCGGCGCGAAGGTCGGCGAAGTCGCGAGCGTGGACCTGCAGAACGGGGTCGCCGTCGTGACGATGAAAGTCGACGCCCAAGTACGCCCGCTTCTACCGCAACGCGACGCTGCTGCTGCGTCCGAAGACCCAGCTGCAGGACATCACCGTCGAGGTCAACCCGGGCACGCCCGCGGCCGGCAAGCTGCACAGCGGCGAAGTGATCCCGCTCTCGCAGACCGCGCCGAACGTGAACTTCGACGAATTCCTCGCCGGCCTGGACGCCGAAACGAGGGCCTACCTGCAGGAGCTGCTCGCCGGCGCCGGCGAAGGCCTCGACCACAACGGCCGGGCGCTGTCGGCGACGCTTCAAGCGCTTCGAGCCGGCGGCCCGCTACGGCATCGAAATCCAGCGCGAACTGGCCAAGCGCGACGAAAACATCAGCCACTCGATCCACAACTTCCGGCTGCTGATGGAAGCGCTCGGCGGCAAGGACAAGCAGCTCGCCGAGCTCGTCGACTCCTCCAACGCCGTGTTCGAAACGTTCGCCAAGGAGGACGCCAACCTGCAGAGCACGCTGCACCTGCTGCCGGGCGCGCTGCAGCAAGACGGGCACGCGCTGGGCAAGCTTGCGGTCGCCTCCGAACAGGTCGGACCGGCGCTGACCAAGCTCGACCCGTTCGCCAAAGCGCTCGGCCCGGCTCAGCACGCGACCAAAGAACTGGCGCTCAAGACGACGCCGATCATCAAGAACGAAATCAGGCCCTTCGCTCGCGAAATCCTGCCGACGATCAACGAACTCGGGCCCTCGACGAAGGCGATCGGCGAAGCGTTCCCGAAACTCGCCACGAGCTTCTCGGTGCTGAACGAATTCTTCAACGAGCTCGCCTACAACCCGGGCAGGAACAAGGCCGGCTTCGACTTCTTCCTGGCCTGGGCCAACCACGACCTCAACAGCGTCGTCAGCAACGCCGACGCGCAACGGGACGGTCGGCCGCAGCCTGATCTACTTCAACTGCGAAATCCTGAACATCCTGCAGGGCGTCGCCGAAGTGAACGAAACGGTCGCGGTGCTGATCGGGCTGCTCAAGCCGCCCACCAAGGCCGAATGCGCGGCGCATCGGCGAACGCTCGGCGGGCACGACCCGCGCCGAGCGCCGGCCGGCGGGCCGCGGGCCGAGCCTGTTCTCCGGGCTCGGCACCAGCCCGTTCGCGACCCGCTCGAGCGCAGCGGTCCGGCACGCTTCGCCCGCCCACACGGCCTCGACGGGAGGCGGTCGCTGATGCAGAAGCGCGCGCCGACGCTCGGCAACATCCTCGTGATCGTCCTGTTCGTGCTCAGCTGCTTCGGGCTGCTGATGTTCCTGTGGGAGTCCTTCGGCGGGCCGCTGCCGCTGAAAGCCGAAGGGCTACCGGATGAGCGTCGCCTTCCCGCGGGTCGCTCGCGCTCTCCGAACAGTCCGACGTGCGCATCAGCGGCGTCGACGTCGGCCACGTCATCTCGGTCAAGAAGGGCCGCGACGGGCGCACCATCGCGACGATGGAAATCAACGGCAAATACGCGCCGATCCGCGCCGACATGCACGCGATCCTCCGCCAGAAGACGCTGCTCGGGCGAGACCTACGTGCAGCTGATCCCCGAGGCCAACACCGGCCCCTACCTTCCCGACAACGGGCGCTGGCCGTCAGCCAGGTCGAACCCTCGGTCACGCTGGACGACATCCTCGCGACGTTCGACCCGAAGACCAGAGCGGCGTTCAAAATCTGGCAGCAGTCCGTCGCCGTGGGGATCAACGGCCGCGGCGAACAGATCAACGCCTCCTTCGCCGAACTGGAACCGTTCGCCGAACACGCCAACCAGCTGCTCGGCATCCTCGCCACGCCAGGAGGGCGCGCTGCGCGCGCTCGTGCACAACACCGGCGTCGTGTTCAACGCGCTGGCGCAGCCGCGACCACCAGCTGGAAGGCCTGATCGTCAACGGCGAACACACCTTCAAAGCGGCCGCCGAAGGCAGCCAGGCGTTCGCCGAAGCGTTCGAAGCCCTGCCGACCTTCGAGCACAACTCGACGCGTGGCGCTCAAGGAAATCGACCATTTCCAGATCGTCGCGAGCCCGTTCCTCGAAGAATTCCGCCCCGCGCAGCGCCAGCTGTCGGCGCTGCTGTCCGCGGCCAAGCCGTTCGCGCCCGAGTTCGACCGGTTCCTGACCTCGCTCGGCCCGCTGACGAAGGCCGCCAACGTCGGGCCTGCCCGACCTCTCCAAGTCCCTCGCGCTGACCGAACCCGATCCTCGAAAACCTGCGCCCGGTGCTGCACAACCTCGATCCCGTTCCTGCAGTACACGGGCACATACGTGCGCGAGGTCCAGGCGTTCTTCGCGAACCTCACCTCCGCCGCGCAGAGCCAGGAAAAAAACGCGCGACCTCCCGGAAGGCGAAGGCCCCAAGCAGCACCTGCTCACGACGCTCCCGACCCTCGGCCCCGAAAGCCTTGCGCTCGTACCCGAAAAAATCGGCACCAACCGCTCCAACGCCTACCCGCTGGCCGGGCATCTACAGCACGCTGGCCAGCGGCCTGCCCGTGTTCAGCACCAACGGCTGCGCCAACCCGACCCCCTCGGTCAACGGGCCGGGCAACGAAACGATCTCGGGCGAACTGATCGAACAGCTCATCCGATTCAAGGTCGCCAACAAGCCCGAAAAACCGGTCGGCATCAAGGCGCAAGGCAACACGGCGACGCCGGGCCGGCCCGAACCAAGTGCCGCGCCGCCGTGCGGGCAGCAGGGCCCGAACAGCTTCAACGGCAAGAGCAGCCAGTTCCCCCACGTGATCTACGAAGGCAAATGATGTCCGACGAGTTCCGAGTACCACTCCGACGAGCTCGACCTCTCCGGCGACCCCGACGCGGGGGAGTGGTCGATCCGCTGCACAGACGTCTACAAGCGGCTGGGCGGCGTACCGGTCCTGAACGGCCTGAACGTCGCCTTCCCCGAGGACACGATCACGGTCGTGCTGGGCCCATCCGGCACGGGCAAGAGCGTGCTGATCAAGCACATCATCGGCCTGATGTTCCCCGACTCGGGCGACATCGTCGTCAAAGGCCAGTCGGTCGCCAGACGCTGACGATGCCCGAGCTGCTCGCGCTGCGCCGAAAAATCGGCGTGCTGTTCCAGGACGGCGCCCTGTTCGGGTCGATGTCGGTGTTCGACAACGTCGCCTTCCCGCTGCGCCAGCACACCGACATGACCGAGGCGGCGATCGCCGAGCGGGTCATCCAGCGGCTGCGCGACGTCGGCCTGGGCGAGGCGATGGACGACGCTCCCTCGCAGCTCTCAGGCGGCATGCGCAAGCGCGCCGGCTTCGCCCGCGCGCTGGTGATGGAGCCGGACGTGGTCATCTTCGACGAGCCCGACTCGGGCCTCGACCCGGTCCGCACGGCGCTGCTGTGCGAACTGATCCAGGAGATGCACGAGATCTACAAAGGCACCTACATCGTCGTCACCCACAACATCGCCTCGGCCCGCCAGATCGGCGAATACATCGCGGTGCTGTGGCGCGGGCGGATCGTGGAGGCCGGCGACGCCGAGCGGATGTTCTCCTCGGACAACGCCTTCGTGCATCAGTTCCTCAGCGGTTCGGCTGAGGGGCCGCTGACGATGGACTAGGCTCCGCCGAGCGCCGCCAGGACGTCGTGCCGCTTCGCGGCGGGCCGTCCTGGCGTCGCTCGGCTCCGCCTACCGGGCGACGAGGCGAGCGCGCCCCGGCGAGCTGATCGGCGGTGAGCGCTGACGAGCTCCTCGCTCAGTTCAACTCGCCGAGCCACAGTTTCCACGGCTCGACACGCGCGAGATGCAGGATGCTCCCGTACCAGGGATCCGCCTCCCAGACGGCGCGCGCGGACCGCTCGTCCTCGGCGCGCATCACGACCAGCGTGTTCTCACCCTCGCCGTCACCGACCGGTCCGCCGAGCAACACGATGCCTTGCTCCAGGAGCGCGTCCATGAAGCTCGCATGCTCCTCCCAACCGTCCTGCTCGCGGCGACCGCGCGAGTGGTCGTAGTCGGGGCCCTTGGCGTTTTCGACGACGAACAGGCCGGCTGGCACGCTGGAGACGTTAGCGACGGGGCATGCCGCCAAGCCATATGCGAACATATGTTCGTATGGTCGCCTGCGTGCATCTGCCCCGCTTCGAGCTGGTAGCGGCGGCCGAGGGCTCGAGCGTCGCCCGGCGGGCGCTGGGCGGGAGCGCGCTGGCGGTGGCGCCCGTGACCGGCGCCGAGGGCGCCGCCGCCACCGGCCGGCTGGGGGAGGTGTCGGGAGCGGCCGAAGCCCACGGCGTCACCGCGCGGGATGCTGCTGGGCGAGGCGCTGGCCCGCTGCCCCGAGCTGGTGCTGGTGCCGGGGAATCCCGTGAGGGTGGCCGAGATCTGGCAGCAGGCGCTGGAGAGCCTGGAGTCGATCGGCGCGGCGGTGGAGCCGGCCCGGCCCGGGCTGGCCTACTTCGAGACCGACGGGCTGCGCGGCATCCATGGCACGCAGGAGGGGACGATCGCGGCGGCCCGGCGCGCGCTGGCGCGCCCGGCGAGGGTTGGGGTGGGGCCAACCCGGTTCTGCTCGCTGGCGGCGGCCTTGGCGGCGCGCTCGCGGCGGGCGCTGGTGCTGGAGGGGACGGAGGCCCGGCGCTGGCTGGCGGGGCGGCCGATCGGGCTGCTGGGCTACCGCGAGGAGACGGCGATGCTGCTCGCGCCGCTGACCCGCCTGGGGGTGCACACGCTGGGCGAGCTCGTGAAGCTGGGCCGCCCCGCTCTCACCGACCGCTTCGGGTACGCCGGGGGCTCGCCCACCGGCTGGCCTGCGGAGAGGACGGACCGCTGCGGGTGCGCCGCCCGCAGGAGCGCCTGGAGGAGTCGATGGGGGTCGGGGACGCCAGCAGCGGCAGCGCGCTGAAGCGCGTCCTGGGGGTGCTGGTCAGCCGCCTGCTGGCCCGTCCCGAGCGGCGCGGGCGCACGCTGCGCTCGGTCAGGCTCTCGGCGCAGCTGGTCTCGGGGGGCAGCTGGCACGAGCAGGTCGTCTTCCGCGAAGCGCTCTCCGACCCCGAGCGGATCTGGCTGGCGCTGTCGGTGCGGCTGCTGGCTGCTGCCCGCGCCGGCGGACGAGCTGGCGCTGGCCGTCGAGCGCTTCGGCCCTCCGCAGGGCGAGCAGGGCACGCTGCTCGACCAGGGCAGGGCGCTGCCCGGGCGGCGCGCCTGCGGGAGGCGGTCGCGCAGGTGCGGGCCGTGGCCGGCAGGGACGCGGCGCTGCGGCCCGTCTGCGTCGATCCCGACTCGCGCGTTCCCGAGCGCCGGGTTGTGCTCGCGCCGGTGCCCGAATGAGCCGCTCGTGAGCCCGCGCTCTCACTCGCTGAACATGCCCCGGCCGGCCCGGGTGCGCTGGGGCGAGGGCCTCCCGGCCGAGGTGGACGGCGAAGCGGTCGAGGCCCTGAGGGAGTCCTGGCTGGTGGAGGACCGCTGGTGGAGCGCCGAGCCGCTGCGCCGGCGCTACTGGGAGCTGATCGGGATCCGGGGGCGCAACCTGGTCGTCTTCCACGACCTGTGCACCGGCCGCTGGTTCGTGCAGGGGCCCTGATGCACGGTGCGCTTCCATACACCGAGCTGCACTGCCATTCGGCCTACTCCTTCCTGGACGGCGTCTCGCTGCCCGAGGAGCTGGCCCAGCGGGCAGGCGAGCTGGGGCACGCGGCGCTGGCGCTGACCGACCACAACTCGGTCTCCGGCTCGATGGAGCTGGCCCAGACCGCGGCCGAGTACGGGATGCGGGCGATCCACGGCGCCGAGATCGACTTGGCGGTCGGGGGCGGGGCGCCCCGGATCGCGGCCCGCCCGCCGGCAGGGGCCGGAGCCGCCCGGCCCACACGTCACGCTGCTCGTCCGCGACGAGCGCGGCTGGAGCAACCTCTGCCGGATCCTCACCCTCGCCCACGCCCACACCCGCGACGGGCCGGGCCGGCGCGAGCTCGGCGAGCCCTCGGATCGGCGCGGAGGCCGTCGCCGAGCATGCCGAGGGCCTGGTCTGCCTGACGGGATGCGCAGAGCGATCGGTGATCGGCGAGCGGGGGGATCGGCAGACGGTCGAGAAGCTGCTCGAGGGGTTCGGCACGGAGAACCTCTACGTGGAGCTGCAGCGGCCCTACGCCCGCCACGACCGGGCCCGCAACCGGGCGTTCGCCGCGGTGGCCCGGCGGCTGGGCGTGAGATGCGTGGCGACCGGCGACGTCCATGCGCATGCGGCGAGCAGGGCCGAGCTGCAGGACGCCTTCGTGGCTTTGCGCCATCGCACCACGCTGGACGCCTCCGAGCCGCTGCGCCGCGGCAACAGCAGCCACGTGATGAGCACGCCGCGGGCGATGGCCAGCCGCTTCGCCGACCATCCCGAGGCGGTGCGGGAGACGCTGCGGCTGGCCGAGCGGCTGAGATTCGATCTGACGAGGGATCTCGGCTACCGCTATCCGGGGGCCGAGGAGCAGGACGCCTCCCGGCGCCTGGTCGGAGCTGTGCACGGCGCGCCTGCAGGAGCGCTACGGCGCTGGCGCGCCGCGCGAGGCGCGGGCCGACCCGCGGCGAGGCGCCGGTCGCGCCTGGAGCAGGAGCTGCGGGTGATCGACCGGCTCGGGCTGGCGGGCTTCTTCCTGCTCCACCACGAGATGCTCGAGCTCGCCCGCGAGGTCGCCCTGGAGGTGCGCGGCCCGGACTCGGTGCGGGCGATGCTGGCTCCCGGGCCGCGGGCGGGGATCCTCGGTCTCCTCGCTGGTCTGCTACCTGACCGGGCTCTCCCACATCGACCCGATCGCCAACGGGCTGGCGCTGGGGCGCTTCCTGCACGAGGACCTGCACGGGCTGCCCGACATCGACCTCGACTTCCCCCGGGACATCCGCGAGCGGCTGATCCCGCGCGTGCACGACCGCTTCGGCCACGATCGTGCGGCGCTGGTCGCCGCCTTCCCGACCTTCCGCGTGCGGGGAGCGGTCCGCGAGCTGGGGAAGGTGCTGGGCCTGCCGCCCGGGGAGATCGAGCGGATCGCCCGCGGCGCCGACAGGTTCGGATCGAGCTCCGAGCACGACGTCGACACGGCCATCGCCGCAGGCGAGGGCGGAGGAGCCGTCGGAGGGCGTCCGCGACCGGCGCTCGGAGCGCTGGAGCTGGCTGTGGCGGCTGGTAGAGGAGGCGCAGGGCCTGCCGCGCCACCTCTCCCAGCATTCGGGCGGGATGATCATCGCGACGAGGCCGCTGATCGACTGCTGCCCGGTGGTGCCGGCCGCGATGGAGGGCCGGCAGATGGTCCAGTGGGACAAGGACTCCTGCGCGGACGCGGGCTTTCTGAAGATCGACCTGCTGGGGCTGGGGATGCTCTCCGCGGTGGAGCGCTGCGTGGAGGAGATCGCCCGCGGGCAGGGCCAGCGGATCGACCTCTCGCGCATCCCCTACGACGATCCCGAGACGTTCCGGGCGATCCGCGCGGCCGACACGGTCGGCGTCTTCCAGATCGAGAGCCGCGCCCAGATGCAGTCGCTGCTGCGCACCCGGCCGCGGAACCTCGAGGACCTGACCATCCAGGTGGCGATCGTGCGGCCCGGCCCGATCCAGGGCGGGGCGATCAACCCCTACATCCAGCGCCGCCAGCGCCTGCGCGAAGACCCCGGCTACGAGATCCCCTACGAGCACCCCGCGCTGGAGCCGGTGCTGAGGGAGACGCTCGGCACGATCATCTTCCAGGACCAGGTGATGCAGGTGGCCGAAGCCTTCGCCGGCTTCACGCCCGGCGAGGCGGACGGCCTGCGCCGGGCGATGAGCCGCAAGCGCTCCGAGGAGATGCTGCAGCGCCACCGCGAACGCTTCCTGGAGGGAGCCATGCGGCACTCCGGCGCGGACCTGCCCGACGGCCGAGCGCGTCTGGAGGATGGTCGAGGGCTTCGCCGGCTTCGGCTTCCCCAAGGCCCACAGCGCCGCCTTCGGCCTGCTGGCCTACCAGTCGACCTGGCTGCGGGTCCATTACGGTCCGGAGTTCCTGTGCGCGCTGCTGAACGAGCAGCCGATGGGCTTCTATGCCCCCGACAGCCTGATCCACGAGGCGGAACCGAACCCGCCGAGCGCATCGCCGTGCTGGGGCTGGACGTCAACGCCTCCGACGTGCAGTGCACGGTCCAGAACGGGGCGGTGCGCCTGGGGCTGGGCTACATCAAGGGCGCGACCGAGGCCGAGATGGGAGAGCTGGTGGCCGAGCGCCGCCGGGGAGGGCGCTTCCGCACGATCGGGGAGCTGGCCGCTCGCTCGGGGTGCAGGAGGGTGACGCTCGAACAGCTGGCCTGGTCGGGCGCCTGCGACGGCCTGCTCGGCGAGCGGCCGAGGCACAGGCAGGCGCTCGGCGCTGTGGCAGCTCGGCCTGGCCGCCCCGGCCATGACGCTGGAGGCGGGAGGCCGACGCGGCGGCTCCGCCAGCCAGCTGGCGCTGCCGCTCGAGCTGCCCGCCGCGCCCGGCCTGCGCCGGCTGGGGCGCTGGCAGCGCCTGATCGCCGACTACTCGACCAGCGGCGTGACGATCGGCGACCACGCCATGGCGATCCTGCGCGAGCGGCTGAACGTGCCCAAGCTCGCCACCAGCGCCCAGCTCCCCCGGCTGCCGGTCGGCTGCGACGTCGCCCTGGCCGGCCTGGTGATCGCCAGGCAGCGGCCGGGGACGGCCAACGGGACGATGTTCCTGCTGTTCGAGGACGAGTACGGGACGGTCAACCTGATCGTCCCAAGGGATGTCTACGAGCGTCACCGCCACCTCGCCCGCGCCGAGCCGCTGCTGCTGGCCCGTGGCCGCCTCGAGCGACACCAGGAGGGAGCGCCGCGGGCTCTCTGGAGCGCAGCGCCCGGCGACCATCGCGATGAGGAGGTCATCCGCCCGGTGATCAACCTGCTCGTGCGGGAGCTCGAGCCGCTGGAACGGTTCCTCGACGCGGAGCTGGCACGAGGGGCCGTCTGCCGGGGGGACGTGCACCGCCTGCGCGTCCCGGCCAGCGGCCGGCCCGCAGAGCAGGCCGACGGCGCCGAGGTCGGCTCGAGCATGCGCGCCGCCGCGCCGCCGATCCAGAGCTTCGCGATGGGCCGCAGGCGCTGAGCCGCGACGTCGCACTCGACGGCTGCAGCGGCGGCCGCGACGACGGGTCTCCCGCCTGCGGTTCCCTGCGGGGTAGAGTCGCGGCCGTGCAGGCGATCGAGCTGGAGCGAGTCGGCCCCGAGGAGTGGAACGCGCTGCACGGCGGCGAGCACCAGTCGTGGGGCGGGATCGCCGAAGATCTCTCCTGGGCGGACAAGGATCGCCACGTGGGCGTACGCGATGCCGACGGTGAACTGCTGGCGATCGCCGGCGCCGTGGTTGCCGATGTGGCCGTGGGCGGTGGCGAGGCCTTCCCCGTGGTCGGCATCGGAGCGGTGATCGTCACGCCGAGGGCGCGGGGCCAGGGCCTCGCTCGCGTGGTGGTCGAGGAGATCCTGCGTGTCGCACAGCGGCTCGGGCCCGCCCACGCGATGCTGTTCTGCCGCAGCGAGCTGATCCCTCTCTACGAGCGCCTGGGGTTCGCTGCGATCACCGCGCCCGTGTCCGCCGAGCAGCCCACGGGCCGCATCGTGATGCCCCTGGCCGCGATGTGGCGCCCCCTTGCGCCGGACGCGGTGTGGCCGGACGGGACGGTGCAGGTGCTCGGCGAGCCGTTCTGAGCCGCCCCGGGCGTGGCGCAGGTTCGCGCGAAGCCGCAGAGGAGACCGGGCCCCCGCCACGTGCCCGCCCCCGGCGATCGGCCGGCCCGGGGCTGCGGCCGCCGATCCCGTGGGCGGCTGGGCTCACCCGGCGCGTGCTGTCTGCGGCGCGCGCTCGGCGTCTTCGGCGTCGTTCACCGCCCAGGCGAGGCGCTGGATCAGCTGCTCGGCCGCATGGCCGTCGCAGAGGTGCACCGAGCTGACCTGCTCGTCGAGCAAGACCGGCACCCGATCCGCGGGCGTCGATCGAGAGCTCCCGCCGGCGAAGTCGGCGGTCACGATGATTCTGGCCATGGATCTCTCCTTCCGATGAGGGTCGCTTCCTCCCTCTGACACGGTCACCCTCGTTTCTGAAGCACGGCTTAAAATCCGGGCCGCTGCCGGCCGATCGGCCGCTGCGGGATGCAGCCGAGGGGTACTCTGCCTGCATCGCGCGCCTCGGCGACACCGACCTCGACGTCTTTCCGCTCTGCCTCGGCGGGAACGTGTTCGGCTGGACGCTGGACGAGCGGGAGTCCTTCGCCGTGCTCGACGCCTACCGCGAGGCGGGCGGCAACTTCATCGACACGGCCGACAGCTACGGCCGCCGTGGTCCGGAGGGCGCCGGCTCCTCCGAGCAGATCATCGGGCGCTGGATCGCCGCCCGGGGGAACCGCGACGAGCTCGTGATCGCCACCAAGGTCGGCATGCGCCGAGGATCACCGTGGGCTGTCGGCGGCGACGATCGCGAGCGGCGCCGCAGCGTCCCTGGAGAGGCTGGGAATCGAGCAGATCGATCTGTACTACGCCCACCAGGACGACCCCGACACGCCGCTGCAGGAGACCCTCGGAGCGTTCGCGGCGCTGATCGCCGAGGGCAGGATCCGCCATGCGGGCGCCTCCAACTACAGCGCCGAGCGGCTCGCCGAGGCGATGGAGCTGGGCACCCAGGCGGGACTGGCCTCCTACGTCGCCCTCCAGCCCCACTACAACCTGATGGAGCGCGGCGGCTACGAGGGGCCGCTGAGGGCGGTGTGCGAACGCTACGGCCTTGCCTGCATGCCCTACTTCGGGTTGGCCCGTGGCTTCTTGACCGGCAAGTACCGGGCCGACGGCCCTCGTGTCGAGAGCCCTCGGGCGGGCGGGGTGCGCGACCTCTACTTCAACGAGCGGGGTTTCGCCGTTCTCCGGGCGCTCGACGAGGTCGCCGCCGCGCATGGCGTCAGCGACGCGGCGGTCGCCCTCGCGTGGCTCCGAGCGCAGCCGACGGTCCTGGCGCCGATCGCCAGCGCCAGGACCCCCGCGCAGCTCGCCGAGGTGCTCCAGTCGGTCGAGCTGGAGCTCTCGCCGTCCGAGCTCGAGCGCCTCAGCGCGGCCAGCGCCTGAGCAGCTCAGCTCTCGCGCGCCGTGAAGCGCAGCGCCAGGCCGTCGGGATCGGTCAGCGAGACGGCGTCTCCGTCGGCACCGCCCGCCGGCTCGACGTCGAGCGTCTGCGCAGCGCCGGCCAGGGCCGCGAGGGCAGGCCGGTCGCTCAGCTCGAAGTCCACGCGCCGCAGACCCGGCGCGTCCCGCGGAGCGGGCGTACCGCCGGCGCTCTGCCAGGAGTTCATCCCCAGGTGATGGTGATAGCCGCCCGCCGAGACGAAGGCCGCCGAGGGCATGCGGGCCTGCTCCTCGAAGCCGAGCCCCGCGTAGAAGCCCTCGCTGCGCGGCACATTGGCGACCTTCAGGTGGACGTGGCCGATCCCCGTTCCCGCCGCGACGCGCGGCGCCGGTTCGCGCGAGGCGCCGGCCAGGAGGTCGTCGAGGTCGAGCGGCAGCGTGACCATGTTCACGCCGTGGCCGTCGGCCGGCCGCTCCCAGAGCTCCCGGGGACGGTCGGCGTAGATCTCGATCCCCAGCCCATCGGGATCGCTGAGATAGAGCGCCTCGGAGACGCCATGATCGGAGGCTCCTTCCAACGGCCAGCGGGCGCGCGCGATTCGCAGCACCGTCTCAGCCAGTGCCTCGCGGTCCGGGTGAAGCCAGGCAACGTGGAAGAGGCCGGTGCTGCCGGCCGGCACGGGCACAGGCCGCTCGAGTGCGACGAGCTCCAGGGACGGATCGGAGGGATCGCCCCCCAGCAGCGCTCGTCCGGGCTCGCGAGCCATCACTCCCAAGCCCATGACCCGCTCGTAGAAATCGACGCTGGCATCCAGATCGGCCACAGCCAGCTGCACCATGCGGATCCTGAGCGAGGGGTCGATCGGGTCCATGGCACCAGACTAGAGCGCCCGCAAAGCGGACATCCCGATCGCATACCCCGCGGAACGGGCGGGCGCCGCGGGTTGGCAGGATCATCGCGGTGCGACCACGAGCGTCTGGAACGCGCGGCCGACCGGTCCGTCGAGGTCGTGCAGGACGCTCTCGGCCAGGCCCGTGCCGCGAGGGTGGAGCAGCGTCCGGCCCTCGATGCCGATCCAGTCCCCACGCGGCGGTCGATGGAGGTGGATCGACAGGTCGGCGTTGATGAACAGGAAGCGCTCGAACGGCAGGGAGGCGCTGATCCCGTTGCCGAAGTCCGCCGTCGCCGCCAGGCGGGCCAGCGGCGTCGTCTCCTCGCCGGGGACGAGCTGCGGCCGCAGCCGCATCCATACCCGTCCCGGCCCAAGTGCGCGGGGATCGTCGAGCCAGCGCATCTCCATCGCGGTTGCGGCGAAGCTGACACCGTCGTCCTCTGACAGGGCGAAGCGCACAGGCCGACCCTGCTGCGGCCCGGGCATGGTCTCCCGCGCCAGCGCTCCCTCGGGCAGCTCCGGTAGGTCGGGCGGAACCTCTCGAACCCGCAGTGCGGTGGCTCGGCAGATCAGCTGCTCGCCCGCCCCGTCGAGGTCGGCATGCAGCTCGGCAGCCAGCTCCTGCACCCGCCGGCCCGGCCTCAGCGTGCGGGTCGAGACCCGCAGCGGCGCGAACGGGATCGGACGCAGCAGCTCGAAGCCCAGACGGGCCAGGTGGGTCTCGGGTTGGGGCTCGTGGCGCTCGAGCGCGGCGACGATCAGCGCCGCGGGCGCGCCCCCGTGCAGCGCGTGCGGGTCCCACGGTCCGCGGGCCAGCTCGGTGGGCAGGAACCGTCGGCCGTCGGTGGTGAAGATGCTGTCCGCCACCGGGCCGGGTGCTCGGCTCACCTGCTCGACCCCTCCCACGAGAACCCCCGCACCGCCAGGAACACGCCGAACACGCCCCACAGCCCGATCACGGCCAGCTCATCGAGGTTGCTGGAGAGTCCCGCGCCGGTCACCATCGCCCCCGACAAGCCGGAGATCAGCGGCTTCAGCGGCAGCGCTTCGGCGATGCTGCGCAGAAACCCTGGCGCGCTCTTGGAGTCGAACACGTAGAAGGACACGAACACGACCGGGAGGAAGACCGCGTTGACGTAGGCGGCGGTCGACTCGAAGTTCGGGATCACGTGGGCGAAGGCGACACCCAGCGCCGCCAGGCTGATCACCCCGGCGAGAACGAACACGACCAGCTCGAACCAGTGCTGCGGCCAGCCGATGCCGAAGAGGACACGGCCGGCCACGATCACGATCGCGATCTGCACGGCGGCGTTCGTGAAGGCGCTGGCGGCGACGCCGCCGAAGTAGGACACCGTCGGCAGGGGCGTGCCGCGGATCCGCTTGAGCACCCCGCGCTCGCGCAGGAACACGATGTTGTAGGCGAGCGCCGTGAAGGTCGTGGCCATGATCGCCATGCCCGCGATCGCCGGCACCAGCAGGTTCAGGTCGTGCTGGCTGCCGCTCAGGATCGCGCCGCCCGCCGCGAGGAACAACAGGGGCAGCGCGAAGTTGAAGAAGGCGGCGCTCGGGTTGCGCCAGAACATCCGTCGCTCCAGGCGGTACTGGCGCCAGCCGAGGACGATCGTCTCAGGCATCGGCCGTCAGCTCCATGTAGACGTCCTCCAGCGAGGGGCGCCCGACCGACAGCTCCTCGAGTCGCCAGCCCTCGGCGAGCGCCCGTGCGGCGAGCTCCGCGAGCAGCGCGGTGGGGTCCTCCGTCTCCAGCTCCACGAGCTCGCCCGCCGCGTCCCGGTAGCTCACGCGGTAGCGCTCTGTGCCGCCCATCCCGTCGACGCCGAGCTCGCGGGGCGGCCCGATCACCAGGATCCGCCCGTCCTTGACGATCGCCACCCGGTCCGCCAGCTCCTGGGCCTCGTCGAGGTAGTGGGTCGTCAGCAGGATCGTCTTGCCGAGGTCGCGCAGCGAGCGGATCGTCTCCCAGGCGGCACGGCGCGCCTCGGGGTCGAAGCCGGTGGTCGGCTCGTCCAGGAACATCAGCTCCGGGTCGCCGACCAGCGCCAGGGCGAAGTCGAGCCGGCGCAGCTGACCACCCGACAGCCTGCGGCTGGGAACGTCGGCGCACTCGCGCAGCCCGGCCAGGTCCAGCACCTCATCGACCTCGCGCGGGTGCGGGTAGAAGCCCGCCCAGTGGGCCAGCGCCTCGCGCGGGGTGATGTGGCCGTATATACCGCCCGACTGGAGCACGATCCCGATCCGCCTGCGCAGCTCGAGCGAGCGCCGGGCGGGGTCCTCGCCGAGCACGGAGACCTCGCCGTCGGTACGGCTCCGGTAGCCCTCGAGGATCTCCACCGTCGTCGTCTTCCCGGCCCCGTTGGGGCCCAGGAGCCCGAACACCTCGCCGCGCTGGACGGTGATGTCGACCCCGCGGAGCGCTTCGAACTCGCCGTAGCGCTTGCGCAGCGCGCTGACCTCGATCGCCGGGCTGGATTCGCTCACGGCCCGATCATCTCAGGCGCGCGCGGGCGGTCCGCTGTTACCAGTGCACGCCCCTGGTCAGCGTGGCCATGGCGATCTGCTCGAACGAGACGTGTTCCTCGACGTCGCGCTCGCCTTTCGCCGCGGCCGAGTCGGGGAACACGCGGTAGGCCAGGTGCAGCAGCCGGTCGACCATGCTCGGCGACAGGCTGTAGGCGACTTCTCCGAACTTCCCCAGCCTCGTGCCCATCTCCTTGGGACGTGCCCGCAGCGCCTCGCAGATCATGTCGGCCGCCTCCTCGGGACTGAGCGTGGGGAAGGCGTCGTACATTTTCGTCGGGGCGATCATCGGCGTGCGGACCAGCGGCATGTGAATCGTCGTGAACGTCACCCCGTCGCCGATCACCTCCGAGGCGACGACCCGCGTGAACGCGTCCAGGGCCGCCTTCGAGGCGACATAGGCGGAGAACCGGGGCGGGTTCGTCTGGACGCCGATCGAGGAGACGTTGACGATGTGACCCGAGCCGCGCTCGCGCATGTGCGGCAGCAGCCCGATGATCAGCTTCACCGCACCGAAGTAGTTGAGCTGGATCGTCCGTTCGAAGTCGTGGAAGCGGTCGTAGCTGAGGGCGATCGAGCGCCTGATCGAGCGCCCGGCGTTGTTGACCAGCATGTCCACGTTGCGGTGGTCGGCCAGGACGCGCTCGAGCAGCCCTTCGATCGACTCGATGTCGGAGATGTCGGCCGCGTACACGAAGGCGGTGCCGCCCGACGCGACGATCTCCGCCCGGACCTCCTCGAGCTTCTCGACGTTGCGCGCCACCAGCAACGGCACGCCGCCCGCGGCGGCCACCTTCAGGGCGGTCGAGCGGCCGATGCCGGAGGAGGCCCCGGTGATCATCACCGTACGGCCGTTCAGTGCCTCTTTCAGGCTCCGACCGCGCCCCGAGTCGGGCTCCATCTCGCGCTCCCAGTAGTCCCACAGCTTCGCGGCGTAGTCGTGCAGGGGCGGCGGCTGCTCCAGCGGCGAGCCGGCCAGCGCGCGAGCCGCGTCGTGGTTGTCGAAGCGGGGCACCAGCTCCATGTGCTCCAGCACCTGTAGCGGGATGCCCAGCTCGCGCAGGACGAGGTTGCGCGCCTGCTTGAACGGCGGCAGGGCAAAGGTCAGGGCCAGCGGCCACCTCGGCAGCGGGTTGGTGATGCGTTTGTCGATGCTGACCGCGAAGTGTGGCGCGTGGGCGGCTGCGGCGAGCTCGTTGATGAGGTCGTCGACCTTCTGGGGGCGCGGGTCGGTCAGGTGGAAGGCCTGGCCGTCGAGGTCGGGCTCGTGCGCGATGTGCTCCAGGGCCGCGGCGACCCAGTCGACGGGGACCACGTTGGTGTACCCGAGGTCCAGGCCGACCAGGGGCACCCATTCGGGGATCAGCCGTCGCGTCCGCTGGATCGCTTTGAAGAAGTAGTAGGGACCGTCGATCTTGTCCATCTCGCCCGTCTTGGAGTCGCCCACGACGATCCCCGGGCGGTAGACGCGCCAGGGCACGTAGGGCTGATCGCGGACGATCCGCTCGGACTCGAACTTGGTGCGGTGGTAGGGCGAGGGCAGGCGCTGGCCCTCGTCGAACATCGTCTCGTCGAACACGCCCCGGTACTGCCCCGCGACGGCGATCGAGGAGACGTGGTGCAGGCAGCCGGCGTCCAGCGCCCGGGCCAGTTCGACTGCGTGCGTCGTGCCGCCGACGTTGACGGCCGTGTTGCGCTCGGCCGGCGCCGTCATGTCGTACACGGCCGCCAGGTGGAAGAAGTGGTCGACCTTGCCCCGCAGCTCGGCGACCTGGTCGCTCTCGATCCCGAGCAACGGCCGGCGCAGGTCGCCCACGACGGGCTTGACCCTTGTGGCGGCCGAGGCGCCCGCGACGATCTTCCAGTGCTCGAGGAGCTCGTCCAGGCGGCCCTGGCTGCTCTCCCGGACGAGCACGTACACCTCGCCCTGCCGTTTCGAAAGCAGCCCCTCGACCAGGCGACGCCCGATGAAGCCGGTCGCTCCTGTGACGAAATACGCCATCCCGGCCAGAGCCTACAGCGAAGCGCCGCCCCGCGGCCCGATCAGGCGCCGGCGCCCTCGCCGCCCCGGCCCTCGCCGGCGGCGAAGCGCGCCGCGCCACGGGCCCCGTCCTCGAAGACCTCCGGGCCCGCCTGCGCCTCCAGCGTGAGCGCCTGCGCCAGCGGCATGCCGAATCCCTCGATCGCGGCGCGGCGGTCGGCGAGCATCGTGCGCTGCGGGAAGCGGGCCAGTCCATCGGCGAGCTCCAGCGCGCGCTCGAGATGCTCGCCGTCCGGCACCAGCTCGGTCACCAGGCCGATCGCGAGCGCCTCGGCCGCGTCGAGGATCCGGCCCGTCAGGATCAGGTCCAGCGCCCGCCCCATCCCCACGATGCGGGGCAGACGCTGCGTGCCCCCGTCGATCAGGGGCACCCCCCAGCGGCGCTCGGGATAGCCGAGGCGCGAGCTGTGGGTTGCGATCCTCAGGTCGCACCACAGGGCTATCTCCAGGCCGCCCGCCAGGCAGAACCCCGAGATCGCCGCGATCGTCGGCTTGGATGGCGTGAGGCGGGTGAAGCCCATCGGACCCTCCTCGCTCATCAGGCGCGGAGCCATCGTCTCGGTGGCCTTCAGGTCGGCGCCGGCGCAGAAGGAGATGCCGCCGGCTCCTGTCACGACCAGCACACGAGCCTGATCGTCGGCCTCGAAGCGCAGGTAGGCCTCGTGCAGAGCTTCGGCTGTGGGCCCGTCGACGGCGTTGCGCCGGTGGGGCCGGTCGATCGTGATCAGCGCGGCCGAGCCACGGCGCTCATAGGTGACCGCCCTGGGCTCGGGCCCGCCCGCCTGGGGCTCGGCCATGCCCGCCGGCGGGCCTACCAGCCGCCGCGCGATTCGAGGGCGCGCAGCTGCTTCTCGGCCGCTTTGCGCGCTTCCTTGCGCTTCTCAAGTCTGCCCTGCAGCATGCTCATCAAGAACACGAACACGGGGAAGAAGATGATCAGGCCGAAGCCGAAGTTCGTCACGACCTTGTCGTTGGTCGCGCCGTAGAAGCCACGGCCGTCGTTTTCCGCCTGGGCGGCCGGTGCGAGCACCAGGACGAGCAGCAGAGCGAAGGGGACGATCCTTCTCAGCAGGCGGTTGCGCATCAGCGTCGATCCTATCTCAGGCGGGGGCGGGCGGGCACCGATCCCCCCCTACCATCATCAGCCGATGGCTCTGCTTACCGCTTCGGACCTGCACAAGGACATCGCCGGCGAACCCCTGCTGCGCGGGGTCTCGTTCAAGCTGGAGCGCCGCGAACGGATCACCGTCGCGGGCCGCAACGGCGCCGGCAAGACGACCCTGCTGAGGATGCTCTCCGGGGAGACCGCGATCGACCGGGGCGAGCTCTCGATCGCGAAGGGTGTGCGCCTGGCCCTGCACGACCAGCGCCCTCCCCGCGAGCGGGGGATGGCGCTGCGCGATTACCTGCTCTCGGGATGCGCCGAGGAGCTGGCGATCGAGGCCGAGCTGGCGGTGCTCGAGGGCCGGATGGCGGCCGGGGAGGACGACGAGGCCACGCTCGCCCGCTACGCCGCCGCGCAGGCACGGCTGGAGGCCCGCGGCGGCTATCTCTGGCGGGGACGGGCAACGGCGATGGCTCATGGCCTGGGCTTCCGCGACGGCGACCTCGACCGCCCTCTGGACACGTTCTCGGGCGGGCAGCTGACGCGCGCCTCGCTGGCGCGGGCGCTGGCCACCGGCGCGGACGTGCTGCTTCTCGACGAGCCCACGAACCATCTGGACATCGAGTCGCTGGAATGGCTCGAGCAGACCCTGACCGACCTCGACGCGGCCGTCGTGCTGGTCGCCCACGACCGCTGGTTCCTGGAGGCGGTCGGGACGGCGGTGCTGGAGCTGTACGGCAGCGCGCCGACACGCTCGCGTTTCTTCCCGGGCAGCTGGCACCAGTGGCGGCGAGAGCAGGCCGCCCGGGAGATCGCGCTGGGCCGGTCGATCGAGCGCCAGCAGGCGGAGATCGAGCGGATGGAGCGCTTCATCGAGCGCTTCCGCTACAAGGCGACCAAGGCCCGCCAGGCGCAGTCGCGGGTCAAGCAGCTGGCCAAGATGGAGCGCATCGAAAGGGACCCCCAGGAGGGACGAAGTCTGGAGTTCGCCTTCTCCAGCCCTCAGCGCTCGGGGCGCGTGATCTTCGAGCTGGCCGACGGGCGCGTGGAGATCGGAGGGGACGCCGGTGGCGATCCGGTCGTGCTGCTCGACCACGCGGAGATGTGGCTCGAGCGCGGCGAGCACGTGTCGCTGGTCGGGCCAAACGGAACGGGCAAGACGACGCTGATCGAGACGCTGGCCGGGCGCCGCGAGCTGGCCGCGGGGAAGCTCAGCACGGGACACAACGTGAAACTCGGCTTCCTCTCCCAGCACGCCGAGGAGCTCGGCGCGGGAGGGCCGCCCGAGCAGAGCGTGCTGGAAGCCGCGCAGCGCGCGACCGGGCTGACTCCGAACAAGGCCCGCGCGCTGCTCGGCCGCTTCCTGTTCTCGGGCGAGGAGGTCGACAAACCGCTCATCGGCCTCTCCGGCGGCGAGCGCCGCCGGCTGTCGCTGGCCGTGCTCGTCGGCGCCGACCGCCAGGCCCCGAACGTGCTGATCCTGGACGAGCCCACCAACCACCTCGACATCGAGAGCCGCGAGGCCCTCGAGGATGCGCTCCGCGGGTTCCCGGGCGCGATCCTGCTGGTCTCTCACGACCGCGCCCTGCTCGACGCGGTCGGCAGCCGCACGATCGCGGTCGAGGAGGGGACGCTGCACAGCTACCAGGGCGGTTGGGCCGAGTACGTACGGGTCCGCGAGGAGCGCGGGGCGACTCCGGGGCCCACCAGGGCGATCGCGCCTGCACCCGAACGGGAGCGCTCCGACGGCGCTCGCGCCCCGGCTACGGGAAACGGGCAGCTCGAGGGCGTCGCGAAGAAGGGTCGCGCCAGGCCGAAGGGCCCGTCGAAGAACCGGCTCAGCGCCCAGGAGAGGGCCGAGCGGGCGGTCGAGGAGGCAGAGGCCGCACTGGTGACGCTCGAACGGGAGCTGGCCGACCCGGCTGCATGGGCGACCCGCTACGAGGCTGCCAAGTCCGAAGCCCGCCACACGGCCGCCCAACGGGCCGTCGAGACGGCCTACGCGCAGCTCGAGGAGCTGATCGACTGATCCAGTGTCGCGGGTCGGAAGTTCGACGGCGTTTCCCGGGCCTGCCCGCCTCTGACGCCCCGCCGCCGTCGCCTCACGTGCCACCGGTGCGCACGGCGCCGCCGTCGAACGTCGGCCATGCCCATCCATCCGGCAAACTCGCGCCCAACTTCTGGCTCGCGAGACTAGACTCGGGGCATGGACAGGACGCGCACGGCCCGCAACGTCGCGATCGTCGTGGCGATCGGCGCAGCCGTCTACTTCATCCCCGGCGGGGGCCGCGTGGCATCGGCGTTCGAAGCTGCGCTCTGGGCCGTCTTCGGGATCGCGATCGCCTACCTCGGTCTGCGCCTGTACCGCGAAAACCAGTTTCGGCTGACAGCGCTGGGAGACCGCCACCGCGGGCTGCTCTACGGCGGGCTCGCGCTGGCCGTCTTCTGTTACATGTCCCGAACCAGGATGTGGCAGACCGGTCTCGGCGAGCTCGCATGGTTCGTCCTGGTCGGCCTGGTGCTGTACGCGCTGCTCGAGGTCTACCGCCACTCCCGCAGCTACTCCTAGGGGAACCCCCGCCCGTCCCGCGCTCCCGGTGGGCCCTCCCGCCCGGCCTCCCCGTGCTCCTATCCTCGGTGCGTGCCGGCAACGAGCGCCGATCGGAAGTCCAGCCGCAAGGGCGCAGGAGCGCCCGGGCTCGCCGAGCAGCGCCGGGCGCTCCCGGACCAGCCCGGCGTCTACCTGTTCCGGGACGCCTCGGGGCGGGTCATCTACGTCGGCAAGGCCAAGTCGGTGCGCAAGCGTGTCGCCTCGCACTTCTCGAAGGCGCAGGGGGGCGGGCGGGGATCGGGTTCAACGGGCCACGCAGAGATGATCGCGGCGGTCGCGTCGGTGGAGTGCGTCGTCGTCGCGAGCGAGGCCGAGGCGCTGCTGGCCGAGCAGAGCTTCATCAAGCAGTACCGGCCGCGCTTCAACATCCGGCTGCGCGACGACAAGTCCTATCCCTTCATCGGCATCTCCCTCGACGAGGCCTACCCGCGGGTCTACTTCACCCGCGAGCGCCACCGCTCCGGGCGGGCCTACTTCGGCCCCTACTCCAACGCCAAACGGGTCCGCTCCACGCTGGAGGTGCTGGCAAAGGTGTTCATGTTCCGCTCCTGCACCGGCGTCGAGCCGGGCCGGCGCTCGGGCAGCCCCTGCCTCGACTACTACATCAAGCGCTGCGGAGCGCCCTGCGTCGGCTACGTCACCCGCGAGGAGTACCGCGCCGGGATCGACGGCGTGATCGACTTCCTCTCGGGGCGTTTCGCGACGATCGAGCGCGACCTCGAGGAGCGCATGCGCGAGGCGGCCGCCGCGCGAGGAGTTCGAGCAGGCCACCATCGAGCGCAACCGGCTGCAGGCGGTCCGCTCGCTGCTCGAGCGGCGGCGGGTCGTCGGCGACTCGACGGACCTTCGACGCGATCGCCGTCGCGGTGGACGGACGGGAGGCCAATGCCCAGGTGTTCCAGGTGCGCGACGGCGTGCTCTCCGACCGCCAGTCCTTCTACCTCTCCAACGAGACCGAGCGAGACCTGGGCGAGGTGGCCGAGGAGTTCATGCTCCAGTACTACGACGGCCAGATCTCGATCCCGCCGCTGATCGTTCGTCCAGCGCGAGGTCGGCGCGCGGCCCGTGCTGGCCGACGCGCTCAGCAGCCGGCGCGGCGGACCGGTCGAGCTGCGGGCCGCCGAGCGCGGCGAGAAGCGGCGCATCCTCGAGCTGGCGGAGCGCAACGCCCGCCTTGCTCTCGACCAGGACAAGCTGCGCTCCGAGCGACGCCGGCAGGGCACGGGTGGAGGCGCTGGAGGGGCTGGCGCTGGCGCTCGGCCTGGACGCGCCGCCGATCCGGATCGAGTGCTTCGACATCTCGAACCTGGGCGGCACCCACACGGTCGCCTCGATGGTCGTCTTCGAGGGCGGGGCGCCGAAGAAGTCCGACTACCGCCGCTTCAAGATCCGCTCCACCGAGGGCGCCCCCGACGACTTCGCCTCGATGGCAGAGGTCCTGGAACGCCGCTACGCGCAGTGGGAACGCCAGGCCGACATCTCCCCGCACGACCCTGCCTACGATCGCGAGCTTCGCGGCGCTGCCGAACCTCGTCGTGATCGATGGCGGCAAGGGCCAGCTGGCGGCCGGGCTGGGGCCGCTGCGCGGCTTCCGCGAGCGCGGCGTGGCGGTCGTCTCGCTGGCGAAGCGGATCGAGGAGGTCTTCCAGCCCGGGCGCTCGGCACCGCTGGTCCTCGACCACTCGACGCCCGAGCTGCAGCTGCTGCAGCGGGTCCGCGACGAGGCGCATCGCTTCGCGATCACCCATCACCGCAGCCGCCGCGATCGGGCGATGACGAGCTCGATGCTCGACGAGCTGCCCGGGATCGGGCCCGTCGCGCAAGCGCGCGCTGCTCGCCCACTTCGGCTCCCCCGAGGCGATCGTCGCCGCCTCGCGCGAGGAGCTGCAGCCGGTCCCCGGCCTGCCGGCGAAGGTGGCCGCGGACCTCACGAGCTCCTCCACAGGGCCGGCTGAGGGCGCAGGATCTTCACCGCGCTGTCCGCCCGGCGCGGCACAATGGCGTTGCGATGGCCGTCATCAGGCCCCTGCGCCCGCTTCGAGCCGCCGGCGCCAGATCCGAGAAGCCGGAGTTGGACTCGCGCCTGGAGGACCTGGTCGTGATCACCGGCTTCTCCGGCGCGGGCAAGTCGACGGCGATGAACGTCTTCGAGGATGCGGGCTACTTCTGCGTCGACAACCTGCCACCGGAGATGATCCGCTCGCTGGTCGAGCTGTTCGTCCACAAGGGCACCAAGGTCGAGCGGGCGGCGGTCGTCTCGGACGTGCGCGGCGGGGTCTACTTCGAGGGCCTGCAGGCGGTCGTCGACGACCTCGACGCGCTCGGGCTCAACCACAACGTGCTGTTCCTGGAGGCCTCCGAGCAGTCCCTTGTCACGCCGCTACAAGGAGACCCGCCGCCGTCACCCGCTGGCACCCGAGGGCAGCGTCGCGGCGGGCATCGCGGCCGAGCGCGAGCTGCTGGCGCCGCTGCGCGAGCGGGCCGACCTGGTGATCGACACGACCGGCATGTCGGCGTCGATGCTGCGCGAGAAGATCGCCGAGGAGTTCCTGCCCCGCAAGACGGTCGGCAGGCTGGCGGTGACGTTCATGAGCTTCGGCTTCAAGCACGGGCCGCCGCGCGACGAGGACCTGGTGCTTCGACGTCCGCTTCCTGCCCAACCCGCACTACGAGTCCGAGCTGCGCGAACTGACCGGACTGGACGAACGGGTCGTCGACTACATCGGCCGCGACGGCCGGCTGGTGGAGCTCTACGAGCGCCTCGACCCGCTGCTGGACTTCCTGCTGCCGCAGTACGTGGCCGAGGGCAAGGCCCACCTGATGGTCGCCGTCGGCTGCACCGGCGGCCGCCACCGCTCCGTAGCGATCGCCGAGCGCCTGGCGGAGCGTTATCGACGACCATCTCGACCTCGACGTGACGGTCGCCCACCGCGACATCGACCGGGCGCCGCGCGGCTCCTAGCCGAGGTGGTGGTTTCCGCCGAACGGCGCCGCCGGGCGGATCTCTGACAGACGCGGCGGGAGGACCTCGCTGATACCCTCACGCCGGCACGCCGGGCGATGGAGCAGGTGCTCCAGAGGCCCGGCATCGTTCATTTTCGCTTCAGGAGGCATTGCATGGCCGTACGGGTGGGAGTCAACGGTTTCGGTCGCATCGGCCGCAACGCGTTCCGCGCCGCGATGGCCCGCGGAGCAGACGCGGCCGGGGAGATCGAGTGGGTCGCGGTCAACGACCTGACCGACTCGGCGACGCTGGCCCATCTGCTCCAGTACGACTCGATCCTCGGGCCCCTACCCCGGCACGGTCCAGGCCAGCGGCGATGACGCGATCGAGGTCGACGGCGTCGAGCTGAAGGTGCTGGCCGAGCGCGACCCCGGAGCGCTGCCGTGGGGCGAGCTGGGGGTCGATGTCGTGATCGAGTCGACCGGCCTCTTCACCGATCGCGCCAGCGCCGCCAAGCATCTGGCAGGGCGGGGCGAAGAAGGTCGTGATCTCCGCTCCGGCGAGCGACCCGGACGCGACGGTCGTGCTGGGCGTGAACTTCGAGCGAGGTCTACGACCGCGCGGCCCACGACGTGATCTCCAACGCCTCCTGCACGACCAACTGCCTGGCGCCGGTCGCGAAGGTGCTCAACGACACGGTCGGCATCCGCCATGGCCTGATGACGACGATCCACGCCTACACGGCCGACCAGCGGCTGCAGGACATGCCCCACAAGGACCTGCGCCGGGCCCGCGCCGCCGCGATCAACCTGATCCCCGCCTCGACCGGCGCCGCCAAGGCGATCGGGCTGGTGATCCCCGAGCTGCAGGGCAAGCTGGACGGCTTCGCCGTCCGCGCGCCCGTCCCGACGGGCTCGGTCGTCGACCTGACCGTCGAGTGCGCCCGGGAGACGAGCGTCGAGGAGCTCAACGAGGCGCTGCGCTGCGGCCGCGACGAGCGGGCCGCTGCAGGGCATCCTCAGCTACACGGAGGACCCGATCGTCTCGACCGACATCGTCTCCTCGCCCTTCTCATCGATCGTCGACGCGAAACTGACGGCGGTGATGGAGGGCACGATGGCGAAGGTGATCGCCTGGTACGACAACGAGTGGGGCTACTCCAACCGCCTGGTGGACCTCGTGCAGAAGGTCCTGTGAGGCGGTGAGCGACCCGACTCGCCCGCGCGAGCCGTTCACCGGCCGCTGGTTGGAGGGTCGCGGTGCGGGGGTATCGTGAAGGAGCACGAACCGATGGGAGCGAGCGTCGATGAGGAGCATTGACGACCTCGACGTGCGCGGCAGGCGCGTGCTGGTGCGGGTCGACTTCAACGTGCCGCTGGGCGAGGGCGAGGACGGCGGGACGCGGGTCGCGGACGACACGCGGATCCACGCCGCCCTGCCGACGATCGAGGAGCTCAGGGCCGCCGGGGCGAGGCTGGTGCTGGTCTCCCACCTGGGCCGCCCCAAGGGCAAGTCCGACCCGAAGCTGTCGCTGGCGCCGGTCGCGAGCCGCCTGGCCGAGCTGACCGGTGCACCCGTGAAGCTCGCCCCGGCGCGTCGTCGGACCGCAGGTCAGGGCGATGAGCGAACGCGCTCGGCGATGGGGAGATGCTGCTGCTGGAGAACGTCCGCTTCGAGCCGGGCGAGGAAGCCAACGACCCCGACTTCGCCGGCGTCGCTGGCCGAGCTCGCCGACGTGTACGTCAACGACGCCTTCGGTACGGCCCACCGCGCTCAGGCCTCCACCGAGGGCGTCGCGCACCTGCTGCCCAGCGCCGCCGGACGCCTGCTGGAACGGGAGGTCAAGACGCTGGAGGGCATCCTCGAGCACCCCACCCACCCGCTGGTGGCGATCGTCGGCGGCGCGAAGGTGGCCGACAAGATCGCGGTCATCGACCGTTTCCTGGAGCTGGCCGACGCGGTCATCATCGGCGGCGCGATGTGCTTCCCGTTCCTCTGCGCCCAGGGGCACGAGGTCGGGAGCTCGCTGTGCGATGGAGGAGGACGTCGAGCACGCGCGGCAGGCGCTCGCCGCGGCGGCCCGGCCGGGCCATGCGCGGCTGCTGCTGCCGCTCGATCTTGTGATCGGCGATCGACTCGCCGACGATGCCGAGCACCGCGAGCTCGACGGGATCGAGGTGCCCCGAGGGCTGGATGGGGCTGGACATCGGCCCGCGCACCGGGCGCTGTACGCCGAGCAGATAGCGCGAGGCCGGCACGGTCTTCTGGAACGGCCCGATGGGCGCGTTCGAGTACGAGCCGTTCGCCGCCGGCACCCGGGCGATCGCCGAGGCGGTCGCCGAAGCACCGGGCCTGACGGTCGTGGGCGGCGGCGACTCGGCGGCGGCCCTGGCCCGCTTCGGCCTGGAGGACAGCGTCGACCACCTCTCGACCGGCGGCGGGGCGACGCTGGAGATGGTCGAGGGCGCGACGCTGCCGGGCGTCGCGGCGCTGCGGGGCGCGCAGGTGGCGTCCTGATGGCGGCTGCCCGCACGCCGCTGATCGCGGGCAACTGGAAGATGCACAAGACCGAGAGCAGGCCGAGCAGTACATCCAGGGCCTGCTGCCGCGAGTCTCCTCGCTCGATGGGGTCGACGTGGCGATCTGCGTGCCCTTCACCGACCTGCGGGCGATGGTCGACAGCGCCAGGGGGTCGCGGGTCGAGGTCTTCGCCCAGAACATGCACCAGGAGCCCGAGGGCGCCTTCACGGGCGAGATCTCCGCGCCGATGCTCACCGAGCTGGACGTCCGGGGCGTCGTCCTGGGGCACTCCGAGCGGCGGGCGCTGTTCGGCGAGACGGACAAGGCGCTCGCGCTGAAGGTGCCGGCCGCGCTGGACGCCGGCCTCGTGCCGATCCTCTGCGTCGGCGAGACCGAGGAAGAGCGCGACGGCGAGCAGACCGAACGCAAGCTGCGCCACCAGATCAACGAGGACCTGGCGGCGGTCCCCTCCGAGCGGCTGGCCGAGGTGGTGATCGCCTACGAGCCGATCTGGGCGATCGGCACCGGACGGGTCGCCACGCCCGAGCAGGCCCAGGAGGCGATCGCCTTCATCCGGGCGCTCGTGGCCGGACGCGACGAGGCGCCGCCGAGGAGGTCAGGATCCTCTACGGCGGCTCGGTCAAGCCGGACAACGCGGCCGAGCTGGTGGCCCTGCCGGACGTCGACGGCGCGCTGGTCGGGGGTGCGTCGCTGGACGCCAAGTCGTTCGCCCGAGATCGCCGGCAGCGGCCGCGCGATGACGATCCCGGCCGGCCCGGGGCGGCTCCCGGTCCCCCGCGCCTGCCTGATCGTGCTGGACGGCTGGGGGATCGCCGAGCCGGGGCCGGGCAACGCGATCTCGCTGGCCGCCACGCCCGTCTTCGACGAGCTGTGGGCGCGCCTACCCGCACTCGACGCTGACGGCCTGCGGACGGGCGGTCGGGCTGCCGGAGGGGCAGATGGGCAACAGCGAGGTGGGGCACCTGAACCTCGGCGCGGGCGCGGTCGTGCGCCAGGACCTGATGCGCATCGACGACGCCGTCGCCGACGGCAGCCTGGCCCGCAACGAGGTCCTGCGGGCGGCCTTCGCCGATGCCCGCCGGGTGCACCTGCTCGGGCTGGTCTCCGACGGCGGCGTGCACTCCTCGCTGGAGCACCTGCGTGCGCTGATCGCGCTGGGCCGCGAGCTGAGTCCCCAGCCACCCGCTGACGTGGTCGTCCACGCCTTCACCGACGGCCGCGACACGCTGCCGCACGCCGGCGCGGGCTTCCTGGCCGAGCTCGACGCGACCGCCGGGGGCGCGGGTCGGCTCGGTCGTGGGGCGCTACTGGGCGATGGACCGGGACCGGCGCTGGGACCGCACCGCCCGCGCCTACGAGATGCTCGTGCACGGGCGAGCCCCCTACCACGCCGCCAGCGGCGAGCAGGCCGTCCGCGACGCCTACGAGCGCGGCGAGACGGACGAGTTCATCGAGCCCACCCTGGTCGGCCGGGAGGCGCCGGATCGGTCCGGGCGACAGCGTCATCTGCTTCAACTTCAGGCCCGACCGGATGCGCCAGCTCGTGCGCGCGCTGGCCGAGCCGGGCTTCGGCGAGGACGCGCCGAGGAGCTGCCCGGCTGGCCGGGCCGCGGCGGCGCCGAGCCGGTCGCGCGACTGGCGACGCTGACCCGCTACGAGGAGGGCTGGCCCTACCCGATCGCCTTCTCCCCCGAACACCCCGCCAGCACGCTCTCGGAGGTGCTGGCCGGCGAGGGCGCCGACCCAGCTGCATGTCGCCGAGACGGAGAAGTACCCGCACGTGACGTACTTCTTCAACGGCGGCGAGGAGGCCCCGCAGCGGGGCGAGCGCCGCGAGATGGTTCCATCGCCGCCGCGACGTCCCCACCTACGACTACAGGCCCCGAGATGAGCGCGGCCGAGGCCGCCGACGCGTTCGTGGGGGCGTGGGATGGACGACGACCCGCCCGCGCTTCGGGATCATCAACTTCGCCAACGCCGACATGGTCGGGCACACCGGCGTGATCCCAGGCGGCGGTGAAGGCCGTGGAGACGGTCGACGCCTGCCTTGGAAGGGTCGTCGCGGCGGTCCATCGCAGCGGCGGCGCCTGCCTGGTGACCGCCGACCACGGCAACGCCGACCACATGCTCGAGCCGGACGGCAGCCCCAACACGGCCCACTCGATGAACCCCGTGCCGGCGATCCTCACGAGCTCGGCCGTCTCGCTGCGCCAGGACGGGGGGATCCTGGCCGACGTCGCCCCGACCGTGCTCGAGATGCTGGGAATCGCCCAGCCGGCGGCGATGACAGGACGCTCCCTGATCGCCGAGCGCTAGATTTCAGCTTCAGATCAGCGGCCTTCCGGCCGCGGGGAGGCGTCCGGGATGGCAGCGACCGATCTCGACTTCGAGCAGGAGCGCAGGGCGGTGCTCGGGCGGGCGCTCTCGCGCAGGCTGCTGGCGGCCTTCTTCATCGGCGCCGGTGTCAACCACTTCGTCAACCCCCGCTTCTACGAAGCGATCGTGCCGCCGTCGCTCCAGGACGAAGCCAGCGGGTCGTGCGGATCAGCGGCGTGGCCGAGCTCGCGGGCGGCCTGGGCGTGATGCTGCCCTTGACGAGGCGGCTGTCGGGTCTGGCCCTGATCGCGCTGCTGGCGGCGATCTTCCCGGCCAACCTCTACATGGCCCGCGAGCCGGAGCGGTTCAGGAGCATCCCCCGCTGGGCGCTGTACGCGCGTCTGCCGCTGCAGCCGCTGATGATGCTCTGGGCCTGGAGGGCCACCAGGCGATGACACGAATCGCCCGTCCACACAGGGGCGACGCTGCTATGTTCGGCTGAGAAGGGATTCGATTCGGACCGTCATGGCAAGCGCGACTGCAGTGGAGATACCCGCCCCTGACCAGGAGGCGCTCACCCTTGGCGAGCTCCGTGCCTGGCGCGGTCTGCTCAGGGCGCATGCGTGCCTTGCGAAGCGGCTGGACGCCGAGCTGGACAGGGCCCACCGCCTGCCGCTGACCTCATACGAGGTCCTGCACCACCTCGAGGAGGCTACGGGGGAGCGCATGCGGATGTGCGATCTCGCCCAGCAGGCGCAGCTGTCGCGCAGCGGGCTGACCCGCCTGGTCGACCGCCTCGAGCGCGACGGGCTGCTGGTGCGCTGTTCGTGCCAGCACGACGCCCGGGGCTCCTACGCCTGCCTGACGGAATCCGGGCGTGAGCGGCTCCAGGAAGCCCGGGGCACGCACCTGGCCGTCGTCAGGATGCACTTCTTCTCCCACTTCTCCGAGGAGGAGCTGACGCTCCTGGCGGACATGTGGGAGCGGATCGCCTCCTGCGGCTGCTGAGCCGCGCTGCACCGGGCTTACCTCGACCGCCGCAAGGCGGTTTTTTGATGCCTCAGCGCTTGGGCGAGCCCGCCTCGTCCACGTCGACGCCGGCCTCGCGCTCGCCGGCGACCGGTCGCGGCTGGTCGACCTCGACGCTGGCCTCGTAGCGGTCCGACTCCGCCTCGTCGTCCGCTCGCCGCGCGCGGTGGCGGCGGTGGAGGACGAAGCCGCTGACGATCGCGATCAGGACAGCCGCCAGGCCGTAGAGGCCGAAGGCCTGGATCGCGTTGCCGGCCGAGTGGCCCAGGAAGTAGGCGATCAGGCCGATCGCCGTCGCCCAGGTGATGCCCCCCAGAGCGTTCCACATCGCGAAGGAGCGCCAGTGCATCCGCGTCGCGCCGGCCAGCCACGAGGCCCACACCCGCAGCCCCAGCACGAAGCGCCCGAGGAAGACCGCCTTGGGTCCGTGGCGTTCGAAGAAGGGCTCGCCGACCACCAGCACCTCGCGCCGCTGACGCGCGAAGGCACCGGGACGCTCGAGGATCCATCGCCCGCCCTTGCGGCCGATCACATAGCCGATGTTGTCGCCCACGATCGCCGCCGCCGCGGCGATGGCGATCACCGGCACGATCTCCAGTTTCCCCTGGCTGGCGAGCACCGAAGCCGCGATCAGGCCCGTCTCGCCAGGGACGGGCACGCCGCTGGACTCGCACATCACGATCAGGAACAGCAGCGGGTAGCCCGCCGTTTCGACCAGGTGTTCGACGTTGAGGATCGCAGCGAGCATCTGCGCTGCCTAGCATGCCGCAGAGTGCCGCCTCGTCCCGGGCCCCCTCTCCCGGCACTCCGCCATGGCCGGGGGCCGAACGGCTATTTCGTGTTTTCGGAGATCAGCTGGCGGAGCGCCGAGGAGGCTTCGTGGATGTCGGAGTAGACGACGTTGCGCAGCATCACCTTGGTCGGCGCGGGCGGAGCTGAGGACCACCACGGCGACGACGATCAGCGCGATCGCCAGCAGCGCCAGCAGCATCCCGACCAGCCTGCCGCGGCCGGCGTTGCGGGGCGGCTCTGGCCCGCGCCGGGGGCTGGGCCGCCGGTCGCGACCGCGCCGGCCCGGGCCGCGGCCGGCGGGTGGCCACCGCCGCCGTGGGGGGCTCCGCGCGGCGCCGCCCGCTGGCCAGCACGGTGGTCGCGCTCGTGGCCGGAGCCGCGCTCGCCGCGCCGAGCCGCGCCGGGGCGATCCCCCGCTCGCCGTCGTGCAGGGCCCGCCGCATCTCGTGCGCCGTCTTGTAGCGGTCGCGGGGATCCAGCGCCAGCGCCATCGCGACCGCGTCGGCCAGCTCGGGGCTGACCGCGGCGACCAGCGTGTCGAGCGTCGCCGGCTCCTCCTGCTGCTGCTTGAGGGCCAGCTCCGTGAGCGACGTCGCCTCGTAGGGCAGGCGACCGGAGATCAGCTGGTAGGTGACGACGCCGAGCGCGTACAGGTCGGCGCTCGGGCCTGCCTCCTCGCCGCGGGCCTGCTCGGGAGCGAGGTAGGCGGCTGTGCCCAGCACCGATCCGACCTGGGTGATGCTGGACTGCTCGGTGGCCTTCGCGATCCCGAAGTCGGCAAGCTTGACCTCGCCTTCTCGCGAGCGCAGCAGGTTCCCGGGCTTGACGTCGCGATGCACCACGCCATGGCGGTGGGCGTAGTCGAGTCCCTCGCAGGCCTGTTCGATGATCGACAGCGCCTCGTGCACCTCCACCCAGCCGTCGTCGCGCAGGATCTCCGCGCAGGAGGAGCCCTCGATGTACTCCATCACGATGAAGTACTGGTCGCTGCCCTGGTCGCGCCCGGAGTCGAAGACCTGGACGATGTTCGGGTGGATCAGGCGGGCCGCTGCCTGCGCCTCGCGCTGGAAGCGCGACACGAAGGCGGGGTCGTCGGCCAGGTGCTCCGCCAGCAGCTTGACCGCCACCCGGCGCTCGAGGCGCAGGTCCATTGCGAGGTGGACGGTGGACATGCCCCCGAATCCCAGCCTGCCCTCGAGGCGGTAGCGCCCGGCGATCTCCTGGGGCCGTCCTTCGGGGCCGCTCATTTCGCGCCTTCCGCTCCGCCGGCGCCGTTGCCCGGAGCGGCGCCGTTGCCCTGGGGGTTTTCTTCCGCGCCCGCTCCGCCCGAGCCTTCGCCGGGCGCTTTGCCCAGGCCTTCGCCCGGTGCCGGGGTACCGCCGCCGGCGCCGGGGCTTTCGGAGTGTTCCGGCGTGGTCGGCGTCGTCGGGGTGGTGCTCGGTGTGGTCGGGGTGCTCGTCGTGGTCGGAGACGTCGTGGTGGGAGTGCTGGTCGTCTTCGGGGCGGACGTGGTCGTCGTCTGGGCGATCGGCTGGGCGCAGGCTTCTCTGGCGACCTTGTGGAGGTTTTCGATCCCTGTGCGCAGCGTGTTGCGCAGGCCCGAGTCGACCGAGGCGGGAAGCGCGGCGAAGTCCTGGTCTGTTTTCAGCAGGGCCGCTTCGGTGGCCGAGCAGTTGCCGTTCCCGTTCTGGGCGGCCTGGTAGACGGCTTCGATGTCGCCCTGGAGCGGCCCGCCGGCCGAGGCCGGAATCAGTCCCTTGCCCGAGCTGCCGCACGCGACCAGCAGCGCTGCCGATGCGCCCAGCGTGGCAGCCAGCAGCGCCTTCGCTGCGGCTGCGACGCGACGGCGCGGGTGAGCGGGCGGGCGGGACACCGTCATTGACCGTACTCCAGGCGCTCGGCGAGCGAGTCGGGTAGGCGCGCCGCCCTGATCGCGGCGGCGGCGCCCGCGATGTCGTAGTCGGCGCGGTGGAAGGTCGCGTCCATCCCGTCCAGGTCCAGCAGCAGCCAGGACGCCCGCGGGTCGCCGTCGCGCGGCTGCCCCACGCTGCCCGGGTTCAGGAGCCACTCGCCCGTCGCGACGTCCAGACGGGTCCCCTCACGGCGCGGCTCGCCCGAGGCGAGCTCGCCCTCCTGGCGGTCGAAGGACAGAGCCACGTGGCTGTGGCCGATCAGGGAGATCCGCTGGTCCTGGCGGTTCAGGCACAGCTCGGCCAGCAGAGCCGAGAGCACGTACTCCCAGACCGGGTCGCGGGGGCTGGCGTGGTAGAGGCCGATCCCGCTCTCCTCGCCCGTCGGGCTGAGCGTCCGGAGGAAGGCGAGGTTCTCCGGGTCGATCACCTCGCGGGTCCACTGCGCCGCGACGCTGGCACCGCGCGAGAACTCCTCCAGCGAGATCTCGCCCGTCACGGCGAGGTCGTGATTGCCCGCCAGGCAGACCGCCGCGTGCTCTCGGGCCAGCTCGACACAGGCGTCCGGCTCGGCCCCGTAGCCGACCAGGTCACCGAGGCACCAGAGCTCGGCGGCCTCGCTCGATGCGACCTCGTCCAGCGTCGCCTCGAAGGCGTGCCGGTTGGCGTGGATGTCGGAAACGACTGCGACCTTCATCACTGCAGGGTAGGAACACCGCCGATCGGCCCACGTTCCACGGCGCCGCACGCATGCAAGGCGCCCGCCAGGGGCCCGTTCCGGCACGTTCACGCCGCCGGAGGGCGTCGGCTCGCCTCCTACGTCGCGTCCGCTCCGCCCTCTCCGCCGCCGTACTCGGGGAGGTTCTTGATGCCCTCACGGGTGAGCCACTTGGAGTAGTTGTCCTCCATAGCGTCGATCAGCTCTCGCATGAAGCGGGGCGAGAGGTTGACGCGCGAGACGACCACCCCGGGGACCTCGTCCGCCTCGACCTCGTGGTCGACGCGGGCGAAGGTGACCGTGAACTCGTAGTCGGAATGACTGACGTTCGCGAAGTTCGCATATACGCCCCCCATGATCTCGGGGGACAGATGGATGTTGATGTGCCGTTCCTGGCCTGAGTCTTGCTCGTTCACACAGCTAGTATCGCAAGCCCCGAGAACGGACCCATGACCAAGCCCCCAACCGCCGAGACGCAGCCCGACCCGCGGGGTCCGCAGAGCCCCCTGGACGGCCTCCGGCAGGCGGTGCTCGCCAGCGCGCGTGGCCTCGACGGCGGCGACGGCGCGCCCGAGCACGTGGAGGACGTGGCGAGCGGCCGCCGCGCGCTCACGCTGGAGCGTCCCAAACGGGCCGAGTTCGGGGACTACTCGACGAACGCCGCTTTGCTGCTCGCGCCGCAGCTCGGCGCCCCGCCCCGCGAGCTGGCCGAGCGGCTGGGCGATTCGCTCAAGCAGCGCCTGGGCGACAGCCTGGAGCGCTTCGAGGTCGCCGGCCCGGGCTTCCTGAACCTGTTTCTCTCCGATCGCTGGTGCCGGGACGCGCTGGCCGGCGCGCTGAGGGCGGGCAGCCGGTTCGGAGCCGGCGGCGCGGCCCGCCCCGAACGGATGCTGGTCGAATTCGTCTCGGCCAACCCGACCGGCCCGATGCACGTTGGCCACGCCCGCAACGCGGCCTACGGAGACTCGCTGGCGCGCATGCTCGCCTTCCACGGCCATCTGGTCGAGCGGGAGTTCTACGTCAACGACGCCGGCTCGCAGATCACAAAATTCGGCGAGTCGATCAGCGCCCTGGCCCGCGGCGAGGAGGTCCCCGCGGACGGGTATCACGGCGAGTACGTCGCCGAGCTGGCCGTGCTGCTCCCGCACGCCGCGACGCTCGACGTGGCGGACCTCGGTCGCGCCGCCGTCGAGGTGATGCTCGAGCGGACGAAGGTGTCGCTGGCGGCCTTCAGGCTGCTGGAGTTCGACCACTGGAAGTACGAGAGCGAGCTCCACGAAGGCGACCCCAGCCCCGTCGACCGGGCGCTGGCGATCCTCGCCCAGCAGGGCAACACCTACCGTCACGACGGCGCTCTGTGGCTGCGCACGACGGAGTTCGGCGACGACAAGGACCGGGTCCTGGTGCGCTCGAACGGCGAGCACACCTACTTCGCGTCGGACATCGCCTACCACCAGGACAAGCGTGAACGGGGCTTCCAGCGCCAGCTCGACGTGTGGGGCGCCGATCATCACGGCTACGTGGCGCGGATGAAGGCCGCCTACCAGGCGCTGGGCGGCGACCCCGAGGAGCTCGAGCTCCTGATCATGCAGCTGGTTCATCTGGTGCGCTCGGGGGAGCGCTCCCAGATGTCCAAGCGAGCCGGCGAATTCGTCAGCGCTCGACGATCTGCTGGCCGAGATCGGCGTCGACGCCGCCCGCTGGTACCTGCTGGCGCGCTCGCACGACACGACCGTCGACCTCGACCTCGACCTGGCCCGGCAGCAGTCCAACGAGAACCCCGTCTACTACGTCCAGTACGCCCACGCCCGCATCGCCTCGATGCTCGAGCGCGCCGGCGCGGAGCGGGTGCGAGAGGGCCGTGGCGAGCGTGTCGGAGGGCGCCGGCGGCGGGGCGGGTGCGGCGCCGCTGCACCCCTCAGAGCGGGCGCTGGTCCTGCTGCTGCTGTCCTTCCCCGGCGAGCTGGCCGAGGCGGTCCAGCGCCGTGCGCCCCATCGCATCGCGGCGCACGCACTCGAGCTCGCCCAGGGCTTCACGGCCTTCTACCGCGACTGTCGTGTGGTCGGCTCGGAGCCCGAGTCGGTCGAGTCCTTCCGGATCGCGCTGTCGGTGGCCACGATGTCGACGATCGCCCGCTGCCTCGACCTGCTGGGCGTCTCCGCTCCCGAGCGGATGTGAGGGTCCCGGTGCCGGTCCCGTGGCGGTCAGTCGAAGCGGGCCAGGTCCGACTCCAGGCGCGCGGAGTCGGGCGCGTCCAGCGGTGGCGGGGGAGGGTGCCGGCCGCATCCTGCTCGCGGGCCCGCCGCCGCCACCGGGGCAGCAGCACCAGTAGCGTCGCGAGAAGGGCCAGAACGGCCGCCAGCGGGACCAGGTAGGCGGTCGCGTCGAAACCGTGATCCGCCGGCAGCCCGAGCACGGAGGAGCCGTACTGATCGACCAGCGCCCGCTTGATCTGCTGCTTCGTCCTCGGCCGCTCGTCGATCAGCGACTGGATGAAGGCCCGCTCGCGGTCCGCCTGGGGGGACTGCGCGACGTTCAGCGGGATCTTGCAGGTGACGCACATGACCTGGCGTTCGATCTGAGGCAGCGACGTGCGGGGGGCTGAGCGCATCGCGCCCGCCGGCAGGCGCGAGCGCTGCGAGCACCAGGGCCGCTGCGGCAGCGCGGACCGTGCGCGGGCGGCGCGCGCAGCCCGATGCGCCAGTGTGGACGCGGATGGAGCTCATGTGGAGCGGGCCAGCGCGATCGCGCTGGTCGATGAAGGACTGTTCGATCTCGCCACGGGAGATCGCGACGATGTGCCCGCTGCGATCGACGATGAAGCTCTCGGGCAGCTGGTCGGTGCCGTAGGCGTGGGCGAAGTCGCCGTTGTCGTTGTCGCGCAGGTTCGGGTAGGTGAGGTGGTAGCGCCGCACGAACGCTTCGGAGTCGGGGGAGGCGTCCAGGTAGGTGACGCCCAGCACCGTCGCGCCGATCGCGCTCGCAGCGTCCCCTGGTTGCGCTGCAGCAGCGGCGCCTCGATCTGGCAGGGACGCACCAGGAGGCCCAGAAGTTCAGCAACACGACCTTGCCCCGCAGGGAGGCCAGCGAACCGACGCCGCCGCCGCCCAGCACGGGCAGCGCGCGGGACGCGTCCGGGGCGCGCGGGCGCTGGCCTTCGTGGACCTGCGTGTCGAGCGTGCGGCTGGCCGACTGCGTCGAGACCCCGTAGACCAGCAGGCCGATCAGGCACGCTCCGGCCAGCGAGATGAGGATCGGCACGGGTCGGGGTCGCACGGCTCCCAAGGGTAGAGGGCGGGACATCGCCTCAGCGCGGGAGCCGGAGATCGGCGAGACGCTCCGCGCCCGGGGGCCGCCGCGCCCGGGCAGCTTGCGCGAGGGTGGCGAAACGTGCTATGCCTAGGCGATGCCTAGGCAAGGCCGGCCGCCCGAGGAGATGCCCCTGAGCCGAGCGGCGGAGGCGATCGGCGTCAGCGTCGACACGCTGCGGCGCTGGGACCGAGCCGGACGCCTGAAGACACGCCGCGACGAGCGCGGCCGCCGCTGGGTCCCGGCGAGCGAGGTGCAGCGGCTGGCCGACCGCCCGCAGCGGCACAGCACCGGTACGCCGGCCTCGGCGCGGAACCGCTTCCCCGGCGTGGTCCGCTCGGTCGAGATCGGCGGCGTGATGGCGCTGGTGGAGATCGAGGCGGGCCCGTTCCTCCTCACCGCGGCGATCACCCGCGACTCGGTCCAGGAGCTCGGGCTCGCGCCCGGCGTGAGCGCCACCGCGCTGGTCAAGGCCACCTCTGTGATGGTCGAACGGACCGGCAGATGATCCGGTGCGGGCGGTTCCTCGCGGCGGCGGCGGTCGCGCTGGCCCTTCTTAGCGGCTGCGGAGGTTCGGGCAAGCCGGAACTGGAGGTCTCGGCGGCCGCCTCTCTGCGATCGGCGTTCACCCGGTACGCCAAGTCCCTGCCGGGGATGGACGTCCGCTACTCGTTCGCCGGATCGGACGCGCTGGCGGCCCAGATCGAACAGGGGGTGCGCCCGGACGTCTTCGCCTCGGCCAACACGAAGCTCCCGGAGAAACTGTTCGCGAACGGCCTGGTCGCGGCGCCGGTCGTGTTCGCGGCCAACCGGCTGGTCATCGCCGTGCCGAGCGGCTCGAAGGTGAACAGCCTCGCCGACCTGGAGCGCCCGGGCGTGAGTATCGCGGTGGGCGTCCCGACGGTGCCTGTCGGCGACTACACCCAGAAGGTGCTCGCGCGCCTGCCCGCCGCTCGGCGGGCGAGGCTGCTGGCCAACGTCGCCGACCGCGAGTCGGACGTGACCGGCATCGTGGGCAAGCTCAGCCAGGGCGCGATCGACGCCGGGTTCCTGTATGCGACCGACGTCAAGGCGACCGACGGCCAGGTGCGGGCGATCGCCCTGCCGGCCTCGCTGCAGCCGCAGGTCGCCTACGGCGTGGCGATCGTCAAGGGCTCGTCCCACACCTCCCAGGCGAGGCAGTTCATCGCGGGACTGCTGAACGGCGAAGGCAGGGCGCAGCTGCTGAGCGCCGGGTTCCTGCCGCCGCCGAGCTGAGGACGGCGTGGCTGCGCTCGGCGCGGCGCCGGACGCGAGGGCCAGCCGGCGGGGTGCGCCGTGGTTCGCGCTGCTCCTGGGCGCCTGCCTGTTCGTGACGATCCTGTTCCTGACGCTGCCGGTGGTGGCGATCTTCGTCCACACACCGCCCGCCAAGCTCCTCTCGGCGCTGGGGGAACCGCAGGCCACCGAAGCGCTGCGGCTGAGCCTGGAGACGACCACCGCCGCGATGGCGATCGTGGTCCTCGTCGGCACGCCCGCCGCGTACCTGCTGGCCCAGCGGAGGCTACCCGGCCAGGCGGTGCTGCTGACGCTGATCGAGCTGCCGCTGGTGTTGCCGCCCGCGGTGGCCGGCATCGGGCTGCTCGTGGCGCTCGGCCCCGACGGGGTCCTGGGTGGGGCACTTGCCCAGGCGCACATCCAGCTGGTGCTGCAGACGGCCGGCGTCGTGGTCGCGCTCTGCTTCGTCTCGGCCCCCTTCTTCATCCGCCAGGCACACGCGTCGTTCCTGGCGGTCGACCGCAGCTACCTGGAGGCCTCGCGCGACCTCGGCGCCGGCGAGCGGGCCACGTTCCTGCGGGTCGCGCTGCCGATCGCCCGCCCGGGCATGCTGGTTGGCCTCGCCCTGGCCTGGGGCAGGGCGCTGGGCGAGTTCGGGGCGACACTGATGTTCGCCGGCTCCTTCCAGGGCGTCACCCAGACGGCGCCGCTGGCGATCTACGACCAGTTCGCCATCGACCTGCCCGCCGCGCTGGCGCTGTCGGCCGTGCTCGTCGCGGCCTCGGCGGCGCTGCTGCTGTCGATGAAGCTTCTCAGCGGCTCGCCGCCGGCCATCGCCGGGGGCTGACGGCCTAACCCCCGATGTAGGACATCTCGACCTTCGCCGCCCGTCCATCCGGCCCGGCCACCGCGGTTCGGCCGTTCGCTCGAGGGTCTGAGGCGGAGCGCTCCGCGGAGTAGCGGTCGGCCCGACCAGTCCACACCGAAGCGAGCGCGCCCTCGAGCTGGCCGTCGTCGCAGCCGCGGCGCAGCAGCGAGCGCAGGTCGTGGCCGCCGGTCGCGAAGAGGCAGGTGAAGAGGTTGCCGTCGGCTGCCAGCCTCGCGCGCGTGCAGCCGTGACAGAACGGTGCGCTGACGGAGTGGATCAGGCCGATCTCCCCGGCGCCGTCGGCGTAGCGATAGCGGCTTGCGACCTCGCCCTGTGCCGACGGCTCGAGCGGCTCGAGCGGCCAGTGCTCGCCGATGCGCGCGAGGATCTCGCCGACGGGGACGACCTCGCGGCGCTGCCAGCCGTTGGTCGTGCCGACGTCCATGTACTCGATGAACCGCAGCGTCTGGGGACGATGGCGGAAGTGCTCGGCCATCGGGAGCAACTGCTCGTCGTTGATCTCCCGACGCACGACCATGTTGACCTTGACCGGGTGAAGGCCCGCCTCGGTCGCCGCCTCGATCCCAGCGAGCACCCGCTGCGGCGACAGGGGGGCGTCGGCCATTGCGCTCAGGGTCGAGGGGTCGAGCGCGTCCAGGCTGACCGTGACCCTGTCCAGTCCAGCCTCGGCCAGGGCGCGTGCCCGCCGGGCCAGCAGGAGGCCGTTGGTGGTCAGGGCGAGGTCCTGGACGCCGTCGATCGCGGCGAGCATCGCGACCAGCTCCTCCAAACCGTCGCGCAGCAGCGGCTCGCCACCGGTCAGGCGCACCTTCCTCACGCCGAGCCCGGCCATCACGCGGGTGATCCGGGCGATCTCCTCGAAGCTGAGCAGCCGGTCGGGAGGCAGGAAGCGGTACCGGCTCCCGAATACCTCGCGGGGCATGCAGTAGCCGCAGCGCAGGTTGCAACGATCGGTGACGGAGATCCGCAGGTCGCGCAACGGTCTGTCCAACCGGTCGAGCACCAGCACGAAAGCTACTCGCCGCGACACCACCGCGGGACGCCGGCCACGACCCGGCCTTGGCATCTACCATCGGGCGATGGCGTTGAGCGCGCTCGTCGAGGTCGACGACGCCCGGAGGATCGTCCTCTCGGCGGCAAAGCCCCTGGAGCTGGAGCAGGTCGCCCTTGGCGCCAGCGCCCTCGGCCGGGTCCTGGGCGAGGATGTCGTCGCCGACGCGCCGCTGCCGCCTTTCGAGAACTCGGCGATGGACGGCTTCGCCGTGCGCGCCGAGGACCTCGCCGGAGCCGGCGCGGCCAATCCGGTGACGCTTCGACTCGTCGGCGAGTCGCGCGCCGGGCGCCCGGCTGTCGCGGCGGTCGAGGCCGGTCAGGCGATCGCGATCTCGACCGGTGCGATGATGCCCGCGGGGGCCGACGCGGTGCTGCGCCTTGAGGACGCCCGGCCCCGCAACGGGGCAACGGTGCAGGCGCTCAGCGCGCCTGGGCGCGGGCTGTTCGTGAGGCGGGCCGGCGAGGACCTGATGGCGGGGCAGAGCGCTCTCGCCGCCGGCACGGTTCTCGGCCCGGCCGCTCTCGGCGTGCTCGCCTCACTGGGCCGCTCGACGATCCCCTGCGTGCGCCGCCCGCGTCTGTCGGTGCTGGTCAGCGGCGACGAGCTGCTGTCTCCCGGCGAGCCGACCCGGGTGGGGGCGATCCGCGACGCGAGCTCCTGGTCGATATCGGCGCTCGCCCAGCGGGGAGGCGCAGAGGTGGCCGCCGCGGCGCGGGTCGGCGACGATCCGGCCGCCTCGCGCGTCGCGATCGAGGCGGCCATGAAGGGCGTTGACGTGGCGGTGATCTGCGGCGGCGTGTCGGTCGGCGCGCACGACCACATCCGTCCCACCCTCGCCGCGCTGGGGGTGACGGAGCGCTTCTGGGGGCTCGCCCTGAAGCCCGGCGCCCCCACCTGGTTCGGCACGAGCGGTGAGGTTCTCGTGTTCGGCCTGCCGGGCAACCCGGTGTCGGCGATGGTCACGTTCATCCTGCTGGTCGGGCCCGCACTGCGAGCGATGCTCGGGCGCGGCCAGGCGACGGATCGGGCCAGTGCGATCCTCGACGTCGACCACCCAAAGCCGCCCGGGCGGGCGCATGCAGTGCGGTGTCGTCTGCGGCTGGAGTCCGACGGCCTGCACGCAGTCCCGACCGGCCCGCAGGGGTCGCACGTGCTCACCTCGATGCTGGGAGCCGATGCGCTGGCGATGATCGACAGCGCATCGGCGGGCGTGAGAGCGGGGGAGAGGGTGCCGGTCGAGTGCCTGGGCGAATGGGGCCCGTGATGGCCGCTGAGCCGGCTATCTCGGTCCAGGTCCGCCTGTTCGCGATGCTGCGCGAAGCGGCCGGGAAGGCATCGCTGGAGCTCGCGCTGCCCGCGGGGGCGACCGTCGGCGATGCGCTGGCCAGCCTTGGCGAGCACGAGCCGCTGGGCGAGCTGCTCGCCCGCCTGCCAGTGCGGATCGCGGTCAACCGCGAGTACGCCTGGCTCGAGACGATTCTCTGCGCAGGGGACGAGCTGGCCCTGATCCCGCCCGTGAGTGGGGGATCGGGCGAGGAGGGTCGAGACGAGCCGGCGCGCATCCACGCCCGTGTCACCGCCGCGCCGCTCTCGGTGCAGAGCGTCTCAGCCCTGGTCGGGGATCCGCGGGCGGGCGCGATCGTGATCTTCCAGGGCGTCACCAGGGAGGTGGCGGCGCTCGACTACGAGGCCTACGCCGAGATGGCCGCCGAGCGGATCGAGTCGATCCTCGCCGATTGCGCCGCCCGCCATGGCCTGCGCGCAGCGGCGGCCGAACATCGCGTCGGACGGGTGACCCTGGGCGAGCCGAGCGTGATCGTCGCGGTCTCGGCGTCCCACCGCGCCGAAGCGTTCGAGGGAGCCCGGGCCGCGATCGACGCGATCAAGGCGCAGGCGCCGATCTGGAAGCGGGAGATCGGCGAGGACGGCCGTGCGGAGTGGGTCGCCGGGACCTCTCCGGGGGAGCGCCGCCTGACCGGGACCCCGCCGAGCAGGATGGCCCCGTGAGTGGGCGCCTGACCCACCTCGATGAGCAGGGGCGCGCCAGGATGGTCGACGTGAGCGCCAAGCCGCGCACGGACCGCAGCGCCCGTGCCCGGGCCACCGTGCGCATGTCCCCCGCCGTCGCCGCGGCCGTCCGGGACGGCTCGGGACCGAAGGGGGAGGTGCTCACCGTCGCGCGGCTGGCGGGTATACAGGCGGCCAAGCAGACCGGCCTGCTGATCCCGCTGGCGCACCCGCTGGCGCTCACCTTCGTCGACGTCGCGGCGAGCGTCGACGCGGACGCGGGCGTCGTGGAGCTGATAGGCGAGGCGCGCACCTCGGCCGAGACCGGTGTGGAGATGGAGGCGATGACCGCCGTGTCGGTCGCCGCGCTGACGGTCTACGACATGGTCAAGGGTCTGGAGCGCGGGATCGAGATCGAGCAGATCGTGCTGCTGGAGAAGCAGGGCGGCCGCAGCGACTACCGGCGCGAGCAGGCCGGGCTCGCGCAGGATACGCACGAGCGGGCCGCACCCGGCCACCCGCCGGCGCCACCGATCCCGCAGACGGCCGCCCCGCCTCCTCGCAGGGCCGTCAGGGGCGGCGCAGCGCTGCTGACGATCAGCACCTCCAGGGCGGCCGGAGCGGGAGGCGAGGACGAGAGCAGGCCCGCGATGGCGCTGCTCGTCACAGAGCTGGGGATCGAGGTGCGCTCGGCCGAGACGATCCCTGATGAGCGCGAGCTGATCGAATCGCGCCTGCTCACGCTCTCAGAGGACCCGGACTGCGTTCTGATCCTGACGAGCGGCGGCACGGGGGTCTCGCCAACGGACGTCACTCCCGAGGCGACCAGGGCCGTGATCGAGCGCGAGATCCCGGGGCTGGCCGAGGCGATGCGGATGGCCTCGCTTCCGCACACCGGCAACTGGATGCTCTCCCGCATGGTGGCCGGGGTGCGCGGCGAGACCCTGATCGTCAACCTGCCCGGCAGTCCCGCCGCCATCGAGCAGATCGGCGAGGAGATCGCCGCGCCGCTGCTGCACGCGCTCGAGCTGATCGCGGGCGGGCGGGCCGGTCACGGAGCGGGCGCCTGAGGCTGAGGCCACGCACGGCGCGATCGCCCCAAGCAGGAGTCCTCTGGGTGGGGACGAAACGACACACCTGTGCCGCAACCAGTCATCAAGACCCGCCAGCAGTTTCCCAAAGTGGTCCGCTTCTCCCCCGCGGAGATCAAAGAGGCCATAAGCGACGTCGAAGGCTTCAACGCCAAGTTCGCCGTACTGATCACGCGGGGAGTGGGCACGATGGCCTGCGCCTACCTGTTCGCCCTGATCGCCCTCGTCAGCCTGCCCGCGATTCTGATCCAAGCCGGCGTGCTGACCAACAGCGACGTGCCCAAGTTCCTGACCAAGCCGGGGCTGATCCTGATCGTCTCGTGGGTCGCACAGACTTTCCTGCAACTCGTGCTCCTGTCGATCATTCTGGTCGGGCAACGTGTCCAGTCCGCCGCTTCAGACCAGCGCGCCGAAAAAGAGTTCACGGACACCGAGGCGGTTCTGGACGCGCTGAACCTCAAGACGGAGGGCGGACTCACGACGATCCTCGAAGCGATCGAAGGCAAGAGGCCTGCGGCCTGACCGCAGGGCAAGTGGCCCTGGCACGATCGGGTGGGGGGCCACGCCTCCGTCGCACCGCTTCGGACCGACTTCGGCACCGGTGCCAGTTCCACCTAGGTGGCGGGTGTTGTGGCCGTGCGCCTGCGGGCGCGGGCGAGTGCGTGGCGTGCAAGCGCGAGCAGCCCGACGAAGACCAGCCCATAGAAGATGAGGACGCCAGCCGTCGGCTTGGACTGACCTTCCAGGCGCTTGACGATCCACACCGTGAGGCCGTAGCCGACCCAGACCGCCAAGAGCGTCCAGACGACGAACGCTGTGGTCCAGCCGCGCGCTCGCCCGCGTCGCTCCCGCTGGTCGATGGCGAGCGGCAGCGGTCCCGCGTAGCCGACGAGTCCGACGATGAGGAGTACGAGGCCGGGTGTGTAAATGGCGAACGCGATGGCCACGAGCACGCCATGGCTTGGCCCGTGGGCAACCGTGACGTGACCCAGGATGACCCCGATCGCCAAGGCGACTGTGCCGCCGATGATCTGCCGCGTGTGGCGCGCCATGCTCTAAGGATCATCGACAAGGCACACGGTTTCCTGACGGGTCGGACAGGCAGATGGGGCTCACCGGTCCGGCCATTACGCTGGGCCTCGACGCCAAGAGCATCCGGCCGGAGGATCGGGAGCGCCTTCGCGCCCACAACGGTCAGGAATCGGCGCTGATTGGCACTGGGACGACCTCGGACGTGCCGGTGCCGGAGCAGTCCGCCAGCGTGGCGTAGCCGGAAACGGCGCTGTAGAGCGTAGAATCCCGCCCGCGCGGCGATAGCTCAGTTGGTAGAGCGCAAGCTTCCCAAGCTTGAGGTCGCGGGTTCGAGACCCGTTCGCCGCTCTCGTGAATCCTGCAGGTCGGCCGATCGAAGGGGGAGCCGTGCCCAAGAAAATCGTGGAGCTCCTGCTCTGCATCCTGCACCCGGTGGCCGTGGTGCTGATCTGGTACGACCTCGCGTTCCGCCGCGACGACTGGGCGTTCACGAGGATGGGGTGGGGCGTTGCCGTGATCATCCCGCTCGTGCCGTTCGTCTATGTCCTGACGGGCAACGACTTCCTCTAGCGGCGACCTCACGTCCCGGCGGGTTCCCCGGGCCCGTCTATCTCCCTGAGCTCGTGATGCCTACACCCCTGGCGAATTCGCCAGCTCGTTCAGCAACTCGGCCGTGAGGCGCATCTCGAGGCTCGGGCGGCCCGCCCCGCCCGACCGCCGCGGCTCGCGCAGGATCGGCGTCGGGCGCTGGGCATGAATCCGCGCGGCGACCGGCCCGAGATGTGGGGCAAGCAGCATCTCCACGACCCGCGGGAGCAGGTCCGCGGTCGGGCGCCGGTCCTGAAGCCTCGCGGCAACCATCTCGACCGCTCGGCTCACTCCCGCCGTGGCGGCGCTGTTCCTCGGAGCGACCTGCAGACCGTCGTCGAACTGGTCGCAGACGATGTGACTGAGCATCTCGATCATCCGCGCGCGTTGGGTCGCCGTCGCCGGGTGCCCGAGGACGCAGACACTGGCAAGCTCGCGCTCCTCCTCGCAGAACGCCAGCAGCGCCATCGCCGCGATCCGGACACGCTGCCCTGGCTCGACCTCCGCCGCGAACGGGGGGATGACTCGTTCGCCGGCGAGCGCCGCCGCCTTCTGGAAGGCCGCCGACATGCAGCCGTCGCGGTCTCCGAAGATCTCCTTGACGACCCTCGCGCGCACGCCGGCCCGCGCCGCGATCTGGTCGATCGTGACCGGCTGCGCCCCCGTCTCGTAGGAGATCCGTGCCACCGCGGCGAGAACCCACATCCCCTGCACCCGGCGCAGCAGCTCCCGGGGCCTGTCCACGCGGCTTGCGCCGCGCCGCGATCCCCGTCCACCGCCGAGCGGGACCTGTGCTGCGGCCTCCGACCAGCTCCTCTGCGCTCTCGTCGCTGCTCATCGTCCTCCCATCGGGACCTCCTGAATGAAATACCTACGGTATTCAAGAAAACGGACAGATGGCATCCGCGGAGACCCCAAACCACCCAACCGGAACCGTTGGTAAGCCCGCGGAATAGTTCGTCGCTCGAAAATGAAATGGTCACGGTTTTGAAAATGTCATGGTCGTTCGGATATATCGGCGGCCTCCTCCGGAGGTATCCTCTGGGAGGCAGGCATGGCCCGATCAGCCCAGAAGCCGGCGCTCGCCGACCAGAGTGCTACGCCCTCGAGCGCGCGGGAGCGTCGCGGTCGGGCCGGTTCTCCTGCGCCCGCAGTCGAGCCGAAGCCAGCCAAGGGCACTCAGGAAGAGCGGCTGATCGACGGGATGATCGAGATGTGCGCGCAGGTCGGCTACGTCAGCGTCAGCGTGGCCGACGTCAGCGCCCAGGCGGGGGTCTCGAGCAAGACCTTCTACGAGCTGTTCGAGGACAAGGAAGACTGCCTGCTCGCCGCCTACCGGTCCTCGGCGGGACGGCTGCTCGCGAACGTGCAGCCCGTCGCCGAGGAGGGCGACTGGCGCGAGGCGGCCCAGGACGTGCTCGAGCAGCTGCTCGGAGCGATCCGCGACCACCCGGCGGCTGCCAGGCTGCTGCTGGTCGAGGCGCTCGCCGGCGGAGCACGGGTGCGCAGCGAGCGCGAACGGATCCTCGGGGTGTTCGAGCAGCGCGCTCAGCAGTTCCTGGACAGCGCGCCCCGAGACGGCAAGACACTCGACCTCCCCGCGACGGCTCTGATCGGCGCGGTGCGCAGCCTCGTCTCGAGGCAGCTGCGAACGCAGGGCGAGGACAGGCTGCCGCTCCTGGTCGAGGATCTGATGGCCTGGCTCGAGTCCTATGCGGTCCCCGTCGGAGCGCCCCGCTGGAGCACCGGCTCGCACAGCCGCCTCTCCGCGGCCGTGGCCAAGCGCCAGGTGATCGGGCAGACGATCGCGGTGCCCTCGCGCCTGCCGCGGGGACGGCACCGGCTGCCCGCCGGGGTCGTGGCGCGCAGCCAGCGGTCGCGGATCATCCACGGCACCGCAGAGGTGATGATGGCCAAAGGCTACGCCGAGGCGACCGTGACCGAAATCGTCGCCGCCGCCGGGATCTCGCGCGAGGTCTTCTATGAACACTTCGCCAACAAGCAGCACGCCTACCTCGCCGCCCAGGAGTACGCGACCCAGTACATCCTGGAGGCGTGCACCGCCGCCTACTTCAAGCGCGGCACCTGGCCGGAACGGGTCTGGGGCGCGCTCGACGCGCTGATCGGGATGCTCGTGGCGAATCCGGCCCTCGCGCACCTACGGCTGGTGGAGTGCTACGCCGCGGGTCCGCAGGCGATCGAGCACACCGAACAGCTCAAGCGCGCGTCGACGATATTCCTGCAGGAGGGGTTCAACTCCGTGCCGCGGCCGAAGAACGTGCCGCCGCTGGCCACCCACGCCATCGCCGGCGCGGTCTTCGAGGTCTTCTACGCCCACATCTCCCAGGGGCAGCTCGAGCGGCTGCCGCGGAGCCTTCCGCAGCTGACCTACATCTCGATCGCGCCGTTCATGGGCACCAAGCGCGCGATAGCGGCGCTCGAGCGGATCCGCGAGCGCGTCATGTCCGGCGAACAGGTCTGAGCCCCGGCGTTTGAGGACACTGGGCGCCCCCCGATCAAAAGGGGCGCCCCGGGGTGGCCCGGCTAGCTCTCGTCGGCCCCTCTGGCCGCCTCGCCGGACTGCTCGGAGGCTGGCCACAGCTCGATCTCGCGGCGGGTCTGCTGCCGCCCGCGGCGGCGAAACGGCAGGCGCTCGAGCAGACGGGTCAGCTCGAACAGGACATCGGCCTGTTCGCTGCCGTGTGTCATGGACAGCTCGCAGGAGTGCTCCTGGCAGAGGTGTTTGACCGCCAGGATCGCTCGCACGCCGCTCGAGTCGATGAAGCCGACCTCGGCGATGTCGATCAAGAGCTCCCGGGCGCCGAGCCGGCAGAGCCGCGCGGCGGCGTCTTCGAAGGCCGGCGCGCCGGCGAGATCGAGTTCGCCCCTGAGCGTCAGGACATACCTCCCGGGCTCCTCGTAGGCATGTATCTCCAACAACTCGCTCATGCTGCCCCCAAGCCCGGTGGGCTCCGGCTCGCGTCGGCCCCAGGCCTCGGCCGGTCGGCACCCGAATCCTCCGATGAGCCGACCTCGCCGGCCAGGCGCGGTGGGCTCTGTCTTGCACACCAATGCTGGCGCGCCCTGCGGACGGGTGCGCCGGCTCCCGGGCTCAGGGGTATGAGCTCGGCGCGGGCGGGTCTTCGCGGATCTCGCCGATCTGCGCCAGGAGCGCCTGCGGGGAGGTACCGCCCAGCACGCGCAGCCGGTGCAGCCGGTAGGGGTCGTCGTCGTGGTGGGCCCAGCCGGGGACGACGGTCGTCGAGCCCGTGTAGCCGGCCGCGGCGACGGCGGCCACGACGGTCGGGTTGTAATGGCCGGAGGGGTAGCAGAACCAGTTGACCGGGACGTGGAAGCGCTGCTGGATCACCTGCCTGGAGACGGCGACCTGATAGTGCAGCTGCTGAGCGTCGAGAGTGATCAGGTCGGCGTGGCTGAAGCCCTGCGTGTCGAGCTCCCAGCCTGCTGCCACGAGCCCGCGGATCTGTTCCTGCCCGAGCCCTCCCTGCGACGGGGGCAGCCCGGTCAGCTGGATGTTCTCCTCACCCACCCAGCCGAGGCGGCGCAGGACCGGCAGCGCCTGGGTGTACTGCGATTGGTAGCCGTTGTCGAAGCTCAGCACGATCGGCTTGCCCGGGCCGAGCGGCGCGCCATGGCGCCAGTAGGCCTCGACCTGGTCGGGCGTCACGGCGTGCCAGCCGGCAGCCTTCGAGCGCCTGCATCTGTTCTGCGAACAGCCGCGGTTCGACGTACAGGCCGGGAAACGGCGCGCCGGCCGGTGGCGCGGCGATCACGTGATACATGAGGATCGGCACCGGCGTCCCGCCCGGCGGGCCGTCGGCCGCGGCGGTGGCCGTGTCCGTCGTCGTGGGGGAGGGGGCCCTGGTGGCGCTCGGGCCGATGGGTGACGCCTGCCGCTCGGTGGCCGTGGCTCGTGCCGCCCGAGCCGATCGCCACGATCGCCGCGGCGATCGCGATCACCGCCGCGGTGGCGCCGAGCGCCAGCGCGCGGCGGCGGCGGATCTCCCGGCGCCGGCGCTCGCGCCGCGCCCGACGGCCGTCCGCGTCGATTGGCGAGGCGTCGCTCAGCGGGGGCTCCGGGGCACGAGCGCGCGGGCAGGATCGAGCAGGGCCATCAGTCCCCTGAGAGGTTGGGCGGCAGCGGCAGACCGGCCGGCGGCGGGTCGTCGAGCAGCAGCTGCGGGACCGTCACCAGGTTGTAGCCCCGGGCGCGCAGCCCCTTGATGATCAGGGGCAGCGCTTCGATCGTCTGCGTGCGGGTGCCGCCGCCGTCGTGCATGAGGATGATCGCCCCGGGGCGCGCTCCGGCGAGCGCCCGTTCGACGATCACCGGCACGCCCGGCTGCAGGTAGTCCCCCGTGTCGGCCGACCACAGCACCATCAGCAGGTGCAGCTTCGCCAGCTGCCTCATCGTCGTGGCGTCGAAGGAACCGTAGGGGGGACGGAACAGGACCGGACGGCGCCCGCCCAGCAGTTCGATGCGGGCGATCTGTTCGAAGAGCTCTTCGTACTGCTGGTGCGCGGAGAGCCGGGCCAGCTCGGGGTGATTCTCGGTGTGGTCCCCGATCGCGTCGCCGTCTTCGATCTCACGGACGGTCGAGGCGCTGAAGTAGCGCAACATCCTGCCGATCGCGAAGAACGTCGCTTTCACCTTGTAGTGCTCGAGCACGCTGAGCACCTGCGGCGTGTAGGGGCCGGGACCGTCGTCGAAGGTGAGCGCGATGTCGCGTCCCCGCGCGCCTCCCGCTCGCACGAACGGCGTGTAGGCGAGCACCGATCCGACCGCTCCGAGCTGGTCCCGTTCGGGGTCGAGGACTCCGTGGTTGCTCGCGTGGGGATCCGGCAGCCTGGCCTGCTGGTCGTGGGCCGTCGTGCGCCCCTGGCGCGAGCCCGAGGCTGCCGCGACGATCACCGCGACCGCCACGAGCGCGACGATCAGAGCAGCGGCGCGGCGGCGGCGGATCTGGGCGTTGCGCCGCGGCGTCGACGCCGGCGCCGCGGGGGGCGCGGCCGGGCTCTCGGGTGCCGCCTTCCGGCCGCGCCGTCCGGCTCTGGGCTCGTCCTCGAAGTCCCAGCTCCAGCGACGGGTCATGGCCAGATGCTAGAGACAGGGGCCGCCGGGCCGTTCGGCTGGACCGCCACGACGGGCCGCTCAGCGCCCGTCGGGGGACTTCGCCGGGTCGAGCGGCGTGACCGGCCCGTGCGCGCGCACCCTCACCGGCGTGCCCGCCGGCAACGCCCGCTCGCCGCTGACCCGCGCCAGCAGCAGCTCCGAGCCGTCGAGGCCCTCGGAGCGGATCCGCAGCAGCGCGTCGTGGCCGTAGTAGCGGCACTGCTCGACGCGGCCGCCGAGGCCGTCCTGCGCTCCGTCACCGGCCTCGGCCGCCCTCACCTCGAGCTGCTCGGGTCGCAGCATCACCATCCCCGGGCCAGTGCTCGTGCCTGCTCGAGCCCGCAGCTCGAGCAGCCCCAGCGCGGTCTGCGCGGTGGTGCCCGCAAGGCTCGCCTCGAGGACGTTCACGGCGCCCAGGAAGCGCGCCAGGCGCTCGTCGACGGGGCGCTCGTAGAGCTCGGCCGGTGCCCCCTGCTGGACGATCCGCCCTCGCGCAGCACGGCGACGCTGTCCGCCAGGGACAGCGCCTCCTCCTGGTCGTGGGTGACGAGCACGGTCGTCACGCCCTGCTCGCTCAGCAGGCCGTGGACCTCCTCGCGCACGCGCGTGCGCATCGTGGCGTCGAGCGAGGAGAACGGCTCGTCGAGGAGCAGCGCCTGCGGACGTCGCACCAGCGCGCGCGCCAGCGCGACGCGCTGCTGCTCCCCGCCCGAGAGCTCGTGGGGGAGCCGCTCGCCCAGCGCGGCGATGCCGACCATCTCCAGCATCTGCGGGACGGTGTCGCCCCGGCGCTCCGCGCGCGAGAGCCCGAAGCCGACGTTGCCGGCCACAGTCAGGTGCGGGAACAGGGCTCCCTCCTGGGGCACGTAGCCGACGCCGCGCCGCTCCGGCGCCACCCAGGTGCGGCCGTCGTCGAGCGTCGCGTCGGCCAGCGTGATCGCGCCCCGCTCGGCGCGCTCGAAGCCCGCGATCACCCGCAGCAGGGTCGTCTTGCCGCACCCGGAGAGCCCGAGGACGGCCGTGAGCGACCCGGCCGGCACCTCGAGGTCCACGCCGCGCAGCACCGGCTGCGCCCCGTAGCCCTTCCACAGGCCGCTGACCGCCAGGCGGCTCACCGGGCGGTCCCGATCCGCGCGATCGTCCGCATGCGGCGGCTGAGCAGGTAGGCCGGCACGGCCGAGATCGCGACCATCAGCGCGGCGTAGGGCGCCGCCGCGCCGTAGGAGAAGTTGCTCGTGTACGTCCAGAACTGAGTGGCCAGGGTGTCGACGCCGGTCGGACGCAGCAGCAGCGTCGCCGTCAGCTCCGTGGCGCTGGAGATGAACACCAGCGCAAACGCGGCGCCCAGGCCCGGAGCGATCAGCGGCAGGGTGATGCGCCCGAAGACCGCCGCCGGCCCGCTGCCCAACGAGCGACCGACCTCCTCCAGGCGGGGCGATGCCTGGGTCATCGCCGAGCGCACGCCGACGACGGCGAGTGGCAGGAACAGGATCGCGTAGGCGAGGATCAGCTCCAGCGAGCTCTGGTAGAAGGAGATGGCGTAGCGGACCGAGAAGGCGACCAGGCCGAGCGCGATCACGAGCCCTGGGAGCGCCATCGGCAGGTAGGCGATGCGCTCGATCAGGATCGTCAGGCGGTTGCGGTGGCGGATCGAGAGCAGGCATATGGGCACCGCCAGCACCGTCGCCAGCGCGGCAGCCGCGGCGCTGAACTCGGCCGTGTGCCCGGCGGCGGCCAGGATCGAGGCCGACGGGAGCGTCGTCGAGCCGCCCCGCAGCATCCAGTACACCAACGAGCCGAGCGGCACGCCGAGGGCGATCCCGGCGAGCCCTGCCAGCGCCGCCAGTGCGGGCGCCCGCCGGCGGCCGAGCCGGATGCGACTCGCCGGCCGCGAGGCTCCCGGCCCGACCCGGAAGCCGCGGCCGCGGCCGGTGAGCGCGAGCTCGCCGGCCAGCGCGGCGACGCTCAACACGACCAGCACCAGCGACAGGGTGCACGCGGCGGCCGTGTCGAATCCGAGCTTGAACTCGGTGAAGATCTGCACCGTGAAGGTCCTGTACTGGACGATTTCGAACGCGCCGTACTCGGCCAGGAGCCCGAGCGTCACCAGCAGGCATCCGCCCAGCACAGCCGGCCAGACCTGGCGCAGTGTCACCCGCACGAAGGTCTGCCACGGCGAGAGCCCGAGACTGCGGGCTGCCTCGTGCAGCCCCGCGTCGAGGTTGGCCATCGACGCGGCGACCGGCAGGTAGACCAGCGGGTACAGCGCCAGCGTCATGATCATCACGGCCGCCAGGTACCCGTGCAGGCCGGGCGCGATCGAGACCCACCCGAACGCGACCACGAAGTCGGGGACACCGAGCGGGCAGCACCAGCAGCACGGCCCACAGCCGTCGCAGCGGCACGTCGGTTCGCTCGACCAGCCAGGCCGCGCCGATGCCGAGCAGCGCGCAGAGGATCGTGCAGGCCAGCGCGAGCCGGACGCTGTTCCACAGCAGCACCGCGACCGTCGTGGCGCAGCAGCAGGCGGCGGACTTCTCCCCACCCGGACCGCTGAGCCTGGATGACGAGGAACACCAGCGGCAGCAGCACGATCCCGGCGGCGATCGCGCCGCCGGCGGCGCTCACGAGCGGCCAGCGCCGGCGGCCCGACCAGGCGTGCGCCAGCCTGCCGGCGGGCTGCGGGCGGGCAGAGGCGACGCTGCTCATGACCGTCTAGAGCAGCCCGAGCTGCTGCTCGAGCGCGAGCGCTTCGGCGCCGTCGCCGAGCTGCGCCGGGGTCAGCGCCGTCGCGTGGAAGCTCGACAGCGGGGGCAACCCCGGCGCGGGCGCGACGCCGGGCCGCAGGGGGTACTCCCAGCTGTCGCTGTGGGCCAGCGCCTGCTGCCCCGCGGCGCTGACGAGATAGGCCAGCAGCTTCTGCGCGGCGGGCTGCTTGGCGCTCGAGCGCAGGACCGCCGCGCCGGAGACGTCGATCAGGTCGCCGGGATCGCCGGGGTTGTAGTAACGCAGCGCCGAGTGCGTGCCGCCGGCGCCCAGCTCCCGGCGTAGCCGGTACCAGTAGTAGTGGTTGATCGGGCCGAGCGCGCTCTGGCCGTTGTTCACCTGCGTCACGACCGTCTCGTTGTCGGGGTAGACCGTCGCGTTGGCCTGCAGTCCCTTCAGCCAGCGTTCGGCCGCCGGCTTGCCGTCGAGCCTGATGATCGACGTCACGAGCGGCTGGAAGTCGGTCTCCGAGGGCGCGAATCCGACCCTGCCCTTGAGTCTGGGCGAGGCCAGTTCGAGGACCGAGCCCGGCACCGCCGCGGCGGCCAGCTGCGAGGTGTTGTAGACGAGCGCAGAAACCCGCGCCGAGACGCCGACCCACTCGCCCTGGGCCGAGTTGTAGCGGCTCGGGATCGCCGCCAGCGTCGCCGGCGCGACCGGCGCCAGCAGACCCTTCTCCCGCAGGGATTCGAGAACCGGGCTGTTCTCGGCGAAGAACACGTCAGCGGGCGAGTTCGAGCCCTCCTGAGCGATCTGATTGCCCAGCGTCGCCTCGTCCGCCGAACGGATGTTGACCTTGATGCCCGTCTGGCGTTCGAAATCGCTTGACCAGCAGGGAGGTCGTCTGTTCGTGCTGGCCGCTGTAGAGGGTGATCGCATTCGGATCGCCCGAGGACCCGCCGCAGCCGAGGACCAGCAGCGAGGCGAGGATCAGCAGCGGGATGAGAAGGCAGGGCTTGCGGGGGCGCACAACTAAATCCGATCTTTCCGGTCGGGATGACGAGTCCAACCTATCACAGGTATTAGGGTCGCCTAACTACGGAGGCGGGGAGACCGGACGCCGCCGGATAGGCCAGAATCCTGGCGATGCACGTGACCGCCAAGGCCGACTACGCGGTGCGAGCCGTGGTCGAGCTCGCCAACAGCAGCCAGAGCTCTCCGCGCAAGGTCGACGACATCGCCCAGGCACAGGCGATCCCGGTGTCGTTCCTCGAGAACATCCTCACCCAGCTGCGCTCGTCGGGCATCGTCCGCAGCCAACGGGGCCCCGAGGGTGGCTACTGGCTGGCCCATCCCCCCGAGGAGGTCAACCTCGCGCAGGTGATCCGCGCCGTCGAGGGGCCGCTGGTGGGCGTGCGCGGGCAGCGTCCCGAGGAGATCGAGTACCGCGGCTCGGCCAAGTCGCTGCAGCAGGTCTGGGTCGCGCTGCGCACGAACCTGCGCGCCGTCCTGGAGCAGGTGACCGTCGCCGACGTCGCCGCCGGCGACCTGCCGAGAGACGTGATGGCGCTGACCCGCGACGAGGAGGCGTGGCATACGCGCCAGGCGCGCTAGCAGGAGCCGCGAGCCATTGGCGCGGGCTGCTGCCCCGGCCTGCTCTGAGAACCGACACAGGGCGCCGCGAGAAGGACGCCTGGTTTACAGCAGCGGCCCTTCGTGTCAGCTACGCTTCCAAGCAGCACCCGGACGCACCCAGCCTCGCGCGCACCCCCGGTTCCCCTCGTAACCCCCCCAAGAAGGAGATCCCTCTCGATGTCAGGCCCCTCGTCCACCGTCAACGCCGAGGAGTCCGCCCCGCAGGCGGTCGAGGGTGTCGCCGGCGATGCGGCCGCCGAGCCGGGCTTCTCTCTGAGCCTGACGCAGGACCAGAAGGACATCCGCGACTGGGTCCACGGCTTCGCGGTCGACGTCGTGCGCCCAGCCGCGCACGAGTGGGACGAGAAGGAGCAGACGCCCTGGCCGATCATCCAGGAGGCGGCCAAGATCGGCCTCTACGGATTCGAAGGCATGGCGCAGTTCTTCGCCGACCCCAGCGGCCTGGGGCTGCCGATCGTCAACGAGGAGCTGTTCTGGGGCGACGCGGGGATCGGGATGTCGATCATGGGCACCGCGCTGGCCGTGGCGGCGATCTTCGGCCAGGGCTCGCCGGAGCAGATCGGCGAATGGATCCCCCGCTGCTTCGGGACCGAGGAGGACGTGAAGGTCGCCGCCTTCTGCGCGTCGGAGCCCAACGCGGGCTCGGACGTCTCGGGGCTGCGCACCAGCGCGAAGTTCGACGAGGCCGCCGGCGAGTGGGTGATCAACGGCCAGAAGGCGTGGGCGACCAACGGCGGCATCTCCGACGTCCACGTCGTGATCGCCTCGGTCGACCGCGAGCTCGGCTCGCGCGGGCACGCAGCCTTCGTGGTGCCGATGAGCGAAGCGAAGGGCATCTCCCAGGGCACCAAGGTCTCCAAGCATGGCCTGCGCGCCTCGCACACGGCCGACGTCTACCTCGACGACTGCCGGGTCCCGGCCGGCCACGTGCTGGGCGGCAAGGAGCGGCTCGACGAGCGCCTCGCTCGCGTGCGCGAAGGCCAGAAGAGCAAGTCCCAGGCCGCGATGCAGACCTTCGAGGCCTCGCGCCCCACGGTCGGCGCACAGGCGCTGGGCATCGCACGCGCTGCGTACGAGTACGCGTTGGAGTACGCCAAGGAGCGCGAGCAGTTCGGCCGCAAGATCATCGACAACCAGGCGATCGCCTTCACGCTGGCACGGATGAAGCTCGAGATCGACGCGGCCAGGCTGCTGGTGTGGCGCGCGTCGTGGATGGGGCGCAACCAGGTGCCCTTCGAGAACGCCGAGGGCTCGATGAGCAAGCTCAAGGCCGGCGAGGTGGCCGTATGGGTGACAGAGCGCGCGATCCAGATCCTGGGTGGCAACGGCTACACCCGGGAGTTCCCCGTCGAGCGCTGGCACCGCGACGCGAAGATCTACGACATCTTCGAGGGCACCGCCGAGATCCAGCAGATGGTGATCTCGCGCGCGATCAGCGGCATCCCCAACCTGTTTGGGGCCTCCGGGGCCAAGTCCTAGCTGCGCAGGGCGTCCTCGAAGCGTCTGCGTCGGAGACGCACCGGGCTCTCCTCCAGACGCGTCAGACGCCCTGCGGGATACTCCACCGAGGATGCCCGCGGAGTCCACGACGCCGTTCGATCGCGAGCTCGTCGAGTCGCCCGCCTCGAACGGACTCGCCGCGGGCCAGACCGTGCCGGACGAAGCCGCTGCGCGCCGCCCGCCGAGAGCGCGGCGAACCGCCCGGGCGCCCATTGCCGCCAGGCTGAGGGCGACCGCCGCCCCGCGCCGCGCCGCGCTCGGGGACGTCTGGCTGGCGCTCTGGACCTCGCGGCTGGCCGTGTGGCTAGCCGGGATGTACGCGATTCTCAAATTCGGCTATCAGGCGCCCGGCGGCGTGCCGCACCGGGGCACGCCATTCGGGCACCTCGGCCAGCTCCTGTTCGGACCCGCCGAGCGATGGGACGGCGGGTTCTACGTCCAGATCGCCGTGTACGGCTACCACCGCGCCGTGCTCGGGGCGTTCTACCCGTTCTACCCGTTGACGGTCAGGTGGGTGAACGTCGTCCTCGGCACCCCTCTGCTCGCGGCGGTGATCGTCTCGATCGCGTCGTTCGCGGTCGCCCTCTATCTGCTGCACCGGCTCGTGACGCTCGAACTCGGCGCGCAGCACGCGCGAACCGCGGTGCTGGTGCTCGCGTTCTTCCCGACCGCGCTGTTCTTCTCGACGGCATATCCCGAAGCTCTGCTGCTCGCCCTGACGATCGGCGCGGTGTACGCGGCCCGTACCGGCCACTGGACGCGGGCCGGGGTCCTCGGGGGACTCGCGGCAGCCACCCACAACGCGGGGATCCTGGTCCTGATCCCGCTCGCGCTGTTGTACCTCTACGGGCCCCGGGCCGACCGCGAGCCCTCTGACCCCGAGGTCTCGGTCCACGGGCCTCGCGGCGAGCGCGCGCCCTCGGATGCCGCGAGCGGCCTGCGATGGCGGCCGCGTCACCCACCGCGTGCGGACCTCCTGTGGCTTGCGCTCGTTCCGTTGGGGTTGATCGCGTTCCTCGCCTATATGGGGATCGAATATGGCGACGCGCTGCGTCCGCTGCACCTCAACGAAACGGTCTGGCACAGGCACTTCGTGCTCCTCGGGGGCCTGACCGGCATCTTCGGCGCGGTCGGGCACAGCTTGAAGACGATCGCGACCGTGCCGCCCGGCCAGTTGTTCGCGGCCACGAACGTCGCGGCCCGCCTTGCGGCCAGCAACATCGTCGATGCCGCGGCGCTCGTCGTCGCGCTGCTCGCGACGATCGGCGTGATCCGCCGCCTCCCCCTGGCCTACAGCGCCTACACCGTGCTCTCACTGGTGCTTCTCGTCTCCGCGCCGAAATCCGGGGAGCCGCTCGTCTCGTTCCCGCGCTACGTGCTTCTGCTCTTCCCGCTGCAGATGGCGATCGCCGCGTGGGTCGACAGGCGGGGATGGGCCGGGGTCTGGCTCGCCTGCAGCGGCATCGCGCTCGCGGCGCTCACGATGCAGTTCGCCACCGGCGGCTGGGTGGCCTAGATGCGGCTGGAAGCGGGCGCGGCGTCAATCGCGAGCGTCCCGCCGCCCGACTTCGCCCGGCGGCGGTCTACCAGGCCTGGTCGGCGCCGCAGTGCGGGCAGACGACGGTCGTCGACACGGCGGCGCTGAAGAGATAGCCGCAGCCGCAGGTGTAGACCGCCTGGTCGATCGGGCCGCCGGCGCGCCGGGCACGCTCGACCGCGGGGTCGCAGGCTCCGCTCACGGAGACCGCGGCCTGCGGCTCGGCCGGGCGGGCGGGCTGGAGGGACTCGACCGGCGCGCCGCCCGGCGCGGCGGTGGCCCCGCCTGGCGGAGCGGTCCTCGGGGCGTTCACGGAGGGGGTGTAGAAGTCTGGGTCTCATCGCTCTTCACCTTGTAGGACTCTCTTGGATGCAAAAGGTTTCGCTGTGCGACCTTTATTTCCTTTCGACGGCGGTATGGTCGAGCTTGAGCATCGCTGGCGGCTTTCGGCGGCTGGGGGTTTGAGATACTTGGGGGGATGAACCCCGCGCGCAAGCGAAAGATGCGCCTGGTTGTGGCGTTGAGCGCGGCAGTGGTGCTGGCAAGCGCGTTGATCTACACCAGCTTCAGCGCGGCCAGCCCGGCGCTCTCCCCGAGCCAGCTGGTGCGCGAGGCCCAGCCGGGTCGCAGCTACGTGCTCACGGGGACGGTCGCCCCCGGCAGCGTGCGCCGCGAAGGCGCCGTGCTGGACTTCGCCGTCCGCGACCGGGCCGGTGGCACGACTGTGCTGCTCGCCTACACCGGCACCGTGCCCGACCCCTTCCGGGAAGGCCGCGAGGTGATCGTCAACGTCGAGAAGCAGGACGGGCGCTATGTCGGGGAACGCAACTCGCTGATAACCAAGTGCCCTTCGAAGTACAAGTCGGCCCCCGCCAGCGAGAAGCAGAACTACTGAGTGTCCCCTAGCGCCGCCGATTCCGGGATGTCCGGCGCAAGACGCCGCTGATGGCGGGTCTGGGGTTCGCCTGCCTGCTGCTCGCCCTGGGCGTCTGCCTGTACGGCATCGGCGCGTCGCTCTACGGGGTGCGCCGCGGCCGGCCCGAGTTCTCCGAGTCCGGGCGCCGCTCGGTGTACGCGCTGGCTGGCATCCTCACCGTCGCCTTCGTGGTGCTCGAGGTGGCCTTCCTGCGCAACGACTTCGCCTTCAACACCGTCGCCGACACATCCAGCCGCACGACGCCCGCCTTCTACCGCGCCGCCGCCGTGTGGTCCTCCCAGGAAGGATCCCTGCTGCTGTGGGCATGGCTGCTGTCGCTGTGGTCCAGCCTGGCGCTGTTCCTGACACGACGGCGGATGCGCGACATCGCCTCCTACGCGACGGCGATCCTGCTCGGCTTCGGCGGCTTCTTCATCTGCCTGATGATCTTCTACGCGAACCCCTTCGCGACGACCAGGCCGGCGCCGGCGGAAGGGGTCGGCCTCGACCCGCTGCTGCGCTTCCCGACGATGATGATCCACCCGCCGATGCTGTACTCGGGGTACACGCTGTGCACGATCCCGTTGGCCTTCGGCATGGGCGCCCTGCTGGCGCGCCGGGTCGACGCCGACTGGATCAGGGCGATCCGGCGCTTCGCCTTCGCCGCCTGGCTGTTCCTCGGCATCGGGATCCTGCTGGGCGCGCGCTGGTCCTACTCGGAGCTCGGCTGGGGCGGCTACTGGGGCTGGGACGCCGTCGAGAACGCGTCGCTGATGCCGTGGCTGACCGGGACGGCCTTCCTGCACTCGCTGATGCTCCAGGAGAAGCGGGGGATGCTCAAGGTCTGGAACGTCTCGCTGGTGCTCGCCACCGGGACCCTCGCGATCATGGGGACCTTCCTGGTGCGCAGCGGTGTGCTCAACTCGATCCACGCCTTTGGCGGTGCGACGCTGGGGGTGCCCTTCGTGTGCCTGATCGGCGTCCTGATCGGCGGCTCGATCTACCTGGTCGTCTCGCGCCGGGAGATGCTCCGCTCGGAGAGCCGCATCGATTCGCTGCTCTCGAGGGAGTCGATCTTCCTGGCCAACAACCTCGTCCTGGTCGCGCTGTGCTTCGTGATCTTCTGGGGCACGTACTTCCCCCTGATCTCGGCGGCCCTGACCGGACAGGAATCGTCGGTCGGGCCGCCCTGGTTCGACCGCTACACCGTCCCGCTGGCGCTGGTGCTGGTGCTGCTCAGCGGTATCGGGCCGGTGATCGCCTGGCGCAGGGCGACGCTGGCCAACGCGCGCCGCAACTTCCTCGCGCCGATCAGCCGCGCGCGGCGGTGGCGCTGGTCGTGCTGTGGGCGGCGGGTGTCTCCCACAAGCCGTTGGCGCTGGCGATGTTCTGCTGCGCGGCCTTCGTGTTCGGCGAGCGTCGGACAGGAGTTCCTGCGCGGGGCGCGCGCCCGGCGCGCGATGGCGGGCGAGACCCTGCCGGTCGCGCTCGCTCGCGCTCGTGCGGCGCAACCGCCGCCGCTACGGCGGCTACATCGTCCACATCGGGATGGCCGTGCTGTTCGTGGGCGTCGCGGCCTCCTCGTCCTTCCAGCACGCCAGCGAAGCTGCAGCTCACCCCGGGTGGCTCCACCCGCGTCGGCGCCTACCGGATCCGCTACGTGCGCCCCACCGCCTCGGTCACGCCGAAGTACGACCGCGCCCACACCGGCTCGACCCTCAGCCTGGGCGCGGTGCTCGACGTCAGCAAGGGCGGCCGCCACGTCGCCACGCTGTATCCCGAGCGAGGGCTACTACGCCTCCCAGGAAGCCAGCCAGGGCTCGGTCGGCAGCCTGATCGGTGGGCAGCCGGTCAGCCACGTCAGCATGAACGGGCGCGCTGACCCGGGATGTCTGGAGCGCGATCGAGCCGAACATCGAAACGCCCGCGCTGAAGAAGATCGTCACCGCCGGCAACGCCACCCTCGGCCCTGAAGAGGCGCCGATCGCGCTGCTCTACCTCGCCCGCGGCTATCTGAGCAAGCCGCCGCCGGCGAAATTCCATTTCATCGTCTCGCCGCTCGTCATGTGGATCTGGCTGGGTGGGCTGATCGTGCTGATCGGAGGCGTGATCGCCGTCTGGCCCGCGCCAAGCGTGGTGCGCAGCGGGTCGCCGCCCGCGTCCGCGCGAGCGCCCCGCGCGGCCTGGCCCGCGTCTGAGCGCCCGGCGGGTCGTCGTCGACGGTGGGCCTGTTGATCGCGATCTCACGCTGTTGCTGCTCGCGCTGGTCGTGCTGGTCGTGACCGCGCCGCTGCGCCGCGCCGAGCAGCACCGCAGCGAGGTCGCAGACGGAGAACGGGCAGCCGCGCCCACCAGCCCCGGCGCGGAGGGTCCGTGCGGGACGCTCCTTCGACGCGCCGTGACGAGCTCGAGGCGGCCCGCGAGGCGAAGTACCGGGAGATCCGCGACGCCGAGATGGACTACCGCACGGGCAAGCTCTCCGACGAGGACTACCGGGCGCTGGACGTCGAACTGCGTGCCGAAGCGCTGGCGATCCTGGACGCGCTGGACGTCGCTCGACGAGGCCGGGCGAGGCGGAGGAGGACCGCTAGCTCAGCGGCTCAGGCCCAGGGCGCTTGAGCAGCATGATCGCGTTCAGGAAGAACAGGACGGCGAAGAAGACCGTCCATCGGTTCAGGTTGCGCTCCACCATCGAGCCGCCGCCGAGCGGGCCCGTGCCGCTGCCCACGCCGAAGGCGCCGGACAGCCCGGAATCCTTGCCCGAATGCATCAGGACCAGGAGCATCGACTATCACCGCCAAGGCGACCTGGATGATCGAGTCGATCGTTTCCACGCGCTCAGAGTAGCGAAGAGCTCGATCTGCGCCGGAAGGCGCAGGAGACGAGTCCGCTGGGCGCGAACTGGCAGCACACGGCGCGCCGATCACTCATACTTGCGCTGCAACGAGCCATTGAAAAGATTTGCCAGCGCGATTACGAATCCTTTACGGATTCCTGGTTGCCTGCCGATATGACTCCCGGTGGGCGTATCCCGCGAACGTGGATCAGGTGCGCCGGCCACACCCCATGGGACGACCCACAGATGATGGAAACACAGGCATGACGCCACCCTACCAGAGCTCGCCGGCGAGCTCTGCGCGCCGTGCTCACCGCCCTGCCGGGCGGCGGGCTGACGGCCGCGAGTCTCGGAGGACCGCTCGCAGGCGGCGCGATGGCCGCTTCGTTCGGCAACGTCCCGACGACGCCCGAAGTGACCGCCAACGGGGAAGCGGCCGCCGAATCGGGCGCCTCGACCGTCCCGACCAGCACCACGACGACGCCCGCGCCCGCCACCACGCCGACCAGCACCGCCACCACGCCCCAGCCCACCACCACGCCGGCGCCGGCCACACCGGAAGCGCCTGCGGTCGTCCTCCAGCGCCGCCAGAAAGCGACCAAGGGGGCGAAGCAGAGCCCCAGCGTCACGGCGACCGGCAAGAAGGGGAACGGCAAGAACGCCAACGGCGAAAACAACGTGACCGGCTCGCCCCAGTCGATCAAGGCGGGCGCGCTGGCCGCCGTGCTGGCCTCCTCGCAGGCCTCGGTCCAGGCGCTTGCCTTCTACCGGGTCCCGCTGTTCCTGCTGCCGATCTACAAGGCCGCCGCCGTCCAGTACGGGGTGCCGTGGCAGATCCTCGCGGCGATCAACGAAATCGAGACCGACTACGGCGCAGACCAGTCCGTCTCCAGCGCCGGCGCGGTCGGCTGGATGCAGTTCATGCCCGAAACCTGGATGCAGTACGGCGTGGACGCCCTGAACGCCGGCTACGCCGACCCCTACAACCCCGTCGACGCCGTGTTCGCCGCCGCCCGCTACCTGCGCGCCGCCGGCGCCGCGACCAACCTCCGCGGGCGATCCTGGCCTACAACCACTCCGAAGAATACGCCGAATCGGTGCTGCTCCGGGCGAAGCTGATCTCGACCTACCCGAAGCCGGTGATCGCCACGCTGACCGGCCTGATCGACGGCCGCCCGCCCGTCGCGGCCAAGCTGCTCGAATGGGGCGCCCTGCCGGCCGAAACGGCCTCCAGCTCGACCGCCACGCCGGCCGCCAGCCCGCCCGCCTCCGCAGGCGCGTCGGCCGCCCGGCCGCCGCGACGCCCGGATCGTCCTCGGCGCCCGTCGCCGACCGCCGCGGCCGCCTCGCACCTGGCCCATGCCGCGCCGAAGATCCAGCTCGTCGAGCTGACCAGCTCGCCCGACGCCTCCGTCGTGGCCGTTCAGGACGGCCGCATCACGCAGATCGGCGAAAGCCGCGCCCTGGGGCGCTTCGTCGTCCTGCGCGACGTCTACGGGGACGTCTTCACCTACGCCGGCCTGGGCAGCATCGCCCCGAGCTACGCCGCCGCGAAGTCGGGCGCCCCGAGCGGAACCTCCGCCGCGATCCAGGCGGCCAGCACGCGCGATCCGGTGCCCTCGAAGCCCGCCACGGCCGGAACCCAGACGCCGGTGACGCTGCAGGTCAAGACGCCCGCCCCCCAGAACCATGGCGGCGGCGGCCGGGCGTCGATCCCGACAAGCGAAGCCGTGCCCGCCGGCATGGGCCGCAAGCGGCTGTTCGCCCACCCCGGAAACCCCGACGCGCGGGCCGCCTCGGCGGTCGCCTCGGCCCGCATGGTCAGGCGCGAGAAGGCGGCCCAGCGGCTGCCCCTGCGCAAGGGCGCGATCGTCTCCAGCGGCACGGTGCTGGGCAAGGTCTCGACCGGTCAGGGCGCCCACGCCGGCCACCTGCGCTTCGCGATCCGCCCGTCGGGCGACAGCAGCTACATCGACCCCGGGCCGGTGCTGGCCAACTGGGCGCAGCTGCAGAAGGCGCTGCACCCGCAGGGCGCCAGGTCCGGCGACCCGCTGCTCGGCGCCACCGCCAGCGACGTGTTCCTGCTCTCCAAGAGCCAGCTCCAGCGCACCGTGCTCTCCGACCCCGGCATCTCCGTTTATGCCTGCGGGCGCCAGGACATCGCCTCCGGCGCGATCGACAAGCGCGTGCTGGCGCTGCTGGCCTTCCTCTCGCGCAGCGGCCTGAAGCCGACGGTCAGCGCGCTGCGCTGCGGGCAGAGCCAGTACTCGGCCAGCGGCGCCCCGTCGCCGCAGTACCGCGGCGACGCGGTCGAAATCACGGCGATCAACGGCGTGCCGCTCGCTCACCACCAGGGCCCCGGCACGATCACCGACCTCACGATCCGCGCGCTGCTGACGCTGCCCGGCGAATTCGTCCCGCACGAGATCGTCAGCCTGATGCAGTACCCCGCAGCGGCCAGCACTAAGGCCGAGTCCTCGCATTGGAACCGCATCGAGCTCGTCTTCGAACCGGCCAGCGCGCCCACGGCCGTCTCGGCCGTCGCGAGCGGCTCGGCGGCGCACTCCGCCGGCAAGGGTCGGACCGCTCCGGCGCCGGTCGTCACGACGAGCTTCCTGAGCCCCGTCCAGTGGACCCAGCTGGTCAGCCGGATCGCAGCCATCCCGTCGCCGAAGATCGCCACCAAGCCGACCTCCTCGGCGATCCCCGACCACAAAGCCCACTAGATCCGCCCGCCACGGGCGGGCGTCGTGAGCGCTCAAGCCCACAGACGCCCACGCGGCCGGGCTCCCGTCGAGCTAGTGTCGTGAGTCAGAAGTTCGACGGCCTTTCCCGGCGCCTGCCCGCGTCTGACGCCCGCCGCCGTCGCCTCACGTACCACCGGTACGCACGACGCCGCCGTCGAACGTCAGCCACGCCCATCCATCCGGCAAACTCGCGCCCAACTTCTGACTCACGACACTAGCCCACAGGGGGTGCCTGACCTCCGGTCCGCGCCCCCGAGGTCAGCAGCGGCGCGCATTTCTGCTGGGCGGCGCGGAACCTGGCCGTGTTCGTGTTCAGCCCGCTGGTGTTGAAGATCGGGCCGCTTCCCGAGGTGTTGGGGGCGGGAAGGGCGATCCCGTTCTGGCGCATGCAGGTGGCGAAGCTGGCCAGCGCCCTCTGGAAGCCCGGCCGCCTCAGCCGGCTCTGGGCGCCGAGGCCGCCCAGCCGGGAGCCTCCGCACTTCTTCAGGGCCGCTTCGAACTGGGTGCGAGTGACGCCCTTCGGCAGCTGGGCGCCGCCGGCGTAGCCGCCGGCGCCGCCCAACGGGACCGCCCCGCCCGGCGGGGGGGCCTGGCCCGGTTTCCCGGGGACCCTCTGGGGCAGCGTGATGCCGTTCTTCTTCAGGCATTCCCTCACGGCAGCGAAACGGCCGCGGGCCGGGCCGGCGCCCGGGACGCTGCCGGCCGGGGTGCCGGCCGGTGCGGCGGGGCTCGTGCTCGCGGCGCTGGTGTTCGCTGCCGTGGTGCCGCTGGACGAGGACCCGCAGGCGACGAGCAGCGCGCTGGCGATCACCATCAGCGCGATCGCCGCGAGGCGCTTGGTCGGGTGTCCTTTGGTTCTTTGCATGGGGCTCCTTGTCCGGTGTTCGGTTGATCTGTTCTCGAGAATGCGTGGGGGCGTCGGCTCAGCCGCTTCCGAACAGGGCCGGTCCGCTCGAGCTGGACGACCGACCCGCCGCCGGCGCCGCCCGCCCGCGCGCCCCCGAAGAGCGCTCCGAGCCCGCCCGCTCCGGCCGCTCCGACCCGGATCGATTCGGCGCTGAGCGAACCGCCTGCGGCCGTCTGACCGGTGATGGTGACGGTTTCGCCCGGGTGGATGTCCTTCACGGCGCTCGCCACCGTCTTGGTCACGCTGGTCGCGGGTGACGTGCTGACCTTGATCGTGTTCGATTCCGCGTCGGTCACGTAGAGGGTGCCGCCCGACACGTAGGAGACGGTACCCGCGGTGGGTCGGGTGAGGCCGCCGGCGCCACCCTGCGAGCCGCCGGCGCCGCGCGAGGCCCCCACGGAGGGCGCTCCGGCCGCGCCGCCAGCCGCCAGCCCGCGCAGGCGCGCGGCGAGACCAGCCGTGGCATTGGCGCCCGCGGCGCCCGCAACGCCCTGTCCCTTCTCCACCAGCACCCCTGCGATGAAGCCGCACGCGATCAGCAGCACGCCGAGCAGCGCCAGCGGCAGCGGCGTCATCAGGCGCCGGCGCGGGCGCGGGGGCAGCGGCTCCTGATCCTCGAGCCACACCTCGGCGGTGCCCTGCTGCGGCACCTCAGGCTCATACGCGGCCGCGTGCTGCGCGCCGCCGGCGAGGTCCTCCGGCGGGCTCGGGGGTGCGGTGGGCTCCTGGGACATGGCGGACTCCTGATGGGGGGATGGATCACTCAAAGCGCAGCGCCTCGATCGGTCTCATGGCCGCCGCGCGCGCGGCCGGGTAGGTGCCGAAGAACAGCCCCGAGGCGAGCGCAGCGCCGAAGGCCAGGAAGATGGAGTAGGTGGCTATCTCCGGACGGACGCCGGCGATTTCGAACTGGCTGCCGATGACGCCGACCGCGACGCCGGCGAGGCCGCCGAACACCGAGACGAGCACCGCCTCGGTCAGGAACTGGGTGAGGATGTCGGCGCGCCTGGCTCCGATCGCCTTGCGGATGCCGATCTCACGCGTTCGCTCGGTGACGCTGACCAGCATGATGTTCATCACGCCGATGCCCCCCACCAGCAGCGAGATCGCCGCGACCTCGCCCAGCAGCGTGGTGAAGACGCTGCTCGTCGAGCTCGAGGTTTCCAGCAGCGAGCCCTGGTTGAGCACGCTGAAGCCCGGTTCGCTCGTGTCCTTGATCCGGTGCCGTTCCTCGAGGATCTGGGTCACCTCGGCTTCGGCCGCGTCGAGCGAGGATTCCGACTTCGCCTCGACGGTGATCGAGTCGACCGGCCCGGCGCCGGTGAGCGAGTCCTGGACGGTCGTGATGGGCGACATCACCACGTCGTCCTGGTTGGTGGCGCCGTTTGACCCCTTCGAGGCGAGCACCCCGACCACTTCGTAGGTGCTGCCGTTGACCTTGATGCTCTGCCCGACCGCGCTCGACCCGCCGAGCAGTTCCGCAAGGACGGTCTGGCCGATCACCGCGACGCGCCTGTGGCGGCTGACGTCTTCGGCGGTGAGCGACCGGCCTTCGGCGATCTTGTAGCTGTGCGCGGCCAGATAGGACGGGGTCGTGCCGATGAACGACGAGGGTTCGTAGCTGGAGCTGCCCGCCACGAGCTTCACGCCGTTCGCGTTCACCACCGGCGAGGCGCTCTTGACGTCCGGGGCGAGCCCGGGGTCCTCGAGCGCCTGGGCGTCCTGCTTCGTGAGCGAGACGGTGGCGGCCGTGCTGGCCCTCGCGCCCCCGCGGAAGCCGCCGGCGCCCTGCACGATCAGCACGTTGGTGCCGAGGCTCTGGATCCGCGCCTGCACCGCCTTGGAGGACCCGTTGCCGACCGCGATCAGCACGATCACCGACGCCACGCCGATCGTCATGCCGAGGATCGTCAGGCCGGAGCGGAGCTTGTTCGCCGTGATGCCGCTCCATGCGATGCGCAGCGTCTCCGGGCCGATCACGTGCGCACCTGCGCGACGGGGGCGTGAACCGACTTCTGCGCGCGCGGGGCGGGCGGCGCGTCGCCGACTGCGCGGGTCCGGATGTCCTGCACGATCGCGCCGTCGCTGAGCGTGATCACCCGCTTGGCCTGGGCCGCAACGTCGGGCTCGTGGGTGATCAGCACCACTGTGCGGCCTTCCTGGTTGAGGTGCGAGAAGACCCGCAGCACGTCCTCGGTCGAGCGTGAATCGAGGTTGCCCGTGGGCTCGTCGGCGAGGATCAGCGACGGATCCGTGACGAGCGCCCGGGCCACCGCGACCCGCTGCTGCTGCCCGCCGGAGAGCTCGGAGGGCTGATGGGACATGCGGTCGCCCATCCCGACCGCGCGCAGCGCCCTTTCGGCGCGTTGGCGGCGCTGTGCGCCGCGTAGTCCGGCGTAGGCCAGCGGCAGCTCGACGTTGACCAGCGCGCTCGTCCTGGCGACGAGGTTGAAGCTCTGGAAGACGAAGCCGATCTTGCGGTTGCGCAGGTCGGCCAGGTCGTCTTCATCCAGGTCGCTCACGTCGACCCCGTCGATCAGGTAGCGGCCCGCCGTGGGGACGTCCAGGCAGCCGAGGATGTTCATCAGCGTGCTCTTGCCGCTGCCCGAGCTGCCCATGATCGCGACGAGATCCCCGTCCTGCACCTGGAGTGTCACCTCGCGCAGGGCACGCACCCTGATCTGCCCCAGCTCGAAGACCTTGCTCACCGCGCGCACCTCGATCACCGGCCGTTGCGCGGCGGAGCCGTCCGCACCGGGAGCCGACCCGCGCGCCACGAGCGGACGCGCGCGCGGGACACGGCGCCTCGTCCAGGCACGCCTGCCCTCGGCAGGACGCATCAGCCGCCCCCCCTGGAGAGCAGGGCGGGGCCGCCGCTCCCGCCGCCGCCCGGGATCCCGCCGCCGCCGAGCCCGCGCAGACCGCGCAGAGCGCTCCCGGTCGCGCCGGCGCCCGAGCTGGTCGTGGCGGTGGGGAGCAGGACCGTTTCGCCCGCCTGCAGCCCGGAGAGGACGATCGTCGAGCTGTTCCCGGCGAGCCCCGTCACCACGCGGCGCCGGACGTGCGCTCCGTTCTGCACGACGGTCACCGTCCCGGCTGTGATCGCGCTGGTCGGGACGTTGACGCCTTCCGCCTGCTTGACGACGACTTCGGCTGTGGCGCTCATCCCGGGCTTCAGCCCGGCGTCCATCTGGTCGAGCTGGAAGGTGACGTCGTAGCTGACCACGCCGCTGTTGCTCGTGGCGAGGATCGCCACTTCGCTGACGTGGGCGGCGAGCTTGCGGCCTTCGAGCGCTTCGACGGTGACGGTGGCGATCTGGCCGTCGCGGACGCTGCCGATTTCCGATTCGCTGAGCGGCACGAGGAGCTGCATCGAGCTGAGGTCGCTGAGGACGGCGAACGCTGAGCTCGACGAACCGCCCGAGCCGCTGATGACGAGCTCGACGAGGAGGCGCCGCCGCGGCCGGAGGAGGCGGCCCCCCCGGAGGACGCAGAGGCCCCGGAGCTGGAGGATCCGCCGGAGCCGGCGGAGCTCGAGGCCCTGCGTCGTGCCGCCGCCCGTGACGACTTCGCCGACCTGGCCCGAGAGCGAGGCGATCGTGCCGCTCTGGGGCGCATAGAGCCTCGTGTCCTGCACGGCCCCTTCGGCGCTCTGGACTGTCAGCCTGTCGCTCTTCACCGCGGCCCGGGCCGACGCAAGGTTGGCTTCGCGAGTGGCCGCGCTGATCGACGAGCTCGAGCTCGATGAGGACGAGGTGGAACCGCCCGATCCACCGGACCCTGTCTGCTTGCCCGTCTGCTGTTGTGTCCCGCCCGTCCCGGCGGCGGGGGTGGTGGTGCTCGCCGGCGTCGTGGCGGCGGAGCCGGTGGCGCCGGTGCCTTGCGCGGCCGAGCCTTCGCCGCCGGTTTCTTCCTCCCGGGCGAGGCTCGCTTCGGCGGACTGCAGCGCGGCCTTGGCCTGTTCGAGGCTCACTTCGGCGCTCTGCGGGTCCAGCGTGGCGAGCAGCTGGCCCTGCACCACCTGCTGGCCCTGCGCGACGTAGATGTGCGTGACGGTTCCGCCCGTCCTGAAGCCCAGGTCGAGCTGGGTGACGGGCTGCAGGTTGCCGCTGCCCGACACGGTCGACTGCACGACGCCGCGGGCCGCCGTCGCTGTACGGGTCACGTTCGACTGGCTGGCCGGCGCCGGGCCGACCACGAGCACGGCGAGCGCGATCGCGCCGGCGCTCAGAGCACCCAGTGCGTACACGAGCCAGGATGCTCTTGTGCGGTTGGTCATCTCACTCTCTGTGCCTTCGGTCCAGATCATCGGATGGAGCCGTAAGACCGAAAGAAGAAACGCCCTAAGAGCGCCTAAATTCGGGAGCGCGCGCCGCGCCGGCAGTGGCCGAGAGGAGCGGCGGGGGGTCTGCGATGATGGCCCCGATGGCCACCTTCGGCGGGATCGATCTGGGCGGAACCAAGATCCAGGCGGTGGTCGTGAACGCCGAGCACGAGGTCCTCGGCCAGGCCAGGCGGCCCACGCCGACCAGCGGCGGGCCCGCGGGCGTCGCCGCCGAGATGGCCAAGGCGTTGCGCGAAGCGGCAGCGGCGGCGGGGGTGCAGGTGGCGAGCCTCCAGGGCATCGGCGTCGGCTCTCCCGGGACCATCCACGACGGCGAGGTGGCGAACGCGCGCAACCTCCCGGACTGGGAAGGCACCTTCCCGCTGGCCCGCACGCTGAGCGAGGCGCTCGGCCCCGAGGTGCGCCTCGGAAACGACGTGCAGGTGGCCACCGCCGCCGAGGCTGAGCTGGGCGCGGGCCGGCCGTATGGCTCGCTGCTCGGGGTCTTCTGGGGCACCGGCGTCGGCGGCGGGGTGATCCTCGAAGGCGACGCCTGGCGCGGGCGGGGCGGCGCGGGGGAGATCGGGCACATGGTCGTCAAGGTCGAAGGGGCACGCTGCACCTGCGGCCGGCTTGGCTGCGTGGAGGCCTACTCGGGTCGCGAGGCGATGGAGGAGCACGTCCGCAGGCTGGTCAAGAAGGGCGAGCGGACCGACCTGTTCAAGCTGATGGAGGAGCACGGCCGGGACCGCCTGACCAGCGGGGTCTGGTCGCGCGCGCTCGAGCGCGGCGACGAGATGGCTGAACGGATGATCGAGCGGGCCGTGCAGGCGCTCGGCGCCGGGATCGCCTCGGCGGTGAACCTGCTCGACGTCGAGGCGGTGATCCTCGGGGGAGGCCTGGGGACTCGCCTGGGGGCGCCGGTGGCGCAACGGATCGCGACGGCGATGCATCCGCACCTGTTCGTCGACTCGCGTCCGCCGCGCGTCGAGGTAGCCGCGCTGGGCGATCTGGGCGGGGCGATCGGAGCATCCCTACTGGTCCGGGATGGCGGTTAACGTAAAGGGTGAGTTGACTCAGCCGGTGCTGCATCTCTCCGCGGTGCTTCGCAGCCCGCTGCTCGATCGGGCCGGCGAGCGACTGGGCCGGGTGGAGGACCTGATCGTGCGCCTCGCCGACGGCGGCTATCCGCCCGTCACCGGAGTGAAGGCGAGGATCGGCGGCCGGGAGCTGTTCGTGCCCGTCGACCGGATCGCCTCGCTCGAGCCGGGCGCGGTGAGGCTGTCGGGCGAGAAGCTCAGCCTGGGCCGCTTCGAGCGCCGCCCCGGAGAGGTGCTGCTCGCCGGCGACGTGCTGGGGCGCAAGCTGGTCTATGTCGAGGCCGACCCGCCGCGCCTGGTCACCGCCCACGAGATCGAGCTCGCCTGCATCGAGAACTGGTGGCGTGTCGTGGGCCTCGACCCGAGCCCCCGCGCGCAGCTGCGGCGGCTGCTCCCACGCCCGTTGCGGCGCTTCGTCGCGGACCGGCCGTTCCTGGACTGGAGCGAGATGGAGCCCTTCGTCGGGCACGTCCCCACCTCCCGGCTGCGCTTCTCCACCCGCAAGCTCGCCAACCTGCACCCGGCCGAGATCGCCGATCTCGTCGAGGCGGCCTCACACGACGAGGGCGAGGAGCTGATCGAGGCGATCGGCCACGACCGGGAGCTCGAGGCCGACGTGTTCGAGGAGCTCGACGAGCACCACCAGCTCGAGTTCATCCGCGAGCGCCCCGACACCCAGGTGGCCGCGGTCATCTCGCGCATGGCGGCCGACGACGCGGCGGACCTGATCGTCGAGATCGACCAGGACCGGCGTGCCCACATCCTCGCGCTGCTGCCGCCATCCCAGCGCCGGCAGATCGAAGCGCTGCTCGGCTACAACCCCGCCACGGCCGGCGGGCTGATGAGCCCCGAGTTCGTCGGGCTGCATCCCGACGACACGGTCGCCGCGGCGCTCGACCGCGTACGCGACAGCGATATCGCGCCGGGCACCCTGAACACCGTCTACGTGCTGGACGGCGCAGGCGGCCTCGAGGGCTCGGTCTTCGTCGTCACGCTGCTGCGCGGCGAGCCGGCGCAGAAGCTCGGGGAGATCGCCGAGCGCGAGCCGGTGTCGGTGAGCACCGACGCCGACCTGCCGGAGGTCGCGCGGATGATGACCGACTACAACCTCGTCATGCTGCCCGTCCTCGACGGCGAGGGCAGGATGGTCGGCGTGGTCACGGTCGACGACGTGCTCGAGCAGACGCTGCCGACCGGCTGGCGGCGGCGTTTCGGGCTCGCGCGCGACTGAGGAGCGTTGGTAGGCTGAGGATTCGACGAGTCCGAACGACACCCAGGAAGGAGGCCGGCATGGATCGAGAACAGCCACGAAGTACCCAGCCGGCCGCGCGCCTGTCGGACCCGTCCCTCCTGCCCTAGCCGTTTCCGGGACCCGCCCGCCGGGCGTGCGCGCCGCGCGCGCCTGAAGCGCCGCCCCGCAACGCCCCGCGAGCTAGGAAAGGAGGAACCCCGAGATGGCCGAGGATCAGACGACGCTGGCGCCTGCCCAGGACCGTCCCGAGGGCGTCCCTCCGGTCCTCGACCCGGCTCACATCGGGGACATCCGCGGCGCACTGGGCACGATCAGCTTGCAGGACAGCGGCGAGCGCCACGGGTGGCGCTCGCGCGGCATGGCGCTGCTGGCGATCATGGGGCCCGGCCTGATCGTGATGGTCGGCGACAACGACGCCGGCGGCGTGTCGACCTACGCCCAGGCCGGCCAGAACTACGGCACGAGCCTGCTGTGGGTGCTGCTGCTGCTGATCCCTGTCCTGATCGTCAACCAGGAGATGGTGATCCGCCTCGGCGCCGTGACGGGCGTCGGGCACGCGCGACTGATCTTCGAGCGCTTCGGGCGGTTCTGGGGCGCGTTCTCGGTGGGCGACCTGTTCCTCCTGAACTTCCTGACGATCGTCACGGAGTTCATCGGCGTGAGCCTCGCGCTCGGCTATTTCGGCGTCAGCAAGTACCTCGCCGTGCCGATCGCCGCGGTCGCCCTCGTGGCGATCACCTCGACCGGCAGCTTCCGCAGCTGGGAGCGCTTCATGTACGTGTTCGTGATCGCCAACTTCCTGGTGATCCCGCTGCTCGTCCTGGCCCACCCGAACGTGGGCGACATCGCCCACCACACCTTCGTCCCCGGCATCAAGGGCGGCGCCACCTCGACGGCCGTGCTGCTGATCATCGCGATCGTCGGCACGACGGTGGCGCCCTGGCAGCTGTTCTTCCAGCAGTCCAACATCATCGACAAGCGGATCACGCCGCGGTGGATCAACTACGAGCGCGTGGACACCGTGATCGGCGCCTTCGTCGTCGTGATCGGCGCCGGCGCGCTGATCGCCGTTACGGCCTTCGCGTTCATCGGGACCCCTTACTTCGGGCAGTTCAGCGACGCCGGCACCGTGGCGACGGAGCTCGGACGCGTGCTCGGCTCCGAGGCCGGGACGTTCTTCGCGATCGTGCTGCTCAACGCGTCGCTGATCGGGGCCGCCGCGGTCACGCTGGCCACCTCCTACGCCTTCGGCGACGTGTTCGGCGCCAGTCACTCGCTGAACCGGGGGCCGCTCGACGCGAAGCTCTTCTACGGCAGCTTCGCCCTGATGGTCCTCGCAGCGGCGGGTATCGTGCTGATCCCGGGCGCTCCGCTGGGGCTCATCACGACGTCGGTCCAGGCGCTGGCGGGCGTGCTGCTGCCGAGCGCGACGGTGTTCCTGCTGCTGCTGTGCAACGACCGTGAGGTGCTGGGCCCGTGGTCGAACGCCCCCTGGCTGAACGCGATCGCCAGCGTGATCATCGGCGTGCTGGTCGAGCTGTCGCTGATCCTGATGGCGAGCACCCTGTTCCCCTCGGTCGACGTCGCCAGCTTGTTCCTCTACCTCACAGCAGGCCTGGTGATCGCTCTCGCCGCGAGCGCCGTCTACGTCCTGCGCAACCGGCCCGCGCGAGCGGTCGAGGTCGAGGAGGTGACGCCGGAGAGGCGCAGCACCTGGACGATGCCTCCGCTGGCCCTGCTCGAGCGGCCCACCTGGTCGCCCGGGCGCAAGGCCGCGATGCTGCTGCTGAGGGGCTACCTCGTGATCGCCGTGGTGCTGCTGATCGTGAAGACCGTGCAGCTCGGGCACTGAGCGCCCCTCCCGCGGGCGGGCGCGGCGCGGAAGCGCTCACGGGGACCTATCGTGGGCGGAATGCTGCCCTTCTGGCTGTCGATCGGCCTGCTCTCGATCTTCCAGGGTGTTCTGGTGGCCCTGCCGGTGGCCGTTCGCTGGGACCCGCTCCGACGGCTGCGCGCCGGCGGCTGGGCGGCGGTGCTGCCTGTCTCGGTGCTGGGCTTCGTGCTCATCGCGCGGGGAGCCGAAAAGGCCAGCGCGCAGGGCCTCACCTACCTGGCCCTGATCGCCGTGCCGCTGCTTGCGGCGCTCGCTCTCGGTTGGCTGTCGCGGGGCGCGCGCCCGCGACGCGCGCTGCTGGCGGGCGCGCTGTTCGCCCTCGCCTGGGCCGACCGGGGCTCTCTCGCGGGCCACGGGGCGGCGACGGTCCTCTCGGGGCTCAGCTGCGTCGCGCTGGGGTCGCTGCTCGGCGCGATCACACCGCCGCGCTGGCTGGCGTTGGGGATCGTCGCGATGGCGCTCGCCGACACCGCGCTGGTCGTCTCCGACCTGCTGCAGGCGCCCAACGACGCCCTCAACGCCGCCCACCCCGTCGCGGGCCTGCCCCGCCTGCAGAGCGCCTCCTTCGGCTCGGCCGTGATGGGCTACGGCGACCTCTTCGTCGCCGCCGTGCTCGGCGGGATGCTCGCCAACAACAACGGCCCGCAGCGTCAGGCGGCGGCACTCACGGCGCTGCTGGCGCTCGCCTTCGACCTGCTGTTCTTCTTCGTCGAAGAGCTGCCCGCGACGGTACCGGTCGCCGTGGCGATGCTCGCGCTGGGCGGCCTCAGCCGCCGGAGACGATCCGCGGCGGCCCCTGCGGGTATGCCACCCCGCGGCTCAGGCCCGCGCGACACCGCCTGCGCCAGCTCGCGCTCCAGCTCGCCCTGCGTCGCGATCGCCCTCGCCGTGATCTCCAGGCCGGCCGGCGCCGCCACCTCGCGCTCGGACGCCGCCCCCGCCTGCTCGATGCGCCGCACCTGCGGGATCACCCGGGTGTCGAAGGAGCCGACCGCTTCGTTGTAGGCCGAGACAGCCGAGTCGAGCTGGCGCCCCGCCTTGGCCAGCGGCGCGACGAACCGCCCGAGCCGGTGGTGGAGCTCACGGGCGGCCTCGGCGATCTCGCGGGCCGATTCTGCGATCAGCTCCTGGCGCCAGCCGTAGTGCACCGCCCACAGCAGCCCGATCAGCGTCGTCGGGGTCGCCATCAGCACCTGCTGGGAGACGCCGTACTCGATCAGCCCCGGGTCCTGCGCGAGGGCGGCCTGGTAGATCCCGTCGGAGGGCACGAACATGACCACGAACTCCGGCGTCGAGTCGAACTGGCGCTGGTAGCCCTTCGAGGCGAGCTTGACGATGTGCTCGCGCGTCTGGCGGGCGTGGCGCGCGGCGTGCGCTGCGCGCTCGCCCTCCTCCTCCGCCTCCAGCGAGGAAAGGTACGCGTCCAGCGGGACCTTGGAATCGACCACGACCAGCTTCTCGCCCGGCAGCTTCACGAGCATGTCGGGGCGCAGCGCCCCCTCGCCCGTCTGGATCGTGCTCTGCTCCAGGAAGTCGCAGTGGGAGACCATCCCGGCCATCTCGACCACGTTGCGCAGCTGGATCTCCCCCCAGGACCCGCGCGTCGAGGGGCGCTTCAGGGCCGAGACGAGGTTCCCCGTCTCCTTGCGCAGTGAGCCCACGCCCTCGCCGAGCTGGCGCACCATCTGGGCGAGCTCGCCCTGGGCCTCGCGCCGCTCGCGCTCCAGCCGGCCGATCTCGCTCTCCATGCGGCCGAGTTTTTCCTGGACCGGCGCGACGAGGCCCTTGATCTCCTCGGTGCGCCTGGCCATCTCCCCGGCCGTGCGCTCGTGCTCGGCGCCGCGGGACTCCGCCACGCTCTGCGCCAGCGAGGTGCCCGTCTGGGACATCACGTCCAGCGAGATCGCCTTCAGCTCGTCGCGCAGGCGCTGCCTGTCGGCCCGCAGCAGCGCCACGGCGGCAAGCGCGCCGAGCAGTACTCCGAGGATCCCCAGCAGCACGGTCATTGGCGTTTCTCCCTGTCTTCGGTCGGCTGACAAACATCGCATCGGGCTCGGACGGGACGCCGCACAGGTCCCCTTCCAGCGGGTTGACAGGGGCTCGGCTGAAGCTTGACATCGGCCTGGGGGGGCTCTATGTTGGCCTTTCGGTCGCGCCCAGCGCGCGAGCGGAGGGATCCATAGAGGGACCAATCACGAGGGATCGTGCCGTGGCGGAGGGTATCTGCGGGCATGTCCCGTAGACAATGAGGAGGGTGAAGATGTCAGCCAAGCATGGCCTGACTCGAATCCGTTGGATCGGCTGCCTGATGGTGGTCGCCCTGCTGGGCTCGGCGCTGTTCGCGTCGGTCGCCAGCGCGAAAAAAGCTCCGCCGACGCCGACCGCGTACGTCGCGCTCGGCGACTCGCTGAGCTTCGGCTACAAACAAGCGACGTTCAACGCCAACCAGGTCGCCAACAAAGCGCACTGCGAAGCGGGCACGACCGCCGCCGAAAAAGGCGAATTCGCGCTCGCCAAGACCGAAAACGCGCTGTGCGAGCCCGCCGCGTCGTTCGAACCGGGCTTCGTCGGCGACTTCGGCAGCAAGCTGGCAAAGACCGAAAAGAAAGCCAACAAAGCGCTGACCACGGTCAACCTCGGCTGTCCCGGCGAGACGAGCGACGGCCTGATCGGCCACACGCTCGGCGAATCCGGCGGCGAATGGGAACCGTGCGAATACCTGAACAAGGTGCCGGGACAGGGCCTGTACCCGCTGAAGACCGAAATCGGCGCCCACTCGGAGCTGGAAGCGGCAGTCGGCCTCATCGCGAGTAAAAGCGCCGGCGAAGTGACGGCCGTCTCGCTGCAGATCGGAAGCAACGACGAGCTTCACGTCGTCGGCAAATGCGAGACACCGGCATACGACGCCGAACACGGCTTCAAATCGCTGACCGAATGCATCGTCCACGAAGCCGGTGAAGAAGGCTTCGCCTACCCGGGCGGTCTGTTCAAGCACGTCCTCACCAACATCGGCACGACGATCGGCGTTCTGCGCGCCGCGCCGGCCAGCTACACAGGCAAGATCCTGCTGATCGGGTTCTACAACCCGAACGCGACGCTGCTCCCCGGTAGCGATGCGCTGCAGAAAGTGCTGAACGAAAAGCTCGAAGGGATCATCGCGAAAGAAGAATACGGACCGGGCGTCAAACTGGCCCAGCCGTTCACGGTGATCAACCCCGAGGCCGGGGCCTTCAAAGAAGGCGAAACGGCCAAGGAAAAAGCCAAGAAGGAAAAGACCGAAATCAAGGCGATCTGCAAGTACACCGAAATGTGCGGTGAAAGCCCCGCACCGACGCCGAGTGGTGACATCCACCCGACGGCGAAGGGGTACAAGGAGATTGCGAAGCTGATGACCGCAGCCTTCTAGCCCTCTCGGTTAGAGAGCAGTGATCCGGGGGCGTCCCGTCGAAAGGCGGGGCGCCCCCGGTGCGTCAACCACAGCTTCGCGGCCGGGCGTCGCCGGGAGGCCGCATCAGGCACGCGCGCCGGCGGCCTGCGGGACTGAATCGGCGGCGACCCCTTCCAGGATCCCCAGCATCGCCGTCGCCGCCGGCACCAGCCGTGAGCCGGAGGGGGCGGCGGCGATCACGCTGCGCACCGGAGGGGCGGGATCCAGGGAGCGCACGACGATGTCCTCGCGCACCGCCGAGAGCGCCATGCGCGGGATCAGCGCGACGCCCACCCCCGCGGCCACGAGGCCCTGGACGGTCTGGTAGTCGTCGCTCTCGAATGCCACGTTGGGCTCGAAGCCCGCCGCGTGGCAGCAGCGCACGACGTGCAGCGCGCAGGGGCTCGACTGCGACGTCTGCACCCACGCCTGCTCGCTCAGGTCCTCCAGGCGCAGCCGCTCGCGGGCCGCCAGCCGGTGCTCGCGGGGCAGGGCCAGGAACATCGGGTCCTCGAGCAGCTCGACCCTCGTCGTGCGCTCGCTCACCAGGCTCTCGCCGGCGAACTCGAACAGCAGCGCGAGGTCGAGCTCGCCGGCCCGCAGCCGCGGCGCGATGTCCTGCGGCTCACCCTCGGCCAGGCTCAGCTCGACCCCGGGGTGGGAGGCGCGGAAGGTGGCGATCGCCAGCGGCATCAGCGTCGCGCCGGCTGTCGGGAAGGAGGCCATCCGCAGGCGTCCGCCGCGCAGGCCGGCGATCGCTTCGAGCGCCTCCTCGGCGACCGTCAAGCGGGCGAGGATCCCCTCGGCGTGACCAACCAGCGTCTGCCCCGCCGCGGTCAGGCTCACCCCGCGCGGATGGCGCTCGAGCAGGGCCAGACCGGTCTCCGCCTCCAGCGCCGCGACCTGCTGGGAGACGGCCGACTGGGTGTAGGAGAGCGCCTCGGCCGCGGCGGAGATCGAGCCGCGGTGGGCGACCTCGCGAAGAACCCGGAGACGACCGACATTTAGCATTAGATTATCTTATATCACTAATTATAAATATCACTGGAACTGATGGCAGGTAGGTGGCAGGATGAGCCGAAGAACAGGACGAGGACAACTTCCGCCGGGGCCCCCGGCCGACCGAAAGAGAGAACCCGAGATGCCCGCCAAGATCATCGTCTCCTACGACGGCACGGCCAACGAGGACGACGCTGTCGCGCTGGGCCGTGTGCTCGGCCGCGCCGGCGCGCACGTCGCGCTTGCCTACGTCGCCCACTCCGCCGACTCGCCCGGCGACACCCAGGGGATCCTCAGCCGCGGCCTCTCGCTGCTGGGCGACCCGGGCGCCGAGAGCCACGTCGTGACCGACCGCTCCACACCCGAGGGCCTGGAGGCCCTGGCGGAGTCCGAGAGCGCCGACGTGATCGTGTTCTGCTCGGACTCCCACACCGCCAAGGGCCACGTCTCGATCGGCAACTCCGCTCAGCGCCTGCTGGAAGGCAGCCGCGCCGCCGTCGCGATCGCGCCGGTCGACCTGGCCGAGCGCTCTCCGGAGATCCGGAAGATCGTCGCCGTCGGCGACGGCGACGGCGGGGCGCGCGAGACGGCCGAGGCGCTCGCCCGGGCGCTCGGCGCCGAGGTCGCGCCGGTCGCCGGCGAGGACACCGACCTGCTGGTCATCGACTCGCGTCCCGAGTCCCAGTCCGGGCGCGTCTCGATCAGTTCCTCTGCGGAACACCTGATCGAGATCTCCACCTGCGCGGTGCTGGTGCTGCCGCGCGACGCCCGTCCGGCCTTCGGCGGCGCGCCCTCGCAGGCCGCCAGCGCGGCATAGCTCCACGCGCGCGCCGATCAGAGCCCGCCCACCCGGGGCGGGCTCTCATCCGGGCCGGATGAGCGGACTCTGATCCGGGCCCGCAGCCCTTCCAGGCCCGCTCGCGCGAGCGCGCAGAGCAGGTCCAGGCCGCCGCCGAGCAGGTGGGCGAGGCGGCCCGTCCACAGCCGGGCCTCGGCCTGCTCGAGCGAGCGGGGGGGAAGGCGGTGACGCACGAGGCCGCACGGTATCGTGGCGGGCGTGGCGGGCGCCGTGAAGACAACCCTCACGGATCTGGGCGACTCCCGGGTTCGGCTGCAGGTCGAGGTGGAGCCCGGTGAGGTCGAGGGCAGGCTGGAGCACAAGGCCCGTCAGCTGGGCAGCCAGCTGAAGCTGCCCGGCTTCCGTCGCGGCAAGGTCCCCGCGCCGCTGGTGATCCAGCGGATGGGCCGCGAGGCGATCCTCGAGGAAGCTGTCCGCGAAGCGCTCTCCGGCTGGTACTCCGACGCGATCGAGACGGCCGGGATCGTCCCCGTCGGCGACCCGACCCTCGACCTGGGCGAGCTGCCCGGGCAGGGACAGGCGCTTCGGTTCTCGATCGAGATCGGCGTGCTCCCCAAGGCCGAGCTGGGGGAGTACAAGGGGCTGGAGGTCGGCCGCGGGGAGCCCTCGGTCGACGAGCAGCGCGTCGAGCAGGAGGTGCAGGCGATGCGCGACCGGCTCGCCCGCCTTCAGAGCGCCGAGCGCGTCGCGGGCGCGGGCGACTTCGTCGTCATCGACTACCTCGGCTCGCTGCCGGGCGGAGATGGCGAGGCGGTGCCGTTCGCGGGCGGCGAGGGCCGCGACCAGCTGATCGAGCTCGGCTCGGGGAACCTGATCCCCGGCTTCGAGGAGGGGCTGCTGGGCGCCGGTGCCGGGGACAGCCGGACGCTGGCGGTGACCTTCCCCGCGGACTACGGCAACACCGACCTGGCCGGCCGCGACGCGTCCTTCGACGTGACGGTGAAGGACGTCAAGGTCAAGGAGCTGCCCGAGCTGGACGACGAGTTCGCCGTCGACGCCGGCTTCGACGACCTCCAGGAGCTGCGCCAGGACATCCGCGAGCGCCTGCTGGCAGCCGACGAGGCGAGGGTCCAGGCCGAGTTCCGCCAGGCCGCGCTCGACGCCGCCGTCGCGGGGGCGAAGGTCGGCGTGACGCCTGACCTGGTCAGGGCACGGGCCCGCGAGATGTGGGAGCGGATGATCCACTCGCTCTCACACCGCGGCATCTCCCGCGAGGCCTATCTGCAGATCAGCGGCCGTGACGAGCAGGAGATCCTCGCCGAGATGGAGCCCGAAGCCGAGCTCGCGCTGCGACGGGAGGCCGTGCTCACCGCGGTCGTCGCAGCCGAGGCGATCAGCCCGAGCGAGGAGGAGCTGCTCGAGGTGCTGCGCCCGACGGCTGAGCGCGAGGGGATCGAGGCGCAGACGCTGCTCGAGGACCTGCGCGCCGCGGGACGCCTGGAGGAGGTGCGCGAGGATCTGGCCGCGCGCGAGGCGATCGACGCGATCGCCTCGGCGGCGAAGCCGATCCCGCTCGCCCAGGCCGAGGCGAGGGAGCGGATCTGGACGCCCGGCAAGGACGCCGAGACGGGGCCGACCACGGGTGACGCTGCGGAGCAACCCGGACGACTGTGGACTCCCGACCGCTAGCCTCTAGAGGAATCCGCCCGGTGTTGGCAAACAAAGCGAGACTATGAGCCCACTTGTCCCCATGGTCGTCGAGCAGACCTCTCGCGGTGAGCGAGCGTTCGACATCTACAGCCGTCTGCTCAACGAGCGCATCATCTTCCTCGGCACGCCCGTCGACGACCAGATCGCGAACCTGGTCGTGGCCCAGCTCCTGCACCTGGAGTCGGAGGACCCCGAGAAGGACGTCTCGCTGTACATCAACTCCCCCGGGGGCTCCGTGTACGCGGGCCTGGCGATCTACGACACGATGCAGTTCATCAAGCCCGACGTGCAGACGATCTGCGTCGGCATCGCGATGTCGATGGGCGCGCTGCTGCTCGCCGGCGGCGCCGCCGGCAAGCGCATGGCGCTGCCCAACGCGAAGATCCTGATCCACCAGGTCTCCTCGAGCTTCCAGGGACAGGCGACCGACATCGAGATCCATGCCAAAGAGATCATCGACGTGCGCCACCGCCTCGACGAGATCATCGCCAAGCACACCGGCAAGAGCCTCGAGGAGGTCAGCAAAGACACCGATCGCGACTACTTCATGAGCTCGGAGGAGGCCAAGCAGTACGGCATTATCGACCGCGTCATATCGGAGCACTGAAACGCGCCCGCTGAGCGGCGCGAGGCCGCGTCCTCGACCGCTCGTGTGCGGAGCACACTTCGCTCACTGCGCCCTTGCCTCGCTTGCTCAGCGAACGCGTTTTCGCTAGACACATCGCAACGTTCACGAACACATGGCCAGACCGACAGATTCCAACGAGCAGCTCCTTTGCAGCTTCTGCGGCAAGTCCCAGCGGCAGGTCAAGAAGCTGATCGCCGGGCCCGGCGTATACATCTGCGACGAGTGCATCGATCTCTGCAACGAGATCATCGACGAGGAGCTCTCCGCCCCGCCGGCGTTCGACATCGAGAGCCTCCCCAAGCCGCGGGAGATCTACGAGGTCCTCGACGAGTACGTCGTCGGTCAGGACGCCTCCAAGCGGACGCTTTCGGTCGCGGTCTACAACCACTACAAGCGCGTCCAGATGATGATGTCCGGAGACTCGGACATCGAGCTGCAGAAGTCGAACATCCTGCTGCTCGGGCCGACCGGGTGCGGCAAGACGCTGCTCGCCCAGACGCTCGCGCGGATCCTCAACGTGCCCTTCGCGATCGCCGACGCGACCGCCCTGACCGAGGCCGGCTACGTCGGGGAGGACGTCGAGAACATCCTCCTGAAGCTGATCCAGGCGTCCGACTACGACGTCAAGAAGGCCGAAACGGGGATCATCTACATCGACGAGGTCGACAAGATCGCCCGCAAGGCGGACAACCCCTCGATCACCCGGGACGTCTCCGGCGAGGGCGTGCAGCAGGCGCTGCTGAAGATCCTCGAGGGCACCGCAGGCCTCGGTGCCGCCCCAGGGCGGGCGCAAGCACCCCCACCAGGAGTTCCTGACGATCGACACGACCAACGTGCTGTTCATCTGCGGCGGCGCCTTCGCCAACCTCGACAAGGTGATCGAGCGGCGGATCGGCCACAAAGGCGTCGGCTTCGCCGCGGCGATCGAGAAGAAGGCCGAGCGCGACACGGGCGAGATCTTCGAGCACTGCCTGCCAGAGGACCTGATCGAGTACGGCCTGATCCCCGAGTTCATCGGGCGCCTGCCGGTGATGTCGGCCGTCCACCAGCTGACCCGCGATGACCTCGTCTCGATCCTGGTCGAGCCGCGCAACGCGCTGGCCAAGCAGTTCCAGCGCTTCTTCGCCTTCGACGGGATCGAGCTGGTCTTCTCCGAGGACTCGCTGATCGCGATCGCCGACAAGGGCCTGGAGCGCGAAACCGGCGCCCGCGGGCTGCGCTCGATCATCGAGGAGATCCTGCTCGAGGTGCAGTTCGAGCTGCCCTCGCGCCGGGACGTCAAGAAGTGCGTGGTCACCAAGGAGACGGTCGAGAAGGGCCTGACGCCGACGCTCGTCACCGAAGCGGCGCCCGAAGACGCTCAGGACGCCGCGCCCCGCCAGGAGTCCGCCTGAGCGCGACGCCGCCCGGCCGCTCCGCGCCACGCAGGAGCCGGGCAGCCGCTACCATCGGGCGCGATGGCAGGCGCCAAGAAGAGCAAGCCCTCCAGGTCCCGCCTCCAGCGCGTCAAGGCGCTGCCCTGGGCCGCGCTGCTGCAGGGCGGCGTGGTCGTCGGCAGGCGCTGGCGGGAGCTCTCGGCGAAGGACCGCCAGCGGCTGACCGCGCTGGCGCGCGAGTCGCGCGGGCGGCTGTCGAACCTCACCGAGAAGGAGCGCAGGGAACTGCGCAAGCTGGCCGGGAAGCTCGACCTCAAGGGCATGGGCGCCGAGCTGCTGGCGCTTCGCAGCGTGCGCGCCAGGCGGCGTCGCCGGCGCGCCTAGTCACGGGCGCCAGGAGGGCGCGGATGAGCGACCAGGAGACCGACGCGCTCGAGGAGCTTCCGACCAAGGAGCTGCACGACCGCGCCGTGCACTGGGCCGAGCGCCACCTCGACGTGAAGTTCTTCTGGACGCTGCTGCAGACGATCCCCGCGGCGCAGGAGGCCCGCGGCGACGAAGGCGAGGCCGACTTCGACATCCAGTTCTCCAAAGGACTGATCAAAGATGCCCTGCACAGCGGCGAGGGCGAGCTGGGCGAGGCGTTGCGGCCGCTCTTCATCGACTACCTGCGCAAGCACCCCGGCGCCTAGCCGTCGCGAGGACGGGGGGCGGTTGACAGCGATGCCGCCGTCACAGCGGCCAGCCGAGAGCGTCCCGGGGCGCGACCGCTGGACCGAGGCCCGGGCCGAGGGGCGCCTGCGCTCGCTGGAGCTGTTCGGGATGCGCTTCGGCCTGGACCGGATGCGGCGCATGATGACCGTGCTCGGCTCGCCCGAGCGCGCCTTCGAGACGATCCAGGTGCTCGGCACGAACGGCAAGTCCTCCACGACGCGGATGACCGCCGCGATCCTGCAGCGGCACGGGCTGCGCACCGGCGCCTACCTCTCGCCGCACCTGACGCCATTACCGCGAACGGATCCTGATCGCCGAGCGGAGCTCGGCCCCGAGGCCTTCAGCGCGGCGGTGGCGCGGGCCGACCGGGCCGCCGAGCAGGTCAACCGCACCCTCTCCGAGGACGACCACGTGACCCAGTTCGAACTGCTCACCGCGGCGGCCCTGTGGCAGATGGCCCAGGAGGGCGTCCAGGTGGCCGCGATCGAGGCCGGGCTGGGCGGCCGCTACGACGCGACCAGCGTCGTGCAGGCGCAGGGTGACCGTGCTGACGAACGTCGGCCTCGAGCACACCCGCTGGCTCGGCCCGACCGCTCACCGACATCGCCGAGGAGAAGCTGGCCGTCGTGCGGCCCGGGGCGACGCTCGTGCTGGGCGAGGAGCTCGTCCCCGAGGCGCTGGCCGTGGCGCGAGCGCATCGCCGCCGAGCGCGAGGCGCGGATCGTCCGCCCGCGCCCGATCGGCCCGGAGGTGAGGCTGCGCTCGCGGGGCGCCTTCCAGCGGCGCAACCTGGCGCTCGCCCGCACCGCGGCGGAGGCCTACCTGCAGAGCGTCGGCCGCGAGCTGGACGCGCGGGCGGTGCTCGACGCCGCGGCCGCGACCGAGATCCCGGGACGCCTGCAGCGGATCGGCGAGGACCCGCCGACGGTGCTCGACGGCGCCCACAACCCCGATGCGGTGGCGGCGCTGATCGAGTCGCTGCCCGACGCGCTCGAGCAGGGCCCGCTGGCGCTCGTGCTGGGCGTGCTGGAGGACAAGGACGCGGCGGGGATGCTGCGCCTGCTGCTGCCGCTGAGCAGTCGTGCATGGTTCACCGCGCCACCCAGCGAGCGCGCGCTGTCGCCCGCGGCGCTCGCCGTCGCTGGCAAGCCAGATGGGCTTCCGCGACAGCGCCTGCGAGCCGCGGCCCGAGCGCGCGCTGGCCGCGGCCCGCGACTGGGCGACCGACAACGGCGCGGGCGCTGCTCGCCACGGGCTCGGTCTATCTGGTCGGCGATCTGCTGGCAGCGCTCGGGCGCTCCGCTAGTGTTCGCGACTCGGACGGCGCCGCCGGCACCTCCCAACGATGAACGATCAAGGCCCATCCGTGCTCACGATGATCGGGGCGGTGGCGCTGATCGTCGCGCTCGTCATCCTCGTCTTCTTCGCCGCTGGCTACGGTTTCGGCCGCCTGTTTCTCTAAACTCGACCGGCCGATGCCCCCGCTCGCGTACTTCGGAATCGAAAGCAGCGGTTTGAACCTGGCTGTCGACCTGCTGATCCTCTTCATCGTCGTCCTGTACCTGTCCCTGATCTACTGGACCTACGCGGACGCCCGCAGGCGCATCGAGGACCCGATGCTGGTCGGCTGCGCAACCGCCGCGGCCCTCTTCCCGTTCGTGGGCGCGATCATCTACATGATCCTGCGGCCCCCCGAGTACCTCGAGGACGTCCACGAGCGCGAATTGGAGATGCAGGCCGCCGAAACACGCCTGCATCAGCTCGACCAGATGCTGTGTCCGCACTGCGATTATCGGATCGAGGCGGACTTCGTCCGCTGCCCCAGCTGTCTGCGCAAGCTCAAGGAGCGCTGCGCCAACTGCTCGCGCCCCCTCGACCGCGCCTGGACGATCTGCCCCTACTGCGAGGCCGACGTCCCGGGCCTGTCGGCTCCGCGATCGCGGCGCAGGCGCTCGAGCGCCAAGCGGGAGGAGACCGAGCTGGCAGACGTCGAGCAGCCGCTCGCGGGCGAGGAGCTCGAGACCGAGACGGCGGCGCCCGTCGCCGCAGCCGAGCCGGCAGGGCGCGCGGCCGCCCCGCCCCGCACCAGCCGCGGCGGGCGCGCCCGGCCGACCTCCTGACGAACACTCGCACCCGAGCCAAAGGAAGCCATGGACCGAACGCTGATCCTCGTGAAGCCCGACGCCTTCGCCCGCAACCTCACCGGCGAGATAATCGCCCGCTTCGAGCGAAAGGGCCTGAGGATCGTGGCGCTGCGCCACCTGGTCCGTCGAGCGCGACCTGGCCGAAGAGCACTACGCCGAGCACGCCGAGCGCCCCTTCTTCGGCGAGCTGGTCGAGTTCATCACGTCCGGCCCGATCGTGGCGATGGTGCTCGAGGGCACCGAAGCGGTGAGAGCGGCAAGGCAGGTGATCGGTGCCACCAACCCGCTGGAGGCGGCCCCCGGCAGCATCCGCGGCGACTTCGCGATCGAGACGGGTGCGAACATGGTCCACGGCTCCGACTCCCCCGAGTCGGCCGCGCGCGAGGCGTCGCTGTTCTTCGGGGACCTGTAGTCCCGTCCCCGCCGAGCTGCCCATCGTCCTCGCCTCACGCTCGCCCCAGCGGCAGGCGATCCTGGCAGGTCTGGGGGTCGACTTCAGCGTGAGGGTTTCGGGGATCGAGGAGATCGAGGAGGGGAGCGCGCCCGAGATCGCCCTCGAGAACGCCCTGCGCAAGGCCCGGGCCGTCACGCGGCCAGGCGCCGCCGAGGCGGTGATCGGCTGCGACACCGTCGTGGCGCTGGCGGGGCGGATCTACGGAAAGCCCGCCGACGCCGAGGACGCCCGCTCGACGCTGCGGGCGCTGAGCGGCAGGACCCATCAGGTGACGAGCGGGCTGGCCGTCCTGCTGCCCGGCGAGGAGCGCACGGCGATCGCCAGCACCGAGGTCAGCTTCCGGGCGCTCGACGGCGCCGCGCTCGACTGGTACCTCGCCACCGGGGAGTGGCGCGAGCGTGCCGGCGGCTATGCGATCCAGGGGGCCGGGGCGGCCCTGATCGAGGCGATCGAGGGCGAGTACGAGAACGTCGTCGGGCTGCCCGTGGCCAGCCTGCTCGATCTGTACCCGCAGCTACTCGCGTCCTGAGCGGCCGCCTCGCCATCACCGCCCCGGCATCGGCGCAGGCGTCTCGCAGGGGGTGCAAATCGACTGCGCACCCGTGCCGGGCGCCGACTGGCGTTCGCTACACTGCCCCCCGACTGGCAGGCCCTGAGCGAGCGCCGGCCGTCGACGCGCCGCGGGTACGCGGCGCCAGGCGGCGGATGGGCCGGCCATCTCCCTCGATATGAGCGTCTTCAGCTATCTGACCGGGTTCGGCGGCCGCGACATGGCGGTCGACCTCGGGACGGCCAACACGCTGGTCTACGTGCGTGGACGCGGCATCGTGCTCTCCGAGCCGAGCGTCGTCGCGATCGACTCGCGCTCCGGGGAAGTCCACGCCGTCGGGATCGAGGCGAAGCGGATGCTGGGCCGAACCCCTGGCACCATCCAGGCGATCCGCCCGCTCAAGGACGGTGTGATCGCCGACTTCGACGTGACCGAGCAGATGCTCAGGCACTTCATCCAGAAGGTCCACCAGAACCGCTGGGCGCATCCGCGGGTGGTCGTCTGCGTGCCCTCAGGGGTCACGGGCGTCGAGAAGCGCGCGGTGGAGGAGGCATGCCTGTCCGCCGGAGCGCGCACCGCCTATCTGATCGAGGAGCCGATGGCCGCCGCGATCGGCGCCGGGCTGCCCGTCGGCGAGCCGACCGGCTCGATGGTCGTCGACATCGGCGGGGGCACGTCCGAGGTCGCGGTGATCTCGCTGGGCGGGATCGTCGTGTCGCAGTCGATCCGCGTCGGCGGCGACGAGATGGACGAGGCGATCATCAACTACGCCAAGAAGGAGTACAAGCTGCTGATCGGGCAGCAGACCGCCGAGGAGCTCAAGCTCGAGATCGGCTCGGCCTGCCCGATGAACGAGGAGCTGCAGGCCGAGATCCGCGGTCGCGACATGGTCGCGGGGCTGCCCAAGACGGTCGTGCTGACGAGCGAGGAGATCCGCCAGGCGCTGGAGGAACCGCTCAGCCAGATCATCGACGCCGTCAAGGAGACGCTCGATCGCACCCCGCCGGAGCTGGCCTCGGACATCATGGACCGCGGCATCATGCTCGCCGGCGGCGGCTCGCTGCTGCAGGGGCTGGACGAGCGTCTGCGCGAGGAGACGCAGATGCCTGCGCACCTGGCCGAATCGCCGCTGACGTGCGTGGCGGTCGGCTCGGGGCGCTCGCTCGAGGAGTTCGAGGCGATCCACCGCTCCAATCGGACCTCCCGCAACCGCCGGCGCCGGTGATCGGCGGCCGGCCAACGGCGCCGGCACCTTCCCGCCGCGCCGCGGTTACTCTGTGCGCTGAACGCTTCGGAAGGTAGTCACAGGTGTACGACAAGACTGTCCGACGTAGACGAGCTGTCCTCGTGTTGCTCGTCGTCCTCTCACTCCTGCTGCTGACGGCCTACTTCGGCGAGCCGTCGGGAGGCCGGCTGCACGGCCTGCAGCGGACCTTCCTGACCGTCGTCTCGCCGATCCAGGATGGCGCCAACAAGGCGCTGAAGCCCGTCCGCGACCTGTTCGGATGGTTCGGGGAAACCCTGCACGCCAAAGGCCAGCGCGACGAACTTCGCAAGCAGATCGACAAGCTCCGGCCCGAGCTGGTCGCAGCCCAGGCCGAAAAGCGGGTCTACCAACAGCTGCTGGGCCTCTACCACCTCAACCAGCTGGGGGCTTCCAGCTACCATCCCGTCGCGGCGACCGTGGTCGGGAAAAGTCCCAACATCTGGTATTCGACCGTCACGATCGACAAGGGCGCGCCGGACGGCGTGAGGGTGAACGACCCCGTCATCAACGCCGAAGGTCTGGTGGGGAAGGTCGTCGCGGTCGAGCCCGACGGCGCCCAGGTGGACCTGATCACCGACAGCTCGATGGGCGTCTCGGCCCGGATCGGGACGAGCAGCGCCACCGGCATCGTGCAGCCCAAGGTCGGCGAACCGAACGACCTCCTGCTGCAGTACCTGCCCGCCAACACGGTGCCCAGCAAGGGCGAATACGTGGTCACCTCCGGCACGGTCGCCGGCCCCAACGACTCGCTCTACCCGCCCGGGCTCCTGATCGGGCAGGTCACCTCCGTCAACGAAGAAAGCGCCTACACCTCGGTCAACGTGCACCCGATCGCGAACCTCCACAACCTGGACGTGGTCGAGGTGCTCACCTCGGGCGCGGGCAGCCACGCCTCGAGCATCAAGTCGCTCGTCGCGACCCTGCCCGCCGGCCAGAACGCCACCACCACGTCGCAGGGCGAACAGCTCGCCTCCACCGGAGGCGGTGGATGACGGGCGCCCCCTCGGCGGGCCTGATCGCGCGTGTCGCCGGCCTGGCGGTGCTCGTCGTGTTCTTCCAGATCGGCGTCGTCTCAGAGGTTCCCGTCTTCGGGGTCAACGCCGACCTGACACCGCTGCTGGTCGCCTTCGTCGGCCTGCTCTGCGGGTCGCTGCTGGGCGCCGTCACCGGCTTCGCCGTCGGCCTGCTGGTCGACCTCGCGCTGCTCCAGACGCTGGGGCTGACATCCCTGGTCTTCACCCTGATCGGCTACTGGTGCGGGCGCCTGCGCGAGCTCCGCGACCCGCAGGCCGCGCTCACGCCGCTGCTCGTGGGCGCGGGCGCCTCGGCCGCCGCGCTGATCGGCTACTCGCTGATGGAGTTCCTGCTCGGCGTCGACGCCCCCGTCAGCTTCGACCTGCTGCGCCAGATCCTGCTCGGCACGCTGGTCAACACGATCGTCGCCCTGCCGACCTGGGCGATCGTGCGCCGCGTCCTGGAGCGCGCGCTGCCCGAGGACCCACGTCGCCGGCGCCGCCGGCGGGCCTACACGACCGGCGGCCTGAGTCCGCTCACCAAATCCACATGAGCGCGATCGAGCCCGTCCGCCGGCGCGGCCCGAACGTCCCGGTGTCGCCGGGGATGGCGCTGCGCGTGGCGATCGTCAGCGGCATCGCCGTCGCGCTGTTCAGCGTGATCTTCTTCCGTCTCTGGTACCTGCAGGTGCTCTCCGGCGAACAGTACGTCCAGCAGGCCAACGCCAACCGTGTGCGCGACCTCCCGATCCCCGCTCCCCGTGGGGAGATCCTGGACCGCGAAGGCAAGGCGCTCGTCTCGAGCAGGACGACCAACGCGGTGCAGATCGTGCCCTCGGCGCTGCCGCCGCCCGGGAAGCCCCGGCTGGCGCTGTACCGCCGCCTGGGAGCCCTCCTGGGGATGAGCGCCGGTCATATCGAGGCGATCGTGATCAGGGAGCGCTCGGCCGTCCCCTACGCCCCCGTGACGATCAAGCTGGATGCCGGCCCCGACGTGCTGACCGTGCTGGCCGAGCGGCAGAACGAATACCCCGGGGTCGTCCAGCAGCCCGTCTCGATCCGCGACTACCCCCACGGGCAGATGGCCGCCCAGGTGATCGGCCACGTCGACCAGATCACCGAAGAAGAGCTGAAGATGCGCGCCTTCCGCGGTGTGAAGTCCGGCGCGATCGTCGGCCAGGAAGGCCTCGAGTACTTCTACGACCGCTACCTGCGCGGCAAACCGGGCGTGCAGCGCATCGAGGTCAACGCCGAAGGGCTGCCCGTGCCGGTCAAGGTCGCTCCGACCCCGCCGACGGCGGGTCGCAGCCTCAAGCTGACACTCGACCTGGGCCTGCAGCGGGAGGCGGAAAAAGCGCTGCTGGAAGGGATGGAACACGCCCGGGCGAGCGGCAAACCCGCGCCGGCGGGCGCCTTCGTGGCGATGGACCCGCGCAGCGGACAGATCCTGGCGATCGGCTCCCAGCCGAGCTTCGACCCGAACAAGTTCGCCAAACCCCTCACCGAACGCGAACTCAAAGCGCTCGAGGGCAGCGGCTCCGCGGGCGGCCCGCTGACCGACAGGGCGGTCAACGGCGCCTACCCGACCGGCTCGACCTTCAAGCCGATCACAGCGATGGCGGCGCTCGAAGGCGGCGTGATCACCCCCGAAGAAGGCCTCGGAGCGGGCCAGTGCATCCACGCCGGACCACAGGAATTCTGCAACGCAGGCCACGCCGACTTCGGCCCGGTCGGCCTGGTCGAAGCGCTGAAGGTCTCCTCGGACACCTACTTCTTCGAAGTCGGCGAGCGCGCCAACTCCCACGGCGACGTGATCCAGCGAAAGGCCAGGGAACTCGGTATCGGCCAGCCCACCGGGATCGACCTGCCCAGCGAGTTCCCGGGCGTCGTGCCTGACAAACGCTGGCGCGAACAGCAGAACCGCGTCGAGCTGGCCTGCGAGCGCGAACGCCACGTTCCGTCGTGCGGCATCGTCGAGGAACCTACCGGGACGTGGACGGTAGGCGACAACATGCACCTCGCCGTCGGCCAGGGCGAACTGCTGACCGACCCGCTGCAGATGGCCGTCGCCTACTCGACCCTCGCCAACGCCTACATGAACGGCGGCGAAGGCTCCGTCGTCACGCCCCACCTCGGGATGGAGATCGATGAAACCAGCGGCGGCCTGCTGCAGAGCCTCTCCTACCCGCCCGCCAGGCACGTGCACCTGAACTACTCCGACCTGAGCCTGGTCATGCAGGGCATCCACGAGGCCGCCAGCCAGCCGGGCGGAACCTCGGCGGAAGTCTGGGCGGGATGGGACCAGACCGCGCATCCCGTCTACGGCAAGACCGGCACCGCTCAGCACGCGGGGCGCGAAGACCAGTCCTGGTACATGACCTACATCGGCGACCAGAAGCACCCGATCGTGATAGCCGTGACCGTCGAGGAAGGCGGCTTCGGCGCGGAAACGGCCGCGCCGATCGCCCGCCTGATGGCCTCGCGGTGGTTCGGCGTGAAGGCCAGGTTCGTCGCCGGAGCCTCGAAGACCTTCTGATGCCGCTCAGCCCGATCACCCCCGCCGAGCAGAACGTCTCTCCGGCGCCCCAGCAGCGCTCGCTGCGCCTGCCGCTGGACCCGGTGCTGACGCTCGCGGTGCTCGGCCTCGGTGCATGCTCGCTGGTCACACTCCGCGCCGCGACCGCCAAACTGATCCCGACCGACCCCCGCTACTACGTCGATCGCCAGGGCATATACCTGGCCGTCGGCGTGGTGCTGATGCTGATCGTCAGCCGGGTGGACTACGCGGCCCTCCGGCGCTACCGGACCGGCATCTACATCGCGCTGCTGCTGAGCATCCTGGCGGTGCTGGGCGCCGGGCACTCGGCCAAGGGCGCGACCCGTGCGATCAACTTCCCGCTGTTCTCCTTCCAGGCCTCCGAGCTCGGCAAGGTGCTTCTGATCGTGGCGCTGGCCGCGCTGGTCGTCGACCGCGCCCGCGAGCTCCGCGACCGGCGCACGACGATCCGGGTGATCGTCGCCGCGCTGATCCCGGCGATGCTGGTGATCGCCCAGCCCGATCTCGGCTCGGGGCTGGTGTACATGGTGATCGCCTACATGGTGCTGTTCATCGCCGGCACCTCATGGAAGCACCTGGCGGCGCTGGCGGCGCTGGTGTGCGTGTCGGGAGCGTTCGTGCTCGTCGCCGCTCCGGCCGCCGGCGTGCACCTGCTCAAGCCCTACCAGGTGCAGCGCCTGACGGCCTTCCTGAACCCCACCTCCAACCCGCAGAAAGAAGGCTGGCAGCAGCTGGAGTCCAAGATCGCGATCGGCTCGGGCCAGAAGACCGGGCGCGGCCTGACGAGCAGCCAGACGACCGAAGGCTTCGTGCCGGAGAGCCAGACCGACTTCATCTTCGCGGCCGTCGGCGAGCGATACGGGTTCGTGGGCGCGGGGCTGGTGCTGCTGCTCTACGGGTTGCTGATCTCCCGCTCTCTGAGGATCCTCGTGATGGCCAAGGACCTGTACGGATCGCTGATCGCAGCGGGCGTAACGGCTATGCTCATGTTCCAGGTCTTCGTCAACGTGGGGATGACCATCGGGATCATGCCAATCACCGGAGTCACGCTTCCGCTGATGAGCTACGGCGGGTCATCGGTGATCACGACACTGTTGGCGGTGGGCCTGTTGCAGTCGATATATGTCAGGGCGCGCGCCTCCGCTGCGCTGAAGGGCCGCGTCCCACGCTTTTAGAGACGAGATGTCCGCCCAGCACCCCCCATCAGACGAGCAGCGCGGCCTGGCCGCGATGATGACCGTCCGGGGTACGTCCTGCGCGACGCTCAACATGCATGCGGGCGCCGCTCGCTGCTGCGCCATCGCACCTGCTGCGCCCGCGGGCGCCCCCGCAGGCGCTGTGCCCCGCCTCGGGGCGCTTCCGCCAAGCGGCACCGCCGGGGCCCGGCCGCCGCGCCGCTCGGCGCATACCAAAATCGAAAGACTGGATCACATTGAAAAAGCAAGTCCTTGTCAGCGTCGACCGCGCGGAGACGCGCGTGGCGCTTCTGGAGGCGAGCGGAACGCCCGCCGCCTCGCGCAGCACCCCGGCCTCGAAGGCGGCCGGCGCACGCACCATGAAGGGCACCCCCCATGGCGGGGGGCAGGCAGGCAAACGGGGGACGCGGCCTGAGCCCGGATACCGTGTCGCTGAGCTCTACATAGAGCGCCGCGGCGGTCGCTCGATCGTCGGCAACATCTACAAGGGGAAGGTCGACAACGTCCTGCCCGGCCTGGAGGCCGCGTTCGTCGACATCGGGCTGGAGAAGAACGGCTTCCTGCACGTCGACGAGATCGTCCTGCCCGGCGTCGAGACGCCCCGCCGCGGGCGCGGGGGCGGCCGCAAGATCTCCGACCTGCTCAAGCCCGGCCAGGAGATCGTCGTGCAGGTCGTCAAGGACCCGCTGAAGACGAAGGGGGCGCGCCTGTCGATGGAGCTGACGATCGCGGGGCGCTACATGGTCTACGCGCCGACGGGAGAGGGCATCGGCGTCTCGCGCCGCCTGGAGGATCGCGAGCGCGAACGGCTCCGCCGCCAGACGGCCAAACTCGCCCTCGACGGCGGCGGCGTGATCGTCAGGACCGCCGCCCACGGCGCCAAGCGCGAGGACTTCGAACGCGAGCTGAAGTACCTGAACAAGCTGCACGAGGTGCTCGACAAACGGGTCGAGGACACCGTCGCTCCGGGGCTCGTCTTCCAGGAGGCCGACCTCTCCGTCCGCGTCGTCCGGGACATCTTCTCCGCGCACTTCGAGCGCGCGATCGTCGACGACGAGCAGCAGTACCACCGGCTGGTCTCGTTCTTCACCCGCACCGCTCCCGAGCTGGTGGAGCGCGTCGAGCTGTGGACCGAGAAGCAGCCCCTGTTCGAGGCCTACGAGGTCGACAAGGCGATCGAGGGGGTGCTCTCCCGCAGGGTCGACCTGCCCAGCGGGGGCTACCTGATCATCGACTACGCCGAGGCGCTGACGGTGATCGACGTCAACTCGGGGAGCTTCATCGGCCGCGGCAAGGGCGCCGGGCTGGAGGACACGATCACCCGCACCAACCTGGAGGCGGCCGAGGAGGTCGTCAACCAGCTGCGGCTGCGGGACATCGGCGGGATCATCGTGATCGACTTCATCGACATGGCCCGCGCGCGCAACCGCGACGCGGTCATGAAGACGCTGCGCAAGACGCTCGACGAGGACCGCACGAAGACGTTCACCGCCGAGATCTCCAAGCTCGGCCTGGTCGAGATGACCCGCCAGAACGTCACCGAGGGCGTCCGGGAGATCATGACCCGCCCGTGTCCCACCTGCGAGGGCGAGGGCGTGATCCGCTCGGAGGAGACGATCGCGATCGAGTTCGAGCGCCGGCTGCGCGACGTGGCCGCCGAACACCCCGACGAGGCGGCATTCCTGGTGCAGATGAACCCGCGCGTCAGCACCCAGTTCACCGGCAGCTCCTCCCGCGTGCTGCACGCGCTGGAGGCCGAGACCGACAAGTCGTTCCTGTTCGAGGGCTCCGAAGGTCTCGCCCTGGATCACTTCGCGATCACCTTCATGGGCACCCGCGAGGAGGTCGAGGAGCGCGCACTGCCCTTCCGTGAGGGAGACGAGGTGCTGGTCGAGATCGTCGAGCCGCACATGTACGACGTCGACGACGCCGTCGCGAAAATCGACGGCTACATCATCTCGATCGCGGGCGCCGCGGCGCACGTGGGCGAGAAGCGGATGATCCGCATCGACCAGGTCGGGCGCACGGCCGCCAGCGCGCTGCTGCTCGACGACGCCGGCGAGGTCGTGGCCGCCCCCGCCCGCGAAAGCGCCCGCTCAGCACGCGGCAGCCAGGATTCCGGGCGCTCTGGCTCGCGCGGGCGGCGAGCGCGCTCCTCGGGCGACGGCGAGGACTCCCAGGCGCGCAGGGAAGCCGGGCTGGCCGGACCCAGCACGGTGCTGGACGCCGAGCCCGAGCAGGCCTCGGCGAACGGGGCGTCCCCCGAGGGCGCCGACCAGCCCGGCGAGGCGGGCGAGGATGGCCTACAATCCAAGCCTCGGCGTCGTGGCCGCAGGGGCGGGCGACGCCGTTCCGCTGCAAAGGCCAAGGCCGCCGAGTAGCCCCCACCCGGACAGATCAGAGATTCGAGACCCCAGCGCATGTACGCGATCGTGAAGACAGGCGGCAAGCAGTACCGCGTCGAGCGGGGCCAGACCCTGCTCGTCGAGCGGCTCGCCGCCGAGGAGGGCGCCGACGTCGCGCTGGTGCCGCTGATGTTTCGCTCCGATGAGGCCGTCTTCGACAAGGCGGGCCTGGAGCAGGTCAAGGTCACCGCGAAGGTGCTGGCCCACGTGCGCGGCGAGAAGCTGCGCGTCTTCAAGTTCAAGCCCAAGCGCGGCTACAAGCGCCGGACCGGGCACCGCCAGGAGCTGACCCGCATCGAGGTCACCGAGATCAGCGCCGGCAAACCGAAAGCGGCGGCGAAACCGGCCCGCGCGAAAACCGGGGACCAGGCGCAGGAGCCGGTGGCCGCGAAGACGAAACAGCCCAAACAGGAGAAGGCCGAGAATGGCTCATAAGAAGGGGCTCGGGTCGAGCCGCAACGGCCGCGACTCCAACGCCCAGCGACTTGGCGTCAAGACGTTCGCCGGTCAGGCGGTGACCGGCGGCGAGATCATCGTCCGTCAGCGCGGCACCCGCTTCAAGCCCGGTGCGGGCGTCGGCATCGGCAAGGACGACACGCTCTACGCCAGGGCCGCCGGCACGGTGGCCTTCAGCACCGGGCGCCGGGGGCGCATCGTGAGCGTGCTCCCCGACGGCGAGTAGGGCCTCGCCCGTGGGCCCGCGGCGCGGCGCCTGGCTGCTCGCCGCCGGGCGCTCGGCCCTCGGCCTCGCGATCCTGGCCGCGCCCCGGCGTGTGACGTCGCGCTGGCTGGGCGAGGAGAACGCCGAGCTCGGCGTCGTCGTCGACCTGGCGCGCTCGATGGCCGCCCGCGACCTGGCGCTCGGGATCGCAACGCTGCAGACGCTCGACGATCCCGTGCTCGGCCCGCGGGTGCAGGCCGCGGCCGCGGTCGTGGACGGGGTCGACGCCGTGGCGACAATGCTGGCGCGGGCGCACCTGCCGCGCAGAGGCGTGATCGGAACGATCGCCCTCGCCGGCGCGGCCTCGGCGGCCGGCTTCTACTTCAGCCACCGCCTCGCACACGCCTAGCTCCCGGCTCTAGCCCTGCTGCGCGGTCGGGCGCACCAGGATCTCGTTGACGTCGACGTGGGGTGGCTGGGAGAGGGCGAACATCACGACCCTGGCGATGTCCTCGTCGGCCAGCGCCTCGGTCGGAGGATGGTCGAAGAACGGGGTGTCGGTCATCCCGGGCTCGATCAGCGTCACGCGGATCCCCGTGCCGTGAAGATCCTGCCGCGCGGCCTCGCCCATCGCGGTCACGGCGTGCTTGGTGCACCGAGTAGAACGAGCCGGGGAGCACACGGCGCCCGGCGACGCTCGAGGTCAGCAGCAGGTGACCCCGGGATGCGGTGAGCGCGGGGATCGTCGCCCTGATCGTCAGGGCGGCGCCGTAGACGTTGGTCAGGACCATCTGCCGCCAGTGCTCGGGAGTGTCCTTCAGGAAGCCCCGCGCGCCGCCGAAGCCGGCGTTGGCGAATGCGGCGTCGATCCCCTCGAAGGCGTCCAGGGCGCTCTGCACCATCTGCGCTGCTCGTCCCAGTCGCTCACGTCGCAGCGGACGGCCAGCGCGACTCCGGGCCGCCAAGCTCGGCGGCCAGCTCCTGCAGGCGGTCCAGCGAGCGGGCGGCCAGCACCACCCTCCAGCCGGCGGCGCGGGCGTGTCGGGCGGTCGCCGCGCCGATCCCGGAGGAGGCGCCGGTGATCAGCAGGACGGGCTCGGTCACGTCGGTCGTTTCTGTGCTCATCGGCGGCTGCGCTCCTCGCTGGCGGTGGTTAGGAGACCATCTGCCGACATCCTGCCTGGAATCGAGGGCCCGCGCCCGAGCGGCCGCGCCTGCTCCTCGCGCGGCCCCGAGGAGGTGCCTGGCGGTCCCAGCCGCGGGTCGGCGGCGGCGTGCTGTCACGATGGCCCGATGCTTCACGATCGCGCGAGGATCCACGTCCAGGCCGGCGCCGGCGGCGACGGCTGCATCGAGCTTCCGCCGCGAAGCGCACGTGCCGCGCGGCGGACCCGACGGCGGCGACGGCGGCCGCGGCGGCGACGTGGTGCTCGTCTGCGACGACTCGCTGCGCGATCTGCAGGCGCTTCCGCCGGCGCAGCCACTACCGCGCCGGACGGGGCGGGCACGGCGAAGGCGCCCTGCGCCATGGCGCCGACGGCGACACGCTGAGATCCGCGTGCCCGCCCGGAACCCAGGTGAGCGCCCCGGACGGCGAGCGGCGAGGACCTGGCGGGCCGCCGCTGGGAGCTGCTCGCCGACGGCCAGCGCGCGTCTGGCCGCGCGCGGCGGCGCGGGCGGCCAGGGCAACAAGCGCTTCGCCACGCCCACGCGGCAGGCGCCGCGCTTCGCCGAGCGCGGCCTGCCCGGCGAGGAGGGATGGCTCGAGCTGCGGCTGAAGCTGCTGGCCGACGTCGGCCTCGTCGGCCTGCCCAACGCCGGCAAGTCCTCGCTGCTGTCCCGCCTGACGCGGGCGGCGCCGAAGGTCGCCGACTACCCCTTCACGACGCTCTCGCCCGGTCCTCGGCGTGCTCGAGGGCGACGAGCGCCAGCTCGTCATCGCCGACATCCCCGGGCTGATCGAGGGCGCCAGCGAGGGCGCGGGCCTCGGGCACGACTTCCTCGCCCACGTCGAGCGCACCCGCCTGCTGGTCCACGTCCTGGACATCGCCCCCGAGCTGACCCTGGGCGAGGAGGCCGACGCGGTGGCTCAACCACGCCACGATCGAGCGCGAGCTGGCCGCCCACGACGAGCGGCTGGCGCGCTGCCGCGCGTGCTCGCGCTCTCCAAGTGCGACCTCGTCGACGCGGAGCGCCTGTGACGCGGAGCGTTGCCGCCTGGCGCGAGCGGCTGGGCGAGGAGGTGCCGGTGATCGCCACCTCGAGCGCCACCGGCGTGGGCCTGGCCGAGCTGGCCGACGAGCTGCTGCGCCGTCGTGCCCGCGCGTGGCGAGGAGGCCCGGGCCACTGCGGGGCGGCCCACGCCGCGCCGGCGGGCGAGGAGCAGCTGCTGGAGCACATGGTCTTCCGTCCCGCGCGGGGCGGCGGCTTCACGTCGAGCGCCTCGGCCCGCGGAGCGTTCGCGGTGCGGGGCCGCGGCATCGAGCGGCTGCTGGCCCGCCACGACGTCGAGAACGAGGACGCGATGGCCTACCTCGAGGGCCGTCTGCGGCGGATCGGCGTGCTCCGGGCGCTCGAGGCCGCAGGGCTTCCAGCCGGGGGACGAGATCGAGATCGCGGGGGTCACCTTCGAGCTCGACCCCTCCGGCGAGGAGCCCGGCGCCCGGGGCGGCGCAAATAAGCTCCCGGCGATGAGAGCGCATCGTCGTCAAGCTCGGGTCGAGCGTCGTCGCCGACAGCGACGGCACGCTGCGCATGGAGGTGCTCGCGCGGATCTGCGACGAGCTGGCCGCAGCGCACCTGCAGGACGGCGAGGTGATCGTCGTGACCAGCGGCGCGATCGCCCGCGGCATGCGGGTGATGGAGCTGCGCGCAGCGCCCCACCACGATCGGCGAGCTGCAGGCGGCCAGCGCGGTCGGGCAGGGCAAGCTCTACCGGGTCTATGACGAGCTGCTGCGCGAACGCGGCGTGACCAGCGCGCAGGTGCTGCTGACGTTCTTCGACATGAGCGCCCGCACCCACTACCTGAACGCCCGCCAGACGCTGACGACGCTGCTGGAGTGGCGGGTGCTGCCGGTGATCAACGAGAACGACACGACCGCCACCGATGAGATCTCCTTCGGCGACAACGACTTCCTGGCCGCCCAGGTCGCCGTGCTGGTGGGCGCCGACGAGCTGATCCTGATGACCGACATCGACGGCCTGTTCACGGCCGACCCGCGCCTGCACCCCGACGCCCGGATCGTCGCGCGAGGTGAGCGACTTCGCGGCGCTGGACGAGCTGCAGATCGGCCACACCACCTCGCCGCTGGGCTCGGGCGGGATGCGCTCGAAGGTCGTCGCGGCCGAGATGGCCACGGCGGCCGGGATCCCGACGGTGATCTGCAACGGCCTGCGCGCGGGGGCGCTGGCGGCGGTGCTCGCCGGCGAGCGCGAGGGGCACGCGCTTCGCCGCCGCGCGAGGCCCGCTACAGCAGCTTCAAGCTGTGGCTGAAGTACGCCAAGCCCTCGCGGGGCACGCTCGTGATCGACGCCGGCGCGGCGCGCGCGGTGCGGGAGGGCAGCGCCAGCCTGCTGCCGGTCGGCATCGTCGAGGTGCGTCGGCGAGTTCGACGCGGGCGACGCCGTCGAGATCGCCGAGCGCGGCCGGCGAGCGCCAGCGGCCGCGGGCGCTGGCCAAGGGGATCTGCAACTACTCGGCCGCCGAGCTGCGGCAGGTGATCGGGCTGAAGTCCGACGCCGTGCGCGAGATCCTGCCGCGCGCGACCGAGGAGGCCGTGCACCGCGACTACCTCGTGCTCGACTGAGCGCGGCCTCTACCCTTAGGGCCATGGCAGCGACCGTCATCACCGGTCGCCGAGACCTGCCGCGCGGCCAAGCGCGCCTCGCGGGCGCTCGCGCGCACCGACACGGCCGTCAAGGACGCGGCGCTGCTGGCGATCGCGGGCGCGCTGGAAGACCGCCTGCCAGGAGATCCTCGCGGCCAATGAGCGCGACATGGAGCTCGGCGCGCGAGGCCGAGCATCGGCGAGGCGCTGCTGGACCGGCTGCGCCTCGACGAGGGCCGCGTGGCGGCGATCGCCGCGCGCCGTGCGCCAGATCGCCGCGCTGGCGGACCCGGTCGGCGAGGTGATCGACGGGCGCCGCCTGCCCAACGGCCTGGACGTGCGCAAGGTGCGCGTGCCGCTGGGGGTCGTCGCGGTCGTCTACGAGGCGCGCCCCAACGTCACGATCGACGCCGCGGCGCTGTGCCTGAAGTCGGGCAACGCGATCGTGCTGCGCGGCTCCTCCTCGGCCATCCACTCCAACGCCGCGCTGGCGCGGCATCGCCGCCGAGGCGGCCGTGCGCCGCCGGCCTGCCCGAGGGCTGCGTGAGCCTCGTCGCCGGCGGCGGGCGCGAGGAGCTGGCCGAGCTGGCCACCCAGCGCGAGACGCGTCGACCTGATCATCCCCCGCGGCGGCGAGGGCCTGAAGGCGGCGCTGCAGGCGGTCGCGACGGTGCCGGTCATCTACGCGGCCTCGGGCAACTGCCACGTCTACGTGGACGCCGAGCGCCGACCTCGAGCGGCCCAGGCGATCGTCATGAACGCCAAGACTCCAGCGCCCGGGCGTGTGCAACGCGGCCGAGACGCTGCTCGTCCACGAGCGCGTCGCCGCGCGAGTTCCTGCCGCGCGATGCTCGCGCGCGCTGGCTGCCGAGGCGGGTCGTGCATCCGCGGCCGACGAGCGCGCGCGTCGCGCTGGCCGGCGCGGCGGCCGGAGCGCGGCATCGAGGCCGCCGGCGAGGAGGACTGGGCCACCGAGTACCTGGCACCGACGATCGCGGTCGGCCGTGGTCGCCTCGGTCGAGCAGGCCATCGAGCACATCGGCCGCTACGGCAGCGGGCACTCCGAGGCGATCGTCACCGCCGACACGGCCTCCGCGCGCGAGCCTTCCAGCTCGGCGTCGACGCCGCCTGCGTCTATGTCAACGCCTCCACGCGCTTCACCGACGGCGGCGAGTTCGGGATGGGCGCGGAGATCGGCAACTCGACCCAGAAGCTGCACGCCCGCGGGCCGATCGGCCTGCGCGAGCTGTGCACGTTCAAGTACCTGATCGAGGGCGACGGACACGTCCGCGCCTGAGCAGCGCCGGTCCAGCCCGCGCGTCGCATCGGCATCCTCGGAGGCACGTTCAACCCGCCCCACCTCGGCCACCTCGCCCTTGCCCGCCACGCCCGCGAGGAGCTGGGGCTGAGCGGGTCGTGCTGGTGCCCGCTGCACACCCCGCCGCACAAGCCCGGCGGCGACGACCCGGGGCCGGAGCACCGGCTGGCGATGTGCCGGCTGGCGTCGCGGGCGAGCGCCGGGCCTGTCGGTCTGCGCGCTGGAGATCGAGCGCGGCGGGCCGTCCTACACGGTCGATACCCTGACGAGCATCCATGCCAGGCACCCGCACGCCGAGCTGACGTTCATCGTGGGCGCCGACACGGCCGCGGACGCTGCCCGCCTGGCAGCGAGCCGCGGAGCTCCTGCGAGCTCGCCGAGCTGGCGGTGGCCGCGCGCGCCGGGCACCGACCGCCGAGCAGGTGCTGAGCGCGCTCGCAGGACGTCGGCCGGCCGGCGCCGGCGCGCGACCGCCGCCACCGCCGCGTGTCGCTTCCTGGACATGCCCCCGATGGAGGTCTCCTCGCTCGCTGGCCCGCGAGCGGCTGGCCGCGGGCGAGCCGGTCGATGACCTGCGTCGGCCCGGCTGTGGCGCGCTACATCGCCGAGCACGGCCTCTACGCGCATGCGGCGGAGCGGGCGCCGGCTGATGGCCTCCGAGCAGCTGGTCGCGGAGATCGCCCGCTACGCGGCCGACAAGAAGGCCCTACGACGTGGTCGAGCTCGACCTGCGCGGCGTGCTGGGCTACACGGACTACTTCCTGGTCTGCTCGGGCAACACCGGCCGCCAGGCGAAGGCGATCCAGGACGGCATCCTCGAGGGGCTCAAGCGCGAGCACGACGCTCCGCGGCGCGTGGAGGGATCGGGCGAGGGCGGCTGGATCCTGATGGACTACCTGGACGTGGTGGTGCACATCTTCACGCCCGAGACGCGCGAGTTCTACCGCCTGGAGCAGCTGTGGGGAGAGGTGCCGGCGCGGGCCGCCGGCAACGGTTGACCTCGCCGCCGGACGACGCGGTTAGGGTCGCGCCGCAACGCGCCGCACGAGGGGCGGCGCGACGGAGAGAGGGGACTTCAATGCATCATCCGATCGCATCCGTCGTGCTGGCGCGCCGGCGATCGTCGCCGCGCTGTTCGCGGCTCGCTGGCGCTCTGCCTGAGTCTCGCTCGCGCCGGCGGCGCGGGCCGAAGGCCCGGGCTCCGGCGCGCCATGGACGGTCAGCCTCGGCGACTCCTACATCTCGGGCGAGGCCGGGCGCTGGGCGGGCAACACCAACGAAAGCTCCTCCGAGATCGACGCGCTCGGGTCGAGCGCCTACGACGACAACGCATCGGGCAACGGCGAACTGATCGACAGGCTGCCACCGCTCGAAGTCGGCTGAGGTCTACATCGGCAACGGCGTCAGCGGCGAGAACCTCGCCTGCTCGGGCGCCAAGACCTCGACCTTCAGCGAAGGCCACGTTCAAGCCCGGCCTCGACTTCTACAACTCCGGCGGCAAAGAAGGCCAGGCGCTGATGCTCCAGCACTTCGCCGCGAGCCACAATGTGAAGCTGGTGGCGGCTCTCGATCGGCGGCAACAACTTCAACTTCGCCAGCATCGTGCAGACGTGCGTCGAGGACTGGCTGCTGACGCCCGAATGGTGGCCGGCCTACTGCAGCGAAGAAAGCTCGGTGACGAACAACTTCAGCTCGGGCAACGTCTCCACGGTGAAGGGCGAATCACCACGGCGATCAAGAACGTCGCCCAGGCCATGACCAACGCCGGCTACAGCAGCTCCCAGTACACGATCCTCGTCCAGGACTACCCGTCGCCGATCCCTAACGGGTCGGGCTTCCGCTACTCCCAGAGCGGCTACACCCGCCAGGAAGTCGGCGGTTGCGGGTTCTGGAACAAAGACGCCAACTACGCCAACTCAACGATGCTGCCGACGATCGACAGCACGGTCCTCGGGCGCCGCGGGCGCCAGCGGCCTGCCCAATGTCAAGACGATGGAACTGGGCTCGGCCTTCAACGGCCGGCGGCTGTGCGAGAAGGGCGTCGGGCTGCTCGAGGAAGAGGGCCTGTCCTCCTGGACGGGCACCGGGGCGGTCGACAAGACCGAGTGGATCAACCAGATCCGCACCGTCACGGCGATCTTCCCGCCCTATGAGATCCAGGAAGACCTGCACCCCAACTACTGGGGCCAGCTGGCGCTGCGCAACTGCCTGACGCAGGCCTACAACGGCGGATCGCCCAAGGGTGGTACGTGTACCATCTCCGCATCTGGACTCAACTCAGCGGGCGAGCCGAACATGTCTCTGCACTGATCGGCAACGAGGGGCGCCGGGGAGAGGGGATCGCACCCGCCCCGGCGCCAGGCCCGCAGCGCACCGGCGAGTGGGCATCGACCGGCGCGAGGCGGGCGGCGCGGTGAGCACCCGCGAGACGCGCCGCCTGCCCCACGTCGTCGGCGCCGTGATGCGCGAGGGCGAGCGGGTGACGCCGCTGGAGCTGTTCTTCGACCTGGTCTTCGTGCTGGCGCTGACCCAGTGCACGACCCTGATGGCGGCCGAGTCGAGCTGGGAAGGCCTGCTGAAGGGGCTGCTGGTGCTCGGCATGCTGTGGTGGTCCTGGGTCGGATACGCGTGGCTGACCAGCGTCGTCGACCCCGAGGAGGGTCTGGTCAGGCTGGTCATGTTCGTCGCGATGGGGGCCTTCCTGATCGCCGCGCTGTGCGTGCCGGGAGCGTTCGGCAAGGACGCGCTGGCCTTCGCGCTGGCCTACGCCGTCGTGCGGGTGGCGCACATCCTGCTCTTCATGCTGGCCAGCCGCGAGGACCGGGCGCTGCGCAGGTCGGTGCTCGGCCTGGCGGTGAGCACGGCGATCGGCGCCGGGCTGCTGATCGTCGCGGCCTTCACCAGCGGTGCCACCCAGCTCGCCCTCTGGGGCCTGGCCCTGGTGCTCGACGTCGGCGGCCCGATGGTGATCGACACGGTCGGCTGGCGGCTCGTGCCGGGGCATTTCGCCGAGCGCCACGGCGCGATCGTGATCATCGCCCTGGGCGAGTCGATCGTCGCGATCGGCGTGGGCGCGCACGAGCACCTCGACGCGGGCATCGTCGCGGCGGCGCTGCTCGGCCTCGTGGTCGCCGCCTGCCTGTGGTGGGCCTACTTCGACGTGAGCGCGATCGTCGGCGGGCGCTTCCTGGAAAGGGCGGCGCCCGGTCGCGAGCAGAACCGGATCGCGCGCGACTCCTACTCCTACCTTCACTTCCCGATGGTCGCGGGGATCGCCCTGCTGGCGGTGGGCCTCAAGCACACGCTGGCCGACGTGGACGCGCCGCTGGGGATCGTCGCGGCCGTCTCGCTCCTCGGCGGCACGGCGATGTACCTGCTGGCCCAGTTCGCCTTCCGCCTGCGCAACGATGCACACCTACGGGTGGCGCCGGCTGGTCTGCGCGCTCGCGCTGCTGGCCGTGCTGGCGCTCGAGAGCGCGATCTCGGCGCTGGCGCTGCTGGGCGTCGTCACGGGCATCCTGGTCGCGATGATCCTCTACGAGGCGCTGCGCTACGCCGATGTGCGCGATCGCGTCCGCCACCGGGTCCGTCGAGCGCGGCTGAGGGCGGGGAGAGGCCCGGCGCTGTGGCGCCGCTCAGGGCAGCGGCGTTCCCGCCTCGGCGGCTGCCAGCCCGCGCGCGGCGCCCTCGCGCCGGACCAGGGCGATCACGAGCGCCTGCGTGAGCAGCGCGACCCCCGTCGCGAGCGCGAATGCCTCGGCGGTGCCGAGCGAGTCGAGCGAGATCGCCAGCACAAAGCAGAACAGCGCGAAGGCTCCGAACCCGGCGACCAGGCCGCGCAGCAGGCGGACCGTCTCGTCGGCGCCGCGCTGGGCGTGGGTGAAGATGGCGAGCACCGTCGCGATGATCGGGAACGGCGCCAGCAGGCCGCTGAGCTGCGGGCCGAGCCAGCCCGCGATGGCGGTCAGCGTCAGGACCAGCGCCAGCGCGCAGCCGGCCCGCAGGGGCAGGTCCCAGGTCGGTGGCGGGGTCGCCGCGCGCGCCGCCGGCCGGGGCCGGGGCGGCCACGTCAGGCCCGCGGCCAGCGCCGCCGCCTGCAAGCGCGAGCGCGACCCCGGCGGGCAGCGAGACGGCGCTGAAGGCGGCCGTGGCAAGGGCGAACGCGAGCCAGCCGCAGACCATGCTGGCCGCCCAGGACATGCGCCCCGCCAGGTTGCCGTAGACGACCACGAAGGCGATCAGGGAGACGAGCCCCAGCAGGGTGCCGGCGGCCGCGCCCGCGGCGAAATGATGGCCGTGAGCCAGGGCGTAGGCGAGCAGGATCGGCCCGGCCACGACCGGCAGGCCCGCCACCAGCCCTCCGACCCGCGGCCCGAAGCGCCTGGCCGTCAGCGACGCGCCGACGACGAAGCAGGGGGCCAGCAGGAGCTTCACGACCAGCTGCGTCACCGCTGGATGATTGCGCACGGCGAGCACCGACGTGCGGGTAGCACTCGACAGTGTCGCGTTCGCGCCGCGCTCTGCGCGTCATGGCCGGGCGCGACGGGGCCAGGCACGCGGCGGGCGATGGGGGACCTTCCAAAGACCGGCGGCGGGTCCGAGGACCCGCCGCCGTGGGAAAAGGCGCTACTGACCCCCCTGCTCAGTGGCCTCGCTTCGCCGCTTTCTTCTTCTTGATCTTGTCGTATTTTTCGACGTATTCGGCCAGCGTCGTGAAGAAGTTCCCGTTCAGGACGGCCGTGTTCTTGCCTGCCGCCGAGGGCAGCCCGGCGGCGACGTTGACCGCTGCCGTGATCACCGGTTCGGTCAGCGGGCTCGTGCCGCAGCCCGTCGCCGCGGGCACAGCGAAGGTGTTGTCGACGAGGGTGTTGCCTTCGAACTCGATGATTTTGCCCTTGTCGAGGTCGACGATGTTGCCGACTTTGCCGGTCAACGGCGCCGTGCCTTCCGGCGGATGGGTGTTCCCGTCGGTCAGCTTCAGCACGACCGGTTCGGCGTCCGAGCCGATGTAGCAGTTCGGCCCGAGCACTTCGTTTTCGAGGTGCACCCTGATGGGCAGTTCCACGGCCGTGATGCCGCCGCCCGCGCCGCGAGTGCCGGCGCCGAGGCCGTAGGGCGAGACCTGGACGATTTCCGGCTTGCCGGCGATTTCAGCCGTCGCGCTCGCCGGGCCGCCGATCAGTTCCGTCACGCCCGTCAGGCCGCCCGGGATCGGCTCGGAGGTTTTCGACATCGCTTCAGCTTCGAAGCGCGGCGCGATCAGCGGGTAGGTTTCGGTGCCCAGCGCGGCGAGGCCGCCCTGGAGGATCACGGGCTTCGAGATCGGCACCGTCTTGCTGCCCATGTGGAATTCGCCCGACAGCGTTTCTCCGTAGGTGCAGACGTGTCCGCCTTTTTCGACCGGGCAGTTGATGAATTTCGCGAAGTCTTCCTTGTTCACCTTGGCCGAGGCCGGCACCGCCCCCACGGCGAGTGCCAGGCAGGCCACGGCGACTGCGGCTGGCGCTCCTCGCCGTCCTCGGCGCTTCTTGAAGGTCCCCAACGGTCTCATCTCTCCAGTCGTCTCCTTTGGTCGAAAAGGGGCCGACGCGCGACCCCGCTCATCTCTCCGGTCGGTCTGTCCCCCCTCGAGGTCAGCCGTCCGGCAGGACGAGGCAGAGCCTCTGCGAGCGCCACGGAGGAGGGGTGTGTCGCGACGCTCGCACAAGCTCTGTCCCGGTCTTGCCGTGCTGCCGTGCCGTCCGCCCGCCCGATGAGCCGAACCGGAACCCCGAGAGGCCCTTTCCCCGATCCCCGACGAGCAAACTGCCCATTTATTGCTCCTTTACCCCGCCCAAACCGATTTCAAACATAAATTTTGAATGCGGCCGGATCCCCGTCTGAACGACTGCGACAGCTAATCACAAGCTTGCCTTCGTGTCAACCCCCCGGACAGGAACTATCGAGGATGACGGGACGATATGGCGTATATGCAGGAGCTTTCGTTGCGGACACGTGGTCTGGATGTGTCCCAGGGAACTCGTTTCAGGGCTCTGAAAACGGCGCCGGACCCCGATTCGAATGCTGGCGGTCGCCTTGCGCGTGCGGTATCTTTCTGCCGGGGAGCGATGCCGCAACCAGCCCGCAGAACCGCCTCAGGACGCGCCGGGCGCCAGGCCAGGCGCGGGGTCGCCGTCCCGCGCGCGGCGCCCAAGCCGACGCAGCGCGAGCGCCTGATCGACGCGATCGTGGAGCTCTCGGGCCAGTTCGGCTACCAGACGCTGAGCATCGCCCAGATCAGCGCCCGGGCGGGCGTCTCCAGCGCCACCTTCTACGAGCAGTTCGCAGACCGCGAAGAGTGCCTGCTGGCGGCCTACCGGGCGGTCACCGCGCGGACCCTGTCGCGGATGCAGAGCTCGCTCGAGGAGGAGGAGTGGGCGCGGGCCGCCCGGCCCGCCTTCACCCAGCTGCTGCACACCGTGCAGGCCGACCCCGACGCCGGACGGCTCATGTTCGTCGAGGCGCTGGCGGGCGGGCCGCGCCTGCGGCGCGAGCTGCGGCTCGTGCTGGACACGATGGAGCAGAACGCCGAACGGCTGCTCGACGGCGCGCCGCTCGACGGGACCACACTCGACATCCCCGGGCGGGCGCTGATCGGCGCGGTGCGCCACGTGGTCGCACGGCACCTGCGCACGCACAACGAGGACCGGCTGGCGGAGCTGACCGACGACATGCTCGCCTGGATGGCCCGCTACGCGGTGCCCGCCGGAAACGGCCGCTGGAGCACGGGCCCCCGTGCCGTGCCGGTCGGCTCGGCGCAGGCGCCTGCCGCGGTCGAGCTTCACGCCGAGCTCGCGCGGCTGCCCCGCGGTCGCCACGGGCTCCCGCCCGGCGCGGTCGCCCGCAACCAGCGGACGCGGATCATCCACGCGACCGCCCTGGTGACGATGGACAAGGGCTACGCGAACACGACGGTCGCCGACATCGTCGCCGCGGCGGGGGTGGCCAAAGAGGCCTTCTACCGCCACTTCCGCGACAAGGAAGACGTCTTCCTGGAGGCCCAGGAGCAACCCAGCCGGTACATCCTCGACACGCTGGTCGCCTCCTACTTCTCCGCCGATGACTGGCCCGAGCGCTTCTGGCGGGCGCTGGACACGCTGCTGGGGATGATCGCCGAGAACCCCGTCGTCTCCCACCTGCGGCTGGTCGAGTGCTACACCGCCGGCCCGACGGCGATCGGTCGCGCCGAGGAAATGACGCGCTCGTTCACGATCTTCCTCGAGGAGGGCTACCGACAGCGGCCCGACGGAAGCGCCCTGCCGCGGCTGTGGTCGCAGACGATCGCCGGCGCGATCTTCGAGATCATCCAGCACGAGGTCGCCAGCGGCCGGGTCGCGCAGATCCCCGGCCGGCTGCCTCAGCTCGCCTACATCGCGATCGCGCCGTTCCTCGGGCCGCAGGCGGCGATCGAGCTGGTGCAGGAGAAGGCCGGCCGGCGCGAGCGCGAGGCCGGCTGAGGACGCGATCAGGCCGACGGGGCGCCGCGACAGGTCGCCGCGTGGACCTCCTCGGTGAGGGTGTGAAGCTGTTCGGCCAGCGTGTGGATGTGGTCGGTGAGGTCGGTGTTCTTCTGCAGCAGGTCCGTCTGGAACTGGGCGAGCTCGTCCCGGTGCTTGGCGGCGGCTTCCTCGTTGGCCTTGTCGGTTCGGGTCTGCGCCTTCTGCGCGATGATCACCAGCGCGCCGGTGTAGAACGCGACGGCCGAGAAGACCAGGTTCAGCAGGATGAACGGGGCCGGGTCGAAGCCGCTGCCGTTGAGCAGGCCGTGGCAGGAGTTGCTCAGGAAGTGCACCACGTGGTTGGTCAGGACCCACGCGACGATCACGCCTGAGCTGATGAGCAGGAAGCCGACGGTGCCCATGCCGCTGGCCACGCCCTCGGACACCCGCTCCATGAAGCTGCTTCCCCCGGCGTAGGGGGAGGCGCCGTCGCTGCTGTCCTGGTAGTGCCTGTGGTGGCGAAGCGGGTCTTTCGCCTGCGGTTGCGCTGCGACGCGTTGCTGCTGGACCTGGGTGGCCTCCACTTGCGTCTCCTGTCTCTTCGAACGGTGCGTACGGAGCGAAGAAGCGATATCAGGCGGGGTAGACGGCAGTGGCGTCCCGGCGGTCAAGCTCAGGCGCGCCCGAGACCGATGAGCCCACAAGGATGTCCTCGTGGGAGCAAGTCGGTCGCGCCGTGCCTCGGGCCGGGGTCGGCACCCCGCGCGTCGGCCTCGCGGGACGACATCGGGGCGTGGCGGCGCTCTACGGGTGCGCGATCTTCCTCAGCGCCTTTCTGCTGTTCGGAGTGGAGCCGATCATGGGCAGGCTGTTACTTCCGTGGTTCGGCGGCTCGGCGGCCGTCTGGACGGTCGCGGTGCTGTTCTTCCAGGTGGCGCTGGTGCTCGGTTACCTGTACGCCCACCTCCTGGTCCGCTGGGTGCCACCGAGGCGGCAGATGTACGTGCACATCCCCGTGCTGCTCGCAAGCCTGGCCGTGCTTCCGATCATCCCCGCCGCGAGCTGGAAGCCGGTCGGCGGCCAGGATCCCACTCTGCGCATCCTCGGCCTGCTCGCCCTGACGGTCGGCCCGCCGTTCCTGGTGCTGTCGACGTGCGGACCGCTGCTCGGAGCGTGGTACGCGCGTGGCAGTAGTCGCCCCTATCGCCTGTTCGCCATCTCCAACGGCGCGTCGCTGCTGGGCCTGCTCAGCTATCCGCTGTTGATCGAACCGTGCTGGGGACACACCTCCAGGCCGATGCGTGGTCCGCGGCGTACGCGCTGTTCGTCCTCCTGGCGATCTCGATCACCGTCCGCGCCAGCCTCGCCGCGGCCAGGTCCGAGCGACCCGAACGGGCCGTCGAGACGATGGAGCGAGCGCCTGGGTGGGCGGATCACCTTCGCTGGGTGGCCCTCGCCGCGACCCCGTCGCTGCTGTTCCTCGCTGTCACCAACCACCTGACGAGGAACGTCACCCGATCCCGCTTCTGTGGGTGCTGCCCCTCGGCATCTACCTGCTGAGCATGATCCTGTGCTTCGAGGGCGGCGACGCGTACCGCCGGGGACTGTTCCTGCCGCTGCTCCCCCTCGTCCTGGTGCTCATGGCCCACAACCTGTTCCCCGGAGAACTCGCCGTGGGGATCACGGGCCAGATCGCGTTCTTCACCGGAGCGCTGCTCGTGTGCTGCATGGTCTGCCACGGCGAGTTGGCGCGCCTGAAGCCACCGGCCAGCCATCTCACGTCGTTCTACCTGATGGTCGCCGTGGGCGGAGCGCTCGGCGGGGCGTTCGTGGCTGTCCTCGCACCGGAGGTCTTCTCGGGTTACTGGGAACTCGCTCTGGGAGTGGTGCTCTGCGCCGCCGTAGTGCTGGCCGTGCTCGCGCCGGGTTGGCTGGCCCGATCCTCCCCGCGGCGGTGGCGGGGTCGGGCCCTGGCGCTGGCGGCCGCCGCCTTCACCGTGCTTCTCGGCGCCTACGTGCTGGAAAAGGTGGGCCACTACAACCAGGGCGACCGCCTCGCCGCCCGCGATTTTTACGGCGCGCTCAGCGTCCGCGAAACGGGCGGCTCCTCCCAGCCGGTTCGCACGCTCTTCTCCGGGACCATCCTCCACGGCGAGCAGCTGCTCGACCGTGGGGCAAGGCGCACGCCCACCGCCTACTACGGGCCGTCGTCGGGCATCGGCGTGGTGCTTCGCGAGGAGAACCGAGCGCGCGCCCGTCTGCATGTCGGCATGATCGGCCTCGGCGTGGGCACTGTCGCGACATACGGCCGAGCGGGCGACACCTACCGGTTCTACGAGATCGACCCGCTCGACATCGAGATCGCCAGGACCCAGTTCAGCTTCCTCAGGGAATCCCGCGCGCGCACGGACGTCGTGGCGGGTGACGCCCGGCTCTCCCTGGAAAGAGAACCGCGGCAACGCTTCGACGTGCTCGGCGTCGACGCCTTCTCTGGCGATGCGATCCCGATCCACCTGCTGACCCTGCAGGCGTTTCAGCTGTACTTCGGGCACCTCACCCCACGCGGCGTGCTGGCTGTTCACATCTCCAATCGATTCCTGAACCTGGCGTCTGTCGTGGCTCGCGCGGCGAGGGCGCTCCGGAAGACGGCCATCCTGGTCGAAGGCCCGGGCGAAACGGGAGAACTCATCATCAAGAGGTCGCAGTGGGTGCTCGTCACGGGCGACAGTCGCCTCGCCGCGCGGCTGTTGCGGCTGGGGCGTGGGACCGCGCTCGAGGGCGAGGACGGCACGAGGCTCTGGACCGACGATTACAGCGACGTGCTCGGCGCGCTGAAGTAGCCTCCTGCGCCTGGGCGCGGTGCCGTGCGCTTGTCGCCAGCCGGCGGAATCGCCCCGCAGAGCGTGGCGAGCAGCCGTGAGCTCGTTGCGGGGACCTCGAATGTCATGAGTCGCTCTCCGCCTCGAGCTTGCTCGCTTCCAGAAGAAGTCGAGCGCGACGGCGAGCACGACCAAGACGATGCAGTCGCTCGCTGCGCTACGGAGACGCGCCGTCCCGGGGTTTCGATCGTGGTGCCTGATGAAGCCGGCGCTACGATCAGGGCGGTGCGGACCCGTCCAGGAACGCCGGGGTGAGGAACGGACCATGAGGCGGAGGCGATGATGGTCGAACAGCTGACCGGCAAGCGCAAGAGGCGACTCGCGAGCTTCATCGAGCCGTTCCGCGTGAGTCCGGGAAAGGTCGTGCAGCTTGGCAGGGACTTCGACCCGGCCTTCAAGGGTGGGATCAGCAAGAAGAAGGAAGGCATCGCGCTGCTCGAGGAGGGAGTCCAGCTGCTCAGCGAGTACCAGGCTCGCCTCGCGGCGCAGCGCACCTGGGGCGTGCTTGTGGTCCTGCAGGCGCTCGACACGGCGGGGAAGGACGGCACGATCCGTCACGTGATGAGCGGCGTCAACCCCCAGGGGGTGTCTGTGCACAGTTTCAAGGTGCCGTCCGCCGAGGAGCTCGATCACGACTACCTGTGGCGCTACGCGCGGCGCCTGCCCGCGCGCGGCGACATCGGGATCTTCAATCGCGCGCATTACGAGGAGGTGCTCGCCGTGCGCGTGCACCCCGAGAACCTCGACCGCCAGAAGCTTCCCAAGGCTCTGAAGAAGGCCGACGTGTGGAAGCAACGCTACCGAGAGATAAACGACTGGGAGCGCTATCTGAGCGACAACGGGTTCAGGATCGTCAAGCTGTTCTTGAACCTGTCCAAGGAGGAGCAGCGCGTCAGGCTGCTGCGCAGGATCGATCTGCCCGACCACAACTGGAAGTTCTCCGAGGCGGACATCGCCGAGCGAGCGCTCTGGGAGCGGTATCAGCAGGCGTTCTCCGAGGTGCTCTCCCACACGAGCACCGAGTGGGCTCCGTGGTGGGTGATCCCGGCAGACCGCAAGTGGTTTGCCCGGATCGCCTCTGCCGCGGTACTGGCGCAGACCTTGATCGAGCTCGATCCCCGCTTCCCCGTCGTTACCGACGCCCAGCGCAAAGTGCTGCTCGAGGCGAAGGATGCCTTGGAGGCGCAAGCGCCCAGGGGCGCGGCCCCGGACCCGTTCGAACAAGAGCAGGGCGACGACAAGGTCGCGACGGCGGAGCGCAGCTAGGAAAGGCAACTGCGACCGAGCACGACGTCAGACGGCCGCCCCCTGCTGAGTCAAAGGCCTCGGTTGAATTGCCCACACCGGCGCGCTCGGGCTGCCGAGCGACCCGCAAACAGATCTGCAGATCACCTGTTCATGGAGCTAGAGGGGCTCGAACCCTCGACCTCCGCCATGCCATGGCGGCGCTCTCCCAGCTGAGCTATAGCCCCAAGCGCATGAATCCTATCGCGCCCCGCGGGCCGCGCCGATCGCCCGACGGTGGTGGACTCGGCCCGCCGATCCGGGCGGCAGTCCTCAGCCGCGGGGGATGAACTCGGGGACCTCGAGGTCGTCTCCGGGGCCTTCCTCGCCGCCCTCGCGGCGGCCCCGGCGGGAGGCGGCGGCGCCGCGCTGCGTCGTGGCGCGCTCGGACGGGGCGGCCTGGTCGAGACGGGCCGTCAGGCCGCCGTGGGCGAGGCGCACGTCGCGCAGCAGCCGCTCGGCGTTGTTGCGCATCGAGACGGACAGGTCGTGGAGGTTGCGCGACATCTCGGTGCCCTCGGCGAGCACGTCGTGAGAGACGGCATGGGCTTCGCTGGTTATCTCCCTGGCCTCGACCCTCGCGCTGCGCCTTGAGCTCGCGGGCCTGATCTTCGGCCTGCTCGAGCAGGCGGGCGAGCTCCTCGCGGCGCGCCAGCAGCAGGCGCTCGGTCTGCTCGCGGGTCTCCTGGGCGATCCGCTCGGCCTCCTTGCGGGCCGTGTCGAGCAGCCTGGTGGACTCCGACTCCGCCGTGGCGCGCGTCCGTTCCGCATCGGCGGTCGCCTCGGCCCGTCAGCAGCTGGGACTCGCCGGAGGCCTCCGAGCGCATCCGCTCGGAGGCCGAGCGGGCCTCGCTGAGCAGCCTGTCGGCCTCCTGCTGGGCCTCGGCCGAGCCGCCTGTCGGCCTCCTGCTGGGCCTCGGCGAGGGTCTGGGAGGCCTCGTCGCGGACGTTCTCGGCCTCGGCGGTCAGCTCGGCCGCCGTGGTCGACGGCCTCCCGGTCGTCGCTCTCCGCCTCGGCGCGGGCGCGCGGTGCAGGATCTCCTGGGCCTCCTCCTCGGCCGCCTGGACGCGGATGTCGGCGGCGCGGTCGGCCTCCTCGATCCGCTCCCGGCTTCGCGCCTCGGCCTGCTCGCGCACGTTCCCGTGCGGCCTGTTCCGCGGCGGCCACGATGCTGGCCACGCGTCCGCCCGCCGAGCCGAGCGAGTCGGGGTGGGACTCGTGGTGCTCCTGCGGCTCGCCGTACTCGTACTCGCGGTCGTCGTACTCGTATTCGTCCATCGCTCTCATCGTAATCCTCGCGCCAGCGGCCGGTTTCCCGCTTGTCCCGAGTTTGCGGTGTCGGATCGCGCGAGGCTCGGCCTCGCGCTGTCGGCGTGGTGGCAGAAAACGTGGGAAATTTGTCCTTGCGGACAGAGCGCCTGTCGGGGAAGATCGCCGCATGGCCTCCCAGCGCGCCCCAAGGCAGATCGCGATCCTGCTCTACCCCGGCGTGCAGAGCCTCGACGTGACCGGCCCGCTGGAGGTGTTCGCCGGCGCCCAGCAGGCGATCGAGGCGAGCGGTCGCCGCGACCGCGGCTATGCGGTCCGCACGATCGCCCGCTCCAGCCGTCCCGTGCGGACCTCGAGCGGCCTGGAGATCACGCCCCACGGCGCCCCTGCGCGAAAGCCGGCGAGAGCGATCGACACGCTGATCGTCCCCGGCGGCGCCGGCCGCGAGCAGGCCTCGCGCGACGAGGTGCTGCTCGCCTGGCTGCGCCGGCGCCCGCGCGGCCAGCCGTCGCACCGCCTCGGTCTGCACCGGAGCGTTCCTGCTGGCCGCCGCCGGCCTGCTCGACGGGCGGCGCGTGACCACCCACTGGGCCTACGCGGCGGAGCTCGCCCGGCGCCACCCGCGGCTGCGACGTCGACCCCGACCCGATCTTCATCCGCGACGGCTCGCTCTGGACCTCGGCGGGGGTCACCGCCGGCATGGACCTGGCGCTGGCGATGGTCGAGGAGGACCTCGATCGCGAGCTCGCCCTGCCGATCGCCCGCCACCTCGTGCTGTTCCTGCGCCGGCCCGGCAACCAGTCGCAGTTCAGCGCCACGCTGGTTGCCCAGCAGCCCGAGCGCGAGCCGCTGCGCGAGATCCAGCGCGCCGTGCTCGAGGACGTGGCGGGCGAGCACAGGTCGAGGCGATGGCGGCCCGCGCCCACATGAGCCCCCGCAACTTCGCCCGGGCCTTCCGCGCGCAGACCGGCGTGACGCCCGCCCGCTACGTCGAGCGGGTTCGCCTGGAGGCGGCCCGTCGGCGCCTGGAGGAGACGGGCGAGCCGGTGCAGTCGATCGCCGGCGCCTGCGGCTTCGGCACGGCCGAGACGATGCGCCGCAGTCTTCCTGCGCGCCCTGCAGATCGGCCCCGCCGAGTACCGGCGCCGCTTCCGTGCGCCTCCCGGCTCCGAGCCGATCCTCGGCCGCCTGAGCCGGAGCAGACCCGACGCGCCCATCCACCGATCGACCGACAGCCGCCGACAAAGGAGACCACCGATGAAGATCGCCATCGTCCTCTACGACAGGTTCACCGCCCTGGACGCGATCGGCCCCTACGAGGTGCTCAGCCGCCTGCCCGGCGCGCGGGTCAGCTTCCTGGCGGCCGCAGCCCGGCCCCGTGACGCACCGACAACGGCATGCTGACGCGTGATGGCCGAGCGGGCGCTGGGGGAGCTGCACCGACCCGGACATCGTGCTCGTGCCGGGCGGGCCCGGCGAGGTCGCCGCGCGCGCCGGCGGGGAGGTGCTCGACTGGCTGCGCGCGGCCGACCGGACGAGCACCTGGACGACCTCGGTCTGCACCGGCTCGCTGATCCTCGCCGCTGCCGGGCTGCTGCGACGGCAGGCCGGCCACCAGCCACTGGCTGGCGATGGAGGAGCTGCGCCGCCTGGGCGCCGAGCCGACCTCCCGAGCGGGTCGTCTTCGACGGCAAGATCGTCACCGCCGCGGGCGTCTCGGCCGGGATCGACATGGCGCTGACCCTGGCCGAGCAGGATCGCCGGCCCGGAGGTCGCCCAGGCGATCCAGCTGGGGATCGAGTACGACCCGCAGCCGCCCGTTCGACGCCGGCTCGCCCGACGAAGGCCCCGGCGTCGGTCGTCGAGCTGCTGTCGCGCCCGCAGCCGCTTCCCGGCGGCCGGCGACCCCGCCGTCCACGGAGGCTGAGCGGGCCGTCGCGGGCGCCAGGCGGGGGCGCCCGTTCCCGCGCCATGGCGGGCGCTAACCTGCGGGCTCTGCGATGACAGAGCACCGCTATGACCCGCACGTGATCGAGCCTCGCTGGCAGGCGACGTGGGAGGCCGAGCACAGCCTGGGAGGTCGCCAACGACACGCCCGGCGCCGAGGGGTCCGGGGACGCGGCGGGCGCTCCCCGCCAGGGGAGCGGGCCGCGGTGCTCCTACGTGCTGGAGATGCTCCCCTACCCGAGCGGCGAGCCGCACATCGGCCATCTGAAGTGCTACGCGGTCGGCGACGCGATCGCCCATTTCCACCGGCGCCTGGGGCGCCGGGTGCTGCACCCGATGGGCTACGACGCCTTCGGCCTGCCCGCCGAGAACCACGCGATCAAGACCGGCGTGCACCCGCGCGAGTCGACCGCCGAGTCGATCGCGGCCTTCCAGCGCCAGTTCCGCTCCTGGGGGATCTCGATCGACTGGTCGCGCGAGCTGGCCACCTCCGAACCGAGCTACTACCGCTGGACGCAGTGGATCTTCCTCGAGCTGTTCCGCGCCGGGCTGGCCTACCGCAGGGAGGCGGCGGTGAAGTGGTGCCCCAAAGACCAGACCGTGCTGGCCAACGAGCAGGTCGACGCCGAGGGCCGCTGCGAGCGCTGCGGCGCGACTCGTCGAAGTGCGCCAGCTGGAGCAGTGGTTCCTGCGCATCACCGACTACGCCGAGCGGCTGCTGGGTGACCTCGACGGGATCGACTGGCCCGAGCACGTCAAGACGATGCAGCGGAACTGGATCGGCCGCAGCGAGGGCGCCGAGGTCACCTTCCGCTGCGAGGAGCTGGGTGTCGACTACCCGGTCTTCACCACCCGCCCCGACACGCTGTTCGGCGCGACCTTCTTCGTGATGGCCCCCGAGCACCCCGACGTCCTGCGCCTGGCGGCCGGCACCGAGTACGAGCAGGCCGCGCGGGAGTACGTCAACCACGCCCTCAACGAGACGAACGAGGAACGCGGCAACACCGAGCGCACGAAGACAGGCGTGCCGCTGGGCAGGACCGTGGCCAACCCGGTCAACGGCGAGCGGATCCCGATGTACGTGGCCGACTACGTGCTGATGGAGTACGGCACCGGCGCGATCATGGCGGTGCCCGCCCACGACGAGCGCGACTACGACTTCGCGGTCACCTTCGGCCTGCCGATCCGGCAGGTGATCGAGCCGCGCGACGGGGAGGAGGTCGAGCTTCCCTACACCGGCGATGGCCGGCTGGTGAACTCGCACCCGGACTTCGACGGCATGGACAACCGCGAGGCGATCTCGGCGATAGTCGCCTGGCTGGACCGCGAAGGGAAGGGCCACGCCTCGGTCAACTACCGCCTGCGCGACTGGCTGGTCTCGCGCCAGCGCTACTGGGGCTGCCCGATCCCGATCGTCTACTGCGAGAGATGCGGCTCGGTGCCCCTGCCCGTCGAGCAGCTGCCGGTCGAGCTGCCCGACATCGACGACTACCTCCCCAAGGGCCGCTCGCCGCTGGCGGCCGCGGAGGACTGGGTCAACACGACCTGTCCCTCCTGCTCGGGACCGGCGCGCCGCGAGACGGACACGATGGACACGTTCGTCGACTCCTCCTGGTACTACCTGCGCTACTGCGACGCGCGCAACGAACACGCCGCGTGGGACCCCGCGGCGCTGCGGGAGTGGATGCCCGTCGACCAGTACATCGGCGGCGTCGAGCACGCGATCCTGCACCTGATGTACGCGCGCTTCTTCACCAAGGCGCTGGCCGACCTGGGCCACCTCGACTTCCAGGAGCCCTTCCAGGCGCTGTTCACGCAGGGCATGGTCACCAAGGACGGGGCCAAGATGAGCAAGTCCAAGGGCAACGTCGTGTCCCCGGCCTCGATCGTCGAGCGTGTCGGCGCCGACACGGCCCGCTGCTACATCCTGTTCGTCGGTCCGCCCGACCAGGACGCCGACTGGTCCGACGCGGGCGTGGAAGGTGTGCACCGGTTCCTCGGCCGCCTGTGGCGCCTCGCGGCCGAGACGGCCGAACGGGCCGGGGACCCGGACCCCGAGCTCAGCGCCCCGGCCACGCTGGCGGGCGAGGACCTGACGCTGGCCAGGAAGACCCACTGGGCGATCGAGAAGGTCAGCGGCGACCTGCGCCGGTTCGCCTTCAACACGGCGATCGCCGCCGTGATGGAGCTGCTCAACGAGACCTCGCGGCTGCGCGACTCGGTCGAGCTCGGGACGCTGCGCTTCGCCCTCGGGACGGCCGCCTCGCTGCTGTTCCCCTTCGCCCCCCACGTCTCGGCGGACATCTACGACATGCTGACCGGGCTGCGGGTCTGGGAAGCAGCCCTGGCCGCAGGCCGAGGAGGCGCTGCTGGAGACGCGAGGCCTACGAGCTGGTCTGCCAGGTCAACGGCAAGGTCCGCGACCGGGTCCAGGCGAGCGCCGAGGCGACCCCCGAGGAGCTCGGGCAGCTGTGCAGAAGCGCCCCCAACGTGATCGCCCACCTCGACGGCAAGCAGGTCGTCAAGCAGGTCGTCGTGCCGGGCAAGCTGGTCAACCTCGTGGTGCGCTAGAGGGCCGATGGCCGCGCTGAAGCCCGCCTACCTGATCCACGGCGACGATCACGGCGCGATCGCCGAGCGCCGGGCGGGGCTGCGGGCGCTGGCCGAGCGCTCAGAGGGGGGCATGGCCGGCACGGAGCTCCTCGAGGGCGACGCCGCCACCCCGGCGGGCGCCGCGGCGGCGCTGGCCGCGATGACGCTGGCCGTGGGGCGACGGGTGATCATCGTCGAAGGGGCCGAGCGCTGGCGCCAGGCCGACGTCGAGCAGCAGCTGGCTCCGGCCCTGGCCGCGATGCCGCCCGAGACGACCCTGGCGGTGTTCGCCCGCGAGGAGGCCCGGGCGAAGGCGCCGGCGGCGCTGCACGAGGCGGTAAGCGGGCGGGCGGGCAGATCGTGGCCCAGATGACGGTCAAGCCCTGGGAGCTGGCCAGATGGGTGCGCGAGCAGGCGCCGCGGCTGGGACTGGAGCTCGACGCGGCCGCCGCCAAGGCGCTCGTCGTGCAGGTCGGCGAGCGTCAGCAGCGGCTGCTGCGCGAGCTCGAGAAGCTCGCCCTGGAAGGGGCAGGGCGGACGCCGACGGAGGCGACTCCGCCGCGGACGGTGGGGGTCCAGGAGATCGAGGACCGGGCGGCCCGCTCGGCGGAGTGGCGGGCCTTCGGCCTGGCCGACGCGCTGCGTCGGCGCCGACGCGGCCGGCGCGACGCTCTCCTACCTGCGCCTGCGCCAGCAGGGCGAGCGGCTGGCGGGGCTGACCTACCTGATGGCCGGGCGCCTGCGGGACGCCTTGTCGATCTCGCTGCGCCTCGCCGCGGGGGAGTCCGCGGCCGAGGTCAAGCGGGGGCTGCGCATGCCCGCCCGGGCGGCCGAGCGCCTGCTGGCCGACGTCGCCCGCAGCGAGCCCGAGCGTCTGAGGGCGGCCCTCTCGGCGCTGGCGGCGCTCGAGCTGGACACCCGCGGCGGCGCGCCGCTCAGGGCGCGGCGCGCCCCGCTGGCGGGGATGGAGGAGGACACCCTGGCGCAGCGGACGATCGAAGCGATCGCCGCGGGCGGGCGGGAAGCTCTAGCGTGATTCAGCCGGCGCGTCCGCGCCGGCCAGCAGACGGGCCGCGCGGGACTTCTTGCGGGCGCCCGTGTTGCGGTGCAGAGCACCGTTCTTGACCGCCTTGTCGATCGTGCTGACAAGCTCCCGGTGCGTCGCCTCGGCGGCCGCGTCGCCGTCCTTGACGAGCGCTTCCAGCCGGCGAAAGTGCGTCTTGATCGCCGACGTGTAGCGACGGTTCTCCAGCCGCTCGCGCTCGGAGCGGAGGATGCGCTTCTTCTGTGAGTGGATGTTCGCCATGGTCTCACGGACGCCGGGCACACGAAAACGACCCAGCGGCGGAGCGCCGTACTATAGCGGCCTTGTCCGTCCCCGGAGAACCGCCTGCCGCCGGCGAGCCGCCCGCCGGAGGCCCCTCGGAGCGCGAGGAGACGCTCTGGGAGGACCCGGGGGCCCTCGGCGAGGCGGGCGCGGCGGAGCCGCTCGCGCCGCAGGAGCTGCCCCAGGAGGGGATCGACCGCGTCGCCAGCGCCCAGCTGATCGGCGCCGCCCCGGTGCCCCGTGCGGACGCGCCCATCGAGGGCGATGTCGACACCCGAGCGCCCCGGCGAGCGGGAGCTGGCGCTGTCTGCCAGCGGCCGCCGGGTCGCCCGCAACACGGCGATCTTCTCGATCGGCACGGGCATCTCGCGGATCGTCGGCCTGGCCCGGGAAATCGTCTTCGCCAGCTACTTCGGGACGACCGGCGAAGCGTCGGCCTACACGATCGCCTCGCTGGTGCCGAACCTGGTGGCGAACCTGTTCGCGAACGCAGCGCTGTCGGCGGCGTTCGTGCCGGTTTTCACCGACCTGCTCCAGCAGGGCCGCCGCAGAGACGCGCTGCGGCTGGCATCGACGCTGTTCTGGATCATGCTGATCGCGCTGGGCGCGATCACGGCGATCTTCATCCTGGCGGCCGGCACGATCATGCCGCTGTTCATCGGGCCCACCTTCACGCCCGCGCTGACCCAGCTGACGATCGGCCTCTCCCAGGTGCTGTTCCCGGTCGTGCTGCTGCTGGGCCTGACGGGACTGCTGACGGGCATCCTGCAGTCCTACGACGAATTCACCATCCCGGCGATCTCGCCTGCCGTGTGGAACCTGGTGATCATCGTGCTGCTGGTCGTGCTCGCGCCGCACTTCCACGGCGAAGACAAGATCTACGCCTACGCGATCGGCATCCTCGCCGCGACCGGCGTGCAGCTGGCGATGGCGTTCGGCGCGCTGGGACGGATCGACTTCCGGCTGCAGTTCCACGTCGACTGGCACGATCCGCGTATCAAGCAGGTCTTCACGCTGATGCTGCCCGTGACGATCGGCCTGGGGATCGTCAACCTCGACCAGCTGATCAACTCGGCCTTCGGCAGCCTCGTCTCCGACGAAGCGCCGCGAGCGATCGACAATGCGTTCCGGATCTACATGCTCCCCCAGGGGGTGTTCAGCGTCGCGGTCGCGACGGTCCTGTTCCCCGTGCTGAGCCGGCTCGCGGCCCGACGCGACGCGGCGGGGATGCGAGCCTCCATCGGGACGGGCATGCGCCAGATCAACCTGCTGCTGATCCCGGCCGCGGCCTTCCTGGTCGTGCTGGCCACGCCGATCACGCGGGTGGTCTTCGAACGGGGGACCTTCAACGCCCGCTCGACCGAACTGGTCTCCGAAGCGCTGTTCTGGTTCGCCTTCAGCCTGCCCTTCGCGGGCATCAACCTGCTGCTCACGCGGGCCTTCTTCGCGCTGCAGCGGCCCTGGATCCCGACCCGGCTGGCGGCGATGAACATCGTCGTCGACGTGATCGTCAGCGTCGCGCTCTACAAGCCGCTGGGCATCGCGGGTCTGGTGATCGGGACGGTCGCGGCCAATGCGGTGATGACCGTCCTGCAGCTGCTGCGCCTGCGGACCGGCTTCAACGGACGGCTCGAAGGGGGACAGACGACGATGATCACCGCGCGCATCGCGGTCGCATCGGCCTTGCTTGCGGGGGTCTCGTGGGCGGTCTGGTACGTGCTGGACGCGGCCCTGGGCCAGTCGCTCCCCGCACAGATCGTCAGCGTCGGGGCGGCGGGCGCGGCGGGGGTGTGGATCTACACGCGCTCGGTGCTGGCGATGCACATCCCCGAGGCCCATGAAGTGAACCGGATGATCAGGGCGAGGCTCGGCCGAGCCTAGCGCCGGGTAGGCTCCGGTCGATGGCCGGCGAGGACATTGCGGCCCCGCAGGTGCAGCTGGTGGCCCGGTTCCGGGCGATGCACGAGCGGGGCTGTTTCGTGATCCCCAACCCGTGGGACCCGGGCAGCGTCCGGGCGCTCGAATCGCTGGGCTTCCAGGCGCTGGCGACGACCAGCGCCGGGTTCAGCTTCTCGCGCGGTCTGCCGGACGCGGTCGACTCGCTGTCGGTCGATGCGGTGATCGAGCATGTCGCCGAGATCTGCTCGGTCGCGGAGGTGCCGGTCAATGCGGACTACCAGGCGGGCTACGCCGCCACCAGCGACAGGGTGGCGGACAACGTCTGGCGCTGCGTCCGGACCGGCGTCGCGGGCCTTTCGATCGAGGACGCCAGGGGACCGGACGCGCTCTACGGGCTCGAGGAGGCGGTCGATCGGGTGAAGGCGGCACGCAGCGCGATCGACGAGACGGGCACAGGCGTGATGTTGACCGCACGCGCAGAGTGCTTCCTCGTCGGGCACCCCGATCCGCTGGCCGAGTCGATCAGGCGCCTGGACACATATGCGCAGGCCGGCGCGGACGTGCTGTTCGCGCCCGGGGTCAGGGAGCCCGATCACATCCGTCAGATCGTGCAGGCGGTGCACCCCAAGCCGGTCAACGTGCTGATGAGCACCGATACCGGGCTGCGGGTGGCGGACCTCGAGCAGCTCGGGGTGCGCCGCGTCAGCGTCGGGTCGGCGCTCGCTCGTGTGGCGTGGGGGGCGTTCCTGACGGCGGCCCGGCAGATCGCCCTCGACGGCAGCTTCGCCGGACTCGAGGACGCAGCGTCCTTCGCCGAGCTGAACGCGCTGTTCGCCAAGCCCGAGTGACTGCGGAGAGCAGCCCCGGCGTACAGAGGCCGGGCGGACCGAAGGCCCACCCGGCTTGCACCCGATCAGAGATCGCCGCTTACTACTTACGTCCCAGGACTTTGTGTCTGCCTGGGCGGCGTGACACTCCCGACACCTGGACAGGCCGCCGGCCCGAAGGCCGGCGCGTTGCCGCGGCTGGATGATCCCTTGCCGGGTTGGCGATCCGCCGGAGGCTCAAGGCTAGCGCGCCACGGGCGGGTGCGCCGGATCGGCTGCAGCGGGCCCTGGGCGACCCCACCATCTATCGTGACCCGAGCCCCCATGGACCAGGCCCACATCCGCAACTTCTCGATCATCGCCCACATCGACCACGGCAAGTCGACGCTGGCCGATCGCATCCTCGAGCTGACCCACACGGTCTCCGCCCGGGAGATGCGGGCGCAGCTGCTGGACTCGATGGACCTGGAGCGCGAGCGGGGCATCACGATCAAGGCGCAGGCGGTCCGGGTGTTCTTCACGGGACGCGACGGCCAGACCTACCAGCTGCACCTGATCGACACCCCGGGGCATGTCGACTTCACCTACGAGGTCTCGCGCTCGCTGGCCGCCTGCGAGGGCGCGCTGCTGGTCGTCGACGCCTCCCAGGGGGTGGAGGCGCAGACGGTCGCCAACACCTATCTGGCGGTCGACTCGGGGCTGGAGCTGATTCCCTGCCTGAACAAGATCGACCTTCCGGGCGCCGAGCCCGAGCGGGTGGCGGGCGAAGTCAGCGAGCTGATCGGCGAGGACCCCGGCTCGATCCTGCGCATCAGCGGCAAGACCGGCGAGGGGGTCGGCGAGGTGCTGGAGGAGCTGGTCGCCAGGGTGCCGCCGCCGGCGGGCGACCCGGAGGGGCCGCCGCGGGCGCTGATCTTCGACTCCGAGTTCGACCAGTACCGCGGCGTGATCGCCTACATCAGGGTCGTCGACGGGGTGTTCCGCAAGGGCGAGCCGATCCGCGCGATGGCCACGGGCACGCAGGCGGACATCGACGACATCGGCTTCTTCAGCCCGCAGATGATGCCCACCGACCAGCTCGCGGCGGGCGAGGTGGGCTACCTGATCACGGGCCTGAAGGACGTGACGCAGCTGCGGGTCGGCGACACGCTGACGACCCGCGGCAGGGAAGCCGCCGAGGCGCTCCCGGGCTACAGGGAGGTGAAGCCGATGGTCTTCTGCGGCCTCTTCCCGATCGACTCGGACGACTACCCCGACCTGCGCGACGCGCTGGAGAAGCTGACGCTCAACGACGCGGCGCTGTCATGGGAGCCCGAGACCTCCGACGCGCTGGGCTTCGGCTTCAGGTGCGGCTTCCTGGGGCTGCTGCACATGGACATCGTCCGCGAGCGTCTGGAGCGGGAGTACGACCTGGAGCTGCTGGCGACGATGCCCTCGGTGGAGTTCGACGTGACACTGACCAACGGTGAGGAGCTCGAGGTCCACAACCCCTCCGACATGCCCGATCCGGGCACGATCGCGGAGATCCGCGAGCCTTTCATCAACGCCTCGATCATCGCGCCGAAAGAGTTCATCGGCGCGGTCATGGAGCTCTGCCAGGAGCGCCGGGGCGTGCACTCGGGCATGCACTACCTCTCGCCGGAGCGGGTGCAGATGAACTACGAGCTGCCGTTGGCGGAAATCGTGCTGGACTTCTTCGACCAGCTGAAGTCGCGCACGAAAGGGTATGCGTCGCTGGACTACGAGCTGAGCGGCATGAAGCCCTCGGACCTGGTCAAGCTCGACGTGCTGCTGGCGGGCGACCCGGTCGACGCGCTGTCGATGGTGGTGCACCGGGAGAAGGCCTACGAGGTCGGGCGCACTTTGACGGAGAAGCTCCGCAAACGCATCCCCCGCCAGCAGTACGACGTGCCGATCCAGGCGGCGATCGGCTCGCATGTGATCGCCAGGGAGACGGTCAAGGCGTTTCGCAAGGACGTGATCTCCGGCTGCTACGGCGGCGACATCACCCGCAAGAAAAAGCTTCTCGCCAAACAGAAGGAGGGCAAGAAGCGGATGAAGCAGGTCGGGCGGGTCGAGGTTCCGCAGGAGGCGTTCCTGGCGGTCCTGGAGCTCGGCGAGGAGTAGCGCTTGCGGCTGCTGTTCGTCTGCCTGGGGAACATCTGCCGCTCGCCGACGGCGGAGGGCGTGATGCGCTCGCTGGTCGTGGCGGAGGGGATGGGGGATGAGATCGAGGTTGACTCGGCCGGGACCGGGGCCTGGCACGTGGGCAGCGAACCGGATGCGAGGGCGGCCGCGGCGGCGCGCGGACGAGGTGTGGAGCTGACGGGCGTGGCCCGGCAGGTGCGCCGAGGGGATCTCGAGGAGTTCGACCTCCTCCTGGCGATGGACCAGGCCAATCTGCGCGACCTGCGGGCGCTGGCGGCGAGCGAGGAGGAGCGCGAGAAGGTCAGGCTGCTGCGCGAGTTCGGCTCTCCGCGGGCCGGCTCGGACCGAGCCGGGCTGGACGTGCCGGACCCCTACTACGGGGCCCACGACGGCTTCGCCGAGGTCTTCGAGATCGTCCAGGACGCCTGCCGGGGGCTGCTGGCCGAGATCCGCGCCGGGCGCGTGCCGTGACACTGCCGCCCGGAGCCAGCGAGGCGCGCCGGGTCGGGGGTGGAGACATAAACGAGGCCTACCGGGTGCGTTTGCCCGACGGCCGCGAGGCGTTCGTGAAGACGCGCCGGGAGCCGATTCCGGGCGAGTACGCCGCCGAGGCCGAGGGGCTGGCGTGGCTGGCCGAGCCGGGGCTGGTGCGCACGCCGGCCGTGCTGGCGCTCGACGAGCGCTACCTGGCCCTGGAGTGGATCGAGCCGGGGCTCCTGGACGAGGCCGGGGCCGAGGAGCTCGGGCGGGGACTGGCGGGCACCCACGCCGCGGGCGCGGGCGTGTTCGGCGCCGGACCGGGCACCGGGCTCCAGAACGCCGCAGGCGGGTTCGGCTCGCTGCGCCTGCCCAACGATCCCACCCCGGACTGGCCGACCTTCTACGCCGAGCGCCGCCTGCTGCCGCTCCTCGCGCAGGCCAGGCGCCGGCAGGCGATCTCCGAGAGCGGCGCCCGCGCGGTGGAGGCGGTCTGTGGCCGCCTGGGGGAGCTGTGCGGCCCGCCCGAGCCGCCGGCGCGGCTGCATGGCGACCTGTGGTCGGGCAACGTGATGGCCGACAGGGAGGGACGGGCCTGGCTGATCGACCCCTCCGCCTACGGCGGTCATCGCGAGGTGGACCTGGCGATGCTGCGCCTGTTCGGCGTGCCCTCGCCGCGGATCCTGGCCGCCTACGAGGAGACGGCTCCACTGGCCGACGGCTGGCAGGAGCGGGTCGAGCTCTACCAGCTCGCGCCGCTGCTGGTCCACGCGGTGCTGTTCGGCGGCTCCTACGGCGCGGCCGCCGAGCGGGCCGCGCGCCGCTACTCCGGCTGAGACGCCTTCGCCCGCTGGGGCGGGCCGGGCGGTAGCCTCGTCGCGAGGAGATGCCGGTCAACCTGCACAGCGACACGCAGACCAGGCCGGGCGCCGCGATGCGGGCTGCGATGGCCGCGGCGGAGGTGGGCGACGAGCAGCGGGGGATGGATCCCACGACGGCCGAGCTGGAGCGGCGGGTGGCGGAGCTGCTGGGCAAGCAGGCAGCGGTGTTCCTGCCCAGCGGGACGATGTGCAACGAGATCGCGCTGCGCCTGCACATCCGCCCGGGCGGCGACGAGCTGATCCTCGATCAGAGCGCCCACCCGATCGTGGCCGAGGCGGGCGGCCCGGCGGCGCTGTCGGGGGCGATGATCAGCCCGCTGGCGGGCGACGGCGGGATCTTCAGCGCCGCGCAGCTGCAGGCGTCGGTGCGCGCGCCGGGAGACCGCTACGCGCCACGCTCGAGGCTGGTCTCGGTGGAGCAGACGACGAACATGGGAGGTGGGCGCGTCTGGCCGCTGGCGAGGATTCGCGAGGTGCTCGCCGTCGCCCGGGCTCACGGGCTGCGGTCCCATCTGGACGGCGCCAGGCTGATGAACGCTGTCGTCGCCTCGGGGGTCTCGGCAGGCGACTACGCCGACGGGTTCGACACCGCCTGGGTCGACTTCTCCAAGGGCCTGGGCGCGCCGGTCGGCGCGGTGCTGGCCGCCTCGCGCGAGCTGATCGAGGAGGCCTGGCGCTACAAGCAGATGCTGGGCGGGGCGCTGCGCCAGTCGGGGATCCTGGCGGCGGGCTGCCTGTACGCACTCGATCACAACGTCGAGCGCCTGGCCGACGATCACGCCAACGCCCGGCTGCTTGCCGACGGCCTGTCCGCGATGCGCGACGTGGAGCTCGACCCGGGGCTGGTGCAGACCAACATCGTGATCTTCTCCGTGCCCGACGCGCACGCGCTGGTCGGGAAGGTGTCCGATCAGGTTGAACTGATGGCGCTGGACGCGCGTCGGGCGCGTGCCGTCACGCACCTGGACGTCGACCGGGCGCAGGTCCAACTGGCGCTCGCCGCGATCGCCGCCGCGCTGGCCTGAACAGCGCGGTCCCGCCCCGGCACGGGCGTCGGAGAGGGGGGGATGCGCGAGCGGACGGCCGAGGGAATGCAGCGCCTGTACGTGGAGGCCCGGGTGGTGGTCGCGAGGCACTATCGGCGGCGACTGACCCTGGCGAGCGTGGCTGCGGCGCTGGCCAGCTCCCCCCGTCAGGTCCAGCGCGCCTACGCGCAGTTCGGCGACGGATCGTTCAGCAAGGACCTGCGGTCCAGGCGACTGGCGGCCGCGGCGGAGCTGCTGCGCTCGGCGCCTTCGGTGCCGATCGCCGACGTTGCGCGCCTGGTCGGCTACCGCCAGGCGCCGCATTTCGCGCGGGCCTTCAGGGTGCGCTACGGCCACTCCCCGGCCCGCTACCGGACGCTCGTCCGGCGGCGGGATCGGCTTCAGGGCGAGTCGCCGCCGACGGCCGCGGCGGCGCGGGCGTCCACGCCGTCCTCCGCGGGCAGGCCGCCGTCGGCGGGGAGCGGTTCGACGCCGCTCAGCCGCAGGCGCATGAGCGTGCCGCCGCCCGGCGCGGGCTCGGCGGTGACGGTGCCGCCCTGCTGAGCGGCGACCTGGCGGGTGATCGCCAGCCCGAGGCCCGAGCCGGACCGGCCGCGGGCCTCGGCGCCGCGATAGAAGCGGTCGAAGATGTGAGGCAGGTCCTCGGGCGAGATCCCCGGCCCATGGTCGCGCACCGTCAGATCCCTGCCGTGGAGGGCGACCTCGACGGGCGCGCCGGGCGGGCTGTACTTGACGGCGTTGTCGACCAGGTTGCTGACGGCCCGCTCCAGCCGGGCGGGCACGCCGGCGACGAGCGCCGGATGCAGGGCGGTCACCAGCGGCGTGGACGGGGAGGCGGACTGGGCCCGCTGCACGACCTCGCCGACCAGCAGGTCCAGTCGTACGTCCTCGACGTCGGCGTTGGGCTCCTCGCCGCGGGCGAGGTCGATGAGGTCGTTGATCAGCCTGGTGAGGTCCTCGATCTGCTCGACGACTTCGTCGAGCAGCCTGCGGTGCTCGGTGGAGTCCATCTGCGGCCCCTGCTGCTGGAGCAGCTCGATGTTCGTGCGCAGGCTGGTGACGGGGGTGCGGAGCTCGTGGGAGGCGTCGGCGACGAGCTGGCGCTGGGCGTCGACGGACGCGTCCAGCGCGTTCATCGAGCGCTCCAGCGCGTCGAGCATCGCGTTGAAGCTCGTCGCGAGCCGCCCGATCTCGTCTTCGCCGCCCGGATCGATCCTGCCGCTGAGGTCCTGGGTCCGGGTGACGTGCTCGGTCGTCTGCGTGAGGTGCTTGAGTGGCTGCACCGCGGCCCCCGCGACGAGCCTGCCCAGCAGCGCGGCCAGGGCGATGCCGCCGACGACGACCAGGATCAGGATCAGCCGCAGACGCCCCAGAAGGCTGTCGACTTCGCCCAGCGGCAGCGCCAGGACGACGGCGCGGTTGCTGCCGAAGGCGGCTGTCATGACGCGCAGGTGAGCGCCTTTGACATCGGCGTCCTGGAAGAACGGTTCGCCTCCTTCGGCGGCCAGCTGGCGCGTCCGGCCGCTGACGGGCAGCGTCACGCTGGGCACAGACCGGGCGAGGACCCGCCCGTTGGCTTCGACCACCTGCTGGTAGCCGCGTACCTGTTGCGGGTTCGGAGGCAGTTTGCCGAACAGGCTGCCCGGCCTGCTGCCGATGCGGGTCCGGGTCACCCCGGACGGCTGTCCCCCGTTGGTCGCGGCCTGGTCGGAGGGCGCTTCGCTCCCTTTCGGGTTGATGTCACCTTCGGCCTCCTTGGCGACGATCGCGAAGGCCTTTGGCGCGTGCACGACGATGCTTGCGCTCCCGTTCGGGCCGACCTTGATGTTGGCCGCGGCGAACAGCCGTTTCAGGCGGTTGGTCTCGCGGGCGCGGTTGCGCAGCTGGTTGTCGACCTGGCTGCGCAGCTGGTCGGCGGTGAGCACGTAGACGAGCAGCGAGGCGAGCACGACGGCGATCGCGACGGCCGCGGCGGAGACCAGCGTGATGCGGCGGCGGAAGCTCATGTCGGGGAGCGCAGCACGTAGCCCACGCCGCGGACGGTGTGGAGCAGTCTCGGCTCCTCGCCTTCCTCGGTCTTGCGACGCAGGTAGCCCATGTAGACGCCCAGCGAGTTGGAGCTCGAGCCGAAGTCATAACCCCAGACGTGCTCGAAGATCGCGGAGCGGCTGAGCACCTTGCGCGGGTGGCGCAGGAACATCTCCAGTAACAGGAACTCGGTCCTGGTCAGCGACATCAGCCGCTCGCCCCGCCAGGCCTCGTGGGCGCGCAGGTCGATGCGGATGTCCTCGAAGCCGAGTGTCTGCACCTGGCCGTCCTCGTCGTCCTCCGCGCGGCGGAGCAGTGCGCGGACGCGGGCCAGCAGCTCGCGCAGCGCGAAGGGCTTGACCAGGTAGTCGTCCGCCCCGGCGTCGAGGCCTGCGACGCGGTCGTCGACCTCGCCGCGGGCGGTAAGCATCAGCACGGGCGTGCGGTCTCCGCCCTGGCGCAGCCGCCGGCAGACCTCGAGGCCGTCGATGCGGGGCATGGCGATGTCGAGTATCACCGCCTCGTAGGGAGTCGCGCCGAGACGCTCGAGCGCCTCGTGCCCGTCGGCGGCGTGGGCGACGTCGTAGCTTTCCATCGTCAGGGCCCGCGAAAGCGCGCTCTGCACGGCGGGCTCGTCGTCGACTACCAGTATTCGTGCCTGCTCTGCCATGGGTATGCCGGGTGAGGCGTCGCTATGAGGCTAGCGTGGCGGCTAAAGGCGAGGCACTGCTGATCGACAGCGAAGAGAATGTCAAGAATCGACCACGAGGAGCCAGCGGAGGATCAGGAGCCGGCCCGGGACGCGGCCGACCCGATGGCCGACACCTCGCGCACGCTGCGCAACAGCCTCATCAGCCTGGCGATCTTCTTCGCGCTGGTGGTCGCGCTGCTGCTGGCCGTCCCGGGCCTGCGGGCGGCCGCGGAAAAGATCTCCGACGCGAATCCGGCCTGGGTCCTCGCGGGCGTGGTGTTCGAGCTGCTGTCGTGCGCCGGCTACATGGTCCTGTTCGACCTCGTGTTCGGGCGGCTCGGACGCGGGATCAGCTCGCGTCTGTCGCTGTCGGAGCTGGCGGTCAACTCGGTCGTGTCGGTCAGCGGCCTGGCGGGCCTCGCGCTGGGAGCATGGGTGCTGCGCAGCAGGGGCTTCACGGTCGAACGGATCGCCAAGCGCTCGGTGTTGATCTTCGTTCTCACGAGCGCGGTGAGCGCCGCGGCGGTGGTCCTGATCGGCGTGCCGATGTGGCTGGGTGTCCTTCCGGGGTCGACCAACCCGCTGCTGACCCTGCTGCCGGCGCTCGTAGCGGCGGGGGCGATCGCGGCGACGATCGCCGTGGCGGCGTGGGCGGGCCGGACGGCATCGACCCTGCATGACCGCAACACCAGGAGCGCGATCGCGCTGATCGCGATCAGCGGCGGGGTCAAGGACGCGCTGGCGCTGATCCGCCGGCACGACCCGCGGCTGCTGGGCGCGGTGGGTTACTGGCTGTTCGACAACCTCACGCTCTACGCGGCGCTGGCGGCGTTCGGCCACAGGCCGTCCTTCTGGGCCGTGGCGATGGCCTACCTGGTGGGGATGATCGCCAACTCGCTGCCGATCCCGGGCGGCTTCGGCGCGGTCGAAGCGGGCCTGGTCGGGATGCTCTACCTGTTCAACGTCGGCTCGGGCTCGACGGTGATCGGGGCGGTGGTCGTCTACCGCGCCATCTCGCTGTGGGTTCCGGCTCTGCTCGGATCGGCCGCCTTCCTCAGCCTGCGTCGCGAGATCGGCAAGACGGCCGTGCCGGCGGGCGGCGGTGCGGGCTAGCTCTTGAGCTGCTCGGTGAAGGCCAGCTGGGCGGCGTTGCGCTGGCAGCTGTGGTCGGGCAGGTGGTCCATCACGCGGGCCAGGTCGAGGGGCTCGGGGCCGGAGAGGCCCGGGCAGTAGACGGGCAGGGCCAGGTTGGTGGAGGACGAGCCGGGGGAGTTGATCGGCAGCAGCTTCTCGGCGGCCCGGATCGCGTGGGCGTAGCTGTCGGAGAACACGTCGATGGCCACCCGCCCGGTGTAGAGCTCGATGGAGCGCCCTTCGTCGTAGACCGTGGCGGGCACGCCGCGGACGAGGATGTTGTACTGCGGTCCCAGGGGGCCGTTGAAGTGCAGCCGGTAGATCACCGTGGTGACCTGCAGCGGCAGCTGGCAGCTGCCGCCGCCGAAGATCCCTTTGTTGGTGACGCAGTCGCCGTAGTAGACGCTGTCGCCGACTTTTTCCAAATAGCCCGTCAGGCCGTCGGCGGCCGAGAGGCGGTGGCCTTCGAAGGCCGGCCCGACCCAGTAGACGCGGAAGTAGGGGAAGCTCCGCGCTTCGGCCAGTTCGCCGTGCGAGATCGGCGCTGGATGGCCGGTTCCGCAGCCCGCGAGGGCCAGGGCAACAGCCAGGCAGGCCGCCGGCGCGACCATCAGCCTCGCCCGGCGGGCGAGCGGGCCCATGCATCTCGGGTCTCTCATGGCCGTCATTATCTTGGCGATGCCGATCAGAAGGGCAGCTACTTTGCGGACCGAGGCCTGTTTAGAGAGGTACGAACCCGCCCATGCGGCGGACGTTCCGGGGTCCGGTCAGGTAGCGGGCCGGGCCCCGGTAGAGCTTCCGGGGGGACTGAGCTTCGGCCTGCTGGCCGCTCCGGGCCTGGCGATGGCGCTGGCCCTGGTGTGGCTGCTGGCCGACCCCCACACGCCGGACCTGGCCGGCCAGCTCTACCGCGTGGGGCTCTTCGAACGCATCGGCTTCGCGGTCTGGGACCAGAACTGGTACGCCGGCCACCACCTGCCGGGATACAGCCTGCTGTTCCCCCCGCTGGGATCGCTGCTCGGCGCGCGGGCGCTGGCGGCCGTGTGCGTTCCGATCTCCACGGCGCTGTTCCTCGCCCTCACAGCGCCCGACTACGGGCCCGCGGCCCGCTGGGGCGCGGCGACCTTCGCGGTCGCCGCGGCGGGCGACATCTGGCTCGGGCGACTGGCCTTTGCCCTGGGCGTCCCGCTGGCGCTGGGCGCGGCGGTGGCCTACCGGCGCGGGCACCCGCTGGCCGCGGGAGTGCTCTCCGCGCTGGCCGCGGCGGGCAGCCCGGTGGCGGGGCTGCTGCTCGGCCTGGCCGGCCTGACGGTCGCGTTGGCGCAGCGCTCGCCCCGGGCGCTCGTCGTGCTCGGCGCGCCGGCCGGAGTGGTCGTGCTGGGGCTGGCAGGCCTGTTCCCCGAAGGCGGCACGGAGCCCTACCCGATCATCTCCTTCGGGGCGACGGCGGCGGTCGTGCTGGCCTTCCTGGCGGTGCTTCCGCCCCAGGAGCGCCTGCTGCGCCTGGGCGCCTTGGTGTACCTGGCGGCCTGCCTGCTGTGCCTGGCCATCGCCTCGCCGATCGGCAGCAACATCGAGCGCTACGGCGTGCTGCTGGCGGGGCCCCTGCTGGTATGCGCGCTGCTGGCCGCGCCGTCGCGCTCCGGGCAACCCTCGCGGCGGGCCCGGGTGGGCGCGTCGGGGGCCGGCGCGCTCGTCCTGATCGCGGTGTGGGTCATGTGGGGTCCCGTGCGGGAAACCGCGGCGGTGGCGGGGAGCCCGGGGACGGAGGCCTCCTACTACGCCCCGCTGGAGCGCTTCCTGGAGGGGATCGGCGGCGGACCGGTGCGGATCGAGGTGCCCCTGACCCGCTCGCACTGGGAGGCGGCGCTGCTCGCCCCGCGGGTGCCCCTGGCGCGGGGTTGGGAGAAGCAGCTGGACAACCGCTATGACGGCGTGCTGGTGCACGGGCACCTGACGGTGGCGTCGTATCGGGCGTGGCTGGGACGGGAGGCGGTCGCCTACGTGGCGCTGCCCGACGTGACGCTCGACCCCTCCAGTTCCGCCGAGGCGCGCGTGATCCGCTCGCGCCCTGCATATCTGGAGCCGGTCTTCGCCAGCGCTCACTGGCGGGTCTATCGCGTGATGGGCGCGGTCCCGCTGGCCTCCGGGCCGGGGCGGCTCACGAGCCTCGGGCACGACACGTTCTCGCTGGCGGCCCGGGCGGCGGGGACGTTCCTCGTGCGGGTTCACTACACCCGCTACTGGACTCTCGCGGCGGGTCGCGGCTGCGTGGGCGAAGGCCCCGAAGGCTTCACGACCGTGCGCGCCGCGGCGCCGGGGCCGATCGAGGTGGCGGCCCGCTTCTCGCTCTCGCGAGCACTCGGCTCGGGGCCCTCCTGCCGGGGGGTCTGAGGAACGAGCCTCAGCGCGGGGCGAGGGCGAACAGGCCCGAGTAGCCCGTCAGGTAGATGTCCTTGCCGTCGCTGATCACCGGGTCGAAGCGGCCGGTGTTCTTTTCGAACAGGACCCTGCCCGTGGAGATGCCGAGGCCGTAGGTTTTGTGCGTGCCGAGATCGGCGAAGTAGACGACCCTGCCGACGACAGTGGCAGAGCCGGAGATGCGTCCGTTGGCGTTGAACGTCCAGCTGACCTGCCCCGAGCGGGCGTTGAGGGCGTAGAAGGTGCCGTTGTAGGAGCCCAGGTAGACGGTCGGGCCGAGTCCCGGGGCATTGGTCACGGCGGGGGAGGCATAGACGTAGTTGCCGGTCTGCACGGCCCAGTCGAGCCTCCCGCTGGAGGCGTCGTAGGCGTAGATCCTTCCGTCGGTGTTGCCGAGGTAGACACGCCCGTAGATCACGGCGCAGGTGGAGTAGAAGGTGCCGCTGCCCAGCAGCGCCCCTTCGGAGCCGCTGCGCCACAGCAGGTGACCGGTCTGCTCGGAGACCGCCTGCAGGTGACCCGAGTAGTCGCCGAAGTAGAGCACGCCGCCGGAGAGGGTCGGGCTGGCCTTGACGGCCCCTTCGGCGTGGTAGGTCCACACCAGGTTCCCGTTGTGGGCGTCGAGCGCATAGACGGTGCCCGATTCCGAGCCGAAGAAGATCCTGCCCCCGTCGAGCAGCGGCGAGGACTCCGCGCGGGTGGGCAGCGGGCGCGACCAGCGGATGTGGCCGTCATCCGATTTCAGAGCGACGACCCGCCCGGGGCTTCCGGGCTGCCCGCTTTCGAGGATCGTCACGTAGACGGTGTTGGCGCTGACGGCCGGGCTGGCGGCCGAGAGCTGGCCAAGCCTTCGTTCCCAGTCGGTTTTCCCGGTGTGGCGGTCGTATGCGATCAGCTCGGCGTTGTCGCCGAGCTGGAAGATGCGCCCGTCGTAGATCACCGGCGGGAACTCCAGGAGCGCGTGGCTGTTGCGCTCCCACACGGTCCTGAAGGGCGGGCGCACACGTTCGGGGGCGGGGAAGAAGCGGGTGTGTTCCTTGTTGTAGCCGTACAGCGGCCAGGAGAAGCGTTCGGGCGGCAGCTTCGGCAGGGAGGTGGGCGTGGGCTGCGGCACGAAGCGGGCGTGGGGGTGGTAGATGCTGCCGGTGCGGTTGCGCTCGTAGAGGAAGACGCCCAGTCCGATCCCGGCGAGCACCACGACCACGGCCAGGATCCCCCAGCCGATGCGGCGACGGTGGTAGAACAGCCGCCTCCGGCGTCTGCTCATGAGGGCCCGAGGCCGCCCCTCAGGCGGCGATCTTGCGGGAGGATGCGCCGGCCGCAGTCCCCCTGGCTGAAGGCTCCTCCACGGCGACGCCGCCGGGCAGCGGCCGGGCGCCGCCCTGGGGCGCTCCTTCCCGTCCGGCGGCCTGCCGGATCGCGGACCTGCGGGCGAAGTGGGCCAGCAGCCGGCCCACGCTCAGGGCGAGCATCCACAGCGTCACCAGTGCCAGCGGGGGGAGCGTCAGCCCCGAGACGAGGGCGATCACGTTGTGGTTGGCGCCCAGCGACCAGTTCCACAGGAGGTAGTCGCCCAGGGTGAGTCCGGAAACGAAGACCAGCGGTCTGTGGGACACGGGCAAACCCTAGAGCGGTGGGGGGACGGACGGCAACCCCAGCGGACGAATGCGCCCCTGCGGGCCTATGATCGCGGGCCATGAGCCGGCCGGCCAGCAGGTCTGAGATCTTCGCGGAGGGCGCGCTGGAGGGTGTTTCGATCCTGGTGACGGGGGGCGGGACCGGCCTCGGGCGGGAGAGCGCCTTCGAGCTGGCGCGCTGCGGGGCGCGGGTGACGATCGCGGGGCGGCGCGCCGAGGTGCTCGAGCAGGCGGCGGCGGAGCTGATCGGCGCCGCCGGCGAGATCGACTGGGTCGCGGGCGACGTGCGCGAGCCGGGTGAGGCCAGGCGGCTGGTCGACTCGGTGCTGGAGCGCCGGGGGCGCCTCGACGTGCTGGTCAACAACGCGGGCGGGCAGTTCTTCAGCCCCGCCGAGCTGATCGCAGCGAAGGGCTGGCGGGCCGTCTGGCGGCTGAACGTGGGGGGGATGCTGAACATGTCGCTGGCCGCCCACGATCTTGCCTTCCGGGCGGCTGGGGGAGGGGCGGTGATCAACGTCACGCTATCTCCCCATCACGGAATGCCCGGCATGGCGCACTCCGGCGCGGCCAGGGCCAGCGTCGAGGCGCTGACGCGGGAGCTGGCCGCGCGCTGGGCCGACTCGAACGTGTCGGTCACGGCCGTCGCGGCGGGCCATTTCGCGACCGAGGTGACCGCCAAGTACCCCGAGAGCGTCCGCGAGGGCGCCTCGCGCACGGTCCCCGTCCAGAGGCTGGGCACGCCGATCGAGCACGCCTGGCTGATCGCGCTGCTCGCCTCGCCGGCCGGCCGGGCCCTGAACGGCTCGACCGTGACCCTCGACGGGGCGCGGGACAACTGGTTCGGCCCCTGGCCGCCGCCGGGGCTGGCCGACGAGGCCGGCGAGGTGCCGGTCGAGGCGCGCAAACCGGCCGGGGCGAGAGGTGGGCCCGGGCTGCGCTGAGGTCGGCCCGTCTACGCGGGCCCCGGTAAGATGGCGCAACGGGTTTGTGCGGGCGAAGTGTTGTGGCTGCACAGAAGCCTTCCAAGCTTCTAGGGCGGGTTCGATTCCCGTCGCCCGCTTTCCAAAGCCACGGGGAGTGGCGCAGTCTGGTAGCGCACCCGGCTGGGGGCCGGGCGGTCGCAGGTTCAAATCCTGTCTCCCCGATCACACGAAGTCCCTGCTAATCGGCAGTGTTGTCCGCTTTCCGCCTTGCTGCCGCTCAGCGGCTGGGGATCAATTGGGGATCAAATTCTTTGAGCGCCGTGGGCCCGACGCACCCTGGCATGTGCCCGGCGGAGCGGCGCCTGCTGCGGCCGGGCCAGTGGTAGATCGGTGACGCCCTGCGGCACGCGGGCTGCAGGGCAGTCAGCGCAGATTCGCTCAGCAGGAGTTGTGAGACCTACGGCTCGGACCGGTCGTCCCAGGGCGCGGTAGGGCCCGGGAGGCGCGCATCTGTGGGGCGAAGTCGTAGTCCTGCGCCTCTCGCCGAAGGTTCAGGCGGGACGGACTTAGACTTTGGTCGTGGCCGAGGGTGAGGGGGATCCGACAGTCTGTCTAGCTGAGCTGATCGCTGCCCTGTCGCTCGGGACCGATCTGGGGCTCGGGCAGCCGATGGAGCATGTGCTGCGGGAGTGCGTGCTCGCGTTGGGGCTGGGAGCAGATCCTGGGCCTCGATGAGTCGCAGGGGTCGGTCGTGTACTACGTCGGCGTTGCTGGCATGGGTGGGCTGCTACGCGGACTCCTACGAGCAAGCCCGCTGGTTCGGAGATGACATCTCCGCCCAGCGCAAACGTCTACACGGCCGACCTGGTCGGGTTGAACAAGGCCCGGTTCGCGATGCGGCAACGTCGGCGCGGGCAGCCGCGCCGGCACGGCGCGCCCTGACGGCGCTGCAGTTCATGGCGCTCGGGGGCGTGAGGCGATGGAGTCGATGCACGGGACGCATTGCCTCATCGCAGGCGAGCTCGCGAGAAGGCTCGGGCTCGGCCGAGCCGGTGCGCTCGGCGCTGCTCGACAATGCCTTCGAGCGCTGGGATGGCAAGGGGCACCGCCGGGTTCGCTTGCGGCGGGGATTCGATCAGCCTGCCGTCGCGGCTGGTTGCGCTCGCCGACGTCGTCGAGGTGCACCACCAGCGCGGGTGGCGTCCGATGCTGCGGTCGCTGTGGCGCGCAAGCGAAGCGGCACCCAGTTCGACCCCGAGGTTGTCGATGTGCTTCTGCGGCGGGGCACCTGCAGCTGTTCGGCGCCGCTGGCGCGACGCGACGAGCTGGGATGCCGTGATCGGTGCGCGAACCAGGCGCTGCAGCGGCCCCTCTCGGACGCCGAGCTCGACGAGGCGCTGGAGGCGATCGCCGATTTCGCCGACCTGAAGTCGCCGTACACGATGGGCCACTCCGCGCGCGGTCGCCGACCTGGCGGCCGACGGCCGCGGCGCAGTGCGGGCTGCCGGACGGACGAGGTCGACGCTGCGCAGGGCCGGGCTCGTCCACGACCTCGGCCGGCTCGGACGTCTCGAACTCGATCTGGGACAAGCCCGGACCGCTTACCGCCGTCGAGTGCGAGCGGGTACGGCTACACCCGTACCTGACCGAGCGCATCCTCTCGGCCTCGCGCTGCCCTCGCGCCGCTCGGCAAGCTCGCCGCTCAGCACCACGAGCGCCTCGACGGCTCGGGATATCCCCTTGGACTGACGGCCGCCGCGCTATCGCCGACGCGCCCGGATCCTCGCCGCTGCCGATATCTACGCGGCGATGGTCGAGCCTCGCCCGCACCGACCCGCGCGCTCGCGATCCGAGGCGGCAGCGCGAGCTGCAGGCAGAGGTTCGAGCCGGCCGTTTGGACGGCGAGGCGGTCGACGCGGTCTCGGCGGCAGCAGGCCATCGAGCGACGCGGCGACCGTGAGGCCCTGCGGGCTCACCGCCGCGTGAGGTCGAGATTCTGCGACTGCTCGCCCGCGGTCTTCTCCAACAAGCAGATCGCGCAGCGGCTCGAGATCACTCCGAAGACAGTCGGCAATCACATCCAGCACATCTACGCCAAGATCGGCGTATCGAGCCGGGCCGCCGCGGGGCTGTTCGCGACCGAACACGGCCTTCTGGTAGCCGGCGAGACCAGGGACGGCGAGTCGCCGATCCTCGGGATGGCCGCACAGCAGAGGCGCGTCCTCGCTCCCAACGGGCCTCATGAGGCGAATGCCTCATCGACAGGCGTTGCGACCGGGCGTAGCTTCGCTGTCGGCGCATGGGATACGCGATCACACAACATGAGGCGAACGAGGTGACGGCACACGACGCATCCGCCGCCACCCACCTGTACGGGCTCAAGCACTCTCATCCGGTGCTCGCCTCGCGGATGGCGCTCGAACAGGCTGCGGTCGAGTTCGAGGCCCACGATCTGTTCCCGGGATTGCACGGCGTGATCGTGCGCTCGAAGGGCTTCTCGCGGTGGACGGTGCCGGCTCTCGTGATCGACGGTCGCAAGGTCCAGGGCACGCTTGCAATCGCCCGTGAGCTGGACCGCATCGCCCCGGAGGTCGGGCTCTTCCCCCGCGACCCGGAGCGCCGACGTGAGGTCGAAGCGGCCGAGCGGTTGGGCCATGACGAGCTGCAGCCGATCGCTCGCCGCGTGTTCCGCTGGGCGGCGGCGCGGGACAACGGGGTGCGCGCATGGATGGCGCAATACGTCGTCGGCACGCCGGCGCCGAGGGTCGCGGGTTACGTCTTCAAGCCGGTGATGATGTTCTTCAGCCGGGTTGTCTCGAAGGCTGACGCGGCGCGGGTCTGCGAAGACTTCGGTCGCCTGCCCTCACTTCTGGATCGGGTGGACGCGTTCCTCGCGGACGGCACCATCGGAGGTGAGTCTCCCAACGCGGCGACTTGCAGATCCTGAGCATCTCTGTCTGCTGCTGATGGCGCACGAGGACCTGCGCCCCGCGATCGCGCCCCGGCCGTGTGGCGCGGCTGCGCTTCGACTGATCCCGGAGTACCCGCGACCCAACCCTACGCGCTCCCACCGGTCCCGGCGGCGCTGCCGGTCGGGTCGCTGCCGACGGCCGCCCCGAGGACGAAGTGATGACCAGCGTCGAACGGCGACCTGTCGAGATGCCACCGGACAAGCCCACCGGAAGCCTGCTCGGTCACGGGCCGATGCGCGCGCTTCCCGTCTCGTTGCAGCGCGTGGCGCACATCGGCGCGGAGGCTTCCGACCCGCCTGATCTTCGCCTCCGCAAGGAGGTCCTCGTCTTGTCCTCGACGCTATGGCGAGCGCTCTCGTGCCTGTCGTAGCCCACTACACCGCCCTACGGGTTGTGAGCGGCAACCGCGATCCCGTTCACCTACCAGCTGGCATCGACGACGAGCATCTACACCTTCGCGCGAACGCGGCGCTACCGGCTGTTCCGAACCAGCCAGCTAGCATGACGCTCATGTTCCCGTTCCTCCTGCAATGGAGCCTCGGCGGCTTCAGCAATTCGTCGGTCGTGTGCCTGTGGGCGTTCACGTCGCCGTTGAGCGCGTTGCTGTTCGTCGCGCGCGCGACGCGATCGGCTCGTTCGTCGGCTTCATCGTCCTGGTCGCCGTCTCAGCGGCCATCGATCCGTCGCTGCCGTCTGGAGCACCCGTGATTCCCAACGGCGTGATCGTCGACGTTCTTCGCGCTGAACCTCGCCGGCGTTGCCAGCACCGCGTACGCGCTGCTGCAGTACTTCGTGCGCGGGCGCGAACACGAGCATGCCCGCTCCGAGCGGCTGCTGCTCAACGTGCTGCCCGAGCCGGTGGCAGCTCGGCTGAAGCGCCAGCACGGCACCATCGCCGACGCCCACTTGGACGTGAGCGTGCTGTTCGCCGACATCGTCGGGTTCACGCCGCTGTCCGAGCGGCTCTCCGCCACCGAGCTCGTGACGCTCCTCGATCGCGTGTTCGCGCGATGGGATGCACTCGCGGCACAGCGCGGCGTAGAGAAGATCAAGACCATCGGGACGCATACATGGTCGCCGCGCGGCGTCCCCTCACCACGCGTCGACCACGCCGACGCGCTCGCCGCGCTGCGCCCTCGAGATGGGCGCTGGAGCTCGAGCGGGAGACAGCGGCGACGCCTGGGACTGCAGGTACGGATCGGTATCGACAGCGGGCCGGTCGTCGCCGGCGTGATCGGCCGGGCGAAGTTCAGCTACGACCTCTGGGGTGACACAGTCAACACCGCGAGCCGCATGGAGTCCCACGCCGATCCTGGCACGATCCAGTCACAAGCGCGCCTACGAGCGGCTAAGCGGCCGCTTCGAGTTACGCCCACGCGCATTACCGAGGTCAAGGACAAGGGACCGATGACGACCTACCTGCTCCTCGGGCAACGCGGCGACGCCCAAACCACGGTCCAAGGCGCAAAGCAACCACAAGCAGGACCACATCGCCATCGGCGGGGTTCTGCGTTACCGGCGGGCCTCTCGTCAACCCTCAAAACGCGCTCTCGCGGCGCCGAACGCCGGCACTTGACAGCTAGGAGAAAGAGGTCTCGCCATGACCACAGCCGCACGCCAACTCGACACGACCGAGCTCGAGCAGCGCGTACAACGCATGTACGAGGTGGTGGCGCTCGAACCCGGACGCGAGTTCCACTTCGAGACGGGTCGAGCGCTCGCCGAGCGGCTCGGCTACCCGGCGGCCGACCTCGAGCGCATCCCTGCCGCCGCGATCGATTCGTTCGCCGGAGTCGGGTACTTCCTCGACCTCGCCGCGATCACAGCTTGCGAGTTCGTCCTGGACCTCGGCAGCGGCTCGGGGACAGACAGCTTCCTCGCGGCGAACTCGGCCGGCTCCGACGGCGGTGTGATCGGCGTCGACATGACCGCGGCGCAACTCGCCAAGGCGCGGGCCCTGGCCCGTGCGGACGGCTTCCACGGCGTCGAGTTCCGCGAGGGCCGCATCGAGCGGCCGCCGGTGGGGCGGGAGAGCGTCGACGGCGTGATCTCAAACGGAGTCATCAACCTCTCGCCCGACAAGGCCGCCGTGTTCGCCGCGGCGTTCGCTGCGCTCAAGCCCGGAGGACGGCTCGCGCTCGCCGACATCGTCACCGCCGAGCAACTGCCCGAGGGTGTCACGTGCGACGCCGCACTGTGGGCGGCCTGCATCGGCGGCGCGATGCAGCGCGACCGCTACCGCGAGACGATCGAGGCAGTGGGGTTCGAGATCAGCACCTGGCGGGAGAACCCCGAGTACCGCTTCGTGTCCGAGCGCGCCGACGACGCGACCCAGAAGTACGGCGTGACGAGCATCTCGCTGCTCGCACGCAAGCGCTGATCCGCCACCAGTCGATCGTACCTACGACAGCGATCCCGGGCCAGCCGGGGAGGAGACACAATGGCCGACAACGGCAAGGTAGTGATCAACCTGACCACCGGACACGAGGACGCCGACAAGGTCACCGTTGCGTTCCGTCGTTGCCACGGCCGCCGTGGCAAAGCAGCGCACCGTGGTGATGTTCCTCACCAAGGAGGCGGTCCGCCTGGGACTGCCCGGCTACGCCGAGGCGATCGAGACCGCCGGCGCTCCGCCCGTCAGCAAGCTCTTCGATCAGTTCACAGAGGGCGGGGGCCCAGCTCTACGTATGCCCGATCTGCTTCGACGCTCGCAAACTCGACAACAACGATCTCGTGGCCAACGCGACGCTCGCAGGCGCAACCCCGCTCTCGGACTACATCGGCGAGGGCGCCACGGTCTTCTCGTATTGACCAACGCGGCGGCTGCAGCCAGCGAACCGTCGGCGCCTGTCGTTACGCGGCCTCGACCTCGGAGACGTCCGCCTGTGCGAGCCGCCATTCGGGCCAGCCGTCCTCGAGGCGCCGCGCCGGGCGGCCCGCGTTGCGCAGCCGGCGGACTGCCTCGTGTGCGTAGGCGCAAAACGGGCCGCGGCAGTAAGCGATCACCTCCCGGTCGGCCGGCAGCTCGGCGAGCCGATCCTCGAGCTCCTCGAGCGGGATCGAGCGCGCATTCTCGATGTGGCCGGCGGCGAACTCCTCGCGGGCCGGACGTCGACCAGCACCACGTCGCCGCGGTGAAGGCGCGCGATCAGCTCCTCGCGGCCGATCGCCTCGACGTCCTCGCCGAGGTAGTCGCGGGCCGCGCGCTCGACCTCCGCCAGGCGCGCGGCCGACACTCCGCGCAGCGCGAGCCACAGCGCCAGCACGTCCTCGTCGGCGAGCGCGTAGCGCACGCTCGTGCCCTCGCGCGCGCGAGTGACCATCCCGGCCGCGTGCAGCGCCTGCAGGTGCTGGGAGGTGTTGGCCGTTGACTGCCCGCTCGCTGCGCCGCGAGCTCGTCGACCGTGCGCGGCGCCTGTGCGAGCAGGTCCAGGAGCTCGAGCCGGACTGGGCTCGCGAACGCCTTGCCCATCACCGCGATCGCCTCGAACAACGCGTCCTTTCGGCCATGATCGTCCATCTCCCTTGTTATTCAATAGATCGCTTGATAGCTTGTCAAGCGCTTACTGGAGCGTCGCCTTCGGGAGGCCATCGTGTATTTCCGCCAGCTGCTGAACGACGAGACCGCCTGTGCGTCATATCTGCTCGGATGCAAGACCTATCCCCAGTTCGCGGTCGTGGACCCGCACGTCGACCTGGTCGAGGAGTACATCGCGCTCGCTGACGGCCAGGGCGTCCCGCTCGTTGCCGTGTTCGACACGCATGTGCAGGCCGACCATGTGTCCGGGCTGCCGGAGCTCGTCGCCCGCACCGGCGCGACGGCGTACCTGCCCGAGGGTGCCGGCGTTGACTTCGAGCACCACGCGCTGCGTGACGGTGAGGTAGTCAAGCTCGGCAACACCGAGATCGAGGCGATCGCGACCCCCGGCCACGCGCTCGCGCATCATGCGTATCTGGTCACCGACCGCACGCGCGCCGAGGAGCCTTGGCTTGTGCTCACCGGTGACGCGCTCCTCGTCGGCGACGCCGGCCGCCCCGATCTCCACGCGCACGGCGAGCACACCGTCGAGCAGATGGCCCGCACCCTGTACCGCTCGCTCACCGAGCGGCTCCTCGCTCTCCCCGACCACCTCGTGCTCTACCCGTCGCACTACTCCAGGCTCGGTGTGCGGGCGCGGGCTGTCGGCCAACCCAATCTCCACGATCGGCTTCGAGCGCCGCCACAACCCCGCGCTGCAACTCGACTCCGAGGACGCGTTCGTGCAGGCGCTGCGTCACTCGATATCCCGCCGGCGCCCGAGCGTCAGGCCGCGATCGTCGCCGCCAACCGCGCGGCCGGCCGCTCGTCGCAGGCGTGTGAGCGAGCGGTGATCACCGAGCGGCCTGTCCGCCTTGGGCTGCGCGAGAACCGCGCGCAGTTCTCGCTGCTCGTCGCGATCATCGCGTTCGTCGGCGCGATGGTCGGGCTTGAGCGCTCGACGCTGCCGCTGATCGGGCGCGAGAACTTCCACCTCGCCTCCGACGCGGCGGTGCTGTCGTTCATCGTCGCCTTCGGGCTCTCCAAGGCGTTCACGAATCTCGGCGCCGGCGCGCTCGCACAGCGGCTCGGACGTCGACGCCTGCTGATCGCCGGGTGGGCCGCCGCCCTCCCGGTGCCGCTGCTGATCGGTATCGCGCCGAGTTGGGCATGGGTCGTCGCGGCCAACGTCCTGCTCGGCATCAACCAGGGCCTCGCCTGGTCGATGACCGTGTCTATGAAGATCGACCTCGTCGGGCCCCGCCGACGCGGCCTGGCGCTCGGCCTCAACGAGGCGGCCGGCTACGGCGGCGTCGCGCTCGCCGCGGGACTGAGCGGCCTGCTCGCCTCGCAGTTCGCGGCCCGGGACGTGCTCGTCGTCGCCGGCGCGGTGATCGCGGCTACCGCTTTCGTGCTCTCGATCCTGTTCGTCCGCGACACCGCCGCGCACGTCGCGCTCGAGCAATCGCTTCACCACCCCGGCGGCGACGAGGAGCAACCCCGCCTGCGCGACGCGTTCGCGAGAGCCAGCTTCCGGGTCCCGGCGCTGCGCGCGTGCTCGCAGGCCGGCCTCGTCAACAACCTCAACGACGGCCTCGCGTGGGGACTCGTGCCGCTGTTCCTCGCCGCGCACGGAGCGAGCGTCGCCCAGGTCGGGCTCGTCGCCGCGGTCTACCCCGGCTGTTTGGGCGACCGCGCAGATCGCGACGGGCCACTGGTCTGACTCGGTCGGACGCAAGCCGCTGATAGTCGCCGGGATGCTGCTGCAGGCCGCCGCGCTCGGGCTGCTCGCGCTCAGCGGAGGCGACGTCCCAACCGCCACCGGTAGCGCGGTGCTGCTCGGGCTCGGCACCGCGCTCGTCTACCCGACGCTGATCGCGGCGATCTCCGACGTGGTCTCGCCGGTCGAGCGCGCACCCGAGTCGTCGGGGTCTACCGGTTCTGGCGCGACATGGGCTACGCGCTCGGTGCGCTGATCGCCGGAGGCGTCGCAGACGCGCTCGGCTACGGCGGCGCGATCGCGATCGTGGCGGCGCTTACCGCCGCCTCGGGGATCTGGGTGCTAGCCGACCTGCCCGCCGCGTCGACCCGCCGCGGCGTCGGGTGCGCAGCCAGTCCAGCCCGAGCAGCAGCCCCCGGCGCACGCCGAGTTGGCGTAGGACGTCGAGGTTGTCCGAGGCGGACCAGTCCTCGACGATCTCGCCATCCGCAACATGGCTGATCGTGATCCCCCACAGACTCAGCCGCCGGCCCCGGTTGTGGCCTTCGGCGACCCACCGCGAGACAACGCGATCGCCCTCGCTGACCTGTTCCACGACACGGATCTGCAGGTCGCCGTCGGCGAACAGCAGCTGGTAAAGCGCGAGCGAGCGGCGAATCCCCTCATGGCCTTGGTAGTCGCGCGCGTTGACGTGGTCCAGGAACTCGGCGCTATACACGCCTGTGGCGGCAGCAGGGTCGGCGTTGGAGCAGTCCCGCAGACCGGCGCGCCGCTTGACCGCTCGAAGGTCACCAAGCGCTTCAAGGCCGCGTGCCGCGCCGCCGGCGTGCGCGAGGTCCGGTTCCATGATCTGCGCCACACGTTCGCGACGCGCCTGGCCGCCTCCGGCCAGCCGCTGCGCACGATCCAGGAGTTCCTCGGCACGCCGACAGCAAGACGACGCAGATCTACGCCCACTACGCCCCCTCCGAGCGCGAGATCGAGATGGTCAACGACGCCTTCGCGCAGCCGCGCTCGCCATCGGGCGATCTCGAGACTCCGGCGCCACGAGGCCGCTCTGCTATGCGCACGCGATCGCGTCGCGGTGGGCCCGCCAACTTTCACCCGAACAGACGTTTGGGGATCAATTTGGGGATCAAATTGAGGAAAACTCCGGCGCACCCAGCAACAGAAACCCCACTAAACATGGGCTCTTTCGCCTGACCCGCACCCCTCCCGCGGGCTGGGGGCCGGGCGGTCGCAGGTTCAAATCCTGTCTCCCCGACTAGCCGATCACCGCTCTATGAAGCCGATGATCGGCTCGATCATCTCACCGTCGGCAGCCGGCACATCAGCCCCGATCGAGGATGGGGAAGCGTCGCGGGCGAAGTCCGTCGGAAAGCGGCGCATTGTCGTCCCCCTACTGGCAGACGAGCGGCTTCATCCGCATGAAGCTGCCGTCGGTCGCGGCGTTCAGCATGAACTCGGCGAGGTCGGCGCGTGAGATTCGCGCGCCGCTGTGGCGCCCGATCGGCCCTGCGTCGTGCCGACCCGTGCGCGGGCCGTCGGTGAAGATGACCGGGCCGCGGACGATCGTCCATGCAAGGCCGCTCTCTTCGATCAGACGGGCCTGCTCGCCATGGTCGCGCACGAGGTCGGGCCTCACCACGCGCAGCAGCGCGCGGGCTGCCCGGTAGAACGGGCCCGGCCGGTCGGCCGCGTCGACGACCGTGAATGACGACAGCACGACCAGCCTGTCGACGCCGCCTGCGCGCATCGCGGCGACGATGTTCGAGCTGGCGCGGGCGAGGAGATCGTGTGGCGAGCTCTTGGCGTGACCAAGCGTGCTCAGCACCGCGTCGCTTCCCGCCACCGCGCGCTCCACGGCATCGGCGCTGACGGCGTCGCCAGCGACTAGCGAGACGCGGCCGTAGAACTCGCCCTGTGGCCGCTCCCGGACGAGCCCGGCGACCTCGTGGCCGGCCGCGAGCGCCTGGGTGACGAGCTCACGGCCGACGCTGCCGGTGGCTCCGAGCACGGCGAGCTTCATGGCACGAGGAGGCTGCCGGTCTCTGGCGGCGGCCTCGTGCTGGATGGCTGCAGCTCCTACGCCTTGCTGGCTTTCGTCGGTCGCGTACGGGTTCATCCGGGTCTCCTCTGTTTGTCGGGCGGAGGGAGCCTGCGGCCTCGCGATGCCATCCAGATGCCAGCTACAGTGCGCTGGCTGCCACTGCGCTCGATGTGCTTGGTGGCACCGGCGTGCTCCGGCGTGCGACACTCATCCGTGCAGGCAAGAAGGCGCCGGGAATGGGGGAGATGCTGGAAATCCGGGTTCTTGGTCCGTTCGAGGTCCTCGCCGGGGGGGCATGCGCGGACGTGGGCGGCTCCAAGCGACAGGCGCTGCTTGCAATGCTCGCGCTCCGGCGGGAACGGGTGGTCGACGTCGACGCGCTCGTCGACGGCCTCTGGGGGGAGGAGCTCCCGGCTGCTCCACGGAACGCGCTCCATCATCACATCGCCCGCCTTCGTGCCGCGCTCGGAGAGGACTCGATCGTCGGCTCCCCCGATGGATATGCACTGAAGGACGCACGTATCGACGCAGCGCGGTTCGAGGAGCTGCTGGCGGACACGCGCGCCGCGTTGCGCCACGGCGACGCCGCGGCCGCGGCGGATGCGGTCGCCTCGGCGCTGGTGCTCTGGCGCGGACCGGCGCTCCAGGGCCTGAGCGGGACGTCGTGGTGCAGCGCCGAGGCACGCAGGCTCGAGGCGTTGCGCGTCGACGCGCTCGAGGAGCAGTTCGAGGCGGCGCTTGCGCTCGGAGAGCATCGGGAGCTCGTGCCGCCGCTTCGCGCAGCGCTCGAAGGGAACCTGTTCCGAGAACGGCTGTGGGGGCAGCTGATGCTGGCGCTCTATCGCGCCGGCCGCCAGGCGGATGCGCTCGAGACCTTCCGAGAGGCGCGGCGCGTGCTCGGCGAGGAGCTCGGACTCGAACCAGGCCCCGAACTGCGGCGCCTTGAGGACGCCATCCTCGCGCACGATCCTGCGATCGCCGCGCCGGTCGATCGCAGGCGCCGCGGCAACCTCCCCGCGCCCTCGACGTCGTTCGTCGGTCGCGAGGACGCGCTCGGACAGGTCGTCGGCCTCCTGCACGTGCATCGCCTGGTGACGCTCACCGGGCCGCCGGGCGTAGGCAAGAGCCGGCTCGCCGTCGAGACCGCACGCTCGCTCGAGCACGAGCTCCCGGACGGCGCATGGCTGGTCGAGTTCGCGCGCGCGGCCGGCGCGCAGGACGCCGTGCGGCTGCTCGCGCGCGCCATCGACGTTCGCGACTCAGATCAGCTCGCCCACGCGACTTCGCGGCTTCGCGATGCGGGCGCGTTGCTCGTTTTCGACGCGTGCGAGCACGTTCTCGAGGAGGCGGCCCGGATCGCGTCGACGATGCTCGCGGAGTGTCCCAGGGTGCGCGTCCTGGCCACGAGCCGCGAGGCGCTCCATGTCGTGAGCGAGATGCGGGTCCCGGTCGCACCACTCGTTCTGCCCGATCCGGACAGCGAGGACCGGCGCTCCGCAGCTGTGGAGCTCTTCCTCGAGCGCGCCCGCTCGGCACGGCCCGGGTTCGAGCCCGACGCCGATGCTGTCGCGCTCGCTGCGGAGATCGCCGGGCGGCTGGACGGACTTCCGCTGGCGATCGAGCTCGCCGCCGCGCGTTTGAACGTGCTGGGGCTTGCGGAGCTCACCTCCCATCCTCGCGCCCGCCGCGCGGCGCTGTTGCGCGAGGGCCCCGCAATCGACCCCAGCCGAACCGCGCTGCAGGAGCTCGTGGAATGGAGCTACGACCTCTTGCACGGCGATGAAAGACACTGCTCCAGCAGCTTGCCGTCCACCGCGGAGGCGCTTCGCTCGCCTCCCTCAGCGCGCTCGCCGGCGCCGCATGGCCTCGATGAGGCGACCGTCGTCTACCTCCTCGGCGCGCTGGTCGACAAGTCGATCGTGTCCGCCTCGTTCGCGGGAGGCGCCGCCCGCTACGACATGCTCGACACCGTCCGCGAGCACGTGCTCGAGCGTCTCGCCGAGAGCGGCGGCGGCGAGCTCGCGGCCGCCCGCCGCGCACACGCCGAGCACTTCGCGACGCTGGCCGAGGAGTCGAACGTCGAGCTGCGTGGCGCCGAGTGGCTGCAGCGGGCCAGCCGCCTCGAGGTCGAGAACGACAACTTCTGGGCCGCGCTCGCGTACGCGCGGGACACGCCCGATCCTGCCGTCGCGATCCGACTAGGGACACTGGGGTTGTACTTCGTGCTCGCCGAGCGCATCTCCGAGGGACGGCGCTTCCTCGACATCGCGCTCGCGGCCACGCGCGAGGACGCGACCAATCGAGCTGAGGATCGAGCTGCTGGCCAACCTCTGCTACCTCGCGGGCGAAGAGATCGATCTCGATGCCGCGCTCACGGCCGGCGAGCGCGCATTGGCCCTTGCCGAGACCGTCGCTGCGCCGCGACAGCTGGGCCTTGCGCAGTTCACGCTCGCGCTCGCACTTGCGCAATCCGGAGACCGGCGACGAGCCGACGCAATGGCGAAGGACGCGTGCGCCACGCTCGAGGCGGCGGGCGACGATTGGGGCGTGGCCGCGAGCAGCCTCAGCCGCGCGGCGGGTGCGGCGCGTGCGGGGGACGTCGACACCGTCGCGGCGATGGCGGTGGCGGTGCGCCGTCATTCCGAGGCGCTCAGCTACGACGCGTTTCGCGTTCCCGGGCTCCTGCTGGAGGGCTGGGTAGCGGAGCGACGGCGGGAGGTGGCCGCCGCGGTGGAGGGATACAGCCGCGCGCTCGAGCTCGCGCGGCGCGTGGGATTCGGCGATCACGCGGCGTTCGCTCTCGCCGCTCTTGGACGCATTGCGCGCGAGCGCGGGGATCTCGGCGAGGCGGAAGAGCTCCAGCATCGGGCGCTCGCCGACGCCGAAGCAGCTCGAGCGCCGTGGGTCGCGGCCCACGCCCGGCTCGAGCGAGCACGCAACGCCGCGGCGGCCGGAGAGGCGGACACCGCGGAGGGGCTGTTCGGGCAGGTCCTCGCATGGTCGCAGCAGCAGCGGCCGCGCCAGGCGCGCGAGATCCTGTTCGTCGCGCTCGCCGGCGACCCGGCCGTCGCGGCGCTGCTGGGCCTCGCAGAGCTTGCCGACGCTCGCGGCGACACCGCCGCGGCAGAGGCGCTCCGCAGCCGCGCCGGCCTTGCGCTCACCTGAACCGAGGGGGCTGGCAGCAGCGCCGCCGCGTCTGGCAGAGCGTTGGCATCCGCGGCCGCCAGCCTTCCGATCGTCAGCGAGCAACGAACAGGAGGCTCGAAGTGAGCACCGCCACGGTCGACGATCAGCTTGCGGAGGTCCGCCGTCGGATCGACCGTTTGCAGGCGCGCGCGCCCGGGGGCAACCCTTCGGAGCGGGCTCGCACTCGTCGTCGCCTTGACGCACTGCGCCGGGAGGATGCATCGACCCGCGACGCTGCGCGCCAGGCTCCCGACGAGGTGGATGGGAGACTCGCGCGGCTGATGATCAGACTCGACGTCGCCGAGCGTTCGCTCATCGCGGACCTCGCCGATGATCCGGCGGCGTTCGCTGCTGCCGTCGAGGCGGAACTGCAGAGCTGGGACACCTACCTCGAGCGGCTGCAGACAAGCGCCGCCGCCAATGCGTGGAAGGCACGCGAGCAGTCCGAGACGGCGATCGGCGCACATCCGTACCCGTCGCATCGCCGTCGACGAGCGCCTTTCGCAGGTCCGCGAGGACACCGGGGGCGCGTGGCAGGAGCATCGTCAGCGCGTCATCGCGGCTCGCGACGAGCTCGAACGAAAGGCCGACGAGCTGTCGGCGAAATTGAAATGAAAGGAACGAAGGACATGAACGCCAAGACACATCTACAGGACGACGAGAGAGCACTCGCCAACGTCTGGAAGGTCACAGCGACGCGTGGCGCCTTGGCGGTCGCCCTCGGCGTCGTCATCCTCGTCTGGCCGAACCTCGGCCTGACCACGCTGATCGCCCTGTTCGGGGCGTTCGCACTCGTCACCGGTCTCACGACGATCGCCGGTGCCTTCGACCTGCCCGCTCGCCAGGGCGAGCGGGCTTGGCTGGTCGTCGAGGGCCTGCTGGGAGTCGCAACCGGCGTCGTCGTCTTCGTCTGGCCTGGCCTATCGGCGGTGGCTCTGCTCTATGCCATCGCCGCCTGGGCGATCGCCGTCGGCATGCTCCAGGCGACGCTCGCGTTCACCCTCCGGGAAGGCGGGCGATCGATGCTGCTCTTGCTCGGGGGACTGCTCTCGATCGCATTCGGCGTGATCATGTTCGGTCACCCCGGCGCGGGAGCGGTGGCACTGCTGGCGCTGATCGCGGCGTTCGCACTCGTAACCGGCGTCATGCAGATCGCCCTGGCGCTCGAAATGAGGAGCAGTCTCGCCGAGCTGGAGCACGGAACCCGCCCCCGCGCGACGGCGACCCCCGCCGTGCACGGTTGAACGCAGGCCGACGTCATCGTGCGTGCCCCCTCATTTCTGCGCCATGTGGGACGAGGTCCCACATGCATTGCGCGGGTCGAGACCGCACGGGACAACGTGCGCCACTTGCGGTCTGGCCCCCGCCGTCTCTTGATCGTGACGGCGGGGGCCAGCGCTCGCGTTCTGTCGCCTGCGGCGGGTGGCGCGGCAGGGAATCGGGGCGGCGACGTGAACAAGAGGAGTCCGATCGAGGATGGACGGCCGCCACAGGCCGGCTTGGACCGTCGACCGCTCGTCGCTCGCACGAGTGGAAGCACGACGGAGGGCATCTACGGGCTCGTCCTCGCACTGTCGGTGATCGTGGTTTCCTGGTCCTACAGCCGGCCGGACGCCGGACGGGTCGCATTGTCGGTGCTGACGACAGCGGTCGTCTTCTGGCTGGCGCACGTCTACGCGGACGTGCTCGGCAGAGACATGTCACAGCAGCAAACCGTGACGCGGGTCGAGGTCGCTCACGCGATGCGCGAACACTGGTCGCTCATAGAGGTCGTCGTCCCGCTCCTTCTCCTCCTCGGCTTCGGGGAGATCGACCTCATCAGCGACACCGCCGCAATCTTCGCGGCGACCGTCATCGCCACCGTCGAGCTGGCCGGCGCCGGCGGCTACGCGGCCCGCAGGCACGGTGGCAAGCCGTGGGGCGTCATCGCCTCGGCGGCCACCGGGCTGGCGCTGGGGCTCGTTGTAGTGCTGCTGAAGGCCCTCGTCTTCACGCACTGACATGCCGAACTCGGCCATCGGGCCCTCGTCACGGAACCTCCAACCTTCGCGGGGACGCGACTGCGGCAAAGGATCGCCGCGGCCACGCGGCCGCAGCTCGCCGCAGCGGGCCAGGCTGGCAGCGCCGCCGCGGCGCCTGGCAGAGCGTTGGCATCGGCGGTTGCGAGCCTCTCGTTGCCAGCAAGAACCGAAGAGGACGCTCGAAGTGGGCACCACGACGATCTACGAGGAGCTTTGACATGTACGACGACAATCTCATCACGGCGGAGACGCTGGCCGCGCTCGAGCGCGACTCCCGGATCCGCCACCCAGCAGAGATAGCCGTCTCCACACGGGCGGGGACAGTCAGCCTGAGAGGCACCGTGAGAAGCCCGCACCAACGTCGCGCCGCGCTGGATATCGCGCGGTCGGTGCCGGGAGTACACGAGGTCGAGAATGAGCTCCGGGTCGATCCTCGCGACCGGTGGATAGACGCTGAAGTCCGCGGCGTGGCACTCCAGGCGCTGATGTCCGCCGAGCCGGTTCCAGCAGACAGGATCGAGATCAACGTCGCGGACGGCTGGCTGACCCTGAAGGGGGAGGTCAAGCGCCAGCAGGAGAGCGACGCCGCGTTCGAGGCCGTGCGCCGGGTGCCAGGCGTGGGCGGGATCACGAACGAAGTCAGGGTCATAACCGCCGGCATCGACGGTTGAGGTTCGAGCAGCGATGCCCCCGCGTACACGGCATGAGCACGAAGCATCGACCACGGCCACACGGGCAACCGTGACGGGCCGTGGATATCCGCCAGGCGTCGACGGCCTGCGCGTCCCCATGGCGACGCCCACGCTTGCGGGCTCTCAGGGGCCGAATCGAGGATTTCGCGTGACGCCGGCTGACCAGGCTCGCACCAGCGGTTGCCGGCTCAGCGGAGAACACCGCGTCAGGCCGTATCACGTCCCGGCGCGCAAACAGCAAATAGAAAGGGTGAAAGAATGGTTGCGAACATCACACAAGCCAACGTCATCGCAGTGAGCTTCGAGAACGACGACGAGGCATACGCAGGGCTCGTGCGCCTGAAGCAGCTGGACGCCGAGGGCCAGGTCGAGCTTCGCGGTGCCGCAGTGGTGACACGCGACTCGAGCGGCCACCTGATCACGGAGGAAAAGGCAGGCGACGATGAACCGGTCGGGATCGTGAGCGGCGGAATCATCGGGCTACTGGTCGGGATCCTCGGTGGTCCGCTCGGCGTCCTGATCGGAGGCGCGACCGGCGTGCTCGTCGGCTCGCTGTTCGACCTCGACGACACAGAAGGCACCACCTCGGTGCTGGAGGCGATCGCCAAGACCGTGCGCCCCGGCCACCACACGCTCCTCGCGGAGCTGAACGAGCCAAGCGACCACGGAGTCGTGGATGGAGTCATGGCCACGCGCTCAGGCACCGTGGTCCGACGCGACGTGCGAGACGTCGAAGCCGAGATCGCCGGCGCCGAAGAGGCCCAACACAAGGCGAAGAAGGAGGCGCGCAAGCGCCTGCACGAGGAACGGAATGCAAGGCAGAAGGCGGACGTCGACGCGAAGGTCGCCGAGCTCAAGGCGAAACTGCCCCGGCGTCACGAGGATCGCGCAAAGCAGGAGGAAAGTGCCGGAGCACACGCGTGAGCGCCACGGCGCCTCGGTGAATCAGGCGCCGCCTTCTCGACGGCTCCGACCAAGCACAGTGAGCCACGCGTCGTTTGCAATGCGACGCGTGGCTCAGCTGGGACGGTTCTGGCTGCGACGGGAGTCGCACGCTGCGCGAATCAGCCCGTGTTCGGCGGGCCGACAGGCGGGGCCGCTGGGCCGGCGGGTGTGGCGGGGCCCGAGCTTCGGCTTATCCCTGGGAGTGAGCCTCTCCCCACTGTCGCGCGCGAAGCCGGGCGATGGCGTCCGTAAGCCAGCCGATCAGGCCGCTCAGCGCAAGCCCGACGATCGCGTACACGATCATCGCGAAGAGCACCGAAGTGTCGAGCACCGATTTGCCGTTGAGCTTGACCGGTTCGAAGATGCCGCGAAACGGCGCCATCACGCGATCGAGGCCGCGGTAGACCCACGCCGTAAACGAAGCGTTCGGGTTCGCGCCGAACAGCAGCAGGAAGAAGCCCAAAACGAGGATCACGAGCGCGATGATCACGAAGGCGTATACGAGGTATGTGATCGCGCGCCCGACGCGCGCGAGGCCGATCTCGGTGCTCTGCATCTAGATCCCTCCGTCTCTTGTCGTGCTGTTGGCAGGCGTCACCAGCGCGAGCGGCAAGCTGCGGACCTCGGCGCTCGTGAGGCTCGCGAACGCCGTGGCGGCGACAGGTGCGATGCTGCCTGCGGCCGCGATCGTCACGTCAGTCTCACTGAAGACGCGATCATCGCCTGGTAAGCCTGACATAGAAGCGCGCAACCCGGTTCCCCGACTTGGGCGACCTGATCGGGGGTCGTCCTCCCGTGTTGCTCACGGAGCGATCGCGATCCGGCCGAGTGGGTCAGCAACTCCTGCTCGTCCTGAGCGGCCACGTGATCAGCACCGAGGCTGCTCGCCAGGGAAAGCATGCGCCGGCGATGCGTGGTCGGTGCTCCTTGCCGCGCGGAGCAGGTCAGCCGTCGCGGTGGCGTGGCGATAGCGGAGCGCGACCCGGCATGCCCACATGCCCGCCTGCGCTCGATCTCGACGCGACCGCACCTGCCGCCGCATCCGCTTCGACCC
>CAVXEL010000004.1:0-109510 GCA_963760785.1 uncultured Solirubrobacteraceae bacterium | reverse complement strand
CGCCGCCGGCGTGAAGGCATACCGCGCATGGGTGGCCGAGCGACTGCGTGACGATCCGCAGCGCCCACAGCTCCTCGCGCGGATCGCCTCCTCGGGCGCGCTCGGACTGCGGGGCGTGCTCGACGTGATCGACCGTTACGAGCGCGCGTGCGTGGAGGAGCTACAGTCGCTGCCGACCGACAGTGCGGAGCTCGAGGGGGGTGAGTGCTCGTTGGAGGACCTCACGCGGTCGCTGGTGACCGACCAGCAGCGGCGCGAGCTGAGCGCGAGGCGTGAATGGGCGATCCACGCTCGCCGCGTGGTGCAGGCGCAGATCGGCCGCCACGAGGCGAACCGGGACCGGAGCGGGAAGCGGTCGTGAGCCTGCTCTCCGTCGAGAGCGTGAGCAAGCGCTATCGGCGGGGCAACCGCGAGGTCGTCGCGGTGCACGATGTCTCGATAGCGGTCGAGCCGGGCGAGCTGGCGGTCGTGTTGGGAACGCGTCGTTCGGGGCGCAGTACGCTGCTGCGGCTGGCCGCCGGCCTGGAGCGCCCCGACCGGGGACGCGTGACCTTCGGGGGCGCCGATCTCGCGATGCGTCGCGACGCGCTCGGACGGCGCCTGTGCTACTGCCACACCTCCTTCTCGACGATGGAGGGGCAGCACGTGCTCGACCAGGTCGCCGCGCCGCTGCTGGCCCAGCGCAGCTCCCGGCGCGCCGCCCGGCGGACAGCGCAGGAGGTCCTGGATCGCGTCGGCGCGGCCAGCTGCGCGAGGCTGGCCCCCGACGAGCTGGACGGCCTCGAACGGATGCGGGTCGCGATCGCCCGCGCTCTGGCCCCCCAGCCGGCGCTGCTCGTCGTCGACGACCCCACCGCCCACGCCAGCGTGCTCCAGGGCGACCCGCTGCTGCGGCTGCTGCGCTCGCTCGCCGACGAGGATGGTCCGGCCGTGCTGATGAGCACCGCCGATGGGATGGGCGTCTCCGGCGCGGACCGCGTCGTGATGCTCGACGAGGGCAGGCTGCGCCCCGAAGACGACTCGCCGCCGTCCGACGGCGACTCGCCGCCCGCCGAGGTCGTCCCGTTGAACGCACGTCGGGCGGGCGCCTAGCCGCAGGCGGGCGTCCACAGGCACCGGGAATCCCGCCGTGAACGTGCTCGAGATGCAGCAGGTGGTCAAGCGCTACGCCGACGGCGAAGAGGTCGTGCGTGCCGTCGACGGCCTCGACCTCACGATCGGGGCTGGAGAGATGTCCGCGCTCTACGGCCCCAGCGGCTCCGGCAAGACGACGCTCCTGCTGCTCGCCGCCGGGCTGCTCGCTCCCGACGCCGGCGCGATCCGCGTGGACGGGCAGGACGTCGGCGAGCTCCGCGCTTCGGAGCTCTCGCAGCTGCAGCGCGCCGCGATCGGGTTCATCTACCAGTCTCCGCATTTGATGAACGGCGTCCCCGCCGTGGAGAACGCCGCGGTCAAGCTGCTCGCCGACGGCGTGTCCCTCAAGGACGCCCGCCCCAGAGCCGCGGACTGGCTCGAGCGCGTCGGCCTCGGCAACCGGCTCGGGCACACCCCCGAGCATCTCTCGGGCGGTGAGCGCCAGCGCGTGGCGATCGCGCGCGCACTGGTGAGCTCCCCGCGCCTGGTGCTCGCCGACGAGCCGACCGGGAACCTCGACACCCGCCGCGGTCGCGAGGTGCTCGAGCTGCTCGCGGGTCTCGCCACGGAGCAGGGCGCAGCCGTGCTGCTGGCGACCCACGACCACCAGGCGGCCGAGATCGCCGACCGCGTGCTCGCGCTGCGTGACGGCAAGCTGCTCCACGGAGCGGCGGCCGCCGAAGAGCATCCTGCCCTGATCCCCGCTCTGGAGACCCGCCGGCGGCGGGGCTGAGACCTGTGCCGCTCACGACGCAGCTCTACTTCTACGCCCGACGGTTGCGCACCCATCCCGTCCAGGAGGCGCTCGCCGGTCTCGGGATCGCGGTGGGGGTCGCGCTGGTGTTCGCGGTGCAGATCGCGAACCAGAGCATCACCGCCGGCAGCCGCGAAGTCGTGCGAAGCATCGTCGGCGTGGCCGACCTGCAGCTGCGGGCGCGTGGCGAGGCCGGCTTGGACGAACGTCTGGTCGATCGCGTGCGCGCGTTGCCCGGCGTGGCGCTCGCAGCCCCAGTCCTGGAGGTCAACGGCACCGTCCGTGGCCTCAACGGCCGCAGCGCCGTGGTCCAGCTTGCATCCGCCGACACCTCGCTGCCGAACATCGCCGGCATAGCCAGGAACATCGAACAGGCCCACCTGACACCCGAGGGACAGGGCCTGCCCGAAGTCCTGCTGCCACGCGCGACCGCTGAACGGCTCGGCGTATCGGTGCGCCCGAGCGCCGGGATCTCACGCCCCGCGCCGGTCATCACGGTGCTCGTGCGCGGCCGCGCGTTCCGTGCGAACGTGATCGCCGTGCTCGGACCGGAAGACGTCGGGCCGCTCGCGAACGCGCTCACAGCGATCGCGACGTTGCAGTCGCTGCAGCAGATGGCGGGCCTGCACGGACGCGTGAGCACGGTGCTGGTCCAGTCGCGCCCCGGTCGCGACGCGCAGGTGCGCCGCGAGCTGCAGAACCTCGCCGCCGGGCGGCTCACCGTGGCCTCGGCGGTCCAGGACATCGACCTGCTCCACCAGGCGACGATCCCCAGCGACGAGGCGACCGGCTTCTTCGCGTTCGTCAGCGGCCTGGTCGGCCTGCTGCTGGCCTTCGGCGCGATGCTGCTCAGCGTGCCCGAGCGTCGGCGCACGATCGCCGACCTGCGCATCCAGGGGACGCGACCCCGGGACCTCGCGAAGATGCTGCTCTTCCAGGCGGCCTGTCTGGGTCTGCTCGCCTCCCTGCTGGGGATCCTGCTCGGGGATCTGCTCTCCCGCAGCATCTTCCATCAGACCCCCGGCTATCTCGCGCTCGCCTTCCCGCTGGGCACCCAGACGGTCGTCGGCTGGGGGCCGGTGCTTCTGTCCCTGGCCGGCGGGATCGCCGCGACGTGCCTCGCTGCGTGCCCGCCGTTGTTGGACCTGCGCCGCTCCCGCGCGGTGGACGCGGTGTACTTCGAGGGCGGCGAGCCCGGGCAGGCTCTCGGCATGCGGGCGCGGGTGGGCTTGTTCGCCCTGGCGTCGCTGCTCCTGGCCGCGAGCGTCTTCCTGCCGATCGTCGTCGGCCCATCAATGGCGGTTGCGGCGATCGTCGCTCTCGCCTTCGCGGCGCTGCTGGCGGTGCCGCTGGCCTTCACGGCCGTGTTGCGCCTCGCCGAGGCGGTGGCCGCCCTGCCGCGAGGCCCCACCACGCTGCTGATGGCCACGAGGACGCTGCGCGCCATCACGACGCGCTCCCTGGCGCTCGCGGCGACCGGCACGATCGCCGTATTCGGGACCGTCGCGGCCAACGGCGCCCACAGCGACCTGCTCAAAGGCCTCTACCGGGATTACTCGCAGTACGTCTCGACGGCGAGCCTTTGGGTGACCAACCCGCACGACTATCTCGCCACGAGCAGTTTCCAGGCGGGGGACCTGCAGGGCCGCCTGGCAAAGGTTCCCGGGGTGGCGGCGGTTCGCCCCTACCAGGGCGGGTTCCTCGATGCCTTCGGGCGACGGATCTGGCTCGTCGCGAGGTCGCCGCAGGCGGGCATGATGATCCCCTCTGGACAGTTCGTCGCCGGATCCCCGACCCTCGCCGAGCAACGGCTGCGCGAAGGCGGATGGATTGCGGTCTCGGCGCAGATCGCCAGCGAGGAGCACGCGCGAGTCGGCGGCACGATCACCCTGCCTACACCGACGAGCATGGTCCGCTATCGCGTGGCCGCGACCACCACCAACCTCGGCTGGTCGCCGGGGGCGATCGTGCTGAACCGTGAGGACTACCGGCGCGCGTGGCGGGAAACCGACCCCACGGCCCTCGAACTGGACGTCCGACCGGGGTTCGGGGTTCCGGCGGTCAAGCAGTCCGTTCAGCGGGCACTGGGCGCGGGCAGCGGCCTGCGCGTACAGAGCGGGGGCGCCCGGGCCGGCGAAGCCGACGCGCTGGCGCGCGAAGGCCTCGGCCGTCTCACGCAGATCGCGCTGTTGCTGACCGTCGCCGCAGTGCTCGCGATGACCGCCGCGATCGGCGCCTCGATCTGGCAGCGACGCCCCGCGCTCGCGTCGCTGCGGATACAGAGCTTCCGTCCCTCGCAGCTACGAGCCGTCCTCCTGTTCGAGTCGGGCCTGGTCGTGTTCACCGGCTGCCTGGTCGGCGCCTGCGCCGGCGTCTACGGGCACGCGCTGATCGACCACTACCTGCGTGCGATGACGGGCTTCCCCGCGCCGTTCTCCGCCGGCGTGGGGCAAGGGCTCGTGGTGATCGTCGGGATCGTCGGCGGGACGCTGGCGCTGCTGGCTGGACCGGGACTCGCCGCCTCGCGGGTCCCGCCGAGCCTCGCCCTGCAGGAACATTGAGGAGCGCCTGGGGCCGAGGCGTTCCTCAGTGAGCGGCCATGCAGCCGCCGGCGCGCTCGCATCACTCCACACATCGAGCCGCCGAGCACGCCGAGCTGGCGCATCAGCCTCTCGGCCGGAGCCGCCGGGAACCCCTCCCAGACAGATGGCGAGGACAGGTAGTAGGCGACGATCCCGGCGAGGATCACCATGTGGCGAGAGCTGTGACGCAGCGAGCCTGACGAGGGTGCCCGCTTCGCCCGCGATCACCGAGAGCCGGGCGGCAGCATGGTCCTCGTCGCGGTAGTGAGCGACGAAGCTGTGGTTGCCGCTGGCGGCATCGTCGTGGTAGTCGGCGAGGCTGTCCAGCAGCGCGCTCAGCGAGCAGACCGACGGGAAGTAGGCGGCGTCGACCTTCGCCGCCTCCTCCGGAGTGCTTCGTGGGTCGGCGGTCGCAGGCGAGCACGGCGTGGATGTTCAGGCACGAGATCCCGCCGGCCGCCAGCTCCCACCACAGGTAGCCGCTCGGTCGGGGCGCCTGCTCCAGCGACCACTTCGACCAGGTCGGTGTTGCCCTCTACCGCCGGCGGCGTGGTTGTGGCTCTGCGCCTCTCCGCAGCGCTCGGTGGCGGCGGCGATCACTCGAGCTGAGCGACCGATCGAAGGGATGAGCTCGCTGACGGCTCGGCAGGTCGAGCACAGCGCGCGCATGTAGCCGCCGTCGTCCAGGCCAGGGTGGTGCAGGTAGTAGTCGCTCAGCGGACGCATCGAGCAGCACGGCGTCCGTCAGAGCCCGGTGGAGCTGCAGGCCATCGCGCAGCCGATCGAACCCGGGCTGCTCGTTGACCCCGTCGAGGTAGTCGTAGAGGACCTGGTAGGCGACGATCAGGCTGACGACTGCGACGGCGTTGCCGGCGCGGGGCGAGCATCGCGAACAGGGCGGCGGCCTCGGGGTTCAGGCGCTCACCGCTGAGCTTGCGCATCGCCTGCTCACGCAGCCGTGGGTCCGGGATGCTCCGCGCGCGTAGATCCCAGTGAGCGAGCTCCCGCCGTACCTGCGGATGGATGCTCAGCCAGTAGGCGGCGCCGAGGCTCAGGAGCGAGCCGAAGTTGGCCGGGCCGGCATGCGCCGACCGGCTTCGCTCCGTTCGACGCGCCTCTCCCACGCCATGAATATTCCATGCTCGGAATATTTTGGGTAGGTCTTATGTCCACGGCGCGAACACGCAACGATCGTTGTGTCGGTGAGCCACGGGGTCGGCGACCCGTCAGACGGGCCGTGTTCGTCCGGCTGGCAACCCGGCGATTCATGGCCGATGGCCGCGTCCGGACGCCCTCGGGGGGCGTCCGGACTACATAGCGGACAGGCCACGCAAAGGTCCCGCAAACAGCGCGTTTTTCACGCGCGAAGTGCGGGATCGCGATGTGGTACTGTTGTCTGCACTCCTACCGGGCATTGCCGGGTTGGATGATTGTTGAGTCCGGGGCGCCCTTTTGATCGGGGGCGCCCCGGGTCGTTAAGCGCCGGGGCTCAGACCTGTTCGCCCGACGATCGACGCGCTCGCGGACCCTCTCGAGCGCCGTCGATCGCGCGCTTGGCTCGGCCATGAACGGCGCGATCGATGTAGGTGAGCCGCAGCACGCTCCTGTGCTCGCGGTGCCGATCGAAGCCGCTCTAGAGGTTGCTACCGATACGTGCGCGAGCCCATCCTCGAGGCGCTCCGCGCACATGCGAACTAGCGAGCCAGAGCAGACCTCGACCAGTTCCGGGAGGCCCGAGCCTCTACTCACCCTCGATCATGCCGTCGGCCAAGACGACAGCGATCAGCTGCGCGCGCGTGTGGGCACCGGTCTTCTCCATCACGTTCCGGACGTGGCTGCGAATCGTCTCCGGCGAGATCTGCAGCTCGGCCGCGATCTGACGCGTGTTGCGGCCGAGCGCCACGTGCCGAACCACTTCGCTCTCCCGATGGGTGAGCTTCGGTCGTAAGCCGTCTGGACGCTCGAGCTTCGCTCCAGCGATCAGCTCCGCGCCATCGGGCTGGCGGCGGGCCGACAGCGTGACGAACAGCGCAAGCCACCGGCCGCTGACCTTGGTGGCGTGGGCCGCATAGCTGACCAGCAGCTCCCTGTGGTCGCCGTCGCCGACCAAGCGCTCGCCGTAGAGCTCGCCCGTGTCCATGAACTCCTTCCACACGTCGCTCGGGGTCGATGACCCGCCGACCACGTTATGCCCAGCCAGGCTGCCCAGGAGCTCAGACCGCGGATACCCGTATGTCTCAACGAAGGCATCGTTGACCTCGACGTAGCGGCGGTCGGGGTCGACCAGCGACATCGGGATCCGCGAACTGGCGAAGACCGCCCGGAAAGCGAGCACGCCGGCATGGGTGGGCATGGAATTCGAGTCGCGGTCGAGCATGGCGGTCAGCCGACCGAGCGGCATCGCTTCACGTCTTACCAGCTAACGCTAGCGCGGCCACCGGCCGTAACTCCGGAGTCACGCGCTCGCATCTCCGCAGCTGGCGCCAGCGAACGCCCTGAACGACATCCAACCGCCACCTGAACCGGGCGTCTTCCGCACGGACTTGACAGCGCCAAGAATCCGATTTGCAGGGATTTGAGGTGCCTAAGCATTCCATGGCCGCAGGAGGTCGCCGGTTCGAGTCCGGCGAGCCCCATCGAGACGGATTCCTGCACGATGCCAGGCTTGGCGAGGAGGGTAGAGGGTCCTCGGTGCCCGTGCCCGAGGACCCTCGACTTCAGCCTGCCAGCGGAGCCAGTAGCCGACAGGCGTTTGGCTGGCCCTAACCGCGGATCCCGAATTTTTCTGCGCCGATCACTTCGAGTTCGCCTTTGTAGGAGGCTGAGAGCCCGAAAGCTTCGAGGCCTGCGGTGAATTCCGCGGCGCCGGGGTTCGCGAAGACATTCCGCTGGTTGACGGCCCCGAGCGTGTGGTTGAGCGCTTCTTCAGGTTCGGCTCCCTGGACGTTCGTAGCGACGACGATGCCTTTGACCTTGCCCGGGTTAGGGCTTGGCACGAAGCCACATGAGCCGATCAGTGCGATTTCGGTGAACACCGTGCCTGAGGCCGGCTGGAAGACGGTAACAGACCCGCTTTTTTCGGCTTCTTCTTTTTCGGCCGACGATTTCGATTTGAAGGCCAGCGTCGACTTGAGAGGATTGGTCTTGATCGAGCCGTTGGCTTCCCCGGGGCTCTCTACTTCGCACGAAGGGTGACCGCTGACTTTGCATCCCGTATAGAGAAGTGTCTCGAGGTCCGTACCTGGTTCGCCGCCTTCGAGCGTTATCCCGCCGGACGATGACACGGTGGTGCAGTCGATTTTCACGCCGGGTGCGCTCAGTTCCTGGACGGTTTTCGCTTTGACGCTTGCGAGGAGCTTTTCTTTGGCGAACAGCATCGTCCCCGATTCGTGCGTCCAGATGGGATTCGCGTGCCCTCCGCCTGCGAGCGCTGTTGCGGTCGCAGCAACGGTGAATATCAGCGTCACCGCCGCCGTCAGTCCAGCGAGCTTGATGCTACGCATGGTCGCGTACCTCCTAGTGGTCGATTGTTGAGTCCGAAGGTGCCCTAGTGGATTGATCGAGGACGCTTCGGGCGATCGCCGGACCCGTTCGGGCCAGCTGGCGACCGTTCCTAGTGTCGCAAACATCAGGAGGGAGGGTCCCGCTCGCTCGCTGTCTGTCCCGGGATCGCAGATGCGAACGGCCACGAGCATGGCTGAGCTCACCCCCCGCGCCCGACACCCGTGCGGCCACCAAGCCCTGGTTTCTGGGGCTTTGTGGCTCCGCCGCTACCGTCGAGATCGGGGCGCCCCTTTTTGATCGGGGGGCGCCCCGGGTCGTTCTCTGTGCGAAGCGGCTGGCGTGGAGTGCGCTGATCGCATCCGCGGCGACCAGCTGATCGCCCATCGCCGTCCCGATCTCGCCGGTCCACCATAGGAGGAGGGTGTGCTCCAACCGGTCATGCTCCAGCGCAGCCGTGCTCTGGCAAGTCTCATGGTGCATCGAAACTCATCCGTTCGGTGGCAGGCCCCGGGCAGCCCCAATAGCGGCGACGGTTGCGGACGCTCCGACCCGCTGTGGAACCTCTGCCTCACCTCTCGGTGTCGGTGGGTGCACCGTCGCGTCGGAGTCGGCCCGAGTCCTGGGCATTCCTCGCGACATCACACACGTCGCTTTGATCCCGGCGGCGTACACCATTGGCGACGACTTCCGCCCAGCACATCGCCGACCCCTCAATGAAATCGTCCATTGGGACAGTTGGTGACTACGTCGCCGAAGATGAGAGCGTCGCACGACGGCTCGCCGATCGCGCACGGGATCTTGGCGCGACGGATGGCGAGCGCATAGACCCCGACGATGCGTCGCCCCGGTCGTGCGACGCCATTTCAGGGCGTCGCAGAACGCCGATCGTGCGACTTTTCACGGAGCCGAGGGACCCAAACCCTTGGGTCGGGTCCCTCTTGGCGCCTAGTCGTTCGCCTTGACTCCCCACGCGCTTACTAGCGTAGGCAAGGTGAATCTACGGCCATGATCTCGCAGCTCGGCTAGTGCTCGCGGGAGAAGCTCGGGCTTGACGGCGCCGGCGCGGACCAGAGTGGCGTGAGGCGTGGCTATGAAGCGTTCGAGGAGGTTCGTCCCGACGGTTCCGCCCGGGGACGTTCTGGTGTCACGTCTTACCTTGACAGCAGCTACGCCTGATTCGGGGAGCAACGACGGAAGCCGCTCGCCGAAGCAAGGATCGAGGCCGAGGTTCTCCATGAGCTCGGTGACACGGCTGATCATCTCTTCGGTGGCCGGCGCCGCGGGCTCTGCCGAGAACGAGCTCCATCCGTAGTCTTGGACGAGGACGATGCCTCCACGTCGTACCTCGGCAGCGAGGAACGCCAGTGCGGCTGGTTCGACGTAGGCCATGACCAATCGTGCGTAGGCGAGGTCGAAACCACCACCTAGAGTCTCGTCGCTATGAAGATCGTGAGTGCGTACCTCGACATTGGGCGTCGCGATCGACACGAGGGCGTCGGCATACAAGTCCGTTGCGACGACGACTCCGCCCGGTTTCACGACCGTGCCGAGCCAGCTGGCTATGGAGCCGCTTCCGGCGCCGACCTCTAGACACCTCCAGCCTTGGCGGACGCCGGCCCTGCGGATGGCGGCGCGGGTCGGTTCGTCCCAGATGGCCTCGGTCCGCTCGTAGGGGTTTGCACCTGACGATTGAGGGAACCAAACGGCTCTCGTCGAGTGCCTCCTAGAGCTCAAGAAGGTCGGGGAAGCGCCCTTGCCCGAAGCTCTTGACGGCTGGCTCTGTCTGCTCGACCGTCAAGGCGTCGAACTCATGTAGCCGACGGCTGTAGAGGTCTGTGACGTGTGATCCTGCGCCGCTCTCGATCCACGTCTCCATCAGCCTGGCCGTGTAACCGATGTGGCGCACCTCGTCGCGGACCAAGGACGTCACGATGCGCTCGACCTTGGCCCGTGGGGCTCCTTCAGGAGCGAAGGCGGCGATAGCGGGGCCGAGCAGGTGCATGTGCAGCCGCGTTCGGATCTCGCCAATGTTGATCTGGACAAGATGATCGATGAGGACCCCCTCGGGGATCCTTGTGGCCCCCCTCTCATGCGGCTTCCTCCTCACGTCGGGCAGGGTCGAGTCCATCTCCCCGACGACCTCGGGACTGACTGCGGCTGGAAAGGCATGCCGTGCGAGCTTCAAGAACACCCGCGAATGGCGCGACTCGTCCTCGGCATGGTCGAACACGGCGCGACCGACTTCCTCGTTGTAGTCCACTCCGCGCCATAGCTCTAGGAGCTTCGCCGATCCTTCGCTCTCCACTCTCGCGTTTGCGCAGACCACCTCAGCGAGCCAGCCCGGGACAGTCCCCGCGCAATGCCAGAAGAACTCCGAGTAGCGCTCTCGCGCGAAGACCGGCTCGACCTCAGCGAACGCCCGCCGCAGGCAGTCCGTGTAGTGCGGCAGGTCGTGATCGGCGTACATGCGGATCGCGGCGAGGACATCCTCCGCCTCATTCGCGGGGCCTAGCGACCCCGGGAATGGCTCCTGCAGCGCGTCGGGATGCGTAGATCTCACTGAGTGGGTGGGGCGACGTCAGTCGCCCCGCTCCTCGACCCGAAACGGGGCGTTGCAGGCGATGAACGCGGCGTTGCACGCGATGAACGGGGCGTTGCACGCCAGATGCGAGACGGACAACGTGTTGCCCTCCAAAGTGCCAACCACTTTGATCTTGCCCGTCGCCTCGACCAGAGGGGCCAGACTAGCGAGCTGCTCCTCGCTCAACTCGAACGACAGACGACCTTTCGAGCTCTCCGCCATCACAGTACCGACCTTTCCCCGCGCCACCAACCGGAGCCGCCTGCTCGGCTCCCCGGGCAGCGCATTATCCGATGATTGTGCGTGTTCTATCATCTGGACTACCGCCCGTCAATGACCTCCTAGTATGCAGGGTCCTTCACATCACAGCCACGTTTTGATTGCCCGTCGGGGCTTTCCGGGATCAAAATGGCGCCGTTCGCCGCGACGCCCTAACTGTGGCGCGCTGGCCGTGCGACTTGCGCTGGGCTTCGCGCAACAGTTCAGAGACATCGCAACAGGTCAGAGACATCCGTTCCGACCTTTGTGTTAATTCCGTAAACGGCTAGCCCTGCATCGCCGAGTCGTTTATGCTGCTCGCTTCGCGCGGGGCGGCTCGATCCGCCCGCACGGCTCACGTCTGGCAAGCTCGACCGGTGGCAGGCGGGCGTGGCGCGTTTGGAGACCCAATCATCGCTCAACCGCGGGAGGTGTTCAGATGGCACGAGAACTATCAGGCGAAGTGAGAGTAACGGGTGTGATCAACGATGAAGAGTTCGCGGCCGAGGGCGAGGCATCAGGCGATCCGGAGACAGGGCGCTACAAGGTGACACTGCGCTACGACAACGTGCCTGACGGATGGGATCCCATCATGTACACGGACGTCAAGGTCAGCCTTCTGTTTCATCGCGAGGAGGGGCGCGGACAGAACTTTCTGTCGGCGGCGGGCGGCACCTACCGGAGCGCCGGAAACATCGACTTCGGGCAAGGAGATCTCCTTCGGAACAACACGGTCATCGAGCTGCTTGACGAGAGTACGTTCCGGGCTGTGTACGTCATGCACGGGAGCGGCCCGTACTGGTCGGCTCACGACGCTCGAGCACTTTGAGGAGACGATGCTGCCCATGGGCCCCGGACGAGTTGCCGCGCTCGCGATCGCCCGCTGGAAAGATGAGTCGGGCAAAGATCTGGATGCCCTGTTCTCAACTCGCTACGAGTTCGTAAACGGCGGCAGCCTTCCAGGAGCCCAGGTGCGTCGGACGACCGCCTCGCCGAAGTTTGAGTACGCAGACACGGATGGAGGTGCCCTCCGGCGCGGCGGCACGTTTAGCTCCGAGTACGAGGGGTTCATCCGCCATCTTCCCCCAGTCGTTGAGGAGGCCGGCGCGTACATCGGCCATCTCATCGCCTAGACGCGTCTTCGCCACGACTCGAAAGAAGGAGTCGCTTGCCGCACATGCGAGTGCCGCTGGACCTGCGCCGACTCGACGGCATCTTCGGGCCGTCGGCCGGTGTGGGGTTCATCCTGCTCGTGAGCCCCGATCTCGCCGGGCTCATCGAGATCGTTAGCCGGGATCGGTACTCCAATACGTGCGTCGAGATCATCTCCCCAAACGATCTCCCGGAGATCGTTGAGTCGCTGTCCGGACCCACTCATGTCCTCTGCGTAACCAGCGACGAGCGCTTCGTATCGCCGCGCTACGGGCGCCGGAACGTCAAGCTCGGTGTCGTGCCGCTGTATTCGACGCAACCGTCGTTTGGGAAGCTCAAGGGTATGCTCGCGTTGCTTCAGAGTCTCGACTACGTCACGCAGGATGCCGCGAGCGACCAACTCGTGCGGGCTTTGGACGAGACCAACCGATTGGAACTCAGCGACGAGCGCTTTGGCGCGAAGGCTTGGCTGGACGTGTGGAGCGGGCCAAATCAACTCTACTTCTTCAAGCAAGCCGGCCCATTGCCTTGGGGTGGACAGTGCGTCTTGCCGAGCGGAGAGGTGAGCCTGCTGACCGATCCGCACGGCTCTTTCTCCACTGAGAGGACGTTTGCGCTCTCCGGGACGCTCGTGCTGGACGGCACACCGATAGTCCACCGAGGGATGTGCCCGTGCCAGATTAGTCGTGCGCGACAGTGCGCTGCCGCACATGGCGAACGATCGGGCGTCAAGACGTGCCCCGCTGAGCACTCAGAGCTGTTTGCCAGGCTCGCTACGCTGCGTCACTCGCCAGTCGAGGTGTCCCTAGCTGGCGGTGAGGTCGACGGGCTGCGGAGTCTCGGTCGGGACACGACAGCCAGCCGCTGCCTGGCCGAGCTCTTCGAGAGGGATGCAAACTACCGGAAGGTCCACGAGATCGGATTCGGACTAAACAGCCCGAACACCGGAGCCGCGGGGGAGAACTACCTGCCCAATGAGATGGTCAAAGGAATGCATTTCGGATTGGGGCTGACCCCGTTTACGGCGTTCCACCTCGATTTCACGGTGCCGTCTACACGCGCGCGGCGCGAGTCGTGACAAGCGACGCAGTCCAAGGAGCTCGCTGATCCATCGAGGGCCTCTCTCGACGTAACCGCAAGCTGCGTCGTCCCATGCCGGCTTGTGCGACGTCCGCGCTGAGACGAACGGCCGCCGGACCGATAGGGCCGCGTGGCGGGTGTAATCTCGTGTCGGGCAGCAGCGATGATTCGACGTATCCAGCCGGGGAAACAGGAATCACGCACCTGAGCAGGCTCGCGACCTACGGTGTGGAGGCCTTGGTCGTCGCCGCCGGCGGGGTCCGCCCCGGGCCCACAGTCAGCGCAGGCCCGCTTTCGCTGGGTGCTCAGGCCCCGGGTTTCTTGGGTTTCCGGTGTCCTGAGTGCGGGCCAGTAGCCGTCGCTTTAGGGCCCCGACTTGGACCCAGGTTGCCGTCCCGGCGCGCCATCGGTCGTCGGCTACGGAGCGAGCTAGCCTCGCGTCTCACGCTGCGGTTTTGGAGGCCGCAGCGTTCGCCAGATGCCTCGCACGCCGGCCGCGGGTCGGTCTAGAGAAGCCAACGCCGAGGCGCAATCGGCTCGGGCGAGGGTCGAGATAAACGGCGGTTTGGCGGGTTTGGAGAGCCGCCGGCGAAGCTGACAGCTAACCCGGAGTGGCGAATCCGTGGGGTCGTAGGGAACACGGTTTGGGAACACGGCCGAAGAAACGACCCCAGGCAAGCTTCCAGTTCACGACGCTGCGGCCGACAAACGGCTCTAGAACGCCAGATGCCCCAGTATTTCCGGGGCATCTGACAAGCGGGGGACCGAGGAGTCGGAACTCGCGTTGCGGTTTTGGGGGTCCGGCGCAGGAGGGGTTTGGCCACTAAAGAAAGGTCGCGGCCAGTCTGAGCGCAGGGCGAGACACGCATGTCGCCAGCTAGCGCTCGGGACCCGTGAACGTGCTGCCGATGTCCTCGTACCAGATCTCGGGCTTCGCGGCAGTGAACCCTTGTAGCAGCTCATAGCACTCATCGAGGTCGAGGTCGACGACCTCCACGCCCCGCTCGCGCAGCCACGAGCCGGCTCCGCTGAACGTTCTCGACTCGCCTACGACGACCGTGGGTATGCGGAATTGGAAGATCGCGCCTGCGCACATGTAGCAGGGCATGAGCGTGGAGTAGAGCGTGGTGCCGGCGTAACCGGCGAGGCGACCGACGGTCTCGAGGCAGTCGATCTCGGCGTGGAGCGTGGGGCTGGACCGCTGCACCCGCTGATTGTGCCCCCCGCCGAGCTGCGTTCCATCGGCGGCCTGCAGGCAGGCGCCGATCGGGATGCCTCCTTCCGAAAGCGACTGCCGGGCCTGCTGGATCGCGCTGCGCATCCCCTCCTCGTAGCGCTCGGGGGTCGCAGCGCTCATACGATCGCGAGCGCCAGCTGTCGCTCGCACGCGTCCGCCTTGCGCCTGCGACGGACGGGGATCACCGGACGAAGCTCGCCGCCGTCGAAGGCGACTATCGCCTGGTAGGTGCCGGCGACGACGATCGTCTCGGAGACGACGGCGCCGGTGTAGCTCGCGACCCCGAGTGGCGCGGCGGCCCTAACCGTGATCGGGCCCTCGCGCTCGCACCTGCGGGCGCCAGGCTTCTGTTCGGCGGTCCATGCGGCCAGCCCTCCCCAGCCGAGCGTGACCAAGCGCTTTTCCCTGGCTAGGTACAGCCAGTCTGGGCCGGCGGCGTGGGCGACGCGCAGGGCAAGCTGCCCAGGACGCAGCCGGTGGCCGGACATCGCTGCGAGTATGTAACCGGCGTTCGTGTCCCAGGAGTGCTCACCGAGCGCAATCACCAGCGCGGAGTGCGATATACGGAACTCGTCGGCCGCCTGTTGCAACCAGTCGAGCGTGGGCTGCGGCGGGTTGGTGAGCAGGTGGTTACTCAGCCGCTCATGCGGGACCAGAGCCGTGGCGGCGAAGCGCTCGCACATCGACTCCTCGAGGCGACGGGAGAGCCTCAGCCCGCCGCGCTCGGCGGCGTGGAACAGCAGTAGATGCGCGACCTCGTGCGCGACCGTGTAGCGACGGCGGCGAGGCGGGTCGCGTCTCCTGACAACGACCCTGCGCGTGCCGCGCACGCACAGGCCGCTGGCGGCGAGCGACCGCAGTTCCACGTCGATCCCGATCTCGGCCCATTCGCCTACCAGGCCTCGATCGGGCGGGAGGAGCGCAGCGATGTCGCGCGAGATCTCCCGGAGCGCCGCCTCCGCCGACGCCGGGTCGCCAGCTTCTGCGATGGTCGAGGACCAGCGCCGCCAACGCTCAGGATCGCTCATCGGGGGCAAGGATAATCGAGGCCCCCGCCAGAACGGACGCGACGACGGAGATGTCCTCGGCGTGGCCCTCGCCGGCCCCGGGTGGCCTCAGCGGGACCAGCTCCATCGCGTCGGTGTCGCCGCGCCCGAAGTGCTCGAACACCGTCGCGAGCCCCGCCTCGTCGGCTCCGGCGTTGAGCGCCTCCTCGGCGTGCTCCATCAACATTGCGAGCGCCGCTGTCGGCTCCTCGAGCGAGGTGCCGAGGATGTCGCCGAGGTCGGCGTCGGACAGTCCCCAGCGCTGGCGCAACGCCCAGCCGTTGGCCGTGAGCCGGAATCGCGGCGGGGCGACCTGAACGCCCTCGAACTCGAACCCGCCGCCCAGCAGCTGCAGCAGTGCGCGGCGGCCTCGTCCTCGAAAGTGGTCGGCGAGCGGGAAATGCAGCGGCGCTGGTGCCTCGTAGAGCGCGCATCCCGCCAGCCCGGAGTCGCTCTGGTCGACGCGGCCGACATGCTCGGCCAGGTCGCCCGTGTCGAACTCGCCTGCGACCGCGTTGACGTTGACGGCCAGGTGGATCGCCCAGCCGGCGTGGGGGCCCGACCGCAGCAGGTGCCCGATCAGCGCGTGCAGCCCGCTAGCCTGGTCCCGCTCAAGCGGCGCGCGGTTCTCGCAGCGGCCGCGGCCGAGGTACTTGATCTCGTCGGAGTCGACGGTGAGGAACGACTGCCTTGTGACCAGCGCGTGCACGCGCGCCTGATGTGCGACATGCCACTGCAGCAGCCAGGCCACGATGTTGGGATGCCGGTGGGCGTCAGCGGTCCACTGCAGCGGGTTCTCCAGGCCATGCTCCAGCAGAGCGTCGAGCCCGGGGCGATGGTAGGCGGCCGCGGCCGCAAACCCGGCGCGGAGCTTCTGGTCAGCCTCGGCCGCGTCGAGCAGCGCCTTCAGGAGCTGCCGCAGCGTGGCATCGACGACGGGCAGGTCCCGCCAGAGCAGGCCGTCGAAGATCAGCACGAGCTCCTCGTGTGCTTTGCGCCGGCGAGCCAGGTCGTGGATCGACGTGACGGCGAACCCGAGCAGCTCACCTGGCGGGTCGACGCGCACGCGCAGCAGCGCCTCGACCAGCGCGTAGGTGCCTCTGTGGCTGCGATCGCGGATGACCTCTTTGATGAAGCTCGCCGCCTTCGGGTCGTCGGCGATCGCGCCCCACATGCAGACGGCCGCGAACACCAACTCGCGGAAGGCCCACGTGTCCGGTGCCCGCCGCCGGGCGTGTCCGAGAAGGGCCAGGGCTGCTGCAGGGGACTGCGCAGCCGCTCTCTGCACGAGTTCGAACGTCCACTCGAACAGGATCTCGTCGGGGATATCGGCCGGTGCGACCGGTGCGCTGGAGCCGACGACCGCCTCCCAGGCGGCGAGCGCACCCGCGAGCCAGGGCAGGTGCGGTGAAAGTGCTTGCAAGACGGCGTCGACGAGGTCGCGGTGCTCGCGGATCAGTAGGTCGACCGCGTGGATGTCCTCGGGATGGCCGATGCGCAGGTGCTCGTCCTCGACCTTGACGACCCGCAGGATCCCGCCGAGGTCGGCGAAGTCGACCCCCCGCGGCTGGTAGTCGGCGGCGCGTTCGAGCTCCTCCCGCGGAACCGGCTGGTAGAAGTCCTGCAAGCGCACCGTGAGCACTAGCGTGGCGTGAGGCACACCGCCCTCGAGCTCGTCCGCGAGCCACTGCTTGGTCCTGGCGGTCTCGTCTTCGTCGGCGCGGGGCTCGACGTGTCCGAGCGCGGCCTGGCTGACGCGATAGGGCGTGTCGAAGGTGACTGGATCGTGCCGTACGTGCTCGGACAGGCCAGCCTTCAATCGCTGCGCGTAGAGCTCAAGCTCGCTCGCGGCCCACCAGTCGGCCGGCTTGCTGGATACGGCGGGCAGGCCTTCATCGCCAGCGTCCCGGCAGGCGGGCTGGTAGGTCTCAAAGCGCGTGGCGACGACGATCCGCCCGGCGTTGTCGGGATGGGTCAGCAGTGCGTCGAACACGTGCGGGGATCGCCGGTAGCTGACCTCGCCGAAGGGGTCGTCAACGACGATCACGTCCCCTTTCTGCAGCGCGCCAAGCGCCTCGTCCGACTGGGTCGTGCGGTAGGTGCGAACCTGCGGCTCTCCCGGCTCGCACAGACTGATCCAGTGCGCGAGGATGTGGGCGACCGTGCTCTTGCCCTGCCTCGCGCGGCCTGGGAGCACCACCACGGAGCAGGAGCGGTCCAGCGCGTCCCGCAGCAGGCTGGGCTTGGGCAGGATCAGCCCGGGCTCGTCGATCAGCCGGATTTCGGGGTGGTTCGCCTCCAGCTGCGACCAGCCGTAGCCAGCGTCCGTGGCGCGAAGCCGCCACATGATGCGGTCGAAGTCCACGTCGGGCCCGATCAGGATGTTGCGGCTTGATCGCCGCGCCCGCAGCACGGAGTGGATGATTTTGTCGGGCTCGTCGCCGTTCGCCTCGCGCACCGCGATCCAGACTGGTTGCATGTCGACGAGCTGGCCTGGCTCGTGCGGATCGCCCGAGCCGCGCAGCGCCTCGATCAGGTCGGCTGTGTCGAGGTCGCGCCCGGCGCAGAGCGAGGCGCCGATGACCGCGGTGGCACAGTCAAAGCACTCGCGCAACAGCTCGAACTCGTCCTCCTTCAGCGTGAGGGTCTTGAGCCGTGCGAAGCGCAGTCGATGCTTGGCCTCGTGACCTTCGGTGCCGAGACGGCCGTGGACGTGGATGTCGACGATGCCGGATCCGGACGCGTTGCTCAGTGCGATGCTCTCGCGGATCTCAGCGAGCGGGTCGGCAATGTCGTGCGGCTGGCACCGGACGCCCATCTGGCCGCAGGCGCGCAACACGCAGTCGTCCCAATTGAGGTTGACGATGATGATCGGCCGTGAGCGGGCGAGCGCGGCGAGAAGCCGGTAGCCGGCATAGGGGACCGTGTCCTCGAATAGCGGTTCGATCGCATTGCGCTTGTCGACCTCGGTGATCTCAACGAGGTCGTCGTAGACGTCCTGTCTGCTCTTGAATCGCCCCGGGTTGGCTGCCCAGATCGCGTCGGCGACCGCGCCGGTGCTGGGCGCGCCCGAGGACAGCGAAGCACCGGCGCCGAGCAGCAGCGTGATGGCCTGGTGGCGGCGCCCGAGGATAGAGGTACAGAACTCGGGGAGCATCTCCAGCCACTTGCCGGCACGTTGCATCGCTGCTGTCCTCCTCGCTGGCGCGGTCCGAATGGTGCCCGGCCGACCCTCGCGCCACCCCTCCATGAAGGACGCAATCTCCATCTATCCGAATTCCGGCCGCCGGGTGTGCCGCACCGTACGCCAGCTACCCGGCCGCGTCAAGGGTTTGACACCGCGATTCGCACTGTCGCCGACCAGCACCTTCCACGACGAGGCTATGTCCCGCGACGCGACCGAGATACGCGGGCGGCCGGCTATCGGGGCCGTCGCTCCTGTTAGACGATCAACGAGAAGTGGCTCAGAACAGAAGTGCTTCGTCGGTGCCAGCCGCCGGTGCTCCGCCCCCCGCTGAGGAACTCTCCCGCAGCTGCTCTGCGTAGGCTCCGGGCGCTCAAGAGCTATGAGAAGGGGGCACGCTTCGCCCTGGGGCCGTCCGTTTCAAGGGACGTTTTGCTCCCCGGATTGTTCCCCGCGGGGTCTTTTGGGGGCATATTCGAAAGTCAAAAACTGCCTAGTTGCAGGGCTTTCTCTAGTCGGGGAGACAGGATTTGAATGCGACCGTCCGGCCCCCAGCCGGGCGGTCGTCGAGCTGAAGCCAAGGCGCGACACCGAAGGCTTCCGCTGCGAGCTTGGCGTCTTCGGGGCGTGGCGCGTAGTGCCGGTAGCGCAGGGTTGTTTGGACGTTGGCGTGGCCCGTCCACTCTTGGAAGTGGCAGATGTCGGCGTTCCCGACCGGCGTAGACAGGTCGATGTTGTCCGCGACGCTGACCAGGGTGGCGTTGTGTTGCTCGAACTCCTCCAGCACCGCGAGCGCCCCGACGAGGGTGCGGGCGAACCGGTCGAGCTTCGCCACCACCACCCCACCCGCGAGCAACTGCTACCCGCAGCGCTGTGGCATGCTCGACGATTGGAATCGGATCGTCGACGAAACGTGGACGTGTCTGCTTTGCGGTTACCGATAGGCGTATACGAGCCCGCTGCGGTCATCGATGACGACGGCCCTAGGGAGACCTCCAGGCTAAACGAGCCGGTGTTGCCGTCGGGCGATCCGTCCCATGCGGACTGCTGGACCGAGCACCAGACGGCACACAGGGTCGAGACATAGCCGACCGTCGCTGCGATTAGACGGCAGCCAAGCCTTGGGCTTGAGATCGATGCCGGGGTGGTGACGCGGTGCCCGATCTGCTGGTCTTAATCTCAGTCCGCCAGCCTGGCGACCGCTGGCTATCTGAGCGAGCGAGCCCCGGGATTGATGGAGGCCACAACTGGATGAAGATGGCAGGGCTACGGACATCGGTTAGCCAACTTTCATGTGGCGACGTTTCCGATCAGGCTTGCGCCGGCTGCGAGGGCGAGGGTTGCTGCGGCGGCGCGGGCGGCACGACGGCGTCTGAGCGTCCGGCGCTGACTGTAGATGATGGCTGCTGCACCCGGCATCCAGTACGCGGACTGGGGGCCGGCAGCGATCATCACGAGCATCGTGGCCCAGCAGGTGCCGATGCACGCGAGGCCGGTGTGGGCTCCGAAGCGGCTCAGGCCGATTGTCGCCTGTCGTCCCCATAGAGGGACCGGCTCGCTCTTGTGGCATGCGAGTAGTGCCGTCTGCTTGGCGGGAAGGAGCTCCCAGACGGCCGCGACGCTCAGCACGGCAGGCAGCGCGAGGTCGGAGCGGCTCGTGAAAGGAGCGGCGGCGGTTGTCGCGGCAACGAGGAGCCCCGCCGCGAGCCACACCCCGAGATAGGCGGTCAGGTACTCAGCGACTGAGCGGCGTCGGCGCCATTCCAGGCTGTTGAGGGCGATATGCCGCACGGCCGGGGCGACCGTGGGCAGCATCATCGCGGCGCACATGATGCCCCACATTGGCATGACGGCCGCGATCGCGCTCGCTAGACCGAGGCCATTCCCGAGAGCGCTGGGCTGCATCCCAGGGGTGCACCACATCATGCTTTGTCGTGCGGCGGTACCCGACTCAGATTGGACGACCTGCACTCCGACAGCCGTGGTCCATGCGGCCGAAGAGACGAGCAGGATGAGCGGGTTCGAGCGGCATGCGCTTCTGACTCCCCGTCCTGTCCGGCGCGCGTAGCGCCGCAGGGCCGTGGAGACAGCCATCGCTATTCGTAGGCGACGCTGATGCGACCCACCCGGACTGGTGCCCCCTCGGCCTGGTAGTCGACTGGTTCGGCGGGCGCTGGCTCGCCGGGCTTGACCGGAAGCAGCGGTCGGAACGTCACCTCCAGCCGGCTGGGATCCCAACGGTCGCGCTCCTTGAGGGCTTCGACTAGGCCGGTGATCTCCATCGCTACACGCAGGGTATGGGGGTCCTCTCCCTCGCGCGGGTGCGCGGTGTCCTCGAGACCGAAGAACGACAGGTTGCCGACGTGATGGGACGTGAGCTCCTCTTCGGACGCGGGCTCTGACAGGTCGACGTAGATCCCGTAGACGGTTCCCGGGTTCTCCTCGCCCTCGATGTCCTCGACTGCGAGGACGACGCGCGGGTGGACACCCGGCGGTAGCGCGTGTTCGACTTGGGCGCTGGCGCGGCTGTCGATCTCGACCGTGGCTTCGGCTGGATGGCCGGTCAGCATGATCGGCGAGATGCTCGCCCCGACGATCACGCGCTTTCCGGTCCGGGGCTCGCTAGCGGCAAGCGCGAACGGCCTGGTTCCGGTGGGCTCTTCGTGGATCGGCGGCGGGTCGTACGTGTATTCCAGGGTAGCGATGTCGATGACGTCCGCGCACGCCTTGCTCACGCGGCTGCCGTCAGCGTCGAAGAAATCGAAGCGCTGTTCTCGCCATTCCTGGTCACCGGGATCGACGCGCCCTATCGCGTTCCAGATCGCCCAGATACGGTCGATGTTGGCATGGTGCAGCCAGAAGATGGGGTCCTGCGCGGCCGTCTTGGCGTCGGCCATCCAGCCTCCTTTGCCGCCGACCGCGTTGTGAACGTCATTGTGGGGAGTCTGCTCGAGCCGGCCGGTCTTGCGCCAGAACTGTTTACTAGCGTCCGCGATCCCACCGCCGAACTCTTCGGCGCCCGTGAACAGGAGGCGCGAGAGCGCGAACGCGTGGGTTATGACTTTCGCGTCAAGGGGAACGCCGGCGTTGACTTCTTCCGCTCGCTCCTGCACGAACAGCGGGTTGACAACGGCGCTGGCGCTGGCGCGGAACGCGTGCGGGAGCGACGCCTGCTCGCCACCGTTGCCGTACCCCCAGTACGGTAACGCCCAGTTGGAGGGCCCGCCTGCCGCGACGACCGCCGCGCGCACGATCCGCTCGAAGTAGTAGACGAACATCCGGTGCCAAGGCAGGAAGAACCAGCTTCCGTGCTTGCATTCGTTCCAGAGCGCTCCCGAGCCGGTCTTGCGGCCGTGGATCGCTGCCTGGTAGGCCCAGCTCGTGGGATCTGATTCGTCGCGGCCGCGCATCACCTCCACGGCACGCGCGTAGAACTCCAGGGTCTGGTCCCCCGACGGGAGTGTCCACACGTTGCGCCGTACGAACGTGCCGTTCGCCATCACGACGCTCCGACCGGCACGGGCGCAGCGGGTAGCTGTGACTGCACGGTCTCACCGTAGATCGCCGCGACCTGCTCGGGGCTGAGGTCTTCGAGCACCTTCCAGAGTCGTTTGAGCTGCTCGAGATACTTCTCGAGCTTTTCGATATCCCCGCCCACTGACTCGGAGAGGAAGTAGAGGAGCTCGTCGATCGTGAGCTTTCGGTGGTCGACTATCGACTTGACGATCAGGAAGGCGAACGCGTTCTTGCACTTCGAGATCACGCCTTCTGAGGAAAAGTTCCAACGCCAGCACTTCACGTCAGCCCGCACGAGCGCGAAGTTGTCCGGAACGACGGTGAACCATTGCTGCTCCCAGACACCGATCGTTTCGTTGCCGAGAATCGTATTGAGACCTACCTTGATCAGTTCCCGGAACCCATCCTTGATGCCGCTGGCGCCCTTGAAGAAGCTGTCGATCACGACGTTGAGCTGCGGGTCGACGCCTTCGGTGATGTTCACCCGGTATTCTTCATAGCTGGCGACCGAGCGGTTGCCGACGATCTGGATGATCCCCAGCCGCTCCGGGAAACGGAACATGTCATCGATGTCGCCCCGGAATTCCGCAAGCTTTCCTTCGGCGGCCACTAGCAGCACCTGAAGCTGCTCTCGCTGCATGGCCTCATTGGACTGATCGATCATAGTGCGGATCTGTGCCATATCACTCTCCTTCTGCGATGCGCATGAATTCTTAAGATCCGAATATGCGCAAAATATGGCACAGTCGTCGGTGTGTGTCGAGGGCTCCGCAAACCAGATTTCTCGCACTTTGCGGAGACTGGCCGTCGCGCGTCTTGCCGCAACCGCGCTACCGGATCGACCCTGCGCGCTCAGCCATCTGCGCACTCACGAGCGCGTGTCCGCAAGGCGAGATATAGCACCGCGGGCTCACAGCCAGCGGCCTCCCGGGGGTGCGCCGGCTAGCCGTAGGCAATCGTCGATTAGCATACCGCTCGCGGGTATTAGTTTGCCGGTGCAGCGGCGAAGGCGATATGGGCCGACACGGCGGTAGTCCTTGAGCCACCGGCGCACCAGATTATCGTCGCGGCCCGTCGCAGCGGCACTCCTTGTGGGCCGGCGTTGAAGAAAGCCGTCGTGGGGTTTTCGCGAGCATTCCGACGCCGAACAGGCATCCCGCTAGAGATCAGCCGGCGCGCATTGGTCAATTGGGCCGACGTCAACCCGAGCGGGATACGAGCGCCCCGTGCGCGTACGCCACACCGAGACGGCCCCATGGCAGTACCGATAGGACCTCGCCGATGGGGCGTCCAACGGTCTCCTTGGTCATGTAGTGGTCGGCGCGGTGCGGCTCGGCCCCGTTGTCGTCGGAAAAGCCGCCTTCGAAGATCGCACCATCGGGCGTCCCACTGGAGAACATCGCCGTTAGGTCCGGCTCCGCGGCGATGTAGGCATCGCGATCGGCCACGTTTACCCAGCGTGCGTCCTTCGCGGGAAATGTGGGCGGCTGGGGGCGCAGCTTCTCGTACACCAGCGTGAGCAATCCAAGCGGCGATCCCAGCGTCACGAGCAGGGGCAACGGACGCGTCATACGCTGCGCCGCCTCATAGGCCACAACCGAGCCCAGCGAATGTCCGATTAGGGCGCCCGGACGTCCAATATTGGGCAGACACCCGCGATTTCATCCCGTATGTTGCGCCCGCACTAATCCTTAGGTGCGGATCGGGGGGCATCGCGCAGAACGTGGCGCCGGTCGCCGCATCGCACATTTCAACGATTGGAGTGACATGTTCAAACGCCAGTCTCGGACGCTGCGTCTCACGCTTCTCGCCGGAGTCATTGCTTGTGCGCTACCGGCCGGGTTCGCGCTCGCCGCAGAAAAAACCGAAAAAACAGGGAAAGGCAAGCCCGAGCTGTTCGTCGGCCAGCGTGAAGAGAACTCCTCCGGCCAAGCCGCCGGCGGCGAAATCTCGCTCGGCGCTGGGTCGGGCGCCAACACGCTAGTTGTGAAGACCCCGCCGCTGCCCGCGGGCAAATATCACATCTCGTACAACGTGGGCCTCAGCATCGGCGAACACAACAACGTCGTTTGCGGGCTCCACAGCAGCCTGGGAGTCTTCAACCCGATGTTCGGCGGCGCCGGAAACCCCGGCACTGGGTCGATCTACGGTGACGCGGGCGCGAACGAGTACGTGGAAGTCACGAACGCGAACGAACAGATCGAAATCACCTGCAACAAGACCAGCTCGAGCACGGTGGTCGACGCGGGGCTCGCGACCGTGACCGCCGAAAAAGTCGGCACGCTCGTCGTCGACACGCAGTAGCCGGCGCCTCGGGCGTCAGACCGTCGCCGTTGGTGCCCCCGGCAGGACGCTGGGGGCGCCAACGACAGATCTACGCGGAGGGACTCAGGCCTAGTCTGTCGGGTGCAGTCGGTGATGTCGAGATCAAGCTTCCCGTTCGTCTGGGGCCGGTAGGGCTTGGGCCGTGGTGCTTGATCTCTCGGCGGCTTGCCCGGGGGTTCGTCTGCGTTCGTCGTATTAGCCCTCATGGCAGGGACCGCCGGCAGGGATGCGCCGAGCAGGATGCCGTTGGCGGCTTCGGCGGCTTCGGTGGAGGTGTTCCAGGCGATCATCCGTGAGCGCTCGCCTGGCCTACGGCTTGTTCGGGTTGGGGGTGTAGGGTCGGATGGGGCCGTTGTTGCGGCCGCGGCGGGGGAGGTCGTTTGGCCCTTCGCCGCGCCAGAGCACCGTGACGCGCTCCTGGATGGGGATGCGGGCGTGCCCGCGGTGGATGATGATGGTGTCGATGCCGGCGGCCAGGATCCGCTTCCTGTCCGCGACGGGTAGCTGGTCGTAGGTACGCGATCTCCCCCACCGCGACGGTGTTGCCGGCGGTGGCGGCCCTGACGGCGGCGCGGGCGTGCTCGACCGCGTCCGCGCGGGCAGTCATGGCGTCCTCGTAGGCGTGGGGGCCGAGGGCACGTCGTGCTGTGAGGTCCGCTGCGAACGCGCGCAACTCGCCCTTCGCGTCCTGGAGGGTCTCCGAGGCGTCCTGTAGGGCCTTCGTGTCGGGTTGGATGAGGAACGCCTCGCTGGCCATCTGGGCGCGCCACAGGCGCTCTATGTGGGTCTCGAGCTTGCGGGCGTGGATGGAGGCGGGTTCCGGGCAGCGGCCAGCGGTGTGGACAGTGCGGCACCGGTACCCCAGGACGAGCTCGCCGGCTTCGGCGTACCCGGTTTTCCCGGGGGCGAGCAGATACCGGCAGGCGGCGCACCGGACGATCCCCCCGAGCAGGTTCGGTTTCTTCCCTCTGGCGGCGGCACGGACCGGCGCGTTGTTCGCCGCGTACCACACGCTCGCAGGGACCAACGGCTGGTGGGCGTGCTGGTTGATCTGGCCGGCCCTGTAGGCCCAGCCGAGGTACACCCGGTTTCGGATGATCCGGTCGACCATCGGCGGCGTCCAACACCCTTCGTCGGGGCGGGGTGCGAGCTCGTCCAGCCGCCGCGCGATCTCCGTCCGAGTGAGGTGTGCGGCGCGCATCTCGAACGCGGTCCGGATAGCCGCGGCCTCCGGTCCTGGCACCAGCCGTTTCTCCGCGGTCTTGGCGTACCCGATCGGGGTGTACTTGGCGATGTGGATGCCGCGGGCGACCGCATTGGATGTGGCGGTCTTCCAGGCCTCGCTGATCCGGTCCCGCTCCAGCTCGGCGAACACCAGCAGGATGCGCAGGAAGGCCTTCCCGACCGGCGTGGACAGGTCGATGTTGTCCGCCACGCTGACGAGCGTTGCGTTGTGTTGCTCGAACTCCTCGAGGACGGCGAGCGCGCCGACGAGGGTGCGGGCGAACCGGTCAAGCTTCGCCACCACCACCCCACCCGTCTCCCCCGCCCTGACCCGCCGCATGATCTGGTCGAAGATCGGCCGGTCCATCCGCCCGCCCGTAACGTCCAGCTCCGGCTCATGCCACACCAACCGCGCCCCATGCAGGTCCGCCCACGCCTGGATCCGCTCCGCCTGCACCGTCGGGCTGATGAACGAGTCCCCCGCCCGGCCCGCTACCTTCGAGACCCGGATATACGCGTCGAGAACCTGACCGCTCACAGCCCCAATATCACGCCAACGTCGCTGAACAGGTTCTTCAGCGCCGCGACGACGTAGTCGGCGATCACGTCGGCGGGCGCGTCCACGGCGAGCGGATTGAACCCGCAGGTCGGCTTGGCGAAGTCCACCAGCGTGCAGGTCCGGCCCGGCGGGACGGCGCTCAGCGCCGCATCAGCGGCGTCCCCCTTCGGGTCGAGGACGATCACCGCGCAGCGATCCCGGAGCAGGTCCTCCGCGACGCTCGCGACGAGGAAGCTCGACTTGCCCTGCTCGACCGAGCCGGGCACGGCAGTGTTCTGCCTGCGCAGCTCCTCGTGGATCGACACCGGGCCGAGCGCGTCGCGCAACGTCCCCCGGCCCTCGCCGGGACGGAAGACCTCGGGGGGAGCCGGCGCCAACGGGACCGCGGCGCGGGAGAACGGGACGGTCGCGTAGTCGACCGATGGCAGGTGCCACAGCTCGGCAAGCTCGGCCGGAGCGAACACGCCGCGCCAGATGGCTGGCAGCGGGTTGCCCTCCCCACGCCGCACGCGCCTCGTATAGAGGCCGAACACGCCGTGGCGCAGGGTGGTGCCGCGTTCGACGAAGCGGTTCTCCGCTCGCTGCACCCGCAGCGCCGAGGCGATCCGCTCGCAGTCCCGGCGGCGGGGCGCGATCACGCGGATGTCGGCGTAGAAGAGGCTGTTGTGCTGGACCTCCAGACCGCCTCTGAGCTCCACGTCCTCGACCATCGAGCGGTCCAGCCGCAGGTCGGGCTCCTCCCGCTCGCGGGAAAGCCGCGCCTCGTGGTGCTTGTACAGATGCTTGGCCAGGCTCTCGAGCGACGCCGGCGCGGGGGTCAGGGCGATCTGCACGATCGAGGGCGCACCGGCGGCGGCCATCCTCGTGAGCAGACGGTTGATCGCAGGCTCGGAGTCCCGGTCGAGCCTGTCGCCCGTACGAGTTCGTCGGATGAACCCGGCGTGCTTCTTCAGACGCAGCACCGAGGGAGGCGCGCCCAGGATCTCCTCCGCCGCGGTGAGCCGCACGTTCGGGTATGCGCTTCGCAGGGACGCCTCGATCAGTCGTCGCTCGCCGCGCGGGCAGGTTACGGCAAGCCACGCCTCTGGGGCACGGCCGCCACCCCGGTCGGTGGTGCACCTCGACCGCCAGCGAGGGTTGCCCTCCGATGAGCCGGCGCCACCACCTGACGCTCAAGCCGCTGTACAGGGCGTTGAACATCCGGGCCACCTCGCCTGCGTCGGAGCGATCGGAGCGGTATGCGACCACGCGGAGCCTCTCGTACTCACGGCGGCTCCGCACCCGCAGGCGGAGCGAGCCCAACAGCAGCCCTCCACCCACCGCCAGGAGGAGCAGCGCAAGGAGCGAGGGAGCCAGCCAGCCGGGCACGCCATCGCCGAGGTGGGTCGCCTGCCCGACGATCGACACGGGCTCCGCCGTCCGGCCCACGCGCGGCGTGGAGCGTGCGCCTCCGCGTAGCGCCCGGCCGATCGACCCGTCGAGCAGTCCCGACAGCAGCACCAGGCTGGCCAGCGCCGCAATGAGGGAGATGGCTCGCCAGAGCAGGAAGCGGAGCACCTCTGCCCCGCTCCGACGGAAGCCCGCAGTCGGGACGCACGCCCGGCCGGCCGTCTGCCCGGCCGGTTGGCGTTTGCGATCGCCCGCCGGCGGCGGTCAGATCAGCGCGGCCTGGTGGCGCGCTCGACGGCGGCGCCCCTCGGTGTCAGGTGCCAGGCGTTCGCCGCGCCCCTCTCCTGGCCGTCGCCGAGGTTTTCCACCAGCTCCAAACGGGCCAGGCGGTTCAGCAGCTTCGATATCTGGCCCTGATCGGCGATCCCCGAGCCCTGGGCGATCTCCCTGTTGCTCGCCCCGGGACGCTCGGAGATCACCATCAGCACCCGCACGGTCCGGTAGGTGAGGCGCATCTTGAGACCTTCCAGGGGGTCCTCGCCGCGCGGCCGGCGCCCCCCGCGTCGGCCAGCGGCCGGCGCCGGGCTCGACCTGGTCAGTTCGCGTCCCGCCGCCCGGGCTCCCAGGTAGGGCAGCACGATCATGCTCATCAGCGGCCCGAGCAACTCGGTCAGCGGCTCTCCGCCGCCGTCGAGCACGCGTCTGTGCAGCACGGCGAAGACAGCGCCGACGACGCCTTCGGCGGTCACCGCGGCCGGATCGGTGCCGGCCCCGGGGGCGGATCGTCCCTGGTCGATCACGCTGGCCAGTTCAGCCAGGACCGCGGCGCGAGCTTCTAGCACCCGGTCGCCGGCGCCGAGCGCCTCGACGATGCAAAGCCTGGCAAGGGCGGGCTCCTCGTCCATCAGACCCAGCAGGCAGGCGAGGCCCGCGCGGACCCCATCCCGCCAGCGCGACTCGCTGCGGTATGCCTCGACGTGAGCCCGCGGGCATGGTCGACAGCCTGCTCGAAGGCGGCCATGAAGCAGTCCTCGCGGTCGGCGAAGAGGTCGTAGAAGGTCTTGCGGGACACCCGGGCTCGACCGATGACCTGGGCGACGGTCATGCCCGAGTATCCGACCTCCTCGACGGCGGCAACAGCGGCCGTCAGGATACGACCGCGCTGGATCTCGGTCACCTGACCGCGAGCGAGTCCACCGGGGCCGGGACGGAGGACGATGCCCTCCACTCGTGGTCGGAATGTCGATGCCATTTCCCAGCTCGTAGCTTTCAACCGTATCCCAATAGACGGCGGTCCCCTCCGGGCCCCGAGCCCACGCCGCCGGCGTCGGGCAGCCGCGCCGAGGGGAGAGACGGGAGACTGTCGAGTCTGGATCTGGAAGTCGAGACTCGTTTCCAACTCCCGGCTCCGCGCGCACCGATCTCCGCTCGCGGGCCGCTGCCTGGGGTTCGAGGCATCCAGGTGCCTCCTACCCGGTCATCACGTCCGGCACACGTCTGCAAGCAAACCGACCAGCAGGCGCTCGTACGGTCATCGCGCCGTCTGACTACTTGGGCCTGATCGTCTCGACGGTCGGCAGGCGGGCCCGGGCCGCGCTCACGGGATCCGAATGTCCCTGCGTTCGGCCGCTTCGCGAAGTTCGGCCGCGGCCAGCTCGGACCTGTCGACGGGGCTGACGATCGACCAGTGTCCGCCCACCGGGCAGCGCTGAAGCCTCCACCAGCCCAGGCGCAGCGATTTGACCGACGCCGCGGGAATCCAGATGGTCGTGAACAGGTGGCCGGCGCTGCAGCGCACGACGACATTGCCGCCGAGCTTGTAGCCGCGTCGCCTCAATCCCGCGATTTCGACAGCGACGGCCAGCACAGCGATCACGAGCGTCCGGCGGCGAGGCCCTCGGCGGTCGGCGGGATGCTCGCGGCTGTGTATGAGCGTGAAGACTGGCACGGTGCCTGGGTTGGAACTGGGATCCGGCGGTTGCGAAGCAGGATGACACGCGATGGGCCGCCGTCCAAATGTCGTGGCTGTGTCTCCTTTCACAGACACGCGGCCCCCGAGGAGAGAGTCTTCAGCCGAGGTATGGGGGGCGCCTCACCGGCGGCCCGGCCAAGGGGGGTGGTCGGGCCGCCGGCGTTTTTCGGCACCCGATTGCCAATCGCCGTCCTTCGTGCCGGCTGCGACATCGTCTCCGCCGGCTGCTTCGGCTCGACGATCGCCTTCGCGCGCTGACGCCAGCAGACCGACAGTCCGTGGGGACGCCGCGGTGACCGGCCATGAGACTGGCCATCAGTCCCTCTTGGAACGCTAAGCGCATTGAGAAGACGTTCCGCACGAAGCAGGAGGCCGAGGACTGGCTCACGCAGCAGCAGGCGTCCGTCCTTCGCGGCGAGCACCAGGACCCTCGTCGCGCTGACCGGCCGTTTGCGGACGCGGTAGCCGCCTGGCGCGAGACGCGGCTGCCCTCGCTGGCGCCCAAGACCCGCGACCGCTATGAGGACGTGTTGCGGCTGCACCTGGAACCGGCCTTCGGCAAGGTGCCGCTCGCGGCGCTGACGCGGGAGGTCATCAAGCGGTACTTCGCTCGGCTGCAGCGCGAGGGCAGGACTGGCGGTCGTGAGCACCCCGGCGACCCGCTGAGCGCCGGCAGCATTCGCAAGATCCAGGCGGTGCTGTCCTCCGTCCTGAGCGAGGCGGTCGAGCTCGGCATGATCCGCGTCAACCCGGCCATGAGGATGAGGCTGCCTGCCCCTCCGAAGGGCGACATGACCGTCCTCACAGCGGCGGAGGTTCGCACACTGGCCGACGCCGTTGACCAGCACTACCGCGTGGCGATCCTGTTCGCGGCGAACACGGGCATGCGCGCGGGCGAGTTGTGGGCGCTGCGGCGGAAGGACGTGGATCTCCTGCGCGGCGTGATCCACCTTCGGCAGACGGTCAAGCGCGACACCGCCGCGCCCGACGCACCCAAGGCCACCGTCGACGGCTACGGCCGCGAGGTCGGCCCGCCGAAGAACGGGAAGCCCCGCACGATCACGCTCGGCAAGGCGACACGCGACATGCTCGCGGAGCACCTGACCCAGCCCGTTCCCGCGGCCCCTCAGCGCCGGACCCGACGACGCCAGACAGCTTGGTCTTCCTCACGCCGCAGGGGAGGGCGATCCGGCACACCGTGTTCATGCGGCGCGTGTTCGGTCCGGCGCTGAAGGCGCTACCGGCCGACAAGCGCACACTCAGGTTCCATGACCTGCGGCACTCCTGCGCGAGCCTGCTGGTGGCCGAGGGCGCCCCGATGCTCTACGTCAAGGAACGGCTCGGGCACAGCAGCGTCACGACCACGATCAACCTCTACGGACACATGTTCCCGTCGGTCGAGGCGAGCCTCGCGGACGCCCTTGACGGCATGTATGAGGGTCCGGCCGAGGGTCCGCAGCCCGAGCCGACGCCCCTACGCCCAGCAGCGGCGGGGCAGCGGAACCGGGTAGGTTCCGCCTTATGAAGGCGAAGCGGCCGGTTCCGGGAGGCAGGGTTGTAGGGTTGCGCCGTCGAACTGACCCCGGGATGCAGAGCACGTTCTCGATCACGAAGGTCACCGGCACACCACTGGAAACAGTGGTGGCCTCCGGTGGCCACGACCAGCCGTCTGGCAACGGCTCGTACTCGGTCGTGACCACCGGAAGCACCGAGCAGCAGCGCCCTGATGGGCGTCGTCATCTGCGTCTAGTTCGCGAGTAGCGCCCTAAGCGGCCCTCTGCTGCCCCTGGATTGGCGGAATCGTGTGGAACACGAGCCGCCAATCCTCCTGCGTGTCCTCGTCCACCATGAGCCGCCACTCGTACGTCTGGTGAGGGGGCAGCCCGAGCGGGCCGAGGTTGATCGCAACCGGACACGCGAAGGTCTGCCCGGCGAACGGCTCCTCTTCGAGCTGAACACCGAACTGACCCTCGACCACCAGCGGCTGGTGCTGAGACTGAGCGACGCCGACGCCTTTGCCGTCACCGTCGATCAGCTCGAGGCGGAACGTGTGCTGTTCGTCGGCCAGGTTCGCCGGCACGATGAACAGCAGCGCGACCGAATGTGGTGCGTTCGGCCCCGTGATGTTCGCTCCGCCGCCCACGATGGTGAGCGAGCCGTTCACTGCCTCGGCGTAGTTGGCGAGCATCATCGTCGCCTCCACACGCCTGTTGGGGTCCTGCGCAAAGCCATCCATGATGGATGCTTCTCCTTACTCTCGATGGCCCGGCCCCAGGGGGTGAAGACGGTGCCTACCTAGAGGCATACAGGCGGGGACGGACGGAATACCCCGCGCGGAGGAGGAATCGGGCCCCCGAAGGGACCGATGCGGGCATCCTGACAACCCCATCGGACGGAACAGCTGCACGAAAAGCCCGCAAATAGCGCACGAACCCCGCGCCGAAGAGCCATGACAGGGAGGACCGGCGAGGAATACGTCGATGTCCGTCATCTGGTCGAGCATCAGGTCGACCTTGTAGTCGACGAGGTTGAGCGCCGCGAGCTAGTCGCCTATCGGACCGCTCTACAAAGGCGGCACGGCGTCAGGAGTCATCAGGGCGCAGGAGACCCATGAACGTCTTTTCGCTCTCGCGGTTCTCCCAGGTCGCCTTGATGTGCTCAGTTAGCCGTGGGATGTCTCGCTCGACCGTGCTGCTCCAGAGGTTCGGGTTGTAGTCCTCGACACGAAGCATGTTGTCGACGTCGAAGATCGGTCCGGTGCCCTTCGCCCGAACAAGCGCGACGGGCTTGTCTTCGTGCATCCGCATGCCGAGCTCGAACAGCACGTTCGGGTTGTGCTCGGTGAGGTCCGCGAGAACCAGATCGGCAGCCAGGAGATCGTTGACGATCGTGGACTGGATCACGTCGCTACCCGGCCGCCGAGCGGTCGTCACGTTGAAGCCCGCAGCCGTCGCAGCCGGCGTGAACACCTGCTCAAAGACCTCGGTGAAGAAGCCCGGCTCGTGCTCCTCGTCTCGCTCTGTGAACGGCATGATCACGAAGCACGTCGGCGTGTCCTCCCCGGCTCCCTCCGGCGACGCGACGGTGATCGTGTCACCGAAAGCGCCCGCCGCAGGAGCACCGGCACCGCCATTCGTCCCGGCGGTTGTTCGCGAGGCGCCGCGCACATCGAACTCAGCGCCGATGCCGAGGAACCTACAGTTCCGCTCGAAGACATCGAGGAACTCGTCGTGAAACTTTGGGTCGAGACCGAAGGTCTCCTGCAGGGTGTTGTCCAGGAACCGGCGCTCGGGCAGCTTGTTGCCCCCGAAGTGCTCAAGGACTCTGCGGAACAGCTTCTACTTTCAGGAAGCCTTCGAGGGTGGCTTTCCGCTCCTCCTCGGGTGTTTTGGGATACGCGATCCTCCGCCCGAGCTCGGTGAGCGAAATCTCCATGTGTGCGGGTGCCGTTTCAAGCCATAGTCGCGCGACGCGGTTGTGATGTAAAAGAAGTTCGCGGTTTTCGGGCCGACGCTCATCGCTTCCGCGACTTGCGCCGGGGACCACGGGTTGCCTCCGTTGTACTCGCCAGACTTGCGGGATACGCAGCGCCTGATCAAGGGGCCGTCGGGGGTATGGTCGGTTCGCTCCAGCCATGCTCTTTCTCACCTGTCGTCCGTGAACCTGAGTTCACGGGGGACTCTAGCCCATGGACCCCGCGAGCGGGAAAGTCCAGCGTTCCGATAGTCAGACCAGCGCCAGCATGTCGTGCTCTCTTTGGGCTGGCGGAGCCGCGTCCAATTTCCCGATCACGAAGCTGATCAGCGCGGTGGCCGTGATCCCGCGTGCGGAAGCTTCGGGGCCCCCGAGCGCACAATGCGTGGGGCGGCCCAGGGCACCCCCAGGAGCTGGTCGCTAGTGGGGCTAGGGCGACTCGTAATGGCTGAAGCCGACGCGGGGCTGGTACGGCCCGTTTTCAGCGCAGGAGGGCGCTACGGCGGGTCCGCCCTCCCGGCGGCCCGTTCGCCGGGGTCTAACCGGGGTCCAACGTCTGGGAGGGGTTCGAATCAGGGCAAACAAAAAGCCCCGATTACCAGGGCTTTTGTGCAGTACCGCTACCGGGATTCGAACCCGGGTTTCCGCCATGAGAGGGCGGCGTCCTAGTCCCCTGGACGATAGCGGCGCGCGCGCGACGGCTCCGAGGCTAGCAAAGCAGCATGAGCGATCGCCCTTCCGAGGGACCCGGCCGGCGTCGCTGGCCGTGTCTCCCGTCTCGGCGGGACGGGTGCGATATCTTCGCTCCCCCACGAGCGGATGTGGCGGAATTGGTAGACGCGCACGGTTCAGGTCCGTGTCTGGGCAACCAGGTGGAGGTTCGAGTCCTCTCATCCGCATAGGCCGAAAGGGCCGCCATCGCCGTCGTCGTCGGTTGAGCGCCGCGCGATCGGCTCGTGACCAATGCGGCCGAGTCGACAGCGCTCGCGGGAAGACGGCTCCGGTCATGCCGGGGAGCACATGCCCCATACCGGCCCGTAACGCCAGCTTGATGCTTCGGAGATACGGCGCGCCGTTCGCGGCCCCTAGGATTGGCCTCATGACAGGGACAGAGTGGGGCCTCGCGATCTCCGTATTCATTGCCTGCGCGGTGGAGGCAGTCGAGGCCTTGACGATTGTGCTTGCGGTTGGGACGACACGCAGTTGGCGCTCGACGCTAACCGGGGTCGGGGTCGCGCTGCTCGCGCTCGCGGTGCTGACCGCGGTGCTGGGTCCAGCGCTTACCGCCCTCCCGATCAACGCCCTGCGGGTCGCGGTCGGCGGGCTGCTCCTGGTCTTCGGTCTGCAGTGGCTGCGCAAGGCGATCCTTCGCGCATCCGGCCTGAAGGCGCTACACGATGAGCAGCGAGGCGTATGAGGAAGAGCGGGTCGCCGCGCGCACGGCCGAGGCCGTTCCGCAGGGCCGGTTCGACCCCTACTCGTTCACGGTCGCTTTGAAAGGAGTGCTGCTTGAGGGCCTCGAGGTCGTGTTCATCGTGCTGACCTTCGGCGCCAACCAGCACAACGTGGGGCTCGCCGCGGCGGCCGCCGGCGTGGCCGTTCTGGTGGTTGTGGTCGCGGGAGCGGTCGCGCGCGCCCCGCTCGCACGCGTCCCCGAGAACACCCTGAAGTTTGCGGTTGGCGTGATGTTGACGTCGTTCGGGATGTTCTGGGGCGCCGAGGGCGCGGGCGCGAAGTGGCCCGGCAGCGACACTGCACTCCTTGCGATCATCCCGGCGACTCTCTTGTTCTCGCTAGGACTCCGCGCCGCGCTCAGGCGGCAGACGCCGATCCGCGCGCGCTCGGCCAGCACCGAGGCTGCCGGCACATGATGGGGATCGGCACATGACGAGGATCGAGTCCTTCCTGCGCTTTCTGTGGGAATTCGTGATCGGCGACGACTGGCGCATCGCGGCAGGAGTGGTCGTCGCCCTCGGAGTGACCGCCCTCGTCGCGGAAACGAGCATCGCGGCGTGGTGGATTCTGCCCGTGGCGGTCGCGCTGCTACTCACAGGATCGGTCTGGCACGCGGCGCGGACGCGCTCATAGAACACCATTGAGACGGCGCGGGCGTGACACGCCGGTTCGACGTCCTCCCTCGGGCAACCCGTCGCCCGGGCACAAGTCTGCCCGTGCTTCCGCGGAGCCGGACAGATCGGACGTTCGGACCGCTGGCGGTCGCATATGGCGCCGGCGTCCACCGGTTCAGGTCCGTGTCTGGCAACACGATTTGGAGGCAGGGAAGTTTGGGTTCAAGTCCCCTCGTCTTTCGGGCGCTTGCGTAAACGAGCGTCCGAGCCCCAGAATGGGAGTTATGTCTGCCCACACCGCGTCTGCTCCCATCCGCGAGACCTTGTTGCGTCGCGGGTTGCGGCTCGAGTACGCCACGCTTGCCTGGAACGTAGTCGGCTGCGTGGTGCTGCTGATCGCGGCTATCGCGGCCAGTTCAGTCGCATTGGCGGGCTTCGGCGTGGACTCCCTGATCGAGATAGCCGCCTCGGCAGTGGTCGTCTGGCAGCTCAAGGGAGCGAGCGGTGATGGGCGCACCCAAGCCGCCCTCAAGGTCATCTCGATCGGCTTCGGCCTCCTCGCGATCTACATTGCGGCCCAAGGCGCCTACACCCTGGCAAGCACCTCCCATCCCGGCCGCTCAACCGCCGGCATCCTCTGGCTCGCACTGACCGTCGTCGCGATGCTCGCCCTGGCCGTCGGCAAGCGCTCGACCGGAGCTCGCCTCGGCAACCCGGTGCTCATGACCGAGTCCCGCGTGACCGTCATCGACGGCCTCCTCGCTGCGGCTGTCATGGTGGGCGTGGCGCTAAACGCGGCCGCAGGATGGTGGTGGGCGGACCCAATCTCTGCCTTCGTGATCATGCTGTACGCGATCCGCGAGGGCCGACACGCTTGGCTTGAGGCTGCGGAACACTGATCGCCGCCAGAGCCCTTCGACGGGCTTGCCGAGCCACCGGCTCCTGAGATCCTCGAGAAGCGGATCTGGGTTCCGACGTTGTACCCGGGCCTGCATCGCAGGACGGGCGACCCTGAGATCCTCGACCGCGAAGTGCCCTGCGCGGTCGGTGTAGGAGCTGAAGATCAGGCTCCGTCTAGTTCTCGGTCGTGCCGAGGTGCTCGACGATGCGCGCTGCGTACCAGGCTGGCCAGGGCTCCGCCGGCTTCGCCTGCGTGTACTCCTTGTCGAGCTGGACGAGCAGCCATACGAACTCGCTGCGCACCGGCCTGGACCCGAGGATCTCGGGTAGCTCAGAGAGGTTGATGAGCCAGTCGGCGTACCAGGACGCCCAGTCGGCGTCTTCGCCGTCGACGATCCGGTAGACGAGGTGATGGGTCTCGCCAGCCTCATGGAGCAACCCAGCGATCCGGCCGGAACGGTCCGTCATGCTCCCCGGATTCTCGCACCTGGTCCACCGGAGCGCCACGTCACCTCCACTCGCCGGGCTCAGGCTCGCGTCGACGTCCTCGCCGCGGCCGAGACGTGCGAGGACCTCGGCGCTGCCGCGCGGCGCTGCCGTGGCATAGTAGGCAGCGAGGAGCGGATGCCTTTAGTGGGTTCGGCATGACCAGGGCTTCGCGAGACGACTTGCCGGACCGCCAGGCCGACCCCGTCGACGGGCCGGGCTCGCACGCCGAGGAGCCCGCCCGCGGGCCGGCCTCCGGCGCGCCCGACCCCGGCGCATCGCTGCCGACCCTGGACCAGCGGGGCCTCGCAGTGCTCGACCGGGTGGGCAGTGAGTGGGGTCGGGTGTGCGGCGATCCCGACCTCTGGCGGCGAGCGCTGCCGGTGGACCCCGATCTCGGCAGTTATCCCGACGCGGGCGAGATCCGGCCGAGCCGCTTTGGCGGGTTCGTGCCGGTGGCCGGGCAGCATGGTCATCTGCCGGCGATCCAGGCGACGATCGCGGCCGAGACGCCGGCGTCGCTGGGAGGGCGCGCCAGCCACGAGCTGCGACGTGTCGCTCTGGGGCCTCCTCTGAGCGCCACCGCGATCGCGCGGGAGCGGATGCGCAAGCTGGTTGCGCTGCCGGTGCTCTCGGCGGATGCGCTCTCGTCGGTCGCCTACGGCCCCGAAGCGATGCTCGCGGTCCTCGTTCTCGCCGGGACGGCCGGGCTGAGCTACTCGCTCCCGATCGCGGGGACGATCGTGTTCCTGATGCTCGCTGTCGGCGTGTCCTACCGCCAGACGATCCGCGCCTACCCCCACGGAGGAGGGTCCTACATCGAAGCTGGTCGTCACCACGGTTCCCTTCCATCTGGCGCGCTAGATGGTTGATTCCACGGCCCTGCACCGCCGGTCGCACGTCTGGCCTTCGCCGGCCTTTGTCCTCGGCCTCGCCCTTGCCACCAGCAAGGGCTTCGGCCTGCCTGTGCCCCGATATGGGGTGCGTCCGCGGCCGACTCGACCATCCGCACCCCCGGAAACACGGCACACCGCCGTGGAATCAACCATCTAGGCCCCACGCGCGACTGCCCGGACAGAGCTGGTTACCAGCGCGTTAGCCGACTTGACAAGCGCATGGCGGGTATACGGTGACGCGCGAGTGGTGCGCCCTGGCACAGGGCGGTCTTTGGCTTGGGGGCGGACCAAAAAAGACCCTCTCGAGAAGGGAAGGCTCATGAACGGGAAACTCCTCGCCGGCCTGGCGGCGGCGGCCACCGTGGCGCTCGCTCCGGCGGCGGCGCAGGCTGCCGGCGAACCGCACTGGTTCAGCGACGGCAAGTTGATAGCCAACGAAACGGTCTCCGTGAAGACCCACGGTGCGATCACCTTCCACGTCCCGCAGTTCGGGGACATGATCACCTGCAAGGTGGCCGACACCGAGACGATCGAAAACCCGGCCGCCGGCGGCCCGGGAATCGATCAGATGACGGCTTTCAAGCTCAGCGGCTGCAAACAGGGCCCCGGCGAACCGATCCCCTGCGCGACCAAGATGGAAGTCATCGCCCATGGTCTTCCCTGGAAGTCGCATCTCGAAGAATCGGGCGGTCCCCCGGTCAGGGACTGGATCGAAGGCATCCAACTGGAATTCCGGTGCAAGAAAGGCGCGGTCTTCGGCACGATCACGGGCTCGTTGAACCCCAAAGTGGGCAACAGCGTGCTCGAATTCGAAGGCGGGACAACGCTGGTAGGCCCGTTCGGGCCGGTCACGGTCACCGGTCTGGACAAGCTCTACGGCCCGGCCGGCGACAGGAAGATCACCGCCGCATAGGACCGCTGCCGTCCTCGCTGCGGCCGCGCGCGTGACACCGACGGGGCCTCTCGCGCGGCCGCAAGGCGCCAGTCAGAGACGCTGCAGCAGGGTTCCCGTGCCGGTTCCGCCGGCGGTGCACATCGTCACGAGCCCAAGCTCTCCGTCGCTTCGCTCCAGCTCGTGGAGCAGCGTGGTGAGCAGGCGGGCGCCGGAGGAACCCAGCGGATGGCCCAGGGCGAGCGCGCCGCCGTTGACATTGACCCGATCCATATCCGGCTGGAGCTCCCGCCGCCAGGCACACACGACCGATGCGAAGGCCTCGTTGATCTCGATCAGGTCCAGATCCGAGATGGTCATCCCGTTGCGCTCGAGCAGCTTGCGCGTCGCCGGAATCGGGCCGGTGAGCATGATCACCGGGTCGACCCCGACGGTTGTAGCGTCGAAGATCCGCGCCCGCGGCCTCAGACCGAGCTGATCCGCCTTCTCGCGGGTCATCAGCAGCACCGCCGCGGCGCCGTCGGAGATCTGCGACGAGTTCCCGGCCGTCACGGTCCCGTCCTCCTTGAAGGCCGGCCTGAGGGCGGCGAGCTGGTCGAGGCTCGTGTCGTAGCGGATGCCCTGGTCGACCCCGATCGTCTCGCCGTCGACGACCATCGGGATGATCTCGCGATCGAACCGTCCCTCCTCGGTGGCACGCGCGGCGAGTCGGTGGGATCGTAGGCCCAGCTCGTCCTGCTCGGAGCGCGGGATCTCCCAGCGGGCGGCGATCATCTCGGCCGACAGGCCCTGCGGGATCAGTTCGTAGCGCTCCATCAGCTCCGCCGGGAACGGCGTCCCTAGCTCCTCATGGGAGACGTTCGAGCCCATCGGCACTCGTCCCATGTGCTCAACCCCCGCCCCGATCATCACGTCGTGCACGCCCGCCGCGATCAGGCCCGCGGCGAAGCTGACGGCCTGCTGGCCCGAGCCGCACTGCCTGTCCACTGTGCTGGCCGGGGTCTCGACCGGGAGGCCGGCCTGCAGCCAGGCGTTGCGCGCGATGTTGTTGGACTGCTCGCCCACCTGGGAGACGCACCCCGCGACGACGTCCTCGACCAGGTCGGGCTCGATGCCCGCCCGCTCGATCACAGCACGGTAGGCGCTGCCGAGCAGCTCGTTCGGGTGCACGTCCCGATATATGCCCTTGGCGCTGTGCCCCCGGCCGATCGGCGTCCGCGCCGCCTCGACGATCACTACCTCCCGCCCCTGCTGATGCGTGGCCTTGCGCTCCGACACCGCGAGCCTCCTGAGACTAGGTTGTCTGATGAAACTTACTAGTGGGGAGCCTAGCAGAGTCCCTTCACGAGACTGACCCGCGGTGGCGCAGAACCGCGCCCGGGCGTGAACCCCCGAGCGGCGAGGAGGCGTCCCGCTCCCCGCCTGGCGAAAAAGAGACCGCCGGCCGGAGCCGGCGGTCTCAGAAGACCGATCGGTTGAGCGCGTCCGACTGCTAGCGCTCGCCCTCGCGGCGGCGACGCTGCAGCATCACGATCGAGAAGCCCGCACCCATCAGGATCAGGCCGACGCCGAAGCTCCAGCGCAGGTCGAAGCCGGTGAAGGGGAGCGTCTTGGCGGTTTCTTTCGCCGGACTCGGGCTCGTCGTCGGAGCGGGCGCTTTGCTCGTCGATGTCGTCGGCGTGCCTTCTTCTTTCGACGGCGAGGTCCCCGTGGTGGGCGTGGTCGTCGTTTTCGGCGTCGGCGTCGTCTGGCTGTAGCCCGACGTCGGTTCGGCGGCGAAGGCCGCACCGGGCGCGAACAGCCAGAGCGCCATCAGCGACACGATTGGGAGGGCCACCAGCATGCGCCGTGCCCTGGATGCTCTCGTCTTCGGCGCTGCGCCTGGTGTCCGTGGCCTGCTCGAGGCCATGACATCGGTCCGAGTCATGCCAACCTCCGTTTGGTGGTTTGGTGTTGAGTTTCGGCCCCGAGGAGGGCCACCTTTAGTGCCGGTCGTGGCGGTGCAAGTCGCACGCTACAGCCTCTGGTTCCCCATTCACAGGGCTGGGCTTTTCCGCCCAGCAGCATGAGGTCTATCACCTGGATCGGTCGGGAGACCGCTCCGCGAGGCGATCCAGCTCCCAAAATGCGAGCGCAAGGGTCTCTCAGGAGAGCTTCACGCGCCCCTCGAGCGTCTCCTCCGCCAGGCGGCCCCGCAGGACCTTCTTGTCGAACTTGCCGACGCTCGTCTTGGGAATCTCCTGCACGAACGCGAACTCGTCGGGCAGCCACCACTTGGCGACGCGGCTGCGCAGGTGCTCGATCAGCTCCTCGGCGCTGGCCGCGCCGTCGCTGCTCAGCACCACGCAGCACAGCGGCCGCTCCGCCCAGCGCTCGTCGGGCTTTGCGATCACGGCCGCCTCGACGACCGCCGGGTGGGACATCAGCTCGTTCTCCAGCTCCACCGAGGAGATCCACTCCCCGCCCGACTTGATCACGTCCTTGGCACGGTCGGTGATCTGCACGAAGGCCTGCTCGTCGACCGAGGCGATGTCCCCGGTGCGCAGCCACCCGGAATCGAACTTGCTCTCGTCGGGGTCGCGGAAGTAGCCTGAGGCGACCCAGGGCCCGCGGACCTCGATCTCGCCCGTCGAGGATCCGTCCCAGGGAACCTCCTCGCCGTCGTCGCCAACCAGCCGCAGCTCGACCCATGGCAGAGGTCGCCCCTGCTTGGCGCGGGCGTCCCAGTAGGCATCGTCGCGCTCGCCCTCGTGCGGGCGCGAGAACGTCGCCACGGGGCTCGTCTCGGTCATCCCCCAGGCCTGGAAGATCCTCACCTGGTGGCGCTCTTCGAAGTCCTTCATCAGCTGGCGGGGGACTGCCGAGCCGCCGCAGGTCGCGTTGGTGAGCGACGAGAGGTCGACCTCGGGGTGCTCGTCGGCGTAGCGCAGCAGGTCGGAGAAGATCGTCGGCACGCAGCCCATCAGCGTGGGGCGCTCGCTCGTGATCAGGCCGGCCAGCGGCTCCGCGCCCAGGAAGCGATCCGGCAGCACGAGGTCGGCGCCCGCCAGCGCCGCCCCGTGGGGCAGGCCCCAGGCGTTGGCGTGGAACATCGGCACGACCGCCAGCACGCGGTCGGCGCGGCTCAGGCCGAGGCCGTCCTTGAACATGGTGGCCGTCGAGTGAAGGCTGATCGAGCGGTGCGAGTAAAGAACTCCCTTGGGGTTCCCGGTCGTCCCGCTCGTGTAGCAGAGGGCCGCCGCCTGGCGCTCCTGGACGTCCGGGTAGTCGAAGCTGCCCTCGCCGGCCTGCTCCAGCAGCTCCTCGTAGCGCAGGGCGTTGGGTAGCGAGCCGGTGTCGCCGTCGCCCATCACGACGTAGCGCTCGACGGTCTGGAAGCTCGGCGCGAGCTTCTCGAGCACGGGCACCAGCGAACCGTCGACGAAGATCACCCTGTCCTCGGCGTGGTTGACGATGTAGGTGAGCTGATCCTCGAACAGCCGGATGTTGAGCGTGTGCAGCACCGCTCCGACACAGGGGATCGCGAAGTAGAGCTCCAGGTGGCGCTGGTTGTTCCAGGCGAACGTGCCGATCCGGTCGCCCTGCTCCACGCCCAGGACGCCGAGCGCACGGGCGAGCTGGTCGATCCGGTCGGCGACCTCGGCGAAGGTCGCCTTCTCTACGACCCCCGGCTGCACGTGCGTCGCGACGGTCGCATCGGGCCGGTTGGCGCGCAGCGCGCGGCGGATGTGGTGGAGGGTCAGCGGGAAGTCGTCCTGCATGAGACCTCTGAGCGGCTCCGTCATCCCCCCTGTCTCCGGTATCCCCTCTATGAGCGTCATCCCCTCCGCCTCCTGTTCGCGTCGATCATCCCCTGGGCGCGCCCTCGCGTGCGGCCGGGCGGGCCACGCCATCGTAGATCGCCCGGGTGCGCTGGGCGATGTCGTCCCAGTCGAATCGCAGCACGTGCTCGGAGGCTTCGGTGACGAGCCGGTCGCGCAGCGCGTCGTCCACCAGCAGCCGTTCCATCATCACGCCCAGGTGCTCGGCGTCGCCGCCGTTGAAGCGCAGCCCGACCCGCTCTCCCACCGGCACGACCTCCCGCAGACCACCCGTGTCGGCGACGATGCACGGGCAGCCCGAGGCCATCGCCTCCAGTGCGACCAGCCCGAAGGGCTCGTAGATCGAGGGCACCACACACAGGTCGGAGATCCGGTACAGCGAGTGGAGCACGTCATCGCCGATCCAGCCGAGGAAGGTTCCGTGGGCGGAGAGGCCGAGGCGCTCGGCCTGTGCCTTCAGCTCGGCCTCGTGCGTGCCGCTGCCGGCGACCAGGAACCGCACGTTCCCGACCCGCTCGATCAGCTCGGGCATAGCGTCCAGGGCGAGCTGGAAGCCCTTCTCGTAGACCAGCCTTCCGACCAGCAGGACGAGCTTCTCGCTGGGCGCGGCGAACCGGCGGCGCAGCGCCTGCAGATCCTCGACGGGCCGCAGGTCGCTCGGGTCCACGCCGTTGGGGATCACACGAACCCGGCGCTCGTCGATGTCGAAGATGTCGGCCACATGGCCGCGCATGTAGTAGGAGCAGACGATCACCCGGTCGGCCCGCCGGGCCATCCAGCGCTCGACCGAATGGATGTGCGACTGCGGCGGGTCGGCCACCCACCCCTGGTGGCGACCGTGCTCGGTGGCGTGGACGGTCGTCACGTACGGGATCCCCAGCCTGTCGGCCAGCGCCTCCGCGGCACGGGCGACCAGCCAGTCGTGTCCGTGGACGAGATCGAATGTGCGCTCCTGCGCCAGCGCCTCGCCGGCGGCCAGCATGTCCTCGTTCATCTGCTCGACCCACGCGACGAAGCGGTCCAGGTCGCGCGGCCAGCCCGGCTCGGGAACGCGATGCACTTGCACGCCTCCCGGCCGCTCCGGGCGCGCGCGGGCGGCGCCGGCTCCCACGCCCCGGGTCAGGACGTCGACGCTCACGCCCTGGCGAGCGAGGCCCTCCGCCACCTTGCGCACGTGGCGGGCCAGCCCGCCCTCGATCACCGGCGGGTACTCCCAGGAGAGCATGAGCACGCGGTCGCTCATCCCGGGGACCCTACCGAGCATCGCCGGGACACCCCGTCCAGGAGGTGTCAGCCGGCTGGACCTGGCGGCGCGGACGCGCCGGGTCGGCAGCGCGGCAGGCCGGTCAGTCGGCGGCGTCGGCACCGGGCGTGAGGTCGATCTCGAGCTGGCGGGGCGAGGGTCGCAGCGGCTCGGCCGTCTGGCGTGGACGGCCGCGCTTGGCCCAGTGGCCGATCACCTCGCGGCTTCGACAGCTGTAGTAGTTGACCCGGCGGTCGGTGGGCTGCAGGGCCAGGCCGCCCGGGGCGGTCCCCGTCACGATCGCGTGAAAGCGGCGCCCCTTGCGGTCCACCTCGACGATGTCGCCGGTCTGTATGCCCTCGAGTCGCATCCGGGGAACTCCAGCAGATCTCGCCCCGGGCACCGGCTCGCCGGCCCCCCTCGCCGGCTCGTCCCACCCCGAGGGTGGCGGCGGGGCTCCAGCGCGTAGCCTTGGCGTCGTGCGCTGGGTCATCGACGGAATGAACGTGATCGGGACGCGTCCGGACGCCTGGTGGAGGGACCGGCACAGGGCGATGGTCGGCCTTGTCGACCTGCTCGAGCGCTGGGCCGCAAGGGGCGGCGAGGACGTCACGGTCGTCTTCGAGGCGCCCCCCGTCCCGCCGATCCGCTCGACGGTGATCGTCGTCGCCCATGCTCCCAAGCCGCGCCGCGACTCGGCCGATGACGAGATCATGCGGCTGCTCGCCCAAGCGCACGAGCCGGGGACGATCCGCGTGGTCACGTCAGACCACTGGCTGGGCGAAAGGGTTCGCGCGTCGGGCGCCACGGTCGAGCCGGCCGCCCCCTTCAGGGCCCATCTCGAAGGCGAGCGATGATCCCCCAGACGCGCTACGTCCGCAGCGGCGATGCGAGCATCGCCTACCAGGTCACCGGCGAGGGCCCTCTGGACCTGCTGTTCGTGACCGGGTGGATCACCCAGATCGAGCATCTCTGGGAGGCGCCTGCGAACCGGCGCTTCCTGGAACGGCTCGCGGCCTTCGGGCGCCTGATCCTGTTCGACAGCCGCGGCACGGGGCTCTCCGAGCGGGTTCTGGAGCAGTACACGGTCGAGCAGGAGAAGCACGATGCGCTGGCCGTCCTGGACGCGGCGGGCAGCGAACGGGCAGCCGTGATGACCTACGCGCAGGGCGGGCTCGTGGGGGCCCAGCTGGCCGCGGACCACCCGGAGCGGATCGGCGCGCTGATCATGTACGCCTCGATCGCCCGCACCTCGTGGGCGCCGGACTACGACTGGGCGATGACGGTCGAGGACAGGGAGGCGCTGAGCGAGCGGACCATCGCGACCTGGGGCGAGCCCAACGGCGAAGCGATGGCCGCCTGGGCGCCGTCGATGGCCGAAGACCCCTCGCTGGTGGCGTGGTTCGCACGCATGCAGCGCCTGGCCGCCAGCCCCAGCGAGGCGCGGGTGATCGCCCGGGCGATGGTCGATCTCGACGTGAGGGAGGCGCTGCCGCGCATCCGCGTCCCGACCCTGGTGATGCACCGCCCCCGCGAGCAGGTCTGGGACGTGCGCCACTCGCGCTATCTCGCCGAGCGGATCGCCGGATCGCGTTACGTGGAGCTGGAAGGCGAGGACTCGTTTCCGTTCGTCGGCGACAGCGACGCGATCGTCGAGGAGATCGAGGAGTTCCTGACCGGCGGACGCCGAGGCGGCGAGCTGGCCAGGGCGCTGCTGACGGTGATGTTCACCGACATCGTCGATGCGACCGCCAGGGCCGCCGAGCTCGGCGACGGTCGCTGGCGGGACCTGCTGGCGCGCCACGACGAGGCGATGCGCAGGGAGCTCAGCCGCTTCGACGGCCGTGAGGTCAAGACGGTCGGCGACGGCTTCCTGGCGACCTTCGACGGGCCGCCCTCGCGCGCCCTGCGCTGTGCCCTGACGCTCACCGAAGCCGCTCGCGAGGAGGGTGTCGAGATCCGGGTCGGGATCCACACGGGAGAGTGCGAGCTGATCGGCGACGACGTGGGCGGCATGGCGGTTCACATCGCATCGCGGGTGGCCGGCCTGGCCGGCGCCGGCGAGGTGCTCGTGTCGGGGACCGTGTTCGGCACGGTCGTGGGCGGCCCGTTCGAGTTCAGCGACAGGGGCTTCCACGAGCTCAAGGGGGTGCCGGGGCGCTGGCCGCTGTTCTCGCTGAGCGTGCGAGCGGGCACTGAACGGGTGCGGGGCTCCTGAGCGTGCCGGGCGGGCTCTGAGGCGCTGTGCCCCTCCTAGACTTCGGGGCATGAGGCCCTCGTCGCGGGCTACGCCCGCTGCTGGCGGGCTGGTGATCGTGCTAGCCGCGGCCGTGATCGTGCTGGCAGTGGGACCGAGACACGATCGGGTCCCGGCAGTGGCGGTGATCGCCGCGAGCCTGACCGCGTTCGCCGTCCCTCGCGTCGGAGGCTGGATCGCGCGGGCGCGCAGACGGGGCGAGGACTAGGCCCTGGCGGTGAGCACGCCGACGGACACCTCGGCGCTGCGCTCGAACACGATCGCCCTGTCGCGGCCGGCCCGCTTGGCCTGGTAGAGGGCCGAGTCGGCGCCGTGCAGCAGCTCCTCGACCGAGGTGGGCGCGACGGCGGCGCGAATGCCGACGCTGGCACGGACGGTGGGCAGCCGCGGGTGGGACTCAGCGGCCAGCTCTGCGCGCACGCGCTCGGCGAATATCCGCGCGGCGTCGGCGTCGGTGGCGGGCAGCAGCGCGACGAACTCCTCGCCTCCGAACCGCGCCACGACGTCGATCTCGCGCGCCTGCTCGGCCAGTACCCGGGCAGCGCGGACCAGGACCCGGTCGCCCACGTCGTGGCCCCAGTCGTCGTTGATCCGCTTGAAGTAGTCCAGGTCGAAGGCGGCGACCGCGACGGAGCCGTCTTCGCGTCGCGCCCGCGCCAGCTCGAGCTCGGCGCGCTCGTCGAAGCCGCGTCGGTTGTAGAGGCCGGTGAGGGCGTCTGTGCGCGCTTCGCTGGAGAGCTCCCCGAGCAGGTCGTCGTTGCGGCGGACCAGCGTCAGCGCCACGGCGGCGACCACCGTGACGGAGACCATCACGTCCACCCAGCGGCCCGGGTAGCTGCTCGATGCCGGGAGCGAGAGCAGCACGGCCGCGTGCGCCACTCCGATGCACAGCACGATCGCGGTCGCGCCGCGGCGGCCGAAGAAGAACGTGCTCCACAGCACCGGCCACATGTAGAGGACCGCGCCGTCGCCCGCTCCGGGCGTCGCCGCCAACGCGTCGCCGATCAGCAGCACGCCCAACGGGCCGAGCAGGAACAGGACCCGGCGGGGCAGCCGCGGGCCGAGCAGGACGAGCAGGACGACGATCACCGCCGCGACCACGACCGGCGCGATCGCGAAGCTCGGATCGCCCGGGATCAGGCCCTCCAGGGCGCCGTCGAGCGCCGCTCCGCCGTACATCGCGGCGGCCGTGAAGGCCATCAGCCTTTTGTTGCGCGCGAGCTTTCCGAGCGAGGCGCCCACACCTCACCTATCGGCTGCTGTCCGCATCGACACAAGCGTCTGCGTCGATGCTGGAGCCCTCGCGATACGTCCTTTTGCCCCTATCGACCGGCAGGGAGCGCCACGGCTGTCAGCAGAAGCCCTTCTTCGTCGATCCAACGGCCGCCGATCGTCGCAAGACGCCGGCCTTCGAGCAGCGGGCCGGGAGCCGATAGACGGGCGCTGAAGGTTCCCCCGGCCGGTTGCACGGCCAGGATGGCGTCGGCGAAGCCCAGGCGTCGATGCTCCAGTGGATGCCAGGCCTTGTAGAGGGACTCCTTGGCGCTGAACAGCAGCCGATCCCAGCTGATCGCAGGCGCCTCCTCGCCGAGGCGAGCCACCCAGGCGATCTCCTCTGCCGAGGCGATCTCGGCGAGCACGCCCGGCGGCAGCGCGGCGTTGGGCTCGGCGTCGATGCCCAGTCCTGCCACCTGCTCCCGCCTCGCCACGGCGCAGGCGCGGTAGCCCTCGCAATGCGTGATGCTCCCCACGACGCCTGCCGGCCAGCTCGGCTCGCCGCCCCGCGTCACGGTGAGAGGAAGCGGCGCGACCCCCAGCAGCGCCAGCGCCTCGTGGGCACACGCCCGGCCCGACGCGAACTCGCGCCGGCGCTTCTCGCCCGCGTCGCCAAGCGATGCAGACTCCTCGGGGTGGAGCGGGGCGACAGCCACATCGCCGCGTCGCTCGATCGCGATCACGGCGCTTGGCAGGATTGCCTCGATCATCTTTCGGAGGGAAACGGCGCCCGGCTTTCGTACCTCAACCAGTCGGGGCGGCCGGATTCGAACCGGCGACCTCGCGGACCCAAACCGCGTGCGACTACCAGACTGCGCCACGCCCCGTGTACCGCGAGTCTATCCCTGTTCTCGGCCCCATTCGGCCTTCAATGCGACCATCCAGGACTCCAGGCGGGCTCGAAAATAGGTGTCGTCCACGGCGACCGTCAATACGCCGTGGCGGGACCGCCAGGCGCGGCATGTCATCTGGTTGCTGTTCGACTTACGTATCACGCGGATCGCCTCGGCCTCCACGCCGACGGTCTCGCTCCAGAAACCGAGCAGCTCGCCCAACCTCTGATCTGCGTGGTACTGGATCGAGAAGAACGGCGGCCTGTCGCTCAGACGTCGTATCCATCGCGTGGCCAGCGTGATCACGCAAGGGTCGGAGTTGCACAGAGCCGCCCGGTTCCGGCTCCGCTTGTACCCCTCGCCTATGTACATGCAAACGAAATCCCGGAACGTCGGCTCGGCCATCAGCGCGTCGCAGCTCGCAAGTCCATCCCGGTAGGCCGCTTCGCGCAGCAGCCGGTACTTGCGCTGCATCGCCTTGGTCCCCTTGCGGCGCGCCGCCTCGGGCCAATCCCCGCCCGGACCGGAGCCCGGTATGGGCATGTCGCGAACCCAGTGGTAGATCGTCGAGCGGGGAAGAGCCAGCCGCTCGGCGAGCTGATCGATCGTGAGCTTGCGCTCCGCCCGCATCGAACGGGCCTTCTGGCGGAGGTAGGCGGGATGAGCCATGTCGAACACATGTTCCCGTGGGCTTGGGATGAAACGCTCGTCGGGGGCCTGGAGGATCCGACGGCGTGATGGGAGGGCACCAGCGCTGCTAGCCTCCGCCACCCGCCATGGCCGACGTCCAGCCCCTCAGAGCGCTCCGCTACGACACGGCCGTCGTGGGCGAGCTGTCCCAGGTCGTCGCGCCCCCCTACGACGTGATCGACGCCGCCCAGCGGGCGGCGCTGCTGGAGCGCTCGCCCTTCAACGTCGTCGCCGTCGACCTGCCCCAGGCCGAGCCGGGCGGCGGCGATCAGTACAGGGCCGCGGGCGAGCTGTTCGAGAGCTGGCAGTTGCAGGGCGCGCTGGTCCGAGACTCCGAGCCGGCGCTGTGGGCCCACAGGCAGGACTACTCGGGGCCGGATGGTGTCGCCCGGGCCCGCAGCGGCTTCTTCTGCCGGGTGCGAATCGAGGGCTACGGCCCCGGGCGGGTCCGTCCGCACGAGCGCACGCATCCCGGCCCGAAGGAGGACCGGCTGCGCCTGACCCGGGCGACGCGGGCCAACATCTCGCCGATCTTCTCGCTCTACTCAGACCCGCGTCAGCAGGCCTGGACGGCGATCGCCCCGGCCACCGAGGCGCAGCCGTGGGCCGACGTGACGGACGGCGACCGAACCCGTCACCGGCTGTGGCGCGTATCCGACCCAGAGGCGATCGCTGCGGTCCAGGCTGCTACGGCCGACGCTGAGCTGCTGATCGCCGACGGCCACCACCGCTACGAGACGATGGACGCCTACGCGCGGGAGATCGGGGGCGAGGGCGAGCACCGCTACATCCTCATGTGCCTGGTGGCGCTGGAGGATCCGGGGCTGACGATCTTCCCCACCCACCGGCTGGTCCGGGGCCTGGACGACGCGCGCCGGGCGGCGCTGCGGGAGACATTGAGCAGCGATTTCGAGATCGTCGAGGTGCCGCTCTCAGAGCTGGCCCCGCCGCCCCAGGGCGAGGAGCCGACTCCGCTCGAGATGGGCTACATCAGCGCTGCGGACGAGCGGGCCTTCCGGCTGCGCCTGAAGGACCAGGCGATCGCCGACGAGGTGCTCGCCGAGCACTCCGAGCCCTACCGGCATCTCGACACCGGCGTACTGGAGACGCTGATCCTCAAGCAGGCGCTGGGCCTGAGCGACGATGACATCTCCCACTTCAACGGCATGTTCTATGCGCGCGACACCGACGAGGCGGTGGCGATGGTCCGCTCGGGGGAGTACGACGCAGCCTTCGTGATGCGACCCACGCCTGTGCGGCAGGTGCGGGAACTGGCGGCCGAGGGCGAGAACATGCCCCCGAAGTCGACCTTCTTCTACCCGAAGCTGCTGACGGGACTGCTGTTCAACCCCCTGGCCTGAACGGAAAGGTTCGACGTCCACACCTATCCGTGGACAGGGGTAACATCGAGTCAACGAGGGAAGCATCGATTGAAGGGATCTACATGACCCAGACGCAAGGGCTCACACGGATGAAAGCCACTGCCAGGCGTGACGGAGCGGCGCTGCGGACCACCGTCCAGGTGCGCGAGCACCAGCTGGTGGTCGACGAGCTGCCGGCGGTCGGCGGCGATGACGCGGGGCCCGATCCGCTCGAGCTGCTGGCGGTGAGCCTGGCCTCCTGCACGGCGATCACGATGGAGATGTACGCGGCCCGCAAGGGCTGGAACATCGGCCATGTCGAGGTCGACGTCGAGTACAGCCCCGCAGAGCGGGGCTGTCCGACCAAGTTCCAGCTGGTCATGCGGCTCCCCGACGACCTTCCAGAGGAGCAGGTCGAGCGCCTCCGGGTGATCGCAGCGAAGTGCCCGGTGCACCGCGCCCTGGACGGGGAGGTCATGTTCCAGGAGCGGGTTGACCTCGTTCACATGGCCGCCTGAGGACCCGGCCGCCGGGGGCCCCGGGCGCGACGCGCCTGAGCCGACCGCGGCCGCGGTGCTGGTCGCCCTCTACCAGCAGGACCAGGAGGCCCACCTGGTCCTGACCAGGCGCCGCTCGGACCTGAGGAGCCACGCCGGCGAGATCTCCTTCCCCGGCGGGCGTCGCGACGCGCAGGACGCCGATCTCCTCGAGACGGCTCTGAGGGAGGCCGAAGAGGAGATCGGCCTGCCGCGGGGGACCGCGACGGTCATCGGCGAGCTCCCCGCCACCTCGACCTTCGTGACCAACTACCTGATCCATCCCTTCGTGGCCACGGTGCCGCCGGGCGTCGCCTGGGAGCTCTCTCCCCGCGAGGTCGAGGCGGTACTCGAGCTGGCCGTCGGCGAGATCCGGGCGTCTCGGACCGTCGCCACCCTGGAGCGGCGCGGCATCACGTTCCAGACCGACGCCTACGTGGTCGGCGAGCACATGATCTGGGGAGCGACGGCGCGGATCGTCGAGCACCTGCTCGAGCGGCTGCGCGAGGGGCCGGACGGCGCGCTCGAGCTGCGCGCCGCCCCGCCCGGCGGCTAGCTGCCGATCTCGACAGGCACTCCGACCAGGCTGCCCCACTCGGTCCACGAGCCGTCGTAGTTCTTCACGCGGTCGTGGCCCAGCAGCTCGTGCAGGACGAACCAGGTGTGGGCCGAGCGCTCGCCGATCCGGCAGTAGGCGATTATCTCCTCGCCGTCCAGCACGCCCTTGCCCTCGTAGAGCTCGCGCAGCTCGCGGGGCGACTTGAAGGTGCCGTCGTCCCTGACCGCCTGCGCCCAGGGAATCGACGCCGCGCCGGGGATGTGGCCCGCTCGCTGGGCGCCCTCCGCCTCATAGCCCTGGGGGGAGAGGATCTCGCCGGCGAACTCGGCTGGGGAGCGCACGTCGACGAGCCTGGTCGGCGAGTCGATCGCGGCCAGCACCTCGTCGCGCCGCGCCCTGATGGCCTGCACACCCGGTCCCGCCGTGAAGCTGCCCGGCTCGCGGGATGGCACCTCCGCCGTGGTCGGGCGGCCGTCGTCGATCCACTTTTCGCGCGGTCCGTTGAGCAGCAGCATCCGCTCGTGGCCGTAGTACTTCAGGTACCAGTAGGTGTAGGCGGCGAACCAGTTGTTGCGGTCGCCGTAGAGCACGATGGCGTGATCGTCGGAGATGCCTCTGGATGACAGCAGCTCGGCGAACTCGCGGGGGCCGAGGAAGTCCCGGCGCACGGGGTCCTGGAGGTCCTTGCGCCAGTCGAGGCCGATCGCGCCGGGGATGTGGGCGGCGGCGTAGAGCGCCGGGTCCTCGTCCACCTCCACGATCCTGATGCCGGGGTCGTCGATGTGCTGCTGGAGCCAATCGGCCTCCACGAGCACGTCCTTCGCATAATCGGTCACGGGGTCACCGTCCTTCTTGTCAAATCCTGATCGGATTTTGGGAGATTAGAGATCAGGATAGAACGCCATCCTGGCCTTCCAGGGCGCCTGGACGGGGGTGGGCGCGGGCGTTCCGCCAGGGCGCGACCGCAGCGGCAGCGCGCGGTACGACCGGTGGGCTGCTCGGGGCCGCGCCCGCCGAGGGGCGACGTCTAGGCGCCGGGGGTCCAGCCGGAGAGGCTCGCCCAGACGTCGGGGCCGGGCCCGTCGGGCGTGGAGATGGCCGGGAGAGCGCGCGGCCAGACGGCCCCGACGATCATCATCAGCGAGCCCAGCAGGGCGAGCCAGGCGCCCTCGCGCAGCGAGAGGGCGAAGAACTCGCCGCCGGGGGTCGGTGGGAGCACCATCCGGTAGAGCACGCACAGGACGGCGATCATGCCCAGCACCACCACCGCCCCGCCCGCTCCGGCCGGCACTGCCGTGGCTGCGCGGGCGAGCGGGAACAGCGCGTCGAGCATCGCCAGGCCGGCGAGGACGAGCAGCACGATGCTCAGGTCGCTGAGCGCCTGGTGGGCTGTCTCGGTCCCGATCTGCTGGCCGCCCAGCGCGGCGAAGGTGCCGTGCAGGCTGCCGACGTAGGACTGCAGGGCGGCGTTGCCGAATTGCGCGGCGAACTGATCGCCGGCCTGGGCGAGCAGACCCGCTCCGGCCGGCGTGAGGCTGATGGCGTACCAGGGCAGGAACACCGAGATGGCCAGGATGATCGCCCCGAGCGCCGAGACGAGCAGGCCGTATCTGGATCGATCCGTTGCCATGGCCCTCCCGTCATCGGACGCTCAGATCGCGGGCTTGATCGTCGCGAGCAATAGTGCCTTTCCGTACTAGTGTCGTGAGTCAGAAGTTCGACGGCGTTTCCCGGCGCCTGCCCGCGTCTGACGCCCGCCGCCGTCGCCTCACGTACCACCGGTACGCACGACGCCGCCGTCGAACGTCAGCCACGCCCATCCATCCGGCAAACTCGCGCCCAACTTCTGACCCACGACACTAGTCGCGGACCGCCTCCGGGTCGAGGAACGCGCCGATCGCGAGCCGGGCAGCCACCAGCCACGCGTCCGGATCAGCGGGGTCCTCCCGCAGGAAGGCAGCGGGAATGCGGTTGCGCTCGGTCAGCCTCCTGGCGATCGTCTCGCCCGCGGCGAGCGTCTCGGCCGGCGTGCTGGAGCCCCGTGCCTCGTAGAGGACGCCCCGTGCGGTCGTGTCGATCGCCTGGGTCAGGAACAGCTCCAGCCGGGTCGTGTGCAGCGCCGAGAGCTCCGCGGCCGACCCCCGGGCGCCACCCAGCAGCCAGCAGACCACGGCGACGCTGTCCAGCGAGCCGCGCAGCGTGGCCAGGCGATCGGGGGTCCCGATCCAGCACTCGGCCCCGGCCGCCTCGATCGCGGCACGCCCGTCCTCGGTCCTGGTGGTGATCCGAACCGCATGCCCGTCGGCCACCAGCCCCGCCGCGAGCCGCCTTCCCCGGCAGCCGCCGCCGACGATGAGGATCCGGGCCACGGCGGCCCATCTTATGCGCCCCGCTGTGCGCCCGGCGCAGGACGCTCAGGCGGCCTGCTGCTCGAGCCGCGCCAGCACCTCGTCGCGATCGGTGCCGTGCGCGCGGAGGACCTGGTTGAACTCGGAGCCGTAGACCTCCATCACGGCCACCAGCACGTCGGCCGTCCCCACCGACGCCGATCCGCGGCTCTCGGCGGCGTTGGCCGCGCTCTCACCCACCTTCGCGACCACGTCCTCGCCGCTGGCCTGCTCGGCGGCGCGATGAGCGTCCTCGCCGGTGCCTTCCAGGGGTGCCTCGCTGACGCCGAGGGCCTGCAGCGCCGCGCCGGCGCGACCGTGAAGTCGCAGGATGCGCAGCCAGCGCTCGGCCTGGGCTTCGCGCGATCGGGCGAAGGGGATCGCCGTCGAGGCCATGCCGAGGACCATCGCGGCGTCGAGGTCGGGGGCGGGGCGTGAGTGTGTGTCGGCGTTCACAGGGCTACCTCCTGGGTGCGGGCGATCGCGTGCGCCCGGAGCGGCGCGATGTTGTCGTGGGTCAGGGTCAGCTGGGGGCGGCCTTCACCCAGTCGGATCTTCAGCAGCGCGCTGCCGTGGTCGGCAGCGATGGCGCGGGCGGAGCTGAGGGCCGCGTCGATCTCGCTCTCGGACAGGCCCGCCGCGCGCAGGAACCGCCTGGCCCGCTGACTGGTCGCTTCGCGCCCGTCGAGTTCCAGTTCCTCGACGCGGATCAGCGGGTCGTCGGACTCTCCCTCGATGCCCAGTACGCAAGCGGCCATGTCGTCGGGGCGCCGGTCTGTGTCGCCGCGGACGACGTCCAGGATCGCCGCGGCTGTTGCGCGCGGACCGAGCCCGCCAAGAGCGGCGGCCAGGCGGTTCGAGCCGTAGAGCTCGCCGTCCACGCGTGCCTCGACCACGCCGTCAGTGTAGAAAAGGGCGGCGGCGCCGCCGGGGATCGAGACTACCGTCTGCCGCGTCCCGGTCGGCTTGCCCGTGCCGATCGGCGGCGCCGAGCAGGCGATGATCGCGGCCTCGGCGGACATGCCGGTGAGGATCGGGTGCGGGTGACCCGCGCAGGCGTATGTCAGCAGCCGCCGCCGGGGGTCGTAGGTGGCCAGGACGACGGTGGCGAACGATCCGCCCAGCTGACGCTCGAGCGCCGGCGCGGCGGAACGCAGCGCCTCCCGCGGCGACAGCCCCGCCTCCAGGTAGGCCCGCAGCGTGAACCGCAGCAGCGTCGTGTGGGGCAGGGCCTCGCGTCCGTGTCCGGATACGTCGCCCACGATCACCGCGAGCAGGCCGTCCTCGAGCGCGAAGACGTCGTAGAAGTCGCCGCCGGCCCCGGGGCCCGATGCGGGCCGGTAGGCCGCGGTCGTCGCCACGGGGCCGAGCCTGGAGGGAAGCTCGGGCAGCAGCGCGGCCTGCAGCAGGCCGACGTCCTCCAGCAGTTCCTGACGCTGGCGTGCCAGCCGGTTGGCCCGGCGAACGGCCAGGCGGGAGGCCACCGCGAAGGCCAGCGCCGCGCTGGCCAGCGCCCCGATCAGGATCCAAAGGGCGGTGGGGATCACGCCGATGATTCGCGTCACGGTGGTGGCCAGCGGGAAGCTCTGGCGCGGCGTGCGGACGGCCCGCCGCGCTCCGGTCCTAGCCGGGGCCGTGCTCGGCGCTGGGACCGTCGCGGCGGGGATCGCCCGCAGCGACGCCGAGGTCGGCGTGGCTACGTGGGCCGGCGAGGCCGCGGCGCGGCGCGGGGCCGCGCGGCGCCTGGCCGGGCGCCCGCCGCTCGCGCGCGCCGCCCGTTCGGAGGCGACCGTCGGCGTCCCGACTGCCACGGTGGCGGTCGGCGTGCTCAGGGCGGACACGGCCGCCACGGGCGCGGTCGCGACGCTCGGAGGCGGGGAGTGTTCCCTGCCGGCGCGTTCCCGTGCTTCCCGTGCTTCCCGCGCTTCACGGGCCGCGCGTTCCCTGCGGTTTTCCCTGTGGCCTTCCCTGCCGCGCCGTTCTTCGCGTTCGCGGCGGCGTTCCTGCCTTTCCCGTTCGTGGCGGCCCCTGCTCCCACCCTGCCCGCGGGCCTGTCCCTGGACGCCTGCCGAGGCGCTCCCGGGCGTCGCCGCAGGCGCCTGGCCGGACCTGCGGGCGGCCCGTTCGGCGGCCCGTTCAGCGGCCCGTTCGGCGGCCCGTTCGGCGGCCCGCTTTGCGCGGCGCGGGGAGCCATGGGCGTGCCTGGCGACGGGTTCTTCACCCGCCGTGCCGCCGGTCTGGGCGGTCGGCGTCGACGTCGGGGCGGGGGCGGCGGGCGGCGGGCCGGCGGCTCCGCGGCCGTGACGGCGCGGCGCCTTGGCCGGGTCGAGCGGCGTGGCCGGCTGCTGACTGGCGGCCGGCGCCGCCGGCGCGAGCGCCGGCGCCGCTTCGTCGGGGTGGGCTGGTCGCGGTCGCCTTGCCGAGTCGGCCGCGGCCGGAGCCAGGGCCGCGAGCGCAGTCACGGCCGTGACGGCCAGCGCCAGGCTCCGGTGTGGCGCACGGGAAGGCCGGGAGACTCCGGCTGAACGGGCCATCAGCCGGCCGCCGTTGTTCTCCCCTGGACAAACCCGAGCGCATCCTCGAGTGTGGGGACGATCTCGAACATCCCGTCAAGACCGGTCAGTTCAAAGATCCGCAGCACGTTCTCCTGGGCGCAGGCGATCGCCAGGCGCAGCCCGGGGTCCAGCGCGCGCTGCGCGCCGACCAGCACGCCGAGGGCGGTCGAGTCGATGAAGCCGACGCCGGAGAGGTCGACGACCACGTGCCTGCTGCGCGCGGACTGCAGATCCTCCAGAGCCCACTTCAGGTTGGGCGCCGAGGCGAGATCGAGGTCGCCCTCGACGCTGAGAAGGCCCACGTCGCCGGCCAGCTCCCGGCGGCTGATGAGGAAGCTCACTGCGGTTGAGTCTTTATCTCCTGGGGTGTCTCCAACGGGGTGCATCTGTGCTCCTGACCTCGAGGTGTCATGGGGGGACCCGCCCAGGGTCGGCGGACGATCCTGAGACAGGCACTTCTGTTCTCGGCAGAGCGGCAGTGAACCTTGACCCCGCAAGAACCCGCTCATACACCTGTCCGCTGAAAACGCCCACGTTGCGGCATCACACACCGATATCGAGGCCCGCAGGCCGCCCCGGCCGAAGCCGTGCAGGCCGCGCCCGGACCGTGCCGAGGGCCCGCCCAGGCGCTCGGAGCACCCTCCCGGGCGGGCGCTCCGGGGCGCCGCAGCGAGCACCCCGCCCGCCCCGGGGGCCGGGCTCGGCCGCACACCCGCGGCGGGCCGTCCGGCTCGCTCTCCCCGCCGCGGGGGCGGCTTGACTAGCATCCCTCGCCGCCGATGACCGCGCCGCCGACCGAGACCGACCCGCCGACGCCCACGGGCGATGCGGTGACGATGGAGAAGATCGTCTCGCTGAGCAAGCGCCGGGGATTCGTCTTCCCCTCCTCGGAGATCTACGGCGGCGTGGGCTCGACCTACGACTACGGCCACTACGGCGTGCTGCTGAAGAACAACGTCAAGAACGAGTGGTGGCGGGCGATGCTGCAGGAGCGCGACGACATCGTCGCGCTCGACTCGGCGATCCTCCAGCACCCGCGCGTCTGGGAGGCCTCGGGTCACCTGGCGGGCTTCACCGACCCGCTCGTCGACTGCCGGACCTGCGGTCTGCGCTTCCGGGCCGACCATCTCTCGGAGCTGGCCTGCGGACGCAAACCCTCCAAGCATCCCGGCGAAGCGCAGGAGTGCGACCTGACCGAGGCGCGCGACTTCAACCTGATGTTCGAGACGACCATCGGCCCTGTCAAGGAGTCCGGCTCCACGGCCTACCTGCGACCGGAGACGGCCCAGGGCATCTTCATCAACTTCAAGAACGTGCTGCAGTTCTCCCGCAAGAAACCGCCCTTCGGGATCGCCCAGGTGGGCAAGTCCTTCCGCAACGAGATCACTCCCGGCAACTTCATCTTCCGCACGAGGGAGTTCGAGCAGATGGAGATGGAGTACTTCGTCCCCCCCGCCGAGGCCCAGCAGTGGTTCGAGCACTGGCTGGCCGAGCGCGAGCGCTGGTACATCGACCTGGGGATCAGGCCGGACCATCTGCGCCTGCGGGCTCACGACGCAGAGGAGCTCTCCCACTACTCGTCGGGGACCAGCGACGTCGAATACCTCTTCCCCATCGGCTGGTCCGAGCTCGAGGGGATCGCCAACCGGGGCGACTTCGACCTCAGCCGCCACGCCGAGTTCTCGGGCGAGAAGCTCGAGTACTTCGACCAGGCGACCGGTGAGCGCTACGTGCCACACGTGATCGAGCCGGCTGCGGGTGCCGACCGGGCGACGCTGGCCTTCATGGTCGACGCCTACGACGAGGAACTGGTCGAGCGCGAGGGCGCCGGCGAGGGCGAGCTGCGCACGGTGCTGCGGCTGCACCCGCGGCTGGCGCCGGTGAAGGCCGCCGTGCTGCCGCTGGTCGGCAAGGACGGGCAGCCCGAGCTGGCGAGGGAGGTCCACGACGCCCTGCGCAGACGAGTGCAGTCCGAGTACGACGCCGGCGGCGCGATCGGAAGGCGCTACCGGCGCCAGGACGAGATCGGCACGCCGTTCTGCCTTACGATCGACCACCAGAGCCTGGAGGACCGCACCGTGACGCTGCGCGATCGGGACACGCTCGAGCAGCAGCGGCTGCCGATCGAGGGCGTCGCCGAGGAGATCGAGCGGCGCGTGCTGGCGCCGTGGAAGACACCAAAGCAGTGAAAGGAGCCGGATGGACTTCGAGCTGACCGACGAGCAGCGCCTGATCAAGGAGACGGCGCGGCAGTTCACCGACAACGAGATCGTCCTGCAGTCGAGGGAAAACGCGCGCAACCACCACTTCGATCTCGACATGGTCAGGAAGGTCGCCGACCAGGGATACCTTGGTGCGGTCGTGCCCACGGAGTACGGCGGCGCGGGCCTGGACTACCTCTCCTACGGGCTGATCGTCGAGGAGATCGGCCGGGGCGACTCGGCGATCAGGACGGTCATCTCGGTCCAGACCTCGCTGGTCTGCTCGGGGATCGTGCGCTGGGGTACCGAGGAGCAGAAGCGCAGGTACCTGCCCAGGCTCTGCTCGGGCGAGTGGCTGGGCTGCTTCGGGCTGACCGAGCCCGACACGGGCTCCGACGCGGCCAACCAGCGCACCCGCGCCACCAAGACCGATTCGGGCTGGGTGATCAACGGCAACAAGATGTGGATCTCGATGGCCAACTACGCGAAGGTCGCGCTGATCTTCGCCCAGACCGACCCGTCGCTCGGCACCAAGGGCCTGGCCTGCTTCCTGGTCGACACCGACCAGCCCGGCTTCAACGCCCAGACGATCGAGCACAAGATGGGGCTGCACGGATCGGACACCGGCTCGATCTCGCTGGAAGACGTCGAGGTCGCCGACGAGGACATGCTGGGCGGCGTCGGCGACGGCTTCAAGGTCGCCATGTCGAACCTCGACTCAGGCCGCTACTCGGTCGCGGCGGGCTGCGTGGGGATCTGCCAGGGGTGCGTGGAGGAGTCGATCAGGTACTCCACCGAGCGCGAGCAGTTCGGCCGGCCGATCGCCAGCTTCCAGCTGGTCCAGGCGATGATCGCCGACATGGTCGTGAAGACCGAGGCGTCACGGATGCTGGTCTGGAGGGCGGGCTGGCTGAAGGACAAGGGACTGCCGAACACCCTGGAGACCTCGATCGCCAAGCTCCACGCCACCGAGGCCTCGCTGGAATGCGCCAACACGGCGATCCAGGTTCACGGCGGCGCGGGCTACGTCGACGACCACCCCGTCGAGCGCTACCTGCGCGACGCGCGCGTCACGACGATCTACGAGGGGACCTCCCAGATCCAGAAACTGATCATCGGGCGTCAGGTGACTGGCATAAGCGCGATGGTCCCCGTCTAGCGGTCAACCCCCCACCGTGGCCGAGGTGAGCATCAAACCCGTGCACAGCGGGGCCGGCGGCGAGCCGGCCCGGATCATCGGCGTCCTCGGCGCGGGCACGATGGGCGCGGGGATCGCCCAGCTCGCGTGCGTGAGCGGCGCGCAGACGCTGCTGTTCGATCCGATCCCCGAGGCGCTCGCACGCGGTACCGAGCGCGTGCCGGACGGGCTGCGCCGCGAAGTCGCGAAAGGACGCCTCAGCGACCGGCAGGCTCTGGAGGCGGCCGAGCGGCTGCAGCCGGTCGGGGACCTGGAGGCGCTCGCGTCGTGCGAGCTCGTGATCGAGGCGGTGCCCGAGCGCCTGGAGCTCAAGCACGAGATCTACCGGAAGCTCTCGCAGATCGTCGAGGAGACCTGCGTGCTGGCCACCAACACCTCCTCCCTCCCCGTCACCGCCATCGCCGCCGGCGCCACCCATCCCGAGCGGGTCGTGGGTATGCACTTCTTCAACCCGGCCCCGGTGATGGCGCTGCTGGAGGTGATCGCGGGCGTTCGCTCCGGCGAGCGGGCGCTGGCGGTGGCGCGGGCCACGGGCGAGGCGATGGGCAAGACGGTGATCGACGCGACCGACGGCCCGGGCTTCCTGGTCAACCGCTGCAACCGGCCCTTCGGCCTGGAGGCGCTGCGCCTGCTGAGCGAGCGGATCTCCGACATCGAGACGATCGACCGGATCTGCAGGATGGAGGGCGGCTTTCGCATGGGGCCCTTCGAGCTGATGGACCTGGTCGGAGTCGACACGGGCTTCGAGGTCGCCAAGAGCTTCTACGAGCTGAGCTTCGGCGAGCCGCGCTGGCGCCCCTCGCCGATCACAGCCCGCTACGCCGCCGCGGGCCTGCACGGGCGCAAGACGGGGCGGGGCTACTACGACTACGGCGGCCTGGCCCAGGGCGGCGCCTACCGCGAGCCGGACCCGCCGCCCCTGGAGCCCGACGGGTCGGGCGAGGGCGCGCTGGTCATCTCTGGCCAGGGGGTCCTGGCGCGGGAACTGCGCGAGACCGCCGAGCGCGCCGGTTACGAGGTGCGCGGCCCGCACCAGCCGAGCGGCGGCATGCTGCCCTCGCTGATCGTCGAATGCGACCGCCAGCCCGCCGGTCTGGGCATCCCGAGCGACTGGCCCGACGCGGCCGATCGGGGCGCGGCGCGGCTGGTGCTCTGCGCACGCGGCTCGCTGTCGTCGCTCGACCCGGGCGGCAGCGCCGTGGGCTTTCACGTGCTGCCCAGCTTCGCCGACGCCGCCCTGGTGGAGCTGACCCGCTCGGAGAGCTCCTCCCCGCTCGCCGCCGAGCGCTCCGAACGGCTGCTGGCGGCGCTGGGCAAGCACGTCGCCTGGGTGGGAGACGCCCCGGGCCTGGTGATGGGGCGGATCGTCTGCCAGGTGATCAACGAGTCGGCCTTCGCCTTCGGCGAAGGCGTGGGTGAGGCGGCGGACATCGACACGGGCATGAAGCTGGGGCTCAGCCACCCCCGCGGGCCGCTGGAGTGGGCCGACGCGATCGGGCTGGATCACGTGCTGGCGGTGCTGGAGGCGCTCAGCGAGGAGTACCGCGAGGAGCGCTACCGCCCGGCTCCCGCCCTGCGCCGCCTGGTCGCGGCGGGACGCACCGGGCGGGCGTCGGGCGCCGGGTTCTTCGAGTATCCCGCCTGAGACCTCACGCTCGGGCAAGCGGGGCCGTTGAACCTTCATGAGCGCCCCTCTCCCCCCCTTCCAGGGCTTCCTCGACGCCAACCGCGAGGCGGTCTGGCGCTTCCTGGTGGCCTCGGTTGGACGGACCGACGCCGATGACTGCTTCCAGGAGACCTTCATCGCGGCGCTGCGGGCCTACCCGCGGCTGCGGGCCGACTCCAACCTGCGGGCCTGGGCGCTGACGATCGCCCACCGCAAGGCTCTCGACGTGCACCGGGCCCGGGCCAGGCGGCCCGTGCCGGTTGCCGAGCCGTCCGCCGTGCACGAGCCCTCCGACTCGGGCGCCGAGGGCCGCGACCAGGAGCTGTGGGACGCCGTCCATGGGCTGCCCGACCGGCAGCGCTCGGCGGTCGTGCTGCGATTCGTGGCCGACCTGCCCCACCGTGACATCGCCGCGGCGATCGGCTGCTCGGAGGAGGCGGCGCGGCGCTCGCTGCACGAGGGACTGACCAAACTACGAAAGGTGGTGCCGGCATGAACAGCGAGATCTCCGACGCCGGTATCGAGCGGGCCCTGCTCCGCGGCGCGCGCACGGCCGCGCGCGAGGCGGGCACGCCCGCGCGCCTCGGCCGCGACGCGGCTGAGGCGGCCGAGCGGTTCACACGGGCGGCGGCCGAGCGTGGGCTGCTCGACGTCGCATATGCGACCGTCGATTCGCCCTTCGGGCCGCTTCTGGCGGCCAGCACCAGCCGCGGGCTGGTGCGCCTGGCCTTCCCCGAGGAGAACGTCGACTCGGTGCTGGAAGGCGTCGCCCGGCGCCTCTCGCCCCGGATCCTGCGCGCCCCCGACCGGATGGATGCGCTGCGCAGGCAGCTCGACGAGTACTTCGCCGGACGGCGTCGCTCGTTCGAGACGGATCTCGACTGGTCGCTGATCGGCCCGTTCGGCAGGCGCGTGTTGAGCGTCACGGCGGCGATCCCCTACGGCGGGGTGCTGAGCTACGCCGAGGTCGCCGGAGAGGCGGGCAGCCCCCGCGGCTCGCGGGCCGCGGGCAACGCCCTGGGCGCCAACCCGATCCCGATCGTGATCCCCTGCCATCGCGTGCTGCGCACCGGCGGCGCTCTGGGCGGCTACGGCGGCGGCCTGGACCGCAAGCGCTGGCTGCTCGAGCTCGAGGGCGCCCTGCCCCGCACTGGTGAGTCGGGCGCGGCCTCCCAGACCTTGGCCGGAAGCTAAAGATCGCCTAAAGTTCGCTGCTTCCTGATGGCAGCGAGCACGGATGCGACCAGGGGGATCGCGCGCCCGACGGCCCAAGGGAGGGTCAGCGAGGCGGTGCCCCGTACGCTGACGGCCGGCGACGGCCTGCGGGCGCTGGCGGCGTTGGCCGTCCTGGCCCTGCACGCCGGGATCGAAGTCCTGCTCTACAAGCACAGCAGCGGCTACCGGGTCGAAGACCAGGGCAGCCTGCGCTTCGAGCCCCTCGTCGGCGGCGCCGCGCCGCTGCTGATGCTGACGCGGGCGGGTATCTACGTGTTCTTCGCCCTGTCCGGCTACCTGCTGTCGCGAGGCTTCCTGGCCGCCTACACGCTCGGCACCCCTCGGCCGCCCGTGGCCCGCTACATGCGCAATCGGGCGCTGCGCATCATCCCGGCCTTCTGGGTGGTGATGATCCTGGTCCTGACCTGGGACCACGCCTGGGGCGCGGGCGGGCCGGGCGGACTGCTGGCGACGCTGCTCTTCGCCCAGAACCAGCACCTGACCGGCGCGGCCGTGATACCGCAGGCTTGGACGCTCGACATCGAGGTCGCCTTCTACATCCTGATCCCGCTCGTCTCGCTGCTGGCCCTCTCGCTGTCGGGCCGCGGCCCGCGGACCCCGGCGGCCCGCCTGGGGCTCGTTCTGGGCCTGCTGCTGGCCGCCTTCGCCGCGAGCCTGGCGCTGAAGCTCGACGTCGGAACCCCGGCCGGCAACACGTACAACATCGCCCAGTACCTCTTCGCGTTCCTGCCCGGCGTCGCGCTGGGAGCGGTCGAGCCCTTCGCCGCGCCCCGCCTGCGCGCGTCGCCGAGCGGCGGGCGGTGGGCCTGGGGCGCGCTGGCGGCCGCCGCCGCCCTGCTCGCCCTGTTCGTGATCCTGCCCGCCTCCCGCGAAGGCTCCAGCCTCATCGCCGTGACGCTCGGCTGCGGGGCGCTGCTGGGCGCAACGCTCGCCATGCAGTGGTCCGGCGGGGGGTGCTGGCGCGTGCTTGACAACCGCGCCATGCATTGGCTGGGCGAGCGCTCCTACGGCATCTACCTGATCCACCTGACCGTGCTGGCCCACGTCCTGCCACACATCGGACAGGGACACGGCAACGCCGCCACCTTCGGCCTGCTGCTCGCCGTGGGCACCGCGATCACGCTGCCGGCGGCCAACATCCTCTGGCGGGTCGTCGAGCGCCCGGCGCTGCAGCGCCGGCTGCCATGGCGCCAGGTCGAGTTCGCCCCTGCGCGCACCACCGCCTCGGGCCAGCAGCTCAGGGCGTGAAGGGCAGCGCCAGCGCCGTCGGCCAGGCCGCCCGGTCGCCGGCGGCGTCGTAGGCGCCTTCTTCGTCGTAGAAGAACCCCCACCACCAGAACACGCCCGCGCCGTTCACCCTGCTGCCGGCTTCCAGCGCTTCACGCAGCGCACCCGTGGCGCTCGCCACGTCTTCGATCGACGGGCTGTGCCAGCGGTTGGCCCCGTAGGAGGGGATCATCGGGACGATCCTGGCCGACGAGGCCGCGTTGGCGGAGTAGTAGGCCAGCCCTTCCCGCACCCAGCGCTGGTAGGCGGTCGCGCTGCTGAATTCGCCATCGTAGAAGAGCGGGTCGACTTCGCTGAGGTGAGCCGTGACCTCGCTCAGGTAGGCCGGCGGCCAAGTCGCAAGGTGGGCCGGTGCGGTGACCGACAGCGGGCCGTCGAAGCCCAGGCGCGCGAACGCCCCGTCGATTTCCCTCAGCAGCGCCACGAAGCCGGGCGAGTGCGGGTAGGGCTCGAAGTCGAGCTGCACCCCACCGATCCCCATCGACAGGATCGTTTCGATCGAGGACACCACGTGCGCCCGCACGCCTGCTTCTTCCAGGTCGAGGCTCTTGCCCTTCGTCCTGCCGTCGAGGACCCCCACGAGGACGATGTGGGTGCCGTGGGCCGCGTTGTACGCCGCGGTTCGCGCCACCCACAGGGGGATCATCCTGGTCTCCTTGCGGGGGATCCTGATCGTCCCGTCGCGCGCCAGTTTCGGCATCGGCAGTATCGCCTGCCCGATCCCGTAGGAGTCGAGCTGCGCCAGCGTTTCATCCACCAGCGACGCCGGTCGTTCGTCGTGGACGAAGCCATTGGGGATGTAGGTGGGCGTCAGCTGCGGGTTCGCCGCCGCCCGCGCGTGCGAAGCGAGGACCATGGCCAGCGCCATCGCCACGGCCAGCGCGCCGAGCTCTCGCGCCCGCGACCCAGCCGCCCCGCCCGCCGTTGCAGTCATGACGGCGAGACTATTCCGTGCGCCGGGTCAGACGCTGTCCGCCGCCGGCGCCCACTGCGCTTCGGCGGGGTCGCCCAGGGGCATGCCCTCGGGGATCGGCACGCCGGGCGTGTCGCGCAGGTACCACTCGGCGTCCAGCGCCGCCTGGCAGCCGGAGCCGGCCGCCGTGATCGCCTGCCGGTAGGTGTGGTCGACCAGGTCGCCCGCGGCGAACACGCCGGGCTTGGCCGTCCTGGTGGAGCGCCCCTGTGTGACGACGTAGCCGCTCTCGTCGAGCTCCACCTGACCGCGGACCAGTCCCGACTGCGGCTCGTGTCCGATCGCGATGAAGCCACCCGAGACGAGCGTCTCCAGCTCCTCGCCGGTGTCGACGTTGAGCAGCACCGCGTGGCCCAGCGCGCCGTTTCCGCCGGCCACGAACTCCTTGACGGTGTAGGGGGTCAGGAACTCGATGTTCTGCTGGGCGCGGGCCCGCTCGAGCATGATCTTCGAGGCCCTGAAGTCCTCCCGACGGTGGACCACCGTCACCTTGGAGGCGAACTTCGACAGGAAGATCGCCTCCTCCATGGCCGAGTCCCCGCCGCCGACGATGATCGTCGGCGCCTGCTTGAAGAAGGCCGCGTCGCACGTCGCGCAGTAGCTGACGCCGCGCCCGGAGAGCTGCTCCTCGCCGGGGACCCCCAGCTTCTTGTGCTCGGCCCCCATCGCCAGGACGACCGTGCGCGCACGATGCTCGACATCTCCAACCCAGACGCTGTGGATGCCACCCGGCTCGCTCGACAGCTCGACCCGGTCGGCCTGGTCGGTCACCAGCCGCCCGCCGAACCGCTCGGCCTGGTCGCGGAACCGCTGCATCATCTCCGGCCCCATCACGCCCTCGGGGAAGCCCGGGTAGTTCTCCACGTCGGTCGTCTGCTGGAGCAGCCCGCCCCACGCGAAGCCCTCGATCACCAACGGGTCGAGGTTCGCCCTCGCCGTGTACAGCGCCGCCGTGTAGCCCGCCGGCCCGCTGCCGATGATGATCACGTTCTCGATCTCGCTCATCGCTTCTCCGTTTCTCGCCTGAGAGCGACCGCACGCTCGCGCCCACACGGCACTTTACTTTGTATAGTGTACCACCATCGGGGTGGTGTATCAGTTCGGACCCGGGCGCCGCCGCCTGATCCGCGTCCGGCCCCGCGCTCCCTCACACGCCCGCCGTGGCTGCCGAGCCGGTCCCTTCCTTGCGCCTCGCCGGTGAGGACTCCAGGTCCTCGATCCGCCACCGGGCGACCGTACGGCGCAGCTGGAAGTAGGCCACCGCGCCAGGAACCGTCGGCAGCCAGAAGGAGATCGCGCGGTAGGACAGAACGGCCAGGACGGCCAGTTCGAGGTTGACGCCGAACGCGGCGAACGCGCCGATCATCCCCCCCTCCACGCCCCCCAGGCCGCCCGGCAGGGGCAGCAGGTTGCCGAGCGTCCCGATGAAGTAGGCCATCCAGATGACGGTGAACGGCGGCGGGGATCCGAAGGCGTGGAACATGGCCCAGAGCACCGAGATGTCGAAGCCCCACCACGCCAGCGCGCCGAGCAGCTTGACATCGCGCGAGCGAACGAGGGCGATCGCGGTCCGCACTCCGCTGGCGGCCAGCGCGGGCACCGTGGCCGACGCGGCCAGGAAGCCCCGCATCCGCCCGGAGGCGGGCGCCCAGGCGACCAGGCGCCGCTCGAAGTCGCCGGGCAGCAGCGAGATCGCGCCGACGATCGCGAACAGCACCGCCGCGACGATCGCCGGCACGATCGTGATGGCGAACGAGCCGCCGCCCGGGAACAGCCCCGTGCCGAGGCCGAGACCGTCGATCAGCAGCGATCCCGCGTAGACCACGTAAAGCAGCACGACGAAGGCGACCATCCTGCATGCGACCAGCCGGGGCTCCATGCCCGAGCGGCGCAGCGCCCAGGCCGTCAGCGCCACGCCCCCCGCCCCGGCCGCGGCGAACAGGCGCGTCGCCGCCAGCCCGGCCATGGTGATCTCGTAGCTCTCCTTCCAGCCGATCCGCCCGCCCGAGATCCCGCCGTCGGGGCCGACGAACACGGCGCGGAACAGGATCACGTACCCCGCGAAGGACAGCGCCTCCAGTGCGACCCCGACGGCGATCCACCACGTGTCGCCACGCTCGATCCGGTGCACCGTCGTCGCGGCCCCGGTGAGCTTGGGCAGCACGAAGTAGAGGAAGCCGACGGCGGAGAGGACGAACACCGCGAAGGCGACGAACTGGCGCCGGTTGAGCCGCACACGCGGCATCTCCTCCTCGGCCGCGTGCGAACGCCGGCGCCCGTCCTGCGCCTGCCCCGCCGAGCTCCCCCCGGATTGCACGCTCCCTGCCATCTCGCTCCCGCCGTCCGCTTTCAGACCGTCCTGTGCGCGATCTCCTCCAGCGCCCCGATCGCGCGCCCGATGCGGGTCAGGCTCGGGCCCGCCCGCGGCTCCAGGCCCCGCACCGCCCCGGTCAGCGCCGCGCCGGCGATCAGGTCCACCACGTAGTGCTCGCCCAGATAGACCAGCGCCAATCCCAACGTCGCCGCGTAGGTGAACCCCAGGGCGCCGGCGATCGGCCCCGTCTCGGCGAGCAGGAGCGCGGCCATCACGGATGTGGCGAAATGCAGAGAGGGCATCGCGGCGAGAGGATTGCCTCCCAGGACACTGTAGAGAGAGCCCCAGCCGTCTTGCCAGAAGTGCTCGCCGTACTCGACCATCATGCGCCGCACCTCGACCTGGCTGCCGGCGCGGGGGACGCCCTCCTCGGAGACCGAGGCGTACCAGGGCGGCGCGGTCGGCAGGACCCAGTAGAAGCTCGCGCCCAGGTCGAACACCGCGTAGGTCATCGCCGCCGCACGGGAGAAGCGCCGCGGGTCGCGCACCAGGATGTAGAGCAGCGTGCCGTGGGGGACCACGAACCAGCTCCAGTGCGCCCACACCAGCACCCTGTCCAGCGCGCGCCACTCCGGGCCGTCCGGTCCCGTGCGGGCCAGCGCTCGCTGCAGGCGGGTGCTCGGCAGCTCGCCCAGGCCGATCGCCCGGTCGGCGCGGATCGGGTAGTCGACGTGCACGCGATCCTGCTGGGCCGCGGGGTCGTCGTGGGGGGACTTGTAGGCCGCCAGGTAGGCCCACATGTTCAGCGCGCAGACCGCCACGTCGCGACGGGGCGAGCGGCGCACCGCGACGGCCAGGCCGACCGGCGCGGCGAACGCGACCGTCTGCATCACCAGCGGCGGCGCGGCCACGCGCTTGCGCAGCAGCGGGGCGCAGACACCCGCCGCGACCATCCCCCACGCGGTCGCTCGGATCGCCTTGGACAGCCGCACGCGCCGGGAGTATAGGCACGGCGCCCCCGCTCCCCGGGGCGGGGGCGGGCTACTCGACGGCGCCGGTGAGCGCCGAGCGGGAGGCGGCCGCGACCAGCGCGGCGATCACGGTGCTGGCTTCATCGGCCTCGGGATGCCACTGCACGCCGAGCACGAAGCGCCTGTCGGGAATCTCGATCGCCTCCGCCAGGTCGTCCTCGAGCGCCGAGACGCCGCTGATGACGAGCCCCGCGCCCAGGCAGTCGACGCCCTGATGGTGGTGGGACTTGGTGGCGTGAACCGTGGCTCCGGCGGCGGCCTGCTGGGCGAGCGTGCCGTCGAGCAGCCTCACGTCGTGGTCTGAGCCGTCGAAGCTGCCGAGCACCCGCCGGTGATCACCGTGGCCGAACCGGTCGGGCAGGTGCTGGATCAGCGTGCCCCCCAGGGCGACGTTGATCAGCTGCATGCCCCTGCAGATGCCCAGCAGCGGGATGTCGCGCTCGATCGCCCCGCGGGCCAGCGCGATTTCGAAGCGGTCGCGCTCGGGGACCGTGTCGACCGTGTGCGGGTCGGCCGGCTGCCCGTAGCAGGCCGGGTCGATGTCCGCCCCGCCGGCGAGGACCAGGCCGTCCAGCAGCGCCAGGGCCTCCTCGGGCTCCTCGACCAGCTGCTCGTCGGGTGGGAGCATCAGCGCCATCCCGCCGGCGCGCTGGACGGCGTCGATGTAGTTCGTCGGCAGCAGCGCCGCGTCGAGATCCCAGACGCTCCAGCGCGCCTTCTCCATCGCGGTGCAGATGCCGATCACGGGCCGTGCCATCGGATACACCATAGGATCAACGCGCGCCAGGCGCCGCAAAGCGGCCCTCGGCCGTCCCTTCCGCCCGCTCAACCGCACGACGAGAGGAGCTCGAGTGAGCCAGCCCGACACCCAGCTTGAGACGGTCAACCTGACGATCGAGGAGGGCGTGGCGACGATCGAGCTGAACCGCCCGGAGACGCTCAACGCCTGGAACGCCCAGTTCGGCGCGGACCTGATGCGCTCGGTCGAGCGGTGCCGCGACGACAATGAGGTCCGCGCCGTGATGATCACGGGTGCCGGCCGCGGCTTCTCCTCCGGCGCCGACCTGCGCGAGCTCGGCGGCGCGGCCAGCGTCCAGGAGCGACCGGACGGTGTCTACAAGCAGCTCACCGAGGTCTACCACCCGATCATGGTCGGCATCCGCGAGCTCCCCAAGCCGGTGATCGCCGCGGTCAACGGCCCGGCCGTCGGGATCGGCTGCTCGCTGGCGCTGTGCTCCGACCTGATCGTGGCCGGCGAGAGCTCCTACTTCCTGCTGGCATTCGTCAACATCGGCCTGGTGCCCGACGGCGGCTCGTCGCTGTGGCTGCCGACGCGGATCGGCCTGGCGCGCGCGACCGAGCTCTGCATGCTGGGCGAACGCCTGCCTGCCGCCACGGCGCTGGAGTGGGGAATGATCAACCGCGTCGTCCCCGACGAGCAGCTGCGCAACGAGGCGGGGGCGCTGGCGGCGAGGCTCGCGGCCGGTCCGACGCTGTCCTACGCGGGCACGAAGCGCCAGCTGAACAACTGGCTCTACGCGCGGATGCCCGAGCAGCTCGACCTTGAGGCTCAGATCCAGCGGGAGATGGCCGGCAGCGAGGACTCGGTCGAGGGCGCCATCGCGTTCGTGGAAAAGCGCCCAGCCCGCTTCTCCGGACGCTAGCGCGGCCTCGTGGCAAACGTCATCAAGCGCGTCCCGTCCAGGCCTGAATAGAATCCCCGCCGCCTTGGGCCACGTGATCCCCACAACGCTCGCGTTCTTCACGCCGCAGTCGGGCGGCTCGCCGAACGCGAACCAGATCGACAGCCTCTACAAGATCACCCTGTACATAGCCCTGGTGGTGTTCGTCGCGGTAGAGGGCGGCCTGCTCTACGCGCTGATCCGCTTCCGCTCCCGCAAGGGCGTGGTCCCCGCGCAGATCCGCGGGAACACGCGCCTGGAGATCGGTTGGACGGTCGCCGCCGCGGTGATCCTGGTCGCGCTGGCGGTGGTCACCTTCTCGAAGCTCTCCTCGATCCAGAACCCGCCCAACTCCGGCGCCGAAGGCGTGCGGCTGGCCGGCAACAACGACCTCCTGTTCGCGAGCGCCGAGCGCAAGCTGCCGCCGAACGGCAAATCGCTGAACATCCAGGTGATCGGCCGTCAGTACATATGGCAGTTCGTCTACCCCGGCGCCAGCGAACCGGACGGCCTGGGGGCCCCCTACTCCTACCAGCAGATGGTCGTGCCGACCAACACGACCGTGACGCTGGACATCGTCTCGGCCGACGTCGTGCACTCCTGGTGGATCCCCGAACTCGGTGGGAAGTTCCAGGCGGTCCCCGGCTACCACAACTACACCTGGTTCAAGATCGCCAAGCCGGGCCTCTTCCGCGGTCAGTGCGCGCTGCTGTGCGGACGCGCCCACGCACGCATGATCGCCTCCGTCAGGGCTGTGCCCCCGGCGCAGTTCGAAGCATGGCTCGCCACCCAGAAAGCCGAGATCGCCGAAGCCAACGCGGCCGCCAAGGAAGCGCGGGCGAGGCTTGGCCGACAGACTGGCGCCGGCCAGGTCGAAAACCCCTAGGACACGAGGAGACCAGCGCAAGACATGGCCACCTATGTAGCCCCGGTCCCCCAGGTGAGCGCGCACAGCGTCGAGCGCGAGTCGGGTGGCTGGACGAGCTGGATCACGACCACCGATCACAAGCGGATCGGGATCATGTACATCGTCACGACCTTCGCGTTCTTCCTGCTGGGGGGCGTCGAGGCGCTGATGATGCGCCTCCAGCTCGGCGCGCCGAACAACACGCTGGTCACCCCGACGACGTACAACCAGCTCTTCACCATGCACGGCACGACGATGGTGTTCCTGTTCGTCGTGCCGATGATGGCGGGCCTCGCCAACTACTTCGTGCCGCTGATGATCGGCGCCCGCGACATGGCCTTCCCCCGCCTGAACGCGCTCTCCTACTGGCTGCTGCTGGCAGGCGGGCTGGTGTTCTACGCCTCGATCTTCTGGAACCCGCCCGAAGCCGGCTGGGTCAGCTTCATCCCACTGGCCAACTCCACCTACTCCCCCAGCGGGGGCGAGGACGCCTGGATCTACCTGATCCACCTCACGGGCCTGTCGTCGCTGCTCGGCGCGATCAACTTCTACGCGACGATCGCCAACATGCGCGCCCGCGGCATGAGCTGGGGGCGGATACCGCTGTTCATCTGGACGATCCTCACCTACGCGGTGCTGCTGATCTTCGCCCTGCCGGTGATCGCCGCGGCGGTGACGATGCTGCTGACCGAACGGCATTTCGGCACCCACTTCTTCGATCCCACCGAGGGCGGCTCGCCGGTCCTGTGGCAGCACCTGTTCTGGTTCTTCGGCCATCCCGAGGTCTACATCATGGTGCTGCCCGGGTTCGGGATCATCTCGGAGATCCTGCCGGTGTTCGCCCGCAAGCCGATCTTCGGCTACAAGGCGATCGCGGCCTCGACCGTGGCGATCGCCTTCCTGGGCTTCCTGACGTGGGCGCACCACATGTTCACCGCCCCGATACCCGAGGCGATCCTGGTGTTCGTGATGCTCAGCTCGTACTTCATCGCCGTGCCGACCGGCGTGAAGATCCTCAACTGGGTGGCGACGCTGTGGCGCGGGTCGATCGAATTCAAGACGCCGCTGCTGTTCTGCGCGGGGGCGGTCGCGATCTTCCTGATCGGCGGCCTGTCGGGCGTCTTCCTGGCGACCTTCCCGATCGACTGGCAGGTCAACGAAACGTACTTCGTGGTCGCCCACCTGCACTTCGTGCTGCTGGGCGGGGCGGTGCTGCCGATCTTCGGGGCGATCTACTACTGGTTCCCGAAGATGAGCGGGCGGATGCTGAGCGAGGGCCTGGGCCACGTGAGCTTCTGGCTGATGTTCCTCGGGATCCTGACCACCTTCCTGATCCAGCACGTGCTTGGCCTTGACGGCATGCCCCGTCGCGTCTATGAGTACGACAACGTGGGTCACCTCCAGCTCTACAACCTGATCTCGACCGTCGGCTCGTTCATGCTGGCGCTGGGCGTGGGGGTCACGGTGATAAACGTGGTGCGCAGCCTCAAGCACGGTGCCATCGCCGGCCCCGACCCTTGGCACGCCAACACGCTGGAGTGGTTCAGCACCTCGCCGCCGCCGGTCAACAACTTCGACGTGATCCCGCTGGTGCGCTCGGCCGAACCGATGAAGGACATCCGGCGCGAGATCGAGCGGCGCAGCGCCGCTCCCGGCGCAGGCGGCGCGGCGACCGCCCCGGCAGGGGCGCGGCAGGTCGGAGTCTGATGGGCCTGGCCAGGGCCAGCGGCGCGGCACCAGCCCTCGAGGCGACTCGAGTCGGCCTGGCCCCGCGCACGCTGGCGCTGCTGAGCGACTACCTGGAGCTGACCAAGCCCAAGGTCCAGTCGCTGCTGCTGCTGACGACGATCGCGACGATGTACGTCGCGGGCGATCCCTCTCCCGGGCTGGTCGCGCTGACCTGCCTGGGCGGCTATCTCTCGGCCGGCGGGGCGGGCGCGGTCAACCACTGGTTCGACCGCGACATCGACGCGCTGATGTCGCGCACGGCGAACCGCCCGATCCCCTCGGGTCGCGTGGCGCCGCGCTCGGCGCTGCTGTTCGGCTGCCTGCTGGCGGCGCTGTCGGTGCTCGAGCTGTCGCTGACGGTCAACCCGCTGGCAGCGGCCCTGTCGTTCTCGGGCTTCCTGGGCTACGTGTTCGTCTACACCGTGTGGCTGAAGCGCCGCACGCCGCAGAACATCGTGATCGGGGGCGCCGCCGGCGCGGTCCCTCCGCTGGTCGGCTGGGCGGCGGTGACCGGGTCGGTCAGCGGCACGGCCGTGATCCTGTTCTTCATCGTCTTCTTCTGGACTCCCCCCCACTTCTGGGCCCTGTCGCTGCTGATGAAGGACGAGTACCGCAAGGTCGGCGTGCCGATGCTGCCGGTCGTCCGCGGCGAGGCCGAGACCCGCCGTCAGATCCTGCTGTACTCGATCCTGCTCTACGCCGTCACGCAGCTGCCGTTCTGCGCGGGCGGATTCGGGACGATCTACCTGGTCGCCTCGCTGGCGCTGGGGCTGGGCTTCATCGCCGGCGCCGTGCGGCTGTACCGCCGCGCGGACAGGCGCAGCGCGCTGCGCCTGTACCTGTACTCGCTGGCCTACCTGGCGCTGCTGTTCTGCGCGATGGTCGCCGATGCCCACCTCTAGATGGTTGATTCCACGACCCTGCGCCGCCGGTGGCACGTCTGGCCTTCGCCGGCCGGCGTCCTCGGCCTCGACCTTGCCACCAGCAAGGCCTTCGCCCTGCGTCCTAGGCCGACTCGACCATCCGCACCCCCGGAACCACGGCACACCGCCGTGGAATCAACCATCTAGCCTGGCGCCTGCAGGAGGTATTCTCCCCCGGCCATGATGACCCGACGCCTCGCACGCAAGAACATCCGCACCGGCCTGATCGTCGGCGCGATCTGCATGTTCATGTTCGGCATCACCTTCGTGATCGCGGCGGTCTACGTCTCGTGAGCCCGCTCGAGCCCGACGCCCCGCCGGTCGGCGAGGACATCCACCTGCCCGGGCCCTCGATCCTCCCGGTGCTGACGGCGCTCGGGATCACGCTGTCGCTGATCGGCATCACCACCTTCATCGAGCTGACCGTGGTCGGCGTGATCCTCACGATCGGCTGCCTGGTGCGCTGGATCAAAGACACCCGCAGGGAAGTGGACCAGCTTCCCCTCGACGTTCACGGCGACGGCTAGAGCGCCGCTCGCCAAGGCGGGCGACTATATCGTGATACGATACATCGCCTGACGAACTAGCGGGGCCGTCCGCGAAGGTCCCGCCCGAGCGCGCCGGCGGCGCGGAGGGCGAGCATGGCGAGGAGCGAGCAGCAGCCGGGCAGGTGGTCGGACCCGGGCGTGCTGGTCCTGTCGAGCCTGGCCGGGGGCGCCAAGCACGGCTATGCGATGGTCGACGACATCGAGCAGATGGCGGGTGTGCACCTCGGCCCGGGCACCCTCTACGGAGCGCTGTCCAGGCTCGAGGCGCAGGGACTGATCGAAGCCGTGCCGCACGAGGGCCGCAGGCGCCCCTACCGGATCACCGGAGCGGGCTCCCGCGCGCTGGAGAGCCAGCTGCGGACGCTTGCCAGCGTCGCCGACACAGGCCTGACGCGACTACGGGCGGCGGGAGCGGCGGGTTGAGCGCCCGGCGGCATCGCTCGCGGGCCCGGTTCGGCGGAGCGCTGCTGGCGCTCTACCCCGAGCCGTGGCGCGGCCGCTACCGCGAGGAGGTGCTCGCCCTGCTGGAGGACGATCCCCCGAGCCCGGGCGGGCTCGCCTCGCTTCTGCGCGGGGCTCTGGAGGCGCACCTGAGGCCTGGTCCGGGCCGGGTGCGGGCCACGCCGAGGGACCGCATGCGCCTGTCGGTATGCGGCCTGTTCGGGTGCTGGATCGCCCTCTCGGTTCTCGGCGGCGGATTCGCCAAGGAGACCGAGGCGGGCCAGTACTCGCTGGCGGGCCACCGCCAGGACGTGCTCACGGGCCTGCACGAAGCGGTCGTCCTCGGGGCGCTGCTCGGGTCGGTTGCGGTCGCCGTGGGCGGACTCCCGCTCCTGTGGCAGGCACTGGTCCACGCCCGGCGGCACAGGGACTGGCGGCTGGCCGCGTGCCTGGCGCTTCCCGTCGGTGGCGTCGCGCTGTTCGTCCTCGTGACGGCGACGCTGATCGCGATCGGACCGGGCGACCTGGCCGTCCGCTCGACGGCCACAAAGCTGGCGGTCATGCTCACCTGGTGGGCCTCGGGGCTGGCGGCCGCACTGGCCTGCGGCCTCGCCCCGCGGCTCGTCCTGCGACGGGTCGAGGTCTCCGCACGCTCGCTGCGACTGGCTTCGGCGGCCGGCACGGCGCTGGCGCTGGCAATGGCGATCGTGTCGATCTCGATCGCCGCCTACGACGTCGCGCTCGCCGCGCTGGCGCCTTCATTGGCGGGTGAAAGCGGCGGCCCGATCTGGCCCAGCACCGGCGCGACCCTGGCTGTGTTCGCGGCGCTGGCACTCCTCTGCACGGCGCTGGGCGGCCTCGCCGCGCTGCGGGCAGGAGCGGGCGCCCGGCTGTCCCGGCAGGCCTAGAGCACGCCGTGGAGCGCCGGGCGCGGTCCCTCAGCCGCGCCCGGCCACTGCGGTGAGGGTGTGCCCGCCCCCCCGGGCGGGCACACCGCCCCTCTCACCCCACGGCCACCCGGGCTGGCACCGGACAGATCGCGCCATCCTCGGTCCAGCGACGAACCACGTCGCGGACCGACAGGATTCCGACCGTCTCGCCTCTGTCGAGGACGATCAGATGGCGAAAACCTCCGCGGACCATCGCGGCCGCGGCCTCCTCGAGCGACCAGTCGGGAGCGGCGTAGACGACGTCGCGGGTCAGGTGCTCGGCGACGGACTCCTGGTCGGGATCCTGCCCGGAGCCGACGGCGATGAGGATGTCGCGCTCGGTGATGATCCCCGGGCCGTGGCCGTCGGGGTCCATCACGACGGCGGCTCCGACGGTGCGTTCGGCCATCAGCCTGGCGACCGCTCTCAGCGTGTGTCCCGGCCCCACCGTCAGGACCATCCGACTCATGCCCTCGTGAACCTGCATGGTGTCCGCGCTCCCGTCTAGCCCAACCGCAAACCGTCTCGCGCTGCCTACCTACCCTGCCGGTGCCGGCCGCAAGCGCCAGCCAACGCGCTTGCAACTATTGCCTCAATCTACTAGGCGGGCGCCTCGCCGTCAAGCTCGGAGCGGTCCGGGGACGGAGGCATTAGGATCCCGGCCCGATGAGGAGGAGCGCCGGACAGTCACCCCCCGCGAGCGGCCCGGACGGCCACCGTGCCTAGGAACCGCTCGCTCGCCATCGCGGCCGTCGCGGCCCTGATCGCGATCGCGATCGCGATCGTGATCAGCTTCGCCATCCACTGGTTCCCGTCGGCGGCCTCGACGCAGGCCCACAACACCGACCGGCTCTACCACGTGCTGGTGATCGCGTCGATCCCGATCTTCGTGCTGGTCGTGACGGTGATCCTCTACTCGGTCTGGCAGTTCAGGATGCGGCCCGGCGAGGAGCTCAAGGATGGGCCGCCGATTCACGGCAACACGCGCCTGGAGGTCTTCTGGACGGCGATTCCGACGGTCCTGCTGCTGGGGCTGGTGGGCTACTCCTTCGTCGTGCTCCACGAAAACGAGAAGAAGCCCGCCCGCGAGATCCAGGTCGGGGTCTACGGCCAGCAGTTCGCGTGGAGCTACGAATACCCCCGGTCGATCACCGGCGGCGCGCCGCTGTACAGCACCAAGCTCTACATCCCCGAGGGCGAATCGGTCGAGTTCAACATCCACTCCAGGGACGTGATCCACGCCTTCTGGATCCCCGCCTTCCGCATCCAGGAGGACGCCGTGCCCGGGATCACGACCCACTGGCGGGCGACTCCCGACGAGCTGGGGAGCTACCCGGTCGTCTGCAACCTGCTCTGCGGACTCGGGCCACTCGCTGATGCGCTCGACCGTCCACGTCGTCAGCGAGGAACGCTTCCACGCCTGGATCGCAAGCCAGACCAGCGCCGGCGCGGGCGCCGCGCCGGGCGCGTCGACCTCGACGGGCGGTACGGGATAATGTCCGCGACGGCGATGACAGCCTCGAGGGAGACACGCTGATGGCCGCCAGGATCAAAGCTCCGGGCTTCTATCGGGCGGGCGTCCTGATGGTGCTGGGCGTCGCCTTCGCGGCCGGCCTGACCTGGCTCGTGCGGATGTCGACCGGCCACGGCACCTACACCCACTACCTCTCCGGGGAAGCGATCCTGACGCTCTCGCTGATCACGGTGCCGCTCGCGTTCCTGGTCGGGATCGGCGGCTTCGACTACTGGTTCTACTGGGCGGCGGGGCGCAAGACGCGTCCGGAGGACCACTCCGGCCACGGCGCCTACACGTGGAAGGACTACTTCCGGATCAACACCGATCACAAGGTGATCGGCATCCAGTACACGGTCAACTCGTTCTTCTTCCTGCTGGTCGGCGGCCTGATCGCGATGCTGATGCGTGCACAGCTGGCCCAGCCGGGATCGCAATTCGTCGACGCGAACACCTACAACGGGCTGTTCTCGGTCCACGCCTCGCTGCTGATCTTCCTCTTCATCATCCCCGTGTTCGCGGGCCTTGGCAACTTCGTGATCCCGCTGATGATCGGCGCGCCCGACATGGCCTTCCCGCGGCTGAACGCGCTGTCCTTCTGGCTGCTGCCGGTGGCGGGGGTGATGATGCTGGCCAGCTTCTTCGCGCCGGGCGGAGCCTTCGCGGACGGCTGGACCGCCTACGCGCCGCTGTCGGACAGCGCGCCGGTCGGGCAGACGTTCTTCTCGGTCGCGCGTGCAGTTCGCCGGCGCCTCCTCGATCATGACCGCGCTGAACTTCCTGGTCACGATCATCACGATGCGGGCGCCGGGCATGAGCTTCTTCCGGATGCCGCTGCTGGTGTGGGCGAACTTCGCGACCTCGCTGCTGGTCGTGATCGCCACGCCCTTCATCGCCGCCTCGCAGTTCTTCGTCCTGCTCGACAGGGGCCTGCACTTCAACTTCTTCAACGCGGCCAAGGGCGGCGACGTGCTGATGTACCAGCACGTCTTCTGGTTCTACTCGCACCCGGCCGTCTACATCATGATGCTGCCCGGCTTCGGGATCGTCAGCGAAGTGATCGCGGTCAAGTCGCGCAAGCCGATCTTCGGCTACCGCATGATGGCCTTCTCGCTGCTGGCGATCGTGGCACTGGGCTTCACGGTCTGGGCGCACCACATGTTCACCTCCGGGATGGCCGCCTGGATCCGCATCCCGATGGCGATCACGACCGCGATCATCGCCGTGCCGACGGGGATCAAGATCTTCTCCTGGCTGGCGACGCTGTGGCGGGGCGTGCTGCACCTGGACACGCCGATGCTGTTCGCCCTGGGGTTCATCACGCACGTTCACGCTGGGCGGGATCAGCGGGATCATGCTCGCGATGATCCCGTTCGACATCCACGTCAGCGCGACCTACTTCATCGTCGCCCACATCCACTACGTGCTGTTCGGCGGCTCGCTGATGACGATCTTCGCGGGCGTCTACTACTGGTTCCCGAAGATGACCGGGCGGATGTACGACGAGCGCCTGGGCAGATGGCATTTCTGGACGACGTTCGTGTTCTTCAACCTGACCTTCGCGCCGATGCACATCCTCGGCCTGCAGGGCATGCCGCGCCGCGTCTCGACCTACGCCTCGCCAGTTCGCCGACCTCAACCTGTTCATCTCGCTGGCCAGCTTCGCGCTGGGCGCCAGCACGCTGGTGTTCGTCTACAACATGGTCACCAGCTGGCGGGGCGGCCCGGTCGCGGTGTCCAACCCGTGGCGCGCGATGACGCTCGAGTGGCAGGTCTCCTCGCCGCCGCCGGTGTTCAACTTCGACCGTGTCCCGACCGTCGTGGGCGGCCCGTACGAGTACGGCGTCCCGGGAGCGGTGCACGGCATCTTCGCGCCGACGCCGGCCGCGGCCGGATCGGGCGTGCTGCGGGAGCCCAGCCGATGAGGAGGAAGCCGTGAGAGAAGTCCTGGTGGTCGCCAACCGCACCCTGGGCGGCGCCAAGCTGCTGGACGCCGTCCGCGCCCGCGCGGCGGAGGGACCGGTCCGCTTCAGGCTGGTCGTGCCGATGAGCAACCCGTCGGCCGGCCTCGTGATCTACGACGAGGCCGTGCGCGAATCGGCGCAGGTCCGCGTCGACCTGGCGCTTTCGGCGGTCGCGGCCGAGGGCATCGAGGCGACCGGCGAGGTCGGCGACCCCGACCCCTTCTCGGCGACGATGGACGCCGTCGCCGAGCACCGGCCGGACGAGATCATCGTCTCCACCTACCCGGCCCAGCACTCGGGCTGGCTGCGCAGGGACCTGATCGAGCGGATCCGCAACGCCAGCGGCCTGCCCGTCGAGCACGTCGTCCAGGACATCGAGCACGAGGGGCTGCCCTTCAAGGTCACGCTGGTGATCGCCAACAAGACCTCCAGCGGCGAGGAGCTGATCGCCGCACCTCAAGGGCATGGCCTCGGACGAGCGGCACCTGTTCATCGCCGTCGTTCCCCAGGCGGACGGCAGCGGCGATGCCCCCCGCGAGGCGCGGGCGCGGCTCGCGCGGATGCTCGACCGGCTCGGCGAGGCCGGGCTGCTCAGCTCGGGCATGATCGGCGACCCCGACCCCTACACGGCGACGATCAACGCGCTCGAGCTGTTCCGGGTCGACGACGTCGTGATCTCCACGCTGCCCGACGAGCGCTCGGGCTGGCTGCGCTCGAACCTGATCGAGCGGGTACGCGGCGCGACGGCGGCCAACGTCGAACACGTCGTCGTCGACTCCGCAGGCCGCGCCGACCCCCGCGCCGGCGGCCTAGGAGCAGGCGGTGGAGGCTGCGAGCATCGCCCACCCGGCGGGCACGGCCACGGGGAGCACGCACGGGCCGCCGCGCGGCCAACCGCAGCTCGCGGGTCGAGCCGCAGCTGCTGGGGATGCTGCTTTTCATCATCTCGGAGATCATGGTCTTCGGGGCCTTCTTCACGGCCTACTTCTTCATCCGCGTGGCCCAGGGCGACCCGTGGCCGGCACCCGGCACGCACGCTCCCCGTCGAAGTCGCGGGCGTCAACACGGCGATCCTGGTCTCCTCCTCGTTCACGATCCACTGGGCCGAGCAGTCGATCAAGCGAGGCAACCGCTTCGGGCTGAAGGCGGGGATGCTGCTGACGTTCCTGCTGGGCTGCTCGTTCCTGTTCATCCAGATCAACGAGTACGCCAACATCGGCTTCGCGCCCCAGGACGGCGCCCAGGAGACGATCTTCTTCTCGCTGACCGGCCTGCACGGCGCGCACGTCTTCATCGGCCTGCTGCTGCTGCTGTTCGTGACGATCCGCTCCTTCCGGGGCCATTACAGCCCCGAGGAGCACCGCGGCGTCGAGGTGCCGGGGATCTACTGGCACTTCGTCGACATCATGTGGCTGGTCGTCTACACGACCGTCTACATCATCTGACGCCCGTGGACGCGGCGCGGCTCTGCGTCCTGACCTCCCCACGTGTGCTCGCGCACACGTCGCTCGGTGCGTCCTTGACTCCGCTGCGAGTCCACCGAACGCCGAGCGCGGGCGCGGTCGCCTGACGTGCTCAACCCGCTGCGCTCGGAGGGCGAGGCGTTCCGGCTGCTGCTCTACGCGCTCGCCGTGGCCGTGGCGGTGATCGTGCTCGTGCTGGTGCTGCGGGCCGTCCTCTAGAGGCGGGCGGCTGCGCGGAACGGCGTCGTGGTCAGTCGTGGGGCTCGTCGGCTGTCGCGGGCCAGTGTCCCGGCTGGCCCAGGCGCGACAGGGCATCCCGGATGTCGCGCTGGGCGCTTCCGCTCAGCGTGACCCGTGTGCCAGTCGGCTCGGCTTCGAAGTCGACGTTGATCTGCCGTCCGGTGAGCCGTCGCAACGCCCCGTAGAACCTGGATTTCGCCACCGGCATGTTCGCGCCTCGGGATGGTCTGAGCGTCGCCGCCTTCGTGGTTGGCGGAGCTTCTGAGTCAGCCACCAGGGACGGAGCGTCTGCAGATCTCGCGTCGGCGTCCGTCTCCTCGGTGGCGGCCTCTTCTGCATCGAAGACCTGTCCCGGATCGACCACGCCGTCGGAGAACACCAGACGCCCCGGAGCCTGCCGCTCGAGTGAGAAGCCCCGGTCCCGATGCAACTCGGGAGCGATGTCCCGCACGAACATCGCCTCGGCTTGCGCAGGCGCCACGCCCATCGTGAAGCTGTGACTGATCCTGGCCATGACCGAAGTCTGGCGGATCGACGCGCGAAAGGGACGACGCGCTACTCCCTGGCCGCGCCGATCAGTCGCGGGCCACGCCGGGCAAGGACGCACCCCTTCGGGGCACACCCTGAAGGGCGCAGGCAGACGAGCAGGCGAGGACGCCGGCTCGTGCGGCGCCCGCGGCTCTCTGCTACTTCACGGTGACGGTGCCGTACATACCGGCGGCGCGGTGACCAGGGGCCTCGCAGAAGAAGGTGTACGTGCCCGGTTTGAGCGTGACGCTGACTTTCGCGGTGCCCTTGGTGACGAATTCGCTCTTGCCCAGCGCTGGACCGCTCCCGCTGGCGCCGTGTTCGCCGGGTTCGAGGGCGATGTTGTGCGAGACGCCCGACATGTTGGGCATTTCGATCGTGACCGTGCCGGCGGTCGCGCTGGCCTTGTTCGTCACGTATGCCAGCTGGCCGCTGGGACTCGCCGGAATCGACAGCTTGCCGCCTGTCTCGACGGCCGGCTTGCCCGCAGCCGGGCGCTTCGACCGCGCTGGCCAGCAGCCCGCTGTCTTTCCCGGGCAGCGCCGCGACCTGGGAGACGTAAGCGGCGATGTCTTTGCGCGCCGAGCCGCTGACGAGGTTCTTCGGCATCGCCCCCCCCGCGTTGGGGTTCTCGATCTGCCCTTCGACGACGCCGCGGATGGTGCTGCGCTGGAGCCCTTCGTTCACGTCTGCCAGGAACGCTTCGTCGAGGTTCGGTCCGACGGTGCCCTTGGTGTTCGGCTCGGGCCAGCGTGTGGCAGGAGCCGCACTTGGCGACGAACTGCTTCTTGCCTTCGATCAGGTTGGCGTTGTCGCCGCCCTTGACTTCGCCGCAGCCCGCTGCGATCACGAGCGCAGCGCAGGCAGCAGGCAGGCCGCAGAGCGCGCGGGCGCGCAGGCCGCGAAAAGGGCGCCTCGCGGCGCCGGGACGTGCTGGCGGATGGAGCTTGAAGCTCATCGGAGGGCGGAACACTATCCGAAGGGCCGGTTGCCCCGCCGAGCCGTCGGGCGCCCTCGGGCGGCGGCTCGCTCAGGGGCGCTCCAGCTCGCCCAGCTCGCCCTGTGCGGCGGCGATCACGCCGCCGGCGACGCGCTCCCACGACCACCGCCCGCGGACCGTCTCGACCAGGCCCGCCCGAGTGCTGGAGCGCAGCGTCTGCCCGGCGGTGAGCCATCCGAGCAGGCAGGCGGCGAGCGCCCGCACGGCGCCGTCGTCGACGGGGAAGGACAGCCACCGGGCCGCCTGACGGGGCACCGCCGCCGCCAGCGCCTGGCTCACCTCGGCGAGGCCGGAGTGCCGCTGCGACGACCGGCAGGGCGCCGCAGGCGGCAGCCTCGGCGGCCACCATCCCGAACGCCTCGGGGAACGTGCTCGGGCGCCACGAGTGCCTCGCATGCCGGCAGCAGCTCGGCCAGCTCGCTCGTGCTCGAGGCGACCCGTCAGCACGACCCGCTCGGCGCAGCGCGGCTGCGGCGGCGAGGTAACGCTCGCGTTGCTCCCCGGCGAGGCTGTCGATGAAGGCCAGCAGGTGCCGGAGGGGCCGTTCGGGCTCCGAGCCCCCCTCGCGCGAGCGTCCCGCCCGCGCGATCCGGCGGACCTCCTCCAGATCGCCGTCGGCCAGGGCCTCGATCAGCTCCTCCAGCCCCTGGCGGTAGGCGCCGAAGCCGACCACGACCAGGCGTGCCCTGCGGCAACCGCTCGAGCACCAGCGGCCAGCTCGCCAGCAGCAGGTCGACGCCCTTGCTGACGATCAGCTTGCCGACGTAGGCGACCAGCAGGTCGCGCTCGCGGATCCAGGCGCTCGATCGCCTCCGCGGCGAGATCGGTCGTCGCGGTCGAAGGCGCTGCCCTCGCCTGCCCTGGACGCCTTCCGCCGGCTCGCTCGCGCAGCTTCGCGCGCCAGTCCCCGCAGCCCCGCCGCAGCTGCGGCCGGCCTCGCGGGCGCGAAGCGCTCCACGTCGACGCCGGGGGGCCCCAGCCCGGTCCGCTCCGGCAGGTGCGGGGTCGCCGAGCGCCTCCCACAGGCTCTCGGCCGTGTGCCGGGAGCCGACCAGCACGCCGCGTGCCCCGTCGATCCCCTCACGCGCGAGTGGCCAGGAACCGCTCCGGATCGGGCTTGACGGTGTACTCCAGCGCGCTGCCATGCACCTTGACCGCGTAGGGGATCCGCCCACGCAGCGCCGCGAGCGAGGATCACGGGTCCCATCACCAGATGGTTGGCCAGGGCGAGCTCGGGGCGCGGCCAGCGCGGCGACCTCCGCGACGGCCGCGACGTTGGCGTGCAGATAGCGCTCCACCTCCTCCTCGGTGCACTGCGCGAACGTCTTCGCGCGTCGAGCCCCTCGTAGCGGTCGGCGACGTAGACGGGCAGCAGGCCGCCGATGTCGGGGCGGTACAGCGTCGCGCGGCCGGGCCCCGGACGCGCCCGGCCGCCGGGAGCTCCTGGACGCGCAGCTCGCCGTCGTCCCAGTCCCCCGCCGCCGTGAGGAAGGCATGGTCCTCGGGATGGCGCTCCTGGCTGAGCAGGTGCACCTCGTGGCCGAGGCGCACCAGCGCCTCGACCAGCCGGGCGTTGTAGACGTTGGAGCCGGTTCCGCCGAGCAGATAGCCGTGGAAGATCAGGATGCGCACGGGCGGTCAGCCTATCCCCGCCCCGACGCGGTTCCCGGCAAGGCCGCCGGCCGTCGGGGACGCGTTCGGACCTCCACCCCCTCCGCTAGAGTCCCCGGACATGACTTCACGACAGCTCTACCGCCTGCGCAACCCCTCCACGGGGCGCGAGGTCCTGCTGGAGGCCGAGCCGAGGCGAGGTCTACCGCGACCGCGACTCGGGCGAGACGCTCGAGATCGTCGGCAAGGTGCTGCCGCTGGCGCCCTCGCTCTCCCGGCTCCCCTGGTCGGCCGAGAACCTGCGCTTCTGCCCCTGGTGCCGGCAGATGTCCCAGAGGGATCTCAACGACTGCCCGACCTGCGGCCGGCGGATGGGTCCGCTGGGGCAGCGGGCCGGAACGAGCTGATCCGGTGAGGCTGACCCGCGGGCGCGCCGCGCTGGCCGCTTGCGCCGTTCGTGCTCTGCGGCCTGACGCTGGCGGCCTGCGGCGGCAGCAGCGTCTCCGACGCGGTACCCAAGACGACGCCCGAACTCACGCCGCCGACCGACACGAGCGCCGAAAAGGCCGCCGCAACGCAGCAGACGACCGCGACGACGAAAACCTCGACGACGAAAACCGGCACGACCGCCAGCGGCGAATCCTCCGAATCGGAATCGAGCACCGAAAAACCGGCCGAATCCGAAGCGGGAGGCTCGGCCAGCCCGGGAACCGCGTCGGGCGGCACGGGCAGCGAAGAAAAAGCCGCCGAAAAAAAACCTGAAGAATCGGCCTCCAGCCCGACGGGCGGAGCGAGCGCCCCCTAGGGCCGGGCCGTCCGGTGGCCGCCGCGGCTCAGGGCGTCGAGATCAGCGTCGCGCTGTAGGTCAGGCGCGCGGTCTGGTACAGGCAGTAGTACTGGATCGAGGTGTTCAGCTGCGTGTGGGCCGTCTGGCTGCCGGTGCTCGTGCACTGCTTCTTCGGGCGGCTGGCCCGCCATGAGGTGTCGTTGCCGAAGCCCAGCGCCAGCGCGGGCGCCCAGGTCGGCACGGTCAGCGCGACCTCGTCGCCCTTCTTGACGGGGATGGTCGTTTCCAGCGGGAACTGGGCCGTCTGCCCGAAGTAGGACTGCAGTTTGACCAGCGGGCTCTGGGCGATCAGCTTGTAGGTGAGGTTGGGTTTGGGCTGCGGGCGCAGCACTGCGATCCCCGCTTCGGATACGCCGCCCTCGTTCGTGTCGAAGAACTTGACCTGCGTCGCGTTGGGCTTGCCCAGGCTGATCGTCCAGGCGACGATCGGTCCCGTTGCGGGGAATGGCCAGCGGGTTGTGAACCGCGCCGATCTTGACCTGGAAGCCGGTCGTGCGGCTGACGGCCAGGCAGGGGCTGGCGGGGCAGCTGGGGGTCGTGACCGGGTTGGTCGCACCGATCACGCCGACTTCGGCCAGCTTGGCCGAAGCGGCCGCGGGCACGATGAGGGCGAGCAGCAAGCTCGCGAGTATGGCCGTCTCAGTGCGTCTCATGTCTGCCTTTGAACACGCCAACCACCCGGATGTAGCGGTTGGTTAGTTCGCTATCCCGCCACCAGTTCCTCCGCCGCGGCGGCGATCAGCTCGGGATCGCCCTCCGCCGGCACCCAGGGCAGCCGCAGCGGATCCCCGTCGTAGCGGGGGATCACGTGGAGGTGGAAGTGGAAGACGGTCTGCCAGGCGGCCGCCCCGCAGGAGTTCAGGACGTTCACGCCGTCGGCGCGCAGGCGCTCGGTCATCCGCCCAGCAAGGCGCCGGGCGGCGAGCACGGTGGCCTGCAGGTCGTCCTCGGGCACCTCGAGCAGGTCGCGGGCGTGCCGGCGGGGGATCACCAGGGCGTGGCCGCGGGTCGCCGGTGCGATGTCCATGAAGGCGATCGTCCGCTCGTCTTCGTCGACGATCCGCGCGGGCAGCTCGCCGGCGACGATCTTGCAGAAGATGCAGTCCGCCGAGGCCATGGCGGTGGATCCTACGTCAAGCGCGCCCGCCGGCGGCCCGCTCGCCCGCGAGCAGCCCGCGAGCGAGCGCGACCGCCTGCTCGGGCGTCGACACCTCGCCCACGTAGCTGGCTTCGCGCAGCCGCTCGAGCAGCCTCCCGAGCTGGGGCCCCTCGCCGATCCCCAGCTCCCGCGCGAGCACGTCGCCGCGCACCGGAGGCGCCGGAGGGCCCGCCGCCCGCCAGCCGAGCGCGTCGCCCAGCATCTCGCCGGCGAGGCGGAGGTGAGCCTCGATCGCCTCGTCGGCCCGCGCTCCGCGGGTGGCCAGCCGATCGGCGACGGACAGCAGCGTCACGTCGACCTCGACGGGCGAGCAGCCGCGCAGGTAGGCATAGACGGTGCGCCGGTCCAGCGGCTGTGGCTCGTGCACCAGGAACCCGAGACTCAGGTGGTGGCGCACCAGTGCGGCGACATGCGAGCGCAGCCGCTCGCTCGTCCTGAGCCTCGCGAGCACCTCGCGTGCAAGATCGGCGCCTCGGCGGTCGTGCCCCATGAAGGTCACCCTCCCGTCGCCGCGGACCGCCCGCGTCTGGGGCTTGGCGGCGTCGTGCAGCAACGCCCCCCAGCGCAGCGCCTGGCCGCGGCTGAGCTGATCCGCGAGCGGCTCGGCCAGCAGCGCGCTGAGCGGCGCGAGGTTCGGCCCGATCGCCTCGGCGGCGTCGGCCGATCTCGGGCCGCCGGGCCCTGTCAGCTCGACGGCGCGGTCGAGGACCTCGAGCGTGTGGCCGTACACGTCGGTGTGGTGGTAGGCGCTCTGCTCGACGCCTCGCAGCGCCTCGAGCTCGGGCAGCACGACGGCGCCGGCCCCCAGCCGGCCGATCATCTCGATCCCCGCGCGGGCGTCGGGCGCCGCGACGATCCGGCGCAGCTCGATGAAGACCCGCTCGCCCGAGACGCCCGCCAGCCCCGGCGCGTTGCGGGCGGCGGCCCGCAGGGCCTGCTCGTCGGGAGCGAGGCCGAGCTCCACGGCGGCCCGCACCAGCCGCAGCACGCGGAGCGGGTCGAGCTCGAAGCTCGCCGGACCGGTGACCCGCAGCCGCCCCGCCCGCAGGTCCTCCGCTCCGCCGAGCGGATCGATCGGCGCGCCGCCCGAGAGCGGCTGGGCGATCGCGTTGACCGTGAAGTCCCGCAGGGCGAGGTCCTCCTCGATGCTGCCTGCTCGCAGCGGCTCGACATCGACCTGCCAGCTGCCGTCGCGCGCGACGACGCGCCAGGAGCCGAAGTCCTCGGAGAGCGCGAAGCAGGCCGCGCGACCGCCCGCTCGCGCGATCGCACGGGCCGCCTCGGCCGGGTCGCCCGCGACGACGACGTCGTAGTCGGCCGTCTGGCGGCCGAGCAGCGCATCCCTGACCGCGCCGCCCACCAACCAGGCGCGCGCGCCCCCCAGCGCCTCGCGCGCCGCCTGCAGCCCGTCGCTCATGCCGGGTTTGGGCTCGCCGCGCGCGGCGCGTCGCCCGCCTCCTCGGCGTCGGTCGGAGCGCCGTCGCGGTGGTAGACCCTTCTCACCCGGGGCGTGAGCGCGCAGGTGACCTCGTAGTTGATCGTGGCAAGGCGGGCGGCGATCTCCTCGGCAGTGATCCGCTCAGACCCCTGCCGGCCGATCAGGACGGCGTCCGCTCCGATCGAGCCCTCGCCCGCCTGCGGCCCGAGATCGACGGTGATGCTGTCCATGCTGACCGTGCCCACCAGCGGGTGGCGCCGGCCGCCGATCAGCACGTCGGCGTTGCCCGACAGGCCGCGGCGCCAGCCGTCGCCGTAGCCGACGGGCAGCACGGCGATCGCGGTATCGCTGCTGGCGATGAAGCGCCGGCCGTAGCCGACGCTGTGACCGGCCGGGCAGGGCTTGACGTCAGCCACGTAGGAGCTGAGCTCGAGCGCCGGCTCGAGGCCGCGCGGGGCGGGATCCAGGCCGAATGGGTCCATCCCGTAGACGGCGATGCCGCAGCGCACCATGTCGAACTGCGAGCTCCCCTCGCGTAGCGTGGCGGCGCTGTTGGCCGCGTGCACCAGCAGCCCCGGGCGGCTCGCGCGCAGCTCTCCGGCCCAGCGCTCGAACAGGCTCAGCTGGCCATCGAAGAAGCCGTCGTCGTCGAGCTCGTCGGCTGTGGCGAAGTGCGTCATCGCTCCGACCAGCGTCACCCCGGGCGTGCGCTCGGCGGCCTGCGCCACCCTCGTCGCCTGCTCGGGGTCGCGGGCGCCCAGCCGCCCCATGCCAGAGTCGAGCTTGACGTGGACACGTCCGCCTCCGGCGGTGGCGATCGCGTCCAGGTAGGACTCGTTCCAGACCACCAAGTCCCCGCCCGCCGCGAGCGTTTCGGCGAGTTCCACGGGTGTGAGCGCACCCATGACCAGGATCGGCACGTCATCGAGGCCCGCGTCGCGTAGCTCCCGCAGCTCCCGCGCTCCTGCGACCGCCAGCCAGCTCGCGCCTCCCGCCAGAGCCGCGCGGGCGCTCGGCACAGCGCCATGGCCGTAGCCGTCGGCCTTCACGACGGCGCACAGAAGCGTCTGCTCGCGCAGCAGCCCACCCAGGGTGGCGCAGTTGCGCTCGATCGCCGCGACGTTCACCCGGGCCCGCACCCGCTCGGTCGGGGACCGCTGTTCGCCGGAGCTCGTGCCCGACCCCCGCTCAGCCATCGGCGCCGTCCGGAGAGGGACTCAGCGCGGGCGCGGGCCAGCGCCTCGATCACGTCGGTGGCGATCACCGCCTCGGCGGCGCCAACCGTCCTCGCGGCCACCCGCCCGGCGCGGGCATGCAGCAACACGCCGGCGGCCGCTGCCTCGAACGCCGGCAGACCCTCCGCGAGAAGCGCGCCGATCGTGCCGGTCAACACGTCGCCCGTGCCGGCGGTGGCCAGAGCGGGGCTACCGCCCGGGCTGATCGCCACCCGACCGGAGGACTCGGCGATCAGCGTGTCGTCGCCCTTGAGCACCACGACCGCGCCGGAGAGCTCGGCGGCCTCGCGCACGTGGCGCAGGCGCTCGCGCTCGATCTCGGCGCTGTCCAGCTCGAGCAGCCTCCCCAGCTCGCCGGCGTGCGGGGTGAGGATCGTCGGCGCACCGCGGATCGCCAGCTCGCTGAGCTGGCCGGCGTGCGCGCCCAGGCCATCTGCGTCCAGCACCATCGCGACCTGGACCTCCCGGGCCAGTCGCCGGGCGAACCGGGCGGCGTCCTCGTGACGTCCGAGGCCCGGTCCGAGCGCCAGCGCCAGCGAGCCGCCGCGGGCGGCCGCCTCGAGCACTTCCCCGACGCCCCGCTCGCTCAGCGACCCGTCGCTCCCCGGCAGACCCCTGGTCATGAGCTCGGGCGTGCGGCCGGTCGCCAGCACCGGCTGCACCTCGGCCGGCACGAACGCGGTCACGTATCCCGCTCCGGTCCGCATCGCGGCTCGCGCCGCCATCGCCGGGGCGCCCGTCAGGCCTCTCGAGCCGCCCACGACGAGCACGTGCCCCGAGACGAACTTCGTCGACTCGGCGCCGCGCTTCGGCAGCAGCGCCAGCGCCCGGTCGTTGACCAGCCCGATCGAGGCCCGCATCGGGGCGCCGCGGGGGATGCCGATGTCGAGGACCTCCACCCTGCCGGCGAACGCCTTCCCCGGCCTGATCCAGAGGCCGGGCTTGCCGGCGTGGAACGTCACCGTCACGGCCGCCCTGACGGCGGCCCCGCTCACGACTCCGGTGGAGGCGTCGACTCCGCTTGGGACATCGACGCTCACGACCGGCGCGCCGGATCGATCGATCGCGTCGATCGCCGCCGCGACCTCGCCGCGCGGCTCGCCCTGGAAGCCTGTGCCCAGCAGGGCGTCCACCAGCGCCGCGGCTCCCGCCAGGGGATCGCCGCGGCGCTGCCGGGCGACATCGCCGCCGGACGCCCAGGGCGCCCCGTCGAGGCGCAGCGGCGGCTCCCCGGGGAGGGCCAGGAGGTTGGCCCGGGCGTCGCCGGCGAGCTCCTCCGGCGGCGACGTGCAGATGACCTTCACCTCGCGGCCGGCCTCGCGCAACAGGCGCGCCGCCACCAGGCCGTCGCCGCCGTTGTTGCCCTTGCCGCAGAGGACCGTCACGACGCCGTCGGGGGCCAGCCGCTCCACCGCGCGGGCGACACCGGCGCCGGCCCGCTCCATCAGATCCAGGCTGGGCACCCCCTGCTCCTCGATCGCCCAACGGTCGACGGCCCGCATCGACTCGGCGTCGGGCAGGGGCGTCAGCCAGGCGGGCAGATCCTCCACAGAGGCGATGCTAGATGCTCGCCCCGCCGGCGGCCGGCCCGGGCGCGACCCCCGAGCGCTACTCGACCGTGACCGTCTTTGCGAGGTTGCGCGGCTGGTCGACGTTCAGGCCGCGGCGCCGGGCGATCTCGTAGGCCAGCAGCTGGAGCGGGATCACGGCCAGGATCGGCTGCAGCATCCAATCGATCGGGGGCAGCGTGATCGTCGCGTCGGCCTGCTGCGCGATCAGCTCGTTGCCGGCGCTGGCCAGAGCGATGACGCGGGCGCCCCGGGCGCGCACCTCCTGCATGTTGGAGGCGACCTTCTCCAGCACCGGCGAGTCGGTCGCGACGCAGACGACCGGCGTCGAGTCGTCCAGGAGGGCGATCGGCCCGTGCTTCATCTCTCCGGCGGCGTATGCGTCGGTGGCGATGTAGGAGATCTCCTTGAGCTTCAACGCTCCCTCCAGGGCGACGGGCAATCCCACGTGGCGACCTATGTACAGGAAGAACTCGCTCTGCCAGTAGGCCTCGGCGATCGGGCGCACCTGCTCGGCCGCCGTGGAGAGCACCTCGTCGATGCAGTGCGGCAGGCGCTTGACCTCGCTGATCAGCTCGGTCAGCCGCGCCGCGTCGAGCTCGCCGCGAAGCTCGGCCAGGCGCAGCCCCAACAGGTACATGGCGGCGACCTGGCAGAGGAAGGTCTTGGTGGCGGCGACGCCGATCTCCAGGCCCGCCCTGGTGAAGAGGGAGCCGTCGGCGTCGCGCGTGGCCTGGGAGCCCATCGTGTTCGTCACGGCCAGCACACGCGCGCCGCGCTCGCGGGCCAGGCGCATCGCGGCCAGAGTGTCGGCCGTTTCCCCCGACTGGGAGATGCCGATCACGAGGTCCTCGCGGCCCACCACGGGATTGCGGTAGCGGTACTCCGAGGCGATGTCCATCTCGACGGGCACCCGTGCCCACTCTTCGATCGCGTAGCGACCGATCAGGCCCGCGTGGTAGGCCGTGCCGCAGCCCACGATCACGATCCGTCGCACCCCGCTCAGCAGCGCCTCGTCGAAGACCCCCTCCTCGGCGAGATCGACCCCGTCGGGGCGCGCGGTGCGCCCGGCGATCGCGTCGGCCAGCGCGTCGGCCTGTTCATAGATCTCCTTGAGCATGAACGTCTCGTAGCCGGCCTTCTCGGCCGTCTCCTCATCCCAGTCGACGATCGTCTCCGCGCGCTCGACGGTCTCTCCGGCGGCCGTCATGATCCGCACGCCCGCGGGTCGCAGGATCACGATCTCGCCGTTTTCCAGATACTGGACCCGCCGCGTCTGGGAGAGGAAGCCCGGCACGGCGGAGGCGACGAACTGCTCGCCATCGCCCCGTCCGACGACCAGCGGGCACTCCTTGTGCGCTCCCACCAGCACGTCGGGCTCGTCCAGGCTCATCGCCACGAAGGCGAAGTGCCCCTCCAGCAGCCCGTAGGCGGCTCGGACGGCCTCGGCCAGGTCCCCCTCGTAGCAGTCGGCGATCAGATGGGCGATCACCTCGGCGTCGGTCTCGGAGGTGAACACGCTGCCCTCGCCGGTCAGCCGCTCCTTCAGCGCAACGTAGTTCTCGACGATGCCGTTGACCACCACGTGGATTCGGTCTTCGCTGTCGAAATGCGGGTGGGCGTTCGCCTCGCTGACGCGTCCGTGGGTCGCCCAGCGGGTGTGGCCGATGCCCGTCGTCGCGACCCGCTCTGCCGTGGCCACGCCACCGCCCTGAGCGACCTTCTCCCGTAGCGCCGCCAGGTTGCCGACCGCTCGCACCGTCTCGATCCGGTCCTCGGCGATCACGGAGATCCCGGCCGAGTCATAGCCGCGGTACTCCAGGCGCGTCAGGCCCGCCAGCAGCAGATCCCGAACGGGCCGCCCGCCGACGTAGCCAACGATGCCGCACACCCGCTCGAAGATACCAAGCGGCCTGGCAGCCGCCGGGGCGCTCGGGTGGGCTCAGCCGTCGGCGGTGCTGCGCGCGCGGTAGGCGCGGACCTTCGTGCGGTTGCCGCAGACGGCCATGTCGCACCAGGTGCCCGAGCGGTTGCGCGAGCGGTCGTAGAACGCCCACATGCAGTCGGACGCGCGACAGGCCTTCGCCCGCTGCCAGGACCCGTCCGCGATCGACTCGGCGACGGGGATCAGCAGCGTTCCCATCGCCCCGGCGAAGCCCGCCCGCCCGGGGAGCCAGCGAGATCGAGCCCCCCGTGTCGAAGTGCACCGCCAGCTCGGCGCGCCGAGCGGCCGCCTCGAGTTGGGCGTCGTCGGAATCGCTCCTCGGCCCGCCGTTGTGGGCGAGCATCGCGCCTCGCAGCGCTTCGCGCAGGCCCACGGCGTCGTCCAGGTCGGTCGCCGAGAGGATCCCCGCGGGGTCCAGCAGCCCGCGCTCGGAAAGCCAGCGGGCAAGCGCCTCGGGCGTGGAGAGCTCCTCGCCCGCCGAGTCGACGTCGAGCGTGTTGACGAAGTCGATCACGACATCGAGCTGGTTGGGGGCCTCGCTCTGGGTGCTCACAGGATCTCGTCGCCCACTTGAAACCGTCGTTTGAAGTTGATAGGTTACAACACCAGCTAACGCACAACGGAGGTGTCACGACGATGTTACTGCACGAAGCCTCTCCCCTCCTCCCCCGCCGGGTCCCGATCGGCAGCCACCCGTCCGAGCCGGGGCCGGCCGTTCGCCTCCTCGCCCGGCTGAGGAGCACTCCCCTGGACGAGCTGCTGATCGCCGGCGCGGACCCGCGGGGCTCACGAGTCCTGGCCGCCCGCGCCGCCCAGCTGACCGCGCGGCGCCACCGGGCCGCCCTCGCGGCCGGCCTGGAGCGGCTGGGGCGCAGCGCAACAGAGCCGGGAGCGCGTATGCAGGTACGCCCCCGTCGCGCCTCGGTGCTCGCGAGCGAGGCGGCGCTGACCGAGCTGGCCGACCGGCTGCGCAGCGAGGAGCCCGTATATGCCGGCGGCGTGGCGCGGCTCGCAAGGCTGCTGAGCGATGGTCGGGGTCCCGCCTACCGCGGCGCGCCGGCGGCGCTTGCGGCGGAGCTTGAGAGCGCCGCCGCCGAGCTCGGTGGTCGGGTGACCGGCGTCGGGGCGAGGAGTCGCGACGGACGCGCCGCGCGCGGCCCGAACGGCCGGCCCGAGGGCCCACGCGTCGATCCGCCGGGGTTCGTCGGCAGCTCCTTCGTGCTGCCCGACGGGTCCTGGTATCACGGGCGCCGCGACGGCGCCTGAGACCCTATGCGCCGAGCTCCGACTCGACCAGTGCGACCAGCCGCCCGCAGACCTCGGCGGCCTCCTCGTCAGTGGGAGCCTCCACCATCACCCTGACGAGCGGCTCGGTCCCGCTGGGGCGGATCAGGACGCGGCCCCGGCCCTCCAGCTCGCCTTCGGCCTGCGCGACCGCAGCGTGAACCTGCTGGGCGTGGGCGATCGAGTCGCGGTCGCGGACCCGCACGTTGACCAGCCGCTGGGGCAGCTTGGCCATCGCGTGCCGGTCGGCCAGGTCCGCCCCCTCGAGCGCCTCCAGCGTGAGCAGCGCACCGGCGATGCCGTCGCCGGTGCGGTTGAACCCCATCTCGATCAGGTGCCCGGACTGCTCGCCGCCCAGCGTCCACCCCCGCGCGCGCAGCTCCTCGAGCACGTAGCGGTCGCCCACCCCGGTGACCTGGACGGCGATGCCCTCGCGCGCCATGGCGGCATGAAAGCCGTAGTTGGTCATCACGGTGACGACCACGCCTTCCCCGCTCAGCCTGCCGGCTGCTCGCAGGTGCAGCGCGCCCAGCGCGAGCAACTCGTCGCCGTCGACGACCTGCCGCGCGAGTCGACAGCCAGCACGCGGTCGCCGTCGCCGTCGAAGGCGAAGCCGATCGAGTGGCCCCCGGCCGGTACCAGTGCGGCGAGCTCCTCAACGTGGGTCGAGCCACAGCGCGCGTTGATGTTGCGTCCGTCCGGCTCGCCCGCCCGCACGGTGACGGCCGCCCCCAGCCGTCTGAAGATCTCGGGGGCCACCCGGTAGGTCGCTCCGTTGGCGCAGTCCAGCAGCACGTCGAGACCGGTCAGGTCCAGGCCCGCGAAGCGGACGTGCAGCTCGCGCAGGTAGTCCTCCCCCGCCCCCCGCATCTCGCGGATGCGCCCGACCTCCCCGCTGGCCGACGGCTGAGCGGGACCGTCCAGGGCGCGCTCGATCTCCAGCTCGGCCTGGTCGGTCAGCTTGTAGCCGTCGCCGCCGAAGAACTTGATGCCGTTGTCCCGGTAGGGGTTGTGCGAGGCCGACAGCACCACCGCCAGGTCGAGGCCGTAGCGGTCCAGCAGCAGGGGCGCGGCGGGGTCGGCAGCACGCCGCCGAGCAGCGCGTCGCCGCCCGCCGCGGCCACACCGGCTGCGACGGCCGCCTGGAGCATCTCCCCCGACTCGCGGGTGTCCCTGATGATCAGCACCTGCGGCCGCGCGGCTCCGGTCTGCGCGGTCGCGGCGCGGGCGAGGCCCAGGGCCAGCTCGGCCGTCAGGAACTCTCCCGCCACACCTCGGACGCCGTCCGTCCCGAACAGCTTGCGGGCCATGCTCTTCCCCCTCTGAGAGGCTGTCCTAGCGCTTGGAGAACTGCGGACGCTTGCGCGCCTTCTTCAGTCCGGCCTTCTTGCGCTCCTTGGCGCGCGAGTCCCGCGTCAGGAAGCCCCGGCGCTTGAGCTCGCCCCGCAGGTTCGGGTCGGCCTCCAGCAGCGCCCTGGAGACACCGTGGCGCAGCGCGCCGGCCTGGGCGGAGATGCCACCTCCGTGCAACCTGGCGACGACGTCCATGCGGTCCTGATAGCCGACCGTCTCGAGCGGCTGGCGGATGTTGCGCTGCAGCGTGATCCGCGGGAAGTGGTCCTCCAGCGCCCTGCCGTTGACCAGGTAGGTGCCCGTCCCGGGCCGCAGCGTCACGCGGGCGATGGCCGTCTTGCGCTTCCCCGTCGCGCGGTAGCGGGCTCCGGAGGCGAGATCGATCGCGGCGGTCGAGATCGGCTCCACGAGCGCCTCGTCGTCCTCCTCGCCCTCGGCGGCGTCCTGGGGCTGCTCGACGTCCTCCTCCTCGACGGCGTAGGGGTCGGCGTACTCCTCCTCGATCCGGCTGAGCGGGTCGGCCCCCTCGGGGACGATGTCGACCTCCAGGTGGGCTCCCGGAACCGCCGGTTTCTCGCGCGGCGCCTGCTCGGCGACCTCCTCCTGCGCGGCCGCCCTGTCCTGCGCCTCCTCGGCGGCCTCGAGAGCGGCGTCCTCGGTGCTGCCGGCGATCTCCTGCGCGTCGGCGCGTCGGCACGGCGTGCCCGTCACCCGCGGGCTCCGCCACGGGCGGGCTCGGGGACAGCCTGGCCTCCGGCCTCCTGCGCCTCCTGGGCGGCCTCGAGCGCCGCATCCTCGGCGGAGCCGGCGATCTCGGCGGCCTCCTGGCTGGGCACGGCGTGCTGTGAAGTCTCCGCTGCGCCGGCCTCGGGCGTCTCGGGCGTCTCGTCGTCTGCCATCAGACCTCGATCTCGAAGGGTTTGGGCTGCTGTGCCACGTGCGGGTGCTCGGGCCCGGCGTAGATCTTCAGCTTGGTCAGCTGCTTGCGGGCGAGCCTGTTGCGGGGCATCATCCCTTTCACGGCCAGGCGGATGATCTCCTCCGGCCGACGCGCCTGCATCTCCGCGAACGTCCTCGAGCGCAGGCCGCCCGGGTAGCCGGAGTGGCGGTAGTAGCGCTTGTCCTGGCGCTTGTTGCCGCTGACGTGGATCTTCTCGGCGTTCACGACCACGACGAAGTCGCCCGTGTCGATGTGGGGCGTGTACTCCGGCTTGCGCTTGCCCCGCAGCATGTCGGCGATCTGCGTCGCCAGCCGCCCCAGCGTCTTGCCGTTGGCGTCGACCAGCAGCCAGTTCCGCTCGCGGTCGGTCGGCTTCGCTACGTAGGTCTTGGTCGAGGGTGCCATGGCGTGAAAAAGGCCACGCGGGAAGCGCGCGGCGAAGCGACATGATAGGCGAAGATGCGGCCGCGGCCGCCGACCAGGCCCGCGGCTACTACTCCCACTCGATCGTTCCCGGCGGCTTGGAGGTGATGTCGAGCACGACCCGGTTGACCTCGCGCAGCTCGTTGATCATCCGCGAGGCGATCGTCTCCAGCAGGTCGTAGGGCAGCCGCGCCCAGTCGGCGGTCATCGCGTCGTCGCTGGTGACGGCCCGCACGACCACCACGTATCCGTAGGTCCGCTCGTCGCCCTGCACGCCGACCGTGCGGACGTCGGGCAGCACGCAGAAGGACTGCCACAGCTCGCGGTACAGACCGGCCCTGCGGATCTCCTCCTGCAGGATGTGGTCGGCCTCGCGCAGCACGTCGAGGCGCTCGCGGGTCGCTTCTCCGCCGATCACCCGGATCGCCAGCCCGGGCCCAGGGAACGGCTGGCGCCAGACGAGCCGCTCGGGCAGCCCCAGCTCGGCGCCGACGGCCCGCACCTCGTCCTTGAACAGCGCCCGCAGCGGCTCGACGAGCTCGAACTGCAGGTCGTCGGGCAGCCCGCCGACGTTGTGGTGGGACTTGATCGTCGCCGCTCCCGTCCCGCCGCCGGACTCGATCACGTCGGAGTACAGCGTCCCCTGCACCAGGAAGCGGGCAGGGCCGGCGGAGCCCTGATCGGTCCCGCCGGCCAGCTTGGCGGCCTCCTCCTCGAAGACGCGGATGAACTCGGCGCCGATCGCCTTGCGCTTGGCCTCTGGGTCGGTGACGCCCCGGAGCTTGTCCAGGAAGCGCGTCTCGGCGTCGACGGCCACCAGCGGAACCTTGAAGGTGTCGCGGAAGGTCCTGACGACCTGCTCGCCCTCGTCCTTGCGCATCAGCCCGTGGTCGACGAACACGCATGTCAGCTGGTCGCCGACCGCCCGGTGCACGAGCAGCGCCGCGACCGACGAGTCCACGCCGCCGGAGAGGCCGCAGATCACCTTGCCGTCGCCGACCTGCTCGCGGATCCTCCGCACCTGTTCGTCGACGATCGATGCCGCCGACCAGGTCTGCTCGCAGCCGCATACCTCGGTCAGGAAGCGGGTGAGGATCTCCTGGCCGTAGGGCGTGTGCACGACCTCGGGGTGGAACTGGATCCCGTAGATCCCCCGCTCGGTGTCCTGCACCGCGGCGACCGGAGAGCCCGTCGAGGACGCCAGCGCGATGAAGCCCGGCGGCGGCTCGTAGACGGTGTCGCGGTGGGACATCCAGCATGTCTGCTCGCGCGGCAGGCCCGCGCAGCAGCACGCCCGGCTCGAGCACCTGCAGCTCCGAGCGCCCGAACTCCCCGACCTCGGCCTGCTCGACGCGGCCGCCCAGGGTGTGAACCAGCAGCTGCATTCCGTAGCAGATGCCCATCACCGGGACGCCCAGCTCGAGCAGCCCGCTCATCCAGGGCCGGGGCGCCGTCGGCGTAGACCGAGGCCGGGCCGCCAGAGAGGATGATCCCGCGCGGGTTGCGCGCCGCCACCTCCTCGAGCGGCACGTGGTGGGGCAGCAGCTCGCTGAACACGCCGCAGTCGCGCACGCGCCGGGCGATCAGCTGCGAGTACTGGCCGCCGTAGTCGAGCACCACGATCTCCTGCGCCGCGGTGGGCGCAGGCGCGATCCGCCGCCGCTGCTCGACCTCCGGCTCCACGGCCGTGGCGGCGGCCTCAGTCATTTACGAGAGCTGCGACCTTCCCGTTGGTTGCACCCATGCCGACCTGCTGGTCGCGCTGCAGGGCCTTGCCCTCGGTCTGCAACGACGGAGCGACGACGACCTCGGCCCGGTTGAACTCGGCCAGGTCCTTGTGCCCGCAGGTCGCCATCGACGTGCGCAGGCCACCGAACAGGTTGAACGTGCCGTCGTTCTCCCGCGCAGGGCCGACCAGGATCTCCTCGAGGCTGCCGTTCTGGGCGTCGCCACGCGGGCCCCGCGGGGGAGGCTCGGGTGGAAGGTCGCCATGCCCCAGTGGAAGCCCCGCCCGGGCGCCTCGTAGGCGCGGGCGAGCGGCGAGCCGATCATCACCGCGTCGGCGCCGAGGGCGATCGCCTTGGAGACGTCGCCGCCGTTGCGCATCCCGCCGTCGGCGATCACCTGGCAGTACTCGCCCGTCTCGAGCATGTGCGTGGAGCGGGCGTGGGCCACGTCGGCGATCGCCGTCGCCTGCGGCACGCCGATCCCGAGCACCCCGCGCGTCGTGCAGGCCGCGCCCGGCCCGACGCCGACCAGCACGCCCGCCGCTCCGGTCCGCATCAGGTGCAGCCCGGTGTGGTAGGAGGCGCACCCGCCGACCACGGCGGGGACCTCGAGCTGGGGGATGAACTCCTTGAGGTTCAGCGGCTCGGAGACCGTCGAGACGTGCTCGCCCGAGACGACCGTGCCCTGGATCACCAGCACGTCCAGGCCCGCCTCCAGCGCCAGCTCGTGGTACTTGAGCACCCTCTGGGGGGTCAGCGAGGCGGCGACGACGACTTTCTGCTCCTTGATTTCGCGGATCCGCTGCGTGATCAGCTCCGGCTTGACCGGCTCGCGGTAGATGTCCTGCATCTCCCGCGTAGCGATCTCCTTGGGCAGCGCCGCGATCCGCTCCAGCTGCTCCTCGGCGTCCTCGTAGCGGGTGAAGATGCCCTCGAGGTTCAGCACCGCGAGGCCGCCGAGGCGGCCGATGATCCCCGCCGTCTCGGGGGAGACGACGCCGTCCATCGCCGAGGCGAGCATCGGCAGCTCGAACTGATAGGGGCCGAGCTTCCAGGAGATGTCGATGTCGTCGGGGTCGCGCGTCCGCCTGGAGGGCACGATCGCGATGTCGTCGAAGCCGTAGGCCCGACGACCCTTCTTTCCACGTCCGATCTCTATCTCCATCGAGGAATCCTCGCAGTCGGCACGGACGAAAAGACCCCGCTCTCGGCGGGGCCAGATACTGGGCGGCGAACCGCCGTGAACGCCTGTCGGGCAACGGCAGCCAAGTGAAGCTGAGCATAGCAACGGGTGGGCTGGCCGCACCGGCGTCGCGGACCCCTCGGATATCCTCGACCTACTGTGAGCGACGGGACCGACAGGCGCTACGACCCGCACGCCGTGGAGGCCCGACGCCAGGCCTCCTGGGCCGAGCGCGACACCTTCCGCACGCCGCCCCTGGCGGAGGACCAGCCGCACCTGTACGTCAAGCCGTCGGCCCCCTTCACCTCGGGCAACGTGCACATCGGCCACGTCCGCTCCTACTCGATCGGCGACGCTTACGCGCGATTCCGGCGCGCTCGCGGCGAGGACGTGCTGTTCGCCTTCGGCTTCGACGCCTTCGGGCTGCCGGCCGAGCTCGGCGCGATCGCCGGTGGCGAGTCGCCCAGCGAGTGGGTGGACCGCTGCGCCACGCACATGACGGGCCAGCTGCGGCGTCTGGGCTTCTCCTTCGACTGGGATCGCTCCTTCCTGAGCTCCGACCCGGTCATGTACCGATGGTCGCAGTGGCTGTTCCTGACGCTGTACGACGCCGGCCTCGTCTACCGCGGGACCGGCACGGTCGACTGGTGCGAGCACTGCCAGACGACCCTCGCCTCGATCCAGGTGGAGGCGGGCGGCACCTGCTGGCGATGCCACAACCCGGTTCGGCTGATCGAGCTGCCCCAGTGGTACTTCAAGGTGAGCGCCTATGTCGAGGAGAACGACCGGCGTCTCGCCGAGCGCGAGGCCAGCGGCATATGGGACAAGCTCGCCGCTCGACTCCCAGCGGGACGTGCTGGGCCGGGTGGACGGTGTCGAGCTCGACCTGACCGCGCCCGACGGCTCGACGGTCACGGCCTTCACGCCCCACGGCGAGGCGGTCGCGCAGGCCAGCTTCGTGCTCGTCTCCCCCCGGGACCCCCAGGCGGAGGCCTGGGCGTCGGACCCCGCGATCGCCGAGCAGCTCGAGCACATGCGCTCGGGAGGCTGGGAGCGAAGCGCGCGGGACGCCGAGACGATCCCCGTGATCGACACCGGCACCACGCTGCGGGACGCCGCCGGCCGGCCCCTGCCGGTGTTGATCTCACCCGTCGGTCGACGCCCGCTTCGGCGCCACGGTCGCGCTGGGGGTCCCGCGCGAGGACCGCACCGACGAGGTGATCGCCCAGCGGCTCGGGCTGCTGGGCGACCCGGAGAGCCCCGACGACGGCCGGCCGGCCGTGGCGGCGCGCCCGGCCGGGGGCACGCCCGGCCGTCCGCTACAAGGCGTCCGACTGGGTGATCTCGCGCCAGCGCTCCTGGGGCACGCCGATCCCGATTGTCTACTGCGAGCGTTGCGGCACCGTGCCGTGCCGCCGAGCAGGACCTGCCGATCCTCCTGCCCCTCGACATCCGCCCCACGGGAACGGGCAACCCGCTGGCCGAGCTCGAGGAGTTCGTGCAGCACGACCTGCCCGACATGCGGCGGGCCCGCGCGCAGGGAGACCGACACGCTGGACTGCCATTTCGACGCGCTGTGGCTGTGGATCCCCGCCTGCGTGCCGCCCGAGGCCCGCGAGCAGCCCCTCGAGGAGATCCTGGCGCTGCCGGACCTGCGCCACTGGCTGCCCTCCGAGCGCCTGGTGGCAGGCTCCGACAGCGGGAACTTCGTGTTCGACCAGCGGACCGTGACGAAGGCGCTGCGCGACATCGGCCCGCTGGAGTTCCTGGCCGACGGCGAGCCGTTCGCGGGCTGCCTGTTTCACGAGATGGTGACCAGGGACAACCGGAAGATGAGCAAGCATCTGGGCAACGTGGTCGACCCGGACGAGCTGGTGGAGCGCTACGGGGCCGACACTGTGAGGCTCGCGGTGCTGTACGCCGCCGGCCCGCAGAAGTCGCTGAACTGGAGCGACTCGGCGGTGCTGCGGTGCCACCGGTTCCTCGGCCAGGTCTGGGAGCACTCGCAGGCGAAGCTGGCCCAGGCCGCAGCGGCTCGCGACGGCGAGAGCCTCGTGGAGCGGGACACGAGCGAGCACCTGCGGCTCAAACTGTCACAGTGGTGCCAGGCAGCTGTCGAGCGCACGACGTCCGATATGGAGAGCCTCGAGATGCACAGCGCGGTTCGCAACCTGATGCGCCTGTTCGACCGCATCAAGGACTTCGAGAAACGGGTCCTGGCCCGTGAGCCCGGCCTCAGCCAGGCGAACCTCGACGCGCTGCTCGCGGCGATGTCGGTGCTGGCGGCGATGCTCGGCCCGTTCGTTCCGCACCTCGCCGAGGAGCTGTGGCTGGCGTTCGGCAACGAGGAGCACGGCGCACAGACGCCGTGGCCGGGCGTATCGTTCAGGGTGCCCGCATGAGCACACAGACCGCACAGAGCCCTGAGGCGGGCCCCCCCAGGCAGCGGACGCGCTCGTGCGCGATCGAGTGGTCTGCCACCGCTGCGAGAACCACTGGCCCGCTGGAGGACCCGGTGTTCTCCTGCCCGGACTGCGGCAAGGGCCTGGACATCGCCTACGACTACGAGCTGGCCGCCCGCCATTTCGCCGAGGTGCCCTCCGAGGAGCGCCCGCAGAACATCTGGCATTTCGAGGAGCTGCTGCCGATCGTCGACGCGCGCGCGCAGGCGCGCGTGGGACATCACTCTGGCTACACGCCGCTGATACGGGCCGACCGCCTGGGCGCCGAGCTGGGTATCGCGCAACCTCTATCTGAAGGACGACTCGTCCTCGCGGCCGAGCTTCTCCTACAAGGACAGGGTCGTCTCGATGTCGATCGCCCGGCTGCTCGAGCGGGGCAAGACCGAGATCGGCTGCGTCTCGACCGGGAATGTCGGCACGGCCGTCGCCTCGCTGGCGGCGAAGGCGGGCGTCGACGCCTACGTCTTCTACCCGAACCGCCTCGAGGCCACCAAGGCACGCGGCTGCATGGCCCTCGGCGCGAAGGTGTGCCAGGTCGAGGGCAACTACGACGAAGCCAACCGCCGCTGCCGCGAGGTCGCCGAAGCATCTGGCATGGACTTCGCCAACATCACCCTGCGGCCGTTCTACGCGGAGGGCGCCAAGACTGCGGCCTTCGAGGTCGTCGAGCAGCTCGACTGGAACTCGCCCGACCACATCGTCAGCCCCGCCGCGGGAGGCACGCTCTCCTCGCGCATGCACAAGGGCCTGGTCGAGCTTCAGCTGTTGGGTCTCGCCGAGACCGACTCCACGCGGATCCACATCGCTCAGCCGAGCGGCTGCAACCCGATCGCCAGCGCGATCCTCGCCGAGGAGGCAGAGGTGCACCCGGTCACTCCCGAGACGGCCGCGCACTCGCTGGCGATCGGCGCTCCGGGCGACGGCTACCTGGTGATCGACGCCGTGCTCAAGCGGGGTGGGACGGGCGGCTTCGCAAGCGACCCCGAGATCTTCGCCGGCATCGACCTGCTGGCGGCCAGCGAGGGGCTGCTCACCGAGCCCGCGGGCGGCACCACGATCGCGGTGCTCGAGAAGCTCGCCGCGGCGGGGCGGTTCGACAGCGACGAGACCGTGGTCGCGCTGATCACGGGCAACGGGATGAAGACGTTGGACGATCATCCCGCCGAAGCCGTGGCCGGCGAAGGTCGAGTGCGACCGGGACGCGATGTTGGCCGCCCTGGACGACCTGAAGAGCAGCGACAGCCTGATGGAAGTGGCTCGACGTCAGCTCCAGGCGTGACATGAGCGAGATGGACGAGTTCGAGCTGGACGAGCGCCGCCGCGAAGAGCGCCGAGCGGTCGAGGAGGCCGGCGGCGGCGAGTCCGAGGGCTTCGAGCTGGCCGAGGAGGAACTGATCGAACACACCTCCCACGGCGACCAACACGCCACCTCCCGGATCACGAGGGACGCGGCAGGCGAGACCGAGGCCGACGACCAGGAATATGGCGAGGCCGACGAGGAGATAAAGCCGGACTAGCCTTGGGCCGCGGTCTGGGCGTCTGTTCTAGCGCGAGGAGCCGCGATGGTCGAGCGACTGGACGACATGCCGCAGGGCACCGTCGGGTTTCGCGCCAGCGGCGAGGTGACCCGGGCGGATTACCTCCAGGTGCTCGAGCCCGCGCTGCGCGAGGCCGTCGAGTCGGGCGAGGTGCGGATGCTGTACATCGTCGAGTCGGGGTTCGAGATGGATGGCGGCGCGATCCTCGAGGACGCGAAGACCGGCCTCACCCTGGGGCTGGGGCACCTCTCATCGTGGAGACGCACCGCCGTCGTCACCGACGTCGAGTGGGTGAGCCGGGCAGTGAGGATGTTCGCCTGGCTGGCGCCGGGTGAAGTCCGGGTGTGGCCGATGGGCGGGTTGGACGAAGCCCGCGAGTGGGTGGCCGGCTGAGCTGGCGGCGCGGATCGCTCGTCCTCACCGGCGTGATCCAGCCTCGACCCGGCCCGGGCCCAGCAGGCGGGCCGATAGAAAAGCCCCGCCGGAGCGGGGCTTTTCCTTAGCGGGTCGATAAGCCGGATTCTGTCGTTGAGCAGCCATCCATCTGAGCGGCCTACCTGGACCTTGGCGGGCAACCTGCAAGCGGTCCTGTTTGGCCTTGCATCGGGTGGGGTTTGCCCAGCCGCCGCGTCGCCGCGGCGCTGGTGCGCTCTTACCGCACCATTTCACCCTTGCCGGCCCGCCGTTCACGTGGGACGGCGGACGTAGGCGGTTTGTTTCTGTGGCACTTTCCCGCGGGTTTCCCCGGGTCGATCTCCCGACCACCCTGCCCTTCGATGTCCGGACTTTCCTCGAAGGCCTTCGCCTCCGCGGCTGCCTGACCCGCACACCCAAGCTAGCGCGTCGGTGGGCCCCTGTGAAGGGTGCGCGGTCCGGACTGCAGACGTGCTCAGACTTTGCGGAGCAGCCCGACGACCCGTCCCAGCACCTTGACCTCCTTGCTGCGGATCGGCTCCATCGTCTCGTTCTCGGGCTGCAGGCGGATGTGGTCGGGTTCGCGGAAGAAGCGCTTGACCGTCGCCTCCTCGCCCAGCAGCGCCACGACGATCTCGCCGTCACGGGCCGTGTCCTGGGGGTGAACCACCACGTGGTCGCCCTCGAGGATGCCGGCGTCCTTCATCGAGTCGCCCCTTATCCGGAGCAGATACTCGCCATCGGCCCCTCCGGCGATCTCGGGGATCGGCACGTAGTCCTCGATGTTCTCCTCCGCGAGCATCGGCTGACCCGCCGCGACCGAGCCGAGCAGCGGCAGCCCTTCGGGGCGCACGATGCCGCGAACGCTGCCCACCGCATTGCCCACCGCCCTGTCGAGCAGCTCGATCGCCCGCGGCTTGGAGGGGTCCCGCCGCAACAGCCCGATCTTCTCGAGGTTCGCCAGGTGCGCGTGGACCGTCGAGGAGGACGCCAGGCCCACGGCTTTGCCGATGTCCCTGACCGTCGGTGGGTAGCCGTACTTCGCCGAGTACTTGCGGATGAAGTCGAATATCTCCTGCTGGCGCTTGGTCAGATCCATGGCTGGGCGGCTCTCCGTTCGGGTGGACGATGGCCTGCGACGAACATGTGTTCGTAATCTAGCGCCGCGCCGTGGACGGAAGCAAGCAGCGCGATGAGGCGCCTGCCGGGGCCCGCGGCCGGGGCTATACTCGCCCCCTCTGCGCCCGTGGCGGAATTGGTAGACGCGCAAGGTTGAGGGCCTTGTGGGGAGATTTCCCCGTGGTGGTTCGAGTCCACTCGGGCGCACCAAATTGGTGTCGTTCAAACCAGCGCCCCCCGAAGCGGTCCCGGGCCCAAAAGCCCGGCGCCGCCGGGGGGCGCTGGTCTTGCAGCTGGCGCCTTCCGTCCTGCTGGCCGCCAGCGCCATGCCGTGCAGCGCGGCTACCCAGGGCGTTTCCTCGGCCTCGGCGACCCAATCGTCGAGGATCACCAAGCGCGTGAAGATGGCCTGATTGAGAAGCCGTCGAGTCTGCGGGGTCGCCTGCTCATATGAGACTCGTGTGTCCGACAACAGCTTCAAAGCCTCGTCGAGCGCTTCCATAATCTCGCGCCCGTCCAAGGCCGCAGCATCAGCCCACTTTCTGGCCTCCACCCGCTCCCGGTTGATCCTCTCCTGATCGGCGGCGAATACGTCCTCATCGACCTTCTCGATGTAGTGGAGATGCAGGAGCTTCTGCTGCTGACGCTGAAGTTCTTGCAGGCGCGCGGCATGCCGCCTGGACTCTTTCTCAGCTCCTTCCATCAGCACCGCCGCATACCGCTCGACTTCGCCACGGATCGCTTTCTGCTGGCTACGCGTCAGCCGGATGCCAGCGTAGTAGCGCTCAACCGCTCGCTCGACCTTCTCGACCTGCACGTGACGCCCGTCGCAGCGCTCGCCGCGGCGCGGCCGGCTCGCGCATCTGAAGTACTCGTAGTATGTCCCAGCCCGTCCGCGAACGCGGCTGAAGATGAGGCGTCGACCACAGTGCCCGCAGTAGATCGAACCCTTGAGGTAGTGCTGGTGTTTGTGGGTCCGATCGCCGCTATGAGCGTGCGCTTTCAAGATGATCTGGACCTTCTCGAAAGTCTCATCGTCGATTAGTGCTGGGTGCCGACCGTTGATGTTCTTCGCCCCCCGCCAGGTGACGACCCCGACGTAGTAGTCGCGGCGCAGCATGTAGTGGACGTTGGCTCGCGAAAGTGGCGCCGGAGCGCGCTTCGGGGTCATCGGCGTCCGAAGCCCTGCCTCATCCAGGAGGTCTCGCAGGCTCGAAATGGAATACTCGCCGGTCGCGAAGGCGTCGAACGCGAGCTTGACCAATGGGGCGCGCTCAGGATCGAGCTCGACTGAGCGGACCTCACGACCTTCGATCCGCTCGACCGTGTTGAGATACCCAATGGGCACCTTCCCCACCGTCCCCCCATCGGCATGCTTGCGCGACATTCCCAACTTGACCTTCTCGGCGTCCCCGCGTGAGCGAAACGCGTTGACACCAGCCATGACCGCAAATAGAAGCAAGCCCTGAGGGCTGTCATCGATGCGCTCCACGGTTGACTCAAGCTTCGCCCCGTGGCGGCGAATCTCTGAAAGAAGCCAGAAGGCGTCGCTCTCCTCCCGCGCTACGCGCGACAAATCGTAGAAGATGACGTAGTCGGGCTTCGCAACGGGAAGCTGCGAGAGCATCGCCTGAAGTGCCGGGCGACGCAAGGTGGTTCCTGAATAGCCAGCCTCGACGAACTCGCCAATGACCTCCGCGCCGAGACTCTTCGCGTGGCGTTCGCATGCTTCGCGTTGAGCCGGGATCGAGTACCCCTCTGGGTTGTGGGCCTTGTTAACCTGCCCGTCACTTGAGACGCGCAGATAGATAAGCGCAGTTGCAGTGTCGCGCGTGCTGGCCGTCTCAATACCTACATCTGTGGCGGGTGTTGGCAAGTCTCCTCCTTTCCTGGGTTTAACCATTTTCGCGTTAAGTCGTGAGTTAAGCAACGTGTTAATCGGAGGCAGGCCGGTCCGAACAATTGTTCAGACCGGCCTGCGTGGCTCAGTTCAGCGCGTCCAAACGCTGTGTGATGGCCTCCTTGCGCTCCTTTGCGCTTCCTTTGAGCGCCTCGTACTCCGCCTTGGCCTCGTCGGCCCTGGTTCTGGCGACCTCGACCTCTCGGTCGATCGCCTCCACGGCCCGCTCCAGGGCGGCACGAGCGTCGGCCAGAGCGTCGTCGGGTGTCGTCTCGCGACGGCGTGTCCGTGCCGGTTTGGCGTTCGGCTCGCCACCCTCGAGCTTGCGCTTCCAGGTGTAGTACGACCCCCTCGAGACTGTCGAAGGGTCTGCCCGTCTCCTCGGCCAACGCCTTGAAGGCGTCCGCCTTGTCGATGCCCGAGGCGATGCGCTTCTCGATCTCCTCGTAGATTTCCTGAGCCTTGGTGATTGCCACGGCTAGGTTCCTCCTTGTTGTAGGGACTGGATTGCCATGTCGGCGGGCAGAAAGACCGGAGCCCTTCCGCCCGCCGGGGGGCCGACCAGTCCTCACGAGGACTCCTTCGTGGTCCAGTGGGCGAGGCGCGCGCAGGCGATGTCGACGTACCTGGGCTCCCGTTCGATCCCGAGGAAGAGTCGGCCCTCAAGTCCGGCCGCGATGCCGGTCGAGCCGCTGCCCGCGAATGGGTCGAGGACGACCCCGCCCGGCGGCGTAATGAGCGCCACCAACCAGCGCATGAGCGAGATCGGCTTGACCGTCGGATGGATGTTGCGCCGGAGGCGGGGAGTCGGACGGCTATAGAGCAGATCGCTTCTCAGCGGTAGCTCGTCGCACCCGACCTCACGCTCGCGCTTCGACGCCTTGGCGGCAAAGAAGATGCGGCTCGGGCGCAGGTCCGGTTGACCCGCGTCGATCAGGCGGGCGGGACAGTCGCTGGCGCAGCGGGTCTCGGTGCAGCCGTTCTCGTGGGAGTAGGCGATGTGCGCCGGCCAATAGCCGTTCACACGGGAGGCTTCGACGTTGAGCGCCCCGGTGCCCCACTCCTCGACGTTCGCGGGCGTCGTGCCGGTGAGCGGCGAGCGGGCGAGCAGGACCGGCTCATAGGGGGTTTGAGTAGCGCGGCGCGCCCGCCCGGCAGCTTGTGGGCTTTGGGCGTGCCCTGTGCGTTGAGCCATAGCAGCACGTCTCGGATCTCAAGCCCGGCGTCCTCGACCCCCGCCGTCAGCCGATGGAAGGTGCGCGGACTCCCGAAGGCGACGAGGTGACCGCCCGGCTTGAGCACGCGCAGGCACTCGGCGGCCCAAGTCGCCGTCCAGCGCGCAAAGACTTCGCCGTCGCTCAGCCGCTCGCCGAGTTGGCTCGCGGCGCGGTAGATGTCCGCGCCGTCCCAGGGCTCGTCGTGGAAGCCGATCCCGTAGGGCGGGTCGGTCACGATCGCGTCGATGGAGTTCGCCGGGATCTTCGTCATGAGCGCGAGGGCGTCCGCCTCGATGAGCCCCCAGCTCCGCGAGCGGTCGTGGAAGAGCGCGACCTTGGAAGCGGTGCTCACGAACGAGCCTCGGTGGCCAGGAATGAAACGGCGTCGTCGAACCGGCAGGTAGAGAACAGCCGCCGGGCCTCCGCGGGCTGTTGGTCGAGCACGTCGCTGATCTGCTCGACGCGCTGCTCGTCCGGCGCCGTCCACAGGACGCGTGGGTAGACGCCGTGGTCACGCTGTTCGGCTCCGTCCTGGTAGTGCTCCAAGTAGCGATCGGCCTTGCGCGCGAGCACGCGCCCCGACTCGCTGGCGAGATCGACCTCGACCATCCAGCGGTCTTCAAGGGCACCCGCGCCGACACGGAGGAAGATGTCGGGCTTCAGCACTCGACGCGCGCCGCCCGGGCCGAGATACCCACGCCAACAGATTGGCTCCTGCTGCGCTTCAAGCAGTTCCAACACGCCGTCTCGGTTCGCTTCGTGTAGGCGCACCGTGAGCTCGGTGGTGGCGAGGGTGTGTGCGAGATGAAGTGATCCCGGTGCTTCGATGCGTGGCCCTTGGATGCCTCGGATGGCGAGCAGCCTGGAACCAGCTCGACCGACCCGGTAGATCATTCCGCTGCTGCCGGTACGGAGCCCGCCGATGCGGCGTGGGAGAACATCCAGCACCCGCCAGTCGGCCAGACGCTTCAAGGCGCGCCGCCCCGCTCGCGCGGCGTTGGCGTCCCGGTCATCGGTCTGCCAGAAAACCGGATGAGTTGCTGGCCTGTAACGAAGCGACTCTCGTGAACCGAGTAGCACTGACCCCAGCCTCGGTCAACTCAGCCGAGATCCGGTAGAGCCGATCTGCGGTGATGTATGGAGACGGTCGGAGCACAGAACCTTTCGCGTCGAAAACTTTAAGAAGCCCCTGCCGTTACTAACCTTTGCGCATCGGAACTCGACGTGCTGGGTCGGTCGATGGGACGGGTCACGCCGCCCTGCCAGCGCGGCCGATGGGCGCTCTCCGGTCCGCCAGCGGTGTCTTCGGGATTGCTCAACGTCGTGCGAGCGGAGTGCCCATACGCGGCAGCCAGCCTGCTCGGATAGCGCGTGCCTGCCCGGTCGCGGGCGGTAGCGGCTCGGTGCGCCCGGTCACGACCGCGACGGAGCTGCCGATCCCGGTCCCGATCCTGGCCGCTACCTCGAAGCGCGCGAGGCCCATGACGTCGTTCTCGGTGAGGCCGGGGAGCTGGCGGCTCACGCGCTGGGCTTCTTCGGCCGCGGCGCGGAACGTGATGAAGGTCGCCACGTTCCCGATGAGCGCAGAGCGCGTGGGCTCGGGTATGCGGCCCAGGGTCTGGATCGCCACCGTCAGCCCGGCACCAAGTCCGCGGGCACGCTCGGCCAGCAGCTCGAAGGAGAACGGCAGACCGTTGGTGACGGTCGCGAGCTCATCGACGTAGAGGAAGATCGGGTGGCGCTTCTCGGGCGCCACCGTCACTGCCCCTCGATCGCGGACCAGATCACGTACATGAGCGCGGCTCCGACGAGCGCAGCGCCAGCCTCCGAGATTGCGCCGGGCGCCAGCGAGACGAGCAGCCACTTCCGTTCACGGAACAGCCGCGCGACATCGAGCTTGGGGTCGGGGCTGGCGAGCACGGCGCGCACCCGCGGTCGAGAGAGGAGCGCCATGATGCGGGCCATCGGGGCCTGGAGGTGCTCGGCTTGGGAGCCGACCGACAGCGCGGCGTAGCTCTGCCAGGCGGCGGTTAGGAACGGATCACGCAGCCGGGCAAGCGCGGCACGGCGGAACGGCTCCTCGAAGTAGAGCCTGCCGATGTCCGCGAGCGTCGCGCCGGGGACCTCGCTGAGCGTGCGGATGCCGAGCCGCAGGTAGTAGTCGGTGCGCACGCCCCACGCCTCCGCAGGGAACGCCGAACGCAGCGCGCCGACCAGGACGTCGGTGCGCAGATCGGGGTCGCCACCGGCGAGCAACGCCACGCCGGGAAGCGGGCAAACTTCTGCGGGGTCGAGAACCACGATCCGGTCGGCGTCCTCCGGCTTGATCCGGTTCAGATTGTTTCGATCAGGTCAGCCTTCGGGTCGATCACCGCGCCCGCAAAGCCGTTTTCGATGTCGGCCAAGATGGAACGCGCGAGCAACACCGACTTGCCGACGCCGGACGGCCCCACAACGGCGACGTGATGCTTGGCTGTTTCCCGGGAGAGTGCTACCGGCCGCTCGCCGAGTGCGTTCCGCCCGATGAACAGCCGACGCCCGGAACGAGGAATACCTCGTGGGACGAGCAACTCTCGCGCGGCGCCGACCTCGACGCCGGGGGCTACATCGGTTCCGAGCGGCCAGGCAACGAGCGGCAGGATCT
>CAVXEL010000003.1:0-1043929 GCA_963760785.1 uncultured Solirubrobacteraceae bacterium | reverse complement strand
GAACATCTCGATCGAGACTGACGGCGTGTTCACCGCGGCGACGCTCTCGAAGACCGAGACCGCCGACGAACGTACGCTGCTCGCACTGAAGGTCAACGGCGTCGACCTGTCTCTCGACCACGGCTACCCCGCGCGGATCATCGGACCCGCCCTGCCGGGCGTGCACTGCACGAAGTGGATCTCCAAGATGCAGTTCAGCGAGGCCTGAGCGGTGTCCGCGCTGATGGCGACGTTCCGCCGCCGCTACGGGGCCAGCCCCCTGCATCTCATCGCTTTCATCGCCAGCCTCGCGGTCGCGGGGGCCGCCGTCAAAGGCTGGCTGGAGGAACCCGCGGTCAGCATCAGGTACATCCTGATCTGGTTCCTCGGCGCGATCGTCGCCCACGACCTGATCCTGCTCCCTCTCTACTCCTTGTTGGATCGCACGGGACTCGCGATCTCCCGCCGCCCCGGCCGGCACCAGGCCGCGCCAGGCCCCTCCGAGCAGCAAGCGGCCGGGCGGGCGCCCATGCGCTCGCCCGGCTGGGTCTACGTCCGCGTCCCGCTGATCCTGAGCGGACTGCTGCTGCTGGTGTTCGGCGCGGAGATCCTTCGGGAAGGGAACGCGACCTTCCACGTCGCCAGCGGGCACAGCCAGGACGTCTACCTGTCGCGCTACCTGGTCGTTGTCGCGGCTCTGTTTCTGATCTCCGGGCTCGCCTACCTGCTCAGCTCGGCCCGGGCCAGCTCGCGCATGCCCTGAGCGAAGTCTTCGACCGCGCCGAACCCGAGCAGCGCCCGCGCCCGCTCCGGCGAGGCGAACACGTGGCGGACATCGCCGAGCCGGTACTGGCCGGTGATCCGGGGCCGCGGAGCGTCGGCGCCAGCGGCGTCGACGAGCGCCTGGGCCAGCTCTCCGACACTGCGCGGCCGGCCGCTGGCCACGTTGAGCGCGCCCCGGACAGGCTCTGTCGACCCCAGTGCGGCGACGTTTGCTAGTGCGACGTCGCGGACGTGGACGAAGTCGCGCCGCTGGGCGCCGTCCTCGAACACCCGCGGCGCCTCGCCCGCCGCGAGCGCGCTCGCGAACAGTGAGGCGACGCCGGCGTACGGGGTGTCGCGCGGCATCCGTGGGCCGTACACGTTGTGGTAGCGCAACGCCGTGACCGGCACCGCAGCCTCGCGTTCGAGGGCCGCCGCCAGATGCTCTTGGTGGAGCTTCGTGGCGGCGTATACATTGCGCGGATCGGGCTCGGCCTCCTCTGGTATCGGCTGCGCCTCGAGCTCGCGCCCGCAGCGCGGGCAGCCCGGCTCGAAACGGCCCGCATCGAGGTCCTCGGCCAGGCGCGGCGCCGGGCGCACAACGCCATGGTCGGGGCACGCGTAGCGTCCCTCGCCGTAGACGACCATGCTCGACGCGAACACGAGGCGTCCGGCGAAGCCCGATGCGGCGAGTGCGCGCAGCAGGACGGCCGTGCCGGTGTCATTGTTGCTCACATAGTCGGCGACGTCCACAAAGTCAGCGCCGAGGCCGACCATCCCGGCCTGGTGGCAGACGTGCTCGACCCCGACGAGGGCTGCCTCGACAGTCGCCGGGTCGCGGACGTCCCCCTCGATGAAATCCGCCTCGGGCGCGAGATAGTCGGGGACAGCGGAATGGACGAGGAGCGAATCGAGCACCCGCACCTCGCGACCTTCGGCGAGCAGCGCGTCGACGATGTGCGAGCCGATGAAGCCGGCTCCTCCGTGACGAGGATCATCGCGGTCCGGCCACGGCAAGGACGCGCGTCATGTCGCGGATCGCCCGAGCCGTGCCCCGCACGGTACCGGTGACCTTCGAGCGCCCGGCCCGCGGGAGATACACGACCGCCAGCTCGCGCACCCGCCAGCCCTCGGCGCCGGCGCGGACGACCATCTCCAGCGGATAGCCGAAGGCGCGGTCGGAGAGGCCGAGCCCGAGCAGCTCGGTTCGCCGCGCCGCCCTCATCGGGCCGAGATCGCGCAACGCGAGACCGGTGCGCCGGCGCAGCAGCGCCGTGAGGGCCACGTTCGCGAGACGCGCGTGTAGCGGCCAGGCGCCGCGGGTCGGCCGGCGCCGGCCGAGGACGAGGTCGGCCTCGCCGCTCTCCAGCAGCGCGACCAGCGCCGGCAACTCTCCCGGATCGAGCGACCCGTCGCAGTCCATCATGCAGACGATCTCCTGCTCGGCCGCCTCGAGGCCCGCTTGGCAGGCCGCACCGAAGCCACGGCGGGGTTCGCTCACGACCCTCGCCCCCAGCCGCGCCGCGAGCTCGCCTGAGCCGTCGGCCGAGCCGTTGTCGACGACGATCGCCAGATACCCGTGCGGCAGCGCCGCGAGCACCCCCGGGATCGCGGCGGCCTCGTCCAGCACCGGCAGGATCACCTCGGGCATCGTGCCCCTGCTCCGATCATGACCAGCTTATGTGGGTGCCCGTGACGGGGACGGCACCTGGATCGATCAGCGACAGCGCGCCCGCGATGCTCCCAGCGAGTGCCGTTGCGCTCCGGCCCATCAGCTCGGTGAGTTGCGCGACCGGCGTCGCCTCCGGCATGACCCCGTTGGCGTAGTCGGTCACATAGCCGACAAGCGCATAGGGCAGCCCTGCCTCGCCGCAGAGGACCGTCTCGGGACCTGCCGTCTGGCTCACGGCGCTGACCCCGCATGAGGCGAGCATGCGGATCTCCGCGCGCGTGTTGAAACGGGGCCCGTCGACGTGCCGTAGCAGCCCCCGTCCTGCGCGCGGAGACCGGCCGAGATCGTGCCGCCGAGCAGCGCGCGCCGCAGCGACTCGGAGAAGGGACCCTCGTAGATCCAGTGGCCGCGACCGCGAAGGCCCGGGCGATCATAGAGAGAGCAGAGTGATCCGTCGGGCAGCCGGTTCGCCGGGAAGTGGAGGTCGTCGAACACGACCAGTTCGCCCAACTCGAGACCGGCGTCGACGGCGCCGCAGATCGTCGCCGCAAGGACGACCTCGGCGCCGGCCTCGCGCAGCGCGAGCACATTGGCACGGTGGTTGACGTGGCTCGAGAGCCGCGGATGGCCCTCGCCGTGTCGTGAGACGTGGACGACCTCGGCATCGTGCCAGCGGCCGATCGTGAGCTCGACGGGGCCGAACCGGGTCTCCACCGTGCTGATCGACGAGCGTTCCAGGCCCGGGAGGGAATAGGTGCCCGAACCCGTGATGATGCCGACGCTCACCCGCGCATTCTACGTACCCCGCTAGTGCAGCAGGGCTTCCACCTCGCGCCGGTGCACGACGCCGAGGCCGGTGGACTGGGGCGCGAAGCGGATGTCCCGCGCGAGCAGATAAGCAGCCGGCATGAAGGCGATCAGGAAGTATGCGCCGAGTACGGCGACTGTCGCCCGAATTCGCTTCGCAGGAGAGAGCGCGGCGAAAGGGAGCACCCACAACAGGTACCAGGGAACCGCCCAGCTGAGCGAGACGGCCAGGGCCCCCAGCCCGACCGCTGCCGCAGTCACCCAGTTCAGCCGACCCCGCGCGACAGCAGCGGCGCAGCCGCCCACGACCACCACGAGGCCCAGCTCCAGCACGAGGTGCAACGCCGGCGTCTCCCCGCCATGACCCAGCGCCAGGCCGAGCAGGTTCGGCAGGCCGATCGCAGTTACGAGTCGGCTCTGGGCCGAGAGGTCCGGGGCGTGCGGGCCGAAGGCGACCGCAGAGGCCGCCCCGAGGACGACCGCGGCGGCGACGCCGCCGCGGATCAGGCCGCGACGCTGGCCGGCGGCGAAGAAGACCGGTAGAAGCACCGCTGCGGAGGCCTTTGTGAAAACGGCGAGCACCAACGCCGCTCCGGCCGCCTTCGGAGCCGCCGGGCTTCGGAGCTTGCAGTAGACGGCAAGCATCACGAAGAAAAGCATGAGGCTGTCGTTGTGGTCGGCCCCGAGGCCCCACACCAGCACAATGGGGTTGAACCCGACGAAGGCGACAGCCGACGCCGGTGAGCGCCCCAGCAGTTGTGCGCAGCGCCACACCAGTGCGAGCGAGCCGAGGCTTGCCAGGGCGACGGCCAGCTTGATCGCCCAGAAGGAGCCGGCCACACCCAGCGGCACGAGCGCGTAGCTGAACAGCGTGAAAGCGGGGCCGTAGGGGCTGAGCAGGTGGCGCCAGTTGCTCAAAGCGAAGCTGGCGTCGGAGTCGCGGCTGAGCGCCGGAATCACTGTGTACGGGTTCAGGCCCTGCAGCACGCCCATCCGTCCGTAGTGGATGTAGTTGAAGACGTCCGTGTACTGCAACGGCGGCGAGAGTAGGAACGCGACGTGGATCGCCAGCAACGCGGCGACGGTCCACCGAGCCCGAAGCCGCCCGGCAAACCGGAAGGCCATCACATAGAGGACATACATCGCGATCATCAGCCCGCTCAGCAGCCAGGCAAGCCTGTCCTCATTGCGTGTCAACCCAGGAAGCAGGCCGTGCAGGGGTCCCGCCATCCAGGCGGGGAAGTAGCCGCCGGCACTCGTCGGGGTAAAGGTGCTGGGCCGCTCCGCGGCCATCAGCACGATCAGGACGCTGCCGGCCGTCAGTCCGGCCAGTGAGACCGCTGCGAGCAGCGCTGGGGCTGAGCGCGTGAGCGAGGAGAGGGCGGCGCCGCGAGCAGCGCCTGAACGCACCTCCGCTGGGAGCGTCTCGGTGCTCATCGGCTCATCGTGCACATGGTGGCCCGGTGAGACCGGGAACCGGCGCGCTCAACCCTGCCGGTCCGGCGCCGTAGGAGAGCAAGGCGTCGTCGGTCAACGAGGAGTACAGGACCTGCGTCGCGCCCGCCGCCGAGCGCGGATATGGGATCACCGTCCGGCCCGGAGCGAGCGTGAGCCGCTCGCTCACGGTGACAGGCGAGCTGCCCGCCTGTTCGCTGACACGGCCGTCGGGGAAGGCGACGGCCGGGAGTTCGTGAACCGTCGGCGGGTGGGCAAGACGCACTCGCAGGGTCGCCGCGACGGGCGCGCCGCTCGGGTTCACGAGCTCCAGCCCCCCTCTGTGGCACTCGCTCAGGAGCGGATCCAGCGATCGCTCCCTCAGCAGGGCCGCTTCGGCCGCTGTGTGCGAGCGGGCCAGGCGTGCGAGATACGGGCGCATGTCGAAGAACCAGAGGTCGCCGTCGGGGCTCTCGAGACCGCGCTCGCCGAGCGTCGCCCGCAGCGCCGCGAGCAATCGCGCCGACTTCGCCGGCTCGAAGCCTGCGGGGTCGACCCAGAGGCCTGTCATGCCCGCCGCCCCGGCGGCGGCGAGCACGTAGCGCAGCGGCTGCCCGGCGAGCGCGGCAGGCCAATCGGCTCGCCTACCCTTGATCGCCCCGTAGCTCCAGCGCAGGTGCTCGGAGTGCAGGTAGCCGCGCAGCGGCTCGTACTTCGTCGCGTACGTCGCGACCTGATCGCTGACGGGCGTTTCCGGATACCCCTCGGGAAACGGCACGTAGGGGAGCTCGAAGATGCCGGCTCCGGAAGGAAGCCTGGCTTCGATCTCGCGGACGAGATCCTGATCGCTTCTCCATTGCCGGGCGGTTGACCGGTAGGACGGGATGTAGGAGTCGCTCGTCTGGTCATAGACGCCGAACAGCAGGACCCCGGCAAGTGCGATCAGGCCGAGGGCGCCGCCATGGCGCCGACGGCCGAGGCGCCGACGGAGCGCGTCGAGCAGCACGCCGACGGAGAGCAGCGAGAGGAAGGCGATCATGATGGAGATCCTGTTCCACGCGCGCACGTCGGGCGTGAAGAGCAGCTCGAGCAGGCTCGCCAGACCGCCGACGGCCCCGACCGCAATCGCAAGCCAGGCGCCGATCGCCGCATCGCGTAGCAGCCGCCCCCCGGCCGTGAGCACCGAGAGACCCGCGATCGCGAGCAGCGCGGAGAGCGTCAGCCAGAGAAAGCCGACGTCGCCGACCGTGCCGAGGCTCGCGTAGCAGGCCTCGCAGTAGCCGGGCGCGATCGCATCGTCATATTCTTCCGTCGCCTTTCGCAGCGCCGCGATCCGCGCGCCGGGTGCTGGCAGCAGCAGGTTCGAGAGCCGCAGCCCGAAGGCCTCGTTGGAGCTCTCGTTACCGGCCAGCGACCGTTCGAGCGCGACGTTGGTGCCGTGTCTGGCCCGGTAGGCGAGGCTGGGAGCGAGGTTCGCACCAACACTCGCAACGACGATGAGAACCACCAGAAGCCCCTGGACCGCAGACGCGCGATGGCGCATCGCCGCCTCGATCGCGGTGGCGCCCGCGAGCATCACGACCGCGAACGTCGCGTAGTAGAGGTTGTCCGAGCCGATCACGACGCAGATTGCCAGCGTCAGCAGCGTCCGGCCCGACGCCCACGCGACGAATCGGCGCCCGCCCGCAGGCCTGCGAGCAAACAACGTTCGGCCACCCAGCACGCCCAGGAACAGGTACCCAGTCAGCGGCACCGCGTAGTAGGCGGATAGGAACAGGTGCGACTCGCCCCGGAAGAAGTGGTACGCAAGGAGCGAGAAGAGGACAGCGCAAAGGCCCGACGAGAGGGCGCTGATACCCAGCACCCGCAGGACCAGGTGGGCCGTGAAGGCGCACAGCCCGAAGGTCCCCAGGAAGAACAGGTTGATGAGCAGTCCCGGATCTGTTGAAAACAGTGCAAGGACCCGGATCTGCATCAGGTTGAGGCTGTCCGCTCCCTGCGGGTAGTCGACCAGTTGCTGGCCGAATGGCGCACCCAGGCTCGGGTTCGACGAGTACCAGCCGTGGTCGGCGATGCCCTTGACGAGCATCAGATAGAACTTTGCGTCGTCGACGGGCGAGTAGCGCAGCGGGATGCCGATGTCGCCGCGCCACAAGCGCAGCACCCATGCCGCGAACAGCATGCTCACCGCCGCCGCCAGCACCCCCTCGAGCACGACCGTTCCCGATGAAACGAGGGCGCCGGCCGCGGTCGGGCTGCGGTTCGGGCGCGGGCCGGGCCTCATCGCGTCAAGCTAGGTGATCGGACGCGCCCCCGGACGGGCGCGATCACCGAGTTTCGCTCTACGTAACCTTTTCGCCCGTACCCTCCCCGTAGGTGCTTCCCGTGCCACCGTCGGCCACCGAGGAACTCGAGCGCGGCCCGCGCTCGATCGCCCTGTGCGGGGCCGCTTCTGCGACCGTCGAGCGCACCAGTGCCGCGACGGAGACCGAGCGCTCCACGCCCCGCCGAGCGACCGCCGTGCTCGGCCTGGCGGCGCTCGCCGCTGTCGTCTGCGGCTCGCTCTATCTGGCGGTTGGTGCGGCCGCGGGGAGCTACCTTCTCGAGCTGCCCACCACCGGAACGCCGCCCTGGATCGCGGGCCTGTTCGGAGAGATCGGGGGCCACGGCGACTGGCTTCAGCCCCCGCAGCTGAGCGCGGCCCTGATCGTCCTCGTGCTCGGCTACCTGGTGGCACTGGTCTGCGCCGGGTCGATCTCGACAAGGGTCGCCCTCTGGGCTGTCGTGCTCGCAAACCTCGCCTTCACGCTCGGTCCAACGATCGTCTCGACCGACGTCTTCGGCTACATCGCGTACGGCCGCGAGCTGGCCCTGCACGGACTGGATCCTTATGTCTCCCCTCCGCTGTCGTTGACCCACGACTCGATTCTCAGCTTCGTCTACTGGAAGCACCAGCCAAGTCCCTACGGTCCGCTCTTCACTTTCCTCAGCCTGCCCCTCGCCTTCGTCTCGGGCGCGGTTGCGCTGTGGGCCTACAAGCTCGTCGCGGGCGCCGCAGCGATTGCCATCGCCTCGATCGTCTCCTCGGTCGCGCGTGAGCGGGGTCTCGACCCGGCGCGAGCGGCGATTTTCGTTGGGCTCAACCCAGCCGTCCTCTTCTACGCGGTGAGCGGCGCCCACAACGATCTGCTTGCGATCTGCCTGGTCGTGATCGGCCTGGCCTTGGTGCTCCGCGGGATGGAGGGACGCGGCGCCGGGGCCGCCGTCGCGGGGGCCGCGATCAAGCTGACCGTCGGCGTCGCCCTCCCCTTCCTCGTGCTTGCCGCGCGTCGGCGCGACCATGCGATCCGCGGCGCGGCGATCGTGACGCTTCTACTCGGTGTGCCGACACTCCTTCTGTTCGGCTCGCACTTCTTCGACCAGCTCCACCGGATCGCGACCGATCCCCTGTTCGACACGATGTTCAGCGGCCCCGACCGCCTCGCCGCCGCCCTGGGTACGAACGTCACGCCAGCAATCCGGACGCTCGCCACGGCGGTCGCGGGGGCCATCGTGATCGCCGCGCTGCTGGCCACTTGGCGGGGCAGCGACCCGATCACCGCCGCGGGCTGGGCCTTCCTCGCCCTGACCGCCTCGATCGCCTCGTTCGCGCCCTGGTATCTCGTCTGGTTGCTTCCCTTCGCCGCCCTCGGACGCAGCAGCGGACTTCGGGTCGCCACCCTGCTGGTGACGCTATGCGTCATGGCCGTCCACATCCCGGCCCTCGGCGGGGTTCCCTGGCTCTCCCAGGCCGCCGGCTCGACGACAGCGACACGGACAATCGCCGGGACGGGGTGGCGCCCCCGTCCCGCTGCACGAGACGTCGCTCCCAGCCCCGGAGGCAAGCCACCGAACGCGTAACGGTCGGCCAGTTCGTAACGGAGGGTTCCGCTTTTCGGCTTCGCCGACGACGGGCTGGCCGCCGGGCGGCGAACGGGAGTGGGCGGACGCAGTCGAGGCCGCCGGCCGGGGGCTGGGGCGGGTGGGTCGAGGACCGGAAGCTGGGGATGCGGGAGCTCCTCAGCCGTGAGTGGGCCACCCTCGAGCAGTATCTCGACACTCCACGGTGATCCGCGGCCTGAATGCGAGGATTGTCTGATGGACGCTGACGAGCGACTGCGTGCTGGCCGTCTGGCGGCGCAGCGGCTGACGCCGGCAACGGCGTGCAAGAGCGCCGAGGAAGCGGCGTTGGCTGTAATCGGCGTCCAGGCTCAGGATCTGCGCGCCGCGGCTCTTGCACTGCGCTCGCGCGTGCCCGGCCTCACCCGAAGCGCCGTCCGCGCCGCGCCGCTCCTGCGCACGTGGACGGTCCGCGGCACGGTGCACCTGATTGCGGCGTCCGATCGCCCCTGGCTGCACGCGCTATTCGCCAGGCGAAATGCCCGCGTGTTCGGCGCGCGCTTCGCACGCTTCGGCATCGTGGAGGAGGTAAACGCCATGCGCGGGGACGTCGTTGAGCTCTGCGGCGAGCGTCCCCGCGACCGGCCGTCGCTGCTGCGCGCGCTGGTCGAGCGCGGCCACCCGTCGCTCGAGCAGGGTCCGATCAACACGTTCGTTCCGTGGCTCTCGACGCAGGGGCTCATCGTCACCGACACCGCCGGCCTGCTGCACGCGGCCGATCCGCCCCCGGCGGTCGACCTCGACGAGGCACTCGCGATCCTTGGCGCCCGCTACCGCGCAGGCTACGGCCCCTGCGACGCAACCGACCTCGCGAAGTGGTCCTCACTGCCCATCACACAGGCGCGCCGGGCGCTCGAAGCCGCCGGACCGCCGAGCGACGTTGACCTGTTGCCCACCGATGACACACCGCCCTGTCTGCTGCTTGCCGCCTTCGACACGCTCATGCTCGGCTACCGCACTCGCGAGCCATTCGTCGTCGCCGAGGACGACCATCACATCCTGAGGGGCGGTGGGATGCTCAAACCCGTCGTACTCAATCGCGGAGCAGCAACGGGTACCTGGTCAATCAAGAAGGGCCGTCCCGAGCCGGCATGGTTCGCGCGGCCCACGCCCGCTCCGGCGCTCGCCCGCGAGACTGCGGACATCGAACGCTTCCTTGCATCGTAGCTGCGGGTAGCTCCATGGAGCAGGAGTCTCGGGTACGTTTGGAGCGGCCTCAGCGACGGTCCAGACTTTCGAGGTATTCGTCGGCGACGCGCCTGGATTCCGGGTCGCTGAGGGCCGTGAGCAGCACGTCGGCGTCGCTCCAGGCACCTGAGGTTGACGCAATCGCCCGACTGGTGGCATTCACCGCGAGCTTGGTCGCTGTGAGCGTGAGCGCGGACTTCTCGACGAGTTGAGCTGCCAGATCCTCGATGGTCTCGTCGAGAAACTGCTCGGCGACCACCCGATTGAGGAAGCCCAGCCCACGGGCTTCCTCCGCTGTGAAGGGACGGCAGGTCAGCACGAGCTCCTTGGTCATGGCGGGTCCGATCTCGCGTACGAGTCGGGGGATGCCTCCCCACCCCAGGGGGATGCCGAGTTGGAGCTCCGGGATCGAGAAGCGGGTCGTGTCGGCTGCGACGCGCAGGTCGCAGGCGGCGGCCAACAGAACGGCGCCACCGACGCAGTGGCCATGGATGCGGGCGATCGTGATGGCTCTCATCGCCTCGATGGCCTCGGCCATCTCCCAGCCCGCATCGGCCGCTTTTCGCTGCGCGGCGACGCCTGGATCGTTGCCCGAGAAGAGCGCTACGTCGGCTCCTGCGCTGAACGCGCGGCCCTTGCCGCTGAGTACGACGACCTTGACCTCGGGCTGTTCGTCGAGCCAGCGTGCGGCGTCGACGAGCGCGCGGAGTGTCTCGGTGCTGAGGGGGTTCAGCTTGTCTGGGCGGTTCAGGGTGATGTTGCCGCGGGCGCCGACCGAACCGACCTCGATGTTTGCGAAGGGCATCGTGAGGCTAGGGCGTCAGTGTTCGTGGAGGTGAAGTCGCGCTTGCTTGCCCTGCCCACGGGGCAGAACGAGGTGTCAGGGATCTCCTGGAACTGTGTTCCCGGCGGGATCCCGCCGTCGGGGTCGCCTTCGTCGGGATCGTAGATGAAACGCGAGATTACGCGCTCTGCCCGGGCGGTGCGGCGCGGGAGCGGCCCGGTCTCGTTCCGGGCCGCTCGCTTCGTCGGCGTCTACTTCAGGTGAAGCGTCGGAGCGATCGCGTCTTCGGCGACCGAGGCCGGCGTCCACGGCAGTGTGATCCATTCGTTCTTGGACAGGCGTTGGGTCTGGTCTTCGTAGTAGGGAGACGTCGAGTCTTCCGACTGCGAGTAGGCCAGGAGTGCTTTCGCGAGCGGTTCGTGGCCGGCCTGCAGTTCCGTGAACATCACGATGCTGGTGCCGCCCGTCACTTGAGTCTGCTTGGAGCTGGGCGTCGGGAAGGACGATCCGACGGCTGCGTAGCAGCCGCCCCCATCCGAGCAGCCAGGCATCGGAGCCGCGCCGGCCTGCGGTGCGCGCTGGACTTCGCCGAAGCTGGCGTCGAGAGGGATGCCGCGCGTCTCCATCGAGCTCACCGCTGTCGCGAGCGCTTCCTTGCTTGCCTGCAGCGAGGTGTTGAGCGTGTTGGGGGTGTAGACCGGTTCGGTCACCGTCCAGGGGTGGACCCAGAAGCCCGCTTGGCCGGTGGGCGCGTGTTCGAACCATTCTTGGAACAGCCAGCCACCCTTGTCGTCGAGCGTGGCGGTCGCACTGTAGCCGTTGAGGACAGGGCACGCGCCGCTGACATCGACGCCGTTGATCACGCCGCCGTCTTCGGTTACAGCGTGTTCGCAGATCTCGCGCAGACCCGGAAGAGCGCGCTCAGCTGGTAGCGAGCGGAACTTGGTCCATGACTCCTGCATCGTTTCGGCCGTGAATCCGGGCGCCGGCGAGAGCCCGTCGGTCGGAACGCCGCTGTTGTACGTGCCCATGCGCTGGGCGACCATGTCGATCCCCGTCTGAGCGCGCATGCCCGGGTTTTCTTCTTCGCCGCCGAGGGAAGGCGAGAACCCAGTGAGCGGGCTGTTCGCGTTCGCGAGCCAGAATGAGTTGTTCGAGTTCTCGACATAGTCTTTGCGAATCAGCGACGGCTCGTCGCTGCCCGCAAGGATGCCTGGCACGATCGCACCCGGGCTTTCGGGCGCTTCGCATTTGCCGTTGCCGAGGTACGGGCCGGTGAGTGACCCCGGCGCGAGATTGCAAGCCGAGTGAACGAAGACCTTCGTCAGACTCGAGGCCACGGCGATCTCTGTGTAGAACGCGTTGCCCTGGTCATCGGCACCGATCGTGTTGACCCACGGCACACCCTGGATGGCACGCTCGGCTTCGATCACCTGCGAGGCGTTTTCGGCTTTGCTGATCGCGAGCCACTGGTCGGGACCCCGGAGGTTGTTCGCGTTGGCGTCATCGACCGCTACCCGCAGAGCGCCCTCCCAGAACACCGGCCCGTATTTGCTGTAGTAGAGGCTGCCGGTGCGCGGCACCAGTTCGCCGTGTTCCAGCGCCTCGACCGTCACGGAGCGCTTCTTTATCGCTGCTGTTTTGCCCTTCCAGTAGTACTTTTCCGGTCCGGCGGAGGGTAGGTACCAGAACGTGATCGTCGTGTTCGTCGAGACGGTGTGAGTCCACGCGACGTTCTGGTTGTGACCGATGTTGATCCCGGGCAGACCCCAGATTCCTGCACCGGTCGCGTGGTAGCTGCCGGGGACTTCGACGTTCATCTCCCAGAAGCGTTCCGAGCCATGCCACGGGAAGTGAGGGTTGGCTAACACGACGCCGCCTCCGTTGGTGGCGTCTTCGCCGCCGACGGCGAGCCCGTTGGAGCCCAACAGCTTGCTGTGCCCGATCCGTGCCATTTCCGCGAGCGACATGCCGGGGGTCGAGGCCTTGTGCGGGCTACGCCCCTTCGCCGCCGGAGCGGGCGGACCGTACGCCGGGTTCGCCTCGGCGGCCGGACCGAGGGCGGAGTTCCCCGCGAGGTCGTCCACCTGGTAGATACGGCGCCAGACGTCGATCGCCTTGATCGGCCTCACCCACGCCGCCCCTTTGCAGGCGGGGTTGGTGACTCCAGCCGCCCCGCCGATCTGCTTGAGGTAGGCGTCATAGCCCGCGGCGTAGCCTTTCACCACTTGGTGCGCTTCCGCCGAGGGGCCCTGCGGGTACTGAAGCCTCAGCAGCTTCTGGATCGCGTGGTCGTTCTTGATCGAGGTCCAGTAGAGGTCCGAGTAGAGGTTCGTGAACACCAGACCCCCCTCGGCTTCGTTCTTGAAGACCCCTTCTGGGCCGAGGAACGCCGACCGTTCGCCAGCGACCGTCAGGAACGTTTCGGCGAGCACACAGATTCCGTCCTGCGCCTGTGCGTAGCCGATCCCGAATCCGACGTCGGCAAGGTTCGCGCCGGAGATGTTCGCGACGCCGCCCGTCGTTCGAGTCAGTGACACGCTGTACGACGCCGCGGCGGAAGCCGGCAAGCACATCCCAGCTGCAGCTACCGCAAGGACCGCGAGAACGCGGCCCCTCAGAAACCGCCCCCCCACGACACGGCCGTCGTTTTGACCACGCAACGACCGCGTGCATGTGTGCGCCCTCATCGCTCCCCATCCCTCCGTCGATGTACGTCCACCGAGTATTGGTGGACTGTCGAGTCCTCCACTCGTCGAGTAATGTACCAGCATGTCCACCACTGCGCAAGCTGGTATCGAACGGCTCCCACACGGGCCGCATCGTCTCTCCCGCGAGCAGGTTGAGAACCACCAGCGCGGGCGCATCCTCGCCGCGATGATCGCTACGGCAGGGACGAAGGGCTACGGATCGACGACGATCGGCGATATCACCCGCCACGCACGGGTCTCGCGCGACACCTTCTACGAGCAGTTCGCCAACAAGGAAGCCTGCTTTCTCGCCGCCTACGACGCGACAACACGCGAACTGCTTGACCAGATGATCGCCGCGGGAACAAGCCAGCCGAGCTACGTCGAGGGCATACGCGACGGCGTGCGCGCCTACTTGAGGTTCTGGAGCGAGCGCCCCGACGCGGCACGCGTGTGCACGCTCGAGGTGATGGCCGCCGGCAGCGAGGCACTGGCGCATCGCGAGCACACCCTGCGAACTTTCGCGCGCCTGTACCGAACCGTCGCCGAGCGGGCTAGGGCACAGCAGCCTGGGCTGCCGACCGTCCCGGATGTCGTGGCGCGCGCGATCGTGGTCGCTGCGGTCGAGCTCACGACCGAGTACATCCGAGAGCATCGCGTCAGCTCGCTGCCGGAGCTCGAGAGCGACGTCCTCTACCTGTGGCTCATGGTCCTTGCCGGCCACGACGTCGCCGCGGCCGCGGTCGCAACCTCAGCGACGACGAGCCACACGGTGCCCTCCGTAGCCGATCAGTAGCCGCTCGGCGCGCTCGGGTTGGGGCGCGGGCGATCCTCCTCGCCGATCGCTCGCGGCCCTCCCAGAAGGCGCCATTACTCCGGGCGATCAGGGTCCACCGAGGCCGCGATGACGGCCCCTCTGGACCACGCCGCTGCCGAGACGGAGCGACCTCGACGCCTCGGGCGGGCGCCGCGAGCGGCCGGTCTGCTCCCGGATACCGCCCGGAAACGCATCGAGAACGCCCGTTGACGCTGGGGAATGGTTTGTAAAGCGCGCGCGTGACGTTTCGGCGGCCACGGCGTCTTAGTATGGGTGCGGGGGAACCGTCCCTTGAGGCCAACCCAAAGATCCGAGGGGAGCGAGCATGGTCCGGAGATTCCTAGTGGTGGCGGTCGCTTCGACCGCGCTGTGTGCTGCCGCCCCGGCTGGGGCGAGTGCGATCAACCTGGAAATGAGCCAAGGTGCCGCCTTCAACGCGCTCGGGCACTGGTGCGGCGGCATCAAGGAGAAGGTCTACGAGACCGGTTTCGCCGCCAGTGGCTACCCACAGGGCAACGTGTTCATGGAAACGACGTGCGGCGGCAGCGGCAAGGGCGGCGGCGGTGGGCACACGACCTACACGGGGACGGCCTCGGTCGTTTGGACGTGGCTCGGCGAAACCTGGAAATGGGGGCCGATGGTGGGCACGCTCGAATCGAAACCGGCCGAAGACTCCCACAAAGACAAGCTGTTCAACGTGACGCCCTGCAACACGGGCTATCTCGAGGCTACATGCGCGGTGCTCGAAACCGGCGAACCCCCTTACCAGCCGCCGGCCGCGCCGAGCGACGTCAAAGCGTCGGCATACCTCGCCGGAAACGAAGTCGAATACATGTACCTCGCGATCAGCTGGGGCCAGGACGCCGAACGGGGCAACCTGCTCACCAAGCAGACGGTCCGCATCGAACCGCTCGAAGGCAAAGGCTCGCCGGCCGAAGAGGAAGTCAGGACGTACTTCTCAGGAGTCGACATTGGGCCGGTCGAACCGAATGAGCGCTACAAGATCAGCGTGACCCAGTCGGACAACGAAGGCACGAGCCTCCCCGGCACGATCGAATTCAAGACGCCCAACTCCGACGGCGAAACCGAAAAAGAACAGAACCAGCCCGTCTGCAAGCAGGACTACGGGACGATCGCGATGAAGCCAGGGCTGACGGAAACCGCCAAGGTGCAGACCGTCACCGTAAGCGGCACGCTCGTCGAATGCGGCGGGGCACTGGGCGAAAGCGCATCGTACGTCACCAAGTTCAAGACGGCTGCGCCTGTGACCTGTGGCTGCTCAGCGGGACGGAAAAAATCGTGCCGGCCACAAGCCCACTCACGATCCAGTGGTCACCTGCCGAAGAAGGCGCGTCGAAAGGTTCGATCACGTTTCCGCTCGGCGAAGGCACGCTCGCAGGCCTGAGCGGCGTCGCGAACGGCGGCCCCCTCTCGACGGAAACAACCTTCAAGACCGCCTACACCGGCGAGACGTTCACGGGCGGCTCCTCGTGCGGCGTCAAAGTTGGCAAGAAAGCCGCCAAGCCGGTCAAGGCGGGGTTCTTCTCGGCGCCGGACCTCGAATTCGGCTAGCAGGCCGAGCCGCTGCCGGCTTGACCTCCAGGTCGGCAGCGGCGCCTGCACGGCGCCGCTGCCGCCCATTGGGAGAAGCCACGGTGTCGCCGCAGTGCTGTTAGGCGGCTTTCCGGCTTCGAATCACGGACAGCGCGACCGTCATGAATCCCACTCCGAGTAGCGCTCGTCCAAGCATCGCTGACGGACGCCCATGCGCTGCCGACCATGAGGCGGCGCTCTCAGCCGAAGTCGTCTGAGACCTAATACCGAGCCCGGTCACGGCTTTCTCCGGTTGCCCCTCCGCCTAGGGGGTGGAAGTCTGGTCGCATGAGCGCCATCGCCGCTGTCCGGCGGCCGAGCGCCGCCCTCGCTGGGCCTCGCGCGGCGGCCGTCGTCGCAGTTTGGCCGCTGCTCGTCGTGTTGGTGGCGAAGTGCGCCCTGAACTTCGCTTTTGCCGGCCGGTATGGCTGGCAGCGGGACGAGCTGTATTACGCGGTCGCTGGTCAGCACCTGCAGGGCGGCTACGTGGAGTTCCCCCCTGTGACGCCGCTGCTTTCGGCGGCGGCGCGAGTGCTGTTCGGCTGGTCGCTCGTTGGTTTCCGCGGCTTCGCGATCCTCGCCGGCGCGGGCACGGTGGTGCTCGCGGCGCTTGTGGCCAAGGAGCTCGGCGGCGGCCGGCGCGCCCAGGTCATCGCGGCCGCGGCCGTCGCGTTCTCGCCCATTCTGGTGGGGTCGAACGGGTTGTTCCAGCCGGTCTCGCTCGACCAGACCGCGACGATGCTCGTCCTCTGGCTGGCCTTGCGGCTGGCGCTTGGTCGCGGCTCCTGGCTTGCGCTAGGCGTCGCGGTCGGTGTGGGCTTGGAGACGAAGTACACGCTGGCGGTCGCGCTCGTTCTGCTCCTCGCCGGGTGCGCCGCCTGGCGCAGGGACATGCTCGTCTCGCGCGGTTTCGCGTTCGCCGTGCTCGCCGCCGGGGCGCTGATGGTGCCGAACCTGCTCTGGGAGGCGGGACACAGCTGGGTCAGCGTTCATTGGTTCCTGCATCCGCCGGCGAGTGCAACCGCCGAGTCAAGGCCCCAGTACGTTGCCAATCTGCTGCTGGACACGAACCTCTTCGCTGTGCCGCTTGCGCTCGCCGGTGCCGTGATGCTCTTGCGCGATCGGAGACTGCGGCCGCTCGGCGTCGTTGTGGTTGGCGTGCCGGTCGCCTATTTCCTGCTTGGCGGTAAGTCCTACTACGCGCTGCCGGTCGTTCTGTTCGCGGTTGCGGCCGGCGCGGTGCCCTTCGCGCGGTGGGCGACGCGCCGGCGGCTCGCTGCTGTGGGCGTCGGATATGCGGTGTTCTTTGGCATCTCGCTGCCGGCGACATTGCCCGTGCTGCCACTGCACACCGCGATCCAGCAAGGCGTCGTCAAAGCGCGCAGCGACTACCAGGATGAGCTCGGCTGGCCGGCCCTCGCCGCCCAGGTGGGACGGTTCGCGGACGGCGCGAACGTCGTTGTGGCGAGCAACTATGGAGAGGCGGGCGCGCTCGAGCTGTTCGGACACGGCCTACCACCGATCGCCTCGACCGACGTAACCTTCCGCTACTGGCAACCGTCGGTGGGCGGACGGCGAGCGATCCTTGTCGGCTTTCCTGAAGCTACGGCTGCCGGCTTCTGCGACGGCTACACCCTCCTCGGCCGGATCGAGATGCCGACGGCGAACCAGGAGCGCGGCCTACCCATCGCACGCTGCACACTCGACTCGACCCTCGCCGCCGAGTGGCCGCAAATCCTCCTAGCGACGTGAACACTGTCCAGACTCTCTGGTTTGGACGACAATTGGAAGCGTCGCGGCCGGTGCGGCGCGGCGCCTCAACGGGACCACGCGAGCGCGTCCCGGGCTGGAAGATCTCGACGGGCCTGCGCGCGTCGAGCGCTCGCTTCCTGCGTTCGCCGGCTGGATCGCCCGCGCCTGCCCGGGTTCGCGAGCCTGACTGGCGTCGCGAGGGCGTAGGCTGATCTCGACGGCTGAGATCCATCGTGGCCGCCCGCCTGCCATGGTTGCCGGTCAACAGCCTCCACACAGCGATCCCGGTAGAGGAGTTCGACACGGCGGCTCGAGCGTGGTGACTGGTTTCCCGAAACCCTTTCCACGGACGCCAGCGACCAGCCAGGGTGGATGGGAAGCGGCGTTCTGGCTGGTGTTCCGGCGCACGGGCAACCCGATCGTGCTTCTGGACGAACACCAGCGCGTGCTCGAGGCCAACGACCCAGGCTGCACGTTACTGGGAGTTCCTCGCGGCGAGTTGCTCGGTACCTCGCTGGTCCAGCGGTTCCCACCCGAGGAACGCGCGACGGCCTCGCGGGACTGGCAGCGGCTGCTGCGCGGCGGGGAAGACGTTGGCAAACGGGTTCTGGTCGGGCCGGACGGCTCGAGGTTCGAGGCTGAATGGGCCGCGCGTGTTGTAGAGATCGCCGCGCGACCGGTGGTGATCGCTGTGCTTCTCCGCGGCAGTCCCCTGCCCGAGCCGCGTTCTCTTGGGAACCCCCGCACGCCCTTGAGCCGGCGTGAGCGCGAGGTTGTGACGCTGATCGCGATGGGACTCGAGACGCCCGAGATCGCGGCGAGCCTCCACATCTCCACCGAGACCGTCAAGAGCCATGTCCGAAACGCGATGCGCAAGCTCGGTGCGCGGACGCGCGCGCAGCTCGTCATGGTGGCGCTGACAAGCGGGCAGATCGCCGATGTCGTGGAAGCCCAGCAGATCTCGACATCCCCCGGGTAGGGGAGCGAACCCGAAAGATCACGTGTGCAGGGGATGCTGAGATCGAGCCGTGTGGCTCACGATGAGGGCAGATGTTCACGCTCGATGGTCGTGTGCCCGCGCAGGAATGGCTCCTCGCAATCGCCTTTTCGGCGCGAGGTCGTCCGTGACAGGGAGTCGCCCGGAGGGGGACGGAGATCTGATCCCGCCGGTGTGGCACGCACGCCTGCGTCGTGGCGTCCGGGCTCGCCTGCGCGCGGCCGTCGATGCGGATGACGCTCAGATCCCGTTGGATCTCGTCTTGTACGTCGAGCTGCAGGACGGGAACAATCTGGCGATTCGTGTCCAATCCGCGAACGGCCGTCAGCGTGGGACCGAGGTCGATGGCGGAGTCGCCACCCTCACGCCGAGAGAGCGCCGGGTGATCGACCTTGTCGCAACGGGAAAGGCGACCACCGAGATCGCAGGGATCCTGCAGATCTCGCCTGCAACGGTTCGGACTCATGTTCGCAACGCAATGGAGAAGGTCGGCGCGCACACGCGCGCACAGCTGATCGCGATCGTCCTCGCGGGCGCCGGAAGGGAGGACCTGCCGAGCTCGGGCCGGGATGAGGCCGCGTGATCACCCGAGCGGCGTACCGATGCCGTCGTCGCAGCTGAGTGGTCGCAAGACAGCTGTTCTCGCCTACCTCGTGCGACGACGTGCGTCGACCCGCGTCGTCGGAGCGGGGCGACCCTCGCTACTCCTCGGCCCCCAACCGTGGGATGAGAGGCCTCGGACGACCGAAGAGAAAGCCCTGCGCGTGATCGACGCCGAGGCGTTCGAGCAGGCCCCGGGTGGCTGCATCCTCCACACCCTCGGCGATGGTCTGCTGGCCGACACAGCGGGCGATCGCGACGACGCCCTCGACAACGCCACGCGATCGCGGGTTGCTGACAACATCGCGAACGAACTCGACGTCGATCTTGATGTAGTCGAACGGGATCTCCTTGAGATAGGTGAGCGCGGCATAGCCGGTGCCGAAGTCGTCGAGCGCGAATCGGCAGCCGACGGCTCTCATCCGATCGGCGAATCTCGCCGCCGCGCCGACGTCCGCGAGTACGGCCGTCTCAGTGATCTCGAGCGTGATCAGCGACGGATCCACACCGGACCTCCCGATCCTTGCTCCGGCCAGCTCGAGAAACGCGGCGCGGCCCAAGGAGTCCGCGGACAGGTTCACGCCGACGGCTTCACCGGCTGCCGCGAGGCCGAGCGCCCTCTCGAGCACCCATTCGTCCACGAGGCCGACACTGCCCTGCTGCTCCGCCGCCGCCAGCATGGCGCCGGGTCGCATCAGCCGTCCGCCACTCGAGCGGACACGCAGGAGCAGCTCGTGCATGATCGCCTCGCCCGTCGAGAGGTCGACCACCGGCTGCGCGTGGACGAGGAGTCGTCCTTCGCTACGCGCCGCCTGGAGCTGGGCAGCCAAGCGTGCGGTGCGGAGCTCCATGCGCACACTCGCTTCGTGCGCGCGCCGGGCGGTGACGTCGTCAAAGACCGCGACGGCTCCAAGCTGCGACCCGTCGGCGGCCAGAATGGGCCTCGCCGTGGCGCTCATGAGGACGTCGCCCCCTGATGTCCGGATGAGCAGGTCCGCCTCAGCGACGATCTCGCCTTGCAGGGCCCGGATTATGGGCAGCTCCTCGAGCCTCAGCGGCCTACCGGCGGCAGTCCGTGGGGCCACCTGCACGACCCACGTGCCGGGATCCAGGTCCTCCGAGCCATCGCTTCGCATCACTTCGAGTCCGCGCTTGTTGAGATGCGTCGGATGCCCGCTCATGTCACATGCGACTACCGCGACGTCGACGCTTTCGAGCAGGGCAGCGAGCAGGCTGCCGTCAGCGCTCGAGGGTCGGCTCTCACCGGTCCTGGACTGGCTCTCGACCATGTCATCTGTTTCGGCCGGCTGACAGACCGCTGAGATACCTCATTCGCATGATTCCCGGTGGTCGGAGTCGCCCATAGGGATCATCCCTCGCGCGATCGGGGCTGATGCGCTGCCAGGTGCTCTCAGTAGACGCTCCCGGATGACACTGTGAGGCGTCGGGCTCGCCTACGCCGCAGACCAGGATCCACATCGGCTTCAGGTCGCGGTCGAAGACGCCGCAGAAGAGCCTCTCCCGGCTGGGCGGCGCTCCGGGTCGAGCGAGCGGCCAGGCAGACCGCGGTGGTCAGTCCCCCTCGCTCGCGCCGCTCGCCGCCGCGATGTGGCTCGCGGCACTCACGCGATCGACGCGGATGGCCAGCACGACCCGCCCCGCCTGCGCGAGAGCCTCGTCGCTCATCGGCTCTGGAGGCTCGGCGGTCTGTGTGATCCGCTGCATGATCTTGGCCGTGGGCGGCCCGATCCCTTCGGTGAGGATCTCCGCGGCACCTGAGAACGTCGCCGACGGGAAGGGGGGCTCATGCCCCATCACGCACAGCGAGGCCCAGCCGCTGCGTCTGGCGTCGCGAGCCTTGAGCCGGTCGGTGAGCGTCGAGATCAGCAGGCGGTCCCCCCCACGGGCAAAGTAGACGAGCGATTGGCGCGGCTTGCCGTCAGACGCAAGCGTGGCAAGCACGCCCACAGGGTTTGAGTCGAGGAACTCACGCAGATCCTCGTTCAGCGCGCCCATGCCACCTGCCGCTCGGTCTCGAGCGCCAGCTCGCCCTCGTTCTCGGCTATGTGGTCGGCGTAGTCGAGCCCAATGGCGAGGACCTCGCGTGGCTCGACGGGAGCCAGCAGACGAACCTGCTCGAGCGGACGCCGCACGGCCGGTTCGTCGCGGTCGACGATGCATCCGTCCTGGAGGATCCCGTGGCGCGCACCGGCGCCGGCGTCGAAGCGGCAGCGCCTCACTGGGAGGCCTGCGGGATCTCGACTGGGAGCTGTGCGGGGGCGAACTCGTCGGCCATCGCCTTGCGGTGGATCTCGGCGAACGGCTCGCCGTCCGCGACGGCCTGCGCGACCTTCTCCGCGTCGACGAAGTGTCCGATCGGGTTGGCGTGGAACACCTCGGAGGTGTGCATCCACTCCTTCGAGGCCGCCCAGTCGCCGAAGTTGTCGCACTGCAGCTCGACGTGGTTGCCGTCGGGGTCCCGGTAGTAGTAGGAGAACGTCATCCCGTGGTCAAGGCAGATCTCCGGCGTGATTCCCCGCTGGCGCAGCCGCAGATAGCTGCCGTTGAGCTCCTCGAAGTTGGAGAACTCGAACGCACTGTGGTGCATGCCCGTGCGCGTATCCTTCTCCGGGTCGTCCGCGAAGCCCGGGAAGGCGAGCAGCGCGACCCTGTGATTGGCGCCATCGTTGCTCAGCCACGCACCGGTCGCGTCCTGGAAGACGACCTCCGTGCCAACCACCTCGCCGTACCAGTCGATCATCTCCTGCAGCCTCGTCGTCTTGAGGTTGATGTGATGGAACTTGGGATAGCTCACAGCAGTGTCCGTCATGGGCGCGCTCCTGCGGTAGCGGGTGTCGAGGCTAGGTTCAGCTGGGAGCGAAGGGCGTCCAGCAGCACGGGCAGCTGCTCCGCCGAGTAGGCGCTGCCGAAGACATAGAAGTCAGGGCGCACGAGCACCGCGTGGGTGCCGTGCTCGTGCAGCCAAGCGGTCAGGCGCCCGTCCAGGTCACGCACACCATCGGGCGCATCAGCGTCGAGCGAGGCGATCATGATGTCGAGCGTGCCGACGAGCGCGCGGTGCTCGCGCGAGAGCTGCTCCAGCGGATCGCCGACGTCGACGATCAGCTGAAAGCCCGGGCCGACGACGTCGTCGAAGCGTCCCTCGCGCCCGGCACGGGAGACGCTGCCCTGGACGCTCAGCGTGCCGGCGAGCGGATCCGCGTCGCCGCCGGCCGGACGGTTGATACAACCGCCGGTGAGCGGCGCGAGTTCGGGGGGCGGTGGTGGCTCCGCCTGGCGGAGCACCGCATCGCGCTCGGCCGCCGCCTGGGGGTCGAGCTGGCACACGACCTTCCCCAGCTCCACGGCCAGGCCGATCACCGCCTCGTTCTGGGGCTGGCGCTCGGGGTCGATGCTGTCGAGGAGCCGATCGCCCGCCAGGCCACGCAGCACGAGGTCGAGCTTCCACGCGGCGTTGGAGGCGTCACGCAGACCCGAGCACAGCCCCTGGCCAAGGAACGGCGGGGTCAGATGGGCGGCGTCACCGACCAGCAGCACATGCCCCTTGCGCATCTGGTCAGCCAGCACGGAGCGGAACTCGTAGACCGCGCTGCGGGTCAGCGGACCGTCCTCGGGCCCATACCACGGCTCCAGCAGCGACCACACCCGGTTCGGATCCTCGAAATCCGACGCCTGCTCGTCCGGGAGCAGCATGAACTCCCATCGCCGATGCCGCGGACCGCTCTGGACGATCGTGGTCGGGCGCTTGGGATCGCACCGCTGGCTGGCGATCGGCAGGTGGGCGAGCGCCCCCATGTCGTGGGGCTCGGCATCGACCACCAGCCACCGCTCCTGGAAGCCGAGATCGCGGCGCGTGATCCCGCTGGCCTCGCGCACGAACGAGTTGGCACCGTCGGCGCCGACCAGCCACCGAGCCCTGACCGTCCGGGCGTCGCCCGTCAGCGCAGGCCTGACCGCCGTCGCCTCCGTCTCCCCCTCCTCAACCCGCCGAAGCGTCAGCTCGATGCCCTCCTCGCTGTCGAGGAGCCCCGTGGCTTCCCACCCGCGCTCGACGCTCACGCTCGCCAGGCCGCACGCGTGGCGGTCGATCGCGCGCTCCAGCTCTGGCTGGAAGAACATGTAGTCCGTCTCCCACCCCGACAGCGCCGGGCCGTGCGTCTCGAACCGCATGAGCAACTCGCCGTCGGCCCCGAACCACTGGTAGTCGTGCACCGGGATCATCTCCTCGGCGAGCACCTCGGCCAGTCCAAGTGCCTGCAGCAAGCGCATGATCTCGTGATCGAGATGGACGGCGCGGGGAAGGCGGTAGATCTCCTGGAAGCGCTCGAACACGCCCACCCGATGGCCTGAGCGGCCCAGCAGCGCGGCCAACGCCTGGCCAACCGGCCCGTAACCGACGATCGCCACGTCGAAATCGAAGTCCTCCATCAGGACGAGCTTAAGCTCATGCTGATAGTTTTGTCAAGCATGACTAATGGATCGGGGCCAGCCTCAGCTTCGTCCGCTCCCCGCCTCGACATCGACCTCTACGCAGACGATGTCCTCGGCGACTCCCGCGACGCGTTCGCCCGGATCCGGCATAGCGGTCCCGCGGTGTGGCTCACCCGCCACCGCATGTACGCGATCGGCCGCTTCGACGACGTGCGAGCGGCGCTGCGCGATCCCGAGACCTTCATCAGCGGTCACGGCGTGGCTGCCAATCGCCTCTCCAACCGCTTGGGCCGCGGCACGACCCTGTTCAGCGACGGACAGTTGCACGATAGCCAGCGCAGGATCCTGCGCCAACAGCTCGGCCCGACCGCGCTCGAGCAGATCCAGGATCGCGTCGAGGCGCACGCGGAGCGCCTCGTCGCCCGCTTGTGCCGCGGCGACTCATTCGACGTCGTCCGAGACTTCTCAAGCCAGCTCCCGATCGGCGTCGTCGCCGAGCTGGTGGGCGTGCGCGGCGGCAGCGAGCGGATGCTGCGCTGGGCGGCAGCGACGTTCGAGCTCCTGGGCCCACTCAACCGACGTGCCGTGACTGCGATGCCAGCCTCGCTCGGCCTGCTCCTTTACACGCTGCGCTTCGGCGCGGCCGCGGTCTCACCGGGGAGCTGGGCCGCAGCCGTGTTCGACGCCCGCGACCGGGGTCAGATCACCACCCGACAGGCCCGGGGTCTCGTGATCGACTTCGTCGCGCCGTCGCTTGACACCACGATCCTCGCCTCGACCCACCTGCTGTGGGTACTCAGCCGCCATCCCGACGTGTGGGATGAGATCGTCGCCGACCCCTCGCTGATTCCCGCCGCAGTGGTCGAGAACGTCCGCATCGCCTCGCCGATCCGCGGATTCACGCGGCGCCTGTCGCGCGACCACGAGGTCGACGGCACGCCACTGCCGCACGGCTCGCGAGTGGTGCTGCTGTTCGGCGCCGCAAATCTCGACGAGACGCGCTTCCAAAATCCCGAGAGCTACGACGTCCACCGGCCCAACGGCGCGCACGTCGGTTGGGGAAACGGGCCGCACGCATGCGCCGGCGCCAACCTCGCCAAGCTCGAGATGCAGGCCCTGCTGCGGGCGATGGTCCCCCACGTTCGCCGTATCGCCACCGGCAACCCCACTCGGCTGCGCAACAACACGCTCCAGGGCTACAGCAGGCTCACCGCCCGCTTCAACTAGCAACCAACCGGCTCACAAGACCGATGCCGGGACCTGTGGCACCGATCGCCGCGCCACCTCGGCTGCGTCCTCGGGCGGCAGGCCGAACATGCGCAGCACGCCCTCGGCATGGTGACGGTCGGCTTCCTTCGGTGCGCGTCCATCCAGCACGTCCCCGATGACGCCGAGAAGCGCGCCGCCCGCGGCGAACAGCGCGACGCGCTTGTTCGCGACGGTGAAGCGACCTGCTCTGATCCCGCGCTCGAGGTCCCGCTGCGCGAACGAGCCGAGCGCCCTCAGGCCGATCTTCTGCGAGACGTTGAGGCGGATCAGCAGCCATCCCCACTCGGGGTCGCTGCGGGCAAGTTCTGACGAAGTAGCGGTGCGCCGCGGCGACCACTTCCGCCGGGTCATCGAGGTCCGCCGTGAGCGAGGCGACTGCACCGCCGTGGGCGGCAACGGCCTCCGCGACGACGGCTTCGACGATAGCCTCCTTCGAGTCGAAGTGGTTGTAGAAGGAGCCGAAGCCGACATCCGCCTCGTCGGTGATCTCGTTGATCCGGGTGTTCTCGACGCCCTGGCGGGCAAAGAGCACGCGCGCCGCGTCGAGGAGCTTCCTGCGCGTCTGCTCGCGACGGCGCGTGTGACGATCGGAATGCGGCGCGGCGCGCATCTCGGTTGAAGAGGTCCCGTCGCTGCTCATATATGACGATCTTATCAGCGGGATTTCCCACGGGAGCCCTCCGACCTGCGCTGGCCTCCGCTATGCCCCGTGCTCGCCCCATCGTGCGACGATCGCCGAGTCGCGGCCGCAACGCAATCCGCGCTTCACAGCCGATGCGAGCCACGAAGTCGGGGAACTACCGATGCCGGCCAGCCTTCGCGGTGACCATGCTGTCTCAAATCGTTGACCATCGCACCTTTGAGGAGATTGACATGGCTCTTTCGGAGCAATTGGCGGCTCTATCGAATGATTTGACCCAGCTGACCGCTCGAGCCAAGGAGGCCGAGGAGCACACGACAGCTGCGCGGAACAAGTCCAAGGCCGAGCTCAACGCAGACGTCGAGACCGCACGAGCGTCTGCTCAGGCCCAGGCCAAGAAGTTGCGCGAGTCGGCCGAGGCGAACAAGAACAAGCTGTCGGTCTGGTGGTACGACCTGCAGCGCACATGGAACGAGCACGTGGCAAAGATTCGCGAAGACATCGATGCCAAGCGGGCCGAGCACGACGTGGATCGCGCCCAGCACCGCGCCGAGAGCAAAGCTGAAGACGCAGCGTTCGCGGTGAATTCGCATACACCGCGATCGAGGAGGCAGAGTACGCCGTGCTCGACGCCGAACTGGCGAGGATGGAGGCGGACGACGCTCCGCCGCCTGAGCGGCTTTGGTGCCGCCCGGGATCGAAGTCGAGTCCCGGGCGCCCCCCTACTGAGGCTGGTTGCTCCGTTTCGCATGCGAGCGCCGGCGGTCGAGTGCGGCCACGACCGTCGGGGCCAGCCCCGCACCGATGACCGATCCGGCGATTGCGTCGCTGGGGTAATGCACGCCGGTGTGGACCCGTGAGTAAGCTACCAGCGCCGCGGTGGCGGTAAGTGGAAGCCCAGCGCGCGGTAACGCAATGCCGACGCCGGTGGCGAAGGCGAACGCCGACGCCGCGTGGCCGGAGGGAAACGACGTGGAGCGGGGCATCGCCACGCGGCGGGAGCTCGCAACCTCGTGGGTGCGCCGATCCGGCCGCCGACGTCGGGAGAGTGGCTTGAGCAGCATGTTGACCACCGCCGAGCTGAGGGCGATGGACGCCAGGCCGTTGACGGCGGCGCGCCGTCCCGGCCGGCCACCCGCGGCGGCTAGCACGGCGGCACTCGCGATCCACAGCTTCGAGTGATCGGCAGCCCGCGACAGTCTGCGGAAGCAGCGATCCAACCCAGGAGTCGGGGTCGCCGCGACCGCCGCGTAGAGCGCTACGTCGAGCCTCCCGATTTCCTCCTGCCAACCGACGCGGTCTGCTTCGGCGCGCGCGGCAATCAGCGACATCATTGGTCCGCGATGCTACTCACCCCCGGAGCGCGGGGGTGAGCGTGCCCGCCCGTTTGAGTGCCGTGCGAGAAGGGTGGGAGCGCGTCGCTCCGCCGCGGCGGCCCGTGCTGCTCATCAATCCGCGCTCCGGCGACGGCAAGGCAGCGCGGGCGGCGCTTGCTGATCGAGCGCGCGAGCGGGGCATCGAGCCTGTCGTGCTCGGACCGGGCGACGATCTCGCGGCACTGGTTGCAAGCGCGGTGAACAGCGGAGCCGACGCGCTCGGCATGGCCGGCGGTGACGGCTCGCTGGCGCCGGTCGCTGCTGCGGCGGCCGAGCACGACCTGCCGTTCATATGCCTTCCCGCCGGGACGCGAAACCACTTCGCCCTCGATCTGGGAATCGCCCGGCATGACCTCATCGGAGCGCTCGACGCATTCACTGCGGGGCTCGAGCGCCGGATCGACATGGCCGAGGTCAACGGCCGCCCGTTTCTGAACAACGTCTCGCTGGGCATCTACGGCGAGGCCGTGCGCCGTTCTGGCTACCGCGACGCCAAGTTGCGGACGATGCTGGACACCGTCCGACGAGGTGCTCAGCTCGAGCACCCCGACTCCGGCGCTACTCGTCACCGACGACATGGATCGTCGGCACACCTCTCCGCTGGTCGTGCTCGTCTCGAACAACGCGTACGCCCTGGACCAGCCATTGGTCCGCGGGTTCGCGGCCACGGCTCGACACCGGCCGACTGGGGATCGTCGTGCTGGATCCGCCTGGCGCCGAGCGTCCCTCGGTCTTCGCGTGGAGCGCGGCCTCGCTGGAGATCACGGCCACCGCGCCCATACCCGCGGGCCTCGACGGCGAGGCCGTCACCCTGCTGCCGCCGCTCCGGTGCGCAACTCGGCCCGCCGCGCTGCGCGTCCGGATCTCGCGCCACCATCCGGGCGTCTCGCCCTCGGCCCTGCTCTCGCCGCGATCACAGCGCTGATGGCAGATCCGCGGGGATCCCCCCGGGCCGTTCATCGTGGACTGAGGAGCACTTCGGCCGCGGTGGGGGATGTAGCCATGCGGGACGCCTCGACGCCCCGCGTTTCGTTCAAGGGTGCGGGAGCGGCACGGGCGAGGCTCAGAGCGAATGAGGGCCGAAACGCTCGACCGCGACGAACACGGCCAGCGCGAAGATGACGACGTTCAGGGCCACATGGGAGTATTCGCCGCGTCGTATCAGCGTGGCCGCGGCGACGACCATCGCGAGCGCCAGGCCGCATGCAGCGATAGGCGTGAGGATCGGCGCGACGCCGATCGCCGCCGGTAGGACCACGCCGATCGCACCGAGCACCTCGACTGTGCCAATGGCCTTGACCTGGCCGTCCGTGAAGTCTTCGACGTATGGGGTTTTCTCCTGCAGGGCCGAACGGGGCTGGGTGAGCTTCATCAGACCCGCCGCCAGGAATACGGCCGCGAGAATGCCCTGCGCGATCCAGATGACCGTGTTCACGTGTTCAGCTCTCCGGTGTTCGGTGACTGTGGTCTTGATGTGATCCGCTGCGAGCGCTTGCCTGCGCATGCACCGGGTTGGTGAGGACGCCGAGCCTGTCGATCTCGACTTCGACCGTGTCCCCATCGCGTAGGAAGATGCCCTGAGGACCTCCTACACCGGCTGGGGTTCCGGTGGCGATGATGTCGCCCGGCACCAGCGTGACCGTCCTTGACAGCCACGCGACCGCACTGGCGACGTCGAAGATGAGATTCGATGTGTTGCCCTCCTGCACGACCTTGCCGTTGATGCGGGTGCGCAGACCGAGCGCGCCGAGGTCGCCCGCCTCGTCGAGAGTCACCAGCGCGGGGCCGCAGGGCGCGAACGTGTCGACCGCCTTGCCGCTGGTCCAGAGAGCGTTCTGCAGCTGCAGGTCGCGTGCGCTGACGTCGTTGAACGGCATCGCCCCGGCGACATGCGAGAGCGCGTCGCTCTCGTCCACCCCGCTTGCGGTGCGACCGATGACGACGGCGAGCTCGGCCTCATAGTCGACGTAGTCGGGGTGGGCGGCCGGGAGCACGATGTCCTGACCGCTCCCGATCAGGGAGTTCGCGAACTTGCCGAACCACAGCGGCGCGGTCGGGATCTCCTGGCCGGACTCCTCCGCGTGGTCGCGGTAGTTCAGGCCCAGGCAGATGATCTTCTCGGGGTCCGGTACGGGGGCGAGAAGCCGCAGCTCCGAGAGTGCGATGTGCTGGCGGATGCTCTTCGCACGCTCGCCGAGGTCGGCGAGCGCCTTCGCATCCAGGGTCTCGAGCAGTCCCTTGACAGAACTCGCGGGCGCGTCGAGGGCCGTGACCGGTACGACGTGCTCTCCGAGGAGGATCCCGGCCTGCGCTCCGCTGCCGTCATCGAATGTGATCAGGCGCATCGATCACTCCGCGTAGGGGATCTCGACGGGGGCCCCCTCGGGCGAGAACTCCTTCGCCTTTGCGCGCTCGTGGATCTCTGCCAGGCCCGCGCCCTCGGCCGCGGCTTTGGCGACGAGCGCCGGGTCCACGAAGGTGCCCATCGGATTCGAGTGGAACTCCTCGCTCTCACGCATCCACTCGCTCGACCTCGCCCAGTCACCGAAGATGTCGCACTGCAGCTCGACGTAGTTGCCGTCGGGGTCCTTGTAGTAGTAGGAGAACGTCATGCCGTGGTCGAGGCAGATGTCGGGGGTGATGCCGGCGTCGCGCAGGCGCAGGTAGCTCGCGTTCAGCTCCTCGAAGCTGTCGTACTCGAACGCGCTGTGGTGCATGCCCGTCCGCGTGTCCTTGTCGGGGTCGTCCTTGAAGCCCTCGAAGGCGAGCAGCGCGACCCTGTGGTTCGCCTCGTCGTTCGTCAGCCACGCCCCGTCGGGCGCCTGGAACTGCACCTTGATGCCGAGCAGCGTGCCGTAGAAGTCGATCATCTCCTGCAGGCGCGTCGTCTTGAGGTTGACGTGATGGAACTTCGGTTGGATCACTGCCGCGTCGGTCATCTGTTCGCCTCCGATGGTTCGTTGGGTCAGTTCGCCGGGGACGGCTCTTGGACGCCGATCGGCCGGGCAAGTATCTGTGCGAGGGCGCGCGTGAGCTCGCCCTGGGGGTCCCCGGCCGAACCGATGCTGCGCCAGGCCACGAAGCGGTCGGGGCGCACGAGGATCGCCCCGTCGGGGCCGATGCCGCGCTGGCGCAGCCACGTGCAGCGGGGGTCGAACAAGTCTCCGTCGACGTGGCCGATGCGCACCGTGTCGATCGGCAGCGAATGCGCGCGGGCAAGCGCGGCGGCGGCATCGCACCAGGCATCGCCCTGCTCCCCGGCGATCAGCAGGAATCGCCCGGGCGCGACAAGGTCCTTGATCGGTCGCCGCTCGCCGTCCTCATCGTCGATCCATGCGTGTGGCAGGGGCGAGCCCGGCCTGGTGGCCGGCTCGTAGATGCGCACGTCGTCGACCGGCTCGGGTGCGGCGCTGCCGTCGCCGACGACCGCGGCGGAGTCATAGGTATAGCCGCACTCGACGTTCAGCTCGCCGAACTCCATCGAAGAGGCGCGCATCAGGCGCTGCACCTCGCGCCGCAGCTGCTCGTCCTCGGGGCGCCCGCTCCACAGCCGCTGCAGTCGCGCCCAGTTCTCCTGCTCGCTGCTGTCAGGGCTGAGCCCGAGCGTCATCGTGATCTGCAGGTGGTTGACCGCGTTTTCCAGGGAGCGCTGGACATTGCGAGCGTCGACGGGGCGGCGCTCGGCCTCGTAGGTGTCCAGCAGCGCATCGGAGGCCTGGCCCGAGATCACGGCGGCGAGCTTCCAGCAGAGGTTGTGCACGTCGTGGATCGCGCTGGTCAGGCCAAGCCCTCCGGTCGGCGGGTGGCGATGCGCCGCGTCGCCCGCAAGCAGGACGCGGCCGGCACGGAACCTGCAGGCCAGGACCCCTTCGAGGGTCCAGCGCGTGATCATGTGGATGTCCATCGGGTGATCGCCGATGCCCATCGCGGACCGGATGTCGCTCTCGACCGCCTCGTCGGACTCCGCCCGGGGATCGTCGGGCTGATAGTTGAGGTGGATCACCCACTCCTCCGACTGCGTGCCCCAGTGCTCGGGTCCCATCGGCACCATCACCACGCCGGTCCCCGCCTGCGGCGAGAGGCACCAGCGCAGAAGCACGTCCTCATCGCCGAGCAGATGACAGAAGTCCGCCGTGGCATGAATCGTCGCGGCTCGGCCGAGCACGCCCAGGCCTTCGTAGTCGATGCCGAGCAAGCCCGGGACGGTGCGGCCCCCGTCCGCGCCGATCACGTACTTCGCGCGGACGCTGTACTCGCGTCCGCTCTCGCGTTCGCGGATCACCGCGGTCGCCCCCTCCTCGTCCTGGCTCAGCTCGATCAGCTCATGGCCGAAGCGGATCCACCCGGGCGAGAGCTCCTCGGCGCGGGCGCGAAGCACCGGCTCCAGGCGGATCTGGGGGAGGTTCATCTGCCGTGTCGGGCTCGCCGACACCCAGTTCTCATCGGCGCCGCCGGCGCCCCAGCACTCGACGCGCCGGATCCGCCGCCCGTAACCGTCGCCTCCCGCGATGCCCGCGTAGAAGGCCGTCGCTGCCATCGCCTCGGCGGGCGTACTGCGCCGCTCGATCTCCTGCGCCGCCCCTAGGTCCTGAAGGATCTCCATCGCGCGCAGGTTCAGCACGTGCGCCTTCGGCAGCCTCGAGGTGGTTGGCAGTGCACTGACTAGCAGCGTCTTCACGCCAAGGCCGGCGAGGAGCATCGAGGAGGTGAGGCCCGCGCCACCGCCGCCGACGATCAGGACCGGCACCTCCTCGTCGAAGGCGCCCTGCTGGACTGAGGTGGAGCTCGAAGTGTTCATGGCCGACGACCATACAGCTTGACTGAACCAAAAGTCAAGATTGAGTATATATTCATTTCATGACTCGTGTGCATACTGCCGCAATGCCCGACGGGAAGCTCGACGCCAACGCGGCGCCAGGGCGCAACGAGCGGCGGAAGGCACGCACGCGCCGCGCGCTGCTCGCAGCGGGACAGCGCCTGTTCGGGGAGCAGGGCTTGGATGCGACGACGGTCGCCGAGATCGCAGACTCCGCGGACGTCGCGATCGGATCCTTCTACAACTACTTCGACACCAAGGATCAGCTCCTGGCCGCGCTGCTGCAGGAGACACTCACCGAGCAGCTGCGCCGGATGCAGGCAAGGCGCGCCCGGACGGAGGATCCGGCCGAGGCGATCAGCGTCGCGCACCGGCACTTCGTACGCCTCGCGTGGGAGGAGCCCGAGTGGGCGAGATTGCTGGTTCGCCTGGACGTCCCCTACCGGAGCACCGACGAGGTCCTCGCAAGACCGGCGATGCGAGACCTGCGCGCCGGCATTGCGGCCGGCCGCTTCCACGTCTCGAATCCCCGGCTCGCCCTGCGCGCGAGCGGAGGCGCCCTCATTGCGGTGATGCATGCCGTCCTGCTCGGCGAGCTGGGCAGACACGCCGACTGCGAGCACGCCGAGGGCGTGCTGCGCGGCTTCGGGCTCGATCCCGCCGAGGCCGCCGAGATCGCACGCAGACCGATGCCCGAAGCAATCGACCCCGGGGAGGACACAACATGACAGACGCCCCCGGCCGGCCCCGTCGGATCGACTTGCACGCCCACCACCTCGCGCCTCGGTACAGAGAGGCGCTGCAGGAGGCCGAGATATGGCTCGCACAGCTCGTGCATCTCAGCGGCGCGCAGGGTCTGCTGCGGCAATGAGGCGATGGTCGGACACCGAGGCGACTCCACCGAGACACCGGCGCGGCTCGGCGGAAGGACAGCTCGATGGCCTGGCAGCGGTTGCGCTGCCTTCCCGCATCGAGCAGAGTTGTGGCCACGTCTATGGCCACCGCCGGCCCCAACCCCACCGGAGGAACATCCGGACCACCGGCTCGCCGAGCTGCGGCATCTCGGTATGTCCCGCCCGCCGAGCGCGCCGCAAGCGGTAAGGCGCGTCGGTCCGAAGCGCCGCGCTCGAGCCACGCCGCGTGGCAGCCGCGGACAGATCGGCCAGATCCGATCGCGCTGCTCGAAGAGCAGGCAGCCGAGCGCGTACCGGAGCTCGTACCGATCCGCTACGGACGCATGTCGGCGTCCCCCTTTGCGTTCTACCGGGGCGCCGCGTACGTGATGGGCTCGGACCTGGCCGGAACACCACAGAGCGGGATCCGTGTCCAGCTGTGCGGCGACGCGCACCTGGCCAACTTCGGCGGATTCGCGTCGGCCGAGCGGCGGTTGCTCTTCGACCTGGTCGACTTCGACGAGACGATTCCCGGACCGTGGGAGTGGGACGTCAAGCGACTCGCAGCGAGCGCGGCCGTCGCGGGTCGCGAGAACGGCTTCACGGCCAAGCAGCGGACCCGGATCGCGCGTCAGCTGGTCGGCGAGTACCGACGAGCGATCCGTGAGTTCGCGACCATGCCGATGCTGGATGTTTGGTATGCGCGGGCGAGCGTCAGCGACGTTCGCGAGCTGCTGCGCTCACAGGCGAGCGAAAGCCAGCTCAGGCGGTTTGACAAGACGGTCTCGAAGGGGAGGCGCAAGGACAGCGCCCGAGCGTTCGCGAAGCTCGCCGTGAAGGGCAACGGCGAGGCGCGGATCCGGCCCGACCCGCCGCTGATCGTGCCGATCCGAGACCTCGTCGACCGCAAGGGAGCGTCGCGGCTCGAGCTTGGAGCACGCAAGCTGGTGGCCTCCTACATGGCCAGCCTCCCCGGTGATCGACGCAGGCTGCTGGATCGCTATCGGTACGCCGACCTCGCGCGCAAGGTCGTCGGCGTCGGGAGCGTGGGAACGCGCTGCTGGGTGATACTGCTGCTCGGACGCGACTCGAGCGATCCCCTGTTCCTCCAAGCCAAGGAAGCACCGCGCTCCGTGCTCGAGCGGTTCGCCGGCAGATCCGAGTTCGCCAACCAGGGCCAGCGGGTGGTCGAAGGCCAGCGGCTGATGCAGGCCGCGAGCGACATCTTCCTCGGTTGGCTGCGCCAGCCGCCGGGTATCGAGGACCTCAAGCTCCGCGACCTCTACGTCCGCCAGCTATGGGACTCGAAGATCTCGGTCGACGTCGCTGCGATGCGGCCGTCCGAAATGCGCCTCTACTCGAGATTGTGCGCATGGGCGCTCGCCCGCGCACACGCGCGGTCAGGCGACCCCATCGAAATCGCGAGCTACCTCGGTTCCTCAGACGTCTTCGATCGAGCCGTCGCTGACTTCGCCGAGACCTACGCCGACCAAGACGAACGCGACCATGCCGCGCTACTCGAAGCCATCGCGACCGGGCGCGTACAGGCAGAGCCGGAGCGCTGAGCGCCCGCGCGAGACGCGGGCGTGACCCCAGACGAGCCGGCAGCGCCTGAGATCGTGTGGTGATGCCTGCTGCCGCAGCGGACCGAACGCCGCGCGGACCTCATCGGAGGGAGTGATCGGAAAACGAGGCCTCCGCTTGGCGGCCTATGGACAATCAGAGGGCTGAAGCCAGCTCAGACTTCGATGCCCTCGGTAGGGGCGTCTTGGGGATAGGGCTCGTCACGTAGCCCTGCTCGGCTTGCAGCCGTTGCCTTGCGACCGGAGGCCGGGACCAGCCTCGTGGCCGCTCCAAGGCCAGTGGGCGGCATGTTGTTGTAGACACACTCGTAACTTCCTGCGGGGACGAGGTAGGTCTCGTGCCAGATACCGACGTCGCCGTTCGATCCTACGTGTTTGTTGAAAGCCACCCAGGCGGGCCAATGGGCGCGCTCGCGACTGCGGGCATAGCTCTCCAGGCGCTCGAAGGAGCGCCAGTACTGGACGAGCATCGGTTGTCGGGGGCTGCCGAGGTACAGCTTGGCACCGAGGAACCCGGACTCGGGGTTCTGCTCGAGTTCGCGCACCATCTTCGGCATCGCCAAGAAGACGGGAAGCCACTTCGACGCCTTCCAGAGCCTGTTGATCCGCATGCCTATGAGGAAGACGACGAAATCGCCGTCAATCTCTGCCGTCACGCGCTTGTCGATCACCGGTGCTATGCGATGCCCTTCCCGGTCGAGGACGCTCATTGTTCCACCTGCGGCACAAGGCGCGCCGCGGCGCTCGGCCCGCGCACGCCACCCACTGGTCGAGGCGAGCGCAGCTCGGCACTCCGCAGCGCTCGTCGCTGACCGAGTTCGATGGTTCCAACGTGCCTGCACAGACGCTAGAGCCCGTGATGTGGCCATTCCGGGGTCAGGTTGCCTGCCTTGAACGCTGCCGCCCCGAGCGTGTGGGAGTCGCGACGCATGAACATCGAGATCACCATCTCCGCCTCGATCCGCAGGCGTTCCTCGAGCGTGCGGCCGACGCCCCGCATGATGCTCTCCTTGTCGCTGCGGATCGCTCCCTGCGGGCAGCGCGGCGATCTCGTGCGCGAGCTCCTGGGCTCGCTGCAGCGCACCTCCGCGGGGCACGATCTCGTTGACGAGGCCGATCCGGTACGCCTCCTCCACGCCGATGCGGCGCCCAGTGATCACCAGCTCCATCGCCTTGGCGAAGCCGACGACCAGCGGCAGCCGCACTGTCATGCCATCTCCGCCGACGATGTTCCAGCGTCGCTCGAGCGCACCGAACTCGGCGTTCTCCGCAGCGATGCGAATGTCCGCCAGCAGCGCCGTCTCGAGCCCGGCAGCGAACGCGTACCCGTTCACCGCTGCGATCACCGGCTTGAAGATGTCGGCCTTGCGCGTGTAGCCGCACTCGCCGGGGCTGTTGTAAAGGCTGACGCGGAAGGCGTCGTAATCGCCGATCTCGCTTAGATCCGCCGCGTCCTGCAGATCCCAGCCGGCGCAGAAGGTCGTCTCGCCGGCGCCGGTGATCACGAGAACGAACGCGTCGTCGTCGTCGCGGAAGCGCTCCCAGGCGTGATGCAGCTCGGCGTTCATCGATCCGGTCGACGGCGTTGTGCTGATCCGGACGGTTGTAGGTCAGCGTGACGACATGCTCAGCCTGCTCGTACAGCAGCGTCTCGTAGTTCATCGATCCTCGCTCCGGTAGGGGCCCCTAGTTCTACGCGCTTCTCTAAAGCCAAGGGCCTGGCCGGCCGCTGAGGGCAGCTCGCCACCAAGACCTACGAGCGCGAGGACGGCTCCTCGCCCGCTGCCGACGCGTTGGCCGTGCTCGACGCTCCCCTTAGGAATGACGAAAGGCGTACTCGCGCCGGCACGGGCGCTGGTCTGGGGACGGGCGCGTCCTGTACCCCCTGATGCACTCGCGAAGCTTGTGGAGGATGCCCGCGCCGGCTCTGCTGATCGTCTCCGCGGCCTGAGCATCGATACGACCACCCGGGCGCTTCACGACCTCGCGAGTCGATGGAGAGTACGCTGGACTTGGCCGCGCAAGGATAGCCGACCTACACCCAGGCGCACCATGCGCGATCCAAAGGGGAGGTTCCGGCAATGAGCGTATCGGAGCAGTTGGACAAGGCATCGGGGAAGCTGAAAGAGATTTCCCAGCGGGCGAGCCAGGCCGAAGCGAACGTCAACGCCGCTCACGAAAAAGATCAGGCAGAACTGCAGAAGCAGGTCGACGCCGCGCAGGAGTCGGCCAGCAGCGCAGCGGCAAAGCTGAAGACCTCAGCCGATGAATCCAAGAACGAGATGTCTGCGCACTGGGCCGATGTCCAGAGCAACTGGCAACAGCACACGGCGAAGGTTCGTCGCGACATCGCCGAAGCGCGAGCTGACCGAGACGCGAAACGAACAGAGCATCGGGCCGAGGACGCGGAAGACGACGCCGTAGAAGCTCTCGACTTCGTGTTCGTGGCGCTCGAAGAGGCCGAATACAGGGTCCTGAACGCGGCCCTGGCGCGGGTCGAAGCAGACTCGCTGACGACCGCGTGATCCGCTCCCTGCGGGAGGTATGCCGGCTGAGGTCAGCCGGCATACCGTCCGACTTCTCGGAGCCTTGGTCAGTGGTGATCCCCGGTGCGATGTCTTACCGAACCAGAGGAGAGCTCACTCGTGCTCAAGAACCTAAATAGGTCGGCCGCGCTTATCGTCGCGATACCGTTCGTCGCGACGGGGCTGGCGGGATGTGGCGAATCGGCCGAAGAAAAGGCGACAGCGTCGGTGTGCTCGTCGACCAAGGCAATCCAGGCGCAGATCTCCAAACTGTCGAATCTGTCGATCTCATCAAAGGCGCCGGAAGAAATCAAAGCCGCCGCTGCGGTGATGGAGAAGGAAGCGGCCAAGATCAAAGAATCCACCCCGAATTTGCCCGCGGCGAGCAAGGCACCCGTGGAATCCGCGCAGAAAACACTCCAGACCGAGCTCGCGGCGCTCGCCACGACGCTGGTTAAAACCGCGAAAGCCTCGGGGAACACCGAAGCCGTTCTCAAGCAATCCGAGCCTCAGGTCAAGGCTGCGATAGCCGGCCTCGCCACGAGCTACAAGCAGGCATATGAATCGCTCAAATGCTCCTAGCGGCCAACGGCAGGTCACGCGGAGCGCGCGCGACAGGCCGGGACACGGATCGCCAGAGCCGTTGCGTGGAAGTTCCGCGGCGCGCCAAGTGGTTTCCCCGCATGTCCTCCAGGCTTGGGTGGCGTAGCGTCAATATGCGGACGCCGATCGTTGGGAGGCGGCGGGTTTGCATGCCTCCGGCTCCTGAGTTCGACGATCGGTCGTCCACCCAGGCGCGCAGCCAGCAAGAGCCCGAAGCAGCATACGAGGAGCCTTTCCAATGACCGACGACAAGCAGATCGCAGAGGAGGCCCGGGCCATGCTCGAAAGCGACAGCCGTGTGCCCCACCCGGGGGAGATAGCGGTCTTGGCGCGAACGGGCACGGTGAACCTGCGCGGCACAGTGGGCAGTTTCGCGCAGCGACAAGCCGCCGTCGAGATCGCCCGTTCTGTGCCGGGGGTTCGCGGCGTGACGGATGAGCTCCGGGTCGACCTCCGAGACCGCTCGGAGGACGACGAGGTGCGTGGCGCCGCGCTCCAGGCTCTGATGTCCAGCGCCGCGGTGCCCCCGGACCGGGTCGACGTCGGGGTCGCGGACGGCTGGCTGACGCTCAAGGGGGAGGTCAAGCACCAAGAGGACAGCGACGCCGCGTTCGCGGCCGTCTCGGGACTGCCCGGCGTCGGCGGAATCACGAACGAGATCAAGGTCATAACGGCGGGCATCGATGGGTGATCGCATGCCGGATCGCGCGATGTGCGTGACAACGGCGCCGCCGGACGGAACTCAATGGGTCCGGATCAGCGGATGACCCGGGCCGCCTCAACCACAAGCCATGTCCTAGGAGGATCAAAATGTCTGACAAGTCTGAAGAAGCTGTTCTCTACGGGGCCGTCTACAACGATGTGGACTCGGCGATCACCGATCTCGAAGCCTTCGAGCAGCTGCACAAGGCCAAGGTGATCGGCAAGTACGACGCCGCAGTCATAGACAAAGTGGAAGGCAAGTCCCACGTCGTCAAGCGCGCAGACCACCCTCGCATCCAGGTGATCCCGGAGTGGTTCGGCGCCGGAAAGCTGCCCCGCCGCGAGCTGCACGAAGCCGCGCAGGCGCTTGACGCCGCCGAGGCGGCGCTGATCGTGATCGGCGAACCGACCCTGCAGAAGGGTTTCGAACAGGCCGTCACCGGAGCCGCCAGCACCATCAAACGCGATCTGAATACGACGACAGACGAGCTGGCCAAGGAGCTGATTGCCGCGTCCAAGGAGGCCGCGAGCGCGAGCGCGAGCGGTCAGGCCTGACCAGGCCGCGGGTCCACGACGCGACGACCGCCTGAAGGGCTGGGGCTCGCCCCCCTCCGTGCGCGAGCTCCAGCCAGACGTGTTCCGGGCGAGCTCAAAGAGAAAGCGCGGGATGAGCCTCCGTTCCGGCAGGCCCGTTGCTCGGAGGATTCATGCAGGAAGCCAGAAGCAGTAGCGTTTATCGCGCTCATACAGGTCGGCACGCAGCTCGCGCTGCGGGAATAGAGGGCACGACGGCCACTTACCTTGCGTTCCACGAGGTTGACGACGTCGACCACTGGCTTAGCTCGTCCAAGCGCGAGGAGGTGTTCGGACCCCTCGGAATCACCAGTCGGACGTTCCAGGACCCCCAGGGCTCAAAGCGAGTCGGGATGATCGTCGAGATCCCCGACTTTGCCGCTTTTGAAGAGTTCATGCAGACCGAGCCGGCGGCCGAAGCGATGAAGGCCGACGGGGTCCACCCCGACACCCTCGTGATTCTCGCCGAGGGATAGGACTTCGCGCCCGCAGCGTTCGATCCACACCGCTGGGAGCCCCGAGGGATGATCCGCGCGAGAGAGCGGCTGCTTGGCCGGTGACGCTCCCAGCTACAGGCATCCTGAGTCTCTGAGTGGGCCAAACCAAGTGAAGAAGCACATGCTCTTAAAGGTGGCGTCGCAGCGGACACGAGCAGGATGAACAGCACAATGACAGTCACTCGCCGGCGTCTTACCTCTCGAGACCAAGGAGCAATACATGACCGCATATGGCTCTTTACACCGCAGTGCATGAGAGCCGCGCCACCTGGCATGCGCGGGCGATCCACGCAGGAAGCCCTCAAGAGCTAGCGACGACAGCGCGACTCAAGACGGGGCGGGGAATTCGCAGGCTCACGGCCACGCGGCGAAAAACCCGGGGCGATCGAACGCCACAAGCCTCCGTTCTCGACCAAAGCAAGCCTCGAGTCGCGCCGCCTGAACCGCGCCGCTCGAGGCCCGTGGGGCGGGCGTAGACTCGGGCGTGTTGACGAGCCCTGGTCATGCCTCGAATACCGTCCGTTCCCCGCCTGCCTGGACTGCCTGATCCGCTGCGACGGGTGAGCGTCCCGCGCGACCTCGAGTCGGTCACCGTGATCGGCCGAGAGGAGGCGGCGGGTGCGGGGGGCATGAGCGAGGAGTCTGTGGAGCGCATCTGGAGCGCAGCAGTCGACCTTTATCGGAGCGGAGTCCACCCTGCCGTGCAGGTGTGCGTTCGCCGCCAAGGCGCAGTGGTGCTCGACCGCGCGATCGGACACGCTCGTGGCAACGGCCCGGGTGAGACAGCAGAGGCGAACCCGGAGCCCGTGACGACTGAGACGCCGTTCGTGATCTACTCCGGCTCCAAGGCGCTCACGGCGTTCGTGGTGCACATGCTCCACGAGCGCGGAGCGCTTGACATCTCGGACCGCGTCTGCCGGCACATTCCCGAATATGACCGTCACGGCAAGGGCGAGATCACGATCGCTCAGGTGCTCGCGCACCGCGCCGGCGTGCCCAACTTCCCGCGCGAGGCTCTCGACCTCGACCGCGCCCTTGACCGCGAGTTCCATGTCCGCGCGCTCTGCGAGGCGAAGCCGTTCGCCAAGCCCGGGAGGTTCCTCGCCTACCACGCCGTTTCGGGCGGATACATACTGGGCGAGATAGTCAATCGCGTGACGGGCAAGGACATCCGCACGGTGCTCGCCGAGGAGATCCTCGACCCGCTCGGCTTCCGCTGGACCAACTATGGCGTCGCACCGCAGGACGTCTCGCGGGTGGCGGTCAACTACGTGACTGGGCCGCCCACCGCGCCTCCGCTCGCGCAGCTGCTCTCACGGGCGCTCGGGCTCCCATTCGACGAGCTCGTCGCGGCCAGCAACGACGAGCGCTTCCTGACTGCGATCGTCCCGTCGGCGAACGTGACAACGACAGCCAACGAGCTCACTCGCTTCTACGAGCTCCTGCGTCGCGGGGGCGAGCTCGACGGCGTACGGGTGATGAGGCCACAGACCATTCGCAATGCGATCACCGAGCAGTCACGCCTGGAAGTCGACCTCTCGCTCGGGTTCCCGACGCGGTTCGGCTACGGCCTCATGCTCGGCGCACAGCTGCTGAGCCTCTACGGGCGTGACACCCAGCACGCGTTCGGCCATCTCGGCTTCACCAACATGCTCGCCTGGGCCGACCCCGAGCGGGCACTCGCATGCGCGGTGATGACCAACGGCAAGCCCGTTCTCTACCCCGAGCTTCACCGCTTCTACGGGCTGATGCAGCGAATCACCAGCGAGGCACCAAAGGTTCGCGGATCGCAGATGGCCATCTGGGATCCCCGCGCCGGACGACCGCGAGGCGGCGAGTGAGTCGGACTGACGGGCGACTGCTTGCCATGCAAGCCGGGCGAGGAGGCGTTCAGCCTTCAGCCGACGGCGGCAAACAGCTGCCACTCGCCGGGCACGCCCTTGAGCTCGTGTGCGCCGCGGTCCTCAAACTCGATCCCGGATCCGACGACGAGATCCTTGACGGTGCGCGAAACGAGCACCTCGCCGGGTTGTGCGAGCCCTCCGATGCGCGCTCCGATGTTGACCGCCATCCCTCCCACGTCGTCCCCGACGAGCTCGCACTCGCCCGTGTGCAGACCGGCTCGGACGTCCACGCCGAGGCCCTTGACGTCTCTCGCGATCGAGCCGGCGCAGCGAATCGCGCGGGCCGGCCCATCGAAGGTGACCAGGAAGCCGTCGCCCATCGTCTTGATCTCGCGTCCGCGATAGCCCTCCAGGCGCTCGCGCACGAGCGCGTCGTGTGCCGAGAGCAGCGTGCGCCACCGGCTATCGCCCAGCTGCGCTGCGCTTCGGGTGGACTCGACGATGTCGGTGAACATCACCGTTGCGAGCACGCGGTCCGCGTCGCTGAGCGTGCGCGCGCCGGTGAGGAACTCCTCGGTCTCGGCGAGCACCTGCTCGGGATCGCCGACCCACGGGATGTGGTCGTCGCCCGGCATCTGCACGTAGCGGGCTCCCGGGATCGCCTGCGCCATCGCCATGGCGGACTCGCGCGGCGCCGCGCGGTCCTGCTCCCGCTGCATCACGAGCGTCGGAACCTGCAGAGCCCCGAGAATGGGCGTGACGTCAATCTGGGTGACCAGCTCAAAGCGAGCTTGCACCATGGCGGGACTTCCGACAGCTCGTTCGAAGGCGCCGAAGCTCCGGGCCCTCCCCTCGCCGGCAAGGCTCGGCGCGAAGATGGCCAGTCCCCGGCCGGTCCCCCAGTGATCGAGCATGTCCATGAAGGCTCCCATCCGCGACTCGGCGTCTGTTTGGGCACGGAGACTCGCTCCTGACGCGAACGTCCCGCAGAGGATCAGAGCTGAAACCCGATCGGGGTGCGTGGCGGCGCACAAAGCGCTCATCGGCCCCCCCTCGGAGTATCCGAACAGGGCAGCGCGCTCCGATCCCGTCGCGTCGAGAACTGCGATCAGGTCCTCCATGTCCTGCTCGAGCGAGGGAGGACCAGTGAGCGGGTCCGAGACTCCCTGCCCGCGCTTGTCGTAGAGGATCAGTCGCGAAAAGGACGCCAGCCGTTCGAAGAAGCGCGCGGCCGCCGGCAGCGTCCAGATCAGATCAATCTGCGAGAGAAGGCCGGGGACGAACACCAGGTCAAGCGGCCCCTCGCCCAACACCTGGTAGCCGATGTTGACCCCGTCGCGCTCGACATACCGGGTCTCCGGATAATCGAACATTGTGTGGCGAGCGTATACGGTTGCGGCGCTCGCGGCTGCGGCAGCGCCACGCAGCTGCTGCTCGGCCTCAGTGCTCCGGCTTGAAAGCTCACTCCTCTCGGGCGCGCTCCACGTCCGGTGGGGTGCGCAGCCCGTTGAGTGCGCTCCGCAAGATCGGCTCGAGGTAGCTGGGCTCTCCGTGAATCTTGGCGAGGGCCACGACCATGTCAAGGACCTGTTCGACTAGTGGAACAGCTCTGCCGACTCGATCGTGTCGATGATCTGGCGGGCGATCGTCGCGACCGAGTATTCGTCGCTCAGTTCGCGCGCGACCGTGGCGGAGCCTGCGGCGGGACGCCAGCCTGAGCGGACCATTCGCAGCGCGCGACGCAGATCGCCCGGGTCCGGCTCTGCCCACCGTTGTCCGGCGTAGTAAGGCCAGGATGCCACCGAGTTGCCGGAGCAGGCGGTGAGGCTGCAGTTGACGAGCAGGCATCTGCCGGGCCGCGCGAACTGGGGGGCACCGCCCCAGTCAGTGACAATCGAGGGGAGTCCGGCTAGGAGGGCCTCCATGTACGGCCGGCCCCAACCCTCCCCGCGTGACGGGAGGACGAACGCGTCGGCCTGCGCGTACAGGTCGAGCATCTCGGGTCGTTCCCGGGTGTCCTGCTCGACGCGGATCCTGGCAAGGCCCGTCCGGAGCACCGGGCTCGGCGTGGAGCCGTTGAAAGGGTTGGTCTTGATCAGCAGCTCGGTGTCGTGATCGCCGCCGAACTCTGCAGCGAAGGCGCCGATCAAGAGCTCCCATCCCTTCCGCGACTCCCACTTACCGATCGATAGGAAGAGGAACGGCCGCTGCTCGGTGTAGGACGGCGGATCCCGATCCGCGGCGCCTGCCAGCGCAAGAAGCTCAGGGGACCAGGTCGGCGCCGGCGAGGGGACCACGGTGATCTTCTCGGGTGGGATCCCGGCGCGCGAGAACGTCTCGTGGTTGAACAGCGTGGGCACCCAGATGGCGTCGTAGGCGGCGGATGATCTCACCCAGGCGTCTGGCAGGCCGTCGGTCTCGAACATGGTGCGCCATACGTGCGCGCCTGGCCGGCGAAGCGGGTCGGCGTCCCACCACCAGTGGTAGACGTAGACGTCGTCCATGCGTGGCTTGATCGCGGAGAGCTGCTCGGCGAGCGCGTTGGCATTTCGAGCGCGTGTCGGGGGGATCGTCGCGAACGACGAGGGCTCGACGATCTCCAACCCCACCACCTCGGCGCCTACCTGGCGGAGTCCCGCGACGATCGCGCGGCATTCCTCGCCGTACCCGCTGGGCGACGCGCTCGGCCCGACCCATAGGATCCTTTGAGTCATCGGCGCCTCCGGCTGGTAGCCTCGATCCAGGGGGCTGATAGAGCGTTGACGATCATCTAACGGTGACGGAATGAACGGCGTCGAAATCGCGTCCATCAGCGGTCCGATCGTCGCAGTCGCCGGCGCGGCGATCGCGTACAGGCAGCTGCGGGTCGCTCGGCAGGGCGCGACGCTCCCGATCCTGACTGCGTCGATCGAATCCCGGGGCACACCCGAGCGGCCCATGGCGCACGTTGTTCTGAACAATTCGGCTTCGATAGCACCCGCTTTGAACGTCCACGTGGAAGCGCGTTTCACGCCGCGGGCTCCAGACGCCAGGGCCGATCAGATAGAGGTGACATCCGCCCCGGTGCTCCTTCCTGGAGCTCAGCTCGAGCTCACTCTCCCTCCATCGCTCTCGAGGTCGGGGTTTACGGTCGAGGAGTTCCTTCTCAGTTATTCGAGTGTGACTGTCCGCGTCGCCTACCGGGCGCGGGGGCTTTGGCGTACTCGGCGGATGCGCCAGAGCCTGAGCACGCTTGCGGCAATCGGTATGGCAAGGACGGTCGCCGACCCGATGTACGGTGCGGGGGATGTCTAGCGTGATCACGAGACGTGGCGGCACGGGCACCCTCTCAGCGCTCGAGGCGAGCTCAGCGCAGCTCTTGCGCGGCGGCCCACCGCGTTTGGGTTATGCGACCGCGACCGAGTTCCTGCTGCGTGTCGAGGGTTCCCCGCGGAACTGGCCGCGTCATTGGCGCGGGGACCCGTCCGACCTCAACCGCGGCCGGTTGTTCGCGTATCAGATCATGAGCGTGGCGGAGCGCACCCAGCGCCCGGAGAGTGACGCGTCGGTGGTGTGGGCCCGGCTCGGTGGCCAGCTGGCGTGGCAGCTGGGCTGGACGTCGTTGCGGCGGGATTTCCAGATGCTCGAGCTGACGGCGATCGCCGCACAACGGCGTGCCCGCGACGTTGCGCTGAGCCTGCGTCGCCTGAGCAGGCTTGCCGGGTTGCCGGTGGGGGATTCGATGCGGATCGAGTTCTATGCGCGGGTTGTTGACCTCCTGCAGATGACGGGGTCTTGGGATGCGGCGGGTGCTGTGACGCGAGCGGAGCTGATCCCAGGCTCGATACGGACGGAGTCCCCTGCGTTCCAGGCCGCTCGACTGATGACGGGGGTGCGTGGTGCGCTCCGCTCGACCGGCCCGTCCACCGTTGTGGAAAGGGATCTGGAGCTCGCCGCCGGGCTCCTCGACGAGGCTGGCCGCGAAGCGGCAGGGCGCCATGCGTTCTTCGATCACTGGCTGCGATGTTCGCGCGCCGAGTTCGAGGCGGCCGTTGGGCATCTCGATGCGGCGCTCCAACTGCTCGAGGTTGCAGATCGGGAGCGCAGGTCGGACGGGTTTGACGCTAACTTCGTTCGTGATGCGCGTGCGTTCGCGCTGCACCGCCCGCCCTCGAGGTGACAATCGTCTATGGGGAGCGGTGCGTGCACACCGAGTCGATCCCGAAGATCGTCCCCACATCGAGCAGCCGTGACTCGTCCGGGACCTGAGCCGCGGGTTTGCAGGCTGGACCGGCCGTGCAATTGTCGTAGTCTGGATGACGTCAATGGCGAGTGGCGAGCGTATCGGGGCCGCACCGCTGAGGGACGCGGCGAGCTCTGTATCCGGGGATCGCCACTGGCCCGGGCGTCCACACGACGAGCACTACGGCATCGGCAGGACGGGCCACGAGTTCCGCAGCGGCGCGCGCGGTTACCCATAGTGCAGTGGGCCGTTGGTGAACAGTTGCAAGCGGCAGCATAGGACATGCGCCCGGGGATCTTCCGATAGTTGCTGCTGATCGTTGGGGTTGAGCGGTGGAGTCGGCCTGAGCTGCCCCCGTGCCCCAACGGGACTGCGGCCCCTCGCCACCCCGATCCTCCCTTGCGCCGCCTGCGGGGCGCGCTAGTTCCTCACAGGAGAGGGGTCGATCGAGAGGAGGCCAGGCCATGTCCTCGGAGAACGGTGCGAACAAGCTGCGAGTGGGAATCCTCGGGACGGGTCTGATGGGCTCGGCGATGGGTGCGCGGATGCTCGAACAGGGCATCGACGTGATCGCGTGGGACCACACGGCCGAGCACGTGAGCGCGCTGGAGAAGGCGGGCGCGACGGCTGCCCGATCCCCCGAGGAAGTTCTGGCGAGCACCTCGACGGTGATCACGATGCTCCCCACGGCAGATGTCGTCCTCGAAGTCGTCGAACCACTCCTGCCGGACTGGCCCGATGGAGCCGTCTGGGTGCAGATGAGCAGCGTGGGTGCGGACGAGGCGGATCAGCTCACCCGCGTCGCACAGGAACACGACGTGACGATCGTCGACGCGCCGGTCTCCGGCAGCACGCATCCCGCACGGGAGGGCCGATTGACGATCCTGGCGTCCGGACCCGACTCGGTGCGCGAACAGCTACAACCGGTCTTCGCCGCGCTCGGCTCGAGGGTGATGTGGGTCGGCGAGGCCGGCATGGGCTCCCGCCTGAAGCTGGCGGCGAACCACTGGATGATCGCTTCGGTCACAGCCGTCGCGGAGACGATGCACCTATGCCAGGCGATGGGCCTGGACCAGCAGCCGTTCGTCGAGCTGCTCGAGGATGGCCCGCTCGGCTCTCAATACATTCGCGAAAAGCTCTCAGAGATGCGCAACCGCGAATATCCCCCCGGCTTTCCAGTCCGTCTCGCACTCAAGGACCTCGAGCTGGTTCGCGAGGTCGAGGCGGCCGCCGGTGTTGAAATGCCGGTCCTCGACACCACCCGTGAGCGCGTCTCGGCCGCCGCCAGGGAGCACGCCGACGAGGACCTCGGCGCTGTGTACGAGGTTGACTGGCACCGCAGCAGTGCGGCATGAGCGATCTCATTCCGCCGCGACGGCCGGCCTCGGCCGCTACCGCGCGTGGCTGGAGACTCGGGCGTGAAGGTCGCCGTGCCCTGATCCAGGCCGATACTGCCGTCGTGCGAGGCCCGAGCGGAGGTCGTCCCCGGATACCGCGGCGGGCCCTCGCGCGTTGATCTGGGCTGGCTTCATGCGAGCGAGACGCGCCGGCTGCTCAGGAATGTCCCAGCCTCCGCCCGGGGGACTCCCAGCGTGAATCGCGACGCTCGCTGGAGTCCCCCGAACGAAAGCGAAGTGATCCGCATGTTCTCGCGCAAGCTCAACAGGTCCATCGCCATCGGCGCTACGGCCGTCGCGATCGGCGGCGGCGCCTACGGCATCGTGAGCGCAACGGCCAGCACCGGCCCGAGCAGCGCGACGACCGCCTCTCCCCCATCTGCGATGTCAGCTCAACGCGTGCCCGGCAGCGGCGGGTCGGGAGCTCGGTCTGGACCGGCCGCAGGGGGATCTTCCGGTGCGGTCGACAGTGTTTCCAAGTCGAGCTTCACGATCCTGACACCAACAGGTCAGAAGGTGACCGTCAAGAAGGCTCCCTCTACGCAATTCGCCAGAGGGACAAGCTCGAGCTCGGCGAGCGCGATCTCCGCGTCGAAGCAGGTCGGTGAGGTCCCCGCCGGCTACAGCCAGGGGTCGGGGACGATCGTCAGCGGAACGCCGGCGGACAGAGCGACTGAAGCTGCTCTGGCCGCCTACCCCGGAGGCGTCGTCGACCGGGTCGTGAAGCTGGGCAACGGCGATTACGAGGTCCACAACATCGGCGTGAGCTGGCCGCACCACATCTTCGTCAACCAGCGCTTCGAGGTCATCGGCGCCAACTAGCCCGCGCGAACCGTCGAGCAGCTTTGGCAGCTCGTGCGCATGGGCTGACTCCGACCGCGTGGCCTCAAGCGGTACCGCGACGAGGGAGATCAGCCGGCCGATGTCCGCGACCCCCCCAACCACCCGCAGCTAGCATGAGCGGCGAGATGCACATCAGCGGCTCGGAGAGCTCGGGCAGCCTCCCGGAGCCTGAAGCCGTTGGCCCAGATCCACGGGGTCAGGACTTCGTCGCCGAGGGCGGAACCCACATCGTCTGGGAGGACCGGTGGCACGAGGAGGAGATCTTCGCGAACCGGCTGTCGTTCTACATCCTCGCGCAATCGTTTCTCGTCGTCGCCGCGGTGACGGCGACGCTCTCCACCGACGCAACGTCTCGCTGGCTCCCGGTCGCACTGACGATCGACGTGACCGGGCTCGCGCTGACAATCGTGTTCTGGTACGCGCTCACCGAGAACCTGCGGAGGCTTGACGCGCTCAAGCAGATCGTCGCAGCGGGCAGCCGCGAGATCGGTGTCCCCGGCTACAAGGAGGTCGGGGCCATCAGAGTGGCCCACCACGAACGCCGCGCGCAGCGAGGGTTGCCCTTCCCGCTCTCGATTCTTCCGGGGCGGTCACCCTCGTGGTGGCTCGCACACGGGATCCCCATCTTCCTCGGAACCACATGGATGGCGCTCATCGCCGTGGCGATTGTCACGTCCGTCTAGCGCCCGGTCGCCCGGGTTCGGGCCCCGCCCAGAGCCAACGGGGTACGCTCCGGCCAATGAGCGGAAGCCTCCACATCGAGCGGGGCTGGATCTACGTCAACGGCACCCGTCAGGACGATGGCACCATCGAGCTCGGAACCGGCGGCGAGATGCGCTTCAGCCCCTTCGAGGCGATCTCCGAGCGCCGAAGCACGCAGATAACCTGGCGGGACATCCTCACAGCTTCGGCGCAGCGCCTGGCTTTCTGGCGCCGCTAGCCGGTCATCTGGCTCTCTCTGTCGGCGTCGCGAGCGTCTGTCCCTCGATGTGGCCGTGCTGGTCCATCTCAAATGCGTGTGCGCAGTGCTGTGAGCAGAAGTAGAACGTCTCCTCGCCGAAGTCCATGCGAACCGCCTTGCGCCTGTCGACCGTCATGCCGCAAGTCGGGTCGGTGACTCCCCGCCGCGCAGTCAGCCAGAACAAGCCCGCGAAGACCGCGGCTCCAAGGAGGTTAAGGAACAGCTTGTAGTTGACGGCGAGCGTGCCAAAGATGTCAGCGTGAGAGGGCCGGGGACCGGTTGGTATCAGTCCGAGCATGCTGAACAGACCGTCGACGATCAGAGCCGCGCTGACCATCGTGAGGAACATCAGAGCGACGATCCGGGTGGCGAAGCGCGTGCCGTAGTACTTGCGGTAGATCGCGATGATCGGCAGGACGATCAGGTCTGCGAACAGGAAGGCCAGCACGCCGGAGAACGAGATCCCGCCCGACCACAGCACCGCGGCGAGCGGAACGTTTCCGACCGAGCAGACGAAGCTCAGCACGGCGATGACCGGGCCGATGATCGCACCCCACACGGCTCGGACCAGGGCCGGCGAACCTGTGAGGAAAAGGCTGTTGAGGAAGCCCGTACCGAACTGGGCGATGAAGCCAGCGAGCAGGAACCCGATCGTGATCTCCTTGTAGAGCATCGTCCAATCGCCGCGGAAGTTGTGTGCCACATCCGACCAGGCCGAGGCCGAGGTCAGGCGCGCGCGCCAACTCATCCGCCCACCGGCCGTGCGGTGCTGGTGGCCGGTGTCGGCCTGCTGGGCGTGCTCGCGTGCCTGAGCCTCCAAGCGCGGCGAGACGAACAGGCGCAGCAGCAGCGCCATCAGGACGATCATCACCAGCCCGCCGATGTACTCCGCGAGGGTGAACTGCCAGCCGATCAGGACCCAGATGACGAGGCCCAGCTCCCAGACGAGATTGGTCGAGGCGAACTGGAAAGCGAGTGTCGTAGCCGCCGAGGCTCCCTTTTGGAACAGTGACTTCGCGATCGCGACGGCAGCGTAGGAGCACGAGCTCGACGCTACCCCGAGACCTGTCGCCAGCCCCACCGGCTTGGCGCCGGAGCCGGAGAGCGCTCGCTCGATCCGCTCGCGCGGTACCCAAGCTTGGACGATGCCAGAGATCGCGAAGCCAAAGACCAGCGCCCACCAGACCTCCCACGCCATCAGCAGCGAATCCCTCAGGCCGTGCCACAGGAAATCGAGCACTTCCAACTCAGCGTCCTTCCCGGATCATGTCGCCAGCGTACTATACCCCCCCGGGGTATCCGCTAGGCTGGGGGTATGAGTACCCAGCCCACAGAAGGACGCGGCTACGCCGCCAGCAAGGAGGCGCTGCAGACGCGGCTCCGGCGCATCGAGGGACAGATACGGGGCGTCGAGAAGATGGTCGACGAGGACCGTTACTGCATCGACGTCCTGACGCAGATCGCCGCCATCCAGGCCGCCCTGGACAAGGTCGCGCTCGGGCTCCTCGACGGCCACGCCCACACCTGCGTGATCGGAGCCGACCCCAGCGAGCAGGACGCTCGGACCGCCGAGATGATGGCCGCCGTGGGGCGGCTGATGCGGCGCGGCTAGCACCGGCTTGCCGGTGGTGTCCGCCGTCCCGGCTGGTCGTCCGCGTCGGCGCGCGCAACACCGCCGGCCTTCTGGCGGCACTCGCGCGATGACCAGTCGAGGCCGGGTTGCCACCTGCGGAGGCAGGTGCCAAGATCTCGCTACGCGCCGGGCGCGTGACGAGCAGGACAGCCCGTCACGGGAGACACCGCCCACTTCGAGGATGTGCAGACCGTACAACTCTGGACACAGAGGTCGCCATGACTGTCAGCTTCAACACCGACATCCTGCCACTCTTCACCAGCATCGACATCGAGCACATGGCTCATGCGGGAGTCCCGCTCGACGACTACGACTACATGAACAACCCCGCCAACGCGAGCAGCGTCTACGAGCAGGTCTCGAGCGGAGGCATGCCGCCGGAGGGAAGCGGCGAGCAACCCTGGCCCCAGGACCAGGTCCGGCTGTTCAAGGACTGGATCGACGGCGGCTACCGGCCCTAGCCGAACACTCGAACCGGCGCTCCGCTAGAGGACCACGTCTTGGCTGGAACGACTGGCTGCCCATCCTGCGGTGAGGTCAACGACGCCGCCCAGCACTTCTGCGGCCAGTGCGGGACTGCGCTCAGGCACCAGTGTGCAACGTGCGGTGAGGAAAACCCGCCGGGCTTCCGCTTCTGCGGAGCATGCGGCGCCGCATGCGACACCGAGGCAGCGTCGCAGTCGGCGTCTGCCGAGCGCATCGACGGCGAGAGACGATGGGTGACGATCATGTTCGCCGATCTATCCGGGTTCACAGCGCTGTCGGAGCGTGCTGACCCGGAGGAGGTCCGCTCGATGGTCGACCGCTGCATGACCGAGATGGGCGAGGTCGTCGAGCGGTTCGGCGGCTCCGTTGACAAGGTCATCGGCGACGCGCTGATGGCGGTGTTCGGGGCCCCGGTCGCCCACGAGGATGACTCCGAGCGGGCTGTGCGCGCCGCGCTCGAGATCCAGCGGCGGGCATCCCAACAGGCCGAGGCATTCGGCGGGCTCAGCGTCCGCATCGGCGTCAACACGGGGGAGGTGATCTTCGCCCCCGTCGGTCCACAGGGCCGGCGGGAGTTCACTGTCATGGGCGACGCTGTGAACACCGCGGCTCGTCTCCAGGCTGCCGCTCCGCCTCAGGGCGTCCTGGTTGGCGAGGAGACCCATGCTGCGAGCGGACGCGCGATCAGATACGACGCCGTGGAGCCGATCCTCGCAAAGGGCAAGCAGGCCCACATTCACGCCTGGCTCGCCCGGGCCGCCACGCGTGCGCCGGCCGACCGCCCGGTTTCAGCGACGCCGTTCATCGGCAGAGACGGCGAGCTGGAACTCCTGGTGCGGACGTGGGCGCGAACGTCCGGTGAGCTCTCCCCGCAGCTCGTCACGCTGGTGGGAGCTCCTGGGATCGGCAAGACACGCTTGACGCTCGAGTTCGCAGCGCGTGTGGAAGGCACCGGCGGGCGAACGCTCCGTGGCCGCCCGCTCCCCTACGGCGACCGGCCCGCCTATTGGGCGTTCGGACAGGTCGTCAGGGATGCGTCCGGGATCTTCGCGAACGATTCCGCCGACGTTGCCGCCGCCAAGCTCCGCGACCGCGTCGCCTCGCTGATCCCAGCCGCCGGAGCGTCGGAGCTGGCGACGCACCTCTCGATCCTGGCCCGTCTCGCTGAGGATACGGTGGACGACAGGCAGGTTCTGTTCGCCTCGGCTCAGCGCTTTCTCGAAGCACTCGCCCGTGAGCAGCCCACCCTGGTGGTGCTCGAGGACCTGCAGTGGGCGGACGAGAGCCTGCTGGAACTCATCGAGGGACTCTCGGCCCGACTCGGAGGCGTGCCGCTGCTTGCTGCTCGCACTCGCCAGACCCGAGTTCCTTGACGCGAGGCCCAGCTGGGCTCGCGTCCCGACCAACGTCACCGTGCAACTCCAGCCGCTCACCGACACCCACGCTCAGGAGCTTGTGCTCAGGCTGGTCTCGAGCACGGCAGATCGGGAGGCGGTCACCAGGCGCGTCGAGGAGGCGGCCGGCGGCAACCCGCTCTTCATCGAGGAATTGACAGCCTGGCTCACCGAGGGTGGTGATTCCGACTCCGGTGCGGTTCCAGCAACCATCAAGACGATCATCGCGGCCCGACTCGACCAGCTCCCCGCACCCGAGCGACAGGTGATCCTCAACGCGTCTGTGATCGGTGACTTCTTCTGGCAGGGCACGCTCGAGGTGCTCGGAAGCGGCAGCGCGCTCGTGGAGACACTGCACACGCTCGAGCGGCGCGGACTGGTCCGCCACTCACCCATCTCGCGCATCCGAGGTGACCAGGAGCTGACCTTCAAGCACGGGCTCGTCCGCGAGGTCGCGTACGCGACCCTGCCCAGGTCCGCGCGGCGGGAACGCCATGGAGCGGTCGCCCGCTTCATTGAGCAGGCGGCGGGAGACCCCACGGCCTATGCTGCGATCCTGGCTCACCACTGGCGTGAGGCAGGCGACGCCGCGAACGCCGTCGATTGCCTGCTCATCGCGGCAGACCAGGCCAGCCGGGGATGGGCTCCGCACGAGGCCGTCGAGCTATGCAACCAGGCGCTCGAGCTGATCCCGGAGGACGACGAGGCGCGCCGACGACGAGCACGACTGCGGCGTGGCGTCGCCCTGCAGGCCGAGTGGCACGCAAGGTTCGACGTTGGCTCGTCGGATCAGGCGAAGTCTTCGGGGGAGATGTCGCCGCCGATCTCGTAGATCCCACGGACCGTGTGGTCGCCGAGCCGAGCGGCGTGCTCCCTGATGAGCTCCGTGTTGGGCGAGGAATAGACGCAGAAGGACCTCAGATGACCGTCCTCGTCCATGACCATGTGGCTGTGCTCCCATGCGACCCTCGAGAACCGCTCGTCCTCAGTCAGGATGCGGTTCGAGAGCGGCCCCTTCGCCGCCATCTCCTCCTCGTCGATGGAGTTCCAGACCCTCTCGATCAGATAGCGCGGCATTCCCTTTACCTCCCGACCTCAACGCCAATCCTACTCGACTCGGGCGGGAGCGATCCGCCCGTCGGCGCTTGCGGCGAAGAGGCTCGAGCCACTGGCGGTCAATGCTCTCGAACCCCCGGCCAGCCAACGCTCGGCTCAGGCGTGGCGGTCATCGCGTTCGGCCGCGCGCGAGTGGCGTCTGCCCCGCACCAGCAGGACCAGACCCAGGATCAACAGCAGGCCCAGGGGCAGACCGAACGTGAGTGGCGCTGAGGAGGAGCTGTGCCCGGTTGCCGGACGGATCGACGGGGGCGGTATCGGGTGTCCGAGGTAGCGATCCACGGCGAGGACGGCTGCGATCGCGGAGCGAGTGAGCCCGTTGGAGCCCTCATGCGCCTGCGCCCGCAGGCCCGCGAGGGCGGGCGCGTCCTTGGCAGGCATCACACCGAAGCCCGCGGGCATCACCGTGATCAGCGGCTGGGGCGCGTTGAAGGAGATCTCGCGGTCCAGGAAGCGGGCGTACGCCTGCGGGCGCCCGAAGTATCCGGGCACGAGACCGAGTTCGGCAGCCGTGCCGATGATCGCAACCTTGAAGCGAACCCCTGAAGCCCGGGCGGACGAGCGAAGCGCCTCTTCAAGCGCCGCTTCCAACGACGGTCTGACCTTGGGTTGGTAGGGATAGAAGACGTTCTGCACGAGCAGCACGTCGCTTGCAGGGTCGCCATCCGCCCGCGCACTGGGGGCTTGCTGGCCACAGGAGCCGGCCGCCGCCGCCAGCAACAGGGTGATCACACCTCCCCGGCGCAGCACTTGGCGGCACATTGTGAATGCACGTATGAGGGCAGTGGTCACGATGGGTTGAAAAGCCGAGTCGCGCATCTCGTTTGCCGCGCGAGGCGAGACGCCATAGTCGACTATTTTGCGACCGGGGACGAGGCTGAGCGCCCTTTGGGCTTCGCCGAGCTGCATCGCGGCTTCGCGGCGGACACCGAACATCGCCGGAGCGCGAGCACGCCCGTGCCGCCGACCTCGATCGTGGCGAGGGCCGCTAGCAGGACCAGCGACAGCCCGGTGCCTCCTGCACACCTCTCGCAACTGCGAGCGGATCGCGGAGAATCGGCCCACATCGCTGGTTTTCACCGTTAACCTCGCGATCAGTGGCGCCAGCCACCGTCGAACGCGAGAGGAGCCAACGATGAGCAAGCTGAGCCGACGCTGGACTGTGAGGAGGCACCTGGGTCTGCGAAAGGCGAGCGCCCAGCCCGGGGGGCTTTCTGAGGAAGCGGCGCTTGATGGTACGAGCCGACGGGCATTTCTGCAGAGCGGGGCCGGAGCCGCGGCCGGCGCAGCCGTGATCCTCGCGACGCCCAGGGTCGCGGCGATCGCGCTCGACGCGCCCGGCTCGAGTGTGCCCGTGCAGACGCGAGCAGCGGTCACGAAGCCGTCGGGACCCGCTCCGCGTGAGCCGGTCACCGCCTACGTGCGGAACGCCGAGCGCGGTGAGGTCACTGTGATGTCCGGTAAGCGCGAGATCACCTACAGAGATCCCGTGCTCGTGAAGCGACTGCTCGACGCAGCGCACTGACGCCCGGTTGGGCACGAAAGAGAGGTAGAAGATGTCATCGCATCGCGAGGCACCCGAGATCAGCAAGGATCCCGTGGCCGACAACACCGATACGTACGCGTTCGTCAGCCCCGACAACCCGGACACGATCACGATCATCACGAACTACCTGCCCGCCGAGGTGCCTGCGGGCGGCCCGAACTTCTTCGAGTTCGGCAACGACGTGCTCTATTCGATCTACATCGACAACGACGGCGACGGTTGCCCCGATATCACCTACCAGTTCAGCTTCGACACGAAGATCGCCAATCCCAACACGTTCCTGTACAACACAGGTCCGATCGGCTCGCTCGAAGACGCGAATTGGAACAGGCGCCAGTTCTACACCGTCGCGCGTGTGGAGGGCCGTGGCGAGGACGGATGGGGTCAGTGGGGCGATGACGCATGGGGTGGCAAGGTGCTCGGCCAGGGCCTGGCATGTCCTCCCTGCAACATCGGCCCGCGCTCGACGCCGAAATACGCGCCGCTCGCCCAAGAAGCGGTACACAAGCTCCCCAGCGGCGAGACGGTGTTCGCCGGGCAGCGCAACGACCCCTTCTTCGTTGACATCGGGTCGATCTTCGACCTCGGGGACCTGCGCCCGTTCCAGGAACTTCACCTGATTCCGAGCCCGGCGACCGCCGGGGTCGACTCGTTGCAGACCCTCAACGTCCACTCGATCGCGATCCAGATCCCGATCAGGAGCCTCACAGCCAACGGCTCGCGCCCGACGAACGTGATGAGCTCGCAGTCCGTGCTCGGCATCTGGGGCGCGGCGAGCCGCCGCAAGGTCCGGATATCAGACGGCGCCTACAGCGAATATTCGGAGGCCGGCCCCTGGACGCAGGTGTCACGACTCGGTAGCCCGCTGTTCAACGAGGTCATGATCCCGATGGCGCTCAAGGACGAATGGAACGCACGCCAGCCCGTCGGCGACAGCGCGTTCCTCTCCCACGTCCAACATCCGGAGCTGGCCAAACTGCTGCCCGTGCTCTATCCCAAGCACTTCCCGCACCTGGAGGCGTTGTCGGCCCCGCGCGAAGATCTCGTCGCGATATTCCTGACCGGGCTGCCGGCGGGCGTCGTGCCCGGCTTCCAGAACTACACCGGCAAGGTGCAGGCCGAGATGCTGCGCCTGAACGTCGCGGTCCCGCCCGCGACCAAACCGAACGTGCTCGGGATCATCGGCGAAGACCTGGCCGGGTATCCCAACGGGCGCCGTGTGATCGACGATGTCACGACGATCGCGATCCGTGCCGTGGCGGGCGTCACATACCCGCTGGTGGCCAAATACGAACCGGACGCGGCAGCCGGCCTCGTCACGCAGGGCATCACGCCGTTGCCGCTCCGACACCAGGAAACGTTCCCCTATGTGGCCACCCCGCACGATGGCTACGACTTTCCGTCGAGCACGGCCTAGTCGACCGGACCATGCACGTGCACGGTTACACCAGGCACACCCACCGCCGCGGAGATTCCGAGCATGGCCATGCGGGCGATGCCGAGATCTACAGCGCCCGCCCCCATCCCGAGCCTGTCGTGCTCGACGTCGGCGAGAACATCGGCGCGCTGATCCTCCACACCGATGCCGCCTTGCACGGCATCGAGGTGGAGATCAGTCCGAGCGGTTGCGACGGCCTTCGCACCCACAAGGAAGTGCTGGAGCGTGAGATCAACGGACACCCGGCGTTCACGGCCGTCTTCGACGCACTGCCGGCCGGCAGCTACACCCTCTGGGTCGACGACGTGGCGCGTGCGCGCGGCGTTTCGATCACGGGAGCCGCGGTCGCTGAACTCGACTGGTCCGCGCGGTCGTCCCACCCGTGCTGAGCTCGGGGAGGACCTTCTCGCTCCACCGCTCCTCGACGCGGCCGATGCGCCAGATCGTGAGAGCAACAGCCCACGTGAGCACGAACAGACCGACGACCATGTACCCAAGCGTGTTGATGTTGACCGCCGACACCCACGCCCAGAAACGGCCGCGAAGTGTCAGCTCGTTCGCGAGGAGCCCGAGCAGCTCGACCGTTCCGACCACCAGCGCGACCGTGACCGACAGCGCCGTGATCGTGATGTTGTAGTAGACCTTGCGCACCGGTTTGGAGAACGCCCAGCCATAGGCGAAGTTCATGAACGAGCCGTCGATCGTGTCCAGCAGCGACATGCCTGCGGCAAACAGGATCGGCAGACAGAGGATCGCGTAGAACGGGAGTCCCGCGCCCGACGCGCCGGCGGCCAGGAACAGGAAGGCCACCTCGGTCGCGGTGTCAAACCCGAGCCCGAACAGGACGCCGATCGGGTACATCTGCCACGACTCGGTGATTGCGTTCGTGAAGCGTCCGAACAGCCGGTTCATCAGGCCGCGAGAGTTGAGCCTGTGCTCCAGCTCCGTCTCGTCGTAGCGACCCAGCCGCATATCGCGAAAGACCCTGAGAATGCCGATCAGGATCAGGAGGTTGAGTCCGGCGATGAGATACAGGAACGTTCCCGAGACGCCCGCGCCGATCACATTCGTCGCGCTGTGGAGCGCCGAGCCGCTCGCCCGAACCTCCCCACCCGCCGCGCCGAACCCGACCGCGAACAGCGCCGCGAGCGCAAACACGATCGTCGAGTGGCCGAGCGAGAAGAAGAACCCCACGCTCAGCGGCCGTTTGCCGGCGGACATCAGCTTGCGTGTCGTGTTGTCGATCGCCGAGATGTGATCGGCGTCGAATGCGTGGCGCAGCCCCAACGTGTAAGCCGTGAGTCCGATGCCGACGGTGAACGCGCCTGATGAGCCGAGCGCATAGCGGTGGGGCGCGACGAGCACGATCAGGATGAAGAAGCCGAGCGCGTGGAGTCCGACGACCACCGCCGCCATCGCACCCACGCGCCGCCACTCCGCCGCTGTGAGGACCCGGTTCACGCCCCGCAAACGCCGCGCCTGCCTCCCGCCCGCGCTCATGGCGCTCGTCGGCCACTGGGAGACTCCCCGCAGTGGACCGCTTCCGCGCAACCGCCGCACAAGCCCACGATCGGGAAATGGGCGAAGTTCGCCCGGTAGCCAAAGCGGCGATGGACGAGCTCTCGGACATCGTCGAGCTCGTCGGAGGTCACCGCGAGGTACTCGCCGCAGCGCTCACACGTGAGGTACTCCCGCTCGCCGGCCATGGCGAGCACGTGGAGACCCGGACCATGCCCGAGGTGGACGTGTCGGACGAGTCCGATGTCATCGAACGCCTGCAGGTTGCGATACACCGACGCGATGTCCGAGCACGGCACCCTGCCGCCGATCCCTTCGGCGATCTGCTCGGCGGACATCGGTCCGTCGGCCGCCAGGAGCGCTTCCACCACGAGACGGCGCGCCGCGGAGACACGCAGACCATGCTCGCGCATGAGCGAGATGGCGGCTCCCAGCTCGCGCGAGGAATGCCTTCGGGCCTCACCCTGATGACCCACAGCGTCTTCCAGCTCCCGCGTTCTCACAGCCCCTCCAGTTGCCGGGATCGCCTGACCGCCTGTGTATCCCTACGGACGAGTCGCACCTGCGGATCAATCGCAGCAGCGGTCGGCTCACGGACTCCAGGCGCTGAGACGACCTTCGCTGGCTGTGTTCGGCGTCCCTGGACGGCTGGGTGAGGCCGCACGGGATCAGAGCGGGGAATCCTCGTCCCCCCTGCAGGCCGACTGCTCGATCTGCTCGAGCGCCACGTCCAGGCGGCGATCGTCGACCATCGCCCGCAGGGCGTCGTCGATCGTGTCGGCCAACACCCGACGCTCGACCGCGACGCGGTCGCTGTCCGGCTCGTAGAGCTTCCAGTCCACCACCACGAGATCCTCGCCCGAAGCGGCGGCGCCCCGAGCAGGCGCCGCCCCCGGCCCATGGAAGGTGATCTCGGCCTTCCAACCGTCCGGACAGAGCTCGCCCATCGCAGCCAGCGCGCTCCATTGATCGGTCACCCGAGCGGGACGCCTGCGAGGACGCTGCCAGATGAAGATCGCGCCGCCGAGCACCGTCAGCGCCACCACCATCAGTATCACCGTGAGCGGGCGGGTTTCGGGCAGCGGGTGCGCCGGGGCGCAATCCCCACACGCCAACACGACTCCGCCGCCCATCCCGGTCATGCCGTCACATTCGACCCGTGCCGATCGGGCAGCCGAGACGAATCCAGCCGGCGTGATTCATCGTCACCGTAGGCTAACGCGCCGTAGCGGACTTCGGCGCCACTCGGGCACCGTCGAGGAGGTCGCGGCGGCGGCCGTACCACTGCTCGGCCGCGGCCGGCGCGGCTTCCCCTCGGCAATCGCGCGAGCTAGGCTCTGGCGTGATGGCCAGCCATCAACCCGAGTCGGTGATCATCGACGTGTGGACGGTGCCCGATGGGCGCCAGCAGGAGGCGACGGACGGGTTCATGGCGCTGTTCGAGGCCTTGCGCGTCCTCGACGGCTTCCTCGACGGACGACTCCATGCGAGCGTCGATGGGACGGCCCTGCTGTCCTACGTGAGGATGCGTTCGGCGGCAGATCGCCAGAACGCCGAAAACCGCCCCGAGATCAGGGCGCAGACGCGAGCGCTCAGGGAGATCGCACGGCCGCATCCGCATGTCTATGAGCTGCTGCGGATCTTCGTCCCGGCACACCACTCCCCAGGACCGCCCACGACGGAGCACGGGAGCTTCTGAGACGCCCGCGCTCAGCTGACGCGAGCTGCTCGCGGGACGAGGAGCCCCGCGGACGGTGACGTCGCTCGCCCTCGCCTCTCTCGCCGGCGGCTTCGGATACGTCGCTGTCGGAGGCCTCGTCGGAATCGAGTCCATCGGAGTCCCCGTGCCGGGCGAGACCGCCCTGATCGCCGCGGGACTCCTCGCGCGCAACGGCCGCATGCAGATATCGCTGGTCATCCTCGCCGCCGCGATCGGTGCGATCGTCGGCGACAACATCGGCTACACGATCGGCCGCACCGGCGGCCGCGCACTGCTGGAGAGGCCCGGACCGCTTGAACGGCGCCGCCGCGAGCTGCTGGCGAAGGGCGAGCCGTTCTTCGACCGCCACGGCGCGCCGGCGGTGTTCCTCGGGCGGTGGGTTTCCGGGCTGCGCATCGCGGCGGCCTGGCTGGCGGGGATCGAGCACATGCGCTGGCGCGTCTTCTTCTTCTGGAACGCGGTCGGCGGCGTGGCGTGGGCCACCTCGATCGGCCTGCTCGCATATTTCCTCGGGCCGACAGTCGAAAAGATCATCACGGACGTCGGCCTCGGGGGCATCGCGGTCGTCGTCTGCGTGATCGTGGGATTCCTGCTCGTCAGATGGCGGCGAGCACGTCGAGTCGCCTGACGGAGCTTCTCAGGAGTCTCCGCGGGAGCCGGCCTCGAGGTCCCGCTGCAGGTACGTGAGCACCGGCACCCCGAAGAAGGGAAGGTGCATCGTCAGCTCGCGCCCAGGCTCCGAGTTGAGCGAGGCCTCCAGGAAGCGTCCCGCCGGCAGACCGACCAGATCTCCTCGAGCACCGAGGTCGAAGGCATGTGGCTCGACATCCGCGCCCGCCGCGGCCGCGATCGATTCGGCGGCGATGTCGGCCTGCTCGCTGGCGAAGCCGCCCGACTTCAGCGGGAACGCCGTGCCGTCTCCCGCTGCCCAGACGTCCGGCACGCCGATGGCGCGGCAGTGCCCGTCGACCGGTATGAAACCGTCCGTGTCGGCCGGCACACCGGGGATCGGCGAGCCCCGCAGGGATGGCAGCGCGATCACGCGGCTCACGTCGAGCCGCTTCCCGGACTCCTCGACGACCGCCGTCAGCCGGCCGGACTCGAAGACGGCGCGATCGTCCGAGACGACCTCGACCCCAGCGCCGGCGAGCTCCCTGGAGACCAGGTCTGCGGCGCGCGACCCGAGGATCGACAGCGGCGAGGGCTCCGGAGTGACGAGGATCGTCTCGACGTCCATGTCCATGCCCTTGGCGTCCAGCTTGATCACCAGCGCGAGCTCGTATCCGCGCAGAGGCCAGCACGGGCCTTTCGGGATCACCACGGCGACCCTGTCGGTGTAGCCTTCCTCGACGTCCCGGAGCAGTCCCCCGAGCACGTCGGCGTCGGACCGGTCGTCCCACGTGATCGCCTGCCTGACGGCCGGGTCGGCGCGCGCTCCGACTGCGACGATGAGCTCGTCGTACGCGAGGGAGTCCTCGTCCGCGGTGCTCACCATCTTGCCGTTCGGGTCCACCGCCGCGATCGTCGACGCGACGTGGGCCGCGCCCGCCCTGGCCGCGAGGTCCGCCAGCGGGACCCTCTGGATCTCAGCCGGGCGAAACGAGTGTCGCGCGTCCAGCGGCCTGAAGACGAACTCGTCCTCGGGAGCGATGAGCGTGAGCTGGACGCGCTCCCCGGCGAGAGCGTGGAGTGCCAACAGCGCCTCCAGGCCAGCGACGCCACCTCCCGCGATCACGACGCCGATCGGTGAGTCGGCCATCGGTCGATCTTATCCGCGGAGACTGGGTGCTGCCAGAACGAGATCGGAGCGCCTCGAACGGCCCAGGCGCGGATCGATGTCGAGGCGCAGAGGCGCCACGCGCCGCGGCTGCCGACGCAAGCCGACCGGTGCAAGCGTGTCCGTCGGTTGTTATACCTCTCAACCCCGGCCCGGGCTGTACTCGGCAGCCCGTGGGACTCTCTCACCACCGCCTCGTCCACGCTTGACCCCACAACTCGCCTCCTGATGGACGCACGGCACGAGCCGGGGGACCTCGCGCCCCGGCGCCGAGCGCAGCTGGGATCTCTCCAGGCCACCCGTCGACGCAGGGCCCTCGCGGTTGGGCTGCTCGTGCTCGCCGCTTCGTCGGTGACACTGACCGTGCTGCTCGCAGGCAGCAACCCGACACGCCGCCGCCACGGCGATGTGACCCGGCGCCCGGCGCGCACGGCTTCCTCGCCATCGGCCGCCGCGAAGCGCCCGTCAGCGTTCGCAGTTGGTCTCCGCGAACTGCGACTGCTCGACACGAGCCGGACCGTCCGGCTCCCGGGCGGAGCCAGCGAACCGCGAACCCTTCTGACCTTTGTTCGCTATCCCGCGCTCGGGATGGCTTCGCGCACAGACCTGCACGACGCTCCGGCGGCCCGCTCGGACGGCCCGTTCCCCCTTGTCGTCTTCGGCCATGGCTTCGCAGTCACGCCGGCGCCATACAGCCGCCTGCTGCAGGCTTGGGCGCGAGCGGGTTACGTCGTCGCCGCACCCTTGTTCCCATTGGAGAACGCGCACGCGCCGGGCGGACCGGACGAGTCCGACCTCGTCAACCAGCCGGCGGACATGAGCTTCGTCATCTCGCGACTGCTCGCTGCCAGCGGCGAACGCGAAGGGCCACTGGCCGGCCTGATCGACCCGTCCCGGATCGCTGTCGCAGGGCAGTCAGACGGCGGCGATACCGCCCTCGCAACGGCCTATGATCCCCAGTTCCGCGACCGTCGCGTGCGCGCCGCCGTAATCCTGTCGGGCGCGGAGATCCCCAGCCTGGGGAGCTTCAGCTTCCCACCGGGCGGCCCACCGCTGCTGGGTACCCAGGGGACCGCCGACACGATCAATCCTCCGAGCGCCACGAACACGTATTTCGAAGCGGCGCTGCGGCCAAAGTACCTGCTCACGCTCCTCGGCGCCGAACACCTGCCGCCCTACTCCGAACAGCAACCCCAGCTCACGATCGTGGAGCGTGTCACGACCGCGTTCCTCGACGGGTACCTCAAGGGCAGCGTCGCGGCGTTGAAGGCGCTTCCCGCGCTGGGCAACGTCACAGGCACATCCACTCTGCAGGCCGAACCGTAAGGGACGAGAGCTGACTTCGACTCAGAGGTGCCCCGGGTGACCGGAGCACGCCTTTCCTCTCACCCCTGTGTCGGGCAGTCCAAACTTGGATCCCGGGCTCGAGCCGCTTGCCCTACGATCGGACGAAAGCAGACCGACGACATAGGGGGGTTGGAAGCATGCGACGCGTGTTCTTGGTCTCGACCGCATCGGCAACGTTGGGCCTCGCGCTCTTGGGCCCCGTGCAGGCCTCCTTGGGGGCGCCCGTCGCTCACCGAGCCGCCTCGGCGGCGAAAGCATCAAAGGGAACCCGCTACCACATCAACGTCTACGACGAATTCGGCACGCTCGCGGCCGAATACACGGGCTACCTGGTCGCCAAGACGCACACCTGGTCGGTCGAAGGACGCTGCGACGGCGGGAAATACAAGCAGTCCGGCAAGAGCCTGACCCTGGAAGATGCCTGCTCGAGCGAAACCATCTACCTGGAAAGGGTGAAGCACAAGAAAGGCGTCTATTACGGGTTCGGCGCTTACGCCTTCTTCGAATTCATCAGGGAATAGCCAGACGAACCTGACTGGAGATCGCAGCTAGCCGGCCGCTTCGGAGGACGCGACCGGCCCGCTGCCTTCGCGTGCCGCGGTCGAATGCGCGCGGCTGTCGCGGGAGGAGATCATCACGGCGGTAAGGATGGCGCCGACGACTGCGAAGCCCGCGCCGATCAGAAAGGCCCGCTCGAAGCCCTTCGTCAGAGCGAACGCCAGGTCGTGATGCCCGGAGGCGAGCACGTCCTTCGTCTGTGTGTTGGCGACCGTGGCGAGGATCGCCAGGCCGAGCGCCCCACCGACCTGCTGGGCGGTGTTCACGAGCCCCGAGGCGAGACCGGCCTCGTGTGGGCGAGTTCCCGTCACCGCCGCGATCGTCACTGGGACGAAGGACAACCCGAGGCCAACCGCCGCCAGCAGCGACGGACCCAGCACGTCCGCCACGAACGTCCCACCCGTCGGGGGGACCTTCGAGAACCAGTAGAGGCCACCGGCGATGAAGAACAGGCCGGTGAGCAGAACCGGCTTGAACCCGAAGCGGGTGACCCCGGCCGAGGCCGCGCCGGCCGAGAGGATGATCCCGACAGCCAGCGGCAGGTAGGAGACGCCGGCCCGCAGGGGCGAGTAATGCAGGACCTGCTGCATGTAGAGCGAGACGAAGAAGAACATCGAGAACAGGGACATCCCGATCAGCAGCGCGACCGTGTCGGCGCCGCGGAGGGTACGCAGGCGGAAGATCGACAGTGGCATCAGCGGCGCGCGCTGGCGGATCTCGATCAGGATGAAGGCGCCCAACAGCACGAGGGCGCCGGCGATCTTCGCGATCGTCGCGGTCGAGCCCCAGCCGACGTTGACCGCGTCCACCAGCGCATACACCAGCAGCGAGAGCCCGGCTGTCACGGTGATCGCCCCAGGCAGGTCGAAGCTGCGCGTCTCCGTCTCGGCGCGGCTCTCCAGCAGTATCCGGGGCGCCAGGAAGGCGCAGAGCAGGCCGATCGGCACGTTGACGAACAGCACCCACCGCCAGCTCAGGCCGCTCGTCAGAAGTCCACCGAGGAGCACTCCAGCCGCGCCCCCCGCGCCGGCCACGGCGCCCCACACGCCCAGCGCGCGATTGCGCTCCTCGCCGTCGGCGAAGGTCGTCGCGATGATCGAAAGCGCCGCGGGCGAGACGATCGCCGCCCCCAGGCCCTGCGCGGCCCGCGCCGCGATCAGCCAGGCCTCCGATTGCGCCAGACCGCCCAGCAGCGATGAGACCGAGAACACGACCAGCCCGAGGATGAACATGCGTCGGCGGCCCATCAGGTCGGCGAGGCGTCCGCCCAGGAGCAGGAACCCGCCGAAGGTGAGGGTGTAGGCGTTGACCACCCACGAGAGGTCGGCCTGGGAGAAATGAAGCGCGCGGCCGATCGACGGCAGCGCGATGTTGACGATCGACGCATCGATCACGACCACGAACTGCGTCATCGCCAGCAGCAGGAGAGCCAGGTTCTTGGCGCGGGGCGTCATCAGCGCGGTGCTCTCCCTGGGTCATCCGTCGCCGCTCCGGCCGCGGGTGCGCTCGCGCTCGCCTTCTCGCCGTTCCTCACGGCGCCACCTATAGCAGCGCTGCTCTAGTGGACGCGAACCCGACCGCCGCGGCCCTGCCCGTCGCGCCGCGTCCGGGCGGCGTCTCCCCGACGGACGGTTTCGGCGGTCGTGTCGAACGCGGCGTCGAGGATCTCGAGGAGATCGGAGCGGACGAACGCCACCTTCACGACGGGGCGGCATGCGACGGGCTCGTAGCCCTCGTTGCGCAGACGCGCGACGAGGCGGCGCGCGTGATCGACCGAGGCGGTGCGGTGAAGTTGGACGGCGAACACCTTGACGCCGAGGGAACGCAGGTCGATTGTCGGTACCAGCTCGTACTCGCACCCCTCGACGTCGAGCTTCAGCAGGTCGATGCGCTCGTCGCCGAGCTCGGTCATCAACGACTGCAGCGTGCGCCCCGGCACCTCGACGAACGTGCGCGAGTCGTACAGCCCCGCCGCAGAGACAGAGCTGCTCCGCGAATCGTGCGTGACCTGCATGCGGATCGGTCCATCGGCCGTGGCGATCGCCGCATGGTGAGCGGAGAACCGGGGGCGTCCAGCCGCGTCCTCGACGGCTCGCTGCACGTAGCCCTCGACGGCGTCGAAGGAGCGGACGATGGCGTGGTAGCGCTCCAGCAGCTCCAGATCGAAGCTGATGTCCCCGCCCGCTCCGACCGAGTAGCAGATCCAGTCCGGCTCGATCAGCCCGTCAGGGAGGACCCAGCCGCCGTACACCGAGCCGAGGCCGCGAAGGGCGGGCACCTCGGCGTAGCGCATGCGCGGAACACGCGCCTCGAACCAGCGTCGCCTGACGGCGTTGCGAATCTTCGCCGGGCGAAGCATGCGCGGGCCGATCACCATCGCACGCCAAGCATCGGCGGGAACCGCCTCGTGCTTGACGTCCTTGGGCCGCACGCGGCAACAGTATTCGCGATCGAGCATTGCCGGGCTGCGGCCGCGGCTGGAAGGCGCGAGGCTTCGCGGGCCCCAGCAAACGTGCGCGCTCGCCAGAGTCGCTACGCGTCTGGCGCCGCGGGCTCGCGAAAGCCCCACAGCGCCTTCTGCTCGCCGAGCGTCAGCAGGCGCCAGCGCCCCGGCGCTCGCCTCCACACGTAGATGCGGATGTCGGTGACGCTGCCCACCCTCCCGAGCAGATCGACGACCTCGCGGACGTCGACGCCCTCGGCAAGCAACGTGGAGCTCCTGACGTCGACGACCTTGAACTCCAGGGGGGCGGGAGGCTCGCTCGGCTCGGGCGCGCGGCGGGGCCGGTCGAACTCGACCAGGGCCAGATCCCCAGCCGAGGCGGACCGGCGCTTGGACTCAGCCAGCGGCGCGACGTGGGCTCCCGTGCCCTTCGTCTCGGTGTCCAGGATCCAGGTCTTTGCCACACCCTCAATCTAGCGGCCGCGATCGGCGCCGCTCACGGACGGATCGCGGCGCTTCTGGCCGAAGCGCGCTCCGTCGCGCAGGGCCGAACGACGATCGTCACTTCCCTGCTGGCTCGGGCGCCGCCGGCGGGCCTGGCGGCCCGCTCAGCGCGGAGCCAGGGCGTCTGCCGACCTTCACGATCGGCAGACGCGGGCGCCTCTAGAGGGCCTGGACGTTGATCGCCTTCGGGCCCTTGTCGCCAGCTTCGGAGTCGTAGCTGACCTTGGCGCCTTCGGCGAGCGAACGATAGCCCTCGCCGATGATCGCGCTGTGATGCACGAAGAGATCCTTCGACTGGTCATCGGGCGTGATGAACCCGAATCCCTTGTCGTCGCTGAACCACTTCACTGTTCCTGTAGCCATTGTTTCCTCCGGCGTCGATGCGTGCTGCGGACGCGGGAATGCTGTAAGCAAGGCTACGAGCGCGCGCACTTCGGCGTTGGACGAACGTCCAACCTGATCGCGCAACGGTAGCAGCCCGCCGGGCGGGAGTGCCGCTGGCCGCGTGCGGCGTTCTGCGACGGGGCGTGCGGTTAGGCTGTCCCGGATGGATCGCGATCGGCTGGAATGAGCACTAGTCGGGTCGATCCGGGCGCCCAGATGAGCGACCGTTGGCTCGCTCCCGTCACCGGAATCTGCGCGGCCGGTCCCGTGATCGTCTCGACCCTGCGCGCCATCCTCGACGGCTGGGCTCCGGCAGGGGACCAGGCCAACATCGCCGTGCGGGCGTATGACGTCTTCACGTCGCGGTCGCCGCTGGTCGGCCTGCACTCCGATGTCTCGGCCCTGACCCACCACGCGGTCTACAGCCTCGGACCGATGCTCTTCTGGCTGCTCTCCGTTCCGGCTCGCGTCGCGAGTCCCGGGTCGTTGGCCTTCACGATGGGGTTGGCGAACACCGCGGCGATCGTCGGCGTCGTCGTGCTCGCCAGGCGCCGCGGTGGACGGATCCTCATGTTCATCACGGCCGGAGCGGTGGTGTTGATGTCCCGCTCGCTGGCCCCGGAGATCCTCCACGACGTCTGGAACCCGTCGGCGGGCCTGTTCCCCTTCACGCTGCTCATCTTCCTGTCCTGGTCGCTCGCGTGCGGCGAATACCGGCTGCTGCCCCTGACGGTGCTCGTCGCGAGCTTCGTGGCGCAGTGCCAGCTGGCGTTCGTGCCGCCGTCGCTGGCCGCCCTGGCGGTCGGCCTGGCCGGGCTGTTCGTGGCGCTGAGAGGGAGGGCGAGGACGAACCGGTCGGCGGCCGGCCCGCGCCCCGGCAGTGGACGGGCGTGGCCATGGATGCTTGCGGCGCTGCTCGTCGCAGCGATCTGTTGGGCCCCGCCGGCCATCGACCAGATCGAGGGGAGCCAGGGCAACCTGACAGCGGTGATCAGGACCGCTGAAGCGAACCGGTCGACGCTCGGCGCCACCATCGGGTGGCGGACCGTCGTGCTGGCAGTCGGCGTGCCCCCCTGGTGGTTGCGAGATCCGGCGGGCGCGTTCGAACGCAAGAACGAAGTCCGCACCGCGCCGAGCCCGCTGGCGAGCGCGTCCACCGTGCTCGCCCTGTTCGCGCTGTTGCTGCTCGCTGTCGTGGGGCTGATCCGCCGTCGCGCCGAGCTGCTGGCCGGCGCACTGATCGCGCTCGCCCTCTGCGCGGGGCTGGCGACCGTAGCCGCCACGACGCCGACCACCCGCCTGCTCTCGGCCACCCTGGGCTACACGCTGTGGTCGGGCTCGCCGATCGGGATGTTCGTGTGGGTGGTGATCGCGTGGCCCGCCGCGGCGATCCTCGCGGAGCAGGCCAGGAGGCTGCCCCGGGCCTCGCCCGCGCTGGCCGGCGCGTTGGGCGTCGCGGTCGTCGCATGCGCGGCCGCGGCCGTGGCGATCGGGGAGCGCCCCGATGAACACCTGCAGGAGTACCGCCCGCTCGAGGAGATGCTGGCACGACTGGAAACGGCGCTCCCCAGGGGGCGGACGGTCAAGCTCGTCGGATACCTCGGTAGCGCCACGTTCCGAATGAAAATGGCTGCTCGCTACGCGCTCGTGAGGCACGGGGTCCGGCCGGTGTCGCCCGGCACCGACACGCGACTGGGGAGCTGGTACGAGCTCGACCACCATCGCTTCGCCTGCACCGTCTACATCCAGGACGGAATCCGCAGCCCGGTGCCCGCGGCGGCACTGATCGCGAGCGTCCTCGACGGCGCGGGCCACCCCGTGAGCGCGTGGGTCTCGCCGAGGGGCTGCCGGCCGCTGCCTGCTCCGCGGGCCGCCCGTCCGCCCGGTCCACGAGGCGCGTAGGATTGCCCGCGGTGGCAACTGAGCCTCCTGAGGTCGCTCTGCGCGAGCCGGTCGCGATCGGGACGGTGGTGCGCCGCGCCGGCCCTCGGCTGGTACGGGACGGCTTCGGGCCGCTGGCAGTCTTCTTCCTCGGTTGGAAGCTCATCGGCCTGACTGCCGGGATCGCGCTGGCCGCGGTGTTCGGCCTGTCGGTGTTCGTGCACGAGCGCCGACAGGGGCGCCCCGCGACGGTCGTTCGCCTGGCGCTCGTGCTCGTGGCGATCCGTGCGTCGGTCGGGCTCAGCTCGGGCAGCGCGACCGTGTACCTGGCGCAGGAGATCGGCATCGATGTGCTCCTGGGCTGCACCGTTCTCGGCTCCCTCGCCGGTGAGCGGCCGTTCGCATCGTGGTTCGCCGGGGAGATCTACCCGCTCCCCCCGGAGATACGCCAGTCACCGTCGTTCCGGGCGGCGATGCGCACGGTCACGGTCGTCTGGGGGGCGTACTTCTTCACGCGCGCGCTCGTTCGCCTCACGGCGCTGCTGACCCTGAGCACGAACCGCTACGTACTCGTGGCGGCGCTCAGCGACGCGCCCTTCCTGGTCGCGCTCCTGGCGTGGTCGGTCTACTACACCGGCCGCTCGCTGCGGCGCAGCGCGCAGTGGGGACCGTTGGTCGCAGGGCCCTGACCCAGAGTGCTCCCATGAGCACCTGATGCTCCGCGACCCGATCGAGCTCGACTTTCGACCGGGTCATCGCGCCGGCTCCGCCGCCGGTGGCCTCGCGGCCAGCCGCGTCGCGGCGATCGCCGCCTGCCCGTAGGAGATCCCGCCGTCGCCGATCGGCAGGCGTTCGGGCACGATCACCCGCAGCCCGGCTGCGTGCAGTCCGCTCACCGCCGTCTCGAGCAGGCGCCGGTTCTGGAACACCCCGCCGGAGAGGACGATCAGCTCGGCGCCCTCCGCGACGGCCGCCCGGCGCAGCGCCTGAACGGTCGCGCACGCCGATCGCGGCGTGGAACCGGCTCGCGATCGCGCCGGTCGGGACGCCCGCTGCGAGGTCGCGCCGGATCGCGCGGATCGTCCCGCGCGGGTCGATTCTGATCAGCGCGTCGTCGTCCACGAGCGCGATCGGATAGGTGCCGCGCTCGTCGGGATCGCAGGCCGCCTCGAGCTCGATCGCGGCCTGGCCCTCGTAGTTGGCCCGCGCTCGCAGGCCGCACATCGCGGCGACCGCATCGAACAGGCGTCCCATGCTCGTCGTCACCGGCGACTGCAGCCCGGTGCGCAGGAGCCGGCAGACCTGCCGCCAGGCCAGGTCGTCCACCCTGCCCCGCAAAGCGGGCGGGATGTCGGGAACGCGGTCGGGGTCGTCGTCCTCATCCGCGACCGACAGCCAGGCGCAGGCCATTCGCCAGGGTTCCCGGATCGCGCGCGGGCCGCCCGGAAGCCGCACGGGCAACAGCGCGCCGACGCGGGAAAAGCCCTGCAGATCGCCCACCAGCAGCTCGCCGCCCCAGACGGTCCCGTCGAGTCCGTAGCCGGTGCCGTCGAAGATCGCGCCCACGGCGCTGCCGTGCTCGCCGTGCTCGGCGAGGCAGGCGGCCAGGTGGGCGTGGTGATGCTGCACGCCGACCAGCTGCTCGGCGTCGTGGTCGAGCGCGTACTTGGTCGACAGGTACTCGGGATGGAGGTCGTGCGCGACAGCCGAGGGCTCTACGGCGAACAGCCGCTTCGAGTGCTCGATCCCCTCGGTGAACGAGCTGCAGCGTCTCGTAGTTCTCGAGATCGCCGATGTGGTGGGAGACCCAGGCGCGCCTCCCCTTGGCCACGCAGAAGGTGTTCTTCAGCTCGGCGCCGCAGGCGAGGATCGGGCGCTCGAGAGCCGTCAGGGCAGCGGCAGGCTTGCGGGCACGTATCCGCGCGAGCGCCTCAGCAGCATCACGCCGCGGGCCGTCGGGGGCGTCGACCACCCGCACGACCGAGTCGTCGGTGCGCGTCTGGATCGGGCGGTCGTGGACGAGCAGCAGATCGGCGATCGCGCCGAGGCGCGCGAGCGCGTCCTCGTCGCGGTAGGCGATCGGCTCCTCGGAGACGTTGCCGCTGGTCATCACGAGAGCCGGCCGTGCCCTCGCGCGAGCTCGGCGAGCAGCAGGTGATGGAGCGGGGAGTACGCCAGCATCACGCCGAGCTCCGGCGCCACCCGGGCGCTACCGACGGCGCGACCGGCGCGCCCTCGAGCCGCGGCGCGAGCACGATCGGGCGCTCGGGCTCCCGAGAGCAGCGCCGCTCGGCTCACCGAGCCGCACCAGCCTGCGCGGCGGCCTCGGCGCCGGCGACCATCAATGCGAACGGCTTGTCCTCGCGGCGCTTGCGCGCACGCAGCGCGGCGACCGCCGCCTCGTCATCGGCACGGCAGGCGAGGTGAAAGCCGCCGATCCCCTTGACCGCGACGATCTGCCCGTCGCGCAGCGCCTCGGCCGCGCCGCGCGCACGGCATCGTCGGCTCGACGCCGAGCGCTGCCGGCCCTCCCTTCGGCCTCCACAAGCGACGCGCGAGGGTCCGCACGCGGGCAGGCGTTCGGCTGGGCGTGGAAGCGGCGATCGGCCGGGTCCTCGTACTCGCGCCCGGCAGCGCCCGCACATCGTGAAGCTCGCCATCGTCGTGAACGGCCGGTCGTAGGGGATGCCACGAACGATCGTGAAGCGCGGCCCGCAGTTGGTGCAGTTGATGAACGGGTAGCGGTAGCGGCGGTCGGCGGGATCGAGCAGCTCGCGCAGGCAGTCCTCGCAGGTCGCGCTGTCGGGCGCGACGGGCGCCGTCGACCGCTCCGCCGCGTGGGCTCTCGCGGATCGCGAAGCCGACCTCGCCCGTCGGCTCGCAGTCCTCCGTGATCACGCGCTCGATCACCGCCAGCGGCGGCGCGTCGCGCGCGAGCCGGCCGAGGAACTCCTCGACTGCGCCGGCGCGTCTCCCTCGACCTCCAGCAGGACCCCGTGGGAGTCGTTCAGGACGAAGCCCGCCAGCCCGTGCTCGCGCGGCAAGGCGGTAGACGTAGGGCCGAAAGCCGACCCCCTGGACCGTCCCCTGCACGCGCGCGCGGAGCGCGGCGGGTCGAGCTCGACTCCCCTGGCCGCCGGCGCCGCGCGCGCTCACGCCGGGGCCTCCCCGTCCTGCACGAGCTCGACGAGCTCGCGCAGCGCGTGGTAGGCGCTGGCCTGCGCCTCCTGGATGCGGGGGATGTGCTCGGAGCGGGTGATCACGACGTGGTCGGCCAGTCGCTCGGAGCCCGACGCGCCCGCCGTCGTAGCCGACCAGCGCGATCGTCGCAAGCCCCTGGCGCCGCGCCTGCCCGAGCGCGTCGATCACGTTGCGCGAGTTGCCCGAGGTCGAGAGCGCGAGCAGCGCGTCGCCAGGCACGCCGTAGGCGATCACCTGTCGCGAGAAGATCGCGTCGACGCCGATGTCGTTTGCGATCGCCGTCAGGATCGCGGCGTCCTCGGTCAGGTCGATCGCCGGCCGGGCCGCTGCCCGCCGCCGTCGGCGAGCGGAAGTCCGCGACGACGTCCATCGCGTCGGTGGCCGAGCCGCCGTTGCCGAGCGCGAGCAGCTTGCCGCCCTGCGTCGAAGCTCGCGCGCAGCGCCGTCGCCGCGGCCACCAGCTCGTCGCGGTTGTCCGTGAAGCGTCTGGACCCGCAGGGCGCCGATCTCCTCGGCCTTCATCAGCACCGAGCGGCGCACGTTCTCGACGACCGGCTCGAGCTCGCGCTCGCGCTCGGCGAGGAACGGATACAGGAAGCTCGAGGCGCCCGCGTCGTGCACGCGGCGCGCGTCGCGGCCGGCGAGCAGGCCGCGATGGTCGAAGAAGACGTGCACCAGCTCCCACAGCACGTGGTAGAGCGTCTCGACCAGCTCCTGGCGGACGTAGCGCGTCGTCGCTCGGGGGCTCGAACTCCCACTCCGCGCCGAGCGTGCGAGAAGGCGATCGTCAGGCATCCGCGCTCCACGCGCGAGCGCGACGCCGCGCGAGCCGCCTCGGCGACGTCGTCGTCGCTCGCGCGAGGAACGCGATCACGATGTCGTCCTCCCGCGCGAGCAGCGTCGAGCTGGCACGCCGGCTCGCCGCCCGCCGCCGTCAGGCGCGATCGCGGGCAGCGCGCGCTTGCCGACGATCACCGGATGGACGAACTCGACCGCGACGTGGCGCGCGTCCGAGCGCGCCGCCGGCGAGACGCCCGAGCGCGATCAGCCGACCGCCGCGCGCGAAGCGCTCGGCCATCCGGTGGCAGAGGCGCGCGAGTCGCTCGGCCTCCGCGGCGAAGAACTCGCTGTTGGCCAGCGTGCGCCGCTGCGAGCAGCGCGTCGAGATGCCCGCTCGAGCGCGTCGTGAGTGGCGGTCGGGTCAAGCGGGCGCCCCCTCGCGCGAGCCTGCCGCGACCTCGGCCAGCCAGTCGCGCCACGCCTCGATGCCCTCGCCGGTGCGGGCGCTGACGAGCATCCGCTGCAGCGCCGGGATGCACCTGGTCGAGGTTGTAGAGGAAGCGGTCGAGGTCGTAGTCCAGGTGGGGCAGCAGGTCGATCTTGTTGACCAGCACCAGGTCGCAGGTGCGGAACATCAGCGGGTACTTCAGCGGCTTGTCCTCGCCCTCGGTGACCGAGGAGACCATCACGCGCACGTCCTCGCCGACCCTGAACTCGGCCGGGCAGACGAGGTTGCCCACGTTCTCGATCACGAGCAGGTCGATCTCCTGCAGCGGCAGCGCAGTCCAGCGCCGAGCGCACCATGTTCGCGTCGAGATGGCACTCGCCGCCGAAGCCCGGGTCGGTGTTCAGCTGCGTGACCGGCACGTGCAGGCCGGCCAGGCGGTCGGCGTCGATCGACCCCTGCACGTCGCCCTCGAGCACGCCGACCCGCACCCCTGGCACGTCGCCGACGACCCGCTCGAGCAGCGACGTCTTGCCGGCGCCCGGCGCGCTCATGAAGTTCACGACCGTCACGCCGGCGCGGTCGAAGTCCGCGCGGTTGGCGCTGGGCGATCGTGTTGTTCGCGTCGAGCGCGTCCTCGACGATCCTCACTTTTGTGCGATGCATGCGGCCTCCTCGACCTCGATGGACTCGACTTCGAACTCGTTCCCGCTCGCCACCACGACCTCGCTGCCGCCGCAGCGTCGGGCAGCGAAACGCCGGAACCTCGATCTCCCACTCGCGCCCGCAGCGGGCGCAGCGCAGGCGTGGCCTCGACGATCTCCAGCTCCAGTCGCGCGCCCTCGCAGATCGTTCCCCGGGCGACGAACTCGAAGTAGAACTCGAGCGTGTCGGGAACGACCTGGCGCAGGCGCCCGACCCGCAGGCTGACCAGCTGACCCGGCGCTCCGCCGGCGTGCCTGACGACCGTGTTGAGCACCGCGCTGCTCAGCGACAGCTCGTGCACCGCCCAACCTCCGCCGGCAACGCCACGCCGAGCGGGGCGGCGCGGCCATCTCGAGGACCAGCTCGAGTGCCATCTCGTCATGCCTGACTCGCTCTCGACTCCGATCAACAGATCCGCGGCAGCGGGTCGCCGACCAGCTGGTCCATCACCCGCCGCCCGCCGAAGCTCGTCTCCAACAGCACCATCCCCGGCGGCTCCGTCCGCACCTCGCCGATCTCTGCGGCCTGCTCGCAGCCGGGCACCGACCGCAGCGCCGCGAGCGCCGCGTCCGCCTGCGTCGGGGGCGACGAACGCGACGAGCTTGCCCTCGTTGGCGACATACATCGGGTCGATCCCGAGGATCTCCGCGGCGCCGGCCACGGCCGGTGCACGGGGATCGCGCTCTCGCTGACCAGCATCGCCACCGACGACGCGCGCGCCAGCTCGTTGAGCACCGAGGCCACGCCGCCGCGGGTGGCGTCGCGCAGGCAGCGCAGACCCGGCCCCGCCGCGTCGAGCAGCGCGTCGACGGCCGGCCACAGCGAGGCGGTGTCCGACTCGATCGAGGCGTCGAGCTCGAACTCGCCGCGGGCGAGCATGATCGCCATCCCGTGCTCGCCGATGCTGCCCGACAGCAGGATGCGATCGCCCGGGCGGATGCCGGCGGGCGCGAGCCTCGCGCGCGGGTCGCGCCGGCCGAGGCCGGTCGTGCAGATGTACATGCCGTCGGCGTGGCCACGCTCGACGACCTTCGTGTCGCCGGCGATGATCTCGACGCCCGCAGCGCGCGCCGCGGCCAGCGCGATCGCGTCGACCTCCGCGCGCAGCTCATCGGCCGTCAGCCCCTCCTCGAGCACGAGCGAGAGGCTGAGCGCCAGCGGGCCGCGCGCCCGAGACAGCGAGGTCGTTGACGGTGCCGTTGACCGCGAGCTCGCCGATCGAGCCGCCCGGGAAGCGCAGCGGCCTGACGACGTAGCAGTCGGTCGTGAGCGCCAGCTCGACCCCGTCCACGGCCAGCGCGCCGGCGTCGGACATCTCGCTCAGCGCGGCGCCGCCGAACGCCGGCAGGAACAGCCCCTCGATCAGCGCCTGGGTCGCCTTGCCGCCGGCGCCGTGGGCCATCGTGATCCGCTCGTCGCGGAACTTCGCCCGCTTGCCGCGGGCGGTCTCGATGATCCCGAGGATCTTCTCCTCGCGCTCGGAGACGATCGCCTGCTCGGCCATCACACGACCTCCCGCTCGCGCGCGAAGCGCCCGAAGTTGTAGTAGGCGGCGCAGGCGCCCTCGGAGGACACCATGCACGTGCCGATCGGACGCTCGGGGGTGCAGGCCGTGCCGAACACCTTGCACTCCCACGGCTTGATCACGCCCTTCAGGACCTCGCCGCACTGGCAGGCCTTCGGATCGGCAACGCGCACGCCGGGCACCCCGAAGCGAAGCTCGGCGTCGAACTCGGCGTACGCCTCGGAGAGCTTCAGCCCACTGTGCGAGATGAAGCCGAGGCCGCGCCACTCGAAGTGGGGGCGCAGCTCGAAGACCTCGGCCAGGACCTCCAGCGCGCGCAGGTTGCCCTCGTAGGGGACGACCCGCCTGTACTGGTTCTCGACCTCGCAGCGCCCCTCCGCGAGCTGGCGCAGGATCATCGCGATCGCCTGCAGGATGTCGAGCGGCTCGAAGCCGGCGACCACGACCGGCTTGCCGTAGTCGGACGGGATGAACTCGAACGGCCGCGCGCCGACGATCGTCGCGACGTGCCCGGGCCCGATGAAGCCGTCCAGTCGCAGGTCGGGCGACTCGAGCAGCGCGCGCAGCGGCGGCACGATCGTGACGTGGCTGCAGATGCAGGAGAAGTTCTCCACGCCCTCGGCGCGGGCCCGCTTGAGCGTCAGCGCCGTCGATGGCGCGGTCGTCTCGAACCCGATCGCGAAGAACACGACCTCCCGATCGGGATTCTGCTTGGCGATCCGCAGGGCGTCGAGCGGCGAGTAGACCATCCGCACGTCCGCCCCGGCGGCCTTCGCCTCGAGCAGGCTCCCGTTCGACCCGGGCACTCGCATCATGTCGCCGAAGCAGGTGAAGATCACGCCCGCGGTCCGCGCGATCGCGATGCCGTCGTCGACGCGACCCATCGGGATCACGCACACGGGGCAGCCAGGGCCGTGCACCAGCTCGACGTTCGCCGGCAGCAGGTCGTCGACGCCGTACTTGTAGATCGAGTGGGTGTGCCCCCCGCACACCTCCATCAGCTTGTAGTGACGACCGGGCTCGACCAGCGACAGGATCTCCGCCGCCACCGCGCGGCCGAGCGCGGCGTCGCGGAACTCGTCGACGAACCTCACGCCCCCCTCGCCGCCGAGGGCCGCGATCGCCACGCCGGCGTGCACGAGCAGCACGCGACCGGCGGCGGGCCGGTCGACCAGAGCCGTCTCGACCGTGTGCCGCCCGCCGTCCGCATCGGCGCACAGCGCCAGGCCGCGGCGGCCGTCGGTGCGCACCACGGTCATCGGCACCGCCTCGTCCGAGCAGGTGACGCAGTGCTCGCCCGTGCAGGCGTGGAGAGCAGACGGCGGCGAGGCTCATTCGATCACGCTGGCCTTCAGCTGTCTCGAGCTCCTGCTCGTAGTCGGCGCCCATCCGTTCGAGCAGATCGCGCGTCGCGCGGGCCTCCTCCTCGTTGACCTGCGAGATGGCGAAGCCGACGTGGATCAGCACCCAGTCCCCGGTACCCACCCCGGTCCCGTCGATGTCGAGCAATGCCACGTTGACGGCGCGCCTGACACCCGCCACGTCGACCATCGCGAGCCGCTGCTCCTCGTCGAGGATCTCCACTATCTGACCTGGGATGGCGAGACACACGTCAACGGCACCCCTTCCCTGAAGTGGGTCGCCTCGCCGCCTGCACGGCGAAGCACGCTCGGGTCACGAGCCAATGACCTTCTATCACGTTCGCCTCGCGGCCGGGATCGCGTGAGCCTGTGAGCGTTGGGGACGCCCCGTCCCCTGGGCTCCGCGAGAGCCGGCCCTGTATGGTCGATCCGCTGGGCGGGCCCGCGCCGAGCGCTCCCCGCGGGCCGGGCCCAGGACGATCAACCCCGGCTCAGGAGGCCCCCGATAGCCACCGATCAGATCGCACCGCCGACCGTAGCGGGCATGACCCATCGCACGGTCGACGTCGGCGGGGTCGCGATCCACGTGGCCGAGGCCGGCTCCGGACCGCCGGTCGTGCTGCTGCACGGCTGGCCGCAGCACTGGTACGCCTGGCGCAAGGTCGCCCCGGCTCTCGCCGTCGAGCGTCGCGTGATCTGCCCGGACCTGCGCGGGTTCGGCTGGAGCGATGCGCCCCCGGGTGGCTATGAGAAGGCCACGCTCGCCGGCGACATGCTCGGCCTGCTCGACGCGATGAAGCTCGAGCGGGTCGACCTGATCGCCCACGACTGGGGCGCCTGGGTCGGCTTCATCATGTGCCTCGAGCGCCCGCAGCGCTTCGCTCACTACCTCGCACTCAACATGTACACGCCCTGGCCCGAACCGCCCTCCCCGAGGGGGGTCGCGGTGCTGGCCCGGCTCTGGTACCAGGTGCTGATCGCGACGCCCGGGGTGGGCGCGGCGCTGATCCGGCGCACCCGGTTCGTCCGCCGGCTGATCACGGCCGGAGCAGTACACCCGGCCTGGACGGAGCAGGACCTCGAGGCCTTCGCGGCGGTGCTGCGCTCGCCGGCGAGGGCGAACGCGTCGGTCCGCCTCTATCGGACCTTCCTGCTGCACGAGCTGCGGCCGTTCCTGAACGGCCAGTTCGACGACCGTCGCCTGGCCGTTCCGACGCTCCTGCTGCACGGCACCCGCGACCTCGCCGTCGACCACCGCGCCCTCGGCCGGTGGCGTGAGCACGCGGACGACATGGAGGTCGAGCTGCGAGAGGACTCGGGACACTTCATCGCCGAGGAGCTGCCCGACGTGGTGGTCGAACGCGCGCGAGCGCTGTTCGCCGGCGATCCGTCCCCCTGAGCGGGACGGGCCAGATCAATCGCGGCGCCTGGCCCGGATCTCGCGCCTTCCGATCGTGTCGCTGGTCGCCGTCGTGATCCAGATGATCAGCGTCGCGATCACGTAGGTCTGAGCTCCGTGCACGGTGAGGCCGCTGACGATCGCGGTGACGATTATCAGCGCGATGATCGTGGAGGCGAGGGCGAGCAGACCGGCCAGTGCGATCGAGGGCTGACGTACGAGGACGCGCAGTGCGAGCACCTGGACGAACAGGTGCACGACCCAGAAGATGAGGGTGGCCTCGACGAGCGCTGTGAAGTCGATCGAGAATTTGCTGAGGATCGCCGAGGACAGCAGCAGGCCGGCTGCGATGCCGATCAGCGAGCTTGCGAACCGGATCCCCCATCGAGTGAGCATTCCGAGCGGAGGCTACACACCGATCCTCCGCCGCGCCCTTGGCGGGTGCGGCCGTGCAGGCTTCGATCCGTGTCTCCAAGCGCTCGGCGGTGACATGAGGGCCGCGCCTGCGCGGAGCCGGTCTAGGCGCCCTCGAGGATCGCCTCGACGGTGATGGTCAGGCTCTCGGCACGCAGGCGCAGGCCCTCTACGCAGCGGTCCATCGCGTGTCGCGAGACGACCTGCAGGCGCTCGCGGTCGATGTTCGGAACGCGTGCCACGAGCGCGCAGGAGATGCCGGTCAGGAGGCTCGGCCCGTCACCGCCGGCCGACCCGGTCAACGTCACTTCGGCGGTCAGCTCGCGCGCCTGGGTTCCGCCCTCCGTCAGCTCCAGCGCGGCGAACCAGGCCACCACCGCGCCGATCGCGCCGGCCATGAGCTCGCCCGGCGAGGTCGCGAGCGGGTGCGTCGCGCCGAGGTTGACGTCCAGCGGCAGGCCTGGCTGCAGCGCGCCGCTGCCGACGATCAGGCGCGGCTGGCCCTCGGGGGGATTCGGGATCCACCTGATGGTCGCCAGGCTCTCGAATGCGCTCATCGGTGTCGCCGGCGCTTCGCGGGCGCTCTCCCCTTCGGCTGGCTGGGCGGCTCGCGCGGGATCAGCGGCGGCACCGGCCGCGTCTGGGGCTCCTCGGGACCGACGGTGAGCTGCTCGCCGTGGTGGCTCACCTCGAGCGGCTCGCCGGCGCGCAGCGCGTAAGTGGCCTCCCCCTGGGTGACCTCGACGTGGAGCCGGCGCCCGCGGAATCCGAGCCCGAATGCCAGGCGTGTGAGCTCCTGCGGGAGCCGCGGCCTGAACGTGAGCGTCCCGCCGTGGTCGCGCAGACCGCCGAACCCGGCCACGGAGGCGATCCAGGCGCCGGCGAGCGAGGCGAGGTGGAGACCGTCGTGGGTGTTGTGCTCGAGGTCGTCGACGTCGATCAGGGCGGCCTCGCCGAAGTAGTCGTAGGCCAGCTGGATGTGGCCGACCTCGGCCGCGATAACGGCCTGCGTACAGGCCGAGAGCGACGAGTCGCGCACGGTCAGCGCCTCGTAGTAATCGAAGTCGCGAGCCTTCTCCTCATCGCTGAAGGCATCGCCGCGAAGATGCAGCGCAAGAACGAGGTCGGCCTGCTTGACGACCTGCTTGCGGTAAAGGTCGAAATAGGGGAAGTGGAGCATCAGCGGATACTGGTCCGGCGACGTCGCGTCGAAGTTCCAGCGCTGATGGACCGTGAAGGCGTCAGCCTGGCAATGAACGCGAAGACCGTCGTCGAGGGGGAGCACCATCGCCTCGGCGGCGTCGCGCCACGACGCGGCCTCCTCCGCCTCCACGCCGAGCGCGTCGGCTCGCTTCGGGTAGCGCTCCACCGCATCGGCCGCGGCCACGAGGTTCTGCTGCGCCATCAGGTTGGTGTAGGTGTTGTTGTCGGCCAGCGCGCTGTACTCGTCGGGCCCGGTGACTCCATCGATGCGGAATCGCCCGGCGGCGTCGTGATGGCCCAGCGATCGCCACAGGCGCGCCGTCTCGACGAGCAGTTCGATCCCCGCCTGCTGCTGGAACTCGGGATCCTCCACGACGGACTGGTAGCGGACGACCGCATCGGCGATGTCGGCGTTGACGTGAAACGCCGCCGTCCCGGCGGGCCAGTACCCGGAGCACTCCTCGCCGCGAATCGTCCTCCACGGGAAGGCTGCGCCCCGGAGGCCGAGAACGGCGGCGCGATCGTGGGCCGGATCGAGCGTCGTGCTGCGCCAGCGCAGGGCGTCCCGCGCCGCCTCGGGAGCCGTGTAGGTGAGCATCGGCAGGACGAACGTCTCGGTGTCCCAGAAGGTGTGGCCATCGTAGCCCGGCCCGGTCAGTCCCTTTGCGGGGATCGCGCGCACCTCGGCCCGCGCCGCGGCCTGCAGGCAGTGGAACATGGAAGCCCGCACGGCCGACTGCAGTTCGGTGTCGCCATCGATCTCCACGTCGGCCCGCTCCCAGAACTCGTCGAGGTAGGCTCGCTGGCCCTCGAGCAGCCCGTCCCAACCCGTGTGCCTCGCCTCGATCACCGCGGCCCGAACCTGATCGGCCAGCGCCGTCAGCGAGCGCTCTCCCGACCATCCGTAGCCCAGGAGCTTGTCGACGCGCAGACGCTCCCCCGGGCCGAGATCGGCCGCGACGGTGACGCGAGCCTGGTCGTCGAAGCTCTCCGAGCTCGCCTCGGTGTCGGGCGGCCCGTCGAGGAGATGATCCATCGCCGCGGCCACCTGCAGTCCGCTCGCCATGGTCGAATGCACGAGGATCGCGGAGAGACCGCGCTCGCGGTGCAGCTGCGAGACGAGCGGCGCTTCGAGCGCCAAGCCCGCGCGCGGGTCTCCCGGGTCGGACGGGAGCGGCTCGTTGGCCACGAGCTCGGACTGGACGACGACCCGAACAGGTGCGTCAACCGCCATCACCTCGTATGAGATCGCCGCCACCGAACGCTGCACCAGCGAGACGAGCCGCGTCGACTCGACGCGCACGCGGGCCCCGGCAGGCGAAGCCCAGTCGGCCACCCGTCTGAGCACCCCGCCGCGGAGGTCCAGCACCCGCTCGTGCCCGTGGAGGTGCCCGTAGCGCAGGTCGAAGGGCTCGTCGTCGACCAGCAGCCGGAGGATCTTTCCGTTCGTGACGTTGACGACCGTCTGGTTGGCCTCGGGGAACCCGTAGCCGACCTCGGGGTAGGGGAGCGGCGTGGCCTCGTAGAAGGAGTTCAGGTAGGTGCCTGGCAGCCCGTTGGGCTCGCCCTCGTCGAGGTTCCCGCGCAGACCGATGTGGCCGTTGGACAGGGCGAAGATCGACTCGGTCTGAGCCAGCATCCCGAGATCCAGCTCCGTCTCGCGGAGCGCCCACGGCTCGAGCGTGAACGCGGGATGCCTGATCACGACGCCAGCAGCTCGCTCAGATCTTTGACGACCATGTCGGCTCCCCGTTCGCGCAGCGCATCGGCCTGTCCCACGCGGTCGACCCCCACCACGAAGCCGAAGCCTCCGGCCCGCCCCGCCGCGACCCCGGCCAGCGCGTCCTCGAACACCGCGGCCTGTGGCGGCTGTGCGTCCAGAGCCCGCGCGCCGGCCAGGAACGTGTCGGGCGCGGGCTTGCCGCGGAGGTGCTCGCGCTCGGCCGTGACGCCGTCGATCCGAACCTCGAAGAGGTCCTCGATGCCGGCGGCGATCAGGATGTCGTGGCAGTTTGTGCTCGACGAGACGACAGCGCGGCGGAGTCCGGCGTCTTTCGCGGCCCGGACGTACCTGACCGAACCGTCATAGGCCTCCACGCCCCGGTCGCGGATCAGCCGCAGCAGGATCTCGTTCTTGCGGTTGCCCAGGCCGCACACCGTCTCGGCGTACGGCGGATCGCTCGGATCGCCGGGGGGCAACTCGATCCCTCGGGATGCGAGGAACGACCGGACACCCTCGTAGCGCGGCTTGCCGTCGACGTACTCGTCGTAGTCGGCGACCGCGTCGAACGGGACGAACGGCTCGCCCGTCCTCTCCGCCCGTTCGCGGAGGTACGCGTCGAAGGCCTCCTTCCACGCCGCCGCATGCACGACGGCGGTCTTGGTGAGCACGCCGTCGAGGTCGAACAGGCAAACGTTCACACCGTCGGGAAGCCCGAGCATCGCCATCGGACAGAACCCTATAGCGGCGAGCGCTCGTCAGCCTCCTTGTTCGCCGGCGGTCTGAGAGCGGGCCTCCTCCAGCGCCCCGAGCAAGGAGTCGAAGGTGTGCTCGTCATCATGGCGGACGCCGTTGACGAAGAACGTGGGTGTCCCGTTGACGCCGCTTCGCAGTCCGGACTCGAAATCCTCAAGGACACGTCGCTTGTGGATGTGGTCTCGAAGCTCACGCTCGAATCGCGTCACATCCAGCTTCAGCCGCGCGGCGTGACGGCGCAGGCTGTCCTCGGTCGGCGGGCGGCGGTCGCTGTAGATTCGCTGGTACATGTCCCAAAACCGATCCTGCGCGCCGGCAGCCTCCACCGCTTCGGCCGCGTACAGGGCCATCGGATGAGCGTCGGCAATCGGGAAGTGACGCACGACGAGCACGAGTTCATCGCCCAGGCGCTTTCGGATGCCGGCGAGTACCCGGAGCGCCGCCTGACATGACGGGCATTCGAAATCCGCGTACTCGACCAGCTGGAGCGGCGCCCCCGGCGGGCCCACCATGTGGTCGCGTGAGACGTCGGGCGGAGCCGACAGGCCGAGCCCGTCCGAACTCAATCGCGATCGCCAAGCTTCGAGACGGGCGAGCAACTCTTGGTCGCCAGCCTTCGGCGGGTGCGTGGCTCGCGGCGCCGGGATGTTGCGACGGCGCCCCGGGGAGGTTCCGCGGGACCAGCTGCGCACATCAAGGGTCGGGTCTTTGCCCACGTTTCCCACCCCAAATGAGCCGGGTGCTTCGCCTCGCTGATCGCCCCACGCATGGAAGCGAATTTCAGTCCCCTTCTCGGTGAAGTACGAGAAGATCAGCGCGATGAAGCCGATCGCGAAGACACCGATGACGATCCAGACGCCGCCCGACAGGGTGTAAGCGAGTGGCACCGTGGAGGAGAAGCCGATCATCCGCGGCGGCCGCCGGACTTCTCGCCTCGTGCCTGCCAGGGTCGCTCGAGCCTGGCGATCGCGATGCAATGCGCGATCGCGGCGTTGGGGACGCCAAGCGCTGCTTCGGGTTCGAGCCGCGCGTGGCCGCCGACGCGCATCGCGAATAGGCCCTCAGCCCCCCGTGGCGTGCTCTCAGATCTCGTAGAGCTCACTGTACTCACACCGGAGCCATCAGGAGTCTCCTCACAGGTTCGGTGTTTGCTCTCCCGACGGGACGTTCGTCGAGGCTGGGACGCGACGGGTGCCGCCGGCTGCGGACGTTACTGGTTGAATCCCTGCCGTGGGCACATGGCTGGGGGTTGACGTCGGCGGGAAACGCAAGGGATTCGACGTCGCCGTCGTCAGCGAGGACCGGCTGCTCGCGCTGCACGATCACCTCGACGTCACGCGCGTGCTCGAACTCGTTCGGGAGCACTCGCCGCTGGTCGTCGCGATCGATAGCCCACGCTGCTTCGCGCTGGACGGACAGGCGAGCAGGGAGGGAGAGAGACAACTCGCCCGGGAGATCTGCGCCATCCGCTGGACCCCAGACGCAGCACGCGCCGCCGGCGCCTACTACGACTGGATTCACGAGGGGCTCGCCCTCTACGACGCACTCGAGAACACCCCGGCGCGGGAGGTGATCGAGGTTTTCCCCACCGCCTCCTGGACCCGCTGGCTCGGCCCGCGCGGCAGCCGATCACGATCAGACTGGACACGGGACGGCCTCACGAACCTTGACCTCGCCGAGCTGCCGAAGCGGACGAACCAGGATCAGCGGGACGCGATCGCCGCCGCGATCACCGCCCGGCAACACACGACCGCAAGCACCGAAGCCCTCGGGGATCTCGTCGTACCCCAACGAACGCCGCGAGCATCCGGACGGGCCCCGCAGGCCCCTCCGGGCAACCGGCCATCGCAGCCGGCGGCCGACGGATCGCCTCCCCGCCTGCCCGTCTCCGCCGGGGCCCTGATCCACGACCGTCGCGGGCGACTGCTGATCCTCAAACCGACGTACAAGAAGGGGTGGACGATCCCGGGCGGACAACTCGAGGAGAGCGGCGAGACACCGTGGGAGGGCGCCCAGCGCGAGACCTACGAGGAGTGCGGCCTTCGCATCCGCCAGGCACGACTCGCGTGCGTGGACTTCAAAAGGCCACGGCCCGGCCGCCCCGGCGGGCTGCGAATCCTGTTCGACTGCGGCCGGCTGGCAGACAGCGAGCTCGCCGCACTCACCCTCGACCAGCAGGAGATCGAAGACCACCGGTTCGCAGACCCAGCCACGGCGGCGGAGCTGCTCAGCGGCCCGGTCCGCAGACGTGTCCAGGCAGCATCCGCGAGCGACAGATGCGTCTACCTCGAGGACGGGAAGCCCGTCAGCGCGATCCACTGACAGCGCCCGGCCCATGGGCCGGACCCTGCGTGCGAAAGCGGTCCAGAATTGGGTAGAAGCCGCTTCGCTGCCGTGGGACGCTGTGGCGCACGACCTTACTGGAACCTGGGGGATTGACGATGAAACGTCTCTGGCTCGGCCTTCTATGCATACTCGCGCTGGTAGCGGTCGTTGGCGTCGGGACTGTCGCGGTTGCGTCTGGCGCACCTGAAATCGGTCGGTGCCTGGCCTCGGAAGCGGGGAAATACTCGAACAGCAGTTGCACCAAGGAACCGTTGGGTAAGCCGGGGAAATACGAATGGCACCCGGGCGCAACAGGAAAAGAACACTTCATCGGGCACAGCGGCCCCACCGAGGTCTGGGGAGGCGGCAGCAAACACCCGATCGCCGACTGCCTGGCCGACACCTACGAAGGCACCGTCGGTCCCATCTCGATGCAGACGTTCCCGATCACGTACACGGGCTGCGAATCGGAAGGACTCGCGTGCCAGACTCGGGGCGCACCATCCGGCACGATCATCACCACCACCACCTTCGAAAACCTCCTCGGGGTGACCAAGGTCACCCCGAAAGGACCGTCCAAACTCGGAGTCAGCTTCAACCCGCCCGAACACTCCCTCACGCTCGAGCTTTTCGAATGCGGCAGCCTGACCTTCGAACTCAAAGGCGGGTACATCGGAGAAGTCCAGAAGTTCAACAGGATGTTGCCGTCATGGACGATCGTCCTCAAGGGCACCCACGCGATCCAGAAGCCCGAAGCGTTCGTCAAAGGTGAAAAAGACGTGCCCACCGTCAAAGTGGACGGTGGCCCCACCGAAGCGGCCGGCATCACGTCCACCGAGACCCTCACCTTCGAACAGCCCCTCGAGCTGAGAGACATCGGCTAGCGGCACCTCGATCCGCCGCAAAGGCCTGCCTGGCTTCTGACGAGCCAGGCAGGCCCAGGCAAGCACCACCTGTCGAGCTTGTTGGCGGCGAGGGGTGCGATGGTGACGTCCTCGAGTCCGCGCCGCGAAGTAGCCTGACGCGCGACTGCGTGATGCTTGCGAGAAGGAGGCTGAGCGGTGAATAAGCCGGTGTTGTTCTGCTACGACGGATCCGACGGCTCAAAGACGGCGCTGGCTGCCGCAGTCGAACTGATCAAGCCTGCCGATGCCGTGGTATTGGTCGTATGGATGCCGGCAGCGGTGCAGTTGGCCCGAGCCGGCTCGTTCATAGTCGCCGTACCGAACGAGGGCGAGATCGACGAGCAGGAGGCGGCTACCGCGCGAGAGATCGCAGAAGAGGGCGCCGCGGGTGCCCGCGAGCGCGGCTACAACGCCTCCGCACGAATCGCGCAAGCCAACGAATCCGTGGCCAAGACGATCGATGAGATCGCCCAGGAGATCGACGCCGGACTGGTTGTCTGCGGCCAACGCGGCCGGGGCGCGATCGGCAGCGCTCTCCTCGGCAGCGTCTCCCACGCACTCGCGGCACACACCAAGCGGCCGGTGCTCATCGCCCCCCAGCACCCGTCGTAGCGCCAAGCGCATGCCGGGCGCCATCCGCGGCCTCGAAGTGGTGGCAGTTGCCGATCGCGTGACGGGCGAGCGCAGCCTTGACGGTGGGCACGCGAGGCTTGGCGCGGCCGGGCAGGATCACGATCGCCAGCAGGAAGGCGAGGACGAAGATTCCGACCGCCCACCAGAACGCCGTGGTGTAGCCGTGAACTGCCGCGGCGTTGGCCAGGCCGGCGGTGTGCAGGTGACCGACCGTGTAGCTGGCGACGGCGCTGGCGAAGATCGTGCTCAGCAGGGAGGTGCCGACCGAGCCGCCGACCTGCTGGGAGGTGTTGACCATCGCTGAGGCGACCCCGGCCTCGCGTCCCTCCACGCCCAGAGTCGCCGTCGAGAACGCCGGCGCGAAGATGCATCCCATCCCGACGCCGAGGACGAGCAGGCCGGGAAGGACATTGCTGGCGTAGCTGGAGTCGGGCGTCAGGCGCGTGAACAGGAACATCGCGATCGCCCCGAGCGTCGTGCCGGCGAGTACCAGCGGCTTTACCCCGGTGTGTTGGATCACGCGGGTCTGCACGGTGGTCGAGGTGACCACCAGAACGCCGGTCAGCGGGAGGAACGCCAGTCCGGTGGTGAGCGGCGAAAGGCCGAGCTGCTGCTGCAGGAAGTAGGTGAGAAACAGAAACACCGCGAAGATGCCCGCGCCGGCCAGCGCGATCGTGGTGTACGCGCCGCCGCGCGCCCGGTCCCAGATGATGTGCAGGGGCAGCAACGGATGCTTGGCTCGGCGCTCGATCAGCACGAAGGCCGTCAGGAGCACGGGGCTGGCGACGAGCGCCACGATCGTGGCCGTGGCACCCCAGGAGTGGGTCTCGGCGTTGGAGAACCCGTAGACCAGCGCGAACAGGCCCAGCGCTGAGGTGAGAACCCCGGGTATGTCGATCGGATCCCGCTCCGGAGCGCTGTGATTGACCAGCAGGCGCAACGCCACGATCGTCGTGGGCACGGCGATCACGAGGTTGACGTACAGGCACCAGCGCCAGGACAAGACCTGCGTGAGCGCGCCGCCGAGTATCAGCCCGAGCGAGGCGCCACCGCCGGCGATCGCACCGAAGATCCCGAACGCTGTGGGCCGGTCAGGAGACCCCTCGAAGGTCACCGTCAGCAACCCCAGCGCCGAGGGTGCGAGCAGTGCGCCGAATGCCCCCTGGAGCGTTCGGGCGGCCACGAGCACGCCGAAGGACTGGGCCAGCCCGCCGATCGCCGAGGCGATCGAGAACCCGACCAGGCCGGCGACCAGGGTCCACTTGCGCCCGAACAGGTCACCGAGCTTGCCACCCAGCAGCAGGAGGCTGCCGAACGCCAGCGCGTAGGCGGTGACGATCCACTGCCGGCTCTCGGTCGAGAAATGCAGCGCCTGCTGGGCCGAAGGGATCGCGATGGTCACGATCGTCGCGTCCAGCACCACCATCAGCTGCGCGACGCTGAGCAGGGCCAGGACCGCCCATCGATTCGGTTCGCGATCCGTCGAGGCCACCGACATCGGATCGGGCCGCATTCCGATCGGTGCCGCGACCATCGACCTCAGCCATCCCCGGACGGTAACACCGCAAAGCCGCCAGCGAACCGCCGGCCCGATGCCTCGCTCGCGCGAAGCATGGTGCATCTCACGTGCCGCGGCGATGCTCGTTCGGGGCGCCTAAGCAGCAGCGCTCGGCGCGGATCTCGCGCCCGAGCCGTCCCCTACCCACGCGCTTCCTGCCGCGGCTGCTCAGATGAGGCTCCCGACTACCAGGAGTGCAGCGGCAGACGACAGCACGAACGGGCAGACGCGAAACCAAATCACCTCGGTCCGAGCGCCCGTGGCTGCGGTGAGCAGCGCCAGCGCCACGAGGACACCGGCGGCAACGCGATAGACGAGTTGTGTTGTGGGGTCGCCTGCGCCGTCGACGGCCGTCGTGAGAACGATCAGCGCGCCAAGCGAGATGTGGGTGATGCCCTCGGCCATCCACTCCATGATCAGAATGCGGCGGTTCGCGAGCGATATGTCGCCGAACGACGCAGCGACCGCACGGGTGGGCGCGAGATGAGCGGCGCCCCACGCGATCAACACCGCCGACGCGAGGTAGCCGAGGACTGCTGCTGATGACACGACGGGATCCTGACGACCAAGAGCGCGGACCGTCATCCGTAGGACTCCACGAGTTCGAGCGCCACGCTACTGACTGGTGAATGCGGCAGTCTGCGCGCGCCCGCCGCTCGCTGTCGCGATGGACGAGACGCGGAACCGGGACACGGAGTAGGACTCGTCTGGTGTACTCGCCAGCGAGCCGCCCGGGGACGGATCGGTCCTCGTTGCGCCTCGGCCCTAATCGACGAAGGTGACCGCCGATCCGCTGAACATGCCCTTATTGACATCCTTCGTGCCACAGATCGCTCCACCTGTATAGCTCGCGGTGACCGTACCTGAGAACTTCAGGGGCGAAGGAGCCGCTCGTCACTTCGCCTGAGAGCGCGACTCCCGGCGGGTTACGCGGAGTCTGGCGGTGGCTACGAGGTTGGTGGTCTGGCAGCGGGCTGTGATCGTGTAGATGCCCGGGCGTCGTCCGGGCGGGTTTCTTGTTCGTGCGGAGAAGGTCCCCTCCGGTGCGACTTTGGCTTCGACGGTTTGCACCTGTTCGTAGGTTTCCCCGCTCTGTTCGGTGAACGCGCGTGAGGCGAGGTGGACCGGCGAGCCGCATTCCGCGCGGGCGTTCGTGATGCGCTCAGAGCCGGTGATCGTCACCGACCGGCCGGCACGATCGGGCGGCGTTGGTTCCGCGCCCTGGGCCCAGGAGCCGGGCTGCCGCTGCGAGACGATCCCCCTCCGGAGAAGGAGAGCGTGCGCATCGGGCTAGCGGGCGGGGTCGACCGGCGGAGCCGTGCTCAGCGATGCCTCCAGCTCCGCCTGCTCCTCCGGCGTGAGCGTCCGCCGGGTCACGTCCTGGGCGCGCCCGCCGAGCGCGGCGAGCATTTCGTCCACGAGCTGCGGCGACGCGATCATCACGATCGCCGAGGACGACCTGGGAACCGCCGCGCGGAGCTGCTCGACCAGCAGTTCCGGCTCGGTCTCGGCGTCGCTCGGCGGGCCGGCTTTCGAGCCCAGGATCCCGCCGACGAGGAGCCCCAGGGCAATGCCTGGCGGCCCGAGGAGCACCCCCACCAGGCCGCCGGCCACGGCGCCCTCGCCGGCTCCCTTCTGCGACACGCGGTCACCCTCGTCCACGCCGAGATAGTGGCCACCGAACGTCCCCCGCAGCAGCAGTCGCCCGTTTTGGTGATGTTCGACGAAGCCGACCTGGCTCGCCCAGGGCGCCTCGCCTGCGCGTTCCCTCGCCGCCGCATACGCCTCGACGGCTGCCGTCTCACCAGCGAACCGAACGATCGCCAAGTCGCGACTCACCCGTCGAAGTCTAACCGCGGCGGTCGGGTGTCGACGGTCGGACCCCGCCCGCGGGCGCCTCAGCCGCCGAGTTCGCGCGGCACGAGTCTCAGCCGCATCGGATCGCCCTGGCGCAGGACCAGGACGTCCACCGTCGTGCCGATCAGATCCCCCACCATCAGGCGCTGGATGTCCTCGACACCCGCGACGGGGGCGCCGTCGAGCTCGACGATCAGGTCCTCGGGCCGTAGCCCTGCGCGATCGGCTGGACTGTCGGCCACGACCTCGATGACCTCGACGCCAGTCGCCTGCTCTCGTTCCCGCCGCGCGCGGGAGGGGAGCGGCCGGGGACCGCCGGCCACGCCCAGGTAGGCCCGTCGCACCCGGCCGTCGCTCATCAACGCGCTGATCACCTTGCGGGTGGCGTCGTTGATCGGCACGGCCAGTCCCAGCCCGACGCCGGCGACAGCCGTGTTGACGCCGACGAGCTGGCCGCGGGCGTCCACGAGCGCGCCCCCGGAGTTGCCGGGGTTCAAGGCCGCGTCGGTCTGGATCACGCTGTCGATCATCCGAACGGTGCTGCCAGAGCGCGCCGGCAGCGAACGCCCGAGGGCGGACACCACCCCGGCGGTCACCGATCCCTCGAAGCCGTGCGGGTTGCCGATCGCCACGACCAGCTGCCCGACGCGCAGGCGCGCCGCATCGCCGAGGCTCGCCGGCGTCAGGTCGTCCGCGTCGGCGCGCAGGACTGCGAGATCCGACAAGGGATCCGCGCCGATGACCCGGAAGGCGATCTCCCGGCCGTCGACCAGCGTCGCGCGGCCGCGGGCGTCCGGGACGGCGACCACGTGAGCGGAGGTCAGCAGGAACCCATCGGGAGTGAGGACGACCGCGCTGCCCGCCCCGGCCGGCACCCGTCCGCGGCGCGTCGGTCGGAGGACCCGCAGGTTCGCGACGCTCGGCGCAACCAGCTCGGCCACGCCGGCGACGGTCCGCGAGTACGCGTCCAGCGCGTCTGTTTCGGACTGCTGCGCGGCGCTGTCGAGACCCCCCGGGCCACCCGATCCGCCGGCGGCCGTCCCCGCGACGGGAAGTGCCCGCCTTACGCCGGCCGCGCGGCGCGGACGGACCTGCCGGGCGGCGGGTCCGGTCTCGTCGGAGATTCGCAGGCTGTCAGCGCGAGCAGAGGACACAGACCGATGGTAGTGGCGAGGATCTTCGTACACTCCGGGCACGCCCCGCGCGACGACGACACTCCGGCGCTGAGATGTTCGACCACGTGACAATCCGTGTGCAGGACCGCGCGGCCTCGGAAGCCTTCTTCTCGACTGTGCTCGGCGCGCTCGGCATCGCCACGACCCGGGACGTGCCCGCCGCCGTGGCCTGGCACGAGTTCATGGTGACCCAGGCGGACCGGGAGCACCGCGCGACGACGCGCCTTCACGTCGGTTTCGCGGCGCCGTCGCGGGAGCACGTCGACGCCTTCTGGCAGGCGGGAGTCGATGCGGGACATCCCAGCCAGGGGCCTCCCGGACCCCGTCCGCAGTACCGCGACGACTACTACGGAGCGTTCCTGCGCGATCCCGACGGCAACAGCATCGAGGCCGTCCACCACGGAGCGCTGCCTCAGGAGGGCGCGATCATCGACCATCTCTGGCTCCGCGTCCTTGACCTCCCGGCGTCGCGGGCCTTCTATCGCCTCGTCGCTGATGCGACCGGCCTCGAGCTGCGCGACGTCGGGCCGGACCGCACCAGACTCGCCGGCGCGGGACGGGGCGGACGGCTCTCGATCGTCGCGGGAACGCCGACGGCGAACGTGCACATCGCGTTCCCGGGGACCGACGACCAGATCGTGCGCTTCCACAACGATGCAATCGCGGCGGGCTACCGCAGCAATGGCGAGCCCGGCGAGCGAACGCGGTACCACCCCGGGTACTACGCGGCCTTCGTCCTCGACCCCGATGGGAACAACGTCGAGGTCGTCAACCACCACACGTCTTGAGCGGTATCCCGCCCGACGTCGCCGACTCGGCCGCCTGGCCGGTGCTGAGCGACGTGGAGATCTCCGACGTGGGCCAGTTCGGGACCGAGCGCGTCCTCGCGACTGACGAGCTGCTGTTCCAGGCCGGCGAGGCATCGGACGACTTCTTCGTGGTGCTCGAGGGGGAGGTGGAGATCGTCCGAACCGGCGACGACCACGAGGACGTCCTGGCGAGCTATGGCCGGGGGGGCTTCGTGGGCGAGCTGAGCCTCTTGACGGGGCAGCGCCGCTTCGTCTCCGCGAGGGCGAAGCGGGCGAGCCGGGTGCTGGTCATCGAGCAGGCCGAGTTCCGCCGTCTGATGAGTGTCCGGCCGGCGCTGGCGGAAATGATCTTCAGAGCGCTCGTCGCGCGCCGCGAGATCCTTCGTAGCGGCCCGGGGGCTCAGGCGATCCGGATCATCGGGTCGCGCTACTCGCAGGAGGCGATGAGCCTGCGCTCGTTCGCCGAGCACTCCCGGCTCGCGCACACGTGGATCGACATCGAGGACGCCGAGGACATCGAATCGCTGCTGGGCAGCATGGGACTCAGCTCGCAGGACACTCCGGTCGTGATCACCCCGACCGGCATGCTTCGACGAGCGACGGCGGCCACCTTCGCCGAAGCCCTCGGCCTGACGTTCCAGCCGGTCCCCGGCTTCCTCTTCGACCTGATCGTCGTCGGCAGCGGCCCGGCCGGTCTGGCCGCCGCGGTCTACGGAGCGTCAGAGGGCCTCGGCACGGTCTGCCTCGACGCGGTCGCGATCGGCGGCCAGGCCGGTGCGAGCTCGCGGATCGAGAACTACGCGGGGTTCCCCAACGGCATCTCCGGCGGCGACCTCACGTCGCGGACCGCCGCCCAGGCGCTGCGACTCGGCGCTCGGCTCAACGCGCCGTGTGAGGTGGTCGCCCTGCGGCCCGAAGGGAGCTTCCACGTCGTCGTCCTGCGCGACGGAAGCGAGATCCCCACACGCACGGTGATCGTCGCCTCCGGCGCGCAGTACCGGCGCCTGGCGGCGAAGAACCTGGACCGCTTCGAGAGCGCCGGCGTCTACTACGCGGCGACCGATCTCGAGGCCCGGGTCTGCGGTGGCGCGCCCGTCCTGGTCGTCGGGGCCGGGAACTCGGCCGGACAGGCCGCGATCTACCTGGGCCAGAACAGCTGCGGAGTCACGATCGCGATCAGGCGCACGAACCTCGCCGAGACGATGTCCCAGTACCTCGTCGAGCGGATCGAGGCCGATCCCGCGATCGATCTGCTCACGGGCGTCGAAGTGGAGCAGCTGAACGGCGACGAGCACCTGGAGCAGGTCGTGCTCAGGCGCATCGCCTCGGACGAGCGCTTCGAGATCGGCGTCTCGGGCCTGTTCTGTTTCATCGGCGCGACTCCCGCGACGGGCTGGCTCGAGCAGAGCGTGCTGCTGGATGATGATGGCTTCATCCTCACCGGCCGCCAGATCAGCCAGCGGATGGCGGCGACCGGCGTGGAGCCGCTGCCATACGAGACCTCCACCCCGGGCGTGTTCGCCGCAGGCGACGTGCGCAGCGGCTCGATGAAGCGGGTCGCAGCCGCGGTGGGCGAGGGATCGAGCGCCGTGCGGTCCGTGCACGAGCGCCTCGCCACCCTGGGCAGCCGCTGAACGGCGAGCTCGCCGTGGCGCTCCCGCACGCGACGCTGCAGTCCTTCCCTGAAGGCAGGCAGCGGCGCACCGCCCCTGGACACGCCACTCACGCGGATAGGCTGCCTGCCGATGAAGCATCTGAGTGGAGCCGCCCAGGCCGTCGTACCGGCGCCGATCGAGGACTGCCTGGCGCTCCTGGCAGCGCTCGAGGCCTACCCGAGCTGGTACCCGGAGGTCGTCAGGGCGGTGAACGTCCTCGAGGCCGGTGCGGACGGACTGCCGCTGAAGGCGGAGACGAGACTCCACCTCTCCTGGGGACCGGTCTCGCGTGAGCTGGATCTGCTGCTGGCGGTGCAGGTGCGCCGGCCGGGCCTCGTCAAGCTGACGCACGTGCCCCGCGGACAGTCCAGCGGCGCCTCCTTCGATGCCGTATGGCGGCTGGAGGACGGCGACGGCACTCGCCTCGAGCTCGAGCTCGAGGCGACCATGCCCGTGCCCGGGCTCGTGCCGCTCGGAGGTGTCGGCGACGCGTTCGCCTCCGGCTTCATGGGAGCCGCCGTCGCGCGGCTCGCCGCAGGGTCCTGAAGACCCGCGGCGGCGGGACGCCCTCGACGGCATTCAGTGCCCCACCGCGCTCGACCGGCCCCCCGCGCGCTCCGGGGCGAGAAGCAGGTGGCGCGGGTCATTCGATCAGCTTCATCAGGCCCGATAGCACCAGGTAGAGCCCCGCCCCCGCCGACGCGAGCACGGCGAGTGCCCGGCCGTTGCCGGCGAACCACGCGTTGACCCGCTCGAGGGTCGCCGTAGCGCGACCCGGAACCACCAGCAGCATGATCATTGGCAGCTCCACCATCCAGAGCATCACGACCACCACCACTGCCAGGTAGGCGAACTCCGTCGACACTGAGTCACTCGTGTCGGCGATCGATTTGATCGCGCCGATGTAGATCGGGGAGGGAATCACGTAGAGCACGAAACCCAGCAGCAGGACCAGACGCCGGCTCTCCAGGTAGCGGTCTGTTCGCGCCGAGCCGCGCTCCTCCGCGGGGTTCCCCTTGCCAGCCCTGCGTCTCAGACGTGCGGCCAGTCCGAGCAGCAGGAGCCCGATCGCGACTTCCAGTCCCCCGCCCGCGGTCCGGTGCTGCCTCCCCGACACGGGCAGTTCGTCGAGCAGCAGCAGGATCAGGGCGCCGGTGAGGAGGACCGTCACGAACGCGCCCGCGACGAACAGGACCACGCGCAGCCTGACGTCGGTGCCGCGGCCGAGAGCGATCACGGCAGCTACGGCGGGTGGGTAGATCGACGCGGCGAGCGCGAGGGAAAGGGCGGCCGGGGGCATTTCAGCTCGCTCGCACCGGGAACCCAGGTGCTGCTGTCGCGGCGCGATCGATGGGACGTACGATTACAGCCGGAGCAGCGGCATCGGCGACGCCGCCCGAAGTCTGCGGCGATCAGACCGTCGGCGGCTCAGGCGAGGGTGCGTGCGGGCAGGCCGCGAGCGACCTCGATGACCACGTCGGCGAGGCGCACGCCGGCGTCCTCCTGGCTGAAATGGGCGGCGCCCTTGAGCGTCACGTGCGGCTGGTCGGCCGTGCCCGGGATCAGCTTCCTCAGCACCGAGTCGGCGCCGCCGGTGATCGGGTCGGAGTCTCCGAAGGCGCAGACGAACGGCTTGTCCCATCGGGACAGCACCTCCCACGCCGCCCGGTTCGGGGCCGCCTCGGGGTCCTCGGGGGAGATCGGCACGAGCGACGGGAACTGTCGCGCGCCGGCCTTGTAGGTGTCATCGGGGAACGGCGCGTTGTAGGCCGCGACCTCCTCCGGCGAGAGCGAGCGGCTCGTGCCGCCGTCGACGATGCGCCCGATGTCGAACTCCGTGGCGGTCCGCGAGAACTCCCGCCAGGCCCTGAAGGCGTCGCCCGGGTCGTGATCGCCGGTCGGGAGCATCGTGTTGGAGGCGACGACTGCGGCGAAGCGCTCGGGGTTCTCGGCCACCAGTCGCAGGCCGAGAAGCCCGCCCCAGTCCTGGCAGAACAGCACGGCGTCGCGCAGGTCCAGGTGGCCGACCACCAGATCGGTGAGCCAACGGACGTGGCGGGCGTAGGTGTAGTCCTCGAGCTGCGTCGGCTTGTCGGAGCGTCCGAAGCCGATCAGATCGGGGGCGACGACCCGCAGCCCGGCCTCGAGCAGCGGCGGGATCATCGCGCGATACAGGTAGGACCACGAGGGCTCGCCGTGGAGCAGCAGGACCGGCCGCGCCTGCTCGGGCCCCTCGTCGACGTAGGCCATCCGCGCCGCGGCACCGTCCGGGCCGACGTCGGCGTAGCTCGGCTCATAGCTCCAGTCGGGCAGGCCCCGGAAGCGATCGTCGGGTGTCCTCAGCGTGTCCATGACATCCGCAACTATGACGGCGTCAGAGCAATCGCGCCTGCCGCCCGCTTCGTCGTCTTCCTGCCCTACCTTTGGGTGGTGGACTCCAGGACGCCTCCCGCACCGCCGCGCCCTCGCGCGCCTCTTGCTGGCTTGGCGGCGCCGGTCGCACGATCCGATGAATACCGCGTCTGAGCGACCCCGCCGTGGCGATCTCGCTCTAACCTGCGCTGTGTGCTCCCTGCGCGGGAGTGACGGGTCTGTGCCCGCGTCGCGCGGGCGCCGCGACGGTCAACGCACGCTGTGAGCATCGCCACCACACCGCCACCCCCCTCCGCGCCCGGCGGGCTTCCGCCTGCGGCGGTTCCTCCCGAGCCGCCCCGTCGTCGCTGGTGGCTGGCCAAGCGCTTCCTGCTCGGAGGGATCGCAGTCGCTCTGATCTCCGGCGCCGCGACCGCGGTGGTCGCCGTGAACGAGCTGGCCAAAGTCGTCGATGCGCTCGGTCAGAGCAAAGCCGTGAAGCTGGCCCCGTCGCTGCTCGCTCCGACCGCCAAAGGGGCGCCCGAGACGCTGCTGCTGGTCGGCAACGACGAACGGCCGCCGCCGAAGAGCAACCCGTACGGGCGGGTCCTCCCCCACTCGAACGAGATGCTGCTGGTGCGGATCGACCCCAGCAAGCCGACGATCTCGATGCTCTCGATCCCGCGCGAGCTGCGGGTCACGTTCACGGCGCCGAACGGGGAAGTGATCACGAACCGGATCAACTCGGCATACACCTACGGCGGGGCGCAGCTGATGGTCGAAACGATCAAACGCCTGTTCGGCATCACGATCAACCACGTGTTCGTCACGAGCTTCCCGAAGTTCAAGCGGGCCGTCGACGAACTGGGTTGCGTGTACATGGGCGTCGATCGCCGCTACTACCACGTCAACGAACCGGGCGGGGAACAGTACTTCGAAATAAACCTGCAGCCCGGCTATCAGCGCCTGTGCGGCAAGCAGGCCCTGGAATTCGTGGCCAACCGTCACGAAGACACCTCGCTGACGCGCGACGCCCGCGACCAGCGATTCCTGCTCGAAGTCAAGTCGCAGTACGGCGCCACGTTGTTCGAAAACCGGGAAAAGTTCGAGCGGATCCTGGGCAGGACCGTCGAAACGGACGACACCCTGCGGGGCAAAGAAGCGGTCCTGAACCTGCTGGAGCTGCTGATCGAATCCCAGGGCAAGCCGGTCAGGCAGATCCCCTTCAACGTCACCCTGCTGCCGACGTACGACGTCGTCAGCGAACAGCAGATCCACGAATCGGTCGAGTCGTTCCTGCACGGGACGGCGGCGATCCGCAAGCCCAGGCTCAGCAGCGCGCCGCCCCGGCACGGACACCACGTCGCCCATCACGTCAGCGCTCCCAGCCTCGGCCTCATCCCCACGACCGCCTCCGAGCTCGACGAAGCACGCTCGCAGGCGCCGCGCCTGCCGTTCGCCCTCGAGTACCCGACCGTCCGGGACGCAAACGCCTCGGCGCAGCCCGACAAGCTGCGCCTGTACGCGATCCGCGACCAGCAGGGTCACATCCACCCGATCTACGTGGTCGTGATCGACCGCGGAGCGCTCGGTCAGTTCTACGACGTCCAGGGGACGAGCTGGACCGAACCGCCGCTGCTTGGCAACCCCGGCCAGACGATCCGCGTCGGCTCGCGCACCTACGAACTCTTCTACGCGGGCGAACAGGTCAGAGTGATCGCGTGGCACGAGGGCGGCGCGGTCTACTGGATCGAGAACACGCTCACCGAGAACGTCTCGCCGCGGGCGATGCTCGCGATGGCCGAGCAGACCGTTCCCGTCGTGCAGGGGACAGGAAGCGCCTCCGGCTTGCGCACGACGCTGGGGTCGCTTCGCAACATCACCGTCCCGCCGCGCACCGTGGCCACGACCGGCCTCGCGTCCAAGATCGGAGCGCTGCTCGGCTTCGTCGGGATCGGCGTCGTCGCCCTGCTGGCGCTGCGCGTGTTCACCCGCCAGCGCGAGCTGAACACGCTGCGCGACCAGGTGGCGAAGGCGCTGGCGCTCGAAGCGCGCCAGCGTCCGCTCCTCGCGGGCGTGGGCGCCCGCCAGGGGCCCGCGGTCGCGAGCGACGTCCCGCAGGCGGCTCTTCCGCCGCCCGACTTCCCGAAACAGCAGCCGCCACCGACTATCTTCCGGGCGCGCCGCCGCCCACGCAGAGGCGCGCTGGCCCTCGGCGCCGCGGCGATCGCGGCCGCCGCCCTGGCGGTGGGCTACGGCCGGCTGTCGGCGGGCTCCTCCGCGCCGCAGGTGTCCAAGGTGCCGGTGGCCGTCTTCAATGCCAGCTCCACCCTCGACGCGGCCCACCGAACGGCGACGGCCCTCCGGGCGCGCCATGTCCAGATCGGGGGAGTCGGCAACATCACCGTCAGCCTCAGCCCAGGCACCCATGTGCTCTATCCGCCCGGCGCCGAGCTGCAGGCACGGAGCCTGGCGCGACTGGTGCCCGGCCCGCCGCCGACGGTCGGCCCGATGCAGCCGCAGGTGGAGCGGGCGACTGGTCTCCACGACGAGATCATCGTCGTGCTGGACTGATCCTTCTGCCAGACGGTGACAGGGCGTCCCGAGCGGTGACCGGCCGTCCGCTCGCCCTCGACTCGCGGGCCGGCGGCGGCACGACGGACTCGATGTCGCTTCCTGCAGGCCTGCGATCCTTCTGGTCATGACCGTCACGGCACGGCCCAGAGCCGCTGATGCACTGCGCCTGGGGCGGCGGCGGTTCCTGGCCCCGGAACGCATCGACATGGGCGCGCTGGCAGACGAGCTCGGAGTCAACCGCGTCACCCTGTACCGCTGGTTCGGCTCCCGCGACGAGTTCATCGTCGAGGTCGTCTGGTCGCTCGCGCTGAGGACGTTCGATTATGTGGAGGAGAAAGTGAGCGCGAAGGGCGGCGAGCGGATCGTGGCCGTCGTCACGGGCTTCCTGGACACGATCATCACGAACCCCGGGATGCAGCGTTGGCTGGGCGAAGACGGCGAGCACGCGATGCGCCTGCTGACCGGTCGTCGGACGAACTTCCAGCAGCGGCTCATCGGCGCGATCGAGGGCATGCTCCGCGAGGAGTCCGACGGCTCGCGGCTCAACCTGCTCGTCGACCTGCACGAGCTGGCCTACGTGATCGTCCGTCTGATCGAGTCATACACCTATCTCGACCTGATAACCGGCGAGCGTCCGGACGCCCAGCGCGCCGAGCCGGTCCTGCGGATGCTCCTTCGAGTCGACGCGTAGCTCGCGCAGGCCACAGGTGCGCCGCAGGGGTGGCCGTCATCCGACGGCCACCCCACTCCGCCACCCGGGACGCTCAGGCCGTCTGCCGGCCGTCCCGGGCCCGGTTCACCAACTCACCGGCGGCGGTGGCTTGGCGGTCATTTCGATCGTGTTCCCCGGCCCCGACATCGTCGCCGAGAGAACCGGACCGAACAGGCCGCAACCGCCGAATTCCGGCACGGTCACCTTGGTGGCGAAGGAGAACCCTCCGACCACCAGGGCGTTCACCTGCTCGGAGATGCTCAACGGCAGCTGTATCGGTTCCACCGTCGTGCAGCCGATCGGCACCGTCAGGAACCCGATGCCCACCGAGCCGACCAGCTCGTTCGCCGAGCCGCTGGCGCTCTCGCTGAACACCCCGCTGCTGGTCAGGCCTACGCTGCCGTGGATCGTCCCCGTTGGCGTCAGGGCCCCGCGGACCGTCACCGGGATCAGGCCGATCCAGATCGTCTGGTCGATCGGCGGGATCGACAGGTTCGCCGTCAGGCTGCCGGTGGTGATGTCGCCTTCGGCGCTCAGCGTCGAGCCCTTTGGCACTTCGACCGAGATTCCGCTCTTCACCTCGGTCACCTTGCCGCTCAGTTCCCAGCCGGGCAGAGGAACGACCAGGTCCCCCGTCTCCGGCGTCAGGCGGGCGGATGCGGGCAAGCTCGCGCCGGAGGAATGCAGCCCGCAGGTGTTCGGTGCCCTCTTCCCGGCCAGCCGTTCTTCCACCCACTTGATGACTGTCGGGATCGCCGTCGGGTCGCTCAGCAGGTGGTCGCCCGGATAGAGCTGGAAGTCGTCGGCGACCCCCAGCGAGCACCACGCCTGGTGCAGCGCCACGTCCTGGGCGACCGGTACGAACTCGTCCTCCAGGCCGTGGTAGTGGTAGACCGGCACGGGCACGGGTTTCGTGCCGAGCTGCTGTTCGTCGATGACCTTTTCGATCGCGGGATCTTCGGCCTCGAGGTGTGTCAGGCTCTTGTGGCCGATCGTGTATTCGGCGCTGTTGACGTCGCGGAAGTCCGCCAGCGACTGGATCGCGCACTCGTTCAGCAGCCTGCCAGCGGCTTCAAGGCCGGCCGTGTTGGAGATCGAGGCCAGGTTGAACTCTTCGGGGTAGGCGGCGCTGAGGCCGATGAGCCCGTCGAGACCGAAGGCGGTGCCCACGGACGCGTTGTCGAATTCCCCGATCGCCTGCAGGTTCGCCGGGACGCCGCCGGCGGCGAGGCCGATCATCTTGACGTCGGGCGCGTAGCTGGACTGGAGCTCGGCCGCCCAGCTGGCGGCCTGGCCGCCCTGGGAGTAGCCCCACACGATCACCGGAGCGCCCGCGCCGATTCCCGAGCCGGGGACCTGCCGGCCGGCACGAACGGCGTCGAGCACCGCCTGGCCCTCGGCCCTGCCCGCCGCGTAGGTCGGAACGGTTCCGCTGGTGTAGCCCTGATAGTCGGTGACTGTCACCGCGTAGCCCTTTTTCAGGGATTCGATGATCGCGCCGCCGTCATACTCCGTGCCCGCGGCCATCTGCAGCGACGGAGCGCACGACTGCGCGAGCCCCTGGGTGCCCTCGGCATAGGTCACGACCGGCCGTTCGCCCCTGCCGCTCCACCTGGCCGTCGGCACGATCACCGTGCCGGTCACCCAGTCCGGGTGGCCGTGCTGGTCGGTCGACTGGTAGAGCACGGTCCAGGCCTTGTTGGCCGGCAGCGTGACGTTCAGATTCACGGTGGCCGGCCGGTACCACACCAGTTCGCCGGCGCCGCCGGCCGGCGACGGCGAGGGCGGCGTGTAGAAGGCCGACCCCGAAGGACCTTCCACGGGTGCCGCCGATGCCCCCGAAGGCACAGCCAGAATCAAGACGGTCGACAGCGCGAGCACGGCCCGCGCCAAGCCTCTGCGATGCATAGCCCCATCCCCTCACTCGATCTCTCCTGACAGCGACCGAACGCCAGACCCCCACCGACCGAACGACCCGACCGGCTCGAGAACGCGACGCTCGTACGGCATAATGTACCAATAGGAGAGAAATGTTGCATTGCAGCTCGCGGTGGGAGATGTTGCGCCGGGGACAGGCATCGCTGAGCCGCTCCGCGACAAGGACCCGCCCGGACCGACCAGGGCCCGGGACCGCGAGGGCCCGCGGTCACCGTCACGCGCCGCTAGTCTCGTGCCATGGCCTACGAGCCGCGACTGATCATCGAGGTGCCGAGCGGAGGCCTCCTCGATCACCGCCTTCGCGAGGCGAGGTTGGAGAGCGTCGCCGCCGGCAGGGCCGTGGTCGAGACGGGCCCGACCGATGCCGAGGGCAACCTCGAGTCGGCCGCGGCCGGCGAGGTCGTGCTGTCGGTGCTCTCCCCCGAGGCCCTACGGCGCGAGGCCGAGGAGGTGCGCAGGGTCACCCGGCACGCAGGCACCGGGGTGGAACCGCTGGTGGTCGTCGTGGAGGCGGCGGAGGAGCTGCGAGACGAGGAGCTCGCGCCGCTGTTGGAGGCGGCGTCCCATACGACGCGCCCGGTGATCCTGCGCGTCGTTCGCGACGCCTGAACGGTCCACCAGGTGCCCTAGGGGCGCGCGCCGCCGTCGATCGAGAGCTCGCTGCCGGTCACGTAGGCGCTCTCCTCCGAGGCGAGGAAGACAGCCGCGTCGGCCACCTCCCCCGCGTCGCCGACCCGCTTCATCGGTATCGCCGCCACCAGCCGCTCGATCAGCTCCGGTGTCTGCTCGCGCTGGCGCGCGTGCATGTCCGTCTCGATCTGACCCGGATGCAGCGAGTTCACTCGCACGCCCGAGCCGGCGAACTCCTTCGCCGCCGTCCTGGTCATGCCGCGTACGGCCCACTTCCCGGCGACGTATGCGCTCAGCAGCGGCGGTCCGATCAGCCCGGCGATGGACGAGACGTTGACGATCGAGCCGCCACCCGTCGCGGCCATTGCCGGCGCGAGCGTCCTCATGCCGAGAAACACGCCGACCTGGTTGACCTCCTGCAGCCGCCGGAAGTCCGCCAGCGAGGTCTCGGCCAGCGGCGCAGCGAGGAACAGCCCCGCGTTGTTCACCAGCACGTCCACTCGCCCGTGTCCCGCCAGCGCCCAGTCCAGGGCCTCCTCCCAGCCCGACTCGCTGCTGACGTCGAGCGCGTGCGCATCTGCACGCCCCACCAGTTCAGCGGCCAGCGCCTGCGCCGAGGCCAGCCTCACGTCGGTGATCAGGACCTGAGCCCCCTCGGCCGCGAAGCGGCGAGCGATCGCGGCGCCGATGCCGTTCGCGGCGCCGGTTATGAGCGCGACCTTGGCGCGCAGCCGTCCACCCTCGACGGAGTCGCTCATGCGGGCACTGAATCGGTGGTGATCGCGATCTGCGCTCTCCTCGCTGCGTGGGCTCGGCCACCGTATCGGCGCAGCTCCGCTCGCGTCAAGGTGAACGCGGCGGGGGGCGTTGGCGGCGCTCAGCAGCGCCCGGGGCGTCCTCGGCGCCTGGGGCTCGCCCGCGCCGGGAGAAACAGCGGATAGCTGGCCCTAGGGTGAAACGGTCGCGGACACTCACCGCGGCGCGACGCTCGGGCGTGGCCGCAGAGTCCCGCCGACGCTCTCGAGGCGGTCGCTGCGGACGATCTCAGCGATCGCCATCCTCCACGCGAGCCGGCGCGGCTCGTCACCGGCGAAACGGATCGGGAACTCCTTGGTGGCGACGATTCCCGCAGAGGGCATCACCGCGGCGACGCACTCCACCACCTCGCCCCGGGACCCCCGCTGCAGCCAGGTCGTGACGTAGGCGTCGATGCCCGGCGTCAGGCGCCGCAGCAGCTCCAGCGCGCCTGCGCCCACGCGGGGGGCCTCTGCGACGGGCAGGCGCCAGACGGCATGCGCACCGCGCTCGCGTATCGCCTGCGTCGCGAGCGCGCTCAGCAGGTCGTGCACGACGACGACGTCCTGCGCCGAGACGCTCTGGCCGATGCGCTCCTCGCCGCCCAGCGCGCCGCGCGCGTACGCGTCGCGCTCGGCGGGGCCCAGCCCGCCCGAGTCGCTTTCTGAGAGCCTCGTCGAGCCGGCGGTCGGGCTCAGCCCCAGCAGCTGTTCGTCGGCATCGACCTCGAGGGAGGCGGCGGCGACATCCGGGCCGGCCCCCTCCATTCGGTCGCGGAGCACGTCGGCCGAGCGGCGGGCGCGGGGCAGCGTCATCGCGCACCACACCGTGCGCCCCGCGAGCACGTCGCCGGCCCTCTCACCCGCCGCGCCCAGCGCCATCGCCTCACGGGTGCTCGCCGGGGCGTCGAAATGCTCGATCACGAGGCTGGTCACGCCGTCTCCTAGAACTCGACCTACCTGCCGGTAGGCCGGCGTGGGCAACGGTCAAGGGCGACCCGCGTACCCGGGCCGGTGCCGGGGGATTCCCGTCAGGTCAGCTCGCGAGCTCGACAGGCGAGCTGCAGCAGGAGGAGATCGTCGGGGTTCTCCTGGTCGACGTCGAGCAGCTCGAAGATGCGGTTGATCCGGTAGGCCACGGCGTTGCGGTGCAGGTTCAGGCGCTTGCCGGTCCGCGTCAGGGACCTGTGCTCATCCAGGTAGACGTGCAGCGTCTGGATCAGCCGCTCGGCCCGGATGCCGCCCAGCGCGGAGAGTGGCTGGAGAACCGAGGTGGCCGCCTCGCGAGCGGTGTCCGACGCGTACCACTCGACCAGCGCCCGCCGCAGCCCGATGCTGTCGAAGGGAACCGCGCCGTTCGCCCGCTTGGACGTGCGTGCGGCGATCGCGGCGGCTCGCGCCTCAGCGACCGAGGCCAGCAGCCCACTCGGACCGGACCGCGCGGTGCCCACCCCGCACCGGATCACCGATGCGGGCAATCTCGCCCGCATCGGCATCAGCACCCGATCGATCGTGCTCGCGATCGCGCCGGGAGCCGACGGTCCGGGATCCTCGCCATAGGTCCTCACCAGCACGAGGGCCTCACCGGCACGCGCCTGGTGCCACACCCCGTCGGCGCCGCCCAACGCCCTGAGCATCGCGCGTCCCAGGCGGATCCGCTCCCGGTAGGCGGCGAGCTCCTCGCCAGACGGGGTGTCGGCCAGATGTTCGAAGTCCAGCCTCACCGCGACGTGCCAGCTGTCGATCGGCATGCCGACGCTGCGCGCGCGCAGCACGACCTGCTCGATCGTCTTCGGCACCGTCGCGGCCAGCAGGTCGGTGAGCACCTCCTCACGAGACTCGGTCGGGGCCTCCTGCGAGAGCCGACGTCGCCTGAACGCCTCGGAGACGGTGGCGGCGAGGGCGTTCAGAGCGATCTCCAGCGCCATCTCCGCGTCGCCCTGCTGGGCAGGAGCGATGATCCACCCCTCGACGCGCTCGTCCACCAGCACCGGTCGACAGGTCTCGCCGTGTGGCTCGTCGATCACGAGCGAGATCGGTACGTCGAGGGCCGCGCCGGCGTGCTCGAGCATCGCATCGGGACTTCCGTCCCGCGGATGAGCCTCGATCGCCCGCACCGCCGTGTAGGCGCGAAGCAGCGCGACATCGGCGCCGCCGGCCAGCTCCCGTCCTATCGCCAGCGTGAGCTGGGCGAGCTGAATGTCCTCGGCCGCGACCAGGATCGCCGTGCCGGAGCGGCTGGCGATCGCCGTCGCGGTCGAAGTGACCCGGCTGACGTCTGCCGCAGACACCACCAGCGCCGCGACGCATCGGCTTCGAGCGATGCGCATCGCCGTGTCGAAGCGGTAGCTGCTGATTGCCGTTGACGCGCCCCGTGTGAGCAGGACGACGCTGTGCTCTGTGACCTGTTCGAGCTGGGCGAGATCCTCGATCAGGGCGACTCCGCGCACGAGCGAATCGGCGCGCGGCCTGGACACATAAGCCAAGAGCGGGGCCAGCGCTGGAGACTCGACGAGCTCCCGAAGCGACGCCACGAAACCAATCGTAGACAGAAGCTGTCCCGGGTGGGTGATGTCCGTTGTTGTGCAAGACGAACGAAACGGCGCAACTGTTCGTCGAGACTCACAAGAAAACCCTGGCTTGGGGGGGTAGACCGTCGTCAGGCGGTCGGTTTGCGATCAAACACCGACCCGTCGAGGCGCCGTCCCCAAACCCCAGACGGAAGGCCCACCGATCATGTCTGACTGTCACGCAGTTGCTCATGTCGCGCTGGCTCCCGAAGGCGGTGTCGCCCGTCGGCGCCGGACCTCCCGCGAGGCGAGCTTCCCGCTGGTGCCGCTTCACGAGACGCAGTCCCAGCTGGTGCTTGCGGCGCGGAGCAACCGCCCCTACGCCCGCGCCCGGCTGATCCGATCGCTGATGCCGCGGATCGCCAACCTCGCGCGGATCTACGCCCGCGTTCCCGGGGTCGACCGCTCGGAGCTGCTCCAGGAGGGCAGCGTCGGCGTGCTCAGGGCGCTCGAGCGATACGACGCTGAGCTCGGCACCCCGTTCTGGCCGTACGCTTCCTGGTGGGTGCGCCAGGCGATGCAGCAGGTCGTCGCCGAGCTGTCCCGGCCCGTCGTGCTCTCCGACCGCGCCCTGCGCCAGCTCGCTCGCGTGCGTGACGCGCGCCGCACCTTCGCGCTGACACACTCGCGCGAGCCGACCCTGCGGGAGCTCGCGAGCGCGAGCGAGCTGACGCTCGAGCAGCTGCACAGGCTGAGCGTGGCCGACCGCAGGCCACGAAGCCTCGAGGAGCCCGTCGGCGAGTCAGGCGGCGCGGAGTCGAGCTTCGGGGAGTCGCTGCGGGACCCCCGCGCGGAGGAGCCCTACGACGAGCTCGATCTGCGCCTCGGCGCGGCGGAGATCCCGCGTCTGCTTGCGAATCTGAGCGAGCGCGAACGCGTCGTGATCTGCGCCCGCTACGGCCTGCACGGACGGCAGCGCACGCTCCGAGAGCTCGGCGAGATCCTGCACGTGAGCGCGGAGCGCGTCCGGCAGATCGAGCAGGGAGCGCTCGAGAGGATGCGGGCCGCCTATGACGAGGACGGCGGCCGGCCCGGCGAGCGGGCCGGCACCATGAGAACGCGCCAGGCGGCGGGCGGGGCAGTCTCGTGAACCTCGCGCACCACGGACGCCCGCTCGAGACGCGCCGGGACGCCGATTTCGCGGCGCTGGCCAGCGCCCGGCGCGCGCGCCGCAGGAAGTTGGCCCTGGTCGCGCAGTACCTCGCCCGAGCTCGCCCGAGCCGGGGCCTGCCGGCGAGACGGTCTCAGGCGACGACGGTCGTCCTGTCCTCCGCGGCCTCCGACTCGTCTGAGCGCTCCCCCTCGGGGCGCACGAAGCGCACCGACAGCGCCCCGCCCTCGACGTCGAGGCGGATCACGTCGCCCTCGCCGATCTCGCCCGAGATCAAGGCTCGCGCGATCCGCGTCTCCACCTCGCGTTGGACGAATCTACGGAGCGGCCGCGCTCCGTAGACCGGGTCGTAGCCCTCACGGGCGATGAGCGCGCGCGCGGGCTCGGTCAGCTCGAGCTCCAGGTGCCGCTCGGCCAGGCGCCCGGAGACGTCGGCGATCTGCAGGTCGACGATCTGCTCGATCTCCTCGAGTGTCAACGGCTTGAACAGGACGATGTCGTCGACCCGGTTGAGGAACTCGGGTCGGAAGCTGGAACGCAGGTCGCCCATCACGCGGTCCCGCGCCTCCTCGCTGATCTCGCCCTGATCGTTGACGCCGTCAAGCAGGTAGATCGAGCCGATGTTCGAGGTCATGATCACTATCGTGTTGCGGAAGTTGACGGTCCGCCCCTGCGCGTCGGTCAGCCGACCGTCGTCGAGGATCGCCAGCAGCGTGTTGAAGACATCGGGGTGCGCCTTCTCGATCTCGTCGAAGAGCACCACCGAGTACGGCTTGCGGCGCACGGCCTCGGTCAGCTGTCCACCCTCTTCGTAGCCCACGTAGCCAGGCGGCGCGCCCATCAGGCGGCTGACCGTGTGGCGCTCCTGGTACTCGGACATGTCCAGGCGCACCATGTTCTCCTCGGAGTCGAACATGGCCTGCGCGAGCGCCCGGGCCAGCTCGGTCTTGCCCACGCCGGTCGGCCCGAGGAATATGAAAGAGCCGATCGGGCGACGAGGATCCTTGATCCCTGACCGTGCGCGGATCACCGCGTCGGCCACCAGCCTCACGGCCTCGTCCTGGCCGACCACGCGTTCGTGCAGCACCTCGTCCAGCCGCAGCAGCTTCTCGCGTTCGCCCTCCATCAGGCGGGCCACCGGGATGCCGGTCCAGCGAGCCACGATCTCGGCGATCTCCTCGGGGGTGACCTCCTCGCGCAGCAACCGCGTAGAGCCCTGCTTCTCGTTCAGGCGCTGCTCCTCGGCGCGCAGGCGGCGTTCGAGCTCCGGCAGGCGACCGTGTCGCAGTTCGGCGGCACGGTTGAGGTCGTAGTCCCGCTCGGCCTGATCGATCTCGCGACGGATCTGCTCGAGCTCCTCCCTGAGCGACTGCAGCTTGTGGATCGCCTGGCGCTCAGCCTCCCATTGGGCGGTCATCGCGTCTGCCTGCGCGCGCAGGTCGGCGAGCTCCTTGCGCAGCGCCTGCAGGCGCTCCTCGCTGGCCCGATCCGTCTCCAGCTTCAGCGCCGCCTCCTCGATCTCGAGCTGCATCACCCGGCGTGTGCTCTCATCGAGCTCCTGCGGCAGCGAGTCGATCTCGGTGCGGATCACGGCGCAGGCCTCGTCGACCAGGTCGATCGCCTTGTCGGGCAGGAAGCGGTCGCTGATGTACCGATCCGCCAGGGTGGCCGCGGCGACCAGGGCGGCGTCCTGGATGCGCACCCCGTGGTGGACCTCGAAGCGCTCCCGCAACCCGCGCAGAATGGAGATCGTGTCCTCGACGCTCGGCTCGTCGACGAGCACGGGCTGGAAGCGACGCTCGAGCGCTGCGTCCTTCTCGATGTCGCTGCGGTACTCGGCCAGCGTCGTCGCGCCGATGCAGTGCAGCTCGCCGCGGGCGAGCATCGGCTTGAGCATGTTGCCGGCGTCCATCGACCCTTCGGCGGCGCCCGCGCCGACGACGGTGTGCAGCTCGTCGATGAACATCAGGATCCGCCCCTCGGCCGCCTTGACCTCCGCCAGCACGGCCTGCAGGCGCTCCTCGAACTCCCCGCGGTACTTGGCCCCCGCCAGGAGCGACCCCAGATCCAGGGCGAAGATGGTCTTGTCCTTGAGGCCCTCCGGCACGTCGCCGCGGACGATCCGCTGGGCGAGCCCCTCGACGATGGCGGTCTTGCCCACGCCCGGGTCGCCGACCAGCACGGGGTTGTTCTTGGTCTTGCGCGAGAGGATCTGGATCACGCGGCGGATCTCCGAGTCGCGGCCGATCACCGGGTCGAGCTTGTCGTCGCGGGCGGCGGCGACAAGGTCCAGTCCGTACTTCTCCAGCGCCTCGTAGGCCGTCTCGGGCGTCGCGCTGGTCACGCGCTGGGCGCCGCGGATCTGGGTGAGTATCTCCAGCAGCCGCTCGCGATCGGCGCCGTGCTCGCGCAACAGCCGGCCCGCGACCGTGTCGTTCCCCGAAGCCACCATCGCCAGCAGCACGTGCTCGACGGACACGTACTCGTCCTTCAGGCGCTCGGCCTCGCCCAACGCGGCGTCCAGCAACCGCGCGAGGGCGCGCGTGACCGTGACCGAGCCCTCGGCCGCCCCCGGCCCGCTCACCCGCGGGCGGCTCTCGAGCGCCCGTTCCAGCTCGCTGCGCAGCGAGCCGGTGTCGAGATCCGCACGCGTCAGCAGCCGGGGCACGAGGCCGTCGGGCTGCTCGAGCAGGGCCAGCAGCAGATGGTCGGTGTCGAGCTCCGTGTGCCCGTAGCGAAGCGCCTTGGTCTGTGCGTCGTGCAGCGCCTGCTGGGTCTTCAGGGTCAGACGATCCGGGTCCATGTGATCACCTCGCGCTCGTTTTGGCTCGGCGCGCCGGTGCGCAGCCGCTGCTCCAACTCATCGATCCGCACCAACAGCTCGGTGGCCAGCACCGCGCCCGCATAGTTCAGGCCGAGATCGGCCCTCAGTCGTGCCGCCCGGGCGAGCAGCAGCGCGTCCTCGCGCCGGAACAGCGGCGCGGCGGGCGTGCCTCCCCGCGGTTCGAGCAGCCCGAGCGCCACGAGCCTGCGCACGATGTCCGGATGCAGGCCCGCCTCCCGCGCGAGCGCGCCCAGCGCGATCAGGCCGGGCGGGCGCCTCGCCAGGGAGGCCGCGCGTGGCCTGCGCGTCGCCGCGGCCATCAGTGCCCCCCGCGCGGGTCGAATTTCGAGACCTCCCTCAGCTGCTCGTACAGCTCACGTTCCTGTTTGCTCAACCGTTTGGGAAGGTGCACGGCGATGACCGCGTAGAGGTCGCCTCCCGCCCCGTCGGAAGCAGGAAGCCCCTCGCCCCGCAGCCGCAGCCGCCGGCCCGAGGACGAGCCGGCCGGGACCTTCACCCGGGCCGTGCCCGAGAGCGTCGGAACCGGCACCTCCGCGCCGAGCGCCGCCTCCGGCGGCGACACGGGGAGATCGACGTAGAGGTCGCGCCCCCGCACGCGAAAGCGCGGGTGCTTCCTCAGCTGCACGCGCAGGAACAGATCGCCGGCGGAGCCACCCCCCACCCCCGCCCCTCCCTGCCCCGCGAGGCGGATGCGCTGGCCGTCGCGCACGCCGCGCGGGACCTCGACCTCGAAGTCTCGCCCGTCGCCGAGCGAGATCCGGCGTTTCCCTCCGGCCGCGGCCTCCTCGAGCGTCAGCTCGAGCACTGCCTCCTGATCGCCGCCACGCATGGAGAACCCGCCGAACGAGCTCCCATCGGCCGCGCCGCCCCCGCGCTGGCGCCCGCGGCGCGCGAACAGCCCCTCGAAGAGGTCGCCGAAGTCGCCACCCCCGAAATCGACGCGCACGTCGCCGAAGCCGTCCATATCGCCGAAGCCGCCTCGGCCGGAGGAGTCCTGGGCGGCTCTCCAGTTGGCACCGAGGCGGTCGTAACGGGCACGCTTGTCCTCGTCGCGCAGTACCTCGTAGGCCTCGGAGATCTCCTTGAAACGGTCCTCGGCGTCAGGTTCCTTGTTGATGTCGGGGTGGTACTTGCGCGCCAGCCGGCGGTAGCTGGCCCGGATGTCGTCGGCGCTCGCGTCGCGAGGAACGCCCAGCGTCTCGTAGTAGTCCGGAGCGCTGACCGCCATCAGCCGGCACGCTCGGCCCCACGCGCCACCACGACCTGCGCCGGGCGGATCACGCGATCGCCGAGCGCGAACCCCGACCGCGACACGTCGAGGATCGTCCCCGTGGGTACCTCTCCCGTCTCGCGTACGGCGATCGCGTCGTGACGCTCGGGGTCAAAGCGATCGCCCGGTTCACCGATCCGCTGCGCGCCATGGCGCTGCAGAACCGCGTCCATCTGAGTCAGCACCGCCCGAAGGCCCTCGTTGCAGGGACCGCTGGAGTCCAGCTCCATCGCGCGCTCGACGCTGTCCACCACGTCCAGCCAGTCCAGCAGCACCGACTCCCTGGTTTCCTCCACGCGCCGGTCCAGTTCGCGCGCCGAGCGCTTGCGGTAGTTGTCGAGGTCGGCCAGCGCGCGCCTGTAGCGGTCCTCGATCTTCGCGAGCTCGACCTCGGGAGCCAGACCGCCCGCCTCGCCACCAGGCTGGACGGCCGGCAGGCGCTCCCCGGCCGGCGGCTCCACTGCATCCCCCCGCTGCTCCCCGGCGGTGCCTGCCGCTTCCGGGGTTCCCCGGTCGCGAGCGTCAATCCCGTGTGAACTCGGCATCCACGACCTCCGAATCCTGCTCCCCGTCCTCGGTCTGCCCGGCCGCTCCGTCGCCGTTGCCGGCGGCTGCTCCGTTGGCTGCTGCCTGAGCCGCTCCAGCGCTCGCCGGCAGGCCGTGGACCAGCTGCTGGAGCTCCGAGGTCAGCGGGCGGACGCGATCCAGCCCGGCCTGCTCCTCGAGCGCGCGACGGGCGTCGGTGAGGAGCTCCTCGGCGCGCGCTTTCTCGTGAACCGGCAGCCGGTCGCTCAATTCGCTCAGCAGCTGCTCGACCCGGTAGGCCAGCGAATCGAGCTCGTTGCGAGCATCTACCTCCTCGCGGCGGCGTCGGTCCTCGTCGGCGTGCGCTTCGGCGTCGCTGATCATGTGCTCGATGTCGCGCTGGTCGAGGTTGGTGCTCTCGGAGATCGTCACGCGCTGTTCCTTGCCGGTCTCCTTGTCCTTGGCCGACACGTTCAGGATCCCGTTCGCGTCGATGTCGAACGTCACCTCCACCTGCGGCACGCCGCGGGGCGCCGGGGGTATGCCCTCCAGGCGGAAGCGGGCGAGCTGCCGGTTGTCGGCGGCGAGCTCGCGCTCCCCCTGAAGCACGACGACGTCGACCGCGGTCTGGTTGTCCTCGGCGGTCGAGAACGTCTCCGTACGGCGCGCCGGGATGGTCGTGTTGCGCTCGATCACCTTCGTGTTGACACCGCCGAGCGTCTCGAGCCCCAGCGACAGCGGGGTGACGTCGAGCAGCACGACATCCTCCACCTCGCCCTTCAGGACGCCTGCCTGCAGCGCCGCGCCGAGCGCCACCACCTCGTCGGGGTTCACCGTCATGTTCGGGTCCTTGCCGCCGGTCAGGCGACGGACGAGCTCCTGGACTGCGGGGATCCGCGTGGAGCCGCCGACGAGGATCACCTCGTCGATGTCGTCGGCCGTCAGCTTGGCGTCGGCGAGCGCCCGCTCGACGGGGCCTCGACAGCGCTCGACCAGATCGGCGGTGAGCTGCTCGAACTGCGCGCGCGTCAGGGACAGGTTCAGGTGCTTGGGGCCCGACGCGTCAGCGGTGATGAAGGGCAGGCTGATCTGCGTCTGGGTGGTCGTCGAGAGCTCGACCTTGGCCCGCTCGGCCGCCTCGTAGAGCCGCTGCAGCGCCTGCGGATCGTTGCGCAGGTCGATCCCCTGGTCGCGCTTGAACTCGTCGGCGAGCCAGTCGACGATGCGCTTGTCGAAGTCGTCACCACCGAGATGCCCGTCGCCGCTGGTGGCGCGAACCTCGACGACCCCGTCGCCGACCTCCAGGAGCGAGACGTCGAAGGTGCCGCCGCCGAGGTCGAACACCAGCACGGTCTCCTGGCCCTTCTTGTCCATCCCGTAGGCGAGCGCAGCGGCGGTCGGCTCGTTGATGATCCGCAGGACCTCCAGGCCGGCGATCTTGCCGGCGTCTTTGGTCGCCTGCCGTTGCGCGTCGTTGAAGTAGGCGGGCACGGTGATCACCGCCTCGGTGACTTTCTCGCCGAGGAATTTGGCGGCGTCCTCGGCGAGCTTGCGCAGGATCAGGGCCGAGATCTCCTCGGGCGCATACTGTTTGCCACGGATTTCGAAGCGGACCGCGTCGTTCGGGCCCTTGACGACCTTGTAGGAGACGATCTTGGCCTCCTCATCGACTTCGCCCCAGCGCCGGCCGATGAAACGCTTGGCCGAGTAGATGGTCGCCTCGGGGTTCAGGATCGCCTGGCGCTTGGCCACCTGCCCCACCAGCCGCTGGCCGTCCTCTGTGTAGGCGACCACCGACGGCGTCACGCGCCCGCCTTCGGCGTTGGGGATGACCTCGGCCTGCCCGCCCTCCAAAGTGGCGGCGACCACCGAGTTGGTCGTACCCAGATCGATGCCCACTGCCTTGGCCATGCCGGCTCCCTTCGGGTCGCACACACGCTGATCTCAGACCTGTCGCTAGCGCACCGCGGGGTCGGTTCAAGGTCGAGCCCTCACGCGCTTGCCCATCCCGCGCGGCGGCCTAACGGCAGTCGTGGAAGACCGCTGGCTGACCACGCCGGCGACGTGATGGAAGCCTTCGGCACGAAAGGAGCGCCATGGCCCTTCAAGTACGGCAAGCAGACCCACCGCGCCAGGCTGGGACGCCCCAGCGCTGGGAACCCTTCCGAGAACTGGACCAGTTCAACGAGCAGTTCGGGCGCCTGATGGAGAGCATCTGGTCGCCGGCCGGCACGGGCGACGGCGGCACCTGGCTGCCGCTGGCCGACATCGAGGAGACCGAGGACGCGTGGATCGTCGAAGCCGAGCTGCCGAGCGTCAAGCGTGAGGACGTGAACGTCGAGCTGCGCGACTCGGAGCTGATCATCAGCGGAGAGATCAAGGAACGAGAGCGCAAGGGCGTGCTGCGCCGGCGCACCCGCCCCACCGGCCAATTCGAATACCGGGTGTTGCTCCCCGGGCAGGCCGACACCGAGCACGTGGAGGCGAAGCTCCACGACGGCGTGCTGACAGTGCGCGTGCCGAAGTCCGACAAGCAGCGTCCGCGGCGCATCGAGGTCGCGGCGGACTGAGCATGCAGGCCGTCCTGTCAGAGCGGCGCCGGACGATTGGGCACGGCCGGCGCCGCGTCGAGGAGCCGCCGGTGGGTGGACTGGTGTTCGGCGACCTCGACCCCTGAGCGGTGACGCGTCCGCCGGACACGGTCGCCTTGAAAAGGGCGGCTCCCGAGAGGGCACTGGCCGAGGCCGACGAGCTGCTCGGCGCCGAGCGGCTGGAAAGGATCGAGCGCTACCGCGGCGGCGGCCTGGGGGTCCTCTCCGTGTACCTGACGGTCCCCGCCGCTCCCGGGGACGCGCACGCGGCGGCGCTGACCAAAGCCGACAGTCTCCTGCACGAGATCCGCCAGATGGCCGAGGATCACACTGTGGAGCACGACCGCCGCCTTTCGCTGCGGGGCGACATCGAGAGCATCGAAGCGATCGTGGACAAAGCGGCCCACGCCCCGGGCACGCTCGCCGTCTTCTCCTGCAGCGGAGCGGGGCTGCTCGAGGTCGTGCGGCTGCCGCGGGGCGTGCGCGACAGGATCGTCGTCGACGAGACGCCGTGGATCGGCCCGCTGCTGGCCGTGCTCGCGGAGCACCGCCGCTGCTTCGCCGTGCTGGTCGACAGGGCGGCCGGGCACGTCTGGGAGGTGTATCTCGGGCGAGTACGCGACCTCGGGCGCCTCGATGGGCGTGAGCGCACCGACACCGCGTCGGCGGCCAACGAGCGCTTCGAGCAGGGCCGGGCCGAAGAGCTTCAGAAGCGCCATTTCCGTCATGTCGCAGCGGCGCTGGCAGGAGTCCTCGGGGCCGATCACGACTCGCTGCTGGTCGTCGGCGGCCACGAGAGCGAGCTGGGGGCTTTCATGTCCCTGCTGGCCCACCCGCTGCGAGAGCGCGTAATCGGGACGTTTGCCGCCGACGACGACGCGGCCACCGCCGCTACGGTTCGCGCGAAGGTGGAACCGATCGTCGAGGGATTCGAACTCGAGCACCAGCGCCGGTCGGTCGCCCAGCTGCTGGAAGCCGCCGCGGCGGGCGGTCATGCCGCGGTCGGCCTCGATGCCTGCCTGTGGGCGGGATCCACGGCCGCTGTGCGCGCCCTCTACGTCCAGGAGGGCGCGAGCAGCCCGGGCGTCGTGTGCGATCGCTCGCGGTGGCTCGCCGTCACCGGGGACGTGTGCCCGGTGTGCGGCGAGCACACACGTCACACGCCCGATGTGATCGACGAGCTGGAGGAGGCGGTGATCGAGGAGGGCGGATCGATCCAGCACGTCCGCGCCGAGACCGAGCTGGGCGAGCACCTCGTGGCCTGCTCGCTGCGCTTCGCGCTGCCGCCGGCCGGTTGATCGCTCCACGGAGCGTCCTATCCCAACGCGTGATGGCGTCCCGCGGCACGATCATCGCCTGCTCCAACTGCGGCACGAAGAACCGTGTGCGTCCGACCCCCACCGGCGCGCCGCGCTGCAGCGTCTGCCACACGCCGCTGCCGTGGATCGTCGAAGCGGGCCCGGAATCCTTCGACGAGGAGATCACCTCATCGCTGCCGGTGCTGGTGGACTTCTGGGCGCCGTGGTGCGGTCCATGCCGGATGGTCTCGCCCGTAGTCGAGCAGCTGGGGCGAGATCACGCCGGTGCCCTGAAGGTGGTCAAGCTCAACGTCGACGAAGCACCCGCCATCTCCACCCGCTACGGGGTTCAGGGGATTCCGCTGCTGCTCCTGATCCGAGACGGCGCCGAGGCGGACCGGCTTGTCGGCGCGGCGCCGCTTGCACAGCTGCAGGCCTGGCTCGAGCCGCATCTCGAGCGCGGCGCGGCATCCGAGCCGGCGCGCTAGAGGCCGCGGCGCTCCTGCGGCTGGTCGCGTTGCGCCCCCGGGGCCGCCTGCGGCGGCTCGGCGGCCTCGTCCCCGTCGCGATGCCCCTGGGCGGGCTCCCCTGAGCCCTCGCCCGCGGGAACGCCGGTCAGCTGTGCCCGCCAGCGTGCGGCGTTGACCGTGTCGGTGAGGGTGGAGATGTCATAAGCCCCGTAGTGTCGACGCCCGTTGACGAAGAACGTGGGCGTCCCCGAGACGCCGCTTTCGTCCGCGCTGACGACGTCCTCGCTGACCCGCGGCTCGTACTCGCGTCGGCGAACGCCGTCCATCAGGCGATCGGCATCGAGTCCCAGCTCGGCGGCGTACGCGCCGAGGTCGTCAGGGCGCAGATCGCCCTGATGGCGAAGCAGGACGTCGTGCATGGGCCAGAAGCTCCCCTGCTCGGACGCCGCCTCGGACGCCTCGGCCGCGATCTGGGCGTACGGATGTACGTCGTTCAGGGGCAGGTGCCTCCAGACGTAGCGCACGTCGCCGCCCGCGGAGGACGCGAGCAGTTCGCGTATCACGCCCTCCGCACGCCCGCAGTAGGGGCACTCGAAATCGCCGTACTCGACCAGCGTCACGAGCGCGTCGTCGGGGCCGCGGATGTGATCGCGCCCCGGATCGACATCCTCGGAGAGGTCGAGGATGTCGCCGGCCGTCTGGGCCAGCTGCCGCGCCCGAACGTTGCTCGGCAGTCGCCGCACCAGCCGCAGCATCGCCCATCCCACCGCCGGCGCCACCAGCACGGTCGCGAGCGCGCCGACCTTGGCCTCGTCGAGTATCCGCCCCGTGAAGGACAGGCTCGCGATCAGCAGCGAAACGGTGAACCCCACGCCGGCGAAGGCTCCGCCCGCGGCCAGCAGGGGCGTGCTCAGCGGCGAGCGCGGGCCGTGCAGCGCGGGACGGGAGGCGATCCAGGAGGCCGCGGAGATGCCGAGCGGCTTGCCGACCACGTAGCCGAACAGGATGCCCAGCGTCACGGGCGAGCTCGCCGCGTCGCCGAGCAGGCCCCCGGTGAGGTGGACGCCCGCGTTGGCAAGCGCGAACAGCGGCACGATCACATACGACGTCCATGGGTGAAGGCTGTACTGCAACCGCTCGTTGGTCGAGATCGCCGACTTCACGCCCTGCTGTGCGGAGCGCGCCAGCTCGGGGGTGGGCTGCTCCCGAAACGAGCGCGTCAGCGCCGTCGCGCGCTCGAGATCGTCACGCGAGGGCACATAGGCGGCGGTCGCCAGCCCGATCACCAGGCCGGTTATCACCGGGTCGATGCCCGACTTGAACATCGCGACCCACAGCGCGACGCACACGACGACGCTCAGCGGCCTCAGCTGGTCCGGCGCATAGCGGAGCGCGACCAGCAGCGCCAGCAGCGCGAAGGCGACTGCGAGCGCCGGCACCGAAACGTGGCTCGTGTACACCACGGCGATGACGAGCAGCGCGCACAGGTCGTCGATGATCGAGAGCGTCAGCAGGAAGACCCGCAGGCGCGTCGCGACGCGGGGGGTCAGCAGCGCAAGTGCTCCCAGCGCGAACGCGGTGTCTGTCGACATCGCGACTCCCCAGCCGTGGGCTCCGGGGCCGCCGAGGTTGAACGCGAGATAGATCGCCACCGCCGCGGCCATGCCGCCGAGCGCGGAGAGCACCGGGAACATCAGCCGTCGGCGCTCGCGCAGCTCGCCGAGGTCGAACTCGCGCTTGGCCTCGAGGCCGAGGACCAGGAAGAAGAAGGTCATCAGCCCCTCGTTGACCCAGTGGCGCAGGTCCGCCGAGATCTCGCCGCCGCCCACCCTGATGCTCAGGTTGGTGGTCCAGAACGATTCGTAGGAATGCGACCAGGGAGAGTTGGCCCACAGCAGGGCCGCGATGGTCGCGGCCAGCAGCACGATCGCGCTGCCGGTTTCGGTCCCCAGGAAGTCGCTCACGGGCGCTGCGAGGTTGCGCGCCCATGCCGTCCGGCCCGAGTAGGTCGCGCCCGCCTGCTCGGCTGCGGGAGCGCCCATCAGCGGGGTTCTGCCTGGAGCGCTGAGCGCTCGCGCGCCTGCTCGAGCAGGACCGACTCGGTGACGTCGAGGAGGTCGTAGCCTTCGACGGTGAGGGAGACGGTCTGCTCGCCGTCGGCTCGCTCGTCGAGTTCGAGGTAGCCGAGATCCTCCAGCTCGACGAGCAGCGCATCGATCCCCGCAGAGTCGCAGCGGGTCCGCTCGGCCAGCTGTGCGGCAGTCATGCCCTCCGGACCTGGCGGGTAGAAGATCGGCAGGTGCCGGGCTGCGGCTGCGCTGTGCCGTGTGGCGGCCCAGCGCGAGACCACGCGCTCGACCGTGCCTTCGTCCAGCAACTCGCTCGCGGCTGGAAGCCGCTTGACCTCCGCGCGCCGGAGACGCCCTTTTCGCCGACCGATCAGGTACAGGACGATCACCGGCACGACGAACGGCGCCCACTCCTGGACGGGGATGCCCGCGATGTGGGCCAGGACTGTCATCGGACGCCAACGATTGTGCCGCAACTCCTGCGCAGCCGTTTCGATCGGCCCGGGGACAGGGCCGCTGGCCTAGACTCGCCGACGGAATGAACGTTCGACGCCGGTTGCTCGCGCCCGCGCTCGGCGCATCGGGCGCCGCTTTGCTCTACCCGGCGAGTGCGCAGGCACACGGGATCGTCGGCCGTGCCGACCTGCCGATCCCGGTGTGGCTGTTCAGCTGGGCGGCGGCGATCGTGCTGGTCGTGTCGTTCGTCGCGCTCTCGGCGCTGTGGACGCGCCCGCAGCTCCAGAGCGAGCATCGCGTCCGGCTGTTCCGGCTGCCGGCGATCGTGCCCGCGCTCGCGAGCCTGGCCGGGCTGGCGCTGTTCGCGTTGGTGCTCTACAGCGGTTTCGCCGGGACGCCGGTGTGGTCGGCGAACTTCAGCGTGACCTTCGTCTACGTGATCTTCTGGGTCGGCATACCGGTCGCGAGCGTGCTGCTGGGCGACGTCTTCGCGACGCTCAGCCCGTGGCGGTCCTGCGCGCGGGCGATCGACTGGGCGGGAAGGCGTGTGGCGCCCGGTGCTTTCGGGCGCCCGCCGCTGCGCATGCCGGCCTGGGTCGGACAGTGGCCCGCGGTCGGCTGGCTGATCGGCTTTGCCTGGCTCGAGCTCGTCTACGTCGAACGCGACAACCCCTCGACGCTCGCCGCCCTGTCGCTCGGCTACTTCCTCGTGATGCTCATCGGCATGCTCGTGTTCGGCATCGAGGAGTGGGTCGACAGCGCCGACGGGTTCGGCGCCTACTTCCACCTGCTCTCACGCATGTCGGCGCTCTGGGCGGATGACGACGGTGTCCTCTACGCGCGCAGGCCGTTGAGCGGTCTCACCGGGATGCCCGTGCGAGCGGGCACCGTCGCGCTGGTGTGTGCGGTGATCGGCACCACCACCTTCGACGGCCTCTCCAATGACGTCGTGTGGCGGAAGCTGGAGCCTCATCTGCAGAGCATCTTCGGCGGCATCGGCTTTCATCCCACGCCCGCGATCGAGCTCGCCTACACCGTCGGGCTGCTGCTCTGCGTCGTGCTGATCTTCGCGATCTACGAAGTCGGGATCCGAGGCGTGCACAGCGTCAGCCATCGCTACGACAGCGCCACGCTGAGCCGGAGCTTCGCGCACACGCTCGTGCCGATCGGCTTCGCCTACGTGCTGGCGCACTACTTCTCGCTGCTGATCTGGCAGGGACAGGCAATCGGCTACCTCGCCTCGGACCCGCTCGGCGACGGCGCGAACCTGTTCGGCACCTCCTCCTACCAGATCGACTACGCGATCATCTCCTACGCCGCGATCTGGTATGTCCAGGTCGCCGCGCTGGTCGTCGGACACGTCGGCGGACTGACCCTCGCCCACGACCGCGCCCTCGGCATGTACCGCAACCCGCAGGAGGCGGTGCGCTCGCAGTACTGGATGCTGACCGTCATGGTCGCCTTCACCAGCTTCGGACTGTGGCTGCTCTCGGCCGTCGGGACATGACCGGCGCCGCGCCGGAGCGAGCCAGGAGTATGGTTCGCCCGGTCGTGTTAGAGCGAACGCACGCCAGCGAGCGGATCGCCCCGGGGTCCCGGCGCAGGAGCCTCTCGCTCGCGGGCCTGATCGTGCTCACGGTCGCAATCCTGGCGGTCTCCTCGATCGATCAGGCCGTTCTGTGTGCGCTTCCCGCGCTGATCCTGCCCCTGCTGCTCGCCTTGCGCCGCTATCCGGGGGAGCGAGCCCTGATGTCGCTCGCCTCCCCGTGCGCTCTGCGGCGCCCTCGCGCAGCTTCGCGCCCGCGACCCCCGGTCAGCGTCTGGATCGGCGTGCCGCGAGGCGGCCTGCTGATCGCGCGCTCGCTGGCGGATCGACCCCCACCGCACCTGCGGCTCGCGGCAGCCTGAGCGCCCATCGGCGGGCGCACGTCTGCCGCCGCGAGCCGCCCGGAGCAGCGCGGGACCCGCCGCCGATGCGGCATCCCGTTCTCTGTCTGTCCCTTCCAGCTCACCAGGAGTCGCGATGCCACGCCGTTCGATGCTTGCCCTGCTCGGGGCGCTGATCCTCCTTCCCACGGCCCTCGCCGGCGCTGCGAGCAACTCGCAGCAATCCACGCAGGAGAGCGCGAACCCGATCAACGACCAGGGCTCCAGCTACCGCTACCGCACCTACGTAACGTCGATCACCCCGAAGGCGCCTGGGCTCAGCGTCGAAGTGCTCGAGTTCGCCGACCGCCTGCTGATCCGCAACGACACCGGCAAGACGGTCACCGTCTACGGGTATTCCGGCGAGCCGTATGCCCGTCTGCTTCCGAGCGGAGCCGCCGAACAGAACACCCGCTCCCCGGCCGTCTATCTGAACACGAACTTCTACGCCAACGTCACGGTGCCCCCCTCGGCCGACGCCGCGGCGCCGCCGAGATGGGAAGCCGTCGATCGCACCGGCCAGTTCGAATGGCACGACCACCGCATCCACTGGATGAGCCCCGTGACGCCCCCGGAGGTCAAGGACACGGGCAAGCGCACCAAGATCTTCGACTGGACCGTCCCGATCTCGGTCGGCACGACGCCCGGAGCGATCAAGGGCGAATTGTTCTGGGTCCCGGAGAGCTCGAAGGCACCGACCGGGGCGATCGTCGCGCTGGTCGCGATCGCTCTGGCGGGCCTCGCGCTCGTGCTCGTGGTGCGACGTCGCCGGGGGCGAGGAACCTCCGCCGGCGCCGGCGGCGGCGGCGATGCCGGTGAGCGCACCGAGCCTCGAGAAGCCTGGTGAGCGCAGGACTCATCGCGCATGCGGGCGGGCGCCGCGGCCGCGCCGTCTCCGTCCTGGTGCTCGCCGTTGTGGCGATGCTGGCAGGCGCGCCCCGAGCGTTCGCCCACGCGCAGCTGCTCGGCAGCTCCCCCGCGTCCGGGGCGACCGTCCAGGTCCAGCCCCGAGAGGTGATCTTCGAGTTCAACCAGAACGTCGGCGGCACGCTCGGCGCGGTGCGCGTCTACGACGCCCAGGGCAACGAGGTGGACGACCTGGACGTCTCGCACCCGCAGGGCAACGAGCACTGGATGGGAGTGGGGCTGGGGCCCCACCTGCCCGGCGGCACCTACACGGCCACCTACCGGGTCGTCTCGGCTGACACGCACATCGTCTACGGCGGCCTCGTGTTCAACATCGGCCACGCCGGTGCGGCGCCGAAGTTCACCGTCGCCGGCCTGATCGGCAGGAACAAGAGCGGCAAGGTGACACAGGTCGCGTTCGGCGTGGTGCGGGGTCTGGACTACCTCACGATCGCGCTGATGATCGGGGGGCTCGCGTTCCTGTTCGTGGCCTGGCTGCCGGCGCTTACGGCGGTCGCCGGGACCGAGCCGCGCTGGACGGCGGCCTCGCAGGCGTTCGCAACGCGCATCAGGCGGCTGTTGGGGGTGGCGATCGGGCTCGGCGTGATCGTGAGCGTGCTCGGGGTGCTGCTGCAGGGCGCGAGCGCGGCGGGGGTGTCGCTGTGGAGCTCGCTGAAAGCGTCGGTCATCGAAAACACACTGGAAAGCCGCTTCGGCGAGGTGTGGAGCCTGCGCGCGATCGACTGGCTCCTGCTGGGAGCTCTGCTGCTCGCGGCCAGCGCGGCTGGTCGAGACGCGATCCCCGTCCTCGAACCCAGCGGGCCCGACACGCAGACGAGCGCGCGAATCCGCCGTCCTCCCCGCGCGATCATCGCGCTCCTGGTCCTCGGCTGCGCTTACCTGGTGATCACCCCCGCGCTGGCCGGCCACGCCAGCGTCCAGAGCCCGACCGGCGTCTTCCTCCCCTCCGACGCGCTTCACGTGCTGGCGGCCAGCGTGTGGGTCGGCGGCATCGCGTGCCTGCTGCTGGCACTACCCGGCGCGACCAGGGAGCTGGAGGGTCCCGAACGCAGCAGGCTGCTGCTGGCGACCCTGACGCGCTTCTCGCCGCTGGCGCTCGGCTCGGTGATCGTGATCGCCGCGACCGGCGTGATCCAGGCCTACATCGACGTGCGCAGCTTCGACGGCCTCTTCCACACCACCTACGGCACGCTGATCATCGTCAAGGTGGTGCTGCTGCTGTTCCTGATCTGTCTCGGCTGGGTGAACCGCGAGCGGGTCATCCCGGCGCTGCGGCGCATCGCCGGCGAGCGCCGTCCGCCGGGCGAGGTGGGTGCCCTCGCCCGCCGCACCATGCGAGGCGAGCTGGCGCTCATGCTGTGCGTCTTCGGGGTGACCGCGGCTCTGATCACCTATGCGCCGCCGATCGACGCCGCGTCCGGTCCGTTCTCGATCAGCACCACGATCGGGGCGGCCGAGCTGGAGATGACGGTCGAACCGGCCACCGTCGGTCTGAACACGATCCACCTCTACCTGATCGACGCGAAGACCGGCGCGCAGTTCACCGCCACCAAGGAACTGACCGCCACGGCCAGGCTGCCCGCAAAGAGAATCGGACCGCTGCCGCTGCGCGCGTCCGTGGCCGGGCCGGGCCACTACATCCTCAGCTCGGCCGTGCTGAGTCCCGCCGGCACGTGGAGCATCGAAATCGTGGATCGCGTCTCCGAATTCGAATCGAACAGCCGCGTCGTGAAGGTGCCGATCAGGTGAGAGCGCGCGAGCACCGCAGGCGCCAGACCGCGCTCGTCGCCGTCGCGATCCTGGCGCTGCTGATCCTCGTCCCGGTCCTCGGAGTGGACGCTGAGCTGGCATCCCTCGGACCCGCTGTATTCGCGTTCCTGCTTCTCTGGATGGGCCGTTATCCGGGCGAAGCGGCGCTGGTGGCCCTCGCCGCCGCAGGAGGCAGACGCTGGCCGAGGACGAGATGGCCCACCCGCCGGCGCGGCGCCGCGACGATGCCACGCGGCGGCGCGCTGATCGCCGGCGCTCTCGCCGGCCGAGCGCCCCCGGCGCTCCTGCGCCTCGTCTGAGGCTCCCCCCTGGGCCGCGCCGGTCCCTGGTCGCCCCGACGGCGGCCCAGAGTCGGCAGCCAGGCCCGAACCAACCGACTCAGGAGGAACGAAAGGACATGAAAGCCAAGAAGATCGCAGTGCTGCTGGCAGCGGGGGCTCTTCTCGCTCCCGCCAGCGCAGACGCGCACATCAGCCTGCACCCCAACACGATCCCGACGGGCGCCTTCGCGACGCTCGACGTGCGGGTCCCCGGCGAGCAGGAAGGCGCCTATGTGACGAGGGTCGACGTGCTGTTTCCGAACGACTTCACAGCCGTCGCGTACGAAAACGTGCCGGGCTGGAGCACGCGGGTGATCGAAACGAAACTCGGGGTTCCGATCACCAAAGACGGGGAAACGATCAACACCGAGGTCTCGCAGATCATCTGGACCTGGACCGGCCCGCTGGGCAGGGTGAACAACAACCAGTTCGTCAACTTCCCCCTTTCGCTGGCGATCCCCGAAGGTGCCAGCGGCAAATCGCTGGAATTCAGAACGGTCCAGTCCTACAGCAACGGCCAGGTAGTGCACTGGATCGAACCCTCCCTCACCGCCGAACATCCGGCGCCGCGAATCAACGTGACGCCCAAGGGCGGCGTGATCGAGGACATCGCCGGCCACGAGGCCGGCCCCGAAGCCGGACAGAGCGCCGAGCAGAGCTCCGCGGCGACGCCTGCCCCATCGACGACGACGAGCGGGGGCGCGTCGAAGGGGCTCGGCATCGCTGCGCTCATCGTCGGGGCGATCGGGCTGCTGGTGGGTCTCGGCGCGCTGATCATCGCGAGGCGCTCCCAGGCGCACGCCTGAACGGCCGGGATCAGCACGGTCGCGTCACGTCGGCGCGACCGTGCCGGCGCGCCCAGGACTGGGGGCCGAGTGTCGCCGGCCTTCCGGGGCCACTCGCCATCAGCCTGACTTTAGACGCGTGTGCAAGACTCGCGCGATGAGCACCGAGGCGCCAGACGGCACCCGCTCGCCGACTCCAGCAGAGGACGCTGCCCCGGCGTCCGATCGGGACCCGGGGCGCCCGCCGGGACTCCTGCGGATAGTGCTCCCGCTCGTGGTGCTCGTGGTCATCGTCGGGGGCGTCGCGCTCGTGGTCGCGGGCGGATCGACCAAACAGCAGCTGCCCGCGGGGACGAGCAGCGCCCACGTGGGAAGCTTCGACGGCGCGCTGCTCCAACCGACCAAAGCCGCTCCTGCGCTCTCGACCCTGCGCAACTACCAGGGCACTCCGATCGACCTCGCCGGCTACCGCGGCAAGGCCGTGTTCGTGACGTTCCTCTACACGCACTGCCCCGACGTCTGCCCGCTGATCGCCTCCCAGCTGCACAACGCGCTGACCCGGCTGGGCTCGCGTGCAAGCCACGTGCAGCTGATCGCCGTCTCGGTCGACCCGCGCGGCGACAAGCCGCCCGCCGTGGCGACGTTCCTGCGCGAGCACGAGCTGACTGGGCAGATGCAGTACCTGATCGGCTCGGGCGGGGAACTGGCTCCGGTCTGGAAGGCGTGGGGCGTCGGCTCGCAGCGAGACGTCGGCAATCCTGAATTCGTCAACCACTCGGCGCTCATCTACGGCGTGAGCGCCAGCGGCAAGCTCACGACCGTCTACACCGCCCAGTTCACCCCGTCGGAAATCGTCCACGACGTGCCGGGGCTGCTGTCGAGCTAGCGCCGGGTTCTAGTGAAACCTCCCGCCGCCGCCGCCGACGGCGGCGGAGAGCCGGCGCTGCAGCTCGGACGCGGAGGTCTCGGGCCACAGCCCCTCCGGGAACTCCGACTATTCCCGGACGGCGGCGTCGGCGGCGCTCGCCAGTTCCTTCAGGGCGTCGAAGAATTCCTGTGAATGACCCCTGAACAGCCCATCGGCCGTGAGCGCCTCGACCGCGCCCATCGCCGCGCCGTGGGTCCTGGTCGGGCGGACGATCGAGACCGCCGGGAACGTCTTCTTCAGGAACAGGGTCGGCTCGGGCATGATCAGGTTCGTTTTGAACTGCTCGCCCCCGAACGGCGGTTCGTTCAGGTCCGGGAAAACCAGCCCGTTCGTGGGATCGGTCAGCGCCGGAGCATTGCCCGCCTTGTCGTGCCAGGTCTGTAGGTGCATTGCCTCGGTGGGGCCGATGCTCAACAGGACCCGCAGCACCTCCGGGTCGCTCACGCGTTGCGCGAGAGACGGGTAGAGGCTCGTGCCGCCCTGCTCGATGGTGCCGAAGTGGAACCCGGCCGTGTTCGCGATCGCCTGGATGTGGTCGTGCGGGTGCAGGTCCTTGTCGTTGCGCGGGATCGCCGGGAATCTTCCTTTCGCGAGCGACGGTATGGCCTGGGGGAAGGCGCTCGAGCCGAGGTCGGGGTTTTCGGTGCTGCTGCGATAACGGGTCCACCAGGTCGTGTCCACCGTGAGTTCCATCAGGTTCGTCAGACGCCCGATCTGCTGGGCCCCGCTCGCTTCGCTGCTCGGCAGGGTGCGGAACCTCTCGAGGCTGACGGCTTCGGCTCCGCGCGATTCCAGATAGGCGTTGATGAAGGCCGCGTGGGTGATCTCGTCGTCGGTGTTGTCGTGGATGTACTGCGGCATGTCTCCGTCGAGCTTCTTCAGCGCGCGGACGTAGGGCGCGCTGCCGCTGCCTCCTGGCACCTCGCTGTCCTGGATGCCGCCAAGCTCGTTGTACTGCCGCCACAGATCCGCCTCGAGGATCTCGGCCGCCGCGAGAAAGCGGAGAATCGCGGCGTCACCGCTGGCGAGCGTCGCGCTCGATCCGGCGGCGAATGCCGACGTGACCGCCCCGAGCGGCGCGAGGCCGGCCCCGACTCCGACGGCGAGGCCGGTGGTCAGGAACGATCTGCGGGTGGAGCCCGCGGGCTCCCGGTTCGACGGGGACAGCGGCGAGTCCGGTGCGTCCACAGGGACCGGCGTAGAAGGGCGCATGTTGTACCTTTCTCGAGGGGAGTGGTTTCACAAGGGCTGCTCCCCCCTTAGACACCGACCCGCGCGGCATCCTTCCCCGGCTTCCGCGGTCATCCGGGCGGCGGCTGTCCGCCGCGCCGCGTCGGCGTTGACTATCCACCCACCAGCAGATAGAACTGGGGCTCATCGCACCGCACTGACATCGGGCCGAAGGGGGGACGCGATGGAACGAGACGAGGGCTATACGATCGCCCACCTCGACGAGCTCGAGCGCGCGGGCAACTGGCGCCTGGTCAGGCGCACGCTGGGCTGCGAGGCCTTCGGAAGCAACCTCGTCGAGATCCCGCCGGGCGAGTCGATCCCCGAACACGACGAGCTCGATCGCGACCAGGAGGAGCTGTTCTTCGTGATCGCCGGCGAACCGGTGCTGGTGATCGACGAGGAGGAGCACGCCGCGCCGGCGGGCACCTTCGCCCGACTCGACCCTGGCGTGCGTCGGACCGTGCGAAACACGGGGACGGTCCCGAGCTCGGTGCTGATCGTCTCGGCGCCCCGCACGAGCGGCTACGAGCCGATGGAGTGGGCGTGAACGAGGCGACGCCAGCGAGCGAACACCCGCTCCGCGCGGCCATCGACCGCTACAACGATGCCTGGAACCGCCACGACCTCGACGCGATCGTCGCGATGCACTCGCCCGACATGGTCTTCGAGAACCACACCGCCGGCGAGCGGGCCGAAGGCGGCGACGTGCGCGGACACATCGGCGCGATCTTCGCCGCCTGGCCGGACCTGAGGTTCGACGCCCGGCGACTGTACGTGCGCGACGATCTGGTGGTCCAGGAATGGACGGCCAGCGGCACCCACGCCACGGAGCTGCGCCGGGGCGAGCTCACCGCGCCGCCCAGCGGGCGGAGGATCGCGTGGGAGGGCCTGGACGTGATCCCCTTCGAGGACGGGCTGATCAAGCGCAAGGACGTCTACTCCGACTCGGTCGGCATCCTCAGGCAGGTCGGGCTGCTCCAGTAGCGGCCGCGGCCGGGGCGTTCGTCGGGGGCCTTGACGGGGCAGAAGCCTCCGATGTAGCTTGGCTGAACCGGCACGCGAGGAGACGGAGATGGCGAGCACCACTGCCAGTGTCGTCCCGAGCCCGGCCTCCCGGGCCGCGCTGCGCCTCCGAGGGAGAACCGGTCCTCGACCGGCGCGGCGCTTGGCGCACGCTCGCAATCCGACCGCCCGCCGGAGGGCGACGGCGATCCTCGGGAGTTTCACCCACTCGTTTCACCCACTCAGATGACAGGAGGCACAGGATGCAGCCGATAACTCGCAGCCAGCCGCACCTGCCGCCGCTCGGGGAGCACGAGCGGGTGCAGGTGGGAGACGAACTCCAGGCCATGCTGGTGGAGCTGATCGACCTCTCGCTGCTGGGCAAGCAACTGCACTGGAGCGTCGCGGGCCCGGAGTTCCGCTCGTTGCACCTGCACCTGGACGAGCTGGTCGACTCCTGGCGAGTGCTCGCCGACACCGTCGCCGAGCGCGCGGTCGCGATCGGCTTCTGGCCCGACGGCCAGGCCGGCACCGTGGCCGCGGACAGCGCGATCGCCGGCGTCGAACGGGGCGCGATCGAGGACAGGACGGTGATCCGCGATCTGGCCGCCCGCGTGGCCGACGTCGCCGAGCGCACGCGGACCCGCGCCGAGCGCACGGCCGAACTCGACCAGGCCAGCGAAGACGTGCTGGTGGAAGTGCTCCGCGCGCTGGAGGAGCAGCTGTGGATGATTCGCGCGCAGCTGCCGCCGGGGAAGGCCTAGCCCGATGACCCCGGTGGCGTCGGGGAGTCCGTTGATGCCGGCGCCCGATGCCCCCTGAGCTCGCCGATCGCACCGCCGGCGGCGCGACCCACCCCGATGGAGGCGGTGGTCGCGAGCCCTCGTCCTCGGGCCGGCGCGCCCTGTGGATGCCGATAGAGGGCTGGCCGCCGAAATGGTCCGTCCCGGCCGCCCTGCGAGCGGTCCGCGCGACGCTCGTGTTGGTCGGGCTGTTCGCGATCACCGACAAGGTGATCGGAAACGTCCAGATGGCCACATTCGCGGCGTTCGGCAGCTTCGCGACGCTCGTCCTGGCATCGTTCTCGGGCACTCGCCGCGACAAGCTGGTCGCCCACCTGCTTCTGGCGCTGGCCGGGAGCGCACTTGTGACGATCGGCACGGCGATCAGCTTCTCGACGGCGCTCGCCGCGGTCGTCACCGTGCCGGTCACGTTCGCCGTGTTCTTCGCCGGCGTCGCGGGTCCGAACGCGGCATCGGGGACGACGGGCGCGCTGCTCGCCTACGTGCTGCCCGCGGCCTCGCCGGGTACGGTCGCGATGATCCCCGATCGCCTCGCGGGCTGGTGGCTCGCGTCGGTCGCAGGCACCGCGGCGGTGTTGCTCATCTCACCGCGACAGGGCCGCGACGCGCTGCGCGCAACGGCCGCGAAGACCGCGCGGACCCTGGCCGAGGAGATCGAGGCCGCGCTGCGGGGCGCGGGTGAGGTCGGGGTCGCCGCGTGCCTCGCCGCGAAGGACGAGCTGATGACGACCTTCAACAGCACCCCCTACAGGCCAGTCGGCCTGGCGGACCCCGATCAGGCGCTCGCCAACGTCGTCGAGCTGCTTGAGTGGTGCACGTCGCTCGTCCTGGACGCGGTTCGCGAGCACAGCGACCTGAGCGTGGCGCCGGCCGCGGACCGCGAGCTGATGAAGGCGACGGCGAGCTCTCTGCGTGACATGGCCTCGCTGCTCGACGGCAGCGATGCCATACCGGACCTCGAGCTGCTCGCCGTCAGGCGTGAAGCTAGCCTCGCCGCGGCGCGGGAGCGGGCGCCGTCGAGCGCGACGTTCAGGACCGAGGCGCAGATCTCCTTCCACGCTCAGGCGGTCGCGGTCGCGGTGCTGGCGATCGGGGCAGAAGCGCTGCTCGCCCAACGGGTCCGCGAGCCGGACTGGCTGGTGCAGGGGGGCGGCGCCTACGCCAGCCGCACGGTCGTCCGGTCCTCGCGCCGGGTCTCGGGAGTCGCCGCGGCGGCAGCGCGCCAGGCGAGCCTGCGCTCGGTGTGGTTCATAAACAGCCTGCGCGCGTCCGTGGCGCTCGGCGTCGCCGTGGCGATCGCCGATCTCAGCAGCGTGCAGCACGGCTTCTGGGTGGTGCTCGGGACCCTCTCCGTGCTGCGAACCAACGCGGCGTCGACGAGGTCGACCGCCCTACAGGCGCTGAGCGGCACGGTGATCGGGTTCGTCATCGGCGGAGTGCTGCTGGTGGCGGTCGGCAGCGACCCGACGGCGCTCTGGGTGACGCTGCCCATCGCCGTCTTCGTCGCCGCCTACTCACCTGGCACGACGCCGTTCTTCGTCGGCCAGGCGGCCTTCACGGTCACCGTCGCCGTGCTCTTCAACCTGCTCGTGCCGGTCGGATGGCGGGTGGGTCTCATCCGGGTCGAGGATGTCGCCATAGGCTGCGCCGTGAGTGTCGCCTTCGGCGTGATGTTCTGGCCCCGCGGCGTCGCCGCGGTGGTGGGCGACGATCTCGCTGACGCGTTCCGCGCGGGGGCGTCGTTCCTGTCCGAGGCGGTGAGATGGACGGCAGGACTCGCAGCGGCGGAGCCGGAGGGCGAGCCGGCCGCCGTCACGACCGGGATACGCCTGGACGCCGCGCTGCGTGGCTTTCTCACCGAGCGCGGCTCCAAGCGCATCGAGAAGCGCGAACTGTGGAGCCTGGTCGGAGGCACGATGCGGCTTCGCCTCACCGCTCACGCGGTGGCCGGGCTCCCGCGCGATCCGATCGCGGTCGCCGACGCGCGCGCCGCCCTGGAACATCGCACCGGGATCCTCGCCTCCTGGTACGAGCGACTGGCCGAACTGGTCGACCGTCCGCACCGCCGGGAGGTCGCCTCGCTCGAGGCGCCGCGGTTCGGGCCCGAGGACGTCGTCGACACATCCTCGGGCTCGCTCTACGGCGTTTGGCTGTGCGAGAACCTCGACCACCTCTCGGAGCATCTCGACCAGCTGGTTGCGCCGGCGACGCGCCTGGCCGAGCTGAGGCGCAGGCCGTGGTGGCGCTGAGCGCGCCCGGGAGGCGCGTGGCTGAGGCGGCCTCGGGCGGGCGCGGCCGCTCGGGCCGCCGGGCAGGGGCGATCCTCAGCCCTTCCGGCTATCGTTCGAAGCCTGGGTTGGGCACCCCCCAAGGAGGCAGGCGCCTGTGATGCTCATGGTCTTCGTGGTGGCTCCGCTGGTCGCGGTTCTGTACATCCTGATCTTCAGGATCAACCGGGCGAAGCAGTTCGCGCCGCAGGCTTACTACCGCAGGAAGATGGGCGGTGCACCCGTCGCCTTCGGATTCGAGTCGCTCGGCCCTCGCGCTCGAAAGCCCCCGCCCTCAGATGACGGCGAGCCCCCCGGCGGCCGGGCGCCGGCGCCGGACGTGCGGGTTCGCGGTTGAATCCGGCGACCGCCGGTCTGCGCCGCGGTCCCCCCTGATCGGCCGGCGAGCCTCGCGCCGATCGCGCAGCGCATCGCCGAGCGGATTCACAGGAGCAGGCCCGAGTCGAGCAAGATGGCCGCATGCACGCCGGCACCATCGCCGCCCTCCTCCTCGCGCTCGCCTCGACGGTGCTCGTCAGCTTCGCCTATCTGCGTGAGCACGGCGCCGTCGCAGAGCTGCCGGCGCTGACGCTCCGGCATCCTCTGCGCTCGGCCGGGCTGCTGCTCGGCGATCGAGCGTGGCTGGCGGGATTCGCGATGGAGGCCGGCGGGTTCGGGCTGTACGTCGCGGCGCTGGCCCTGGCGCCGCTCGCGCTGGTGCAGAGCGTCGCGGCGGGCGGGATCGGCATCCTCGCCGTCGCTTCGGCCCGGATGGCGCGCCGCTCCCTCACGCGCCGTGAGCTGATCGGCTCGACCCTGGCCGTCGGCGGGCTCGTCTGCCTGGCCGTGTCGCTGAGCGCCGGCAACACCCAGAGCTCGGCGCCGGCGTTCGTCGACGTGGCGCTCTGGCTTGGCGTGACGACGGGTGTCGCGATCGCGGTCCTGAGCGGCGGTCGGCCGTTCCTGAGCCGAGCGGTGTCGAACGGGATCGCCGGCGGGCTGTTCTTCGCGATGGGCGACATCTCCACCAAGCTCGCGACCGCAGGCGGCGTCGAGGTTCTCTATGCGATCCCGGCCATCACCAGCTACCTGGTGGGGACCTCGCTGGTCCAGATCGGCTACCAGAGCGGAGCCGCCCTGACGGTCGCGGGGATCGCGACGCTGCTCACCAACGCTGTTCCAATCGCGGCGGGAACGGTGCTGCTGCAAGAGTCGCTACCTGCCGGCCTGCTGGGCGTGGTGCGGGTTATCGCGTTCGCCGCGGTCACCGCCGGGGCGATCCTGCTGGCTCGGCCGCCGGTCGAGCGCCCGCAGGCGCCCGCGAACCCGGACCTGACTCGGACCTAGGAGCTAGGTCGGGTGACGTCCTCCGTCGAGCAGGATCGTCTGTCCGGTCAGGTATCCGTTCCTCACGATCGCGCCGACCATGTCGGCGACCTCGGCCGGATCGCCGAGCCGTCCGACCGGCGTCCCCGCGGCCAGCGCCTCGAGGACCGCCGGATCGTCGGGAATCATGTCCGTCCGGATCAGAGCGGGCGCCAGCACGTTGACCGTCACGCCCCGGCCGGCGGTCTCCCGTGCCAGGCTGTGGGCGAGACCGTGCAACCCGGCCTTGCTGGCTGCGTAGTGAGCTCCGACCAGGCCGCCCGTCAGGGCGGCGATCGACGAGATCAGCACGATTCGGCCGAATCCGGCCTCCGCCATCGCCGGCGCGAGCCTCCGGGTCAGCAGGAAGGGCGCGCTCAGGTTGATGGCGAGCATCCGCTCCCACGCCTCGTCGCTGATCCCGGCGACGCCGGTCGGCGGAGCGGCGACGCCGGCGTTGGCGACCAGGATCCCGATCGGTCCGAGCTCCGAGCTCGCCCGCTCGACGAGCAGCTCGACGCTGCGGGGATCGGACATGTCCGCCTCGATCACCTCGGCCGCGACCCCGAGCGCGCGGACCCCCTCCGCGACCTCCGCCGCCGCATCGGCCTGCACGACGTAGCTCAGCGCGACGTCGTGCCCTTCCGCGGCGAGTCGCAGCGAGATCGCGCGGCCGATCCCGCGCCCCCCGCCGGTCACGAGCGCCACCGCCACCGGCTCAGCTCCCCGCGGCCCGCCGGTAGCGGGCCACCGCCAGAGGGGCGAACACGGCGATGATCGCCAGCGACCAGGCGACCCCGCCCCACAGGCTCCCACTCGGCGCGCCCACCCAAAGGTGACGGAGCGCGTCGACGACGATCGTGAACGGGTTGACTTCGGCGAACTGCCGCAGCCCTTCGGGCATCGATTCCACCGGCACGAAGGCCGAGGAGATGAACGTCAGCGGGAAGACCGCGATGAAGCCGACCGAGTTGACCGTTTCGGGAGACTTGACCAGCAGTCCGAGGTACGCCAGGAACCATGAGAAGGCGTAGCCGAAAAGGAGCAGCAGCGCGATCCCCGCGAGCACGTCGCCGAAGCTGCTGTGAAAGACGAAGCCGGTGATCACGCCGGTGATGAGGAGGATCGTCATCGACAGCGCGTTGGTGGCGACATCGGCGAGCGTGCGTCCGCCCAACACCGCCGCGCGCGACATCGGCAGGGAGCGGAATCGGTCGATCAGCCCCTTGCGGATGTCCTCGTTGAGGCCGAGCGCCGTCGCGAACCCTCCGAAGGCGGTGTTCTGCACGATGATCCCGGGGATCAAGTAGTCGACGTAGGTGTACCCGGGCGTTCTGATCGCGCCCCCGAACACGTACCGGAAGAGCAGCACGAACATGATCGGCTGGACCGTGAAGCCGATGAGCAGTTCCGGCGCACGCGGCAGCCGGATCAGGTTGCGCTCGGCGATGATCAGGGTGTCGGTGACCAGGCGCCTCACGCGGCCCGCTCCTCGTCCTGCGCCTCGGGCTCCAGCGGCTCCGAGCCATCGACCGCGGCGTGGCCCGTGAGAGCCATGAAGACATCGTCGAGCGTCGGGCGGCGCATCGTGAGATCGTCGACGCCAACGCCCGCCTCGCTGAGCCGTCGCACCGCCTCGACGATGCTGCCGGCCCGCTGGCGCACGCTCACCCTGACCAGATGGCCTTCGGCGAGGGGAGGCTCGTCGGACAGCGACGCCAGGGCGCGCACCGCCAGCTGGGCATCGGCGGCGCGCTCGAGTCGCACCTCCAGGCGCTCGCCCCCGAGGCGGTCCTTGAGCTGATCGGGCGTGCCCTCGGCGATCAGCCTGCCATGGTCGATCACGGCGATCGCATCGGCGAGCCGGTCGGCCTCGTCCAGATACTGGGTCGTCAAAAGCGCCGTCGTCCCCTCTGCCACGAGACCCTCGATCACCTCCCACAGGCTCAGCCGGCTGCGCGGATCGAGGCCCGTCGTCGGCTCGTCGAGGAACAGCACCGGCGGCTTGGCGACCAGGGCGGCCGCCAGGTCGAGCCGGCGCCTCATCCCGCCCGAGTAGGTCTTTGTGGGACGCCCCGCGGCGTCGAGCAGATCAAAGCGCTCGAGCAGCTCCGTGCCGCGCGCCCTGGCGTTCGCCCGGCTCGCCCCGTAGAGCCGTCCGACCATCGTCAGGTTCTCGAGTCCGGTGAGGTTTTCATCGACGGCCGCGTACTGTCCCGCCAACCCGATTCGCTCGCGCAGCGCGGCCGCGTCGTGCTCGACGTCGAGCCCCACGACCCGCGCGGTACCCGCGTCGGGCTTCAGCAGCGTGGCGAGCACGCGCACGAGCGTCGTCTTGCCCGCGCCGTTCGGGCCGAGCAGGCCCAGCACGCGCCCGTGCTCCGCTGTCAGGTCGACCCCGTCGAGCGCGACCACATCGCCGAAGCGCTTGACGAGCCCGTTTACCTCGATCGCCGGCCCGTCGCTCATCGCCGGCCGCCCGCGAGCTCGCCGTCGCGCCTCGGACCGCGGTCGGCGAGGTATTCCTCCCGGAGCTTGGGGATCCGCGCCTCCCACCAGGAGTACAGAGAGTCGAGCTCCTCCAGGCGCGCCCGGCGCGCGGCGGGCTCGTCGGACAGCGCGTCGAGCCCGAGCCGAAGCACGCGACGGGGCATCTTGAACTGATCCTCGCGCCACAGATAGTCGTCCCACGCCTCCGGCCGGGCGCTGAAGCGGTCGAAGCGCTCGCCGCGAAACCGCACCCGCTCGATCATCCCCATGCGCAGCAGGATCCGCGTCGCGGTGCTGATCGAGCCGCGGCTCGCCTGGAGGCGTTCGGCCAGCTCGGCCGCGCTCTGCTCGGGCGGCTCGCAGACCAGCAGCCACGCGAGCGTGCGGCCCACCATCCGCGGCGCGCCGACCTCCAGCTCGAGCTGGACGCCAAGCTCCTCGATGAACCTCTCGATGCCCGCTTGATTCATTACGTTCAATATATACTGAACTTGCAATAGAGACATCTGCAACGATCTGCGGCGATCTGATTGACTCGCACCCGATGCGTCCCGACCCGCCGGACCTGCCTGCCCGACCCGAGCATCCGGACCTCTCGTCCCCCCGCCTCCTCGAAGCGCGCCTGGACGGCGTCTCGCTGGCCGGCGAGCGACGGCGCGGGATCGCGCTGGTGGACTGCGCTCTGCGCGACTGCGACCTCGCGAACCTCGACGCCCGCGGCGCCAGCCTGCGCCGCGTCGAGGTCGTTGGCGCGCGTCTGACGGGCGCCGGCCTCAGCGAGTCGACGCTTCGCGACGTGAGCTTCCGCGACTGCCGGTTCGACCTCGCCGCGCTGGCGGCGAGCCGCCTGGAACGCGTGCTGTTCGCCTCCTGCGATCTCTCCCAGGTGGACCTCCAGCAGGCCCGCCTGAAGGAAGTCGTGTTCGAGAGCTGCGACCTGAGCGGGGCCGACCTGAGCGAGGCGCGGTTCGAGGACGTGGAGATGCGCGACTGTGGACTCGACGGCGCCCGCGGCGCCGCCGGCCTTCACGGCGTGCGGATGCCTTGGGCCGACGTGCAGGCCAACGCCGGCACGTTCGCGCTCGCCTGCGGCGTGCGGTTCCTCGACTAGCGGCGCATCGCGGCGGGCGGGAGCGCCGCGAGCAGACGCGGGCCCGATCGCCGCCCACTGCGTGCGATCAGCGCCCGCCGCAGCGCCGCCCGTCCGCTCACGCGCGGCGGCGCGCCCCTGCCGAGCCCGAAGCGCAGCTCGCGCAGCGACGCCAGATACCGCCCGGCGGCCTCGTCTCCCTCGAGGAGCAGCAACCGCTCGAGCTGGGCGAGCGTCATGGGCCGGCCGCCCCACCCCACACGCTCGAGCGCCCGCTCGAGCTCGCCGACCGCGCCGCTCGCGTCCCCGGCCAGCTCACGGCGCAGGCGTAGATGACCGGTCAGCCACAGGCCGGCGAGCAGCAGCGACGCCAGCGCGGCGAGCCCGATCCCGAGATCCAGGGCGACGGATCCCTCGCCGGGCGCCGCCTGCTTGGGGCGCCGCGCCAGCGATGCCTTCCCGGCATGCCGCGTGCCCCGCCCTGTGGCGGCCGCGCCCAGGCCCAGGACCACCGATCTCGACACGAGCCCGCTCGATGGCAGCACGGCGACCGGTGCGGGGGGCGTGGGGTCGAACGGCACCCATCCGATCCCCGCGAAGAACACTTCGACCCAGGAGTGCGCGTCGAGCGCGCGAAGCCGCCAGCTGCCGATCGAGGGGTCGAACACGACCGGCCTGAAGCCCGACGCCACGCGGGCCGGGATCCCGTCCATCCGCAGCATCAGCGCCATCGCGCCGGAGAACTGCTGGCAATAGCCGCGGCGCTGCTCGAACAGGAACGCCTCCAGCGGGTAGCGAGCCTGGGGGACGTGTTCGTCGTAGGCGTAGTTGGCCAGCAGGTAGCGCTGGATCCGCTCGGCGACGTCGTAATCGGTCGAGGCTCCTCTGGCCAGACCGCGCGCGAGCGCCAGCATCGGCCCGTACGGGGAGACCGCAACCCGCGCGTCGGCCGCGGCTGAGCGGCCGGGCAGCAGCGGCCCGACGAGCGCGCCGGCCTGCGCGCTCTGTCGCGCGTCGGCCGCGAGATCGGGGCGCAGGAGCGCCGAGGCCGAGCGGCCCGGAAGCTCGAACTGGGTGTAGGGGACGTAGGCCCTCGGGTAGCTGCGCGGCGCGCGGCGCAACATCGCCGGCGTCGCCTGCGGCGTGTAGGAGGTGACGACATACAGACCGCCCGCCTGCGCGGCCGGGCGCGCCATCAGGGTCCCATCCGCCTGCCGCGCAATGGCCGGGGAACCGCGTCCCAGCCAGCGCACGGCGACGGGCACTCCGCCGCCGTCGGCGAGCAGCGTCGAGCGAAGCCCCGACACGGTGACGACCGCCCGCGTGTACCAGGACCTGGGTCGCGGGCCGCCGCCCACGTCGAGCCCGGCCGATCCGGGCGGAGCGTCAGAGCGCAGGAAGCGCAGGCCGTCGAACCGATCGAGCGCGGTGACCCGCAGCAGCTCCGGGTGCGGCTCCGAGACCTCGAGCATCTTCGCCGCCGAGCGCGGCCACGAGATCGGGCCATACAGCTGGTCCCACTGGAAGGACACCCCCACGGCGACGTTTTCGCGGAAGCCGATCCACGCGCCCGACGAGCTCAGGACCGGACGGACGAGCAGCGCCACGACCGAGCACGCCAGCAGCCAGCGCGCCGCCCTCGGCGCGTCGTGCGAGCCGATGCCCGGCAGCCACAGCCACGCGGCGATCAGTGCCAGCAGGACGAGGCCGCGCAGACCGGGCACCGACCCGGGGGTGTTCGCCGCACCTGCCAGGAACAGCCCGACGGGCAGCGCCAGGGCGATCGCCCGGCGGCCCTGCGGCTCGCCACGCCCCGGCCAGAAGCAGATGGTTCCGGCTGCCACGAGGCAGACCGGTACGACGAGCAGCACCGCCAGCCGCGACCAGTCCTGGTTGCCCCGATACGGCCACAGCCAGCTACCCAGGCCCGCGACGCCATCTTCGACGTGCCGGGCGAGCCTCGGCCAGGACGCCGGTGAGAGCAGATGCGCGGGAACGCCCAGCGCGATCGTCGCGAGCGCCAGGGTCGCGAGCAGGACCGCGACCCGCACCGGGACTCGGGCCAGCAGCGGGCGCCCGTCGCGACGAAGCGTCAGCGTGCCGCAGCCCACGGTGGCGATCGCCACTGCGCCCAGCAGGCGGCCGACCGGCGGTGCGCTGAGCAGCTGCGCGTACTGCAGCGAGGCGAAGGCGGTCAGCGCGAAGAAGACGCACAGCCGCCATGACGTTCGCTCGCGGCGCTCGCCGGACGCGGGCCCGAGCACGAGCCGTCTGTCCGGCAGCGCGCTCATGCCAGGCCCGCGACCACGCCACCGGCGGCCTGTACGGCGCAACCGCACAGGCCGAACATCACCCTGCGGTCCTCGCGGGCGAGGGGCGATACCGTGCAAGCGACCCTGCCGGCGCCGAGCCCGCCGTCGGGTCGCCTGGCGCCCACCCAGATCACCAGGGGGGCGCGCTCCGCCACGCGCCACGCCGGCCCGGCGCCCGCCTGCACGAGCGCCAGGCGCGCATGCAGGTAGGGCCAGGAGGTCAGGTCGGGCCTGACAGGCTGAGCCTCCTGGCTTCCGGGGAGCAGCAGCGAGCAGCCGCCCATGGCGGCGATCCCGACGCACAGCGACGCAGCAGCCCGGACGGCCATGTCAAGCGCCTCGCCGCCCGCCGGCGCGGCAGCGTCCAGCACGATCATCACCGGCAGGCCGTCCGCGTCCTGCTGAGCGCGGCGCTCGACCAGCTCACCCGTGCGGGCCACTGTCAGCCAGTGGATTCGCGACGCCGGCGCACCCGGCCTGTAGGCCCGCAGGCCCTCGACCTCGATGCCGTCATCGCGCAGCGACCGGGCGCCGCCGAGTCCGAGGACCGACTCGAGATCCTCGCAACCGATCCGCTCGAGCCTTGGCAACACCAGGAGCCGACCTGGCGCCGAGGCGCGGCGACGCACGCAGATCCCGAAGGGATCAGCCAGCCGCACCGTGCTGGGGCCGACGGCGTACTCGCCGCGACGCGCGGGTCGCAGCTCCAGCGATCGCTCGAGGCCCCGGAACGCAACCGGGGTCGGAGCGGCATCGGGCAGCACGCACAGCTCACCCTTGCTCAGCAGGAAGGGCCAGCCCCCGGCGCTCACGCGCAGGGTCGCGGGGAACCCCTCTTCGACGGTCTCCGCGGCCAGCTCCATGGCGACCGCGGCGTGATCCGCGGCCAGCCTCACGCTGAGCTCCGCGACGATCGCGATCAGCACGAGTGCCACACCCGGCACGTACAGCGGCGAGACACCGAACGCCCCGCCCAGCGCGACGAGGGCGATCCCGAGCGTCGCGACCCGCGCCGCTCGGCTCACAGCGCCGGCACCGCGTCGACCGCGCCCCGGACGATCTCCGGGCGGGCGGCGTCCGGCACGCCGGGCGCGAGCAGCAGCCGATGGCCCAGCACCGCCTGTGCGAGCACCTGGACATCGTCGGGAAGGACGTGGTCGCGGCCCTGCAGGGATGCCTGTACGCTCGCCGCCCGCAGCAGCATCAGCCCGGCCCTGGGGCTGGCTCCGAGCTCGGTTCGCTCGTCGCGGCGTGTCTGCTCGAGCAGCGCGACCACGTAGCGTCGCAGCACCTCGCTGGCGTGGACCGTCGCGATCGCCTCCTGGACGGCAACGACCTCGCCGATGGTGCTCACCGGTGAGAGATCGAGCACGCGGTCGCCGGCGACGTGGTCGGCGAGCATGGCGGCCTCGTCGTCCGCCGACGGGTAGCCCAGCGAGAGGCGCACCATGAAACGGTCGAGTTGGGCTTGCGGCAGCGCGTAGGTCCCGTCGAGCTCGACAGGGTTCTGCGTCGCAAGCACCATGAACGGACGTGCCAGCTCATGCGTGGTTCCGTCGACGGTCACGCGGCGCTCCTGCATGCACTCGAGCAGCCCCGACTGCGTCTTCGCGGAGGCCCTGTTGATCTCGTCGACCAGCACCAGGTTCGCGAACACGGGGCCGGGGCGGAACTCGAAGCGCCCGTCTCGCTGGTTGAAGACGTTGGCGCCGACCAGATCGGCGGGAAGCATGTCCGCCGTGCACTGGACCCTCGCCACCTCGGCCTCGACCGAGGCCGCCATCGCGCGCGCCAGCGAGGTCTTGCCGACGCCCGGGTAATCCTCGATCAGCACGTGGCCGCCTGCCAGCAGCGCGATCAGCAGCTCCCTGGTGACCCGCTCGGTCACCCTGACCCCCCGCGCCACGTTCGCGACCACCTTCGAGCCGAAGGCCGCTGCATCTGCGGGTCCAAGCTGGTTCACCGCATCCATCGCGCCTCCGATGCTACGCCGCGACGGAGCGCCGGGACGCCGGCCCGGCTCAGCCCAGCTCGGCTGGCGCCGGACGAGGATGATCGGACGACTCGAGCGCGCCTCAGGAGGCCCGCTCGTCGAGCAGGGTCTCGAGGCGCTCGAGCGTCGCAGGGGTGCCAATCGCGACGATCACGTCGCCGGCCAGCAAAGCTGTCTCGGCGGGCGGCTGCGGCTGGAACTGCTCCCCGCGGCGCAGCCCCACGATCATCGAGCCGCCCCTGATGTCGCCCACCGTCTGCCCCAGGGCGTCGCACGTCTCCCCCACCTCGATCTCCTCCATGCGGTACTGGACGTCGACGTGCACCACGCCGCTGAGCTGGCGATGCAGCGCGAGCCTCGCCATCTCGGCGCCGCTGGACTTGTAGGGGGAGATCACGCGATCCGCTCCGGCCCGTTTGAGCTTCTTCTCTGTGTCCTCGCTGGCGGCCCTCGCAACGATCGCGACGTCGGCCCGGAGCTCGCGGGCCGTCAGGGTGATGAACACGTTGTTCGCGTCGGAGTCCGCGCAGACGACGATCGATCGCGCCCGCGCGATGCCGGCCTCTTCCAGCACGCTGTCGTCGGAGGCGTCGCCCTCCAGGAACGGCATCCCGAGGGCCTCCGCGTGCTGGCGGTTCTCAGGGTCGGTATCGACCACGACGAACGCGGCCCGGGCGGCGTGCAGGTCGCGGGCGACCTGGCGCCCGACCCGGCCGAAGCCGCAGACGATGTGATGGCCGGTGAGCGAGTCGATCATCCTCTGGGAGCGCCGGAGTACCAGCAGGTCGGCGAGGTGCCCCGCGACGAACAGCTCGGCGACCGTGGCCAGGGCGTAGAAGAGGGTACCGACCCCCAGCAGCACCAGCGCGACCTCGACGATCTGACCCCCGGTCGTCCGCGGCTGCGGGAAGTTGCCCACAGTGGCCGACGTGTCGAGCGCCCAGCGGAAGGCATACCAGAGGCCGACGCCTTCGGTGACCATCAGCCCGAGCGCGCCCAACAGCAGCAGAGCGAGGACGATTGCGCCCAGCACCGCAAGGCGACGCGCGAAGCTCCTCAGCTGACGATGGGTGGCCATGCTCGGCCGCAGGCGTGGAGGAGAGCTGTCGGGGTTGGCCATCCGGGCAGTCTGGCGAACGCCCCGATCCTGCGTGGACCGGCCATCGCCGCCGGGGCGGGAGATCACGCAAAGGTCTGCAATGCAGGCCGTTCCGGGGGTTGACCGGCCGCTCGCCGCCGCCTTAGGATGCTCGCGTTTCTCTGAGGGTCCGGCTGCTCGCTCCGCGGGGAGGGCGGGACAGCCGTGGAGATGACTACAACTCAAACGGGGAGAGGCTTGATGATCAAGTTCAAGGCCATGCTGGTCGCTGCGGCCGCCGCTGCGCTGATGGCGATGGTCGCGCCGGCTGTGGCCAGCGCGAAATACTCGGTTCCCTACGGGGGCAGCGCGCTCGGTGACGCGATCTGGAACGAGACGTGGGAACCGGAAGCGCTCGAAGGGGGCAACAACGGCTGCAAACCGTCCTCGGCGCATCCCTATCCGGTCGTGCTGGTGCACGCGACGCTGGCCGACGAGGGCTCCAACTGGGTGACGCTCGCGCCGCTGCTGGCGAACGAAGGCTATTGCGTCTACGGGTTCAACTACGGCGCGACGCTGGCCTCGTTTGAAGTCTGGCCGTTCATCGGACCGCGCGTGGACGGGCTCGGCCACATCGAAAACTCGGCCAAGGAACTCTCGTCGTTCGTGAGCAGCGTGCTGTCCAAAACGAAAGCCTCGAAGGTCGATCTGGTCGGCCACTCCCAAGGCGGCATGATGCCCAACTACTACATCAGGTACCTGGGCGGCTCCTCGAAGGTGAACGAGCTGATCGGGCTCGCGCCGAGCAATCACGGAACGACGCTGAGCGGGCTCACGAAGCTACTCGAAAACTTCCCGTTCGCCACTGAATTCGCGACCGGCCTGCTCGAACTCCTCGGTGCCCCGTCGTTGCCCGAACAGACAGAAACCTCATCGTTCATGAAGAAGCTGTTCGGCTCCGGGGAACCGGTCGTGGCCGGGGTGAGATACGTCGTCATCGAGACCACTCACGACGAGGTCGTGACGCCATACCAGCATGCGTTCCTCAGCGGGTCGAACGTGACCGACATCACCGTCCAGCAGCAGTGCCCGTCGGATCCGGTCGCTCACATCGGCATGTTCGACGACTCGCCGTCACTGCAGAACGTCCTCAACCAGCTGGGATCCAGCCCGAACCCGTCGTTCAAGGCGACGTGCAGCAACTACGGTCAGGGCATCTGACCGCGAGCGTCACGTGGCGGCAGGTCGCTCCCTGAAACGCCGTCCGACAGGACCCGGCCCGCAGCCAGCGGGCCGGGTTCCCGGCGCCGGCGAGCGCGCACATCGCGCCGACACTTGCACGCACCCCGCCGAAGTGGTGTCCACCCCCTTTGCCAGCGGGGGCCACCAGGGGTAGATTCAATGGCGAGAACCCTCATCCGGAAGGGCCGTGCGCATCGGCCCGACCATCGAGATCGGATCCTGCACTGAGTCTCCTCAGCTCCGCATCGAACGCCGGACTCAGCCTGCTGAGCCTACCCGCCAGGACTGCGGCCGCGGTACTCGAGACGCGTGCCGACGTCGAGCGGCGCGCCCGCGGGACTCTCACGGCGGCTGGCGAGCGCGCCCTGCTCGCGACCGTCGACGCGATCGTCACGCGGCTGCTCGAGCCCGACTTCACCGACCAGTTGATCGCCCGCGTCGAGGCCTCCGGGGTGACGCAGCGCATCGCCGAGCACATGCTCGAGGACGGTATCGCCGAACAGGTCGCCGACCGCGTGCTCAGCGGCCCCGAGCTCGAGCGTATCCTCACGGCCGCCTTCCAGAGCACGCTGCCCGAGGAGCTGATCGCACAGGTGCTGGAGAGCGAGGCGGTGTGGATCCTGGTGGACGAGATCGCTCGCAGCCCGTCGGTCACCGAGGCGATCGCCCATCAGGGCACAGGCTTTCTCGATCAGGTCGCCGAAAAGGCTCGCGACCGTTCGCGCGACGCCGATGTCCGGGTCCAGCGCCTCGCCCAGAGGCTGCGTCGCCGCCGTGGCGGCGGAGGGCTCGAGTCGATCGACACCCCCCTCTCGCCCAACATTCCGCCGACCTCGCCATGAGCACACCACCGATCCATTCGCGCACCGCCCGCGCCCAGAGCGAGGCGATCCGTCGCCTGCGCGGCCCCACTGGCCCGGTCGCGGCCACGGCGAGCGCGAACGGCGCCCCGATCTACGCGGGCCTCGTCACACGGGCGATCGCGCTCGCGCTCGATGCCGCGATCGTCAACGGCGTGGCGGCGTTGGTCGCGGTCACAGTCGGGCTGGGCCTCTCGCTCCTTCACATTCCCTCGCAGGCCCAAGACGCCATTGCGGCCGTGATGGCCGGCCTGTGGGTGATCTGGTCCTTCGCCTATTTCGTCTTCTTCTGGTCGACGACCGGCCAGACGCCGGGCGCGCGGGTGATGTCGATCAGGGTGATCGACGCGCACCGGCGAGGGCCCCTGAAGCCGCGCCGAGCGCTGGTCAGGTTCGCCGCGCTGTGCCTCGCCGCGATCCCGCTGCTCGCCGGCTTCTGGATCATGCTCTGGGACAGCAGGAGTCGCTGTTTTCAGGATCGGGTCGCCCGCACGCTCGTCGTGTACGTGCCGCCCCAGACCATCCTGACGGCCTGACCGCCCTCGCGCCGCGGCCTCGGGGCTCGGCCGTCACGGGCTCTTCGACCGCTCCCGTCGCTCAGCGGAGGGTGCTAAGCGACGAGGACTCCGCCTTGGCTGAGCTCAGCCTTCCGTCAGCGGCGAGGTAGGCTAGGGCAGCCTCCACCCGACGACTCGCCCGGTGCGGCTCGGACAGCGGAAGCTTGGCGAAGATCGAGTTCACGTGCTTCTCGACGGCCCGCTTGGAGAGCACCAGCGACTCGGCGATCGCCGCGTTGCTCCTGCCCTGGGCGATCTCGGCGAGGATCTCGACCTCACGCGGAGTCAGGTCCGCCAGTGCAGACTGCTTCGCGCGGGATCTGCCAGCGATCAGCGCCTCCACGACCAGCGGGTCGATCGCCGACCCTCCTTCGGCCACCGCCTGGACGGCCCGGACGAGCTCGGCCCGCTCGCGAATCCGCTCCTTCAGCAGGTAGGCCCGTCCGCTCGTGCCGTCGGCCATCAGGTCGACGGCGTAGGCGGGCTCGACGTGCTGGCTGAGCACGACCACGCCGATCCCCGGATCGCTCTCGCGGAGCCGCCTCGCCAGGCGGATCCCCTCATCGGTTCCAGAGGGCGGCATGCGCACGTCGACGATCACGACGTCGGGGCGATCGTGCTCGATCGCGCTCCGCAGCTCGTTGCCGTCGGAGCAGACCCGGACGAGCTCGATATCGGGGTCCTCGGCCAGCATCGTCTTCAGCGCCTCACGGATCACGTAGGAGTCGTCCGCGAGCGCGACGCGGATCCGGCGCGAGCCGGGCTGGCGCTCTAGCGCGGACAAGCCGGGACGCTCCCCCACACGCGCGTTCCCGCGCCCACCGCCGAGCTGATCTCGAGCCGTCCGCCGACGGCCTCGATGCGGTCGCGCATGTTCACGAGCCCCCCCGACCGGCTCCTCGCGCCGGGATCGAAGCCGGTCCCCGCGTCGGCGACGAGCACCTGGAGCGCGCCGTCCTCCTGGGCGAGGGCGAGCGCGACCGACGCGCCCTCGCCCCCGTGCTTGACGACGTTCTGGAGCGCCTCCAGGCAGCAGAAGTAGACCGCTGCCTCGACCTCGGGGGAGTAGCGACCCAACCCGCGTGCCGTCAGCGACACGTCGATCGACACGCGCAGAGCGACCGAACGCAGGGCCTGCTCGAGCCCGTAGGCCGCGAGCAGCGGCGGGTACACGCCGGCGGCCAGGGAGCGGATGTCGCTGAGCGCGTCCTCCATGTCGTGTCCGATCTCGACAAGGATCGTCTCGCCCCGGCGCGGCTCGGTGTGCATCGCCTCGACGGCGCGGTCGAGCTTCATGCGCATCGCCAGCAGATGCTGCTGCGCTCCGTCGTGGAGGTCGCGCTGGATCCGCCGGCGCTCGGCGTCCGCGACGTCGACCAGGCGCCGGCGCGAGGCAGCCAGGTCGGATGTGGATGCTGCGAGCTCGGCCTCGAGCTGCTCCCTCTGCAGCGTCGCGATCGCGGCGTCGCCGGCGGCGTGTATGAATCGCTCCTGATCGGAGAGCTCGGGGCTGTAGAGGACCGAGGCGATCGTTCGCCCGTTGCGAGTGATCTCGGTGCAGGCGCGATTCCGTCCACGAGCAGGCAGCTCGGCGCTGGAACCCGAGGCGTCGACGAGCGTCCCGAGAGTCGGACGCCGGTAGACGATCCGCAGTGAGGGGTCGTGCAGGGTCCTGGCCATCAGCGCCTGGACGTCGGACACCCCCTCCTGGGAGATCAGCTTGACGAACTCGACCAGCGCCCGACCCATGTAGAGGCGCTCGAGGATCAGCCCGGCGACGATCGCAAGCGGCACCGCCACGGCGGCTCCGACGTAGGCGTCGCCCACACCGCCGGTCGCGCGCGAGCCAGTCACCCGCGCGAGCAGGAACACGACGAGCAGCGCCGCGATCGTTCCCGCCGTGGCGGCGACCGGGGCGATCGAGCGACGAACGGGCATGGAGGCGCGGACCAGTCGGCGAAGCATCAGGACGAACGTGCCGACCGTGAGGACGATCCAGGCCGTGACGATCAGCGGCCGCAAGGCCCCCGTCGGGCCTGACGCCAGATAGAAGACGTTGCGCGGACACTGGTGCGGGCACAGCAGCAGCGGCGTTGCCACGGGCCGCGTGGCGGTGGTCAGGACGGCGGCGCTCCACGCCACCACCCCGACCGTGCCGGTGCCCAGGAGAAAGACCGCCTCGCCGCGCGAGCGCAGGCGTCCGGTGGGATGGGCCAGCATCAGGTAGGCGAACACCACAGGCGCGACCCCGGTCGCGATCACGCCGGCCCCGAACAACAGCGGACGAGTGGAGCCGTTGAGAAGCCACACACACGAGTACGCCGCCGCGAAAACGAGCAGGTGGCCCATGCGCCTTGACCAGCCCGCCGCCAGCACGCATGCGCCGGCCAGCGTCAGCGCGACGATGATCGCCATGCGCAGCGCGATCGCGACGTCGGCCGGCTGGGCGATCGGGTCTTCCGCGGCCAGGAGGCCGATGCCGATCGCCGCTGTCGTCCCTGCCGCGACGATGCTCGCGAGCGCTACCGGCGCCGGCAGGCGCATCGACGGGCGGCGGACGGCCAGACCGGGGCGGGACGGGCTGGCGGACCACCGACCGAGCCCCGCGCTCCAGAAGTCTTTCTCCCCAAACATCACGGCCCCCGAGGTCGCTTTGGCGCTCTCCGGCGCACGCATCCAGGCGCTCCACGGACACCACCCCCGGCAAGCCGGGTGTGGGCACGCCTGCCTGCGTTCGTGCAAGCACCCTAACACCGGTCTTTCGAATGTGCGTGGGGGACACCCGATGTTCGCCCGCGGCATTCCCGCAACTCGCCAGCGCCCGCTTCCCTCGCTGAACCAGGGCCGGGTCCAAGCGCCCGAGGGCCGGCTCTAGACGACCGTAACGCTGATCAGGCCGAGCGCTGCAGCGCGGGCGACGGCCTGCGAGCGGGAGCTGGTGCCGAGCTTGCCGTAGATCGAGTGCGCCTGGCTCTTGACCGTGTTGGTCGACACGTGCAGCCGTTCGCCGATCTCGCGGAACGACAGGTGGGTCGGCAGGAACCGCAGGATCCGCAGCTCGGCCATCGTCAGCGAGCTCGGTCCACTCAGCGCGACGGCGCTGAGCTCATCGATCATCCCCCACGCGTCGTCCAACCACGTGTGGAAGACCGGGCAATCCTCAGTCGACCGGACCACGCGAGACGCCTGAGAGAGCAGCGCGCGGGCCTGAACCACGTCCCCGAGGCGAATCGCGACCCTCGCGAGGACGACTCGCGTCTCCACCAGATACCAGGGCATGAACGCGTCGAGCTTCCCCAGCTGGGTGCTCGCGCGTCGCAGATCTCGCTTGGCCTGCTCCGCGTTGCCCTGCCGCCCCGCGATCCACGCCGAGATGGCGAGCACCAGCGCGGAGGTCGCGTGATCGGCGAGCCCGTGGGCGGTCATGCGCTCGACGGCCAGCCCGACGCGGTCCTGCGCGCACTCCCAGTCGAGATCCTCGGCGTCCATCAGCGCGATCTGCGCGAGCGCCAGCACCTCCGTCTGGGACGCGGCCGCCGCGCTGCGATGGACCGCCTCGCCGAACATCTCCCGCGCCCCATCGCGGTCGCCGGACAGGTGGCGGAAGACGCCGCGTAGCAGGCAACAGGCGGGGCGCCACGGGCTGTCCTCGTCGACCAGCGCGTAGGCTCGCTCTGCCTGCTCGTTCATTCTCGCCGGACCCTCCCTGCCGGCGGCCGCCTCGATCAGGGCCAGCCCGGCCACGATCGAGCGCGGTGGCTCGACGTCCGGCTCGCGCTCGATCGCGCCGGAAGCCGCCCTCGCCCATCGCTCGGCGAGGTCGAGGCGTCCCATCCCCAGCTGGACATGGGCGGCCGAGAGAGCCAGTGCGGCGCAGTCCGCGACCTGATCCTCCCTGAAGGCGCCCAGCCACCGCTCGAGCCTCGCGTCAGGAGTCTGGTGGGCACCGGCCGCGAAATGCTCCCAGATCAACCCGCCGGCTCGATCGGCGTCGCCCGATGCGACAGCGTGATCGACCGCCGCCTCCATGTCCCCCTGAGCCGTGCACCACGCGGCTGCTCGCATGTGCAGGTCCTCGACCTCGTCGGCGTGAGCGGTCTCGAGCTCCACCAGCAGCACGTTCCTGAGCATCGATTGGCACCTGAACCGCCGATGGCCGGAGTCGATCGGCGCCAACATCAAGCCGCTGCTCGACAGCTCGGCCAGGACACCGGCCGAACCCACGCGCTCGAGGACCGCGTCACACGCTCCGCTCGAGAGAACAGCGAGAACGGAGGTCCGCACCAGGAACTCGCGCAGCTCCGGGACCAGCGGCGCCAGGATCTCATCGGTCACATACGCGCGGACCGAATGCTCCTCGCCCGTGAAGCCCCGTACCGCGGCCCCGGCGTCTGGCTCGGTGCGCAGCGAGAGCGACGCGAGGTAGAGCCCCGCGGGCCAGCCCTCGGTAACCGCCACGAGCCGCTCGAGGTCCGCGCGGCCGAGCTCCACGCCGCTGCCGGCCAGGAGCTGGTGGGCCTCATAGGAGGTCATGGCCAGGTCGTCGGCACCGAGCTCCAGGAGCGAGTGCTCGACGCGCAGCCGGCCCAGCGAGAGGTCGGGCTCGCCGCGCGAGGCGACGGCGAGTTTCCCCGCCGGGGACATCGCCGCCGCGAACGCCGAGACCACGTCGAGGGCCTGCCTGCAACGAAGTGTCTGCAGATCGTCGAGCACGAGCACCGCGGGCTGCCTCGTGGCGCCCATCGCTGCGAGCAGCGGGGTGAGGTGGCTGAGCAGATCCTCCACCTCCCCCGGCGAGCCTGCCCCGTCGAGCGCGAGAGCCGCCTCGAGCAGCCCGGGGTCCAGAGGCTCGAGCTCGTCGAGGGCGAGCGCCAGCGAGGTGAGCAGGTGGGCCGGGTCGTTGTGCCGCTCGCACAGCGCGGCCCAGATGAACGGCCGCGGGTCGTGCTCGGCCCACTCGGCCAGCAGCGCCGTCTTCCCGTAGCCCGGGGGCGCGGCTATGACGACAGTCGAGGCGTCACGCTCCCCGACCAGGCGCCGCGCCAGACGGGGCCTGGCCACCGAGCCGCGAAAGACCTTCGGGCTCGGGCGCGTCGGGCGCTGGCGCAGCCGTTGGGCACCCCCGCCGCGGGCTTGTGCCGCGGCATCGGGCGCGTCCGGCCCCGCTCGAGCTCGCGCCCTCCGCCGTCTGCCCGGGGCTCGCTCGCGCGCGGATGGCGCTGACGCTGGTGTCGTCGTGGGATTCATGTGAGCGCTACACCAAGGATCCCCTCGCGATGGTGGTGCGGCAAGGAAGCCGGCATCTGCATCGCGTTGGTGCGTACACCACCGCGCGAGGTCGATTCGAGCCATGCGAGGGGCCGAGCCCGGCGCCGGCTGCCCGCGCAGGGGCGTCCGTCTCGTGTGAGATCGTGGCCCTCGGTGAGTGCCGCGGCCCAGGGACCCGAACGCCGGCGCAGGCTCCGCGACGAACGGCAGCGCTACGGCCTGCTGCTGATAGCGATAGTGCTCGCCTTCCTGATCCAGGGCGTCGCCGAACCGGGGAGATGGGAGCAGTTCGTGGTCGACGTGCTGCTCGGCGTCACGCTGCTGCTGGCGCTGTGGGCCAGCGAAGTGCGCCGGTCTGCGGTGCATGTCGCGATCGCCCTGGTGGCTGCGACGAGCGCCTTCAGCCTCATCCAGGCGCTGGCCGGCACCGTCGACGAACTCTCCACGCGACTCGTCAGCGCCCTGCTCGTCGCGCTCGCGCCGCCGTCGATCGTCCTCGGCGTGACACGCGGGCTGCGCCGGACCCGGCAGGTGACGGTGCAGGCCGTATTCGGGGTGCTCTGCGTCTACCTGCTGCTGGGGATGTTCTTTGCGTTCGTCTACGGAGCGATCGACAAAGTCGGAGGGCCTCCCCTGTTCGGGCAGGAAGTCCCCGCGACGGTGGCCAACTGCATCTACTTCAGCTTCACGACGCTGTCGACGCTCGGCTACGGCGACCTGACCGCGCGCAGCAACCTCGGTCACACGCTTTCTGTCACCGAGGCGCTGCTCGGACAGCTCTACCTGGTGACGGTCGTCGCGCTGATCGTCTCGAACCTCGGTCGCCGGCGCGAAACCCCGGCCTGAGAGCCACTCAGGGAAGCGCCGGAGGGAGCAGCCGCCGGTCTTCGGTCAGGAACACGATCGCCGCGAGCACCCGCCGGCTCACGTCCTGCGGCGGCGGCAGGTCGAGCTTGGCGAAGACCGAGTTGATGTGCTTCTCGACTGCTCGCCGGCTGAGGTCCAGGGAGGCCGCGATGGCCGCGTTGCTCTTGCCCTCCGCGATCTCGGCGAGGACCTCCAGCTCACGCGGGGTGAGAACCGAGAGCGGCGAGCGCGCTTCGCGGCAGCGGCCCTCCACGAGCGCGTCCACCACGGCAGGATCGATCACCGAGCCGCCGGCGACGACGGCGCGGATCGCCTCGAGCAGCTCCGCGCGATCGCGCAGGCGCTCCTTGAGCAGGTACGCCCGGCGGCCGGTCCCCTCCTGCATGAGCTCGACGGCGTATGCCGACTCGACGTACTGGCTGAGCACCACGACGCCGATCTGCGGGTCGCTCTGGCGCAGGGCCGTCGCGATGCGGATCCCCTCCCGCTCGCCCGAGGGCGGCATGCGGATGTCGACGACGACCGCGTCGGGATGCTGCACCGCGATCAGCTCTTCCAGCTCTGCGCCGTCGGCACAGACGCCCACGAGCTCGACCTCGGGCTCCTCGGCGAGCATCGCCCGCACCGCCTCGCGGATCATGTGGCTGTCGTCGGCGATCGCAACCCTGATCGGGACCGAGCCCGTCATCCGTCTCCCCGAGACCGGGGCCCGCGCGCCCGCGACTGGCGCCGGGACCGCCCCCGTGCGCGGTCCGAGCGCACTCCATAGCCCTCGAGACAACCGCCCATCGGCGTGTCCCTTCGTGTCGTTCGATCAGCCCTCCTCGGCCGATCTTCCCGCCTGGGCTGGGGAGATCATCGCCTGGACCGGATGAAGCGCTCTCCCGGGCCCGTGCCTAGGATGACGTCGCGATGCGCCCGGAGCGCCCCAGCCCGCCGTACAGGCGCCGGTGTCCCGGAGGACGCCGGGACGCTGCCCGGCGAGCGCAAACAACGCCCTCCCGGACGCCGTGAGCTCGGTCGTCGCAGAGCTCGCATTGGTTGCGCTGGCCGCGATGCTCTCGCCCACGACGCTCTCCTTCTCGGTGCTCTCGCTCGTGCTGAGCAGGCACCCGATGCGTACGCGGCCTGCTGTTCTACCTGGGCGCGCTCGGGGCGACCCTCGCCGTCGGCATCGTCGCCGCGTTCGTCATCGGCGACGTCGCGCACTCGCCCAACGAGAGCAGCCCGAAGACCTGGGTGGCCGTGCTCGACGTGCTCGCCGGCCTGGCGGTGCTCGTCTTCACGGTGCGCCTGCTGCGCCGCCCCGCCGACCCGAAGCGCGCGGCGGGCATGATCGAGCAGATGAGCCGGGTGGTCGAATCGCCGGCGATCGCGGTTCTGGGCGCGGGCGCAGGGCTGGGGAACGCCGGCGGCTTCATCCCGATCGCCCTGAAGGACATCTCCCAGGTCAACCCCAGCACCGCCCAGTACGTGGCCGCGTGGTGCGGGTTCGCGCTCGTCTCACTGCTGCCGCTGTCGGTCGCGCTGGTGATGCTCGCGGTCGACCGCTCCGCCACCGAACGGGTGCTCGGATCCGTTCGGGGCTGGCTTGAACGTCGCGCTCGCACGGTCGCCGGAGTGATCATGGTGCTGCTCGCGGCGGTCCTGCTGCGCAACGGGATCGCCGGGCTGAGCGCGAATGCGTAGCCGCACCGTAGTGCTCGTGCTGGGCATGGCCCAGTTCGTGATGGTGCTCGACACGACGGTCATGAACGTGTCGATCTCCCAGGTCGTCAAGGACCTGCACACGACCGTCCCCAAACTGCAGCTGGCGATCACCGCCTACACCCTGGTGATGGCGGCCTTCATGCTGACCGGAGCCAAGCTCGGCGACATCTGGGGCCGGCGGCGCATCTTCGCGATCGGCCTGGCCGTCTACGGGATCGGCTCGCTGACGACCGCGCTGAGCCCGAACATCACCGTGCTGCTGATCGGCTGGTCGGGCATCGAGGGGATCGGCGCGGTGATGGTGATCCCGGCGATCGCGGCATTGACCGCGGCCAACTACTCCGGCACCGAACGGGCGCTCGCCTTCGGCCTGCTGGGCGGTGTCGCCGGCGCGGGCGCCGCGGCCGGCCCGGTGATCGGAGGGTTCGTGACGACCGCGCTCAGCTGGCGCGTCGTATTCGCCGCGGAGAGTCTCGCCGTTATCGTGATGCTCACCCAGGTGCGCCGTATCGGGGATCGCGCTGTCGAGAACCCGCCCCGACTGGACAGGGTCGGCGCGGCGCTCTCGGCGCTCGGGCTCGGGCTGACGGTGTTCGGGATCCTCAAGATCAGCGAATGGGGCTTTCTGAGGCCGACCGGCGCGCTGACGATCGGAGGAACGCGGATCACGCCGTTCGGGATCTCGATCGTCCCGTTCATGATCGCCGCCGGGGTGGTCGTGCTCGGCGCCTTCGCCCGCTGGGAGCAGCGCGTGTCGGACGCGGGCGGGACGCCGCTGCTGGCGCCTGACCTGCTTCACATCCCGCAGATGCGGGCCGGCCTCTCGACGATCGTCTCCCAGTACCTGATCCTGGCCGGGACGTTCTTCGTGCTGCCTCTGTTCCTGCAGCTGGTGCTCGAAGAAGACGCGCTCCAGACGGGCCTGAAGATCCTGCCGATGTCGGTGACGCTGATGGTCGCCGCGCTGGCCGGAGCGCGCCTGGCCAAGCGGCGCTCGCCACGCTCGATCGTGCACGCCGGCCTGATCCTGCTGTTCCCGTCGATCGTCGGCCTGATGTTGACCGTCTCGGTGACGCTCTCCTCGGTTCCGTTCGCGCTCTCGCTGGCCGGCTTCGGGGCCGGGATCGGCCTGGTGATCTCGCAGCTCGGCAACGTGGTGATGTCCTCCGTGGGCGAGGCTCGCTCCAGCGAGGCCGGCGGCGTGCAGGGCGCCGCTCAGAACCTCGGCTCCTCGCTCGGCACGGCGTTGATCGGCGCGGTTCTGCTCACGGGCCTGACGAGCGGCTTCCAGCAGCGCATCGAGGCCGATCCGGCGGTGCCCCCATCACTCGCTCAGCAGATCGGCAAGCAGACCGAGGAGGGGCTGGCGATGGTCTCCCGCTCCACGGCGCGCGCGCAGTCCGAAGCCGCCGGACTGCCGAAGTCCCAGACCGAGGCGGTCGTGGCGGAGTACGAAGCGGCCCAGATCGAAGCGCTCAAGCACGCGCTGCTGCTGGCGGCGATGTTCGTGCTCGTCGCGCTGTGGTTCGCGCGGGCCCTGCCCGCGGAGCCTCTGCAGCGCGACCCGGCCGAGACCGAGCCGGACGAAGCCGGCGAGAGGGGTGCGGGACTTCTCGACGCGCGAGCGGGGCCGGCGCTCGAAGCCTGAGCGTCAGGCGTCAGCCTCCTGCGGCGCCCTCGCGCCGGGCTCGGGAGGCGCCTCCTCGAGAGCGGGCCTCGCCGGCTCGGCGGGCATGCGGTACTCCTCGTGCCCGAGCTCCACCAGCCACCGGCGCAGCTCGCGGTGGACCGCTTCGGCGCCGATGAGCTCCTCTGTCGGCAGGGTCAGCTCGGCGGGATGCAGAACGAAGGGGAACGACTGGGTCCCCCCCATGCCGCCGTGGGAGCCGACCAGCTCCTCGAACGCCGCGACCTCGTCGAGGCCTGCGCCAGTAGGTGCTGTTGACGACGATGTCGGGACAGTGCGGGAAGCCGTCGGTGCGCTTGACGTGCCTGGCGGCGTTCGCGCCGTAGGCCGCCAGCGGGTCCTCGCCCGTGACCCGTCCCTCGTCGAGGTGGTTCGACGCCGGCCGGGCCGACCGCGATCGCCCCGTGCGCGTCGCTGCGCACGAGCATGAAGCCGATGCCGGGGTGCTCGACCAGCGCGGGGATCAGCTGCGGATAGAGCTGGTTGATCCGCTCCAGGCTCGACCCGGCCCGGCTCGCGAGGGAAGGAGATCAGCCCGAGGCACCCGGACGCCATCACGACCACCTCTGGCGGCGCGCCCTCGTCCGCCTCGCGGGAGCGCCTCGCCCTCGCCCAGGCGGACCTCGCCCCTGCTCGGCATGCGCCCTTGGACATCTGGCGCACGAGCTTCGAGCCGACCGTGCTGCCGCCGGCAGCCTCCGTCGAGCGATGCGCCGAGGAAGGCGAGCGCCTCGCTCGAGGAGCCTTCGACCGCGACCGCCCTGGCCGTGATCGCCCGCTGCACGAGGTCCTCCAGCGAGGTCCCGTAGCGGTCGAGGAAGGTCGCCCCCTGCGACTGGCCGTGGTCGGAGAGCACGACCAGTCGATACGGTGCGGGGCGCGTGGGCCGCGGCCGCCGCGACGCGCCCGATCTGCCGGTCGACCTGGCCGAGCGTCGCGAGGGCGTCATGTCGCTCGATGCCCGAGTGGTGCGCCACCTCGTCATAGGCGAGGAAGGTCGTGTACAGGACCGGGCGTCCCGCGTACATGTCGGCGATGATCGAGTTGACCTGCAGGTCGCGTTGGATGACCGTCGCCCAGGCGCGGACCAGCGAGTAGGCGAAGCCACGGTGGATGCGGGGCTGGACGTCCAGGCGCCGCTGGCGGTGAGCGCTCCACAGCTCACTGATCACCTCACGGACGACGAACACCAGCGTGCGCGTCACGTTGTACGGGTTGGCGAAGTAGGCGAAGTAGTCCTGCCCGATACGGCCGTGGCGCTCCCTGCTCAGGACGGTGCTCATCGTCAGCAGGCTGTGCGGAGCGTCGCCGGAGAGGATGTTCGCCCGGCTCGCGCCGTCCGCGAACAGGAGCCCGCGGCCGTTCGAGCGCCGGCGCTCCAGCTCGGCGGCGTCGCGCGGGTGGTTGGTCACGATCGCTGCGCCGCGGTCCTTCTCCCACCACCGAAAGGCCGGCATGTCGTGGTTGTCGCCGTGCAGCAGCCCTGCCTGACAGGCGCCGGTCTGCGAGGACCAGTCGGTTTCCCACCGCGCCAGCTTGTGCGAGCCCTCGCGCATCCAGCGGGCCATCGTCGGCGCGTTGCCGTCCCTCACGGCCCGGACCAGCACATCGTGGGCCAGGCCGTCGATCTCCAGGAACAGCAGCCCGGGAGCGTCCAACCCGCCCGACGGCGCCGCGCGCTTGCCGTAGCGGGCCACGACGTGCCGGTACCAGAACCCTTCGTCGTCGATCGCGAACAGGCTGGTGGCGGCGGTGTTGACGACCGTGACGATGATCGTCAGCAGGATCCCCGCGCTCAGCGAGGAGACTTCCAGTCCCGGCGCGATTTCCGCGACGAGCAGCACGACCGCGCCGTTGACGACGATGACCCCCAGACCGAGGGTCAGGACGGTGAGAGGGAGCGCGAACCTGAGCACCACCGGCCAGACCAGCGCGTTGAGGATCCCCAGCAGCGCCGCCGCCCCAAGCGCGGCCTCGGGACTTTCGACGTTCACGCCGCTGAGCAGGCCGCCGGCCAGCAGGATCGTGGCGGTCGACAGCAGCCACAGCACCAGCAGGCGCGCCACCGGCCAGCTCCGCCTGCGGGTCTGCGCGCTCATTCCGGCGCCTCCGGCGGGGCGGCCCCGCTCGGGCAGGGCGCCTCGATCTCGGTGCGCTGCCCGGGCGCGAGCAGGCGCACCTCGACCTCGGGGGCGTCGCGCTCCATCGACGCCAGGAAGCGGTGGGCGGGCCGATCCGGATCGGCCCGGAGCCGTAAGGGCAACGGCAGCGAGTAGGTGCCCCAGTGGATCGGCACGGCCACCCGCGGCGCGATCATCCGCGCCGCCGTCGCCGCCCGGTCGGGGTCGAGGTGCCCGGGTCCGAGCGTCGGGCCCCAGCCCCAGATCGGCAGCAGCGCGAGGTCGACGAGGCCGGCCAGCTCGGACATGCCGTCGAACAGGTCGGTGTCCCCCGCGAAGTAGCACGATTGCGACCCGCCGATCAAGAAGCCGCAGGGCGCCGCACGGGCCCGGCGGGGACCCGAGCCGCGCGGGTCGTGCGCGGCCGGCGTGGCCGACACGCGCACCCCGCCGACGGTCGTCTGCTCGCCGGGGGCCAGCTCCTCGGCGCTCAGGCCATGGCGCGCGAGCCAGGCGGCCGCCCCCCGCGGCGCGATGATCCTCGGCCCGCCCGCTCGCCCGCCGTGCAGGCCGCGCAGCGAGCTGATCTGGGCGTGGTCGGCGTGGAGGTGGGAGATCGCGACCGCGTCGATCTGCCTGCTCGACTGGGCGCTCACCGGCGGGGCGATGCGGATCAGAGGCCCGATCCGCCCGCCCAGGACGGGATCGGTCAGGATCCTCACGCCGTCGAGCTCGATCAGGGCCGTGGCATGACCGACCCAGGTGACCGCCAGCGGCGCCGGGGCTCGGCGCGTGGGCGGCAAGCCCGGGGCCGGTCTGTGCATCGCGGCCGGGTCGCTCCTGGCGCTAGCGTCGGGTCGGGGGCAGCAGGGCCCCGATCAGCCAGAACAGCGGGATGAAGATCCCGATGATGAACATGATCCAGTGGCCCTTCCTGATCGATGTGATTCCCAGGACCACGAACAGCACGACGTAGAGGATCCCCAGGCCCGTTCCGAGCACGGTCGAGAAGGCCAGGGGCGTGTCGAGCCCGGAAATCACGCAAGCAGCTTCTGCTTCTGCTGTGCGAACTCCTCCTCGGTGAGCACGCCCTTGTCGCGGAGCTGGCCGAGCGCCTCGAGCTGATCGATCACCTGCTGGGACATCCCTCCGCCGGCGGCAGCGGCGGGCGCTGGCGGCGGGGCGGCCGACTGGCGTTCGAGCTCATCCAGACGCTGTTCCTGCCCTTCCTCCTGGGCCCTGCCCGCGGCGGCGTGCTTTCCGGCGACGTACGCGCCGCCGCCGACGGCGGCTGCCCTGAGCAACGGCCGGCGTCTGCGTAGTGGTGGCATCTGGGAACCTCCTATTCGTCTTCCTCGGGCAGTGCGAGCCCGAGCGCGAGCATGATCTCAGGAGCGGCGGCCATCACGCGCGGGCCGCCGACCTGCGGCGCGACCGCGCGCAGCACGCCGAGGATTTCCTCCGGCGTCGCGCCGTCCTCCAGCGCGTTCGCCACCTGCCAGGCGTAGGAGACCGGAGGCGCGTCGAGCGCGATCAGCGCGGCGATCTTCACCAGCGCGAACGTCGAGGGGTCCAGACCTGTCTGCTCCAGCTCCGCCTCGCGGAGCCCGACGGCGGTCTCGAGGATGCTCATGTCACCAACCGAGATTCCCGCGAGTGCGTCACGCGTTTCCTGTGCGACAGCGGCCATTTCGCTTCCTTTCCAAAGTCGTATCGGGGGAGAGCGAGGCTACGGCCACGCGATCGGGCCCACATCACCCGAACCGCATGAACGCCGCCGGCGCGGCTACCTCAGCTGCATTTCAGCGGCGCGACCGACTGCGTGTAGCTCGCCTGGAGCTGCGCCAGGGCGGCTTTCAGTTCCGCTTCGGCGTTGGCGAGCGAGAGGCTGCTGGTGAGGCTCGAGAGCAGCGAGCTCACCTTGCTGCCGAACTGCTGGGTGGCGGTTTCGACTTCCTTGCGCGCCGTCGGCGAGAGTTCTTTCTGAGCGTTCGTGAGCTTCTTGACGTTTTCGCCGACCGCCGTCAGCTCTTCCTTGGCGGCCGGAAGGCTCGCGACGGACGCGGGCAGGGCCTGCAGCGATTTGACGTTCTTGGCGATTTCCGCCTTCGCCGCGCAGACCGTCTTCTTCGCCTTTTCTTCCTTGGATTCCCCGCAGCCCGCGAGCGGCAGCGCGAGAACCACCGCCAGCATGCTCGAGGCGACGAGGGCCGTCGAGCTCCGCCGAGGGCTCGCTGTCAACTGGCCTGCCATGCCGGGAATATGTCCCCACCCCGGGGGCGGGTGCATCACCCGATCCGCGTGATCCCGGCCCGTCCGAAGCGGGGCGCGCGCACCGGCACGTCCTCCGAATGATGTGATGCGCGCCGCCGAGCGCGTGCATAGGGTGGGCAGCCACGGCACCGGTCCCACCCGGGCGCCGGCTCCCGAACAGGTCGACCACGAGGCGGGCGTGATGAGCACGCAGGGAACACCGACAGAGGGCACGCCCGAGCCCGGGGCTCCCGCGCCCGCGGCGGCCCAACCCGCGCCGTCCGCTCCGCACGAGGCCGGAGATGGGGTCGGGCCGTCGTCCGCCACGAGAGGACGGCGAGTCTTCGTCCAGGCCCTGATCTGGTTCACCAGCGTGCTCGCTGTGCTGGCGATCTTCGCGATCTGGGCGAACCGTCAGCTGCTGAACCCCGACAACTGGAGCAACACGAGCACCAAGCTGCTGCAGAACGCCGTCGTGCGCGAAGCAACGGCCGAGTACCTCGTGGAACAGCTCTACGACCACGTGGACGTGGAAACCGAAATCAAGTCCAACCTTCCGACCGCGATCAAGCCGCTGGCGGGGCCGCTGGCGGGGGGCGTGCGGGAACTCGCTACCGAAGTCGCCAAGCGCGCGCTGGCGAGCCCGCACGTGCAGGAAGTGTGGCGGACCGCCAATCGCGCGGCCGATCAGACGCTCGTCAAGGTCGTCGAAGGCGGGAAGGGCGCGGTTCACATCAAAGGCGGCGAAGTCACGCTCGACCTCGCCTCGGTCGTCACGGAACTGTCGAAGCGCCTGGGCCTGCCCAACGTCAGCTCGAAACTGCCGCCCTCGGTCGCGAACCTGCGCATCCTCCGGTCCAACCAGATCAAGCTGGTGCAGAACGGCGGCAACGCCCTGAAAGGGCTGGCGCTGGCCCTGACGATCATCGTGCCGCTGCTCTACGCGCTGGCGATCTTCCTGTCCACCGGCTACCGCCGGCGCACGCTGATGACGGTCGGCATCGCCGTCGTGATCGTCGGCATCCTCGTCCTGATCCTGCGCACGGTGCTGATCTCGCAGGTGACCGACTCGCTGGTCAAGACCGAATCGATTCGACCCGCGGCCCACGCGGTCGTGTCGATCGCGACGGAAAAACTCTCGGAAATCGCCAGTGCCTTCCTGGTCATCGGCGTGCCGCTGATCGCGGCGGCGTGGTTCGCCGGGCCGGCGCGGTTCGCGGTCGCAGCGCGGCGCCGGATCGCTCCGTTCCTGCGTGAGCGTCCCGACTGGACCTACGGCATCGTCACGGGTGTGATGATCGTGATCTTCCTCTGGCAGCCGATCCCGTCGACCGGCAAACTGGCCGGGATCATCGTCTACCTCGGCCTGGCGCTGTTCGGGACCTACCTGCTGCGACGCCAGACCGCCGAGGAGTTCCCAGGACCGCAGCAGAGCGCCGGCCCCTGACCGCCCCGTCTCCCGCTCAGCCCACGCGAGTCATCCCATGGGGGTGATGACATGCGTGGGTGGGGAGCGATGATCGCGCTGCGCGGGCCTTCGGGTCCCGCGGCGCCGGGCGGTTCGTGCTCCGGCGGGTCGAGGTCTTCCGCGAGGAGGTGGTTTCGTGTCCGCAGCAGTTGGACAGACAGGCCAGGAGCGCCCGCCGGAAAGAGAAGCGCTCGGCGGCTGGATCGTGTTCGCCGGGGTCGCCCTGCTGATCATCGGGTCGCTCGACGCGCTGTGGGGGCTCGCGGCGATTCTGAACAACAGCATCGTCACGGTCGGCGGTCACGGCGTGGTCGTGTGGGACGTGACGGCGTGGGGCTGGGCACACCTGATCCTCGGCTTGCTGGTCGCGATGACGGGCCTCGGGGTGCTGGCCGAAATGGGCTGGGCGCGCGTCCTGGCGATCGTCTTCGTCTCGATCGACGCGATCCTGCAGTTCGGCGTCTTCACCGCGTTCCCGCTGTGGGCGATGTTGATGATCATCCTGGACGTCACGGTCCTCTATCAGCTGACGGCCCGCTGGCCGAGCACCTGAGATGCCCGCCGCGAGCGCACGGGACGCAACCAGGGCCAAAGGCCGCACCGAGCCCGCCGTCATCCACCTGAGCGTCGCCGAGCGTTCCGCGCTGGGCAAGGCCGCGCGGGCGAAGGTTCCGCGCTCCAGCCACGCGGCGTTCGAGCCGGCGAGCGATCGCGCAGACCCCGTTGAGCTGCTGGAGGAGCAGGCCAGCACGCGCGTTCCGGAGCTGGTGCCGATCCGCTATGGGCGGATGCTCGTCTCGCCCTTCACCTTCTACCGGGGGGCGGCGAAGATCATGGCCGCCGACCTGGCCGGGACACCGACCTCGGGGCTGAAGGTCCAGTGCTGCGGGGACGCCCACCTGTCGAACTTCGGCGTGTTCGCCTCGCCCGAGCGCACGCTGGTGTTCGACATCAACGACTTCGACGAGACGCTCCCGGGCCGTGGGAGTGGGATGTCAAGCGTCTGGCCGCGAGTCTGCTGATCGCCACACGCGACAACGGCTTCGCTGCCAAGGACGGGGAGCGGATCGTGCGCGACACCGTCGGCCAGTACCGACAGGCGATGCGCCGCTTCGCGGGAATGGGGAACCTGGAGGTCTGGTACGCGCGGCTGGACGTCGAGACGACTGCTCGAGGAATACGCCGGCGCAGTTCCGCAGCAGCGTGGTCCGGCGCACCGAGAAGGCGCTCGGCAAGGCCCGTACCCGCGACAGCATGTCGGCGCTGGCCAAACTGACGCAGCGCGTCGACGGCCGCGCGGAGATCGTCGACGAATCGCCGCTGATCGTGCCGCTGCGGGTGCTGCTGGGGCCGGCCGAGCGGGAAAGGATGTTCGAGGCCCTGCACGAGCTGCTGCGCTCCTACCGGCGCACGCTCGAGTTCGACCGGCGCGTGCTGCTCGAGCAGTTCGAGCTGGAGGACTTCGCCCGCAAGGTGGTGGGGGTCGGGAGCGTCGGCACGAGGGCCTGGATCGCGCTGATGTTCGGCCGCGACGACAAAGACCCGCTGTTCCTGCAGATGAAGGAGGCCGAGGCCTCCGTGCTCGAGGAGTACGCGGGCAAGAGCGAGTTCGCCAACCACGGGCAGCGCGTGGTCGTCGGCCAGCGCCTGATGCAGGCCGCAAGCGACATCTTCCTCGGCTGGGTCCACGTCGACGCGGGCCTGGACGGCCAGCCCCGCGACTTCTACGCGAGGCAGCTGCAGCGACTGGAAGGGATCGGCGGAAATCGAACGGCAGGATCCGCGCTCGATGTCGGTCTACGGCCGGCTGTGCGGCTGGACGCTGGCGCGGGCGCATGCGCGTAGCGGCGATCGCATCGCGATCGGCTCGTACCTCGGAGGCGGCGACGTCTTCGATCGCGCGATCGTCGAGTTCTCGAAGGCCTATGCCGACCAGAACGAGCGCGACTACGCGCGCCTGGCCGAGGCGGCCAAGTCGGGCAGGATCGCCGTCACCTCAGGGCTCTGAGCGCCGCCGGCGAAGCGATCACGAGGAACAACCGCGGCCGCCGCGGAGCGAGCCGCCCGGCGCCGCTTGCGGACCTCAAGCGGCCGGGACCTGCTGGGTGATGCAGTGGATGTTGCCCGCCGCCCAGCAGGATCTCCCGCGCGGGAACGCCGATGACCTCCCGCTCGGGGAAGCAGCCCCGCAGCATCTCCGGCCGGCCTCTCGTCGAAGCGCTCGTCCAGCAGCGGGAAGACGATCCGCGAGTTGCCCAGGTAGAAGTTGACGTAGGAGGCGGCCAGCCGGTCGCCGGCGCGGCGGGGAAGGGTCTCCGGCAACGACGTCGACGCCGGCGGCCTCCTCCGCGGTGATCGTGAGCGGCCCGGGCGAGGGCAGCCGGATCACCTCGAGCGAGCTGCCCGCGGCGTCCGTGGCGCCCTGCGAGCCGCTCGCAGCGCGTCCGCCGGAGATCGCGTGCTGGGGATCGGACTCGTCGTCGGTCCAGCGTCAGCAGCACCACGCCGGGCCGGGCGAAGCAGGCGAGGTTGTCGACGTGGCCGTCGGTCTCGTCGTTGTAGACGCCCTCGGCCCAGCCAGATCATCCGCTCGGCACCGAGGTGGCTCGAAGCAGCATCCTGCTCGATCTGCTCGCGCGTGAGCGTCGGGATTGCGGTTGGGTTGAGCAGGCACTCTTCGGTCGCCATCACCGTTCCCTCGCCGTCGACGTGGATCGAGCCGCCCTCGAGCACGATCGGCGCCCGGTAGCGCTCCGGCGCCCTCGATCTCGAGCACCTTCGCGCGCGACGCGCTCGTCGCGGTCCCAGGGGAAGTAGAGGCCGCCCTCCAGGCCGCCCCAGGCGTTGAAGCGCCAGTCGACGCCCCGCAGGCCGCCGCGCGCCGTCGACGAGGAAGGTCGGGCCGATGTCGCGCATCCAGGCGTCGTCGGTGGAGATCTCGACCACCCGGACCGACGGGCGACAGCGCCGTGCGGCAGTGCTCGAACTGGCCGTCGGAGACCGCCATCGTCACGGGCTCGGAGGCGTTGATCGCCTCGGCCACCGCCGCGATAGGCCGCCTGGCGCGGGCTTCGCGCCGAGGCGCCAGTTGTCGGGGCGCTCGGGCCAGGCCATCCAGCAGCCCTCGTGCGGCTCGAACTCGCCCGGCATCCGGTAGCCGTCGGCGGCCGGCGTGGAGCTGAGTGTCGCGCTCATCGGGCGGGTCGCGGTGAACTGCTCGCCGCGCCAGCGAGCGCGCGATCCAGAGGCGGGCGGCTCGCGTCCCGGCGCGGCCGCGGTGGCGCAGGTGCGGGCGCCTGCGTGGGTGGCCGCGGTGCGTGATGTGACCGCCGGGCTCGTGAGGATGGAAGATGCGCCACACGATCACCTCGCCGACAGGAGCGCCGCGGCGACCACGCCCAGCAGTGGGCCCGTATAGGACCATTCTTCCGGGGCGGCGGGATTTCGGGCCACACGAACAGCAGCATGCCGGCCAGGACGACCAGGCGTCGTGATCGCTCGCCATGGCGATCACCGCGCGAGTTTCCGCCCGGGATCCGGAAGGGCCGTGGGCGGTCGGGGTCCTTGTAGCGGAGCACCGCGACGGCCGGGAACATCAGCAGGTAGGGCATCAGGAAGATCACCGATGAGGCGGCGAAGATCGCGAAGAAGAGCGAGTCCTGCTTGTTGATGAAGATCGCCGTCACGAGCAGCACGCGCCGTCGATACCAGCCCGGTCAGCCGACGAGGGCCGCGCACCGGAGTCCGGCGCATCGGGGTGCTCGCGCGCGAAGATCTTCGGAAGCTCTCCGTCCGAGGCGGCCTCGGCGGCGGCACGGTTGGCTCCCATCGTCCAGGTCGTCATGTTGGTGAAGAACGTGTAGAGGGCGGCGATGCCCAGGGCGTAGACGACGACCTCGCCGGCTCCCGTGCGGCCGAAGATCGCCTTGAACGTTTCCACGAGACCTTCGACAGGTGCAGTTTGGAGGCGAGAGCGCCAGCAGGATGCCGACGGTCGCGAACATGTAGAGGAAGGCGATCGCGGTCCCCGAGGTGAACAGCGCCCGCGGGATCCGCTTCTCGGGCTTCTGGAGCTCGTCTCCCATGCTCGAGACCAGCTCGAAGCCGATCATCAGATAGATGATCACGGGCAGGAACTTCTTCGCCACGTTGAAGGAGGGAACGAAGCTCGAGCCGGTGATCGCGTTCGCCGACGCCGTGGCGGACCGCGAACACGATACCTCCCATTCCGATCGCCAGGATGATCAGCATCTTCAGCGCGGCGCCGACGTTGTTGAAGTGCTTTCCGATCTCCAGCCGCATCATGCCGACGCCGACCACCACCCAGGCGAGCGCGATCGCGATCACGATCTGCGGCCACTTGCCCGCGGGCCATTCGCTCCAATGCTTGATGAACAGCTGGCAGAAGACGCCCGCGAAGACGAGGAACACCGACGGCATCCACATCGCGACGTTGACCCAGTACCAGTAGGTAGTGCGCGCCGCCGCGCGGCGGCCGAACGCCCTTCTGACCCATACGTAGATGCCTCCCTGTTCGGGGTAGGTCGTCGCGAGCTCGGCGGTGATCAGGCCGTACGGAACGTAGAAGATGAGCAGCAGCAGGATCCACCACGCCAGCGTCCTCGTGCCGACCGCCGCGGAGGCGGTCAGCGTTTCGACGACGAGGACAGCCGAGACCGTGTAGAGGGTGATGTCGCGCAGACCCATGACCCGCCGGCGGGGCGCGGGTGCCTCCCCGCCCGGTCGAGCCTGCTCGGCGACGGTGTCGCGCGCCTGGGCGCTCATCGACCGCTCACCGCCGAGGCGCCCGCCGTGCTGCGGGCGCGCCGGCCGTTCCGGTCGCGGCCGTCGCCGTCGCGCCGCGGCGGCGCGCCGTCCCAGCCGAGCTCGGCGAGGTAGGCCTTGACACGGGTCTCGTGGTAGCGGGCCCGCTCATCGTCGACGGGATGCTTGATCACCGGATAGGTGAGCCACACGAGGATCCCCTTCTGCGCGTGGAGCCGGTTCTCCGCCTGGTCGAAGACGATCGATCGCTCGTGGTCCATCACCTCGTCGGTGACCTCGCCGCCGCGCGTGGCGGGAAGGCAGTGCATGAACAGCGCGTGCTCCGGCGCGCGGGCGAACAACTGCGCGTTGACCTGGTAGCGCGGCATGAAGGCTGCCATCCGTTCGGCGGCCTCGCCCTCCTGCCCGATCCACCACCACACGTCGGTGTAGACGAAGTCGGCGCTCGCGACCGCCTCCTCGACCGCGTCGGTGACCGTGACGCTGCCGCTGCCCGCAGCGGCGACGTTGGCCTTCGCAATCTCCACCCAGGCTGCCGGCGCCTGGTAGGCGGCAGGAGCGGCATGGACGAAGTTCATCCCGAACTGGGTCGTGATGAACATCAGCGAGCTGCACACGTCGGTGCGGTCGCCGACGAAGACCACGGTGCAGTCGCGCAGGCGGCGGTCCTGGAGGTGCTCGGTGATCGTGAACAGGTCCGCGATCGCCTGCGTCGGGTGGTTGTAGTCGCTCAGGCCGTTGATCACGGGCACCTCGGCATCGCGGGCGAGCTCGACCACGGTGGCGTGCTCGAGGACCCTCGCCTCGATCACATCGCACATACGCGAGAGGACCTTGGCCGTGTCGTAGAGCGACTCGCGCCCGCCCAGATGGATCTCCCCCGGCTTCAGGTAGAGGCCATGGCCGCCCAGCTTGGTCATCGCCACCTCGAAGGAGACTCGCGTTCTGGTCGAGGGCTCCTCGAAGATCATTCCCAGCGAGCGCCGCGGCAGCAGCTGGGGCACGCCCGCGTCCTCGTCGGCCTCCTTGAGCATCCGTATCAGCCCCAGGAGGTCCTCGAGCTCGGAGCGCTGGAAGTCCTGCGTGTCGATCAGGTGCTTCATCTCGACCGAGTCTCGCCGCGTCCGCGGCGGAGTCCATCGTGGTCGGGCCGCAGTCCCGACCGGGGAACTCCCGCAGACCGCGCCCGGCCCGATCGCGGCGCTCAGGGCCGCAGGGTGCCTCCCGAGCGCCTACAGTCCAGCGGGAGATGGCCGAGACAGTGCCGCTGATCGCCGCTCCGGGGCCGCACCACTCGCCCGCGCGCAAGCGGCCCGCACGCCGCGCGGGCCTGCGAATCGGGGCCGTTCAGGAGCGCTGGCGCGAGGACGCGCAGGAGCACGAGGCAGCGCTGGCGGCGGGGATCGTCCGCGCCGCTCGGGAGGGTGCTCAGCTGGTCTGCCTGCAGGAGCTGACGCTGTCGCGGTACTTCGCCGTGGATCCTGCCGGCGCCGAGGCCGCGGGCGTCGAGCCGGAGGAGCTCCCGGGCGGGGCGACACATCGCTTCGCGGCCCGCATGGCCTCCGAGACGGGAGTCTTCGTGCACGCCTCGCTGTACGAGCGCGCGGAGGGCGGCGATGGCCTCGGCTACAACACGGCGATCGTCGTCGCTCCCGACGGCGAGCTCGTGGGACGCACCCGGAAGCTGCACATCCCCGTCACAGCCGGTTATCACGAGGATCGTTATTTCCGGCCCGGCCCGGGGGGCGACGAGCCCTTCCCGGTGTTCGCCGTGGCGGGCGCGCGGCTCGGACTGCCGACCTGCTGGGACCAGTGGTTCCCCGAGCTGGCCCGGGCCTACAGCCTCGAGGGCGCCGAGGTGCTCGTATACCCGACGGCGATCGGCTCCGAGCCCGAGCACCCCGACTTCGACACCGAGCCGCTGTGGGAGCAGGTGATCCTGGGCAACGCGATCGCCAACGGCGTGTTCATGGTCGCGGTGAACCGGATCGGCGAGGAGGGCCCGCTGCGCTTCTACGGCTCCTCGTTCATCTGCGACCCGTACGGGCGCAAGCTCGTCCAGGCGCCGCGCGAGCAGCCCGCCGTGCTGGTCGCCGATCTCGATCTCGACCAGCGCGAGGACTGGCTGGAGCTGTTCCCGTTCCTGACCACCCGCCGCCCCGACGCCTATGCGCGGCTGGCGAGCGAGGCGGCCGAGCTGCTGAACGAGGACTGACCGGATCGCCACGGCGGAAGGGAGCCCGACCGATGAAGTACTACGCACTCGCCGAGATCGACATCACCGACCCCGGGTGGATAACGCAGTACGTCGAGAACACGACGAGGATCGTCGAACAGCATGGTGGCCGCTACCTGGCACGCACGCCCAACTTCGAGAAGATCGAGGGCGACCGCCGCCCGCCGCAGATCTACCTGATCATCGAGTGGCCCTCCAAAGAGGCCGGCGAGGCGTTCTACGAGAGCGAGGAGTACCGACCGTTTCGGGAAAGCCGCCGGCGGGGCTCGACCGGCGAGTTCGTGCTGGTGGCGGGCGAGGATGTCAACGGCGTCGCCCGCATCCAGTCGCCCTGAATCGTGAGGGCGACACTAGGCGGGCAGAGTCTCGGCCGGGGCGGGGCCTCCCGGCTCCAGGCGCACCCCGCACTCGGCGAGCCGCACGACGCCGCCATCGATCACGTGGATGACCTGGCGAGCGCCGTGCAGCTTCAGCAGGCTGGCGGCCGTCGCTGCCCTCACGCCGCCGGCGCACATCACTGCGATCGGCCGCTCGGGATCCAGGCCGGCGGGGATCCCATCGATGTCGTGCCATGGTCTGAACGCGGAGCCGGGGACATGCCCGGCGGTCCACTCGTCCTGCTCCCGCACGTCGAGCAGTTGGAGGTCGGAGCCCCGCTCGAGCATCGCGGCCAGGTCCTCCGCCGCCAGCCGCTCGGTCCTTCCGGCCGGGTTGCGTTCCTGGCGCCAGGTCGTCATGCCCCCTGCGAGCAGCCCCGCGACGTTGCGAAGCCCGACCGACAGCGCAAGCTTCGCCGCGCGCCGCCCGTCGCCGTCGTCGCGGCCGATGAACACGATCTCGCGGTCGTGGTCGGCCAGCCAGGCGAGCTTGGAGCCGAACCCGGGGCTGAACGAGGGGATGCAGACCGATCCCTCGATGTGGACGTCGTCGAACTGCAGGTCGGTCCTGACGTCGACCAGCAGAGCCCCTTCTTCGCGCTTGAGCTCGACCTGGTGCGCGTACAGAGCGGGGACCTCGACGCCGGTGGTCTGCAGCGCGCCGCGGTTCAGCGCGACGATCCGCTCGAAGTTCGGCGGCTGTGGGCCCAGCCCGGCGATGGCCTGCTCGACGAACCGGTCCTCGTCGAGGATCGAGAGGGTCGGGTTGTGCGCGCGCTCGTAGCCGATCGTCGAGCAGATCTTCATGTCCATCCCGGCGCCGCCGCACATCGAGCCGCCGAGATGCGCGGGCCAGACCTCGCAATCGTCGGGCAGCGTGAGCAGACGCTCTCGGACCGACCGGAAGATCTGGCGCGCGCCCTCGGCCTTCTCGATCGCCAGGTCCGTGCGGGCGACGTCTCCGACGAACAGCGTGTCCCCGCTCAACACGGCCCACGGATCCTCGCCGCGACGGGTGTCGATCAGGACGAAGGCCGTGTGCTCGGGCCGATGGCCGGGCGTGTGAACTGCGCGCACCAGCAGCGACCCGAGCCTCAGCTCCCAGCCGTCGTCGAAGGGCTCGTGCTCGTAGTCGGGCTCGGCCAGCCGATGCACGTGTATGCGAGCGCCGGTCGCGGCCACCAGCCGCCCGTGGCCGGAGACGTGGTCGGCGTGGTTGTGGGTCTCGAGCACGTGCCCGATCGCGACGCCCCGGTAGCGGGCCAACTCGAGGTACTCGTCGATCTCGAAGCGGGGATCGACCACGGCGGCGATCCCGGCGCGCACGTCCCCGATCAGATAGGAGGCACAGCCGAGGTCGTCGTGGGTGATCTGCTTGAAGAGCATCGCTCGGGCCCGTCTGCTGTGGCCCGGGCATCATCGCACCCCTTACGAGTCGCGGCTGCGCACCTCCGGGCGCCCGGGCATCGGGACACCCCCGTCCCCCTCCTGCGCGCGTCGCGCCTCAGGTCCCGGCGAGTGCGCGCAGCGGCGTCATCCGCGTCACCCGCCAGGCCGGGTAGATGCCGCCGAGCACGCCGATCGCGACTCCGACCAGCAGCCCGCGCCCGAGACCCCAGGCCGTGATCGACGGCGAGATGTAGGCGGCGACGCCCAGGGCTTTGACGAGCAGGTGACTGCCGATCACGCCGATCAACAGGCCCGCCGCGGCGCCCAGCACGCTGACGGCGACCCCTTCGCCCAGGATCAGCAAGGCGATCCGCCCGGGCGACCACCCGATCGTCCCGAGCAGACCCAGCTCCCGCTGACGTTCGACGACCGACATCGCCATCGTGTTGACCACGCTGAGCGCGCCGAGGATCAACGCGACGACGGCTATCACCAGGATCGCCTTCGAGATCAGCGTGCCGCTGGCCCCGACGCGCAGCGCCTGCTGGGGGTCGCTGATCACCTGCGTGCCGGGGAAGGCTCCTTCGATCGCGTGCCCCGCGGACGTCGCGCCGCTGCCGGGGCGCAGCTCGACGACCACGTCGGTCTCCTCTCCCGGGCGACCGGCGAGCCGCTGGGCGGCCTTCAGTCCGAGCACGGCACCGGCATCCTCGAAGAGGATGCCCGAGTGGTAGACGCCGTTGACCGGAAACGGGCGGCCTTTGACGGTGAGACTCGCGCCAGGTCGGAGGTGCAGCCTCGAGGCGAGCTGGTCGCCCAGCAGGATCCCTTCCCCCCCGGCGGGGCCCGCCGGCCGGCGACCAGCACCAGGCCGCTGGTAACGAAGCCTCGGGGGTCGGCGCCGAACACGATCGCGGCCGGATCCCGGCTCACCGCTTCCACGATCAGCAGCAGCGGCGTCGCGCGTTCGACCTCCGGGCGGGCCGCGAGGCTCGCCACGAGCGATTCCGGCAGCACCGAGGCGGTCGGGTCTGCGACACCCGACTGGAACACCCCGAGGTCCGATCCGCCGAGGTGCACGAACCCCGCGGCCGTCTGCTGGAGGCCCCTGCTGAACGCCAGCAGCGCCACGATCATCGCGATCCCGAGCGCGATGCCCGCGGCGGTGAAGATCGTTCGCGCCGGTCGCCGCAGAAGATTGGCAATGATGATCGTCAGCATCGACCGCGGGCCTACCGTGGGGCGAGCGCGGACTCCGCGCCGGCGTCGAGGGTCCCGTCGGCGAGCGTCACCGTACGGTCGGCGCGCGGTGCGAGGCCGAGGTCGTAGCTGACCACGACGAGCGTCATGCCGAGCTCGTCGCGCAGCCTGAAGAGGAGGTCGAGCACCCGCTCGGACGTGACGCTGTCGAGCGCCCCGGTGGGCTCGTCGGCGAGCAGCAGCCGCGGCTCGTTCGCAAGCGCGCGGGCGACCGCCACGCGCTGGCGCTCGCCGCCCGAGAGCTGGTCTGGACGGTGCTCGGCGCGGTCGGCCAGGCCGACCTGCTCGAGCAGGGAGAGGGACCGGCGGTGGCGCGCGCGGCGATGGACGCCAGCCGCGACGAGCGCGACTTCCACGTTAGCCCGCGCCGAGAGCGTGCCCAGCAGGAGATGGCCCTGGAACACGAAGCCGACGTCCTCGCGACGGGCGCGGGCCGGGTGCGGTTCGGTCCAGACGGGCCTGCCGTCGAGCAGGATGCGCCCGGTGTCGGGCTGGTCCAGGCCACCGATCAGGGCGAGCAGCGTGCTCTTTCCCGAACCGGATTTCCCGGTGATCGCGACCGCCTCGCCCGGCGCGACCATCAGCGAGACGTCCCGCAGCGCCGCGACCGTCCCGAACCTCTTGCTGACGGCCTCGACGCGGACCTCCGCGCCCGCCGGCTGGTTCACCTGGCGACCTGCACGGTGTAGTCGAGATCGATGTGCGCCGGGCCGGAGACGATCACCGCGCGGAAGGTGAGCGGGTAGCCGACGGCGGAGGCCGGCCAGTAGAACACATCGGAGAACCGGCCGTGGAAGGTGTAGTGCGATCGCCGCGCCACGACGGCTGCGCCCAACAGGTACTCGTAGGCGACGCTGGCCGGAGCCGGCCGCCCCGCGCTGGTGACGATGAAGTGGACCGGCCAGGCGCGGCCGACCAGCGGGGCATGGGTTCCGGCGTGCATCGTCGCGGTCACCCCCATGGTGGAGGCGCTCACAGTCCGCGCAGCGCCTACGGCGGCGCCCGTGACTGCGCCGCCGCCAGCGGCGGGCGGGGCCGGCGCCCCGGTGGAGCTCGACGCCGTGGAGGTCGTCGCGCCCGGGGTCTTGCTGGCGGATTCACCGCATCCGCTCAGCGCGGCCGCCGCCGCGATCGCCAGCGCGAGCATCTGGCGGGAGCAGCGGACGCACGACGAATCGAGCGGGCCGGCTCCGGCCATGCCCTGGCGGGGGCTCCGAACCACCGGCGACATGCCCTTGAATCTACGCCGATCCCAGGACGGGCACGGGAAGGCGCCCTCCCGAGAGGCCGATCGCGCTCCGTGGAAACCCCGGAGCCCGGCGCGTAGATCTCGCCGCCAACTGCCGGGGCGTCCGACGATGAAAGCGCGCCGGGCCACGGCGAGCATCGACTCACTGATGAAGCCGGCCGGTAGCCGGGAGGCCAAAGCAAGGAGACACCCGAGATGCTCGTCGTCGTCGCATTGGGAGGCAACGCGCTGCTTCGCCGTGGCGAGCCCGCCGACGTGGAGACGCAACGGCGCAACGTGAGGGAGGCGGTCGAGTCGGTGGCGCTGCTGGCGGCCGATCACCGCGTCGTGGTGACGCACGGGAACGGCCCCCAGGTCGGGCTGCTCGCGCTGCAAGGCGATGCCTACCGCGATGTCGCCCCTTATCCGCTGGACGTGCTCGACGCCGAGTCGGAGGGCATGATCGGCTACCTGCTCGAGCAGGGCCTGGCGTCAGTGCTGCCAAAGACGCCCGCCGCGACGCTTCTGACCCAGGTCATAGTCGACCGGGACGACCCCGCCTTCGCCGCGCCGAGCAAGCCGATCGGGCCGGTCTACGACCGCGGAGCCGCCGCGCGCCTGGTGCGTGATCGCGGCTGGACGGTCGCGCCCGACGGTGAGGGCTTCAGACGCGTCGTGCCCTCGCCGCAGCCGCGGGCGATCGTCGAGCTCTCCGCGATCACGACGCTCCTCGACGCCGGCGTGATCACGATCTGCCTCGGCGGCGGGGGCATCCCCGTCGTGCTCGATCCGGACGGCTCGCTGCACGGGGTGGCCGCGGTGATCGACAAGGATCTCTCGGCCGCGCTGCTGGCACGGGAGCTGCAGGCGGACGCGCTGCTGCTGCTGACGGACGTCCCGTGCGTCGAGCGCCACCACGGCACCCCGCTCGCCCACCCGATCGGCGCGGTCGGAGCGGACGAACTCGACCCGCGGGACTTCGCGCCGGGCTCGATGCGCCCCAAGGTCGAGGCCGCCGTCTCGTTCGCCTCGGCGACCGGTCGGATGGCAGCGATCGGGGCTCTCGGCGACGCCGCGGAGATCCTCGCCGGGCGCAGGGGGACGCGTGTGCTGGCAGACCACGAGACGCCGATCCTCGCGACCGAGCACGGGTTCCACCGCCTGGCCGAGCGGACGGATCAGCTCGAGCTCGACGCGGAGCACGTCAGACGTCTGGCTGGGCACTCGTACAAACCGATCCTCGGAACCGGGCCCGCGCCGAAGCGGCCCTCCGAGCAGCGCGAATGATGGCCGAGACCTCCGACCCGGCCCCGCGGTCTCTGCTCTCAGACGGCGACGACGCGCATCGGGGGGACCTGAGTGGCCACGGCTCGACCGCGACGGTGCAGGCGACCCTGAACGATGGCTCAGCCGTGAAGATCCGTGAGCTTCTCCGGGAGGATCTCCCGGCGCTGAGCGCCTTTCTCGCCTCGCTCTCGCTGGAAGCCCGCCGGCTGCGGTTCTTCTCGGGCGGGATCGACATCGCGAGGATGGCCGACTCGGTCGGCGCGACCGGGCCGGGCCGAACCGGCCTGCTGGCGTTCGACGAGGGCGGCGCGGTGGTCGGTCACGCCGTCTGCATCGAGATGGGCGACGGCCGGGCGGAAGTGGCCCTCGAGATCGCCGACGGGCTGCACGGGCAGGGCCTCGGCACGATCCTGCTCGAGCGCCTCGCGCAGCTGGCCGAGCAGCGCGGCGTCTGCCTGTTCGTCGCCCAGGTCCTGCCCGAGAACCGCGAGATGCTCGACGTCTTCCGCGACGGCTTCGATGCCGCGGTCGTGTGGAGGGACGGGGTCGACTTCGTCGAGTTCCCCACCAGCGCCTGGCGGCTTGCGAGCGGGCGCTTCCCTCCCGCGCGGGAGCCGTCGGCGCAGGACCACGAGCCGCCGGGGGAGCATCCCTCGGGCGCCCGGCATCGCCCGGGCCGAGCAGATCGCCGCATCCGGGGGAGGGGAAAGTACTGATGCCCCCCGCCGGCGGCCCGCCTAGATTCAGCAGCGTTCGGAGATTCGAAAAGGGGGCAGGACCGTGGGAGCAGCTTCGATAGGCCTGGCCGGCGCGGTGTTCAACCTGAACCACCCCGCCCATACGGTGGATTGGAACTTCATCCACCTGTCGGTGGCGAACGTCGTCGTGATCGGGTTGATGCTGCTCGTCTTCGTGCTTGCGCTGCTTCTCCCCTTCCCGGGAGCCGCGCGCCGCCGGCAGGCGGAACGATGAGCGCCGCCCCGACCCCGCCGGCGCGCCAGCGCTCCTGGACCGTGGGAGTCAGGGAGAGGGCCGTCGAGGCGCTTCCGCCCGAGCGGCTGCTTCCCGACGGGCAGCCGACCTACGTCGCCTCCTGGATCTACGTGTTCGGGGTGGCGAGCATCGCGTCACTGATCGTGATCATCGGCTCCGGGTCAGTTCTTACCCTGAAGGGTCCGGCCTGGTGGCACGACACGAGCGTCGGGCACTTCTTCAACAGCATTCACCTGTGGAGCGTGGAGCTGTTCTTCTTCGTGATGGTCGTCCACCTCTGGGGCAAGTACTGGATGGCCGCATGGCGAGGAGGCCGGTCCCGGGTGTGGATCACCGGGGCGATCACCTTCCTCGTCGCCGTGCCATGCGCCCTGACCGGATACGTCTCCCAGCAGAACTTCGACGCGCAGTGGATCTCGACGCAGGCGAAGGACGCGTTGAACTCGGTCGGTGTGGGCGCGTTCTTCAACGTCACCAACTTCGGGCAGATGTACAGCTGGCACATCCTCCTCCTGCCGCTGGCGGTCGTCCTGCTCGTCTCCGCGCACGTCCTGCTCGTGCGCCGCAACGGTGTGGTGCCGCCCTTCGAGGTCGAGCAGCGCATCGCCGCGCTCACCGCTGTGGAGGGCGGCGCCACTGCGAGCGGCGACGGAAGCACCGCTTCCGCGGCCTCGGCGGAGCCTGCGTCGTGAGCTTCTGGCGTCCAAAGGACGAGACCAAGCCGTGGCATGGCGCGTACGCGCCGTACGACCTCGTCAAAGAGCTGTTCATCGCGGTCTGCGTGATCACGGCGCTGGCGGTGCTGCTGACCGTCCTGCTCTCCTCTCCTGACGACAAGCCGAGCACGATCGCGCAATGGTCGCGGCAGAAACCGACCGACTTCGTGGGGGCGGCCGTGAGTGAGCTGGCCGGGACCAGCGCGACGGCTGAATACGGGCCTCCCTACAACCACAACTCGGGCAGCGTGCAGCACTTCCTGTTCCTGCATCCGCAGCGGTGGCTCGGCGTCAGCCACCCGATCGACACCGAAAAGGCCTTCGTCGTCGACCCGCTGGAAACGATCCCCAACGACCCCGCGCTGGCGGCCGCGCTCGCCCGGTACAAGGCGGCCCCCGAAAAGCAGAAAAAGGAATGGGCCGAAGCGTACGCCAAGCCGCTCGAAGAAACCGCGGCGGCCGAAGAAGAAAAGAAGTCGCCGCCCGGCACCGTGAGCGAAAGCAACGGGACGGTCGTCGTGAAGACGAGCGCAAGCGCCGGCCCGGTGCCGGCGATGATGGGAAGCCTGCTCGCGCTGGCGCAGAGCGGCGGCGTCGACGGCAGCCTGCTGACCAGCAGGCAGTTCTTCCAGACCGACTACACCAAGCCGCTGCTGTTCATGGCCGACGGCGGACTGCTCTCCGAACGCGCCGAACAGCAACACCTGCTCGGCAAGCAGTGGGGGCTGATGAACGAGACGGGCAGCTACCCGGGCCAGCCCTGGTTGTGGCTCTATGCCCTCTGGTACCAGGTCGAACCGATGAAGTCCTCGCCGAACGCGGACATCCAGGTGCTGCTCATCATGGGCCTCCTCAGCCTCGCGTTCATCTGCGTCCCCTTCATCCCGATCATCAACCGGATCCCCCGGTGGATCCCGATCTACAAGCTGATCTGGAGAGAGCACTACCGCGCCGGCAGCTCCGGCGGCCCGGCCTGATCAGCCGCTGTTGATCAGTCCGCGCTCGAGCGCGTAGCCCACCAGCTCGGCGCGGCTGGAGAGCATGAGCTTCTGCTGGATGTGCGAGCGGTGGGTCTCGACGGTGCGCACCGAGAGGTAGAGCTGCTCGGCGATCTCCGCGTTGGTGTGCCCCAGCGCGATCAGCCGCAGCACGTCGACCTCGCGCTGGGAGAGGTCGTCGGGCGGCCCCGGCGGTGGCTCGGAGGCGATCCTCGCGCCGAGCCGCGGGTTCAGGTAGCGCTCCCCCGCCGCAGCGTTGCGCACCGCTTCGACGAGCTCCTCGTCGGCAGCCTCCTTCAGCACGTAGCCGAGCGCGCCCGCTCCCAGCGCCTCACGGGCGAACGCGGGCTCCTGCTGCATCGTGAGCACGACGATCTGGGTCTCCGGGGACTCCTCGCGGATCTGCGGGATCGCCTCCAGGCTCGAGCCTCCCGGCATGTTCAGGTCGAGCACCAGCACCGCCGGATGGTGTCCGCGCACGTAGCGTCGCGCGGCTTCCACGTCGCTCGCCTCGGCGACCACTTCGAAGCCATCCTCTCCGTCGAGCAGCAGCCGGAGGCCGCTGCGGACGACCTGGTGGTCGTCGGCGAGGACGATGCGAATTATCTGCTCGGAGCCTTCTGAGGTGTCGTCGTCGTCGTTCTTGTTCATCGCTGGCACGGCCCGCTCGCCGGACACGTCACGGCACCGTATCGTCTCGGCCCGGCGCGCGGCGGGCGGGTCTGCCGCGATCGGCCCACCCCTGGCTCGTCAGGCCCCGGACGGCGCCGCCCCGGCGGACCCGTTGACCCCGCCCTCGGCCACGGCATGCTCGGTGCCGCGGGGGAGGATCAACAGCGCGCTGCGTGCGTGGCTCTGGAGGTAGTTGGAGGTGCTGCCGACGATCATCCGGCGCGCCGGGCCATAGCCGCGGGAGCCGACGATGAGCAGGTCGACCTCCTTGCTGAAGGCCGCCAGGTCCTCGCCCGGGAGGCCGTACTCGGAGCGGCCTTCGACGTCGGGCAGCGCCTGCATGCGCGCGTCGGCCTGCTCGACCATCTCGGTTATGGCCTCGCCGACCGGCGGCACCATCCCCGTGAAGACGTACGTCGGATAGGAGACGATCTCGAGCGCCCGGACCCTGGCCCTTGTCGGGGCGGCGAGCGCCTTTGCCGTCTGCAGCGCCGCGACCGCCTCGGCTGATCCGTCGTAGCCGACGCCGATCGTCGCGAAGGGCCCGGCCCGCTCGGCGTAGCCGGCCGGGGCGACGGCGACTGCGCACGGAGCGCCGTTGATCGCCGCGCTGGTGTCGTTGCCGAGCAGCGTGCGCCCGATCGTCCCGCGTCGGGAAGTGCCCAGCACGAGCAGGTCGGCGCCCTGGGCCTCGGCCTGCTGATGGAGGCCCTTCCCTGGCGCGGGCGCCTCGATCGCGACCAGCTCGGCGTCGACGCCCGCCTCCGAGCGCTCCTGCTCGAGGACCGTGAGCGCGCTGCTGCGGTCCTCGTCGACCAGCCCGGGCGTGACGGCGTGGAGCGGCTTGAAGCGGCCGCTGAAGACGTGGGCGAGCGTGATCCTCGCGCCCTGATCGGCCAGCCGCGAGGCCAACGCGATCGCGTCGCGGCCACCCAGCCTGCCGTCGACTCCCACGAGTACGTTCTCGAACATTCGCGTCTCCTTGCTCGGGGTGAAAGCGACCGTCACGCAGCCTAGTGCGCGCCGGCCGCCCGGCGCATCCGACGACGCGCATCTGGAACGGTCCCATCCAAGCTGGGCCCAGCCCGGCGCCGCCGTATCCGCCCCAACCCCAAGGCCGATCGGGGAGAACTACGTAGTCGCGGCAGAACCGTCCGGACTAACCTCTGGCGCAGTGGCGCGGATCGGAATGCTCACAGGCGGCGGGGACTGTCCCGGGCTCAACGCGGTGATTCGCGCCGCGGTCAGGGCCGGGCTGCCGGAGGGCCACAGCTTCATCGGCTTCCGCTACGGCTGGGCGGGCGTCCTGGGCGACGACACGCTCGAGCTGACCCTGGACAGCACGATCGGGCTGCTGCCCCGCGGCGGCACGATTCTCGGCACGTCTCGCACGAACCCCTTCGCGAACGGCGCAGATGGCACCGCCCGGGTCCGCGAGTCGCTGGCCCGCAATGGGGTCGACGCGCTGATCCCGATCGGCGGCGACGACACGCTGGGGGTCGCGATCGCGCTGCACGACGAGGGCGTGCCCGTCGTCGGCGTGCCGAAGACGATCGACAACGACCTGGGGGGCACCGACGTCACATTCGGCTTCCACACGGCGGTGCAGATCGTCACCGACGCGATCGACAGGCTGCACACGACAGCCGAGTCCCACGACCGGGTGATGGTGGTCGAGGTGATGGGGCGCCACGCCGGCTGGATCGCGACGACCGCAGGGCTCGCCGGTGGCGCCGACGCGATTCTCGTCCCGGAGCGCCCGTTCGACATCGAGGAGGTGTGCGCGCACCTGCGGCGCCGCCACGGGCGCGGGCGGAAGTTCTCGATCGTTGTGGTCGCCGAGGGCGCCACGCCGCGCGAGGGCACGATGGAGACGGGGACCGGGCCGATCACGACCGCCACGACCACCGACGCGTTCGGCCATGCCCGCCTGGGCGGGATCGGCGCCGTGCTCGAGCGCGAGATCGAGTCGCGCACGGGCTTCGAGTCCCGCGTGACGATCCTCGGCCACGTCCAGCGCGGCGGCACACCGGTCGCGTTCGACCGGGTCCTGGCGACGCGCTTCGGCGTGGCCGCGATGCGGGCGGTCGCGGCGGGGCGCTTCGGCGTGATGGTGGCCCTGCGGGGCACCGCGATCGTGGAGCTTCCGCTGGCCGAATCGCTGGCGGCCCCCAAGCTGCTCGACCCGGAGCTCTACGAGACAGCCGAGCTGTTCTTCGGCTGAGCGCCCGGCGGCCGCGATACAACCCCACGCCGTGTCCTCCGATCAACAAGACTCGACCGGCGGCCCGCTCTCGCCGCGCGAGCTCGACGCGCTGGACGCCTACTGGCGCGCCGCCAACTACCTGTCGGTCGGCCAGATCTACCTGCTGGCGAACCCGCTGCTGCGCGAGCCGCTGCGTCCCGAGCACACCAAGCGACGGCTGCTCGGCCACTGGGGCACGACGCCCGGGCTGAACTTCGTCTACGCGCACCTGAACCGAGTGATCCGCGAGCGGGACCTGAACGTCATCTACGTGACCGGTCCGGGCCACGGAGGGCCCGGACTCGTCGCAAACGTCTACCTGGAGGGGACCTACAGCGAGATCTATCCGCACATCTCTCGGGACGAGGACGGGCTGTGCAGGCTGTTTCGCCAGTTCTCGTTTCCCGGCGGCATCCCGAGCCACACCGCGCCCGAGACGCCCGGATCGATCCACGAGGGCGGCGAGCTGGGCTACTCGCTGGCGCACGCCTACGGCGCGGTCTTCGACAACCCCGACCTGCTGGCCTGCTGCGTCGTCGGCGACGGCGAGGCGGAGACGGGGCCGCTGGCGACGAGCTGGCACTCGAACAAGTTCCTCAACCCCGCCCGCGACGGCGCGGTGCTGCCGGTGCTGCACCTCAACGGCTACAAGATCGCCAACCCGACGATCCTCGCCCGCATTCCCGAGCGGGAGCTGCGAGCGCTGCTGGAGGGCTACGGCTATGCGCCGCGCTTCGTCGCCGGCGACGATCCGGCCAGGGTGCACCAGCTGATGGCGGCGACGCTCGACGAGGTCACGGACGAGATCGCCGAGATCCAGCGCCGCGCCCGGCAGGAGGGGCTTCGGGAGCGTCCCCGGTGGCCGGTGATCGTGCTGCGCACGCCCAAGGGATGGACCGGCCCGAGGGAGGTCGACGGGCTGCAGATGGAGGGCTCCTTCCGCTCCCACCAGGTGCCTCTGTCCGACGTGTCGGGGAACCCGGCTCACCTCTCCCAGCTGGAGAGCTGGATGCGCTCCTACCGTCCCGAGGAGCTGTTCGACCAGACGGGCGCTCTGCGCGGGGATCTGGCGGCGCTCGCGCCGGCGGGCGAACGCCGCATGGGCGCGAATCCCCACGCTAACGGCGGCGTCCTGCTCAGTGACCTGTCGATGCCCGACTTCAGGCGTTTCGCCGTCGAGGTGAGCGCGCCGGCGGCGACGGTCACCGAACCGACGCGCGTCCTCGGCCACCTGCTGGCCGAGGTCGTGCGCGCCAATCCAGACCGCTTCCGGGTGATGGGCCCGGACGAGACCGCCTCGAACAGGCTGGGGGCGCTGTTCGACGTGGCCGACCGGGCCTGGGACGCCGAGCGTCTGGCCGGGGACGACCACCTCGACCCCGACGGGCGGGTGATGGAGGTGCTCAGCGAGCACCTCTGCCAGGGGTGGCTGGAGGGATACCTGCTGACCGGCCGCCACGGCCTGTTCAACAGCTACGAGGCGTTCATCCACATCGTCGATTCGATGTTCAACCAGCACGCCAAGTGGCTGAAGGTGACGCGCGAGATCCCCTGGCGGCGGCCGATCGCCTCACTCAACTACCTGCTCTCCTCACACGTCTGGCGCCAGGACCACAACGGCTTCTCCCACCAGGACCCCGGCTTCCTGGACTACGTCGCCAACAAGAAGGCCGAGATCGCCCGGCTGTACCTGCCGCCCGACGCCAACTGCCTGCTCTCGGTGGCCGACCACTGCCTGCGCAGCCGCAACTACGTCAACGTGATCGTCGCGGGCAAGCAGCCGGCGCTGGACTACCTGCCGATCGAGGAGGCGATCGCCCACTGCGCCAGGGGCCTCGGCATCTGGGAATGGGCCAGCAGCGACGGCCAGGAAGAGCCCGATGTCGTGCTGGCCTGCGCCGGGGACATCCCGACGCTCGAGACGCTCGCGGCAGCGGCGATCCTGCGCGAACGGCTTCCCCAACTGAAGGTGAGGGTCGTGAACGTGGTCGACCTGATGCGCCTTCAGCCCGCCGGGGAGCACCCGCACGGCCTTCCCGACGTCGAGTTCGACGCTCTGTTCACCGCGTCGCGGCCGGTCGTGTTCGCCTTTCACGGCTACCCGTACCTGATACACCGGCTGACCTACCGGCGCACCAACCATTTCAACATCCACGTGCGCGGCTACAAGGAGGAGGGCACCACCACGACCCCCTTCGACATGGTGATGCTCAACGACCTGGACCGGTTCCACCTGGTGATGGACGTGATCGACCGCGTCCCCGGGCTGGCCGAGCACGCGGCTCACCTGCGCCAGGAGATGGTCGACGAGCGCCTGCGCCACCGTGCCTACACCCGCGAGTACGGGATCGACTCCCCCGACGTGGCCGACTGGCGCTGGCCCGGCACGGACGCGGAGGTCTCCCCCACCGCTCCGGGCGGCTGACCCGTTGCGGGTGCTGGTCGTCAACGCCGGCTCCAGCAGCCTGAAGCTGGCGCTGCTCGGCGACGGCGATGAGGTGCTGGCGGCACGCGAGCTGCCCGCCCCCCGCGCCGTCGTCGATGAGGGCCAGCTGGAGGCGGCGCTGCGCTCGCCGCTCGGAGAGGCCGACGCTGTCGGGCACCGGATCGTGCATGGCGGCGAACGCTTCCGCGCGGCGGTCAGGATCGACCCGGCCGTCAGGGACGCGCTCGAGCAGCTCGTCGATCTCGCGCCGCTGCACCAGCCGAAGTCGCTGGCGGCGCTCGACGCGGTCAGCCGCGCGCTTCCGCAGCTGCCGGCGGTCGGCTGCTTCGACACGGCCTTTCACGCGACGATCCCCCCGGCCGCGGCGACGTACGCGCTGCCCGCCGGCTGGCGCGAGCGCTGGGGGCTGCGGCGCTACGGCTTCCACGGCCTCTCCCACGCGTGGGTCGCCCGCCGCGCGCCGGAGCTGCTCGGCGTCGATCCGGCCGGACTGCGGATCGTCAGCGCGCACCTCGGCGCGGGCGCCTCGCTGTGCGCGATCGGCGATGGGACCTCGCGGGACACGACGATGGGCTTCACGCCGCTGGAGGGCCTGGTGATGGCGACGCGGTCGGGCAGCGTCGACCCGGGGATGCTGCTCTGGCTGATCGAGCGCGAGGGACTGCCCGCCGCGGAGGCGGCGCAGGAGCTGGAGCACCGCGCGGGCCTGCTCGGACTGGGCGGCAGCGCCGAGATGGGCGAGATCACCGGGCGCGCCCTCGCCGGCGATCGACGCGCCCGCCTGGCGCTGGATGTCTACGTGCACAGGCTGGTGGGCGGGATCGCGGCGATGGCCGCGGCGCTGGGCGGCCTCGAGGTGCTGGTCTTCACCGGCGGCGTCGGCGAGCGCTCGGTGGAGGTGCGCCGTCGCGCCGCCGCCGGGCTGGCATTCATGGGCGTCGCCGTCGAGGAGTCCCGCAACGGCGCGGAGTCGCCGAGCGACCGGGAGCTGGGTCCGGCGGACGCGCACGTGCGCACGCTGGTGCTGGCCGCGCGGGAGGATCTCGAGATCGCCCGTCAGACGCGGGCCGCGCTGGCCGACGGCGCGGCGTAGCCGGGGGCTCCCGCCCCGTCCCCGATCGCCAGCACGCGATCGCAGCCCTCGGCCAGGTCGGGGTCGTGGGTGATGACCAGCATGCCCCGCTCGCCGCAGGCGGCCAGCAGGTTGCGCATCACCCGCCGGGCCAGCGCCGCGTCGAGATGGGCGCTCGGCTCGTCGAGGATCAGGAAGCGGGCGTGGGAGAGCAGCGCGCGGGCGAGCGCGACGCGCTGGCGCTGACCGCCCGAGAGCAGCTCGCCGTCGGCCCCGACCAGCGTGTCCAACCCCGCAGGCAGGCCCTTCACCCAATCCTCCAGCTCGACCGCCGAAAGCGCGGCCAGCAGCTCATCCTCGGCGGCGTCGCGCCGGGCCAGCAGCAGGTTCTCGCGGATGGTCGTGTTGAACAGGTGGGCGTCCTGGTCGCAGAGCAGCACGGCACGGCGAAGCTCGTCCTGGGTCATCTCGTGCAGGTCGATCCCGTCGAGCGTCACGCGTCCGCCCTGCGGGTCGCGGAAGCGCACGAGCAGCTCGGCCAGCGTGCTCTTGCCGGCGCCGCTGGGCCCGACGATCGCGACGCTCTGCCCGGGTCGCACGGTCAGCTCGACGCCGTCGAGCAGCCACGGATCGTCCGGCTCGTAGCGGAAGCGCAGCTCGCGCGCCTGCAGCGTGCCGCCCCCGGGAGGATGCAGCGGGACCGCGGGATCGGCGACGGCCGGCCGGCGCGCGGCTATCTCCTGCAGGCGGCGGGCGCTGGCGGCGCCCGCGCGCAGGCGTGCGCGCGGCGGCGGGCAGCGGCGTGACGGCCTCGAAGGCGGCCAGCAGCAGGAAGGCGAGCGACGCCAGCAGCACACCGCTCAGCGAGCCCGTCCCGGACCGCGGCGATACCCGCCAGCAGCACGGCCACCAGACCCGCGGCTACGAGCACGCCGCCGAACGCGGTGGCAGCGGAGGCGGCGAGCGCGTCGGTCCGCGCCAGGCGCGAGAGCTCGGCGTCGGTGGCGTCCAGCGTCTGCACCCGCTCGCCGGCGCGCCCGTTCATCAGCAGCTCCTCGGCGCCGTCGATCGTCTCCACCAGCTGCTCGGTCAGTCGCGCCCGCACCGCCCCCTGGCGGCGGTCGGCGCGCGCGGCCAACGCCGTGCCGAGGCCGGGCAGCACGAGCGCCGCGGCCAGCAGCGAGACCAGCACCGCCACCCCGGCGGCGGGCAGGATCAGCCACGCGGCGAGGCTCGCGCCGAGGATCACCCCCGCGGCGACCAGCAGGGGGATCAGGGCGCGCAGATACAGGTCGGAGAGCGTGTCGACGTCGCTGACGAAGCGCGAGAGCAGATCGCCGCCGCCGCGGCGCAGCTCGCCGGGCACGAGCGGCTGCAGGCGGCGGTAGAAGCGCTCGCGCAGGCGGGCCAGCTGGCGCAGGGCGAGGTCGTGCGAGCTGAGCCGCTCGCCGTAGCGCAGCACGGCGCGGGCCAGCCCGAAGGCGCGCACGGCGACGATCGTGACCATCAGGGCGAGGATCTGCGGGCGCCCGCGCAGCGCGGGATATCAGGTAGCCGGAGGTGGCCAGCAGCGCGATCCGCCGCCGCCGCGGCCCCGACGGCGAGCGCGACGGACAGCGCCAGCCGTCGCCGCTCGCCGCGGCGCAGGCGACCGACGGCCAGCAGCGCGACGACGCTCGAGCCCCTGGCGGCAGGCGCGCTCATGCCAGCGTCTCCAGTGCCTGCGGCCCGGACGGCGTGGCGCGGCAGCGAACGCGAGCCCGCCCGTCCCGCGGCCAGCCTCACGATCTGGTGGGCGTGCTCGGCCAGCGCCGGGTGGTGGACGATCAGCAGCACCGTTCTGCCCTCGGCGAGCCGGGGGAGCAGCGAGGCGATCCGGCTCGCGCTGGCCTCGTCGAGATGCGAGGTCGGCTCGTCGAGGATCAGCAGCCGGGCGTCGCGCAGCAGCGCGCGGGCAAGCGCGACGCGCTGGCGCTGCCCGGCCGACAGGCGCTGGGCGCCCTCGCCGAGCAGGCGTTTCGATGCCCCTGGGGCAGCCGTTCGATGAACTCCAGGGCACCCGCCGCCCGGGCCGCGGCACGCACGCTCTCCTCGCTGGCCGCCGGGGCGCGCCGAGCGCGATGTTCTCGGCGACCGTCCCGGCGAACAGCTGCGGGCGCTGGGGCACCCAGGCGATCTGCGCTGCGCCAGCGCTCCGGGTCGAGCCCGCGCAGATCGCGACCGCCGCAGCGTGACGGCCCGTCGGTCGGGTCGGCCAGGCGCATGAGCAGCCGCGCGACGCGTGCTCTTGCCGGCGCCGCTGGGGCCGACGAGCGCAGTGATCGTGCCCCGGCGCCAGCTCGAGGTCGAGACGGTCGCAGGGCATCGCCGCCGCGGGTCGGGTACTCGTAGCTGACGCCCTCCAGTCGAATCGGCTCGCGCGCCGGGTCGGGAAGCGCAGCCCGCGCGACGCTCGTCGCGGCCCGGCGGCGGCTGCGCGATCGCGGGCTGCGCGTCGAGCACGGCGTAGATGCGCTCGCGCCGCCGCTGTGCCGTCGGCGGCGGCGTGGAACTGCTGGCCGACGCTGCGCAGCGGCCCGTACAGCTCGGGCGCGAGCAGCAGCACGGCCAGGCCCGCGGCCAGCGTCAGCGTCGCCGCCGGCCAGCTGCACGCCGATCGCGGCGGCGGCCATCGCCGTGCCGATCATCGCGCACAGCTCGAGGACCAGCGCGGACAGGAAGGCGAGGCGCAGTGTCGCCATCGTCTCGGCGCGGTAGCGCTCGCCCGACCTCGGCCAGCGTCCCGCGCCTGGGCGTGCTCGCGGCGGTGCGCGCGCAGCGTCGGCAGCCCCCGCACGACGTCGAGGAAGTGGGCGCTGAGCAGGGACAGCGCCTGCCAGCGCCTGCTCGTCTGGGCGCGGCGTCCCCTTGCCGATCAGGATCATGAAGACGATCAGGATCGGCACGGTCACGGCGAGGATGCCCGCTGCGAGCGGGTCGACGGTGAGCGAGAAGCCGAGCACCGCCAGCGGCACGACGGCGGCGAGCACCAGCTGCGGCAGGTAGCCGGCGAAGTAGCTCTGCAGCGCATCGACGCCCTGCACAGCGCCCGCGGCGAGCTCCCCGGTGCGCTCGTCGCGCAGCCGCACGGTACCGCCGGCACACAGCAGTCTGCGCGTCAGGCGTCCGCGCAGGTCGGACATCACGCGGTGAGCGCCCAGCCGCGCGGACAGCTCGAAGCCGCCGTCGATCGCCGCCCTGGCCAGCAGCACCGCGCCGAGCGCGAGCAGCTGGGTGCGCAACGCGCCGACGCTCGCACCTTGCAGGGCCGCCCGGTCGATGATGTCCGCGAGCAGCACCGCCTGGGCGACGATCACGGCGGCCGAGAGCACGCCGAGGACCGCCACGAGCCGCAGGTGCGAGCGCGCGGCGCCACTGTCACGCAGCAGGCGCCGGTCGAGGGGCGCGGCCACGGCTCAGACGGCGGCCGGGGGCTCGGCGGTGGGGGGCGCGCCGGGCCGGATCGCGCCGTCGGGGGCCTGGCCGCTGTTGCCGAGCGATCCCAGCACGGCCACCGGAGTCAGGGGACCTTCGAAGTCGTCGCGCCCAAGCCGGTGCCGGAAGACCCAGTAGGTCCAGCCCTGGTAGAGCAACACGATCGGCAGGAAGATCGCCGCGACCACCGTCATCACGGTCTGCGTGTAGTGGCTCGAGGAGGCGGCCACGAGGGTGAGGTCGTAGGCATGCGAGGTGGTCGAGGGCAGCGCGAGCGGATACAGCTCGACGAACAGGCTGGCGAACATCAGCGCGATCGCGCCCGCGCTGAGCCCGAAGGCCCAGCCGTCCCGCCTTCGGGCGAGCAGCAGCGGCACGGCGGCGGCCAGCACGACAGCGCCGACGGCGATGATCTGGGCGGAGACCTTCACGCCGCCGGTGTCCTGATCCAGCGCCGTCCACACGAGCAAGCCGGCCATCAGCGCGGCGGTGACGACCGAGACCCGGCTGGCAACCGCCCGTGCCCGGCCAACCATCGCACCGCGCGTGCGCAGCGACAGGAAGATCGCGCCGTGCCCGAGGAACAGGCTGAGTGTCGTCAGCCCGCCGAGCAGCGCGTAAGGGTTCAACAGGTCCCACAGCGACGCCGTGACGTTGTGCTGAGCGTTCATCGGCACGCCGTGGATGATGTTCGCCCAGCCCACCCCCCACAGCAGCGCGGCCAGCAGGCTGCCGATCACGGCGGTCCACTCCCAGGTGGCCCGCCAGCGGGGCGAGTCGCGCTTGCCCCAGAACTCGAAGGAGACGCCGCGCACGATCAGCGCCGCCAGGATCAGGAACAGCGCCAGGTAGAAGCCCGAGAAGAGGCTGGCGTACCAGCCCGGGAAGGCGGCGAAGGTCGCGCCCCCGGCGGTCAGCAGCCATACCTCGTTGCCGTCCCAGACCGGCCCGATCGTGTGGATGATCATGCGCGTGTCGGTGTTGTCGCGGGACAGCGCCCGCAGCAGCATGCCGACGCCGAAGTCGAAGCCCTCCAGCACGAAGTAGCCGATCCACAGCACGCAGATCAGCACGAACCAGAGCGTCTGCAGGAAGTTGGGATCGCGCACCTCGGTCTCCGATCTAGTAGGCCAGGATCAGCTCTTCGTGCGGAGCGCCGGCCGGCTTGCCGCCTGGCCCCTCGGGGGGCCTGCCTTCGGGGCCGTGGCCGACCTCGCGCAGGAACAGCCGCGCGCCGATCACCAGCAGCACGCCGTAGAGGACGGTGTAGCCGACCAGCGTGATGATGATCGAGCTGGAGCCGACCAGCGGCGAGTTCGCTTCGCTGGTCTTCAGCAGGCCGTAGACGACCCACGGCTGGCGGCCCATCTCGGTGAAGATCCAGCCGGTCAGGTTGGCCAGGATCGGCACGAAGATGCCGACGATCGCCAGGCGCAGGAACCAGCGCTTGCGCTCCAGCGCGCCTTTGCGCATCAGCAGCAGCCCGATCAGCGGGATGAGCAGCAGCACGACTCCGGCGCCGGCCATCAGCCGGAAGGTCCAGTAGGTGACGCCCAGGATCGGCACGTAGTCGCCGGGCCCGTATTTCGCCTGGTCTTCGCGGTTGAGCTGATTGACGCCCTTGACTTCGCCGTTCCAGGAGGTCGTGCCCAGAATCGAGAGCAGGTGCGGGATGCGGATGTCGGTGTTCAGCCGCTTGGGGAAGTGTTCGAAGGGGCCGACCGCGAAGATCGAGAGGCTCGCTCCCTTGGTGGTCTTGTAGAGCGCCTCCGCCGCGGCCATCTTCATCGGCTGCTGTTTCTCCATCAGCATCCCCTGCGCGTGGCCGAAGGCCCCCGTGGCGATCGCCACCACCAGCGTCAGCGGCAGCACGGCCTTGGCCGAGCGCGAGTAGACGTCGACGCCGCGCACGCCGTCGGGCTGCGCCCCGGATGCGGGGCCGCTCCTGCGGGCGCGCAGCAGGCCCAGCGCCGAGACGCCCAGCACGAGCATCCCGGCGGTCGTGAAGGCGCCGAGCACGGTGTGCGGGAAGGCGAGCCACAACGTCGAGTTGCCCAGCACCTTCCAGATGCTGGTGAGTTCGGCCCGGTGGGTGACGTGGTTGATCGTGTAGCCGACCGGGTGCTGCATCCAGGAGTTGGCCGCGAGGATGAAGAACGCCGACAGGATCGTGCCGAAGGCGGTCAGCCAGATCGTCGCGAGGTGCACCCGCGGGGAGAGGCGGTTCCAGCCGAAGATCCACAGCCCGACGAAGGTCGACTCCAGGAAGAAGGCCGCCAGCCCCTCCATCGCCAGCGGCGCGCCGAAGATGTCGCCGACGTAGCGGGAGTACTGCGGACCAGTTCATCCCGAACTGGAACTCCTGGACGATGCCGGTGACGACGCCGATGGCGATCGAGAGCAGCATCAGCTTGCCCCAGAAGCGGGTCGCCCGCAGCCACACCTCATCGCCCGAGCGGTGCCAGCGGGTCTGGCAGTAGGCCACCCACACGGCAAGGCCGATCGACATCGGCACGAAGATGAAATGGAAGACCGTGGTGATCCCGAACTGCAGCCGGGCGAGTTCAAGCGTGTTCACGCCCAGCAATCTATGAGCGCCATCAGGGGCTGAGGATCGGAGGGATCCCGCGCCATCGGTCCGTGGAAACTACCCGGGAGAGCAGCCGGCGCCGGCGCTAGTTCCCGATCAGGTCGCGCGCACGGAACCTCGCCAGTGCCGCCGCGGCGCAGGCCAGGCCGATCGCGAGCATCACGATCGCAGCCATCGCGCGGAACGGCTGCGCCGGCACCAGCCCGACGTGGGCGAAGGGCGTCGCTTCGACCAGCCACTTGGGCACCCCGAGCACCGAGCCGACGAGGTACCACAGGAAGGAGACCGCGGTCAGGCCGTAGGCGATGCCCGATCCGGCCCGCGGCACGAGCGCATACGCGAGCGCCGCGATGCCGAGGAACAGCAGCGCGACGGGCAGGCAGTTCGCGCCTGCCTCGAGCATCTTTCCCAGCGGGATGCCGAGGCCCTGCGTGACGGCGCCTGCCCAGGTCGTGAACCCGGCCGTCAGGCACAGCGCGGCGCCGGCGAGGGCGGCGAGCCCAAGGCGACCGCCCAGCCACCGGGTTCGTGCGACGGGGAGCGACAGAAGCGTCTCGAGCCGCTCCTCGGACTCCTCCTGGCGGGCCGCGCCGACCTGCGCACAGGCGAACAGGCTGACGGCCAGCACGAAGAAGATGAAGACGAACGAGAGGTAGCCGGTGGGCGTCACGATCGAGCCCGTGCCGAGCCTGTCGAGCTCCCGCTGGATGCTCTTGGAGATTCCGGCCGCGGAGATGCTCGAGGAGACCACGCCGAGCACGAAGCCGAAGCCGCCGGTGCACAGGAGCCACACGGCCAGGCCGGCGCGCTCGGTTCGCAACGCCTGGGCGGTCGGGGAGCCGAGCAGGCGAAGGCGCGGCGGGCTGACGTCGCGTGCCGGGAGCAGGCCCGTGCCGAGGTCCCGCCCGGCGGCGATGCGCGCGGCGAGCACCAGCATCAGCACGCTGGCAGCGACGGGCACCACGAGCACCAGCGGGGCGGGATGGCTGAAGGGGCGCATCTCCTCGGCCCAGCCGAGCGGGGTCCCCCAGCGCAGCCAGCCGGCGCCGCTGCTGGTGTCGGCGATCACGCGCAGCAGCAGTGACAGCGCGACGGCCGCGCCGCCCAGCTCGAGCGCGATGCGCCGGGTGGGCGCGAGCTGGCTGGCCAGCGCGCCGACGCCGACGAACACCAGGATGACCGATGCGGTCGACAGGGCGAGGAACGCCGATTCGCCCGCCGGCAGGCCCCCCAGCGCGAACCCCGCGAGCTCGGCCAGCCACAGGATCGCGGTGCCGGCGAGAATCGCCGCGAGGGCGGCGGCGAAGGCGCCGCTCCGGCCGAGAATGCCGGCGAGGACCATCTCCATCCTCCCCGCATCCTCCTCGGCGCGCAGCGCCCGAACCGCGGCGAGGAAACCGAACGCGGCGGCCGCGATCGCGAGCGTTCCCCCGACGCGCCAGGCGCTGTACCCGCCGACCGTCGCGGGGTCATACGGGTATCCGTAGAAGAGCCGAATCGCGTCGTTGTGGGCGAACGCGTGCACGAAGCCGAGCCGGGCGGACAGCGTCGGGTAGGCGTGGCGGTAGCCGACCGGCTGGATGTATGCGTAGGCGGCGAACAGATAGGCGAAGGTGATCGTGCGGGTTCGCGCGTCGCGGAAGGTCCGTCGCGCGAAGGCGAGCGCCGGCGCCGCCCGACCGGCCCTCCCGAGCCCGGCCTCGGCTTCTGCGGACGCCACGACGCTAGGTGCGGACACGGTCGGGGGAGCCGTCGTAGTGGTGCAGGAAGATCTCCTCCAGCGAGGGCTCGCGACTCGTCAGCGTCGCGACCGGGTGGGGGGCGAGCGCTGCGATCAGCGGCCCGATGCCTCCGGAGACCTCGAAGCGCAGCGCGTTGGGGCCGGCATGCTGGACGTGCACGCCCGGCAAAGGCGGCAGCTCGGGCGCGGGTCCGGCGAAGGTCACCTCGACGGTCTGCGCCGCCAGGTGGCGCAGCTGTTGGAGCGTCCCCTCGTCGACCATCCGTCCTTCGCGGAGGATGCCGACGCGGTCGCAGAGCGCCTCGACCTCGCTGAGGATGTGCGAGGAGAGGAACACGGTCTGATCGCGTTCCTTTGCCTCGTGGATGCTTTCGCGGAAGGCGACCTCCATCAGGGGGTCAAGGCCGCTGGTCGGCTCGTCGAGGATCAGCAGCTCGGCGCGCGTGGCGAGCGCGGCGACCAGCTGGATCTTCTGCCGGTTGCCCTTCGAGAGCGCCCTGATCCTCTTGTCGGTCTCGACATGGAAGCGCTCGACCAGCTCCGCCCGGTAGGCGACGTCGGTCCCGCCTCGCAGGCGAGCGAGGAACTCGAAGGTCTCGGCGCCGGTGAGCGACGGCCACAGGAACGGCTCACCGGCGACGTAGGCAACGCGGCGGTGGGCAGCCACGGGGTCACGCCAGGCATCGATCCCGAACACCTCCGCGCGGCCCGAGGTCGGCCTGTGCAGCCCCAGCAGCAATCGGATCGTCGTCGTCTTGCCCGCGCCGTTGGGCCCCAGGTACCCGTAGACCTCGCCGGGTGCGATGGCGAGCTCGAGGTCCTGGAGCGCGACGGTTGCGCCGTAGCGCTTGCCAAGCGCTTGGGTCTCGACGGCCAGCGCCGACGCGCCGGCCCGTCGCGCGGTCTCCGGCCGGCGCGTCGGGCCGGCCAGGGACGGTTCGGCGTCGGCCATGCAGCAAGGATCAAACCGCAGGCACCGGCCGGCATCCGGGGTTTTCCCCGAAGTCCCGGGCGTCGAGGCCGCAGGAGAGGGCGTTGGCGGGCGTCACTCAGTCCTTTTCCACATGACGAACCGGCGGTTCCCCCGGTCGTCGCAGAGCAGCTTCTCCCTTAGCGTGACGATGATGGACGCCAGGCTTCAGCTCGCTCCAGCGCCGGATGAGCAGTCGGATGAGCAGTCGCTGGCGCTCATCGACACGATCGTTGTGGTGATCGCCGACGACCACCCGCTGATGCGTCAGAGCCTTCGTGCCGTGCTCGACCAGGAGGACGACATCGAGGTCGCCGCCGAGGCGGACCACGTGGCGCTCGCCGAACGGCACGTACACGGCCACCGTCCTGACGTGCTGGTCCTGGACCTGACGATGCCGAACGGTCTGGACTCGATCACCGAGCTACGGGAGAGGACCCCCAGCACACGGATCGTGGTGGTGAGCATGGACGACGCGCCCGGCTTCGCCCAGCGGACGATCGTCGCGGGCGCCAGCGGCTACGTGCTCAAGGATCTCGCCGACGAGGATCTGGCGCCGGCGGTGCGCGCGGCGGCGCGCGGCGAGGAATTCCTCAGCGCGCCCGTGGCGAGCAGGATCGCCGCACTGAGGCAGGCGCTGGCGCAGGGGGACCTGACCCTGCGCGAGACCGAAGTGCTGCGCCTCATCGCGCTCGGCCACACCAGCGTCGAAATCGCTCACCAGCTGCAGCTCTCACCCCGGACGATCGAGACCCATCGAGCCCGCATCCATCGCAAGCTGGAAGTCCGCACGCGCGCCGAGCTCGTCGGCTACGCGCTGCGTTGCGGGCTGCTGTCGACCTGAGCGGCGACCCGGTCCTCCTCGGGGGCAGCCGTCTCGCGGTCGATGGGAATCCGCGCGCTGATCGTCGTCCCCCCTCTCGGGGCTGACTCGACCTGCAGCTCGCCGCCCAGCAGGGCGACGCGCTCGCGCATGCCCACCAGCCCGAAGCCCGCGGTCTTGGCGGCCGGGTCGAAGCCCCGGCCGTCGTCGCGCACGAGCAGACCGACCGCGCCGCGGTCCTCGTGGATCTCGACGACGGCGCGGCCGGCATGGCCGTGCTTGGTCGCGTTGGTCAGCGCCTCCTGGACGATCCGGTAGACGGCAGTCTCCACCTCGCTGCCCAGGCGGTCGGGATGGCTGCCCGCCTGGGAGCCCAGCTGGACGCTGAGGTCGACGTCGATGCCGTGGCGCCCGGCCCGCTCCACGAGCGCCTCGATCGCCGCCTTCACGCCCAGTTCGTCGAGCGCGGCGGGGCGCAGGTCGGTGATCAGGTTGCGGAGGTTCGCGATCGCCTCCTCGAGCTGGCCGACGGCCTGGCCGACCGCTCCCGTCAGCGCGTCGGGGTCCTTCGAGCGCCTCGCCGAAGACAGGCCGATGCGCAGGGCGCTGAGGCTCTGGAGGGTGTCGTCGTGCAGCTCCCTCGCCCAGCGCTGGCGCTCGGCCTCGGCGGCCGCCAGGCGCTGGCGCTGGCGCTCGCTCGTCACCGACTCCGCCGTCGCGACGGCGGTCGCGGCGCTGCTTGCGAAGGACTCGAGCAGCATGGCGTCCTCGGCGGAGAAGCTCGGGCCGTCCGTCAGGCAGTCGACGGCGAGGAGCACTCCGAGGCTGGTGCCCCGGAAGACGAGCGGCACGACGAGCCCGCCCCGCGCCCGGACGCCGAGCTGTCCCAGCCCGTGCTCCTCGAATCGCGCGCGGTTGAGCTCGTCCTCCAGCCGCTGGGCGCGCCCGGTGCGCATCGCGTGCGCCGCAACGGTATCCCTGAAGGGCACGCGGCTGCCCACCAGGCCGCCGCCCGCCTCGCCGACGGCGGCGGCGACCTCGAGCTCGTCGCCGCGCTGCAGCTCGATCACCAGCACGCGCGCAGTGACAAGCGCGCGGGCGCGCTTGGCGACGAGCCCCAGCACGACCTCGGGGTCCGTCTCGCCGCCCACGGCACGGGCGATCTGGGTCATCGCCTCCAGTGCGGCGACGGTGCGGGCGAGCTCGTCGCGATGTTCGCGCGCGCCGGTGTAGCGGCGGGCATGGTCGATCGCGACGGCGGCGAAGTCGGCGAGCACCGTGACGGCGTACTCGTCGGCCTCGCTGAACTGCTCGCCGTTCTCCTTCTCGGTGAGATAGAGGTTCCCGAACGGCAGGCCGTCGAGCAGGATCGGCACCCCCAGGAACGAGTGCATCGGCGGATGGCCGTGGGGGAAGCCGTAGGAGCGCGGGTGCTCGCCGACGTCATCCAGTCGCAGCGGGACGGGCTCCTCGATCAGCGCGCCCAGCACACCTCGCCCGCGCGGCAGGCTTCCGATCGTGGCGCGGGTGGACTCGTCGATGCCCCTGGTGAGGAATCGCGAGAGCTCGGTGCGCGACTCGTTGAGCACCCCCAACGCCGCGTACCTTGCGTCGGTGAGGTCCCTGGCCGCCTCCAGCACACGCTCGAGGACTACATCGAGATCGAGCTCCGAGAGCACGCTGCGGGCGACGCCCAGGATTCCCTGTGTGGCTCGATCCAAAGTGTGGCCCTCTTCTGGATTGGAAACGGCAGGGACGACGCCGGCCGTCCTTGCGTGCTGCATTGCGCCACACCGATTAAACCACCCGGCTGCACCGCGGCTGCGCGAGGCTCGTGAACGTTCGCGGTCGGCTCTGCCCGAAGTGCTCGTGCGTTGAGTAGTTCCCCGCGACAAGCGGCCGGCTTTCCTCGGCTGGAGGGGGACGAGGGCGGGGTAGTCTTTCGACCATGGCCAGTCAACTCCCCGATTCGGAGAAGCTCCACGTCGTGGTGGCGGGCGGCGGCGTCGCGGCGCTCGAGACCGTGCTCGCGCTGCGCGACCTCGCCGGCGAGCGTGTCGCCGTCACGGTGATCGCCCCGGAGGAGGAGTTCGTCTACCGGCCGATGACCGTGCGCGAGCCCTTCGCCTACTCCGCCGCAAGCCGCTACCCGCTCGCCCCGATCATGAGCGAGCTCGGCGCCGAGCTGATCCGCGAGAAGCTGGGTTGGGTGGAGCGCTCCAAGCACCTCGTGCACACCACCGAGGAGCGCGAGGTCCCCTACGACGCGCTGGTGCTCGCCCTTGGCGGACAGAGCTACGCGCGCTTCCGCCATGCCGTGACGATCGACGACCGTCACATGGACGAGACGCTGCACGGACTCATCCAGGACATCGAGGGCGGCTACCTCGACAGCGTCGCCTTCCTCGCCCCGGGCAGGATGGCATGGCAGCTGCCGCTGTACGAGCTGGCGCTGATGACCGCGGGGCGGGCCTATGACATGGGCGTCGAGGTCGACCTCACGATCGTCACGCCGGAGGAGAGCCCACTGGCGGTCTTCGGCGCGAATGTCAGCGAACACGTGGCCGAGCTGCTGGAGAAGGCGGGCATCCGCTCCATCAACTCCGCCTACGCCGAGGTCCCCGCCCCGGGCGAGATCGTGATCAATCCCGGCGACCGGCGTCTACATGCCAAGCGCGTGATCGCGCTCCCCGAGCTCTACGGACCGGCGGTGCGGGGCGTGCCGGTGAGCGAACACGGCTTCATCCGCGTGGACCAGTTCGGACGCGTCCCCGACGCAGGACCGATCTTCGCCGCGGGAGACGCCGTGGACTTCCCCATCAAGCACGGCGGGCTGAGCTCCCAGCAGGCCGACGTCGCTGCTGAATCGATCGCGGCGATGGCAGGTGCCGACGTGACGCCGAAGCCGTTTCACCCCGTGATCCACGGCCTCCTGCTGACCGACGGCAGACCGCGTTACCTGACGGCCCAGATCACCGGCGGCCAGGGCTTCAGCTCGGAGTTCAGCGACACGCCCACCTGGAGCCCTCCCACCAAGATCGCGGCACGCTACCTCGGCCCCTACCTCGACGAGCTCGACCACCACCAGGCGCACGCCTGACCTCCACCGGGCGCGAGCTGGCGGCCCGTCAGCCGACGCGCGGCTCGCGCGGGCGGCGCGGAACCCGGCGCACCGCCCGGACCCCGGAGCTCTGCCGCTCGCGGGCCGGCATCACAGGCGCCTTCCGTCGCTCGAGCAGCAACGCGAACGTCGGGCAGGCCTGCGTCGCGCGGCGGGCGAGGTCGACCAGCTCCGCCGGCAAGGGACGACCGTCGACGATCGGGTAGCCCCACTCGTCGAGCGCGATCATCTCCGGCAGCAGCTCGGCGCACATGCCGTGGGCCTCGCAGACGATCGGGTTGACGCGCAGATGCTCGACCATCACGCCGCCATCGCCCCGAGCGGGCGCTCCCGCAGCTGCGGCAGGGGCAGCTGGGGCCGCGCCGCGCAGGCGTTGCAGGGACCGTGTTGAGCGTGGTCGGCGAACTCCTCCGCGAACACCGACATCGCGCTGCCGATGAAGCGCAGGGTGCCGTCGGGATGGCGACATGCTCCCCGCCCCCTGACGACGCCGAACAGGCGGCGGAGCTCCTGCACCCCCTGCGCTCCGCGGCCGCCCAGCGCCCACGTCTGAAGGCGTGTCGCGATCGCCTCGAGTCCGTGCACGCACGGGCCGCACTGGCCCGCGCTCTCGCCGGCCAGCCAGCGCGCGACGCGGATCGTCTCGGCGACCCCGCAGCCGTGCCTGCCGAGCAGGATCACGACGCCCGCGCCGGTGGAGGCCTGGTGGGCGGCGAGGAAGCCGTCGTCGAGCGTGAGGCTCCCCAGCAGCCCGCCGTCGAGCCAGGTGCCGGCGTAGCCCCCGACCAGGATCGCCCGCACGTCGTCCTGCAGGCCGCCCGCGGCCTCAACCAGGGAGCGCAGAGATGCACCGTGCTCGATCTCGTAGACGCCGGGGTGGCCGACCGGCCCCGACAGCGTCACCAGCGCCGAGCCGGGATGCTCGGGGGTGCCCAGCGCACGGAACCAGTCGGCTCCGTGCCGGGCTATCAGCGCGAGGTGGGCGAACGTCTCGGCGTTGCTCACCATCGTCGGGCGACCGCCCACGCCGCGCTCGAAGATCATCGGCGGCGTGAATGTCGGCTTCGCGGGCCCGCCGTTCAGATGGTGCACCAGCGCCGACTCCTGACCCGAGACGTAGCTGTGGGGGACGGCCACCAGCTGGGTCGGAACCCCGCCGGCGCGGCGCGCGCGTTCGGCGATCGCCTGCTGGGCGCCCTGGACCGTTTCAGGCGAGGCCTCGGACACGCACACGACGACCTCGCTCGCCGAGACGGCCTGAGCGGCGAGCGCGCCGCCGTCGAGCACCAGGTGAGGGACGGTCCTGATCAGCGTACGGTCCTTGAAGCTGGCCGGCTCGCCCTCGGCGGCGTTGATCACGACGGCCCGCCCGCGACCGCGTGCGCCCGCGACCGCATGCATCTTCAAAGCGGTGGGGAATCCCGCTCCGCCTCGGCCGCGAAGCCCGGAACGTTCGACCTCGTCGATCAGCTCGGAGACGCTGCCGCGCCGGCTGCTTGCCTGCGCCGGCAGCGGCCCGTGCACGGCGAGGTGCTCGTCGAGGCCCAGCGCGCCGCTCTCGGGTACGCCGACGAGCAGTCGCGGCAGCCGCGCCGTTTCGGGCATCGGGCCGGCTGACGCGCTCATCGTTCTCCCTCGCCGCTCGTCGCCTTGGCGGCGTGCGGGAGCAGAGCTCCCGGGGTTCCGGAGCGTCGGGCCCATTCCGAGCCGAGCGGGCCGCTGGGCAGCCACAGCACGAGGAACAGCGAGAACGCGCCCGTCGTGGCCAGCGCGGCGCTGCGCCGCCCCAGCTGGGCCGGCCAGCCGGACGCGACGCGCACCAGCACGCTGGCCAGCACGACGGCCACGCACGCCAGGCTCAGGAGCTGCAGCCACCCGCTCTTGACGTCGCTGCCCGTGCCGAAGCCGTGCAGCAGGGCGATCGGCCAGGAGGCATATGAGAGCCAGTGGATCTGGCGCCAGAGGGCGTGCCCGACCCGCCGGCGCAAGAGACTGGTGATCGTCACGGCGAGCAGCAGGTCGAAGGAGACCGCGCCGAGTCCCAGCCAGAATGGCCTGTAGGAGCTGATGAAGGGGATCACCGACGCGCTCAGGGAGATCGGGGCGAAGCTGTCGAGCACCGACGTGAGGATGTGCAGGACGAGGAAGACCAGCGTCAGCAGGGCGAGGTTGCGATGCAGCGAGTCGAACACGAAGCGCGGCCAGGCGGGCGTGCTGAGGCGCTTCACGTCGATCACGCCCAGGGCGACGGTCAGGGTGAGCAGCACCAGCGCCATCGCCCCCGTCGAGCGGGTCAGGTACCAGTAGGTGCTGCCCGAGGAGGCGGCGGCCAGCACGCTCACGATGCGGCCCCACCGGCGATCGGCATGCGACCGTCCTGCACCGGCCATCCGGCGACGGTGCGCACCGTCCCGTCGCGCTCGACCAGCCGCGCCGGCAGCCCCAGCTCGGCCAGCCACTGCAGCGCGTCCCCGTCGCGCAGCAGGGCTCCGGTGCTGGCGATGTTGGCGTCGGTGCAATCGCCCGCCGCCACGCTGACGGTGCGCCAGCGGGTCTCGGCCGGCTCCCCGGTCCTCGGGTCGATGATGTGGTGCATGCGCCTGCCCGAACGCACCCAGCTTCGTGCCACGGTGCTCGACGTGGCCAACCCGCCGGCACCGATCGTGACTCTCTGCCCGGGAGCGTCGGCGCCGTCGCGGTGATCGTCGGTGACGTGGATCGGCCAGCCTCCCCGCGGCGATTCGCCGCGGGCCGCGATGTCGCCCCCGAGCGCGACCAGCACTCCGCATCCGAGCTGCTCGAACGCCTCCGCACAGGCCCTGTCGGCCGCCAGCGCTTTGGCGGTCGCGCCGAGGTCGAGCTTGGTGCCGGCGCGGAATCCGCACGGTGCCCCGCTCGGGGTCCAGCTGGATCTCCCGCCAGGCGGGACGCCGCCGGGCCGTCAGGGCGGCCGCGGGCCCGCCGCCGTCATGGGAGAGGTCTCCAAGCAGTTCCCAGTCGCGGTCGTAACCGGCCTGCTCGAGCGAGAGCCCGATGCTGGGGTCGACCGCTCCATCGGTCAGCTCGGCGGCGCGCAGCGCGACGCGCAGCGCGAGAGCCAGCAGCGGCCCGATGTCCACCTGCCGGCCGGCGCGGGCGTTGACCCGTGAGAGATCCGAGTCCTCGCGGAACCGGCTGCAGGCAAGGTCGATCTCCGACAGGTTCCCCTTGACGATCTCGATCGCGCGCGCCAGCTCCGAGGGCGCCGAGACCCTCAGCACGGCGCTGCTGCCAAGCGCCTGCCAACTCGCCACGGCGGCGGGCGCGGTCATCGCCCGCTCCTCTGCGACGGCCGGCGCGGAGCCGCGCGACCCCCTGGCGCGCGGCGGCTGACAGGGCGGCGCGACAGTCTTCTTTCGTAGAGGACCGATGCTCCGCATCCCGCCAGCACGACCGCAGCCCCGAGAGCGACGATCGCCAGGCCGGGCGCCAGGATCAGCCCGATGAGGGCCAGCAGCAGGCCGAGCCCCACGTCGGCAACGAGCAGGCGGCGCCGACGCACGCGGGCAGCCTGCGCGCGGCGGCGTTGAACCGCCGCCCGCTGCGCGTCGTAGATGTCCTCGGAGCCCGACGGCACCGCTCGGACGCGAGCCGAGGCGCGCTGGTGGCTCATGCGGGGATCCTCCTGAACAGCGATCTCGGCAGCACCCGCATGACCGCCATCACCCAGCGCAGCCGCGACGGCGCCCAGACGGTGTGCGCCCGCCGGCGCAGACCACGGACCGTCTCCCGCCCCACGACCTCCGGGGTCGTGGCCATCGGCGGCACCGGCAGCCCCTCCGTCATCCGGGTGCGGACGAACCCGGGACGCACGACCATCACGCGGACCCCGTCGGAGCGGAGGTCATCGTCGAGCGCCTGCGCGAGCGCGTCCAGGCCGGCCTTCGACGCGCAGTAGACGGCGTTGGCCGCCCGAGGGCGCTCCGCGGCGACGGACGAGAGGACGACGATCGTGCCGCTGCCCTGCTCGCGAAGCAGGCGCGCCGTCTCGAGCAGCAGCGAGCCGCGCTCCGACGGTGTTCACGCGCAGCACCTCGACCGCCGCGGGGATGTCCTCGGGGAGACCGCCCCGGGCCCCGAGCAGACCGACCGCCAGGATCGCCAGGTCGACGCCGCCCATCAGCTCGAAGGCCCGGCTGAGCGCGGCGCGATGCCCTGCCGGATCGTCGGCGTCCACCTCGACTGTCTCGGCTCGGGCCGCGCCGCGGGTTCGCATCGCGCTCGCCGCGGCTGCCAGGGCCGCCGGGTCGCGGCCGGCGAGGACCACCTCTCGCGCGGCGTCGGGCGGCAGCTCGGCCACGATCGCCGCCGCGATCTCCGAGGTCCCGCCGATCACGAGCACCCGTCGGGGCGCCGGTTGCTGCCCGTGGATCTCGCGCGCGGCCATCACTCGCTCAGCCCCAGCCTGCGCGCCATGTCCGAGCGCAGCACCCCGTTCGGGTCGACGCGGGCGCGAAGCTCGCGGAAGCTCGGCAGCTCCGGGTACATCGCCGCGAGGGTCGCCGGACGCATCCTCGCGTCCTTGGCCAGGTACACCCTGCCCCCGACCGATGCAACCAGCTCGTCGGCGCGCTCCAGAACCGACCGCAGCCCCGGCGCGTCGCCGGGGAGATCGATCGCGATCGTCCAGCCCTCCAGGGGAAACGAGAGCATGCCGCCGCTGCCGGGGCCGAACCGCTTCAGCACGGAGAGGTACATCGGCATCCGTTCTGATCGCAGCAGCTCGAGCACGCCCCGCAGGGCCGGCTCCTGGCCGGTCGGGACGACGAACTGGTACTGCGCCAGCCCGCCCGATCCGTAGAGACGGTTCCAGCCCGACACGCGGTCGAGCGGAAACAGCTGCGCACAGATGTCAAACGGAACGCCGCGCGCCTTGCGCGGGCTGCCATGCCAGTGCGCGAGATTGAAGGCATGCACGGTGGCCGGACGCAGGAAACCACCGGGGAAGCGCTCCGGCACGCCCAGCCGGGGCCGCGGCCAGAGCGGCAGCGCGCACGGCCCGGCTGCGTCGGGTCCCTCGGATGAGCGCGTCACGACCGCCCTGGCGAAGCGCGGCCCGTCGCCCAGCAGGTCGAGCCAGGCGATCGTGTGCGAGTGCTCGCCGACCGGCATCAGCGCGATGGCCTCCTCGAGCGTCGCGACGCGGTCGATGTCAGCCAGCGCGTAGGGCCGGCGCACCGGCACCGCCCGCAGCGTCGCGGCGGTGATCACGCCCGTCAGCCCCATGCCCCCGATCGTCGCCCGGAACAGGTCGCCGTCGGACTCCCTGGAGACCTCCACCTCCCCCGCCGCGGGGCTGCAGAGCCCGAAGGAGACCAGCTGCGCGGCGAAGCTTCCGGACCGCGGGTGGTTCTTGCCGTGGATGTCACTGGCGATCGCCCCGCCGACGGTCAGGTGGCGGGTACCGGGGACGACCGGAAGCGTCAGACCCCGGCCGGCCAGGCTGACCAGCAGTTCCTCGAAGCTCGTCCCGGCGCCGGCGCGGACGAGCCCGTGCTCTACGTCGATCTCCCGAATGCCCGCCAGCGCGCGCATGTCGAGGACCGTGCCGCCGTCGTTCTGGGCCGGGTCGCCGTAGCTGCGCCCTGCTCCGCGGGCGATCAGCCCGCGACCCGATCGCGTCCGGGCGAGCAGCTCCGCGAGCTCCTCGGCCGTGCGGGGGCGCACGACCCGAGCGGGGGTCGGCTCGGTCCGACCCCAGCCGCTGAGCAGCGCCTGGGCCTCGACCGGGCGGGAGCGGGAGGCGGGGTGTGTGGGAGCCTCAACCGACGACATAGACACCGGAGACGAACAGCGCCGCCCACGCCGCGGTCATCGTCAGCAGGAAGCGATCCCCCAGCACGGTGTGCTCGGGCGCTTCACCCTCGCCGCGGTCGAGTAGCAGCGCGTAGCGGAGCAGCCACAGGACGAAGGGAATGACGGTCAGCTCGTACCAGGTCAGGCGCGCGTGATGGGAGGACCGCTGGAAGGCCCACAGGCAGTAGGCGGTGGTTGCGACGGTCGCGGCCATGCCGATCACGAACTGCAGGTAGCGCTCGGAGTACTGCTCGAGCGACGCTCGCCTGACCTTCCCGCCGTCGCCCGCACGGAGCTCCGCGTAGCGCTTGCCCGAGACGAGGAACAGCGCGCCGAAGGACGTCACCAGCAGGAACCAGCGCGAGACGGTGATGTCCGTCGCGACGCCGCCGGCGAGCGCGCGCAGGACGAAGCCGCCGGACACCGCAGCGATGTCGGCGACGGCGATGCGGCGCCACCACAGCGTGTAGCTGCCGGTCAGGAGCAGGTAGCCCGCCGCGACCGCGGCGAGCCATGGCCGCACCGCGAACGCGAGGCCGAGCCCGAAGACCGCCAGCGCGATCGCGCTCGCCACAGCCAGCCCGGTGGAGATCTCCCCGGAGGCGATGGGCCGGGTGCGCCGGCGCGGGTGGGCGCGGTCCTCGTCGCGGTCGTGCAGGTCGTTGAAGAGGTAGGTCGAGCTCGCCAGCGCACAGAAGGACACGAACGTCAGAACCAGCTTGCCGGGCACCTCGGGGTTCGTGAGGATGCCCGCCGCACCCGGCGCGGCCAGTACGAGCACGTTCTTCGTCCACTGCCGCGGCCGGCAGGCACGGATGAGCGCGCCCACGGGCAGCCGTCGAGCGGAACGCCCGGGGCTCGCTGGGGCGGCGACGCCCGGCAGAGGGGTCACCGCGTCGGCTGCGGGAGCGGCCGCGGCGCCGGCTGAGTCTGTTTGGGGAGGCACGACTGCAGACATGGGACTACAACTAGCTCAGGGGATGTTTTGGATCGGGTGAAAATGCTCTTAGGGGAAGACTATGAGCACGAAGGCGGATGATCGGTCTCCTAGGATGTTCAGTATGGACTCCGTGGCAGCGCTCCTACCACGCCGGAGCGAGAGCACCGCGTCGGACGCCCCCCGGGGCGGGCGTGGCGCCACGCCCAGACGGGTGCGGCGGGTGCTGGTGACGGCGGCGCTGATCGGCCTGCTGCCGGCGGCCTTCTCCTACATGGGCACCCTGACCGAAGCCTCGAACTCGAGCGTTGGGATCCGCTCGGTCGAGTGGCTGCGCGACCACGGCGCGGCCTCGATCGTCGCGAAGGTCGAGTCGATCTACTACTCGCTGACCGCGCCGGCGAAGGGCGGGCCGGCGCTGCACGCCCTGCCTCGTACCGGCGTGGGCTCGCAGGCGCTCGCCGGCGTCGTCGACCGCCCGCCGCGGATCGCAGCGCTCACGCAGCCGGCGCTGCCGGGGGAGGGCGTCTGGAACGCGACGATGCCCAACGAGAGCACGACCAACCCGCCTCTGCTGGTCACGACGTTCCGCAGCGACCCCGCCGAATATCCGCGCCTGGTGGCCGGAGTCGCCTGGATCAACACCTCGCAGACCACCATCACCCTGTATCCCGGACGCCTGGAGCCATCGGTCGAACTGCCCTCGAGAGGCACGATGGACGTGCCGGCCAGCGTTCGCAGCAAGCTGCTGGCGACGTTCAACAGCGGCTTCAAGCTCGCCGACTCGCGCGGGGGCTGGGCGCTGAACGGCCATGCCTACGTGCCGATGCGGGAAGGGCAGGCGACGTTCGTGCGCTACGCCAACGGCAGCTACGACGTGACCAGCTGGCACGGCGGTCCGACCGTCCCCTCGTCGGTCGTGTTCGCCCGCCAGAACCTCCCCCTGCTCGTCGACGAAGGGCGCCTCAACCCCACCGTCAGCAACGGCGCCGAATGGGGCGCGACGGTCGGAAACGCCGTCCAGGTGTGGCGCTCGGGGATCGGCGTGGACGCGCACGGCAACATTCTCTACGCCGCCGCCAACTACCAGACTGTGAGCAGCCTCGCGAAAGTCCTGCAGCACGCGGGCGCCGTCAGGGCGATGGAGCTCGACATCAACTCCTACTGGATCAGCTTCAACACCTACGCCGCTCCGGGCGCGCTGGCGCCGGGCAAGCTGCTCTCCGAAACCGAACGCCCCGCGTCGCGGTACCTGAGCCCGGACGACCGCGACTTCTTCGCCGTGTTCCAGCGCTGAGACGAGCGAGCGCGTCTGGCGGAGACGGATCCCGAAGGCGAACGCGCCCGGGGGAACGAAGCGCCTCAGGAGCCGCCTGAGACGACCGGCGGTTCGGAGGAGGCCTGAGGGGATTCCTGCGCCGGCGCTTCGTGCGTTTCGGCCTGCTGCGCTTCCGGCGCCGCTTCCCCTTTGGGCGCCCCGGCTTCTTCGCTGGGCCGGGTCGCTTCGGGCGTCGCAGTTTCGCCGGGGGTCGCCACGGGAGGCGCCGTTTCCTGCGTGCCGGTCGTCTGCGGCGCCTGCGCAGGCGGCTGCAGCGGGTGCTGATTGGACTGCGTCTTGGCTCCCCGCGCGGCCTTGCCCGTCGCGCTCTTGGCATGCCCCGGGAAGGCGTTAGCCGCCACGTCGGTCAGGACCCCGGTCAGGATCGCGGTGCCCGCGACCATCCAGCGGTTCAGGCCGCGCAGGCGGCGCAGCGCGGCGTCGCGGCTGTGAGAGGTGTGGACCGTGTCGTTGCGGTTGATGACCTTCATGGGAAGATCCTCTCGTCAGTGATCGTGGCGGAAGTGGTGGTAGTGCAGCCAGGGGCCGAAGTGCGGGATCAGGGCCAGCGCGAGAATCAGGCCGCCGGCCAGAGCCGCGGCGATCGAGGCCGCGCGGCCGGTGCCTCCTGGCAGGCGCACGGCGGCCGTCAGGCGCGCGCCGGGCCGATGCCCGTCGCGGGGCAAGGCTGAGCCTCTCGGCGCCGGCGCTTCGCCGCGCACCAGCGAGAAGATCTCGCCGCGGACCTGGCGGCCGCCGAACAGCCAGGCGCTGATCTCGGGCATGTGCCCGAGCACGTGGACCGCGATGGCCGCGAGCCACACGAAGAAGCTGGCCTTGTGGGTGAGCAGCAACGAACCGCGCGAGCTCGGTCCCAGCGCCAGCAGTGCCACGCCGCTGGCGAACACGACGAGGGTGCTGAGCACCACGACGGGACCGAGGAGCCTCAGGAACCGCGGCGGCGCGCCCTTGCGCCGGTAGGCGGGGTTCGCGGTGTAGTAGCGGACGAACCGGTAGCCGGTGCTGGCGAGCTTCAGGGCGACGGGTCCGAGCAGAAGGAGGCCCAGGAACAGGTGCAGCCAGATCAGCTGTCCGATCCGCACGATCGTGATGCCGAGGACGGCCAGCAGGACGAACAGCACCGCCCCGACCTGCACGGTCAGGAGCTCGTTGCCCTCGGTCCCGCCCGCGGTGAGGTCCGAGCGCCCCGACCGACCGCCACGCGTCGCGGCAGGGGCATCCTCGGCGGAGGAGCCCCCGTCGGGCCATGCCGCCGGGGCCGCGGCGGGATGGGAGTGTCGAGTCTCGGTCATCTCAACCAGAGCCAGTGTCGGACGGCCGGCTAAGACAGCCTTAACCGTCATGTGAGAAGGCTCTTGTAATCGCGAGAGTCCCGATCGAGAGGTGAGAGCCCCTTTATCCTGGGATCGATGATGCCCAGCGGGGAGCGCAGATCGCAGGCGTCCGTCGAGCCCTCCCCGGCGGTGCCCACCGGGCCGGAGATCCTGCTGATCGAGGACGAGCCGGGCATCGTCGACTTCGTCCGGCGTGGCCTGGAGGCGCGAGGGCTTCGCGCGTGATGGCCGAGACTCGACGGCATCAGCGGCGAGGCGAGCGCGCTGCGCGAGAACGTCGATGTGGTGGTGCTCGACCTGATGCTTCCCGGACGGGGCGGAATGGAGATCCTGGCCACGCTGCGCGCGGCCAAGCCGGAGTTGCCGGTGATCGTGCTGACGGCGAACGGGGAGATCGAGGACCGCGTCGCCGGGCTTGACGCCGGTGCCGTCGACTACCTGGTCAAGCCCTTCTCGCTGGCCGAGCTCGTCGGCGCGATCCGCGCGCAGCTGCGCGCCGTCGCGCGCGGCTCGACCACGCGCTGAGCGCGGAGGACATCGAGGTCGACCTGCTCAGCCGCCGGGTCCGCCGGGCGGGGACGCCGATCGCCCTCTCGAGCACCGAGTTCGAGCTGCTGGTCTACCTGATGCGCAACCGCGGACGGGTGGTCAGCGCGCGAGGAGATCCTGAGCGCGGTCTGGGGCTACGAGCACGACCCCGCGACGAACATCGTGGACGTCTACATCGGCTACCTGCGCCGCAAGCTGCGCCACGGAGCGATCGCCGCGCCCGATCCACACGGTGCGCTCGGTCGGCTAGCAGGTTCGGCCGTGCCCGAGCGCTAGGCGCAGTCGCCGCTCAGCCTGCGCTGGCGCCTGGCCGGCATGGGTCGCCGCTGGTGGTGATCGTCTCCTCGGCGATCACCTTCGTGGCCGTCTATCACGGGACTGCCAGCCAGCTCCGCCACCAGATCGACACGGAGCTCGCGGGCGACGCGCGACGAGCTCGCGCACAGCGCTCGGCTCGCCGGCGCCGGCAGCTCCGCGCGCAGGCTGCGCCGCGGCCGACCGCTACATCCGCGGCCAGCCGTTCAGCACGAGCTCGACGCTGCTGTTCGCGACCGCCCCAGGCGCGGCGCACGATCACCAACACCCGGAGCTGTTCCGACGCGCAGCCGCCCGACGACGGCGAGACGGCCGCCCAGCAGACGCAGGAGAACCGGCTGGCCGCGCGGCTGCTCACGCGCCGCTCGGCTACTCCACGTTGCACCTGCCCGACGTCGGCCAGCTGCGCCTGCTGACCGGGCGGTGCGCCTCACGGGCGCGCCGGCGGGCCGCGCACCGTCATCGATCGGCGTCGGCGAGCCGCTGGCCAGCGGTCGCGCGCGCCCAGGACGGGGTGGCGCGGGCCTTCATCCTGGCGGGGATCCTGGCCCTGGTGGGCGCCCTGCTCGCGGCGCTATCTGATCGGCACGCGCCTGTCCGAGCCCGCTGCGCCGGATCGCCGCGGTCGCCGCGCAGGTCGATGCCGGGGACCTGCATCCCCGCATCCACGACCCCGACGCGGCGCCCAGGAGGTACGCGTGCTGGCCGACGCCTTCAACCACATGCTCGATCGGCTGGCCGACGCCTTCGCGGGCCAGCGAGCCTTCGTCGCCGATGCCTCGCACGAGCTGCGCACGCCGTTGACCGTGATCCAGGGCCAGCTGGAGGTGCTGGCGGCCCAGGACCAGCCGTCGGTCGAGGAGATCCGCCGCGTCGAGGAGCTGGTGCAGTCGGAGGTCTCGCGGATCACGCGCCTGGTCGACGATCTGCTGCTGCTGGCCAGCAGCGAGCAGACCGCGTTCCTGCGCGTCGAGAGCATCCCCCTGCGAGCAGTTCGTGACGGAGCTGTGGGACGGATTCACGCCTGTTCGAGCCGAAGCGCCGCTTCGAACTCGGCCCGGTGCCGCCGGGAACACTCGACGGCCGATCCCGACAGGCTCGCGCAGGCGCTGCGCAACCTGGTGCGCAACGCGATCGAGCACACCGAGCCCGGCGAGGGCAGGGTGCATGCTGCATGTCGAGCGGGCCGGGCCGGGCCGTGTCCGCTTCGTCGTCCAGGACGACGGGCCGGGGATCCAGCCGAGGATCAGCGCGAGCTGGTCTTCGACCGCTTCCACCGGACCGACGCGCGCCCGCGACCGCGCCTCCGGCGGGACCGGGCTGGGACTGGCGATCGTGCGCGCCATCGCCGAGGCCCATGGCGGCACGGCGTCGTGCGACGGCGGGCGCGGCAGGCGGCGCCCGCATCGAGCTCGAGCTGCCAGGCTTCCGGGCCGCGTCACCGTCGGTCAGGCGTGTGCCGCCCGAGGCCGGCAGCGTCTCCCCCGCCTGAGCAGACGCTGCCGATGCCACGAGCGTGCCCCTGGGCCGTCGCCGACCGGCGCGGCGCCCGGGCCCCCGGCGCGACTCAGGAGCCCGCTGGGGCGGACTGGGCGTAGCGGAGCGAGCCCGGCGTGGTCAGCGTCCTCGCCGGTCTCGAGCAGCGTCTTCAGGCCGGAGAGGATCATCGGCCAGCCGCCGTAGAGTTCGGAGTTGGCGCCCTCTGGCAGCTGGTCGTGGGTGACGAGTCAGCCGGCAGGAGTCCCCGACCGGCTCGATCTCCCAGGTGACCCGGGAGGTCCCTTCGCTGCTCGACCTCGTCGCTCCACAGGGCCGTGAAGCTCTGGACGAGGCGCCGCGGCGGCTCGACCTCGAGGTTCTCGCCCGCGCGGAGATCAGGCCGCCGGTCCGTCGGGGTGGACCGGCTCGTAGCTCGAGCCCGGCGTCCAGTCGGAGCTGACGCCGAGCGCCGAAGGTGTACTGGCCGCGCATGCTCCGGGTCGGTGATCGCCTCCCACAGCCGCTCGGCGTGGTCTTGATGTAGATCTCGAATACCTTCTCCATGCGCGTTCGCTCCTCGATTCGTGCTCTTGAGCTCGCTGAGCGTCGCCGCCCAGGGCTCTGCGTATTTGCTCACCCACCGGTCGTGGACGAGCCGGATCGGGACGGGGTTCAGGAAGTGCAGCTTCTCGCGGCCGCGTCGTTTCGTCGTCACGAGCCCCGCCTCCTCGAGCACCTTGAGGTGCTTCATCACGCCGAAGCGCGTCATCGGCAGGCGGCACTCGAGCGCGCTCAGCGTCTGCCCGTCCTCCCGGAACAGCTCATCGAGCAGTCCCCGGCGGGTCGGGTCGGCCAGCGCTCTGAACACCTCGTCCATGCGCGCGAGTATATGTGACCAAATAGGGCGATTATCCCTTGACAGTAGGTACTAGATTCGGGTAGGCTTGGACCATGTCCAAGGTCAACCGGAACGAACCGAAGCGTTCCAAGGCATCCGAATCGCAGTATTCGCTCATGGAGTTCGCCCGCGAGTTCCCTGACGATGCGGCCTGCCTGGAGCACCTTTGGCGCTCGCGGTTCTCCGGGGATGGCTCTCACGCTCACTGCCCGAAGTGCGAGCGCGAGCGCAAGTTCCATACGCGTAGCGTCGCGGCCCTCCTGGTCGTGCGATACCTGCGGCAAGCACATCCATCCTACGGCCGGGACGATCTTCCACAAGTCTGCCACGTCGCTACAGCTTTGGTTCTACGTGCTGTACGCGATGACTAGTACTCGCTGCGGAGTGTCCGCCAAGGCGATCGAGCGAGAGATCGGCGTCGGATACAAGACCGCGTGGCGGATGTGCAACCTGATCCGCAACCACCTGATGGAGCAAGACGACTCGGAGAAGCTGACCGGGCACGTCGAGGCCGACGAGACGGCCTACGGCGGGCGCCCGAAGGCTGTCGGCTGACGCGCGGTATGACGATGCCCGAGGCGCAGACCTACGCCAAGGCGCGGAAGGTCGGGGTCGATGGCGATGGTCGAGCGCGGCGGCAAGGTCCGCGCCTACGTCCAGCCGCGCGCGGGTGCGCTAGAGACGGTTAGTCAGACATGTCGGACCCGGCCGCCGTCGTCTACACCGACGAGTGGGCCGGCTACCGGCACCTGCGCGACACGCACCCCAACGCACCTGACGATCCGCCACGCGCGAGCGCGTCTACGCCAGTGGAGATGTTCACACGCAGACGATCGAGGGGTTCTTTGGAAACGTCAAGAACGGGATCGCCGGCAACTACCACGGCGTCTCGATCAAGTGGCTGCAGTCGTATCTGAATGAGTACGCCTGGCGCTACAACCACCGCGACAATGGCCGGACGATGTTTGCCGAGTTGCTCACGCGAGCCGCGCAACCGCAACGGCGACTAGCATGAACCAAGAGATGACCACTACGACACTTGACCCAGAGCAAGAGGCTCGACAGCTTCTCGGCACCGCCTGGGACGGTCGGCCCGTACCCGTAGACCCGATCCAGATCGCTCACCAGCTCGGCATCAAGGTCTACACGGCTGGACTCGCCGAGGGGGTCGCCGGGATGCTCCGCAAGCGACCGGGCCTTGATCCCGAAATCTTCGTCAATGGCAACGACAGCCTGAACCGGCAGCGATTCACGATCGCGCACGAGCTAGGCCATTACGTCAAGCATGTGGCCGCAGGCGAGGAGACTTGGGAGCACGTCGACTATCGCGACGCGCTTTCCGGGCAGGGAACGGACTCCGATGAGGTCTTTGCAAACAAGTTCGCTGCCGGCCTGCTGATGCCTAAGGACGAGGTTGTGCGCCTCCGCAACGAGGGGTATGGACCAGCGACGTTGGCTCTTGAGTTCGGGGTTTCCGAAGAAGCCATGAACTTCCGACTCGCCAACCTCCGGCTGGCGTGACCCAGGAGGAGGGGGAGGACCCGCCTGCCCCGGCGGCCTCCGGCACGGTCAGCGTCAGCGGCGGTGGCTCCGTCAAGGTCGAGTCGGGAACCGTAGAGGCGCAGCTCGCGCTCGCGAATCCGCCGCCGGCGCCAAAAGACAAGCTCGAGGAGGACCGACGGCAAGCCGCGGGCGAACGCCTGCGGATCAGCGTCAGACTAGCGAAGCTGATCGGGTACGGCGCCCTCATCGCGGTCGTTATTCAGGTCGTGCTCGCCGACACCGCGTTTTTCATCTATGGCTTCAGCAACGACTGGAAAATCCCGGCGGGAGCAATCAGTGCATGGCTGGCCGCGATCGTCATCCAAGTCGTCGGCATCGTGATGGTCGTCGCCAAAGACATCTTCCCGGGCGGCGGCAACAGCGAATAGCCGACGGTCAACCGGCCAGCTTGTTGCCCTGGTTCTTCTTCGGGTTATCCCGCGGAATCGGCTTGGGAGCTGGCGGCGCGACCTTCTCCAAGTTCTGCAGAAACGCACCACGGGTCGGGATCGGGATCTCTAGGCCCTTCTCCATAGTCTGAGTGGGTCCTTGGAGTGCGAGGGCGCGATCCCAGGCATCCCGCGCGCCGTCGCGCTCCCTGTCCGCTTCGCGGCGCTCATGCTCAGCTCCCTCCGACTCACCGCGCTCGTCTAGGAACCGCGCGGATTCCTCGCGCAGTGCAACCCGTTGTTCGTGGCCTTCGGCGGCCTTCATGAGCCGTCGCGCCTCGTTTAGCGCCGCTTGCGTCCCGCCCGCGTCAGGCGGGCACATGCTCGATGACCTTGACGTCCTCGGCTGGCCAGGGGATGCCCTCCGGCTCCCGTGCCTGCTCATGTGCGGCATCCCACTCCGCCGGGCTACACACCCAGACAACCGCGAAGTCGCCTCCGGCGATGACTCCGCCTAGCGCCCGTAGCTCGCGGCTCGATCCCGTCTGCGGCCTGCGCGGTCAGCCAGTCGCCACGCTGCACGTCGTCCATTCGGGGCTCCTTTTCGAGTCGATTCAACGCCCCCAACACTAAGAGCGGAACCCGCATATGCCAAAGAAAATCCGCAAATGCCACGGCGCCGGTATTCGCGGGCCGATGAGTCCGGGCGCAGACAGTAGGACTCCGCAGCCATGCCAACGAACGGGGATCACGATGGATGCACAGACACCGACCGCAACACCCGCCTACTTCGCCTTCAAAACCCTCACGAACATGATCGTCAGAATGGAGGAGCACGGGCCGCCCAATCGCGTCGATCGCACCTTCCTGACTGGTATGTCGGGCGCCGGGCAGACGCAGTTCATAGCTGGCCTCAAGTCCCTCGGCCTGATCGACGAAGACGGCGTGGTGCAGCCGCGGCTCACCGAACTAGTGTCTAACCCGGACGACCGAGCGCAGCTTATGGGGCAGCTCGTTAGGGAGCGCTATCCGGAGGCAGTAGCCCTCGGCCAGACAAATGCCACGACCGGGGAGCTTGTGGAGGTCTTCAAAAACTCCTACGGCGTCCAAGGCGACACGGCCCGGAAGGCGATTGCGTTCTTCCTCGGCGCCGCGAAATACGCAGGAGACATTCAACTGTCGCCCAACTTCAAGACGCCGACCGTTCGCACGGGCGCAGGGTCCAACAAACGACGTGCCCGGTCAGCCAAGGAAACCGAAACGAACGACACACCAAACGCGGGCAACGGCCTCCCGACCGGCCTCCACCCTGCCTTGGCGGGCCTCCTGGGCGACCTTCCAAGACGCGGGCAGACATGGACGAAGGTGGAACACGATCGGTTCAAGGCTGCGTTCGACGCGCTCCTTCCGATCGCAGCACCGATCGCGGACGAGTCAACAGACGACAACGACGACGACAACTGGCCCGAGTAGGAGGGACCATGAAAAGGAATACAACCGGGGCGTCGAGAACCGTTCGCACGGCGCCCGACGGCCTTCCTGTGCGGGCCAGCTAAGCGCAGGTGGCGGAGACGGGAGCCGGCCCGCGAGCGAACCGTTGGGCCGACCCCACGCCTCTCTAAGCAGTCACGCCGTAGCGGGCGTGACAACCCGTAGGTCGCAGTCTACCGGCCTGTAGCGAGGCCACCCTGAGGCCCGGCACCCGCCGGGCCTCAGTAGTCGTGTCCGGGTTCTGTCCGGGTTAGCAGGCCGTCTCGCGGCACGGGACGCGTCATGAGTGGTACGGCACCAGTTCGCGTGACGGTCAGGCTCAGATCGTCCGTGTGACGTCACAGACCGGCGCGGGCGATGCTGCTGTCCCGCCGCGTTGTTGTGGGCACCTGCACTATACCTGTTGTAAAGGGATAATCGCCCCAAATAGTCACCTGTCAAGGCTTCATCGCCCCACCTCACGCGCCCGGCACGTGCCGATCGCGGCCTGAGGGCAGACGGACCCGTGCCGAGCTCAGCCGGCCAGGAACTCGACGATCGAGGCGGCGAACTCCGGGGCGCCCACGACGGTCATGTGATCGCCCTCGAGCATCCTCAGCCGCGCCCCGGGGATGGCCGCGGCGAGCACCTCGGGCCGCGTGGCCAGCGGATCGCTCCTTCCGGCCAGCACGAGCGTCGGCGCGGCGATTTGCTCCAGCCGGACGCCATCGCGGTGGATCGAGGCTGCCTGCGCGAGCAGCGCCGTCCGGTCCGCGCCGAGCGCGTCGGCGAGCCGCCGGAACGCAGCCGCCGCGGGGTCGAGCCGCCCCAGGCGCTCGGGCTCCTCGGTGCTCAACGCCAGCACGATCGACTCGTTGGAGACGACCCTGCGGTCAACGCCACCGCACTCCACGACACCGGAGCCCACCCCACCGACCACCAGACGCCGCACCCCCTCGCCCCGGCTCGCGTAGAGCAGGGCGACGACCGCCCCCATCGAGTAGCCCACCAGGTCGACCGACGAAACGCCGAGCTGCGCAAGGAGCCCCTCGATGTCGGCGGCCATCCGCGACTCCCCGTAACAGCCGGGGTCTTGTGGCTTCTCCGAGGCGCCATGCCCGCGGGCGTCCGGGGCGATCACCCTGCGCCCGTTCTCGCACAGGCGCTGCACGATCCCCGGAGCGACCCAGTTCGCCTGCGCGTCGGCCACGAAGCCGTGGTGCAGCAGCACCGGCGGCAACGAGGAATCACGCCCCCACTCGCGGTAGGCGATCTGGACGCCATCCGAGCTGGTGAAGCTCCGGATCGTCACGAGACCCCCTTTCGTCGCTCCCCCTCCACGCTGGTGGCGATCGTAGATGACCGGCCCGCTGATACGGCCCTGGCCGCCGGCACTCTCAGCCCATCAGCTCGAGCAGCTCGTCGCGAACCGCGATCAGGGGGCCGGTGTCGTTGCGGGCCCGGGCAAGGATCAGGGCGCCCTCGATCGCCGCCAGCGCCAGCAACGCCCGGCGCTCGGCGGCGCCGCGCTCGAGGCCGTCCCCGACGAGGGCAGACTCGAGCTCGCTCAACCAGGCCGAGAAGGCCCCCTCGGCAGCGGCCCGCACCGGCTCCGAGCCCGCGGCCGCCTCCAGCGTGATCGTGGCGATCGGGCAGCCGTCGCGATAGCCCGATGCCTCCAGGCCCGCCGCGAGCGCGTCGATCAGGACCGCCAGCGACCCGGCCGCACCGCGTCCGCTCGACATCACGGCACGGATCGCCGCGCGCAGGTCCTCTCCGGTCCGCTCCATCGCGACCAGGGCCAGTTCCTGCTTGCCGCCCGGGAAGTGGAAGTACAGCGAGCCCTTCGGGGCGCCGCTGCGGGCGACGATCTCGTTGAGGCCCGTCGCCGCGTACCCCTGGCGTCGCAGCAGCCGTCCCGTCGTGGCGACGAACGCCTCTCGCGACGCCCGGCCACGCGCGGGCGCGCTCCTCTGCTCGTCCATGTGGAGTACTATATCGACCGGTCTACTGACAGATGGAATCGAGCGAGCGAGAGCGAGGCGCGGCCATGCAGCAGCTGACCTACACATCCCCTGGGAGCCTCGAGTGGCGCGAGGCTCCCGAGCCTCGGCTGGCCTCCGACGCGGCGGCACTGGTGCGCCCGGTGGCCGTGGCGACATGCGACCTCGACGCGGCGATCGTCACCGGCGCCTCCCCCTTTCCCCCGCCCTTCCCGGTCGGCCACGAGTGCGTCGCCGAGGTCACGGAGCTCGGCGACGGCGTGCAGGGGCTCGAGGTCGGACAGCTGGTGAGCGTCCCCTTCCAGATCTCCTGCGGCTCGTGCCGGGCCTGCCTGCGAGGTCGCTCGGCGAACTGCTCGGAGGTGCCGTTCATGTCGACCTACGGCTTCGGGCCGGCGGTGGCCGAGTGGGGCGGCTTCCTCTCCGACCTCGTCTGTGTTCCCTTCGCCCAGCACATGCTCGTCGCCCTGCCCGAGGGACTGGAGCCGGCGAGCGTCGCCAGCGCGTCGGACAACATCGCCGACGCCTGGCGGACGGTCGCTCCGCCGCTCGAGCAGGATCCCGGCGCGCCCGTCCTCGTGGTCGGGGGCGCGGCCGCCGGCTCGATCGGCCTGTACGCCGCGGGGATCGCCCGCTCGCTGGGCTCGGAGTGGGTCCTCTACGTCGACGCCGACGAGGGCCGTCGGGCGACGGCCGAATCGCTGGGCGCCCAGACGATGGCCGAGATGCAACACCGCCTCGGCCCGTTCCCGATCACCGTCGACGCCTCGGCCGACCCCGAGGGGCTCGCGCTCGCCCTGCGCTCGACGGCCCCTGACGGGATCTGCACGAGCTGCGCGATCTACTTCGGCGAGCAGCCCAGGCTGCCCCTGCTCGAGATGTACACGAAGGGCATCACCTTCCGCACGGGCCGGGCCAACGCCCGCGAGGCGATGCCGCACGTGCTCGCCCTGGCAGCCTCGGGCGCGCTGCGCCCGGAGAAGGTGACCAGCCGAGTGGTCGAGTGGCCGCAGGCGCCCGCGGCCCTGGCCGAGGCCGACTGGACGAAGCTCGTGATCCAGCGCTGAGTCCCGCCGGCGCCGCGCTCGCGGCGATCCGTCAGGGCGCTTCGGCCTCGCGGATCGCACGGGCAAGCTCGGCGCGCCCGTCGCGCAGCGCCGGCTTGCCGTGCGAGACGAGCAGCCGCTCGACGGGAAGCTCGATCAGCGGGCGCATCAGCTCCGCCAGCCCCGCCCGGTCGACACGCACGTCCTCCAGCCAGCTCTCCGGTGGGAGGCGCACACCGCCGGCCTCCCCCAGCAGCGAGTCCCCGAAGGCAAGGGCGCTGGCCCCGGGCAGCCAGAAGACCGTCTCCCCTCCTCCGCGCAGCGGCTTCGGAATGACCCCCGCGGGCACGGCGTTCCAGGCCCGCGAGCTGTTGGCCCTGTAGCGCTCGGCGAGTTCCTCACGGTCCCGGCGATGCCAGCGGATCGTGGTCAGGATGCTCACCGGGCGCGAGCCGACCAGGCGGTCGAGCCACGCGAGGAAGACCGTGCGGTCCTCCACCGGCAACAGCGGATCGATCAGGACGACGGTGTCGGCAGCCTCGTAGAGGACCGAGCCGACCATCTGGTCCCAGTCCGATGGGCCACCCGGCTCCCCGGCGGCCTTCCAGTCCGGGTGCGCAGCCGTCCAGCGGAAGAGGCCGGGGATGACCTCCACGACCTCGGCAGGCAGGCCCGTCACCGGCCCAGCCCTTGCTCGAGCCCGACGCGGACGGCGACGTGGACAGGCAGCTTTTCGACCTCTTCGATTTCGTCGACGCGGAGCAGTTCAGGCTCATTCACGTGATTAGGGGTGAGCGATGGGGCTCGAACCCACGACCGCCTGGACCACAACCAGGAGCTCTACCAGCTGAGCTACGCCCACCACGTGTTGCGCAGCGAAGTCTAGCGGCGAGTCACGCCGCCCGGCCGTCTCCGGCCGCCACCTCCCGTTCGGCCAGCGCAAGGCTCTCGCTCGGGGCCAGCCCGCTGGAGCGCGCAGCCACGGCGCGCCATGCGGACAGCAGCCGCACCGGGTCGCCTCCCAGCAGCCGGCCCAGCTCGACGCCCAGAGCGAGCTGATCGCCGGTGGCGGACGCCGCGGAGTCCGCCCGAACGGCTGCCGTCGATGCGCCCCCCGTGCCACCCTGGGCTCCGCCCTCGGCCGTGCCGTCCGCGAGCGCCTGGCGCGCTTCATCCAGGATCCGCCTGGTCACGTCCTTGCTCTCGCGCACCGCCGTTCGCCAGCCACGGCCCATCGAGAGCTCCCCGAGCGGGATCTCCGGCCCTTCGAGGATCGTGATCTCAGCTTCGTGGGGACTCCACTTCTGGTCGCCCATCTCGACGACCCGTTCCTGGACCCACGGGATCACGATCGCGCCCACCTCCGGACCGGTCATGTTGAAGCTGTTGGCCGTCCGGGGGAACTTACGGAGCTCGAGGTGATAGACGGGCACGGCCCGTCGAGTCTAGGCCCGAACCCCGGCCGAGGCGTTGCGGTCGCGGCCCTCGATCGCGGCCAGGCGGGCGCGCATGACGCGCACCGCCTCTGGGTTGGAGTCGATCATCACGTACCTCCGTCCCATTCGCGCCGCCACCGCGCCCAGTGTCCCCGACCCGGCGAAGAAGTCCAGGCACCAGTCGCCCTGGCGGGTCGAGGCCTGCACGATCCGCCGCAGGACGCCCTCGGGCTTCTGGGTGGGGTATCCCGTCTTCTCCGCGCCCGCCGTGGGGACGATCGTGTGCCACCACACGTCGGTCGGCAGCTTGCCCCGCGCCGCCTTCTCCGCCGTCACCAGCCCGGGTGCCATGTAGGGCTCGCGGTCGACCTGCTCGGAGTCGAAGTGATAGCGGTCGGGGTCCCGCACGTAGACGAGGATCGTGTCGTGCTTGGCGGGCCACCTGCGCCGGGCACGGGCCCCGTAGTCGTAGGCCCAGATGATCTCGTTCAAGAAGCACTCCCGCCCGAAGATCTCGTCGAGCAGCAGCTTGCAGTGGTGAGCCTCGCGGTAGTCGATGTGGAAGTACAGGGTGCCCTCGACGCTGAGCAGCCGGCGGGCATGCTCGAGCCGGGGCGCAAGGAAGGCGAGGTAATCCTCGAAGCTGTCCCTGTAGCTGGAGCGCTCCAGCAGCTCCGTCCGGTAGCGCCGCCCCTGAAAGCCGGTCCGGCGCCCCGCCGGGTCGGCGACCGCCCGGAGCGTCCGGCGCGCCTGCACCTTCCCCGTGTTGAAGGGCGGGTCGATGTACACGAGCTGGAAGGAGCCGTCGGCGAGGGAGGGCAGCAGCTCGAAGGTTCTCCCCGAGTAGGACCTGGTCGTCGCGAGGATGCTCTGCGGCCGGGTCCACGAGCCTGAGGTTACGGTCGCCGGCCGATGGAGCCTGCGCGGAGCCGACGCCGAACCCCCGGGGCAGGCGCAGCGCTGGGCGCGCGGACCCAGGGCGGCCCTCGCCGCGCCAGATACCTGACGCCCCCGGCTGGACTCGAACCAGCAACCCCCGGCTTAGAAGGCCGGCGCTCTATCCAGTTGAGCTACAGGGGCCGGGGACCATCTTCGCGCGTCCCGCGGCCGACCGCCGGTCCGCAGGCAGGCGGGCGGTCCTGCAGGCGCGACACGCCACCAGGCAGGAGTCTGCGCGGGGGATCGCGAAGGCCACAGCGATTACTTAGCTGCGCTTGAGCAGAAATCTGTAAAAGTTCCTGCGATGACTCCGGTGGACAGCGACGAGGACCTGACCCGTAAGCAGCGCCGCGAGCAGGCGCGCGCGGAACGCAAAGCGGCCGAGGAGGCCGTGGCGTCCAACGCGGCGCGCCGCCGGCGCATGACCCAGCTCGGCGGGGCCGTGGCCGTCGTGGTGGTGGCGATCGTCGCGATCCTGATCGCGACCGGCGGGGGCGCAAGCAGCAAAACGCCGACGCCCGGCAAAGGCGCGACCTCGACCAAGGCGGTCGCTGAAGTCGAAAACACGATCGGCGGCATCCCCCAGAACGGCAACGTGCTGGGCAACCCCAACGCGCCGGTGACGATCCAGTACTTCGGCGACCTGCAGTGCCCGATCTGCAGGGAATTCACCCTGGGCGCCCTGCCCCAGGTGATCCAGAAGTGGGTGCGGGCTGGCAAGCTGAAGATCGAATACCGCTCGCTCGAGACGGCCACCCGCGAACCCGAAGTCTTCAAGACCCAGCAGGTCGCCGCCCTCGCCGCGGGCAAGCAGGCGAAGATGTGGTACTACGTCGAGCTCTTCTACCACCAGCAGGGAGAAGAGAGCAGTGGCTACGTGACCGAAAAATACCTGCAGGGCCTGGCTCAGCAGGTCCCGGGGCTGAACCTCGAAAAATGGACCGCCGACCGAGGTGACTCGTCCCTCCAGGCACAGCTCGCATCGGACACCCAGGAAGCCAACAACCATGGCTTCACCGGCACCCCGGCGTTCCTGATCGGCAAGACGGGCGGAACGATGAAGAAGCTCGAATACAGCTCCCTGACGGACCCGACGAGCTTCAACGAAGCGATCGAAAAGCACCTGAAGGAATAGGCGCCATGAGCGCGCGGACGCTGAGGATCACCCTGATCGTCCTGACGGCGATCGGCATCGCCCTGGCGACGTACCTCACCTACATCCACTTCGCGGGCATCAAGCCGCTGTGCGGTCGCGGCGGCGGCACGTGCGAGAAAGTGCAGACCTCCCAGTACTCGAAGCTGGCCGGCGTGCCCGTTGCCCTGATCGGGCTGATCGGCTACGTGGCGATCATGGCCACGCTGCTGGCCCCCGAAGAAGAGCGCACCCGCTTCGCGACAGCGGCCCTTGCGTTGGGGGGCGTCGGCTTCAGCGCCTACCTGACCTACCGTGAGGTCTTCACGCTGAAAGAGATCTGCGAGTGGTGCGTCTCCAGCGCGATCCTGCTGACGGTGATCACGGGCCTGTCCCTCTGGCGGTTCCTGCGTGGGGGCGACGTCCCCGGAGCCGCGCCCACCGACGGGCAGGGCGCTCCGGGCGAGGCGCCCGCGGCGCTGGGCAGCCCCTCCTGATCCCCACCACCATCTGAACGCGCACCGTCGACGCGTTCGCGCCGTCGCCCTGCCTCGGGTTGAGGAGGTTTCGGCTGCCTATCTGTCCAAACGGGGTAGGGGGAGCCGTGCAACCGAGCCGGGCGGCCGAGGAGAGCACTACCGATGGGGAGCGAGCCGACCAGCACGGAAGGGGGAGCGGGCGTGCCCGCGCGCGACACGAACGACGGCGTCAGCAAGCTCTTCGAGATGACCAGCGACCTGCTCGCGACAATCTCCCTGGAGGGCCGCTTCACCCTGCTCAACCCCGCCTGGGAGCAGCTGCTGGGCTGGACCCGCGAGGAGCTGCAGTCGCGGCCGGTCAGCGACTTCGTGCACCCCGAGGACGCCGAGCAGCTGCTGGGGCCGATGCGGGACGGCGCGGGGCACCCGACCGAGGTCGACAGCTTCACGACCCGCTACCGCCATCGGGACGGCTCCTGGCACTGGCTGCTGTGGAGCGCGCGACGGGATGGCGGGACCTGGTACGCGGCGGCCAAGGACGTGACCGACAGGATGTGGCTCGAGCGCCAGGCGCTCCACGACCCCCTCACCCGCCTGCCCAACCGGATGCTGCTGATGGACCGGGCGCGCCAGGCGATGACCCGCCTGCATCGCAGCCAGGGCATCCTGGCGATGCTGTTCATCGATCTCGACAAGTTCAAGGCTGTCAACGACAACCTCGGCCACGACGCGGGCGACCGTCTGCTGGTGTCGGTCTCGGAGCGCCTCGCCGAGCTGATGCGCGACAGCGACACGATCGCCCGCCTGGGAGGCGACGAGTTCGTGATCCTCGCCGAGGAACTGGACAGCGAGGACGAGGCGATGGCGCTCGCCGGGAGGGTCCTCGACGCGCTCGAGCAGCCCTTCCCGCTCGGTTCGGCCGAAGTCGCGATGCTGGCCAGCGTCGGCGTCGCGATCAGCCACGACCCCGAGTGCGATCCCGAGTCGATGCTGCGCGAAGCCGACCTGGCGATGTACAAGGCCAAGGGGGCCGGCGGGCGACGACTGGAGATCTTCGACGACGGCCTGCGCCAGGCGTTGACCACCCACGAGGAGATCGAGACGCTGCTGCGCGACGCGCTCCCCCGCCAGGAGCTGGTCCTCGCCTACCAGCCGATCCTGCCTCTGACGGGCGGCCAGGCGATCGGAATCGAGGCGCTGGTCCGCTGGCGCCCCCAGGGCGAGAGCCGCAACGGCGAAGAGATCATGCCGTCGACCTTCCTACCCCCCGCCGAGGACAGCGAGCTGATCGTCCAGATCGGCAAGTGGGTGCTCCACACCGCCTGCGCCCAGGCGGAGGCGTGGCGCCGCGCGGGCATCGCGATCCCCGTGTCGGTCAACATCTCCCCTCGCGAGCTGACCGAGCTCGACCTGGCCGAGCGGGTCCGCGAGGAGCTCGCCTACTGCCGCCTGCCCGGCCGCGCCCTCTGCATCGAGGTCAGCGAGGATGCCGTGATGCGCGACCCTGAGCGGGCCCGCGAGGCGCTGCGCGACGTGAAGCGGCTGGGCGTCCTGATCGCGCTCGACAAATTCGGATCGGGCCAGCGCTCCTTCGGCCTGCCCAGGGACGTTCCGCTGGATGTCGTCAAGCTCGACCGGATGCTGACGGGGAGCTTCGACCGCGACAAGGACCGCCGGGCGATGTTCGCCGCGACGATCGCACTCGCCAAGGAGGCCGGCCTGACGGCGGTCGCAGTCGGCATCGAGACGAACCGCCAGCTCGCGCTCGCGCGCCAGCTCGACTGCTCGGTCGGCCAGGGCTTCCTGCTGCACGGACCGGCCGCCGCCGACCGCATTCGCCTCAGGGAGACGGTCGGGGCTGTAACGTCCGCACCATGGCGTCCCCTGGTACGACTGGGCGGAATCGACAACCGTCGCTGAGCGGGTCGGACCCGCGCGCGGCCCAGAAGCGCGCGGCGGCAATCGCCGCGGCGGCGCTGGTGCAGGACGGGATGCGCGTCGGACTCGGCACCGGCACGACCGCGGCGCATCTGATCACGGCGCTCGCCGAGCGAGGGCTGCGGGGGCTGCGCTGCACCGCCACCTCGCCTGCGACGGAGGAGGCGGCGCGGGCGCTCGGCCTGACGGTCGAAGGACTGGACGAGGTGGGCCAGCTCGACATCGCCATCGACGGCGCCGACCAGGTGGACCCGCAGAGCTGGCTGATAAAGGGCGGCGGCGGGGCACTGACCCGCGAGAAGATCGTCGCCGCCGCGGCTGACACGTTCGTGGTGATCGTCTCGGCCGAGAAGATGGTCGCCGAGCTCTGCCCGCCAGTGCCGCTGGAGGTGCTCACGTTCGGCGTTCAGCACACGCTGAAGGCCATCTCCCCCGCCCGGCTGCGCGAGGCTCCCCCCAGCCCCGACGGCGGGCTGATCGCCGACTACTCCGGCCCGATCGGCGCGCCCGCCAAGCTCGCGGCGCGCTTCGGCGCGACCCCCGGCGTGGTCGAGCACGGGCTGTTCCCACCCGACATGGTGAGTCTCGTGCTGATCGGCGGCGAGGACGGAGTGCAGCGCCGACGGGGAGCCAAGCCGGAGGGGTAGACGTGCCAGGCCGCCGAGCGCAGCGGCCGCAGCTCCCGGCTCGCGGGCATCGAGTGACGCGCGAGGACCCCGTCGTCGTCCCCCGAGGCCGTCCTCGGAGGCCGTCAGCTGGTCAGCTGCTCGACGAAGAGGACCACGCCGAGCGCGACCAGGGCGAGGCCCGCGATGCGCTCTGCGCCCTCGGCCCATCGCGCCCCCACCCGCTGCCCGATTCGCATGCCGACCTGCGTGACGATGAACGTCTGGACACCGATCGCGATCACCAGCGGCAGCAGGGGCAAGCCGAGAAGACCGGCGCTGAAGCCGATCGCCAGCTCGTCCATGCTGATGCTCACTCCCAGCACGAGGGCCGGGAAGACGCCTCGCTGGGTCATCCTCAGCAGACGCCTGCCCTGCTCGTCCTCGTCCTCGTGGTCCTCACGAATCGTGTAGAGGCCAAGCGCGACCAGAAGGCCGGCGGCGATGTAGTCGGCGGCGCCGCCGACGGTTCTCCCCAGCGGGGTGCCGAGCGCGGCGCCGAGCAGGGGCATCCCGGTCTCGAACGCGGTGAACAGCAACGCCACCCGCGTGCGACGCCGGGCCGGCAGCCCGGCGATGCCCAGGACGATCGCCACCGCCAGCGTGTCCATCCCCAGGGGCAGGACGACGGCGATCAGCTTGAGCGTCTCGGCCACGGCGGGAGCCTACGGCGGGGGACCGTCGACATCGCACGGTCACAGGACCTTCACCAGACCGCATTCGGCCGGTGGGTAATCAGCCAGCGCTGCGGGCTGACCGCCCCGGCATCGCACGACGCCCGGCGACCCTGCGCCCCCTGCGCGGGGCTCGTACCTGCACCGAACGTCAGGAGGATGATGCACATGCCCAAACGAGCAGGGCTGGTCTCGATCGTCGCAGCTGTCATCTGTCTCAGCCCAATCGCACCGTCGGCGGCGGCCGCGCCGACGGCGCCCCCGGCTTCACCGTGAGCCGATTCGCGGGCGCGCCGGCGGGCGTGTCCGGTCCCGACGACATCGCGAGGCTCGGCCCGGCCATTGCGGTCGCCTTTCAGAACGGCATCGGCCCGCTGGGCGAACCGTCCAAAGGCGGCGCCACGCAGAGCGACGTGATCCTCTACGCAGCCGATGGCAGCGCCCTGCGCGACTGGAAGGTGACCGGGCATGTCGACGGTCTCGCCGGAGATCCGGCCCGCGGGCAGATCGTCGCGACGGTCAACGAGGACGGCAACACGAGCCTGTTCACCATCGACGTGCGCTCCCCCTCGGCGCAGCCGGTTCAGTACGCCTTCTCGCCCGAGCCTGACTCCGCGCACACCGGCGGCGTGCTCACCGGCGGCGGCACTGACGGGGTGCAGGTGCTCCCGGACGGCCGGCTGCTGATCAGCGCCTCCGCCCCGAATGACGGGAGCGGCGGCCCGGTGCCGAATGCGACGGCCACCTTCCTCACCACGCTCGACCCATCGAGCCGGGTCGCGTCGCTGGCGCCGACATTCGCCGACGACGCGATGGCGACCAACGCGCTGACGGGCAAGATGGTCACGCTGGGAGCGCCGGGTTCCAGCCCACAGGCGCTGACCGATCCGGACTCGAATGCCCTCGTGCCGTGGTGGAGCCCAGCCTATGCCGGCCAGTACATGCTCAACAGCCAGGGCGATCAGCTGCTCGTGTTCGCCCGCCTGCTGCGAGGCGGGCGTCTCGCCCTGACCGAGCTGCCGCTCAGCCGTGGAGGTACCTCCGCGGGCGTAGACGACGTCGTCTGGACGGGGCAGGGCGGGACGCTGTACGTGGTCGATCACGGCGCCAACGCGATCTACGCCATCACGGGACCGTTCACCGCCGGGGAATCGTTCGCCGGCCTCGACACGATCGGAACGGAAGCCGCCACGACGGAGGTCGACCACCTCGACCTCGCCACGGGCGCAATGTCCCCGTTCCTGACCGGACTCGAAGTCGCCAAGGGGCTCACTTGGGTGCCCGCCAGGCGGTGCGCGGGGACGGCTTGGAGCCATCCCGGCGACGGCTGCGAGCGCGAGAAGGGCCGGTAGCGCGACGGCGCGCAGAGGCCGGCCGCGCTCCTGGCGGAGTGTGGCCGGCCTGTTGTGCGGAGGCCTTCCCGATCGTGCGTCCGGAGCTCGACCTCGACCAGCGGGGGACCCAGGAATCGAACCTGGCGTTGCGGTTTTGGAGACCGGCCCCAGGACGTATCTAGGCCCTGAAAGATCGGCGCTGGAGGGGTCTGGGGATCGACGTCGCTGGACCGGCGGAGCTCGGGTGGCTCCTCGAGGCACCCGGACCTGGTGGTGTCTGGAAGCGGCTGCGCGCCGGGAAGGAGCAGCGCGATCCGCTGCTGCTCGCGGTGTTCGCCTACGCCGGCCTTCGTCTGCTCTCGGTCCCGGCGTGGACGGACGCCTGCCGCGCCGGGGCGGGCAGGTGTGAGACTTCAGGCGCTGCGGGAAAGTACCCGCGCGGTCGTGGGCTCGCGCCGGATGTCGGCGCGCGGGCGGCGCTTCAGCCTCCGGGGTATGCCCACCGACACGCGTGAGGCGGCTCAGCCGCGGGTGCTCCTCGTCGAGGACGAGAGCTCCATCGCCGAGCCGTTCGCGCAAGCGCTCGCGCGCAGCGGCTTCCACACCGTCCTGGCCGGCACGGCCGGCGAGGCCCTGAGACTCGCGCGCGAGCAGGCCCTCGATGTCGTGCTGCTCGACCTAACGCTGCCCGACCGGGACGGCTTGGACGTGTGCCGCGAGCTGCGGCGCGTCTCGACGGTGCCGATCATCATGCTGACCGCGCGCGGCACCGTGACCGATCGTGTCGTCGGCCTCGAGCTGGGCGCCGACGACTACGTCGTCAAGCCGTTCGCGCCTGGTGAGGTGATCTCGCGCATCCGCGCCATCCTTCGCCGCACGGGGGGCGCTCACGCGGCCGAGGCCGGCCCGTCGCGGATCGAGCTCGGCGAGCTGATCCTCGACTGCGGCGCGCGGCGGGCCTGGCTCGGGGACACCGAGCTGGCGCTGACGCGCAAGGAGTTCGACCTGCTGGCCCGTCTGGCCGCCGAGCCCGGGCGCGTCGTCACCCGCGAGACGTTGATGTCCGACGTGTGGGACGAGAACTGGTTCGGCTCGACCAAGACACTCGACGTCCACATCGCCGGCCTGCGGCGGAAGCTCGGGGATGACCCGGCCGCGCCGCGCTTCATCGAGACGGTCCGGGGCGTCGGCTTCCGCATGGCCGCCGCCGGCGACGTGAGCTAGGGCGATGCGCCTTCGCAGCGGCGTACAGGCGGCCCTCGCCTACGTGCTGCTGCTCGCGATCATCGCGCTCGGCATCCCGCTCGCGCTGAGCCTGAAGACGCGCGTCAACGACGAGGTCCGCTCGCAGGCCCAGGGCCAGGCCGACCTCGTCGCGGCGACCGCCGCGGACCTGCTCGGCCCGAGCCATCGTAACGAGCTCGCGATGGTCGCCCGCACCGCGGCGGAGGCGGTGCGAGGGCGCGTCCTGATCGTCAACGCGGCCGGAACCGTGATCGCCGACAGCGCCGGCAGCGGCGAGCTCGGCACCAGCTACGCGCAGCGCCCCGAGATCCGCAGCGCTCTGCATGGGAGCTCCGTCCAGTTTCAGCGCTCGAGCCGCACGCTCGGGGAGGAGATCCTCGCGACCGCCTCACCGGTGATCCGCAATCGCGTGACCGTCGGCGCTGCCCGGATCACGCAGAGCGTCGCATCGGTGCACTCGGCGATCAACCGCGTCGAGCTCGGGCTGGGGCTGGTCGGCGTCGTCGTGCTGGCGCTCGGTCTGCTTGTCGGGAGCGTGATCGCCGGGCAGATCGCGCGCCCCCTCGGACGGCTCGAGCGAGTCGCCAGCAGCGTCGCCCACGGCGACCTCGAGGCGCGCGCTCCCGTGGAGGGCTTCCGCGAGCAGCGATCGCTCGGCGTCTCGTTCAACGTGATGACGGATCGGATCCGGCGCCTGCTCGACTCGCAGCGGGCGTTCGTCGCCGACGCCTCTCATCAGCTGCGAACGCCGCTGACCGCGCTGCGCCTGCGTCTGGAAGAGGCGACCGCCGCGGGGGTCAGCCGAGCGGCACGATCCGAGATCGAGGCCGCCGTCGGCGAGGTAGACCGGCTGGCGGAGATCATCGAGGAGCTGCTCGTCCTCAGCAGGGCGGGCGAGCGCGAGATGCCCGGCGAACGCCTCGCTCTCGAGCCGCTGGTCGCGGAAGCGCTGGCGCGGTGGCGCCCGGCCGCGGCCGAGCGCGAGATCCGCCTGGAGGGTCCGTCCTCCTCACGGGTCCCGGGCGGTCTGATCGGGACCGGCAACGTCACCGCGCCCACCGCCGTCGCGGTGTGGTGTGCCCGGGCCGACGCAGAGCGGATCCTCGACGCGCTGCTGGAGAACGCGATCGCCTACAGCCTTCGGGGCTCGTGCGTCAAGGTCGACGTCCGAGAAGGCGCCGTCGAGATCCGCGACGGCGGCCCAGGGCTGATCGACGAGGATCTGGCGAGCGTCTTCGGGCGCTTCCACCGCGGCAGCGCGGGCCGCGCCGGCGCGCCCGGCAGCGGACTCGGGCTCTCGATCGCACGGGAGCTGGCCCGCGGATGGGGTGGAGAGGTGACGCTCGCCAACAACGAGAGCGGCGGCGCCCTCGCGACGGTCACGCTGCCCGAGGTGCCGCGATGAGGCTCCGTCCACCTTGCACTCCCTTAACCCGACGGTGGCTAGCGTGCGGGCGATGATGGGCAAGGCGGCGCTCTGGGCCCTGGCCGCGGTAGTCGGCATCTTCCTCGCGGCAGGCATCAGCTTCGCGACGAGCCAGCTGACGAGCCAGCACATCGGCATCGGCTCCGAACCGCTGACAGCCGGCCGGCGGCTCGCGCCGCCGCCCCCGTCCGGCGCGCGCCGCACGACGGCGCCGAGCCGCACGCAACCGCCGGCGAGCACCTCGCCGCGCACCCCGGCGACGACGCAGACGACCACCGCCGCGCCCGTTCTCCCCGCACAGCCGAGCGTCACCGAAGCCGAACCGCCGGCGGCGGCGTCGCCCACGCCGGCGCCGGAAACCTCGCGCGACGACCAGGCGCATCCCAGCAGCGGCTCCGGCCATCAGGGCCGAGACGACTGACCGGCAGCGGATCTTTGCCAAAGCTTTGCCGGGGCCTGGGCGGCTCCTGGGGGTGCTCTCGGCAGTGTCTTCGTTGAGAGGACAAGCCACCGGATGCCCCGCCGACCCAGCAACTCACACATCGCCTCGCTCGCCGCGGCACTCGTAGCCGGAGCACTCGCGGCGCTCGCGCTGCGCCCCGGCGCGCACGACTCGTCGGCGAGCAGCGCCAACACGCCGGTCGCCGAGGTTCGCACACAGGTGATCCGGCGGACGATCCGCGTCGTCCACCACGAACGCCCGCCGCGCCCGCGCAGCACCGCCCGGCGGGCGGCTGGCGGCGCCGCGGCCGCCGGCGGCGCCGCCGTCCACACCGGCTCGAGCGGGTCGGCCGCGAACTCCGCCAGCGCGGTCCCCGCCGCGCCGCGCAGCCGCGCGAGCGGCTCCGTCGGCACCGCTCCCGCGGGGACGGGCGCCGCGCCGGTGCGCACGGCGACGAGCGGCTCGCGCTCCTCCTCCCCCTCCGGCGGCCAGGGCTCCGGCCCGGTCCGCACGCGGAGCTCTGGGTCGGCAGGCGGGTCGGGCTCCCCCGGCGGCGCAGTCCGGACGCGCAGCAGCGGCGGCGGTCACGACGACGGCGGCGGTCACGGTGACTGAGCGCCCCTCGACTCCCCTCTCGACGGCTTCGCGCTTTGCCCGCAGCCCGGTTACGGCCGTCTCAGCCGCGCTGGCAATCTTTCTCGTCACCTTCACGCTGCTCACGGCGCGCGTCCTCACGGGGACCGACCCGGGGCTGCACGGGACGGCTACGGCGCAGGTCGTCTCCAAGCACGGCCGGATGATCCTGCGCACCACTGCCAGCGGGCGCGTGATCCGCGAAACGGCACAAGGCGGGGTTGCCCCGCACGCCGAAACGGCGAGCCTGATCACACGCTCAAGCGGCGGCGGAAGCGATGAGTGAGCGCAGCCACACCCGCGGACCCGACGGTGCGACGCTCGGGCTGCTCACGATCGCGTGCTTCCTGGCGGTCCTGGCGCTGCTCGGCACGCAGATCAGCGCGCCCGCGGCCCGCAAGCCGCCGCGAACGGCGCTCGTTCGCAGGGTCTACAGGACGACTATCGACGAAACGGTCATCGGCGACGGCGCCCGCAGCCCGTCAAGCAGCACATCCGAAAGCCGGAGTCTCGGACCCTCGAGTGCGGAACCAGCCCCGGTCGGGACGCGCACATCATGAGTAGCCTCGAGCACAACCTCACGTTCCATTCGATGGGCAGCGACTTGCGGCTGGTGATCGGCGCGCCGCTGGATCCGTCCCAGCCCTCGGCGGGAGCCGCCGCCGAGCGCGAGCGCGCGTATGTCGAGGACTTTGCGGCTCGGCTTTCACGGTTCCGGGCGGACAGCGAGCTGTGCGCGCTCAACGCCGACGAGCGCGCACGGGTGCCCTGCTCGGCGCTGCTGCTGGCCGCCGTGCGTGCCGCCGTCTGGGCCGCGTGGCGCAGCGGCGGCCTCGTCGACCCGACGCTCGTCGGGGCGCTCGAGCGGGCCGGCTACGCAAGCTCACTCGACCGCGCCCGCCCGGCGTCGCTGCACGATGCCCTGCTGCAAGCGCCCGAGCGCCGCCCGGCCCGCTCCAACCCGCTGAAGCCGTGGCTCCAGATCGGCGTCGACGACCGGGCGAGGACGGTCACGCGGCCGCCCGGCCTGCGGATCGACACCGGCGGCACGGGCAAGGGCCTGTGCGCGGATGCCCTCGCGCACCGCCTCGCCGGTTACACCCGCTTCGTCGTCGACTGCGGCGGGGACCTCGCCATCGGTGGCGTTGGCGCGCAGCTGGACCCCTACCACGTGGAGGTCGAGCATCCGCTCACCGGTGAGATCGTCCGCACGGTCGAGATCGCGCGCGGGGGCGTCGCGAGCTCAGGCCTGAACGTGCGCGTCTGGCAGGACGAGGACGGCCGCTACGCCCACCACCTGCTCGACCCCGCGACGGGGGAGCCGGCGTGGACCGGGCTGGTGGGCGCGACGGCGCTCGCGCCGAGCGCTCTGGAGGCAGAGACCCTCGCGAAGACCGCGCTCCTGCTCGGCGAGCCGGGCGCCGGCGCGTCCTGCAGGAGCACGGCGGCCTCGTCGTCCGCGACGACGGCGAGGTGATGGAGTTCGGCCCGATCGGCGAGCGCCGCGGCCTTCTGGCAGGCACCGCGGGGAGCCGGCGATGAGCGCGGCCAAGGACCCGACGGTCTACCTCTGGTGGCTCGTCAGCCGGGCGTCAGGAATCGTCGCGCTCGGCCTGGTCACGCCACGGTGATGCTCGGGCTGACGATGTCCGCCAAGCTGCTGCGCCGCCCGGGGCTCGGCAAGACCCTTGTGAGCCTGCACGAGCACCTCGCTCTCGTCGGCCTCGGCGCGATCGCCGTACACGGCTTGGCGCTGCTCGGCGATCCGTGGCTGCACCCGGGCCTCGGCGGACTGACGGTGCCGTTCACGCTCGCCTACCAGCCGCTGGCTACCGGGCTTGGCGTCATCGCGGGCTATCTCGCAGCGCTGCTCGGGCTCAGCTTCTATGCCCGCCGCCGCATCGGCGTGCGCCTCTGGCGGCGCCTGCACCGCGCGACGATCCTCGTATGGGTGCTCGGCGCCGTGCACACGCTCGGCGCGGGCAGCGACGCCGGAACGCCGTGGGCTGCGCGCGCTCGTGCTGCGCCAGCGGTGCCCGATCGTCTACCTGTTCGTGCTGCGCGCTGCTCCGGCGCCCGCCGCGCAGGCCCGGCCGGGGCCCGGCCCCGCCGTCGGCGGCGCGGGGCAGAGAGCCGTCACTCGCGACCGACGCGCGCAGTCGCCGCGCGCGGCGTCGCCGAGGAGCGGGCTGAGCCGCGCCGGACGCGGATGCTCGTGATCGCGGTCGGCGGCCTGGCCGCGCAGCGCTGCTGCGAGCGGCTTCGCCGGATGGCTTCGACGGGCGCGTGATCGTCGTCTGCGAGGAGCGGGTCGCGCCGTATGACCGCCCACCGCTCTCGAAGGATGTGCTGACAGGCAGCGCGCGCCCGAGACGCTCGACTTCCGGCCGTCGCGCTGGTACGGGGAGAACGCGATAGAGCTGCTTGCTCGGCGCGCGCGCGCGGAGCCTCGACGCCGCGCGCGAGGACGATCGCGCTCGAGCAGGCGGGCGATCGTCGCGGTACCGAACGCCGGCGGGACGGCTGCGCTACGAGCGCCTGCTCGTCGCGACGCGGCAGCCGGCCCCGCCGGCTGCCGGCCTCGAGCCCGGCGGCGCCGTGCACGAGCTGAGCACGCGCGAGGACTCGCTTGCCCTGCGCGAGGCGCTGCTCGCCGGCGGGGACGCCTGCTGGTCGTCGGCGCCGGGCTGGTCGGCATGGAGGTCGCGTCCTCGGCGAGTCGTCTGGGCCTCGCCGTGACGATGCTCGAGGCCGCCCCCACCCCACTTGCGCGCGCCCTGCCGCCCATGCTCGGCCGCTGGCTCGCGGACCTGTCACCGGCGCCACGGCGTCGACGTGCGCCTCGGGACGAGCATCGAACGCTGTACACGCCGCTCGGAGCGGGTGCGCGCGCACGCTCAGCGACGGCTCGGACCGCCTTGCCGCCGACGCTCCTCGTCGCCGCCGGCTCGGCACCGGCGACCGCGTGGCTCGTCGGCGCTGGCCGAGCCCGGCCGGCCGCTCGCGACCGACGCACTCGGCCGCACGGCCCTGCCGGATGTCTACGCCGCAGGAGACGCCGCATGCTTTCCCGACCCGCTGCTCGGCCGGCGCGTCGCCGACGCCCCACTGGGAGGCGGCCGCGCACCAGGGCGCCGCGGTCGCGCACGCGATCACGGGAACCCGCCCGCCTGCCGACATGCCGGCGATGTTCTGGAGCGACCAGCACGGAAGCCGCATCCAGCTCATCGGACACGCGGCCGCCGCCGACGAGATCGAGATCGAAGGCGAGATGGACGACGGCCCCTTCGCGGCGTGGATCACATGCCGCGGGCGACCAGCAGCGGCTCTGCTCGTCGACCGGCCCGAGCTGATGGCCCGAGCGCGGCGGTGGGTCGCCTCCGCCGCTTCGCCCGAGGAGGCGAATGCCCACCCACGAGAGGAGCAAGCAGCATGACGTTCATACCGACGATCGACGAGTCCGCATGCCTCGCCCACGGCGACTGCACCGAACTCGCGCCGGACGTGTTCAGGCTCGATGACGTCGCGACGGTGATCGGCACCGCGCCGGCGGAGCGGTTGGTTGAGATCGCCCAGTCCTGCCCGTCGGTCGCGATCGCCGTCGTCGACGACGAGACCGGCCAGCAGGTCTACCCTTGACCGGTGTCCACCTCCAGGGAGCCCGCACCGGAGCTCTTACGTGGCTCCCGAGCGGTCTGACGTCCAGTGGCTGGCGCAGTGGCTCCTATGAACAGACCGGGGCCGGCCTCGCCCGGCAGCTTCAGCCGCGCAGGGCCCGCAGCGCGTTGAGGATCACCCCGAGGTCGATCACCTCCTGGAGCACCGCGCCAGCGACCGGTACCAGGTAGCCGAACGCGGCGAAGCCCATGGCCACGAAGCTCAGGCCCATCCCGCCGATCGCGCTCTCCCGGGCGATGTGCATCGAACGGCGACCGATATGGATCGCATCGGCGACGCGGTCGACGCGGTCGACGGTGATCACGGCATCGGCCGTCTCCGCGGAGACTGTTGCGCCGGCGGCGCCCATGGCCACGCCGAGGTCGGCCAGCGCGAGCGCCGGCGCGTCGTTGACGCCGTCGCCGACCATCATCGCGGGCCGCAGCTCAGGATCCTCGCGGACGCTGCGCACGACGGCGAGCTTGTCCTGCGGCGACTGCTCGGCGTACACGCGATCCACGCCGAGTTCGGCGCCGATGCGCTGCGCGACCGACTGGCGGTCGCCGGAGACCATCGCCACGTATCCGACCTGCTCGGCACGTAGCCGGGCGACGATGCCCTTGGCGTCGGGACGAAGCTCGTCTGCCATCGCGATGACCCCGGCGGCATGCCCGTCGACGGCGACCAGCACGTACGCCTCGCCCGACCCTCGCGTGGTCATCAGCGCAGCCTTCGAGACCTCGTCGTCCGGCACGCCGACAGAGCGCGCGAACGCGCGGCTGCCGACCGCGACTCGGTGCCCGTCGAGGGTCCCGGCGATGCCCTGGCCCGGCTCCTCCCGCACGTCGTCGGGTGTGCCGAGTTCCAGGTCGGCCTCCTTCGCGGCGCGGACGAGTGCCTCGCCGAGCACGTGGGCCGAGAACTGGTCGACCGATGCCGCCGAGCGCAGCAGCTCGGCGCGCTGAACACCCGGGACGGTGACGACTTCGCGGACCTCGGGCGTCCCCACGGTCAGCGTACCGGTCTTGTCGAAGAACACGGTGACGACCTGGCCGAGCTTTTCGATCACCGCGGCCCCCTTGACAATGATCCCGTACCGTGCGGCCCGGGAGACACCGGAGACGAGCGCTACCGGCGTCGCGAGGATCAGCGGGCAGGGGGTGGCGACGACGAGCACGGCAAGCGCCCGTACAGCGTCGGCGCTGGCGGCCCACGCCGCACCGGCAACGACCAGCGTGACGGGCAGGAAGATGCCGGCATAGCGGTCGGCCATGCGCATGACGGGCGCTCGCTGGCTCTGTGCCTGCTGCACGAGCCGGACGAGCGCCGCGTACGAGCTCTGCGCCGCGGGGCGGTCCGCGCGGACCTCGAAGGGCGGGCCGGCGTTCGCGGTGCCGCTCTGCACGGGCTGGCCCTCCGTCAGGGTGACCGGAAGTGGCTCGCCTGTCAGCGCGCTGGTGTCGACAACCGCCTCCCTGCTCACGGTCACGCCGTCGATCGGGATTACCTCTCCGGTGCGCACGAGCGCGACATCGCCGACTCCGACCTGATCGACAGGCACCTCCTGGAAGCTGTCGCCGACGCGTAGCTGTGCGGTCTTCGGGGCGCGACCCACGAGCGCTGTGAGCTCTCGGCCCGCCCGCGCGGTCGCGTAGTCCTCGAGCGCCGAGCCGCCCGAATACATCAGGCCGACGACGAGCCCCGCAAGCTCTTCCCCCAAGGCGAGCGATCCGACCATCGCCAACAGCGCGATCGTGTCGACGCCCGTGCGATGTTCGACGAACACCGTATGCCCGACTTCGACGGCCAGCTCGGCGGCGAGCAGGGCCACCGCTAGGCGCCAGACCCCGTCGCCGGCCGCGCCCCCGCCGGTCAGGTGCAGAAGGCCGCCGGCGACAAGAGCCGCGAGCGCCGTGGCCGCGAGGATCAACGACCGGTGCGCAACCAGCCATCGGCCGGGCGCCGCGCGCCCGCGAGCGGCGCGATGGTCAGGGACCGACCCCGCGGATGATCCCGTCGTCGCAGTAGCCATCCGTGCCAGCGTGGCGCCACGCTGGTCCTGGCGCATCCGTAGTGGCCACCGAGCGCGCGAGCCGCGCCTGGCCGGGGCGAGGAGGGCGCGGCGAGCAAGCGCATCGCCGGCTCGACAGTATTGGTTGTCCATGAGCCTGGATCGACATGCCGGGGGCTCGCGGCCGCCGGCGCGGGGGCTGACCAGCCTCGAGGCCAGCAGGCGTCTGGCCGCGCGCGGCCGGCAGGCGCCGCAGCGGTCGAGCCGTACGTACGCGAGCATCATCCGTGCGAACACGCTGAACGTCCCCAACGCGATCCTGTTCGTGTTCGGGGTTCTCACGATCACGCTCGCGTCGTGGCGAGATGCGCTGTTTCTCGGGATCCTGCTGTCGAACATCGCGATCGGGTCCTTCCAGGAGATCCGCTCCAAGCGCGAGCTCGACCGGCTCGCGGCGCTGGTGACGCCCGACGCATTGGTGGTGCGCGACGGGGTGGATCGTCGCGTGCCCGTCGAGGAGGTGCTCGCCGGCGACCTCGTGCGGCTGGCGGCGGGCGACCAGGTCGTGGCGGACGGGACGCTGATCGAGGCCGATGGGCTGACGCTCGATGAGGCCAACCTCACCGGCGAGTCCGAACCGGTGATGCGCGATCGCGGGCAGCCGGTGTGGTCCGGTTCGTTCGTCACCGAAGGCAATGCGCTGTTCGAGGCGAGCGCAGTCGGCGACGACAGCCGTGCCGCGCAGCTGACCGCGACGGCGCGCAGCTTCCGCCACCCGCGCTCGCCGCTGGAGCGCGCGAACGACCGGCTGCTGTTGTGGATCATCGCCGGATCGGTACCGCTCGCGGTCGCGCTGACGGTCTCTGTCGTCACCCGCGTTCACTCCCACGAAGCAGCGATCCAGGCGATAACCGCGGGCGTCGTCAGCCTCGTGCCGGAGGGGCTGATCCTGCTGGTCAACCTCACCGCTGCCGTGTCCGCGTACAAGATCGCGCGGCGCGGCGTGCTCGCGCAGCAGCTGAACGCGGTCGAGTCGCTCGCGTCGGTCGATGTCGTGTGCACGGACAAGACGGGCACGCTCACCGAGCCCAAGCCGCGCGTGGTCGCGCTCGTGCCGGCCGAGGGAACTGACCGCACGACGTTCGCCCACGAGCTGGCGAGCTTCGCGGCCCGTTCGCCCACGAGGAACCTGACGCTGGACGCGATCAACGACGCACGGCTCGAGGAGACCGCCGACGCCAGCGTGAAGGCGCAGGTGCCGTTCTCCTCGCGCCGGCGCTGGAGCGCGTTGGACCTCGACGGCGAGCGCCTGTATCTCGGGGCCCCGGAGCGCTTCACGATCACAGACGAGTCGCTGAAGGCGCGCGTACAGGAGGAGGCCGCGTCGGGCCGCCGCGTGCTGGCGCTAGGACGCGGCGAGCAGCCGCTTCCCGACGCCCGCGGCGAGATCTCTCTCCCGGCCGACGTGCGGCCGCTCGGACTGGTCGTGCTAGCCGAGCGGCTGCGTCCGAACGCGGCCGCGACAGTGGCGTTCTTCGCCAAGGAGGACGTCGTGCTCAAGGTGCTCTCCGGCGACGCACCCGCCACCGCCGCCGCGATCGCACGCGACGCCGGCGTGACGGGCTCGGCCGCCGCGCTGAACGGGGAGGCGCTGCCCACCGAGCCGGCGCAGCTGCGCGAGGCGGTTCTCGGCACGCCCGCGGTGGGACGGATCTCCCCCGAGGGCAAGCGCGCGGTCATAAGCGCGCTCGAGGGGGGCGGCAGCTACGTGGCGATGGTCGGCGACGGCGTCAACGACGTGCCGGCACTCAAGGAGGCGCGCCTGGCCATCGCGCAGGGATCCGGAACCCAGATGGCACGAGCGGTCGCCGACCTGGTGCTCGTCCGCGACGACTTCGCCGCCGTGCCGAGCATCGTCGAGGAGGGGCGCCAGATCCTGCGCAACATCCAGCGCGTTGCACGGCTGTTCGTCACCAAAACCGTGTACATAGCCGTCATCGACCTCGTGGTCGCGATCCCCACGGCAACCTTCCCGCTGCTGCCGCGACAGTCCACGATCGCCTCCACGGTGACCATCGGGATCCCTTCCTTCCTACTCGCGCTCGCACCTAGCTCGGGGCCGTGGCAGCCGGATGGCTTCGTGCGCTCGGTCGCCAGTTTCGCGGTTCCCGCCGGCGTTGCCATCGGCATCGGAACCGCCGCCGGTTACCTGCTGGCCCGTTACGGCTTCGACGTCGGCCTGATCCGCTCTCGCACGGCGGCCACCGGCATCATCGTGTTCTGCGGACTGGCGGTCGTACTTCGCCTCGAGCGGGACCGCGGGCGTTCCCGCCTCATCCTCTGGGCGCTCTGCGCCGCGATGCTCGCGCTCTACGCCCTCGCACTCGTCGTCCCGTTCCTTCGCCAGTTCTACGAGCTCGCCACGCCGAGCGGCGAGACGATCGCCGCGTGGGCCGCCGGGACCATCCTGGGCGTGGGCGGGATGCTCGCGGGACTCAGGCTGACGCGCGCCTGAGCGGGCGCCGGCAGCTGTGTCGCGGTTGCGAGCGCGGGCAGATTCGTCCTCAAGAGCCGTCGCGCCCCGACCAGTACTGCTCGGCCTCTGCCTCCATTCTCTCCAGGCGCGTGTAGTAGTCAGGAAACTCGTTGAGGTGGGCCCTGGCGATCTTGCCTGTGGTGAGCTCATCGTCATCAGTCACGTTCGTCGCGGGATCGCGCCGTCCGTGCTCGAGCTCAACCGCGAGGCCCATGCGGAACTGCTCGACGTCAAAGCGCGAGCTGTTCCAGTCGATGCCGATGCGCTCCCCGATCGCCCGCGCCTCGTCTGCCGAGAAGCTGCGATGTTGATTCATGCGCGTAGTGTCCCGCATGTCGTCCCGGAGGTGCGGCTGGCGATCCGCGGGCCTGTGACGCCGCGCCGACGTCGCGCGCCGCCATGGTAAGGAAGGACGTTCGGCGGTCGCCTTGGGCTGCGTCAATCAGCGTTGGGGTTCCCGCGCGTCGACGTGCTCGAGCTTTGGTGAGGCTAGGGATCGAAACGAGCAATCCGACGCGGATCCGAGCGGCCCCATGCGGAGCACCTGCCAACTCGGCCCTGGGTCCGATTCGGCTCTGGCAAGCCAGAACCGGCCTGCTGGAGCCACGTTATCCGAGCGGGGGACCCAGGAATCGAACCTGGCGTTGCGGTTTTGGAGACCACCGTGTTACCGATACACCAGTCCCCCGGGGGCATGGGATTGTAGGCGTTCGGCGCGTCCGGCCGGACGCCGCGCGTCCCCGTCGGAGCCGCCCCTTCCGAGCGGGTGCCGAAGCCCGCTGGAGGCGCCGGACGGCCCGTGACGGGCTTCGTGCAGCCCTTTTCAGAGCCGATTCCGCCCGGTATGCTTCGCGATTCCGAGTGCCGGTATCGGCCCTGGGGGGACGCCAAGGAGGGTGTTGGTTTCGATGCGCATCTCTTTTCGCGCAGCCGCCGCAGTACCGCTGATGCTTCTCGCATTCACGGGGCATGCGTTGGCCTCGGTCATCACAAACTCGGGCGAAAACCTGCGCACTGGCTGGTACCCCGGCGAATCGTCGATCACCCCCGAACTGGTGACCGGCGGCACCTTCGGGCAGGAGTGGTCGGCGAGCGTCGAAGGACAGGTCTACGCCCAGCCGCTGCTGGACAACGGGACGCTGGTGGTGGCGACCGAGCAGAACAAGGTCTACGGCCTCGACCCCGCGACGGGGGTCGCGAAATGGTCGAAGACGCTTCCACACCCGACGCCGTGGAACCCCAGCGACATCAGCTGCGCCGATCTCACGCCGTCGATCGGCGTCACCGGCACGCCGGTGATCGACCCGGAAACGAACGTCGCCTACATGACGCACAAGACATACGAATCGGGGTCCTCGGGACCGGCCCGCTGGTACATGGACGCGATCAGCGTCGCGACCGGCGAAGAGCAGCCGGGGTTCCCGCTCGAACTCGCCGGCCCGGCGCAGAACATCAAGGGCCTGACCTTCGATGCGACCGACCAGCTGCAGCGCCCGGGACTGCTGCTGATGGAAGGCGTCGTCTACGCAGGCTTCGGATCGGACTGCGACCACACCCCCTACCAGGGCTGGGTCTTCGGCGTGAGCACCAGCGGCACGGTGAAGGCGCGCTGGGCGACCGACCCGGACGGGGCCGGCATCTGGCAGTCCGGCGCGGGCCTGACCTCCGACGGCCCCGGGACGATCCTGCTGAGCACTGGCAACGGGTTCGACCTCGAACCGCCGATCGCCGGCTCCAAACCTCCCGAAGCCCTCGGCCAGTCGGTCGTGCGGCTGCAGGTGCAGCCGGGCGGCGAATTGAAGGCGGTCGACTTCTTCGCCCCTTACGACGCCAACGCGCTCAACGTCTGGGATGCCGATTTCGGCTCCGGAGGAGTCACCGGCCTGCCCTCCGGCGGCGGCCTGCCCTTCGGTACGGGGGCCATTCCGCATCTCGCTGTCGCCGATGGCAAGGATGGTTACGTCTACCTGCTCAACCGCGACAACCTCGGCGGATACGGCGAGGGTCCCGGCGGCGAAGACAAGGTCCTCCAGCGGCTGGGCCCCTACGGCGGCGTCTGGTCGCGCCCGGGCGTGTGGCCCGGCGAAGGGGGCTGGATCTACATCCCCACCGCCTCGGGGGGCAAGAGCGCAGGCGGCTCGTCGGGCAACCTCGACGTCTACAAGTACGGCCTCTCGGCGAAAGGCGAACCGACCCTCTCCCAGGCGGGCGTCTCCTCCGAAGCCTTCGGATTCTCCTCGAGCTCGCCCATCATCACCTCGAACGGGACAGCGTCGAAATCGGCTCTGGTGTGGGTCGTGTGGGCTCCCAACGGCACCGGTGTGGGCGCGCAGCTGCGGGCCTATGCCCCGGTCCCGGTCCACGAAGAACCGCAGCTGCTCTGGAGCGCCCCGATCGGGACCTCGGCCAAGTTCGCGATGCCCGGGGTGGGCCTGGGCCGCATCTACGTCGGCACGCGCGACGGCCACGTGCTCGGCTTCGGCTCGCCCGTCACGCCGGCCCTGACCGGCTCGGCGACCGAATTCCCGACGACGACCGTAGAAACCAGCTCCGAAAAGACCGTCACGCTTACGGCCACCGAACACGTGACCGTGACCAAACTCACCTCGACCTCCACGCAGTTCGTGATCGGCACCTCCTCGCCGCCGCTGCCCGCCACGCTCGAACCGGGCCACACGATCAAAGTGCCCGTCACCTTCACCCCCACGGGCTCCGGCCCGCAGGGCGCCACGCTGACTGCCACGACCAGCACCGGAAAAACGCTTCCCTTCTCGCTCTCGGGCACGGGTCAGATCAGCGGCCCGAAGATCGAAGCCGAACCCAAGGTCGTGACCTTCGGCGGCACCACGCTCGGTGCCAAGCTGCCGGCGGCCGCCCGGGTCAAGAACGTCGGCTCGAAACCGCTGAAGATAACCGGGGTGAAGTCCCCCGAAGCGCCCTTCGAAGTCGAAGCCGGCGTCACTGGCGCCGAAATCCAGCCCGGCCATGAAATCACGGTCGGCCTCTCGTTCGATCCAACCAAATACGGCAACTTCGAAGACCGGCTCACGATCGAATCGTCCGGCGGCAACGCCCCCATCGCCATGACCGGCACCGCCACGACCCCCGGGACGCTGCAGCTCACCCCCGAAGAAAACCCGTACGGCCAGGTCCCGGTGGGCGCGACCAAGGACTCGAGCTTCGTGATCTCGAACACCGGCGGGCTGCCCGTCAAAGTCAACATCTCCAAGCCGCCCATCGGCGGCGCGTTCCACGCGACCAGCTCGCTGGAAGAGGGGGAATCGACGATCGAGCCCCATGAAAGCGTCGCCGAGACCGTGCAGTTCGCGCCGACGACCAGCGGCGCGGCCGAAGGCGTCTGGCGGATCGTCGGCGAAGACACCACCGGAGAACATCTCGTCCGCTTCTACGGCGAAGGCGTGGCGCCCGGCTCCCCGGCTCCGACCCTCGTCGTCCCGCCACCGGGTCAGGGGCTGCTCGGCTTCCAGAGCCCGGGCCCCGACGCCACGCTGGCATCCACGGCCCTCACTGCCTCCAGCGCCGGAACGCTCAGCCTCCGCGTCAGATGCCCGGCCGGCGAGAGCACCTGCGCCGGCACCGTCGAGCTGCGCACACTGGACGCGATCCGCGCGGGGAACGCGAAGCGGGCGAGGGTCTTCACGCTGGCGAGCGGGTACTTCAGGGTCGCCGGCGGGCACACCGCCACGGTCAAACTGCATCTCTCCCCGCTCGGCAGGGAACTGCTCTCGCGCCAGCACCGGCTGCGCCTGCGGGCCGTGATCGCCGCCCGCGACCCGGCCGGGCTGCGTCACACGACGACGTCGATCGTCACGATCCGCGCCGCCCGGGCTCGCTGAGGCGAGAGCGGGCGATCGGCCCGCCCACGGCCGCCTGCGCTCGGCCCCGAACCGCCCGTGCTCCGCGGGGCCGCTCGGGCGCCCGCACGCGCCTCCCAAGGCGCCTAGAGGGAGCCTGCCTGGCTCAAGCAGCCCCCAGGGGGTGCCGAAAGGAACCTAGGTTCTGAGCCATTTGTGTCAATGCGCACTTTCTTTGAGCAGACGTCGGGTGATCGCCGCCATGGCCGGCGGTCCCTGCGCGCGCTCCTCGTGGCTCCTGCACACGCGCTCGGCGACCGGCTCGCACCCGCCCGGCGCGGCGGCGAGGACGGCTTCCTGCTGATCGAGGTGATGATCAGCGTCCTGCTGGTCGGCCTGATCGTCGTGGGCACCTTCAACGGCTTCGAAGTCGCCAGCCGCCTGACAGCCGACCAGCGTCACCACAGCGAGGCCGCGCTGCTGGCGGCCGAATCCCAGGAGCAGCTGCGCAGCGACTCCGCCACGGCGCTCGACGTCCTCGAGTCCCACCCCCACGTCTACACGCGGGAAATCGCCAGCACCAACGGCGGCAAGGAGATCTACACGATCACCCAGGAAGCCAAGGCCGTCAGCGCCAACAACAAAACGGGCTGCACCGTCGGCACCAACAGCAAGGAAAACGGAGCCAACATCGAGATCACCTCGGCCGTGACCTGGGCTCAGCTGCTGGCGGCCAACCGTCCCCCCGTCAAGCAGTCGAGCCTGATCACCCCTCCGGTCGGCTCGGGCCTCGAGGTCGACGTGAGCGACGGCGGCACCACGCCGCAGTCGGGCGTCACGGCGGTGGCCAAATTCAAACCGGTCGGCTCGTCCAGCCTGGCGAGCGTCGAAGGCACCACCGGCAGCGCGGGCTGCGTCGTCCTCAGCGGCCTCGCCAGCACCTCGGCAACGGTCGAAATCCTCGAAAAGCCCGGCTTCGTCACCACCGGCGGCGACCTGAAATACCCGACCAAAGAAATCACGATCGCCCCCAACATCACGACCCAGTACCCGGTCACCTACGCCGCGGGCGGCGCGCTCCGGGCGCAGTTCACCTACAACGGCGCGACCACCTACAGCGGCAAACCGGTCACCGGCGACACCTTCGTCGCCTTCAACGCCAAGATCCCCGCCGGCGACCCGCCCTACCAGGTCGGCAGCACCTCGATGGAATGCCAGAGCACCGGCGAACAGGAATACAAGGCTCTGACCGGCACCTACACGAACGAAACGGCAACCACGGCGACCTGCCCCAAATACGTCGCCGGCGACCTCTTCCCGTTCCCGACCTCCGAATGGGTGCTTTACGCGGGCGATTGCCCGAAGAACGCGATCGGCGCCGAATCCGAAGCGAAAAGCCTCGTGGCACCCGGCGCCACGACCAGGGTGAGCGTCCCGACCAGCTTCGTCCAGCTCAACGTCAAGAGCGGGAACTACGCCAACCGCGCGACCAGCACGACCGAAGCGACTTCCTACGAAGTCACGACCAGCAGCCCCGAATGCGAATCCTATGAAAAACCCAACAACGCCTTCGGGACCACGCTGACCCATTTCCAGCACACGAACTCCGAAGGCCTCGAAGCACCCTTCCAGCCCTTCGGCAAGCAGGCGCTCTGCCTCTACAACAAAGCCGCCGGCAAGACCTACCGCACGAGCTACACGAACGCGACCGCCGCCGGGACGACCAAGACGCTCTACATCGGGCAGGCCTCGAAAGCCGAACGCGAAGCGGAAGAAGCAAAAGCCAAAGAACCGCGGGAAAAACTCGAAGCCGAAGCGACCGCGGCGAAGACCAAACGCGAAAAAGAAGAAAAAGAAGCCACCGAAGCGAAAACGAAACGCGGCGAACAAGAAACCGCGGCCAAAAAAGCCAAAGAAGCACGCGAAAAAGCAGAAACGGAACAGACGACCGCCCGCACGGCACGCGAAAAAAAAGAAAAAGAAGAACGCGAAAAATGGGCCAAAGAAGTAACCGAAAAAAAACTCACCGAAGCCAAACGCAAAGAAAAAGAAACCGCGCAGACCAAAGTCCGCGAAGAAGCTGAAAAAGCCGAAAAAACCGCCAAAGAAAAACGTACCACCGAAGAAACCGAAGCCGCCAACGCGAAAACCCAACGAGGCGAAGAAGAAACCGCCGCCACGAAAGCCAAGGAAAAACGCGTCGAAGAAGAAACCGCTGCCACCAAAGCCAAGGAAAAACGCGTCGAAGAAGAAGCGAAATACGTGGGCAAAGAAAAAGAAGAACGCGTCAAAGCCGAAGAAACGGCTGAAAAAGAAACCGGCTTCGCCGTGGCCTCGAAACAGAGCTCATGCTGACCCCCCTCCGCCACCGCCTTCCGCTGCGCGACCAGCGCGGCTTCACCCTGGTCGAAACCCTCGTGGCGATGGTCACGGGGATCATCGTGACCGGAGCCCTGTTCGCGATCCTCGAATTCTCGATGCACCAGTCCGGCCGCCTGACCGAAGTCGCGCAGGCCACGCAGCTGGGGCGCACCGCGATGAACCGGATCGTCGACGAGCTGCATTCCGGCTGCCTCTCGGTCAAATTCGCTCCCGTGCGTGAAGGAAGCGGCGAAAACAAGCTGATCCTGATCGATGGCTACGGGGAAAACGCCGAAGTCCCCGCGACAGCCGTGAAAACCGAAACCAAAGGCATCGAAGGGGTTCGCAGGGACGAAATCGAATTCAACGAAGCCAAAGGCACCCTGACCGACGCGGGGACGCTCGGCAGCGGACTGGAAGCCAACGGCGAATACGCCTTCGCCGGCACCAAAACCACGGTCCAGCTCGGCGAAAAGGTCGCGAAGGCCGAAGCCGAAAAAAAAGCCGTGCCGGTCTTCAGGTACTACAAGTACAACACGGCCGCCGCGACGAGCACTGAAGCCGCCTCGACGACCCTCAAGCAGATCGAATTGAAATCGGGCGAAACGCTCAAAGCGAACGCCAAAGAAGTCGCCGCTGTCGACGTCAGCTTCAACATCGCCCCGAACGACACGAACACCAGCCAGAAGACGGGACGCTCAGTCGACCTCAACGACCAGAGCACCTTCGCCTTCAGCGCACCCAACTCCGAAAGCACGATCGTGGCGGGACCATGCGAATGACGCGGGCACTCGACCGGGTCGGCGGCGCGCTGCGCGACGCAGCAGGGCTTCACGATGATCATCGCGATCGGCGTGATGTTCGTCACGAGCCTGCTGCTGGTCGCGGCGTTCACGGTCGCCAACGGCGAAGTCGCGTCGACCCGCGTGGACGCCACCCAGAAGCAGGCCTACTTCGCCGCTCTGGCCGGCGTCCAGGAGTACGAGTACGAGCTGCAGTCCAACCCCGACTACTGGGAGAGCTGCGAAGGGCCGAAATCCGAACTGCCCGAAGAAAAAGCGCAGAGCTACGAAGTCACGGTGCTTCCCGCCAGCACGGCCCCTGTCGGCTCCAAAGGCGTCAAAGAATGCATCGCCTCCAAACCGTTCGAAACCGTGATCGAGTCCAAAGGGTCCCTGGCCAACACCTTCCGGATCAGGTCGGTCGGCAAAGCGGGCAACGAGTCGCGGACACTGATCGCAACCTTCAAAGTCAGCGGATTCCTGGACTTCGTCTACTACACCAACTACGAAACCGAGGATCCCGGCCTCTACAGCGCCCCGGCGGGATGCAAAGAAAAGTACTACAAGGAATGGAGCAAAGCCGGCACGAAATGCACGGTCATCACCTTCACCCAGAAAGACGAAGTCAAAGGGCCGATGCACACCAACGATTCGACCAGAGTCGTAGGTGAAGCCTTCTTCGGTCGCAAAGGGCAGGAACCCCCCGACGCGATCGAAATCAACGGCGGCACCTACCCGGAGGACGAAAACGAATCCTGCCCCGAAGGCAGCGAAGCGAAGTTCTACACGGTATCGGGCTGCTACACGACGAAGGGGCCGACGATCGTCCCGCCCGAAAGCGACACGAGCCTCGCGGCCTACGTCGAAGAAGCCAACGAGTTCACCGGCCTCACCCGCCTGGTGCTGAACGGCAAAACCAACACGATCAGCGTCGTCAACTTCAACGAAAAAGGCGAAGAAGTCAAAGAACCCTCTTTGCCCTGGCCGAAGAACGGCCTGATCTTCGTGCGCAGCCGCGGCTGCGGCTTCGCGATGCATCCCTACGCCCTGGACTTCTCCACCGAGCAGACCGAAGAGCGCAACTGCGGGACCGTCTACGTCAGCGGCTCGTACAGCAAATCGCTGACGGTGGCCGGCGAAAACAACGTCGTCATCAACGGCAACCTCTACCCGACCAGCGTGTCGGAAAGCCTCGGCTCGGCGCCGACGGGGACCGCGACACTCGGGCTGATCGCCTCGGAATACGTCCGCGTGTACCACCCGGTCAAACGGACCTACAGCGTCGGCGGGAGCTCATGCTCGGGCGGAGACACCTACATCGGCTCGAAAACCTGCGAATACGAAAACGATGCAGGCGGCTGCGACGCGCCGAACGTCAACGCCGAAGAAGACCCCAACGGGTGGGGAACGATGCAGGAACCCTGGATCTACGCGGCGATCCTCTCGACCAGCCACTCGTTCTTCGTCGACAACTTCCAATGCGGCAGCCAGCTGAAAAACCTCCATGTCTACGGAGCCATCGCCCAGGACTACCGCGGCATCGTCGGCATCATCGGCAACAGCGGGTACATCAAGGACTACAAATACGATGGCCGCCTCGCCACCGACGAGCCCCCGTACTTCCTGGCCCCGCTGAAGTCGGGCTGGAAAGTCATCCGCGAGACCTCGGCGAGCGCCGGCTAGCGGCTCAGCCGTGCCGCCGTACGCGCGGCCCGATCGCGCCGCGGGGCACGATCGTGACCAGCTCGGCCGAGCTGGGCGAAAGGCTCAGCATCAGCGCGCCGGCACGAACCGGCTCGCTCTGCGCCCGCGCGCCGCGCCGCGAGCCGGCCGGCAGCATGGCGGGTCCGCTGAGCTGCAGGCCCGTCGTGGACCAGGGCGAGGGCGCGGACAGCCGCCGAACCGTCGCCGCGCGCAACCCCGGCCCCACGCCGACCGTCACCGCCAGCGGCCGCGCCCCGGGAAGTTCGTCGTCGACCAGGGCCAGCTTCACGACGCGCCCCGGCCCGGCGAAGGCAGACGCGGCGAGGTTGGGCGTGGTGGCCGCTTCGATCGTGCTCGGCAGCGGTCGGAAGCCGACCAGAGAGCGGGTCAGCAGCAGCGAGTCCCAGGCCGGCTGCGCGCGCACCCTGCCCGCGGCGAGAGCAGCCGGGCTGGGCGCGCAGAGCGGCGTGTACCCGGCGCAGTTGGTCGGGTTGCCCTCGAGGTTGATGCCGGCCACCCCGGCGGCCATCGCCTGGGTGATGTAGCCCGTCGCCCACAGCGCGGAGGCGAAGGTGTCGCTGATCCCCGGCACCCCGCCGCACGAGACCGAGCCGGCCTCGTCGACGCGCAGCGGGATGGAGTGAGCCTGCGAGACCGAGAGATAGGTGGCCAGCGACTGCGCCTCGCGGCCCCGGGTGGCGGCACTCAGCAGCGTTTCGATCGTGGGCCGTGGCGTCTGGGCGCAGCCGAGCGGGTAGTGGTGCCCGGTCAGCATCGCCGGACGCTGGGAGAGCGCCTCGGCGTAACCCCATTCGCCGAACACGCCCGAGCCGGAGATGTCAGGACCGGCGATCGCCACGCCCGGCGTCAGGGCGCCGATCGCTTCGCGGTAGGCGCTGACCTGTTCCTCGTACCCCTGGGCCAGCCAGGGCATTTCCCTGAAGCCGTGCCGGCCATAGGCGTTGGGCTCGTTGCCGATCTCGACGGCGGCCAGGTAGGGCCCGAGCGCCCGGTGCGCCGCCGCCACCTCGCGTGCGGCCGCGCTCGGGTCGTAGTGGGCGAGGCCCACCGTGAGCAGCACCTTCCAGCCGCTGAGCCGCGCCAGCATCCCGATCTGGCGCATCTGGGCGGGTCCGATCACGCTGGTCGCCCAGGCCGGACGTGGCGTTGCGGCGTCGGTCCAGGCGACGTTCTGGTCTGCCGTGATGCCACCGAAGCGCAGCATTCCCGGCCCCAGCGTCCGCAGCATCTGGACAAGGTCGCCCCGTGTGGCGAGCTGGCCGATCTGCGAGAGGGCCGACACCTCGAAGGACAGCCCCAGGAAGCGCAGCGGCACCGGGCGGCCCGGATCCTGGCGGTCGATCGTCACGGTCACCGGCAGCGCGGCGGGCTGCCGCCCCGTGGAGGCAGGCGCCGCCCGGTCGGTTCGCTCGGTCTCCTCTCCCAGCGATGCAGGCGCCGCGGCGAGGAGGGCCAGCGCGAGCACCGCCACGGTCAGACGTCTCGGCACGCGGGGCGAGCGTGGCCCGGCGCGCCGGCTCGTGCGCGAAGGAGGCTGAGTTGAGCGTGGCGATGTCGATGTCATTGCCGTGGACGGTGGGCGGCGCCCGTTGCCCGCCGGTGCGAGTCTGTCAGCAGACGGCCGAGGACGGCGCCGTCGTCCCAGATCGGACATAGACTGGCTACATGTCGGGCATCTTCAGCCGCCTTCGACGCAGCTCGCCAGGCCCCGGCGAGGACGGCGATCACGGCGATCGGTCAGCACGCGAATCTCGCCGTCGGGCGGAGAACGATGCCCGTGGGGAGGCCGCCGAGCGTGCGGCATCCGGCCAGGCCGCCGAGAACGAGGCCCGCCGTCAGGCATCGGACGCCGAGCGCCGGCGCCAGGCCGCGGAGAACGAGCTGCGCCGCCAGGCGTCAGACGCTGAGGCTCGCCGACAAGGCGCAGAGAACGAGGTTCGCTACAGGTCCGGTGGCGACGCCCCCGACGCCGGCCGCGGCGACTGACGCCACATCGAGGCGCCGATGCCGACCGGCGCTCATGTCTCGGGGAGTCCGTTCAGGCGTCCGCGGGCGCCTGAACGAGGGTTTCGGGGGCAGGCTGCTCGCCAGCCGCCGGGGCTGACTGGCTCGTGATCGCATCGTCGAGCGGGTCCGGGTGATCTGCCGGCGCCAGCTTCCGCGCGTCCTTCTTGGCCTGCTTGTCCAGCCGACGTTGGCGGAGCCTGCTTTCACGCGTGAGCTTCGCCATCGTGGTCTTCTTCTTGCCGCTTGAGGCCATTTCTGTCACTCCTTGTCGCGGAGTCCGAGCGCGTCACCAGCCAGATCCCGGATTCGTGTCGCCGGACCGCCCACGAAAGCAGGCGATTTCCAGCCGTTTTCCATGCGGGCGAGAGGACTCGAACCTCCAAGGCCCAAAGGCCACCGGCTCCTAAGGCCGGCGTGTCTGCCAGTTCCACCACGCCCGCTTGGCACCCAGAGCGTATCCGCAGGGCGCGGACGAGCATCCGCGGCCGGCTCCCCACGAGGCCCGCGGGAGAATGTAAGGTCATGTTGCCATGTCCAGTCTCGGCAAGCCGGAGCGCCCGCCCGGAGTGACGATCACCCATCCCAATCGGGACAAGCCCGTCGTGCAGGCCACCCGCGCGACGGTGATCGTGCTCCTCCTGGCGAGCGCCGGGGTGGTGCTGATCGTCACGGTCGGCGGATGGAGCGTCCTCGAGGGCGCGATCCCGGTGCAGATCGGTTATGTCCTCGTCTACGTGACGCTCGCCTACTACGCCGGGCGCTGGAACCGGGGGGTCCTGCCCGTCTCGGCCGCGCTGGCGGTGCTGCTGGCGATCTTCGCCCTGGTCGCCGGCCCCTCCTGGTTCGCCCGCGACAAGACCGGCTTCGCCCAGCCGGCGCTGAACTCCGGCCTGTTGGGCGTGCTGACCCTGCTGCTCGTGCCCCTGCAGATGCTGCTGGTGGCCTTCGCGATGCGCGGCTTCCAGCAGGGCTGGAACGTCGAGCTCGAGCGCCGGGAGCCGACCGGGGTCGGCGAGCACTACGGCGCGGCGCCGCCCCAGCCCGCCTGAGCGGCGGGGTATGCTCGGCTCGATCGAGCGGTTCGCGGCGGTGGCGGAACGGTAGACGCGGGGCCCTCAAAAGGCCCTGTCCGAGAGGGCGTGTGGGTTCGAGTCCCACCCGCCGCATCGATCGCCCTGACGCCTCTCAGCCCCCGGCGACGAGCTCGTGCAGCGACTCGGCCAGGCCGGACCGCGCCGCGAGGATCCCCCACGGCAGGTTCGGTGCCTCGGGCAGCTCCAGCAGGCGCAGGCCGGCGCGCTCGCAGATGAGCGCCCCCGCGGCGATGTCCCACGCCTTGACCGACCGCTCGAAGTAGGCGTCGTAGCGACCGGCTGCGGTCCAGGCGAGATCCAGCGCGGCGCTCCCGAAGCGGCGGATGTCCCTGACCCGCGGCAGCAGCCCCGCCAGCACAGGCGCCTGTGCGGCGCGGACCGTCGCGTCGTAGGCCAGACCGGTCGCGACCATCGCCGTGGCCAGGTCGTTCGAGGGCGCCTCCTGGCTGCCGTGGGGGTCGGCCGCGCGCCCATGGAGCGTCCTCGCGCCGGACGGGCCGTGGAGCTGCGGGGGCCCGTCGCGGGTGGCGGTGAAGAGCTCCTGGCGGTTGGGGTCGAAGATCGCCCCGGCGAGGGTGCCGCGCTCGTCCCGGACCGCCACGCTGACCGCCCATTGAGGGATTCCGAAGAGGAAGTTGACCGTGCCGTCGAGCGGGTCCACGACCCAGACGCGGCCGCTCGATCCCTCGCGGCTGCCGCCCTCCTCCCCCAGGAAGCCGTCCTGCGGCCGTCGCGAGGCGAGAAGCTCGCGGATCGCCCGCTCGGCTGCCAGGTCCGCCTCGCTGACCAGATCGGTCGGGGTGCTCTTGCTGGACACCTCCTGCTCGTCACCCCGCGCGGCGCGCTCGGCCAGCAGCCCCCCGGCCATTCGGGCGGCCTCCACAGCAAGCTCGAGCAGCTCCTCGTCTGCGCTCACAGGAACCCGGCCGGGCGCTGCTGCGCCCAGGGGCGGGCCGCCTCCAGCTGCGCCGCCAGCGCGAGCAGAGGGCCCTCCTCGCCGGCTCGCGAGACGATCTGCACGGCCAGCGGCAGGCCGTCCTCGGAGAAGCCGGCCGGAACGGACACGGCGGGCTGCCCGGTGAGGTTCCAGACGCCGTTGTAGGGCACCCAGCCGGCGACGGTATTGAGGGTCCACAGCGCGCCCCTGCCCTGCAGGGCGCCGATCGGCGGGGCGAGCCGGGCCACGGCTGGCGTGATCAGGAAGTCGAACTCCTCGAGCACGCGGTTCAGCCTGGCGCTCAGTGCCTGCTCGCCCGAGAGCGAGCGCTCGAGCAGCGCCTGCGGGATCATGGCGCCCATGCGGGCCATCGCTCGGGTGCGCCGTTCCAGGCGCTCGGGATGCTCGAGGCCGGCGACGTCGTCGCTGGCGCCGCGCAGGTAGCGGACGATGACCGATGGGATCGTGTCGTTTCCGTAGTCCGGATCGCGCTCGGCGACCTCGTGGCCGAGCGAGCGCAGCACCTCGAGGGTGTCCGACAGCGCGCGGGCGAGGCGCTCGTCGAGCTTGGCCAGGACGATGCCGGGGAACTTCTGGGACCAGGCGATCCGCAGCCGGCCGGGTGGCGTGGAGGCCGCCTGCGAGAAGGACACTGCGGGCGCCGGTGGCCGGTCCACGTCGGTCTCGATCGAGCCGGATGCGACGTCGTGGAACAGGGCGGTGTCTGCCACGCTGCGGGTGAGCACGCCGTTGACCGACATGCCGTGCCAGGCCCTGGGTCGCGGTCCGAGCGAGACACGCCCGCGCTGGGGCTTGAGGCCCAGCAGGCCGGACCATGCCGCCGGGATGCGGATCGAGCCGGCGCCGTCGGATCCCAGCGCCGCGCCCACGAGTCCCGCCGCGACGGCCGCCGCGCTGCCGCCGCTCGAGCCGCCTGGAGCGCGCTGGAGGTCCCAGGGGTTGCGGGTGACGCCGAATGTCGCCGTCTCGGTGAACGGCCACAGGGTCATCTCCGGGACGTTGGTCTTGCCGATCATCACCGCCCCCGCCTCGCGCAGCCGCCGGACCACCTCCGCGTCGGCCCTGGCGGGCGTCTGGCGGGCATTGGTCCCGTAGGCGGTCACCTCGCCGGCGAGATCGATGTCGTCCTTGACCGCGATCGGCACTCCGAGCAGCGGGCGCTCGGCGCCTGCCGAGCGTCGGCTGTCGGCCTGGTCGGCTTCCAGCAGTGCGCGCTCGGCCAGCACCACACGAAAGGCGTTCAGCTGTGGCTCGTGGCGCGCGATCCGCTGGAGATAGAGCTCTACGAGCTCGCGCGAGGAGATCTCCCCGGCGGCGATCAGCTCGGCCTGCCGAGCGATTCCCGCATATGCCAGATCGACGCCCTGCATCCTGGGCGCAATCTATTGCAAACGCCGTCCCGCTCCGCCGCGGGCCGACCTACGATGCGTGATGTCGTTCCGCGCCCGCCGCCGGGCGGGCGCCGGGAACGTCGGGGGACGTCGGGTCGTCGATCGAGGGAAGGGGAGAGCCCGTGTCATATCCAGTCAGCTTCGAGGCCGACTACGTGGAGCGCCGCAGCAGGCTGACGGCGTTCTTCCGCCTGATCCTCGCGATCCCGTTGGCGATCTGGCTCTACCTCTACGCGATCGTCGCGCTCATCGCGATCGTGATCGCCTGGTTCGCGATCGTCTTCACCGGCCGCTATCCGCGGGGGCTGTACGAGTTCGTGGCCAGCTTCAACCGCTTCCAGGCGCGCTTCACGGCCTATGCGGCGCTGGTCTGCGACCCCTACCCGGCCTTCGGCGGCGCGGACGATCCGGCGTATCCCGTGCGGATGAGCTTCGCCGGGCCGCTCGAGCGCTACAGCCGCCTGAGGACGCTGTTCCGCATCATCCTGGCGATCCCGGTGCTGGTGGTGCGCTACGTGATGGGGCTGCTGCTCGAGATCGGCGCGGTGGCCGCTTGGTTCATCATCGTGATCACCGGGCGCATGCCGCGCGGGCTGTTCGACCTGATGGTGCTGGCGAACTCCTACACGGCCCGCAGCGATGCCTACCTGTATCTCCTGACCGAGACCTACCCGCCCTTCCAGGACGAGCAGACACGGGCGGCCGGGATCGACCAGCCCGTCCAGCCCTAGACGGGCGTCACGGGATTGCGCTTGGCGGGCCAGTCGCGCTGCTTGGAGCGCGCATGGTCGAAGCGCCTGATCAGCTCCTCGCGTAGCAGCTCGGGCGCCACGACCGCGTCGACGACCATCTCGGAGGCCAGGTGCAGGATGTCGATGTCGGCGGCGTACTCCGCGCGCAGCCGCTCCGTCTCGGCTGCCCGCTCAGACTCGTCGGCGATCGCCTGCAGCTGGTTGTAGTAGACGGCGTTGATCGCCGCCTGCGGGCCCATCACCGCGATCGAGGCGCTCGGGAGGGCGATGCAGCAGTCCGGGTCGAAGGCCGGCCCGGCCATCGCGTAGAGGCCCGCGCCATAGGCCTTGCGCACGATCACGGAGATCTTCGGCACGGTCGCCTCGCTGACGGCGCTGATCATCTTCGCCCCGTGGCGGATGATGCCCTCGCGCTCGACCTGGGTGCCGATCATGAAGCCGGGCACGTCGGCCAGGAACAGCAGCGGCACGTTGAAGGCGTTGCAGTTCCAGATGAAGCGGGCCGCCTTGTCGGCGGAGTCCGAGAACAGCACGCCGCCCTTGTGCCGGGGCTGGTTGGCGACGATCCCGACGCTCGCGCCATCCAGGCGGGCGAACCCGACGATCAGCTCCTTGGCCCACCGCGGGTGGATCTCCAGCAGCGAGTCCTCATCGACGACGGCGGCGATCAGCTGCTTCATGTCGAACGGCTTGTTCTCGTCGGCGGGGATCAGCTCGGCGATCGCCGGACCGTCCGCGGGCGGCCCGGGCCGCGCCGCCGGTGGGTCCTCGCGCCAGCTGCCTGGCAGGAAGGACAGGTAGCGCCTGGCCAGCTCCAGGCCCTCCTCGTCGCTGCCCACCAGCTGGTGAGCGCAGCCGGAGACCCCCGTGTGCATGCGCGCCCCGCCCATCTCCTCGAGGCTGACCTTCTCCCCGATCACCATCTCGGCCATCCGCGGCGAGCCCAGGTACATCGAGGCGTTGCCCTCGCGCATGATCACGATGTCGCAGAACGCCGGGATGTAGGCGCCGCCCGCGGCGCTCGGCCCGAACAGCACGCAGACCTGGGGCACGACGCCGGACAGCTTGACCTGGTTGTGGAAGATCCGCCCCGCCCCCCGCCGCCCGGGGAACATCTGCACCTGCTCGGTGATCCGCGCCCCGGCGGAGTCGACCAGGTAGACCATCGGCACCCGGAGGGAGAGCGCGCGTTCCTGGATGCGCAGGATCTTCTCGACCGTCTTGGGGCCCCAGGAGCCGGCCTTGACGGTGGGGTCGTTGGCCATCAGGGCCACGGTCCGCCCTTCGATCGCGCCGACCCCGGTCACGACGCCGTCGGCGCCCAACCCGTCCTCCTGCCAGTTGGCCAGCAGCGCCTCCTCGGAGAAGCTGCCCTGGTCGAGCAGCATCGCCACTCGGTGGCGCACGGGCAGCTTGCCCTGCTCGCGGGACTTCTCGCGGTGGCGCTCCGGACCGCCCGCCAGCGCCCTGGCGGCGGCCTGGTCGAGGGGCGCGCTCATCGCGGCAGTTCCCTGTGGCGGCCGTGGCGGTGTTCGCGCGTCAGGCGGCGCCGACGGCGCGCGTCGAGGTTCGCTTCCACGGTCTCGACGTCGGGGTCCGGGCCGACCAGCCGCCAGGCGTTGCGGATCACGGGCAGCAGCGTCGCGATGATCACCCAGATCGGCCAAAAGCTGGCGCTGGCGCCGTCGGCGAGCCAGATCGCGACGCACAGCGCCGAGAGGCCCGCCCCACCCCCGGCCTCCTGGATCAGCCGCCTGCGCAGCTTCGCCCTGCGCGCCTTCAGCTCGACCTGCAGGCTGGCCGTGCCCATCGGCAGGTCGTCCTTCACCGCGTCGAGCTCCGCACGCGTGACTGCGCGGTAGGCGCGTCCGAGGCGCTCTTCGAGCTCCTCCGAGCTCAGGCGGCCGGCCAGCATGTGCTCGCGCAGCTCCTCGGCCACCGCCTCGCGGTCGGCGTCGGCGACGCGGATGCCCGGGGAGTCCACCATCGTCGCGCTCAGAACGCGGGGTTCTCCCGCGGCTCCTCGGCGGAGTAGTCGTAGAAGCCGATGCCCGACTTGCGCCCGAACCATCCCGCCGAGAGCATCTTGCGGAGCGTGGGGGGCCGCGCGAAGCGGCGCTCGCGGAACTCGTCGAACAGGACGTCGCAGATCGACCCGAGCGTGTCCAGGCCGACGAAGTCGGCCAGCGTCAGCGGGCCCATCGGGTGGCCCGCGCCGGCCTTCATCGCCTCGTCGATCTCGCTCACCGACCCGACGCCCTCTTCGTAGGCCCGCATCGCGTCGAGCATGTAGGGGACCAGCAGCCTGTTGACTATGAAGCCCGCCTTGTCCTTGGTGGGAATCGCCAGCTTGCCCTCCGAGCGGGCGAACTGCAGGGCCGCGTCGAAGGCCTCGTCCGTCGTCGTCACGCAGCGCACGACCTCGACCAGCTTCATCACCTGGGCGGGGTTGAAGTAGTGCAGGCCGACGAACCGGCCCGGACGGCCCGTCGAGGCGGCCTGGTCGATGACGGCAAGCGAGGAGGTGTTCGTGGCGAACACCGCGTCGGGCTTGACGATCTCGTCGATCTCGCGCCACATCTCGAGCTTCAGCGGCAGGCTCTCGGTGATCGCCTCGATCACCAGGTCGCAGTCGGCGAGGTCCCGGTAGTGGACCGTTCCCTGGATCCGCCCGCGCACCGCGTCGGCGTCCTCCTGGCTCGACTTGCCCTTCTCGACCGCCCGGGCGAGCTGCTTCTCGATCCGGCCGATCCCCTTCTCCAGGGTCGCCTCATCGACCTCCCGCAGCACGACCTGATAGCCGGACTGGGCGGCCACCTGAGCGATCCCGTGCCCCATCAGGCCGGCACCAAGCACGCCCACCCTCTCGATCTGCTGCGCCATTTGACTCCTCGGTCGTCTTTTTCGATTTCCCCTCCCGCGGCGCGCGAGCCGTGCTCCGCCGCGCCGGCCGGGGACCGGCCTCAGAGCCTATTACTGGCGGGAACCTGCCGTCGCCGGGAAGGTTCCGGGTCGCGGGGGGGTCTGCTGCAGAGAGGGCCACGGCGCACCGTGCCCGAGGCGCGGGGCCGCGCGGCCGCTCCTGTCCAGAAGGCAGCGAAGAATGGAGACGAACATGTCCGACCATCTCCCTGGCGTCCGCCCGGTCGTGCGCCTCGCCGCGGTGATCGCCACCGCGTTGGCCTGCGCAGCCGCTCCGGCCGGCGCATCGGCGTTCGACCACCCCTTCATCGGGCTCGAACTGGCCCACTGACAGCTGCTCCTGGACGGGGCGGGGGCCGGCCCCCCCTCGCCCCCGCCCCGTCCCTCCCCTAGGCTTGTGGGCCCACGAGCACAGGAGGAGGCTGTCGTGAGCATCGTCGAAACCGAAGACCGCGGCGCGGTCCGGCACGTCGTGCTGAACCGTCCCGAGAAGCGCAACGCGATGAACCAGGAGCTGCTGCTGGCGCTCGGCGAGGCGCTGCGCGAGGCGGCCGCCGAGCAGTCGGTGCACTGCGTCGTCCTGCGCGGCGAGGGGCCGGTTTTCTCCGCCGGGGTGGACCTGAACGAGCTGACGGCCTCGACTGGGCAGTCGGGCATGCTGCGGACCTTTCGCGGCGTCTTCCTGGAGTGCGCGAACCTCTGCGAAGAGATGACCAAGCCGGTCGTCTGCCAGATCCACCGCACGTGCGTCGGGGGCGCGCTGGAGGTGGCGCTCGGCTGCGACCTGCGGATCGCCTCCGACGACGCGCAGCTGGGCCTGCCCGAGGTGAGGTTCGGGATCATCCCCGACGTCGGGGGCTCGACCAGGCTGCCGGCCGTCGTCGGGCTGGGGCGGGCCAAGGAGCTGATCATGACGGCGCGCCTGATCGGCGCCGAGGAGGCCGAGCGCATCGGCCTGGTCAACAGGGTCGTCGCACCCGAGGACCTGGAGCAGGCGACTGCAGAGCTCGTCGAGGAACTGCTGGCCAACTCCCACGTGGCCGTCGGACGGGCAAAGCGCGTGCTGGACGCCTCCGCCCGGCCCAATCTCGCCCAGACGCTGGAGATGGAGGTCGCGGTTCAGGAGTACTGCATCGCGGCCGCCCGCGAGAGCGCCGCACAGGCGCAGGAGGCGCAGGGGGCGCTGGCGGGCTAGGCCCGCGGCGGCGGGGCGAGCCCGGGCTGCCGTCTCGCTCGCTCCTGCGCGGCGCCGGTCCGACGGGCGTGCCGCCGGCGCGTGGCTGCCGTCTCGCTCGCGCCTCAGCGGCGCCAGTCCACCGGGCCGGCCAGCAGCGTGTGGCTGCCCAGGCGGCGGCCGAGCAGCTCCTGGACGCGGGCCGAGCAGGCCAGCAGCGCATCCAGGTCGACGCCGGTGATGATGCCCATCTCGTGCAGCATCGAGACGAGGTCCTCGGTGGCGATGTTGCCCGTCGCGCCCGCCGGGACGGGGCAGCCGCCGAGCTCGCCGAAGCTCGACTCGAAGCTCCCGACGCCGACCTCGAGGGCAGCCAGCACATTGGCCAGCCCCTGGCCGCGGGTGTTGTGGAAGTGCGCCGTCAGCTCGATCCCGCCGAGCTCCGCGCCGGCCCGGGCGAAGAAGTCGCGCACCTGCACCGGGTTGGCCATACCGGTGGTGTCGCCGAACCCGATCTCCTGCGCGCCGGCGTCGCGCAGGGCCGCCGCGATCGACAGCACCCGCTCGGCGGGCACCTCGCCCTCGTAGGGGCAGCCGAACGACGTCGAGATCACGGCCTCGCAGCGCAACCCGGCCTCCCGGGCTCGCGCCAGCACGCGCTCCAGGCCCGTCATCGACTCGGCGATCGAGCGGTTGACGTTCTTCCGGTTGTGGCTCTCGGAGGCCGAGAGGAAGACATTGACCTCGTCGAAGGCGGGACGGCTCCGGGGGTGCGACTCGCGCAGGGCCAGAGCGGCGTCGAGTCCGCGCTCGTTGGGGATCAGCACGGAGAGGCTGACCTCCTCGGGAACGTCGATCGCCGCGAGCACGGCGGCCGCGTCGGCCAGCTGGGGGATCACATCGGGCCGAACGAAGCTGGTCGCCTCCAGTCGGCGCAGCCCCGTGCGAGCGAGCGCGTCGATCAGCGCCACCTTGTCCTGGGTCGGGATCACCTCGGGCTCGTTCTGGAACCCGTCGCGCGGGCCCACCTCGCGAACGTGGACCGCCTCAGGCATCCGCGCCATCCCGCCCCTCACCACATCGACAGGCCGAGGGCCGTGGCGTCGACCATCGCCTGCTCGAGGCGCTCGCCGACCTCGCCCGGCATCAACGGGGCCGAGTTCAGCAGGGGGGTCTCGATCGGGCCCGGGGCGACGGCGTTGCAGCGCACCCGGTAGCGGGCGGCCTCACGCGCGATCGCCTTGGTCATTGACAATTCTTGTCGAAGGTCATCGGGCCGTGATCCTACGCTCGATCCTGGGGCGCGTCGCCTGGCTGATCGGCGTCGGGCTCGGATTGACCCATGTTGTCCAGTCCGGTTCGTCCGCGTCAACTTGACCCGCCCGGATTCCGTCGGATACTGTCTACCCGGCTCGTTTCAATCTTCGGTATTTTCGGCTGGGGGGCTGAATGAGTGAAGGCGGGTGACACGAAGTGAGAAGCAACCGCACGGCGGGCGCTCTCGCTGCAACGTGCATTGCCGCCCTCGCGTTCGCCGTGACGTACGCGGCCGCCTCGGAAGTCGTCGGTGAACCCAAGTACAGGGGGCCGACTACGACGCTGACTCTGCGTGCGACCGTAGCGCCGAAACTCGGTAACCCGCTGATGCGCTACAAGCTCTCGCGCGTTGAACACGGAACGTCGGTGGCGGTCCGGATCATCCGGGCACGCAAGGCGACGCTTCGGTTGCATGTGGGCTCCTACCGTATTGAAGGATCCCCGGTGCTCGACCTGGCTCGACATTGCAAGCCGGTCACCGTGCGCCTGAGGCCAAAACGGACGACCTCGGTCACGCTGAAGTGTCCGCTTGCGCCGTGACCACTCCCGTGGATGTGCCAGCCTTCCTGCTGGTCGGCGCGACCCGCGGCGTGCTGCTCACCTCGCGAGTGCGGACCGCCTGGGGCATCCGCGCCCCGCCCCTCACCACATCGACAGGCCGCCGCTGACGTTCAGCGTCTGCCCGGTCACGTACGAGGCGTCCTCGCCGGCCAGGAAGGCGATCGCCGCGGCGACCTCGTCGGGCTGCCCGCTGCGCCCGAGGGCCGTGGCGTCGACCATCGCCTGCTTGAGGCGCTCTCCGACCTCGCCCAGCATCAGCGGGGCCGAGTTCAGCAGCGGGGTCTCGATCGGGCCCGGGGCGACGGCGTTGCAGCGCACCCTGTAGCGGGCGGCCTCACGGGCGATCGCCTTGGTGAAGCCGATCACGCCCGCCTTCGCGGCGGAGTAGACCGCGGAGCCCTGGGATCCGACGCGGCCGGCCTCGCTGGCGACGTTGACGATCGAGCCGCTGCGGCGCTGCTGCATGCCCCCGAGCACGGCATGGGTCACGGCGAGCACGCCGCGGAGGTTGACACCCAGCACGAAGTCCCACAGCTCCTCGTCGGTGTTGACGAAGAAGGCGAAGCGGTCGGTGCCGGCGTTGTTGACCAGCACGTCGATCTCGCCGACGGCGGCGACCGCCGCGGCCACGCCCGCCTGTACCGAGGCGTGGTCGGAGACGTCGAGCGCGAAGCCGAACCCGTCGAGCTCGCCCGCGACCTCGCCCGCCCCCTCCTCGTCCAGATCGCCGATCGCGACACGCGCCCCTTCGGCGGCCAGACGCCGGGCGGTGGCCGCGCCGATCCCCGACGCGCCGCCGGTCACCAGCGCCGTCTTGCCCTCGAGCCTCATCGGCTGAAGCCTATACTCGGCCGCCGTGTCCCCGACCTCCCCCGATCCAGTCGCGGTCATCGGCGCGTCGGGAGCACTCGGCTTCGGACTGGCGCTGCGTCTGGCGATCGCCGGCGTGCCGATCGAGATCGGCTCCCGCGATCCCGAGCGCGCCGCGCAGACAGCCCGGCGCGCCGCCGAGCTGGTTCCGGGCGGGTCGTTCGCCGGCCACGACAACGCCGGCGCTGCGCGCGCCGCCCCCACGGTCGTGCTCAGCGTGCCCTTCCGCAGCCAGGCCGAGACCTTGGGGAACCTCAAAGATGCGCTCCAGCCGGGACAGCTGCTGATCGACGCGACCGTTCCACTGGCCGCCGCCGTCGGGGGCCGGGCGACACGCATGCTGGGGGTCTGGCAGGGCTCGGCCGCCCAGCAGGCACTCGAGATGGCACCCGACGGTGTGCGGGTCGTCTCAGCTCTGCACACGGTCAGCGCCACGTCCCTGACCAATCTGGAGCATCCCCTCGACCAGGACGTCCTTGTCTGCGGGGACAGCCGCGAGGACAAGCGCGAGGCCGCGGCGCTGATCGAACGCGTGCAGGGTCTGCGCTGCGTGGACTGCGGGCGGCTGGAGATGTCCCGGACGACGGAGTCGCTCACCGCGCTGCTGATCGCGGTCAACGTCCGCTACAAGGTCCATGCGGGCATCCGGCTGACCGGGCTGCCCGACAGCCTCTGGGAGTGAGCCGCGCCGAGCCCGACATCGTGCTGCTCTCGGGCGGCACCGGCGGCGCGAAGCTGGCCGCCGGCATCGCCGACGCCTTCGGCCCCGAGCGGCTGGCGGTGATCGCCAACACGGGGGACGACATCGAGATCTACGGCGCCCACGTCTCGCCGGACCCCGACCTCGTCTCGTTCTGGCTGGCCGGCGTGATCGACGACCGCGGCTGGGGGCTGAGGGAGGACAGCTTCGAGGTCATGGACGGCCTGCGCGCGCTGGGCGTCGAGGTGTGGTTCAACCTGGGCGACCGCGACCTGGCCTGGTGCCTCGAGCGTGCCAGGCTGCTGGGGCAGGGCGTCTCGGCGACAGAGGCGCTGGCCCGGCTGAACGCCGCGATCGGCCAGCGCGCCCGCGTGCTGCCGATGAGCGAGCAGCCCGTGCGGACCTGGGTCTCGACGCCCGAGGCGGGCTGGTGCGCCTTCCAGGAGTTCATGATCCGCCGTCGCGCCGCGGGCCCGATCGACGGGCTGGAGTACCGCGGCGCCGAGCGGGCCCGCCCGAGCGCCGAGGTTCTGGCCGCTATCGCCGCCGCCGACGCGGTCGTCATCGGCCCATCGAACCCGCTCGCCTCGATCGGGCCGATCCTCGCCGTCCCGGGGATCCCCGAGGCGCTGCGCTCCTCGCCGGCGCCAGTGGTGGCGGTCAGCCCGATCGTCGGCGGCGCCGTGCTGAAGGGGCCGACGGCGACGTTCATGGCCTACACGAGCCACGAGTCCAGCGCGGCCGGCGTGGTGGAGATCTACGGCGACCTGCTCGACGGGATGATCGCCGACGAGCCGGTGGGGGGCCTGCCCGCCCTGCTGACCGACGTGCGCATGGACGACGCCGCCGGCCGCGTGCGCCTGGCACGGGAGACGGTCTCCTTCGCGCTGGCCCTGTCGGGCTAGCGACGCCGGGGCCTCACCTGCCCGAGAGTGCAGCTTCCCGATCGGCCTTCCAGGTGTGCAGCGCGTCGATCGCTCCATCGATCACACGTCCCACGAAGGTCTCGCGGTCGTTGGCGTGGGGCAGCGGCTCCTCCGGCACCTCGACGTCGAGGAAGTCGCAAAGCGGGCCCCACCCTTCGCCGACCTCCCACACGAGCAACCGCTCCGCGGGGATCGTCCGCTGCACCTGCTCGTTGTATCGGACCATCTGATCGATCATCTGCTGGGGCGAGCTGCCTTCGCCGAACGGAGAACGCGATCCCCAGAGCAGCCGGTCGACCAGCTCCAGGTAGCGCCGCCAGCGTGGATCGATCTCGCGCCGGCTGTCGGACAGCAGCCTGATCAGCGACTCGCCGCGGCACATCTCCCCGATCGTGTCGCGGTAGCTCTGCTCCCAGGCGCGGGGCTCGCGCACGCTCAGGACGACCTTGGCCTGCGGATAGGCCTCCGCGAGCTGCGCGTAGAAGAAGCCCCCGGGCCAGTCGACGGTCGCCGGGTACCCGTCGAAGACCTCCCCCCACACCTGCTCGCCCTCGAAAGCCCTGTGCCAGACCTCCACCTGATCGAGATCGGCGATCAGGTTCACCCAGTGGTAGCAGGGCTCGAAGCCGAGCCGCTCCAGCGCGAGCTTCTGTGTCAGCGTGCCGGTGCGCGGCAGACCAGCTCCTATCACCTTCATGCATTGCTCCGATCGCAGAGATGTCCGACGCCATCTTTGCCGATCGCCGCCGCCGGCGGTCCCCGCACACGAGCGCCGATACTAAGAAAACGCGAAGGATCGCCCGCTGCTCGGTGAAAACCCCTGGTTCGGGGTGTTTGTCTGTATATCGTCCCCCCGGCTCTGTCGAACAAGCCCACGATCGGGCTCCTCCCCGCCTACCGAGACCCAGAGGGCCCTCACGCGTGACACCAGCCGAGCTACGTATGCGACGCACGGCAGCGCTCTCGCGGGAGCGGGCCTGGGTGCGCCCGGGGAGCGTCGATGCGCGTCGCGTCCCTCGGATCTCAGGGCTGGCGCTGGCGGATTCCGGCCCGGCGCTCTGCCAGGAGCAGGTTCTCCTGCGCCTGGGACTGAAGGGGGACGAGTTCGCCGAGGGCATCTTCGCGCGCTGCGGGGTCAAGCGCCGTCATCTGGACCTCGCCGATGACTTTCTCGCGCCGAACCTCCAGGGCCGCGCCGACCGTGTCGAGCAGGATCTCCTCAAGCGGGCCGTCATGGCGGTCGACCGGCTGGAGGTCGATCCGCGCTCGATCGGCGCGGTGTTCAGCTCGAGCCTCTACTCGCTCGGCTGCCCCACCCTCGCCCACCGCCTCGTCGAGCACTACGGGATGGACCCTGCGACCGACAAGTACCACGTGACCGGCGTGGGCTGCGCGAGCGCCGTGCCGCTGCTGAGGCTGGCCGCCCGGGCGCACGTCGACGCGCCCGGCAGGCATGTGCTGGTGGTGGCGGCAGAGAGCATGAGCTCGATCCTGACGCGCGCCTGCGAGGGAGACCCACGAGCGAAGACCGTGGGCTCGGCGATCTTCGGGGACGGCTGCGCGGCGGCGCTCCTCTCCGATGACCCGACGGCCGACGGCCCGGCCGTGGTCTCCTCGAAGGTCCATCAGATCCCCGACACGCTCGGCGCGGTTCGCCTGGCCTCCGACGCGGGGGACAGCTATCTCCATCTCGCCAGGGAGCTGCCCGATCTCGCCGCAGCCGACCTCGACGGACTGGTCGGCGAGTTCCTGCGCGCCAACGGCCTGCGTCCCGGCGCAATCGACCATTGGATCGTCCACCCGGGCGGCAGGCGCATCATCGAGAGCGCCCGCGACGCGCTGGGTCTGGACGACGACGCGCTCGCGACCAGCTGGCAGGCCCTCGCCGAGCATGGCAACGTCGGCACGCCGTCGATCTTCTACGTCCTGGCGGAGACGATCGCCCAGTGCGATCCGGGTCCTGGCGAGCGCGGCCTCGTCGTCACGATCGGCCCGGGCGTGACGGTCGGACTGCTGCTGCTTCAGTGGTGACTCGCAACCGGGCGGCGTCCGCGGCCGCCTCCCGCTCCCTGCGCGACTGCAGCTAGGCTCTCCCCGAGCCGTGCGCACCGCCGCGATCCTGCCCGTCAAGAGCTTCGCCCGAGCCAAGCAGAGGCTGGGCGCCAGCGTCGCCGACCCGCTGCGGCTGGCCCTGGCGCGGGCGATGGTCTCGGACGTGCTCGAAGCGCTGGCCGAGACCGAGGGGATCGAGCGCACGATCGTCGTCACGCGCCAGGAGGACGTGGCCGTGACGGCGCGCGCACTGGGGGCCACGGTGCTGAGCGACGACGCCGAGGAGGGGCAGTCGGCGGCCGCGACGCTGGGCGTGGAGCATGCGCTGGGAGAGCGCTTCGAGCGAGTGCTCTGCGTGCCGGGCGACTGCCCCGCGCTGGACCCGGTCGAGCTGGACGAGCTGCTCGGCGAGGGCGGGCGCCCCGAGGTCGTGATCCTCCCCGACCGCCACGGCACCGGCACGAACGGCCTGCTGCTGGCCCCGCCCGATGCGATCGTGCCCAGCTTCGGACCGGGCAGCTGCGAGCGCCACCGTGCTCTGACGGTCGCGGCCGGCGTGGCCTGCCGGGTGCATCCGATCCCCTCGCTCTCACTCGACGTCGACACCGGCGCCGACCTCGCCGCGCTGCGGGCTGCGCTCGCGGGTCGCGGCGGGCTGGCGGCCCGCACGCGGACGGTGCTCGGCTCCGAGACGTTCGTGCCGGCATCGCCCGTCACGAGCAGCGCCTAGATGGCGAGCCTGCGGGCGCGCCCCCTCGCGGGGATCCCCGAGGTGCGGCCCGGCGACGACCTTGCTGAGCTGATCCTCACGTCGCTGGACGGCGAGCGTCTGGAACCCGAGCAGGTCGTGGCGATCGCACACACCGTCGTCTCCAAGGCCGAGGGGGCGCTCGTCGAGCTGGCGAGCGTGACGGCGGGGGAGCGCGCGATCGAGCTGGCGCGCGAGCAGGACAAGGACCCCAGGTTCCTGCAGGTCGTGCTGGACGAGTCGGCCGAGATCCTGCGGGCCGAGCGGGGCGTCCTCGTCTGCCGGACGCGACACGGCTTCGTCTGCGCCAACGCCGGCGTCGACGCGTCCAACGCCGGCGCAGGCGACGGGGCGGGAGATCGGCCGGCCGTCGCGATCGTGCTACCGGACGACCCCGACGCGTCAGCCCGGGCGATCCGCGCGAGGCTCGGCGGGCGCTCCGGCGTGCGCCCCCCGGCGGTGATGATCACCGACAGCTTCGGGCGTGCCTGGCGCCACGGGCAGGTCGACGTCGCGGTCGGGCTCGCCGGTCTGGCGCCCCTGGAGGACTGGCGGGGGCGGACCGACGCGGACGGGATGCGCCTGCGGGCGACCTGGCTGGCGGTCGCCGACGCGGCGGCCGGCGCGGCCGACCTGGCGCGGGCCAAGGACTCCCGCGAGCCGGTCGTCGTGCTAGAGGGACTGGGTCGCTTCGTGACCGACGAGGACGGGCCGGGCGCGGCGGCGCTGCTGCGGCCGGCGGTGGAGGACCTGTTCCTCTAGTGTCGTGAGTCAGAAGTTCGACGGCGTTTCCCGGCGCCTGCGCGCGTCTGACGCCCGCCGCCGTCGCCTCACGTACCACCGGTACGCACGACGCCGCCGTCGAACGTCAGCCACGCCCATCCATCCGGCAAACTCGCGCCCAACTTCTGACTCACGACACCAGGTCATCGCTGCCGGCGCGTCAGACGGCGGCGGCAGCGGCCAGCGACCAGTCGCTGTCCTGCTCGGGCGGGTAACGGCGCCGGATCCCGTAGAGGGTGGTGCGCTCCGCCGCCGGGCGCCCCGCGGCGTGCGCGGCGGCGATCAGCTGCGGTGGGTCGAGCTTGGTCCCGTGGTAGCTGCCCGCCAGGCGGCTGATCGACTCCTCCATCAGCGTGCCGCCGAGGTCGTTGACGCCCCAGGACAGCGCCTCGGTGGCGGCATCCAGGCCCATCTTCACCCAGCTGGCCTGCAGGCTCGTGATCGTCCGGCCGAGGGCGAGGCGGAAGACGGCGGTGTGCTTGAGGTTCTCCTCGCGGGAGATCTCCTCCACGCCGTGGGTGCGGCCCAGCAACGTCTGGAAGGGGATGAAGGAGAGCGGCACGAACTCGGTGATGCCGCCGGTGCGCTCCTGCAGCTCGCGGACCACCCGCATGTGCTCGGCGAGCTCCCAGGGCTCCTCGATGTGCCCGAACATGACCGTGGCGGTGGAGCGCAGGCCGGCCCGGTGGCTCGCCTCGACGATCTCGACCCAGCGGGCCACGGGCAGCTTGTTGGGAGAGATGCGCTGGCGCACCCCGTCGTGCAGGACCTCCGCGGCGGTCCCCGGCGTCGAGCCGAGCCCGGCATCCTCGAGCCGGGCGAAGACCTCGGCGGGCGGCAGCGAGGAGATGTCGCACATGTGCGCGATCTCCATCGGGCTGTAGGCGTGCAGGTGCAGGTCGGCGCCGGCGGCGCGGGCGGTGTCCTTTGCCAGTCGCAACCAGCCCAGGTAGTCCTCGAGCTGCCAGTCCGGGTGTATCCCCGACTGGATGCAGAGCTCCGTGGCGCCGTAGTCCAGCGCCTGGTGGATGCGGCCCACGAAGTCCTCGGCGTCGTGCTCGTAGGCCTCGGGCGAGCGCTTGCCCTGTCCGAAGCCGCAGAAGGCACAGCCGACGGTGCACACGTTCGAGATGTTGATGTTGCGGTTGACGACGAACGTGACCGTGTCCCCGGCCAGTTCTCTGCGCAGCTCGTCGGCGGCCTGGCGCATCGCCTCGATCGCCTCGGGGCGCGTCTCGGCGAACATCGCCGTCAGCTCCTGAGGGGTCAGGGCGAGTCCCGCCCGCCCCCGTTCGATCGCCCCCGCCACGAGGCTCGGCGCGATCGGCGTGGGCGGCTCGGTGCGTCCCGAGCCGCGCCTGGGGATGAAGGACCAGTAACGAGCCTTGATCGTGTCGAGCACGCCCTGGGCGAGCCAGTCGGGATCGATGTAGTCGGCGTAGACGCACAGCCGCTCGGTCAGGGCGACGCCGTCGCGCTGCAGCTCCCTGCGGACCTTGTGGGGCGAGGGGAATGGATGCTCCGGGGAGATGTGGTCGCCGTTGGCCGACAGCCCGCCCAGGTCGGTCGCACCCGCCGCGACCAGCTCGCCCCACCAGTCGGCCAGGTTGGGCGGGATCTGGATTCCCACGTCGGGCATCAGGCGCCTGCTCTCGGCGATCAGGCGCTTCATGTCCTCGATCTCTATCGGACCCGCACCCGCCCGGGCCCACTCGGGCAGGGGCAGCTCGGGCCGGCCCTCGGCGACGCCGGTGCGCCAGTACTCCCGTGCCGCCTCGTCGGCGATCTGGGCGGGCTCCTGGCCGTAGTAGCGCTGGTGGGGGACGAAGTTCTGGAGGATCACCTCCTGGATGTGGCCGTGGCGCGAGTGCGCCTCGGCGAGCGCCGCCAGCGAGTCCATCCGCTCCTGCTCGGTCTCGCCGATGCCGACCAGGATCCCGCTGGTGAAGGGGATCCGCAGCTCGCCGGCCGCATCGATCGTCGCCAGCCGGCGTGCGGGGTGCTTGGTCGGCGAGCCGGCGTGGACGGTCTGCATCAGGCGCTCGGAGATCGACTCCAGCATCAGCCCCTGCGAGGCGGTGACCTCGCGCAGCCGGGCCAGGTCCTCGCGGGCGAGCACGCCAAGGTTCGTGTGCGGCAGCAGTCCCCGCTCCAGCGCCCGTTCGCAGGTCCAGACGACGTAGGCGGTGAAGTCCTCGTGGCCGTACTCCGTCAGCCGCGCGCGCACCTCGGCGTTGACCTCCGGGCGCTCGCCCGTCAGCACGAGCAGCTCCTTGACGTTCCTGCGGGCGGCGCCGTCGATGATCTCGAGGACCTGCTCCGGGGAGTGCAGGTGGGCCTGGTGGGTCGCGAACGCGCAGTACTTGCAGTAGCAGCGGCAGGTCCTCGACAGCGACAGGGTCAGGTTGCGCGAGAAGGTGACCCGGCGACGCATGTCAGGAGTCTATGACGCTCCCGGGCCCACGCTGGGTGCAGCGGACGAGCCGATGCGGTAAGACCCGCCCGATGAAAACGCCCCGCGTCCTGCAGTCGATCTCGCTTCTCGCGCTCCTCGCCGCGGCAACGGCGGTGCTCCCGGGCTGCGGCGGAGGCTCGACGCGGACGCCCTCGAGCGCCAGGCCGGCCGCGCAGGCGACGATCCAGGGGATCAGCAGCGCCGCCGCGAACTGCCCCACGGGTCAGATCCCGGCGCCCCAGGGCTCCGGAGCGACGGGATGCGTGGCCCGCCCCGATCCGCAGGCGGCGACCGTGGCGAAGCTGTGCGGCACGGCTCGCCACGAACTGATCGCGATCGAGAACCACGCCCTCCCCGTGCACCCGACCGGTGGATACAGGTCGTCCCTGCTGTTCATCGCCCGCCACAGCCGCGAGGTGATGACCGCGACGCTGAACCAGCTCGACCGGATCGGCTTCGCCTCGCCCGCCGGTGCGTTGGGCCAGGCCGAGACGATGCTCGTGTTGCGCGGTGGTCAGCTGGCCGCCCTGGAACGCGAAGTGCGCCACGCCGGTGCGATCCCCGGGAGCTCGACGCCGCACTGGTTCGCGCTGCTGCATCAGCGGGACGTCGCCTGCCGGTGACCGAGCTCACAACAGGTCCGGGGCGGCACATGTGCCGCCGCGGTCAGAGCCGCATGCGGCTCTGACGGCCCCGCCACATGTGGCGGGGCCCTCCCATCTGATCCGATCCTCAGCCGGCGACGGGCGACTCGCCGCCGGCGACGCCCGCGCCCTGCCCGGCCGGCTGACCGGCCTGCTCGGGGATCTTGCCGTTGCCGGCGCCGTCCAGGCCGACGCCCGCGGCGATCCTGGCGCCGAGGTCGGCATCCACCTGGCGCCAGTTGGCGACCGCCCGCTCCTGGACCGCCTTCTCCACGTCCGTGCCGAGATGGCCGACGATGTTCGTTAGCAGGTGCTCGCGGTCGGTCTCGGAGAGGACCTCGCGGTAGAGGCTGCCCGCCTGACCGTAGTCGTCGTCCTCGGCGTGAAGCGTCTGGGCGGTGCGCACGATCTCCCCGTCGGCGGCCCAGCTGGCGTCCCTGCCGCGCTCGGTGTCCGCCCTCGGTCCGCCGTAGCTGTTGGGCGCGTAGACCGGCTGGGCCCCGGCGTCGTGGTAGCGCATGGCGCCGTCCTTGTTGTAGGAGTGCACCGGGCTCCTGGGCCTGTTGATGGGCAGCTGCAGGTAGTTCGGGCCGATCCGGTAGCGGTGCGTGTCGGGGTAGCTGAACAGCCGGCCGAGAAGCATCCGATCGGGACTGGCCCCGATCCCCGGGACCAGATTGGCCGGCTCGAACGAGGCCTGCTCGACCTCGGCGAAGTAGTTCTCGGGGTTGCGGTTCAGCACCAGCCTGCCGATCGTGACCGGCGGGTAGTCCGAGTGCGGCCAGACCTTGGTCAGGTCGAAGGGGTTGAAGCGGTAGCCCTTGGCCTCCTCATAGGGCATCACCTGGATCTCCAGCCGCCATTCAGGCGCCTCGCCGCGCGCGATCGACTCGAACAGGTCGCGCAGGTGGAAGTCGGGGTCCTCCGCGACCATCTCCTTGGCCTGCTGGTCGGTGAAGCTCTCGATCCCCTGGACCGTCTTGAAGTGGTACTTGATCCAGAACCGCTCGCCCCCTGCGTTGGTCCACATGAAGGTGTGGCTGCCGTAGCCGTTCATGTGCCGCCACGTGCGCGGCGTGCCCCGGTCGGACATCAGGAAGGAGACCTGGTGGTAGGACTCGGGCGAGAGCGACCAGAAGTCCCACTGCGCGTTGTTGGAGCGCGTGTTCGTGTCGGGCATCCGCTTCTGCGAGTGGATGAAGTCCGAGAACTTCTGCGGGTCCCTGATGAAGAAGATCGGCGTGTTGTTGCCCACCAGGTCGTAGTTGCCCTCCTCGGTGTAGAACTTCAGCGCGAAGCCCCGCGGGTCGCGAACCGTGTCCGCCGAGCCCAGCTCGCCCGCGACGGTCGAGAAGCGCAGGAACGTGTCCGTTCGCCTGCCCACCTCCGACAGGAACGCCGCGCTGGTCCACTGCGTCACGTCCTCTGTGACCTCGAAGAAGCCGTGGGCGGCCCCGCCCTTGGCGTGCACCACGCGCTCGGGCACCCGCTCGCGGTTGAACTGGGCCATCTTCTGGATCAGGTAGTGGTCTCCCAGCACGATCGGGCCGTCGGGGCCGACCGTCAGGGAATGCTCGTCGCTGGGCGCCGGGATGCCCGCGTCGGTGGTCGTGGGTGGCGGCGTGCTCTCGCTCATGTCTCCTCCGAAGTCGTCGAATGTCCGGCGCGGCGCCTGCCGGCTCGGCGCGCCTGGCCGGGCTGATGGCCCGGCCTCACCCGCATTATGCTGAGCCGCCGTGGCCGACCCCTCCCCCACCCTCGTCTACCTGGCCCGTCACGGTCAGACCGCCTACAACCTCGAGGGCCGCTTCCAGGGCCAGCAGGCGATACCCCTCGACGAGACCGGTCGCGCCCAGGCGCTGGAGCTGGCCGAGCGGGCGGTGCCCTACGGCTTCCGGGCGCTGTGGTGCAGCCCGCTGCGCCGGGCCCGCGAAACGGCCGACGCGGTCGCCGCTCGGATCGGGCTCGCGCCGATCGAGGACGAACGGCTCATGGAGACCGACTCGGGCGAGTGGACCGACCGCAGCTTCGCCGAGGTCCGCGCCGAAGCCCCCGAGCGCTTCGATGCCTTCGCCGCCGGCGAGCCGCTCTTCGCGTTCCCCGGCGGGGAGTCCTTCGCCGCCCAGGAGGTCCGGGTCGAGGCGGCTCTGACCGAGGTGCAGCGCGGCGCCCTGCCCGCCCTGGTCGTCTGCCACGGGATGGTCATCAGGGCGGCGATGCACCGGCGCGCGGGCGCCGCCGAGGAGGCCTTCAGGCGCGTGCCCAACGCCGCCCTGGTGCCCCTGGATCCCGTGGCCGCGTTGCACGCGGACCTCGGCGGCGGCGTGGCGACGACGCCCAGCTGAGCCGCGGGGGCAGTCAGCCCCGAGCGGTCCCGGGGGGGCGGTCCCGGGAACCGACGCAGCGACCTGAGCGCCGCCGGCAGGCGCCGGCCGGCCTCCAGCTCGCGAATCTGCGATCTGCGCCCTCAGCGCAGGATCACGCAGCCGGTGCTGCCGTGTGCGAACAGCACCGAGGGATCCTCCTCGAGGAAGAGCCGTCCCTCGGCCGTCGCGGTGCGCCTGCCCCCGTGCACGACCCGCCCCTCGGCCAGGACTCGCCCGCCGCCCGCATGCATCGATCGCAGGTAACGGACCTGCAGGTCGGTCGTGGCGTAGCCGACGCCGGCCTCCAGCGTGGTGTGCACGGCGCAGCCCATGCACGAGTCGAGGATCGTCGCGGCCACCCCGCCGTGGACCGAGCCGATCGGGTTGTACATCCACTCGGCCGGCGCCAGCGCGAAGAGCGCCCTTCCCTCCTGCACCTCGACCAGCTCCATCTCGAGCAGGCGGGCGATCGGCGGCGGGGGCTTGGACCCATCGATGATCTGCGCCATCAGCTCGAGGCCCGTGAGCTCCGCGCCCGCCGCGGCGGCCTCCGACGGGTCGGACCACTCGAAGCTGCGCACCCGGCGCTGTCCGACGGCGCTCACGCCGCGCCCTCGGCCAGCGCCGCCCCCGGGGCCGGGCTGCGCAGTGGCGGGCCGATCGCGGCGAGCATCGCGGCGGTCACCAGGCCGCCGGCGACGGTGATCATCCATGCCGCGTGGAAGTCCGAGGCGCTCTGCGTCGTCGTACCGAGCACGGCGACGAGCATCGCAACGCCCAGCGCGGCGCCGATCTGTCGCCCCATCGTCAGGATCGCCGCTCCGGTCGCGAAGCGCTCCGGAGCCAGCGAGGACACGCCGGCGCCCGTCAGCGTCGGGATCACCAGGCCTACGCCGGCGCCGGTGATGATCGACCCGGGCAGGAACTCGGAGAAGTAGTGGGGCGCATCGCCCGTGCGCGTGATGTACCAGACCGATCCCAGCGAGAAGATCAGCGCGCCGAGCATGCCCGGAAGGCGGTATCCGAGCCGCGCCCCCAGCCGCGCCGAGGGCACGCTGAAGGCGGTCGCCGTCGCCGGGCCGGGGAACAGCATCAGCCCGGCCGTCAGCACGTCCTCGTGCCACACGCCCGTCAGGAACAGCACGCCCGCCAGCAGCATCGCGCCGAAACCGGCGAAGAAGACCACCGAGGCGCCCACGGCCAGGCCGAACGTGCGCTGGCGCAGCATCGCCGGCTCGATGACCGGCGTGGCATGCCGGCTGGAGCGCCACCACAGTGCGGGCAGCAGCACGGCCGTGGCGGCCAGCAGTCCGAGCACCCGCGCCGAGGCCCAGCCCCATTCCTGGCCCTTGACGATCGCCACGACCAGGGCGCCGACGGCCAGGATCAGCATGATCGCCCCCACGCACGTCGGGGCGTCCAGGCGACTGCTCACGGCGCTCGTGCAGGATGCGGGCGCCCAGCGCCAGGCCGAGCAGCCCGACGGGAACGTTGACCAGGAACACCAGGCGCCAGTCCGCCTGCACCAGCAGGCCACCCAGCGGCGGCCCGGCTGCCGCGGCGATCCCTCCGGTGGCGGCCCACAGGCCGATCGCCACGTGGCGCTTCTCCGGCTCGAACTCGGGCAGCATCAGGCCCAGCGAGGTGGGCAGCATCAACGCGCCGCCCGCCGCTTGGACAACCCGGGCGGCCACCAGGGCGCCGACAGAGGGGGCTGCCGCGCAGGCCGCGCTGGCGATCACGAACACCCCCAGGCCGAGCAGGAACGCGCGCTTGCGGCCGAACGCGTCGGCCCAGCGGCCGGCCGGCACGAGCAGCGCTGCGAACACGATCGCGTAGCCGCTCAGCACCCAGGAGAGGGATGCCAGCGAGGCTCCGCCGAAGTGCCTGCTGATCGACGGGAAGGCGATGTTGACGATGAACAGGTCCAGGCTGGACATGAACACGCCCGCCGAGACGATCAGGGAGACGATCCATTTCCGTTGCATGATGAAACGCACCTTACCACAGGGTAGTTGCATCATGCAACCCCATCGCGCTATGCTGTTGTCGAGATGCTCCGCAACGACTACGAGAACCAGGCCTGCAGCATCGCCGGCGCGCTGGAGGTGGTCGGCGAGCGCTGGTCGCTGCTGATCGTTCGCAACGTGATGCTCGGCCTGCGCCGTTTCGACGAGCTGCAGTCGCAGCTGGGCATCGCCCGCAACGTGCTCCAGACCCGGCTGCGGCGCCTGGAGGAGCAGGGCGTGATCGAGCGCCGCATCTACCAGGAGCGACCGCCCCGTTACGAATACCGGCTGACCGAGAAGGGCCTCGACCTGTGGCCGGCGATGGTCGCGCTGATGCAGTGGGGCGATCGCTACACCCCGCCGCCGGGTGGCCCGGCGGTCGTGCTCGAGCACCGCGGCTGCGGCGGCGCCGTGGACGAGCACCGCGTCTGCCAGGCCTGCGGGGCGCGCCTCGAGATGCGCGACGTCTCAGCCCGCCCGGGCCCGGGGGCGGTGCCGGACCACCCGCTGCTCAGGCGCGTCGAGCGGCCCGCAGTGCCAGCGTCCTAGTCGCCGAGACATCACCGCAGCGGTCGGCCTCCAGGCGTCGCTCAGACGCCCAGTTGCGCGAGCAGCGCGGGGCTCTCGCGGGCCATCCGCGAGCGCGGCACGGCGAGGTCGAAGCGGGCCCGCGACGCGCGCTCGCGTGCCCGCAGGTCCACGTGGGAGTAGAAGGCCAGCGTGCGCAGGGCGCCCAGTCGGCCCTCGGACCGCAGCGCGTCGAGCAGCGCCTCGGCGCGAAGGCGCTCGTCGGTGAGGTCGAAGACCAGCGCGCGGACGGGGGCGTCGGCGCGGTCGCCGAGCCGCTCGCGCAGCGCGAGCTCGTCGGGGACCAGCTCGACCTCGTGCCCGGCCTGCGTAGCGCGGAGTGCAGGCGTGAGCCGAACATCAGGTCGGCGCTGAGCACCAGCACGCGTGCCATCGCTATTGGGCGCGCAGGCGGCGGAACTCCTCGCGGGCCGACTCCGGGCGGCCCCACTCTGCGTACCACCTCGACGCGGCCGCTGCGGACCTCGCGCAGCACCAGCTCGCCCTCGATGCCGGCTTCGTCGAGCAGCTTCATCGTGCCGTGGACCGTCGGCGCGGCGGCGGCGTGACCGAAGCTGTGGGCCACCATCAGGCGCCAGTGCCAGTCGTGATGGGAGTACGGCCTGGCGTTGCATGTGACCAGGTACAGCGCCGCCTCGACATAGCGCGACTCGTCGACGATGCGCAGGTCGAGCTCGAGGTCGGTCCAGTCCTCGGGCAGCAGGTCGACGATGCCCTGGAAGGTGTCGGCGAGTCCCATGGCCGCGAAGCCTAGCGCGGCTATTCTCGAACCAATGGCAGGCGCCCCACACCGACACCGCTGCGCAGGCGACTACGAGAGCTGCTCGGAGGGCTGCGGCGTGCTCGATCGCTCCGAGCGCGGCAAGCTCGCGCTGAGCGGCGCCCGACGCGTCGATTTCCTCAACGGCCAGGTCACCAACGAGCTGGCCGGCGCTGCGGGCGGGCGAAGGCCGCTACGCGGCCTTCCTGACCCACAAGGGCAAGATGCTCGGCGACCTGCGGGTGCTGGCCGTCCCGGCCGCCGCGGACGGCGCGGTGGAGCTGCGCTCGACACCGAGCGCTCGGCGCTCCAGGCACTGTTCGACATGATCCGGCGCTTCAAGGTGGGCTACCGGGTCGAGCTCCACAAGCGCACGCTCGAGCGGGGGCTGCTCTCGCTGATCGGCCCCGCGGCCGTGAGGTCGCCGGCTCCGGACCCCGGCCGCGCGGAGCACGCCAACGCGCCCGCCGCGATCGACGGGATCGAGGCGCTGGCGGTGCGCACCGACGTCGGCCTCGACCTGTTCTGCCAGGCCGAGGACACGGACGCGCTGGCCGGCGCCCTGCGCGAGCGTGGCGCCGGCCCGTCGTCGCGAGCAGGCGGCCGAATGCCTGCGCATCGAGCGCGGACGCCCCCGTTACGGGCTCGACCTGGACGACACCGTGATCCCCCAGGAGGCGGGGCTCAACGAGCGCGCCGTCAGCTTCACCAAGGGCTGCTACGTCGGCCAGGAGACGGTCGCCCGCCTGTTCTACAAGGGCAAGCCCAACCGCCATCTGCGGGGCCTGCGCCTGTCCGGCGCCGCCTCGCATGGCGAGGAGCTGCGTGCTCGGCGAGCGGTCGGTCGGGAGCCTCGGCAGCGTCGCCGACTCGCCCCGCGCTGGGCCCGATCGGGCTGGCGCTGGTGCGTCGCGAGGCCGAGCCCGGCGCGACCGTCGAGGTCGGCGACGGCGATGTGCGCGGCGTCGTGGTCGAGCTGCCCTTCGAGGCGAGCGGGCCGGGCGAGTCGCGCTAGGGTCGCTACTCAGCCGCCGGCTTCGCGCAGCTCGGGAGGCTCGGCGCGCCGGTCGCGCAGGTGCCGGCGGATCACGTCCATGTGGACCTTGACCGCGTCGGGGCTCGGCGGCGTGTCGAACGTGCTGATCACGTTCGGTCCGCGCAGCGGCACCCGCGTCGGCTCCAGCTCGCCGTTGTCGAGCGGCTCCTCTTCACCCATCGCCATCGCCTCCGGGCGGAATCCCCGATTCGGCCGCGTACTCGCGCCACTGCTCGCCCAGCAGGTCGAGCAGCTGGCTCGCCAGCAGCGGCGAGAACGACACCCTGGATACGACCATCCCCTGCTGGCCCTGCGGGCCGATCCGCATGAAGTCCAGCGTGAACTCGTGCGGCGTGCGTGCGATCGCCGCCGCGTTGGCCCACCGCCCGGCGAACTCCTCCGTGGGCATGACGATGTTCGGGCCCTCGTCGGCGGGGCCCTGATCCGGCTCCTCGGGGAACTCCTGGTCGGCCACCTGGGCTGAGGCTACTCCCCCTTGCGGCGGCGCGGAGAGCGTGGACCTTTAGCCCAGACGGCATACCTGGACTAATGCCCGAGAGGGCGTCGTGCCGATGCTGATCGTGCGATGCCCGCCATCTACGAGCCCACGCTGCAGGAGCGCCCGGCCGAGCCGGCGCGCGACCTCGAGGCCGACAACCTGGCGATCGTGCGGATGTGGTGGACGGTGCTGGAGAGCGAATGGCGCCAGGCCCTCGCCGAGCGCGACTCCGACACGCCCGATCGCGCGATCGTGGACGCCGGCGTGCGGGAGGCGCTCGCGCCGTTCGAGGAGTTCGACGCGGCGATCGAGGAGCTGCTCGCCTGCGACGACCACGTCGTCATGGCGCTGGAGCTGCGCGGACGGATCGTGGGTCGCCCGGTGGCGATCCGGGAGGCGTGGAGGTGCCGCCTGGTCGAGGGGTCCGTGGTCGAGGTCCGCGACTACCCCACCCTCGAACAGGCCGTGGCGTCGATCCCCGTCGGCGCGGGCGCCTCGCGCTCGCTCTAGGAGCCGCGGTCGAGTCCGGCTCGCGCCCGCGGGGGGAGCGCGGGTAGGATTGGGCTTGCCCACCCCCGACAGACGAGGTTCAGAGCACGTGGCAATCGATCTCCAACAAGTCTCCGCCATCGACGCCGAGCCGGGCGAGCTGCCCGACACGATGGCCGCCTGGGTGATCCGGGAGGAGCGCTTCGGCGAACCGAAGGACGCATTCCAGATCGAGGAGATCGAAGTGCCCGAGCCGGGCGCCTTCGAGGTGATCGTCCGCGTGATGGCCGCAGGCGTCAACTACAACAACGTGTGGGCCGCCCTGGGCAAGCCCGTCTCGGTCATGAAGTACGGCGACCATCCCCAGTACGGACACCACATCGGCGGCTCGGACGCCTCGGGGATCGTCTGGAAGGTCGGCGCGGGCGTCACCCGCTGGAAGCCGGGCGACGAGGTCGTGCTCCACTGCAACCAGGCCTCCTACGAGGACCCCGAGGTGCACGGCCTCGACCCGATGGCCGCGCCGTCGCAGAAGATCTGGGGCTACGAGACGACCTGGGGGTCGTTCGCCCAGTTCACCAAGGTCCAGGCACAGCAACTGCTGCCCAAGCCCCAGGCACTGACCTGGGAGGAGGCCGCCTCCTACGGCCTCGTCTATTTCACGGCCTACCGCATGCTGATCACCCGCTGCAAGATGCAGGCGGGCGCGAACGTGCTGATCTGGGGCGCCGCGGGCGGCCTGGGCGTGTTCGCCACCCAGCTGTGCGCGGCGGCCGGCGCGCACTGCGTGGGTGTCGTGTCCTCGCCGGAGAAGGGCGAGCTGGTCAAGCGGCTGGGGGCCGTGGACTACATCAACCGCGCCGACTTCGCCGGGATGATGCGCACCGGCAAGGAGACCCCCGAGGAGGACAAGGAGCGCTTCGGCGTCTCCCGCGAGTTCTCCAAGCGCGTGAAGTCGATCCTGGGCGACGCCCCCGACATCGTCTTCGAGCACGTCGGCATGGCCACCTTCCCGACGTCGGTCTTCACCGTCAAGCCGTTCGGCAAGGTCGTGATCTGCGCCGGGACGACGGGCTTCAACCTCGACTTCGACGTGCGCTACCTCTGGATGAAGCAGAAGGAGATCCTGGGCTCGCACTTCGCCAACGCGTATGAGTGCATGAAGGCCAACGAGCTGATCGAGAGCGGTCAGATCCGCCCCGTGCTGTGGCGCACGCTGGGCTTCGAGGGCGTGGCCGAAGCCCACCAGCTGATGCTCGAGAACAAGCACCTGGGCAAGATCTCGATCCTGGTCGGCGCCGACTCGGAGGGCCAGGGCAAGACCGCCGAGGGCCCCGGCGCGATCCGCGCGGAGGTGGGCGCCTGATGGCCGGCACGGTGATCGTCCCCTGGTACGCGACGGGGTTCCGCAGCGACGGCTTCGAGGTGGCGCTGAACGAGGTCGCCGCAGTGGCGCTGCGCTACGGCGCCAGCTCCTACTCCGTCTACCGCTCGCGGGACGACCGCTACAGGTTCCAGCAGCTCGCCTTCTTCGAGGAGAAAGTCGACTGGGAGAAGTACTGGGAAGGCGACGAGATGACCTTCTTCCGAGCCAGCCACTCCAGCTGGTACCAGGTGCCGGTGCTCTATGGCTGGTGGGACATGACCGCCGGCGGCGAGATCGAGCGGCCCCGTCTGACGGCCCGGGCCAACGGACACGGCAACGGCGCCGGGGTCGGCGAGAGCGCCTGACGGCTCAGGCCTGCTCGAGTGGGGCCATCGTGAGCCCGGCCCCCTTCAGCTGCTCCCAGTAGTGCTCCGCGGCCTCCTTGTGGCCGCTGTAGACGATCGCCTTGCCGGCGGAGTGGATCACGTTGGCGATCTCCATGCCCCGCTTGAGGGTCACCCCCGGAATGAAGCGGGCGAGCGTGCGCGCCACATGGTCGAAGGTGTTGTGATCGTCGTTGCGGACGATCACGCGCCAGGAGCCTCCGAGGCCTGTTCCGGGGCCCCCGGTCCGCGGCACCTCGAGCGTCTGGTCCATGGCCGGCAGGATAGAGGCCGGCGGCGCGACCGTACAATTGGGGGCATGAGCGGCGAGCACCCTGCGCGACTGCCCCAACCCGACCGCCCGTGGATGATGCGGACCTACGCGGGGCACTCCACGGCGAAGGCCTCCAACGAGCTGTATCGGCGAAATCTCGAAAAGGGCCAGACGGGCCTCTCGGTCGCATTCGACCTGCCCACCCAGACGGGCTATGACCCCGACGACGAGCTGGCGCGCGGCGAGGTCGGCAAGGTCGGCGTGCCGGTCTCCCACCGCGGCGACATGGCCGCCCTGATGGACGGCATCCCGCTGGGCGAGATGAACACCTCGATGACGATCAACGCCACGGCCGCCTGGCTGCTGGCCCTCTACATCGTCGCCGCCGAGGAGCAGGGCGTCGCAGCGGAGCAGCTGCAGGGCACGACCCAGAACGACATCATCAAGGAGTTCCTGGCGCGCGGAACCTACGCCTTTCCGCCCGCCGCCTCGATGCGGCTGATCGCGGACATGATCGCCTACACGGTCGAGCACGTCCCCAGGTGGAACCCGATCAACATCTGCTCGTATCACCTGCAGGAGGCCGGCGCGACGCCGGTGCAGGAGATCGCCTACGCGATGAGCAACGCGATCGCCGTGCTCGACGCTGCCCGCGAGCAGGTGCCGGCCGACCGCATGGAAAAGGTCTTCGGGCGGATCTCCTTCTTCGTCAACGCGGGCGTGCGGTTCGTCGAGGAGCACGCGAAGCTGCGGGCGATGTCGATCCTGTGGGAGGAGCTCGGACGGGAGCGATACGGCGTCGCCGACGCGCGGCATCTGCGCTTCCGCTACGGCGTGCAGGTCAACTCGCTGGGGCTGACCGAGGCCCAGCCGGAGAACAACGTCCAGCGGATCGTGCTGGAGGCCCTGGCGGTGACGCTGGGCCGCGATGCGAGAGCCCGGGCGATCCAGCTCCCAGCCTGGAACGAGGCGCTCGGCCTGCCCCGGCCGTGGGATCAGCAGTGGTCGCTGCGGATCCAGCAGGTGCTGGCCTACGAGACCGACATCCTGGAGTACCCCGACATCTTCGAGGGCTCGAAGGTGATGGAAGCCCTGGTCGAGGAGCTGCTCAGGGGCGCCCGCGAGGAGATGGCCGTCGTCGCCGAGCACGGTGGCGCGGTCGAGGCGGTCCCCTACATGAAGGCCGCGCTGGTGGACTCCCACCGCGAGCGGATCCGGCGGATCGAGTCCGGCGCGCAGGTGGTCGTCGGGCAGAACCGCTTCGCCGAGACCGAGTCCTCGCCGCTGACCGCGGACGCCGAGGGCGGGATCCTGGTCGTCGACCCAGCCCTCGAAGCCGAGCAGATCGAGGCGCTGCGGGCATGGCGCGCCGGGCGCGACCAGGGCGCCGTCGACGCGGCGCTGGAGGAGCTCGCCCAGGCTGCGCGTGAGCCCGACGGCGCTGTCAACCTGATGACCCCGACGATCGCCGCCGCCCGGGCGGGCGCCACCACGGGCGAGTGGGCATCGACGCTGCGCGAGGTGTTCGGCAGCTACCGCGCCCCGACCGGGGTCGGCGAGGCCACCGCGGCGGGGGTGGGCGGGATCGAGTCGGAGCTGGCCGAGCTGCAGGCCGAGGTCGCGCGGCTGCAGGAGCGGCTGGGGCGCCGGCCGAAGATCCTGGTCGGCAAGCCGGGCCTGGACGGGCACTCCAACGGGGCTGAGCAGATCGCCGTGCGGGCAAGGGACGCCGGCATGGACGTGGTCTACGAGGGCATCAGGCTGACACCGGCCCAGATCGCCGCCTCGGCCCTGCAGGAGGGCGTCCACGTGATCGGCCTCTCGATCCTCTCGGGCTCGCATCTCGAGCTGATCCCGGCGGTCATCCAGGCGCTGCGGGCAGCCGGTGTCGACGCGCCGGTCGTCGTGGGCGGGATCATCCCCGAGCAGGACGTCGAGCCGCTGCGCGCCGCGGGCGTGGCGGCGGTCTACACGCCGAAGGACTTCGACATCACCCGCATCATTCGCGACATCCTGGCGCTGGTGGCGCAGGCCGGCGCCGAGCGCGCCCCCGTCGCCGTGGGCGGCTCGTCCGCCGACGGCGAGGCGTGAGCGCAGACGGGTCGGCCCTCGGCGCGCGCCTGCGCGAGCGGGACCTGAGCGCGGCACCGGCCGCCCTGAACCTGCTCGAGAGCACCGCGGCCGGGGATCGCCTGCAGGGGGCCGCGCTGCTGGCGGAGATCTCGCCGGCCGCGCTGGGCGGCGAGGCGCCGGGTCACGTGATCGGCGTCACGGGACCCCCCGGAGCGGGAAAGTCGACGCTGCTCTCGGCGCTGCTGCGGACGTGGCGCGAGCAGGATCTGAGCGTGGCGCTGCTCGCCGTCGACCCCAGCTCCCGCCGTTCGGGCGGCTCGCTGCTGGGAGACCGGGCCCGCATCGACTTCGACCCCTCCGACCGTTACCTGCTGATCCGCTCGACCGCCGCGGGCGACCGGCTGGGCGGCATCGCGCGACCCACACGCGCCGCCGCCGAGGCGCTGGCAGCCGCCTTCGACGTCGTCGTGATCGAGACGGTCGGGGTCGGACAGGCCGAGACAGAGGTCGCCGACGTGGCCGACACGGTCGCCGTCGTCGTCCAGCCGGGCAGCGGCGACGTGCTGCAGTTCCTGAAGTCCGGGATCATGGAGATACCAGACATCCTGGTCGTGACCAAGGCCGACCTGGGGGACCTGGCGATGCGCACCAGGCGCGACCTGAGCGCCTCGCTTCGCTCGCTGGGCTCGCGCGAGACCCCGGTGATCGCCGTCTCCTCGCTGCCTCCGGGAAACGGCATCGAGGAGCTCGTCCGGGCGCTGGCCGACCATCGGGCGGCGCTCGACCTCCCGGCGCGGCGACTGCGGGCCCGACGCGCCGGCGCGCTGGCCGAGTTCGCCGCCGAGCAGGGCGAGCGGGGGCTGCGCGCGCTCGGCGGGCGTGTCGCCGCCGAGCGCCTGCTCGCGGCCCAGGACTCCGGCCGCGACGGGCCGGCGCTGGTCGCCGTGCTGGAGGCCGCGATGCGCGAGGCGGGCGCCGAGGGAGAGGCGGGGCGCGCGTCGTGAGCAGGGACCTGGTGCTGATCGTCGGCGCGTTCGTGCTGGCAAGCGCGCTGGCGGGCGCGCTCGGTGCTGTGAACCTCGGCACCGCGCTCGCGTTCGGCCAGATCGCCCTCGCGCTGGCCGTCGTCTACGTGATGCTCAGGCGCTGAGCTCGACTCCGTCGGCTCGGGCGTCACATATGCTGGCGGCGATGGCGGTCGGCTGCTTCATATCGACGGGACGCTCGCTCGAGGAGGCGGTCGAGCGCGTGCGGCTGGCCGACACGCTGGGCTACGAGTCGGTCTACGTCACCCATGTCGCCGGGCGCGAGTCGCTGACGGTCCTGACCGTCTACGCCCAGGCCACCTCGCGGATTCGCCTCGGCTCCGGTGTCGTTCCGATCTACACGCGAACGCCAGCGACGATGGCGCAGACGGCGGCCACCATCGACGAGCTCTCGGACGGGCGGATGACCCTCGGGCTGGGTGTCTCCCACCGGCCGGTCGTCGAGGGTTGGCACGGCCAGACGATCGACAGCCCGGTGGCGGAGATGCGAGAGTACGCGACGATCGTGCGGGCGATCCTGCGCGGCGAGGACCCGCCGCGGGGCGAGAAGTGGCGCACCGGCTTCCACCTGCTGGGGATCGAGACCCGACCGGCTCTGCCGATCTACATCGCCGCGCTCTCCCCCGCGATGCTGCGGCTGGCGGGCGAGATCGGCGACGGGGTGATCCTGTGGCTGTGCAACCCGCGTTACATCGCCGATGTCGTCGTCCCCGAGGTCACGGCGGGACGCGAACGGGCGGGCCTCGGCCTGGATGGATTCGACATCGTGGCCGCCGTGCCCGGTGCGATGACGGCGGAGCGCGATCAGGCCTATGCCGCGATGCGCAGGGACCTGATCCCGTACTTCGGCCTGCCCTTCTACCGGGCGATGATCGAGCGCAGCGGGTTCGACGAGGACATCGCCGGTTATGACGCCGCGGCCGGCGACCTGGACGCGATGCAGGCGGCGATCTCGGACGGGTTCCTGGACGAGCTGACGGCCGTCGGCGACGCCGCGGCGGTGCGGGGCGGGCTCGAGCGCTACCGGGCGGCCGGCGCCACCTCGCCATGCATCGGGCCGATCCCGCGGACGGACTTCGAGCAGACGCTGCAGGCTGGCGCACCGTCGCAGGCCTGAGGCCCCGGCGGGACAGGAATGGGAGACGTGTGGCGTCCCCGGGCGGGCGCCCAGCCGGCTCGCCGCGCGACCGCGCGTGTAACGCTTGAGCCCGACAGCGGACTGGAGAGTCAGAGCACATGATCGTCCTGGTTGGCTTCGCCTTTCTCGCGGGAGCGGGCACGGCCCTTTCGCCGTGCGTGCTGCCCGTGCTGCCCGCCCTGCTCTCAGCCGGCGCCACCGGCGGTCGCCGGCGGCCGCTGGGGATCGTGCTGGGGCTGTCGATCACCTTCACCGTCACGATCGTCGGGGTAGCGAGCGTGGTCGGCGGCGTCGGACTCGGCGCCGACCCGCTGCGCTACCTGGCGATCGCGGTCCTGCTCGGCTTCGGACTGCTGCTGCTGATGCCCGAACTGAGCGCGCGCCTGGAGGCGCCGCTCTCGCGCCTGGCGCGTTTCGGGCCGCGATCGAGTGGCGAGGGCTTCTGGTCGGGCCTGCTGGTGGGCGGCGCGCTGGGCTTCGTTTACACCCCCTGCGCGAGCCCGATCCTCGCGGCGGTGATCTCCGTGAGCGCCGCCTCCGGCCGCACCGTGGCGCTGGCGATCGCCTACGCGGCGGGCTCGGCGCTCGTGCTGCTCGTGCTGGCACTGGGCGGGCGCAGCGTGTTCGAGCGGGTGCGCAGGGCCGGACGCGGCCCGACCCTGCAGCGCGCCCTCGGCGTGGTGATGATCCTCACCGCCGTCGCGATCACGGCCAACCTCGACGTCAACTTCGACCAGTTCGTCGCCGAACGGATCCCCGACGTCAACCTGACCGCGTCGCTGGAGTGCTCGCACACCGTGACCAGCCGCCTGCACGAGATCACCGGCCATCACGCGAAGTTCGCGCCGGCCAACGGGTCATCGGCCTGCGGCGGCTCGGCGGGTGCCGTGAAGGTGGCCGCGGTGGGGGCCCCGACCTCCACCCTGCTGGCCGCTGCGCACTCCCTTCCCGACCTGGGCACCGCACCGGATTTCACCGAAACGCAGCAGTGGTTCAACACGGCCGGGGGACGGCCCCTGTCCCTGGCCTCGCTGCGAGGCCGGGTGGTGCTGGTCGACTTCTGGACCTACACCTGCATCAACTGCATCCGCACCCTGCCCTACCTGAAGGCATGGGACGCGGCCTACCGCTCCGACGGGCTGACGATCGTCGGCGTCGAGACGCCCGAGTTCGCCTTCGAGCGCGAAGCCTCCAACGTGCAGAACGCGATCCAGCAGTTCGGGCTGCGCTACCCGGTCGCGCAGGACAACAACATGGGCACCTGGAACGCCTACGGCAACCAGTACTGGCCCGCCGACTACCTGATCGACGCCAGCGGACAGGTCCGCTACACGGCCTTCGGCGAGGGCGACTACGACAAGACCGAAACAGCAATCCGCGCCCTGCTGGCGGAAAAAGGCGCCGCGGTCGGGGGCCGCGGGCATCCCTCGGGGGTGGTCGTGCCATCCGAAGCCGCGACGCCCGAGACCTACCTGGGCACCAATCGTGCCGAAGGCTGGCTTCACCAGCCCAAAGACGGCCTGCACGACTACGGCGGCCCGGTCACCGGGGAACTGGCGCTGAACCAGTTCGCCTACAGCGGCACGTGGAAAATCGCTGCGCAGCCCGCAACGGCTGTCTCCAACGCGGCCGTCGACGTCGAGTTCCAGGCCAAGAACGTCTATCTGGTCCTGTCCTCGGCGCACGAACGGGCGCTGCCCGTGCGGGTGCTGCTCGACGGCCACCCGATCCCGGCCTCCCAGGCCGGGGCGGACGTGCACGGCGGCGTAGTCACGGTCACCCGCCAGCGGCTCTACTGGCTGGCTTCGCTGCCCGGCGATGAGCGTCACCACCTCACGCTGCGCTTCGCGCCAGGCGTGAGCGGCTACGCCTTCACGTTCGGCTAGCCCTCGAGCGAGCGAAACGACGGGGCAACGGGCGCCCGCGCACCCTGGCTGCCGATCAGGACTTCGATCTGCAGCGGCCCCCACGGGCCGCCGCAGAGGCCGCCGCCTACAATGGATCGGATGGAGAGCTCCATGCCAGAGACCGGCGCCCGAAGCTGGCTGCGCTGCTATCGGTGTTGGTCGCAGGACCTCGAGGTGCAGGTCCACTACGAGGGGATCCACAAGATCGACCCCGAAACGGGCGAGCGCGCAGAAGTCGTGGACGAGCTCCAGGAGGCGGTCGTGCAGTGCCTGGACTGCATGCACGACCAGCCGCACCTGGGCTTCAACAACGGCCGGGTGGAGCCGATCGAGGATCGCTGGGAGCGGATGATCGCCGGGACCCCCTGGGTCGCGTCCTGCACGGTCACGGTCGACTCCGAAGACGTCGAGAGCTGCTCCGGCCCGGAGGCCGGCGACGCCCTCTCCTATGCCGCCTTCGGCGACCACGGGGTCCGCGAGTTCTTCACCCATGTCCGCTTTCACAAGCACGAAGACGACTCCCGGATCATCGTCCACCTGCTGGTCGAGCTGTACGCGCGCTCGCTGGAGGAGGCGACCGATGTGCTGGAGTCCTCCGCGCGCGGCGCGCTGACGATCACCTCGCTGGCCGAGGAGTCACGCCCGCCGGCCGCGGCCGGGGAGACCCACCACGACTAGAGCGCGCCATGCGATCGCCGCAGTGCCGCCCGCCCCGGCGCCCGCCCGCCCGTGCCGCGGCCGCGATCAGACGATCCCCCGCGGGGAGCGGGGCGGACGATGACCTGGTGGCGCGGACTGCGCGAACAGGTGCGCAGGCGCCTGCACCCGCGGCTCTTCACGGCGCTCGAGATCGTGGTCACCCTGGCGCTCGCCCTTGCGCTCGCAGAGGGCGTCCAGGCTGCCGTGGTCAAGCCCTTCCGGATCCCGTCGGCCTCGATGGAACCGACCCTCAAAATCGGCCAGCGGGTGCTGGTGAACCGGCTGATCTACGACTTCCACGCCCCTCACCGCGGCGATGTGGTCGTCTTCCACCCGCCTGCCGGCCTCACCTGCGCTGTGCCCGTCAAGCCCGGCGAGCCCTGCCCGCGGTCCGACCCTCGGGCGGCCGGGGAATACTTCGTCAAGCGGGTCATCGGCCTGCCGGGCGACAGCCTCTCGATCCGAGAAGGCCATCCCGTGATCAACGGCCGTGAGCTGAGCGACGAGCCCTACACCGCCCCTTGCGGCGCCGCGGAAGAGTGCAACATGCCGCACACGATCGTGATACCGCCGGGCCGCTACTTCATGATGGGCGACAACCGCGGCGACTCGGACGACAGCCGCTTCTGGGGTCCGATCCCGGCCGGCTGGATCGTGGGCGAGGTGTTCTTCACCTACTGGCCGCCCGACCGCCTCGGCTGAGGCGGTCGGAGGGCCGTCCCCACTAGTGTCGTGAGTCGGAAGTTGGGCGCGAGTTTGCCGGATGGATGGGCGTGGCTGACGTTCGACGGCGGCGTCGTGCGTACCGGTGGTACGTGAGGCGACGGCGGCGGGCGTCAGACGCGGGCAGGCGCCGGGAAACGCCGTCGAACTTCTGACTTACGACACTAGGCCAGGCGCTCCTCGAGCGCTTTCAGCTGCGCGTGCAGCTCGTCGGGGAGGTTGTCGAACTTGGCGAAGTGCTCGTGGAACTGGGGCAGCTGCGTCCGCCACTCGGCCAGGTCGACCCGGAGCAGCTCCGCCATCGCGTCCGCCGTGACGTCCACGCCGCGCGTGTCGATCCCCTCGACGCCCACGGGCGGGATCAGGCCGATCGGGGTCTCCTCCGCGGCGCCGTGCCCTGCGCAGCGCGCGAAGACCCACGAGAGCACGCGCGAGTTCTCGCCGTAGCCGGGCCACAGGAAGCGCCCGCTCTCGTCCTTGCGGAACCAGTTGACGTAGAAGATCTTCGGCAGCTTCGCACCCTCGCGCCTGCCGATCTCGAGCCAGTGGGCGAAGTAGTCGGCCATGTTGTAGCCGCAGAAGGGCAGCATCGCGAACGGGTCGAAGCGCAGCTCGCCGACCGTGCCGGCAGCGGCCGCAGTCTTCTCCGAGCTCATCACCGAGCCGAGGAAGACGCCGTGCTCCCAGTCCAGCGCCTCCGTGACCAGCGGCACGACCGTCGAGCGCCGCCCGCCGAACAGCATCGCGTCGATCGGCACGCCCGCGGGGTCCTCCCACTCCGGCGCGATCGCGGGGTCCTGCGCGGCCGGCGTCGTGAAGCGGGCGTTCGGATGGGCGGCGGGCGAGTCGGAGTCGGGGGTCCAGTCCTGCCCGTGCCAGTCGATCAGGTGCCCTGGCGCCTCCTTGGTCAGGCCCTCCCACCAGATGTCGCCGTCGTCGGTCCGGGCGCAGTTGGTGAAGATCGAGTTGCGCTCGATCGTGCGGATCGCGTTCGGGTTGGTCCCCTCGCCGGTGCCCGGCGCGACTCCGAAGAAGCCCGCCTCCGGGTTGATCGCGTACAGGCGGCCGTCGTCGCCGAACTTCATCCAGGCGATGTCATCGCCGATCGTCTCGACCTTCCAGCCCTCGAGCGTCGGGATCAGCATGGCGAGATTCGTCTTGCCGCAGGCGCTCGGGAAGGCGCCGGCGATGTACTTGACCTCGCCCTCGGGGGAGGTCAGCTTGAGGATCAGCATGTGCTCGGCCATCCAGCCCTCGTCGCGGGCCATCACCGAGGCGATGCGCAGCGCGAAGCACTTCTTGCCGAGCAGCGCGTTTCCCCCGTAACCCGAGCCGTAGGACCAGATCTCGCGGGTCTCGGGGAAGTGCACGATGTACTTGTTCTCCGCGTTGCACGGCCACGGCACGTCGCTGGCACCGTCCGGGAGCGGCATGCCGACCGAGTGCAGGCAGGGCACGAACTCGCCCTCGCTGCCCAGCGCGTCAAGGGCGCCCTGGCCCATCCGCGTCATGATCCGCATGCTCACCGCGACGTAGGTGGAGTCCGTCAGCTGGACTCCCACGTGGCTCTTGTCGGAGCCCAGCGGTCCCATCGAGAACGGCACCACGTACATCGTCCGGCCGCGCATCGAGCCGCCGAACAGCTCGAGGAGCCCTTCCCGCATCTCGCCCGGCTCGCGCCAGTTGTTGGTCGGCCCGGCTTCCTCCTGGGCCGCCGAGCAGATGAACGTCCGGTCCTCGACGCGGGCCACGTCGCCCGGATCGGAGAGGGCCAGATAGGAGTTCGGGCGCTTGGCGTCGGAGAGACGCTCGAAGGTCCCGGCGTCGACCAGGTCCTGGCAGAGCCGGTCGTACTCCGCGGCCGATCCGTCACACCAGTAGACCGCATCCGGTTCGGTGAGCGAGGCCACCTCGTCCACCCACGCCAGCAGGCGCGCATTTGTCGTGGGGGCAGAAGCGGTGGTGCTCATGGGCTGAAACGGCTCCCTCGTGTCGCTGTCAGGGTGATGCCTCAAAGGGTTCGGGTTCCCGGGCCAACTCGCTGGGAAAACGGAAAAACGCCCCGTTGAGGACGTGAAGGAAGCCTACCGTACGGGTCCAGCGCCGCGAGGTCGCGCGCCGAGCAACGTCAATCGACGTTGGTCTCCGCGCCCGGGTCGGGCCCGGGCTCCCTGCGAGGCACCAGCACGAGGCGCTTGAACTCGGCCACCAGAACCCCATCCTGGTTGAGCACGCGGGTGTGGACCTTCACGGTCCCGCGGTCGGGCTTGGAGCGGGACTCCTTCTTCTCCAGCACCTCCGACTCGCAGAACAGCGTGTCCCCGTGGAACACCGGCGCCGGGTGCTTGAGCTCTTCGGTGGCGAGGTTCGCGATCGCCTTGCCGCTGACGTCGCTGACCGACATGCCCAGCGCGAGCGAGTAGACCAGCGGGCCGACGACGACGTTGCGGCCCTGCTGCGATCGGGCCGCGTAGACGTCGTTGATGTGCAGGGGGTGGTGGTTCATCGTGATCAGGCAGAAGAGGTGATCGTCGGCCTCGGTGACGGTCTTCGCCGGCCAGTGCTTGTAGACGGCACCGACCTCGAACTCCTCGAGGTAGCGACCGTAGGGGTGGGCTCCGCTCGCCTCGCGGGCGGCCTGCTCGGTCTCGACGTGGTGGGTCTCGCTCATGGGTCTCCTTCGGTGATTGCGGGCGCAACTCTAGAGCGTCGGCGGCCGCCCGGCGATACGGTTCAGGCACCAGACGACCCAGGAGACCCACTTGCGCAACCCCCGAGACTTCTTCAAGCCGCTCGCGATCGACGCCCCGGAGCCGATCCGCGAGATCCCCTTCAAGCCTTCACGGATGATCCATTTCCTCGACTTCTCCAACGAGAAGATGGTCGCCAAGGTGCCCGACATCGCCCCGACTGTCGACATCCTGCTGGGCAATCTCGAGGATGCCGTGCCGGTCGACCGCAAGCTGGCGGCCCGCGCCGGGCTGATCCAGGTGGGCCGGGAGATGGATCTCGGCGAAACGGCGCTGTGGACGCGGGTCAACGAGCTGGCCTCGCCCTGGGTGCTGGACGACCTCACCGAACTGGTCATGGAGATCGGCGAGAAGCTCGAGGTGGTGATGATCCCCAAGGTGGAGGGGCCCTGGGACATCCACTACGTCGACCGCCTGCTGGCCCAGCTGGAGGCCAAGGCGGGACTGTCCCGACCGATCCTGATCCACGCGATCCTCGAGACCGCCCAGGGCGTGGCCAACCTCGAGGAGATCGCGTGCGCCTCGCCGCGCATCCAGGGGATGAGCTTCGGACCGGCCGACCTGGCGGCCTCCCGCCGCATGAAGACGACACGGGTCGGCGGCGGGCACCCCGGCTACCGCACGATCGCCGACCCGGACCCGGAGCACCCCGACGCGCCGAGGCCCAGCTACCAGCAGGACCCGTGGCACTACTCGATCGCCCGCATGGTGGACGCCTGCACCTCTGTCGGCGCGCTCCCCTTCTACGGGCCCTACGGCGACATCCGCGACGAGCTCGGCTGCGAAACGCAGTTCCGCGCGTCGTTCCTGCTCGGCTGCGTGGGCGCCTGGTCGCTGCACCCCGCCCAGATCGCGATCGCCAAGCGCGTCTACTCGCCCGATCCCGACGAGGTCGCCTTCGCGAAAAAGGTGATCGAGGCGATACCCGACGGGCGCGGCGTCCACATGATCGACGGCAAGATGCAGGACGACGCGACCTGGAAGCAGTGCAAGGTGATGGTCAACCTCGCCGAAATGCTCGCCAGGAAGGACCCGGAGCTGGCCGAGGCCTACGGGTTGGTCCCCGCGCGGGCCTAGCCTCCGCGTGACGACGGCGGCGCCCGCCTGACGCAGGGCAGCCACCGGCTGACGCTCGCCGCGAGCAATGCCGCCGGCAGGACGACGGCGGCGCAACGACCGGTGTTCACGCTGCTCGGGCCCTGAGCCCACCCCCTCTTGCTGTCGCGGACGCCTCGCCCCGCATCTCCATATAGGCTTCCGCGCCGCGATGAGATTCTTCGAGTTCGAGGCCCGCGAGGTCGTAAAGCGGGCGGGCATCCCCGTGACGGATTACGGCTTCACGACCGACCCCGCCGAGGCGCGGGAGATCGCCGAGCGGATCGGCGGCCCGACGGTGATCAAGTCGCAGGTGCTGACCGGCGGGCGCATGAAGGCGGGTGGCGTGAAGTTCGCAGACACCCCCGAGGAGGCCGAATCGCACGCGCGCGACATCCTGGCCCTCGAGATCAACGGGCACATGCCCCGGGGCGTGCTGGTGGACCCCAAGGCCGAGGTCGAGCAGGAGTACTACGCCGGGGTCGTCTGGGACGGGATCCGCAAGCAGCCCGTGATGATCTTCTCTCCCGTCGGCGGAATCGACATCGAGCAGGTGGCCGAGGAGCAGCCCGACAAGGTCGGTCGGGGCCACTTCTCCAACATCCTGCCGCTGAGCGACTTCCAGGCCAAGGAGGTGATCGCCGCGACCGGAGTCACCGGTTCGGCGCTGAACCGCCTCGTCCCGATCGTCACCCGCCTGGCAAGGCTGTTCGTCGAGAACGACATGGTGCTGGCCGAGATCAACCCGCTGGGCCGCCTGGCTGATGGCTCCTTCGTCGCGCTGGACGCGCACATGGACATCGAGAACGAGGCCCGCGGTCGCCACGCCAGGCTGCTGGCCGACCTGGGGGTCGGCGACGAGGAGACCAGGCAGGCCCGTGAGGCGACGCCGTTCGAGCTCGCCGGCGAGCAGGTCGACGCCACCGACCACCGCGGCGTGGCCGGCAACGTGACCGAGTTCGACGGGAACCTCGGTCTGGTGATCGGCGCGGGCGGCGGGTCGCTGACGCTGTTCGACGCCGTACGCGCCCACGGAGGCAGGCCTGCCAACTACTGCGAGATCGGCGGCAACCCGTCGGTCGCCAAGGCATGCGGGCTTGCCAGGCTGGTGCTCAGCAAGCCTGGCGTGGACAAGATCGCGGTGATGATGTCGATCGTCTCCAACACGCGCGTCGACATCGTCGCGCGGGGTGTGATCAAAGCCTGCCTGGAGCTGGGCTACGACCCGGCCGAGAAGATCGCCATCTTCCGCATCCCCGGCGCCTGGGAGGAGGAGGGCTTCAAGATCCTCGAGCGCTACGGGGTCGACTACGCCGACCGTTCGGTGTCGCTGAACGAGGCTGCCCGGCGCGCGGTGGAGAAGATCGAAGGAGCAACGGTGTGAGCATCCTGATCGACGAGGAGACGACCTTCATCGTGCAGGGGATCACCGGCCGCGAGGCGGTCAACCTGACGCGCGAGTGCCTGGACTACGGCGCCGGGGCGAAGGTCGTCGGCGGAGTGACGCCTGGACGCCTCGGCCGGGAGGTCCACGGCGTCCCCGTGTTCGACACCGTCGCCCAGGCGGTCGAGCATCACGGTGAGCCGATCGACGGGTCGGTCGTCACCGTGCCGCCGGCCTTCACCAAGGACGCCGTGTTCGAGGCGATCGAGAACGGCATCGAGCTGATCGTGATCGTCACCGAGCGGATCCCCCGGCGCGACGTCGCCGAGATGGTCGAGCTGGCGAGCCTGCGAGGAGCACGGATCATCGGGCCCAACTGCCTCGGGATCATCGTCCCCGACGTGATCAAGATGGGCGGTATCGGCGGCCCGGCGAAAAACGCCGCCCAGGCGTACACGCCGGGGCCGATCGGCGTGATCTCGCGCTCGGGCGGCATGACCACGGAGATGTCCTCGACGCTCAGCGCGGCGGGACTCGGGCAGTCGACCGCGGTGTCGATCGGCGGTGACGCGATCATCGGCTCGACCTACGCCGAGCTGATGCCGCTGTTCGAGGGCGACGAGGAGACACAGGGGATCGTGATCTACACCGAGCCCGGAGGGCGTATGGAGGCCGAGCTGGCCCGTTGGGTCACGGAGAACGACTCGAGGCTGCCGATCGTCGCGTTCATGGCAGGACGCTTCATGGACGAGATGCCCGGCATGAGCTTCGGCCACGCGGGCACGATCGTCGAAGGCAAGGAGGACACGGCCTCCGAGAAGATCACGAGGCTGGCCCAGGCGGGCATCGCGGTGGCCGAGCGGATCGAGGACATCCCCGAGATGATCCGCGCCAAGATCGCCGAGCGGGCCGGCGGCGGAGTGTCGGCATGAGGGCCGACGGCACGTTCATCGCGATCGAAGTCGACGACGCCATCGCCGCCGATCCCGACCTCGCGCGGCGGCTGACCGAGGCCTGCCCCGTGGACATCTTCACCCAGGACGATTCGGGAGCGCTGGCGCTGGTCGAGTCCAACCTCGACGAGTGCGTGCTCTGCCGCCTGTGCCTGGATGCCACGCCGGCGGGTTCCGTGAAGGTGATCAAGCTCTACGACAACGACGCCGTCCTGGCCTGAGTCCACCGCTTCGGCGGCGCAGCCGTCCACTATGCTTGCCGCAGGGAGATCGCATGAACGAAAACTTCTCGCTGATCGTGATGTGCCTGTTCCTGCTCGGCTCGCTTGCCTTCCTGGCCGAGCAGCTGACGTCCTACCACTAGCGTCCTGAATCAGATTCGGGACGCTGCCGGGCGTCGCCGACCCGAAACCAGGTCAGCACCCTGACAGTCGTCTAGTACATGCGTCCGCCGCCGCTGGCGTACCGCATATTGGAACATAGGGTGCCGTAAGAGAGGCGATGGGCACTCATCCTCGATGGACGTCCCTTCCCTCGCCGGCTGCCCGGCCAAGGATGGCGCGTTCCCTCACCCTGCTCGGAACGGCGCTGCTGTTCGGGGGCATCTTCGCCCTGCGCGTGGCCGACCCGACCGTGGGCGACGGCGAGACGCTGCTGTACGTGATACCCGTCGGGCTGCTGGCCGTCTCCTTCGGGCTGCGCGGCGGCGTCGCGGGCGCCGCCGTCGCCCTCACCCTCACGGTGACCTGGGACCTCTCCTCTCCCGGTGTCGCCATCAGCGCCGTCGGCTTGTTCAACCGCGGGCTGGCGCTGGTGGCCGTCGGCGTGCTGGTCGGCACCTTCGTCGACCACCGCCGGCGACTGGACGCTGAGCTGGCGCGCTACTTCGAGCAGTCGCTCGACCTGCTGTGGAGCGCAGACATGGCCGGTCGCCTGATTCGGGTCAACCCCGCCTGGGAGCGCGCCCTGGGCCGAACGGCAAGCCAGGTGCGCCACCGGCCCCTGACGGACTTCATGCACCCGCGCGACCGCGACGCGGCCGCGGCCGAGCTCCTGGCGCTGGCGGGAGGCTCGCACGAGCGGAGTGGGTTGCGCAGCCGCTACGAGACGGCGGAGGGCCGCCACGTGTGGCTGGAGTGGAGCGTGCGCGCCGCGCCAGGCGACGGCGTGATCTACGGCGTCGCACACGACATCACCCCCCAGCGCCGCGCCGAGCGGCAGCTCGCCGGCGAGGCGCGGCAGCTGCAGGGGATGGTCGCCGAGCGGACGCGGGATCTGGACGAGGCGCGGGCGGAGACTCTCCAGCTGCTGGCTGTTGCGGGCGAGTACCGCGACGACGAGACCTCGCAGCACACCGAACGGGTTGGAGCGCTGTCCGCGGAGATCGGACAGCGCCTGGGCCTCAGCGAGCAGAGCGTCCGGCTGCTGCGCGAGGCGGCGCCGCTGCACGACATCGGCAAGCTGGCCATCCCCGACCGGGTGCTCCTGAAGCCCGGCAGGCTGACACGGGACGAGCAGGAGCTGATGCACACCCACACGACGCTGGGCGCCCGGCTGCTGTTCGGGAGCCGCTCGCCGGCGCTGCAGCTGGCTGGGCTGATCGCCGAGAGTCATCACGAGTGGTGGAACGGCAGCGGCTATCCCAGGGGGCTGGTCGGCGCCAATACGCCGCTGGTCGGGCGGATCGTCGCGGTGGCGGACGTGTTCGACGCGCTCACCCACGATCGGCCCTACAAGGCGGCCTGGCCGCTCGAGCAGGCGCTGGCGATGATCCGCTCCTCAGCGGGAACCCAGTTCGACCCGCAGGTGGTCAAGGCCTTTCTCGCCCTCGCCGGGGCGCTCGGCGCGGACACGGCGCCGCCGGTCGCGCCAACAGGGAACGGCTTCACGAAGGACGCGCGTCCCGTCCACCGCGTCATCCGGCGTCCGGCCGGCGAACCGCCGGCGCTGCCGCGTTCGGGCTGAGGCGACGTCGCTCAGGACGCGTGGCGGCGTGCCTTGGGCGTCCGCTCGCGCTCGAGCTGGCGCTCCACCACGTTGACGATCAGCTTCATGATCTGATCGGGCCCCGAGGCCTTGGCCTGCCCGTACGTGAAGGCCTCGACCCAGTCGGGGATCTTTGCTTCGCGGGCCATCACGTTGAAGAACTCGCGGCGCATGTCGACTCGCAGGCGAGCGTCGGGGGCGGGCCCCCGGGTGACCGCCACCGCGGGCATCTCGAGCCGGAACTGCTGCACGTCGCCCCGGCCGCGCAGCTCGATCCCGACGACCAGCTTGATCGGCGCGAGCGCGGGCACCTCCTCGATGAACCTCGTGGTCGCGAGTTCGATCAGGGCAACGGCGTCATCGGCCATGTGGCGGCCCCTCCTCTCTGGCCGGTCCTCGCCCGGCCCCCCTGGTGCTCAGATCTTATGACGCTGCAGAAGCTTGCGGCCGATCACCATGCGCTGGATCTCCGAGGTGCCCTCGCCGATCAGCAGCAGCGGGGCGTCGCGGTAGATGCGCTCGATCTCATACTCCTTGGAGTAGCCGTAGCCGCCATGGATGCGCAGACATTCCTCGGCGCAGAAGCGGCCCGCCTCGGAGGCGAACAGCTTTGCCATCCCCGCCTCGAGGTCCGAGCGCTCGCCGGCGTCCTTCATGAGCGCGGCGCGGCGCACGAGCAGGCGGGCGGCATCGACCTGGGTGGCCATGTCGGCAAGCTTGAACTGGATCGCCTGGTGCTCGGCGATCGGCTTGCCGAAGGTCTTGCGCTCCTGCGAGTAGCGCAGCGCCAGCTCCAGCGCGCGCTGCGCCAGCCCGACGCCCCGGGCGGCGACGTTGACGCGGCCGAGGTCCAGCGCGTCCATCATCTGCACGAACCCCTTGTTCAGTCCCTCCTCCTCGCCGCCGAGGATGTTCTCGGCCGGGCAGCGGTAACCGTCGAACACCAGCTCCGTCGACTCGACGCCCTTGTAGCCCATCTTCTTGATCTTCGGCGGGACGTTGAAGCCGGCGAGCGCGCCGGTGTTCTTGTCGGCACCGGGCTCTTTCTCGCAGATGAAGCAGGTCATCCCCCGGTAGCGCGGGTCGGCCTCGGGGTCCGTCTTGACCAGCGTGAAGACCAGCGATGAGAGCAGGCCGTTGGTGACCCACATCTTCTGGCCGTTGATCTCGTAGGTCCCGTCGTCGAGCTTCTTCGCCGAGGTCTTGATCGCCTGCACGTCGGACCCGAGCTCAGGCTCGGACAGCGAGAAGGCGGCGCGGATCTCCCCCGTGGCCATCCGCGGCAGGTACTTCTGCTTCTGCTCCTCGGTGCCGAACTTCATCAGCAGGTAGGAGCCGATGAAGTGGGTGTTGATCACGCCCGAGATCGAGATCCAGCCGCGGGAGAGCTCTTCGACGATCATCGCGTAGGTCGTCAGGTCGAGCCCCATCCCGCCGTACTCCTCGGGGATCGTCACGCCGAACAGCCCCAGCTCCTTCATCTGCTCGACGATCGGCTCGGGATAGGCGTCCTCGTGGTCGTAGTGCTCGGCGTTGGGCAGGATCTGCTCGTCGACGAACTGGTGGACCATTTCGGTGATGGCCCGCTGCTCGTCGGTCTTCTCGGTGTACGGGGAGGCTACGGCCACTTGTTCTTCGCTCCAGAGGTCGGTTTTCCGCGCCGGGCGCGGCGCGATGCGGCGCGGTCGCCAGCCGCACGGGGCGGCGGCCCGCTCCCCTGAGCATACCGGCGCTCCTGGCACTCGGGACGACGAGCGCCGCCAGCATCGGAGAAGATCCCCGGTCGTGAACTTCGCTCGCGAGGTCCTCGACGCCGCTCCCCCGGGACGCCTCGCGCTGGTTGAGCTGGCGCGTTCGGGCACGCGCCGCGAGTGGAGCTTCGGCGAGGTCGCCGAGCGCTCGGCCCGCCTCGCCGGCACGTTGCAGGCGCACGGGGTGGGGCGGGGCGACGTGGTGATGACGCTGATCGGCAACCGTCCCGAGTGGGCAATGACGATGGCCGCCTGCTTCCGGCTGGGCGCGGTCGTGCTGCCCTGCACCGAGCAGCTGCGGGCCAAGGACCTGCAGCTGCGTGTCTCGCTGGCGCGGCCGAGCGTGATCGTCGCCGACGAGCGCGACCTCGCCTCGCTGCAGGGCGCCGACGTGCCGGTGCTGGCCGTGCCGGACGAGGCGCTGTTCGAGGCCGAGCCGGCGCCCGCGGTCGAGCTCTCGCCGGAGGACCCGTGCCTGATCACGTTCACCAGCGGCACGGCCGGCGAGCCGAAGGGCGTGCTCCATGCGCAGCGCTATCTCCAGGGTCAGCGGCTCCAGGCCGAGAACTGGCTCGCCCCGAGGGCCGGCGACCTGGTCTGGTGCACGGCGGCAAGCGGCTGGTCGAAGTCCGCCCGCAACGTGTTCATCGCCCCGTGGCTCGCGGGCGCCGCGGCGCTCCTGCACGACGCGCGGTTCGATCCGCACGAGCGCCTCGAGCTGCTGGAGCGGGAGCGGGTGGCGGTGCTCTGCATGGCGCCGACCGAGTACAGGGTGATCGCCAAGCGCGCCACGCTACGCCCGTTGGCGGGGCTGCGGGGCATGGTCGCGGCGGGCGAGGCGCTGAACCCGGAGGTGCTCAGGGCGTGGGAGGAGGTCACAGGGCTTCAGATCCGCGACGGCTACGGCCAGACCGAGACCGGGCAGCTGACCGGCGCGCCCCGCGAGGGCCCGACCCGTCCCGGCTCGATGGGCCCCGCGCTGCCCGGCGTCGGGCTGTCGGTCGAGGACGGGGAGCTGACTCTCGATCCGCCCACCGTGCCGACCTTCTTCCTCGGCTACCTGGGAGATCAGGCGGTGCGCCGATCGGACGGCACGTGGCACCTCGACGATCGCCGCGACGGCGGGCCGTGGCGCACCGGCGACCGGGTCGTCCGCGACGAGGACGGGTGGCTCTACTTCGAGGGCCGCAACGACGATGTGATCATCTCGGCCGGTTACAGGATCGGGCCGTTCGAGGTCGAGTCGGCGCTCGTCGCCCACCCGGCCGTCGCCGAGGCGGCTGCGGTGGCGGCGCCCGATGAGGAGCGGGGGTCGGTCGTGAGGGCCGTCGTCGTGCTGCGCGACGGCCATCGGCCGAGCAGTGCCCTGGCGAGTGAGCTGCAGGAGCACGTCAAGCGCGAGACGGCGCCCTACAAGTACCCTCGTATCGTGGAGTTCGCCGGCGAGCTTCCCAAGACCGCCTCGGGCAAGGTCAAGCGCGCAGAGCTGCGGGGGCAGCCGCGATGAGAGCCGGCGTGCTCGCCGTGCTCGTGACTGCCTGTGCGGTGCTCGCGGCGCTGCCCGGCGGGAGCCGGGCCGCGACGTCGCCCGGCAGGGTCTCATGCCCGCTGAAAGCCGCCTCGGGCGAAGCGGGCGCGGTCGAATGGGCGTTCACCCAGACCGGCCCGCCCAGCGGAGCCCACCCCGGCGTCAGCTCCTCATATACGCATGGGCGCGGGAAGTGGTCTGGCGGCCGGGGCAGCGGAACGGCCTGCCACGAGGACTCGGGCGGCGGGAAGCCTGCGCGGGATCTGGTGCTGGCCGTCTCGGGCGCCGCGCAGCTCTCGCCGGAAGTGGTTCGTGGCGGGCTCCCCGGCGTGGACTCCACGTGCTGATCGCACGCGGAGGGCATCAGGTCAACAGCCTGTGAGCTGACGCGGGCGGCCTGCGAAGCCGGCTCGCCCCGGGGCGAGCGCTCGCCGGCTTCGCGCGCGTCGCGTAGCAGCGAGCGCGTGAACTCGGTGACGCTGCCCGCGCCCGCCCGCCGAGCACGCCCGGCCGCCCGGGCGTGCTCGACCGCGCGGCGACGTGCCAGCTGATCGCTCTTCTGGATCACCGGGCTCATGCTGCCTGCGCCACGGGCTCGGCGGCCTGCACCGACTCGATGCGGTCCAGCTCGTCGTCGGTCTCCTGCACTACGGGCTGCGGCGGGGTTCGCAGCACCAGCAGCGCAGCGAGGATCCCGAGCGCCACGAAGCCGGCGGCGACGAGGTAGGACAGGTGGTAGCCCCCGGTCAGCGCTGCCAGCGAGCCTTCGCCGCTGTGCAGCAGCGTCTTGGTGTGGTCGGTGGCGATCGTGCCTAGCGTCGCCAGCCCGATCGCGCCGAACAGCTGCACCGAGACGTTCACGATCCCCGAGGCCAGCCCCGCGTCGCGCCTGGGCGCGTCGGACATGCCGATCGTCAGCAGCGGCAGGAACGATGCTCCCGCGCCGAGGCCGAGCAGCAGGAAGGCGCCGAAGATGCCGGGGAAGTAGACCGCGTGGACGCCCTGGCCGGCGAGCAACAGCAGGCCGGCGATGATCGAGACGAGGCCGCCGACCAGCGTCGGCACGGGGCCGAAGCGCCCGATCAGCCTGGCCGAGCCGCCCAGCGAGAGCGCCGCGATCGAGAGCGTCAGCGGCATGAAGGCCAGCCCCGTCCGGATCGCGTCGTAGCCGAGCACCCGCTCCAGGTACAGCGACCCAAGGAAGAAGGCGGAGAACATGCCTGTGACCAGCATGCCCCTGACCAGGCTCGACCCCATCAGCATGCGCAGGCGCAGGACCCGCAGCGGCATGATCGGGTTCTCGATCCTCGACTCGAGCGCGAGGAAGCCCGCCAGCAGGGCGAGCGACGCGCTGCCGACGCCGAGCGTGCGGGCGGAGAGCAGGCCGTATTCGCTGGACTTCACGATCGCGAAGGCGCCCAGCATCGTCGCCGCCGTGATCAGGATCGAGCCCAGCACGTCGACGCCGCCGGCCAACCCGATCCCCTCGTTCTCCTCGATCAGGGCCGCGCCGAGCACGAAGGCCACGATCCCGATCGGCACGTTGACGAAGAAGATCCAGTGCCAGCTCAGCGACTGTGTCAGCGCGCCGCCGGCAAGCAGGCCGATGGAGCCGCCGCCCGCCGAGACGAAGGCGTAGAGCCCCATCGCCTTCGCCTGCTCGGCGCGCTCAGGGAACTCCGTGACGATGATCGCGAGGATCACGCTCGAGGCGACCGCGCCGCCGGCGCCCTGCAGCAGCCGGAATGCGATCAGCATCCCCCCACTGGACGCGATGCCGCACAGCACCGAGGCGCCGGTGAACATGACCAGCCCGGTCAGGAAGATGCGCTTTCGCCCGACCAGGTCTCCGAGCCGTCCGGCGAGCAGCAGCAGGCCGCCGAAGGTGATCAGGTAGCCGTTGATCACCCAGGTCAGGTTGCCCTGGGTGAAGTGCAGGTCGCGCTGGATCGACGGGAGGGCGACGTTCACGATCGTCGCGTCGAGGACCATCATCAGCTGTCCGAGGCAGAGGACCCCGAGGGCGATCCAGCGACGGCGCTCCGAGCGCTCGGAGGCCGGTGAGGCGGCTTGGAAGAGGCGTGTTGCGGTGTTCATCCTGGTCCTTCCTGGTTGCGGAAGAAGCACCATATCATGGATCATCCTTGATGCAGGGACGATCGATGATAAATTTGTGATCGCTGGTAACATGACCACAGATGATGCAATGAGCACTGATGTCACGATGAGCTGTAGACTCGAGTCCATGGACGATGGGAGCCGTTGCGCGCCCGGATCGATGGTGCTGCTGACGCGCCTGGCCAAGCAGGTCTACAAGCGCAGCGACGATGAGCTGCTGGGGATGCAGCTGCGGCACCTGGTCGCCCTCAGCTACGTCCGCGACCACGACGCCTGCCCGCAGCAGGATCTCGCGGACGCGTTCTGCATGGACGCCAACAACGTCGTGCTGCTGCTGAACGAGCTCGAGGAGGCGGGCTACGCGACGAGGCTCCGCGACCCCGGGGATCGCCGCCGGCATGTCGTCCAGATCACACCCGCGGGCCTCGCGGCGCTGGGGAGCGCCGAGCGAGCGCAGGAAGCGATCGAGACCGAGGTGCTCGGGGCGCTGGACCCGCAGGAGCGAAGGACGCTCTGGCAGCTGCTCACCCGGGCCCTGCGCGGCGTCGAGCCCACCGAGGAGGAGATGGGCGAGCCTGGCTACGCCGCGACGACAGCGTCGATCTCGACCTGAGCGCCCCTCGGCAGGGTCGACACGCCGATCGCCACCCGCGCCGGCTTCTCCTCGCCGGCGAAGAACGACCCGTAGACCTCGTTGACCTCGGCGAAGGCGCCGAGGTCGGTCATGTACACCGTCAGGCGAACGGCCTGATCGAGCGACGTGCCGGCGGCGCGGCAGACGGCCTGCAGGTTCTCCAGGCACTGCCGGGCCTGCTCCGCGGGGGTGCGGCCGACGAGCTCGCCGCCGTCCGGGTCGAGCGGAATCTGGCCCGAGCAGAACAGCAGGCCGCCACTCCGCACGGCGTGACTGTACGGACCGATCGCGGCCGGCGCGCCCTCGGCGCTCACTGCCTGTCGATCGGCACCCATCGCCCGGAGCCTACCGGTAGCGCGGCGCCGCGCGGGCTCGAGCGCGCTCCTCCGCGAGCCGACTGGCCGGGGCAATAGATTCCAAGCGATGAAACGATCCCTCCGCCGCGCGCCCATCACCGCGCTCGCGGCGCTGGGCGCGAGCGCAGCGGCGCTGTGCCTCGGCGTCGCGCCGGCCGCCGGTCAGATCTCCTTCGCCCCGTGCGGAAAGAGCAACGAGTTCGCCTGCGGGCACCTGACCGTGCCACTGGACCCGTCAGGCGCGCTGCCCGGGACCCTGACACTGGCGGTCCGTCGCCACCGGGCGCCGGTCGGTGAAGAGCGCACGGCGATCGTCGCCCTGGCCGGAGGCCCCGGTCAGCCGGCGCTCCCGTTCGCCGAACAGTTCGCCGAACTGCTCGGTCCGATCGCGGCGACCCGCGACCTGATCGTCTTCGACCAGCGGGGAATCGGGTTCTCGGACCCGCTCTCCTGCCATGCCTTCGAACGGGTCCGCGCGGGCTCGGCCACCGCCCGGGCGCTGAGCGAATGCGCCGGCCAGCTCGGCCCCGCCCGCGCGGACTACACGACGGCCGACACGGTCGCCGACATCGAGGCGATCAGGCAGGCGGGCGGCTACGAAAAGCTCGTCCTGTACGGGACGAGCTACGGGACCAAGGTGGCCGAGCAGTACGCGCAGGCCCACCCGGAACGGGTCCAGGCTCTGGTGCTCGACTCGGTCGTGCCGCCCAACGGGCCAGACACGCTGGGGCGGCCCACGTTCGCCGCGATCCCCCGCGTGCTGCGCCAGATCTGCCAGCAGGGCGCCTGCGACGGGGTGACCGGCGACCCGGTCGCCGATCTCGGCCGGGTCCTGGCGCGGACGCGGGGCGGGCCGCTGCAGGGCCGCGCCTTCGACCGGGACGGAAGGCCCGAGACGATCGCGATCACCCGCCAGGAGCTGCTGGCGATACTGATGGTGGGGGACTTCGCCGGCCCGCTGCGGGCGGCGCTGGTCAGCGCCGTGGCCTCGGCGGCGCGGGGCGACCTCGCGCCGCTGGCGCGGCTGCTGGCGACGGTGCCACAGGGCGAATCGGAACGCGAAGACTTCGACGTCCCCCTCTACTTCGCCACGACCTGCGAAGAGCAGTCCCTGCCCTTCGACCGCGCAGCCAGCCCGGGCGAGCGGCTCCGCCAGGCCCTGGCCGCGGCTAGCGCCCTTCCAGCCTCCGACTTCTCCCCGTTCAGCTACCTCGATGCGGTCGGTCTCAGCGACATCCCGGCGTGTGCCCAGTGGTCCTTCGCGACCCCCGCGCCGCCCGTCGCGAACGCACCGCTGCCGGCCGTGCCAACGCTGATCCTCAGCGGCGCGAACGACCTGCGCACGCCCGAGGCGAATGCGGTCGAAGTCGCAGGCCGGATCCCCGGCTCTCACCTGCTGGTCGTGCCATACGTGGGGCACTCGGTGCTCGGCTCGGACCCGACCTCCTGCTCGACAAAGGCGCTGCAGGCGCTCTTCACCTCGGGCAGCGTCACGCCGTGCCGCGCGGGGCCGGAGCCGGCGCGGCTCCGGCCCGAGGCCCGCCCGCCGCGGAGCCTCTCCGCTGTTACGCCGGCGCCAGGCTATCCAGGACTGCCGGGGCGTACGGTGCACGCGATCGGTCTGACGATCGACGACCTCGCGCGCCAGCTGGCGATGTCGATCGAAGCGAGCCTCTCCGAAGAAGAACTGTTCTCGCTGGCCAGCCTGCGCGTCGGGGGGCTGCGTTCCGGCTGGCTGCGGCTGGGCGGTGGCGGCATCGAATTCCACGACTACTCGTTCGTCCCAGGTGTGACACTGTCGGGGGCGCTCCGCTCGGAAACGGCCGACCTGCGGGTGAGCGGGTCGGCGGCCGCCCACGGCACGCTGAAGCTGGGGAGAAACGACACGCTCGTCGGGCGCCTGGGCGGGCGGTCGGTGCGCCTGCCGGCGTCCCCGGAGCCGGCTAAAGCTATTGTCGGAGCCGATGCCACGGCGAGCTCAGCGGTCGTTCCTGGCAGCCACCGCGCTGGTGCTGGGCCTGCTCGCCGCCTGGCCGCCGAGCTCCGTCGCGTCCTCGGCCCTTGACTTCACCCCCTGCGCGGGACGGCCCGGCTTCTCCTGCGCGCAGCTCCCGGTGCCGCTCGACCGCGCGGGCACAGCGCCCGGGACGATCGCGCTGAGCGTCGAGCGCAAGCTGGCGGGAGCGCAGCCGAGCGCCACGGCGATGGTCGCGCTCGCCGGGGGCCCGGGCCAGCCGGCGCTGCCGTTCGCGGAATTCAACGCCACGTCGATGGCGGCCGGGCTGCGATCGCGCGACCTGCTGGTGTTCGACCAGCGCGGCACGGGCTCCTCGGACGCGCTGAGCTGCCCGGCCCTGGAAGGCTTCGACACGCTTCCGGAGAGCCGCGTCTTCGCGGACTGCGCCGCGCAGATCGGGCCTGCGAGGGGCGGCTTCACCACGCAGGAAACGGTTTCAGACATCGAGTCGCTCAGGCAGGCGGCCGGCTACGAAAAGCTCGTCCTGTACGGCACCTCCTACGGCACCAAGGTCGCGCTGGAGTACGCCGAACGCTATCCCCAGCACGTCGAAGCGCTGGTGCTCGACTCGGTCGTGCCGACCGACGCGCCGGAACCGTTCGGGATTCCCTCGCTGGAGGCCATTCCGACTGTGATCCGGGAACTGTGCGCGCAGCGAGCATGCGCCGGCATCACGCCCGAACCGCTGCGCGACCTCTCCGCGCTGATCGCGCGGCTGCGCCGGCATTCGCTGAGCGGCTCGGTGTACGACGGACGGGGCCGCCGACACGACACGAGCCTGAACGAGCTGAAGCTGCTTGGCGTGCTCCAGGCGGGCGACCTGAACCCGGCGCTGCGGGCGCTCTTGCCCGCGGCGATCCGCTCGGCCCTGCACGGTGACCCCGACCCGCTGCTGCGCCTGCAGGCGCTCTCCGAAGGCCTGATCCCGAACGTCACCGCAGCGAGGTCGGCCGCCACGTCGGAAGAAACCGACGAAGCCCTGTTCGTCGTCACGACCTGCGAAGAGGCTCCGTTCCCGTGGCGGCGCAGCGCTTCCCCCGAAGCCCGGCTCGGGGAAGCTCTCGCATACCTGCACGGCCAGCCGGCAGCCGACTTCTCCCCATTCGACGCATCGACGGCGCTGCAGTCCAGCCTGGTGGAAGCGTGCGACGCCTGGCCCGACGTCTCGCCCTCGCCCCCTGCCGAGCAGCCGCTGCCCGACGTCCCGACGCTGATCCTCTCCGGCTCGCAGGATCTGCGCACCCCCACCGCCAACGCCCGCGAGGTCGCCGCTCTGATCCCCGGCGCGCAGGTCGAGGTCGTGCCGTTCACGGGACACTCCGTGATCGGCAGCGACCTGACGGGCTGTGCCGCGAAGGCGCTCGCGGCGTTCTTCTCCGGCCAGCCGGTGGAGCCCTGTACCGGCGTCAGCGAGCCGCTGCCGCCGACGCCGGTGACGCCGACGAGCCTTGCGAGGATCCGCCCGCCGGGAGGGCTCGGGGGCAGACCGGGACGCACCCTGGTGGCCGTGCTGGACACGCTGCTGGACCTCAACCGCCAGGTGATCGCGGCAACGCTGCAGGCCGACACGCAGCTCCCCAGCGGGGCGAGCTTCGGCGGCCTGCACGGAGGCTGGGCCCGGCTGACCCCGACGATCGCGACCCTGAGGAACCTCTCGTTCGTCCCCGGCGTGCAACTCAGCGGTACGTTCCCGGTGCGCCACAAACGTCTTGCCACAAGCACGATCCGGATCTCCGGATCGAACGCGTCGTCCGGGACCGTGAGAATCGGCGCCACCTCGAAGCGTGTCATCGGCGAACTCGGCGGGCGGCGGTTCGACCTGAGCCTCGCCTCGGTGAAGGTCTCCAGCAGGCTCGCAGGCGTCTGGCCGGTCGCGCCCTTCCTGCTGCCCGGCCACGAACACGGTCGGCGCCCGCCCGGCCCCGTGCCGCGGCTACCCTGAACGGGTGGCCAACGCTCTGGCGCAGGAGACCTCGCCCTACCTGCTACAGCACGCCGGCAATCCAGTCGACTGGCTGCCCTGGGGCGAGCGGGCTTTTGCGCTGGCGCGCGAGCGGGACGTGCCGGTGCTGGTGTCGATCGGCTACTCCTCCTGCCACTGGTGCCACGTGATGGAGCGGGAGTCCTTCGAGGACCCCGCGACGGCGGCGGTGATGAACGAGGGCTTCGTCTGCGTGAAGGTCGACCGCGAGGAGCGTCCCGACGTCGACGCCCTCTACATGGAGGCCGTGCAGGGGATGACCGGCCGCGGGGGCTGGCCGCTGAACGTCTTCCTGACGCCCGAGCAGATCCCCTTCTACGGCGGCACCTACTTCCCGCCACAGCCGCGGCAGGGCATGCCCGCGTGGACGCAGGTGCTGCAGGCGATCTCCGAGTCCTGGGAGCAGAACGGAGATGAGATCCGCCAGAGCGGAGAGCGCCTGCGCGAGCATCTGGCGGCGAGCAGCCGACTGACCCCCTCGGCCGAGCCCCTCGAGGAGGAGGCCCTGCAGCGGGCCGTGGAGAACCTCCGTGCGACGTTCGACCCTCGCTTCGGAGGGTTCGGCCGGGCGCCCAAGTTCCCGCAGGCCTCGGCGCTCGAGTTCCTGCTGCTGCGAGGCGAGCGCGAGATGACCGGGACGACCCTGCGGGCGATGGCCTCGGGAGGGATCCACGACGTCCTCGGCGGAGGCTTCGCCCGCTACAGCGTCGATGAGAGCTGGACCGTTCCGCATTTCGAGAAGATGCTCTACGACAACGCGCTGCTGGCCCGCGCGTACCTTCATTGCTGGCAGAACCTGGGCGAGCGGAGCATGCTCGACGTCTGCCTGGACACGCTGGGGTGGGCGCTGCGCGAGATGCGCGGCCCCGAGGGCGGCTTCTACTCGGCGCTCGACGCCGACTCCGACGGCATCGAGGGGCGCTTCTACGTGTGGACGCTCGGCGAGCTCTGCGAGGTGCTCGGCGACGACGCGCCGGCGGCGATCGCCTGGCTCGGCGTCAGCGAGGAGGGCAACTTCGTGGATCCGCACCATCCGGGCACACAGGGCGAAGAGCCGGGTCCGGGACTGAATGTGCTGACTGCGCACGGCCCCGAGCCGGATCCCTCCGCCCGCGAGCGGATCCGCTCACGGCTGCTGGCGGCCCGCGCCGCCCGCGTCCGTCCGGCGCTCGACGACAAGCGCCTGACCTCCTGGAACGCGTTGATGATCGCCGCGCTGGCCGATACCGGAGCAGCGCTGAGCGCGGATCCCGTCGACGGCGTGCCTGCCGGCCTGGGCCCGGAGCTGCTGGCCGCGGCCGTCGCGTGCGCCGAGTTCATCGGTCGGGACCTGCGCGACGAGCGCGGCAGGCTGCTGCGCACCTTCAGCGGCGGACAGGGCCGGATCGGCGGGTTCCTGGAGGACCACGCCTACCTGCTCGAGGCCGCGCTGGTGCTGTTCGAAGCGACCTGCGATGAGCGCTGGTTCGAGCTGGCCGTGTCGCTGGCCGACCAGACGATCGAGCTGTTCGCCGACGCGCGGAACGGGGGGTTCTTCTCGACGGCCGCCGACAGGCACGAGCTGATCGTGCGTCGCAAGGACCTCGAGGACAGCCCGATACCCGCCGGCGCCTCGAGCGCCGCGATGGGCCTCGGCCGCCTCGCGCAGCTGACCGGCGAGGAGCGCTACGAGCGGCACGCAGCATCGGTGCTGGCGCTGCTGGGCGAGATCGCACCGCGCCATCCCGGCGCCTTCGGGCACGTGCTCCAGGCCATGCACTGGAGCCTCGCCCCGGCGCGCCCCATTGCTTGTCCGGTGCCGGGCTTGGTCGACCGTTAGCCCTAGAGGATCGCCAGGTAGCGGTCCAGCTCCCATTGGGAGACCTGGACGCGGTAGTCGTCCCACTCCTGGCGCTTGATCTCGACGTAGCGGTTGAACATGTGCTCGCCCAGCGTGCGCAGCACGAGCTCGGACTGGGCGGTGATCTCGATCGCCTCGCCCAGGCTCTCGGGCAGCTGCTCCACGCCCAGCCGGCGCCGCTCCTCGCCGGAGAGGTGATAGAGGTTCTTCTCCATCGGCTCGGGCAGCTCGTAGCCCTTCTCGATCCCTTCCAGCCCGGCCTGGAGCAGCACCGCGAAGGTCAGGTAGGGATTGCAGGCCGGGTCGGGGCAGCGCAGCTCCATGCGCGTCGCCCGCTCCCTGCCCGGGTGGTAGAGCGGCACGCGCACCAGCGCGGAGCGGTTGCGTCGCGACCAGGCGACGTAGACCGGCGCCTCGAACCCTGGGACCAGGCGCTTGTACGAGTTCACCCACTGGGCGAAGATCGAGCAGATCTCGCGGGCGTGCTTGAGCTGGCCGGCGATGAAGGCCTTGCCGACATCCGACAGGAAGTACTGGTCGTCGGGGTCGTAGAAGGCGTTGTGCCCCTCGGCGAACAGCGACTGGTGCGTGTGCATCCCCGAGCCGTTCTCGCCGAACAGGGGCTTTGGCATGAAGGTCGCGTGCCAGCCGTACTTCATCGCGATCTCCTTGACGGTGATCCGGTAGGTCATGCAGTCGTCGGCCATCTTCAGGGCGTCCGCGTAGCGCATGTCGATCTCGTGCTGGGAGGGCCCCACCTCGTGGTGGGTGTACTCCACATGGATCCCCAGCTGCTCCAGCGCCAGCACCGTCTCGCGTCGCACGTCCGAGCCGGCATCGAGCGTGGTCAAGTCGAAGTAGCCGCCCTCGTCGAGCACCTCGGTGGACTTGGAGTCGCGGAACAGGAAGTACTCGAGCTCGGGCCCCACGTTGAACATCTCGAAGCCCATCGATCTGGCCCGCTCGATCGCCCGGCGCAGCACGTGCCGCGGATCTCCCTCGTACGGGGTGCGCTCGGGCGTGATCACGTCGCAGAACATCCGCCCCACTCCCTGCTCCTCGGGACGCCAGGGCAGCACGGCGAACGTGCGGGGGTCGGGCATCGCGATCATGTCGGACTCCTCGATCGCGTTGAAGCCGGTGATCGAGGACCCGTCGAAGCCCATCCCGGCCTCGAAGGCATCGTCCAGCTCGGCCGCGTTGATCGAGAAGGACTTCAGCTGGCCGAGGATGTCGGTGAACCAGAAGCGGATGAAACGGATCTCGCGCTCCTGCACGAGCGCCTTCACGTCGTCCGCGGTCATCGGCTGGTCGGGCATGCAGGCGGACCCTAGCCGATGCCCGCCGCGGGGCGGTATCGACCGGTGGCCAAAACCGACGGCTTCGATCCCTCGCCGTGGCGGGCGCGACTCAGCGACGGCGCCGAGATGCGCCGGCCCTCAGTGGCTCGGCCGCCGAGGGCCAAGCAGGTCAAGGACGCAGGGAGCGTGGCGTGCTTCGCACGCGAGCGACCGAGGACGCCGAGATGCGCCGGCCCTCAGTGGCTCGGCCGCCGAGGGCCAAGCAGGTCAAGGACGCAGGGAGCGTGGCGTGCTTCGCACGCGAGCGACCGAGGACGCCGAGATGCGCCGGCCCTCAGTGGCCGGCGACGGCCGATACGAATTCGGCGACGTCTTCGGCTTCCTTGCCCACGTAGAGCAGCGCGGGCATCTGCCCCAGGCCGCGGGCACGCCCTTCGGCGATCGCGCTCTGCACGAGCGCCTTGCGCCCGGCCGGGGTGGCGATGTCTTCGCCGACCCGGACGTCCAGGTTGGGCCCTATGCGCCCCACCGACTTGACGGCCGAAAGGGTGTGGCAGACGGCGCAGGAGCGCGCGAACAGTTCGCGGCCTTTGATCTCGTTCTTGGTCAGGTGAACCCCGCCGACCGCGACGCTGGCCTTGTCTTTGCCGTTCGATGCGAGCACGAAGGCCGGCACGAGGAGGCCGAAGGCGAACAGCACGATCAGGCCGAGCGTCAGCAGACGCTGCCCGAGCCGGGATTCGCTGTGCAGCGAGGCCCGGGCGCCGCGGGGCCCGCCGTGCATCGCCGCGAAGAAGACGCCGATGCCGATCAGGACCCAGAAGAGCACGAATGCGATGACCATGCGGGCGGGAAGATATCGACTGGGGACGCTGGACGGTGGATCGGCGCGCTCCGGGCCCGCGGGGGACGCGGAGCGGGCGCCGCGCACCGCGGCTCGCCGCCGGCCATTCGTGAGAGGGCTCTCAGCTTTATCGCAGCCAAATGCGCAGCGCTACGCTGTTGGAGCAGTCGACCGCACGCAAGGAGCGCACCAGCCGATGAACATCCTCCGCCGCCTTCCCCTCTCCCGGCTACTCCTGTTGTGCGGGCTGGTCGTCGCGATCGGCGTCTCAGCCACGGCGCTGGCGTCCGCGCTGGGCGGCGGCCCCAAGCCGCCCGCCAAGCCGCTCGCCCAGGCTGTGCACGACGCGCTGGCGGCGCCCGCCACGGTCGAAGGCGTCAGCGCCCACGTCACGCTGACCAACCACCTGCTCGAAGGCGCCAGCCTCGCGAGCGGGTCGGCGCACGGGGCGGGCATCGCCTCGAACCCGCTGCTCACGGGCGCCTCGGGCCGGCTGTGGGTCGCCAAGGACGGCAAGGTCCGCCTGGAGCTGCAGGCCGAACAGGGCGACACCCAGATCGTCTACGACGGCCACACCGTCACCGCCTACGACGCCGCCAGCAACACGGTCTACCGCTACACGCCCAAGAACGAAGGCTCCTCCGGATCGGACACCAGCTCCGGCGCCAAGCACGAACCCCCCTCGGTCGCGAAGATCGAAGAAGCTATCTCCCACATCCGCAAGAACGCCGAGCTCTCCGAAGCGACTCCGACCGACGTGGCCGGGCAGCCCGCCTACACGGTCCGGCTCTCGCCGAAGGAAGGCGGCAGCCTCCTGGGCGGCGCGGAGCTCTCGTTCGACGCGAGCAACGGAGCTCCGCTGCGCGCCGCGATCTACTCCTCGACGAGCTCCGCTCCCGTGATCGAACTGGCCGCGACCGAAGTCTCCTTCGAACCGGTCGCCGACTCTGTCTTCCAGCTCAACCCTCCGGCCAACGCGACAGTGGAAGAAATCTCGCCGCCCTCGGGCTCTCACGAAGGCAAGGCCGGCAACGGCGGCGAAACGGGCGAAAAGCCGAAGCTCACGACCCACGGACACGGCATCACCTCGATCGCCGTGCTCGAAGCCAAGAGCCACTCGAGCAAGACCGCCGAATCGCTCGAAGGCCTGCCCAAGGTGAACATCAACGGATCCAGCGCCAGCGAGCTCCGCACCGAGCTCGGAACGCTGCTCACGTTCGAGCGGAGCGGCGTGCGCTACGTGCTGGCCGGGTCGCTGCCGCCCGGCCCGATCGAGGCGCTCGCCCGAGGCCTCTAGCGTGGTCGATGGGGCGGAGCCCGTCAAGGCGCGGGGGCTGGTCAAGCGCTACAACGAGGTCCTGGCGGTCGACCACATCGACCTGAACGTAGGCGTTGGCGACGTCTACGGGTTCCTCGGGCCCAACGGGGCCGGCAAGACGACCACCCTGCGGATGGCGCTCGGGCTGATCGTGCCCACCGAGGGCACCGTCGAGCTGTTCGGCCGCGACCCGCTCCGCTGCGGCGCGGCGGCGCTGGAGGGCGTGGCGGGCTTCGTCGAGGCGCCGCGGTTCTACCCGTACATGAGCGCTCGCAAGAACCTCGAGATGCTTGCGGCGCTCGATGGCGACGGGGCGTCCGGCCGGATCGCCGAGGTCCTCGACGTGGTCGAGCTGACGCCGCGCGCCGCCCACCGGGTCGGCGGCTACTCGCACGGCATGCGCCAGCGGCTCGGGATCGCGGCGGCGCTGCTGCGCAGGCCACGCCTGTTGATCCTCGACGAGCCCGCGACGGGACTGGATCCGGCGGGGATGCGCGACATGCGGCTGCTGATCCGGCGCCTCGCCGACGACGGCATCACCGTGCTGCTCTCCAGCCATCAGCTGCCGGAGGTGCAGGAACTGTGCGACCGGGTCGCGATCGTCGACCGGGGCAGGGTGGTCTACGAGGGCGCGCTGGCCGACCTGCGCCGCCAGGGCGGCGCGGGCTACCGGCTGCGCACGACCGACGACGCGCGCGCGCGCCAGGTCGCGGCGGAGCAGCCGGGCATCGAGGGCGTGCACGCCGGCGAGCACGGCCTGAGCTTCCAGGCCGACGAGCGCCACGTGGGCGATCTGTCGCTGGCGCTGGCCCGCGCCGGGATCGGGATCCTCGCGCTGGCACCTGAACTGGCCACGTTGGAGGACCTCTTCTTCCGCCTCACCGAGAAGCCCGACGGCCTCTCCCTGCCGGACGGGCACGGGCACGAGCCGAGCGCCGAGCGCCTGGTGGGGGCCTCGTGAGCAGCGCGTCCGCCACGCCCGCCCTGGTGGGGGAACGCGCCGCAGGGCCGCGTCGACCGGCGACCTTCTCGGTCTACCGCTGGGAGCTTCGCAAGCTGCTGGCCCAGAAGCGCACCTATCTGGGCTTCGTGCTCGCCTCGATCCTGCCGGTGATCTTCGTGGTCGTCGAAAACATCCATCAGCGCCAGGGTCATCGCGACAACATCTTCGCGTCTCAGATCAGCCAGTCGGGCCTGGCCACGCCTGTGCTGATGCTGCTGTTCCTGTCGGTCTTCATGCTGCCGGTCGTCGCCTCGCTCGTGGCCGGCGACATCGTCGCCAACGAGGACGGCAACGGGACGCTGAAGACGATCCTCACCCGTTCGGTTGACCGGGGCCAGGTGTTCGCCGCGAAGGCCGCCGCGGCGATGACCTACGCCGCTGCAGCTGTGTTCCTCTCGGCCGCTGTCGCCACGATCGCGGGCGTCGCCTCGTGGGGCTTCAACAGCATCACCACCTTCTCCGGCACGGTCGTCTCCGCACCCAAGGGTCTGCTCCTGGTCTTCGCGGCCAACGCCTGCTACCTGATTCCGCTGCTGACCGTCGCGTGCATCGGCGTGCTGCTCTCGACCGCCACGCGCAACAGCGCGGCGTCCGTCGTGGGCACGATCGGACTGGTGATCCTGCTGCTGGTCGTGGGCCAGATCCCCGGCCTGGAAGGGCTCCACCCCTACCTGCTCAACGAACAGTTCGAGAACTGGCACGGGCTGCTGCGGACCCCCACGGACTGGGCCCCGATCGCGCACTCCGCCTGGGTCTGCGCGCTCTACGCCGTTCCGGCGCTGATCGCCGGCTACCTGGTGTTCCTGCGCCGCGACGTCGCCGGCGGCTAGTGTCGTGAGAACTTCTGACTCACGACGCTAGACCTGCGCCGGCGCCTCGACCGCCAGGACCTCCACGTCCCCCATCAGCCGCCGCGCCTCGCGCGGGTCGATCAGGCCCGCGCCGAAGCGCCCGGTCGACTCCGCACCGCACGCCACGCCGAAGCGCACGCACTGGTCGGGCGGCCGGCCTTCGTAGCGGGCAGCCAGGTATCCGGCGAGGAAGGCGTCGCCCGACCCGCGTTTCGCGATCGGCTCGCGGGGCTCGATGCGGGCGCGTTTCAGCCGCTTCTGGCCGTCGATGAGGACCAGGGCCAGGCAGCCATCGGGAAGGGTCATGATCACTTCGCTCGGTCCCAGCGCGCCGATCTCCGCCATCGCCAGGCAGCGCTCCTCGTCGCCGGCGAACTCGTGGCCGACCAGCTCCTCCGCCTCGAGCACGTTCGGCGAGACGAGGTCGGGTTCGGCACGCACGGCCTGGCGCAGGGGCTCGCCGTCAGCGTCGACGACGGTCGTCACCTCGGAGCGCTCGAGATCCCTGATCAGGGAGGCGTAGAAGTCGGGCTCGACGCCGCGCGGCAGCGATCCGGCGAACACGACGATCGCCGCGCCGCGGGCCAGGTAGAGCAGCTTGTCCCTGAACAGCTCGAGCTCGCTGGCGCTGACCGATGGCCCGCGTTCGTTGATCTCGGTCTGCGCGCCGGTGGTCGGGTCCAGGACCGACGTGTTGGTCCGGGACTCCTCGCGGATGCGGACGAAGTCGTTGAGGATCGACTCATCGGTGAGCTGCTCCACGATGTGGGTGCCGGTCGCGCCGCCGGCGAAGCCGGTCGCGATCACGGGCTGGCCGAGAGCCTTCAGCGTCCTGGCGATGTTCACGCCCTTGCCACCGGCCATGGTGCGCTGTTCGACGGTGCGATGACGCCGACCCAGACGGAAGTTGGGCACGGCCAGCGACTTGTCGATCGCGGCGTTGAGGGTGACCGTGATGATCATCGTCGCTCTATACCCGCGATCGGGCGCGCCCGAACGGCAACCGATGCCCTGGCGTGCACGACACACAGGCTAGCGAACCGCTCACCGCCCCCGACCATCCCGACGGACCGTCCCCTGGCCGACCCGGTCGCGCCCGCCACAGGCGCGGTGGCGCCCGCGGCCGCGTCGGCCCTGGTGGCGAAGCCCACGCTCAGCCGCCGACGGCGACCTGCCCCGAGAGCTCCCACGCGGTCTCCCTGAGCCGCTCGGCCTCGGCGCGAGCGGCGTGGGCGGGGGCGCCGCCGTGGATCAGGTGGGCTCCGGCGATGCTTCGCGACGCGGACACCAGGCCGCCGGCTCGCCCGGGCCGGAAGGCGGCCTGCAGCTCCTGGACGCGCCCGCCCTGGGCGCCCACCCCGGGCAGCAGGAAGGTCGCGTGCGCCATCAGCTCGCGGGCCCTGTCGAGGTGGCCGGGCGCCGTGGCGCCGACCACGGCGCCGACGTCGCTCAGACCCGACTCGCCGACGAAGCCGGCGCCCAGCTCGTCGACCAGGCGAGCCAGCCGTTCCCAGACCGTCTCGCCTCCCGCGAGCTCGAGGTCCTCGACGTCGGCAGCACCGGGGTTCGAGGTCCGCACCAGGACCAGCACTCCCGCCTCGCGGGCGCGCGCGGCGGCCAGGAACGGCGCGAGCGCATCGCGGCCCATCAGAGGGTTCACCGTCGCAAGGTCGGCGTCCAGCCCCTCGATCCTGCCGAACGGGCTGTCCATGCCGCCGAACAGCGAGTCGGCGTAGGCGCCGGCGGTGACGTCGATGTCGCCCCGCTTGCCGTCCGCGATCACCAGCAGCCCGTGCCCGCGCGCGTGCTCGACGACCGCCTGCAGCGTCGCCCGTCCCGGGGCGCCCAGCGCCTCGAAGCGGGCCAGCTGCGGCTTGACCGCCACGCAGGCCGGTGCGGTCGCGTCGATCAGCGCGACGCAATGCGCGAGCACAGCCCGCGACGCGGCGTCCCGGGGCGCCGACGAGGTCTCGACGGCGGACCCGAGAGCCCACAGCGCCGCGGGGTCGGGATCGAGGCCCAGGACGAGCTGGGACTCTCGCTCGGCGACCCGCGCGGCCAGCTTGTCGCCGAAGGCCAGGGTCGTCCTCAGCGCCCCTTGACCGCGCTCTTCAGGCCGCTGCCCGCCGTGAACCGAGGCACACGCGAGGCGGCTATCTGGATCCGCTCTCCGGTGCGGGGGTTGACCCCCATGCGGGCGCCGCGCTCGCTGACGTGGAACTTGCCGAATCCCGACACCGACACCTCGCTGCCGCGGCGCAGCGCGTCCTCGATCGTCGCGATCACCGCGTCCAGAGCACGCGATGCGTCCTGCTTGGTCAACTGGGAGCGGTCGGCGACCTGGTCGACCAGCTCAGACTTCGTCACTTCGGCCTCCTCGTTCGTAAGACGGTTCTTGCGACGCTAACACCGCATTCGGACAGGGGGGTGCGTAAGAATCAGGGCGTGGCCATGGAGCGTATCGCCTGGATCGTCACCGTGATGGTGGCTCTCGTCACGGCCCTGCTGCTGCTCCTGTCGGGCTACACCGGCTACGCGGGGCTGGGGCTGGCCGTGGCGATCTCCGCGGCGATCAACCTGTTCTGACGCTCACGCCGCGTCAGGCGGCGGGTGCGCCGAGCCAGGCGAGCAGCGCGCGGGCGGCACGGCCGCGATGGCTGATCGCGTCCTTCTGCTCGTCGCTGAGCTCGGCCATGGTCAGTCCCCGCGGCGCCGGCGGAGTGTCGTCCGGCAGGAACGCAGGGTCATAGCCGAAGCCTCCCTCGCCGCGCGGCCCGGGGGCGAGGGTGCCCGCACAGCGGCCCTCGAAGAGGCGCTCGACCTCCTGCTCGGGATCGACATAGGCGATCACGCAGACGTACTCCAGCGCGCTGCCCGCCGGCGCCTCACGCAGGAGCTTCGCGAGGTTCTCCTCGTCGCCCGCCTGCCCGCCGGCGTAGCGGGCGGAGCGCACCCCCGGCGCGCCGCCCAGGGCCGCGGCGAGGATGCCCGAGTCATCGGCGATGCTGACCCTGCCCAGGGCCGCAGCGGCGGCGCGGGCCTTGCCCAGCGCGTTCTCCGCGAAGGTCTCGCCGTCCTCCGGAGGCAGCTCGAGCCCCTCGGGCAGGACGTCCAGCTCGTAGCCCTCGCCGTCCGGCGTGGCGAGCAGCCTCTGGAACTCCCGGCGCTTGTGCTCGTTGTGGGTGGCAAGCAGAAGCCGCACGTACAGCTAGCCGTCCGCGGGCAGCACCGAGGCTTCGGCGATGGCCTGCCGCTGGCGCCCATGCAGGCTCTCGATGCCCGCCTCGGCCAGAGCCAGCAGCTCGTCCAGCTGGACACGGGACAGGGGTGTGCGCTCGCCGGTCGTCTGCAGCTCGACCAGCCCCCCCTCCCCGGTCATCACGACGTTGGCGTCGACCTCCGCGCGCGAATCCTCGCGGTAGTCCAGATCGAGCAGCGGGACCCCGCCCACCACCCCGCACGACACCGCCGCCACCGAGCCGGTGAGCGGGCTGCGCTCGAGGCGGCCTTCGTCCTGCAGCCGCCGGCAGGCCAGCGCCAGCGCGACGTAGGCGCCCGTGATCGACGCGCAGCGCGTCCCGCCGTCCGCCTGCAGGACGTCGCAGTCGAGGTAGATCGTGCGCTCGCCCAGCAGCTGGAAGTCGACCACCAGGCGCAGCGAGCGGCCGATCAGCCGCTGGATCTCGACCGTCCGGCCGTCCTGGCGCCCGCGGGTGGCATCGCGCGGCTTGCGTTCCCCGGTCGAGGCGGGGAGCATTCCGTACTCGGCCGTCAACCAGCCGCGGCCCTGACCGGACATCCAGCGGGGAACGCCCTCCTGGGCCGAGGCGGTGCAGATCACCCTGGTCTCTCCGACCGAGATCAGCGCCGAGCCCGTCGCGGTGCGCATGAAGCCCGGCTCGATCGAGACCGGACGCAGCGCGTCGGGAGTGCGATCGTAGCTGCGGCCGCCGGCTTGCTCGCTGTCCACGGCGGGCATCATTCCAGAGCGCTACGGTCCGAGGGATCGTGCGGGCGCTCGTGGTCTCCAACATGCAGCCCGACCCCGCCCATCCCGAGCGCGGTCGATTCGTCCGCGACCAGGTCGCCGCCCTGCGGCGACTGGAGGGCCTGGAGGTCGAGCTGCACGAATTCCCGCCCGGCCCGCGGGCGCTGGCGCGAGCAGCCGTCGAGCTACGCCGCCGGTACGGCCGCGGAGGGCGCATGGACGTCGTGCACGCCCACTTCGGCCTGACGGCCTGGCCCGCGATGGCCGTCCCCGCCCGCGTGCGGGCCCTGACAGTTCACGGCACGGACATCGCCGACCCTCGCACGCGCCTCGCGACGCGCGCGGCTCTCCGCCTGATCGACCTCCCCGCGGCGGTCTCCGCGCCCCTTGCCGCGCAGATGCCCGGCGCCGCCGCGCGGCACGCGCTTGTCCTCCCCTGCGGCGTGGACATGGAGCGCTTCCGGGAGATGCCCCGACAGTCCGCCCGTGCCCAGCTCGGGCTCGAGTCCGACGGCCCCTTGCTGCTGTTCCCCGCCGACCCGGGCCGACCGGAGAAGCGCTTCGACCGCGCCCAGGCCCTTGCCGGCGCGGTCGGCGCTCGGCTGCTGACCCTGGGATCGGTCGAGCCCGAGCGGGTCCCGCTGTGGGTCAACGCCGCCAACGCCGTGCTCGTGCCCTCCGAGCGCGAGGGCTTCGGGCTGGCCGTGCTGGAGGCGCTGGCGTGCAACGTGCCCGTGCTGGCGACGCCCGTCGGGATCCACGCAGAGGCTCTCGCCGGCCTCGACGGCACCCTCTGCGCCGAGTTCGACACCGCGTCCTGGCATGCCGCGGTCCGCCCGCACCTGCAGGCGCCGGACCCGCGCGTGCAGGGCAGGCCCCGCGCGGAGCGCTACTCCGCCCGGAGAACCGCCGAAGCCGTCCGCGATGCATGGAAGAGCGCGCTCGACCGCTCTGGGTAGGGGCCGGGTAGTGTTAATCGGGCGTGGATCAGAATTCCGGCACGACGAACCCAGACCCGGCAGCGCAGAGCCTGGACGACAGTCAGCCCGCCGAGACGCCGCCGCCAGCCGAGCAGCCCGGCTTCCGCTCGAGGGGGCAGGCGCGTCGTCGTGCCCGCTTCCTGCGCAGGGCGCGTGAGCTGGCCTACAGGGACCTCGGCGGACTGGTGTTCAACCTTCACCGGTTCGGCCAGCGCAACGACCCCCTGGTGCTCGCCAAGCTGAGCACCGTCGGCCACATCGACACCGAGCTGCGCACCATCGAGGCGGCTCTGCACGAGCGCCGGCCGGTGACCGTGCTGCGTGAGGCGGGCATCACGGCCTGTCCGCGCTGCGCGGCGATCCACGGCAGCGAAGATCGCTTCTGCCCGAACTGCGGGCTGCCGATGAACAGGCACGCAGACCTTCCGATCGCCGGTGCCCCCGCCCCGGACCCCGAGCCGGCGAGCAGGACCCCCCCGAACCCGGCGCCCCAGCCCGTGGCTGCGGCGTCACAGGCCGCTGCGTCCCCGCCGCAGCCCCACGAGGGCGCTGCGCCCGTCCCCGCCGCGCCGGCGCCCGGCCAATCGACACCCGCACCCGATTCGGCCCCGTCCACGGCGCCGGCGTCGGGCCCGCCCCTCGCCATGCCGGGCGGACGCTCGCCGCTGCCGCCCGCGACGCGCATCATCCCCCAGGCGGACCCCGTCCGGGGAGGGGGGAACGCCGCCGGCCCCGAGGAATCGACTGAGATCCTCCACCCGCGGGCTCCGGGCTCGTGAGCACGACGGCGCCCTCCCCGCCCGCGACGTCCCCTGGGTGGACGCCGGCCGCCGGGCCGCCCCCGGAAGCCTGCCCGCTGTGCGGCGCGCCGCTGGCCGCCGAGCAGGAGTGGTGCCTGAGCTGCGGCGCCGCGGCGCGCACCAGGCTGGCCGCGGCGCCCGACTGGAAGGCGCCAGTGATCGTCGTCGCAGTCGTGGCCGCCCTGGCGCTGGGCGTGCTGGCGGCCGCGCTGGTCAAGCTGGCGGGAGACTCGGGGCCGGCACCGGCGCCCGTCACGAGAACGCTCACCACGGCGCCCGCCGCCGCCCTGCCGGCCACTCCGGGCGCCGCCTCGACCGCCGCCACTCCGGGAGCCACCGCCCCGGCGGTGACGGCTCCCACGACGCCGAGCGCGCCGGCAGGCTCCGGCGCTCCCACGGGTGGCGTGACGGCGAGGACAACCGTCACGCCCGGCGCCGGCTCCACGGGGACGACGGGCAATCCCGCCACGACCCCGCCCAGCGGAACGCTCGGCTCGCCGGGCACGAAGTAGCGCCGTCGCGAGCGCTCGCCGCCGGACCTTCGCGACCCCCGCCGCCTGCGGGCGGGTGGCGGCGGTGGAGCCACTGGGGATACGGTTCCGCTGATGCCCGTCCCTCCCCAGGGGAGCACTCATGAGGCCGACATCGCCGTCGTGGGGGCGGGCGCTGCGGGCCTCTACGGCGCCCTGTGCGCCGCCCGCGAGGGCGCCAGCGTGGTGCTCGTCTCCGCGACGCCGCTGGCGCAGACCGCCAGCTACTGGGCGCAGGGCGGCCTGGCTGCGGCGCTGGCCGAGGACGACAGCTTCGAGCTGCACCTGCGCGACACCGAGGTCGCCGGCCGGGAGCTCGTCAGGCGCTCGGCTGCGCGGATCCTCGTGGCGGAGGCGCCCGACTGCGTGCGCGACCTGCAGTCGCTGGGCGTCCGCTTCGACGCCGACCGCTTCGGGCGGCTCGCGCTCGGGCTGGAGGGCGGCCACTCGGTGCGACGGGTGGTTCATGCGGGCGGCAGCGCGACGGGACGCAGGGTCGTCAGGCAGCTCTCCGCCCTGGCAGCCGCCGACCCCCGGATCACGGTTCTCGAGGGGGCCCGGGCCCGGGCGCTGTGGATGTCCGACGGGCGCTGCCGCGGCCTCGCCTGCGACGGCCAGACGATCGCGGCGCGCAGGGGCGTGGTGCTGGCGACCGGCGGCGCCGCCGCGCTCTGGGCACGCACCACCAACCCGCCGGGCTCGCAGGGCGTCGGGCTGATGCTGGCGCACGCGGCCGGAGCGGCACTGGCCGACCTGGAGCTGCTGCAGTTCCACCCGACGGCCGTGATCGGCGTCCGCGGCCGCGAGGGGTTCCTCGTCACCGAGGCGATCCGCGGCGAGGGGGCCACGCTGCACGACGCCGCCGGGGAGCGGTTCGTCGACGAGCTGGCGCCCCGCGACGAGGTCGCCCGGGCGATCCAGGAACGGCTGGCCAGGACGGGCGCGCAGTCCGTCGGCCTGGACATGCGGGCGATCGACCCGGCCCACTTCCCCAACGTCGTCGCCTCGCTGCGCGAGGCTGGGCTGGATCCCACCACGGAGCTGATCCCGGTCGCGCCCGCCGCGCACTACATGATGGGCGGGATCGTCACCGACCTCGACGGGCGCTCGACAGTCGAGGACCTCTACGCGGTGGGCGAGTCCTCCTGCACGGGGCTGCACGGCGCCAACCGCCTCGCGTCCAACTCGCTCAGCGAGTGCTTCGTCTTCGCCCGCCGCGCTGTCGCGCACGCGCTCTCGCGCCCGGCCCCCGAGGCGGCCCGGCCGACGCGCGCCGAAGCCGAGGCGCTGGCCGGCCTGCCGGGGCCCGGCGTGGCCGAGCGGTCGACCCGCGAAGCACTGTGGCGCGACGCTGGGATCGTGCGCACCGAGCAGGGCTTGCGCGCGCTGCTCGAGGAGCCCCACCCCCTGGCGCGCCTGATCGCCCGCTGCGGGCTGGCCCGCGCCGAGAGCCGCGGCGCGCACCTGCGAGCCGACCATCCCCGGCGCGACAGCGCGCTCGACCATCGCCACGCGGTCGTGACGGGCCAGGACGACCTCGAATGGCAGACCTGGCGCTGAGCCGCATGCGCCGGGCGAACGACATAAAAGGTTGGCGTCTGCGACCTTTATGTTCGATCCTTTTCCGTCCGAGCGGTGTTAGCGCCATGTGGAAGGAGTCTCAGACGATCGGAGTCTGTGAGAACGGCGGGTGTGCTCCAAGTGACATTTCGATCGAGAGAGGTCAGGAGCAGATGCCATGTACCAGTTCAGCCGCGCCATCTACAGGGAGCTCGCTCCGCACATCCTGGTGCCCGCGCCGGGCTCCCCGGACACCAGCAACCACGAAGCCGTGCTGCAGGCGTGCGAGGCGGTGGTCACGCGCATGGCCATCGACCGCCACTACTTCGCGCGCCCGGAGCGCACGCTCTTCTGCGACATCCGCAGCTACTTCCCGATGGCGGCACAGGCGCGGGTGCACCTCGTGATCGCGCGTTACCTGGGCTACGCCCAGCAGTTCCTCGACGAGCACCCGCACGAGGGCTACACGGCCGTCAGCGGCGCCCCGCCGCGCTGCCGCGCGACCACCCGCAAGGGCTCAGCCTGCCAGCGCACGCCGCTGGCCCGCAACGGCTACTGCCCCTCCCACCAGCACCTGGCCGACACCGAGGACCGCGAGCTGGCAGCCGCCTGACGCGCCGACGGCCGTCGCAGGGCCGTGCAGGCAACCATCTAGTCTGGGGCGATGCTCCTGGGCGTCGACGTGGGCGGCACGTTCACCGACGCCGTCCTGATCGCTCCCGACGGCGACGATCCACACCGCCAAGGTCCCCTCCACACCCGCCGAGGAGGCCGTCGCGGTGATGCGAGCAGTCGAGCTGGTGCTCGAGCGGGCCGGCGCGCGCCCGGAGCAGGTCGAGCGCTTCGCCCACGGGATGACGGTCGCGACGAACGCACTGCTGGAGGGCCGGACCGCGCGGACGGCGCTGGTGGCAACGGCCGGCTTCACCGACGTCGTCGAGCTCGCTCGCCAGAACCGCGCCGCAGCTGTACCGCCTCTCCGAGCACGCGCCCGCGCCGCTGGTGCCGCAGGAGCTGCGCTTCGGCGCGCCGGAGCGGATCGGGCCACGACGGCATCCTGCAGGCGCTCGATCCGTCGCGCGCGCGCGCGCTGGTCGAGCGCATCCGGGACGCCGATCCCGAGGCGGTGGCGGTGTCGCTGCTGCACTCCTACGCCGACGCCTCGCACGAGCGCGCCATCGGCGTGCTCCTGCGCAGAGCGGCTGCCGGAGGTCCCGGTGTCGCTGTCGAGCGAGCTGGTCGGGACATTCCGCGAGTACGAGCGAACCGCGACCACGGCGCTCGACGCCGCGCTCTCCCCGCTGCTCGAGCTCTATCTGTCGCAGCCTCTGCGCGGCAGGCCGCGGCGGCGGGCCTGGGCGAGCCGCAGATCATGCAGTCCTCCGGAGGCCTGACCGACGCCGTCAGCGGCCGGCGCAGCACGCCGCCCTCACCGTGCTCTCGGGCCCCGCCGGCGGCGTCGCCGGCGCACAGCTGCTGGCCGGCCTCGGCGGACGAGCCGAACGTGGCCTGCTTCGACATGGGCGGCACCTCCTGCGACGTCTGCCTGATCGAGTCCGGCCAGGTCCCCGAGACGGCCGAGCGCGTGATCGCCGGACGGCCCCGTCGCCCTTCCGGCGCTGGACATCCACACGGTCGGCGCGGGCGGCGGCTCGATCGCCTGGCGCGACCCGGGCGGGGCGTTGCGGGTCGGCCCCGCCTCGGCGGGAGCCGACCCGGGACCCGCCTGCTACGGCAGGGGCGGCGCGCTGCCGACGGTCACCGACGCGAACCTGCTGCTGGGCCGCCTGCTGGAGGACTCGCCGCTGGCCGGCGGGCTGCGACTCGACCGGGCCGCGGCCGAGCGAGCCGTAGAGCTGCTCGCGGGCCGGCTCGACCTCGAGCCGCCGGCCTGCGCCGAAGGAATCGTGCAGGTGGCGGAGGCCGAGATGCTCGGCGCGTTGCGGCTGATGACTGTCGAGCGCGGGCATCGACCCCCGCTCCTTCGCGCTGTTGCCATTCGGCGGGGCCGGTCCGCTGCACGCGGTCGCGCTGGCCGAGAGGCCTCGCCGTCTCGCGGGTGCTGTGTCCGCGGGCGTCCGGCGTGCTCTCGGCGCTCGGGCTGGCGGCCGCCGCGCCCCGCCGTGACGCGGCCCGGACGGTGATGCTGCGCGGCGGCTCGCTCAGCCGCGCCTCGCTGGCGCAGGATCGAGACGCCCTGATCGCCGAGGCCCGCGGGGCGCTCGGGGAGGCCGCGACGCGCGTGCGGGTGCGCCACGAGCTGCGCTACCGCGGCCAGTCCTTCGAGCTGCCCGTCGAGGAAGAGCGCGAACCGGGGCAGTCGCCGCGGCTCGGGCCGCAGGAGCTGCGAGAGGCGTTCGGCGAGGCGCATGACGCCCGCTACGGCTACCGGGACGAGGAGGCCGAGCTCGAGCTGGTCAACATCCGCGCCTCGGCCTTGGGCAGGGCGCCGAAGCTGCGGCTCGCCGCGGCCAGCGGCCGGGAACCCGCGGTCGAGATGCCGAGCCGTGTCGTTCGCCGGTGCGAGCGTGCAGACACGGGTGCTGCGCGGCGAGCCGGCGCCGGGGACGCGCCGTGGAGGGCCCTGCGCTGTTCGCGCTGCCCGACTCGACGCTGCTGGTGCCGCCGGGCTGGAAGGGGCGGGTGGACGCCCACGGGACGATCGCGCTTCGCCGCGGAGCGGAGGACCTGAGGATGCTCGACCCGATCGAGCTCCAGGTGCTGACCGGCGCGCTGCGCGCGGGCTGTCAGGAGATGGGCGTCGTCCTGATCCGCTCGGCCCACTCGTCGAACATCAAGGAGCGTCGGGACGCCTCGACGGGCCTGTTCGACGCGGACGGCCAGATGGTGATGCAGGCCGAGCACATCCCGGTCCATCTCGGCGCGATGCCCGCGGCGGTCGGCGCGGTGCTCGACGAGCGCCACCGGCCGGGCGTCTCCTGGATCCTCAACGACCCGTTCGCGGGCGGCACCCACCTGCCCGACATCACCGTGATCACGCCGGTCTTCCTCGCCGCACGGGCTGATCGGCTTCGCTGCCAGCCGCGCCCACCATGCCGACGTCGGCGGCGCGCGTCCCGGCTCGATGCCCGCCGACAGCACGCAGCCTCGAGGAGGAGGGCGTCGTGATCTCCCCGCGCCCGCTGGACGGGGACGCGATCGAGGAGCTCGCCGGGACGATGCGCCAGCCCGACGAGCGCCGCGCCGACCTGCGCGCCCAGCTGGCGGCCAACCGCGTCGGCGGGCTGCGGCTCGGCGAGCTGGCCGACCGGCTCGGCCCGGCGCGACTGCGGGAGGGCACGGACGCCGTCCTGGACTACGCCGAGCGACGCACGCGCGCCTGCCTGGCCGAGCTCGGCGAGGGCGTCCGCGAGGCCGAGGACGTGCTGGAGGGCCGCGAGGGCGACCTGCCGCTGCGGCTGCGAGCCGAGCTGCGCGAGGGGCGCCTGGTGCTGGACTTCGCCGGCAGCGCGCCCCAGCACGCCGGCAACCTCAACTGCCCGCTGGCCGTCACCGCGTCGGCGTGCATGTTCGCCGTGCGCGTCCTCACCGATCCCGACATCCCCCCCACCTCGGGCGCCTACAGGCCGATCGAGGTTCGGGCGCCACGCGGACCGCTGCTCAACGCCAGGCCCGGGCGCCGCCGTCGCGGCGGGCAACGTCGAGACCTCCTCGCGGGTCGCCGACATGGTGCTGAGCGCATTCGGGCTCGCCCAGGGCCAGGGAACGATGAACAACCTCAGCATGGGCAACGCCGACTTCTCCTACTACGAGACGCTGGGCGGCGGCCAGGGAGCGTCGCCGACGGCCGACGGGCCGAGCGGCGTGCACGTGGCGATGAGCAACACGCTGAACACGCCGGTCGAGGCGCTGGAGCGCGAATTCCCCCTGCGCGTGGTGGAGTACGCGCTGCGCCGCGGCTCGGGCGGCGCGGGCCGCCACCGCGGCGGCGACGGCGTGGTCAGGGAGCTGCAGGCACTCGCCCCGATGAGCTTCTCCCTGATCGCAGAGCGCCGCCGGCACGGGCCGCGCGGCGCGGCCGGAGGGAAGGACGGGCAGCCTGGACGCGATCTGCTCGACGGCCACCCGCTGGCGGGCAAGGCGACCGGTACGCTGGCGCCGGGGCAACGGCTGCGCATCGAAACACCCGGCGGAGGAGGATTCGGAGATGCAGGCACAGCAGAGAACTGAGCGCATCGGCTTTCTGGGCCTCGGCATCATGGGCTCGCGGATGGCCGCGAACCTGGCCCGGGCGGGCTGGGAGCTGTCGGTCTGGACCCACACCCCCGGCAAGGCGCAGGCGTGGGTCGAGGAGCATGGCGGCAGCGCGATGCGGACCCCGGCCGAGGTCGCCGCCCAGAGCGAGATCGTGATCACGATGGTCGTCGACGGCGAGCAGGTCGCCGCGGTGCTGCTGGGCGAGCACGGCGCGAGCGAGGGAGCGCGCCCGGGACTGCTGTGCGTCGACTGCTCGACGATCGGTCCGCCCGAAACGCGACGGATCGGCGCGGCGTTGGCGCAGCGCGGAGCACACATGCTCGACGCGCCCGTGACGGGCTCCTCGCCGCGGGCGCAGGATGGCACCCTGACGATCATGGCGGGCGGCGAGGAGGCGGACTTCGAGCGGGCCAGGCCGCTGCTGGAGACCATGGGCAGCCTCGTCCTGCACGTCGGCGAGCTCGGCAAGGGCGAGATGCTCAAGCTGATCAACAACTCCCTGGGAGCGGCCAACGCCGCGGCGGTCGCCGAGGCGCTGCTGCTCGCGCAGGCCACCGGCGTCGACCTCGACGCGCTGGTCCAGGTGGCCGGCGCCGGCTCGGGCGGGTCTGCTCAGCTCGAGCTGAAGTCCGCCGCGATGCGCACGCACGACTTCACGACCCTTTTCAAGACCGCCCACATGCTCAAGGACGTGCGACTGTGCCTGGAGGAGGCACAGCGCTCGGGCGTGCCGTTCCCGGCGGCGGCCCACGCGAGGGACCTGCTGACGGCGGCGATGGGCCGGGGCCGCGCCGACGACGACTACGCCGCGATCATCGAGGCCGCCGAGGGGCTCGCCGACCGCCGGCTGGAGGGCTGACGCAGCGCGGTGGCTCTCCACCTCGCCACGCCTCTCGGCTGTGAGGGGTTTGACTGGCCAGTCAGACAGGATTGGCCGAAAATGACGCGGATTTGCAGGGGATTTGGGATTTTCGCCCAGGTTTCGTATCTTTAACGAGGCCGTTGGCGCCCGAGGGTTGGCGTACATGGCCAAATAGCAGGACCTTTTCCCCTCTCAACAAGTTTCGGTTGCCTCCATGCCAATTGCTTTCAGAGAATGGGCTGTCACCGTCCGCGCCCTGGCGGAAGGCGAGCAGCTCCTCACGCTCCGCAAGGGCGTCCCGCCGCAGGGTGACAGGCCCTTCAGGCTCGCTCACGAACGGTTCTTCCTGTACCCCACCTTCGACCACCAGACCGGCGACCTGGTTCGCGAGTCCCACCAGCCGGAGCTCCGCAGGGCGCTCGAGGAGGGGGTCTGGAGCGACGGCGAGCCGCCGCTGCACAACTTCGTCTCGGGTGTCCCCGTGCAGCAGCCGGACCGGGTGCGGATCCGGGCGTGGGCTGAAGTGACCGACCACTTCACGATCGTCGACCCCCGCTGCGTCGACGCGCTCTCGCCGTTCTACGTGTGGACCCCCGACTACGCCGAAAAGCGGCTGGGCTGGCGCGGACGCCAGCCCCTGCACGTCCTGCTGCTGCGCACCTACCGCATCCCACGGCCGGTGACGGTCAAGGTCAAGGACGAGTACGGCGGCCCCACCGCCTGGGTCGAACTTCAGCGCGAACTTCCCTTCGAGGGCACGCCGGTGCTCTCGGACGCCGAGTTCGAGCGGGCTTCCGAGGAGATCCGCGGGATCACCAGCGAAGCCGGCCAGCCGGTTCTGGTCTAGCCGCTGCCGGCGGGGCTGGGCCCGTCGGGGGCCAAGGCTTCGCGAGCCGCCTGCGCCCCCGACTCGGGCACAAGGATGTCCCTTGGCCCGGCCGCCAGGAAGTCCGGCACGTCGAAGCCGCCCGACCGGCGCTGCATGCTGGGTATGCCCTCTTCCAGCAGCAGCGTCTCGATCAACTCGGCCTCCGGCTGGTTGGCCGCCCGCGCCACCTTCACCAGTGCGCCTTCGGTGTATTGAGGCTTGATCTTGCGGGCCCAGCGCTGACGCTCGCTGGCGTCGGGATGCGCTCCGGCCTGGACCAGCGGCATGCCGCACTGCTCGCAGAAGCGCTCCTTCAGCGTGTGTGTCCGCGCGCAACGCGGGCAGATCAGCTGCTCCTGCGCCATCAGCGCACCTCCAGCGGCACCTCGCGGACCTGGCCGTCCTCGATCAGGAACGACCGGACCTCCGGCCGTCGCCGTCGGCGAGCCCGACGATCACCCACTCCAGGCCGGGCCAGTTCGCGGCGAAGTTGATGTCGGTCTGGGACGGGTACGGCGCCGTGTGGGTGTGTGAGTGGTAGATCGCGCCGAGCTCCAGACCCTGGTCCTCGAACTCGCCGAGGGTCCTCAGCAGCTCGCGGCCGTCGATCTCGAAGCGCTTCCGGCTGGCGAAGACGTTCTGCGCGCGGTGCACCCGCACGGCGGTGCCGGCGCCGTCCGGTAGGAGTGTCCCGTAGGCGATCATCCCGCAGCACTCGGCGTCGTACTCGTCCCGCGCGTGGGCGATCACGTCGTCCAGCAGATCCCGCTCGATGATCATCGACGAGGCTTCCGGCGCTCCTGCGCCGCTACCACCAGACGGTCGACTCGAGGTTCTCGATCTCGTCGACCGGCAGCGTGTAGATGCCGCTGGACAGGTACTTCCAGCCGTCGTCTGCGACGACGAAGACGACGTTGCCCTCGTCCAGCTCCCCCGCGATGCGCACGGCGATGCTGGCGATCGCGCCGGTCGAGACCCCGGCGAACAGCGCCTCCTCGTCGAGCAGCTTGCGCGTCCAGACGATCGCGTCGCGGTTCGTGACGAAGATCTTCCGGTCCAGCAGGCTGAGGTCGATGATCGGCGGGATGAAGCCGTCATCCAGCGAGCGCAGGCCCTGGACGGGCTCGCCCTGCATGGGCTCCGCCGCGACTATCTTCACGGCGTCCCCGAAGGTCTCCTTCAGGCGCCTGCCGTTGCCCATCAGCGTCCCGCCCGTGCCGAGCCCCGCGACGAAGGCCGCGACCTCGTCGAGCTCTTCCAGGATCTCGACGGCGGTGCCGTTGTAGTGAGCACCGGGGTTGGCCTCGTTCCCGTACTGGTAGGGCATGTAGCAGCCGGGCTCGTCGGTGGCCATTTCCAGCGCCATCGCGACCGCGCCGTTGGAGCCCTGGTCGCCGGGCGAGTAGACGATCTCCGCGCCGTACATGCGCAGCAGCTGGGTCCGCTCGGGCGTGACGTTCTCGGGCATCACGACCTTCAGCCGGTAGCCCTTCAGGGAGCAGATCATCGCCAGCGAGATGCCCGTGTTGCCCGAGGTCGGTTCGAGGATCGTCTGGCCTGGGGAGATCGCCCCCTTCGCCTCGGCGTCCTCGATCAGCGCACGGGCCACGCGGTCCTTGACCGAGCCGGTCGGGTTGCGCGACTCGAGCTTGGCCCAGATGTGCACGCCCGGCTTCGGAGAGAGATGAGGCAGCTCGACAAGCGGCGTGTTGCCGATCGACTGCACGATGTCGCCGTAACGCCCCCCGCACGGCCGGTTCCTGAGCCTCTCCACCGCCATTACTTCACGGAATATAGCGAGGCGCACGAGCGACGTCGGGGCATCCCCCGTCGCTGGTAGGCTCGCGTGCCTCGGGGGTCGTCACTGGGCGCCTCGCACGGGAATACACCGACAGGGGGCGATCGACGTGACGAGGATCTGGCGACTGCGGCTGGGATGGGGCTCGGGGCTTGTGGTCGCGCTCTGCGCGACCGTCTGCGCGCAGGCGACGGCGATCACCTTCCAGCCCTTCTTCGAGTACACGATCGCCTTCAACGGCAAGGGCAGCTACACGCGCAACCTGACCGGCGAGGGCGGCTCTGATCTCAAGGAAGAAGCGAGCTGGAAGTGGAACACGGTCTTCACACACGTGCTGATACCGGTGAAGGCGTCGCAGCCCGCTCGTCTCCACCTCGTTCCCCGCGTTCGGCCTGGGCCAGGAGGGCAGCGGCTCGTGGAAGATCACGAACACCGGCAGCGTCGGCGAGGACTGCTCCAACAGCGGCATGCTCGGGCTGCCCAAGACCAGCTTCGGCGGCGGTGGCGGCGCGGCCAAGGTCCACCGCGCCGCGGGCCGCCACGGCCTGGTCTTCAACTTCGTCGCGCTGACCGGTTACGAAACGACCTCGGGGGCCGGCGACGGGGTGCTCCCCTGCAACCCGATGGACTACTGGCAGGACATCATCCGCGGCTTCGTCAGCCCGGGGACCAAGCACACGAGCGGCGGCCTTCCGGAAGTTCAGCCGCTGTCGGCGACGGTCACGCTCTCGCCCGGTGACCTCAAGCACGGAACCGTCACGAAGCACGTCTCGATCGGGCCGGCCGAGATGGTCTCGAGCGACTGCGGCAGCGGTGGCGGCAACACCTGCACGCAGGACTACACGTGGTCGGGATCGATCCGCTTCACCAAGCACAAGTTCAAATAGCTCGCGCGGGCTGGGAGTTGGCTGGCTGGCCAATCCTCCACTAAGATCCCGGCCGGCAACGATCGAGGGGACCAAATGGATCGGACGGGCGACGGATTCGACTTCGACTGGCTGGTGATCGGCTCCGGCTTCGGCGGCAGCGTCTCGTCGCTGCGGCTTTCCGAGAAGGGCTACTCGGTCGGCGTGCTCGAGTGCGGCAGGAGGTTCGCCGACGGTGACTTCCCGAGCTCCACGGGCGATGCCGAAGCGCTACTTCTGGAACCCGCGACTGGGCATGAAGGGCATCTTCCGGCTTACGACCTTCAAGGACGTCTCGGTGGTCTCCGGCTGCGGCGTCGGCGGGGGGAGCCTCGGCTATGCGTGCACGCTGTACGTGCCCCCGCAGGCGTTCTTCCAGGACCGCCAGTGGGCGGAGATGGAGGATTGGGAGACGACGCTCGCCCCCCATTACGCCGAGGCGCAGCGAATGCTAGGAGTCGTCCAGAACCCGCACGAGGATCCCGCCGACCAGCTGCTGCGAGAGCTGGGCGAGGAGCTCGGAGTCGGGGACAGCTACAAAAGGACCCCCGTGGGGATCTTCTTCGGCGAGCCGGGCAAGACCGTCCCGGACCCGTTCTTCGGCGGCGAGGGTCCCGACCGCACCGGCTGTGAGCTGTGCGGGCGCTGCATGGTGGGCTGCGTCCACGGAGCCAAGAACACGCTCGTCAAGAACTACCTCTACTTCGCCGAGAAGCTCGGCGCCCGGGTGATGCCCGAACGCACCGTGATCGACATCCGCCCGCTCGGGGGGAGCGAGGGGGCCGACGGGTACGAGGTGGAAAGCGTCCGCTCCGGAGCGTGGCTGAAGAAGGACCGCCGCGTCCAGCGCGCCCGAGGCGTGGTCGTCTCCGCCGGGCCCCTGGGCACCAACAAGCTGCTCCAGCGGTGCCGGGTCAAAGGGTCGCTGCCCCGGATCTCCGCCCGCTTGGGAGAGCTCGTGAGGACCAACTCCGAGTCGATCCTCACGGTCACCGTGCCGGAGGACTACCCCGAGGACCTGATCAAGCGGGTGGCGATCACCTCCTCCATCTACCCCGACCCCCACACCCACATCGAGACGGTCACCTACGGCGACGCCGGCAACTCGATGCGGCTGCTCTACACGCTGCTCACCGGGGACGGCACGCGCCTGACGCGCCCCATCAAGCTGTTCGCCCAGCTCCTGCTCCACCCGAGGCGGCTAGCGAAGATCGCCTTTCCCAAGCACTGGTCCCGGCGGACGATCATCATCCTGGTGATGCAGACGCTCGACAACGCGATCTCCCTGCGCCCCCGAAAAGGCCCCTTCGGCTCCTTCTGGCTCCAAACCGAACAGGACCCCGAGCGGCCTATCCCGACGTTCATCCCGGTGGCCAACAAGGCCGCCGAATGGTTCGCCCAGCGTACTGGGGGATCGCCCAGAGCTCGGTCACCGAGGCGCTCCTGAACATCCCCACCACCGCCCACATCCTCGGCGGCGCGGTCATCGCCCCCGACGCCGAGCAGGGCGTGGTGGACGCCGATCAGCGCGTCTTCGGCTACGAGAACCTGCTGGTCTGCGACGGCGCGGCGATCCCGGCGAACGTCGGCGTCAACCCGTCGCTGACGATAACCGCGCTGGCCGAGCACGCGATGAGCCGGATCCCTGCCGCCGAGGCGACCCCGGCGCAGGACCAGGAGCGGGCCCGAGCCGCATAGCCGGCGGACGGGCGAGGGCACCGGGCCGCCCGCCGGACCAACCGGGCGCGCACGTGCCCCGCCGCGCTGGCGTTACGCGGCGACCCGCAGACGGCTGGGCGCGCCCTGCCAGCACTCGAGGTGGTAGCGCAAGCGGTCGGGGGCGTCAGCACTACGTTCTGGCGGGTCGGGCGGGAGAGCGCGCACCGTGACGGCGGGCTCGTAGAGGCCGATCGGCCGGCCGCACTGGGCGCATGGCGTGGTCTTGTCCATGGCCGCCCCATCGGCAGAGGGACCCGCGAGCAGTAGCCCCGCGGACGCGCGGCGGCCGCTTGGACTAGCGGCGCCCGCCGGCCATCGCCGGCAGGATGACCAGCGTGTCGCTCTCGCTCACGGCCGTGTCGAGACCGTCGAGCACCCGCACGTCCTCGTCGTTGAGATAGACGTTCACGTAGCGGTTCAGCGCGCCGTCTGCGGCGAACAGCTGGCTCTCGGTCGCGGGATGCGTGGCGGCGAGGTCGCGCAGCACCTCGCCCACGTTGCCGCCCGAGGCTCCGACCTCCTTCTCGCCGCCCACCGACGCTCGCAGGACTGGGGGGATCTTGATCGTCGCCATGACTCGCGGCACCTTAGCGCGGACGCCTACCGGTTAGCGGCTCGCCGGTCGAGCCAGGCAGGGACCCAGGTAGCGAAGTGTGCGAAACCACATGAGCGACCGAGGACGCAGCCTGGCGAAGCACCGGCGGGCCGCTAGCCGGCTGCGGCGCAGAACGCCTCGTAGTCGGGGAACACGCCCATCTCCTCGTCGCCGATCTCGTCGGGGTTGCGCGAGCAGATCGGGCACTCGGGGTCGCGGTGGACCTTGACCTCGGTCAGAGTCGCGCCCAGCGCGTCGTAGAGCAGCAGCCGTCCGATCGCCGGATCGCCGATGCCGAGGACGAGCTTGACCACCTCGGTCGCCTGCAGCAGGCCCATCGTGCCGGGCAGCACGCCGAGCACGCCGTTGGCGCCGCAGGACGGTGCGAGCTCGGCCGGCGGCGGCTCGCGGAACAGGCAGCGGTAGCAGGGGCCCTCGTAGGGCTTGAACACCGAGAGCTGGCCGTCGAAGCCCAGGATCGAGGCGGAGACGACGGGGATCCGCAGGCGCACGGTCGCGTCGTTGAGCAGATAGCGCGTGGGGAAGTTGTCGACGCCGTCGACGATCACGTCGTAGCCCTCGATGATCTCCATGATGTTGGAGGCGTCGATGCGGGTCTTGTACTTGACGACGTTCACGTCGGGGTTGAGCGCGTGGATGGACTCCTCGGCCGAGTCGACCTTGGGGATGCCGACCCGCTGCGTGGAGTGGATCACCTGGCGCTGGAGGTTGGAGAGGTCGACCTCGTCGTCGTCGACGATCCCCAGCGTGCCGACGCCGGCGGCGGCCAGGTAGAGCGCCGTCGGGGAGCCCAGGCCGCCGGCCCCGAGCAGCAGCACCTTCGCGTCCAGCAGCTTCTGCTGGCCCTCGACGCCGATCTCGGGGATGAGCAGGTGGCGGGAGTAGCGGTCTCGCTGCTCGGCGCTGAGCGCGCGGGGAACCTCGACCTCGTAGCCGCGGTCCTTCCACAGGGCGATGCCGCCCGTCATCGAGCGGACGTGCTCGTAGCCGAGATCCTCGGTGAGGGTCCGCGCGGCGTAGGCGGAGCGCTGGCCGGAGGCGCAGTAGAGGATCACCTGGGTGGCGCGGTCGGGGACGACGCCCTCGATGCGGGACTCCAGGTGCCCTCGCGGCACGCTCTTCGCGCCGGGGAGATGGCCCGTGGCGAACTCTTCGCTGCCGCGGACGTCGACGATCGCGACGCCCTCATCGATCAGCTCCTTGACCTCGGAGGGGTCGACCTCCTGGATCTGGCTCTTGATTTGCCGGAGCAGCTCTGAACCGGACAGACTCATCTCAAAACTCCTAAACCAGGGTCGGGATTCATAGACTTCACAAAGTATAGCGCCATTTGGGAGCCATCTGCCAAGGGTTGCAAGGAGTTGAGAACGCCCACCGGGAGAGCCTGGGACGGTCTCGCGCGGACGGTCGAGAGCTCCCGAGGACCCCCTCTCCGGCGCCGCCGTTCCCGCGCTGCCCTAGGCTGGGCCGGATGAGGGGAAGCCGCCGGACAGCCCTTCCGATCGCGATGGGCGTGCTGCTGCTTGCGGCGCTGGTGTTCGCGATCCTGGCCGGCGGCGGCTCCTCCTCGAAACCATCGACGAGCTCCCCGCCGTCTGCCGCCCAGGAGACGACCCCCCAGGGCTCGTCGCCGTCTGGCTCCCAGCAGGGTGGCTTCGACGGCGCGGCGCTGCCGGGCACGACTCTGGCTCCGGACTTCCAGTTGACCGACCAGTACGGACGGACCATCTCCCTCGGCGCGCAGCGGGGTCATCCCGTCGTGATCGCCTTCCTGTACTCGCACTGCGGGGCGAGCTGCGTGCTGATCGCCCAGCAGATCCGGGGCGCGCTTGACGAACTCGCCCAGCCGGTGCCCGTGCTGATCGTCAGCGCCGACCCCGGCGGCGACACCCCGTCGAGCGTGCGCCAGTTCCTCGCCCAGGTGTCGCTCAGCGGCCGGGTGCACTACCTGACCGGCACGCAATCGCAACTGAGCAGGGTGTGGAAGGGGTACCGCGTGACGCCGGCGTCGGCCGGGAGCAGCGCTTTCGACCGGTTCGCGACGGTGCTGCTGGTCGATCCCCAGGGCAGGGAGCGAGTGCTCTACGGCCAGGAACAGCTGACCCCCGAAGCCCTGGTCCACGACATCGGGAAGTTGGCCGGGGAGCCCGCCCACCCCTGATACCCTAGCTCGCAGGTAGGAAATCGTACGATGATGTTCTCAACCAAGGCCGAGTACGGCGTACGCGTGATGGTGGAGCTCGCTCGACGCAGCGGAGGCGAGGGCGGACAGCCCGTCCCGCTGGCGGAGATCGCGGCCCACGACGGCCTGCCGCTGGCCTATCTGGAGCATCTCGTCGCCCGCCTTCGCAAGGCGGGGCTGGTCGACTCGCGTCGCGGATCGCGCGGCGGCTACATGCTGGCCAGGCCGGCCTCCCAGATCACGATGGCCGAGGTCGTCGAGGCGCTGGAGGGCTCGATCGCACCGATCGAGTGCATCTCCGAGGCGGCCGACGGGTCGATCGTCTGCGCCCGGGAGTCCGACCGTGAGCACGTCTGCCCGACCAAGCTGCTGTGGACGCGGGTCCGCTTCTCGATCATCGCCACGCTGCGCGAGACGACCCTGTCCGACCTGCTCATCACCCCCGCGCTGGGTCCCACACCCATTCAAATCCAACCCCTGACGACCGGAGCCTGAACGGAGAACATGGCCGACCTAGAGATAAGAGACCTGCACGTGCGCACCGAGGAGCGCGAGATCCTCCGCGGAGTCGACCTCGAGATCAACCGCGGCGAGATCCACGCGCTGATGGGACCCAACGGCTCGGGCAAGTCGACGCTGGCGAACACGCTGCTGGGCCACCCCTCCTACGAGATCACCGAGGGGTCGATCACCTTCAAGGGCGAGGACATCACCGAGGCCGCGCCGCACGAGCGGGCCAAGGCGGGGCTGTTCCTGGCCTTCCAGTACCCCGTGTCGATCCCCGGCGTGTCGGTTGCCAACTTCCTGCGCATGGCGATCAACGCCAAACGGGAGGAGCCGATCCAGGTCAAGGAGTTCCGCACCCAGCTGCAGCACGCGATCGAGCTCCTGGACGTCGACCGCGCCTTCACCTCCCGCCACCTGAACGACGGCTTCTCCGGCGGCGAGAAGAAGCGCGCCGAGATCCTGCAGATGGCGATGCTGGCGCCCGACGTGGCGATCCTCGACGAGACCGACTCGGGCCTGGACATCGACGCCCTGCGGACCGTCGCCGAGGGCGTGCAGCGCCTGCACGACGAGCAGGGCCTGGGCGCGCTGATCATCACGCACTACCAGCGCATCCTCCACTACGTCAAGCCCGAGTTCGTCCACATCCTGATGGACGGCCGCATCGTGCTGGAGGGCGGCGTGGAGCTGGTCGAGCGCCTCGAGCGCGAGGGCTACGACCAGATCCGCCAAGAGGTCGGCGCGGTCCTCGCCGGTGGCGAGGATGTCTGACCCGGCGGGCGCCGGCGCGGCGGAGACCACCGACAATGGCGCCGCCGCCGTCAAGGTCAAGGCGGGACGCCATCGCGAGGCGACGCTCTACCAGGCGCTGGCCGGCGCGGGCGCGGGCGACGGACGCTCGCTGGGCGAGCTGCGCGAGGCGGCGCTGAAGGCCTTCGAGAGCACCGAGCTCCCCATCTGGCGGCGGTCGGGCTTCTGGACCACGAGCCTGCAGAGCCTCGACCTCGACGCGCTGCAGACGAGTGTCAGCGAGCAGGGCGTGCCGGAGGTCGTGAGCAGGACGCTTCCCGAACGGCCCCGGGCCGGGCGCATCGTACAGAGCGCCGGCGCGGTCGTGTCGGTCGAGCTCGACGAGCAGCTGGCCGAGCGCGGCGTGATCCTGTGCTCGCTGGAGCAGGCCTTCGAGCGCCACCAGGAGCTGGTCTCCGCCTGGTACTCGAAGCGCCTGCCGATCGACCGCCACAAGCTCGAGGCGGCCAACGCCGCGTTCTGGACCGGCGGGGTCTTCCTGCACGTGCCGGAGGGACTGCTCGTGGAGGCGCCGTTCGAGATCGTCTACGCGATCGACCGCCCCGGGATCGCGCAGTACGGACGGACCCTGATCGTCGGCGCTCCGGGCAGCGACTTCCGCGTCCAGGAGTACGACCTCGCCCAGGACTTCGACGGCCAGGCCCTGCACGCGAATGCGTTCGAGCTGTACCTGCAGGACGGCGCCCGCTGCCGGCTGGCCCAGCTGCAGGACTGGGGCCGCGGAGAGGTGTTCGACGTCTCGACCCGCTTCGTCGGCGTCGGGCGCGACGCCTACTGCCACTGGCTGCCGGCGTTGCTGGGAGGCCACCTGGTCCGCCAGCACCTCGAGCTGGCCGTCTCCGAGCCGGGTGGCGACATGGCCTTCCGGGGACTGTTCTTCGCCGAGGACGACGAGCACCTGGACGTATTCGCCGCCGATCTGCACGAGACCGGACCGTCGGGCGGCGACGTTCACTGGCGGGGAGCCGCCACGGGAGAGAGCCGCGCCAGCTTCGAGGGCCTGATCCAGATCGACCCCGGCGCACAGCAGACCCACACCTACCTGCAGATCCACTCGATGATGCTCTCGCCGAAGGCCCGGATCGACGCGATCCCCTCGGTGCTGGTCTCCTCCGATGATGTCTCGGCGTCACATGGCGGCACGGTCGGCGAGCTCGACGAGGCCGCGATCTTCTACATGCAGAGCCGCGGGCTGGACCGGGCGAGCGCCGTCAGGATCATCGTCGAAGGGTTCTTCGAGCCGCTCCTCGCCGAGCTGGCCGACGAGCCGCTGGAGGAGCTTGTGCGAGCGAAGATCTCGGCCAAGCTCGCCGCGGCGCGGGAGGACATCGAGACGTATGCCACCAGTCGCTGAGCACTCGCTGGCGGTCCGGGCCGACTTCCCGATCTTCTCGAGGCCGGGCGGCCGGGGTCTGATCTACCTCGACTCGGGGGCGACCTCGCAGAAGCCGCAGGTCGTGATCGACGCGCTGGCCGACCACCTGGCCAACCACAACGCCAACGTGCACCGGGGCGTGTACCCCCTCGCCCAGGAGGCCGACGCGGCATTCGAAGACGCGCGCCAGCGTATCGCGGCCTTCACCGGGGCGGCGCCCCGCACGACGATCTTCACCAAGAACGCGACCGAGGCGATCAACCTGGTCGCCTACTCGTGGGGCCGGGCGAACGTGGGAGAGGGCGACGCGGTCCTGATCACGCAGATGGAGCACCACGCGAACATCGTCCCCTGGCAGCAGCTCTGCCGCGAGCGCGGCGCCAGCCTGCGCTACCTGGAGCTGGACGAGCACGGACGGCTCTCCCTGGAGGAGCTGGACGACCAGCTCGCCCGGGGCGATGTGCGGATCGTGGCGTTCGCTCACGTGTCCAACGTGCTCGGGACGATCAACCCCGTCGCGGAGATCGCCGCCAGGGCCCGGGCGGCCGGGGCGATCACGCTGGTCGACGGCGCCCAGGCGGTCCCGCAGATGCCGGTCGACGTCGCGGCCCTCGGCGCCGACTTCTACGCCTGGACGGGCCACAAGGCGCTCGGGCCCACGGGCATCGGCGTGCTCCACGGCAGCGAGGAGCTGCTCGAGGCGATGGAACCATTCCTGACGGGCGGCGACATGATCGCCTCGGTCGGGCTGCAGGAGACGACCTGGAACGAGCTGCCCTTCAAGTTCGAAGCGGGTACGCCGATGATCGCCGAGGCGGTCGGCCTGGGGGCTGCGGTGGACTATCTGGACAGGCTGGGGATGGAGCGCGTGCGCGAGCACGAGCACGCCCTGACCGCCCACATGCTGACCCGCCTGGCCGCCGTTCCGGGCGTACGGGTGGTCGGTCCGCCCGACGCGCGGGAACGCGGGGCGCTGGCGTCCTTCACGGTGGAGGGCATGCACCCTCACGACGTCGCCGAGCTCCTCGGCCGGGACGGCGTCTGCGTTCGCGCGGGGCACCACTGCGCCCAGCCGCTGATGCGCTGCCTCGGCGTCAGCGCGACGGCGCGGGCGAGCCTGGGGGTCTACAACGACGAGAGCGACATCGACGCGCTGGCCGAGTCGCTGCTGAGCGGCCGCGAGGTCTTCGGGCTGTAGAGATGGACGACCTCTACCGGGACTACATCCTCGACCACTACAAGCGCCCGCGGAACTTCGGCGAGCTGGATCCGCACGACCTGGAGGCGCTCGAGCACAACCCGCTTTGCGGGGACGAGCTCGGCGTGCACATACGCGTGGACGAGGAGCGCATCGAGGAGATCCGCTTCCACGGGCACGGCTGCGCGATCTCCCAGGCGGCGGCCTCGATCGCCTCCGAGGAGCTCAAGGGCATGGCGCTCTCGGACGTCGGGGGGCTGGACGCCGACTGGATGATCGAGCTGCTGGGAATACCCGTCTCGGCGACCAGGCGCAAGTGTGCGCTGCTGAACCTGAAGGTCGTGCGCAGCGCGGTCACGGGCGACAACGCCTGGCCCGCATGAGCGGATCCGATGCCCGGGCGCTCGGACCGCGGACAGACGAGTCGCGCGCACTCGGGCCGGGTGGCGGCCGCGATACAATTCCTACTTCAGAGCACAGGATTCGCCAGTCCAACCAGTAGCGAGGATCTTCATGGCCACGATTGACCGCATCGCCAAACCCAGCCCGATCGTCGAGGACGAGCAGGGTCAGCTGCGCGCCCGCCAGGGCATCTCGCGAGAGGTCGTCAGCGAGCTGTCCAAGATCAAGGGCGAGCCCGACTGGATGGCCGAGAAACGGCTGAAGTCGCTGGAGATCTTCGAACGCAAGCCGATCCCGAGCTGGGGCCCGGACCTCAGCGGGCTGAACCTCGACGACCTCGTGCTGTACTCGCCGCCCACGGCCGGTCGCTTCAACAGCTGGGACGAGGTCCCGGCGGAGATGAAGCAGACCTACGAGGACCTCGGCATCCCCCAGGCCGAGCGCGAGCACCTGGCCGGCGTCGTCGGCGTGTGGCGCCAGGAGCCCGTGTACGAGGGCCTGAAGGAGGAGTACGCCAAGCAGGGGATCCTGTTCTGCTCGATGGACACGGCCGTCAACGAGTACCCCGAGCTGGTCGAGAAGTACTTCATGAACAAGTGCGTCCCGCCGCAGGACAACAAGTTCTCCGCACTGCACGGCGCGGTCTGGTCGGGCGGAGCCTTCTGCTACATCCCGCCGGGCGTCAAGTGCGACCTGCCGCTGCAGTCCTACTTCCGCATGGAGGGTGCCGGCGAGGGCACCTTCGAGCACACGCTGATCGTGGCCGACGAGGGCTCCGAGGTCAACTACATCGAGGGCTGCACCGCCCAGACCTACAGCGTCAACTCGATGCACTCCGCCGTGGTCGAGATCTTCGTCCACGAGGGCGCCAAGGCCCGCTACACGACCGTGCAGAACTGGTCCAAGGACGTCTACAACCTGAACACGAAGCGGGCGGTCGTGGAGGCCAACGGGACCGTGGAGTGGGTCGGCGGCTCGATGGGCGCCAAGTACGTGATGCTCTACCCCGGCTCGTTCCTGATGGGCGAGGGAGCCAGGGCCGACCACCTCAACGTCGGCGTTGCCGGCAAAGGCGTCCACAAGGACACGGGCGCCAAGGTCGTGCACCTCGCACCCAACACGACATCGAACATCCTTGCCAAGTCGATCTCCAAGGACGGCGGCATCATGGGCTACAGGGGCCTGGTCAAGATGGGCCACAACTCGGCGGGCTCGAAAGCCCGCGTACAGTGCGACGGCCTGATGATGGACGGCGAATCGAAATCGGACACCTGGCCCGACATCCAGATCCAGAACCCGCACGTCACCGTCGCCCACGAGGCGACCGTCGGACGCATCTCGGACGACCAGCTCTTCTACATGGGGTCGCGCGGCTTCACCGAGGACGAGGCGGCGGCGATGATCGTCAACGGCTTCATCGAGCCCGTCACGAAGGAGCTTCCGATGGAGTACGCGGTCGAGCTCAACCGCCTGATACAGCTCGAGATGGTCGGCTCCATCGGCTGAGAGGCGCGATGGGCCGCGCATGGCGGCGTCCTTACCCCATGCGGGGCACTTCGCGGGTGCCCGCGTGCACAGGACGCCACGCACCCTGCGTCCTTGCCATGCTTGCCCATCCGACCTCTCGGGCGCTCCCCTCGACGCGCGGACGCGCCGTGACTGGGCATTTCGCATGCGCGCTCCCGTAGACACGATCGTCGCTCCGCTGTTCCCCACGAAGCTGGCGTGGGTGAACACTCCAGGCGGGCAGCCGGTGAGCGTGATTCAACGGGATCGGCCGATGCTGGTCGAGTTCTGGGACTTCTGCCGCCCCAACTCGATCCGGACCCTTCCCTATTTGAAGGGATGGCATGAGCGCTATGCCGAGCCCGGTTTGCGGGTGATCGGAGTGCACTGCCCCGGCTTCGAGCCCTCCAGGGACGAGCAGGCGGTGCGGGACGCCGTGGCGCGACTCGAGATCTCACACCCGGTGCTGATCGACAGCGAGCTGGAGCTGTGGCAGGAGTACGAGAACGAAGGTTGGCCGGCCCGCTACCTGTTCGACGGCCGGGCCCGCCTGTTCGAGTTCCACTACGGAGAGGGCGGGTACGTCGAGACCGAGCTGGCGATCCAGGAGCTGCTCGGCGTGGAGCGCGAGCCGCTTGCGCCGGTGCGAGCCGAGGACGCTCCCGACGCGCGCCTGTGTGCCCAGACACTCGACCAGCCCGGGGCCTACTGCGGCCCCTACGAGGCGGGTGGGGTGTGGGCCGTGCTTGGAGGCCGGGGCAGGATCCGGGTCAACGGCACCGACCGCGACGTCCTGCACCCGGGCGCCCACCTGCTGATCGATCACGCCCGCCACACCCACGGTGTCATCGAGCTCGAGATCGGCTCGGGCGTAGACTGCCTGGCGACCTGCTTCACGCCGGGCGTGGCCTGAGGCGCCCGGCCTGAGCAGCGGCCGGGCCCTCCGCGCCCGCGACGGGGAATGGACGCGCGCGGCACGGGCCTCCGTTAGGGTTGTCTGCTGCGATGTGGTTCAGCCCACGGAACGGAGCTGGCCGGAGCGCAAGGGCGCACTCGCGCCCCGGCTACGCTGTCTCGTCGATGCCGCTGCTCGCCGCGTGCTGCCTGGCGGTCGCCCTCGGCCAGGCCCCCCTGGCGCTGGGTGCCTCCCTGCCCCAGGTGACCCAGGTCGAAGCAAACAACGGCCCGCAGGCGGGGGGCAGCACCGTGACGATCAGGGGGGTCGACTTCCGGGGCTCCAGTCCGGTACGGGCGGTGGGCTTCGGCGCCACCCCCGCGGCGAGCCTGACAATCGACTCGGAAACGGAAATCACCGCGACCAGCCCACCGGGCACGGGCGAAGTCGAAGTCCGGGTGAGCAACGGCCGAGGCGAAATCTCTCCTGCGGTCCCGGCTGACCGCTACGCATACGACCCTGCTCCCGGCGGGCCCTGGCTGGGCCTGAACGGCAACAGCTCCCAGTTCCTCGGACCTGTGGACGCGTTCGTGGAACACCATGTCGTCTACGACCGCAGCGGGCCGATCGAGTGGCATGCGGGCGAGACGCTGGCCGAAGGCGGCGCCGGCCTGGCGGCCTCGATCGACGCGGGGATGATCCCGGTGGTGACGATCGAGTTCAGCGGCTACTCGAGCTGCTCGTTCAACAGCGAATGCCTGCCGACGTCGGCGGCGGCGATCAGGGAATACGCGAAGGGCTTCGTCAACTCGGCAAAGGAAATGTTGGCCAAATACCCCGCCGCGGGGATCCTGGTCGAGGCGATCAACGAGCCGTGGGGCTACGGAACCGCGGCGCAGTACGCGGCGATCCTCGCCCAGCTGATGCCGGAAGCCGCGCGAGCGCATCTGCCCCTCGACCAGGTCTACGCCGGCGCGACCGGCACCGGATGGGTGCAGTCCGTCTACGGGGCCAGGCCGCAGCTGCAGAGCGAGGTCAAGGGCTGGTATCTGCACCCCTACAACCGCGAACGCGCGCCGGGCGAAGGCATCGCATCGCTCCCCGCCATCCAGGCGGAAATGACCTCGGGGCAGAACAACCTGATCGTCTCGGAGATCGGGTTCTGTGCGCTCGACGTCAACGAAGCCGGCACGCACTGCAACGGCAGCTCGACGCCGACCCGTACCGGCGGCGAAGCCGCGACGCTGCTCACGCGGGAACTGCAGCTGGCCGCCCGATACCACCGCGCCGGATGGCTCCGGGCAATCGTGGTCTACTCGCGCAATGACGGCGGGTGGGCGATGCAGCTGAAGGGCGGGAAGCTGACCGACCAGGGCGTCGCGTTGCAGAGCTTCGCCGAAGGCAACGGCTAGGCTGCGACCGGCGCGAGCTCGGCTCGGCTGCGGTCCGTCAGCAGCCGGAGCAGCCGGGGCGGGCCGTCCTGGTCGACCAGAACCGCGCTGCCCGGCCAGTAGGGGTTTGACGGACCGGACGACTCGAGGAAGATCGCGGCGTAGGTCCAGCTGCCCGAGTTGACGAGACGCGCCCCCGCCGAGCCGAGCCACTCCTCGGCGTGATCGCGATCCAGCGGACCGGCGCGGTGGGTGTGTCCGAAGATGACATATGCGTCGCCAAGTCCGAGGCGGGCCGCCACCTCCCCCATCGCGGCGAGCCCCGCCCGCCGCAGCTCGCGACCGGAGATGTCGGCCTTCAGGGGACCGATACCGGCACGGTTGAGCGCAGCCACGGCGAGCGGGAACGCGCCGACCAGGGCGCGCCTGCGCAACGTCGGCACGAGCCGAGCCGAGAGCCGTCCACGGATCGAGCCGGGTGTCCCCGCACCGGAGTCCCGATCGAACGCCCCGCCCCCCAGAGCGCGCCAGGCCGACACCGTGGCCATCCCGTTCAGCGCGGCGCCGGGGCGGGTGTGACGTGCGACGACGTCCCGCCAGGCGAACACCGGCGCGCCCATCGCCTCGTAGTCCTCGGCGCCGACGAAGTCCGAGGCGGGAAGACCGAGCACCCGGCTCATCACGCCGACGCTCAGACGCTCGAGCGTGGGCACGGTCAGATGGCAGTCCAGGTAATGGCCGTGGGTGGCGTAGACGTCCGGACGCACCCACAGGCCGGGGTATGCGACGCGCGTCCGAGCGGGGGCCGACCATTCGGCGATCCGCGCGAGCGCCGGCGAGGCGTCGGCCGGCTCGATCATCTGCTCGACCCGCAGCGGCCCGGGATCGAACTCAGCGCCGCGCGCGGCCAGCCACGGCTCGACCAGGGCGTGGTCGTGGTTGCCCGCGGTTATCACCAGCTCGCGATCGCCCAGTACCGAGCCGAGCTCCTCGAAGAAGGGGCGCGCTGCGGCCATCGCCTCGCGCAGCGGCCCGTGGCGAAGCTCCAGCACGTCGCCGAGCAGCACCAGTCGCTCCGCGTCGGCCAGCGCCTCGAACAGCCGGGCGCGCATCTCGGGCCGTCGCAGCAGGTCGATCCCGGAGTTGCTGCCGAGATGCAGGTCGGAGATGATCAGCGTGCGCATCTGTTCTCGGCCGCTCTGCCCGGGCGGCAAGCCGCGGCAGTGGCGCCCGCCCAGGTCGGGACCCTCCCGGTCAGGCGGCTCCGACCGCGCCGTCAGGGCGCGGCGCGGTAGCGGCCGCCACCCGGATCTGCTTGGGGAGCATGAAGCGGACGTCCTCCTTGACGACGTCGAACTCCGAGATGTCGCTCACCCCGCGCGCGCGGAACAGCTCGACCAGCTCGGCGACGAGGTTCTCCGGCGCGCTGGCGCCGGAGGAGATGCCCACGACGCGGGGGCCGTCCAGCCACTGCTCGTCGACCTCGCCGGCGTTGTCGATCAGGTAGGCGTCGGTGCCGCAGTCGCGTGCCACCTCGACCAGGCGCACCGAGTTCGACGAGTTACGCGAGCCGATCACCAGCATGAGGTCGCAATGCTGCGCGATCTCCTTGACAGCCGCCTGCCGGTTGGTGGTCGCGTAGCAGATGTCGTCGGTGCGGGGCCCGACGATCCTGGGGAACCGCCGACGCAGCCGGTCCAGGATCGCGGCCGTTTCGTCGACGGCCAGGGTGGTCTGCGTTATGAAGGCGACACGCTCCGGATCCTCGACCTCCAGGCTTTCCACGTCCTGCTCGTCCTGGACCAGCACGATGCGCTCGGGCGCCTCGCCCATCGTGCCTTCGACCTCCTCGTGGCCGGCGTGGCCCACGAGCACGATCGTGTACCCGTCCTCGGCGAACCGGACCGCCTCGCGATGCACCTTCGTCACCAGCGGGCAGGTCGCGTCGATCGTCTGCAGGCCGCGCTCCTGCGCGCCGGCACGGACGCTCGGCGCGACCCCGTGCGCGGAGAAGACACAGACCGACCCCTCGGGCACCTCGGTCTCCTCCTCGACGAAGATCGCCCCGCGCTTGGTCAGCTCCTCCACGACGTGCTTGTTGTGGACGATCTCCTTGCGCACGTACACCGGAGCGCCGTGGATCTGCAACGCCTGTTCGACGGTCTGGACGGCCCGGTCGACCCCGGCGCAGTATCCACGGGGGGCCGCCATGATCAGCTTTTCGACAGTGCTCGGCACGGCTGTCATTGTATTGGGCGTCCAGCTAGGCTAAGCCCGATGCCACAGAGCCACCTCGATCGGCTGACTCCCGTCGACGCGTCCTTCCTGCACCAGGAGCGCGCGAACTCGCACATGCACATCGGCGGCCTCACGCTCGTCGAGGGGCCGCCGCCGACGATGGAGGAGTTCCTGGAACAGATCCGCAGGCGGCTGCACGTGGTTCCGCGCTACCGCCACAAGCTGGCCTACACCGCGCTCGACAGCGGTCGCCCCGTCTGGATCGACGATCCCAGCTTCAACCTCGAGTACCACGTCCGCCACACGGCGCTGCCGGTCCCGGGCACCTGGGAGCAGCTGCAGGAGCTCACCGCGCGGATCTTCTCCCAGCAGCTGGACCGCTCCAAGCCGCTCTGGGAGATGTGGCTGATCGAGGGCCTGGAGGACGACCGCTTCGCGCTGATCACCAAGACCCACCACTCCCTGATCGACGGGATCGCGGGGGTCGACCTGGCGACGGTGCTGTTCGACCTCTCCCCGGACCCGCCTCAGATCCCCCACTCGCTGAAACCCTGGCAGCCGCATCCCGAACCCGGCGCGGCGCACCTGGTGGCGGCCGGGCTGGTGGGAGCGATGCGCACCGGCGTGGCGCTGTTGGAGGGCGCATTCGAGGCCGTCGCCCATCCCGAGCGCGCGCTGGCGCGGGCCCGCGAGGCTGCCGAGGGGGTCGGCGAGATCGTCTGGGCCGGGCTCAACCCGGCGCCCGAGACGCCGCTGAACGTCCCCATCGGGCCGCACCGGCGATTCGTGGGCGTCACGGCCCAGCTGGACGACTTCAAGACCGTCAAGAACGCTTTCGGCGGCACGGTCAACGACGTGGTCCTGGCCGTCGTGGCGGGGGCGCTGCGGACCTTCCTGATCTCCAGGGGCCGGCGCACCGAGGGCGTGGAGATGCGCGCCCTGGTGCCCGTGTCGGTCCGCGCCGAGGATGAGCACGGCACGGCGGGCAACCGCATCGTCGTGATGCGCGGGCCACTGCCGATCTACATCGCCGATCCGCTCAACCGGCTGCGTTTCGTCTCGCAGGCGATGGACGGCCTGAAGGAGTCCAAGCAGGCGCTGGGCGCCGAGGTGATCGCCGGCGCGCAGAACTTCGCCCCGCCGACGATCCTCGCCCAGGCCTCACGTCTGAACTTCTCGACGCGCCTGTTCAACCTGATCGTCACCAACGTCCCTGGCCCGCAGTTCCCGTTGTACGTGCTGGGAAGGGAGATGATCTCCGTGATCCCCGTCGCCTTCCTTCCGGAAAACCACGCGCTGGCGATCGCGATCATGTCTTACAACGGCCAGATGAACTTCGGCCTGCTGGGCGACTTCGACGCGCTGCCCGACATCGATGCCATCGGGCGAAGCATCGACTCCGAACTCGCCACGCTGGTCTCGATGGCCCGCGAGAGAGCCGGCGCTCCCGCCTAGCCTCCGGGCGCTTCCCCGCTCAGTAGCCCAGGGCGAACTTGGCGTCCTCGCTCATCTTCTCTGGCGACCAGGGAGGCGTGAAGACCATTTCCGACTCGACCGTCTTGACGCCGTCGAGTTCGCCGACGAACTCTTCGATCTGTTCGGTGACCTGCGGCCCGATCGGACAGCCCGGGGTGGTCAGCGTGAAGGTCACCCGCACGTTGCCGTCCTCGACCTCGATGCCGTAGATCAATCCGAGCTCGACGAAGTCGAGGCCCAGCTCGGGGTCGATCACGTTGGAGAGGGCGTCCATCACGTCCTCCTGGCTCGGTGCCGCGGTGAGCTCGGACATGAGAACAGTCTAACCATCGGCGCCGACCCCTTGAGGCCGCGATACCGAGCCGCGGGCGCGGAGACCGCCCGGTTTCCGGGTCTCGGCAGCCGCGGTTCGAGCGTCGATCAGATGCCGCCGCCGGCCGCGCCGATCAGATCCACCCGTGCGTGGGTGGCCGCGCGCAGCTGGGCGGCCAGCTTGCGGGGCCTGCGCCCCGATGGCCCGCGCCGGTCGGCGACCAGGACGCGGGTGAAGCGCTGGCGTGCCGCCCAGACCGCCAGCGGGGGATCGCGCCCCTCGACGAGCACCTTCAGCCGGGTCCGCGCAGGGAGGGTCCCGAGCCGGGAGGCGGCCAGGCGGAGTTCTCCGGCCACCTCTTCGCGCACGCCCAGGTTGTACTCGGACGTTCCCAGCACGCACCGCCCGGGGCTCGTGTCCTGGATGGCGACCCCGACCATCGTGAGCTCAACCTGTCCGCTCGCTGCAAGCCGTTCGGCGCGCCTCAGCAGCCGCTCGCCGCCACGGGGTCCGTAGACGACCAGGATCCGCTCGTCGATGTCCCCGTCGCTGTCGGTGCGTGGGTACATGGCCCAATTGTTACCCTTCCCGGCGCTTCCGAGGCAGGCGGGAGGATCTCGCTAGCTCTTGTCCTCGGCGCGCCAGCCGGCGAGAACCGCGAAGTGCAGCTGCTTGAAGAAGCAGTCGCAATCCTCCAGCCCGGCTGTCTGCATCCATCCGAGTTGCGTGGCGACGTCGGTCGAACGATCCATCTCCATGCGAGCCTCGGCGTCGGCGATCTCCTGCTCGGCCGCACCCGCCGCCCGGCACTCCTGGCGCCACAGATGCCGATACGTCCAGTCCAGCCACGGCGTCGGCCCGGCGACGTGCTCGGCATTGACAAGCGCCCCGCCCGGCCGGAGCACCTTCCGTATCCGTCCGAACAGATCACGCTTGTCGAGATGCTCGAGATGGTGGATCGCCAGAGCTGAGACGACCGCGTCGAACGGTCCATCTGGCAGGTCATCGCGCAGATCCGAGACGATCAGCCTCGTCGAAGCCGCCGGCAGGCGCTCACCGGCATGGCAGAGCATCTCCGCCGCGCCGTCCACCAGCACCAACTCGACACCCGGATAGCGGTTCAGGACCGCCTCGCTCATCAGGCCCGTTCCGGCGCCCAGGTCGAGCACCCTGCGCACCTCGCCCCCGCGGAGCGCAAGCACGTCGACAGCCGTCCCGTAGAACGTCTCGAAGCAGGGCACGATCCGCCGCCGCTGGGCGTCGTAATCGTCGGCGTGCTGCGCGAAGACGCTTACCGAGTCCGCCACATGCCGTACGCTATCACGTACAGAGGTACGCTACGGCCTCGAGCTCCAGGCGGTCACAGGCCAAGCGAGACAAGGACGCAGGCGGCGTGGCGTGCCATGCACGCGAGCAGCCGGGGACGCGATATCGCGCAGGCCTGTGGCCGTCTAGTTGTCGCAGCCCAGGCGGTCCCACATGTACAGCTGTATGCACTCGTTCGCCAGTTCGACCGCCCGCTCGTGCGAGAGCCGCGGCAGCACCGTGTCGAGCGCCTGATCCTCCGCCACGCCCGCCTGGAAGGCCTCCTCGCCCCGGAAGCCCGCAGCGATCTTCAGGGCCTCGCGGCGGTTCTCGCCGAGGCTGGGGAAGACTCCGACCAGGAACTCGGTGTTGGGTATCGGCTGGCCCACCTCCAGCGAGGCATGCCACGCGGCGAGCAGGTGCAGGTCGTCCTCGTCGAGGTCGGCGATCGCCTTCGCGTAGTGCACAGAGAGTTCCTGGTCGGGGATGTCGTCCACCCACGCGCGCACGACCTCTCCGACGAGCTGGCGGCGCGCCTCGCGGCCGACCGACTCGGCGATGACGCGGATCGCATCCTGGGGCTCTATGAAGCAGAGGGGCATCGCGGCTCCGGGTCCGGGGGAACTGTCTGCAGCCACTGTAGGTGGCCGTGTGGACGGCATTTCTCGGATTCGCCCCCCGCTCCGCACAGCCCCCGCGAGCGGCGCGATTCCAGCGCTCTCCCGGTGCGCGGCTCCCGTGTCCCGGCCCTGACCCCGCAGCCGTCTCCCCCGTCAGATCCGCAGCGCGTCCGAGGCCCGGGCGAGCGCCTCCTCGTCGATGCTGCGGGCGGGGAGCCCCATCGTCGCCCGCTGCGTGGCGCCCCAGTTGAAGAGGGCCAGCTCGAGCGACTCGACCGGCACCCCGGCGGCTGCCGCGAGCGCCTCGGCACGGCGCTCCAGCAGCAGAGGGTCGCCGATCCCGAACACTCGCTTGGCCGCCAGCGTCGCGGGGTCCTCGACGCCGCGGGCGCCGGTCAGATGCAGGGACCCCGGCGACAGCTCGTAGAGCCCCAGGCGGCCCATGGACACCAGCAGCTCGAAGCGCGCGCCCCGTGGGAACCCCGGCAGCGCGAGGCGCTCGAACAGGCGCTCGAAGCGGCGCCCGGGACTCCAGGCCTCATCGCCCGTGAAGGCCTGCTCCTGGGTGCGGTGTGGGCCGCCGGGCGGCGAGGCGGCTCCCGCTGAGGCGCCACCTCCCCGCGACACCCACTCGGCGTAGGCCTGCAGCGTCGCCGCGCCCCGGCCGTCCTCGTGGGCGCTGCGCGGCCCTGGCGTCAGGACTTCGAGCTCGGTGCCCGCCGCGCCCAGCTCGAAGGGCCCAGGCGCGGCGTCGAGCACGGCGCGTACGCCCGCGAACGGGTCATCGTCCTCGGCCGGTGAGATGTAGGCCAGCAGGAAGCAGATCCACGTGGCCCGCTCCAGGTCCGCCGCTCGGAGGGCCTGCGCCTCGCCGTAGAGACCGGGGGGCGTCAGCGCAAGGAGGGCCAGCCGGGCAGCCGAGAAGGAGATCTCCTCGGCCAGCCTGGTCGCGTCGGCGGAGGCGCGCAGGCCGGGCACGAGGTCGTTGCGGTAGCCGTCCTCGGCCGCCCGCCCCTCGCGCCTGACGCGCAGGCCCTCGCCCCGTACGCGCCGTGTCGTCGCCTCGCCGGCGGTCTGACCGCGCGCGACGGTGCGGGCGCGGCGCGCGCCGCTGGGGGCGGGCTCGTTGCCGGGCAGCGTCTGCCGGCAGATCGGGCAGCGCTCTATGAAGCGGTTGTGGCGGCAGAACGTAGGCATGGCGCCGGGGGGGTGTAGCCGCGTTCGCGGGCGCGCGCGGCTCCAGCCTGGCGCTCCTTCGCCAGTGCGTGGAGGTAGTCGTCGTAGTCGACCTGGATGGTGTGGCGCTTGGAGGCCACGTAGCGCCTGCGCATCGCCGCCTGGTCGGCGCGGATGTCGGCCCGCATCGCGACCTCGTCGGGCAGCGCGTAGTCGCCCAGCAGGTAGTCGCCGACCCACGCCCCCTGAGCCTCGGCCAGCGGCATGATCGCCCCGAGCGGCTGCAGCAGCCCGATGAACATCACGTTGGCGATGTCGGGATGGAAGACGCGGCGATACAGCTCGATGTGGTTGTCCGGGGCGGAGATCAGCTGCTCGTCGAAGAACGGGAAGGTGATCTTGTAGCCGGTGCAGTAGACGATCACGTCGGCCTCTACCTCGCTGCCGTCCTCGAAGCGCACGACCGACCCGTCGAGCGAGGCGATGTTCGGCTTCGGGACGATCGTGCCGTGCTGGATGCGGTCGAGGATGCGCCCCGAGACCGTGGGGTGGGCCTCCCCGAAGCGGTGGTTCGGCTTGGGCAGCCCGTAGCGCTCGGGCGGGCCGGCGTAGCTGCGGATCAACTGCTGGATCATCAGCTGGCGGATCCTGAACGGCACCCGTGGGTCGTTGCGGATCTGGTCGACCGGTTTGCCGAAGACGTACTTCGGGATGATCCAGACGCCCTGGCGGGCCGACAGGTAGGTCCGCTCGGCGACGTAGGAGGCCTCCACGGCGATGTCCATCGCCGAGTTGCCCATGCCGAGCACGACGACCCGCTTGCCCGCGAAGATCGAGTTCTCGACGTAGGAGTGCGCGTGCAGCTGCCGGCCGGTGAAGGTCTCGGCGCCGGGGTAGGCCGGTTCGGGCCAGCGGGGGTTCCAGTGGTGGCCGTTGGCGACGATCAGCGTGTCGTAGCTGCGGCTCTCGCCGCTATCCAGCTCCACGGTCCAGCTGCCGTCGGCCTCGCGCGTGGCGCGCTCCACGCCCGTGTCGAACGTGATCTTCTCGCGGAAGCCGAAATGATCGACGTATTCCTCGAAGTATGCAGCGATCTGGGTGTGGTGCGGGAAGTCCGGGTAGGTCTCGGGCATCGGCAGATCCGAGTACTCCATCCGCGGGCGGGACGTGTTGATGAACAGGTCGCGGTAGGCGGCCGACATCCCGTTCTTGTTGGCGAACACCCAGTTGCCCCCCACCCGGTCGGACTTCTCGAAGCAGTCGAAGGCGATATCCCGCTCGTGCAGTGCCTTGGCGGCAGCGATACCCGACGAGCCCGCCCCGATCAGGCAGACCCTGCAGGCCCCGGGGCGCTGCGCCCGCTCCACGGGTGTGCCGTTCTCGCTTGACTGGCCCATCGGCGGCAAGCCTAGCTAGCCGGCGCCGACGCCCGGGCCGACGTGCTGTGGCGGGCCCTCGGGCCCTTCGTCGGCGTCGGCGTGTCCCGCCAGGCCGTCGTCGTGGGGCCCATCGTGCACGGCTCGGGCGCCGCCGCGTCGTGCCAGGTAGCGCTCCACCATGCGGGCGCACTGGCGCCCCTCGTTGATCGCCCACACGATCAGCGACTGGCCGCGGCGCGCGTCGCCCGCGGCGAAGACGCCCTCCGCGGAGGTGGCGTAGGGGGAGACCGACTTGATGTTTCCCCGCCGGTCCTTCTCGACCCCGAGCTGCTCCAGCAGTCCCTGCTCGGGGTGCAGGAAGCCCATCGCCAGCAGGACCAGCTGAGCCGGCAGCTCGCGCTCGGTGCCCTCGACGGGCGCGAACGGCGGCTCGGGGGCGGCCGTCGCGATGGTCAGGCCGGCGACCGCGCCGTCGCCCGTGAAGCGGGTCGTCGCCACGGAGTAGTCCTGCTCGCCGCGCCCCAGCTCGAGCGCCTCCTCCATGGCGTAGCTGAGCCGGTACTTCTGGGGCCACTGGGGCCACGGCGTACGGTCGTCCGGGCGGTGAGGCGGGGGCTCGGAGAGCAGCTCGAGCTGGGCGATCGAGCGAGCCCCCTCGCGCAGCGCGTTGCCGACGCAGTCGGCTCCGGTGTCCCCGCCGCCGATCACGACGACGTCCTTGCCCGCGGCGGTGATCTCACGCGCCGGCGCCGGCGCTGCGACGGTCGGCTCGGGGCCGATCTCGCGGGCGACCCAGCGGTTGCGCTGGTAGAGGTAGTCCATCGCGAAATGGACCCCGTCCAGCTCCCGGCCTGGAACGGGGAGATCGCGGGGCACGCGAGACCCTGTCGCCAGGACGATGGCGTCGAACCGCTGCCGAAGCTCCTCGACGCTCAGGTCCGTTCCGACGTCCACGCCGCAGCGGACCTGCACGCCCTCCCCGACCATCTGCTCGACGCGGCGCTGGACGACCGACTTCTCGATCTTGAAGTCCGGCACGCCGAAGCGCACGAGCCCGCCGATCGCCTCGTCGCGCTCGAACAGGGTCACGCCGTGACCGGCACGGCGCAGCTGCTGAGCGGCGGCCATGCCCGCGGGACCGGAGCCGACGACGGCGACGGCCCAGCCGGTCTCGTGCCGCGGCGGCTGCGGAGTCACCCAGCCCTCCTCCCAGGCGCGGTTGATGATCGAGTTCTCGATCTGTTTGATCGTGACCGCGTCGCCCTCGCGGATCTCGAGCACGCAGGCCGCCTCGCAGGGGGCCGGACAGAGCCGTCCGGTGAACTCGGGGAAGTTGTTCGTGGCGTGCAGTTGCGCGAGCGCGTCCTGGAAGCGGTCGCGGTAGACGAGGTCGTTCCAGTCGGGGATCAGATTGCCCAGCGGGCAGCCGTTGTGGCAGAAGGGCACGCCGCAGTCCATGCAGCGGGCGCCCTGCTCCTGCAGCTGCGGCGTGGGACGGGCGAGCAGGAACTCCCTGTAGTCCCGGGCGCGTTCGGTGCTGTCCCGATAGGGCACGCCCCGCCGCTCGATCTTGAGGAACCCGCCCAGCTCGCCCATCAGGCTCCGGCCTCGCCGACCGCGTCCAGCGAGCGGCTGCCCGCGACGTGCCCGTCCGTGCGGGCCAGCTCCGCCGCCGCCTCTTCCTCGGCCCGTTCGAGCATGACCCGCTTGTAGTCGTTCGGCATGACCTTCACGAACGCCCCGCGCCCGGTCAGCTCGTCCCATTCGTCCAGCACCCGCGCCGCGACCGGCGAGCCGGTCCGTGACCGGTGCTCTTCGATCATCGCCCGCAGCTCGATCAGGTCCGCGTCGGAGAGGCCTTCGAAGCCGACCATGCCCATGTTGCAGCGCAGGGCGAAGGTGTCGTCCTCGTCGAGCACGTAGGCCACGCCCCCGCTCATCCCGGCCGCGAAGTTCCGGCCGGTCGGTCCCAGCACCACGACGCGGCCGCCCGTCATGTACTCGCAGCCGTGGTCCCCGATGCCCTCCACGACCGTCCAGGCGCCCGAGTTCCGCACAGCGAACCGCTCCCCCGCCAGGCCCCTGAAGAACGCGCGACCGGCCGTCGCACCGTAGAGGACCGTGTTGCCGACGATCACGTTCTCCTCGGCCTTGAAGTGCTCGCCCATCCCCTCCCGGGGGCGGATCGCGAAGACGCCGCCCGAGAGGCCCTTGCCCGCGTAGTCCTGCGCGTCGCCCCGCAGCGTGAAGCTCACGCCGGGCGCCAGCCAGCCGGCGAAGCTCTGCCCCGCCGAGCCCTCCAGCTCGACCTCGATCGACGCCTCCGGCAGGCCGGCTGACCCGTGCCTGCGAGCGATGTGGCTCGAGAGGATGCCGCCGACGCAGCGGTTGCGGTTGCGGATCGGGTGGCTCAGGCGGACACGCTCGCCGCGCTCGATCGCAGGCTCGGCGCCGCGCAGGAGCTCCCAGTCCAGCGCGTCGTCCAGCACCGCCGGCGGCGGTTCGACGCGGTGGCGCGGAGCGCCGTCCTCCAACTCGATGTGTGTCAGCAGGTGGGTGAGGTCGACGCCGCGGGCCTTCCAGTGATCGATTGCGCGCCCGACGCCGAGCAGGTCGACCCTGCCGATCGCCTCGTCCAGCGAGCGCAGGCCCAGCGAAGCGAGGATCTCGCGCACTTCCTCGGCGACGAAGAAGAAGAAGTTGACGACGTGCTCGGGTGTGCCCTTGAAGCGCCTGCGCAGCTCGGGGTCCTGCGTGGCGATCCCGACCGGGCAGGTGTTCAGGTGGCAGGCCCGCATCATGATGCAGCCGGTGGCGATCAGCGGTGCGGTCGAGAAGCCCATCTCGTCGGCGCCGAGCATCGCCGCGATCACGACGTCGCGGCCGGTCTTCAGCTGGCCGTCGGTCTGCACGACGATCCGCGAGCGCAGGTCGTTGAGCAGCAGCGTCTGCTGGGTCTCCGCCAGGCCGATCTCCCACGGCACGCCGGCGGCCTGGATCGAGGACAGTGGCGAGGCGCCCGTTCCGCCGTCGTGGCCGGCGATCAGCACGCGGTCGGCGTTCGCCTTGGAGACGCCCGCGGCGACCGTTCCGACGCCGACCTCGGAGACGAGCTTGACCGAGACCTCCGCCTGCGGGTTCGCGCAGCGCAGGTCGTAGATCAGCTGCTTGAGGTCCTCGATCGAGTAGATGTCGTGGTGGGGCGGCGGTGAGATCAGCCCGACGCCGGGGGTCGTGTGGCGGATCGAGCCGATGTACTCGTCGACCTTGTGCCCAGGCAGCTGGCCACCCTCGCCAGGCTTGGCGCCCTGGGCCATCTTGATCTGCAGCTCGTCGGCGTTGACCAGGTAGTGGATCGTCACGCCGAAGCGACCAGAGGCGACCTGCTTGATCGCCGAGCGACGGCGGTCGCCATTGGCGTCGGGCGTGAATCGCGAGGGGTCCTCGCCGCCCTCACCCGTGTTCGAGCGCCCACCGAGACGGTTCATCGCGATCGCCAGCGTCTCGTGCGCCTCCCTGGAGATGGACCCGAGGCTCATCGCGCCGGTGCAGAAGCGCCTGACGATCTCGGCGGCCGGCTCGACCTCCTCGAGCGCGATCGGCTCGGTGTGCGGGGTGCGGTCGCCGGCGCGGCCTATCTCGAGCAGCCCCCGCAGCGTGGCCCGCCGCGCGGCGTCCTCGTTGACGGCCCTGGCGTACTCCCTGTACTTGTCCATCGCCGGGCTCTCGCGGACGGCGGCATGAGCCTCGCGATCGCCCCTGAGCGCGCCGTTCACGTCGCCGGCGGAGCGGGAGACACTCGCTCCGCTCGCATCCCCGTTGCGGCCGGCCTCCCGCACGGCGTGCTGGAGGAGCGCGATCGTCTCCGGGTTCCACATGTGGTGCTCGCCGTCCCGGCGCCACGCGTACACGCCGCCCACGGGCAGCAGCGGGTCGCGGACGCCCGGACCCACCCATCCGGCGCGCGCGTGGCGCTCCAGCGCCTCGGTCGCGAGCACCTCGAGGCCGACGCCACCGATGCGCGATGCGGTGCCGGTGAAGTGCTCGTCGATGAGCTCGCGCTCCAGCCCGACCGCCTCGAAGATCTGGGCCCCGCGGTAGGACTGGATCGTCGAGATGCCCATCTTGGAGATCGTCTTCAGCAGCCCTTTGCCAATCGCTTTGACGAGGTTCTGGGCGGCCTGCTCCGCGCCGATCTGCCGCTCGGCGCCGTCCGGGCCCTTCCCGACGATCCGGCCTTCCAGGACCATCTCGTCGAGCGTCTCGAGGAGCAGGTAGGGGTTCACGGCGCTCGCGCCGTAGCCGATCAGCGTCGCGAAGTGGTGCACCTCGCGCGGCTCGCCAGACTCGACGATGATCCCGGCGCGCAGGCGAGTGCCTTCCATCACCAGGTGGTGGTGAACCGCGGCGACCGCCAGCAGCGAGGGGATCGGCACCCGCCGGGGCCCCAGCAGCCGGTCGTTGAGGATCAGGATGTTCGCGCCCTCGGCGATCGCCTCGTGCGCCTGCCTGCAGATGCGGTCGATCGCCTCGGCCATCCCCGCCGGGCCCTTCTGGACCAGCCAGGTGGCGTCGATCGTGCGCGCTTTGTAGACGTCGTGATCGACGTGGCGCAGCGTCTCCAGCTCGCGGTTGAGCAGGATCGGCTGATCCAGCAGCAGCTTGTGGGCGTGCTCGGGCGTCTCGTCGAAGAGGTTGCGCTCGTTGCCCAGCGTCGTCGCCAGGCTCATCACGATCTCCTCGCGGATCGGGTCGATCGGAGGGTTGGTGACCTGGGCGAACAGCTGCTTGAAGTAGGAGAACAGCGGCGGCGCCTGGTCGGAGAGGACCGCCAGGGAGAGGTCGTTGCCCATCGAGCCGACCGGCTCGGCCGCTTCGATCGCCATCGGTGCGAGCAGCACCCGCAGGTCCTCCTGGGAGTATCCGAAGGCGCGCTGGCGCAGCCGCAGCGGCTGGTCGGAGAGGGTCACTTCGCTCGAGGGGGGCAGCTCCGAGAACGGCACGGCGTTGCGGGCGTACCACTCGCCGTAGGGCTTGGCCGTGGCGACCTCGCGCTTGACCTCCTCGTCCTCCACGATCCGGCCCCGCTCGAGGTCGACCAGGAACAGCTTGCCCGGCTGCAGGCGGCCCAGGCGGCGGATCTCGTGCGGCGGGATGTCGAGCAGGCCCGACTCGGACCCGAGCACGACGTGGCCATCGGTCGTCTCGACCCAGCGACCGGGGCGCAGGCCGTTGCGGTCGAGCGTCGCGCCGACCACGCGGCCGTCGGTGAAGGCGACCGATGCGGGGCCGTCCCAGGGCTCCATCAGACACGAGTGAAACGCGTAGAAGCCCTTGAGGTAGTCGGGCAGGTCTTCCCTGTTCCTGTACGCCTCGGGAATCATCATCATCGCGGCGTGCGGCAGCGAGCGGCCGGCGAGCATCAGCAGCTCGAGCACGTTGTCGAACGTCGCCGAGTCGGAGTTGCCGGGGCTCACGACCGGCAGGATCTTCTTCAGGTCCTCGCCGAACAGGTCGCTGTGCAGCTCGCTCTCGCGCGCCCGCATCCAGTTGACGTTGCCCATCACCGTGTTGATCTCGCCGTTGTGGCAGATCACCCTGTAGGGGTGGGCCAGCTCCCAGCTGGGGAACGTGTTGGTGGAGAAGCGCGAGTGGACCAGCGCCAGGGCGCTCTTGGTCCTCTCGTCACGCAGGTCCGTGTAGAAGGCGGCCAGCTGGAAGCTGATCAGCATCCCCTTGTAGTTGATCGTGCGCGAGGAGCTCGAGGAGATGTACAGCCCGCTGTGGTCGGCGCTCAGCTCGCAGATCCGCCGGATCACGTAGAGCTTGCGCTCGAACGCGTCCTGGTCGGAGGCACGCCAGCGGCCCTCCCGTTGCGCGGCGCCGACGAACAGCTGGCGGATGACCGGGCGGCAGAGCGCCGCGACCCTGCCGGTGTGCTCCTCGCAGATCGGCACGTCGCGCCAGCCGAGCAGCTGCTGTCCCTCCGCCTGGACGGTGCTTTCGAGCAGCTCTTCCAGGCTGCGGCGGCGCTTGTCCTCGGTCGGCAGGAAGCACACCAGCACCCCGTAGCGCCCCATCGGCGGCAGCTCGAACTCGACGACTCCGCGGAACAGCTCGTCGGGCATCTGCATGAGGATCCCCGCACCGTCACCTGTCGAGGGGTCTGCGCCGGAGGCCCCCCTGTGCTCGAGGTTCTCGAGCGCCGTGATCGCCCTCGTCACGACCTCGTGGGTGGGCTGGTTGTCCAGCCGCGCGACCATGCCGACGCCGCACGCGTCGTGCTCGAAGCGAGGGTCGTAGAGACCGACGGCCTTTGGCGGCTGTTTGCTGTGCGTGGACATGGGAAGTGCTCGTTGTGCGGTGCTTCCCGCGGGCACACCCCTGCGGGGCGCAGGCGGGCAGCGGGCACCTGAGGCGGAAGGTGAAAGGGTATCAGTGCTTCAGCGCCTCAAACGGGCGCCGGATGCGAATCGAGAAGGGGCCTGAGGGGGTGCTCAGCCGGCCGGCCCGGGCCTTCCGGTCGCGTCCGCTCCCGCGACGTCGGGGTCCTCGCGCATCGTCATCTCATCGGGCCACGAGCACAGTCCCGACCGCCCCGGGCAGGTCAGGCACAGGCCGCGGTGCGGGCGCGCGCTGACCGCGAAGGGGTCGCTCCAGAGCTCTTTCAGCATACGAGCCAGCATGTCTTCCAGCGTCGGGCGCTCGGCCAGGGTGTAGCGGGCCCGCGCGGGTTCGGCGGGACGCTGCAGGAACCAGTGCACGACCTCCACCTCCAGCGCTCCCCCTCGCAGCACGGCGAGAGCGTAGAGCAGCCTCTGGATGCCGTAGTCGAGCCCGACCAGCGCCTCGGGCGTCTGCTCGGGCTCGATCCGGTCGCTCTTGTAGTCGACCACCAGCGAGCTGCCGTCGCGCTCCTGGCAGATCAGGTCGATCACCCCCGTGACCAGCGGCTCATCGGGCCCGACCGAGAACGCGAATGGATGCTCGCGGCACACATCGCCGGCGGCGGCGATCCGCGCCGCCAGCTCGGTCCCGAGGGCGGCCTCGACGAGCCCCGCGACCTCCTCGAGCTCTCCGGTCCGGGCGGTGAGGCCGAGCTCTGCGGCGAGCGCGCCAACCTGCTCGGCGCCGGGTCCCCTCGGAGCGGCGAAGTCGACCGTCTCGAGCACCCGGTGCACCAGCGTGCCCCGGGCGCGGGCCTCGAGCCCACCGGCGGCGCCCGGGGTCCCCGGCGCCTGTACCTCGGGCATGCGCAGCACACGTTCCAGGTAGTAGCGGTACCCGCAGCGCTCGAGCAGGGTCAGCGACGTATAGCTGAGCGTCGCCGGCGGGCCCGCCGCGGGCGCCGGCGCCGCCGACGGGGACCTCGGCGGGGTCCCGTCCCCCGACGGGCCGGCGAGCTCGGACCTCGAGGAGTCCGTCGCCGGCTTCGAACCGGCCGGCGCAGCGGTCGGCGGCTCGGACGGGAGCTCCCGCAGGACCGTGCCGAAGCCGCCGGGATCGCTGAGCGTCACGCGGACCGCGGGGGCGCCTGCCTCAGCGGGTAGACGGTGCACGCCTGCTCCGGCCTCGCCCAGCTCCGGCAGCCGCGGGCAGAGCGCTGGGCCGATCCAGTTGATGGGAGGCGTGCCGTCGCCCTCGGCGGGCCAGCTGGCGAAGTCGACGGTGCCGCTCAGCAGCAGGCGCTCGCGCGCGCGGGTCATCGCCACGTAGAACACCCGGTCCTCCTCCTGGCGTTCGCGTCCCTTCTGCTCGTCTCGCAGCTGTTCGAATTCGAGCGCCTTGATGCCCTCGCCCTGGCCCGGACGCCGCAGGCGCAGGCCCAGGCGCCGGCCGTCCACGAACAGGCGATCCGATGGGCTCGGCGGCCGGCGGCCGAGGTCCGCGACGCACACCACCGGGAACTCGAGTCCCTTGGCGGCGTGGATCGTCATCAGCCTCACGGCGTCCGGCTCGACGTCCTCGACGGGCGCCTCTGGCTCGCTCGCGCCCACCTGTTTGAGGTGCTCGACGTGATCGACGAAGCCGCGCAGGTCGCGGCCGTCCTGGGCTTCGAACACTCGCGCCAGCCGCAGCAGCTTGTGGATGTTCGCGAGCCGCCGCTCGGCCCAGTCGAGCGCCAGCACGTGCCGAAGGTAGCCGCTGCGAGCGATCGCACGCTCGAGCAGCTGCGAGATCCCGCGAGCAGCGGCCTCCGCCCGCTCGCCGTCGAACCAGAGGCGGAACGCGCTCAGCAACGCCCGGTCGGACTCCCGGAGCCCATCGCCGTCCTCGCAGAGCTGGGCGACGGCCTGCAGCACATTCCCTCGCCCAGCGCCAGCGGCTCTCGCCACCAGCGCGAGCCCGTCGCGCGAACAGCCGACCAGCGGCGAGGCGAGGGTCGCGTACAGCGCCTCCTCGTCGCGGGGGTTCACGAGGGCGCGGAGGTAGCTGTGCAGATCGGTGATCTGCTGGCGGCCCCAGAACGTGCCCACGCTGGCCAGCGTACGCAGGCCCTGGAGCTGCAGCGCGCGCTCGAAGGTCTCGATGTCGCCTGTCGCCCGCAGGAGCAGCACGACCTCTCCGGGGCGGGCTTCGCCCGAGTCGAGGAGCTCGCGCACGCGCTGGGCGAGCAGACGCGCCTCGGCCCGCCGGGAGAGCGGGGCGTAGGGAAGGCCCGCCGCGATCGCCGCCTCCCCGGGGTGGACCTTCCAGTCATCGGTCGAGCTCGTCAGCAGCACCTCCACGCTGGCGGCCCGGGGCACGTCGGGCGGCCGGTTCTCCTCGCGGGCGTGCACGAGCGGCGCGAAGTCCTCGAAGCGCTCGGCGAACACCGTGTTCACGGCATCCAGCACCTCGGCGCTGCTGCGGAAGTTGCTTCTCAGCGCCAGCGCCCTGCCGGCGCCGGCCAGCTGGCTCCGGCGCTCACCGAACAGCCGCACGTCGGCATGGCGGAACCCGTAGATCGACTGCAGCTCGTCGCCGACAGTGAACAGGTTGTCTCGCTCGAGCGCTCGAAGGATCCTGAGCTGACGCGGATTGGTGTCCTGGAACTCGTCCACCATCAGCAGCTGAAAGCTCTCGGCCAGGGACGCTGCGAGCGTCGCATCGCGCTCCAGCAGCTCGCCCGCGATCAGCTCGAGGTCGTCGAAGTCGACGGCCGCGCGCGCCCGCTTGAGGCGCTCGAAGCAGTCGCCGAAGGCACCGAGCAGGCGATCGAAGAGCGCCACCGCAGCGAGGGCGTCGGCCTCGTCCTGCTCGCCTCCCGGCACGGGCGCCGTCACGGGCAGGCGCGGGCGCCGCGACCCGCGGCTGCGCAGCTCTGCGTAGAGCTGCTCGATCGTCTTGCGCACGACGTCCACGCCGTAGGCGGCAAGCAGGTCGACGGCCGCGGGCTCGCCCCCGGCCAGGAAGTCGGTCAGCGCGTCCTCGTAGGCCCGCGTCCGGAGCCGCGCCGACTGCCCCGCGTCGAGGATCCTGAAATCGGGATCCAGGCCGGCGGGCAGCGGGTGGGTGCGCAGCAGGCGCGCGCAGAAGCCATGGAAGGTGCCGATGAAGGCGGCCTCGGTGTCGCGTGCGGCCTCCCGCTCGCCCAGCTCCAGCAGGCGGCGGCGGACGCGCTCGCGCAGCTCACCGGCGGCGCGATCGGTGAAGGTGATCGCCAGAACCGCGCCTGGGGCCACGCCGTCTTCGCACACTGCCTGAACGAACCGCTCGACGAGCACCGTGGTCTTGCCGCTGCCCGCGGCGGCTGACAGCAGGATCGGCTCATCGCGTCTGCGCACGGCCTGCGCCTGCTCCTCGGTGAGGCGGGGGCCGGCCCGCTCGGGGGAGTCCTGCTCGCCGAGCCCGGCGCCCAGGTCGATGCTGAGCTGCTCCATGCTCAACGCTCGCGCTCGCAGCGACAGATCGTCGGATACCGGCAGCCGCCGTTCCACGCGCAGGTGTTCGGCCGCGGCTCGAGCTCGCCGCGCCCGGCCTCGCCGGCCGCGGCGCGGGCCGCGTCGAGCGCCCCGGCCAGCAGCTCGTCCAGCTCCTCGGGATCGAAGCGGTCGGTGCGGATGCAGCTCGCGGCTGCGTCGTGGCCGGACATGACGGCCCCGCGGGCCTTGATGCTCTCGCCTCGCAGCGGCTGATAGAGGCCGCCCACCACGCGCAGGTCCAAGAGCTGTTCGGCGGCCTGCATGTACAGAGCGACCTGAAGTTTTCCGTCGGCGATCCAGCGCCGCCCGCGTGGAGCGTCGGCGCCCTTGTAGTCGATCACCACCGCCTCGCCGTCCGCGCCGACGTCGATGCGGTCGATCCGGCCGCGCAGCCTGACCCCGCCCCCCAACTCGAACGGCGGGAGCTCGCTGGACTCGCCGTGCTGCTCCTCCTCGCTGAACGGGCCGAACCCGAGCTCGAATTCGCGGGGGGCCAGCGACCCTTCCAGGCCGGCGGCGTACTCCAGATACCGCTCGAGGTCGGCGCCGAGGGCACGTCCGATCGCGAGCGCCCGCTCCGGACTGACCGACAGCAGATGACGTGGACCGGCCTCCGCCAGGGCGGCGCGCAGCAGCGTGCGCGCCAGCTCCAGGTTGCCGGGGGTCAACCGGGTGCTGCCCGTCTCGCGGCCGAGTCCCGCGAAGGTCAAGTTCAGAGCCTCGTGGCCGAGGCTGCCGCGCGCGAACGGCTCCGGGTCGGGCTCGATGCGACCGGGGGCCAGCAGCCGCTCGACGAACCACGCGACGGGACACGCGATCCATTTCTCGATGGACGTTGCCGACCACACACGGTCGCGCAGCTCCGAAAGGATGCGCTCGTCGGTCAGCCGGCCGCCCGCGGGCTGACCGGCTGCTGCGGCCTGGTCCCGGCCCGCGCCGTCGAGCGCACCGAGGGCACGGCGCTCGCGCTTCTCGTACAGGCGCTCGTCGAACAGGTCGCAGACGTCGTCCACGAACAGGGACCGCGACAGCGGGCCTGCGTCGTCGTCGGACTCGTGCCAGCTCAGCACGAGCCGTTGCTCGGGGCGCGAGACGATCGCGTAGAGGAGGTGGCGCTCCGCGGCAAGCACGTCCTCGGGCTCGTCCAGCAGCAGCCCCGAGGCCTCGGCTATGCGTCGGCGGTCGCGCTCTCCGATCAGCGGCTGTGGGCGACCCCGCAGCGGGAACTCCCCCTCCTGCAGCCCCGACAGGAACAGCGCACGCACCCGGCGCGCGCGCAACTGCAACGGGTCCAGCACCGCGACCATCCCCTCACCGGGCAGCTCGCCGCTGTTGACCTCGATGCCGGCCAGGACCGCCGCCAGCTCGCCCGCGGTGGAGGGCGCGGCAGCCGGGCCAAGGCGTGCCAGCTCACGCAGCTCGGCGAGCGCGCTGCGTCCGCCGGCCAGCGCTCGCGCCTCGTCCAGCTCGTCTGCGTCGAGCACGCTCGCCCGCCCTCGCCGCGGCGCTGCGAACAGGCGCAGCAACTCATCGCCCGCGCGCTCCGCCAGGGCTCGCGCTCCGCGCCGCTGCGCCTCTGCCAGCCGGTCGATCGTGTCGAGCGGGAACCACCGCTGCTCCCAGCGGGCGCGGGCCTGCTCGACGGTCCTCAGGCCGCCGCGGCGCACCTCCAGCTCGAGCGCGTCGGCTAGCTCCGGACGATCGAGCCGGCCGGGAGCCCGCAACCAGGCGAGCAGATCGGCGGGGGTGCCGACGGCGGATCCACCGGGGACGGGCACGCACCGCAGGAGGCCGATCAGCGCTCTTCCCACGGCCGTGTCGGGGAACGGACGCCGGATCGGCATCGCGAAGGGGATCCCGGCGGCGGTGAAGACCTCTGTGACGAGCGCCGCCGCCCCCGACGGATGGCGCACGATCACCGCGATCTCCTCGGCGGGCGTCCCTTCGCCGAGCAGCGACGCCACGCGGCGGGCTATCAGCTCCAGCTCGGCGCGCTCGCCTCCACCCTGGATCAGCTCGATCACGTCGGCGCCATCCAGGCGCGAGGCGCCCGGCTCGAACAGAGAGCGCTCGAGGTGGGCGAGCGCCGTGCGAGCGTGCGGCGCGTAGTGCTCCTGGCGTGGCGGCAGCGCCGTGTGGCGCTCGGCCAGCGGCTCGAGCCGATGGAAGCTCGATGCCCGTCCGGCGAACGCGACCCGGCCGGGCTCATAGGCCAGCGACACGGTCACGTCGGCGTCGACGATCCGCCCGAGCGTCTCGATCGCGTCGAGCTGCAGCCTGGTCAGGTCGTCGAAGCCGTAGAACATGGCCGGCCGTCCCCCCCACAGCGCCGGCCTCTCGCGGAGGATGTCGAACGCGCGCAGCGCCCGCTGCTCGGCGTCGAGCTGGCCCGCTGCCGCCAGCAGCCGGTGGTACTCCCGGTAGATCCCCGCGAGGTCGACTCCCAGCGCACGCGCGTGCTCTGATCCGAGCCCCGCCTGGAGCGCCGCCGTCAGCCGGGCCGGCGTCACCCGCCGCACCTGCAGCTCGACGAACAGCTCGCCCAGGGCGCGAAGCAGGCCCCGGCCGGGCTCGCCGTCGCCGCCGCGTGCCGCCGACGCGATGGTCCGCTCGCGAGCCAGGCCGCCGAGCTTCGGCTCGGGCACGCCCGCCCGCTGCACCGCCTCCTCGATCAGGCCGTCGAAGGACGATACCCACACCCCCATCGCGACCCGCTCGCCGGCCAGCTCGCGCAGGTAGTGCTCCACGTCGGCGCCCGTCGGCACGATCAGCATCGGCTCGTGGCCCAAGGCGAGCTGGCGGCGCACCTCGCCCATCACCAGCTCTGCCTTGCCCGCGTTCGCGGGCCCCGTGATCAGCGTTATCGGCACTCAGCCATCCTGGCGCACCTGCCCGACGCCGCTGCCGGGCGCCGGATGCGCTAGATGGTCGATCAGGCCGCGCTGGCCTCGGCGACCGCCGCGGGGGACGCGCCCTCGGCTGCGGCCTCCCCCTCCGCCTCGGGCGGCTTTGCACCCTCGCGCGCCCATGGCTCGTCGAACTCGACCCGCCATTTGCCCTCGTCGGTCTGGCTGAGGGCGAGACGTGCGCGGAAGCTGCGGCCGCTGCGGCCGCGGAATCCGGTCACCGGCTGGGCGGTGTAGCCGGTCCTGATCAGCTCCTTCGCGACCGCCACCGGCAGCTGCTTGCCGGCTTTGGCCTTCCAGATCACAAACCCGCACCCGGGGTCCTCGCGAGCCCAGCAGGAGTACCCCTTGCGGTTCTCGACGATCTCGTGGCCGCACACCGGGCACGGCCCCAGCCGGGCCCGCGGTATCCGCACGTCCTTGAGCGTCTCGTCCAGCTCCTTGACCGTCTCGGTCGCGAACCCCGCGATGTCGCCCATGAACTGCTTGCGGGAGTCCTCACCGCGCTCGATCTTGCCGAGCCGCTGCTCCCAGCTGCCCGTCAGTCCGGGCGAGGTCAGAGCGTGCTCGCCGAGCAGCCTGATCACGTTGCGCCCCTTCTCGGTCGCCACAAGCGAGCGCCCGTCGCGCTCCAGGTAGCCGACCGTTATCAGGCGCTCGATGATCGCCGCCCTGGTCGCCGGGGTGCCGATGCCCGAGTCCTTCATCGCCTCGCGCAGCTCGTCGTCGTCGACCAGCTTTCCCGCCGTCTCCATCGCACCCAGAAGCGAGGCGTCGCTGTAGCGCCGCGGCGGTTTGGTTTCCTTGCGCGCGCTCTCGATCTCCACCGTCCTCACCGGCTCGTCCGCCAGCAGGCGGGGCAGCTGCTGGTCGGCTCCCTCGTCCTCCTCGCGCCCCTCGCCTTCGGGTCGGGAATCGGCCGCGACCTCGTCGTAGACGCCCCTCCAGCCCGGGACGAGCAGCAACTTCCCGCGCGTGCGGAACACGAAGTCCTCCCGCTCGGCGCTGTCCACCGTCGTCTCCACGCGGGTGTTCTCGAACACCGCCTCGGGGTGGAAGACCGCGAGGAAGCGCCTCACCGCCATGTCGTAGATCCGCCGATCGTCCGAGCTCATCTTCTCCACGGGGTGCTCGGAGCGCGTCGGGATGATCGCGTGGTGGTCGGTGACCTTCTCGTCGTTGACCACGCGCCCGAGTGGCAGCACGTCCAGGCCGAGCACGTACTCGGCGGCCTTGCGGTACTCGCCGTGGTGGCCGACCAGCTCGGCCGTAGGCTTGATCTCCTCGACCATGTCGGTGGTCAGGTAGCGCGAGTTCGTGCGGGGGTAGGTCAGCGCCTTGTGCTCCTCGTAGAGCCGCTGCGCCGCCCCCAGCGTCCGTTTGGCCGAGAAGCCGTAACGATTGTTCGCCTCGCGCTGCAGCGTCGTCAGGTCGTAGAGCATCGGCGCCTTCTCGCGCTGCTCTTTCTTCTCCAGCTTGGTGATCGTGCCCGGCCGGCCCACGCACGCCTGAACGATCCGAAGCGCCTCCTGCTCGGTCGCGATGCGGCTGCCCCGCGTCGCGCCACCCGTGCCGGACCCGTGGTAGCGGCCCTCGTAGGCGCGCTCGGCGCTGGGTGCCTCGCCCTCCAGCGGGCCGGCCGCGAACTTCGCGTCGACCAGCCAGTAGGGCTCGGGCTTGAAGGCCCTGATCTCCTCCTCGCGGCGCGCCACGATCGCGAGCGTCGGTGTCTGCACCCGGCCCAGCGAGACGGCGCCGTCGAAGGAGCTGCGCAGGCGGATCGTCGCGGCCCTGGTGGCGTTCATGCCCACGATCCAATCCGCCTCCGAGCGTGACCGCGCCGCCTCCTCGAGGCGCTCGAACTCCTCGGCCGGCCGCAGCGAGGCGAGCGCCTGCTTCATCGCCGCATTGGTCATCGAGTTCAGCCACAGCCGTTTGACCGGCTTTTTGGCTTTCGCCTTCTCGTAGAGGTACGCGAAGATCAGCTCGCCCTCGCGCCCCGCGTCGCAGGCGTTGACGACCTCCGCGACATCGTCGCGGCCCAGCAGTTTCGTCACGACGGCCATCTGCTTGCGCGAGCGCTCGTCGCGAACCACCAGCTTGAAGCGCTCGGGGATGATCGGCAGGTCGGCCATCCGCCAGCTCTTGTACTTGGGGTCGTAGGCTTCGGGCTCTGCGAGCTGGACGAGGTGTCCGACCGCCCAGGTGACCACGTCGTCGGGGCCCTCGAGATAGCCCTCGTGCTTCTTGAACGGACCCGGCAGCGTACGCGCGAGGTCCTGGCCCACGGAGGGCTTCTCGGCCACGAGGAGGGTCTTCGACATCGCGGTCAGCGTAGCGGCAGGCGGGGTTGCGAAAGGGGCCCGGCCCCTCAGCCGGCCGTGCAGGGCCCTGTGCCGACCGGACCGAGACGCCCGCTGTCGGCGTGGCGCAGGACGGATGCGACGGTCTGGTCGGCGACGCCGTAGCCGCCGCGCTGGCCCGCTCCGACCGTCGCGGCGAAGACGGTCGTCAGCACAGCGCCGTTGTCGTCGACCATCGGCCCCCCCGAGTTGCCGGGCCGGACCAGCCCCCGCAACGGCGTCAGCAGCCGCGTCACGGGCCCCTGGCCGTATGCGTTCTGCGTGACCACCGACTGCGTCCTGCCGATCCTGGCCGGCTGCACGTCGTACGGGCCGTTCTCGGGGTAGCCGAGGATGGCCCCGGCGGTTCCCGGTTCGGCCGAGCCCGCCAGCGCGAGCGACGGCAGGTCCAGTCCGTGCACGAGCAGCACCGCCACGTCGTCGGTGGGGTCGAAGGCGATCGGCTCGGCCGCGAGCTCGACCCCTCGCCCGCCGATCTGGACGGTCGTGTCCTGCTCCCCGGCGACGACGTGGGCGTTCGTCACGACGATGTCCGGCGCGGCCACCCAGCCCGAGCCCTCGATCGCCAGCCCGCAGGCGGTGCCGAGCACACGCACGACGCTTTCCGAAGCCCTCCGGACCCCCGGCTCGCGGGCGACGCCGGGTTCGGGAGCGGCGACGTCGGGAACGGGCCCCGTGATCGACGGCAGCGGATCCAGCCGGGCGAGAGCATCGAGGATCGGGCCCGACGGCGGCAGGACGCCGTTCAGCGCCTGCAGGATCGCCGAGCGCTGGATGTCGGCCCGCAGTTGCACCGCGTTGGGCGTCTGCGCGGCGACGGCCGCTGCGATCCAGACGATCCCCAGACCCAGGACCGCGCCGAGCGCCGCGCCGAGCGCCCCGTCGAGCATCCCCATCCCCGGCACGATCAGGGTGCGACGGAGCCTGAAGCCGAGGCCCTCCAACCCGCTGGCGAGGATCGCCCCGCCGAGCAGCGCCCCGACCAGCCCGAAGGCGGGAGCGTAGGGGGACGCGGAGCCCTTGGGCAGCAGCAGCGGCCCGAACCGCGTGCCGAGAAAGGCGCCGCCGAGGAAGCCGGCGAAGGACAGGACGCCGACGATGAAGCCCTGCCGAAACCCTAGGAAGGCGAGGATCACAGCGAACGCGACAATAAGCCAGTCCAACTGGGTCACCTGCCATGTTCTACAAGCTCCTTGACTGAGAATCGCCACCCGCGTCTGCGTCGGGCGCGCCCGGTGCTGGCGCTGGCGACCGTCGCCTTCCTCGTCGGGGCGATCGTGGGTGCGCCTCGCGGCTCCTCGCCGACGGTCGAACTCGCCTCTCGGTTCGTGGCGGCCTGGAGCAGAGGCGACTACGCGCAGATGTACGCCGAGATCTCGCCCGCCTCGCGGCAGGCGTTCTCTGCGGACCGGGTTCGCCGCGGCCTACCAGGAAGCCCTGACCACCGCGACCGCCGCCGGCCTGAAGGTCGTGGGCCGCCCGCGCGCGCTCTCGGCGGACGCGCTGTCGGTGCCCGTGCAGGTGAGCACCCGCATGTGGGGGAGGCTGTCGCTGCAGTACACGCTCACGACCGTCGGCGGTGCGAGGCGGCCCGTATCGTCGCCTGGTCGCGCTCGATGGCCTTCCCAGGCCTGGCAGGCGGGCGAGCTGCTCACCCGCCGCATCACGCTGCCGAGACGCGCGACGCTGCTCGCGCGCGACGGCAGCGTGCTGGCCGAAAGCCCCCCCGAAGGCGAGTCCGGCCGCAGCTCGCCGCTGGGGTCGCTCGGTTCCGCCGTCGTCGGCGAAGTCGGGCCGATCCCCGCCTCCCGGCGCCAGGCACTCGAAGCCCAGGGCCTTCCCTCCGATGCCGAGGTTGGCGTGAGCGGTCTGGAGCTCGCGCTCGACTCGCGCCTGCGCGGCGCGCCGGGCGGAGAGCTGCTGGCGGGAGCGCATGTGCTGGCGGTCGCGCTCCCGCGTCCGGCGCCTGCGCTTCGCACGTCGGTCTCCCCGTCCGTGCAGCAGGCGGCCGTCACCGCCCTGGGCGGCCAGCTGGGCGGGATCGTGGCGATGCAACCGAGCACCGGTCAGGTGCTGGCGGTCGCAGGCCTCGGCCTCGACGGCGTCCAGCCCCCCGGGTCGACGTTCAAGATGATCACCGTCGCGGGCGCGCTGAGCGCCCGCATCGCCAAGACGAGCACGGTCTTCCCCTATGCGACCCACTCCACGCTCGACGGCGTCCGGCTCAACAACGCCAACGGCGAGGAATGCGGCGGATCGCTGGAACTCGCCTTCGCGGTCTCCTGCAACTCGGTCTTCACGCCGCTGGGCGTCAAGCTGGGCGCCGCCCGCCTAGTGGCGATGGCCGAACGGTTCGGCTTCAACCACGAACTCGGGACTGCCCGGCGCGTCGCGTAGCACGCTGCCGCCCGCCTCGCAGATACAGGGCGAACTGGACATCGGCTCCACCGCGATCGGCCAGGGCGAGGTGCAGGCCACCCCGCTGCAGATGGCCGTCGTGGCCGCCGCCGTCGCCGACGGTGGCCGCCGCCCGTCGCCCAGCTTCCTGCCCGGCGCCCGCGGCGGCGGAGAACAGGTCCGTCAGCGCGGCGTCGCCCGAACGGTGCGTCACCTGATGACCGAGGTGGTTCGCGAGGGCACGGGCGCCGTCGGCGGCGATCCCCGGCGTGGTGGTCGCCGGAAAGACCGGCACGGCCGAACTGAAGTCGGCCTGCACCCCCGCGAGCGAAGAAACCGTTCCACGAAGGCGAAGAGAGCGAATCCCCGCCCGCCGAACGCTGCCACGGTGGAGAAACCGAAGCGAGCAACACCGACGCCTGGTTCGCCGCCTTCGCTCCGGCCGCGCACCCCCGCATCGCGGTCTGCGTGATGCTGGTGAAAGACGGAGCAGGCGGCACGACGGCCGCCCCGGTCGCCCGCGAGGTGCTCGAATCCGGCCTGCACGCCGGGCTCTAGGCCCGCCGCGCGCCCTGCGCTAGACGTCCAACTCGGCTGAGGCCGATTCGCTCGCGTCGAGGGGGTTGACCAGCTTCACCTCGAGCGGGCGGTTGTCCAGCGAGACGACCTGGATCTTGTAGAGCAGCATCGCGCCCTGCGTGGGCCCGAAGGCGGCGGTCGTGTCCGGCTCGGGGATCGTCGATTTGGGAGCCACCAGGCCGCCGCGGTAGGCGTAGGGGTTGGTCTGGTCGGGGACGATCGGGCTGTAGAGGTTGTTCTGCGTGTCGCTGATCGTGATGTTTCAGCCGCCGGTGGAACACGGAGGTGTTGTTGTGGACCTGCATGAACACGCCGAACCACTCCTGGCCGGGTTCGAGCTTCCGCTCGGCCGGGGCTGAGCCCCTGCAGGTAGCCGGTGTCCTCGCTGTTCGACGGGTTCAGCTCGCGCGAGAGCTGCACCTCGTAGATCAGCGGCCCGACGTTCAGGTACGGCGGCGTTCTGGCCCGACTCCCCCGCATAGGTGCCCGTCGAGACCTTCGTGTGGGAGTCCCCGCAGGCGCCCAGCGCCAGCGCGGCGAGCACCGCGGGCAGGGCGAGTGCGAGCTTGCGCAGGCGGGCTGGTCATGCGCGCGGCAGTCTACCCACCGGCGACCGTGACGCGCCGTCCACGCTTCGCCTTGCCGGCGCGCCGGGCGCGGCCCCTTCCTCGAGGATCGCCCGCAGCCTGCGCAGGGCACGCTGGTTCTTGCGTCGCAGCCAATCGGCGCAGCCCGAGGCTCTCCATGAGGCGATCCGAGAGGGTCGCCGGCACGGTCTGCATCGCGAAGCTGACGCGCGTCGCCTCTCGCCCGCCGACGGGAGCGAGCTCGTAGGTCGCCAGGTGCGGATCCGGTTGCTCTTGCCCGCCCTGCCCTTCTCGACGAGCAGGTGCGGCCGCTCGACCTCGGCGAACGTCACCTCGGCCCAGCTGAAGCGGTTGGCCGGCGCCTCGACGCGGAATCGCGCCCCCGCCCCACGGCCCACCGAGTCGATCCTCGTCAGGTGCCAGTCGAGGAGGTAGTGGTCGGTGAACTCGGGGTGGTTGGCGATGTCCTGGAGATAGTCGAACACCTCCTCGGGGGGCGCCGAGATCACAGTCGAGACGGTCACCGGGCCCATTGCGGGCGCAAGTCTATTCAGGCCGCTGCCGGCGGGGCCACCCCGTGGTCCGCGGCGGCCCCGAGTCGGCGCCGGCGGAGGGCAGCAGCTCGGCGGCGCTCAGGCGGCCCGCGCGGTCAGGCGCACGGACTGGCCGTGCCCGCTCGTGGCGGACGGTCTCGCTGGCCAGCGGCGGTTCCCCGCGCAGCTGGCTGCAGAGCTCGCACACGATCTCCGATGAGCGCTCGCCGAACAGATGCACCTGCTCGCCCGTCAGCGGCGTGCGGCCGCAGTCCGCGCAGCGGCTGCGACCCGCCTCCAGGGCGCCCAGGCCCCGCATCAACAGGACCCGCTCGAGCTGTTCGACGTCGGTGGCGACGCGGACATGGAGCGTGTTTTCGCCACGGCCGGCGCCGCTCCTGCCGCGTCGCCGCGCGCGGTGCCCAGTTTGACGCCCGGGCGGCGCCCGGGTACGGACCGCCCGGCCGGTGCTCGTAACGGCGGCGGAGATTTGGCAGACTCGGGGAGAACAATGGGATTCCACTATGCAGAACAGCTACGCCGGGCCGAAATCTTGTTATGATCGCCACGAGTTTCCCCCGGCGAGGGAGCGCCGCAGAGGCAGCGCGTCGACACAGGAGGGAAGGACGCATGGAGTCACTGAGTTCGGGCACCTTCATAGGGTCCGGCTCGTTCCGGTGTCGCCAGTGCGGCTACGTCCTCACGCTCGAAGGCGTCGGAAGTGCTGACGCCCTGTCCCAGCTGCGGCGGCCAGGCGTTCCTTCGCGCCTCGCTGTTCAGCACCGTACGGCTGCCGACGACCGACGACGAGCCGACCCATGCGGCCCTCGTGGCCCCCGTCGCGTCGGATATGTCGGCCCGCCTGGCGCAGGCCCGGGGCCGCCTGGACAGCTCCGGCGAGTACCTGGTCTACGAGGAGAACGGGGAGCTGCGGACGGTCGCGCTGACGCGCGAGTGGACTCGCATCGGGCGCAGCCTCGCGGCCGACGTCCGCTTCGACGACCCGACCGTCTCGCGCCGCCATGCGCTGATCGTGAGGCATCCCGACGGCGTCCGCCTGCTGGACGACCGCAGCCTGAACGGCGTGTTCGTCAATGGCGTCGCGGATCGACGGGCGGGTGCTCCGCGATGGCGACGAGATCATCGTCGGGCGCTACCGCCTGAGCTTCCTGCGGGTCGGCGCGGAGGCGTCGATGACGGCCGAGCCGGGCTCCGGCTCGGTGCCGTTCGCGGGCTGAACGCGGCTCCCGGGAGTCCGGGCGTCACGCCGCGGGCGCGGCAGCGTAGTATCGCCGGATGACTCAGACGATCGCCGTGCTCTCCCAGAAGGGCGGAACGGGCAAGACGACCGCCGTGCGAACCCTCACAGACGTGCTCCGGCGCAGCGGGGTGCGAACGCTGGCGGTCGACCTCGACCCGCAGGGCAACCTGTCGGACTACTTCGACCTGCCCACCGACGCCGAGCCGACGATCGCCGACGTGCTATCGGGCCGCTCGGCGGTCGACGAGGCGATCCTGCAGGACATCGTTCCGGCGAATCTGAGCCTTGCCGAGGCCGAGCTGATGCTGGGCGGCAAGATGGGTCGCGAGCTGACGCTGCGCAGGGCGCTGTCGAAGATCGGCGAGGCGTACGAGCTGATCCTGATCGACTGCCCGCCGTCGCTGGGTCTGCTGACGATCAACGCGCTGGTCGCCGCCGATCACGCCCTGATCACCGCCGAGGCGCAGTACTTCGCCCTGCAGGGGGTGGAGCAGGCGATGGAGGTGGTCGAGCTGGCGAGGGACAGCCTGAACCCGAGCCTCTCGCTGCTGGGTGTGCTGCTGAACCTGGCCGACATGCGCACCGTCCACTCCCGCGAGGCGCTCGTCTCGCTGAAGGAGCGGTTCGGCGATGAGGTCTTCGATACGGTGATCCGCTCCTCGATCGCATACGCCGAATCGGCGGAGCGGGCGACGTCGATACTCGACCACCGCCCGGACCTGGGAGCGGACTACATGGCCCTGGCGCGGGAGCTGCTCGCGCGGATGCCCGGACCTGGAGAACGCCGGTCGGCGCCTGGACGAGATGGCTCAGAGCTCGCCGACGTAGGCGCCCTGCGACTCGAAGGGCGCGCGCAGGATGCTCGCCCAGCCCTCGACCTCGCCGGCCAGCGCCTCGGCGACCGCGCCGGTCTGCTCGTAGAAGCACCACACCAGCACGGTCGGCCCGGCCCCCGAGATCGTCGCGCCGAGCGCGCCCAGCTCGCGGGCGCGCATCGCCAGCTCGTAGGAGCGCGGGAACAGATGCGAGCGACGCTCCTGGTGCAGGCGGTCCTGCAGGCCACGCGACAGCAGGTCCCAGTCGCCACGGGACAGTCCGAGCGTCAGCAGGGCGGCGTGGGCCACGTTGAAGACCGCATCCTCGATCGGCACCTGCGCCGCGAGCGCCGCGCGGGCGGCCCGTGTCCGCACGGCCTGCTCGGGCACGACGGCCAGTGCCTCCAGGCCGCTGGGCGGCTCGAAGCGGGTCGCCTCCCCGTCGGCGCAGATCACGAAGCCGCCCCGCAGCGCGGCGGCCACGTTGTCGGGGTGCCCCTCGAGCTCGCAGGCAAGCGTCAGCAGGTCGGCGTCCAGCTCGAACAGGTGGTCAGCCGCCATCAGGCCCGCGACGATCGCCGACGCGCTCGATCCGAGCCCGCCCGAGAGCGGTATCTCGGACTCGATCCGGAACGTGAACCCGTCGGCTGGATGGAGCCGCTCGAAGGCGCGCACGCAGAGGTTCTCCCGACCAGTGGCGATCTGCAGATCGGACTCGACGGCGAACGACCCCGTCTCGGCGACCTCCAGGCGCAGGTACAGCGAGACGGCGGCGGCCATGCAATCGAAGCCGGGCCCGAGGTTGGCCGATGAGGCCGGGACCCGCACCACCCTCCTACGGATCACCCAGCACCGCTTCCTCGATCGCCGCGATCTCGACGGGGCAGGCGATCACCCTGCCGTCGTTGTTCGCGATCGCAGTCTCTGGATCCTTCAGTCCCCGTCCGGTCAGCACGCACACGACCTGCTCCGCGCCTTCGGCGCCGTACTTCAGCAGCCCGGCCACGGACGCGGCCGAGGCGGGCTCGCAGAACATGCCTTCACGCGAGGCGAGCAGCCGGAAGGCCGAGAGGATCTCCGCGTCGCTGACCGCCCGAATCGCGCCCCGCGAGTCCCGCGCGGCCGCCATCGCGTCCTCCCAGCGCACCGGATTTCCGATGCGAATCGCGCTGGCGACCGTTTCGGGCTGCTCCACGATCCGGCCCAGCACGAGCGGAGCGGCACCCTCGGCCTGGAAGCCGAGCATCCTGGGCGCCGTCCCCGTCTCCTCGAAGCCACGCCAGTAGGACGTGATGTTGCCCGCGTTGCCGACCGGTATGTACAGCGATTCGCAGCCGCCTTCGAGCCCCTCGTGGATCTCGAAGGCGGCCGTCTTCTGCCCTTCGACGCGGTACTCGTTGACGGAGTTCACCAGCACGATCGGGTTCGAGGAGGTCAACTCGCGCACCAACGTCAACGCCTGGTCGAAATTGCCTTCCAGGGCGATCACCCGCGCGCCGTGGATCAGGGTCTGCGCCAGCTTGCCCTGGGCGATCTTGCCGTCGGGGACGATCACCGCGCAGGTTATGCCCGCGCGGGCGGCGTAGGCGGCGGCGCTGGCTGCCGTGTTGCCGGTCGAGGCACAGATCACGGCCTTCGCGCCATCCCGCACCGCGGCGGACACGGCGCAGGTCATGCCGCGGTCCTTGAAGGAGCCGGTCGGGTTGGCGCCCTCCAGCTTCAGCCGCACCGTCGCCCCCACCATCTCGGAGAGCACCGGGGCGCGCAGCAGCGGCGTGGAGCCCTCCTGCAGGCTCACGAGGGGGTCGCCGACCTCGAATGGCAGGCGGTCGAGATAGCGCTCGATGAGCGGCACGTGCGTGCCCGAGAAGGCAGCCCCCTCGACGAGCGGCAGGCGGGGGTGGGGGATCCGTGCTGGCTCGCTCATAGGAACTCCTCTTCGATCACGCGGATGGTCCTGGGCGGCGAGCGCACGAATTCGAAAGCCGCGAGCTGCTCGACGGCCACTCGCAGACGCGACTCCAGCACGGGGTGGGTGACCATCACCAGTCGCGCATGCTCGCCCATGCCGCGCTGCACGACGGACTTGATCGAGACGTCCTGCTCGCCCAGCACCTGGGTGACGGTGGCGAGCACCCCGGGCCGGTCGGCGACGTCGAGGTGCAGGTAGAAGGCGCTTTCGACGTCCTCGATCAGCGGCAGCGGCAGGGGCGGGGCGGGAGGGCGTGCGCCACCGGTCATCACGCTGACGACGTCGCCGAGGACAGCGCTGGCCGTCTGGCGGCCGCCGGCGCCCGGACCCGACAGGGTGATCTCGGTGATCGTCTCGGACTCGACCGTGACGGCGTTGAACGAGCCCGACACGGCGGCCAGAGGGTGGCCGGAGTGCAGGAAGGTCGGATAGACGCACACCGACAGCCCGCCCTGGCGGCGCTCCGCCGTGCCGATCAGCTTCAGCCCCAGGTCGAGCTCGCGGGCGTACTCCAGGTCGTCGCTGTGTAGATGCTCGATGCCCTCGCAGCGCACCTCGTTGAGGTGCACCGGGGTTCCGAAGGCCAGCCGCGCGAGGATCGCCATCTTGGCGGCCGCGTCGCGGCCGGAGACGTCGTCGCTGGGGTCGGCCTCGGCGTAGCCGTTGCGCTGCGCCTCGGCCAGGGCCTCGGCATAGCTGGAGCCGGCGCTCATCTCGGTCAGGATGTAGTTGGTCGTGCCGTTGACGATCCCGTGGATCCGCTCGATCGGTGTCGCCGAGAGCGATTCCTCGAGCACACGCACGACCGGCACGACACCGGCCACGGCCGCCTCGAAGCGGAGCCTGACGTCGCGCTCGCGCGCCAGCTCGAACAGCTCCTCGCCGTGCTGGGAGAGCAGCTGCTTGTTGGCCGTGACGACGTGCTTGCCGGCCTGCAGCGTCCTCAGCAGGTAGTCGCGTGCGGGTTCGATCCCGCCGAGCACCTCGACGACGAGATCCGATTCGGCCAGGATCTCCTCGAAGTTCCCCCGCGAGCGGGTCAGCACCCCGCCCAGCACCGGCCGCCGGCCGTTGAAACGCTCGATCTCGTCGGCTCGCTCGGCGAGCAGCTCCGCGAAGGCGCTGCCGACGGTCCCGTGGCCGAGCAGGCCCACCCTGAAGTCCGCCGCGGCCACGATCAGGCGGCTCCGCCTGCCGCTGTCCCGGCGAGCGGGCCGCCGCGCGGCTGGTCGCGCGCGATCAGATCCTCGAAGCTCTCACGCCGCACCACGACCCGCGCCTGCCCGTTCCGGCAGAAGATCACGGGTGGCCGCGGCACACCGTTGTAGTTGTTCGCCATCGCGTAGCCGTAGGCACCGGTCGCGGGCGTGACGATCACATCCCCGGCGCGCGGATCGGCCAGCATCGCGCGGAGCACGATCACGTCGCCCGACTCGCAGTGCTTGCCCGCCAGGACGCACTCGGTGGAGCCGCCGAAGCGGTCAGCGACCTCGGCCTCGTACACCGCCCCGTAGAGCATCGGACGCAGGTTGTCCGACATGCCCCCGTCGACCGCGACCCAGCGGGAGACGTTCTCCTTGACGCTCTCGACGGTGTACAGCGTGACGGCCGCGTTGGCCGTGAGGGCCCTCCCGGGCTCGACGAGCAGGCTGCCCGAGCGCTCTCCCTGGGCGCCGACGATCGCGCCGAGATAGTCCTCGATCGACGGCGGCTGAGGCTGACTCTCGAGATAGCGCACGCCGAGCCCGCCACCGATGTCGAGAACGCCGAGCCCGCTCTCGGCGCCGAGTCGCGCCAGCTCGGCCGCGGCGCTGCGAAAGGGCTCGAGGTCGAGCAGCTGGGAGCCCACGTGGGCGTGCAGCCCCCGCAGCGAGAGCCCCGGCGCCGAGCGGACCCGCTCGATCGCCTCGGCCGCCTGAGCCATCGAGAAGCCGAACTTCGAGTCGGCCTGGCCGGTCGAGATCTTCTCGTGCGTCTCACCGCGAACGTCCGGGTTGACACGGACCAGCACGGGCTGGCCCTCCTCCCGGTCAGTCGAGGGCCCCCTCGGCGACGAGGCCGGCCAGGCGGTCGATCTCGTCGAAGTTGTCGATCACGATCAGGCCCACCCGATGGCGCAGCGCCATCCGCAGCTCGGCCTCGGACTTGGCGTTGCCGTGCATCACGATCCGCTCGGGCGCGAAGCCGGCATTCAGGGCCAGGAACAGCTCGCCGCCCGAGGCGGCGTCGCACCAGAGCCCCTCCTGCGCGAACAGCGACAGGACGGCGGTGCAGGGGAAGGCCTTGGAGGCGAACACGACCTGCATGTCGGGGTGCAGGTCCCGCGCGCAGCCCAGGAACTCGCGGGCGCGGGCACGCAGGTCGTCCTCGGCCACGACATATGCAGGGGTGCCGAACTCGCGGGCCAGCTCGATCGCGTCGCAGCCGCCGATCTCCAGCACGCCGCGCTCGTTGAGACGGCTGTCCAGGGGAAAGGCGGGCGAGAGCGTGGTACCGGTGGCCATCGCGGCTGATTATCGCCTTCCTGCCCTGCGCCCCGTCGGACGGTCGCCCTCAGGCGGGCGCCGGGCGCAGCGCCGCCGCGCCGCCGCGGCGGACCATCCACCCCAGCCAGACCGCGCCGATCACGAACAGCGCGATGCTCTCGAGCTGGGGGGCGGTCAGGCCGAGGGCAACCTCGCTGTTGCGGCGGATGAACTCGACCAGGAACCGCTCCAGGCCGCTGCCGATGAGGTACAGCGCGAAGATCACGCCGGGGCGCACCCGGTCGCGCAGCCACCACAGCCCATACGCCAGCAGGCACATCGCGACGGTCTCGTAGATCGGCGTGGGCTGGACACGAACTCCGGGAGGCGTCGGCACGGTGCCGTGGGGGTAGCCCATCGCCCAGGGCAGGCTCGAGCGGATCCCGTAGTCGCCGTCGCCGGAGACCTGGCAGCCGATGCGGCCGATCGCGTACCCCAGCGCCAGCGCCGTGGCGCACATGTCGAGCATCTGCCATTCCAGGACCCCCCGCCAGCGCATCCAGCCGACCACGCCGATCGCGCCGCCGATCGCGCCGCCGTACCAGACCAGGCCGGACCCGGAGAAGACGTTGCCGATCAGGCTGCCGTGAAGGCTCGAGTAGTTCTGGATGACGTAGTACAGGCGCGCGCCCACCACGCCTCCGATCAGGGCCGCGAAGGTGATCTCGTAGGCCCAGTCCACCGGGCGCCCCAGCTCACGAAGGCGTCGGTGGACCACCGCTCCGCAGGCCAGGAAACCGAGCGCGAATGCGAGCCCGAAGGTCTTGATCGAGATGCCCAGGATCTGGATTTCGGGCTTCATGAGGGAACAGGCCGGCGCATCGGGGAGCGAATTGACTTTAGGGCACCGGAATCTCGGTCTGCGAGAATCACCGCAATGGCAACGCGACGTTCCAACTTCGGCAAAGACACCGGCCTGCAGGCGCGCATGCTGTTGACCCTGTTCCTGCTGGGCCTGCTGTACGCGGTCTTCATCGGCGTGCTGTTCGCCGTCGGCGCGGGCGCCGGCCTGATCGTCGTGGTGGCCGTCGTGCTGCTGGTGCTCCAGCTGTTCGCCTCGGACAAGATCGCGCTCGCGACGATGGGCGTCAAAGAGGTGACGCCGGCCGATGAGCCCGAGCTGCACGGGATCGTCGAGCGGCTGTGCGTGCAGGCAAACCTGCCCAAGCCCCGCGTCTGCGTGATGGAGACCTCGATGCCGAACGCCTTCGCGATGGGCCGCAGCCAGAAGTCGACCACGGTCTGTGCGACCCGGGGGATCCTCGACCTGCTCGAGCCCGCCGAGCTGGAAGGCGTGATGGCCCACGAGCTGACACACGTGATCAACCGCGACGTGATGGTGATGACGCTGGCGGGCTTCTTCGCCTCGCTGGCCTCCCTGATCCTGCAGTTCGCCTTTTTCTTCGGCGGCGGCTACGGACGCAGCAACGAAGAGGAGGAGGACATCATGATCGTGGTCCTCGTCTCCGCGGCCGTCTACGCCATCTCCTTCCTGCTCCTGCGCGCGCTGTCGCGTTACCGGGAGTTCGCCGCCGACCGCGGCTCGGCGGTGCTGACCGGCAGGCCGAGCGCGCTGGCCTCCGCGCTGCTGAAGATCACGCGGCACGATCGAACGGATTCCCCGCCAGGACCTGCGGACCGCCGAAGGCATGAGCGCGTTCTTCATCGTTCCGGCAAAGGCGAAGAACTCGCTGATGAACCTGTTCGCCGACCACCCGCCGCTCGAGCAGCGCCTGGCCGCCCTTCAGCGGCTCGAGGCCCAGCTCCAGGGCGCGGCCTGAGACCTTGGGCCTGCGGGACATCCTGACGGGCCGCCATCAGGTGAGCGGCCCGGCGCCGGACCGGCTGTTCGCGATCACCACGGCCTACATCACTCTGCAGAGCGAGCACCAGATCGAACCTGCCGGCAAGGCCGCGATCGTCTTCCAGGCGCTGGCCACCAGCGAGTTCGAAGCGACGCTGAAGGACATGGAAGAGGTGGTCACGGCCACCGGCGGTGACAGCGGGACGAGCGTCACGACCCAGGACGACACGTTCGGCTACCGCTGGATGGTCCTCGCAAACCCCGCCGGCGCTCCGAGCATCGAAGACCTGGCCGTGGGCATCAACGCCGTGTCGGGCTCGATCGAGACGGCGGGCCACGGCGAGCGGCTGCTGTGCGCCGTGTTCGCCTTCGCCGACGCCAAGGGCAGGCCGATCTACTTCATCTACAACTACAAGCGGGGCTACTGGTATCCGTTCGTACCGGATCCCTCCGGGGATCAGCAGCGCTCGACCGAGCGCGAGCTGCAGCTCAAGGCCCAGATCGGCTCGGAACTGCCGATCGAGCCCGAACTGGAGCGCTGGTTCCCGCTCTGGGGGATCCCGATCTAGTCCGGGATCAGCCCCTCGCCGGTGAACTCCACGGCGGCCTCCTGCAGAGTCGTGTCGGCGGGCGGCAGGATCAGATCGGAGCCCTCGAGCTGGTCCTCCGCCACGGGCGTGCCGTTGCTGCGGACGTGGTCGAGCAGCGCCGTCAGCGCCGTCCTGAAGCCGTCCTCGTCGTTCGCCTCGACCGCCGCGGCCACGGCCCGCTCGAGCTCGCCCAGCTTGTCGGCCTCGCTGTCGGCGAGGATGAACTGGTCCTCGCCGGAGATGCGAACGATCATGCCTGGCCGCTCTCGCTCGGCGGAGCGGCCTCCCCCGAGGAGATCTGGGCGGCGTGCGGCGCATCGCCGGTGCCGAGTTCGCTCTTCATCTTGGCCAGCTCGTCGTCGACGGCCGGCTGGCTGGAGAGCTGCTTGAGCTGCCGGTCGATGTCGTCTTCGCCCGACCCGAGCTGCGTGATGTCGTCGAAGGTGCCGGCCGCTTCGAGCTCCTGCACCGCGTCGGCGCGGGCACGCATGTTTTCGGTCTTGTCGACGGCCCGCTGCATCGCCAGCCCGACGTCGGCCATCTGCTCGCCCACGCCGGTCGCCGCCTCGGAGATCCGGACCTGCGCCTCCGCGGCGGAGTACTGGGCCTTGATGACCTCCTTCTTGGTGCGGAAGGCTTCGATCTTGGCGCGCAGTTTCTGCTCGGAGTCCGTCAGCTTCTGCTGCTGGTCTTCCAGTTCGGAGACCTGCGTGTCGAGAGACTGCAGCTCCGTCTGGGCGACGTTCTTGCGTTCGAGCGCCGCCCTGGCGAGATCCTCCTGGCCGGCCGAGAGCGCCTGGCGGGCCTGCGTGTCGAGCTTGACCACGCTCTGCTGCAGAGTGCTCTCCTGCATCTGCAGGCGCTTCTTGGCGGTCACCACGTCGGCGATGCCCTTCTTGACGTTCTGCAGCTGTTCGACCTGCTTCTGGTAGCTGTAGTCGAGCGTCTCGCCAGGATCTTCGGCTCGGTCGAGGAGCTTCGAGACCTTCGCCTTCACGACGGTAGACATGCGCCCGGTCAAGCCGGCCATCTGATCCTCCTATGGTGTTGCAACCTGACGGCCGGTCGGCGACCGCCCAACAGCTTCAAGCGTAGCCGACCGGTCGCGCTACAGCCCCCGGGGGTGGCGAACGGTGAAGCCGGGGTTCGCCGGACGCAGCGGCCGCCAGCGCGGACCCTGCTGGTTGGACGGGTCGTCGGCCGAGCTCGTATCGAGACGCAGCCCGGCCACCGTCATGTAGGCGTGTTCGGGGTTCGAGAAGATCGCGACCCATCGACCGGCGCCGTGCGAGCCCCAGCCTTCGAATTCCGAGGAGTCCTCGGGAGCGCCCAGCAGACTCGCCCCGTGCAGGGCGTAGGAGACGGTTCCCGAGCAGTCGTAGCCCCGCGAGATGAACGAGCCGTGACCCCCTCCGTAGATGTAGGGGAGGCCGATCAGTTCGTTGCCCGCCCAGATGATCTCCTGGATCGCCGCCGGCGCCGACATGGGCGCCGCGGCCAGTCCGTCGACGAAGCGGGCGCTCGTGCCCGGCACGAGCAGATCGGGGCGCGCCGTGGGCCCCGTGGCGGAGGTCATGCCTTCGCCCGCTGTTCAGGCTCACGGGCATGCCCGTCGTGACCGGCGCCGCTGCGGCGCGCGCCGCCGGTGGCGCTCGCGGCGGTGCCCGTCGGGGCGCCGGCGGCGCTGGGAACGAACGGCACGACTTCGCCGGTCGCAGTCTTCTCGTAGACGGGGCCCTTGTAGGCGACGCTCCGCGAGCGCGACGTCACCGGGAACAGGTGCACTTTGCTCGCGGTCTTCGGCTTCGCGCCGGTGCTCGGTTCGGTGGCGGAGACGCCCCCGGGACCGGCGGCCACGGCATCGCTCGCGCAGCAGCCCACCGCCATCGAGGCTGCACATCAACGCGCCAAACGGTACGTACCTGCAAGACACAACCTCTTTCGTCGGCCTGCGGGGTTAGCTGACGGGCTAGCGCTGAAAGAGCCTGCGCTTCTCACGGTCCTACCGCGGGATTCGCCCCAACAACTCGGGTCCCCCGTTCCCTGACACCTGGTCAAGGACTCGGCATTCGAGGCGGCACACTAACAAACTGGGATGACGCTTGCGGGGGTAGCCGCCCCTGGCTTCGCTTTTCCCCGCAAATGCCTCCGTTTTCCGACCTCCCCGATAGTGTGCCCGAAGGATGCGTCACCAGTTTGCTTCGACGCGCGGCACGATTCTCCTGCTGATCTCGCGGAGCGCTGCTCGCCGGCTGCGGCAAGACCGGCCCCGAAGTCAGCACGGGCGGCGGACCGCTGCGCAAGATCGCCCCGGTTGCCGCGCAGGGAGCCGTCAGCGTCACGACCCGCAACACCAGCCGGGTGGGCGGCGCCGAAACCGACCGTCGACGCCGCGGCGGTCGCGCGGGTCGTCTACCCGGGCCTCACGTCCGAGCTCGCGCCCGCAGGCGGTCGTCGTCGTCGACAGCCGCAACTGGCCGGCCGCGCTGGCCGCGTCCTCGCTGGCCGGCGCGCCGCTGAGCGCACCGATCCTCTTCGCCGAAGGCAACACGCTGCCCGCCGCCAGCCTGCAGGCGCTCGAAGCGATGCAGCCCGACCGGAGCGAACGCGCTGGGCGGCGCGCAGGTCATCAGGATCGGCACCGAAGCCCCGATGCCCAGTCCGCTACGCGCGTTCGCTCGCTGCCGTCGGCGAGCGCCGCCGGCACGATCGCCGAGATCGGGCGCCTGCTGGCACAGGCCGACGGCGCCGCGCCGCCGCCAGGCGATCGTGCTGGACGTCGAAGGCGCCGCGCGGCGCTGCAGATGCCCGCGGCGGGGCTGTCCGCCGAGAGCGGGGCGCCGATCCTGTTCGCGGCTCCGGCGCGACGCTGCCGCCCGAGACGGTCGTCGGCGCTGCGCGCGTTGCGCCGGCCGTCGATCTACGTGATGAACGCAGCCTCGCTGAGCAGGGCGGCGCTTGGAGAACTCGCGCGGCTGGGCAGGGTGATCCGCATCCCCGAAGCCGGGTCGGGGGAAGCGCCGGGGCCCGCGTCCGGAGCGATCGCGGTGGCCCGCTTCACCGACGGCGTGCTTCGGCTGGGGCGTCAAAGAGCCCGGCCACGGCCTCGTCTTCGCCAACTCGACCCGGCCACTGGACGCCCCTGCGGCGGCCCTGCTCTCGGCGACGCGGCGACTACGGCCCGCTGCTGCTGCTCGAAGCGCCCGACCGGATCCCGCCGGAGCTCGCGGCCTACCTCGGCGACATCCAGCCGGCCTACTCCTCCGCGCCCGAATTCCAGCCCGTCCGCGGGGTCTACAATCACGGCTGGCTGATCGGCGACGAACAGGCGATCTCCCTGGTAACGCAGGCGGAAATCGACTCGCTGCTGGAGATCAGCCCGCGCAAGCAGGGCTCCACCGAAGAAACAGCGCCGCAGCCGGGCGAATAGCGACAAGGGACCGTGGTCGTTTGAGTCAAGCCGAGGACCCCCGCCGCGTGAGCGCGCGACGAGGTCACCGTCGAGGACGTCCGCCAGCTGATGGGAGCCTCCACCCCCCACTTCGCCCTGCAGCTCCGCGACCGGATCGCCAAGCTGATCGAGGGGCTGCCGCCCGAGCACCCGGCCCGGATCGAAGGAGAACGCGAGATCGCGCAGGCTCGAGCGGCTCGGCGTTCGTCGGCGAGACGCGCGGCGAGGGCCCGGACGGCGAGCAGCCGCTGCCCTCGCTCGTCCTCGCGCCGAGCCGGCCTGAGCGCCTGCGGCGCACCGGCCGCGCCGCTCAGCGGCTGGCCGAGCTCGAAGACCCGCTGGCGGCGGGCGTCCTCGAAGCGGGCGCGCAGCAGCCTGAACAGCAGCCAGAAGACGGGGATGTCGATCAGCAACGGCGCGAGCACGAGCACCTCGCCGCGGGCGCCCAGCGCGAACAGGCCCAGCGGCGATGCCGCCGTGGAGCAGCGCCGTCGGCACTGGCGGCCAGCAGGCCGGTGTGGGCGCGGTAGCCGCCGAGGTGCTCGCGGATCGTGAACTCCAGCGTGCCCAGCATCACCGCGCCGATGCCGGCGAACAGGACCGCTGCCGGCGGCGTTGCCGCGTGTGAAGCCGACGATCGTCGCGATCGCCCCGACGAGGATCAGCAGCTCGGAGAACGGCCAGGGATGCCAGGGCGCCTGGGGGCGCTCGCCGACGCCGCCCGGATCGCGGTGCGGGCGCGGCAGCGGCGCTCTGCGCGCGGAGCGCGCTCGGCGCGCTCGCGCCGGACGCGCTCGGCGAGCCTGCCTGCACCGGCGGGCAGTGGACGCCTGCGCGCCGTTGCCGAGCGTCGAGCGGCGCTTGCGCGCGCGTCCGCGCCTGCCAGCGTTTCGCTTGGACACGGCGTCAGCCGCAGGGCCGGAGTTCGCTGCGCGGCATCGCTGTCGATCGTAGCGCCTATGCTGGCGACGATGTCCTCGCTCACCGGCACCGATCGACCCGCCGACGGCGGGATTCCCGACAGCCGCTGGCCGGGCCCGTTCCCGGTCGGCCGAGTACGCGGCGGCGCTGCGGGACAGGCTGCGCGCCTTCGCGCACGTCCAGCTGATCGGCGAGCTGGTCAACCTGCGCGCGGCCCGTGCCCGCGTCTACTTCGAGCTGCGCGACGCGACCGGGGCGATCCCCTGCTCGGCCTGGCGCAACGACTGGGACGCGATGCTCGCGCGCGGCCGGCCAGCAGCCCGCCGAGGGCATGCAGGTCGTCGTCGCCGGCGGCTGCGACTACTACCCGGGCAGCGCCACCTCCTCGCCGGGCTTCTCCTTCTACGGTCACCGACCTGCGGATCGCGGGCGAGGGCGATCTGCTCGCCCAGATCGACCGGCTGCGCAAGCAGCTCGACCGCGAGGGGCTGCTCGAGAAGCCAGAAGCGCCTGCCCCGGCCGGTGCTGCCGCCGACGATCGGCGTCGTCACCGGCGAGAGCGGCAAGGCGCGCGACGACCTCGTGGCGGCACTGGCCAGGCGCGGCTGGGCGGGCCGGCTGGTGTGGGCCTTCGCGCCCGTCCAGGATCGCCACGCCGCGCCGGCCATCACGCGGGCGCTGGGCGACCTGGCGGCCCTCGCCGAGGTCGAGGTGGTGATCGTCGCCCGCGGGCGGCGGCTCGCTGGCCGACCTGCTGTGCTTCTGCGACGAGACCCTCTGCCGGACGGTGTCGCTGCTGGCCGTGCCGGTGATCGCGTCGGTCGGCCACCACACCGACCGCACGCTGCTGGACGACGTCGCCGCGGTCAGCTGCTCGACGCCGACCCACGCGGCCGAGGCCGCCGTCGGCATCGACTGCGGCCGCGCCCGCACGGAGCAGCTGGCGGCGGCGAGGCGCCTGTCCGACCACGCCCGGCGAGCGATGCAGGTACGTGCCAGGCAGGCGCAGGCGGCGGGCCGCCTGCGCGACAACGGGCGACGGGCCGTTCTCTCCCGGGCGCGCCGGCTCGCGCTGCTCTCGCGCGCGCCGGCCGCCCAGCTCGAGCGACAGCGCTCGCGCCTGCACCAGCAGCTCCGCGAGATCAGGGCGGGCTCGCGCCGGCGGGTGCTCGACGAGCGGCCGCCTGACGGGCGTGCGGGCGGTCGTGCTCTCTCGCAAGGCCGAGCTCCTGCCTGCACGAATGCCGCGAGCGGCGGCCGCGCGAGCTCGAGCGGCTGGCGCTGGCGCTGGCGGGACACGACCCGCAGCGCACGCTCGAGCGCGGCTACGTGCTGGCCAGCTCCGCCGCGGGCGAGCCGCTGTCGAACTCGGCGGCGGCCCGCGCCGCGGGCGCTCTGCGGCTGCGCTTCGCCGACGGCGAGCTGGACGCGAAGGTGCAGGAGCGGTGAGCTCACCGGAGCCCGAGCGCCCGCCCGCCGGCGAGCTGAGCTACGAGCAGGCGGCCGCCCGGGTCGAGGAGATCATCCGCCGTCTGGACTCCGGCGAGGCGAGCCTGCAGGAGACACTGGCGCTGGTCAGCGAGGGAAAGGGCCTGATCGAGCAGTGCGCCGGCGAGCTCGCGGCCGTCGGCGGAGCGCTGGAGGAGCTGAAGCTCGACGAGCTCGTCGCCCGCCTCGAGCAGGAGGCGGGGGGCGGGTGAGCACGTGGGAGCGCCTCGCCGAGCTGCCTGTGGAGATCGAGGATTACTCGCTGGAGGGGCTGACCCAGTCGGTCTCCAGCTCGTTCGAGCGCAAGAGCACGCTGATCGGTCTGCGCGGCGCCGGCGAGGAGGGCATCGGCGAGGACGTGACCTACGACGCCGTCGACCAGGAGATCCTCCAGCGGGCCGGCCCCGTCCTGCCGCTGGCGGGGAGCTACACGCTGTCCGGCTTCTCGGCCCACCTCGCGGCGCTCGGGCTGTTCCCCGAGCCGCCGCAGCGGGATGTCTCGGCCCGCTACAGGACCTGGGCCTATGAGTCCGCCGCCCTGGACCTCGCGCTGCGCCAGGCGGGCCTTGCGCTTCACGAGGCCCTCGGCCTGACGCCGGCGCCGGTCCGCTTCGTCGTCTCGCTGCGACTGGGCGAGCCGCCCTCGCTGGAGCCGATGCGCCCACGCCTGGCCGTCTGCCCGGACCTGCGCTTCAAGCTCGACCCGACCAGCTCCTGGGACGAGGCGCTGATCGAGGACCTGGTGGCGACAGGCGCGGTCGACTCGGTGGACTTCAAGGGCTACTACAGCGGCTCGATCGTCGACCAGCCCGCCGACCCGGTCCTCTACGGTCGGGTCGTCGAGGCGTTCCCCGACGCATGGATCGAGGACCCTGCGCTGACCCCCGAGACGGACGCCGTGCTGGCGACCCACCGCGAGCGGTTCTCCTGGGACGCGATCATCCACTCGATCGACGACATCGAGTCGCTGCCCTACCCGCCGCGGATGGTCAACATCAAGCCGTCCCGGCTGGGCGGCCTTCGCAACCTCCTGGACGCCTATGACTACTGCGCGCAGCGCGGCATCGGCTGCTACGGCGGCGGCCAGTTCGAGCTGGGGGTGGGCCGGGGGCAGAACCAGTACCTCGCGTCGCTGTTCCACCCCGACGCGCCCAACGACGTCGCGCCGAGCGCGTTCAACCTCGCCTCACCGCCGCCGGGCCTCCCCTGCAGCCCGCTCGCGCCAGCCCCGTCGGCGTCGGGCTTCCGCTGGGGCTGAGGGCGCTCCCGGGCCCTCGCGCGGGCGCTACTCTTGGCGCGGCAGCGCAACTATCGTGTCGCGAGCGCGTTTGCAGCGGCAGAGCCGGTAACGTCGGCTCGGCCGGCGGCGGGCAAGGCGGGCGAACGCTGCGGGCAAGTCACCTCGGCACGAAAGGATCTCCGTGATCTCGGCGAGCAGAGGCGCCGCAAACCGACTGACCGTTATCGCCACGACGTTGCTCGCCCTGGCGATCGCGCTGTGCTGCGCCGCCACGCCGACGATCGCGGCGAACGTCGGCGGCACGCCGGCGGGCGGGAACACGCCGAGCGCGACCGTCCCGACGGGCAGCGGCGCGCACGTGACCAGCGTGCGGATCACCAGCGTCAGCTGCACGCCCGCGCCGAGGTGCAGCGCCAACCCCCATCAGGTCTCGATCCACGGCACGCTGTTGCTGAAGGGCATCGGGCTCGCGCCGGGCATGGTGCTCGGGTTCCCGCAGTCGGCGGGCGCTCGCGTCACTGCGCGCTCGCCCGGCTCGCGCCTTCGCAAGACCTCGGCCGGGCTGCTCGCCACGGTGCCCAAGGCGGCCCACTCGGGCCACGTGCTGGTGCTCCTGAGCCACGGGCGCTACACGAGCTCCTACGGGCCCGATCTTCATCTACAGCCACGCGCTGCACCCGCCGGCACCGAAGGTCACACGGCCGGTCGTGGCGGGCGGAGCGGGGGCGGCGGGAGCGCTGGAAGGCCAGGGGATGTGGATCTGGTACGTCAGCGCCTCCAGCGGCGGCTCGGTCGCCGGCGATTCTCGCCCAGGCCCACGCCGCGGGAGTCACCACCGTCTACGTCAAGAGCTCGGACGGCTCGAGCAACTACTGGAGCCAGTTCTCGCCGACGCTGGTCGCCGAACTCCACGCGGGCGGCGTGAAGGTCTGCGCATGGCAGTACGTCTACGGGACCAATCCGGCCGGCGAGGCCGCGCTGGGCGCCCGCGCGGTCGCCAATGGCGCCGACTGCCTGGTGATCGACGCGGAGGCCGAGTACGAAGGCCACTACGCGGCCGCGCAGACATACATCACCGACCTGCGCGCGAAGATCGGCGCCACCTACCCGCTCGCGCTGGCCTCCTTCCCCTACGTCTCCTACCACGGGTCCTTCCCCTACTCGGTGTTTCTGGGCCCCGAAGGAGCTCAGTTCAACGCACCGCAGATGTACTGGAAGGCGATCGGCGTCTCGGTCGACACTGTCTACGCCAACACCTACATCGCCAACCGCATCTACCAGCGCCCGATCTTCCCGCTCGGCCAGACCTACGAAGGCGTCAGCGCCGCCGAACTCCTGCGCTTCCGCGAGGAGGCCGTCGACTACGGCGCCAGCGGCTGGTCGTTCTGGGACTGGCAGGAAACGAACGCGTCCGGCTGGAAGGGCCTGGCCGAACCGCTCGCGCCGCTGACCAGCGTGACGCCGAACACCGAATACCCCGAACTCTCCAGCGGCCGCAGAGGCGACCAGGTGCTGTGGTTGCAGGAGCACCTCGCCGCGGCCGATTCGAGCCAGGAAACGACGGGCGTCTTCGGCGCGCAGACGACCACCAACCTGGAGGCCTTCCAGACCGCCCACGGCCTGCCGGCCAACGGCGTCGCGACGCCCGCCACCTGGGCGGCGCTGCTGGCGCTCACGCCCGTCGCCGTCAACTGGACCGGCGGCGGGCCGGCGGCCTAGCCGTCAGCCGAAGCCGGCGTGACGCTCGCACGTCAGACGCGCTGGATGAGGGTGGCGGTCCCCAACCCCCCGCCGCAGCACATCGTCACGAATCCGACCTCCTTGTCGGAGCGCTCCAGCTCGTGCAGCAGCGTCGTGATCAGGCGCGCGCCGGTTGATCCCAGCGGATGGCCGAGGGCCATCGCCCCGCCGTTGACGTTGACCCGGTCCATGTCGGGGTCGAGCTCGCGACGCCAGGCCGCCACGACGGGCGCGAAGGCCTCGTTGATCTCGATCAGGTCGATGTCGCCGATCGCCATCCCGTTGCGCTCGAGGATCTTGCGCGTCGCGGGGATCGGGCCCTCGAGCATTTTCACCGGGTCGCAGCCGACGGTCGTCTGGTCGACGATCCGCGCCCGCGGCGTGAGTCCGAGGGCTCGGGCCTTCTCACCGGACATCAGCAGCACGGCGGCTGCTCCGTCGGAGATCTGGGAGGCGTTGCCCGCGGTGATCTTGCCATCGGGCTTGAATGCCGGCTTGAGCTGCGAGAGCGCCTCGAGGCTCGTTTCGGGACGAATCCCCTGGTCGGTGACGAGCGTCTCGCCGCCGACGCTCATCGGCACGATCTCCCGCTCGAAACGTCCCTCCTCGGTCGCCTGGTGGGCGAGCCTGTGCGAGCGGACGGCCAGCTCGTCGAGCTCGGAGCGCGAGATCTCCCATTGGTCGGCGATCATCTCCGCGCCGAGGCCCTGGCCGACGATGTTGTGCTTGGCCATCAGCTCGGGGGTGAAGGCGTAGCCGAAGTCCTCTTGGGTCTTCATGCCCGCGGCGAACGGCAGGTGGCCCATGTGCTCGACGCCCGAGCCGATCATCGCATCGTGCACCCCAGCCGCGATAAGGGCGGCCGAGAAGTTGACGGCCTGCTGCGCCGAGCCGCACTGGCGGTCGACAGTCGTTCCGGGGGTCTCGATCGGAAGGCCGGCTTCCAGCCAGGCGTTGCGGGCGATGTTGAAGCCCTGCTCGCCGAACTGCTGGACGCACCCGGCGATCACGTCCTCGACCTCCGAGGCCTGGATGCCGGAGCGCTCGATGACCTCGGTGTAGCACTTGGCCAGAAGCGCGTTGGGGTGCGTGTCCTTGTAGTAGCCCTTCTCCCTGTGACCCCGGCCGATCGGGGTGCGGACCGCCTCGACGATCACGACTTCGCGGCCTTCTGCTTTCCTCATTGAGTCCTCCTGAGTTCGGTTTCCGTCCCGCTCAGAGACGGCTCGGCCCAGCGCTGAAAGCCGATCGGGGCGGGTCTGGAAAGATGCCCGGACCTGCAGCGCGTACTCTACCGCCTGCCTTCGGGCCGACTGGTCAGTCAGCCAGGAGCGACGCGGGCGCACGCCCCACCTCGAAAAGCAAAGGAGCATCGTGACCAAACGTCTGGCGGTAGCGGGCAGCGGCGCGATCGCCTGCGGCCTCGCAGCGACGGCTGCCCACCACGGGCCGGTGCTGCTGCTGGCCCGCTCGGAGAGCTCGGCGGAGCGTGCGCGGGCGACGGTCGAGAAGACGCTCGCGCGGCTTGGCGCCGAGGTCGACCCCGAGCACGTGCAGATCGTGACCGAGCCCGCCGCCATCGCGGATGCCACGTTCGTCGTCGAGGCGGTCGTCGAGGACCACGACGTCAAGGCGGGGCTGCTGGGCGAGCTGAACGCGATCATCGAACCGGACGCGATCCTCGCCAGCACGACCTCCTCGCTGTCGGTGCAGGAGCTGGCCCGGGCCAGCGGCCGGCCTGAGCGCTTCCTCGGCCTGCACGTGTTCAACCCCGTGACGAAGATGAAGCTGGTCGAGCTGGTCTTCCCGCGCGAGGCCAGCGAGGAGACGCGCAGCCGCGCGCTGGCGCTGTGTGAGACGTTCGAGAAGACTCCCGTCGAGGTGCCAGACGTCCCCGGCTTCGTGGTCAACCGGCTGCTGTTCCCCTATCTGTTCAGCGCCGTGCGGCTGATGGAAGAGACGGGCATGGATCCGCAGGACATCGACACCTGCATGAAGCTCGGGGCCGGCCACCCGATGGGCCCGCTGGCGCTGCTCGATCTCGTCGGCCTGGACGTCTCGGCGGCGATCGGGGAGACGATCGGGGAGCCGATTCCCGACCGGGTCCGCGAGCTCACGGCCGAAGGCGCCCTGGGCCGCAAGACGGGGCGAGGACTGCTCGCCTACTAGAGCGGCGAGCGGCTCGGCGACGGCCTGCGCCACAAAGATTTATCCAGCCTCAGGGGACTTTTAGGTCGCGTTCATCAAGCCTGGGATACTTCCTTTTGCGACGTCAAGTCGCATGCACACCCGCCTCCTCCCAGTGCGCACGATCCGGTCCGCTCCCCCCGCGGGCCGGACGTGTTTAAGCGTCCTGCTCGCGCTCCTGGCGGGGCGGGGCGGGCCGCCGTTCGCGGATGCGCACCGCCTCGATCCGGTTGTCGCGCACCGACTCCACGCGGATCGAGTAGCCGTCCGCGTTGACCGTGTCACCCCGGCGGGGGAGCCGCCCCAGCTCCGCGAAGACAAAGCCGCCGACCGAGTTGTAGGCGTCGCTGTCGACAGGCAGCTCGAGGCCGTAGTCGCTCAGGTCGGTGACCGCGACGTGGCCGCGGACGAACCAGTCGCCGTTCGCCAGGCGGCGGATCTCACCGGCGGTCGGGTCGGTCTCGTCGGCGATCTCGCCCACGACCTCCTCGATGATGTCCTCCACGGTCACCACGCCCACCACCCGCCCGTACTCGTCGACGACGACGGCCATCGAGGTGCGCCCCCGCTGGAGGTCGGCAAGCAGATCATCCAACGGCTTGGTCTCGGGGACGATCAACGCGTCGTGGACGACCGGCTCGATCGGGGCGTGGGGCCCCGCCTCCATCAGCTTCCCGGCCAGCGTGCTGACATGGACCAGCCCCCGGACCCGGTCGCGATCTTCGTTCTCGGTGACGACAAGCCGCGTGTGGCCGCTGGAGACGCACAGCCGCAGCGCGGCCTCGACGTCCTGCGAGATATCGAGCGTCACCACCGCTGGGATCGGCGTCATCACCTGCCTCGCCTCCTGCTCGTGCAGGTGGAAGACGCCGGTCAGCATGCCCGCCTCGCCGGGATCGATCTGACCGCCCGCGTAGGACTCGGCGATCAGCAGCTTGAGCTCGTCGGGGGACTCGCCGCCGCGCTCGGCGATGGTCTCGACGCCCAGCAGCTGCAGCACCCGGTTTGCGATCGCCGTCAACACGACGGTCAGGGGATGGAAGGCGACGGCGAACGCCTGCAGCGGCCGGGCGACCCGCCGGGCGACCGACTCGGCACGGTCGATCGCGTAGAACTTCGGCACCATCTCGCCGCCGATCATCTGCACCGAGGCGATCACCACGAACGCGATGACCGCCATGACCGCCACGGCGATGCCGTGGCTGACGGTCCCGCCCACGGCGCTCCGCAGGATCGCGGCGAGCGCCGGCTCGGCGAGCGCGCCGATCGCGATCGAGGTCATCGTGACCCCGATCTGCACCGCGGAGATGTATTCGTTGACGTGGGCCAGCTGCTGGAGCGCCAGGCCGGCGCCTTTCGCGCCTTCGTCGCGCATCACTTCCAGGCGAGCGCGGCGCGAGCGCACGAGGGCGTACTCGGCGATCACGAAGAACGCGTTGACGGCGACCAGGAGGGCCGCGATTATCAGCTTCAGCCCGTTCACGCGCGCTCGGGTGTCTCCGAGACCGGGCGATCCGGGTCGATGCCCCGGCCGGCGCGAGCTTGACGCTGGCGGACCGGCGGGGCGGAGCTACTTCGGGGAAGTTCTTCGTCGTCGGTCATCGAGCGTGTCAGCGATTCAACGGTAGCAAGGGGCTCCGGCGGAAGGGAGGAGCCGCGGCCGGCTCAGGCGAGCCCGTCGATCCGAGCCGCCAGGCGGAAGTCGGCCTCGGTGAGGCCGCCCTGCGAATGGGTGGAGAGGGTCAGCCTGACCTTGTTCCAGCCGTGCAGCAGGATGTCCGGGTGATGGTCGGCGGCCTCCGCTGCCTCTCCCACTCTGTCGACGAACGCCAGCGCGCCGGCGAAGTCGTCGAGCTTCCACTCCCGCACGATGCACGAACCGCGCTCGCCGTCCTCCCGCCGCCATCCACTCAGGGCGGCCAGCTCACGCTCGACCTCCGCGTCGCTCAGTAGCGCCATCGCCCTCCGAGCTTACCCCGATCGCCCCCTCCCATGATGCTTGCGGTGCCCGCTCCACCGTCCGGCGAGGGCGGCGCTGGGCGTAGAGTCAAGCGATGCGCATCGTCAGCCTCGTGCCGCACGCCACCGAGCTGCTCTTCGCACTGGGCCTGGGCGAGGAGGTCGTCGCGGTGACCCACGAGTGCGATCATCCCGCCGCGGCGGCATCGCTTCCACGAGTCACAGCCGACGCCCTTCCCGCGGGCCTGGACAGCGCGGCGATCGACGCGGCGGTGCGGGAGCGGACGCTGGCGGGGGACTCGATCTACGAGCTCGATTCGCAGGCCGTTGCGGACCTCGAACCGGACCTGATCGTGACCCAGGCCCTGTGCCCCGTGTGCGCGGTCTCCTACGATGATGTCGCGGCGCTGGCGAAGGAGATGCCCTCGCGGCCACGCGTGATCGCACTGGACCCCAAGACGCTGGGCGAGACGCTCGGGGACGTGCGCACGCTTGCCGAGGCGACCGGAAGGCGGCGCCAGGGCGTCGAGCTCGTCGCCCGGACGGCTGGGCGGGTCGACCGGGTCCGGCTCGCCGTGCGCGGCGAGTCTCGGCCGCGGGTCGCGGCGCTGGAGTGGCTGGACCCCGTCTTCGTGGCCGGCCACTGGACCCCGCAGCTGATCGAGCTGGCCGGCGGCGAGGATGCGCTCGGATTCGCCGGCCAGCCCTCCGAGCAGGTCTCATGGGAGGAGGTGCGGGCGGCGCGGCCCGAGGTCGTCGTGGTGATGCCCTGCGGTTATGACGCCCCCCGCGCCCACGAGGAGGCTCTGGCCCACGCCGAGCCCCTGCGCGAGCTGCAGGCGCAGCGGATCTTCGCTGTGGACGCCTCCGCCTACTTCTCGCGGCCCGGCCCGCGCCTGGTCGACGGGCTCGAGCTGCTGGGAACGCTGCTGCATCCCGGGCTGCTGCCCGACGTGTCCAGTGCCGACCGCGCGGTGGAGCTCGCCGAGCTCAGCCTTCAGGGTTGAGCAGCCCCGGCACGCCGCTCCCGGAGCCGATCGTTTCGACCTCGCTTGACTTGGCCGTCGCCACCGAGCCCACGACCGAGCCCACGGCGATCGCCGCGCACGCCGCATAGGCCAACAGCTGCGCGTTCCGGCGCGTGCTGAGCTGGAGCAGGGAGGCGGCGATCGCGCCGCCGATCAGGCCGCCGATGTGGCCGCCCCAGGAGATGCCGGGGAGGGTGAAGCTGATGATCAGGTTGATCAGGATCAGCCCTCCGACCCCGCTCTGCATGATCGGGATCTGCCGCGCCCGCATCTCGACGGCGGCCGCGCCCATCACTCCGAACACCGCTCCCGAGGCGCCAACGGTGAGGACGTGGGGCGAGACCAGCAGCGCCCCGAACGAGCCGGTCAGCAGCGAGACGAAGTAGATCACGGCGAACTTGACCCCGCCGATGGCCGGCTCGAGCAACTGGCCGAGGATGTAGAGCACCCACATGTTGAAGCCGATGTGCAGAAGGTTCTCGTGGAGGAAGCCGCTGGTGACGATCCGCCACAGCTGTCCGTGGGCCACGCCCTGGTTCTGCAGACCGGGGAGCGCGCTGCTGCCCAGCAGGGCGCCTTTCAGGTAGACCGATCCGGACTCGCCTCCGCCGCTCACCGAGAAGGCGCCGCCACCCTCGGCGATGAAGGCGATCACGTTCACGGCGATCAGCGCGTAGGTCACGCGGGGCAGAGTGCGCGTGTCGCGCAGGCGCTTGACGGTCGTACGCTGTTTGGCGCACTCGGGACAGCGCATCCCGACGGGAGTGGTGGTCATGCAGTCCGGGCAGATCGGCCGGCCGCAGTTCGAGCAGGCCACGCCGGTCTCGCGGGATGGATGGCGGTAGCAGGTGGCCATGGCGGGGAGGAGAGCCTAGCCGGGCGAGCACCCGCCGCCCGGATCGGGCGGGCTGACGAGCCTCTGCTGGCGCCGCCGGCTCAGCGATCGCCGAGCAGCTTGCGCGTCTCGCGCTCCAGGTCGCGCAGCGATCGCTCGGCCGCTTCCCGAACGCCCGTGAGGCTCGGCGGGCTGGACGCCGTGCGCCTGCGGGCCCGCAGCACGATCAGCGCCGTACCGGCCGCGCCCCCCACGACGAGCGCCGCAGCCGGACGGACCCAGTTGCGGGGATCGCGCATCGCCGAGAGCTCCCAGGCCTCGAGCTCGTCGGCGGCCATCTCGGTGATGCTGGTCAGCGTGATCTCCAGGCGCTCGACCAGGTCGGCCGGCGGCTCGATCGGCGCGAGGGCTTCGCGCAGCAGCCCCTCGAAGTTCGGCGCGGCCTCAGTCATCGCGGTCCCCCGCCGCAGCCGCGCCCTTCGCGGCGGCGCTCCCGCCGCGCTCGCCGACCAGCCCCTTGAGCTGCTTGATCGCGCGATGGATCAGGACCTTCGTGGCCCCGTCGGAGCGGCCCAGCGCCCTGGCGATCTCGCGGTTGTCCATGCCCAGGGCGAAGCGCATGATCAGCGCCTCCCGGCGGTCGTCCGGCAGCATCGCCACGCCGTCCAGGACGCGGCTGAGCTCGTCCCTGCCCTCGACGAGCTGCTCGGTCGTGTGGGGCGCAGTGATCGTCGTCGTCTCGTCGATCGGCGAGGCGGGCTTGCGGGCTCGGTCCCTGTAGAGGTTGGCGGCGAGATTGTGGGCGATGCGGATCAGCCAGGGACGCAGTGGCCGGCCGTCCGATTCGCGCTGGGCTCGCTCGAAGTGACGGTAGGCCTGCAGGAACGTCTGCTCGGTCAGGTCCTCCGCGTCGTGATGGTTGCCGACCCGGTAGTAGGCATAGCTGTAGACGTCGCGCAGGTGGGCCCGATAGAGGTCGGAGAACTCCGCGTCGAGCTGAGCCTTGGGCTTCTGAGAGACTTGCTCGGCCACTCATTGCACCCTACCCCCGCGCCGTCCCCGGAGCTAGGCGGCGCGGGAGATCTCGCGCGGCGCGCTCTCCGGCGGGAGCTCCGCTCGGGGAGCCTCGGCGCCGCCGAGCCAGTCCCATTGCAGGCTGACGCATGCCCAGATCCGCTCGGTCACCGCTCCGGCCAGCGTGGGCGAGCTGTGCTCGACGGTCGGGAAGCGAAGCGGCCGACCAACACGCAGGCGAACCTTGCGCGGGCGGATCCGCCAGCCCCGTCGCACGTGCTCGCTGCCCATCACCGCGACCGGCGCGACGGGTGCCCCTGTTTCGAGCGCCAGCCTGCCGACGCCCCTGCGCGGGGCACCGAGCGGTCCGGGCCTGACACGCGTGCCCTCGGGGAAGACGACGACGCAGTCGCCCCGTTCGAGGATCGTCCTGGCGGTGGCCATCGCGTCCCCGTCCCCGGCCCCGCGGTCGACCGGGAACGCTCCGAGGGCGTTGAGGATCCAGGCCTGCCAACGCTTTTCGAACAGCTCGCGCTTGGCCATGTAGTAGACGGGCCGCCTGACCAGTGTCCCGATCACGAACGGGTCGAGGAAGCTTCGGTGGTTCGAGGCCAGCAGCAGCGGCCCGGTACGGGGCAGGTGCTCCCGGCCGACCCGCTGCATGCGGAAGTAGACGAGGAAGAACGGCACCAGAAGGGCGCGGAGCACCCAGTAGATCACCGGATTGACGCCCCGGTTCAGCGAGCGCTCGCGGAATCCCGCCAGCTCGACGCTCGCGGTCCGGCTCGCCGTCGGTACGGGATACTCCTCGACGTGGGCGGATCGCCTCCATGCGTGGAATACACCACCCCGTCGCGCTCCGTTACAGCGCGTCGGCCTCTGACCGGGCCCACCAGGAGACCCGCGCCGGCGAAGGCTCGGGCGCGAGCTGGTGCAGCTCCCCGGGCGGGTCTCCCGACAGCATCCATCCAGCCTCCGTGGGGCGAACCAGTCCGCGCTTGGCCAGCGTCGTCAGGGCGCTCGTGACCGTCGGCCGGCGGGCCGCAGCCAGTTCCGCCAGAACGGCGTGCGTGAGGCGCAGCGGGACCGTCACTCCCCCGCTGCCGACCCGGCCCCAGCGCCCCGCCATGTGCCAGAAGAGCATGTGCAGGCGCACGTCCACGCGGGCTTGGTGGACGATGGCCATGTTGACGGCCATGCCGCGGGAGCGGGCCACCGCGCGGCCCACCAGCAGCCCGCCCAGCTCGGGGTAGTCGGACAGGTGTCCCAAGAAGCTCTCATCGAGAATCGCAATGCGCGCGCTCTCCAGCACCCGCCAGCCGGTCGTCACGGGCAGAGTCGGCATCTCGTCTTCACCCTCCCATGGGCGCAGCAGGTCCCCCTCGCCGAGCAGCTCCGCGCCGTAGCGCCCGTCGATCCCGACCCGTCGGACGAGCAGGCCACCGAGCACGAGCAGCCCGATGCCGCCGGAATCAGCGACGGCCGGGCCGCCGCGCCAGCGTCCGACGGGGATCCTGGCTTCGCGGGCCACGCACTCGGCGATCGCGCGCTCGCGACGGTCCCGCGGGACGACCTCGGCCAGCCCGGGATCCTCTTCGAGGACGCGGCAGTGTTCTGGGGCGGGGGCTTGGGGGGCGGGGCTCATGTGCTCGACCTTGCCGGCCCGACGCCCCCGCTCCATCGGCTCGGCAGCTTCCCAACAGATGCTGGGCAGCGTCCTCCTAGGTTAGTTACCCGGTCGGCGTCGCCCGGCAACCTCTGGCGCGAAACGCCCGGGGAGGACCCAGCTGCCCCGCGCGAACCGCGCAGCTAATCCACGGCAGGGCGCCATGGCAACGCGTCGACCAGGCCCGTGACCTCGAAGATCTTGTGCAGCGCAGGGTTGGGGATCATGCCCAGCTCGACGCCATGGCCCTCGCACAGGTCCCTCGCGGTGAGCAGCGAGCGCATCCCCATCGAGTCCATGAAGCTCACGCCGCGGAGGTCCAGCACGATCTGGGTCGCGCCGCCCTCGCAGATGCGGCTGAGCGCCGCCTCGAGGTCGTAGGCCGCGGCCAGGTCCAGTTCGCCCTCGATCGTGAGCTCGTGGTGGCCCGCCCGACTCTGCTCCCGGATCACGAAGGACTCGCTCACGCCGGCCTCCTGCGCACGCGCACCCAATCGTGGTCGGGAGCGGGCGCGAGGCTCATCGGGATCGGGACGGAAGATCGCATTTCCTGCTGTGATCGGCGTGAAGCCACTGCGGAGAGGTATCGAACCACGGATCGGGTCCCGACCGTCGCGCGCCTTCCCGCGCGCCGCAGGACGGCGGAGGTCGGCCGGTAGACTCGGCCGAGCGGCCCCGAGCGCCGTCGTGCCGGCGGATCGGCCGTGATGCCGGAGTAGCTCAGCTGGTAGAGCGCCTGTCTTGTAAACAGGGGGTCAGGGGTTCGAGTCCCCTCTCCGGCTTGAAGAACGGCTGCCCTCGCCGCTCGGCGACGAGGCCTGCACGAACGCCTCCCTGTGTGCCTGCGTGCACAGACACGGTGGTTCGGTCGGCATACCTTTTCTTTGACAGATTCGAACAGCACTCCGCGAAGAGGAGGCCCCAAAATGTTGATCGGTTCGCTTGCACTGGTGGCGATTCTGGGAGGCCTGCTGTGGATCGCGATCGTCCTCCTCGTGGTGGGTGCCTGCCGCTCCGCGGGGAGAGCAGAGGACGAGCCTGCGCCGGCGAGCGCCCCGCCCGCGCAGGTGCCGAGCCGGCCCGAGGACCAGATCGGCCGGGCCGTGCCGAGCCCGACGGCTTCCTCCTCGCCGACCGCCTAGGGCACAGACGGCCCGGGACAGCGGCGTCGATGCTGTCCAGACGGTTGACAGGTGGTGTCCGTCGTGTTAGACATCCCCGGGGAGGACCGGGAGGATGGGGCAACCGGCGGCTCGACCAAGGCGGCGCCGGCTCGGTCCGCACTCGGCGGTCCCGGCGACTGGCCGGATCCGGCAGACGCCCCCAGATCGCCGAAACGGCAAAGGAGACCAGGAGACATGGAGACAGGTGCAAGCAGGCGACGGCCCGCCGGGATGCTGGCCGCGGCCGGCGCGATCCTCTGCCTCGCCGTCGGCGCGAGCCCGGCGCTGGCGGTCAACCAGCAGCTCAAGGAAGAATTCGCCCCGTTCCTCGATTGCCCGACTGCGACCGCGGGCATCTGCGTGGTCGGAAAGACCACCTCGGGCGAATTCCAGATGGGCTTCAAGAACGTGCCGATCTCGAAGACGATCACGCTGCAGGGCGGGTTGCCGTCCTTCTCGACCGAAACCGAGACGCTGATCCCGGCACGCGACGGGAACACGCTGTCCAACACGCCGCTGCAGGTGCCCGGCGGCCTGATCGGGATCGAACTGATCGGCGGCGAAGTCACCGCCACGGCCGAACTCGCGGGCAAGGTCGAAGTCAGCCAGTACTCGCTGGTCTCGGCCTTCGGAACGGCGGTCTCGCTTCCCCTCAAGGTGAAACTGAGCAACCCGATCCTGGGTGAAGAATGCTACATCGGCTCGGACTCCGAACCGATCGTGCTTCACCTCACCGACGGGACCACCTCGCCACCGCCGCCGAACAAACCGATCACCGGCAGCAAAGGCACGCTCACGACCGTCGGCAAAAAGAAAATCATCCAGATCACCGGCAACACGCTCGTCGACAACTCGTTCTCCGTCCCCGCCGCACGGGGATGTGGGTCGGGCCTGCTGGCACCGGTGATCACGGCCCTGGTGAACGTCGACGCCGGCCTTCCCTCGGCGGGCGGGCGCAACAGGGCGATCATGAGCGGCTCGTTCGAGCAGACGGAAGCCAAGTGGGCGTTGAAATACGCCAAGCCGCCCAAGGAAAAGAAGAAATAGGCAGCGGAGCGCACCGCTGAGAACGCGGGCGGCGGGGTCGGAGCACCCGCCGCCCGCCGCCGTCTCCCCTGTTCTGGGGCGGCTGATACTGTCTCCCGGCGCGGGCACGGAGCCAGTCCGGCCGCAGGTGGGAACTATCTCGATCTCAAGCCGCATAGCCCGGATCCCGCGGCGGATAAGGCGAGCCCTCTCGCCACCGCCCCAGGACCCGCCACGGCCGGGAGCGGCCAAGCAGCGGGCGCTCGAGCGCAGCCGCATGCTGACGCAACTTCCCGAGGGAGCGGTGTGCGCGGAGATCGGCACCTGGCGAGGGGACTTCGCGGCGGTGATCCTGGGCGAGCGGCGGCCCGAGCGGCTGTTCCTCGTCGACCCCTGGGAGCACCGCGACGAGGGCGCCTACGAGCAGGCCTCCTACGGAGGGCGGATGGAGGGCGGTCAGGCGGCGCTGGACGCGATGTACGAGAGCGTGCTCGAGCGCTTCGCGGCGGAGATCGCCGAAGGGCGGGTCAGCGTCGTGCGGCGGCGCTCGACCGACGCCGCGACGACGTTCGAGGACGAGAGCCTCGACTGGGTCTACATCGACGGCGACCACAGCTACGACGGCGTCAAGGCCGATCTCGAGGCCTTCTTTCCGGCGATCAAGCCAGGCGGCCTGATCGCCGGGGACGACTACGGTCACGTCGGCTCCTGGTTCGAGGACGGGGTCACCAGGGCGGTCGACGAGTTCGCGGACCGCTGCGCGGGCCTCGAGGTGATCGGCACGCAGTTCGTGCTGCGCAAGCCCTACTGAGGCGCCCCCGGCGCTACCCGGCGTACATGCTGTCGATGGCCGCGGCGTACTTCTCGGCGATCGGCTTGCGCTTGAGCTTCATCGTCGGCGTGAGCTCGTCGCCGCCGGGCAGCCAGTCCCCGGCGACGATCGTGAACTTCTTGATCTGTTCGACTTTGGCCAGCTTCTCGTTGGCCGCCTCGATCGCCTCGGCGACCGCTGCGCGCACACGCCCCTCGCCCGCCAGCGCCTCGAGCGAGGTGTCCTCGATGCCCTGCTGAGCCGCCCAGACGGGCGCGAAGTCGGCGTCGAGCACGATCAGCGCGGTGTTGAAGTGACGGGCGTCGCCGATGCAGCACGCCTGGCCGATCAGCGGCGAGGCGCTCTTCAGCGTCGCCTCGATGTTGGCCGGCGACATGTTCTTCCCGGCCGCGCTGATGATCAGCTCCTTCTTGCGGTCGACGATCGTGAGGTAGCCCTCCTCGTCGAACCTGCCGATGTCGCCGGTGCGCAGCCAGCCGTCCTCGGTGAACGCCTCGCTGGTCTTCTCGGGCAGGTTGCGGTAGCCGAGCATCACGACGTCCGAGCTGCACCAGCACCTCGCCGTCGGTGTCGAGCTTGATCTCGACGCCCGGCGCGGGCGGGCCCGACGGTGCCGATCCTGATCTTCCCGGGCGGGTTGACGCTGCCCGCGCCGCACGTCTCGCTCATCCCCCACAGCTCGGCCAGCGGCAGCCCGATCGCGTGGAAGAACTCCAGCACCTCGACCGGCGTGGGCGCGGCGCCGACGTTGATCGCCTCGACCTGGTCGAGCCCGAGCATCTGCGCGCAGGCCCGGCGAAGATCTCCGCGTCGGCCCTGGCGACCTGCTCGGCCAGCTCGGCGCGGCACCGGCCTCGCCGCGCTGCTCCAGGCGAACCTTCCGGATCGCCGCGTCGAGCGCCGCCTGCACCGTCTCGCGCTGCTCCTCGGGCTGGGCGGCGAGCATCGTCTCGAGGCCCGCCTTCAGCTTCTCCCAGATCCGCGGCACGGCGAAGAACCAGCTGGGGCGCACTTCGGGCAGGTAGGAGAGCACCTGCGCGGGGGTCCTCGCAGCAGGTGATCTGCAGGCCGTAGACGATCGGCAGGTAGTGGTGGGCGTTGCGCTCGGCGATGTGCGCGCTGGGCAGCCAGGAGATCACGCGCCCGTCGCGCGGGAACTGGATCAGCTCGTCGAGCCCCTCGACGGCGGCCAGCAGGTTGCGATGGATCAGCTGCACGCCCTTGGGCGGCCCGGTCGTGCCGGAGGTGTAGATCAGCGTCAGCACGTCCGTCGGCTGGATCTGCGCGACCGACGCCTCGACGTCGAAGTCGGGGTTCGAGCCCTCGACATCGGCCAGCGCCAGCGTGCCCTCGGGGCGCCTCGCCGTCGATCACGATCACGTGCTCGAGCTCGGGCAGGCTCTCGCGCGCCTCGAGCACCCGCGGCAGGTACTGCTGCTCGCAGATCAGGATCCGCGCGTCGGCGTCGCGCGACGCAGGTAGGCGATCTGCTCGGGCGTGTAGGTGTTGTAGATCGAGAACGGCGCCGCGCCGACCATCATCCCGGCGAGGTCGCAGATGTGGAACTCGGGCCGGTTGCCGATCATCAGCGCCAGCGTGTCGCCGCGGCGCAGGCCGAGCCTGGCGAGCCCGCCGGCGAGCGCGTCGACGCGCTCGCGCAGCTCGCCCCAGGTGATCGTGAAGGCATCGTCCTTGGTGCGGATCGCGACCTCGTCGCGCGCGCGCGGCGGAGGTGATGCGGAACGCCTCCGCGATCGTCGAGGCGCCGACTGCCGTCCCCTCGCGGCCTCGCCGTTCCCGTGACTGCGGCCTCCATCCGCTCCTCCCGCTCTCGGCCCGCACCCCGGGGCATCGGCCCGATCATAGCCGCGCCAGACGCGCCCCTGGGCAACGCCTGCGGGCTAGGCTCGGCAGGATGCGTACGGGCGAGCTCGGCTTCTGGTGGCGCTCGCTGGGCGGGCCGCCCCCGCGCGCGCCGCCGCTGCCGGGCCCGGCCGAGGCCGACGTCGCGATCGTCGGCGCGGGCTTCACGGGGCTGTGGACGGCCTACTACCTCAAGCGCGCGCAGCCCGTCGCTGCGGATCGTGGTGCTCGAGCGCAGTCGGCGGGCTTCGGCGCCTCGGGGCGCAACGGCGGCTGGGTGTCGGGGTTCTTCTCGGGTCCCGCCCGCGCCTATGAGCGCCGCAGCGGCGCACCCGCGCTGCGCGGCGCTGCAGCGGCGCGATGTTCGAGACGGTCGACGAGGTCGGCGGCCGTGCTCGCGCAGGCACGGCGATCGAGGCCGACTTCGTCAAGGGCGGCCACCTCGACGGTCGCGCTGGACCCGGCGCAGCTGCGAGCACCTGCGCGAGCGGCGTCGCGCGGCCCGAGCGCGACGGCCTCGGCGAGGACGGACCTGCGCGAGCTTCGGCGCCGACGAGCTGCGCGAGCGCGTGCGCGTCGCGGGGCGCGCTCGGCGCGAGCTTCTCGCCCCACGCCGCGCGCGTGCAGCCGGCCAAGCTGGTGCGCGGGCTGGCCGCGCGCGGTCGAGGAGCTCGGCGTGACGATCTACGAGCGCACGCCCGTCAGCGCGATCGCGCCGCGCCGGGCGGAGACGACGCGCGGCACGGTCGCGCGCGCCGCTGGGTCGTGCGCGCGACCGAGGGCTACACGGCCAGCGCTGCGCGGGCCAGCGCCGGGCGCTCGTGCCGATGAACAGCTCGATGATCATCACCGAGCCGCTCGCCGAGGCGGCGCTGGGAGGAGATCGGCTGGAGCGGGCAGGAGGTGCTCGGGCGACGAGGCGCACGTCTACGTCTACCTGCAGCGCACCGCCGACGGGCGCATCGCGATCGGCGGGCGCGGCGTCCCCTACCGCTTCGGCTCGCGCACCGACGGGCGCGGCGCGACCGCGGCGCGCGACGGTGCGCAGCCTGCGGGCGCAAGCTCGCCGAGATGTTCCCGGCGGCGCGCCGACGTCGCGCTCGACCACGCCTGGTCGGGCGTGCTCGGGCGTGCCGCGCGACTGGTGCGTCTCGGTCGGCGGCCGACCCCGCGCAGCGGGCTGGCCTGGGCGGGCGGCTACGTCGGCGAGGGCGTCGCGCGCCTCGAACCTCGCGGCGCGCACGCTGCGCGACCTGATCCTCGGCGAGCGACAGCGAGCTGACCGCGCTGCCCTGGGTCGGCCGCAGTCCGCGCCGCTGGGAGCCCGAGCCGCTGCGCTGGGCCGGCGATCCGCGCGCGTCTACTCGCTCTACCGCCGCGCCGATCGCGCCGAGCGGCGCAGCGGGCGGCCCTCGCGCCTGGCGCGGCTGCTCGACGCTGCGTCGGGCCGCGCCTGAGCGAATAGCATCGCCGGCCGACCATCCGAGGAGGCGAGATGCCCTACGAGACGCTGCTGTACGACACCGACGGGGCGATCGCGACGATCACGCTGAACCGCCCCGAGCGGCTGAACACGATCGTGCCGCCGATGCCCGACGAGCTCGAGGACGCGGTCAGCCGCGGCGATCGCCGACAGCGACGGTGAAGGTGATCGTGCTGCGCGGCGCCGGGCGCGCCTTCTGCGCCGGCTTCGACTTCGGCGGCGGCTTTCACCACTGGGACGAGGCGCTCACGCACCGACGGCGCGCTGGGACCCCGGCAAGGACTTCACGCGTCGCGACCTCGCAGAGCCTCGGGCGCGGTGCCGAAGTTCATGAGCATCTGGCGCTCGCCCAAGCCGGTGATCGCCCAGGTGCACGGCTGGTGCGTCGGCGGCGGCAGCGACATGGCGCTGTGCGCCGACCTCGTGATCGCGAGCGAGGACGCCCGCATCGGCACCCCCTACTCGCGCATGTGGGGCTGCTACCTGACCGGGCATGTGGCTCTACCGCCTGGGGCTGACGCAGGGCCAAGGAGTACGCGCTCACCGGGCCGGCCGCTGTCGGGCGCCGAGGCGCGTCGAGGTCGGGCCTGATCAACGCCGCGGTGCCGTTCGCCGCGCTCGAGCAGGAGGTCGCCGACGCGCGCCCGCCAGCTGGCCGCGATCCCGCTCTCGCAGCTGGCGGCGATGAAGCTGATCGTCAACCAGGCCTACGAGAACATGGGCCTCGCCTCGACGCAGACTGCTCGGCCCGGTCCTCGACGGGCTGATGCGCAACACGCCCGAGGCGCGCCGCCTTCATCGAGCTGGCCGAGCGCGAGGGCGTCGGCGCCGCGGTCGCCAGGCGCGACGGCGCCGTTCGGCGACTACAGCCAGGCGCCGGCCGCGCGCAGCAGCCGAACCCCGCGAACGTCATCGCGGCACGGCCCGGTCGGGCTTGACCGCGCCGTAGCGGCTCCAGTGGCGCTCGGGGATCGTCGTCGGGGTCCTTGTACCAGTACCAGATGCACGGGTCCTTCGAGTAGTCCTCGGGCGGGTCGCAGGGGTACAGCGGGTAGCCCGACCACTGGATCGGCAGCGACTCGTTCATGAAGCTGCAGTGCGTGCAGTACAGCGGGAAGTCCCTTGCGGTCGAACGACCAGTCGTGGGCCTCGCGCGTGCACGCCGCCGTCGGGCAGCCCCTCGTAGGCGCCGTTGCGCACCAGCCGCTGGCCGGAGCCGCAGGGGTTCATCGCGAAGGTCACCTTCTCCTCGTCCTCGGTGATCGTGAAGCTGCCCGGGTTGGGCCCGACGCCCGAGCAGGAGTGGGCGCGCCAGGTGGCGGCCAGCAGCTCCACGAGGTCGCGCCGTCGAGCGCCTCGATCGCGTCGTGGTGGCGGCGCCAGCCGCGGTTCATGCTCTCCGTCCAGGCTTCGGCGACGCCCTCCTCGCCGAGCCGCTGCTGGATGAAGGAGACGAGGTCCAGCACGCCGCCGGCCATCAGGTCGTGCAGCATCTGCCACTCGTGCTTCATCTCCGCGCACAGCCGCCTGGCCCCGTCGAGATCGCCGGCGTCGATCGCCTCGATCGCGCGGTCCATCGTCGGGCGGGAGAGCTGTTCGAGCTCCTCCTCGGAAAACCAGCGGTCTGTCATCGTTCCCTCCTTCGATGATCGTCGAGGGCCAATTGTGACCGAGACCCGCCGGGCGCTCGTGACCGGCGCGGCGCGGGGCATCGGCGCGGCGATCGCCGCGCCGCCTGGCCGCCGACGGGCTGGAGGTCCTGACGCTCGACCTGCGCGGCGGCTGCGACATCGTGCTCGACGTCGCGCGCGGACGACTTCCCGCTCCTGGACGACATCGACGTGTGCGTCGCCAACGCCGGCGTCACCGACAACGATCGCCCCCGCCCACCGGATGACCCCCGAGCAGTGGCAGCTCGACATCGACGTCAACCTGACCGGCGCCTTCCGCACGATCCAGGCCTGCCTGGGCGGGATGCGCGAGCGCCGCCACGGCCGGATCGTCGTGATCTCGAGCGTCGCCGCGATCGGCGGGCTGCCCGGCCAGGTCGCCTATGCGGCCTCCAAGGCCGGGCCAGCTCGGGATGGTGCGCACGCTGGCCGCCGAGAACGCCCCGTACGGCATCACGGTCAACGCGATCCTGCCCGGCCTGGTCGGAACCGAGCAGGTGCTGGCGATGCCCGCCAAGGTCCGTGAGCGTGCGCTTGCAGGCGCGCCGGCGGGGCGCCTGGTGGAGCCGGAGGAGATCGCCGCGGCGGTGTCCTTCCTCGCCGCCGAGCACGCCGCCCAAATCAACGGCCAGACGATCGCGATCGACGGCGGCGCATCGCTGACGCAGCTGACGCTCGGTGGCGACTCGCGCTGAGCGAGCCGGCACCGCTCACGCCTCGGCCGGCAGCAGGCCGCGCCGCCGGCCCCGTCTCTCGTGGCCCCGCCGCGGGCCGACATCACACCCTCCATGCGCGTCGACTGCTCCCGAGGGACGGGCCCGGATGTGCCAGCGAGCGTGCAGATCGGACGTTCGATCGATGCACCGCATCGAATCCGCAGCGCAGGGGTTACGGGGGTCGGAACCGCCAAGCACGAGACCACCGACAAGGAGAAGGCACAGATGCGCTCACCCAAGCTGATCCGGGCGATGATGGCCGCGGCCGCCTTGCTGGCGCTGGCCACGGCCGGAGCGGCGTCCGCCCGCACACGCCCACATGTCGTCCGCAGGCACGCCGTGGCGTCAGGGCCCTGCAGGGTCACGCTGAACGTGGCCCCGCGCCTGATCACCGCGGGCGAAACGTCCCTGGCCTACGGCAAGGAGACCTGCCCGCCCGCAGGCGCCGAAGCCGGCCAGCCCGTGACGCTGTACGACCGTCCCGCCGGCAGCCCCGGCTTCAGCGTGGCCGGCACGACCACCACTGACCCGCACGGCTTCTACCAGCTCGCGACGCCCGCGCTGACGACCAACACCGCCTTCTACGCGGCGGTCGGCACGTCGTCGTTGAGCCACCAGCGCGTCGTGAAGGTCGCCGCGCAGGTCACCCTGGCCGGGCCGCCCGAAACGAAGTCGCTCTTCTCGGGCATCCAGACCGGTAGGCGCCACGCCGTGACGTTCACCGGCACGGTCAGCCCGGCCGACGCCGGCGCCGAGGTCGTGCTGCAGCGCGAGAACTCGATCCGCGGCACCGAATGGGGCTGGATCGGCCACACGATCGTCAACTCCAGCGGCGGGTTCGCGATCACGCACGTGTTCGTCGTGCCCGGTCCCTCGGACATTCGCGTGGTGGTCCGTGGCAACCGGCGGAACGTCGCGAGCCCGTCGAACGTGCTGAGCTACAACATCTCGCAGGCTCAGAACCCCTCGCTGACGATCCTCAGCTCGGCCGACCCGATCCCGTTCGGCGGCTCGGCGGCGATCAACGGCACGGCCGCGGGCGCTCCGAGCACGGCGCTGACGCTTTGGGGTCATGCGGCGCACGACAAGTTCGCCCCGATCGCGACGACGACCACCAACCCCGAAGGCAAGTACACCTTCCCGGCGCAGTCGCCGCCGGTGAGCATGTTCTACGAGGTGCGGGGCGCCGGGCGCGACTCGGCGGTCCTCTACCAAGGCGTGAAATTCGTCCTGACGGCCACGCCCGCCTCGACGACCGTGCAGTCCGGCTCCCCGGTGACGTTCACCGGCACCGTGACCCCGGCCGTGACGGGCCACACGATCTACCTGGAGCGCCAGAACCTGGCCACCCCCGGCTTCCACGTGGTCGGAGTGGGTGCGGTCGGACCGGGTGGCTCGTACTCGATCTCCCGGATCTTCTACGCCCCCGGGACGATCGTCCTGCGGGTCAAGATCCCGGGCGATACCGAACACGGCGGAACGGCGGCCACGCCGGCGGGCATCACCATCACCCCGCTGCCCGCGGAGCTGCTCAACCCCGAGCCGCCCACCAACGGCGGGCTGCCGCCGGAAGGCACCCACTAGGACCGGTCACAGGACCCTCCCAGGAGCAGGGCGGCGGCCGCCCCGAGAGGGGCGGCCGCCGTCGTTCTGGCGGCCGAGGCTCAGGCCGCGACTGCTCGCGAGTCCAGGTGCGCGCCGACCTTGCGCTTGACTCGCTGGAGCGCGTTGTCGACGGTCTTCGTGTCGCAGCTGAGGCGCTCGCCGACCTGCTCGTAGGAGTAGCCGTCCAGGTAGAGGGACAGGACTCGGCTCTCCAGCTCGGACAGTGCTGTCGACAGGCACCCGACAAGCGATCGCAGCTCCTCGGATGAGATCACCTGGTTCACGGGGTCGTGGACGGTGGGGCCCGGGAGCATCTGCTCGAGCGTCGGAACCTCTTCGCCGGATCCGGCCGGAGTCGAGGAGAAGGACACGTACTGGTTGAGGGGGGTGTGCTTGTTGCGCGTCGCGGTCTTGACCGCCGTGATGATCTGGCGGGTGATGCACAGCTCGGCGAAGTTGCGGAAGCTCGACTCGCGATCGGTTCGGAAATCGCGGATCGCCTTGTAGAGGCCGACCAGACCCTCCTGGATCAGGTCGTCGGCGTCCCCCCCGGCGAGAAAGTACGACGAGGCCTTCAGGCGGACGAAGCCGTGATAGCGGCGCACGAGGCGGTCGTAGGCGTTGCGATCGCCCTGCTTCGCAAGGGCGATCAGGAACACATCCTCGACCTTAGGTTCAGAGTTAGGGTTATGCGAGAAACGGGCCACGAGCAGATCCATCCTTTCTTGGGGCCACCTCCCTGGTGGACCCGGGTGTTTGCTCAGTGGCGCACTCCTCCCCTGGCGCCAAAGCTATTCAATTGCCCAAGGTTCTAAACCTTAGGTACAGCGTTATGCGCGGCAGCCTCGCACAGTTATGAAGACCTGTCAACCCTTTTTTGCAAGATCTCGTACAGCAGCGCCGAGGCCGCCGCGGACACGCCCAGCGAGCCGACCCTGCCGCGCAGGGGCAGAGCGATCAGCTCGTCGCAGGCCCCGGCCACGCGCGGCCTCAGGCCGCGCCCCTCGCTGCCGAGCACCAGGACCACTCCCGCGCCGCCGTAGTCGGGGCTGTCATAGGGCACCGGGCGCCGCGGCTGGGCGGCGTCCGGCACGTCGGCGCTGGCGCCGTAGCTCCAGCAGCCCGCCGTGCGCGCCTCGGCGAGGAAGTCGGCGAGATTGCGCACGCGGGCGATCGGCAGGTGCTCGACCGCTCCGGCCGAGGCCTTGCAGACGGCGGCCGTGACCTCCGCCGCGCGCCGCTCCGGGATCACCACCCCGCCCGCGCCGACGCACTCGGCGGTTCTGCAGATCGAGCCGAGGTTCTGCGGGTCCTGCACCTGGTCGAGGGCCACCAGCAGCGGCTCGGGCATCGCCAGCAGCTCGCCCGCACCGGCATACGGGTAGGCGCCGGCCTCGGCGCAGATCCCCTGGTGAGCGCTCGATCCGCAGCGCGCCTCGATCTCCGCGGCGCCAGCCGTGCGCACCGCCAGCCCGTCGAGCCATGGCTCGCGGGCGGCGCCCGGCGTCGCCCAGATGTCCTTGATCGCGTGGGCCCTGCGACCCCGCAGCGCCTCCCTGACGGGATTGCGCCCGTAGAGGATCACAGCGGCAGCAGCTCGAAGCCCTGCGCGCCGTCGCGGACCTCCCACCCGAGGCCGGCGATGCGCTCGCGCAGCTCGTCGGCGGCGCCGAAGTCGCGGTCGGCGCGGGCCCGCTCGCGCTGCTCGGCCAGGGCCCGGACCTCCTCGGGCGCCTGCTCGGTCGGCGTGAGCAGGCTCTCGAGGCCCAGCACGCCGAGCATCTCGCGCAGCTGGGAGTCTCCGACCGGCCCGGGCAGCGCGCCGGCGGCGCGGATCCACTCGTTCAGGGAGGCGAGCGCCTCAGGAGTGTTGAAGTCGTTTGCCAGCGCGTCGAAGAAGGCATCCCGCTGGACACCCAGCTGCTTCGGGGAGTCCTCTCCGGCCGCCAGCCGGCGTCCCGCCTCGCGGATGCGCTCGACGTTCGCGCGCGCCTGCTGGAGCGCCGCCTCGGAGAAGGCCAGCGGCTGGCGGTAGTGCCCGGAGATCAGGTACATCACCACGGCCTGCGCGCCGTAGCTCTCGATGACGTCGTGGAGCAGGGCGATGTTCCCCACCGACTTGGCCATCTTCTCCCCCGTGAACTGGATCATCCCGTTGTGCATCCAGATCCTGGCCAGCTCGGCGCCGCGTGCCGCGCGGGTCTGGGAGGCCTCGTTCTCGTGGTGTGGGAAGACCAGGTCAGAGCCGCCGCCGTGGATCTCGAAGCCGACACCCAGCAGCTGCTCGGCCATCGCCGAGCACTCGATGTGCCAGCCCGGGCGGCCCTCTCCCCAGGGAGCCGGCCAGGAGGTGTCCTCGCCCTCCTTGCGAGCCTTCCACAGCGCGAAGTCCAGCGGGTCCTCCTTGCGGCCCGCGGCCGGGTCGGCCCCGGGTGGGTGTGGTCCTGTCTCCTCTTCTCCCTGGTCCATGTTCTCCAGGCGACGGTGCGAGAGGCTCCCGTAGCGCTCGTCGGAGCGCACGCGGAAGTACACGTCGCCGTCGACCGCGTAGGCGTGGCCGCGATCGATCAGCGTCTGGATGTAGTCGACGATCGGCCCGATCGTCTCGGAGGCGAGCGGCTCGTGGTCGGGGCGGCCGAGACCGAGCGCGTCCGTGTCGCTGCGGTATGCCGCCGTCATCCGCTCCGCCAGCTCGGTGCTGCCGAGGCCCTGCTCGCGGGCGGCATCGTAGATCTTGTCGTTGACGTCGGTGACGTTGAAGACCAGGTCCACCCGGTAGCCCTCGTGGCGCAGGAAGCGGGCCAGCAGGCTGAAGACGACGTAGGGCCTCGCGTTGCCGATGTGGATCCGGCTGTAGACGGTCGGGCCGCAGGCGTAGATGCCGAGTGGGCCGCCGTTGGAGGGGCGAAGCGCCGGCAGCTCGTCGCTGAGCGTGTCGTGCAGGTGGATCTCGCGCATGGACGGGGCAACCCTACTAAGGCGCCGCGGCGCGCCCGCAGCGGCCCCGCTGGCCGGACGGTCGAGCGCGTGGCCCCGGCTGAGCGGCGCGGTCAGGCCGGATCGCTCAGGCCCGCGATGGCGAGCGCCGCAGCACCCTCGCCGCGCCCGACGAACCCCATCCGCTCGCCCGTGCTGGCCTTCACGTTCACCAGTCCCGGATCGAGGCCCAGGGCGTCGGCGAGGCGCTCGCGGATCGCCTGGCGGTGGGGCGCCAGCTTGGGGGCCTCGAGGATCACGGTGCAGTCGACATTGGCGATCGAGTGGCCCCTGTCCCTGACCATCGCGACGACCGCTCGAAGCAGCTCGATCGAGTCGGCATCGCGCCAGCGCTCGTCGGTGTCGGGGAAATGCGCGCCGATGTCGTCCATGCCGGCCGCGCCGAGCAGCGAGTCGATCACGGCGTGAGTGAGCACGTCGGAGTCGGAGTGCCCGTCGAGCCCAAGCTCCGCCGGGATCTGCACCCCGCCCAGGATCAGCCGCCGCCCCGGGGCCAGCCTGTGCGAGTCGTAGCCGATGCCCACGCGGGTCAACCCGCCTGCTCCCGCGCGGCCGCGCCGATCGGAGCGAGTCGTCGCTCGCGCCGCTGGAACACGCACAGCTCCCCCACGCCCAGCTCCTCGAGCACCTCCAGCGCCTGCTCGTAGCCCGCGCCCACGTCCTCCGGGCGGTGGGCGTCGCTGGAGAGCGCCAGCGGCACGCCCGCCTCCAGGCACATCGCGAGGAAGGCCGGCGCCGGGTAGATCTCGCGGGCGGGCTTGCGCAGGCCGGCCGTTGAGACCTCGACGGCCACGCCCGCCTCGGCGATCGCCTCGACGGCCGGCTCGTAGTAGAAGCGCAGGTCGCCCCTCGGAATCCGACCGGGGTGGTCGGGCCCCCAGATCTTCACCAGGTCGGGGTGGGCGATGATGTCGAACAGGCCCGAGCGCGCGCTCTCGGCGACGGTCTCGAAGTAGCGCCGCCAGACGGCCTCGGCGCTGCGCGAAGGGTCATTTGGGTCCCACACGCCGAAGTCGTCCATGTCCACCGCGCCCTCCCGGATGAAATGGACCGAGCCCACCACGTAGTCGAAGTCGCGCGCCTCCAGCAGGTTCGCCGTGCGGTCCTCCGCGCCCGGGACGAAGTCGGCCTCGATCCCCAGCCGCAGGTCGGTCTGCTCGCGCACGAAGGAGCAGTACTCGTCCAGATCGTCGTGGGCGTAGCGTTCCCAGAAGGGGTGGCGCCAGAGCTCGAGCGCCTCGCGGAAGCGGTAGATGTGCTCGGAGACCCCCAGCTCCTCGATCCCCTTCTCCGTCGCCGCCTGCCGGTAGCGCTCTGCGTTGGCGGCGGTGAAGTGCTCCCCGGAGCCGGCTGGGGCGTCGTCAGGGCGCAGGTGCAGGTGGTAGTCGGTCAGCATCGGCTCGGGCGATTCAAGCAGGATTCAGGCGTCCTGCCCGCGGCGCTCGGCGAGCAGCAGGGCGGCCAGCCGCAGATCGACGGGCGTGGTGACCTTCAGGTTCTCGGGGCCCGCGGGGACGACGATCACCCGCCCTCCCGCCTTCTCGATCAGCGAGGCGTCGTCGGTCGCCCCGGCCAGCTCGTGCGCGGCCACGTCCAGCGCCCGCTCGAGCGCCGTGCGACGGAACACCTGCGGGGTCTGCACCGACCACAGCTCGCCCCGGTCGAGCGTCTCGATCACGGCCCGGGCGCCGTCGACTCGCTTGATCGTGTCGGTCACCGGCGTGGCGGCGATCGCCGCATCCGCGATCGCGTCGCCCAACAGGGCGCCCAGCACCGACTCCGCCAGGGAGGGCGTCACCAGCGGACGCGCCGCGTCGTGGACGAGCACCGTCTCGGCCTCCCCCGCGGCCGCCAGCGCACGGCGCACCGAGTCCGATCGGACCGGGCCGCCCTCCACGGCCGTCACGCCGGCCGGCGCGGGCACTCCCGGTGGCAGGGCGACGACGATCCGCTCGATCCCTGCGACCTCCCGCAGCGCCTCGATGCTCCACTGGAGCAGCGGGCGGCCGGCCAGCTCCACCAGCGCCTTGGGCCGGTCGGCTCCGAGGCGCTCTCCGCTGCCGGCTGCGACGATCAACGCGACTGCCATCGGCTGCTGGGCTGTCGCGCACGCGGCATTCCGGCTCTCTCGTCCGGCGCAGCCGCGTGCGCGAGAGCCTGGCTACTTCGCTCCGGCGACAGCCAGCTGGTGGTTGGCGGAGTCGGCGAGCAGCTCGTCGAGGTAGCTCTCGGCGTCCTCCTCGTCCTTGTCCAGCGCGTACATCAGCTCGGAGGCGAGGATCTTCTTGGTGCGGGTGAACATCTGCTTCTCACCCGTCGACAGGCCCTTCTCGCTCTCCCGCAGGGAGAGGTTGCGGACGACCTCGGCGAGCTCGTAGATGTCGCCCGTCTTGATCTTGTCGCGGTTGTGCTTGAAGCGACGGTTCCAGTTCTTGGGCATCTCGGAGACTTCGTCGCGGAGCACGTCCAGGACCTTCTTGACCGTCTCCTCGTCGATCACCCGCCGCAGGCCCGCCAGCGCGGCGTTCTCGGTCGGGACGCGGACGGTCATGTCGTTGTGGAGGATCTTGATGGTGAGATACTCCCGGCGCTCTCCGAGGATCTCCATCTCCTCCTTCTTGAGCACCTTTCCAGCGCCGTGATGCGGGTAGACGACGTGGTCTCCGAGCTCGAACTCGATGAACTCGACCTCTCGTGTGACCTCGAGGTCCTCGGTCAGCGTTGCTTCTTCAGTTGCTTGTGCCGGAATGGTGTCCTCCTTTGTTGAGGCCGGCCCTCCGGGCCGGCCCGTGTTCAAGTCTGCAGGTAGCGATCCACGAGGTTCAGCTCCTGCAGCCTGCGCAGGCCCTCGCGGATGTCCTTGGCGCGGATCTCTCCCACGCCCTCTACCGCCTCGAGCTCCTGGTCGGTCGATCCGAGCAGCTCGTCCAGGCCGCCGAACTCGCCGACTATCTGGGTGACGACCAGCTTTGGCAGGCGCGGGATCCGTCCCAGCACCCGGTAGCCCCGCGGCGAGACGGGGTAGTCCAGCGTGTTCAGCTTGCGGTCGTACCCCAGCAGCTCTGCCAGCCTGCCGAAGTCGAGCAGGTCCTGATGGGTCAGCCTGCCGATCTCCTCGAGCGCCGCCGCGAAGGCCTCGTCGGAGTAGCCCGACAGGTAGTCACGCACCAGCGCCGCCTTCTCCGCCGCCGCGCCGACCATCGTCTCCTCCAGCTGCATCTCGATCAGCCTGCCCTCGCTGCCGAGCTCGACGATGTAGCGCTCGATCTCCACCGCCATGCGCGTGACCAGCTCCGAGCGCTGCAGCACCGTGAGCACGTCGTGCAGGGTCGTGCCGCCCTCGAACTCCAGCGCGGTCAGACGTGTCGAGACCTGATCCAGTCGTGTGCGGTACTTCTCCAGCGTCGCCAGCGCCTGGTTGGCCTTGGCCAGCACGACGGGGATGTCCTCGAGTATGTACTTGGCGCCGTCGACGTAGACCGACACGACCTCGCGGCGCTGGGAGACGGCGATCACGAGGGCGTCCGTCTGCTTGGAGACGCGCTCGGCCGTGCGGTGCCTGGTCCCGGTCTCGTGCGAGAGGATCGTCGGGTCGGGCATCAGCTGCACGTTGGCCATCGCGATCTTCGTCGCGTTGGCGTTGAGGATGATCGCTCCGTCCATCTTCGCCACCTGGTAGAGGAAGGCCGGGGTGTAGTCGATCTCGAGCTTGATGCCGCCCGAGTTCAGGAAGCTGAGCTCTTCGGGCTCCCCGATCACGATCAGTCCACCCGTGCGGGCATGCAGGATGCTCTCGATGCCCTCCCGCAGCGCCGTGCCCGGCGCGATCATCTCCAGGGCCCTCATCAATCCCGGATCCGGTCTGACTGCGTTATCTACATCTTCACCGGATCTTGGAGCCACGATCCCTGATTCTAGGACATTTAGCGATTCCTTAGCGTCTCGTTGACCCTCCGGAAATGGCTAGGAAGCGCCAACCTGGGCCGTTTCGAGGGTGCCTCGCGGCCCACCTGCGGCCCGGGCACGAACGCTCGACGGGGCGCCCGGCAGGGCCACCGCCAGGGCCTCCCGCAGGGTCGCCGCGGGGCACGAGCCGGCCCCGCTGTCGGGGGGTGCGATCACGTTCTCGAGCCCGTGCCTGGCGGCCTCCTGCAGGCGTCGCTCGGGGTGTCCCACCCAGCGCAGCTCGCCCGTCAGGCCGAGCTCGCCGAAGCAGGCCCGCGGGCCGCTCTGCAGCGGCACCCCCCGGCTCGCGCTGGCGACCGCCAGGGCGACCGCCAGGTCGCAGCCTGGCTCGTCGACCCGGACGCCCCCGACCACGTTCACGAACACGTCCGCCCGGCCCGTGCCGACCCGCGCGTGACGGCCCAGGATCGCGAGCACCAGAGCCAGGCGGTTGCGGTCCAGGCCGGAGACCACGCGGCGCGGCTGCTCGAGCTCGGAGGGCGCGACGAGCGCCTGGACCTCGACCAGAAGCGGCCGCGAGCCCTCCATCGTCGCCAGCACGACGCTGCCAGGCGCCCGCGTCGCCTCGGCGACGAAGCGGGCCGATGCGTCCAGTACCTCGACCAGGCCCCCCTGGCGCATCTCGAACAGGCCGGCCTCGTTGGTCGAGCCGAAGCGGTTCTTGAGCGCGCGCAGCTCGCGATAGGGGCGCTCCCGCTCGCCCTCGAACTGCAGCACGCAGTCGACCAGGTGCTCCAGCACCCGTGGCCCGGCCAGCGCCCCGTCCTTGGTCACGTGGCCGACCAGTATCACAGCCGTGCCCTGCGCCTTCGCCAGCTCCATCACCCGGGCCGCCACCTCGCGCACCTGACCGACCGAGCCCGGTGCTCCGGACAACTCTGCCGAGCGCAGCGTCTGCACCGAGTCGATCACGCAGGCCTGCGGGCGCTCGGCCGCCAGCGTCGCCAGTACGGCCTCGAGGTCGGTCTCCGCCAGGATCGGCACGTCCAGCGCGGGCGCGTCCCCACGCGAGTCTCCCGCCAGCCGCTCGGCCCGCAGCCGGACCTGCTCGGCGGACTCCTCGCCGCTCACGTACAGGGTGCTGTGCCCGGAGCCGGCGAGGTGGCCCAGGACCATGTTCGTCAGGGTCGACTTGCCGATCCCGGGCGATCCGCCCAGCAGCGTCAGCGACCCCGGGACGAGGCCGCCGCCCAGCACCCTGTCGAGCTCGCCGATGCCACTGGACATGCGCCTCACGGGCGCCGCGCCGACGTCCCGCAGGCGCCGCGGCACGGGTCGCCCGCCCGCCTCAGCGGGCGCTCGCCGCGCAGCGGCGCCCTTGGCCTGGGCCGGCGGGATTCGCTCCTCGACCAGCGTGTTCCACGCCTCGCAGCCGGGGCATTGGCCGTGCCACTGAGCAGACTGCAGCCCGCACTCCGAGCAGACGTGGACGGTCGTGCGAGCCATCCCGCCACCCTACGGGGCGGCGGGGACGCCCCCCTCGTCTCCCACCGCGCCTACTGCTCGCCGGGCGGCTCGTCCTCGTGGGCGGGCTCGCTCTCGGCGATCTCCTCGGCCCCGGAGCCTTCCGCGCCGACGCCCACCGGCGTCTTCTGCTTCTTCGGCTGGACGATCGAGAGTTTGACCTCGCCCTCGGTGTCCGCGTCGGGGTCGACCACCACGGTCGCGCCCGGCGTCAGCTGCTCGCGCAGGACGAAGTCCGCCAGCGGGTCCTCGATGTAGCGCTGGATCGCCCGCCTCAGCGGACGCGCGCCCATCGCCGGGTCCCAGCCCTTTTCGACCAGCAGGTCCTTGGCGGGCTCGGTCAGCTCGAGCTGCAGCTCGCGCTCGGCCATCGACTCGCGGATCCTCAGCAGCAGCAGCTCGACGATCTGCTTGATCTCGTCCTTCTGAAGCTTGTGGAAGACGATCACGTCGTCGATGCGGTTGAGGAACTCCGGGCGGAAGACTTTCTTGAGCTCGCCCATGATCCGGTTCTTCATGTCCTCGTAGGTGATGCCCGTCTCATCGTCGGAGACAGCGAAGCCCAGCGGCGTGTTGCGGGCGATCTCCGCCGCGCCGATGTTCGACGTCATGATCACGATCGCGTGCCGGAAGTCGACCGTGCGCCCCTGGGCGTCGGTCAGCCGGCCGTCCTCGAGGATCTGCAGCAGGATGTTGAAGACGTCAGGGTGCGCCTTCTCGATCTCGTCCAGCAGCAGGACGCTGTACGGCTTGCGCCGCACCGCCTCGGTCAGCTGGCCGCCCTCGTCGTAGCCGATGTAGCCCGGGGGCGAGCCGACCAGCCGCGAGACGGCGTGCTTCTCCATGTACTCGGACATGTCGATCCGGATCAGCGCGTCGTCGTCGCCGAACAGGAACTCCGCCAGCGTCCTGGCCAGCTCGGTCTTGCCGACGCCCGAGGGGCCCAGGAAGATGAACGAGCCCGTCGGGCGCTTCGGGTCCTTCAGACCCGCGCGCGAGCGCCTGATCGCCTTGGAGATGACCTCGATGGCGGGGTGCTGGCCGATCACCCGCTTGTGCAGTTCGTCCTCCATCCGCATCAGCTTCTGCGTCTCGGCCTCGGTCAGCTTGAAGACCGGGATGCCCGTCCACATCGAGACGATGTCGGCGATCTCCTCCTCGCCGATCGACGGCCGCTCGCCCGACTCACCCGATTCCCAGGCCTGCTCGAGCTCGCGTTTCTTGTTCGTCAGCTTGCGCTCCTTGTCGCGCAGCGACGCGGCCTTCTCGAACTCCTGCGCCTCGATCGCCGCCTCCTTCTCGCGGCGCGTCGTCTCGACTTCGCCCTCCAGCTCGCGGTTGGCCGGCGGCGAGGTCATCGACTTGATGCGCATGCGCGAGGCGGCCTCGTCGATCAGGTCGATCGCCTTGTCGGGCAGGAAGCGGTCGGAGATGTAGCGGGAGGCCAGTTCGCCCGCCGCCTTGAGCGCCTCATCGGTGATCTGCACCTTGTGGTGCTGCTCGTAGCGGTCGCGCAGGCCGGTCAGGATCTCGACGGTCTGGTCGATCGTCGGCTCGTCCACCCGGATCTGCTGGAAGCGCCGCTCCAGCGCCGAGTCGCGCTCCAGGTACTTGCGGTACTCGTCCAGGGTCGTCGCGCCGATCGTCTGCAGCTCGCCGCGCGCAAGCGCCGGCTTGAGGATCGAAGCGGCATCGATCGCACCCTCGGCGGCGCCCGCGCCGACGAGGTTGTGGAGCTCGTCGATGAACAGGATGATGTCGCCACGCTGGGTGATCTCCTTCATCACCTTCTTCAGGCGCTCCTCGAACTCGCCGCGGTACTTCGACCCGGCCACCAGCGCCGCCAGGTCGAGCGTGTAGATCTGCTTGTTCTTCAGCAGCTCGGGGACCTCCGAGCTCGTGATCCGCTGCGCCAGGCCCTCGACCACGGCGGTCTTCCCGACGCCCGGCTCTCCGACCAGGACGGGGTTGTTCTTCGTGCGCCGGGAGAGGATCTGCATGATCCGCTCGATCTCCGTCTCGCGCCCCACGCAGGGGTCGAGCTTGCCCTCGGCCGCCAGCTTCGTGAGGTTGCGCCCGAACTGGTCGAGCAGCTTCGAGGACTTCTTGCCCTCGCCCGCCGGCGCGCCGGCGCCCGCGCCCGCGCCGCCCGAGGCGCCCTGGCGGCGCCCGCCGGGGCCGGACAGCATCCGGATCACCTCGTTGCGGATCTTCTCCGAGTCGGCGTCGAAGTCGAGCAGGATGCGGGCCGCGACGCCCTCGTTCTCGCGCACCAGCCCGAGCAGGATGTGCTCGGTGCCGATGTAGTTGTGCCCGAGGCTCAGTGCCTCGCGCAGCGCCAGCTCGAGGACCTTCTTGGCGCGGGGCGTGAACGGGATCTGGCCCGAGGTGACCTCCTCACCGGAGCCGACGATGCGCACGACCTGCGCACGCACCCGCTCGACGGTGATGTCCAGGCTCTCCAGCACCCGGGCGGCCAGGCCCTCCTCCTCGCGCAGCAGGCCCAGCAGGATGTGCTCGGTGCCGATGTAGTTGTGCTTGAGCGTCCGCGCCTCCTCCTGCGCAAGGACGACCACCTGTCTTGCCCTTTCTGTGAACCGCTCGAACATAATGTGATTCCTTCCTGCCGGGGCGGTGCCCCAAGGGTCTTTTGGTGGTCCTTATGACGCCTAGAGGAGCAGTCTACCAACCACTCACGCTGCTCTTAGCGGGGTCATCGGCACTGCGGAGTCGGGCCTTGATCCTCGTCTCCGAACATCCGTCCAGCATCGGCCGCGATCGATAAAGCGCCCCATGCGCGCGGCCCGCCGAGGTGCCGCCCGAGCCCACGGCGCCGTCAGCCCGCCCGGGGTCGCGCTCAGTCGCGCATCGCGGGGAACAGGACGACCTCTCGAATCGAGTCGCGTCCCGTCAAGAGCATGACCAGCCGGTCGATCCCCATGCCCACGCCGCCCGTCGGAGGCATGCCCTGCTCCAGCGCCTGCACGAACGCCTCGTCGTGCCTCATCGTCTCGGGGTCTTCGTCCTCCAGGACATCCAGCCGTTCCTGCTTGGCGAATCGGTCCCGCTGCTCGTCCGGGTCGATCAGCTCGCTGAAGGCATTGGCGATCTCCATGCCACCGGCGAAGGCCTCCCAGCGCTCGACCAGCCCGGGCTGGGACCGGTGGGCGCGGGCCAGCGGGGAGATGTCCGTGGGGTAGTCCATCACGAACGTCGGCTGCAGGAGCTTCGGCTCGACGAACTTCGACAGCAGGTCGTCGGCGAGCTGATACCAGGCGAGGCCGTCGGTCCGCATGTCGAGGCCCCTGCGCTCGATCGCCGCTCCCAGCTCCTCCCCGGAGGGATGCGCCATCAGGTCGATCCCCGTCTCGCGCTCGATCGCCTCGACGAACCCGATCCGTCGCCAGGGACCCGAGAAGTCGATGTCGCCGGCGTAGGCCGTGGCCCGCGCCGCGGCGCGGACGACCTCTTCCAGCCGCGCCGCCTCCCGCTCGTAGTCGGCGTACGCCTCGTACCACTCGACCATCGTGAACTCCGGGTTGTGCTTGTGCGATACGCCCTCGTTGCGGAAGTCCTTGCCGAGCTCGTAGACCCGCTCGAGCCCGCCGACGATCAGCCGCTTGAGATACAGCTCCGTCGCGATCCGCAGGAAGAGGTCGCGCCCGAGCGCGTTGTGATGAGTGGTGAACGGGCGCGCCATCGCGCCCCCGTAGAGCGGTTGCAGCACCGGCGTCTCGACCTCGACGAAGTCCTCGTCGTCGAGGTACCGGCGGATCGCCGAGATGATCCGGGCGCGGGCGATGAACACCTCGCGCACGTCGCCGCTCGCGATCAGGTCGAGCTCGCGGTGCCTGTATCGCGTCTCGACGTCTGTGAGCCCATGATGCTTGTCGGGCGGCGGCCGCAGCGCCTTTGCCAGGACCTGGAAGTCCTCGACCCGCAGCGACACCTCGCCGTGTCGGCTGCGAATGGCTGCCCCGTCGACGCCGATGAGATCCCCCAGGTCGAGGGACAGCAGGCGCGCGAAACGCTCGTCGCCCAGCACGTCGATGCGGGCGTGCAGCTGGATCTTGCCGGTGCGGTCGACGAGGTCGAGGAAGGCCGCCTTTCCGGATCCGCGCCGCGCGGCGATGCGCCCGGCGACCCTGTGGCTCTGATCGGTTTCCTCGCCGGGCTCGAGATGGTCGTATCTCGCCACGACCCCCGCGATCGGCTCTGCGCCCTCGAAGGCGTACGGGAACGCGGTCGGGTCCTCCTCGCGCAGCCGCCTCGCCTTCGCGCGGCGCTCGGCCATCAGCTCGTCGAGGCCGTGCCTGCCCTGCTCGGGTGAGCCCGGACCCTGATCGGGTCGATCGGGATCCTCATCCCTTCCGCTCATCGCGGCGAGCCTACTCGAGGCCGACGTCGATCTTGGTGATCTTGAGCTTGCGGGCGGGGCCGCGCGGAACCTTCACGGCGACCGTCTCGTTGCGTTTGCGCCCGATCAGCGCGCGGCCCACGGGCGACTCGTTGGAGAGCTTGTGCTCCAGCGGCTTGGCCTCGGCGGAGCCGACGATCGTGTACTTGACCGACTTGCCCGTCTTTTCGTCCTTGACGTGCACGACCGAGCCGACCTGCACCACGTCGGTGGAGAGGTCCTTGGCCTGGATCACCGTCGCCATCCGCAGCTTCTCCTGGAGCTGCGCGATGCGGCTCTCGATCATCGCCTGCTCGTTCTTGGCGTCGTCGTACTCGGAGTTCTCGGAGATGTCCCCGAACTCCCTCGCCTCCTTGATCCGCTCCGCGACCTCGCGCCGCTTCTCGGTCGAGAGCAGCTCGAGCTCGTCCTTGAGCTTCTGGAGACCTTCTGGGGTGAGGATTACATCCTTCGGCATGGGACCCTCGATCGCGAGTTTTGGGCCGGGCGCCCGAAACGGAAAACCCCGCTTCTAGCGGGGATGTTCGGGGACCCTCGGCTCTTGCGAGCGCAGCAGTATAGCGAGGCGGAGGCCGCTCCGGCCGGGCTCAGATCGTGAGCGTCTCCGGCCGCTGCTCGAGCTCGAGCAGCTCCCTGGCCCGCTGCAGCGTCTCGGCGCTCTGCAGCGCCTCCTGCAGGTCCCGCGCCGCGGGCGCCGCGAGCCCCAGCCGCGGCACGTACCAGGGATAGAACTTGCGCAGGTAGCGGGTCGCGCGGGGCTCCCCCAGGTGCTCCACGGCGCGCTCGATCGTCCAGTCGAGCTCGTCCCTGACCTCGGACGGCGTCGGCTCGCGGTCGAGCCGGCCGAGCAGGCGGGCGAACAGCCATGGGTTGCCAAGTGCTCCGCGCGCGAGCATCACCGCCGCCGCGCCGGTCGCCTCGAAGGCGTCCCGCACGCTCTCGGGGTCGTCGAGCCCCCCGGTCAGGATGACCGGCGCCGGCAGCGTCGCGACGAGGCGCGCGGCCAGCTCGTAGTCGGGGTGGCCCTTGTGGTGGACCGCCGCCGAGCGCGGGTGAAAGGCGATCGCCGCGACCCCCGCCTCCACGACGAGGCGGTGGGCCAGCTCGAAGCCGCTGCTGTCGCCGCTCGAGAGCCCCGAGCGCAGCTTGACGGTGACCGGAATCCCGCCCGCGCCCGTCCCGCCCGCGCCCTCCACCGTCGCGCGGGCCACGGCGACGGCGCGGTCCGGATCGGCCAGCAGCTCGGCGCCCGCGCCGGTCTTGCGCACCTTCGGCACGGGGCAGCCCATGTTGATGTCGATCGCGTCGGCTCCCCGCTCTGCCACGACCCCGGCCGCCTCGCGCATCATCGCGGGCTCTTCGCCGAACAGCTGGATCGCGACCGGGCCCCCCTCGCGCTCGCGCGGGTCGATCCGCAGCATCTCGGTGCAGGTCTTCTCGTTGCCGTAGTGGATCGCGTGGGAGGAGACCATCTCCGAGACCGCCATCCCGGCTCCGTAGCGCTTTGCCTGCAGCCGCACGAACCAGTTGCCGATGCCCGCCAGTGGGGCCAGCAGGACGCGGTTGGGGACCGTCAGGCCACCCAGCTCCCAGCTCTCGCGCAGCCGCTCGGAGCCATCCATGTCCCCATTAATAGATGCTTGGGAGAGGCGAGGGGGGACCCGCTCGCATCTGCGGGGCCGCCATCGCCAGCTCATGGAGAAGGACCCCGCAGTCATCCTGACTGCGGGGTCCTGTGCTCTCACTTGGCTAGGAGGTCAAGCGCTTCCTTGTTGCGCTCGACAGCTCGCTTCAGTCGCTCCTGAAAGTCCTTGTCTCCTCGGCGCTTCTCGATGAGGTCTGCGATGGCATCGCGGATGACCTCCGAGACAGTTGCCTCCTCCGCCATTTGCCAGGGCATTGAGAGCGCGTGCTTGCTCATCCTCAATACGAAGGCTCATGGTGGTCATGGACTCACCCCTGTTCTGGTCTGTTGCGGTTGGTTCCTCTGGTTGGGATCTGGGTCGCACTTGGGATCGACGCACACGACCTCGCGCGGGTCACGAACATTCCGCTCGCAGAGTCCGCCCTGGCGGCCCCGTACGCGACCTTCGGTGGCCACGACTTCTACAAACACCCCATCGAACGAGCAGCGATTCTCGGCTCGCGCATCCTCCGCAACCACCCCTTACCCGACGGCAACAAGCGCGTCGCGTTGCTGCTCCTGGTGCTCGATCTCGAAGAACAAGGCTACGCGCTCACCCGCGACCCCCGAGGAGATCGACCGCGCGTTCCGCTCGCTGGCGGCGAGACACATGACCGAGGACTACTTCACGATCTGGCTCAACGCACACACCGAGCGAACGACGCCTCACACCCTTCGGGAGGCAAGCTGATCGGCTTCCCGCCCATAAGCTCGCCTACCACGCTTCGGCGTGCTGACGAGCTTCCGCGTCCAGGCCGTAACCTCCAGCCCGTGATCCGGCCGTCGTCCAGATTCTGGATCATCGCCTTCTCGATCATCGGGATCGCCGTGCCGGGCGTCGCCTACGCGATCAAGGGTGGGCCGTTCTGGGCGTGGCCGGTTGTTTCCGGCGCGTTCATCGTGGTGTCCTTCCGGACCGTCAAATGGGCCGAGAAGATGACCCGGCCGCCCGAACGCAGCGAGAAGCGCTAAACGTCGCCTTTGGGCTCGGGCGTGTCGACGAGCTGGATCAAGCCACGCGGGACAAGTTCCTCCGCTAGCGGGCCCTCAGCTGTTGCGCTCGTGCAGCAGGCGCAGCCCGGTCAGCGTGAGCAGGTCATCGACGTCCTCGATCTCCTCGGTGTAGGGCACGACCAGCCCGGCCAGCCCGCCGGTCGCGACGACGTCGGCCCGCTCGCCGAGCTCGTCGTAGATCCGGCGCAGGATCGCATCGATCGCGCCCGCGTAGCCGTATACGACGCCCGAGCGGATCGCGTCGATCGTGTTCTTGCCGATCACGCTTCGGGGCGGGGCGAGGTCGACCTTGGGCAGACGGGCGCCGCGCTCGGACAGCGCTTCCAGCGAGATCTCGATTCCCGTCATCAGCGACCCGCCCAGGTACTCCCCCTCGTCGGAGACGACATCGAAGGTCGTCGCGGTGCCGAAGTCCACGCACACGGCCAGGCCGGGGAAGCGGTCGCGCAGGGCGACGGCGTTGACCAGCCGATCGGCGCCGATCTCGCGGGGGTTGTCGTAGCGGATCGCCATCCCCGTCCGGGTCCCCGGTCCGACGGCCAGCATCTGATGGCCGAGGTAGCGGGTGGCGACCGCCGTCCACTCCGGCTCGAGCTGCGGGACGGTCGAGGAGATGATCGACGCGTCCAGGTCCTCGAACGAGCAGCCCCTCAGCTCGAGGAGGTTGCGCAGCGCCGCGCCCAGCTCGTCTGCCGTCGAGGAGCGAACGGTGGCGAAGCGCCAGTGCTCCAGCAGGCGCTCGCCCTCGAAGGCGCCGAAGTGCGTCTGGGTGTTCCCGACGTCGACCGCGAGCAGCATCGGCGACCATTATGCTCGGCGTGAAGATGGCGGCGAGCGTCCCCAGGCTCTACGTGCAACCGGGCTCGCACCCATGTGCGGCCGTGGAGGCCGCGCTGGCGCTCAAGGAGATCCCCTACAAGCGCGTCGACCTCCTGCCGATCGTCTCCGTCGCCGTCGGCCTGCTGCGCTACGGCGGCACGACAGTGCCGGGCATGCGGCTCGACGGCGAGCGCCTGGTGGGCTCGCGGCGGATCATGCGCCGCCTCGACCAGCTCGCACCGCGCCCGCCGCTGCTGCCCGAGCCGGGAGACCCCGCCTACGCCCGGGTGCTCGAGGCCGAGCGCTGGGGGGACGAGGTGCTGCAGAGCGTCCCCCGGCGGCTGATCGACGCGGCCTTCCTGCGCTGTCCCGCCGCGATGGAGAGCTACGCCGGCGACGCGCGCCTGGCGCTCCCGCGGTCCGTGCTGCGTCCCAGCCTGCCGTTGACGGCACGCCTCATGGCCCTGAAAAACGGCGCCCGTGACGAGAGCGCGCGCGCCGACCTGGCGGCGCTGGGGGCGCAGCTGGACCGCATCGACGGATGGATCGCCGAGGGGCTGCTGGGGGGCGCGCAGCCCAACGCGGCCGACCTGCAGATCGGCAGCACGATCAGGCTCCTGGCGAGCATCGGCGACGTGCGGCCGCAGCTGGAGGGACGCCCCGCCGAGCGGTTGACGCGCTACTTCCCGCCGATGGTCGGCGAGGTCCCGGCCGGCACGCTGCCGGCGGACTGGCTGCCGGCGCCGACCGCGAGTTCGCTCAACGGCGCAGCGTCACCCGCGAGCTGATCGAGCTGGCGGCCCCGTGCCGCGGCGTGAGCAGGACCCTGACGGTCAGCGCCAGGCGCCCGTGAGTCCGAAGCGCGGCACGCGCCCGTCGGTCGACTGCGATGGCGAAGCTGCTCACGCCGGCGGGCACCGTCTGGCGGACCAGCAGGCCGACACGCACGCCCGGGGTGGCCGCCGCGAGCGCGGCGGCACGTGCGAAGAGGTCGATCTCCAGGCGCCCGCCCGCATCGGCAGGCGGGACGTCGACCGAGCCGCGGAGCGTGCCCCCGTGCCGTGGCGGGCGCAGCCGCAGCGCCGAGAGGCCGCCCGTTGCCGAGGGCCCGCCGCCCGAGGGGTTCGGCGAGCCGCCCGCGCCGGGCTGCCCCCCGCCCGCGACGGGTCCGCCCGCGACGGGGCCGGTCGTCGTCGGGGTCGTTCCGGTCGTCGTCGTCGGCGCCGTGACCGTCACGCTGGCGCTCATCGCCGGCCCGTGGACGGTGCAGTAGAACGTGTAGACGCCCGCGGCGGCGAACGAGCAGCTGCCGCTCCAGTTCGGGCCCGAGGCCGATGCGGTGGTCCCCACCGGGACGCTTTCGGCGCAGCTCGGCGTGTGACCGCCGGGGCTGGAGGTCCATCTGATCCCGTGCGGCACCGAGGTCGGGTTGCTGAACACGACGCTTCCCCCCGGTTCGATCCTGACGCTGGGGGGCGTCCAGTAGTGCGCGGAGAGACCGACGTTTTCCGCCGTGATCTGAGCCTGCCCGGACGTGCTTTCGGAGGCTGCCTGCGCCGGCAGGACGACGACCGCCGCGCCCGCCAGCGCGGCTGCAGCCAAACGTAGCTGCCTTCTGATCCTCATCTCGTGCTCTCTCCTCGTCTCGAAGTGCCGGACCTCGGCGTCCACGCCCGCGGCCGTTCGTCGCCGGGTGGGGGCCGCTGTTCACACAAGGACCCCCGGCGGCGTCCGATCCTTCCCGGCGCTACAGTCGCACTTGCGGGGCCGGGGGCGCCCTCGCGCGCCGCCCCCCTTTCCGCCAACCGCAATGCGCACGCTCGACCCGCAGTCTCTGACACGGCACGTCGACCGCCTATACAGGGCCGCCTGGGCCCTTTGCGGCTCGCGGGAGGACGCCGAGGACCTCGTTCAGGAGACCTTCGCCCGGGTGCTCTCGCGGCCGCGCATCGTGCACGGCGACGAGGACATCTACTACCTGATGAGAGTGCTCCGCAACACGTTCCTGACCAGCCTTCGGACCGCCTCGCGGCGGCCCGTCACGGTCGCCACGCTCGAGGACGTCGTCGCGGCCGACCCGCGGCCGACGGCCCGGCCGGATCGCGCCGTGGAGGTGCAGGAGCTCTACGAGACGATCGCCCAGCTGCCCGAGGACTTCCGCCTGGCGCTCGTCGCGGTGGACGTGCTCGGCCTGTCATACAGGGAAGCGTCGCGGGCGCTGCGGGTCCGCGAGGCGACCCTCACCACCAGGCTGTTCCGTGCCCGCAAGCAGGTGGCCCGCAGGCTCGACGCCGACGCCCCGGCGCAGGCTCCTCCGGACGCCTCGGGCGAGCCGGTCGGCCGCCCCGCACAGGCGCGCCCGGGAGGCGACGGGAAGGGAAAGGCTCCGCCGGAGTCCTCTCGGGTGGTGAGAGCCAATGAGTGAGAACCCCAAGGGCGGCGAGCCCGAGCTGGTCGAGCTGATCCGCTCGATCGACGTTCGCGCCCCGCAGGAGCTGCACGACCGCGTGCAGGCGATGGTCGACGCCCGCGCCTCGCGCGCGTCCGGGTCACGCTGGTCGGCCTGGGCGGGATCGCATCCCGCCTGGGGGCTCGGGGCCGCGGCGAGCGCCCTCGCGGTGGTGGCGGTGGCGCTGGTGCTGGTCCTCGGCGGCGGCACGGGCGGCGGCGGGCTCAACCTCGACCGCGCCTCGGCGCTCACCGTGCGCCCCGCGACGCTGCCCGCGCCGGCCGAGAACCCCAGCCATCACGAGCAGCTGGCGATGGCGGTCGACGGCATCCCCTTCCCCTACTGGGGCGAGCGCTTCGGATGGCGCCCGGCGGGAGCGAGGGTGGACCGGATCGGAGGGCGGACGATCACGACCGTCTTCTACGAGAACGAACAGGGCCGCAGGCTTGGCTACTCGATCGTCGCCGGCACGCCCGCGCCGGCGCTCGCGGCGGGCAACGCGCGCTGGCGGGGCGGGACCGCCTTCCACCTGACGAGCGTGAACGGCGTGGAGGTCATCACCTGGGTGCGCGCCGGCCACCTCTGCGTCATGTCGGGCCGGGGCGTCGACGGCGCGACGCTCCTCGCCCTGGCCAGCTGGCACGAGCACGCGGCGGCCTCCTAGGGCTTCGCCGTGGATACGTGAGGCGACGGCGGCGGGCGTCAGACGCGGCCAGGCGCCGGGAAACGCCGTCGAACTTCTGACTCACGACACTCGGCCCGGGAAGGTTCGCCGCCCGGTGGGGTCCTGGGAGAGAGGGCCGATCGAGGCCCGCCTCCGAACCCCCACGCAAGGAGCTCCCGATGAGCAGTAGACGATTGGGCTGGCTGACCGGCCTGGCTCTCATCGCGGCCGCGCCGATCCCGGCGGCGGCCGTCGCCGGCGGGCGAGCCGCCGCCGGGCACCCGGTGGTTCTCAAGAACATCCGATTCCACCCGGGGACGCTGACGATCCGCCGCGGCGAATCGGTGACCTGGCTGTGGCGCGACGGCAACAGCGAACACAACGTGACCTTCCACGGCTTCCACTCCCGCACGATGGAACACGGCTCCTACACCGTGCGCTTCATGCGTGCCGGCACCTTCGACTACCGCTGCACGATCCACCAATCGGAAGGCATGCGAGGCCGGATCATCGTGCACTGAGGCCCAACAGGCAGCCCCTCCAGCCCGGGCCTCATCCGCGAGGGCTGGGCGCTGGGCGGGTCAGGGGTGGCCCTGCCCAGCGCACGCCCTCCTCCACGTCCAGCGCCGCCAGCGCGTCGGCCAGCCGGGTGCCGTCGGGCGCGCGCAGCTCGAGGTCGAGCTCCAGCGCGGGCACCAGCACGAAGCGGCGGCTCAGCAGCTGCTCGTGCGGCAGGCTCATGCGCGCATCGCTGAGCACGAGGTCGCCCAGCAGCAGGATGTCGATGTCGATCGACCGCGGCCCGTGGCGGACCTCCTCGCCACGGCGACCCAGGCGCGCCTCGAGGCCCTTGACCGCGTCCAGCAGCTCGAGCGGCTCGAGCGCGGTGTCGACCAGCAGGCAGGCGTTGAGGAAGCTGGGCTGGTCCGGCACCTCGCCGACGGGGTCGGTGTCGTAGGCGCTCGAGCAGGCGAGCACCTCGACGCCGATGCCGGCAAGCCCGTCGACCGCCGCCTGCAGGTTGGCCCGCCGGTCGCCGACGTTCGAGCCGAGTCCCAGCAGACCGCTGCGCGACACAGCCTCGGGCACTCAGCCGTGCAGCCGGGTGGACGCGCTCATGCGCGCGTCGTCTGCAGTCCCGCCTCGGCGACCTTTTCGCCCATGGCCTGGGCGAACGGGAGCAGGCCGGAGATCGGCCGCAGCATCACCGTGAAGTCCGCGATCATGCCGTCGGCGTCGGTGCGCAGGATGTCGATGCCCTCTATCTCGCGCCCGCCGATCGCGGCCTTGAAGATCAGCAGGTGGAGATCCCCGGACTCGACCACGTCGGTGTAGCGGAAGTCCTCGAACGTCTGGGAGACGAGCCCCAGCAGGCGCGACACCGTCTCACGACCGACGAAGGGGTGGAAGGTCGCGGGGCTGTGGAAGACGATGTCCTCGGCGAACAGCTCGCTGGCCGCCTGGATGTCCTCCGCCTCGACCGCTTCGCGGAACGCGCCGGCGGCGCTCACGAGCCCGACCTCGCCGGCGCCTGGGCCCGGCTGCTGAAGCTGATGATCATCGGCGTGCCTCCAATCGGATGGGGCAGCGGAGGTTACCCGTCCGCTTCGCGCCAGACCTCGACGGAGACTTCCGAGACGCTCAGGGCGATCGGCGGCTCGGGCTTGCTGGCCTTCACCCAGACCCCCTCCAGCTCGTAGTCGGCCAGCAGCCGCTCGGCGATCGTGCTGCACAGGCGCTCCAACGTCCGGTGCGAGCGCTGCTGCGCGACGAGCGCCACGAGCTGGCAGACCTCGGCGTAGTCGACCGTGTCCTCGATCGAGTCCGTCACCGTCGCATCGGTCTCGCCGATGTCCAGGCGCAGGTCGAGCACCAGTCGCTGGCCGACCTCGCGCTCCGCCTCGCTCACGCCGTGGTGGGTGTAGAGGGACAGGCCGGCGATCTCGATCGTGACCGACTCCGCCCCCCGCTCGTGCTCCTCGTCGAGGTTCTCGTCGTCTAGCTCGTCGCCCTCGTCGTCCTGCTCCCCGCCGTCCATCGCTCGCCCAACGTAGCAGTCGCCACGGCCAGGGCATCGCGCACCGGGCCCACGTCGTGAACGCGGAAGACTCGCGCCCCTCGCTCGAGCGCAAGGACATTGGTGGCGAGCGTGCCGGGCAGGCGCTCGACCGGTCCGGGCGCGCCCGGCGCGAGCTTGCCGAGGAAGCCCTTGCGCGAGGTGCCGATCACGATCGGAGGGCCGAGCGAGGTCAGCTCCCCGAGCCGGCGCAGCAGCTCGAGGTTGTGCTCGACCGTCTTGCCGAAGCCGATCCCCGGGTCGAGCAGGACGCGCTGCTCGGCGATGCCCTCGGCGAGGGCGAACTCCAGCCGCTCGGCCAGAAACGCCTTGACCTCCTCGACGACGTCCCCGTAGCGTGGATCGTCCTGCATCGTCCGCGGCTCGCCCAGCATGTGCATCAGGCAGCAGTCGACCCCGCTTTCGGCGACCAGGCCGGCCAGGTCGGGGTCGCCCCGGAAGGCGGTCACGTCGTTGACCAGCGTGGCGCCCTCCCGCAGCGCGACTTCGGCCACCGCCAGCTTCGACGTGTCGATCGAGAGCTGCACCCGCCCGATCTCGCCGGCCAGCCCCGCGAGGACCGGCTGGACGCGGTCGATCTCCTCCTCGGCCCCCACCGGCGCGGCCCCCGGCCGGGTCGACTCGCCGCCCACGTCAAGGATGTCCGCTCCCTGCTCCAGCATGCTCCGCCCGTGCTCGATCGCCGCGGCCGCGTCGAGAAAGCGCCCCCCGTCGGAGAACGAGTCGGGCGTCACGTTGACGATCCCCATCAGGGCGAAGCCGCGCTTCTCTGCTGCGTCTCCGGGCTGGCTCATCGCGGTGCGCGGTGGACCGCGCCGAGAGCCCTCAGGAGACGCTGGGGGGCTTCGGGTCGGCGCCGCGGATGTCGGCGGTCCCGCCTGCCAGGCCAGGGCGCGGGATCGTGCGGGGCACTTCGCGCTCGGAGCGCTCGGGCGCCACGGGCGGCGGCGCGGGCAGCTCGGGCTTGGGCTCGTCCTCGATCCCGAAGACCTCCTGATCGCCCTTGCCCGCCAGCAGCGCCAGGAACTCTTCCTTCTCGATCGTCTCGCGCCGCACCAGGATCTCGGAGATCTTCGTGAGATCGCTCTGGTGCTCGGTGAGGATGCTCCGCGCCCGCTGGTGGGCGGCTTCGATGATGCGTCGGACCTCGTCGTCGATCTCGCGGGCGATCTCGTCGGAGTAGTCGGGCTCGGTCGTGAACTCGCGCCCCAGGAACGGCTGCCCGTGGTCGTGTCCGTATACGCGCGGCCCGAGCTTCTCGCTCATCCCGAAGCGCATGACCATCTGCTTGGCGGTCGCGGTGACCTTCTCGATGTCGTTGGAGGCGCCCGTGGTGATCTCGCCGAAGATCAGCTCCTCGGCGGCGCGTCCGCCCAGCGTCATCGCCATCGTGTCCTCGAGCTCGGCGCGGGTCGTCAGGAAGCGGTCCTCCTGAGGCATCGAGATCGTGTAGCCCAGCGCCTGGCCGCGCGAGATCACCGAGATCTTGTGAACCGGGTCGGAGTGCTCCAGGAAGTGGCCGACAAGCGCGTGGCCCATCTCGTGGTAGGCCGTCACGAGGCGCTCTTTCTCGCTCATCACCCGGGTCTTCTTCTCGGGGCCGGCGATCACGCGCATGATCCCCTCCTCGAGCTCTTCCTGGCCGATCTCGCGCTTGCCCGTGCGCGCCGAGAGCAGCGCCGCCTCGTTGATCAGGTTGGACAGGTCGGCGCCGGTGAAGCCGGGCGTCTGCCCGGCGAGGGCGTCGATGTCGATCACCTTGGCCAGCGGCTTGCCGCGGGTGTGCACCTCGAGGATCTTCGCCCGGCCCTTTCGGTCGGGTCGATCGACCGCGATCTGCCGGTCGAAGCGCCCGGGCCGGAGCAGCGCGGGATCGAGGATGTCGGGACGGTTGGTCGCGGCGATCATGATGATGTTGTCCTTCGCCTCGAAGCCGTCCATCTCGACGAGCAGCTGGTTGAGCGTCTGCTCGCGCTCGTCGTGGCCGCCGCCCAGACCCGCGCCGCGGTGGCGGCCGACCGCGTCGATCTCGTCCATGAAGATGATGCAGGGGCTGTTCTGCTTGGCCTGCTCGAACAGGTCCCTGACCCGCGAGGCGCCGACGCCGACGAACATCTCGACGAAGTCAGAGCCGGAGATCGAGAAGAACGGCACGCCCGCCTCGCCGGCGACGGCGCGGGCGAGCAGCGTCTTGCCCGTCCCGGGCGGCCCGTAGAGCAGCACTCCGGTCGGGATTCGCGCCCCGAGCGCCTGGAACTTCTTCGGGTTCTCGAGGAATTCCTTGATCTCGTGGAGCTCCTCGACCGCCTCGTCGACCCCGGCGACGTCGCGGAAGGTGATCTTCGGCGAGTCGGCCGACATGCGCTTGGCCCGCGACTTGCCGAACGACATCACTTTCGAGCCGCCGCCCTGGACCTGGTTCATCAGGAAGATCCAGAACCCGAAGAACAGGACGAAGGGGATGATGTACATGAGCAGTCCCAGCAGGGCGCTGCTCTTTTCCGATTCGACGTTATAACTGACCCCGGCCGTCCTCAGTTCTTTGATCAGTTCGGGGGCGGCCTGGTCGATGTAGCCGAATTCGGCGTTTTCTTTGTTCTTGTACTTGACTTCGAGGACTTTGCCCTTGTTCTTGAACTCGACCGATTCGACTTCGTTTTTGGGCAGCTCGCTGCTGACCAGCGTCTGGTAGCTGTGCTTGCGATGGTTGGTCGTGTTGGTGTTGACCAGTTTGACCGCGAGGAACGCGAGCACCACGACGATCAGGATCGGGAATGCGGCGCTCTTGAAGAAACGGCTCATGGTCAGGTCCTGAGTCTCCTGGCACCGTCAGAAATCGTGGTCACCAGTGCCCTAGCGTACCATGGGAACTCTGCCGTTCCGGCGTTTGGCGGCCGGCCCGGAGCATCGTCCGCGTGGGTGCCCTAGCCGTCCAGAACGGCCACGAAGGGCAGGTTGCGGTGGCGCTCGGCGTAGTCCAGGCCGTAGCCGACGACGAACCTGTCGGGGATCTCGAAGCCGACGTAGCGGGTGGGCAGGTCGACCTTGCGCCGCTCCGGCTTGGTCAGGAGCGCGCAGACCTCCAGACTGCGGGGGTTGCGCGATCCCAGGTTGCGCAGCAGGTACTGCAGCGTCAGGCCGGAGTCGACGATGTCCTCGACGATCAGCACGTCCCGATCTTCGATCGCCGCGTCGAGGTCCTTCAGGATCCGCACCACCCCGGAGGAGTCGGTCGCCGAGCCGTAGGAGGCGACGGCCATGAAGTCGACCTCGACCGGCACGTCGATGTAGCGCATCAGGTCGCTGAGAAAGAACACGGCGCCCTTCAGCACACCGACCAGCAGCAGCCGCCGCCCGGCGTAGTCGCGGCTGATCTCCGCACCCAGCTCGGCCACGCGGCGCTGCAGGTCCTCGGCGCTGACCAGCACTTCGCCGAGACCGGGCTCGCTCGATCCGCGTGCGGTTGTGGCCACCGCAGGGAGTCTAGTCGCCGGTCGGCGGAGCCCCACCGACCGCCTCGCCGGCTCCGGCTCGCGGCGGGAGCCTGACCATTCGCAGCACGCCCTCCTCGATCACCGCCCCGGCCCGTCCGCCCAGGTGAAGCTCGGCCCTTCCCCCGCGGCGCCCCAGGTCGAGCAGCTCGCCGACGCGCGCACCCGCCTGCGGCACGTAGGTGCCCGCCGCCTGCTCGGCCAGCCGCACCACGACCAGACGCGCCAGGGCGGGCGGCATCTGGCGCAGGCGGGCGATCTCCACGCGCTCGCGCCCATCCAGCTCCTGCTCGACGAGGCTCTCCAGCAGCTCGGTCTCCTCGCGTAGCAGAGCTGCGGTGCGCAGCACGTTGGCCTGGGCGGCGGGATGCACGGCCCGCAGCGCGGGGAGCAGCCCCTGCCTGACCCGCGTGCGCGCGAAGCGCGGGTCGTCGTTGCTCGCATCGTCCCTGAAGGCGAGGTCCCGCGCGCGGCAGTAGGCGGCCGTCTCCTCGCGGTCGAACGCCAGCAGCGGCCGGATCAGACGGCCCTCGGCCGATGGCATGCCCAGCAGCGCGCGCCGGCCCGGCGAGGCGGCGAGCCTGTAGAGGATCGTCTCGACCTGGTCGCTGGCCGTGTGGCCGGTGGCGATCAACCCGTCCCGCTCGCCCGCCAGCCGTCCGGCCTCGCCGTAGCGGAGATCCCGCGCCCAGGCCTGGAGGTTCCCCGCGCCGCCCTCGCCGCCCTCCTTCCGTTCCCCGGGCTCGCGTGCCGGCGCCGACGGCGCCGATCCCGCCCTCAGCACGCTCAGCTTCACCCCCAGCGCGGCGCAGAGCGACTCGCAGTGGCTCTGGTCGGCCGCGGACTCCTCGCGCAGGCCGTAGTTGACATGAAGGGCGAGTACCGCCCCGGCGCCGAGCAGCGAAACGGCCACGTCGAGCAGGCAGGTCGAGTCGCGCCCGCCGGAGATCATCGCCACGACGGGCCGGTCGCGGGCGAACAGCCCCGAGCGGCCCACCGCCTCGCGGAGCTCCTCCGGGGTCACCGCGCTCAGGCCTCGCGGGCGGAGACGATGAACAGCTCGGTGGGGTCGGAGAAGCCCTTCAGGCGGACCTCGCCGATCAGCGCGAACTCCAGGCCGTCGACGCCGTCGGACACGTCGACGACGGGCCTCGTGACCAGCACCTCGCCGCCGCCCGCCCGCGCAACCACGCGGGCGGCCTGGTTGACGTCGCGCCCGAAGTAATCGCCGTCGCGGTAGAGCGCCTCGCCGTAGTGGATCCCGATCCGCGGCGGCGGCTCGCCCGGCGCGATCCCGCCCTGCAGGCTGACCGCCCACTCGGTCAGCGCGGCGGCGTCGGTGCCGACGATCATCACCTCGTCCCCGAGCGTCTTGATCACCCGCGCGTCAGCCGGCAGGCTCTGGCCGACCGCGTCGACGAAGCGCTCGACAGTGGTGACCGCCGCCTCGTCGCCCCGCTCGACGGTCAGCCGGGCGTAGCCGGCCAGGTCGGCGAAGACGATCGCGACCCGCACCCGCCCCTCCTCCAGCGCCTCGTCGCCCAGGTCGGCCTCGACGTGGCCGATCATGTCCTGCTCGACGAAGTGCGACAGCAGCCGCGAGTGCAGGTAGCCGATGAACGGCGAGGCCAGCGGCAGCACTTCCCGGGTCATCGCCTCCATCTCCTCGGCGATCTCCACGTTGGGCACCCCCGCCTGCATCAGCGGCTTGTGCACGTAGAGGTGCATCAGCCGGACCTCGGCGTCGGCGATCTGCGCCATCACCTGGCCGTAGACACGCAGCAGCTGCAGGTATGCCGGCAGCGGGAACCCCGAGGCGAGCACCGCGGCGGCGTAGCGCATCATCTCCAGGTCCTCGTCGGAGAGGCCCTCGACGGGCAGCGGCGCGAGCCCCATCGTCGCGTACATCTGCATGATCAGCTCGGCCGGCAGGCCGCTCTCGCGTGCGACCGTCCGCAGCGAGTGGCGCGCCCCCGGCGGGCTCAGCAGGTTCTCGATCGGGCCGATCGCCAGCTGGCCGTCGTCGCTCGCCTTCTTGATCCGCTCGAGCGAGTGCCCCCGTGCGCGCAGCCTCGCCACGACCCGCACGTAGGCGACCGCCGACGGCGTCCAGCGGCCGTCGAAGCCCGGCACCAGCCCGCGCTCGACCCAGCGCCTGACCGTCGCCGGCGCGACCCCGACGTTCGCCGCGACCTGGGCGAGCGTCAGCTCGGCCGGCTCCTCCGGGTTCTCCTCGCTCGGACACTCAGGCGAGCCGCGCGATCGGGCCGGTCGTTGGGCGTGGGGGCGGGCGTCGACATCAGTCGGAGTCTAAAGTCGCGCCCGGTGTCCGACCCCGAGCACTTCCACCTGCGCCCCACCGCCCCGCTCGCCGAGCGGGTGCTGCTGCCGGGCGATCCCGGTCGCGCGCTGGCGCTGGCACAGACGCTGCTGGAGGAGCCGCGCATGTTCAACCACCACCGCGGCCTGTGGGGCTATACGGGCACCGGTCCCGACGGGGAGCCCGTGACGATCCAGGCCACCGGCATGGGCGGGCCCTCGGCGGCGATCGTGCTCTCCGAGCTGATCGCGCTCGGCGCTAGGCGTGCGATCCGCGTGGGAACCTGCGGCGCCCTCGCACCCGGAGCTGGCGCTGGGCGAGCTGGTGGTGGCCCGCGAGGCGTCTGGCGCCGACGGGACCTCGAGGGCGCTGGGCGCGGACGGGCGGGTCGGCGCCGACCCCAGGCTGACCGCCGCGCTGCAGCGCGCGGCGCCCGGCGCCCGGGCCGGGATCGGTCGTGAGCGTCGACCTCTTCTACGAGCGCGGCCCGATCGGCGCCGGCCGGGACGCGCTCGCCGTCGAGATGGAGGCGGCCGCGCTGTTCGCGCTGGGGGCTGCCGAATCGATCCCCGTGGCCTGCCTCCTGGCCGTCTCGGACACCTTCGACGCCGACGGCCTGCGCAGCCGGATCGGCGATCACGAGCTGCTCGCCGCCGCCGAGGCGATGGGCCGCGCCGCGATCGCGGCGATGTCGGGCTGATCCGGGCTTGACTCGGGCCGAGGGGAACCGGCGCCCTGCGCCCGACCGGGCGCCGGGGAGCCCGCCGTCCGCGCCTTGGCCGCTTTGGCCGATCTGACCGCTTTGTCGGTCTTGGCCGACGCTCCCGGCTTGGCCTGCCCGGGCGGCGCTGGTTGGACGCGCGGGAGGCCTTCGCCGGCGCGGGCGCCGGGCGAGCCCGGTCGATCTTCTCGGTCAGCGTCCGCAGCTGCGCCTCGATCGCCGACAGCCGCGCTTCGACGCCGCTGGGGGCCAGCGCCCGATCGAGCCGGTCGACGCCGTCCTCGATCCCCTCGAGCCGGTGGGACACCGCCCGCAGGCGGCGGGTGAGGCGTTCGATGTCGGCGGCCGAGGGGATGTTGAGCGCGCCCATCGCGACCTCCTGGGCCTGGGCGGCCTTCTCGCGCGCGTCGAAGGCGCGTCCGATCGCGCCGGTCAGCAGCGGGTTTTCCAGCAGCTCCGAGAGCGCCTTGCCGAGGCGCTCCTCGGTGGTGCCCCCGAGGCGCTCCCGCAAGCTCTTGGCGACGTTGCCCGCGTCCGACATGCTCCGCTCCCGCTCTCGATTCGTGAGCCGCGCGGCCCACCCGTTGGCTTGCCGGCCGTTGGCCGTGCAGCAAGGATACGGTGAAGCGATGCCCGCGCAGCTGTTCGTGTTCCTGCAGATGGAGTTCCCGTGGGCGCTCGGGCCGGCCGACGGGCGCTATCTGCTGCGCGACGGGCCCGACGGCAGGCCCGAGCGGGTCGTCGTGCTGGACACGCTCGCGGCGGGACGCTCGCGCGCCTGTCCGAGCCGGCCGGGCCGGCCGGCTGGGTGCGACGCCGATCGGGAGCCGCCCGGGAGCGCGACGCGAGCCCGGAGCCGGCGCCGGTCTCGACGACCCGGGTGACGGTGATCGACCCCGTCCCGCTCTCGGCCGAGGGCCAGGCGCGCGCCTGGCTGGAGGAACTCGACAGGGCGCGCGACGTCGCCGCGGCGGTGGCGATCGTCAACCGGGTCGTGCACTCCCATCGGATCGCCGCGGCCGATCCCTACGTCCGCGAGGTCTCGGCCGGCGCAGGCGCTGGTGATCCGGGCGGGCTGGGGCGAGGGCGAGCAGGTCGCCTCGGGGCTGTGGCTGCACGCCCGCGAGCTGTCGCTGCGCCCGCGCCGCGGGGCGCGCCGGCGCGACCGCTCGTGGGCCCTTCGCCCCCAGGAGCGCCTGGCCGCGCTGCTCACCGGACGGAGCAGGAGCCTGCTGTGCGAGGAGCTCGGCGCTGCGCGCCCGACTCGACCTCGACCAGGGGCGCCTGGCCCACGCGGCCGTCGGGCCTCGACCGCGCGCTCTCGGCCGCCGTCGCCGAGCTGACGGCCGAGCGGCGTCAGGACCTGGCAATCCGGATCGCCGAGCTCGACCAGCTGCGCTCGGGCGTGGCCACGCAGGCGCAGAGCGTCCTGGAGGGCGGCGAGCGCCGCTCGACGAGGACCTGATCGAGCACGCCCTCGGGCGCGCTGGAGGCCGCCCTGCGCGCCCGCACGGCGCCGGGAGTCTAGGCTGGTCGGCATGGACCCCACGACCACCGCCATCGGCACCTGGAGCGGCGGCCGCTTCATGCATTTCGGCGAGCCGTGTCGCGAGCAGCGCCTGACCGCGCTGCTGCGGCCCGGAGACGGGATCGACACGGTCATCACCGCCGACGTCTACGGAGCGGGCGAGGCCGACCTCGCTCTCGGGCGCGCTCTGAGGGCGTCGACCGCGACGGCTACTGCCTGGTCGGCGCGATCGGCCACGACTTCTACGAGGGACGCCGCCAGGGCGCCAAGGGCTTCCCCCGCTTCACCGACCCGGCTCTGCGCGGCGAGAGCGGATACGCCGGCTACATCCGGATGGCCACCGAGCGCAGCCTCGAGCGCTGCGGAGTCGAGCGCTTCGACGTGCTGCTCCTGCACAACCCCGACAGCATCGGCTACTCCAGCCCGGCCGTGTGGGAGGGGATGCAGGCGGTCCGCGAGGCGGGGCTGGCGCGACTGCTGGGCGTCGCGCCCGGGACCGGCCAACGGGTTCACGCTCGACCTGATCCGCTGCATGGAGCTGTTCGCCTCGCAGATCGACTGGGCGATGGTGATCCTCGGACCGCTCGAGCCGTGGCCGGGCGAGCTGGTGCTGGAGGCGGCCCGGGACGAGCGGCGTCGACCTGATCACCCGGGTCGTCGACTACGGCGGCCTGTTCCACGGGGACGTGCTGCCCGGGCACGAGTTCCCCGAGTACGACCACCGGCGATTCCGGCCGCCGGGCTGGGTCGAGGAGGGTCGCGAGCGGCTCGAGCTGATGCGCCCCTACGCCGAGCGGCACGACCTGACGCTGCTGCAGCTGGCCTGCGCCTGGAACCTGTCCCAGCCGGCCGTGCGCTGCGTGGCGCCGACCCTGATCCAGGAGGCGCGGACCGCTTCGGTCACGCCCGGCCGATCGAGGACAAGCGGGCCGAGCTGGCCGCGGTGAGCGAGGAGCTGGCCGGCGCGGCTGAGCGCCGAGGAGGTCGCGGAGATCCGCGCGATCGGAGACAACAGCGGCTGCATGGCGCTGAAGGGCGCGAGCCTCGAACACGACGGGCCGGCGCTGGCCGACCGCTGGGGGCTGGACGACGAGCTCGCGGCGGTGGCGCGCCATTGGCGGATCGACCCGCGGGCCGACCTGGCCAGGAGCGAGCCGGTGGGAGCAAACGACAACTGATGGGGGAGCGATGAGCATCGACGTGAGCGCGATCAAGCAGGGGCAGCGGATGATGTGGGCCAGCGGCGACTACCCCGACGTCGCCAAACGGATCGAGAGCGCCGCGGAGGCGCTCGTGCAGCGCGTCGGCGCGGGCCCCGGCCTCGATCTGCTGGACGTCGCGACCGGCAGCGGGAACGTCGCGATCCTCGCCGCGCTGGCCGGCGCCAGGGTCACCGGCCTCGACCTGACCCCCGAGCTGCTCGAGGCCGCTCGGCGGCGCGCCGCCGGGACCGACGTCGAGATCGTCTTCCTCGAGGGCGACGCCGAGGAGCTGCCGTTCGCGGACAGCTCGTTCGACCGCGTCACCTCGTGCTTCGGCGTGATGTTCGCCCCGCTCCACGAGATGGCCGCCGGCGAGCTGATGCGGGTGGCCCGCCCGGGCGCCACGATCGGCGTGACCGCATGGACGCCCGAGGGCCTCAACGGCCGCATGTTCAAGACGATCGGCTCCTACATGCCCACGCCGCCGCCAGAGCTCAAGCCGCCCGTCCATGTGGGGCGAGGAGGATCACGTGCGCTCGCTGCTGCGAAGAGCATGGCGCCGAGCTGGCCTTCGAGCGTCGCAGGGTGATCTTCACCGCCGACTCGGTCGAGAGCTGGATCGACTACAACGAGCGCGCCCTCGGCCCCGCGATCATGGCCCGGGCGGCGCTGGAGCCCCAAGGCCGCTACGGGGAGCTCCGTGCCGAGCTGGTCGGCCTCTACAGCGACGCCAACGAGGCCGACGACGACTCGATGGTGGTCAGCGCCGAGTACCTGATGAGCACCGCCACGCTCCCGCCTGAGCTTCCCGGCCGGAGCTTCGCCCGCGTCTCGGGTCACGGCGCCCGGACCCCTCTCAGCCCTCGCGCAGTACCTCGGCGAGGGCCTCGAGCTCCTCGACCACGTCGCCTCCGGAGCCGCACGGCGGCGAGCGAGTCCAGCGGCGTCGGTCCCTGGGTGAGGATCGCCACTGCGCCTCCCGCCGCGTCGGTCAGCAGCGGCAGGCCGGCCACCGGGTGGACCTCCAGCGAGGAGCCGATGCACAGCAGCAGCTCGGCCCGCTCGCAGAGCGCCCGGGCACGCCCCAGGGCGCCCGCGTCGAGCAGCTCGCCGAACAGGACGACGTCGGGCTTCAGCGGCGAGGCGCAGCGCTCGCAGCGAGGCACCCCGCCCGGGTCTGCCTCGATCCGCTCCCGGATCTCCTCCAACGGCACCGCGCCGGGGCAGGACAGGCACGAGCAGCTGGCGATGCTGCCGTGGACCTCGATCAGCTCGCGGCTGCCCGCCCGGCGGTGCAGCATGTCGATGTTCTGGGTGATCACGGCGTCCAGCGCCCCCTGGCGCTCCATCGCCGCCAGCGCGACATGCGCGCCGTTCGGCTCCTTCTCGCGCAGCGAGGCGAAGCGTTCGCCGTAGAAGGCCCAGAAGCGCGCCGGATCGCCGTGGAAGGCGTCGATGTGGGCCACCTCCATCGGATCGACCTTCTCCCACAGCCCCGTCCGCGGCGTGCGGAAGTCGGGGATCCCCGACGGCACCGAGATGCCCGCGCCGGTCAGCGCGACGACCGATCCGGCGCCGCGCACCAGATCGGCCAGGCGGGCGATCTGCCCACGCGGCGAGGCGTCGAGCAGCGCCACCGCTGTCAGCTCCCTCTGAAGTGAGGCGCGCGTTTGCCCAGGAAGGCGGCGATGCCCTCCTTGGCGTCCTCGCTGGCGAACACCGTGGCGAACGCCTGCTTCTCCGCCTCGATCCCCTCGTCGAGGTCGCCCGCGGCGGAGACGCGCTTGATCTGGGCGACGGCCAGCGGCGCCTGGCCGGCGAGCTTGCGCGCCCACATCAGCGCCGTGTCGATCAATTCGTGATCCTCGACCAACCGGTTCACCAGTCCGAGCTCGAAGGCTTCCTCGGCGAGGATCGGGTCGCCGACCAGGTTCATCTCCAGTGCCTTGTTGGTGCCGACCAGGCGGGGCAGGCGCTGCGTGCCGCCGAAGCCCGGGATGATCCCGAGCTTGATCTCGGGCTGGCCGAAGATCGCCGAGCGCGCGGCGATCCGCACGTCGCAGGCCATCGACAGCTCGCAGCCCCCGCCGAAGGCGAGCCCGTTGACCGCCGCGATCGTCACGATCCCGTCCGAGCTCCAGTTCGCGGAACAGCGCGTGCGTCTCCTCGATCAGCTTGCGCCCTGCCGCCTCGTCCATCGTCGTGAAGGCCTTGATGTCCGCCCCGGCGCTGTAGAGGAAGGGGTTCGAGGAGGCGATCACCAGCGCCCTCGTGCCGTTCCGCCTGACCTGCTCCCAGACCTTGCCGAGGTCCTCGCGACCTGCGGAGAGATCGAGTTCATCTGGCCGTTGGCGAGCCAGGCGATCGCGACCCCGCCGTCGCGGCGTCTCGAGCTTGACCACCTCCGCGGGCTGCTCGGCGTCGGGCTGCGGGTAGGCGTAGAAGCCCTGGCCGCTCTTCTGCCCGAGCCGCCCCTGCGCGACCAGTCGGCGCAGGATCGTGGGTGGGGCGAAGCGCTCGCCGTATCGCTCCTGCGCGTTCTCCATCCGCTCCAGGAGCGTGTCGAGTCCTTCGCTGTCGGCCTTCATGAACGGCGGCAACAGGCCGCGGCGCGGATCCAGCCCGGCGCCGGCCATCATCCCGAAGTCGATGTCCCGGTGGGTCGCCACGCCCTCCTCCAGGACCAGGCATGCCTCCAGCAGCGTCTTGAGCGACAGGAGCTCGACCAGCTCGGCGACGTCGGGGTCGCCCTCGCCGGGGATGTTCGGCTCGCCCTGGGGGTCGTAGAAGCCGTCGCCGCCCGTCTTCGCGCCGAGTTTGCCGTCCGAGACCAGCTTCTGCATGCCCCTGGGCACGTAGAACCTTTCCTCCCCGTAGGACTCGACCAGGTGCTCGGCGACGTGCAGCACGGTGTCCAGGCCGAGCAGGTTGACGAGGTAGTAGGGACCGACCGGGACGACGCCGGCCGCCCCCACCCCCTCGTCGATCTTCTTGATCGACAGCCCCTTCTCCTCCTGCTCGCGCCACACCTCGGAGATCCCGGAGTTGAGGATCCGGTTCACGACGAAGCCGGGGACCTCCGCGCAGGTGATGGGCTGCTTGCGGATCGACTGCGCGAAGGTCACGGCCGCGCCGACCGTCTCGGCCGAGGTCTCCTCTCCCTCGACGATCTCGATCAGCGGCATCACCGAGGCGGGGTAGAAGTAGTGGAAGCCGATCACCTTGTCGGGTCGGAGCGTCGCTTCGCCGATCTCGGTGATCGACAGCGAGGAGGTGTTCGACGCGAGGATCGCGTGGCCCGGCGTGGCCGCGTCCAACTCGGCGAAGACGGCCTGCTTGATGTCCATCCGCTCCGGCACCGCCTCGATCACGATGTCGACCTCGCCGAACCGGTCGTAGGAGGTCGTGCCATGGATGCGGCCGAGGACCTCGGCGATCTGCTGCTCGGCCTGCTCGGCGGTGATGCGCCCCTTCTCGGCGAGTTTCCCGATCTGGCCCCTTGTGACGTTCTCGGCCTCCTGCAGACCCGCATGGACCAGCGCCTGGTCGATGTCCTTGAGCACCACGGGAATGCCCGCGGCGGCGATGGTCTGGGCGATCTGTCCGCCCATCGTTCCGGCGCCCACGACGGCGGCTTTGAACACGAACATGCTTGGGTCTCCTCTGCTGGCTGGGGCCCGGGAGCCTAGCGACGGGCGTGTCCCGCCGCACCTCCGGAGCGCCTGGCGGGTTGCCTCTCGGGGTGTGCTTCGACCACGACGCCAAGGAGACCCACATGCACAGCACAGCGGAGTCCCACGCACACCGCGGCGGGCACAGGCGCGCCGCGGCGAGGATCACGGTCGCTACGGCCGCGCTCGCACTGGCTCTGTCAGGGCTGGCCGGCACGGCCCGGGCCGCCGCGGCGCCGACCGTGGCGACGGGCGGGGCGAAAGACATCAGCTACAGCTCGGCGACCCTGACGGGAACGATCGACCCGAACGGCAGCGCCACCTCCTACTACTTCCAGTTCGGGCCGACCAGCGCCTACGGCTGGCAGAGCCCGATCGCCGGCACCGGCGCGGGAACGAAGGCGATCGGCGTCGCGCTGGGCATCAGCGGGCTGGCAGCCGCTGACGATCTACCACTACCGGCTCGTGGGCGTCAACGCCACCGGGCCGACGATCGGCGCCGACCACACCTTCCAGACGACCAAGGTGCCTCTGTCGCTGGCCATCCTCGCCGCTCCGAACCCGGTCCTCTACGGCGGCCTCGTGACGATCCAGGGCACGCTCCCGGCACGGGCAACGCCGGGCGGCCCGTCGTGCTGCAGGGCAACCAGTTGCCCTACACGGCCGGCTTCCAGGACATCGGCAACGCCGAGCTGACCAACCCCTGGGCGGCTTCGGCTTCACCCTGCTGGGCGCCGCCGTGACGGCCCAGTTCCGTGTCGTGACCAGGACCAATCCGCAGATCGTCAGCCCGGTCGCCCTCGAGAACGTGGCCGTGCGGGTCTCGAGCCACGTCGGGCGGGCCCGCCGCCCGGGCTACATCCGCCTGTTCGGGACGGTCACGCCGGCCGAGGACGGCGCCCAGGTCGGCGTGCTGCGGACCATCCACGGCCGCGGCGTGCTGGTGGGCGGCTCGGTGCTCCACCCCGCAACGCCGCCAGCTCGAGCTTCCGCCGCGGCGGTGCCGTGCCCATCGCGGCATCTACCGGGTGCTCGTCCGGGTGCTCGGCAGGGGTCAGGTCTCCAACTACGGTCAGCCGCTGCTGATCGGCTGAGGGTCGGCCCGGACGCGAGGCGCCGGGGGCGATCCGTTTCCTGCCCGAGTCGCGCGAGACCGACTGGGGCCTGAGCGACTGGGGCCTGAGCGCGTCCGCCCGGCGCATGCGCCGGGCGGATGGCGTTCGAGAAGGCTGCCGCCTGCGGACCTCGGTCCGCGGGCGAGCTCAGGCCGGGACCGCGGTCGGCTCCTCGACCCGGCGGGGGAGCAGCGTTTCGCGAGCGATGACCAGGCGCTGGATCTGCGAGGTGCCCTCGTAGAGCTGCATGATCTTCGCGTCGCGGAAGAGCTTCTCGACCGGGTACTCCTTGATGAAGCCGTAGCCCCCGTAGACCTGGACGGCGTCGGTGGTGACTTTCATCGCCGCGTCGGCCGCGAAGCGCTTGGCGTGGGAGGAGACCAGCGTGTTGCGTTCGCCGTTGTCCAGCATCGCCGCCGACTTCCAGGTCAGCAGGCGGGCGGCTTCGATTTCGGTCGCCATGTCGGCGATCATGAACTGGATCGCCTGGTGCATCGCGATCGGCACGCCGAACTGGACGCGTTCGCGCGAGTAGTCGACGGCGAACTCGAAGGCGGCGCGGGCGATGCCGGTGGCCATCGCCGCCACGCCCGGACGGGTGCGGTCGAGGGTCATCATCGCGAGCTTGAAGCCCTTGTTCTCCTCGCCCAGCAGGTTCTCGGCGGGCACCTCGACGTCGTTGAACGAGATCGTCGCGGTGTTCGAGGCCCGCTGGCCGAGCTTGTCCTCCTTCTTGTCGACGACCACGCCCCAGTCGCGCTCGACCACGAAGGCCGAGATGCCCGCGGTGCCCGGCGTCCTTGTCGGTCTTGGCGTAGACCGTGTAGTAGTCGGCGTAGCCGCCGTTGGTGATGAAGCACTTGGAGCCGTTGATGACGTACTTGTCACCCTTCTTGACGGCCGTCGTGCGCATCCCCGAGACGTCGGAGCCGGCGTCCGGCTCGGTCAGGCAGAAGGAGGCGAGCTTGGGGGCTTCGGTGAGCATCCCCAGGTACTTCTTCTTCGATCTCCTCCGAGCCGCCGAGCGCGATCGGCGCGGTCGGCCAGGCCGTTGCAGCCCAGCGAGGTCTGGATGCCCGAGCAGCCCCAGGAGAGCTCCTCCTCGATCAGGCAGCCGTCGAGGTAGCCGGCGCCGGCTCCGCCGTACTCCTCCTCGATGTGGCTGTTCATCAGGCCGACCTCCCAGGCCTTCTTGATCATGTCCTCGCGGCCAGGTTCCGTCCTTGTCGTACTCCCAGGCGACGGGGCGAATCTCTTTGACGGCGAAGTCGTGCGCCATCTCGCGCAGGTTCTTCTGCTCGTCGGTGAGCGTGAAATCGACCATTTCTCGGGTCTCTCCTAACGAGCTGGCACGAAAACATAGATTGACTGGTCAGTCAATCCGTAAAACCTGAGGGTAGCGGAGAGTTCGCCGATCGGCAACAATCAGCAGGGTGCAAAGCCTCCCCGGCACGCTCGTGCTCGGCATCGCGGGGAACGGGCTGACGTTCGTCGTGTTCGGCACAGTCGCCTTCTCGGTCGTGATGTCGGTGCTGTTCCTGGTCACCCGCGGCAGCGACAGCATGTACGACCACATCGGCCAGGGCGGGATCTCGCAGCGAAAGCGACTACGCGCCGCCCGGACGCATGGCCGGCGAAGGCTCGCCCGCGGCCGCGCGCCGAGCAGGAGCAGGAGATCCGCCAGATGCTCCGCGCGCGCAGCGACCGGCGCGTCAGCAGGGGCGAGCCGGCCCTGGACATCGACGCCGAGGTGGCCCGCCTGCTGGCGCCCGCGGCGAGCTCCGACGAGCGCGACGCCGGGCTCGTCGCCGAGGTTCGCCAGCTCGTCCTGGCGCGCAACGAGCGCCGGGAACGACAGGGCATGGAGCCGCTCGACGTGGAGGCCGAGGTGACGCGGACGCTCGAGGAGCTCGACCCGTGATCGCGGCTCTGCGCCGGGCTGATCGGTGGGGTATAAACGGCCGATGAGGAACGCGCGCCGATTCCAGCTCGACGAGCTCACGCTGCGTCCCGGCACGTACTTCAACCCGCAGACGGAGATCATGATCGTCGTCGACGACTCCCCTGAGGTCGACCACGAGATCTTCGAGACGCGAGAGTTCGAGCGCCACGGACTGGGTCCTGATCTCCGAGGAGACGCCGCTCGACGAACCCAAGCGCGACGACCCTCGTCGAGAGCTTCCAGCTCGCCCACCAGCCCGGCGGCGAGTTGGGCGACGACGAAACGGAGGAGGACGACGAGGCAGAGGACGAGGACGACGAGGAGGACGACGAGGAGGGCGACGACGAGCTCGACGGCGTCGACGACCTCGAGTTCGAACGCGAGTGACCGGCCCGCGGGGACCTCGCGGACGGGCGCGCGGAGCGTCGGGACCGCTCGCGCCGCGGGAGCGGCCGCTGCGCAACTGTCGCGGGCCGGCGCGTGTTGGTTGATGGTGGCCCACAAGCCGCCAGCCGCCGGTGCAAGGCGCGGTGCACCTGCCGGGACGCTCCTGTCTAGCATCGGACCGATGCTCGCCCGGCGTCTGACCGCGCTTCTGCTCGGCCTGCTCGCCCTCGGCGGCGTGCGGCGCCCAGACCGCCTGGGCGGGGCCCTCGCCCTACTCGCTCCAGCCCGCGCGCGGGCCTGCCGCGCCGATCCGCGCCCGCGCGGCCGGCTCACACGGCCCCAGCGTGACCGCCGCGCTGGCAGGGCTGCTCCGCTCCGGCGCGATCAGCGAAGCGGTCTACGCCAAGGACTACGCGGCCTACACCGCCGCGAAACGCTCCCTGGGCCGGCTGAAGGGCACCCGCCGCGAAGAACTGGCGGCGGTGATGGCGAACGTCCAGGCGATGGCGGCGGCCGGGCAGCTGACCGCCTCGCGCCAGGCCGTCATCTTCCTGACGCTGGAACGAACGAGTCCTGGTGGACGACCAAGCCGCTGCTCTCCGGCGAGGTTCGCGTCAGCCTCCCCGCGAGCCGCCTGGTCTGGGAGCACTACCCGGGACAGGGGATCGAGATCCAGTGGCTGGCCACCTTCGGCGAGGGCAACGGCTACTACGGCTCGGCCACGAAGACGCCGCGCTGCGCCAGCTGGTCGACGAAGTCATCCCGCTCGCCACCCAGCGCGCCGGCGGGATCGCGTGGGAGTACATGTTCCGCTTCGACGGCGGGCTGCCCCCCTGGACGAGCGGGCTCTCACAGGGCACCGGGCTGCAGGTGCTCGCCCGAGCCTGGGCGCGACTGAAGCAGCCCGCCTACCTGACCGCCGCCCAGCAGGCGCTGGGGATCTTCGAGCAGACCCCGCCGCAGGGGGTGCGCGTCCCGCGGGCGGCCGGCTCGCTGTATGCCGAGTACACCTACGCTCCGGCCGACCGGATCCTCAACGGCTTCGTCCAGGCCGTGGTGGGCCTCTACGACTACACCGCCATCACCAAGGACCCGCTCGGGCTGAAGCTGTTCGAAGCGGGCGACGCCGAGTCGCGCGGGCCGAAGTCCCCCGCTACGACACCGGCTCCTGGTCGCTGTATGACCAGTTCGGCGAATCGAACCTGAACTACCACGAACTGCTCGACCGAATTCCTCCAGCACCTCTGCGAACGGACGCGCAAAGGGCCGCCGCTCGTCCTCGCCCCCGCGCCGGCGCCCGCGCCGGCGCCGCCGGCGAGCACCACGCCGGCCGCCCCGCCGGCGGCGACCGGTGCGCGTCGGCGCCGCGGCGCACTGGCGCCCGCACCGCTGCCGCCGCCACGCCGATCGCAGGCGATCAGATCTACTGCACCACCGCCCAGCGCTTCGCCACGGACCTGCAGCACGCCGCCCGTCGTGGGGCTGCTGAGCCACGCGCTGCGCGGCGGGCACCCGGGCCGGGGTGCAGGTCTCGCTGTCGAAGATCTCGACCGTCACGATGACCGTCCGCAGCGCGCTCGCGGTCGTGTGGACCAACACCGCCACCGTCGAAGGCGGCAAGCCGAGGCTGCTGTGGGTCACGCCCGCCAAGGGCGGGCAGCTTCACGGTCACCCTCACCGCGACCGACCTGGCGGGCAACTTCTCGACGGCAACGGCACCATCGTCGTCAGCCGGCCATTAGCACCGGACCTGCGCGCCTAGACTAGGCGGCAGTGAGCACGCGCGGCACAGACGGCGCCGGCGGAGGGCGCAGCAGCGATGACCCGGATCGCGCGGGCCTGGGCGGCGATGAGCCCCGAGCAGGCGGCTCGCGGCGCTGGCGGCCCTCGCCCTGCTCGTGACGATGTTCCTGCCCTGGTACGGGCCGCAGAGCGTGAACCCGCAGGACCGCAGGCGATCGACGCACACGACATCAGCGCCTTCGGCGACGTCTCGTTCGTCGAGGCGGCGATCCTCCTCGTCGCGGCCGGCGTGCTGGTGATGCTCTTGCGCGCGCCGAGGGGCGCGACTTCCGCCTGCCCGGCGGCGACGGGCCGATCGTCGACGATCGCCGGCGGCTGGGCTGCGGTGCTGATCTTCTACCGCGTGTTCGACCGCCCGGCCGGCCACGGCTACCCGGTCGGGTATCGAGTGGGGTTTCTTCCTGGCCTTCGTCGCAGCCGGCGCCTCGCCTATGCCGGCTGGCGCATCCGCCTGCCGAACGGCCGCAGCCGCCTGCGCCGCGCCAGCGCGCGCGCCCACGAGCGCCCGAGGGCGAGAGCCCGCTCGATCCCGGCTTCCCCGACGAGCCGACAGGACGCGTCGCGAACGCCGACGCGACCCCGCACGCGACCCCGACGAGCGCAGCGAGCCGCCCGCGCGGCCCCCGGCGGACGACACGCAGGAGACGCTCCTGGTCCGCGCCAGCTCGACCGTTCGGCCGGCGGCGCCCGCCCGGGCGCGCACACGCTATCCGCCCGCGCCGCCCGAGCAGCTCTCCTTCGAGGACCCGCCCGGGCGCTCGCGATTAGCCGCCGCCCGGTCGGCCCGGGGACAGCGCTCGCGCCTATCATTGCCCTGAGCATGCACGCCAACCCGACCCCGGAGCCGGCCTCCGTCGCAGATGTGGCCGCGGGCCTGCGCTCGGTCGGCTACCTGCCCGGCGAGTCGACCGCGCTGGTCTCCTACCTCGCCACCAGGCTCGGCAAGCCCGTGCTCGTCGAGGGCCCGGCCGGCGTCGGCAAGACCGAGCTGGCCAAGGCGCTCGCCTCCCACCTGGGCCGCGAGCTGGTGCGCCTGCAGTGCTACGAGGGCCTGGACGAGGCCAAGGCGCTCTACGAGTGGAACTACCGCAAGCAGCTGCTGCGCATCCAGGCCGAGGCGGCCGGAACGGGCTGGGAGGCGGTGCAGGAGGACATCTTCGGCGAGGAGTTCCTGCTCGCCCGCCCGCTGATGACGGCGATCGCCTCCGAGCAGCCCGTGGTGCTGCTGATCGACGAGATCGACAAGACCGACCAGGAGTTCGAGGCGATGCTGCTCGAGGTCCTCTCGGACTTCCAGATCTCGATCCCCGAGCTCGGCCGGGTCGAGTCGCGCACCCACCCGATCGTGCTGCTGACCTCCAACAACTCGCGCGAGCTGACCGAGGCGCTCAAGCGGCGCTGCCTGTACCTATGGCTGGACTACCCCGAGCTGGAGCACGAGCTGGAAATCGTGCGCCTGCACGCGCCCGAGCTGTCCGAGACGGTCGCCCGCCGGCTGGTCGAGGTGATCGGCATGGTCCGCGAGCTCGACCTGAAGAAGCCGCCCTCGATCGCCGAGTCGATCGACTGGGCGCGCGCGCTGCTGCTGCTCGGGGTGCAGGACATCGACGCCGACACCTTCACCGAAACGATGTCGGTGATCGTCAAGCACCGCACCGACATGGACGTCGTCGCCGAGCGCGTCGGCCTGAAGCTCGGCTCGCCCGCCGATGTCGCCTGAGCGAGTGGCGACCTAGCCGAGGGCCTGCCGGCCCGCATCCTGGAGCTGGGCGAGGAGCTCCGCCGCGAAGGCGTCGCGGTCGGCACCTCGGAGCTGCTCGACGCGTTCGAGGTGCTGCGGCGAGATCAGCTGGACCTCGCAGGAGGACTTCCGCGAGGCGCTCGCGGCGACGCTCGCCAAGAGCCAGGAGGACCGGCGCATCTTCGAGCTCGTCTTCGAGCGCTTCTTCTTCCGCGCCGTCGAGATCGCCGCCTCGCGCGAGGGTATCCGCGAGGAGGACGCCGGCCGAGCTGGGCGAGCTCAGCGACGAGGAGCTCGAGGCGCTGCGCGCGCAGATCGCGGCCGCCCTGCGCGACGGCTCGGAGGGCGCGATGCGCGACCTCGCGCGGATGGCGATCGCGGCCTTCGCCCGCCGCCAGGAGGGCTCGGGCGTGATCGGCGTGGACGTGCAGCGCATCCGCCGCGCGCTCGGCCTGCGGGCCGAGCCCCAGCCCGACCTGCCGCCCGAGGACCCGCGCCACGACGGCCTGCCCCGCGACGCCCTGCGGCGCTTCGAGGCGCTGCTGCGGCGCGAGCTCGAGCGCGCCCAGATCGAGCGGACCGGCAGCCTGCCGCCGTCGCGCCCGCTGGGCGAGCTCGACAGGGCGCTGCCCTCGGGCCCGCTGGCCGACCTCGCGGCCGTCCACCGCGTCGTCGCGCAGCTGCGCCGGCGGCTTGCGACCCAGGGCATGCAGACGCGCGGACACCGCCGCCACGCCCACGTCGACGTGCGGCGCACGATGCGCGCCTCGCTGCAGACGGGCGGCGTGCCGGTCGAGCTGAAGTTCCGGCCCGCGCCGCCCGCAGACGGCCCGAGATCTACGTGCTGTGCGACGTCTCGACCAGCGTCACCTCGGCCTCCGTCTTCTTCCTGTCGGTGCTGCACGCCCTGCACGACACGTTCCGCAAGATGCGCTCGTTCGTGTTCATCGAGCGGATCTCCGAGGTCACGGACATCTTCGAACACGAGCGCAACTTCAAGGCGGTCAGCGAGCGGATCTCCACCGACGCCGGCGTCGCCGACATCTCCGGCTACACCGACTACGGGCGCGTCTGGTCCGAGTTCCTGGAGCAGGTCGAGGACGACCTGCATCCCCGCGCGACGGTGATCGTGCTGGGCGACGCGCGCACCAACGGCCGCGACCCGCGGGCCGACGTCTTCGCCCAGATCGCCGCGCGCGCCGGGCGCACGTTCTGGCTGAACCCCGAGCCGCGCCTGTACTGGAACTACGGCGACTCGGTGATCGCCGCCTACGAGCAGTACTGCACGGCCTTCGAGTGCTGGACGACCTCGCAGCTGGAGGATTTCGTGCGCGCCCTGACCCGCCCGGTGATCTCGGCCGGGCGCTAGCATCAGCGCCAGCAGAGTGGATACCAGGGGGGCTGGCGGGTAGGCCGGCTGAGATGGCGTCCCGGAGGTGACTCCCCGGCGTCGACCCTTAGAACCTGTGGGGTAATGCCCGCGAAGGGAGTGACGTGCCAACCCAACTGCAATCTCCTCCACAGCCACCGGCCCGGCCGCGCGGCGCGGGCGCCGACGTCGAGCTGGAGAGCGTCGGCAGGACCTACCACCGCGACGGCGGGACGGTGCGAGCGCTGGAAGGCGTCTCGCTGCGCGCCCGTGCGGACGAGCTGGTGGCCCTGGTCGGACCGAGCGGCTGCGGCAAGACGACGCTGCTGGAGCTGATCTGCGCCCTGCAGCGTCCCGACATCGGCTCGCTGAGGAGCCCGCCGGCGGTGCTGATGCCCCAGCACGACCTGCTGCTGCCGTGGTTGGACGCCTCGACAACGCCGCCCTGGCGCTGAGGATCGCGGGCGTCGCCGCGCGCGAGTCCCGCGCGGCGGGCCGGCGCGATGTTCGCCGAGCTCGGCCTCGAGGGCTTCCAGCGTTCGCGGCCCGCCGAGCTCTCGGGCGGCATGCGCCAGCGGGTCGCCTTCCTGCGGACGCTGCTGTCGGGCAAGCCGGTGCTGTGCCTGGACGAGCCCTTCGGCGCGCTCGACGCGATCACCCGGGCCGAGATGCAGGAGTGGCTCGCCGGCGCGCTCGAGCGCGAGCCCCGCACGACGCTGCTCGTCACGCACGACGTCGAGGAGGCGATCCTGCTGGCCGACACGGTGTTGGTGCTCTCGCCACGGCCCGGGCGGGTGATCGCCACGCTCGACGTGGCCCTGCCGCGGCCGCGGCGACGCAGCGACACCCCGGTCGTGGCGCTGCGTGAGCGCGCCCTGGAGCTGCTCGCGGGGAGCCGATGACGCTCCGAGCGCTGCGCGGCGCCCTGCCCGCGCTGGTGCTCTGCGCGCTGCTGGCGGCGGCCTGGGAGCTGTACGTGGACCTCTCCGGGCTGGAAGCCGCCCTGCTGCCCTCACCCCACGCCGTCGCGCAGGCGCTGTGGAACGGAGGCGGCCTGTTGTGGCGGAACTTCGCGGTCACGGCCGAGGAGGTCGTGCTCGGGCTGTGCATGGCCCTGGCGGGCGGCTTCGCGCTGGCCGTTGCGATCCACCTCTCGCCGCTGCTGCGCCGGGCGCTCTATCCGCTGGCCGTCGGCTCCCAGGCCGTTCCGATTCCGGTGATCGGCGTGCTGCTGGTGTTCTGGTGGGGGTTCGGGATCTTCCCCAAGCTGGTCGTGATCGCCCTGATCTGCTTCTTCCCGGTGCTGGTCACGACCGTCGACGCGCTCGCCGCGGTCGACCCCGACCAGCTCAAGCTGATGCGCACGCTGGACGCCTCCCGCTGGCAGGCCTTCCGCCTAGCCGAGCTCCCCGCGGCGCTGCCCGCGGCGCTCAGCGGCGCCCGCGTCGCCCTGGCCGTCGGGGTGATCGGCGCCTTCATCGCCGAGGTGGCCACTCCCACGACGGGCGCCTACCCCGGCCTGGGCAGGCAGATCATGACCGACGTCAACTTCCAGACGCCCCGGGCCTATGCCGGCACTGCGATCCTGTTCGCCTTCGCAGTCACCTGCTTCTACGCGCTGGCCCTGGCCGAGCGGAGGCTGGCCCCCTGGACCCACCGACCCCGAGGAGACTCCCAGTGAACAAAGCCGCCGCACGAGCAGCCCGCGCGATCGCTCTGGCCCTCGCCGTTCTCGCCAGCGCGCTGGCCCTGTCCGCATGCGGCTCCGAGCAGGACGTCCTCACCGCGCCCAGCCCCAAGCGCTTCAAGGTGATGCTCGACTTCTTCCCGAACGCCGACCACGCGGCGCTCTACTCGGCGATCGCGCACGGCGACTTCAGCGCGGTCGGCCTGGAAGTCGTGCCCGAGGCCCCGGCCGACCCGGCCGAACCGCTCAAGCTGCTGAGCGCCGGGCGGGTCGACCTGGCGATCTCCTACGAGCCGGAGCTGCTGCTGGCGCGCGAGCAGGGCCTGAAGCTCGTCTCGATCGGCGCGCTGGTGCAGCGACCGCTGACCTCGGTCATCGCCCTGCCCAGCAAGCACGTGGGCAGCATCGCCGCGCTGGCGGGCAAGCGCGTCGGCACCGCCGGGATCGAATATCAGGCCGCCGAGCTGCGCACCGTCCTGGAACACGCCGGCGTCTCGCCGAGCTCCGTGCACGAAGTCAACGTCGGCTTCAACCTGATACCGGCGATGCTCTCCGGCCAGGTCGACGCCACCCTGGGAGGCTTCTGGAACTACGAGGCGATCCAGCTTCGCCTGATGCACAAGCATCCACTCGTCGTCCCCGTCGACCACGCCGGCGTGCCGACCTACGACGAGCTGGTGCTGGTGGCCCGCGAGGACGAGGCGCGGCGCGACGGACAGGACCTGCGCGCGTTCCTGCAGGCGCTCACCCGGGGCCAGCGCGAGGTGGCCGCCGACCCGTCGGCCGCCACCTCGACGCTGCTCGCCGCCAACCCGTCGCTGGACCGGCGCCTGCAGCTCGAATCGATCAAGGCGACGCTGCCCGCCACCCAGCCGAGCGAAGCGGGCAAGCCCTACGGCTGGCAGAGCCCGGCCGCCTGGGCGGCCTTCGGAAACTGGATGTTCTCCCACGGGCTCCTCCACAGCGACCCCAACGTCGGCCTGCCGCCGTTCACCAACGAGTTCCTGCCCGGCCAGGGGATCTGACCGCGCTCCCGGTCCGCGCCGCGGGCGGCGTGCCGGCTGAGGCGATCGGGCGGCGGCTTTCGCGCCGGCGCCGCCTCAGCGCACCGGCCAGTGGCGTGAGATCCGCTCGAGCGCCCGGGCGAGGAGCGGAGCGGCGGGCCCTTCCGGGTCAAGGCGGGCGACGGCCGGCGCCTGCCCGTCGCCCGCCAGGGCCGGCATGATCGCGCAGACGCATTCGGCCAGCACGTCACGGTCGTAGCCGCCCTCCAGGACCAGTCCCAGCGGCACGCCCGCGCCCGGGCCAGCTCTCGCACACGGCAGGCCATCGCCACGAAGGTCGATGTGCGCAGGCGACATTCGGCCAGCGGGTCGCGGGCATGCGCGTCGAAGCCGGCCGAGACCAGGATCAGCTCCGGCTCGAAGGCGAGCGCCGCCGGCAGCACGATGCGGTCCAGCAGCTCCATCCACAGCTCCTCGCCCGTGCCCGGCGGCACGGGCAGGTTGATCGTGTAGCCCTCGCCCGCGCCGCTGCCGACGTCCTCGAGCGGCCCCGTGCCGGGATACAGGGGCCGACTGATGCAGGCTGGCGAACAGCACGTCGGGGCGGCTCCTGAAGATCTCCGCGGTGCCGTTGCCGTGGTGGACGTCCCAGTCCAGCACGAACACGCGGCGCAGGTCGCCTTCGGCGATCGCCCCGGCCGCGGCGACGGCGACGTTGTCGAACAGGCAGAAGCCCATCGCCCGGTCGCGCTCGGCGTGATGTCCGGAGGGACGCACGCCGCAGAAGCCGACCGCGGCCTCGTGCGCCAGCAGCGCGCGCGTCATCTCCAGAGCGCCCCCCGCGGCGTGCAGCGCGGCGGTGTAGGAGGGACGCCCGACGAAGGTGTCGGCGTCGATCGCCCCGCCTCCAGCCTCGCAGAGCTCGCGGATCCAGCGCACGTGAGCGGGCGAGTGGACCAACTCGAGCTGCTCCCCGGTCGCGCGCGGCGCGAGCCGCCGCTCCCAGCCCAGCCAATCGCGCTCCTGCAGCGCCGCTTCGAGCGCCACCAACCGCTCCGGTGTGTCGGGGTGCCCCGGCGAGTACTCGCGCGGATCGTGCTCCAGACAGGCCGGATGGCTGTAGTACAGCGGGCGCCCCGGGTCCGTCGCGCCGTGCGCCTGGCCGGAGCCGCCGGCCGTCATCGCCCCCGTCTCCCCCGCCCGCTCGGGCGGCCACCGCGCCATCGCCTGCCCATTGGTATCAGTATCTCCCAATGGCGAGTGGACAGACGATGAGGGCGATGCTCTTCGACGCTCCGGGGAGCCCTCTGCGCGCGGCCGAGATCCCCGTCCCCGTCCCCGGGCCGGGCCAGGTGCTGCTGAAGGTGCTGGCATGCGGCGTCTGCCGCACCGACCTGCACCTGCTCGACGGAGAGGTCGACGTGCCGAAGCCGCCGCGGGTGCTGGGACATCAGATCGTCGGCACCTTCGTCGCGGGGGAGCCGCCCGCGGGGACCGGCCCGGACACGCTGCTCGGCGTGCCCTGGCTGGGATGGACCGACGGCACCTGCGAGTACTGCCGCAGCGGCAGGGAGAACCTCTGCCCGAACGCCCTCTTCACGGGCCGCGACATCGACGGCGGCCAGGCCGAGTACACCGTCGCCGACGCGCGCTACTGCTTCCCGATACCGACAGGCTTCGACAGCATGCAGGCCGCCCCGCTGCTGTGCGCGGGCCTGATCGGCTACCGCGCGCTGCGCATGTGCGGAGACGCTCCGAGGCTGGGTCTCTACGGATTCGGGGCGGCCGCCCACATCCTCACGCAGATCGCACGCTGGCAGGGCAGGCGGGTGTTCGCCTTCACCCGGGCCGGCGACGAGCGCACGCAGAGCTTCGCGCTGACGCTCGGCGCGAGCTGGGCGGGCTCCTCCGAGGAGCTGCCCCCCGAACCGCTCGACGCGGCGATCATCTTCGCTCCCGTGGGCGCCCTCGTCCCGCCGGCGCTGCGTGCGCTCGCGCCCGGCGGCACGGTCGTCTGCGGCGGCATCCACATGAGCGACATCCCCACCTTCCCCTACGAGCTGCTGTGGATGGAGCGCCAGGTCCGCTCGGTCGCGAACCTCACCCGCGAGGACGCCAGGGAGATGCTCGGCCTCGTGCCGCAGGTGCCGGTGCGCACCACCGTCACCGCCTACCCGCTCGAGCAGGCCGGGCAGGCCCTCGAGGACCTGCGGGCCGGCGCGTTCTCCGGCGCGGCCGTGATCGTCCCCTAGTCACGCAGACCCGCCGCCGGGACCGACGTCCAGTTCTTGGAACGGTTTGCGCAAGATGACGCGGTGTTGGGTATCGTCCGAGAACGGACGCGGCCGAGGTGAGGAGCTATGGCCAGCGCACAGGCGAGCCTGGAGAAGACAAGATGGATGCGGGGTCCGTCGACGCCTCTGCGAGGGGCCCTGCTCGGACTGCTGCTCGAGCGGCCCGGTCACGGAGGCGATCTCGCCAACAGGCTGGCGGCGCGTCTCGGCGAGACCTGGCGAGTCGACACCAACGACGTCTACCGCCTGCTCGAGCAGCTCGAGAAGACGGGACTGGCCACGTCGCGCGACGAGCCCAAGCGCGGCAACCAGCGGCGCACCCACCTCGTCTACCACCCCACCGAGGCCGCCCCCGAGGCGCTGACGCTGTGGATGGAGACGCTGCTGCCGCGTGAGCCCGTGCGCCTGGCGCTGCAGGCAAAGATGTCGGTCGCCCGCGAGCAGGACGGCCCCCGCCTGATGGTCGCCCTGCAGGCCTATGAAAGGGAGTGCATGGTGCTCGCCCGCGTGGTCTGTCCGAGCGACCTTCCCGCCCGCTCCTGGGCGGCTCTGTGCATCCACTGCTCGCGCGACGCCGTTTATGCACAGCTCCAGACCGAGGTCGACTGGGCGGCGCGCAGCCGTCAGCGGGTCGCCCGGTTCCTCGACCTCCCGCACTAGATGGTTGATTCCACTCGCCGGGCCGAGACCCACCCGCGGGCCGGCTGACAGCGGATGGCGCTCCGAAGGTTCCGCTCGTCCCGTTCACTTGAAACTCAAGTACTGGACTTTCCACTTGTTTGCATCGTCGCGAGGACGATCATCGAGGCTGCGTGAAGCTGGGCGGGGGCTCGTGCCCGCTGGGGGGCGGCCACGGCCACGCCGGCGCTTCCGTCCGTCAGCGAGTGGGCCGGGTGTCTCGGCGCCCGGCTCGCGCTTCAGCCCCCAGCGGGAGCTAATGAGCGGAGTCACCATAGAGTTGACCAAGGCGCAGATCGACCGGGTTCTGCGCGAGTCGACCGAGGGCGAGGGGGTCTCCGGGCTGCTGCGCGGGCTCGCCGACAGCGGCACCCTCGCCGAGCGCTACGAGGCCCTCTCGGACAGCCCGCGACTGTCGCGGTCGCTCCTGCTGGGGCTTCTCGTGCTGGGCAGCTTCCCCACCGACGGGCGCTCGCTGGCGGTCACCGACGTCGCGGGGCGACTGGGCATGAGTCCCAGCACGACCCACCGCTACATGACCACGCTGCTGGCCGTCGGGCTGCTCGAGCAGGATCCCCGTACCCGCCGCTACAGGCTGCCGACCGGCGAGTAGGCCCGAGGCGCCGCCGGGCCGGCTGACCGGCGAGCCTCCCGGCGCTACAGCCCCATCGCGTGCGCGGCAGCCAGGCCCGCCCACTCCCCGTAGGGGGCGAAGAAGTCCCGCACCTGGCGCTCCTCGGCGACCGCCCGGGGGTCGCCGCCCGAGAGCGCCCGGCCGACGAACTTCAACAGGCCCAGATCGCCGGCGGGGAGCTGATCGTGGCGTCCCTGCCCTTTCAGGGCCAGCATCTCGACCGTCCACGAGCCGATGCCCGGAATCGCCCGCAGCCGCCTCCAGCCCCGCTCGTGGCTCGGGTCGTGCAGGTCGATGCGCCCCCGGGCAACCTCGCGGGAGGCGCGCACCATCGTGATGGCGCGCGCGCCGGCGAGGTCGAAGGACTGAAGCAGCGCCGGCGAGGTCCCCGCCAGGCGCTCGGCCGCCGGCAGGTCGGACAGGCGGCTGTGCCCGCCGTCCCAGCCAACCCAGCGCCTCCCGAGCGCGGCGAGGACGCGCCGCTCGATCGCCGCGGCGCGCTCGTACTCGATCAGCTGCTCGCAGATCGCCATCACCAGAGCCTCGAACGGCTCAGGGCGGCGTCCGATCCGCAGCCAGGGCCTGCGCCGCAGCGAGCGCCCGATCAGCGGGTCGCCGGCGAAGCGGCGCAGGAACGGGCGCGGATCCTCGTCGACGCCCAGCGCGAAGCGCATGCGCTCGATGCCGTAGGCGGCCGCCTCGCGGCTCGCCGCCCTCGCGCCGAGCAGCACGCGATCGTGACCGGACTGGGCGACACGCACGAGGACCGGCTCCTCGCCGTGGTGCAGCAGGCGCTCGAGCACGCTGCCGCGCCGGCGCAGCATCCCGTCCATGCCGTTGCGGCGGGGCAGGCGGAACGGTCCGGCGGGCGTCACCTCGGAGCGCAGCTCGATCGGGCCGGTCAACGGCCCGCGCCTCAGCGCTCGGCGCCGCCGAGCAGGTGCACGTCGAGCAGCAGCGAGCGGCTCCCGACGATCTGCAGCAGCTCGGCCGGCATGGCGCCCTTCCCCGCGGTGCGACGGCGCGACCCGCGCCCGCGCCCGAGCGGGCGTGAGCGGCGCCGGCGGCGCTCCATCAGCCCGACGACCGCCGCCCCGGCCACGAAGCCGCCGGCGGCGGCTGCAGCCGCCTGCACGGCGGGCAGCTTCGCGGCTGCACGCCGGCCTGGCGCGAGCAAATCGGCGCTCTGCGCGTCGACGACCTCGACGTCCTCGGCCGGCACCGGCAGGGCCTCGTGGTCGACCGCCTCGTTCACGCGGCGAAGTGTAGACGCCGGCTCAGATCGCTTCGCCGGGCGCAGGCTCGGCGAGCATCCGCTCGTAGACCCGGTAGCGCTTGACGATCCGCCCCCCCATCGCTTCCATGCCCCGGTTCATCGCGGTGTTCGTCTCCAGGATCCAGCCCATCTCGCCGCCCGACTGCGGGCGCACTGCCGCGGCGTTGAAGTGTTCGACGTAGAGCTTCGCCGCCACGCCCGTGTGCTGGTACTCCGGCTTGACCCCCAGGAAGCCGACCCGGACCCGGTCGGTCAGCTTGCCCTTGCGCAGGAAGTACAGCCACCCCAGCGGCAGCAGTTTTCCGTTCATCTTCGCCAGCACCTGGTTGATGTCGGGGAAGGTCATCGCCATCCCCACGACCTCGCCGGTGTCCTCCCGTTCGGCGATGAACGCCCAGTGCTTGTCGAAGGCCAGGTGGAGCTCCTGGGCGTAGGCGTCCAGGTCCTTCTTGGAGAAGGGCACGAAGTCCCAGTTCTTCGACCAGGCCGAGTTGTAGATCTCGGCGAAGGCGTCCATGTCTTTGCGCAGCTGCCGGCGCCGCATCGGTCGCACCCGGATCCCGTGCTCGGTCTGCACCTTCTCGGCCAGCTCGAAGATCACCGGCAGCACCTTCTCGCGGTCTGAGACCTCCAGGTTCCACATCAGCAGGTCCATCGCCTTGGCCATCCCCGCCTGCTCCATGCGCTCCTGGTAGTAGGGCGGATGCCAGGGCTGGCGGATCATCGGGCGCAGGTCGAAGCCCTCGATCAGGATCCCGCTCTCGTCGTTCATCACGAAGTCGGCCGGCCCGACCATCCGTTCCTTGTCCCGCCCGCGAAGCCAGCCCGCCGCGGCCGCGAGCAGCTCCTCGAGCACCTCCTGGTCGTCCTCGAACTCCAAGAAGCCGTACCAGCCCCAGTTCTTCTTCTGGTAGTCGTCGAAGGCGTGGTTGATCTGGGCGCTGATCCGCCCCACCACGCGACCGTCGCGGCGGGCGAGGAAGTACTCCGCCTCGCCGTGCGAGAAGAACGTGTTCATGCGCCTGTTCAGGAACAACCGGCGCTCGAGCTTCAGCGGAGGCACCCACATCGGGTGGTTAGCATGCAGCCTGAAGGGCAGGTCGATGAACGCTTTGAGATCTCGTCCGCCCGAGACCGCTGTCACCTCGACGCTCACCGCGGAGGCACCCTATATGCCCACGTCGATCGATGTCTTCGCCAAGGTCCGCGGCCACGAGCGCGAGGAGCTGCTGCGCGCGGCTCGCGATGCGGACCTGCTCCCCTATTTCCACGTGCTCACCTCGCCGGCCCTGCCGGTCGTCGAGATGGAGGGGGCCGAGCGGATCATGCTGGGGTCCAACAACTACCTGGGGCTGACCGGCGACGAGCGCGTGATGGCCGGCGCGGAGGAGGCTCTGCACCGCTACGGCACGGGCCTGACCGGCTCGCGGCTGCTGAACGGCACGATCCCGCTGCACCTGGAACTGGAGGAGGAGATCGCCGAGTGGATGGGCACCGAGGCGGCGATCGTGTTCAGCACAGGCCACCAGGCGAACGTCGGCACGCTGGGGACGCTGCTCGGGCCGGGCGACACGGTGATCGTCGACTCGGCCGACCACGCCTCGATCCTGGATGGCTGCCTGCTCTCGCGGGCCAAGCTGCGCCCCTTCCGCCACAACCGCCTGGAGAAGCTGGAGAAGATGCTCGACCGCGCCCAGGGCGACGGCGGCGGCGTGCTGGTGGTTGTCGACGGGGTCTTCTCGATGGAGGGCGACATCGCGCCGCTGCACGAGATCTGCGAGCTGTGCGAGCGCTACGGAGCGCGACTGATGGTCGACGAGGCTCATGGCGCCGGCGTGCTGGGGCTGGGCGGGGCCGGCGCCAGCGAACTGCTGGGGGTTGCCGAGCGGGTCGACCTGCGGATGGGGACCTTCTCGAAGTCGCTGGCCTCGTGCGGAGGCTTCGTCGCCGGCTCGGCCGAGGTGGTCGACTACCTGCGGATCTACTCGCGGGCGTTCCTGTTCACCGCCTCGGCGGTGCCCGCGGCCGTCGGCGCCGCGCTGGCGGCGCTGCGCGTGCTGCGCTCCCCCGACGGGCCGCCGCTGCTCGAGCGGGTGCTCGCCAACGCCGAGCGCCTGCGCGACGGCCTGGAGGGCATCGGCTACGCGGTCCTCCCGCCCCAGGCCCTCTCGGCCGAGGCCCAGGTGCAGCCGGGCGCGCCGGGGGTCCGGGGCACGCCGCCGGAGCTCACCATCGTCACGCCGGTCGTGCCCATTCTGGTCGGCGACGACTGGAAGGCGGCGCTGCTCTGGAAGGCGCTCTACGACGCCGGCGTGTTCGTCAACACGGCCCTGCACCCGGCCGTGCCGCCGGGCGGAGCGCTGCTGCGCACCAGCGTGATGGCGACGCACGACGAGGCCACGATCGACCGCGCACTGGGCGTCTTCGCGGCTGTCAGGCGTGATTTCGAGTCAGAGCACGGACCGCTGCCGGGGCCCTCGCCGCGGTGAGCTTCGGCGCACGCGGCGCCCGCGACTTGTCCATTTCTTCACAAGTGCCGGGCACGACGAAAAAGCCCGCTTCTAGCGCACGAACGGACCGCCCGGCTGTTGACCGCACGCCCGGTCCTCACGTAGCTTCCACATGCGCTCTGCATGACCGTTCGGAGTAGGCCAAACCGAATGTGTGACCCATCTGGAGGGGTGATCTGGCGGGACCGCCGCGCCCGGCCGTGGACAGACCTGTGCGGTCATAGAGGGCGCGCCCACACGTCCAAAATCGAGCAAGCATGTTGCCCCGCGGACTCTCGCGGCGGCAACGGGGAGATGCACAAATGAACGCGACAGCGACGGTAGCCCCTGCCGGCCCCGGTCCGCAGTACATGCGCGCCCTTGAACGCGCCAACCAGGTTCGCCTCGCCCGCGCCGAGCTGAAGCGGCGGGTGGCGACCGATGAGATCGGCGTGGCGGAAGTGATCCTCGACTGTCCCTGGGAGGCCGAGAGCATGGCTGTCGGCGACCTGCTCGTGAGCCAGCGCCGTTGGGGGCAGACCCGCTGCCGCAAGTTCCTGGCGCAGGTGCCGATGTCCGAGAAGAAGACGATCGGCTCGATGACCGAGCGTCAGCGGCGCACGCTCGCCGCGATGCTGACCGAGGTCCACCGGGGTCGCGCGTGGAGCGCGACCCCCTGGGTAACGGACAGCCTGACGAGAGCTTGAGCTGCCACCAGCCGGCGAGCATCCCGATCAGGCCGAGCTTGGGCCGCACCTCGTACACGCCACAACCTGGCTGGCCGAGGTCCCTGAGGGGTACGCGGTAGTACTTGTAGCGGCCCGGCTCGAGTTTCATCCGTTCCAGCAGCTCGCGCGCGTTCCGCTCGTGTGAGCTGCGCCGCTCGACCCGCGCTCGCAGGTCCTGCAGCCGTCCCGCCAGATGGTCGCGCGAGCGCTCCAGCTCGCCCAGACCGGGCAGGCAGGGCCCACCCGGCGCGGCGCGGGGAGCCGGCGGCGCGGCGATGAACGGGAAGCGCGCCGCGACGATCTCGGACAGCTCGCCCTCGAGCCTTGCGATCTGGGCGCGCAGCGTTGCGCGCGCGCCGAACTCGGCGTCGGGCGAGTCGTAGGACGCCTGCAGGCGGGCCGCGGCTCCGCGCCGTGGCTTGCGCCTCGTCGCGGTCGGCTACTGACTGGCTGCGCTGGGTCAAGCTTCCCTCTCCTCGGCAAGCCCTTCGAGGATCGATCTTACCAGCGCCGTCCGCAGGGGAGCGCAGCTTCGCCGGAGCCCGGTTCAGCTCGCCTGCAGGCCGGCCGCGGCGCTCCACAGCGCCTCCTCCACGTACAGGGAGGGCACGCCAGGAACCTGCACCGCGTACAGCACCACGCTGCCCGTCCGCGCGCCCGGCTCGTGACCGGGGGCGCTCTCGCCGAAGAGCACAGCCAGCGGCGCCGTCTCGTCTGCGACGACCAGCCTTCCCTCGGGCAGCGCCGGCGGATCGGCCGAGCGCCCCAGTCGCTCGCCGGGCATGCTCGAGCGGATCCCGAGCGCTCCCTGCACCCGCTCGGCGTCCAGCGCCCATACCGGCACACCGGTGTCGAGCAGCGCGATCAGCAGCAGGTCGTCGAGCATCCCGCCGCTGAGAAAGCCGCCGCGGAGCATCCGCTCGAGGATGGCCGCCTCGATCGGCGTACGGTCGACGTCGGGGTCCATGCCGACCTGACGGAAGAACACCCGGTAGGCGGCCGGCACCGGCTCGCGGCGGATCCCGATCGCGCGGGCGCCGCGCACGCGGCTCGAGAGTTCGCGCAGGCGCGCCTGGACGTCGTGCGGCGAGTCGCCCGTCAGCTTCCCCGCGCGGCCGACCCTCACCTCGGCGTGCAGCAGCCTCAGCCCCGGGAGCTCGCGCTCGATCTCCGGAGCCTGCCAGCCCTGCGCGGGCGCGACCGGCGTGGGGTCGTTCATCCGCCCTGCCCCGTGGGGGCGCTCGCGGCCGCCAGGGCGGAGACCCGGGCTCGCAGCTCCGCGGCGGTCGGCGTGCTCAGGAGCGCCTTGCTCTGCACCGTCCCGCCGCGCAGCGCGAAGCTGACCTGCGGGCAGCTCGCGACCTTGTACAGCGCCGCGAGCGCGCCATCTTTGTCGAGCCCGACCGGGAAGGTCAGGCGCCGGTGGGCGACGATCCTGCGGACGGCCGCCCGTTCGCCCTTGATCGCGACCGCCGCGAAGCGGACCTGCGGGTACTCGGCCAGCAGCGACTGCATCTCGGAGAGCACGTCGGGGCACGAGCCGCGTTCGACGAACAGCGCCAGCACGACGGGTCCCTGTTCGTAGAGCTGGCAGATGTTCAGCACGTCTGCTTTGCGGACGCTGCAAGCCGGCACGCGGCCGGCGCCGCCCTGATCGGGACCGGTCGCGACGTTGGCGTCGCCTTCGAGCGTCCCGAGCGCGAGGGGCACGGCGAACGGCGGCAGCGGCGCGCCGGGCGCGACCCCCGCGTCGCCGTTCGGTTTGGTGATGAAGGTGTTGACCGTGATCAGCCCCACGATCAGGACGCCCAGCAGCAGGACATAACGACCGTAGCGGGGCGGGTCGGCGCGCGTCGGCGCGGGCGGCGCGGGTTGCTCCGCCGCCGGCCCCTTGCCCGGAGCGTCAGGCGCGCCCATGGCCCGAGCCGGCCCGGCGGGCCGGCGGGCGCACGCGCGCGCCCAAGCGGACCGGCAGGCGCGAGGAGCGCTCGCTGGAGCGCTCGGCGATCACCAGCGCGGCCGGCAGCGCGACGAGTACGCCCACCAGCGAGACGGTCAGGTCGATCAGCGTCACCAGCCCGAAGTCGCGCAGCATCCTGATGTCCGAGAGGATCAGCACGCCGAAGCCCGCGATCGCGGTCGCGCCCGAGGCCGCCACCGCCGCCCCGGTGCGCTTGTAGCTGCGCCGCAGCGCCTCGATCGTGTCGTGGCCCGCCAGTCGCTCCTGGCGGTGTCGCTCGGAGAGCAGCACGGCTGAACTCGGTCGAGATCGCGATCACGAGCGCGCCCGAGCGTCACCGACATCGGGTTCAGCGGGATCCGCAGGGCGAACAGCACCAGCGCCGACCAGCCGGTCGCCAGCGACGATCGGGGCCAGCGGCACCAGCGCGCGCGCTGCGATCGCCGCGGAAGGCGAGCAGCAGCACGAGGGCGACCGCCGCCAGCCCCGCGAGCAGCGTCTCCAGCCGCCGCCAGGGGTCGGCGACCTGCGAGCCCGACTGGGCTGCGAGCACGGGCAGCCCGACGAGCTGCGCGCTGCACGCCCGGCGGGGGGATGCAGGCCCGAGCGCATCTGCTTCGATCAGCCGCTGCTGCTGGTCGAGGCTCATCAGGCGGATGCCGAACGACAGCGTCGCCACCCGCCGGTCGGGCGTGATCACGTCCTGGGAGAAGTACGGCGGGATCGCGCGAAGCAGGCCGTTGACCGCCGCGGCGGTCAGCTTCGCCGGCGGCGCGCCCGGGCACGGTCTGCTGCTGGAACAGGTCGGGCAGCGAGAAGGCCGGGCACAGGCGCGCCTTGCCGCAGCCGCGCGCGTTCGCTGTAGCCGAAGCGGGCCAGCACGCTGCTCTGGTAGTCGGTCATCCATTCGATCGTCGCCGGGCGTGGCGAGGTTGCGCCCGGAGACCAGCACGGCGACTTCGCCGCCGACGCCCGTCGGTGCGCTCCAGCGTGTTCGAGCGCCCGCAGCGAGCCGAGGCTCTGCGGCACGAGCTTGGTGATGTCCGTCTCGACCTTCGTCTGCGTGTCGAGGCCCCAGCCGAGGACCGCCAGCGCGAGCCCGACGGCCAGCACCCGCTCGGGCCGGCGCAGCGCCGTGCCCAGGGCGAAGCCGAGCACGCCGCGCGTCAGCGGGTTCTCGCGCGAGCAGCTCGCCCGCGCCGCGCCAGGCCGACGGCGATCGGCCCGGCGCCGGCGCCGCCGCCGACCGGCGCCCTGCCCGCCGCGGACAGCAGGACAGCGCGGCCGCTCCGGCGGTCAGCGCGCAGCAGCAGCGCGATCGCCACGCCGGCGACCAGCAGCAGCGCCGAAGCCGCGAACCATCGGCACGGGCGAGAGCAGCAGCACGAGCATCGCCGCCGCGCTGGCCGCCGCGGCCGTCGCGATCGTCGGCCCGCCGACCTCGGCCGCGCGCCGCGATCGCCGCGCGCCTGGCCGCCGGTCCGTCCCCGGGCGGGCCGCTCGCAGCTCCTCTCCGACGCGCGACTGGAACTGGATCGCAGTAGTCGACGGCGAGCCCGATCAGGACGGGCAGCACGGCGATCGAGGCGACCGTCAGCGAGGCGCCCACCGCGACAGCGCGCCGAACGTCAGCGCCGCCGCCAGCAGCGCCAGCGCCAGCGGCAGCAGGCGCGGGCCGGCCGAGGAAGATCAGCCCCAGCGTCGCCGGCCATCACGATCAGCACGGCGATCAGCAGCAGCTCGATCGAGCTGCGTGATCGATTTGGTCAGGTCCGAGACGATCACCGGCTCGCCCGTGACCAGGTAGCCGCCGCCGTGCGCCAGGTGCCACTGCGGCATCGTCACCGCCTCGCGGATCACGGCGATCGTGCTGTTGCGCTGCGCCTGCGAGAGCCCGGGCCGCATCCGCACCGAGATCAGCGCCGTGTCGCGGCTCGGGAACAGGTAGGCGAAGCGCTGCTTGGGCGTTCCCGCCGGCTTGGAGGTGTCGAAGACGATGTCCGAGATGAATTCCTTGCTCTGCAGGCTCGGCGCGGACGGTCAGCCCGTACTCGCAGCGCCAGCGAGACGAGGCTGCGAGCGGTAGCCCGGCGATCGTCACCCTGCGCGCTTCCTGGCCGAGCGCGCGCGCTTCGGCGCTGCTGCGGCCGCTGGCCAGCGCTGCTTGGTAGATCGTCCGTTCGGCTTCCGCGCCCTTGGCGTTCGGCGCGCGCGTTCAGGGAGACCAGCTGTTCGTCGATCTGAGCGGTCGCCTCGTTGAGGAACGTGCCCGGGCCGAAGACGACCTTGACGGTTCCCAGGCGGTCGAGCTTCCCGCAGGGGCCGCCGGCGCCCCCCTCGTTGCCCAGTGCCGCGGCCGGCACCTTCCCCGACAGGCAGCCCTCCAGCCCGACCAGCCGCTCGAGGTCGGAGCTGAGCAGGATCTGCTGGAGGTCGCCCTGCACGAGCACCGCGACGGGCTCTTCGCCGAAGTTCCTGTAGAAGGACTGCGTGCTCCGGTAGGTGCCGCTGGAGGACGAGACGAAGCTGCTCGTCGCGGCGGTCGGCTGCAGGCGCAGCGCCAAGACGGCCGCGCCCAGGCCGAGCACGGCGGCGATCGCGAGGACCAGGCCGGGCCGCCGGGCGGCCCCGCCGGCGAGGTTCCGCAGCAGCCGCGCGCTGGTCATGGGTGGGAGGCGATCGTGGAGCGGGCCGGAGGCATTGCGCCGCCGGTGCTACTCCATGCCGAGGGGTCCGGCCGATTCGCCCGAGAGGAACTGGCGCACGAAGGGGTTTTCCGAGGCGAACAGGTCCTCGGCCGGCCCCGTCTCGACGATCCGGCCCTTCCACAGCACCGAGATGTGCTCGGCGACCCGCCGGGCGCTCATGATGTCGTGGGTGATCACCACGTAGCAACCGCCGTTCTCGGCGTGGACTTCCTTGATCAGCTCGCACAGCAGCGCCGTCCGCACGGGGTCTAGGCCCGAGTCGGGCTCGTCGAACAGCACGATGTCCGGTTCCATCACGAGCGCCCGAGCGAAGCCGGCGCGCTTGCGCATGCCGCCGGAGAGCTCGCTGGGCATCTTCTCGTTGGCGTCGCCCAGGCCGACCTCGCGCAGGCGGCGGTTGACGATCTCGGCGATCTCCTCGTCGCCCTTCTCGGTGTGCTGGCGCAGCGGGAAGGCGACGTTGTCGTAGAGGTTCATCGAGCCGAACAGCGCGCCGTCCTGGAACAGGACGCCGAACTGCTTGCGCAGCTCGAACAGCTCGGCGTCGGGCAGGCTGGGGATCGAGTGGCCGTGCACGATCACGTCGCCCTGGTCGGGGTACAGCAGCCCGACGATGTGCTTGATGCAGACCGACTTGCCCGTGCCGGAGGGGCCGATGATCATCGAGATCTTGTTCTCCGGCAGGCCCATGTTGAGCCCGCGCAGCACGTGGTTGCGCCCGAAGGACTTGTGCACGTCGACGAACTCGATCGCGTCCTTCTCGCCGCTCGGGCGGATCGTGCCGCTGTGGTAGCGGAACTCCTCGTCGTCCTGGCGCTCGAGCTCCCGCGTGATCCGCGCTTCGGTGGCGCTCGGCTGGGACGGCGCGTCGGGCACCCCGTTCGTCTCTGCGCCCGGCTGTGCCGGCGCGGGGTGCTGCTCGACCTGCTCGTAGGAGACCCCCTGCGGCTCCTCGCCGCGGGGGCCGGGCGTCTGGGCGTCCATCAACTCAACCGCCGATCGGCGCCCTGGGGTTGGCACCCCAGAAGATCTGGGTTCCGAGCATCCCGATCACGTGCACGAGCACCAAGTTCAGCACCATCGACTTTGCGGTCGCCTTGCCGACCCCGACTGGGCCGCCACTGGCGTTGTATCCGTAATAGCAGGCAACGAGAACGATCGCCGTCGCCATGAACATGGCCTTTATCAGGCTGTATAAGAAGTCCGGCGGATTCTGGAACTGCCAGAAGATCAGGAAGTAGCCGCCCGAGGAGACGTAGCCGATCTGATCGACGACGGCGATGTAGGACGCCAGGAAGGCCGCGCCGATGCCGGCCATGTACATGAACGGCAGCACCAGCCATGAGGCCAGCAGGCGGGTCGCGCAGAGGAAGGTCATCGAGTTGATGCCCATCACCTCCAGCGCGTCGATCTCGTCGGAGATGCGCATCGCTCCGAGCTCCGCGACGATCCCCGTGCCGACCTTGGCGGACATCATGTAGCCGAACGCGTAGGGCGTGATCTCGCGCAGGTCGCACCAGGCCGTGAACACGCCCGAGTAGGCGGGCGCGCCCTGGGCGGCGGTGAAGTAGGCGCCCTCGATCCCGCATTGCAGGCCGAGGATGAACATCAGCGTCCAGATGATCGTCGTCGAGCCGACGATCAGGATCCCGCACTGGCGCAGCGACTCGCCGAAGAAGCGGAACACCCGCAGGCCGTAGACGTCGCGGACGATCTGGCCGGTGAAGCGCCCGATCTCGCCGGTCGCCGCGAGCCATTCGCGGGGCATCGCCAGCAGTTCGCTCATTACTTGATCACCAGGATCTGCGGATGCGTCGCCAGGAGCGTCTGGGTGAAGACGTAGTCGAAGGAGAAGATCGCCGTGAAGGCGAGCACCACCGCCTCGTTGACCGCCCGGCCGACGCCCTCGGCGCCGCCGGAGGCGGCCATGCCCTTGTAGCAGCAGACGATCGCGATGATCGCGCCGTAGATCGTCGTCTTGAGCACCGAGCCCCACAGGTCGGTGGTGGAGGCGTTGGCGAACAGCGTGGCCCAGAACGGCCCGAGCGGCTGGCCGTTGACGAGCTCGGCGATGATCCCGCCGAAGATCCCGAACAGCAGCGCGTAGATGTCGAACAGGCCCGTCACCAGCATCAGCGCCAGGAAGCGCGGCACCACCAGGTTCTTGACCGGGTCGACGCCCAGCACCTGCAGCGCGTCGAGCTCCTCACGGACCTTGCGGGCGCCCAGGTCGGCCGTGATCGCCGTGCCGGCCACCCCCGCGACGACGATCGCCGTCACGCTCGGGCCGATCTCCCGCACCGCCCCCAGGACGAAGAAGCCGCCGAGACGGTCCAGCGCGCCGAAGATCGTCAGGAAGTTGGCCGCCTGCAGGCCGGGGGCGGCGTAGCAGATGCAGACCGTCGAGATCAGCAGCGGGAACCAGCACAGGCGCAGCGCGAACAGGAACTGGGAGACGAACTCGCCGCCGTAGGGGTACGGCGGACGCAGGGCAGACCAGATGGTCTTGCCCGTCAGGATCATCATGTCCCCGAATTCCTCGAGCAAGTGCCTGGCGGGAACGAACGCCCGCTCGGCGACGCTGCGCACCATCTCTGCCTGGCCCTCCCTCGGGTCGCGATCGGTGGTGGGCTAACTCTACGGGATGCATCCGGCGTGTGCGACGCCAGGCCGGGCGGCGCGCGCGCCGGGCGGCCGCCGATCCGCATGCTGTCTCGACGCCCGCTGGTATCGTGGCGCGATCGTGAGGGGGAGAGGGAGAGTCTTCTCGGCACCCGGACGCCCCGGCCGCGTCGCGACTCCCCGCGCGCCGTGGCGCGCGCTCCTGCCGGCGCTGCTCGGCGTCGGGCTGACGCTCGCCGGCTGCGGCGGCGGCACGCGCCAGGATGCAGGCGAACCGTCGGCGGACTTCCCCCTCAGGATCGTCCACGCGAGCTTCCCGGCGATCCAGTCGATCGCCCGACCCGAGCGGATGGTGCTCGCCGTGCGCAATGCGGGCACCAGCACCGTGCCGAACCTGGCGGTCACGGTGGACTCCTTCAACTACGCCTCGAACTATCCCGAACTGGCCTCCAACAAGCGCCCGATCTGGGTGATCGAACAGGGGCCCGGAGGGATCGCGCGGCCGCCCGTGCAGTCAGAGGAAGTCAGCCCGGCGGGCGGCGGACAGACCAACTACGTGAACACCTGGGCGCTCGGGCCGCTGGCGCCGGGCCGCACCCAGGTCTTCGTCTGGCACGTCGTGCCGGTGAAGCCCGGGCTGCACGTCGTCCACTTCCGCTTCGCCGCGGGGCTCTCGGGCAAGGCGACGGCGAGCCTCCGCTCGGGAGGGCCGGCGGCGGCCGCGTTCGTCGTGCACGTGGCGGCAGCACCTCCTGCGAGTCACGTCAACCCGCAGACGGGCAGGGTCGAAGAAGGCGCCTACCCGCCAAAGCAGTAGCCCCGGGGACCCCGGTCGGGCGCGTTTGGCCGGGTGTCCAAGAAACCGGCCCCCGGTTTCGCCATCCGGTGATCCCGTTCGATTCGCGACTCATTACGATTGACGACGGCTCCACCCTCGGCGCCCGCTCACGCGACCTTTTCTTCAGGAGGCTTCGACCACGCTCATGCCCAGGACCCGCCAGCAGAACGTCACAGCCGCGCAATGGAGCGCCAACGGGGCCGCGCTCGGCTCGCTCGACCTGACCGTCCCGGACAACCAGGTGTTCGGCGCGAACGTCTTCTCGCCCGCCGTCCAGCGCAGCCGGCTGCCCAAGCATGTCTACAAGGCGCTGCACCGGACCCTCTCCCGCGGCGAGGCGCTGGACACGACACTGGCCGACTCGGTCGCCCAGGCGATGAAGGAATGGGCGATGGAGAAAGGCGCGACGCACTACACGCACTGGTTCCAGCCGCTGACCGGCTCCACGGCCGAGAAGCACGACTCGTTCTACGCGCCCGCCGGCGACGGCACCGCGATCGCGGAGTTCTCCGGCAAGGAGCTGATCCAGGGCGAGCCCGACGCCTCCTCGTTCCCCACCGGCGGAATCAGGGCGACGTTCGAGGCCCGCGGCTACACCGCCTGGGACCCGACGTCCCCGGCCTTCATCCTGGAGAATCCGAACGGCGCGCTGCTGTGCATCCCGACGGCCTTCACCTCGTGGACCGGCGAGGCGCTGGACAACAAGATCCCGCTGCTGCGCTCGATGGACGCGCTCTCCGGCGCGGCGGTCCGGGCGCTCGACCTGCTCGGCGTCGAGGGCGCCTCGCGGGTGTTCACCACGATCGGGTGCGAGCAGGAGTACTTCCTGATCGACGAGCAGTACTACTTCGAACGGCCCGACCTGGTCACGACCGGGCGCACCCTGTTCGGCGCCAAGCCGCCGAAGGGCCACGAGCTGGACGACCACTACTTCGGCTCGATCCCCGAGCGGATCCTGGCCTGCATGCTCGACGTCGAGCTCGAGCTGGCCAAGCTCGGGGTCCCGATCAAGACCCGCCACAACGAGGTGGCCCCCAACCAGTACGAGGTCGCGCCGATCTTCGAGAACTCCAACGTCGGCGCCGACCACCAGATGCTGACGATGCAGACGCTCGAAAACACCGCGCGCCGCTACGGGCTCGTCTGCCTCCTGCACGAGAAGCCCTTCGCCGGGGTCAACGGCTCGGGCAAGCACAACAACTGGTCGATGGGCACCGACCACGGCCTGAACCTGCTCGACCCGGGCGACACCCCGGCGGAGAACCTGCAGTTCCTGTTCTTCTGCGCCGCGGTGATCCAGGCGGTCAACCGCCACCAGGAGCTGCTGCGCGCCTCGATCGCCTCGGCCGGGCAGGACCACCGCCTCGGCGCCAACGAGGCGCCGCCGGCGATCATCTCGATCTTCCTGGGCGCCGAGCTCGAGAAGGTCTTCACGGCGATCGAGGAAGGCAAGGTCCAGGCCTCCAAGCCCGGCTCGTTCCTGGGCCTCGGCACTCCCGTGCTGCCGCCGTTGCCGTTGCACGGCGGCGACCGCAACCGCACCAGCCCGTTCGCCTTCACGGGCAACAAGTTCGAGTTCCGTGCGCTCGGCTCCAGCAGCTCGCCGGCCCTTCCCAACACCGTCCTCAACACGATCGTGGCCGAGTCGGTCGACGACCTCGCGGCGAAGCTGACCGCGGCGCTGAAAAAAGCCGGCGCGACCCTGGAGAAGGCCGTGACGAGCATCGTCAAGGACGCCTGGGCGGCCAACAAGCAGGTCGTCTTCGGCGGCGACAACTACTCCGAGGCGTGGCACAAGGAGGCCGAGAAACGCGGTCTGGCCAACCTCAGAACAACCCCCGAGGCGCTGCCCTGGCTGACCAACAAACAGACGGTCGCCATGTTCAAGAAGTACAAGGTGCTCTCCAAACGCGAGCTCGAGTCGCGCGAGGAGGTCTTGATCGAGCAGTACGTCATCACCGTCAACATCGAGGCGGAGACGGCCGCCTCGATCGCGCGCACGATGCTGCTGCCGGCGGCCACGAGGTACCTGAGCGAGCTGAAGCTCACGGAGCTCGACGAGCTGATCGCCGAGGTCGAGCCGCTCGTCAAGGAGTTCCACTACGCGATCGTCAAACTCGAGGACGCCAACCTCGACGAGAACCACCCGGCGGACAGCGAGAAGGAGGCCGTGTACATGCGCGACACGGTCATCCCGGCGATGGAAGACGTCCGCGATGTCGCCGATCGCCTCGAGAAGATCGTGGCCGACGACCTCTGGCCGTTGCCCAAGTACTCGGAGATGCTGTTCATCAAGTAGGCGCTGGCGGATCGGCGCTGTGCTTCGGCTCTCAGGCCCGCCAGTGGGCGGGCTCGACGACTTGGAGCCCTGGCACCCTGGAGAAGTGACGGATGTTGCGGGTCACGAGGGTGCCTCCGGCATGGAGGCAGATGCCGGCCTGCATCGCATCGCGGACGTCGATGGGACGGCCCTCGGCCCGCAGTTGGCGCAGCACCGCGCCAGCGCGCAGCGCGGCCTCGCGGGAGAGCATCAGACACGGCGCGCTGAGAAGCGCGTCGGCGTCCGGCGCACCGCGCGCGTACTGCGAACCCATCGCCACCTCGAAGGCGGTGACGGCGGTGATCCTGAACGCGAGGCTGTCGCGGATCCGCCGGAGGAGGTCCCGGCCCGGGCCCGCCCCCCGGAGGTAGTCGATCAGGACGTCCGAGTCTAGGACGGGGGTGGTGGCCAACTCGCCCATGCCTCCTCGACCTCGCGTTCCCACCCCTGCACGTCCATCTCGCTCCAAGCCCCCTCCGCGGCCCGGATGGCGTCCAACCTGCGACGGCGCGACGGTTCCGAGTCGAAGTACACGGACAGCGCCTCCTCGACGATCGACGAGAAGCCGCGGGTGCCGCGCTCGACCGCCTCCGACTTCAGGCGCCTGTAGAGAGGCTCCGACAGCTCCACAGTCGTGCGCATGCATGCATCCTAGCATGCAAGCGGCCCCGGTCCCCCCGGGCACGGTCACCTAGCATGGCGGGAACATGCGCGACTACCTGCGGGAGATAAACAGCCACGTCGTCGTCTACGACGGCGGGATGGGCGCCACGCTGGAGCAGTTCGATCTGACCAGCGAGGACTACGGCGGGCTGCAGGGCAAGTGCCACGAGGCGCTGATCCTCAACCGGCCCGACGTGATCGAAGGGGTCCACGCCTCGATGCTCGAGGCGGGCGCCGAAGTCATCGAGACAGACACGTTCCAGGCCTCGCGGCTGAAGCTCGACGAGTGGGGGCTGGCGGACTACACCGTCGAGATCAACACCAAGGCCGCCGAGATCGCGCGCAAGGCCGCCGGCGAGAGCCGCTTCGTGGCCGGCTCGATCGGCCCGACGGGCTTTCTGCCCGCCTCCGAGGACCCCGCGCTCGGGCAGATCACCTTCCGGGATCTCGTGGAGGTCTTCACCGAGCAGGCCGAGGGCCTGATCGACGGAGGCGCCGACCTGCTGATCATCGAGACCGCGCAGGACATCCTCGAGGTCAAGGCTGCGGTGTTCGGGGCGCGGGCGGCGTTCGACAGCAGCGGCCGCACCCTGCCGATCCACACGTCCGTATCGCTGCTGCCCAACGGCGGCAAGATGCTGCTCGGCACCGACATCTCGGCGGTGCTGAGCACGCTCTCCGCGCTGAAGGTCGACGTGATCGGCCTGAACTGCTCCACCGGACCCGAGGACATGCGCGACGCGATCCGCTTCCTCGGCGAGTTCTCCCCGGTGCCGGTCGCCTGCATCCCAAACGCCGGGCTGCCCCTGCAGGGCCCCGACGGCGAGACGATCTTCCCCGAGCGCCCCGAGCCGCTGGCCGAGGCGCTGAAGGAGTTCGTCGAGCGCTACGGCGTCGGCATCGTGGGCGGCTGCTGCGGCACGACCCCCGAGCACATCGCCGCGATCGTCGAGCGCGTGGCCGGCAGGCCCGTCGGGCCGCGGCCGGCGGCGCGCCCCCCGCACCTCTCGTCGATGATCGCCGCCACGCCGCTCGTGCAGGAGCCCCGCCCGACGATGGTCGGGGAGCGGGTCAACTCGCAGGGCTCACGCAAGGCCAAGGAGCTGCTGCTGGCCGACGACTACGACGGCCTGGTGCAGATCGCCGAGGACCAGGTCACGGGCGGGGCGCACGTGCTCGACCTGTGCGTCGCGCTGACCGAGCGCACCGACGAGGACGAGCAGATGCGGATCCTCGCCAAGAAGGTCTCCCTGACGCAGCCGGCGCCGATCCAGATCGACTCGACCGAGCCGGAGGTGATCGAACGTGCGCTCGAGCAGATCCCTGGCCGGGCGATAGTCAACTCGGTCAACCTCGAGGCGGGGCGAGACAAGCTGGACCGCGTCGTGCCGATGGCCCTGGCCCACGGCGCGGCCCTGATCGCCCTCACGATCGACGAGGTCGGGATGGCGAAGACGGCCGAGCGCAAGGTGGAGATCGCAACGCGCATCCGCGACCTGTGCTGCCAGGAGCACGGACTCGACCCGGAGCTCCTGATCTTCGACTGCCTGACCTTCACGCTGACGACCGGCGACGAGGAGTGGCGTCCCTCGGCGATCGAGACGATCGAGGGGATCCGCAGGATCAAGGCCGAGATCCCGCATGTCAAGACGTCCCTGGGCGTCTCCAACGTCTCCTTCGGGGTCTCGCCGGGCGCACGCGCCGTGCTCAACTCGGCTTTCCTGCACCACTGCGTGCAGGCGGGGCTCGACCTCGCGATGGTCAACCCGAACCACATCACTCCCTACGGGGAGATCCCGGACCTGGAGCGCGAGCTGGCCGACGATCTCGTCTTCGACCGCCGCGAGGACGCGCTGGAGCGCTTCATCGGCCACTTCGAGTCCAAGGGCGAGGAGGACACGTCGCACAGCGCGGCCGACCCCACCGAGGGCATGGAGCCCGAGGAGGCGCTGCACTTCCACATCCTGCGCCGGCGCAAGGAGGGCGTCGAGGACTGGATCGACCGCAGCGTCGAGAAGATCGGCGCCGTGCCGACCCTCAACGAGGTCCTGCTGCCGGCGATGAAGGAGGTCGGGGACAAATTCGGCGCGGGCGAGCTGATCCTGCCGTTCGTGCTGCAGTCGGCCGAGGTGATGAAGCGGGCCGTCGCCCAGCTCGAGAAGTACCTCGACAAGATCGAGGGCTACACGAAGGGCACCGTGGTGCTGGCGACCGTCTTCGGCGACGTCCACGACATCGGCAAGTCCCTGGTCAACACGATCCTCACCAACAACGGCTACACCGTCGTCGACCTGGGCAAGCAGGTCCCGATCCAGACGATCCTCGACGCCGCCCAGGAGCACGGCGCCACGGCGATCGGCCTCTCGGCGCTGCTCGTCTCGACCTCCAAGCAGATGCCGGCCTGCATCCAGGAGCTGCACGCGAAGGGCCTCGACTACCCCGTGCTGATCGGCGGCGCGGCGATCAACCGCGCCTTCGGCTATCGCGCGCTGTACCCCGGGGGCCGGGAGTCCGAGGAGATCTACGCGCCGGGCGTCTTCTACTGCAAGGACGCCTTCGAGGGCCTGGCCGTGATGGACCAGCTGATCGACTCGCAGGCGCGCCAGTCCCTGGTCGAGAAGCTGCAGGCCGGAGCCACCGCCTTCCGCGAGAAGGGCGAGGAGCCCGCCGAGGACCTCAACCTGGCCGACGACAGCGTCCGCTCGCCCGCCCGTACCGACGTGCCGATCCCGACGCCCCCCTTCTGGGGCGTGCGCGAGATCCCCGTCGACCTCGACGAGGTCTACAGGCACCTCGACACGCACGTGCTGTTCAAGCTCCACTGGGGCGGGCGAGGCGTCAAAGGCGAGGCCTGGCAGACGCTCCTGCGCGAGGACTTCCGCCCCCGTCTGGAGCGGATGTGGCGCGAGCAGGACTACCTGCACCCGCGCGCGCTGCTGGGCTTCTTCCCCTGCTACTCGCTCGGCAACGACATCGTCGTGCTGGACCCCGAGGACCGGGAGACGGAGCTGACCCGCTTCGTCTGCCCCCGCCAGCCCAAGGGCGACAGGATCTGCCTGGCCGACTTCTTCCGCCCCGGTGAGAAGGGCCCACCCGCCCGGCCGCCCGAGGAGCTCGACGTGATCGCGGTGCAGGCGGTCACGGTCGGCTCGGAGGTGACCGAGCTGATGGGACGACTCGAGGCCGAAGGCGAGTTCGCCGAACAGCTCTTCGTCCACGGCCTGGGCGTGCAGACCGCCGAGGGGCTGGCCGAGTGGCTGCACGCCACCGCGCGCGAGATGCTCGGCATCGACGCCGCCCAGGGACGGCGCTACTCGTGGGGCTACCCGGCCGTGCCCGAGCAGAGCGAGCACCTCAAGGTCGAGAAGCTGCTGGGGCTCGGCGAGCATCGGCATGACGATCACCGACGGCTACGCCCCCGACCCCGAGCAGTCGACGCTGGCGCTGATCGCCCACCACCCGCAGGCGATCTACTTCGGCACCCGACAGGGCAGGCTGCTGCCCGACGGCAGCCCCGACGACCTGATCCGGGGATCGAGCCGGGACCCCTCGCTGTTCGCCGATCTCGAAGACTCCGAGCCGGACGAGGGCGGCGTCGAAGGCGAGGACGAGCCCGCGATGGCGGGCGAGAGCGGCTAGCGGCCGCCTGCCTCACCCATGGCGGTGCGACCCGCGGTGGCCATCTGAAGGATCTCCCCGGCCGACAGCGGCTTGGCGAAGTGAAAGCCCTGGCCGAAGTCGCAGCGCATGCCCTTCAGGCGTGAGAGCTGCTCGACGTTCTCGACCCCCTCGGCGACGGCTTTGAGCCGGAAGATCCTCGCCAGCTCGACGATCGAGGCGGTCATCTCCTTGACCTGCGGGTTCGTGTCGGCCAGGAACGAGCGGTCGATCTTGAGGATGTCGACAGGCAGCTCGCGGACGTAGTTCAGCGAGGAGTAGCCGGTGCCGAAGTCGTCGATCGCCAGTTTCACGCCCAGCTCGCGCAGCTGTCTCGAGTCGCATCAGGCTGACCTCCATGTCCTGCATCATCACGCTCTCGGTCAGCTCCAGCGTCAGGCTGCTCGGGACGATCTCGGTCTCCGCGAGCACCTCGGCCACCTCCGGGATGAACTCCGCGCGCTGCAGCTGGCGAGCAGATACGTTGACCGCGATCGACAGCGGCGGCTCGCGGGGGCACTCCCGCTGCATGTGCGCCGCCCAGGCGCAGGCCTCGCGCAGGATCTCGCGGCCGACTGGCACGATCAGGCCGGTTTCCTCCAGCAAGGGCACGAAGTCATCCGGCGCCAGCGTGCCACGCTCGGGGTGCTCCCAGCGGACCAGCGCCTCCATGCCGGCCATGTCGCCCCGGGCGAGGTCCATGATCGGCTGGTAGCGCAGGGTGAACTCGCCGGCTTCCATCGCCCGCTGCAGTTCGCCCTTCAGCTCGAGCCTCGCCATCGCCCGCGCGTGGATCTCCGGGTTGAACAGCTGGTAGGCATCCTTGCCGTTCTCCTTGGCCATGTACATCGCCGCGTCGGCGTTGCGCAGCAGCTCCTCGGCCTCGCGCGAGCCGACCATGTGCTGATCGCTGAAGGCGATCCCCACGCTGGCGGCCAGCGTGACGTCGCGGCCCTCCAGCGAGATCGGGGCCTTCACGGCGGCCATCACGCGGCTGGCGATCTCGATCGAGTGCAGCTCGCTCTCGGAGTCGCGGATCAGGATCGCGAACTCGTCACCGCCCAGGCGCGCGGCCGTGTCGACCGGGCGCATGCAGTCCTCCAGGCGCCGCGCCAGCTCCTGGAGCACCTGGTCGCCCGCGGCGTGTCCCAGGCTGTCGTTGACGAACTTGAAGTCGTCGATGTCCAGGAACAGGACCGCCACGGGCAGGTGGTCGCGCCGGCGAGAGACCAGCGCGTGCTGGACGCGGTTGCGGAACAGCGCGCGGTTGGGCAGGCCGGTGAGCGTGTCGTGGAAGGCCTGATGCTCGAGTTCGTCCTGGAAGGCCTTGCGCTCGCTGATGTCGCGCATGTTCAGCACGATCCCCTCGACGGCGTCCTCGGCCAGCAGGTTGCAGGCCAGCGCCTCGACGTCGCGCCAGCTGCCGTGCTCGCGGTGCCCGACGCGGAACTCGATCAGCGACGGCTGCCCGCCCGGCTGCGAGGCGATCGCCGCGATCAGGGCGCGCACGCGCGAGACGTCGTCGGGGTGGACGAGCTCGACCAGCTCCCGCTCGGTCATCGCGGCCGGATCGTGGCCGAGGGACTGCCGGGCCGACGGGCTGACGTAGCGCACGCGGGCGTCCGCGCCCAGGATGCAGACGACGTCGGAGGAGTTCTTGATCAGCGCCGACAGCCGCTCCTCCGAGCGCCGGTTCAGCGACTGTTCGGCCAGCTCGATGCTCAGCGCGGCCTCGCGCTCGGTGAGCAGCTCGTGACGGCGCACGATCCCGGCCATGCGGAGCAGGACGAGCGAGAACATCGCCGCCGAGGCCCCTACCAGCACGTACAGGTCCACCGGCTCGCCCAGCGCCCGGCGCAGGACGATCACCAGGGGCACAGTCAGGCTCGCGCAGGCCAGCAGCGCCAGCCGCGCCCGCGTCAGCTTCGACGCCGCTGCCGGGCCGGGCTCCGAGAGCTGGCGCATCGACGGGTGCATCGCCGCGGCGCCCAGCAGGGTGAAGAAGACGAGCCACGCCGCCTCGGTGGTCGGGCCGGGGCTGAAGTGCCCTTCCAGCAGACGCCAGCCGTAGATCGCGTCGCCCAGCAGCAGCACAGCCACGCCGGCGAGCATCAGGCCGAAGGCCGGCTCGCGGCGATGGCTGCCGGCTGCCATCCGCGCCAGGACGCCCACGAGCAGGATGTCCATCGCGGGATAGCCGATCGACGCGAGTCGCTTGAACAGCGACATCGTGTGATCGTTCGCGTAGGGCGAGATCAGGTACACCCACAGCAGCGTGGCCAGCGCCAGCGTGACCGTCAGCGCATCGATCAGCGCGCTGCGATCGCGGTCCTCTTCGCGCTCGTGGACCAGCAGCAGCATCCCCCCGACCAGGAGCGGATAGAAGGCGAGGTGGAACGAGTCGACCGCCGAGGGGAAGTGCAGCGGGCCGCCGAAGAGCCGTTCGTAGTTGTAGGACAGCACGTTGCTCGTCACGAACATCGCCTGCCCGACCGCCAGCAGGTACCAGGGCAGCCGCCGCTTGGGCGAGTTCGCCCTGCGCGCCGACGATCAGGGCCGCGACGCTGCAGCCGCCCAGCAACGTGAACAGCCAGCCCGCTGTGCAGCCAGCCCGGGCCGAGCAGGCCCGCCAGGACGTAGCCGACGGTGAGCAGCCCGCTCGCGCCGAGGTAGAGCGCCCAGGCGGGGATGAGCCAGCCGCCGCCTTCCGCGCGCGCCGGCGCGGGCGGGTCTATCGTCGTGGCGGCAGGCTCAGGAGGCTCGGTCGTCATCGAGCGCTGTCCCCCCGGACCGCTGCCCCGCGCCTGTCCCCACTCGACCGAGGTCGCCGGCCGGGGTCCGCGAAGGCGCAGCGAGCTCGGCCCGCACCAGGCGGGTGTCGAGCAGGCCCGGCAGGCTCGCGCGCCGCTGCTGGAGCGGCCGGGACCCGGCGTGAACCCTCGCCGGCGCGTGCCGGCGAGCGTCGGGGAACCCGGCTCTGCAAACACCGCTGCGGAGTCGTGCATGGGGGCCCATCGGGCGGCCGCCGAGGCCGTTTTGAGATCTGACAGACTTCGTGCGACGGGTTCGGAAGGTGCCGAATTCGCCGCGGTGAGGGGTCAGGTCAGTCTTCCTCGCGTGGCGGCGGGCGGAACAGGATCCGCTTGACCTCGGCCGCCGAGCCCCCACCCAGGCGCAGCGCGGTCTGGATGCCCTCGTTGCCCAACTCGCCCGCGTCGAGCGCGCGACGCAGCTCGTTCAGCGGAGCCAGGTCCTCCTCCCCGACCTTCTCGCGGGCCGTCTCGATCAGGATCAGGTGCCGCGGGCGCCGCTGGGCGGCGGCGCTGCGCAGGAACGGCTCCCGCTCCTCCGCCGCGAAGCCCTCCGCCGCCAGCACGACCGTCTGGCGGTTCTCGAGACGCTTCTGCACGGCCGCCACGAGCAGCTCGCGGGCACGCTCGTCCAGCTCCTCCTCCGCGACGCGTCCGCTCAGCAGCTTGCGGACCTTGCCCAGCAGAGAGCACGGCCGAGCGGTCCTCGACCAGGCGCGTCAGGAAAGCGTCCTGCTCCTCAGGCGAGGCGCAGGCGACGATCAGCAGGCTGCCCGGGGAGTAGCGAAGCCGGTCGGCCGGTCGCAGCACGCGGCAGTGCACCGTCAGGTCGGCCGGACGCGCGGGCGCTCCGTCGCGGCGGGGCCGATCGGAGGACCAGCCAGTCCGCTCGTCGTCGGAGATCTTCACGCTGCGTCCCGGAGGTCGGCTCGCCATGCCCCCCATCATGCCGCAACGCCGCGCCGCACCCGGGCACGTGCCTGCGCCGGAGGCGGTTGGGCCGCGTGCGACGCGACCAGGGCGAGCTTCTCGGCGCGCCGCAGGCGCTTGATGCGGGCCTCCTCCCGCATCGCCGCGCCGCGGTCGGCCATCGCCCGCGCCAGCACCAGCTCGACGGGCAGGCGCGAGGCCGTGTAGCGGCTGGCGCGGCCCGAGCGGTGGCTGGCCAGGCGGCGCTGCACGTCGGTGCTCCAGCCCGTGTAGAGCGACCCGTCCCGGCAGCGCAGCATGTAGACCCAGGCCTCGGGCACGGTGCGCCGGGAGCTCAGTCGACCGGCGCGGCGACGCGCCCTGCGGAGGACGCGGGCAGCGCGGGCAGCCGGACCGGCGAGGCGTGCATCGTGCGCAGGCGCACGTCGCGCCAGGAGAGGCCCTCGTTGAGCAGCGCCGGCAGGCCCATGATCAGCGCGGTGGCGAGCTCGACGGCCTGCAGCACGATGCCGTAGGCGATCGCTTCGGGCGTGGACACGTGGTAGGCCCCGACCAGCACCGCCACGCAGGCCGCCTGGAAGACGCCGACGTTCGCCGGGGTCGCCGGGATCACGGCGGTCGCGTTGACGGCGAACAGCACCGCCGCGGCGGCACCCGCTCCTGCCTGTCCCTCGATCCCCAGCGCCATCAGCAACAGCCAGCACGACAGCCATTGCAGTGCCCAGGCGCCCAGCTGGGCTACGGTCGCCGCCGCCGCCGCGCGCGGGTGGCGGAACACCGACAGCCCCTGGCGCAGTCGCAGCAGCGAGGCCCGTACCCCGGCCAGCGCGGCCTGCAGGCGGTGAAAGCGCGACACGGCCGCCGGCGGGATCAGCACCGGCGCGGCCATCACGGCCAGCAGCGCCGCGAGCGGGGCGAAGGCGAGCGCGACCAGGTCGCGGTCGTGTCCGTCCAGCACGCTGATCCGCGAGAGCGTGACGGCTCCCAGCACCGTGAGGGCCAGCAGGTTCAGCAGCGTCTGGGAGACGATCGTGCCCAGCACGACCGGGAGGGTCTCGCGTGCGCGACCCAGCCGGCGGGCGAGGATCAGCGCCCTGGAGGGCTCGCCCAGTCGGGCCGGGAGCGTGGCGGACATCAGCACGCCGATGAACGTGCCCTGCATGGCGTCGCGGCGTTTGGCTCGCCGCCAGGTCGGCGCGGCGGAGAGGATCGCATGCCAGGAGAGCGCGCGGACGAACATCGCGGCGCACATCAGCGCCAGGCCCGCCGCGACCAGACCGGGCTTGGAGGCGACCAGCGACGCGGCGACCCGGGCCACCCCGACCCGCTGCAGGGCCACGACGGCCAGGCCGGCGCCCGCCAGCGAGCTCGCCACCAGAGCTCCCCTGCGCAGGGTCCGCAGGCGCCGAGTCGAGGCCGAGACGGCCGGCGCCGGGCGCGCGGGCTGCAGGCTGGGAAGGCGCTGGGCGGGGACCCTGGGAAGGAGATCCGACGGCGCGAGGCCGTAGCGCCGGGCGCCGCGCCCCAGGGCGCTCGCGCCGGCGCGGGACAGCCGCGCGGTGGCGATCGCCTGCTCGTAGGCGTCGGCCGCTTCGGCGGCGACGTGGGGCCAGGCGAAGCGCTCGGCCCGCTCGCGGGCGCTGGCGGCCATCCGCTCGCGGCGAGCCGGGTCCAGCGCCAGCGAGCGAAGCGTCTCGGCCAGCGCCAGCGCGTCGCCCGGCGGCGTGAGCACGCCGTCCTCGCCGTCGCGCAGCACGTCCTTGTAGCCGGGGATGTCAGAGGCGATCACCGGGGTGGACGCGGCGAACGCCTCGGTCAGCACCATGCCGAAGCTCTCGCCGTTCAGGGAGGGCGCGCAGAGCACGTCGGCCCGCTGCAGCTCGCGCAGCTTCTCCTCCTCGGAGACCTTGCCGAGCGCCCGCACGCCGGAGTCCTCGAGGATCATGTGGGCGACCTCCTCCGAGCCGGCGCCGACCAGGGTGACGGTCGCCGGCACGTGCTCGCGCAGCGCCTCGAACGCGGCCAGCAGCACCGGCAGGCCCTTGCGCTGCACGGCCTGCCCGATGAACAGGATGCGCAGCTCGCGCTCCGGCCCATCGTCCACGGCGGAGGAGCGCTCGGCCCCGTCCCGGAGCTCCGGCGGTTGCAGGTGAACGCCGTTGGGGATGATCCGGTAGTGCCCGCCGTAGAAGCGACGCGCGGTCCAGGCCGCCGCTTCAGAGACGGCGATGCGGGCGTGCAGCCGGTTCATCCGCCGCCGCCCGCCCAGCGGGACCGCGGCGATGCCGTTCGTCAACGCGTTCTCGGAGTAGGTGTGGAAGGTGCCGATGAGCGGCAGCTCGCCGGCCGAGCACAGCGCGTCCCAGCAGATCACGGGCACGACCGGCTCGTGGATGTGGACGGCGTCGTAGCCGCCGCTGCGCAGCTCGCCGCGCAGCGCCGCGATCGCGCCCGGCGAGCCCGACAGGTTCGACACGGCGCCGTTTGCCGGCACCCCGAACGTCCGGCCCAGGGAGACGAATCCCTCGGGGACGGGGTGGCGCTGGGGGCGCGCGCCGCGATGCAGACGGACCGAGATGCGGTCGTCGGGGTCGAAGGGGGCCAGGATGCGGGGCTCGTGGCCCTGGGCCGTCAGCTCCGCCGCCAGCGCCTCGATGTGGCGCGTCACACCGCCGGGATAGGTCCAGGAGTACGGCGAGACGAGCGCGATCCGCACGGCCACACACTCTATCCCGCCGGGTGGTCGCACGCGTCCGTGGGAGGCCGCATCGGTTCGTGCGGTTCGTCCTGCCGGGACGGCGCGCGGCGATGGCATAATCGGTGCGGTGAGCAGCCGCCACTTCGTCAAGTACACGTTCCTGAAGGTCGACCCGGCGTGGCGCCGGCGCTCGGGCGAGGAGCGCGAGCAGGGCAAGCGCGAGTTCATCGCGGCCTGCGAGGACTTCGCCGACGGGCATCTGCTGCAGAGCTTCTCGCTGGTCGGGACGCGCGGCGACGCGGACCTGCTGCTCGTCGCCGAGGCGGAGAACCTGGAGCGGATCCACGAGTTCCACGTCGTCCTCTCCCAGAGCGGGCTGATGAAGTGGTGCGAGACGGCCCACTCCTTCCTGGGCATGCGCAAGACCTCCGAGTACTCCGAAGACGAGCGCACCATCCCCCGGACGTTCCGCGGCAAGTACGTCTTCGTCTACCCGTTCGTCAAGTCCCGGCAGTGGTACGCGCTGCCGGCCGAGGAGCGCTGGCGGATCATGCAGGGGCACATCCAGGTCGGCCGCGAATACCCGGGCGTGGACAATCACACGACCTACTCCTTCGGGCTGGACGACCAGGAGTTCGTCGTCGCGTTCGACACCGACGACGTCGGCACGTTCCTGGATCTGGTCCAGCGGCTGCGCACGACCGAGGCGTCGGCCTACACGGTTCGCGACACGCCCAGCTTCACCTGCATCGCGATGTCGCTGGAGCGCGCGCTGAACGCGCTCGACGGCGAGCCGATCGGCGCCGAGGCGTTCCCCGCTGTCTAGGCCGCGCGGGCTCGCCCACCTGAAGCGCTCCGATCCGGTCCTGGCCGGCCTGATCGCGTCGGTGGGGCCCCTGGGCGACCCGCGTGCCGGCAGGCCCCACCCCGACGACCACTACGGGGCGCTCGTGAGGGCGATCGTCGGCCAGCAGCTGTCGGTGGCGGCGGCCCGGTCGATCTACGGGCGCCTGACGGCCCGCTTCGAGGATCGCCCTCCGACCCCGTCGGAGATCCTGGCCGACGAGCCCGATGAGCTGCGCGCCGCCGCGGGGCTCTCGCGAGCGAAGGTCCTCTACCTGCGCTCGCTGGCCGAGCACGTCCTGTCCGGGGAGCTGGAGCTGGAGCGCCTGGACCAGCTCGAGGACGAGCAGGTGATCGCCGAGCTCGTGGCCGTCAAGGGCATCGGCCTGTGGAGCGCGCAGATGTTCCTGATGTTCCATCTCGACCGCCCCGACGTGCTGCCCGTCGGCGACCTCGGCATCCGCCGGGCGATCGAACGCGCCTACGGCCTGCCCGGGCTGCCCGAGCCGGCCGAGATGGAGGAGATCGCCGCGCCCTGGCGCCCCCACCGGACGCTGGCCTGCCGGTACCTGTGGCGCTCGCTTCAGAACGAGCCGACCTGAGCCGCGGACGGCCGATGCGCTGGGGCCGGGGTCGGTCCCGCCGGCCGCCTGCAGCGGACTACTTGATCTTGAGCGGGTACTTCTTGCGCGCCTTCGCTTCGCAGGCGGTCCGCTTCTTCTTGTTGCTCTTGTTCTTCTTCTGGCAGGTCTGGACGGCCTTGAAGCGCTTGTGGGCGTTCGCTTCGCACTTGACCCGCACCGAGTGCTTCTTGGCTTTCTTGCAGAGCTTCAGCGACTTCGTCAGTTCGTTTTCTTTCACGAAGCTTTTGACTCCGGCGCATTTTTCGACGGTGACCTTCGTTTCGCCTTCGAGCACGACGCCGTTCTGGCCGCCGAAGATGGTCGGCACCTTGATCGGCTTTTCGCAGAGGTTGCCGTAGCCGCTGAAGGCGGAGTGCGGTCCGCGCGGCAGGTTGACTTCGAACGTTTCGACGGGCGCGTCCGGCACTGTTTCGAAGGTCGAGCTGGTGACGCCGTTGTGGATGTTCGTCTTGCCGTCCAGCACCAGCTTGATGCCTTCGCCCTGCAGCACGAAGACGGCGTCGGGGAACGATTCGCTGGCGTGGGAGACCAGGTAGGCGGGGCCGGTCAACGGCGACTTCAGCACCGGCGTGTGCGCGATGGCCGAGCCGATCACGGAGCCTTCGGGGCACATCGCCGGGTTCGCTTCGAAGGTGGGCGCCGGGCAGGCTTTCTGGATCGTCGTGAGCCGCGAGGGCACCGTGTTGGGGAACACCAGCTTGGTCTTTTTGATGTTCGCCTGGCCCTTGGAGGACTTCACGATGATTTTCATGCCGGTGCCGTCGACGCGGCTGACGTCCGATTCGACGTTGACCGAGATGCTCGGGTTGAACGGCAGCGCGGAGCAGTTGCCGGCGAAGTAGGGGTTCGAGACGCCCTCCACGCCCACCGATCCGCCGGGGCCGTAGCCCGTCAGCGTCCCGGTGACTTTCTGTTCTTCGCAGTTGGTCGGGTTGAACGTGAAGCCGGGCCGGTTGACGTCGATCCGCAGCGCCCTGATCTGCGAGGGCACGCCGGCGCTGTGGCCGGGGTTGGTCGGACTCGGCGCGTACTGCGGCAGGAGGTTGCTGGAGACCGTCGCCTGCGGCGGTCGTTTCGTTGACCGTGATGCCCGACATCACGGGGATCCTGCCCAGGTTGAACGGGCCGATGTGTTCGGCTTCCGAGACCGACAGCAGCCCGAAGGGAACGCCCGGTCCGGGCGAGGCCGGTCAGGTAGACCTGGCCGTGGATTTCGACGTGGTCGCTGCCGAGCCCGGCGAGCGCGATCGATTCGCCGACTTTGCTCGCCGCCGGGCAGGCGGGCGACGCGGCCTCGGCGAGGGCGATCGGGCAGGGGTTGACCGAGGAGAGCATCGCCGCGGCGCCCTTGGGCTCGGTGACGCTGACCGTGCGCAGCGCCTGCTGGCCGTCGGGACGTTCGATCGTGACGATGAACGGGCTGAACGCTCCGGCCTGCGGGTTTTCCGCTTTGGCTTCGAAGCCCGGCGCGAAGGGCTGCGTTCCGGGCGCCGGGCAGGGCGTGCCGTTGGCGCCTTCGGTGATCGTGAACGAGCCTTCGGCCTTCGCCTGAGCGCCGGAGGAGGTTTCGAAGTTCGCGACGGCGGGCGGCGTCGTGCCGCACGCTTCGGGCGTCGACTGCGTCGCGCGGGGGCCGTCGAAGAGATGCAGCTTGAGTTGGCTGAAGCCGACCGGCGGAGTGTTCGTGAAGACGGACTTGAGCTGCCCGTTTTCGAGGATTTCCGTTTCACCGGCGAGCTTGACCTGGACCTTCGACTTTTCGCCTTCGGCGGAGATGTAGAGCACCAGTTTGGAGCCGAACGGTTTGTCCTGGTTTTCCGTTCCGTTGGAGGGATCGAGACCGGCGGAGGCGAGATAGACGCCGCCCTTCAGTTCTTCTTCCAGGAACGGCGACTTGATGGCTGACCGTGCCGATCTTCGACGCGTCGGGGCACTTGACCGATTCCTCGTTGAACTGGTTGTTCTGGAGCAGCTTCGGGATTTCCGCTTCGCTTTCGACGGCTTCTGCTCCGAGCAGGCCGAAGTTGCTCGTCGAGCAGGTCAGCAGCCCATCGGCGGCGCCGGCGTTCGCCTGCACGCCGGGCGGCAGCGTCAGTTCGGTCCTTTTGATCGTCGCCGCGGCAACTTCGCCTTCTTTGCCGGACACGGTCGATTCCTGCGGGACTTTGACCGTGACCGTCAGCCCGCTGGGCGTGGCCGCCGAGTGGTGGTCGGGTTCGACTTCGATCGCAGGTTTGAACGGCAGCGAGGCGCAGCCGGTGAACGGCTTGAACTTGAATTCGACTTCTTCCCCGGGGCCGCCGAGCGTCTGGCCCGTCCAGGCTTCGCCGGTCACGGTCGACGCCGGCGCCGGTTCGGTGGTGCAGTACGTCGGCATCGTCAGGAAGGCTTCGGGGCCGGTTTCGTGGTTTTCGGCTTCGAGTTCGGCGGCGGTCTTGCAGGTCTTTTCGCCGAGCGTCCACCAGCCGCCCTCGAGGCATTCCCAGCCGCGCTCCTTGTCGTGGCGCGGGTCGTTCGGCACGCCCCACAGCGTCAGTTCGGTCTCGAGGACCGCCGCGGACTCGGTCGCCTCGTGGACGGTGACTTCGACCGCGTAGTCGGTGCCGCTGCGAACGCGCGTCGTGAGCACGACGGGCACGTTGTGGACGTCGAACCCGAAGCGGGCCGGTTCGCCCTGGTCCGGAACGAGGTTGAAGACGGGCACCGTGAACTGTTTCCATCCGATCACCGTCGGGTCGTTGATCGTCGCGACGGCGATCCCGATCGCGGTGCGCTCTGGGCACAGGTTCGCCGCGCCCGAGGTGAGCGTCGCGAAGTCAGCGCCGGAGCACTGCGGCACTTTCGCCGTCTTGCCGATCAGGCCCACCGGCTCCACGAAGTGCAGGTTCTTCGGCAGCGCCGGGGCGAAGGGGAGTTTTTCGGGCGTCCCGAGCGGGGCGATCGTCGCGTAGGTCTGGTTGAGGAAGAAGTCCGTCGTGAGCTGGAACGGGTGCGCGCCGGCCTGCGTTTCGAGTGCTCCGGAGGAGTTTTCGGGGCGGACTTCGTATTTTTCGACGCCGAACTTCGTTTCCTGTTTGCTGATGCTCAGCTTCTCGACGAGCGGTTCGGGGCCGGGAACGCTGCCCCCTTTGAGTTCGACCCGGTTGGCCGGTTCGCCTTCGGACCCGACGACCTTGACCGTGGTTTTCAGCCGGATCGATTCGCTCTCTTCCACTTCGCCGGCCCATTCGCATTTCACGGTGCTGCCTTCGGAGGAGTTGCCCGTGACCGTGCAGGGGAGTTCGTGCACGACCCTCGGCGGCACCGCGGAGGCGGTCGAGGGTCCAGCTTCGGCGTGGGTGCCCTTGACTTCCAGGCCCGCGGGCAGCGAGTCGACGATGAAGAGCGTTTTCCCGCCCGCGCCGCTGACCGGCGTGTAGCCGGAGTTGGTGGCGAAGGCCTCGACCACGCCTTCTTCGCCGGGCACGAGATTCCGCGGCGCCGTCGAGCTGGTGAGGTTCCACCAGCCGCTCGCCGCGGCGGCCTGGCCGGCGCCGAGCGCGAGCAGGCCGAGGACGCATACGGCCAGCGTTGCGAGCAGCCCGCGCACCTCCTCCTCGCCGCGCTCATCGGCGCCTCGCCTTCCTCGCGCGGTGGCTGGCCCGCTTGGCTTTTTTGGCCGTGGGGCCGTATTTCTTCTTGGCCTGGGTCACGCACTGGGCACGCTTGTGCTTGTTCTTGATCTTCTTGCAGGCCTTCAGCGCTTTCGCGTACTTCTGGGCGCGCGTGAGCGGTTTCGGCGTGGTTTTCGCCGGAGGTTTCTGTTCAGTGGTCCCGAGCACTTCGTGCTTGGCCACGTTGCCGTCCCGGACGGTTTGAGGCTCCCCGTGCCTGTCGCGCCAAGCCCAGGGTTGCCGGGATTTTCGCGGCATGGCGTGGCTTCGCTTGATTTTTCCAGCGCTTCGCAGGGCGGCGGCGGCGGCGCGGGCTGCGGCACGCATCCAGGGGCGGCGGCGATGCCGCACACCCCCGCGTCGTAGACGTCGTAGTTGGAGTCGGTGTCCTGTGTGACGAGCGCCGTGGCCGTGTCGAAGAAGACGTCGTTGCCGTTTTCGCTCGCGTCGAGGAACGCCGATTCCTTGGCCCCCGGCGCGCCGCCGGAGATCAGGGCGACGCACCCGCCCGAGCTTTCGCTGAACGTGTCCATCGCGCTCGTGCAGACTTCTTCTTCGTTCGGCCCCTTGGTTCCGGCGGGCTCGTACTCGTAGACGTCCTGGTGTGGTTGTGGTCCTGCGGCACGAGCGCCTCGGCGCTGTCGAAGAACAGCCGGCCGCTGTTTGACAGGTAGCGCGACTGGTACAGGGCGTGGAGGTGTCGATCGGCGTCCAGCCGGGGACGTTCGCGGCGAGCCAGCGGTTCTCCCAGGTCAGGGGCGTCCACGAGCAGGCCGATCCCTTCGCCTGATTCTTCGACGTCGTGCACCCCCTGTGGCCTCGCGCCGGTCGGGTCACACGAGGCGCATACCGTTTTTTTGGTGGTCGCGTTGTAGAGGAAGACCTCCTCGTCGGCCCGTCCGCTCACGAGGTCGTGGTTGTTGTAGCCGGTGAGGCTGCGGTCGGACATGAAGGCGAGCCATTCGCCGTTGGGCGACACGCGCGAGGTCAGTTCGACGAGGTTGCGGTGGAAGCCCTGGGCGCCCCAGTCCGGTTCGTCTTCGATCGAGACTTCGCGGATGAGTTCCGGGTGCATCCAGGCTTTGGTCGCCGGGTTGCGGTGCTCCACGTAGAGGTTGCACGTGTTGCCGAAGGTCTGTTCGCTGCCGTGGTTCTTGGACAGGAGTTCGGGCACGCAGTTGCCGGGCTTCGCGTTTTCCGCGAGCGCGCCGTCGGCGACGAAGAACACGTCCGAGCCGTCCGATGCCGCTCCCGGGACGACGCCCTGCACCCATGCGGCTTCGCTGCCGCTGGTGCCGGCGGTGAGGTCTGTGAGATGGCATTTGGGCGCGCTTGCTTCGCCTTCGATGTCACAGGCGTAGAGGTCCGGCTTGTGTTCGCGCGCGCCGGCGCCGACCACGAGCTTGGCTTCGTCGGTGAAGAAGATCGTCGTCGTCTTGCCTTCGGTTTCGCTGGCGTCCTGGAAGCTCGGGTGGAAGCCGGGTTCTTCTTTCAGGCCCGCTTCCGGCGCGTCGACCTGCACCGTCTTGGCCGCCGCGACGTCGCGCATGTAGAGATGGGCGCCCGTGTTGAAGATCACGCGGGAGCCGTCGGCGGAGATCGCGTGCCGGACGAGGTAGCTGCGATTCGGGCCGGCGCCGAGCTGCGCGTTTTCGGCGGGCGTCCCTTCGGGGAGGATGTTGACGACCTTCAGGTGCCCGCCCGAGGTCTCGTAGAGGTTGCGGCCTTTGGCCATCGGTTCGGTGGTCAGTGGAACCCCGGCTTCGAGGACGCTCTGATGCCCCGATTCGTTGCTTGAGAGGAACTGTAGGAAGGCGGTCTGGCTGCCGTAGTGGGATTTCGGTTCGCTCGTCACGTTCGCATCGTCGACGAGCGGCGTGAAGCAGGTCGAGCGGGAGGACGCGCAGGTGAGGTTGTTGCGCTGGTAGATCGTGCGTTCGGTGGCTTCGGAGGAGAGCTGGGGCGATTCCGGGTCGGATTCGCCGTAGGTCTTGAGCAGCGCCACGGACAGGTCGGTCGAGAAGATCCGGTACTCGGGCGCCGTACCCGGGCTGAAGCCTTCGGCCTCGTTGATGGGCGTCGTCAGGTCTTCGGTCGACCATTCCTGTTGCCCTCCGGCGTTTTCGTGCCTGGTGGACAGCAGCTGGTTGTATTCCGGACTGCGGTTGCCTTCCGAGCCTTCGGTCGGCGCGGTCGAGACGTAGGTCATCCCGGTGCCGTCGAGCGAGGCCTGGATCGTTCCGCCTTCACGGGTGATGCCTTCGAGGAACCCGCCGTTCTTCTGTTTCGGCGAGACCACCGCCCAGCCGCGGTGGTCGGGCAGCACTTCGCCGGGCTGCGCGGGGCGTGTGCGGAATTTCTGTTCGGGGCTCGCCACCGCCCCCTTCGCGTTGTGCGCGAAGAGCACGTAGTCGTAGGTCGTGAGCTGCGAGAGGCCGCTCAGCGCCTGCGGGGCGAGGGTGACGTCGCCGTACTGCCCCGCGGCGCCGAAGGTCCCGGGCGGAACCGGCACTTCCACGCAGGGCGCGTTGCAGGGCGCACTCGCTGCGGGGACGGCTTCGGAGCTGTAGCGGAAGAAGTATTCGCTGGCTTCGCCGTGGGGGTCGACGACGCCGGTGAGTTCGGCCGAGGTGGCGGTGGTGTTCGCCGCTCCGAGTTCGTCGATCCGCGGGGCGCCGGCGGGTTCTGGCACGAACAGGTCGATCACTCCCGAGCCGGCATCGGCGACGAGCACGTCGCTGAGTTTTGGTTCGCCCGCGTCGGCCCGCGTGGCCAGGCCCGCCCCTTTGTGCAGGGTGACTCCTTCGCCTGCTCCGAAGCGCTGCACGATCGAGCCGTTCGGCGCCACCATCGCCACGTTGGTGGCGTTGTCCAGGAACACGTTCTGTGTGTTCGGGTCGACGGCCACGCCCGTGGTGTTTTCGGGATCCAGGGCTTCGAGCAGCGGCAGGCCCGATTTCACGCCGCCTTCTTCGATCACCGAATCCTTCGCGATCACGGTCGGGGCGGCTTCTTCTTCGATTTCGCTGTGGCCGAGATAGAAGTTCCCCCCGGAGTCGGTCGCGATGCCCGGCCGCCCTCCGCCTTCGAGTTCGGTCGGGATCAGCGCGAGGAACTTGTTCTTTTCTTCGCCCGTGAACTCGACGACGTCTTCTTCGTTGTAGACGAGCAGCTCGCCCTGGGTGTTGACGGTGAGCCCGTGCGGTTCTTCGAACTTTTCCGCGAACCCGCCTTTTTCCTTGAAGCCTTTGAGCTCGCTGACGAGTTTGCCATCCTTTGTGAACTTGTCGACGATGCCTTCTTCGAATTCTTTTTCGCCTTCGACGTACGGCGTCACGGCCTCGACGTAGACGTCTCCGTGGGAGGGGCTTTTCGGGTTGTTGTCGATCGCGATCGCTTCCGCGCTGTGCAGCTGGCCTTTCCCGTGGCCGGGGAGGCCCGCCTGGCATTTCGTGGTCGTGGTGCAGGTCTGAAATGCCTTTTCGCCGTTCTTGACGCCCCAGCCCCAGGCTTCGACGAACGTGCCGGCGGATGTGAAGCGGTCGACGCGGTTGTTGCCCGCGTCGACGACGTAGATGTCACCGGTTTCCTGGTTGACGGCCACGCCTTGGGGCGAGCGCATTTCGCCGGCGCCCATGCCTTCTTTGCCGAACGAGCCGCTGAAGGCGTAGCCGCGCTGGCTGAGAGCCGAGGCGGGCGAGGCGACGAGAGCCAGCGTGCAGAGCGACGCGAGCACGGCGAGCGTCATCAGCCGCGCCGTAGCGTGCCATTCCCCACGAATGATGGATCCGATCCGTTCGATCATCCTTGCTCTCCCGATTCCCTCTGCCGGGCAGTCTAGTGAGGCCCCGAGGGTTGTCAAGCAGGTACCGACGCCGCACGCGTCGACGGCCGCTCGGCCGGGGCGCACCCGGGCCGGGACCTAGGACGAACGCCTAGAGCGCGGCGAGAGAGCTCGTGTCGAAGCTCTCTTCGGGGGGCCTCCCGCCAGCGCCCCGCCGAGCGAACGGTTCCGATCGCCGCAGCCTGCAGGCGACGAGTAGGACCGCGCGGCACCCGCGCCCTGCGAAAGAAAAACGTGCGGGGCCCGAAGGCCCCGCACGCTTGCTGCAACTTCGTTGACCGTCCACCCTCTCGGGCGACGCGGTCGATCACTGCGAACTTAGGCTTTGACCTCGAGGTTTTCGCCCTTGTTCGTAGCGGAGGCTTCCTGACCTGACGGCAGGCCGCCTGCGGGTTCCCAACCTTTGCCCTGTTCGAATTCGGTGAGCAGGATGATGGTCGGACCACCTTCGAAGTTGCGGTCCTTGTTGACTACTGATTTGAAGCCCGGAATGAGTTCGGCTTCTTCGACTTCGTACGTCGTGGTTGATTCCTTGCTGAATTTGTTGATGTCACCGGTCTGGCCACCGATCACGCCGCCGTGGACGCGGATTTTCGCCGCGCCGGTGCAGGTGAATTCGGCCTCAAGGCCTTTGCCCGGTTCCGCTTCAGCAAACAGGCTCGCGCCGACGACCGGGCCCGCTTTGCTCACGTAACCAAGTTCGCCCGCGAGCGAGTTGGTCGTGATGGTTTCTTTCTTGGCGCCGCTCTGGCAAGGCAGACCGGCGAATTTGCACTTCGAGAAAGTCGCAACGACTTTCACCTGCAGGTTCGGAGCAACCGGCGTGCCGGCGTCCTTGAACGAGGCGCATTCGACGGGGATGTCACCTTTGCCGGGAATGGAGGTGTGGAGTTTGGCCGCCCCACCCTTGCCCTTGAAGGCCTTGCCTTTGCCGACGCCGGGGACAAGGACGTAGCCGCCTTTGCCGCCTTCTTTCGAGCAACCCTTTTCGAATTTGCCGCCGGCTTCCTTCTTGCATTCATACCAGCCGGGTTCAGCCGCGGACGCGCTGATGGCGGTGATCGCGCCAAGCGCGAACACGGCGACCAGGGCAAGCCCCAGGATCCTCATGCGTTTCATGTGTGAACTGCTCCTTTTCCCTCTTGATTAGATCGACCGACGTTGGAGTTGGCCTCTCAGAAAGACGAGGCTGCCCCCAAGCCCGTCGTTGCCGCCACGCTGTTCCTCAGCGAGACGGTACTGCTCCCGACCTTGGCAGAAAACATCTCGTGCGTCAAGGTCAAGCCTGTGGGGCGACGACGATGGGCAACCTCAGGGTCCGCCCCCACGCTGGGAACGCACGCGTTGCCACGCGCCTGGGCATCCCTCCCCATCTCCACCCCTGACCTCATGTCGGCGCGACCGTAGCACAGACCCTGATCGGTCGTCAACCATCCAGCGGTTACCGAGTTGTGACGTTTAACTGGCTGGCCGTCCAGACAGAGCGGGGATTCCGGCGTGGCCAAGCCGATCTCCGCTCAGGCGCGGCGACGCCCGGCGACGGTCGCGCCCGACTCCGAGGAGACCTCCCAGCCGGGCGTTCCGCCGCCGCGAAGGCTGCGCTCGACCACCGCGGTCGGTCCGGGCAGGCCGGCGCCGCCGACGCACCCTGCGCGCGCGTCGTGAAACACCGCGTGACCGCCCACCCGGACGAATCCCCGCCAGGCGTCCCAGTCGGCCTGGCAGCCCTGCTCGGAGTGGTCGCCGTCGATGAAGACGACGTCGATCTCCCCGCTCCAGCGCGCGGCCGTCTCGACCGAGAGCTCGACGTGCCAGACGAGCGTGGGGGCGTCGGAGCCCAGGCGCCGAAGCTCACGGCCGAGCAGCCGACGCGTCGCCCACTCGCTGGCCGCCCAGCCCTCCGGGAGCGCGTCGGGCCGACGGCCGAACGGGTCGATGAGGTGCAGCTCGGCCGAGGGCCCGAGGGCTCTCATCAACAGCAGCGCCGAGGCGCCCTCGTAGACGCCCACCTCCACGACCCGCCGGGCGCCGCGCGCCGCGTCGAGCAGCACGCGGGCGTCGTCCTCGGAGTGCATCGTCCGCGGCGGGATCAGCCCGAGGCCGAGCGCCGCGGCGCGCAGGCGGACATCGTCGCGCACCCGGTTCGGAACCCTGCGGCGTATCGGTGAGGGCAGGAGCGCCACCGCGTTCACACTATGGGACGGGGGTCACCGGTAAGTCGGCTGCTTCACTGCCCGGCGCTCGCGGGCGCGCTCGCGCCGCAGCTCAGGTCGGGGGCGGGAAGGGGTTCACTCGCGGAGTGACGGGCGGAGAGCGCGAGCCACACCCCGTAGGTGGGAAGCACTCGGGTCAGACGTGGGTCGGCGAGCCCGACGGGGAACGCCGGGTCGTCGCGGAAGGTGTACTGGAACACCGCTCCCACCCGGGGGTCGGAGTACCAGTCGCCAACCTGCCTCGCGAGGGCGACGCAGGCGGCGTGTTCTTCACCCCGCGTGTCGCGCACCGCACGGCCCGGGTCGGGGGCCCCGGCCCCGGCCTCGGTGACCCAGATCTTCGCGGAGGCGCCACAGCCCCCGCGCGCGTCGAGCGCCGTCTCGAGCGCCTGCACCGGGTTCTCCTCGACAGAGCGGGAACCGCGCGCGGCATAGGCGTGCACCGCCCAGGTGTCGCTCAGGCACAGGACGTCGGCCGGCATCGACCGCACGAACTCGCTGATGCCGATGCGGTGGGGCGAGCCGCTGTCGTAGCCGCCGAGCTCCCCGAGCAGCATCTCCTGCACCCGGGCCCGAGGCGTGCAGCTGAGCGGCCATCGCCCGCGCCAGCTGCGCATAGACCGCGGGGGCCAGGGGCGAGCCGGTGCCCGAGCAGGATGCCCGCTGCGGGCTCAGCGAGCGCGGGTCGTTCGGCTCGTTCCAGGGACTCCACCAAGGCAGCGCCACGCCCTCCCGGGCGCCGAGCGCGAGCAGGTCGGCGATCAAGGCCCGATAGCCGGCCAGCGCCGAGGCGAGCAGCGGCCGCGCGGCGGCGGGTGTGCCGGGACGTTCGCAGCCGTGCGGGGGAAGCGCCGCCCAGGCGGGCGCGCCGAGGATGTCGATGACGACCTGGAAGCCCGGCCGGCCGGCGGCCCGGGCCGCCCGCTGCTGCGAGGCGATCGCCGCCAGCTCGGCGGCGACCCCTTCATAGGGCCCACATGGAGGAGCACCCCGGGCGCAGCCGTCCACGGACGCCTGCAGCTGCGGAGCCCTATCGGGTGAGGGCTGCAGCGCGGCCCAGTCGATCAGCAGCCGCAGGTAGCTCGGGTGCAGGGCCGTGAGCTCACGGCGCGCGGGCATGAAGGGCTGCGCCTGTGGCGGGGCCGTGGCGCCCGGGTTCCAGAGCAGATCGGCGTTGTCCTCGGTGAGGCCGAACGCCGGCCCCGGCGGCGGCGCGGTCGGTGGGGCGCTCGCCGGCAGCTTCGTCGAGGAGGTTCTGGCTGCGTGCCCGCAGGCGGAGAGCAGGAGCGCCACGGCGCTCAGGGCGAGCGCAGAGCTGATCGCCCAGCGCAGACGCGGTCCGAGCTTGCTCTGGCGGCCGGCCACGTCGGAGACCTCCGGCGCCGGCCGCCGCGAGGCCCTCAGACGGCTGAGACCTGCTCCTCCTCGGCCACCCGGAAGGAGGAGCCGCAACCGCAGGCGGCCACGACGTTCGGGTTGTTGACCTTGAAGCCCGCACCCTGCAGGCTCTCCTCGTAGTCGATCGTCGAGCCGCGGACGAACTGGAGGCTCTCGCGGTCCACCAGGAGCTTCAGGCCGTGGCTCTCGAAGACGACGTCGCTTTCGCGCTGCTCGTCGAAGGCGAGCTGGTACTGGAAGCCCGAGCAGCCGCCGCCGCGCACGCCGACCCGCAGGCCGGCCAGGCTCACGTCGGCCTGCTGCGAGGCCAGGAACTCGTGCACCTTCTCGGCACCCTTGTCGGTGATCTCGATCATCGCTTTGCTCCCGTGGCTGGCTCCAAGACTTTCCAAAGTATAGCGGCATGAGTTCGGGCCCGTCCGGCCCGCCCAGGCCATCTCGGGGCCAGGGACTGCCGGGTCTCCGGTCCCCTACCCGGATCTTCTAGGCTAGAGCGGAAGGTGCCCTCCGCAGAGGAAATAAAGCAGCGCATCGAGGCCGCCATCCCCGGCTCCCAGGCGGACGTCGAGGACTACACCGGCACCTCGGACCATTTCCGCGCCACGGTCACCTCCGATGCCTTCGCGGGGCTCAGCCGGGTCGAGCAGCATCGGCTCGTCTACGGCGCGCTCGGCGCGGACATCGGCGCCGCGATCCACGCCCTCGCCCTGAAGACCAACGCCCCCGCCAAGATCCAGACCCCCTGAGAGCCAGGAGCTTCAAATGTCAAGCAGCCAGTTCGAGCCGATCCCGATGATGAGCGACGCGGCCCCGCCCCAGGCGCCGGCGTCCGCCGAGCCGAGCCCGATCCGCGAGGCGATCGCCGAGGCGATCGCCGAGCACGAGACGATCCTGTTCATGAAGGGCACCCCCGAGGCGCCCGCGTGCGGCTTCTCGGCGCGCACCGTGTCGATCCTGCAGTCGCTGGAGGTCCCGTTCGCCGCGGTCGACATCCTGCCCGATCCGCGGATCCGCCAGGAGCTCTCGGCCATCTCCAATTGGCCGACGATCCCACAGCTCTTCCACGACGGAGAGCTGATCGGCGGCTGCGACATAGTCACCGAGATGTTCGAGTCGGGGGAGCTGGCCGAGGCGTTGCGCTAGCGTCTCGCGCCGCATGGCCACCGTCGCGATCGCCACAGACAGCACCCACTATCTCCCTCGGGACCTCGCCGAGCAGCGGGGCATCCACCAGGTCAGCCTGTATGTGGGCTGGGCCGGGCACCCCGAGCGCGAGCTGGACATGCAGGACTTCGACGGCTTCTACGCGCGGCTACGCACCGACCCGGAGCTGCCCAGCACCTCCCAGCCGTCGATCGGGGACTTCCTGAGCGTCTGGGAGCCGCTGCTCGAGGAGGGGAGGGACGTCGTCTCGATCCACCTCGCCGGCGGCATCTCGGGCACGGTCGAGGCCGCGCGCCAGGCCCACGGCCTGCTGGCCGAGCGCGGACTCGGAGAGCGCGTCGAGGTGATCGACGGCGAGACCGCTTGCGGGGGCCTCGGCATGCTCGTCCTGGCAGCCGCCGCTGCGGCGCAGCGCGGAGCCGACAAGGACGCGGTCGCGGCGCACGTGCGAGAGGCGCGCAAGGCGCTGCGGATCTGGTTCTGCCTTGACACCCTGGAGTACCTGCGCCGCGGCGGGCGGATCGGCAAGGCCCAGGCGTGGCTCGGCGGCACGCTGAGGATCAAGCCGATCCTCTCCCTCGAGTACGAGATCGTGCCCGTCGAGCGGGTCAGGACCGCCGGACGGGCCTTCGAGCGAATGGTCCGCTACGCCGAGGAACTGCGCGCCGCCGGCTCGGACGGCTGGGTCGTCCAGCACATCCAGGCGCCGGAGCAGGCCGAGCGCCTGATCGACCGCTGTCGTGAGATCTTCGACTCCGAACCCCTCTTCACATCAGAGGTCGGGCCCGTGATCGGCACCTACACCGGCCCCGGGCTGATCGGCGTCGGCGGGCTGCCGCGGTCGATGTTGAGCTGAGCCAGCGAAAACAACGCCTGGACAACAACCGGGCATGGCATTGCCGTATCGTGTTCCGAGTCGCAGTTTGAACGCGTAGATGAGAGAGGACACAAGGATGCGTCGCTACGCGCTTGTCGTCTCGTGCCTTCTTGTCGTGTCGTGCGTCGTGCCCGCGGCGGCCTCGGCGCGCTCGGCCTACTTCTTCGGGAACTTCATCGGGGGCGGCCCGTCCTCGCAGGAACAGGAGACGCCGACGCCGACGTCGCTGACGGAAGTCGTCGCCGTGCAGGCGAGCAACGACAGCGACTACGCCCTCAAAAGCGACGGCACCGTCTGGGCCTGGGGCAACGGCGAAATGGGGCAGCTGGGCGACGGCACCGGGACGAGCAGCGCGACGCCGGTGCAGGTCGCGATCCCCGGCGGCGAACACATCGTCGCGATCGGCCAGGCGCGTAACGAGGGCGTCGCGATCAGCAGCACCGGAAAGGTCTTCGGCTGGGGCGAAGACAGCTTCTTCTCGCTGTGCATCCCGGCCCGACCGGGTTCGCTCAAGTCTCCCGTCGAAATCCCGTCGTTGAGCGGCGAAGAAATCGTCGCCGAGTCCGGCGGCGGCGCGCACACGCTGTGGCTGAAGAAGAACGGCGAAGTGCTCGCCTGCGGCAACAGGGGCAGCTCGGGGCTGGGCCCGAATGGGAGGGCGCCGCTTGGTGACCCGACTCCGATCCCGGGCCTCGAAGACATCGTCGAAATCAGCGGCTCGGGAGCCGCGGGAGCGCGGACGGAAAGCGGCGAAGTGTTCATGTGGGGATCCAACGAACACGGTCAGGTCGGCGTCGGCTCCTCATCCGAAACCGTCCTGTCGCCGACCCGCGTGTCGCTTCCGGGTCCGGCGACGCAGGTCGCGAGCGGCGGTGACACGTTGAGCAACGGCTCATCGGGCGCCGTCGTCGGCGGCAAGCTCTACATGTGGGGCGACGACCAGTACGGCCAGCTCGGCGACGGGCAGCGCACCAACGAGACCACGCCGATCGCGACCGGCCTCGAATACAGCCACATCGCGATCGCCGGCGTGATCACGCTCGGCCTGACGGCTTCGGGCGAACTGCAGGGCTTCGGCAACGGCTCCCACGGGATGCTCGGGACCGGCCTGGAGGGCGGCAGCGTCCTCACGCCGACGTTCATCCAGAGCGACGTGCAGACCATGTCCGACGTCGCGCAGGCGTCCGTCACGATCCACTGAGGCTTCGGACGGGCGCCCGCATCGGGCCAGTTGTCGCCCGTCCTGTATCTCAGCTTGCGCGCGGGCCGATCGCTCGCTGAGCGGCTCAGTCGCGCCTGCGGCGCCGGCGCAGCATCCGCACGCCCACCAGCAGCCCGACGACGGCCGCGCCGGTGACGATCTCCTGGCGGTGGCGCTCGACGTAGCCGCGCCAGTCGGTCAGGCGCTGCACCTCGCCTCGCAGCTGGTTGACCGAGACGGCCAGTTCCTTGCGGTTGCTCTCGATCGAGTCGCGGATCTCCGCCGGCGAGCGCTGCGCCATCAGTCCTGTCCTCCCGTCGTGGTGCTGGGCGCCGCGACGGGCTCGGCGGTCGTCACCGGCGGGGCCGTCGCGGCCTGCATCGGCGCGGCCGGCCCGGGCTCAGGCGGGTTGACCGTATCCCGGATCCGCTGGGCCTCCTCGATCGCCATCGTCGGCATGGGCGGTGCGCTCCGTTTGAGGACCCGCGCCGCGATCAGGCCGGCGAGCACGCCGAGCACGATCAGGATCACCGCCATGGCGAAGAAGCCCCAGAAGTAGGTGAAGTCGTCGCCCGGCAGGTAGTAGTAGAGAAGCCAGGCGCAGCCGACCAGGATGAAGATCAGGGCCATCACGAAGAACAGGCCCGCCGCGGCGCCGACGATCGCGCCCCTGGCGAGCTGCGTGACCTTCTCGGTGACCTCCGCCTTGGCGAGTTCGATCTCCTCGCGGACCAGGACGGTCGCGCGCTCGGAGATGTCGGTGATCGCCGTGGCGATGTTCTGCGGCGGGTCGCCGCGCGCCGGGGGGCGGCTGCGCGCTCATTCGGGCGGATCCTCGTCGAAGACGCGCCGCCAGATCGATCGCGGCGGCGCGGTTGGCGAGCGATGCTGGCAACGGCGCCGCACGCGGCCAGCACGCCCGACCACATGAGTCTCTTGACCATCTCGTTCTCCATCCCGCGCCAGTCTATTGCCCCGTGCCGTCGCCATCGACCCCGCCGAGCGCTCGGCGCCGCGGGCCTCAGCCGACGCGGGCCTCGCCCACCGCGCCGGCCTCCAGGCCGCCGCAGACGGTCTCGACGACCAGCCACTTCGCCCGCTCGAAGTCCTCCGGCCCCTGGGGCAGCGTGCCGAAGATCCAGCCTGTCAGCAGCTGCTCGATCGCGCCGTAGAAGGCCATCGCGGCGAAGCGCGCCTCGATGTCCGCCCGGAAGACCCCTTCCTCCTGCGCCTTTGTGACTATCGCCGCCGATCATCTCGTAGGCCGAGCGGATCTCGGGAGGTGGGTCCGCCCGAACGTGTTGGCCGCCCGGGTGACCTCGACGATGATCACCTTCATCAGGTCGGGGTCGTGCTGGTAGCTGTCGATGATGAACGAGGAGATCGCCCGAGCTTCTCCCGCACCGGCATCGGCTCGGCGTCGACCCGGCGGATCAGCTCGAGCATCACGTTCCAGCGCTCCAGGAACAGCGTGTCGAGCACCTCGTCCTTGGAGGCGAAGTAGTGGTAGACGAGGCCGTAGGCCACGCCGGCCTCGTCGGCGATGTCCGACACCCGGCAGGCGTGGAAGCCCTGGCGGGCGAAGACCCGCACGGCCGCGTCGAGGATCAGCCGGCGCTTGTCGGCGGCGGACTTGGAGCGGGCGACGGGCGGTCACGCCGGCGCCCATGCGCGTCATGGCTCCGCCGGCCAGCGGTAGGCCGCAGGCCGGCGGTTGGCGAGCGAGGGCAGGCTGCGCGCGGATCTCGCGCTGGCGCTCGAGGTCGAGCTCGGCGACGATGTGCGTCTCGCCGTCCGGCGCCTGGGCCAGCACGACCCCCCAGGGGTCGACGATCATCGAGCGCCCGCCCGAGTGCTGCCCGGCCGGGTGGGCGCCGACCTGGTTGGCGGCGATCACGAATGCCTGGTTCTCGATCGCCCGCGCCCGCACGCAGCGTCTCCCAGTGGTCGCGGGTCGTCGCCAGCGTGAAGGCGGCCGGCACCGTGATCACGCGGGCGCCCCGCACGGCGAGGATCCGGTACAGCTCGGGGAAGCGCAGGTCGTAGCAGATCGACATCCCCAGCTCGACGCCGTCGGCCGGTCGCGCGAGAGGACGATCTCCTCGCCGGGCTCCTCGAGCTCGGACTCCCTGTAGACGCGCCCGGCGACCTCGACGTCGAACATGTGCACCTTGCGGTAGATCGCCCGGATCTCCCCGTCGGCGTCGACGTGCACCGAGGTGTTGGCCAGCTTCTCCTGCCCGCGGCACCCGCTCGAGGATCGAGCCGGCGACGAGTTCCACGCCCAGCTCGCGGGCGATCGCACGGGCCCATTCGATCGCCGGGCCGTCCAGCGGCTGGGCCGAGGCGCGCAGGTCCTGCTCGGCGCCCATCGCCGTCCACTTCTCGGGGAGTACGATCAGCTGCGCCCCCTCCGCGGCCGCCGCGCGGGTGAGGCGGTCGGCGACGGCCATGTTCGCCGCCAGATCGGCGGTGGAGTTGAGCTGTACTGCGGCTACCCTCAAATCGAGATCTCCCCCCGCGAGCATCGCGGCCGCCGCGGCGGCCGGTGCGGGGTCGCGCGAATAGATTGACTGGTCAGTCAATATTGGCAAGCATAACGTCAGCGCGCGACGCGGGTGCGCGCGGGTCGGCGGCCGCGGCCCCTGGCTCATGCGGCAGCTCGTTCCGCGACTCGCGCGCCGCTCAAGCGCTGGCGTTACGTGGGGTCTTCGGCGAGGATCTGATGGCCTGCGCGGCGCTCGTCCAGATCGGGCCCGCGCGCCAGAGCTTCTGGGCGCTGCACCTCCCCGGGGACCATGGCCTGCGCAGGGAGCGCACGCGCCTGCTGCCCCGACGCGGCGAGGTGCGAGCTGCTCGAGCGGCCTCGGCGGCAGACGGCCGTGACGGCGGGCTGCTCGTGATCCGCGACCGCGGCGTCGTTCCTCGACCTGGCGCTGGAGGAACAGCCCGGCATCCAGGCGCGCTGCCCGCACGGGCGCTCGGAGGTGTGGACGCGAAAGCAGGCGGGCGTCCAGGCGCGCGGCACGCTGTCGCTGGACGGCGGTCCGCCGCGCGAGGTCAAGGCGCTGGCCGTGATCGACGACACCGCCGGCTACCACGCCCGGGAGACCGAGTGGCGCTGGAGCGCGGGCGTCGGTACGGCGCCCGACGGGAGGCCGCTGGCCTGGAACCTCGTCAGCGGCATCAACGACCCTCCGGCGGCAGCGAGCGGGCTGTGTGGGTCGACGGCGTCCCCCCGAGGTCGGGCCGGTCAGCTTCGCCGCCGACCTGACTCGGGATCCGCGGCGAGGACGGCAGCGAGCTGCGCTTCCGTCCCGAGGCCGAGCGCAGCCGCCGCGACGACCTGCTGTTCGTCAGCTCCGACTACCGCGCCCCGTTCGGAACGCTTCTCGGGGACGCTGCCCGGCGGGATCGAGCTGGCCGCGGGCCGCGGCGTGATGGAGCACCACCGGGCGCGCTGGTAGCTCAGGGGCTCGCGGCGCGGTCGGCGCCCCGGTGCGTGCGCAGCTCGGCCAGCAGCAGCTTGGAGTGCATCGCCCCGATCAGCTCGCGCAGCGGCTCGACGCCGGCGGCGACGATCTCCATCGCCCGCTCGACCTCGACCTCGCCGGCCAGGCGCTCGAGCAGCGCGCGCACCTCCTCCTCGACGAGCGGCTCGAGCGCGCGCGCGGTAGCGCAGGGTGTCGTAAACGGTGAAGCCCAGCGCCTCGTCGTAGCCGCCCGCCCGGAAGCTGGCGATCGCCTCGATGATCTTCAGGTCGTCGCGGTCGTAGCCGCGCTGGTTGGGCGTCAGCACGCCGATCTCGGCCAGGCGGTCGAGCACGTTGCGGGGCACGCCGTAGCGCTCCTGGACGACCTTGCGCGAGACGCGGCTGCGGTCCTCGGCGCTGGCCAGCGCCCGCTCGAGGATCCGGTCCTCCAGCTCGATCAGCGCCCTGACGCGGTCGGGGTCCTCGCGCAGCGCGCCCCTGATCACCCGCAGCGGCATGAACCGCTCCTCCTGCAGGCGCTTGATCAGCGCGATCCGCTCGACGTACTCGGGCGGGTAGTAGGCCATGTTGCGCGACGTGCGCACCACGTCGGAGCCCTCGCCCAGCAGCCCCTCGCGCAGGTAGTAGCGGATCGTCCCCGGGCTGACGCCCGAGCGCTCGGCGAGCTCGCTCATCTTCAGCAGCGGGCGCCCCGCGGCGCCGTTCGCCGGAGCCGCCGCGCCGGTGTTGCCGTCGCTGCCGGTGGCCACGGTCAGCTCCCGCCTCACGCCCGCAGGGTCGTGCCCTGCTGCGACTCGGCGGACCGGCGGCGGCTCCCGACACCAGCAGCTCCGCGACCTCCGCCTCGCTGTAGCCGGCCGCGAGCAGCACCTCCTCGGTGTGCTCGCCCAGCGCCGGGCCCGGCAGGCGGGCGTGCTGGCCGGGCGTCCGGCCGAGCTTGACCGGCATGCCCAGCTGGCGGACCGGGCGCGCTCGACGCCGGGCTGGTCGATCTCGACGACCATCCTCGCGCTCGCGCACCAGCTCCGAGCGGAGCGCCTCGTCCAGCTCCAGGATCGGCTCCAGGCAGCAGTCGTGCTCGCGCGCGAAGGCCTCCCACTGCTCACGGGTGCGCCCCCTGAAGATCTGCTGCACCTTTGCGTGCGCAGGCGAGCCGGGGTGCTCGAACTGCGCCGCGATCAGCTCCTCGTGGCCGACCCCCCGGCACCAGGCCGGCCAGAACTTCGGCTCCAGCGCGCCCAGCGAGACCCAGCCATCCTCGCATTCGTAGGGCCGGTAGCAGATCAGCGAGCCGGCCAGCGGCAGGTCGCCGCGGCGGGGCACCATGTCCTCGGCGAAGTAGGCCGCCGCGACCATGGCCAGCCAGGACAGGGCGCCGTCGGTCATCGAGACGTCGACCATCTGGCCCTCGCCCGAGCCCGATCCCGCCGTTCCGTCGCCGTCGCGCTCGCGCAGCGCCGCGAGGATGCCGAAGGCCGCCATCAGCGCACCGCCGCCGAGGTCGGCGATCTGGCCGGCCGCCTGCACCGGCTCTCCGCCGCGGGCGCCGGTCAGCCCCAGCAGCCCGACCAGGCCGAGGTAGTTCGTGTCGTGGCCCGAGGCGTCGCGCTTGGGCCCGTTCTGGCCATAGCCGCTGATCGCGCAGTAGACGAGGCCGGGGTTCTCCTGGCGCATCCGCTCATAGCCGACGCCCAGACGGTCGAGCACGCCGGGGCGGAAGGACTCGAGCACGACGTCGTACTGGCCCACGAGGCGCAGCAGCGCCTCACGGCCCCCCTCGCTCTTGAGGTCCAGGCGGATCGAGCGCTTGTTGCGGTTCAGCGACAGGAACAGCGCCGAGGCGGCCGTCGGGTGGGCGCCCTCGTAGAAGGGGGGCGACCAGCGGATGTAGTCGCCCATGCCCGTGTCCTCGACCTTCAGCACGTCCGCTCCGAAGTCCGCCAGCAGCAGCGAGCAGAAGCCCCCCGGCAGCAGCCGCGAGAGGTCGAGCACCCTGATCCCCTCCAGCGGGAGGCTCACGCGGGGCTCCCCGCGCGCTGGGGAACGCCAAGCATGGCCCGGGCCTCCTCGACGGTGGCGGGCCGGCGCCCGACGTCCTCGGTCATCTGGCGGGCCTTGGCGATCAGCTCCCCGTTCGAGGAGGCCATCCGCCCGTCGGGCAGATAGAGGTTGTCCTCCAGTCCGACGCGGATCGAGCCGCCCAGGGTGAGCGCTGCGGAGACCAGCATCCACTGGTCGCGGGAGATCCCGATCACGCCCCAGTGGGAGCCCTCGGGGATGTTGTCGACCATCGCCGCCAGGTTGCGGGCCGTCGGGGGGATGCCGCCGACGACGCCCATCACGCAGTCGACGTGCAGGGGGGTCCTGAGCACGCCCATGTCGATCAGCGGCGCGAGGCTGCCGACGTGGCCGACGTCGAAGCACTCGTGCTCCGGTTTGATGCCCAGCTCGTTCATCGCCTCGAGCAGCTCCACGATCTCCTCGAACGGGTTCGCGAAGACCATGTTGAAGACGAACTGCTTGCGCGAACGGGAGTACTTGGCGTAGTTCATCGACCCCATGTTCAGCGCCGCAACCTCGGGGCGGCACGCCCGCAGGTATTCGATCCGCTTCTGGACCGGGACCCCGATCGTCCCGGTCGAGTAGTTGATGATCGCCCCGTCCCCCACCTCGGCGCGGATCGCGTCGGTGATCGCCTGGAAGTCCTCGATCTCGTAGCTCGGCGTACCGTCGGGTCTGCGGGCGTGGATGTGGATGTGCACCCCGCCCTCGTCGACGATCCGCCGGGCCTCGGCGGCGTACTCCTCGGGTGTGTAGGGGATCGCCGGGCACTGCTCGCGGTTGGCGATCGCCCCGGAGATCGAGCAGGTGATGACTACGGGGTCGTCAAGGCTCATCGGTCGGCTCCTCTCAGACAGGGACGACGCCCTGCCGCTTGTACGGACGCTCGATCTTCTTCCCGGCCGCCATCTCCAGCGCGCGGCAGATCGTGGCGCGGGTCTCGCGGGGGTCGATGACGTCGTCGATCATGTCGTTGCCCGCGGCGATGTAGACGTCGATGATCTTGCGGTAGGCATCGATCAGCTCGGCCTTCTTGGCCGCCGGGTCATCGGCTTCCTCGACCTGTTTTCGCATCACGATCTCAACCGCTCCCTCGGCTCCCATCACGCTGATCTCGGCGCTGGGCCAGGCCACGATCAGGTCCGGCTCGTAGGCGCGGCCGTTCATCACGTAGTAGCCCGCCCCGTAGGCCTTGCGGGTGATCACAGTGATCTTCGGGACCGTCGCGTTGGCGACGGCGTAGAGCATCTTCGCGCCGTGGCGGATGATGCCGTCGGCCTCGACCTTCGTCCCGACCATGAAGCCGGGGACGTCCATCAGGAAGACCAGCGGGATCGAGAAGGCGTTGCAGAGGTTCACGAACCGGGCGGCCTTGTCGGCCGAGTCGTTGTCGAGGATCCCGCCCAGCTGCTTGGGCTGGTTGGCCACGATCCCCGCGGGGCGCCCGCCGAATCGGGCGAAGCAGGTGATGATCGTCTTGGCCCACTGCCCCTTCATGTCGAGGTGCTCGCCGTCGTCGACGATCATCCGGATCACCTCGTACATGTCATAGGGCTTGCGGTTGGACTCGGGCAGCACGTCCAGCAGATCCTCCTCGGCTCGCTCGATGGGGTCCGAGACGGAACGGATCGGTGGCGGCTGCTCGCAGTTCTGCGGCATGTAGGAGAGGTACTGCTTGATCCGCTCGATGCACTCCTCGTCGCTCGCGACCTCCATGTCCCCCACGCCGGAGCGGCGGCAGTGGACCCGCGAGCCGCCCAGCTCCTCCTGGGTGACGTCCTCGCCGATCGCCGCTCGCACGAGGTGCGGCCCGGCCAGGGCCATCGAGCCGCGACCCTTGACCATCGGCACGAAGTCGGCCAGCCCGGGGATGTAGGCCGTGCCCGCCGCGCAGGGGCCCATCAGCGCGGCGATCTGGGGGATCACGCCGCTCATCACAACCTCCTCGCGGAACAGGTGCCCCGAGCCGGCGAACAGCGAGCCGACGGCCTCCTGGATGCGCGCGCCGGCCGAGTCCAGCAGCCAGATGAACGGGATCCGCTTGGTCAGGGCGAGCTCGCGCAGGCGGGTGACCTTCAGCTCGCCGGTCATCCCCATCGAGCCGGCCATCACCGTGAAGTCGTAGGCGCAGACCGCCACCAGCCGTCCGTCGACCTTGCCGTAGCCGGTGATGACGCCGTCGGCGGGCGCGTCCCTGCCCTCCATCGCCCGCTGGGAGAAGTGGGGCCGGGCGTGGATGCCCATCTCGACGAAGGTGCCCTGGTCGATCAGCAGCGCCAGGCGCTCGCGGGCGGTCAGCTTCTCCTGCTCGTGCTGGCGGGCGATCTTCTCCTCGCCGCCGCCCAGTGCGATCTGGGCGCGGCGGGCGTGTAGATCCTCGACCAGGGGGCGCAGCAGGGAGCCGGCGGCCTGTGTATTCATCAGCGTCCTTTCCAGACGGGGTCGCGCTTCTCGAAGAAGGCGCTGACGCCCTCGACGATGTCCTCCGTCGACTGGGCCAGGGAGAGCTGGGCACGCAGGTAGTCCAGGGCGTCGTCCAGCGGCATGTCCATCTGGCGGCGCATCGCTTCCTTGCCCAGGCGCATGATCACCGGGGACTTGCTCGCGAGCTTGCCCGCCCAGTCGGCGACGGTGGGCTCGAGCTCTTCGTCGGGTACGACCCGGTTGACGATCCCCGCCTCCAGCGCCTGCTGGGCGCTCCAGCGCTCGCCCAGCAACAGCAGCTCGTTCGCCCGCTTGCGAGGAACGTTGCGGTAGATGATCGCCATGATCATGAACGGGAAGGCCCCGATCGTGATCTCGGGCGTGCCGAAGCTGGCCGTCTCGGTGGCGACGATCAGGTCACAGGCGAGCGCGATCCCCAGCGCCCCGGCCAGAACGTGCCCGCGCGCGGCGCAGATCGTCGGCTTGCCGAGCTCGCCGATCAGCTTGAACAGGTCGACGAACCGCTCGCCGCCGAAGTGCTTGTGGACCAGCGCCATCTCGGCCGCGAAGCCGCCCAGGTTGGCGCCCGAGGAGAAGGTCCGCTCGTGCGAGGAGGCCAGCACCACGCAGCGCACCTCGGGCTCGTCGCGGGCCGTCTCGAAGGCCTCGATCAGCCCTTCCAGCAGCTCCGCCGACAGCGCGTTGCGGGTCTCGGGATCGTTGAGCGTGACCGTCGCGATGCCGCTGTCGCCGACGTCGTAGAGGACCTTCTCGGTGGGCACCGGGGCATCCTAACCCGAAGGCGCCCCCGTGGGAAGTGCGCAGCCCTACTACTCACTTTCGGGTTGCGCTCACGACGCGACGCCACGGTGCGGCTTGAACCGTCGTTCGAGGCTCCGTTCGCTGATCACGTGGCTCGGCGGGGGCGGCGGGATCGTGTAGGGGAAGTTGACCGCCGGGAAGTCCGCGGTCACCATCGAGCCCGACTGTGCGGTTCCGCTGGCGATCACGATGTGGACGGGCATGCCGGTGGCGGCGAAGTAGATCCGGAGAGTCGTCTTGAGCCTGGGCGCGCCCGGCGGGGGTTTGCGCGCGGCGGCGGTGAAGCCGCCCAGCAGCGCCGATTCCCCCGCGGACCCGGAGGAGCCGAGTTCGGGTTCCTCTTCGAAGCCGCTGACCGGCTGACCGTCGACGATCGAGGCCCCCAGCTCGCGGATGCCCTTCCCCTCGTTCAGCGCAGTGATCATCGCCCCGAACCGTTCCTTGCCGGAGGGACCGAGCCTGCTCTTGTTGTTTTGCCTGCCCACGCCTCCCAGCAGTTTCCCCAGCGGGCCCTTCCCCAGCTCGACCCAGGGCCGTCCGCCGTCCACCCGTCCGAGCGGCCAGGAGAAGTAGTAGACGCGGTCGCCGATGACCCGCAGTCTCAGGGTCTGCCCGAACAGGACGAGTCTCATGGCGGCGGCCGGAGGAGATACGGTTTCGACGCCTTCGATGCTGAATCCGAGTACCGCGGCGAGTTCCTTGGGGATCGCGCTGCCGGCGTTGACGGTGAACTTCACCGAAAACCGCACCGAGGTGATCTGCAGCGCCTCGGTCTTCGCCTCGAGGGCCTGCAGATCGGGCGGGATCGCAGCGGGAAGCAGCAACGCCGGGGGCGGTGGCGCGGTCGACCCGGCAGCCGGCGCCGAGACGATCCCGAGGACGAGCAGGGCAAAGGCCGCCGCGACGGCCAATGGTGCTCTTCTCATCGGTGGTCTCCCCCCTCTTGGGCGATCGGCGATCGCGTATCGGAGAGCGTAGCGCCGGGGTCGAAATGGTGGAATCGGCGGTCCTTCCGAGCTCGAGCGGCACGCTGACAGGGCGGAAAGTAAGAAGCCCTACTGTTTACTTTTGGATCGCGCTGCGTTAGCGTCCCGTCCGACCCGCCGGCCTCGCGCGCCAGCGAGGAGAACAGACCCGACCAAGGAGACCGCGCCGCCATGGCCGCAACCGCCGAGAGCGTCCTGAAGCCCGACTTCAACGCAAGCCGCAAGCACTTCATCTTCACCGACGAGCACGAACAGCTGCGCGAGTCGATCACCAACTTCGCCGTCAAAGAGCTCGCCCCCCATGCCGACGAGTGGGAGGAGACGACCTTCCCCGACTCGGTCTTCCGGCGGATGGGCGAGCTGGGCTTCCTCGGCCTCGACAAGCCGGAGCAGTACGGCGGTCAGGGAGGCGACTACTTCAGCGCGATCGTCCTCGGCGAGGCGATTTCGAACGCCAACTGCGGCGGACTGGCGATGGGGATCGCCGTGCAGACCGACATGGCGATGCCGCCGATCCTCGCGCTCGGCACCGAGGAGCAGAAGCAGCAGTGGGCCGTGCCCGCCATCAAGGGCGAGAAGATCCTCTGCCTCGGCATCACCGAGCCCGACGCCGGCTCCGACGTCAAAGGGATCAAGACACGGGCCGTCCGCGACGGCGACGACTACGTGATCAACGGCTCGAAGACCTACATCACCAACGGCCACCGCGCCGACGTGATCGTGCTCGTGACCAAGACCGACCCGGACGCCGGCTATGACGGCTTCACGCTGTTCCTGGTGCCGATGGACTCCCCTGGCGTGATCCGCGAGAAGAAGCTCAAAAAGATGGGCATGCACGCCTCGGACACCGCGCTGCTGGCCTTCCAGGACGTGCGCGTACCGTCATCGGCGGTGCTCGGCCAGGTCGGCAAGGGCTTCTACCACATCATGTGGGAGCTCCAGGGCGAGCGCATGATCGGCGCCGCCGGCAGCGTGGCCGGAGCGCAGAAATGCTTCGACCTGACGCTCCAGTACGCCAAAGAGCGCCAGGCATTCGGCAAACCGATCGGCCAGTTCCAGGTGATCCGCCACAAGTTCGCCGAGATGGCCACGAAAATCGAGACGGCGCGTCAGCTCGTCTACATGACCGCCTGGCGGTTCGCCAACGGCGAGTACCCCGTGCGCGAGATCTCGATGGCCAAGCTCCACGCCTCACGGATAGCCTGCGAAGTCGCCGACGAGTGCATCCAGATCCACGGAGGCGCCGGGTACATGAAGGAGTACAACGTCGAGCGGGTCTGGCGCGACATGCGGCTGAACCGCATCGGCGCGGGCACCGACGAGATCATGCTCGAGGTCATCGGGCGCTCCTACGGCCTGTGATCGACCCGGCGGCGGACGAGGATCTCCCTCGTCGGCGCGAGGCGGCGGCGCAGGCGGCGGGTCACCAGCCCGGCGAGGAACGTGAGCGCCAGCGCTCGCTGGAGGTCCCGCCCCGGCAGTGTGCTCTGGTGGCGCGCGAGGAGCGCCTGGCGCTCGGCGTCCCGCTCGGGCGAGCGCTGGGGGTGGCGACGCATGATCGCCTGCATCTCCTCGACGAACGCCTCGCGCTCGCGTTCCTGCGCGGGCGTGTCGGGCGGCTTCAGCCGGTTCACGATCAGCTGACTGCCCCCGGCCACGCCGACCAGGGCGAGCGTCCGCCACAGCGCGACCCGCTGGCCGGTGCGCCGATCGACCGTGCGGATCCCGAGCAGCCGCTGACCAGGCGTGCGCAGCTGCTCTCGCAGGGCGTCGGCGGGGACGTAGCGCAGCCAGCGCAGTCGCTCGGCCGCCGCGGCGGCTCCGCCCTGCTGGCGGCGCACCAGCCACAACAGTCCACCGACGAGCGAGACATCGAGGAGCCCGGCGAGCATCTCCCGCCAGCGCGGCGCGCGGTTGACCATCTGATCGGTCCTCTCCGGCACAGCGGACATTCTCTCTCATCGCACAGGCCGCAGATGCTCGGCCTCCCCGCCCGGCGCGAGCCGGTGCGCCGACCCGCCTGCGCGCGATCAGTGCGATGAGCTCCCCCGACCCCCCCTTCACCGCCGAGCACGAGGAGCTGCGCGAATCGGCCCGCGGCTTCATCGAGCGCGAGCTGGCGCCCCACGCCCAGCAGTGGGAGGACGATCGCTGGTTCCCCGACGACGTCTTCCCGAAGATGGCCGCCCAGGGACTGCTGGGCCTGAAGTACCCCGAGCGGTACGGCGGCCAGGGCGGGGACTACCTGCACGAGGCTGTGCTGTGCGAGGAGATGGCCCGGACGGGCTCGGGCGGCACGGCGGCGGGCATCGGCGCGCACATCAACATCGCCACACCGCCGATCTGGAAGTTCGGCACCGAGGAGCAGAAGCAGCGCTACCTGATCCCGGCGATCGCGGGCGAGCTGATCGGGGCGCTGGGCATCACCGAGCCCGGCGCGGGCTCCGACGTGGCCGCCCTGTCCACCCGCGCCGACCGGGTCGACGGCGGCTTCGTGGTCAACGGCGAGAAGACCTACATCACCAACGGCGTGCGGGCCGGCTTCATCGTGACGGCCGTGAAGACGAGGGTGGGCGGGTACGAGGAAAGGCACGGCGGCATCTCCTTCCTGATCATCGACCGTGGCGAGGGCGTCGAGTCCTCCACGCTCGAGAAGCTCGGCTGGCACGCCTCCGACACCGCCACGATCAGCTTCCAGGACGTGTTCGTCGGCGAGGAGAACCTGCTCGGGGAGCTGCATGGCGGCTTCAAGCTGATCATGGCCAACTTCCAATGGGAGCGGCTGGCGATGGCGCTGGGAGCTGTCGGCGCGATGCAGCTGGCCTTGGACCGCACCCTCCAGTTCGCCCGCGACCGCCAGGCCTTCGGCCGCTCCCTCTCGGGCCACCAGGCGATCCGCCACAAGCTGGCCGACATGGCCACGTCGGTCTACACCTGCCGTTGCGTCACCTACGACGCCCTGCGCCGCTTCGTCGCCGGCGAGGACCCGCTGCGCGAGGTGACCATGGCCAAGCTGCTGACCCAGCGGGCATGCTTCGAGCTGATGGACCAGTGCCTTCAGATCCACGGCGGCGCCGGCTACATGCGCGAGTACTGGGTCGAGCGCGCCGCCCGCGACGCCCGCCTCGGCCCGATCGGCGGCGGCAGCGACGAGATCATGCGGGAGATACTGGGCCGGATGATGTAGCTCCGGGTCGAGCCGATGAGGTCGCGGCTCCACGGCGACCTCATCGGCTCGACCCTCCGCTTGGCGGGACGGGGATTTGCTCCGTGCCTTGCGGGGAGGATGGGGCCTCGGCGGTGGGCGGCCGAGGCGCGGAGGCCGCGGAGCTGAGGAGCCAAAGGGCGCGCCTGCGGCGCGATCTGGGCATCCCGTTGCATATTCGTCCAAACCTGCGCATTCCGCTCAGGTACCGCCGGGGTGGGGCCGATAGGGCCCCATGGCTCGTTCCATCCTGGCGCCCTCGGCGGCGCTCGTCTGCCTGCTGGTCTGCGTCGCGGCGCCCGCCGCGGGGAAGTCGACCAGCACTCGCGGCCGCGCCCACTGCGCAGCCACTCAGAGCTCCGGCGGCCGGCTCGCCGCCAGCGGCACGCGCAGCTTCCGCGGGTCACGCTGCCCGCAGGACGGCGGACACAGCCGCCATCACGGCCGGCCGGCGCACCTGCTGTTCTTCACCGCCAGGGACGGGCGCTGCCCTGACAGCGGCCTGGAGCCGAGCGCCGCGAACCTGCCGCAGGTGCGCGCGGCGACCCTGTGCCTGGTCAACCGCGAACGCGCAGCCCACGGCGAGGCGCCACTGCACTGGAACCTCGATCTCGTGACCGCCGCCCAGGCGCACACCGAGAGCATGGCCTTCGGCGGCTACTTCGAACACGTCGGCCCGCGTGGCGAAACGCCGCTCGCCCGGATGCGCCACACAGGCTACATCTCCAGCTCGCGGGTCGGCTTCGAAGTCGGGGAGAACATCGGCTGGGGCAGCCTCTGGCTCGGTACTCCCAGGGCCATCGTGGCCATCTGGATGTCCTCGGCCGGCCACCGCGCCAACATCCTCGACCGCCGCTTCCGCGACACGGGGATCGGCATCTCGCCGCACCTCGGCCGGCTCGCCCACGCCCGCTCGGGCGGCATCTACACCCAGGACTTCGGCGTAATCGTCGGCTGAGCGCCGACAGGCCGCGCTCGATCGCGCTGACCCGTCTCGCGTCGGGCCCTGCTGGCACCCTCGGATAACCTCCGCGCACCCCAACGAGACAAGGAGAAGCAACAGCTATGGGAGTACTCGACGGCAAGTCGGCCATCGTCACGGGCTCGGCGCGAGGGATCGGACGGGCGACCGCGGAGCTCCTCGTCGCCCAGGGCGCGCAGGTCCTGATCAACGACCTCGACGGCGACGTCGCGCAGCAGGCGGCCGGCGAGATCGCCGGCGAGACGGCCGTCTACGCGGGTGACCTGACCAAGCCCGGCGCGGCCGACGAGCTCGTCCAGAAGGCGATCGACTCGTTCGGGAAGATCGACATCATCGTCAACAACGCCGGCTACACCCTCGACGCCCCGATCCACAAGATGAGCGACGAGCACTTCCAGGCGATGCTGGACATCCACACGGTCGTGCCCTTCCGGGTGATCCGCGCCGCCGCGCCGCACCTGCGCGAGCCCGCCAAGAAGGAGCGCGAGGAAGGCAAGGAGGTGTTCCGCAAGATCGTCAACATCTCCTCGACCTCGGGGACCTTCGGCAACGCGGGGCAGGCGAACTACTCGGCCGGAAAGGCCGGCGTCGTCGGCCTGACCAAAACCGTCGCCAAGGAGTGGGGCCAGTTCAAGGTCAACGTCAACGCCGTCGCCTTCGGATTCATCGACACCCGCCTGACCCAGGCCAAGGTCGACGAGAACACGATGGAGAAGGACGGCGAGACGATCCAGCTGGGGATCCCCGAGCAGATGCGCCAGATGGCATCGATGCTGATCCCCCTGGGGCGCCCGGCCACCCCGGAGGAGGCCGCCGGCGGCGTCTTCTTCCTGTGCTCCCCCTGGTCCAACTACGTTCACGGCCAGACCCTGCATGTCACCGGCGGGCTGTTCGGGGGGATGACCGGCTGAGACGGTCGTCCCCCCTCATCGGAGACCCTCTGCCGGCGCCCGGAGCTCAGCCAGGCCCGCGCAGGTCCATCAGGCAGCCAGAGAAGTAGGCGCCGGCCGGCGAGGCGAGGTAGGCGACGATGCTCGCCACGTCGTCCGTGGCCGTCTTGGCGCCCGGCGCGATCGCGACCGCTGTGATGCCAAAACGAGCCCACTCGATCGACAGCGTCCGCGCGAGGTTCTCCAGTCCTGCCACCGCCGCCTGCGCGTGCTCGGCCTCGTCCGGACGGGGGCCGATCAGCAAGATCCGCCCGCCTTTCCCGTCCCGCAGGAAGCACTCGCTCACGGCCGTGCGGGCCGCGTTCCAGCACGCCTCGAGACAGTCGAGGAGCGCCTCCCTTCCGTCGCCCGCCGAGGACAGGGACGCGCCGTCGATGACCACTGCGCCGCAGTCGCCCAGCTCCGCCAGGACCGCGGCGAACGATCGCCGCGCGTCGGCCTCCGCCTGCTCGGGCGCCTGCGATACGCCGACGGCGAAGCGGGTCGCGGTGCCACCGAGGGATTCGACCACGATCCGCACGGCCTCGCCGGCCGAGTCCGGGCTGGGGTCGGCCGGTCCCGCGACGGCGATCCTCACCCCGTCCAGCAGACCGGCCCGGAGCAGCGTTGTCGCCTGCTGGGCGGGCATCCCGCCGTGCACCCTATTGAGCCGCGCCGTGCCGGGCGCTCAGGAGCCGCCGAACGGGTCCGCCGGAGCGTCGGAGGGGGGAGCCGCCGGAGCCGGCGCCGGGACGCTCGCCTGAGGCTGCTCGCCGCGCAGCCTGAGCAGTTCGAAATAGAGCACCGCTGCGGCCAGGGCCGAGAGGGGGGCGGTCAGCACGCCGACGATCACCCGCACGACGATCCCCACCCCGGTACCGGCTGATTCGGCCGCGATCTCGATGAACGCCGCGACGATCGCCACCGCCACGTTCAGCACGAAGACCACCCCGAAGGTCTGCCAGCCGTTCCCCCGCACCAGCGCCCGGCTGCGTCCCAGCGCGCCGAGGCCCGGCGGGCGCTCCAGCACCACGACGGGAGCCGCCACCGACCAGATCGTCAGCAGGATCAGGCCTGGGACGATCAGCAGGATGAAGCCGATCAGGATCCCGATCCCCGCGACCAGCGCCACCAGGATCAGCGAGCCCAGGACCGGCACCACCGCGCGCAGCAGCTGGCCGGGGGTCGCGTCGCGCCGGCCGTCCTGCACGTCGGCGACCAGCTCGACGACCATTCCCGTGAACAGCGTGATGGCGACAAGCCCGATCAGCGTCGAGACCAGCGCCAGGCCGGAGCTGGCCGCCACCAGCACCGTCGAGAGCACGCCGGTGAACACGAAGACCACCGCCGCCGCCGGCATCAGCACGGGTGCCTGGTCGACGTAGATCCGCCAGACCTTCCCGATCACCGCCCCGACATCAAGCCGACCCTGCATCCCGCCTCCACTCCTCGCCGGGCTCGCCGCGCCAGCGAGAACCCTAGGTCACGCTCCCGACGAGACGCTCGCGCCGAAACGGGTCGCGCCGGGGGTCAGGCGACAGCGGCGCCCTCGGGAGCGCGCCGCCCGGCGCGGCGCTGTTCGCGCAGCCGCCGCAGGACACCCCGCCGTCCGTGCTGCTCCAGGCCCGCGTAGAGGCCGCGGATCTCCTCGAGGACCTGATCGGCCACGGCCTGCTGCTGCTCGCGTGTGGGGTTCTCGACGGGCTCCCAGCGCATCGCCTCGCCGTACAGCACGGTCACCTTGGGGAACTGCAGCCGCTTCCAGTTGCGCACCCGCGAGGAGCCGTGGATCGCGATCGGGACGACCGGCGCGCCCGTTTCGAGCGCGATGCGCCCGATGCCCGGCTTGGCCTGCTCGGAGAGTTTCCCCGTGCGCGAGCGGCCACCCTCGCAGTACATCGTGATCGCGCCCTGGCGCGCGAGGATCGCCCTGGCGGTGATGAACGTCTCTTCGTCCCGCGCCCCCCGTCGGACGGGGAACACGCCGCCGTGGGTGTAGATCCACTGCGCCGGCGGCTTGAACAGCTGCGACTTGGCCATGAAGCGAACCTTGCGCCGGATGTAGCAGCCCATCAGGAAGTGGTCCATGAACGAGAAGTGGTTCGGGGCGAGGATCACCGCCCCCGCTGCCCGGGACGTTCTCGACGGCGATCGCCCTGGCCCGGAGGAACGTGTAGGCGTAGAGGGAGGTGATCACCCGGACCATCTCGTAGACCCAGTCGGGTTCCCTCGTACGCGCGCGCTCGTGGAAGCGGTCGAAGTGCTCCTTCGGACGGGGGTCCGTGTAGACCTGCTCGCGCATCGGTGCCAGTTCACTCATCTGAGCGCTCTACCTCTCCTACGCCTCAAGGTTACGCCCCCTGCCCGTGCGGGCTCTCGAAAGACCGTCGCCGACGGCAAGCCTACCGACGGGCGGCGTAGGCGCGCGCGATGTCGAGCAGCTGCCCGCTCCGATGGAGGAACCCGCCGAGGCTGCGTCCCGTGGCGCGGTGGGAGAGATCGAGCTCGAGCTCGACCAGCCTCCGGCCGGCCCGGACCGCGTCGATCGTCATGCCGACCTCCATCCCGTAGCCGTGGGCCAGCGGCAGCACACCTGCGAGCGCCTCGCGGCTGAGCGCCCGCTGCCCGGATATCGGCGCGCGTGCGCAGACGCCGCAGCCGCGGCGGATCGCCCAGCGGGCGAAGCCCACCGTCACGCCGAGCCCGCCGCCCGTCCTGCGCGAGAAGACGGCGACGGCCAGCTCGCCCTGACCGGACGCGACCGCCTGCGCCAACGGCCCGAGGCGGCCCGCCGAAGCCCCCAGGTCGCCGTCGCAGAGCACGAACACCCCGCCCTCGCCGGGCGGGTGCGCCGCGAGGGCCTCCCGCGCCGCGAGGGTCATCGCCTCGCCCTTGCCCACCATCCGCTCCAGGCGCACCACTCGCGCGCCGGCCGTCCGCGCGATCTCGCCGGTGGCGTCTCGCGAGCCGTCGTCGGCCACCCACAGGGCCGAGCCGGGGAACGCCTCTGCCAGCGCGCCCAGCGTCGCGCCGAGCCGCTCGGCCTCGTCGTAGGCCGCGACCAGGACTGCGGCGGTCCGCGCGCGCGGCGACTCGTCGTCGGCGCTATCTATTGTCCGGTCCAACCTGGCTGCGATCGGCGTTCGGAGGAGTGATGACTGACATCGAGGCTCATATCACCGGCACGGTATGGAAAATCGAGGTCGCCGTCGGCGACACGGTCGAGGAGGGCGACACGGTCGCGATCCTCGAGTCGATGAAGATGGAGATGCCCGTCGAAGCGGAGGACGCCGGGCACGGTCGTCGAGATCGTCGCCGAGGAGGGCCAGGCGGTCAACGAGGGCGACACGTTGGTCGTGCTCGACTAGATCCAGGACCCGGCCGCGTCTCCAGGACGCCGACGCCAAGCGAGAGCACCACCGGATCCCCCTGTAGCCTGTCGGCCCGTGTCCACTCCAGCGTCCCACCCGCGAGCTGGCCGACGGCAAGCTCCTGATCGACGCGCCCGGCCGAGGGAGTTCGGCGCCTGACGATCTCCAACCCGGCGAAGCGCAACGCGCTGGACCACCCGATCCTCGACGCGATCACCGCCACGCTCCGAGAGCTGTCCGCGCCCGGGCCGGAGCGCGCGCTGCGTGATCGTGACGGGAGCCCACGGCATGTTCTCGGCGGGCTACGACATCGGCGAGATCCCCGACGAGGAGTTCGAGGAGCGCGCCGAGCGCCTCGTCGCCCACCCGTTCACGCGAAGCGATCGAGGCGCTCGAGGCGTTCCCCTACCCGACCCTGGCGGTGCTGCCGGGGCACACGATCGGCGGCGGGCTGGAGCTGGCGCTGTCGTGCGACCTGCGGGTCGCCAAGGACGGGATCAAGCTGGGCATGCCGCCCGCGAAGCTGGGGCTGGTCTACTCCCACACCGGCCTGCGGCGCTTCATCGACGCGATCGGCGCGGCCGCGCACGCGCGAGCTGTTCCTGCTCGGCCGCTACATCGAGGCCCGCACGGCGCTGGAGTGGGGCCTGGTCAACCGGGTCGCGCCGCCGGAGGAGCTGGAGGAGCGTCGCGCTGGACCTGGCGGCCGAGCTGGCCGGCAACGCTCCGCTCGTCGCAGATCGGCAACAAGCGCGTGATCGCCGCGCTGCTGCGCAGCCGAGGGCGAGCTGCCCGAGGAGCTCGAGCAGGAGCTGATCGAGCTGCGCCGGGCGTCGTTCGCCTCGCAGGACATGCGCGAGGGCATGCGCGCCTTCGCCGAGCGCAGCCGGCCCGCTGGACGGGCCGCTGACCTCGCATAGCTGTCCGCCGCACCCCATACGGTGTGGCGCATGTCGGGCCGGAGGGGATCTCTCATCACGCGCGAGGAGGCGCTTCGCCTTGGCGAGATCGACGATCACGACCAGATCGAAGCCCTGATCCAGCGCGCCTGGGAAGCGCGGGTGGAGCGCTTCGCCGACTCCACCGACATGTGCTCGCTGGTCAACGCCAAGTCGGGCGGCTGCGCGGAGGACTGCGGCTTCTGCGCCCAATCGCGCTTCGCCGACGCCGAGACGCCGATGCACGCGATGATGGAGCCCGAGCAGATCCTGCGAGCACGCGCGCGCCGCCGAGGCGGCCGGCGCGCACCGCTTCTGCATGGTGACGCAGGGCCAGGGCCTGTCCAGGCGCGACTTCGAGAAGTACCTGGAGGGCGTGCGCCTGGTCTCCGAGCACACCAACCTGAAGCGTTGCGCGTCGGTCGGGCACATCTCGGCCGAGCGCGCCCGGGCGCTGCGCGAGGCGGGGGTGCAGCGGGTGCATCACAACGTCGAGACCGCCTACAGCTACTACCCCGAGGTGACCAGCACGGTGCGCTACGAGGGGCGGCTGCGGACGATCGAGGCCGTCAGAGAGGCGGGACTGGAGACGTGCGTGGGCGGGATCCTGAACCTCGGCGAGACGCGCGAGCAGCGGGTCGAGATGGCCTTCGAGCTGGCCGAGATCGACCCCACCAGCGTGCCGATCAACATGCTCAACCCGCGCCCCGGCACCAAGTTCGGCGATCGCGACTACATGGACCCCTGGGAGGCGGTGAAGTGGATCGCGATCTTCCGCCTGATCCTCCCGCGCGCCCTGTTCCGGCTGTGCGGCGGCCGCGTCGAGAACCTCGGCGGAGCTCCAGCGGCTCGCCGTCAGGGCGGGATCAACGGCGTCATGATGGGCAACTTCCTGACCACGCTCGGCAACGAGCCGGAGACCGACCGCTCGATGTTCGAGGAGCTCGGCCTGAACGTCGCCCGCCAGCCCGACAACGCGGCCAACCCGCGGCCTGACAACCGCTCGGGCTGGCTCGAGGGTGAGACGCCGGACCTGGTCGAGGAGCTGCTGGCGCCGGAGCAGCGGCGGAGCGACGCCGGCGGCCTGCGAGGTCCGCCTGTGGGATCCCTCGACCCAGCTTCGCTTCCGAGCCAAGCGCTCAGTGCCGCCGCGCCCTGACAGCGCGCCGGACCGGGACGCCAAGTCAATCCAAGTCGCCTAGGGGGGCAGACGATGAGCGAGATCTCCGAGCGCCTGGCCGAACTTGAGCGGCTCGGCCTCTCGCGCCGGCTGCGCATGATCAGCGGTCCGCAGGGCCCGACGGTGCTGCTCGACGGCAAGCCCGTGCTGCTGCTGTGCTCGAACAACTACCTCGGCCTGGCCGACCACCCGCGCGTGCGCGAGGCGGCCGCCGAGGCGGCGATGCGCTGGGGCGTCGGGCGCGGGCGCATCGCGGCTGGTATCGGGCTCGATGACGATCCACCGGCGGCTCGAGGAGCGCCTGGCGGCCTTCGAGGGCAGCTGAGTCGTGCCTGCTGTTCGGATCGGGCTATCTGGCCAACCTCGGCGTGATCGGAGCGCTGGCGGGCGCGCGAGGACGTGATCTTCTCCGACGAGCTCAACCACGCCTCGATCGTCGACGGCTGCCGGCTCTCGCGGGCGGAGGTCGTCGTCTACCGCCACCGCGACATCGAGCACCTCGACTGGTGCATGCGCCGCCACGGCGCAGCGGCGCCAGCGGGCGGCTGATCGTCACCGACTCGGTCTTCTCGATGGACGGCGACATCGCGCCGCTTGCGCACATCGTCGAGCTCGCCGGGATCTACGGCGCGAGGGTCGTCGTCGACGAGGCGCACGCGACGGGCAACCTCGGGCCCGGACGGACGCGGCGCGGTCGCCGAGGCCGGGCCTGGAAGGCGAGGTGGACGTGGTGATCGGGACGCTCGGCAAGGCGCTCGGCTCCTACGGCGCCTACGCCTGCGCGAACAACGAGACGGTGCAGTACCTGGTCAACACGGCTCGCTCGATGATCTTCTCGACCGCCCCCGGTCCCCCGGCCGTCGCGGGCGCGCTGGCGGCGCTGGAACTGCTGCAGGAGCGGCCCCACCGCGTCGCCCGGCTGCGCTCCAACGCCCGCGCGCTGCGCCGCGCGCTGGCCGAGGAGGGCTTCCCGGTCGCTGAGGGCGAGATGCACATCGTGCCCCTGATCGCGGGCGAGGAGCGGGTCGCGATGCGCTTCTGCCAGCAGGCGCATCGAGCAGGGCGTCTTCGCTCAGGCGATCCGTCCCGCCGACGGTCCCGGCGGGCACCTCCCGCCTGCGCCTGACGACGATGGCCTCGCACACGCCTGCCGGAGCTCCAGCAGGCCGCCCGCACGTTGCGGCGTCGCGGCGCGGAGGGTGGGGCTCGAGCCCGAGTCGATGCTCGCGCCGGCACTCGAGCCGATACAGGAGATCCAGGAGATCGAGACCGCCCTGGCCCGGGCCGAGCGGCTTGCGGGCGAAGCGCGCCTGCAGCGGCGCTCGTCGGAGCCCTTCGACTTCGAGCAACAGCGCGGCGATGGCGGCGCCGGCGCTGCGGGCCCGTTCGACTTCGAGCACGAGACGCTCCCATCACGCGCGTCGGAGCGCGTCGTCGAGCGCGAGCCGTCCGGTCAGGACACCGAGCTGTTCGACGTCGAGCGCGAGACCCCCGCTCGCGCGGCCTGACAGCCGCGAGCGGCCGACCGGCCATGCGTGGCCTGTTCGTGACGGGCACCGACACGGGTGTCGGCAAGACGGTCCTCAGCGCCGCGCTGCTCGCCGCGATGGCCGCGGCGGGAGAGCAGGTCAGGGCGTACAAGCCGGTGCTCACCGGCCTCGACGAGCCGCCCGCCGGCGGCTGGCCCGCCGACGACGCCCTGCTCGCGATCTCCGCCGGCCTCGACCCGACGGAGATCGCTCCGCTGCGCTTCGGCCCGCCGGTCTCCCCCCACCTGGCCGCCGAGCTGGGCGGCGCGCCGATCGATCCGGAGCGGTTGCTGGCGGGCGCCGTCTCCCCGCCGATGAGCGCTCCGAGCGCCGAGCAGGCGACCCTGATCGTGGAGGGCGTCGGCGGGCTGATGGTCCCGCTCGGCGAGCGCTACCTGGTTCGCGACCTCGGCGAGCGCCCTTGGCCTGCCCGTCCTGATCGCCGCGCGGCCCGGACTGGGGACGATCAACCACACGCTCCTGACTCTGGAGGCCGCGCGCCATGCGGGCCTGAGGTGCTGGCCGTGGTGCTGACGCCGTGGCCGCCGGACCCCTCGGTCGTGGAGCGATCCAACCGCGAGACGATCGCCCGCCTCGGCGGGGTCGAGGTCCAGACGCTCGCGCCGGTGTCCGCGCCACTGCCCGCTCTGCTCGCCGAGGCCGGCGCGGCGCTGCCCTGGAGACGGTCGGCTGGCGGCGGGCGCCCGGGGCGAAACCCGGGCGCCCGCCTTGCCGGTGCGCTCAGGCGGCGATCAGATCCAGCGCCTCGGGGCTCTCTGCGATCTCGGGCGCGTCGCGCTCGATCTCGCCCTCGCCCACGAGCACCAGCGCCAGCACCGCGCCGACCAGCGCCACCACGCCGCCGATCAGCAGGATCTCGTTCAACCCGGCCAGGAATCCCTGCCTGGTCGCGCTGACTGCCAGGGCGCGCACGCCGTGGGGCAGCGCGGCCGATGGCCGCGCTCAGCTGCCGCTCCCGAAGCCGCCTCGACGAGCGCGCGGGCATGGCCGGCCTGCGCAAGTGGAGTACCGGCGGCCAGCGCGGTCACCTTCTGAGTGCCTCGCGCCAGGAAGATCGGCCCCCAGGCCGCCACGCCGACGGCGATGCCCACCTGGCGGAACGTGTCGTTGATACCCGAGGCCATCCCGCTCCGCTCGGTCGGCACCACGCTGAGCGCGACGTCGGCCACGACCGGGTTGAGCAGGCCGACCCCGATGCCCGCCAGCAGGAAGCCGGGCAGGAGCGCCGTCCAGCCGGACCCGCTGTTCAGGCCCGTCATCAGCAGCAGTCCCACGCCCGTGGCCACAAGGCCCACGGCCATCAGCACCCGAGCCTGGACGCGACCCAGCAGCGAGCCCGCCAGAGGCGCTACGAAGAAAGTCGCGAGCGTGATCGGCAGGTAGCGAAGCCCGGCCTGGAGCGGCGAGTAGCCGAGGTAGTTCTGGAGGTAGAGCGTCAGGTACAGGAACATCGCGAACATCGACGCGGAGACGGCGAACGCCGCCAGCTGCACGCCCGTGAAGGCGCGCCCGCGGAACAGCGACAGCGGCAGCATCGGCTCCGCCACGCGGCGCTCGATCGCCGCGAAGGCGCCCAGCAGCAGGAGCGACCCGCCGAGCAGGCCGACGATCGGCGTGCTGCCCCAGCCGTCGTCGTTTCCTCGGACCAGCGCCAGCACCAGCATGAAGAGCGCCGCGCTGAACGTGGAGAGGCCCAGCCAGTCCACCCGTGTCGCATTGGGGTCGCGCGACTCTCTGACCCTGGCGAAGGTGACCGCGATGGCGCTGAGACCGATCGGGACGTTCAGGAAGAACACCCAGCGCCAGCCCAGCGCGCTGCGTGATCGCGCCACCGATCAGCGGTCCGACCGCCACGGCGACGCCGATCGTCGCCCCGTAGACGCCGAGCGCGCGCCCCCGCTCGCGGCCCGCCGGGAACTCCTGCGCGAGCAGCGCCAGCGATACGGCGAACATCGCCGCGCCGCCGATGCCCTGCACGGCTCGCGAGAGGTTCAGGACGGTCGCGTCGAAGGCCAGCCCCGCGACCAGCGACGCGGCCGTGAAGATCGCCAGGCCAGCGCCGAACACCGCCCGCCGCCCCAGGCGGTCGGCCAGCGAGCCGGCCGTCAGCACGACCGCCGCCAGCGCCAGCGTGTATGCGTCGATCACCCACTGGAGGTCGGTGAAGCTCGCGTGCAGGTCTCGCTGGATCGAGGGCAGGGCCGTGTTCACCACGGTGATGTCGAGGAGCAGCATGAACGTCGCCACGCTCACGGCTGTCAGGGTCCACCACTTCCGTTGCATGGTTACCTCCGTCTCAGCGTGTATAATTGTCAGGCGACCTTGTAAGGTTTACTTACGGTTCGACCACCTTATCAGGTTTCCTTACGACACTCATGAGCGATCTCGACAACCCATCCCGACTCCCGATGATCCGGCTGCTGGGCACCGCCTTCGACGAGTTCGCAGACGAGTTGACCAGGCGCCTGGCGACCGGCGGCCTCGATGACATCCGCCCCGGCCACGGGTGCGTGTTCGGCACGATCGACCCCGACGGCTCGCGGCTCACCGACCTCGCCGAACGAGCCAACATGACGAAGCAGACCGTCGGGGAAGTGACCAGCGACCTGGAGCGGATGGGCTATCTCGAGCGCGTCCCCGACCCGACCGACGGGCGGGCCAAGATCATCAGGCTCACCGACCGCGGCCTGGAGGCCCAGGCGATCGGCCGGCGGCTGATCGACGAGATCGAGGCCGAGTGGGCCGAGCGCTACGGCGAGGAGCGCGTGGCGGCGCTGCGCGATGCGCTGGAGGTGCTCACCGCCGAGCGCCTCGGCGCGCTCGGCGCCGTCTGAGCATCGCGGCGGGCCTCACGGCGCCCGCCGCTGGAGCAGGCCTACCGGGTGGCAGGTCACGCCGTAGAGCTCGAGGTCCCAGCGCACGCCGCCTCGACCATCGCCGCGCCGATCGCCGCGACATCCTCCTCGGTGGTCACGTAGGGCGGCATCGCATAGACCAGATCCCGGAAGGGCCGCAACCACACCCCGTGAGCGACCGCCGCCGCGGTGGCCGCCGCCACGTCGACGGCGCCCGCCAGCTCGATCACGCCGATCGCCCCCAGAACCCTGACGTCCCTCACCCCGGGCAGCCCTCGGGCGGGGTCCAGCGCCGCCCTCAGGCCCGCTTCGATCCCGCGGACGCGCCCGAGCCAGTCCTCCTCTGCCAGCAGGCCCAGCGAGGCGAGCGCGACCGAGCAGGCCAGCGGATTGGCCATGAACGTCGGCCCGTGCATCAGCCCGCCGCCCTCGCCGCTCGAGACGCCGGCGGCGACCTCAGCCGTGCAGAGGGTCGCGGCCAGCGTCATGTAACCCCCTGTCAGGGCCTTGCCGACGCACATGATGTCCGGCGCCACGCCGGCGTGCTCGCAGGCGAACATCGCGCCGGTCCGTCCGAAGCCCGTCGCGATCTCGTCGAGGATCAGCAGCAGGCGGTGCTCGTCGCAGACCTCGCGGAGCAGCCGCACGCACGCGGGGGAGTGAAAGCGCATCCCCCCGGCGCCCTGCACGACCGGCTCGACGATCACCGCTGCGAGCTCCTCGGAGTGATCGGCGGCCAGCCCGCGGACCTGGGCCGCCCAGCGCTCGTCGAGATCCTCGTCGAATCCGTCGGGGGGACGCTCGGCGAAGACGTGGCTGGCCAGCACCCCGGCGAACATGCTGTGCATCCCGCCCACCGGGTCGCAGACGGCCATCGCCCCCATCGTGTCCCCGTGATACCCGCCCCTGACCGTCAGCAGCCGCGTGCGCCCAGTACGCCCGCACGCCCGCTGATGCTGCAGGGCCATCTTGATCGCCACCTCGACCGAGACGGAGCCCGAGTCGGCGAAGAAGACCCGCTCGAGCCCTGGCGGGGCGAGCTCGGTCAGCCTCTCAGCCAGGCGCACGCCCGGCTCGTGGGTCAGGCCGCCGAACATCACGTGGGCCATCCTCGCCAGCTGGTCGGAGACCGCGGCGTCGAGGGCCGGGTGGCGATATCCGTGGATCGCGCACCACCAGGAGGCCATGCCGTCGATCAGCTCCCGACCGTCGGCCAGCTCCAGCCGCACCCCGTCGGCGCGAGACGACCGGCAGCGGGGCGATCGCTGCCGGCAGCGCGCCGTAGGGATGCCACACCCGCTCGCGATCGACCGCGAGCAGCTGCTCCCAGTCGGTCACCCCGGGCCCCGCCGGAGCACCGCGCCCCCGGAGGTCGTGGCACCAGCAGCCGCATGGCGTGCTTCGCACGCGAGCGAGCGAGGACGCAGCATCGCGCCGCTCAGCGGCCCCCTAGTCCTCGTAGAGGGTGAAGTCGCGCTTCCTCGCCCCGCACACGGGGCAGAACCAGGTGTCGGGGATCTCCTCGAAGGGCGTTCCGGGCGGGATGCCGCCGTCGGGGTCGCCCTCCTCGGGGTCGTAGATGAACCCGCACGACTCGCAGATCCAGCGCTGCAGTGTGGTCGGCGCGCTCATGCGCGCTCGCTCTGGCGGAGGTTGCTCATGCGCAAGAGGTTACCGACAGGTAGGGTCAGCCGATGCGCGCAGCCGGGGACCACGAGCGACCGGGACCGGGCGAGGAGTTGAACCCCGGCCCGCCCGTACGCCCGCGCCAGGCGGCGAGCGTGATCCTGCTGCGGGGCGGCGAGGAGCGGCTCGAGCTGCTGCTCGTCAAGCGCACCCCGAAGGCCCGTTTCATGGGCGGCGTGTGGGTGTTCCCGGGCGGCGCGGTCGACAGCGAGGAGGGCGACGGCGACGAGGCGCATCGCCTCGCGGCCATGCGCGAGCTCCGCGAGGAGGCCTCTGTCTCGCTGGCCGACCCGGCCGAGCTGGTCAAGTTCTCGCGCTGGATCACCCCCGCGGCGGTCAAGATCCGCTTCGACACCCACTTCTTCCTCGCCACGCTGCCCCCCGGCGAGGAGCCCCGCGTCGACGGCGAGGAGTGCGTCGACCTCGGCTGGTTCACCCCCCGGGCCGCCCTGGACGCGCACGCCGAGAAGGAGATCCTGCTGGTCTTCCCGACGATCAAGCACCTGGAGCAGCTGAGCGAGTTCGCCACCGTCGAAGACCTGCTCGGTTACGCGCGTGGGCGCGAGGTGCTCCCGATCGAGCCCCGGGTGGTGGTCGAGGGCGAGGTCGCCCGGATCCTGCTGCCGGGGGAGGAGGGCTATTAGGGGGCCGCGGGAGGGAGGGTCGAGGCGCCGGTCGGACGACCGATCAGTTCGACGGCTGCAGTGACGAGCTCGGCGTTGTCTGGCGCAACGTGACCGTCGGGGAGCAGGAGCACGTCCTCCAGCCCGACGCGCACGTCGAATCCGGCCGCGGCGCCCGCGGCGATGACCTCCCATGTCCTCTCGTCGCAGCCGTGCCACAGCTGCGCCAGCCCGTCGGGGATCAGCTGCGCGATGGCGCGGGCCTCATCCACGCCACGGTCGACCTCCACGAGCACACGGACGACTCGATGCGCGAAGGGGCTGCGCGCGAGCTCCGCGGCATCCGCGGGGGTGGCCAGGCCGGCCTCGACGCCGATCCCCGCGTGCAATGCGGCGCGGAGCACCCCGGCCCATCCGCTCTCGGACAGGTTCACCGAGACGAAGTCGGGTGGCTGCCTCCAGGATCTCACCGCGGCGGCACGCGCAAAGGGGTCGGGATCGATCTCCTCCGAGGTGGAGAGCCCAACAGGAAGGCCGGGTGCCGCCGCGCGGATCGCCGCGACAGCGGCGTCGCACGCCTGCGCCGCCAGTGTCTGCGCACCATCAGCGTCGCGAGGATGGACATGCACGGCGAACGCGCCTGCCTTTCGAACAGCGATCGCGTCTGCAGCGAGCTCGGCAGGCGACTGCGGTACCGCGCGATGCTCCGCGCGCGTGCGCCCCCCGTTCAAGCAGGCCTTCACAGCCATGCTCAGCCGCGATCACCGCGAACAGGGATCGGCACGAGGAGCACCGTGAATCGCGCGCCGAGAGCCGCCACGAGTCGAAGTCTCGCGCCTCGCCGTCCATCGCGGCGCTCAGAGGACCGCACCGGGTCCGGGCGCGCCGGCGGAATCACAGACTAGGCTTCGTGCTGGGCGGCGATCACGTGGGTGACCGCGTTGATCAGCGCGAGGTGCGTGAAGGCCTGCGGGTAGTTGCCCAGGTGGCGGCCCGAGGACGCCTCGAGCTCCTCGGCGTACAGCTCCAGACTGGATGAGTAGGAGAGCAGCCGCTCGCACAGGTGCTCGGCCTCGCGGTGCTCCCCGATCTCGGACAGCGCCGAGACCAGCCAGAAGGAGCAGATCAGGAACGTCCCCTCCTCCCCGCGCAGCCCGTCGTCGGTGGAGTCCGTCCGGTAGCGGAGCACCAGGCCGCCCTCTGTCAGCTCCTCACGGATCGCCATCACCGTCGCCCTCACCCGCTCGTCCTCCGGGGGCAGGAAGCGCACGAGGGGGACGAGCAGCGTCGAGGCGTCCAGCGCGTCGGTGTCGTAGTGCTGACGGAAGACCCCGCGCCGGTCGACGCCGCGGTCGAGGATGTCCTGGCGGATCTCGTCGGCGATCGCCTGCCAGCTCGCGGCCTGAACCTCGTCCCCGCGCCTTTCGGCCAGTCGCGCGCCGCGGTCCATGGCGACCCAACACATCAGCTTCGAGGAGAGGTAGTGGCGGGGCTCCCCGCGTGCCTCCCAGATGCCCTGGTCGGGTTCCCGCCACACCCTGGCGGCGCATTCCACCTGGGCGATCAGCACCGGCCACAGGCGCTCGGGAATGTGATCGCGCCGCTTGGAGTGGAGGTAGACCGAGTCCAGCACCGCGCCGTAGACGTCGTTCTGGCGCTGGTTGTAGGCGCCGTTGCCGAGTCGCACCGGCCGTGCCCCCTCGTAGCCCTTGAGGTGCTCCAGCGTCGTCTCCTCCAGGTCCTTCTGGCCCTTGATCCCGTACATGATCTGCAGCGAGCCGTCCTCGTTGCGCTCCAGGTCGGCGACGTACTGGACGAAGTCGTCCGCCTCCCAGTTGAGGCCGAGCGCATGCAGCCCCCACAGCGTGAACGAGGCGTCCCGCATCCAGCAGAAGCGGTAGTCCCAGTTTCGTTCGCCGCGCGGGGTCTCCGGCAGCGAGGTGGTCGGCGCGGCGACCAGCGCGCCGGTGGGCATGAAGGTCAGCCCCTTCAGCACCAGCGCGGAGCGCTGCAGGTGAAAGCGCCAGGGATGGTCCGGATAGGTGCCTTCGGCCAGCCAGGTCCGCCAGAAGTGCGCCGTGCGCTGCATGTGCGCCTCGGCCTGTTCGATCGTGTGCGGACCGCCCAGGCCCTCGGTCCAGGACAGGGCGCAGAACCGCTTCTCGCCTTCGACCATCGTGTGCCGGCCATGGGCGCGGTTCCCCTCGATCCCCATGCGGATGTCGCTGAACACGCGGAAGGCGGTCACGTCGTCGGTCGCGTCCATTGCGCACACCCCCTCCTCCCCGGTCTGCACGACCGTCCACTGGGCGGGGGTCGCGCCGTAGTCGAGCATCGGCTCGCAGACGATCTCGACCTGGACCTGTCCCTGGATGCATTCGACCATCCGCACAACCAGGTGGTCGGCGTCGTAGTCAGTGGGCGGACGGGTGTGGCTCGAGCCGTGCTTGTTGTCGTGCCACGGGCCGATCGTCAGCGCGTCGACGACGCGCAGCCAGCCCTGCGGCGTCATCCAGGTCGTCTCGATCATGTTCGTGCCGGGGATGTAGCGCCGACCGGCGGGGACGTAGATCCCGTAGGGGCCGACCCGCCAGCTGCCCGCACCGCGGTCGAGCATCGCCCCGAACACCGATGGCGAGTCGAAGTGCGGCAGGCACATCCACTCGATCGCTCCGTCCGAAGCGACCAGCGCGCCGGTGTGGCAGTCCGAGAGGAACCCGTAGTCGGCGATCGGCGGGAACGGCGAGTCGATCGACGTCGCGCCCTTGCTGCGCACGCTCGGGGTCTCGGTCTGCGGCGCGCTCACCATTCGATTCCCCCGAGGCTGGGGCGCTCGACGTCCGGGGGGAGCGCCTGCTCTTCGTCGAGCTTGTCCAGATGCGCCGCGAGCGTGGCGGTGGCGGCCGGGCGCAGCTGCGCCGGCACATCCCACCAGACCGCGTCGAGCAGCTCCGCGACCGTGCGCCGTCCTTCGCCCAGGGACATGATCAGGTGGTTCTCGCGGTCGATCCGGTGGGCGACATAGCTCTCCAGCTTGCCCTGCGGGTCCCAGACCGGCGGTCCGTGACCGGGGCAGAGCACACCCAAGTCTTCCCTAAGGCGCAGACGGTTCAGTGCGCGGAGGTAGCCGGCCATCGCGCCGGGGTAGGGGCTGATGAACACGCTGCCCGCCCCGAGCACCGCATCGCCCGTGAAGCACGCCCCGCCCGCGATCAGCGCGTAGTGGTCCGCGGCGTGACCCGGTGTGGCGACGGCGGTGAACGGTCCGACCAGGGCTCCGTCGACGAGAGGGATGTCGACCGAGCCGCGGCCGGCGGCCAGCGGAGCCGTGTATCGCTCCACCAGCGCGCTCGCGGCCTCGGAGTGGTCGCGGTGGTCGTGCGTGAGCACGATGCCGCCCAGGCCGCCGCGCTCGTCGATCGCCGCGCGCAGCGCCTCCAGGTGCTCCTCCAGCAGAGGGCCCGGGTCGACCACCCAGGCCGGGTCCCGCCCGACGAGCCATGTGTTCGTGCCCGTCAGCGTCAGCGGGCCCGGGTTGGGAGCCCGGACCAGCAGCACGTCGTAGTCGCCGGCCAGCGCGGCCAGTGACTCCTCCTCGCCGGGCTGGGCCGCTTCGCTCCCAGTCGCATCCATTGGGGCGACGTTAGCCGACACCGGCGCCGCGACTGTCAACCCGGCTGCTAGCCGGCAGCGCGGGCGCCGCGGCGCTGGCTGCGCTTGGACCGGGGTCCGGCGGCGTGCCGCTCCGGGCCTCCTGAGCCGCGTCCGCCCCCGCGCGGCGCCTGGCGCCGTGCTCCGGGGCGCGCGCGGTGGGGCCCGTCGCCTCCCGGCCGCCCCCGCCGCGGGAGCCCGGCCAGCTCCAGCTCGCTGTCGAGGCCCAGGCCGGCGACCATCCCGGCGAACTCGCCGGCCTGGTCGCTGGTCAGCAGCGTCACACCCGTCCCGCTCGCCCCCGCCCGCGCGGTGCGCCCGACGCGGTGGACGTAGTCCTCCCGGGTCGCGGGCATGTCGTAGTTGATCACGTGCGTGATGCCCGCCACGTCGATTCCACGCGCCGCCACGTCGGTGGCCACCAGCGTGTCGACCTTGCCGGACTCGAAGCTCGCCAGCGCCCGCTCGCGCTGGCCCTGGCTCTTGTCCCCGTGCATCGCCACAGCCGTCAGGCTGCTTTTCGCAAGCCGCTTGACGAGTCGGTCGGCGCCGCGCTTGGTCCGCACGAAGACCAGCGTCAGGCCGCGCTCGGGGTGGCGCAGCTCGCTGATCAGGCGGTCGACCTTGCCCTCGTGGCTGACCGTGTGGAAGCGGTGCTCGACATCGGCCTTGCGGGTGTCCGGGTGCGCGTGCTCGTGCCGGCGCGGGTTGGTGGTGTAGGCCTTTGCGATCCGCCCCACCTCACCTTCGAGCGTGGCCGAGAAGAACAGCGTCTGGCGCTGCTCGGCCGTCATCTTCACGATCCGGTCGACGACTGGGCGGAAGCCCATGTCGAGCATCCTGTCGGCCTCGTCGAGCACCAGCAGGCGGATCCTGCGCAGAGATACGTCGCCGCGCTCGATCAGGTCGAGGAGCCTCCCCGGCGTCGCGACGAGGATGTGGGCGCGGGCGGCGAGCCGCGCCTGCTTGACGATGCCGGCGCCGCCGTAGACGGCCGCGATGGACAGCGCCCGGGCGTGGGCGATCGGGCGCAGGTCTTCGACGATCTGGATCGCCAGCTCGCGGGTGGGGGCGAGGACCAGCGCGCTGGGTCGCGCGTCGGAGTCCTTCAGCCGCTCGACCATCGGGATGCCGAAGGCGAGCGTCTTGCCCGAGCCGGTCGGCGACTGGGCGAGCACGTCGTGGCCGGCCAGCACGTCGGGGATGACCATCCCCTGGACGGCGAACGGCGCCTCGATCCCGCGCTCGGCGAGCTCCTTCACGACGACCTCGGACACGCCGAGGTCGGCGAACGTTGCATGCTTCATGTTGGTGTTGCTCCTTCTGACGGCCCTCTGGCCGCCTATGCGAATGGAGATTCGACTGACCCCATCCGCGCTTCGGGAGCGCCAACAAAGACAAAGAACCTCACGGACGACTTCGCCGCCCGTGGGCTGACCGTAGCAGCCCCCGGGCCGCCGTCACGGCCGAGGTCGTGCAGGTCCAGGAGGTCGGCCTACTGGATGTTGGCCATGACGTGCTTGACGATCGTGTAGTCCTCGACCCCGTAGATGCTCAGATCCTTGCCGTAGCCGGACTCCTTGAAGCCGCCGTGGGGCATCTCTGAGACGAGCGGGATGTGGTCGTTGATCCACACGCAGCCGAAGCGCAGCGCCTTGGAGACGCGAAGCGCGCGGCCGACGTCACGCGTCCACACCGAGGAGGCGAGGCCGTAGCGGGTGGCGTTGGCCCAGGCGATGGCCTGATCCTCGTCGCTGAACCGTTGCACGGTGATGACCGGGCCGAAGATCTCGTTCTGGATCATCTCGTCGTCCTGCTCCAGGCCGGCCACGACGGTCGGTTCCACGAAGAAGCCGGGACGGTCAGCGGCCTTTCCTCCCGTGACGACCTCGGCGCGGTCGGGTCGGCGCTCCAGGAAGCCCGTCACACGCTCACGCTGTCTGGCGGAGTTGACCGGGCCGAGAGTCGTCTCGGGCGAGAGCGTGTCGCCGATCACCAGCCCGCTGGCCTGCTCGGCAAGGCCCGCCACGACGTCGTCGTAGACCTTTCCGGCCGCGAGCACGCGGGTGGCGGCCGTGCAGTCCTGCCCGGCGTTGTAGTAGCCGGTCCCGGCGATCGTCTCCAGCGCGCTCTCCAGGCTGACATCGTCGAAGACGATCACCGGCGCCTTGCCTCCCAGCTCGAGATGCACCCGCTTCAGCGAGTCGGAGGCGACCCGCGCGATGTGCTTGCCCGTCGCCACCGAGCCGGTGAGCGCCAGCATGTCGACCTCGGGGTGGTTGATCAGCGCCTCGCCAGTCGGGTTGCCCGGCCCCGTGACGATGTTCAACACGCCCCTGGGAAGAATCTCCGCGACGAGTTCGGCGAGCCTCACGGTCGTGACCGGCGTCGTCTCGGCGGGCTTGAGCACGACCGTGTTGCCCGCGGCGATCGCCGGGCCGAATTTCCAGATCGCCATCATCAGCGGGTAGTTCCAGGGCGTCACCTGGCCGATCACGCCGACGGGCTCACGGCGGGTGAACGAGGTGTAGCCCTCCATGTACTCGCCCGCAGCCCTGCCCTCCAGGCAGCGGGCCGCGCCGGCGAAGAAGCGGAGGTTGTCGACCATCACCGGGATCTCGTCGCCGCTGACGGCCTCTATCGGCTTGCCCGCGTTCAGCGCCTCCAGACGGGCGATCTCCTCGCCGTGCTCCTCGATCACGTCGGCGATCGCCAGCAATGCCTGGGCGCGCTGGGCAGGGGTCGTGTTGGACCACCCCTCGAAGGCACGGCGGGCGGCCCGGACGGCGCGTGTCGACCTCCTCCGTGCTGGACACCGGGGCGCGCGCGATCTCCTCGCCCGTGGCCGGGTTCAGGATCGCTTCTGTCTCACCGCCGCCCGCGGAGGGCTGACCGTCGATGAAGTTGCTGAGGGTCTCTGTGGTGCTGGCCATCTCGATCTCCGCTCCTCGGGGGGTCTGGTCTGGTTTGTCCTGGGTCGTGGTCTGGGAATCCGGCGCTGCGGTCGTCGCTCATGCTCCAGCCGGCAGCGCGAGCGCCTCGGCCACCGCCGGATGGGTGATCTCGCCGCCCTTGACGTTTAGCCCCATGCGCAGCCCGGGGTCCGCTTCGAGCGCCTCCTGCACGCCTCGCGTCGCCAGGTCGATCACGTAGGGCAGGGTGGCGTTGGTCAGCGCGTAGGTCGAGGTGATCGGCACGGCGCCGGGCATGTTGGTGACGCAGTAGTGCACGATGCCATCGACCTCGTAGGTCGGATCCGAGTGGGTCGTCGGCCTGGAGGTCTCGAAGCACCCGCCCTGATCGATCGAGACGTCGACCAGCACGGCGTGGGGCTTCATCAGCTTCAGCTGCTCGCGGGTTATGACGTGCGGGGCGCGGCCGCCGTGGACGAGGACCGCGCCGATCACCAGGTCGGCGGCCGGCAGCATCTGCTCGATGGCCAGCGTCGAGGAGTAGACCGTCGAGGCGCGCCCGCCGAAGGCGACTTCGAGCTCCCTGAGCCGGTCGATCGAGCGATCGAAGACGAACACGTCGGCCTCCATGCCGATCGCTATGAAGGCCGCGTTCATCCCGACCACGCCGCCCCCGATCACGAGCACCGTCGCGGCCGCCACCCCGGGGACCCCTCCCAGCAGGATGCCGCGCCCGCCGAGCGGCTTCTCCAGCATGAAGGCTCCCGCCTGTGTCGCGATCTTGCCCGCCACCTCGCTCATCGGCGCCAGCAGCGGCAGCCTTCCGCGGGGGTCCTCGACTGTCTCGTAGGCGATCGCGCTCGCCCCCGAGGCCATCAGCCCGCGCGCCAGATCCGGCTCGGCGGCCAGGTGCAGGTAGGTGAACAGCGTGTGCCGCTCGCCGAGCCGGGCGACCTCCTCGGGCTGGGGCTCCTTGACCTTCAGGATCAGCTCCGCCCCGGCGAACACGGCATCCGCGTCGGCGACGATCCGGGCGCCCTGGGCGCGGAACTCCTCGTCGCTCATCGCGCTGCCCTCGCCCGCACCGGACTGCATCAGCACCTCGTGACCGCGACTGGTCAGCTCGCGCACGCCGGCCGGCGTTATCGCGACGCGGTACTCGTCGGTCTTGATCTCGGTGGGAACCCCGATCCTCATCTGCTGAGCGCTCCTTTTCGTGTCGAGGGGCGACCCCGGCGGGGGCGTCGCGGTGGACAGCCGATCATCGCGCCAGCTCGCGTCCGCGCAGGGCCAGCCAGAACTCGATCCGATCGCGGGCGCTCGAGAAGTCGCGCCCCGTCAGCTGCTCGATGCGACGGATCCGGTAGCGCAGCGTGTGGCGGTGGCAGTACAGCTCGCCGGCCGCCTTCTCCCAGTGCCCGTTGTTCTCGATGAACACGTCCAGCGAGCGCACGAGCTCGTCGCCGTACTCGCCCTCGCCCTGTTCGATCGGGCCGAGCACGCTGCGGCAGTAGGAGCTGAGCGCCTCCTCGTCCTGCAGCGATAGCAGCAGCTGGAAGGCGCCCAGATCCTCATAGGTGGCGACCTCCGGCGCGTCCCCGTTGCGCAGCCGGACCGCCTCCAGGGCGCAGCGCGCCTCGTGGAAGGCCATCCGCAGCGAGTGGGTCGCCGCGGGGCGGCTGGCCCCGGCCTGGGTGTCGCCGAACCGCGTGGTCAGCTCCGTCCTGATGCGGGCCGCGAGGGCGACCGGGTCGCGCGGCGCGGCGCCGCCGGAGCCGTCGACGTCGACCACCGCGCACAGCAGCCCGCCGCGGATCGCCACCAGGTTGCCCACGTGCTCATCCTCCAGGAGCCCCTCGACCGCGGCGGCCGCCGCGGTCGCGTCGGCCAGCCGGAAGGTGAGCACCGCGATGCGCTCGCCGATCCCGAACGGCCGCAGCCGCGCCTGCAGGTCCTCCGGGTAGAGGTGTCCACTGAGCGCCTCGGCGAGCACGTCGCCGACCATCGTGCGCTGCAGCAGTTCGTAGCGTTCGTCCAGAAGCTGGGCGAACGCCCGCTCGGTGATGGCGATGAAGGGCAGCTCGTAGGGGACCTCGAACAGCGGGAAGCCGCGGCGGCGCGCGGCCGTCACCAGCGCCGGCGGCAGGCGCTTGTGGCTGAAGCCCGTGCCGAATCCCAGCGCCGCGATCTCGTGGTCGGCGAGGTGTTCGACGAAGTCCCGCTGCAGCTTGGGCGTCTCGAGCGCCAGGCCGGTCGTCAGCAGCACCTCGCCCCCTTTCAGCCAGGGCGTCGGGTCGGGCAGCTCGGTGCTGTGCACCCAGCGGACGTGCGTCCTGGCGGACTCCTGCCCGCAGACGAGTTTCAGGCCGAGCTCGCCGATCAGGCTCTCGACAGTGAGCTCCATGTCTCCATTCGCTCGCAGGCCTCGCTCAGCACCGGACGCAGGATCGACGCGATCTCCTCGAACTGCTCCTGGCCCGCGATCAGGGGAGGAGAGAGCTGCACGATCGGATCACCCCTGTCGTCGGTCCGGCAGATCAGGCCGCGCCTGTAGAGCTCGCCAGAGAGGAAGCCCCTGAGCAGGTGCTCGGATTCCTCGTCGTTGAACGTCTGCTTCGTCGCTTTGTCCTTGACGAGCTCGATCGCCTGGAAGTAGCCCGCGCCACGGACGTCGCCGACGATGGGCAGGTCGCGCAGGTCCTCCAGCATCGCCCGGAAGGCGCCCTCGTTCGCGCGCACGTTCCCGCACAGGTCCTCGCGCTCGATCAGCTCGATGTTGGCGAGTCCCACGGCGCAGGCGACTGGATGCCCGCCGAAGGTGAACCCGTGGCTGAAGGATGTCGTGCCGTGCAGGAACGGCTCGGCGATGTGGTCGCCGGCGATCACCGCGCCGAGCGGCGCGTAGGCGGAGCTGATCCCCTTGGCCGTCGTGATCATGTCGGGCTGGTAGCCGTAGCGATCGCTCCCGAACCAATGGCCCAGGCGGCCCCAGGCGCAGATCACCTCGTCGGAGATCAGCAGCACGCCGTGGCGGTCGCAGATCTCGCGCACGCGCTGGAAGTAGCCGTCCTGGGGGACGAAGCAGCCGCCGCCGTTCTGGACCGGCTCGAGGATCACCGCCGCGACCGTCTCGGGACCCTCGAACTCGATCGCCTCCTCGATCGCGTCGGCGGCCCAGAGCGGATCGCGGTCCTCGCCCCAGCGGTAGGAGTTGGTGTTGGGCACGTGCACGCCGCCCGGAGTCAGGGGCTCGAAGGGTTCGCGCAGCGCTGTCAGGCCCGTCGCCGTCAGGGCGCCCATCGAGACGCCGTGATAGGCCAGCTTGCGGGCGATCAGCTTGTAGCGTTTGGCCTCGCCCCGCGCGCGGTGGTAGGCCTTCGCGAGCTTCCAGGCCGACTCGACCGCCTCGGAGCCGCCCGAGGTGAAGAACACCCTGTTGAGGTTCCCCGGCGCCAGCTCGGCCACCCGCGCGGCCAGCTCGATCGCCGGGGGATGCGCGTAGCTCCAGTTCGTGTAGAAGGCCAGCTCCCGGGCCTGCGCAGCGGCGGCCTCCGCGAGCTCGGCCCGCCCGTGGCCCACGTTGACGCAGTACAGGGCGGAGAGGCCGTCGAGGTAGCGATTGCCGTGCTCGTCGTAGACGTAGCAGCCCTCCCCCCTGACGATGACCGGCACGGAGTGGTGCTCGTCGAATGAGCCCATCCGCGTGAAGTGCATCCACAGGTTGCGCCGTGCCAGCGCCTGCAGGCGATCGGGATCCTCGGCCAGGGCCGGGCCGGACGGGCCGGGCGCCCAGGTCGTGCCGGTGGATTCCGTGTCGGGAGAGTCGGCGTCGCTGCGGTCGTTGCCACCCATCGCATGTGCTCCTTCCGGGTCGCTTGTGCCCCCGCGCGGGGTGCTTGTGCCCTTGGATACCAGACCGGGTGGGCTGGGCTGGACACTCAGGACAAAGATAACGCCTGCAGATCCCCCACTCAACTGCGTGCGTGTTCAAGACCCAGCTGGGGAGTTGTACCAGATGTACATATCGGGGCGTTTGGTTTGGGAAACATGCCACTTGCGCCTCCGCCGCCCCAGAGCGTAACTTTTGCCACACGCCGAGCCCCCGTCCCTGCCCGAGCAGAGGAGACCGCCTGATGGCAACCGAAGGTGTCACCGAACCAGCCGCGCAGCAGCCCTCGGGAGTGATGGACAAGGGGCTCAAAAAAAACGCGATCGGCTTCGTCTCGAACGTCGTCATCGGCGTTGCCTCGACCGCGCCCGCCTACTCCCTCGCGGCGACCCTGGGGTTCGTCGCCGCGGTCAAGGGCGTCGGCGTGCACGCCCCGGCGGTGCTGCTGGTCGCGTTCTTCCCGATGCTGCTGGTCGCGACGGCCTACAAATACTTCAACCGGGCCGACCCGGACGCGGGCACGACGTTCGCCTGGACCACCCGCGCGATGGGGCCTGGGATCGGCTGGATGAACGGCTGGGCGATCTTCCTGGCCGACGTGATCGTGATGGCATCGCTGTCGGACATCGCGGCGATCTACACGTTCAAGCTGTTCGGCTTCACCGAACTGGGGAACTCGAAAGCCGCGATCATCATCGCCGCGGTCCTGTGGATCGTCCTGATGACCTGGATCTGCTACCGGGGCATCGAGCTCTCGGCCCGGATCCAGACGGCGTTGTTGGGGATCGAGGTCGTGATCCTCGGCGCCTTCGCGGTGGTCGCCCTCGCAAAGGTCTACGGCGGTTCCGCACCGCATGGCTCGGTCAAGCCCACGCTCGACTGGTTCAACCCGTTCGCGATGAAGTTCAGCGACCTCTTCGTCGCGCTGCTGCTGGCCGTCTTCATCTACTGGGGATGGGATTCGGGGGTGGCCGTCAACGAGGAGTCGGAGGATCCGGCCGAGGGGCCGGGCAGGGCAGCGGTCGTCTCCACGATTCTGCTCGTCCTCATCTACGTCGTCGTGTCGGCCTCGGCGCAGGCGTTCCACGGCGTCGGGTTCATCACCAGCGAAGAAAACTCCAGCGACGTGTTGAATGCTCTTGGCACCGGCGTGTTCGGCGAACCGTGGAACAAGCTGCTGATCATCACCGTGCTGACGTCCGCCTCAGCCTCGACGCAGACGACGATCCTGCCCACCGCGCGCACGACGCTCTCGATGGCGCACTGGAAAGCTGTCCACCGCCTGCTGGCGAGGGTGCACAAGAACTACCTGACCCCCACCGTCTCGACGCTCGGCTTCGGGGCCCTCTCGATCGTCGTCACCGTCACGCTGCTGCTGCTGTCCTCCTCGGTGCTCGAAGCCTCGATCGCCGCGGTGGGCTTCCCGATCGTCTTCTACTACGGATGGACCGGCGTCGCCTGCGCGATCTACTACCGCAGGGAGGCGACCAAGAGCGTTCGCAACTTCCTGACGCTCTTCCTCGGCCCCGCGTTGGGCGGGCTGATCCTGTGGGCGGTCGGCGTACGCGCGGCGATCTACTACGGTCACGCGGCGAACAACCTCTCCAAACCGATCCTCGGCATCTCGCTGCCGCTCTGGATGGGGGTCGGCGGCCTGATCCTGGGCGTGATCGTGATGATCGTCTCGCGGCCGTTCTTCCGCGACTACTTCTCCCGCAAACCGGAAACCGCGCCGGCGGGGATCCTGGAAAGGCCACCGCCACAGGCAATGGCCGAACCCGTCGAATTCTGAATGTTCCGCCCCGCCTCGGCGGGGTGCGGCCCGATGCTCTACGGGGTCTTCTCGAGGATCCCGTGAGGGGCGCCGTGCTCGGCCAGTAGCTCGAGGAACGGCGTCGGCGGGAACGCCTCGGGTCCGAGCACGCCCGTGCCCTTCCACTCGCCGCGGTCGAGCAGCTCCAGCGCGACAGCCGGATTGACCGCGGTCTGCCAGACGACGGCCTGGCTGGCGTACTCGCGCATGGTCGTCTCGTTGTCGACCACGTGGTAGAGGTATGTCGAGCGGGGCTGCCCGTCCTTGCCGGTGCCGGTCACCCACGTCCCGGCGCAGGTCCGCCCCGTCATCCGCTCGCCCAGCGTCGCCGGATCGGGCAGCACCGCGGCGATGACGTCGCGGGGGGACACCTCCACGCCCCGCACACTCACCGGCTCGGTGGAGTCGAGCCCCAGTTTGTGCAGCGTCGAGAGCACGTCTATGAACTCCTGGCCGAGCCCGTACTTGAATGTGACCCGCTCGCACTGCACCCAGCGCGGGATCAGCACGACCTCCTCGTGCTCGACGTTGACGCATTCCACCGGTCCGATCCCCTCGGGGAACTCGAAGATCTCCGGCTCGGAGAACGGCGCGGTCGTGTAGAAGCCCCGCTCCCGCTCCCAGATCAACGGCGGGTTCAGGCACTCCTCGATCGTCGTCCAGATCGAGAAGGTCGGAGCGAACTCGTAGCCCTCGACGACCAGGTCGGCGCCGTCGCGCACACCCACTTCGTCGATGCTGGAGAAGAGCTCGTCGGCGGCGTAGCGTGCGAAGACGTCCGACAGCCCCGGCTCCACGCCGATTCCGACCAGCGCCAGCAGCCCCGCCTGCTCCCAGTCGCCGTGGCTGGCGAGCTGCTTCTCGCCGAGCATCTCCCCCGGCCGCTCGTACGGGCGCTCGGGGTCGGGGTGGGACAGCGTCATCGCCATGTCCAGATAGGTGACCCGCGCGTCGAAGCAGGCCCCGAAGATCGGCTCGTCGAAGCGCGGATCGCATGCGTTCAGGACCGCGTCCGGCGCCACCCGGCCGATCAGCTCGACCAGCGCCGCGCGATCAGAGGCGTCGACGCCCTCGGCGCTGAAGCGATCGGGCTCGCCGAGCCGGCTCGCGGCGGCGCGAGCGCGCTCGAGCGCCACGTCGGCCAGCACGACCTGCTCGAAGACCGGCCGTCGCTGGGCGATCGCGGCGAACGCCGCGCCGACTCCGCCGGCTCCTACGACGAGAACCTTCATGGCGGGGGAGTCTGACGCAAAAGGCGCGAGCGAAACGTCACAAGCCTCGGCGGCCAATGCGCGCAATGCCTCAGGTGGCTCCCGTATGCTGCGCCGATCCCCCCGGCCCAAGACACCCCTCGGACCGTGAGCAGCGCTCCGCCAAGCCGCCAAAGCACCCCGGCCGAGGCCGACACGCCGCACGCCAACGGCCATCCCGAGCAGCCTGCTCCGCCCTCGGACGCCACGACGCGGGCCCGGTGGGCGCCATCGCCCTCCTTCACGGTGGGAGAGCTGCTGCTGGTCGCGCTCGCCGGCGTCCTGCTGGCGGTGCTGACGAGCTGGCCGCTGGTACTGCACCTGCCCAGCCGGATCTCGCCCGACCTGGGCGATCCGGTCCGAACCGCGTGGGAGATCGCCTGGGTGGGCCACGCCATGCTGCACAGCCCTGCACACCTGTTCGACGCCAACGCCTTCTATCCCCACCCCCTCAGCCTCGCCTTCTCGGACTCGCTGCTCGGCTACGGGCCGACGGCCTTCTTCGGCTCGGGCACCGTCGCAGCGCTCGTCCGCTACAACCTGCTGTTCCTGTTCGCCTGGTCGCTGGCCTTCGTGGCCGCCTACCTGCTGGCGCGGGAGCTCGGGCTGAACCGGTGGGGCGCGGCGGCCGCCGGGGTCGCATACGCCTACGCCCCGTATCGGATCACCGAGGCCGGCCACCTTCACGTGATCTCCTCGGGCGGGATCCCCCTGGCCCTGTTCCTGCTGCTGCGGGGCTACCGTCGCGGCTCGCGAGGGCTCGTGCTGGCCGGCTGGCTGGTGTCTGCCTGGCAGATCAGCCTCGGGTTCACGCTGGGGCTGCAGTACGCCTACCTGCTGCTCGTGCTGGCCCTGCTGGCGGGAATCGCGTGGTGGCGGGGAGGGCGCAGGAGCGGGGCGCCGAGCGCAACGGAGGACCCGCCCGCGCACGCCTCGGCGCGCGAGCCGGGCGAGAGCCCGCGCGCGGCGGCGACACGTGGGCCGCTGATTCCCCGCCGTCTGCTGGCGGTGAGCGTGATCGGCGTCGCCGTGCTGGGCGCCGTGACGGTCTACCAGGCGCGGCCCTACCTGCAGGTGTCCTCGGACTACCCGACGGCCAAGCGCACGATCAAGGAAGTCGAGAACTACTCCTCGGGCCCGGCGGCGCTGCTGTCCGCCTCATCGGAGAACCGGGTCTGGGGTCCCGTGACGTCGGGAATCCGCCAAAAAGTCCATTCCCAGAACGAGGACGTGTTCTTCCCGGGCGGCTTGATCCTGCTGCTGGCGCTGGTGGGGCTGGCCGTGGGAGCCTCGCCGCTCACCCGCCGATTGCGCTGGGGGCTGCTTGCTGGCATCGTCGTCTGCTCGGTCCTGGCGATGGGGCTCGGGCTGACCGGGGCGGGCTACCCCTACAGGCTCCTGTTCAACTACGCGCCGGGCTGGAACGGCGTGCGCGTCCCGGGCAGGATCTTCATGCTGGCGACCCTGTTCTACGCGGTGCTCGCCGGCGCGGGCGCCCAGTGGGTGGGCGAGCGAGCCCGCCGCTGGGGCTCCGGCGCCGCCTTCCCCGCACTCGGGGCGATCGTCGGCGTGGGACTCCTGATCGGCCTGCTGGGCGAAGGCGCCGGGCACCTGGGCCACCCCGTCGTGCCCCAGCCGGCCCGCGCCGAAGTGGGTCTGCCCGGCCCTCGCCTCGACCTGCCCACCGACGGAGCACACGACCGCATCTGGCAGTACTTCTCGACCGACGGCTTCTACGAGATTCCCGTCGGGAACAGCACCTTCGACCTGCCCGCCGTCGATGACCTGCGCGGCGGCATGCACGGCTTCCCCGACAGGGCCAGCATCGAGAAGCTCCGCTACTACGGGATCAGGACGGTCGTCCTGCACCTGAACCAGCTCAAGGAACTACCCGTCCAGCACGGCCTGGAGACGCTGGAGCCGCCCAACCCGGCGGCGGCCGCGGCCAAGCCGATCGCCGGTCTCGGCGTCACCCGCCGCACCGTGGGCGCGAGCGTGATCTACGAGATCGGGCCGGGGCCGAAGGCGCTGCACGGAACCGACTGATGGGCGCGCCCTCGGAAGGGGACCTCTCCCCCGCCCGCGCTCCGGGGACCGGCGCGCGGGGCCGGGCCGAGCGACGCCGGCGACTGCTGCCGGCCGGCCGTCGCGGACGGCTCGCGCTTGCGGCGATCCTGCTCGCCGGCCTGGCATCGGCCGTCATGCTCGAGAACTGGTCGGACAACCAGAGCTCCCACTACGACCTGATCCGGGCGCTCGCCGCGGGCCGCACGACGATCGACGCCGGCCCCTACCGGACCAAAGACGAGGCCTTCTACCGGGGCCACAAGTACTCGGCGAGGGCGCCGGGCCTGGCGATGTACTCGCTGCCCTTCTACGAGGTGCTCCACGCGGTCGACGCGCCGAGGATCGCGCGCGCCTCGCCGGCGCTGCGCGGCGAAGACGAGATGGTCGATTTCGTCGGCTGGTGGGGGAACGTGCTCCCCGCCATCGTGCTGATGCTGCTGGTGTGGCGCATCGCCGATCGCTTCGAGCCGGGCTACGGCGCGGCCGCCGCGGTGACCCTCGGCCTCGGCACCCTGGTGCTGCCCTTCTCGACGCTGCTCTTCTCGCACGTCTTCACGGCGATGCTCGGCTTCGCCGCGTTCGCGATCATGATCCGCGAGCGGGCCGGCCCGCCGCGCCCCCTGCTGCTGGCGGCCGCGGGGCTCGCGGTGGGGTATGCGATCACCTCGGAGTACCCGATGACGTTCGTGGCGGTGGTGCTGGGGCTGTACCTGCTCTCGCGGCCCGGAGCGCTCGCCCCGCGCGCGCTCGCGACACGCGGTGGCGCCTACCTGCTGGGCGCCGTCGTCGGGATCGTGCCCCTGCTCCTCTACAACCACGCCGCTTTCCATTCCTGGACCCACATCGCCTACGCGAACATCAAACAGCAGCAGCAGGGCTTCTTCGGGATATCCACTCCGAGCCTCGCCGTGCTGGCGACGCTGCTGTTCGACTCCCGCGGGCTGCTCACGATCTCGCCGGTGCTGGCGATGGGCGCGCTCGGCGTGGTGGTGCTCTACCGCCGCGGCAACCGCGCCGAGGCTCTCACGATCGCGGGGGTCTGCGCCTGCTACCTGATCTACAACTCCGGCTACTACCTGCCCTTCGGGGGCGGCGCGCCGGGCCCCCGCTTCATGATCACGATGCTGCCCTTCCTCGCCTGCCCCCTGGGGATCGCGCTGAAGCGCCACCCGGGGCCGACCGTCGCGCTGGCGGCCATCTCCGTGACGGCGATCGCCATCGCGACGATCACCCACCCGCTGGTCGGCTACGAGAACGAGACCGACATCTGGACCCGCCTGCTGAGCAAGGGCGAATTCCAGCCGACGATCGCCTCCGCCTTCGGGCTGGGCCGCGGCTGGGGAGCGATCTGGCCCTTCCTGCTGGCGGCCGGCGGCGGCGATCACGCTCGCCGCGACGGCCACGCCCGCGGCTCGCCGCGGGAGCCCGGACGCTGGTGACGGCGGCGCTGGCCGTCGCTGGCCTGGGCGCCTGTTCGCGCGCGCTGGCACCCACCGCCCTCGGCATCGACCATCGCGGCCTGCTCGAGCATCATCGGGGCGGGCGACCTCACCGCGCTGAACCTCCGCCTGCACAGCGGCACTCTCTACCCGCTCTAGCGGCTGGCCCTCTACGGCGCGCCGCCGGACTGGTCGCCCTGGCGGCGCTGTGGCTGGCCGCGCGGCGTGGCGAGCGCGCGCGGCCCGAGACGACCCAACGGGGCGCCGACCAGTCCGGCGCGCCCGCCGTGGCGGGCGGTTAGGGCGCGCGGACCGCGGCGCGGCGGCAGCCCGCTCGACGGCGCGGCCGGTGGCGGCGGCGCCTAGTTGCGGGCGGTCCTGACGCCGCATTTCGCGCCGTGCAGCGCCCGGCAGACGATGACGTACCCGGGTCGAGGCTGGTTGTGGGCGTTCATCAGGCCGGCATCGAAGCGCGTCGAGTTGTTCCCGCCGGTCCAGTCGTAGATGTAGAGGCGCTTGATCTGCGGGTGGGCGGCGGCGACGGCGAACATGTACTTCAGCACCTTCGCCGCCCGCGTCAGACCCGGACCCGTGCCGGTTCGGGAAAGCCGGAGCCGAACTGCACGATCCCGCCCGTCTCGGTCAGCCACACCTGGCCGCCGAAGGCCCTGATCAGTTCGCGCGTGCGCCAGCTTTCCAGGCGGTTGATGTCGGAGTAGTTGTGCAGGCCCCAGATCTTCGGCATCACGGTGCGCAGGCGGTGATCTCGCGCTTGAATTCGGAGATGTAGCTGCAGCGTCGGCGGCGATGTTGGCCGCGTCGAGCACGTCCAGCCCGATCACCGTGCAGCCCTTGCAGACGCGGATCAGCGCCTGGTAGTACTTGGCCGCCGCCGACCGCCGAGGGGCTGGCGAGCACGTGGGCGATGTTGCCGCGGTTGGCCTCGTCCCAGGACTGGTACTGGCGGACGTGGGGGAAGTCCTTGACGAACTTCGCCACGTCCTGCTGGTAGGTCGCGACGCTGGGCAGCTTCGTCGGGGTGTGCTCGGAGTGGTAGAAGGCGACCAGCACCTGCTCGTGCTGGGCTTCGGCGTCGCGGATCCAGGCGCGTGCCTGGTCCCGAGATCGTCGGCGCGCACCGCCGCGTCGTAGGGGGCGATGTAGCGGACGATCTTCGTGTGCAGCTGCTGCCACAGGCGGGTTGGCGAACATCGTCCGCGTGCTCGTCGCCGATGCCGGTCAGATAGGTGGCGGCGGCGTGGGCGCGGGACCCTCGCGCGGAGCCGCCGAGTCGCGCGCGGGGACGCGCGACCAGCCAGCGCCACGCAGCGACGAGGACGAGGGCGAGCGACGCGCTGGCGAGTGTCGGGGGTGGCGCGCTCTGGAGTCGATGGTTCATGCACAAGCTTCGATCGGGCGGGGTTGCGCGATGGTAGAGACTTTTCCGCGGCGCCGGTCGCCGCCGATCGGTGGCGCCGGTCCGGCTGCCGCGAATCGGCACCTACGGCGGCGTCCCCTGCACCTTCGCCGCCATCCCCCGGGACTCCTGCCGTCTTGGCGCAGCTCTTCATCTGCGCCCTTCGGGCGGCGCAGGGTGGGATCGGCGACGATCCGCACGTCCACCCCGGGCAGGCCCTCCAGCAGCCTGCTGAGCAGCGACTCCCCGCCCGGGCGCAGGCGGCCGAGTCCCGCGCCGCGGCTGGGCGTGCCCATCAGCACGTAGGTCGCTCCCCAGCTCGCGGGCCGTCTCGATCGCGACTGCGGCCACGTCCTCGCCTTCCTCGACCCGCAGGCGCGCGCCGAGCATCGACACCAGGCGCCGCAGGCTCTCCAGCCGGCGCCGGTCCTCCGCGTTGGGAGGGCGCCCGGGCGGGCGCACGACGAGCACGTCGAGCTCGGCGTCGAGCCGCTGGGCCGAGCGCCAGGCGCGGCGCACCACGTGCTCGGACTCGCGGTCGAGCGTGGCCAGCGCCAGCAGCCGCTCGCTGATCGCCTGCGGGGTCGCCTCGCCGGGCGCGGCCAGCCCCTCCTCGTCGCGGCGCACCGGCGGGGCCGGCTCGCGCACGAGCCGCTTGACCTCGACGTCCTCGGCAACCTGGCGCAGCGCCGTCTCGCGCAGCGCCGAGAGGTTCTCGATCTTGAAGAAGTTGTTCAGCGCCGCGGGGACGCGCTCGGGGCGGTAGACCTTGCCGGCCCGCAGTCGCGCGATCAGCGCCTCGGGGGTCAGGTCGATCAGCACCACCTCGTCGGCCGCCGAGAGGATCTCGTCGGGGATCGTCTCGCGCACCTGCGCGCCGGTCAGCTGGGTGACCTGGTCGTTGAGGCTCTCCAGGTGCTGCACGTTGACGGTCGAGAAGACGTCGATGCCCGGCGTCGAGCACGTCGCGGACGTCCTCGTAGCGCTTCTCGTGCTCGAGGCCCGGCGCGTTGGTGTGGGCCAGCTCGTCGATCAGGCACAGCTCGGGCGCGCGGGCCAGCACCGCGGGCAGGTCCATCTCCTCCAGCGGCGTGCCCCGGTAGTCGACGCTGCCGGCGGGGGATGATCTCGAGGCCCTCTGCCTGGGCGACCGTCTCGGCGCGGCCGTGGGGCTCGAGGTAGCCGATCACCACGTCGCGGCCGCTGTCGGATTCGGCGCGGCCCTCCTGGAGCATGCGGAACGTCTTCCCCACGCCGGGGGCCATGCCGATGAAGACCTTCAGGTGTCCTCGTTCATCGGCTATGAGGCATTGTCCTATGAGCGCCGTGGGTCGCTCACCTGAGTGCCGCGACTCGTGACGGACATCCGGCGGCCCGATCCTCGGGTGTGCTTCACGCGAGCGAGTGAGGAGATCGGCGAGACTCGCTCCAGCAGCCACCTCAGATCGTCGTAGCTCCGCCGGCCCGGGGGCCCGCGGATCAGCCGCGCCGATGATGCCGGTGAAGTCTGGTCGGCAGTACCCGCTCGCGGGCGGAGCGCCCGCGACCGCACGACGCTGATCCGAGCGACGAGACGCCTGCTCGATCGCCTCGAGCAGCGGCATCCCCCGCGCGCACTGCACGGGCAGGGCCGTCTCCAGTGGCAGGTTCATCGGCACGCGCGCGAGGAATGCCGGCATCACAATCGCGTTCTCCGCCTTGGCGAGCCGGACGGCGGCCTCGAGCGAACGCGCGAGAGATCGCCTCACCGCTGAACGGGAGCAGGATCGCGCACGGGCCGGGGACGATTACGAAAAGGCAGGCGTCCGTGGCGTCACGAGCAGCCGGCGGCGATCGTACAGACCGACGACAGCGACTATGAAGACGTGGCCGCGCTCGTCTCTCCGAGCTCGAACGACTTGGAACGATCGGCGACGATTCGCACGTCCACACCGGGCAGGCGCTCCATCAGCCGCTGCGGCAGCGGCACGCGCAGGCGGCCGAGACCTCGCGCCGGGCGCGAGCGGCCGATCAGGATGTAGGTGCTCCCCCGCCGTGAGACGACATCGACGATCGCCGCCGCCACGTCGTCGGATTCCTCCTCGCAGCATCCTCGCGCCGAGCACAGAGGCGAGCTGGCGCAGCGCGACAGCGAGCGCCCTTCGTCCTCGAGAGATGTCCGCCGGCGGGCGCGCACCCACAGGAGGTCGAGCTCCGCGCCCAGACGCTGGGCGCGAGCGCCACGCGCGGCGCACGAGGCGCTGCGCACCCGGGTACGGCTCGACGAGCGCGAGCAGGCGCTCGCCGACGGCCTGGGCGCATCCGCGGCAAGGCTCTCCTCGCGCGAGCCGACGAGCTCGGTGGTCAGGCGCTTTGCGCCCACCTCCTCTGCGACCTGGCGGAGCGCGACCTCGCGCAGCGCGGCGAGGTTCTCGACATTGAAGAAGTTGTCAGCGCCGCATCGATGCGCTCGGCCGGGTAGACCTTCCCGGGCGCAGCCGTTCGAGCAGCGCCTCTGGGGTGATGTCGATGAGCACCACTTCCTCGGCACGCGCGAGGATCGCGTCGGGGATCGTCTCGCGCACGCGAATGCCGCTCAGCTCTGTAATGTGGTCGTTGAGCGACTCGAGGTGCTGAACGTTGAGCGTGGAGATGACGTCGATGCCGGCCGCCAGTATCCTCTTGACGTCCTCGTAGCGCTTGGCGTGCTGGTACCGGGAGCATTCGTGTGCGCGAGCTCATCGATCAGGCAATCTCGGCGCGCGGCGCAAGATTCCTGCAGGTCCATCTCCTCGATCACCGTCGCGGCGCTGATCGCGGCAGCGGCAGGCCCTCGGCGAGCTGCCGGTGTCGCGCGTCCGTGGCGTTCGCCCAGCGCCGATCACCGTCGGCCCGCCTGAAGCTCGACGCGACCCTCGAGCAGCATGCGGAGCGGTCTTGCCGCCTGCCGGCCGCCATCCGAAACGGGCTACAGGCGACCCCGGCGACGTCCTGGCCGCCGCGGATCGTGCCGCCGCCCGGCCCCGTGACTCCTCGTTCATCCCCCGAGCAGGTTGTAGACGATCAGGTCGATCAGCTTGATCCCGATGAACGGGGCGATGATGCCGCCGGGCCGTAGATCCACAGGTTGCGGCGCAGGAGCGCGCTCGCCCCGATCGGCCGGTAGCGTACGCCACGCAGGGACAGAGGGATCAGCAGGGGGATGATGAGCGCGTTGAAGATGATCGCCGAGACGATCGCCGACTGCGGGTTGCCCAGACTCATGATGTTGAGCACGTGCAGCGGGCCCTTGCCACCGGTGTGGTCGCCCAGGTCGTGACGAATATCGCAGGAAGGATCGCGAAGTACTTGGCCACGTCGTTGGCGATCGAGAACGTCGTCAGCGCGCCGCGGGTTATCAGGAGCTGCTTGCCCACCTCGACGATCTCGATCAGCTTCGTCGGGTTGGAGTCGAGGTCGACCATGTTGCCCGCCTCGCGCGCGGCCTGGGTGCCGGTGTTCATCGCCACGCCGACGTCGGCCTGCGCGAGCGCCGGGGCGTCGTTGGTGCCGTCGCCGGTCATCGCCACCAGGCGACCCTCGGCCTGCTGCTCGCGGATCAGGTCGAGCTTGCGCTCGGGCGTGGCTTCGGCGAGGAAGTCGTCGACACCCGACTCCTCGGCGATCTTCGCCGCCGTCAGGCGGTTGTCGCCGGTGACCATCACGGTTTTGATGCCCATCGCCCGGAGCTGATCGAAGCGGACCTTCATGCCCTCCTTGATCGTGTCCTTCAGGTAGATGACGCCCAGGACCTGGTTGTCGCGGGCGACGGCCAGCGGCGTGCCGCCCTCGCGCCCGATCCGGTCGAGCTGTGCCTGGAGCTCCGGCGGCGGCGATCCGCCTTCGCGCGTGACCAGATCGATGATCGCGTCGCCCGCGCCCTTGCGCAGCTGCTGGCCGTCGAGGTCGATGCCGCTCATCCGCGTTTGCGCGGTGAAGGGGACGAACTCGGCGTGGATCGAAGCCATGTCGTGCTCGCGGATCCCGTACTGCTTGGCGAGCACGACGATCGAGCGCCCCTCGGGGGTCTCGTCGGCGAGCGAGGAGAGCTGGGCGGCCTCGGCCAGGTCGGACTCGGAGCACTCCCGGCATCGGCACGAACTCCGAGGCGAGGCGGTTTCCGATCGTGATCGTGCCGGTCTTGTCGAGCAGGAGGACGTCGACATCGCCCGAGGCCTCGACGGCGCGGCCCGAGAGAGCGAGCACGTTGCGGCTCACCAGGCGGTCGATGCCGGCGATCCCGATCGCGCTGAGCAGGGCGCCGATCGTGGTCGGGATGAGGGCGACCAGCAGCGCGATCAGCGTCGTCTCGGAGATCGTCGTGCCGGCGAACAGCCCGAACGGCCGCAGCGTCGCCACGACGATCACGAAGATCAGCGTGAGCGCAGCCAGCAGGATGTTCAGCGCGATCTCGTTAGGGGTCTTGCGGCGCTCGGCGCCCTCGACGAGGGTGATCATCCGGTCCAGGAACGACTGCCCCGGTTCCTGCGTGATTTCCACGACGATCCGATCAGAGGTCACGCGCGTGCCGCCGGTCACAGCGCTCCGGTCGCCGCCGGACTCGCGGATCACCGGCGCGGACTCTCCCGTGATCGCCGACTCGTCGACCGTGGCGATGCCCTCGATGACTGTTCCGTCGCCGGGGATCAGCTCGCCGGCCTCGACGACGACGATGTCGCCACGGGCCAGTTCCGAGGCGGCCCTGGTCGAGCCGTCGACCATCGTCGCAACGGTCTCCTTGCGCATCGCCCGGAGCGTGTCGGCCTGGGCCCGTCCGCGGCCCTCGGCGAAGGCCTCGGCCATGTTGGCGAATATCACCGTCAGCCACAGCCAGAAGGAGATCGTGAACGTGTACCAGGCTTCCTCGTGCCCGCCTCCGAGCGGCTTGCCGCCGAACACCTGGATCAGCCAGGTGACCGTCGTGATGACCGAGCCGATCTCCACGACGAACATCACCGGGTTGCGGATCTGGATGCGGGGATCGAGCTTCTTGAGGCTGTCGATCAGAGCCCGCACGACGAGGTCGCGCTGGAAGAGCGAGATCGCCTGGCGTTCATGCGTTGCGGGCACCGGCGCGGACATCAGGGCGTTCCTCCTGTGAGGCGGTCGAGTGCAAGGTTGAGTTCGAGGACGTTCACGCCTTCCTCGCCGGAGAAGCCGAGCCCGCGGCCCGAGGTGTACTTCGCGATCAGGCTGTCCACCGTGCTCAGCGGGAGGTGGCGCACCACCGCGACGCGGCGAGCCTGGATCCAGGCGTTCGCCTTGGAGATATCGGGGTCGAGCCCCGACGCCGAGGCGTTGACGGCATCGACCGGGATCTTCGCGACGGTCAGCCGGGGGTAGTACGGCTTGTTCAGTTCGAGGTAGGCCTTGATGTTTTCTTCGTAGGCTTCCCTGGTCTTGACGCTGTTGGGGCCTTTGTTGGAGAACGTGCTCGCCGCGGCGTTGTAGGCGCCGCCTTCCGTCGCAGAGGGACGACCCTGGAAGTCGCGGGGGTCCGGTTCGGTGACGACCGCGCCTTTGACTTCCTTGGGCTTGCCGTTCTTCCCGAGCACGGGCGTGCCGAAGTTCTGGCCGATGATCTTCGAACCGATGAGCTTGCCGTTGAGGTGGATCTGCTGTCCGTTGGCGTTCCCCGGGAAGGCGACCTGGCCGACGCCGGTGATGAACAGGGGGTAGACGAGGCCGAGCAGGATCGTGAAGGCGATCACGGCGAGGACCGAGGTGACGATGTCGCGGCGCATGTCAGTAGAGGTGTCCGGTCAGGCCCTGGACGATCGGTCCGAGCAACAGGGCGGGGAAGAAGGTCAGCGCGCCGACCAGGACGATCACCCCGATCAGCAGCACGACGAACGTCGGGTTGTCGGTGCGCATCGTGCCGAGGCCCGCCGGCGTCACGCGCTTGCCGGCCAGCGCTCCGGCGACGGCGAGCGCGAACAGGATCGGCGCATAGCGGGCGAACAGCATGTCGAAGCCGCCGAGCAGGTCGGCGAAGGTGATGCCGTGACTGCCGGCGTTGCCTGCGTTGGGCTGGATGAAGCCGGTGTAGCCGGCGAAGGCCGAGCCGTTGTTGTTGGCCTGCGAGAGATAGGCGTAGAAGGACTCGGAGAAGGCCTGCGGCGTGTGGCCCCCGGCCTTGCTGAGCGCGCCTTCGGAGATCGACACGCGCCCGGACTTGCTGGCGACGGCGAGCGCCGTGCAGAACAGCGCGGCCAGCGGCGTGACCAGGATGCCGAGCCCGGCGAGCTTGATCTCTCTGGCCTCGAGCTTCTTTCCGAGCCACTCGGGCGTGCGACCCACCATCAGGCCGCCGATGAACACGGCCAGGAGCACGTAGAGCAGGATCGAGTAGAGCCCCGTGCCGACACCGCCGAAGATCACCTCGCTGGCCGACAGGTTGGCGAACGGGACGGCGCCGCCGATCCCGGTGTAGGACTCGATCGCGCTGTTCACCGCGCCGCAGGAGGTGACGGTCGTGACCACGTCGAACAGCGCCGAGCCGGCGATGCCGAAGCGCTGCTCCTTGCCTTCGAGGTTGCCGCCGCCGGATCCGGATATGACGCCGGTGTGAAGTCCGGCGGCGTGCTGCGCGGGCGACCCGTGCGCCTCGGCGATGTAGGCGACGATCACGGCGCCCAGGAACATCACCATCATCGTTCCGTAGATCGCGTAGCCCTGCCGGCGGTTGCCGGTCATCCGCCCGTAGGCGAAGACGAGCGCGGCCGGGATGATCAGCACGAGCAGCATCTCGAAGAAGTTGCTGAACGCAGTCGGGTTCTCGAACGGGTGGGCGGAGTTCGTGTTGAAGAACCCGCCGCCGTTGGTCCCCAGCTCCTTGATCGCCTCCTGGGAGGCGACCGGGCCCATCGCGATCGACTGCGTCAGCCCGGTGACGGTGTGCACGGTGAGATAAGTGGAGATGTTGGCGATCACACCCTGGGAGACGAGCACGATCGCGCCGATCACCGAGATCGGCGCCAGCACGTAGAGGATCGTGCGCACCATGTCCTGCCAGAAGTTGCCGATGCTCTTGCCGCTGCGCCCGACGATCCCGCGGATGAGGGCCACCGCGACCACGATGCCGACGCCGGCGGAGAGCCAGTTCTGGACGGTCAGCCCGATCATCTGGCTGAGGTAGGTCATCGTCGTCTCGCCGCCGTAGTACTGCCAGTTCGTGTTCGTCATGAACGACGACGTCGTGTTGAACGTCACGTTCCAGGGCGCGGATTTGAACCCGAGCGGGTTCAGCGCGTGGGGCACCCAGGGCGCGTTCTGGGTGCGCAGGATCACGTACAGGAGCAGCCAGCCGGCGAGCGAGAAGATGAGCAGGCTCTTCGCGTACTGCTTCCAGTCCTGTCCCTGCTCGGGGTCGGTGTGCAGAATCCGGTAGAGCAGACGCTCGGGACCGCCGAGGATCGGCGAGAGAAAGACGCGCTGGCCGGTGTACACCTTGGCCATGTAGCTGCCCAGCGGCAGCGCCAGCGCCGACAGCAGCACCACGAACAGGACGATCGTCAGCCAGCCCGCGAAGGTCATCGATTCAGAGCTTCTCCCCGCGAACGAGCGCGTAGAGGAGATAGGCGATCACGAGCACCGAGACGACCAGGCCGAGTACGTCCGCGCCGCTCACGGACTGGCGGGTTCGGTGAAGCAGGCGAGCGGCTGGCGCTCATACCCTGTCGATCCCCTCGACCAGCAGGAGGAGGATCGCGAAGGCTGCGATACCGAGGATGATCGCTACGGCGTCCATGGCCGTCACTATGGGACCGGAGGTGTCACGGTCCCGTTACGAATCGACGCGGGCGCATTACGATTTCGTGACACCCGATCCGCGGCTGCGCGCGCGGAGGCGCTACTGCGCGAAGCGGTAGCCCACGCCCGGATCGGTGAGGATGAAGCGCGGGCTCGCCTCGGGCTCGATCTTCGCCCGCAGCCTGGCGATGTGGGTGCGAAGCGGCTGGACGTCGTCCACGTACTCGGGCCCCCACACCTCGACGAGCAGCTTGCGGTGGGTCATCAGGCGCCCGCGGTTGCGCGCCAGCACGCGCAGGAGGTCGAACTCGATCGGGGTCAGATGGATCGTCTCTCCACCACGGCTCACGACCCGCGCGGCGAGGTCGATCTCGAGCCCATCGGCGACGATCGACGGCTCGTCCTCGACACGGCCCGCCCTGCGCAGCGCGGCCTGGAGGCGGGCCACGAGCTCGCGCGCCCCGAAGGGCTTGGTGACGTAGTCATCCGCCCCCGCCTCCAGAGCCGTGACCTTCTGCGTCTCCTCGCCCACCGCGGATAGCACCAGGATCGGCATCTCGCTCCACTCCCGGAGCCTGCGGGTCAGCTCGATGCCGTCGACGTCGGGCAGCACCAGATCGATGATCGCGGCCTCGGGCGGGCGCACCGCGGCGAGGTCGAGCGCCTCGGAGGCGGTTTCGGCGGGCACGGCCTCGAAGCCGGCCTCGCGCAGCACGACCTTCAGGGCGCGCACGATCTGCGGCTCGTCGTCGACGACCAGGACCCGCGTCGGGCGGGCGGGCTCGGCCGGGGGATCGATCATGGCTCGGGCTCTGGGCCCGCCTCCGCCGGCGCCGCTCCCGAGGCCTGCCCCACGGGGACGTGCTCGTCCGGCCCGGAGGGCTCCTCGTGCAGTGGCAGTTCGAAGACGAAGGTCGCGCCCTGGCCGGGCAGGGACTCCACGTGCAGCGTGCCGGCGTTCGACTCGGTGAAGCCTCGAGCGATCGCGAGGCCGAGGCCCGAGCCGCGGTGTTCGCCGCCGGGGGTGCCGGCGCGGTAGAAGGGTTCGAACACGCGCTCCAGCTGCGCCGGCGGGATGCCCGGGCCGCGGTCGACGATCCGCACGATCACGCGGTCGCCGCGGCCGCGGCCACCGGCGCCGTCCTGGCCGCCGGCGCGACGCGATCCGGCGAGGCTGCGGACGGCGCGGGCGCGGACCGACACGCGGATGCCCGCCGGAGTGCCGGCGGGCGTTCTCGAGGACGTTCACGAAGGCCCGCTCCATCTGCACCGCGTCGACCCTCACCAGCGGCAGGTCGGGGTCGATCGACAGCGAGAAGTCCTGCCCCTGCCCGCCCAGCTCGGCGACGGAGGCGCGGATCAGCTCGTCGACCGAGACCCAGTCCCGGCGCGGCTCGGCGGCGCCGGCTTCGAGACGGGACAGGTCGAGCAGGTTGTCCACAAGCCTCGAGAGACGCATCGTCTCCTCCTGGATCACAGCGGCCATCTCGTCCCGCTCGTCGTCGGACAGCGTCGGCGAGGCGACCGCCTCGCTTGCCGCCGAGATCGCCGTCAGCGGGGAACGGAGGTCGTGCGAGACCGCCCGCAGCAGCGCCGTCTTGATCGTGTCGGCCCGCCGCAGAGCAGCCGTCTCGACGACTCCGCCGAGCAGGCCCTCGCGCTCCAGCGCAGCGCTGAGCAGCGCCTCCAGTGCAGGCACGACCCGCTCCTGGACCCTGCGCAGGCTCGCCTCGGAGCTGCCCGCGCCCACGACCAGCGTCCCGAGCCGCGCGCTGCCCTCGCGCAGCGGGAAGGCGACCTGGCGCTCGTCGCCTTCGACGGTCTCCATCTCGATCGCGGCCCAGGTCAGGTCGAGCGTCTGGGCGAGCCGGGCCGCGGCGGTGGGAAGCGCCTCGGCGAGGCTGTTTCCGCGCAGCAGCAGCCGGGCCATCTCGGCCGCCAGGTCGGCCTCGCGCCGGCGCTCCTGCGCGTCGCGTGTGCGCGCGCGGGCTATCTCCGCGACCGAGCTGGCGATGAAGGCAACGACCAGGAAGGCGACCAGCGCGACCCAGTTGCGCGAGTCCCTGATCGTGAACTCGCCCGTCGGCGGGAGATGGAAGAAGTTGAAGGCTCCCGCGCTGATGACGGCCGTGGCCAGGCCGAACCACGCGCCCCAGATGATCGAGACGATCAGCACGGCGGGCAGGTAGACGACGCTGAGCGAGGCCACCGGCGCGACGTGACGGAGCGGATAGATGATCAGCGTGCTCAGCGCCACCGCCGCCAGCGACACGACGACGCCAACTCGCTTGGGCGGCGGCTCGGGCGCGAGCAGGAAGCCAGAAGGGGACATCTCCCACTCAGCGTAATGGCGGCGGGACGGGAGGTGCGCTCCCGCCCCGCGCGCCGCGCTCCTGCGATGCGCGGATCGGCGGCGATCCGTGACTGGGGCGTACCTGGCGCCGCGCTCGCCGGCCGCCCATCGCCACCGCCGGCCCCTCACGAGCATGTTCGCCGCCAGGGGGCGCGCAGGAGGTGACGCCGCCGTGACGATGCGGTGACGATCCGGTGACCGGCGCGGCACAATGCGTCTGCGTCGCTCGCCGTCGCTCAAGCAGCAGCCCGCAAATACCGAAGATGGTGAGAGAGCACCGGGAGAATGAGTCGACCCCTGCGCCAGATCTCAAAGCTCGCCACCCGCGGGGCGCTTGCCGCGCTGCTGCTCCCGTGCGCGAGCGCCGCGGCGAGCGAAACGGTCGCCCCGCTGCCCGAATCCAACTACGCGGTGCGGGCTCCCTGCGGCCCGCCCATTCCTGGCCACGGCGCGCTGCCAGGCGCTCCAGCTCGTCCCGGTCACGGCCGAAGCCCGCAGGCACACGCATCCGATCGGAATGCGTCCGCAGGGCCTCCCGGCCGCGCCCTGCTGAAGCCCCGAAGCCGAGCGGCGGGCTGATCGGACTGCGCCCCCAGGACCTCCACAGCGCCTACGGGCTGCCCGAATCCGCCCCCGAAACAGAGACGATCGCGCTGGTCGACGCCTACAACGACCCGACCGCCGAACAGGACCTCAGGACCTACGACGAAGAATTCGACCTGCCGGCCTGCGAAGCGAGGCTGCTTCAGCAAGGTCGGGCCAGACCGGGTCGAGCCAGCCGAGCGGTCTCCCGTTTCCCAAATCCACCGCTGAACTCAAAGAATTCCAGGAAAGCGCCACGACCGAAAAGAAAGAAGAAGCAGAAGAAGCGATCGGCTGGGGCGTGGAGATCTCGCTGGACATCGAGTCCGCCCACGCGGTCTGCCAGAGCTGCCACATCCTGCTGGTCGAGGCGGGCGAACTGTCCGGGCACAAACTGCGGGGACCGGCCGAATACGAGAATCTGGAAGCTGCCGAGGCGACCGCCGTCGCCCTCGGCGCGAACGAGGTCTCGAACTCCTGGGGCGGGCCCGAGGCGAGTCTCGAAGGCGACACGGCCTTCAACCACCAGGGGATCGTGATCACCGCCTCGGGAGGGGACTACGGCTTTCGCAACTGGTCCAACCCGTTCGGCGGCGGGTTCGTCGACTACCCGGCGACCTCACCCCACGTCGTCGCGGTCGGCGGCACGCGCCTCACGCTGGGCCCCGAGGAGCGCGGCCAGCAGGAGACGGTCTGGAACGGCTCGGGCGCCGGGCGGAAGCGGCTGCAGCGAAGTGTTCGCCGGCGGCCGAATGGCAGACCCAGGCGAGCGACTGGGCCGAAGTGGGCTGCGGGCCGAGCCGGGCCGTGGCCGATGTCGCGGCGGACGCCGACCCGTACACGGGCCTCGTGATCCGCGACTCCGACAGTCCGGGCGGCGAATGCCAGATCCCCTACGAAGAAGAACTCGCCGGCAAAAAAGTCGAAAAGACGCTCAACGAATGGTGCACCTACGGCGGCACGAGCCTCGCCTCGCCGATCATCGCCGGCGTGTTCGCCCTGGCGGGCGGCTCGCACGGCGTCCCCTACCCCGCCAAGACGCTGTACGAAACGCTCCGCAACGCCCCCGGAAAACTCCACGACGTCACCGAAGGCTCCAACGGCGAATGCGCGTTCGAACCGACAGAACGCGGGCTCTCCTCGTGCAGCGCGGCCGAAGAGGCGCAGACCAGCTGCGCCGGGCAGCTCATCTGCCGCGCCTCCACCGGCTATGACGGACCTTCGGGGGTGGGCAGCCCAAACGGCGTGCTCGGCTTCGAGCCCGGCCAGCACGAAGCGGGCCACGGCGAACCCGGATCCGCCGGCAGCCCGGGCGCGACGCCCGCATCCGGCCCGCCCCCAGCGCCGCCCGTGACCGCCGCCGCGAAGGGGCCGCTCACCGTGCAGCTGACGGGGCTCGGCCTGACGACGCTGTCGATCATCGCCCTCGACGAGGCCCGCCCCACGGCCGCCAAGGTCGGCTTCTCCTTCAACCTCAACGTCGCCGCGCGAATCCGCGTCACGTTCGCCCGTCGGGCGCGCCTGCACGGGCGCCTGCGCTGGATCACGCTGGGTAGGACGAGCATGATCTCGGGAGCCGCCGGGCGCAACACCCGGCGGCTGACCGGCAGCAGGCGCCTCGGTCCGGGCGTCTATCGGCTGACGCTTGCGCCGCTGAAGGGCCTGCGCGCTCGATCCTCGTCCGCATCTACTAGGTCCCCAGCTCGGGGTCGGCGACCCTCGCCGAGCGTCGTCAGCCGCCAGGAGCTCGGCGCCTCCGGTCCTCAGCTGGGATCAGCAACCCCTTGCCGAGCGTCGTCAGCTGCCAGGAGTTCGGCGCCCCCCTGGTCCGCCGCTCGGCGAGCTTCTCGATCATCCCCCTCGCCTCCAGGCGGCACAGGAGCTTCGAGACCTGCCCCTGATCGACTATGCCGGCCCGCTCGGCGACCTCCCGGTTGCTGGCACCGGGGTAGTCGGCGATCGCCTCCAGCACCCTCGTCGTGCGGTAGGTCAGCCGCGCCGGCGGCTCCGGACCGTCGTCGCGGGCCGAGCCCCGCCGCGACGATCGCGGCGGCGGCGCCGGGCGGACGAGCTCGTGCCGCGCGATCGCAGGTCCCCGATAGGGCAGCACGATCACGCTGACGATCGGACCGAACAGATCGATCGGCGCCGTCGGGGGCTCGGAGAGCAGCCCCCGCTGCAGGATCGCGACGGCCGCACCGAGGCCGGCCTCGGCGATCGCCGGGTCGGGCGCCTGCCAGCCAGCCGCCCGGGACGGGAGGCCCGGATCGAGGGCCGCGGCGAGCGCGTCCATGGCCTCGATCCGCCGCCGCATCGCACGCTCGGCGCCGCCCGGCGCCATCACGAGCACCCGCCCGAGCGCAGGCTCCGCTTCGATGAAGCGCAGCAGCGCCGCCAGCGCGGCCTTGATCCGGTCCAGCCAGCGCGACTCGGAGGCGAAGGCTTCGACCAGCAGCGGAGAGACCCGCTCCACGCCGAGGTCGAAGGCCGCCACGAGCGCCGCCTCGCGGTCGGCGAGCAGCCTCGCGACGAGCCGGTGCGGGCGCCCCCGAGCGAGCGCTGCAGCTCGGCCGCGGACAGCTCGTGCGGCCCGCCGGCGCGCTCGGCCATCAGGTCGGCCATCGCCTCCAGAACGCGCGTCCGCTGGTCCTGCACGTTGGGGCCCCCCCGGGTTGACAATGGCCGCGCAGCCTATCCCTTTGATGTCCTCCTGGCGAGGTGAAGGGGCGAGGCGCTTCGCCCGCTGACCTCCGGTCGACCGGCGCAGACGGACTACGCGCCCGGCGCCGGCCCGAGCTCCGACGGCGCCCCGAAGGGCACCAGCACGGCGGGCAGCTCGACGCTGCCGTCCGCCCGCTGCCCGTTCTCCAGCAGGGCGACGAGCGTGCGCCCGACCGCGACCGCGGTCCCGTTCAGCGTGTGGACGGTGCGGGTTCGCCTGCCGTCGCGCATGCGGATGTTCAGCCGTCGCGCCTGGTAGTCGGTCGTGTTCGAGCACGAGGTCAGCTCGCGGTAGCGCCCCTGACCGGGCAGCCACGCCTCGCAGTCGTACTTCTTCGCGGCCGAGTTGCCCAGGTCCCCGACCGCGATGTTCATCACCCGGTAGGCCAGACCCAGCTCGCCGAGGATCTCCTCCTCGATCGCCAGGATCCGCTCGTGCTCCTCGGCCGACTCGTCGGGCGCGACGAAGCTGAACATCTCGACCTTGTCGAACTGGTGCACGCGGAAGATCCCACGAGTGTCCTTTCCCGCCGCCCCCGCCTCACGGCGGAAGCACGGCGAGAACCCCGCGTAGCGCAGCGGCAGCTGCTCTGACTCGAGGATCTCGTCGTCGTGCAGCGAGGCCAGGGCGACCTCGGAGGTCCCCACCAGGAACAGCTCGTCCTCGGGCAGCGTGTAGATCTGCTGCTCGGTGTCGGGCAGGAAGCCGGTGCCGTAGAGGGCACGCTCGCGCACGAGCACGGGCGGGATCACCGGCTCGAAGCCACGGCCACGGAGCTTCTCGAGCACCCAGCGCACGAGTGCGAGCTCGAGCATCACCAGGTCGCCTTTCAGGTAGGCGAATCGGGAGCCGGACAGGCGCGCGGCGCGGTCCATGTCGATCATCGGACCGGCCAGCTCGAGATGGTCGCGCGGGGGGAAGTCGAGCTCTGGGAGGGCGCCGACCTCGCGCACCAGCTCGTCCTCGGGCCCCGGAGCGGCCGTCGGGTCGGGCAGGTTGGGCAGCGGAGCCAGTGCCTCCTGGAGCTCGGCCTCCACCGCGGCGAGCTGCTGCTCGAGCTGCTTGGCGCGTGCCGCGACCTCGCGCATCGCCTCGATCTCGCGCCGTCGCTGCTCGTCCTCGGCAGCCGCCCGGATGCGGTCGTTGGCCGCGTTCTGCTCAGCCCGCAGGCCCTCCAGCTCGGGCAGCAGCTCGCGGCGGCGGCGGTCCAGGACGATCACCTGCTCCAGCGCGCCGGCTGCCTCCCCGCCACGCCGGGCGAGCGCGGCACGCACCGCCTCGGGGTCCTCGCGGATCAGCCTGAGGTCGAGCACCGCGCCGCCCTCACGGCCGCCTATTTGCCGCCGGTGGTCGTCCCCGGCGCGGCCTTGGCCCCTTCTCCGGAAGATTTGCCGGTGGAGAGCGTGATCGGCGTGTGCGGCACGTTCTGCGACTGACGCCCCGAGTACGCGGCGAGAAATTCCGCGACCGCCTGGGCGTTCGGACCCACCACGATGTTCTCCGGCATGATCGCTCCCGAGAAGCCGCCGTTGCGGATCGCGTAGAGGACCTGTTCGACGTTCTCCTTGCGGATGTTGAAGTTGGGCCCGTTGGTCTTCACGCGGTTGGCGATGCTGGTCGCCGAGCCCTGGGCGCCGACGACCGAAAGCGTGTGGCAGCCCGAGCAGTGGTCCCTGAACAGGACCGCACCCCGGTAGTAGGGGCTTGTCTTCGCAACCTGAATGCCCTGCGAGCCGCACGCGCCCAACACGGCGGCGCACGCGAGCAGGGCCAGCGTCGTGGCAGCGGCCTTCATGCGGTCGGGAATATATAGACCCGCTCAGAACCCGTGGGCCGTGCCCGCCGCCCGCAGCGCGAGGAACACGACGACCAGGGCCGAGAGGCCCATCACGCCTGTCTCGCGCCGCATGATCGACGCGACCAACTCGTGCTGGTCGGACTCGGGCAGCGCCGCCACGGCCTGCGCGCCCTCCAGGCCACGCTGATCGAGGATCGTCTGCGCGGCGGTCGCCCGCAATTGCTCGGCGACGAAGCCGATCGCGAGGGGCAGCAGGGCGTACAGGTAGAAGAGGCGTTCGCTGGAGTAGTTCCCGGCCGCCGCGAGCGAGCCGACCGCCACGGCCAGGGTCAGCGCCGAGCCCTGCCCGACGCGCAGCAGCACCCAGAAGGCCCTTGCTGTCCGGCCCGCCGTATCCCCCTGCCAGTAGACGTAGGCGCCGAGCAGACCGGGGAGCAGATTGAGCGCGGCAACCGCCAGACAGGCCGCGACGACGGCCTCATTCATCAGCCGATATCGAGCCGATTGCCACTATGTAACACCCTGCCACAAGCAGTGATATAACAGCGCGCGGTGCTTCGCAGCTATCTCCCCGCGATCGTCTTTCTGGTACTTGGCGGGGCCGTCGGCGGGGCTTTCGCCGTCCTCAACTCCGTCATCGGCCCGCGCCGGGCGACGCCCCACAAGCAGGACCCCTACGAGTGCGGGCTGCCCTCCGAGATCAAGCGGGGGATGCGCTTCGGAATCAGCTTCTACCTGATCGCGATGCTGTTCATCCTGTTCGACATCGAGGTCATCTTCCTCTACCCGATCGCCGTGGAGCTGCGCGCCTACGGCACGTACGCGCTCACCGAGACGGTCGTGTTCGTCGTGCTGCTGTTCGTGGCCTTCGTCTACGTGTGGCGGCGAGGGGCCCTCGAGTGGAGGTGAAACGCGACCCGCTCTCACCGCTCGGGAAGCCCGTCGACCCCGACCGGCTCCGGGTGCGCGAACTCAACGCCCATCAGCTGCTGCGCGGGGCCGAGCTCGAAGGACCCAACCGGCCCGCGCACCTCGAAGGCGAGGAGCTCGAGACCTACGTGCAGGAACGGGTGATGACCACGACGCTCGACTCGGCCGTGGCGTGGGCGCGGTCGAACTCGTTCTTCCCGCTCGCCTTCGGGCTCGCCTGCTGCGCGATGGAGCAGTTCCAGACCGCCGGCCCGCGCATGGACATCGCCCGCTTCGGCTACGAGGCCTTCCGGGCGTCACCGCGCCAAGCGGACCTGATCATCCTCGCCGGGCGCGTCTCGATCAAGATGGCGCCGATCATCCGCCGGCTCTACGACCAGATGCTCGAGCCGAAGTGGGCGATCTCGATGGGAGCCTGCTGCAGCTCGATGGGCGTCTTCAACAACTACGCCCTGGTCCCGGCGGACAAGTTCATGCCGATCGACGTCCACGTGCCGGGCTGCCCGCCGCGGCCCGAGGCGCTGATGCACGGCGTGCTCAAGCTCAGGGACCTGGTCCAGAACGACCCCGAGGCGGGCTGGCGCGAGCGCTACGACGCCGTCGGCACCGAGGAGCGCCCCTAGATGCCCGACGCCACGGGCCTGGAGCTGCTCGCCCAGGACCTGGGCGGCGCGGCCCTCTCGACGGTTTACTTCCGCCGCCGGGCGACCCTCGTGATCGACCCGGCGCAGGTGCGAGGCGTGCTCGCGACGCTGCGGGAGAAGGGCTTCGGCTTCCTGGCCAGCGTGCACGGCGTCGACCACCATCCCGAGGAGCCGCGACTGAGCGTCGTCTACGAGCTGCTGGACATGAGACGCGTGGATCGGATCACGGTGAAGCTCCGCGTCCCGACCGACGCGCCGGAGGTCGACTCGGTCACGCCTGAATGGCCCACGGCCAACCACCAGGAGCGCGAGGTCTACGACATGTTCGGCGTCGTCTTCCGGGGCCATCCCGATCTGCGACGGATCCTGATGCCCGAGGACTACGAGGGCCACCCGCAGCGACGCGACTTCCCCGTCGGGGGCGAACCGGTGATCTTCACCCGCGACGAGACCCGGTGGCTGGAGGCGCGCGAATGAACCCGACCGGGAACCCGCCGATCTCGGAGTACCGCAGGCGCGAGCAGAGCATCACGCTCTCGAGCCTCGAAGAGCCCGCGATGGGCGGCGAGGACGTGACCGAGGAGCTCCTGACGCTCAACTTCGGCCCTCACCATCCGGCCACCCACGGCGTGCTGCGTCTGCTCGTCACGCTCCAGGCGGAGATCGTCAGGGACATCAAACCGATCGTCGGCTACGTGCACACCGGCATCGAGAAGACCGCCGAGGACAAGGCCTACTGGAAGGTGATCCCGGTCGTCGAGCGGATGGATTACCTGTCCTACTACTTCAACGCGATGGCCTACTGCTGCGCGGTCGAGACGCTGGCGGAGGTGGAGGTCCCCAGGCGGGGCCAGTACCTGCGGGTGATCCATCTCGAGCTGAACCGCATCGCCTCCCACCTGATCTGGCTCGGAACGAGCGCGCTGGACCTCGGCGCGGTCTCGATCTTCCTCTACTGCCTGCGCGAGCGGGAGCGGATCCTCGACCTGTTCGAGATGAGCTCTGGCCAGCGCATGCACACCCGCTACTTCCAGGTCGGCGGTGTGATCGAGGACATCCCGGCGGGGTTCGAGCCGAAGCTGCGCGAGTTCCTGGCGATCATGCCCGAGCGCGCCGACGAGTACGGCGCGATCCTCAACGCCAACGAGATCGTCCTCCAGCGGCTGCGCGGCACCTCGGTCGTCGATCAGCAGACGCTGCTGGACCTCGGGGTCACGGGCCCGCTGCTGCGCGCAACCGGCAACCCGTGGGACCTGCGCAAGGCCGACCCCTACAGCTCCTATGAGGATTTCGAGTTCAAGATCCCCGTCGGATCCGTCGGCGACAACTACGACCGCTTCGCGGTGCGGCTCGCCGAGATCTACGAGTCGGTGAAGATCATCGGGCAGGCGCTGGACGGGCTTCCCGAGGGCCCGCACATGACGCAGGACCGCAAGTTCGCCCTGCCCCCGCGCCACGAGCTGGCGACCTCGATGGAGGCGCTGATCCACCACTTCAAGCTCGTCACGGAGGGCTTCAGGGTGCCGCCGGGCGAGGTCTACCTCCCGATCGAGTCGCCCCGCGGAGAGCTCGCCTGCTACGTGCGCTCCGACGGCAGCGCCAAGCCGGCGCGGGTGCACATGCGCGACCCGAGCTTCGTCAACCTGCAGGCGCTCGCGCCGATGGCCAAGGGGAGCTACATCGCCGACATGATCGCGGCGACGGCGATGCTCGACCCGATCCTGGGCGGGATCGACAGATGAGCGCCAGCGGCTGGGACGCCCCCGCCGATCTCGAGAGGGACCCCGCGACGATTCCCGACCCGGACACGACGCCGGTGCCGGCGGAGCTGCGTGCCGAGATCGAGGCGCACATGGCCAGGTACCCCGACCGCCGCTCGGCCACCCTGCCAGCGCTCGCCGCCGCGCAGCGCCTGCACGGCTGGTGCTCGCCCGAGGCGATCGAGCAGGTCGCTGCCGTGATGAGGGTGACTCCCGCCTACCTCGAGTCGGTCGCGACCTTCTACGACATGCTGGAGACCCACCCCGCCGGGCGCCACAGCGTCTATGTCTGCACGAACATCTCCTGCTCGCTGCGAGGGGCGGACGAGCTGTACGAGGCCGTCCTGCGCGCCACAGACGACGACCGCGAGATCAACGTGCGCGCCTTCGAGTGCCTCGGCGCGTGCGACATCGCGCCGATGGCGTCGGTCGACGGCGTGTACGTCGGGCCGCTGAGCGCCGAGGACGTGCCGCGCCTGCTGGAGGACGTGCGCGCGGGGCGCCCGGTGCTGCCGGAGCGACAGCTCGCCCGGCGGCTGGTGGCCGATCCGCGGGCCAACTCGCGCGAGTACCCCGAGCACCCGATCGAGCAGCCCGAGGTGCCCTCCTGATGGCCGCCCCCGCCGAGTCGCCGACGCTGCTGCTCCTGACCGACATCGACGAGCCGGGGCTGCACACACGCGAGGTCTATGAACGCCGCGGCGGCTACGAGGCGCTGCGCAAGGCGCTGGCGATGACGCCCGCCGATGTGCTCGCCGAACTCAAAGCATCGGGCCTGCGCGGGCGCGGCGGCGCGGGCTTCGCGATGGGCACGAAGATCTCGTTCCTGCCGAAGGGCTCGATGGACAAGTACCTGGTCTGCAACGCCGACGAGTCCGAGCCCGGCACGTTCAAGGACCGGGAACTGATGCAGAAGACGCCTCACATGCTGCTCGAGGGGATCGTGATCGCCTCCTACGCCGCCGGCGCCAACCGCGGCTTCATATACATCCGCGGCGAGTACGCGCTGCAGGCCGACGCGCTCGACGCGGCACTGGCCGAAGCGCGCGAAGCGGGCTACGTCGGCGAGGACATCCTCGGCTCGGGGCACAGCCTGTCGCTGGTCGTGCACCGCGGCGCGGGCGCCTACATCTGCGGTGAGGAGACCGGCCTGCTGGACTCGCTGGAAGGCAAGCGGGGCAACCCCCGACTGAAGCCGCCCTTCCCCGCCAACCAGGGCCTCTACCAGGGCCCCACGCTGATCAACAACGTCGAGACGCTGGCGACCGCGCCGACGATCATCAGGATCGGCGGCGAGGAGTACGCGAAGCTCGGCACGGAGACGTCGACCGGCACGAAGGTGGTCTCCGTGTCCGGGCACGTCCAGCGCCCGGGCAACTACGAGATCGAACTGGGCATCCCCTCCCGCGAGATCATCTACGGCCTCGCCGGAGGCCCGCCGGAAGGCCGGGCCATCAAGTGCTGGTTCCCCGGCGGGTCCTCCTCGCCGGTGCTCACCGCCGACGATCTCGACGTCCCCTACGACTTCGACTCGATGGCCAAAGCGGGATCGATGCTCGGCTCGGGCGCGATCATCGTCGTCGACGACTCGACGCGGATCCTCGACGTGGCGCTGAAGACGGCGAAGTTCTATCGGCACGAGTCGTGTGGCAAGTGCACTCCCTGCCGGGAGGGCACCAACTGGACGGTGAAGATGCTCGAGCGCATCGAGATCGGCGAGGCCACGCCGATGGACCTCGAGATCATGGCCTCGGTCCAGGAGCACATCATCGGCAACTGCCTGTGCGTGCTGGGAGATGCGATGGCGATGCCGATAGGGTCGATGATCGCCAAGTTCCGCGAGGAGTTCGAAGCGCACATGGAGCGCGCGCGGATCGAGCGCGGCGAGCCCGGGACGCACAGAGGCGGCGCCTAGCATGCCCAGGCCGCAGCCGCAGACGATCATCTTCACGATCGACGGGCGCGAGGTGCGCGCGCCCGAGAACACGATGCTGGTCGATGCGGCCAAGCTGGGCGACGTCGAGATCCCCGTGTTCTGCTACGAACCGAAGCTCGGCCAGCCGGTCGGCGCCTGCCGCATGTGCCTGGTCGAAATCGAGGGCATCCCGAAGCTGCAGACGGGCTGCTCGACCCCGGTCAAGGACGGCATGGTCGTCTACACGCAGACCGAGCGCGTCAAGACGGCGCAGCAGTCGGTCGTGGAGTTCCTGTTGATCAACCACCCGCTGGACTGCCCTGTCTGCGACAAGGGCGGCGAGTGCCCCCTGCAGGACATCACCTTCGGCTGGGGCGGGGGGATCTCGCGCTTCATCGAGCCCAAGCGCCACTTCGTCAAGCCGCTGGAGCTCTCGCCGCTGATCGCGATCGATCGCGAGCGCTGCATCCTCTGCTACCGCTGCGTGCGCTTCTCCCAGGAGATCTCCGAGGACTACCAGCTGGTGCTGCTCGAGCGGGGCGCGCACAGCTACGTCGCGACCTTCGACGGCCATCCGTACGTCGCGCCTTTCAGCGGCAACATCGTCGAGCTGTGCCCTGTGGGCGCGCTGACCTCCCGCCCCTACCGCTTCCGGGCGCGGCCCTGGGACATCGAGGACGCGGGGACCGTCTGCGGGCTGTGCCCGGCCCAGTGCAACGTGACCATCACCGTCCGCGACGAGCGGGCGACGCGGGTGCTGGCGCGGGACAACACCGAGGTCGACGACGGCTGGCTGTGCGACAAGGGCCGATTCGCCTACCAGTCCTTCAACGTGCAGGAGCGCATCACCGAGCCGCTGCTGCGCGACGGCGGGCTGCTGCGGCCCGTCACCTGGGAGCGCGCGCTCAGCGAGGCGGCCCTGGGCCTCGCTCGCGCCGGCGCGGCTGCCGCGGCGCTTGCCGGCGGCCAGGCCACCGGCGAGGAGGGCCTGCTCCTCTCGCGCATGATGCGCCAGGGGCTGGGCTCGCCGCATCTGGACTCGCGTCGCGCCGGGGCGCTGCCGCTGGAGCGCCACCGCGCGCTCGGCCGGCCCGCGCTGCAGGCGCGCACCAGCGACCTGGAGTTCGCACACGCGGTCCTGGTGCTGGATGCCGATCCGGTCAACGACGCGCCGATCTTGGACCTGCGCCTGCGCAAGGGCGTGCGCCGCCGCGAGGTGAGGCTGGCCGTCGCCACGCCCGGCGCGAGCTCGCTGGAGCCGGCGGCGGCGCTGAGCATCCGCTACGCCGAGGGCGGCGGGGCCGCCTTCGCGGCGGCGCTGGCCGGCGCTCTGGGCGACGGCTCCGAGCTCGACCGGCTGGCCGGCGAGGCGGGCGCCGACCCCCAGCAGATCCGGGACCTGGCGGCGCTCCTGAGGAACCCCGCCCACCACGGTGAGGAGGAGCAGCCCCGTGAGGTCGTCGTCCTGTGGGGCGAGCGCCTCACCGCGGGCCCGAACGGGCCGGCCGCGGCGCAGGCGCTGCTCGACATCGCAGCGGTGCTCGGCATGGCCGATGTGGAGGGCGCGGGGCTGCTCGAAGTGCCCGCCGGCACGAATGGTCGCGGGCTGCGCGAGGCGGGCGTGCTGCCCAACGCCGGCCCGGGCCTCCTCGCGCCGTCGCTCCCCGGGGGGCGCGACACGAGCGCGATCGCCGAGGGCCTCGCCGGAGGTGAGCTGAGCGCCCTGTACCTGCTGCAGAGCGACCCGCTGCGCGACCTGGCCGACAGCGAGCTGTGGCGCCGGGCGCTGGCGGGAGCCAACACGGTCGTCGCCCACGCCTCCTTCCTGACCGAGGCGATCGCGGAGTACGCCGACGTGGTCTTCCCGGCCGAGGCCTACGCGGAGAAGGAGGGCACGGTCGTGCATCCCGACGGGCGCCTGCAGCGCCTTCGTCCCGCGGTCGGCCGGCCGGGCGCGGTGCGCCCCGGCTGGGCGGTGCTCTGCGAGCTGGCGCTGCTGCTCGGCCTCGACGTCGACCTGCGCAGCGGAAAGGCGGTCTCGCGCGAGCTGTTCGAGTCGGTGCCCTTCTACGCGGGGCTGACGCTCGAGGAGATCGGCGGACGCGGCCTGCGCTGGCAGGAGCGCGAGGCAGCCTCCCGTTTCCCGACGGCCGACGCGCGCGGCGCCGAGGCGTCGGCGATCCAGGCGCCCGGGCCAGAGGCCGCGGAACTGGCCGGGTACCGCTCGGTCTGGGACGCGCCGGAGGTCGAGTTCTCGCCCTCGCTGCGGTTCCTGTACCCGCGACGTGAGCTGGTGAGCGGATGATCGCCACGGTCGGCTACTACGAGCCCTGGTGGATCCAGGTGATCAAGGCGGTCGTGATATTCGCGATCGCCCTGCAGCTCGTGCCGGTCGTGCTGCTCGCCGAGCGCAAGCTGCTGGGGCGCTTCCAGGCCCGCTACGGGCCCAACCGCGTCGGCCCCTACGGGGCCCTGCAGCCGTTGGCGGACATCCTCAAGCTCCTGACCAAGGAGCAGTTTCGCCCGACGACCTCCGTGGGCCTGCTGTTCGCCGTCGCCCCGGTGATCTCGATCGTGACGGCGGTGGCCGCCTTCGCGATCATCCCGTTCGGCAACACGCAGGACATCTTCGGCACCAAAGTCGGGCTGTACGGGATCGACGTGTCGATCGGCCCGCTCTACCTGTTCGCGCTCGGCGGCATCGCCTTCTACGGGATCATGCTCGGCGGCTGGTCCTCGGGCTCGAAGTACTCGTTCCTCGGCGCGATGCGAGGGGCGGCCCAGCTGATCTCCTACGAGGTCTCGCAGGGCCTCGCGCTGGTGGGCGTCGTGATCACGGCGCAGACGCTCTCGCTGACCGGCATCGTCACCGCCCAGAAAGGCATGTGGTACCTGATCCCCCAGTTCTTCGGCTTCCTGATCTTCCTGGCCGCGAGCTTCGCCGAGACCAACCGCGCCCCGTTCGACCTGACCGAGGCCGACGCCGAGCTGGTCGGCGGCTACAACACCGAGTTCGGCGGCGGGCGCTTCGCCTCCTACTACTTCGCCGAGTACATGAACGTGCTCGTCGTCTCGGGGATCGTCACCACGGTCTTCCTGGGCGGCTGGCTCCTGCCCTTCGGCATCCACCCTCCCGGCTGGGTGGACCCGCTGGTCGTGCTCTTCAAGATGTCGCTGATCACCTTCCTGTTCATCTGGGTCCGCGCGACGCTTCCCCGGCTGCGCTACGACCAGCTGATGAGCTTCGGGTGGAAGGTGCTCCTGCCGCTGGCGACGCTCAACACCCTCGTCACGGCGATCCTGGTGGTGGCCACGCACTGATGGCCGTCGGGGACACCCATCCCAAGGCAGCGCTGAACCTGACCGGATGGAGCCCGGGGGAGGACGTGATCGTCGTCGAGCGCAGGCCCGCACCCGGTCCGACTCACAGCGCCTGGCGCACCTTCGTCGAGACCGTCCGCGGCCTGGCGACGACCTTTGGCCGCTTCCGCGAAAAGCCGGTGACGGTGCAGTACCCCGAGGAGAAGACCCCCGTCTACCCCCGCTTCCGGGGGCGCCACAAGCTGCACCGCTTCGAGGACACACCCGCCAACGGGGCGCAGGCCGGCCTCGAGAAGTGCGTCGGCTGCTCGCTCTGCGCCGCGGCCTGTCCGTCCGACTGCATCCGCGTCGTCGCCGCCGAGAACACCCCCGAGAATCGCGTCTCGGCCGGCGAGCGGTACGCGGCGATCTACGAGATCAACATGTCCCGCTGCATCTTCTGCGGCTACTGCGAGATCGCGTGCCCGTTCGACGCCATCACGATGGGACACGACTACGAGCTGTCCGATTACGACCGCTCCGATCTGATCTTCACCAAGCCGATGCTGCTCGCCGAACCGCTGGAGCGGACGCCGCTGAGGAACGAGGGCGAGTGAGGCTCCGTCGTGTCACGGCAGCGATCGCGAGCCGCTGCGCGGCCGGCGATCACTGCCGTGTCACGACTCCGCCGGCGGAAGGGCGTCGTCGAGAGGACGCGGCGTGAGCGCTGTCCTGTTCTTCATCGCCGCGATTGGCGTGATCACAGGCGCGGTCGGAGTGGTGATGCTGCGCAACCCGTTCTACAGCGTGCTCGCACTGGTCGCTCACCTGGTCTCGCTGGCGGTCCTGTTCCTGCTGCTGCGCGCGGAGTTCGTCGCGGCGGTGCAGGTCGTCGTCTACGCGGGCGCGGTGATGGTGCTGTACGTGTTCGTGGTCGCCTATGTCGGCGACGCGGGCGAGGGCATCGGAGAGCGGCTGCGCGGAGCCGGCCAGGGCGGCGGCGACAAGCTGCGGCTCGGGGGCGCGCTGCTCGGCGGAGCGCTCCTGGTCGAGCTCCTGATCGCGCTGCTCGGCACCGGCCTGGAGGCGATCCACGGTTACGGGGCCGGCTACGCGCCGGGGCCGCACGCGTACGGCACCCCGGCCTACATCGGCCAACTGCTGCTGACCCGCTTCCTGCTTGCCTTCGAGATCGCCTCCTTCCTGCTGCTGATCGCGGCCGTCGGCGGCGTGGTGCTGGCCCGCCGGCGCGGCGGCCTGGGCGAGGAGGACGACCGGGACCGTCTGACGCCGCTGGACCTGCTCCGCCCCCAGGGGACCGGGACGATGGCCGAGGGCGTAGGGAGGCGCGCGCCATGACGATCGGCTGGTACCTGGCTGTCTCGGCGATCGTCTTCACGCTAGGCGCGGTGGGCGTGATGACGCGCCGCAACCCGCTGGTCGTGCTGCTCTGCCTGGAGCTGATGCTCAACGGCGGGAACCTGGCGCTGGTGGCCTTCTCGCGGATGTGGGGCAACGGCGACGGTCAGATCCTCGCGCTGATCGTGATGACCGTGGCCGCCTGCGAGGTCTGCATCGGCCTGGGCATGATCGTCGCGATCTATCGCCGGCGACTGCCGATCGACGTGGACGAGCTGCGGGAGCTCCAGGGCTAGTGAGCACGACCACATACGGCTGGCTGGTCCTGCTGTTCCCCCTGCTCGGCACGGTCGTGATCGCGCTCGGGTTCCGGGCGCTGCCCGGGCGGACCGCGGGATGGATCGGGACGGGCGCGATCTTCCTCTCGTTCCTCGCCGCCCTCGGCGCGCTGATCTCCCTGCAGGGCCACGACCCCGCCCACCGCCAGCTGGTCTCCTCGCTGTGGAACTACGCCTCGACCGTGGGCGTCGACGCACAGATGTCGATCCTCGTCGACCCCCTGTCGGTCTTCATGATCCTGATCGTCACGGGCGTCTCCACGACGATCCACCTGTACTCCGTCACGTACATGGACGGGGACCGCGGCTTCGCCCGCTTCTTCTCCTACCTGAACTTCTTCGTCTTCTCGATGCTCCTGCTGGTGCTCGCGGGGAACTTCCTGCTGCTGATCGTCGGCTGGGCGTTCGTGGGCGCGGCCTCCTACCTGCTGATCTCGTTCTGGTATCGCCGCAAGACCGCCACACAGGCCGGGTTGAAGGCTTTCGTGATCAACGTCGTCGGGGACGTCGGGCTCGTGCTGGGCACCTACTTCATCTTCAAGCACACCGGTACGCTGGACTTCCTGAGGGCCTTCCACGCGACCGAGCTCGGGGCGTTCGGCTCAGGCTCGAACAACGGCGACCTGGTCGCCGGCTGCGTGCTGCTGCTGGTGGGCGCGTTCGCCAAGTCCGCCCAGATCCCGCTGCACACATGGCTCCCGGACGCGATGGAAGGCCCCACCCCGGTGAGCGCGTTGATCCACGCAGCGACGATGGTCACCGCCGGTGTCTACCTGATCGCGCGCATGCACCCGCTGTTCGAGCGTGCTCCGGCTGCAGAGGACGTCGGAGCGGTGATAGGAGCCGCGACGCTCCTGGTGGCGGGGACGATCGCCCTGACCCAGACGGACATCAAGCGCGTGATCGCCTACTCGACGATGTCGCAGATCGGCTACATGATCATGGGCGTCTCCGTCGGCGCCTATGCGGCGGGGCTGTTCCACCTGATGACCCACGCCTTCTTCAAGGCGCTGCTGTTCATGGCGGCGGGCTCGATCATCGGCGCGATGGCCGGCGAGCAGTCGCTGGATCGCATGGGCGGCTTCCGTCGGGCGCTGCCGTTCACCTTCGGCTGCTTCCTGATCGGCGGCCTGGCGCTGTCGGGGATCCCGCCCTTCTCGGGCTTCTTCTCCAAGGACGAGATCCTGCTCGTGACGGCCGAGCGCGGCGGCTGGCACTGGGCGCTCTACGTGGTGGGCTACATCGGCGCGTTCCTGACCGCCGTTTACACGTTCCGGATGATCTTCCGCGCCTTCTACGGGGACCCGGTGCCGGAGGCCCGCGAGCTCGAAGCAGGCCACCAGCATCACGCCGAGGTGCCGACGAACCCCGTCACGGGCGAACTGGAGGACACAGACGTCGGCTTCCCCGGGCCCAACCACCCGATCGCGGAGCGCGCGACCCCGATGCGCCTGGCGATGGGGGTCCTCGCGATCGGCGCGGTCGGCGCGGGGCTCGTGCAGATCCCGAAGGTCGACTTCGTGATCGACGACTTCCTCAAGCCCACATTCGCCGACTCCACGCTCTACGAAACGCACACGCGCAACGGGCTGCTGGTCTTGGGCCTCCTGCTCGGCACGGTGCTGGGCCTGATCGGGATCGCGCTCGCCTACCGGATCTGGGTCGCGCGTCCCGGCACGGCGCGGGCGATCCGGACGCGCTTCAAGGCGGCCTACACGCTGTTCGTCAACAAGTGGTACTTCGACGAGCTGATCGAAGGCCTGATCGTCAGACCCACCGCGGCGACGGCCAACTTCATGCGCGACGTGTTCGAGCGCCGGGTCATCGACGAGACGATCGTGGGGGGCACCACGGGCGTCGTGCGTGCCGGCTCGGCCGCCGTGCGGGCTGTTCAGAGCGGCTTCGTCCGCTACTACGCCGCGCTGCTCGTGCTGGGCGTGGCCGGCGTCGGCTTCTACTTCCTGCTCCAGAGCTAGCGACGATCATGCCCCCGCTCTCGATACTGCTCTGGCTCCCCGCGGCGTGCGGTCTGCTCGGGGCGCTCGTTCCCGGTCCGACCGCGACGAGCGATGCCGCCGAGGGTCATCCGGGCGAGCCGCAGAGCTCCACCGGACGCCGGCTCGGCCCGCCGGAGCTGCTCGCGCTGCTCGGCTCTCTCGCGGCGCTCGGCCTCGCGATCGCCTACATCGTCGACTACAACCCGGGTGGCGGCCTCCAGCACGTCACGAACGTCTGGTGGATCTCGGCGCTCGGCATCCACTACAAGCTCGCCGTGAGCGGCCTGAACGTGTTCCTCATCGGCCTGACCACGCTGCTCTTCGCCGCCTCGACGCTGGCCGGCGTCTTTCGCAGCGGCCCCGGCTTCGAGCGCCCGCGGCTGTTCTGGTTCCTGATGATGCTGGCCGAGTCGGCCGTGCTGGGCGCGTTCCTCGCCCAGGACCTGATCCTGTTCGTCGCCTTCTTCGACCTGATGCTGATCCCCTTCTACTTCCTGATCGGAGCCTGGGGGCGCGACCCGCAGGGCTCGACCCGGGTCAGGGCGACGACCAAGCTGGTGATCTACACGCTGGTCGGCTCGCTGCTGATGCTCGCCGGCGCGATCGCGGCCGGCGTGCTGAGCGCCCAGCAGAACGGCGGGCACGTCGACTTCGCCCTCACCTCGCTGCAGGCGCTGCCGCTGGGAGCGGGGACGCAGGAGTGGATCTTCCTGCTCTTCGCCGCCGCCTTCCTGGTGAAGATGCCGTCCTTCCCCCTGCACGGCTGGATGCCGGACGGCTACCGAGCGATGCCGGTCGAGGTGCTGATGGTCTTCTCGGGGGTGCTCTCGAAGGTCGGCGCCTACGGGTTCCTGGCGATCGTCCTGCCGCTGTTCCCGAAGGCCGCCGTGCACTTCCAGCTGCTGATGCTGCTGATCGCCCTCTGCTCGATCATCTACGGCTCGATGCAGGCCTTCAGCCAGAACGACGCGCGGCTGATCGCCGGATACTCCTCGGTCGCGCAGCTCGGCTTCATCACGCTGGGCATCTTCGCGCTCAACCCGCAGGGCGCCCAGGGCGCGCTGCTGCAGATGGTCAACCACGGCCTGGTCGTCGCGCCGCTGCTGTTCATCATCGCGCTGCTCGCACGGCGGTCGGGTGGCTCTGAAGACATCAGCCAGATGGGCGGCATCGCCTTCCGCGCGCCGGTGCTTGCCAGCCTGTTCCTGATCGTCTCCCTCGCCACGCTGGCGATGCCCGGCTCGGCGAACTTCGTCGGCGAGTTCCTGATCCTGCTGGGCGTCTTCAAGGCGAAGCTGGCGATCTCGATCATCGCCTTCAGCGGCGTCGTGATGGCAAGCGTCTACGCCCTGCGGCTGTTCATCCGCTCGATGCACAACCGCGTCGGTCCACGCGTGGAATCGCGCGAGATCACCCTCCGCGACGGCGCCGTGCTGGTGCCGATCGTGGCGGTGATACTCGCCCTGGCGCTCTACCCGCAGCTGGCGCTGCATCGCAGCGAACATGCGGTGAGGAGCGCAGTGGCGCCGGCGGCGTTCGAAGCGTCTCCCCGCCCGGCGATCTACGGCAGCGTGCGGTCCCAGCCGGGCTCGATCCTCGCAATCAAGTGATGTCCCTCCCCTTCCTCGTCATCGCCCACCTCAAAGGCCCCCACGTCGACTTCGCGGGGCTCTCGCCGCTGATCGCGCTGCTCGGCGGAGCGGCGATCGTGCTGCTGGTCGGGCTGCTGGGCTCGGCTTGGGTGCGCTCGCAGCTGGTGCCGGCGCTGAGCCTGGGCGCGCTGGGCGCGGCGCTGGGCCTGACGATCTGGCAGTGGGGAGCGGACAAGTCGATCGTCGCCGGCGCGCTGCGGATCGATCCCCTGACGCTGACGCTGACGCTGGTGCTGATCGCGGGCGGCGCCTGCACCGTGCTGCTCGCCTGGCGCTCGCTGGCGGCCCGCGAAGCGGCCCACGGCGAGTTCCACGCGCTGCTGCTGACAGCGATCGCGGGCATGGCGGTGCTGGTGGCGGCGCAGAACACGGTGGCGCTGTTCCTGGGGCTGGAGCTCCTGTCGATCCCGCTGTATGTGATGTGCGCGACCGAAATGCGCAGGGAGCACTCGCTGGAGGCGGGCCTGAAGTACCTGATCGTGGGCTCGGTCGGCTCGGCGACGCTCCTCTACGGGCTGGCGATGATCTACGGAGCGACCGGGGCGACCGACTTCTCGGCGATCGCCGGGGCCTTGTCCCACGGCGGCCTGGCCACCGATCCGCTGACGCTGACGGGGATCGCCCTGTGCCTGGCCGGCCTCGCCTTCAAGGCCTCCGTGGCGCCCTTCCACCAGTGGACCCCCGACGTCTACGAGGGCGCCCCGACCCCGGTGACGGCGTTCATGGCCGTCACGACCAAGGTGGCGGCGCTGGGCGCGTTCGTGCGGTTCTTCGACGTGGCGCTGATCGAAGCGCACGCCAGCTGGGGGCCGGCGGTGGCGGCGCTCGCCACGATCACGATCCTGGTCGGCAACGCCGGCGCGCTGGGGCAGTCCTCGCTGAAGCGGATGCTGGCCTACTCCTCGGTGGCGCAGGCGGGCTACATGCTGGCCGGGATCGTCGTGGCCAGCAAGCTCGGCGTGGAAGCGACGGTCCTCTACCTGGTCGTCTACCTGATGATGAACATGGCCGCCTTCGCGGTGATCGTCGCCCGCGAGCGGGAAACGGGGCTGGGCGACTCGATCGCCGGCGTGACGGGGCTCGGGCGCGAGCGGCCGCTGCTGGCCTGGCCGATGACGCTGGCGATGCTGGGCCTTGCGGGGCTCCCCGCGACGGCGGGGCTGATCGGCAAGTTCTACCTGATCGAGGCCAGCGTCGAAGGGGGCTACGCCTGGCTGGGCGTCGTGATCGTGGTCGGCTCGATGATCTCGCTGGGCTACTACCTGCCGGTGACGGCGGCGATGTGGATGCGCGACGCGCCCGGGGCGCAGCCCAGCTCGAGCTCGGCCCGCCCGCCGGCGCTCGCGGGCGGATCCTCCGAGCTCGATCCCGACGAGGGCGCCGCGTCGCCCTCGCGGGGGCTCCAGGTCGAGGTGGCGCTGGTGGCGGTGCTGGCGGGCGCGGCGACGCTGTTCTTCGGGATCGTGCCCCAGCCGCTGTTCGAACTGGTCAGGAGCACCGGCTCGGCGCTGGGTCTCCTCTAGAGCCGCCCCGACGCCTCGGCGGCCGCCTCGGCTTCTGTCAGCTGGCGCTCGACCAGGTCGAGCCCCGCCTCCCAGAAGCCCGGGTCGGCGAGGTCGATACCGACGATCTCGCCCAGCTCCTCCGGGCTTTTCGAGCCCCCCGCGGCGAGCATCTCCAGATAACGGGGGACCAGCTCGGGGCCGACCTGCTGGTAGCGCTCGTAGACCGACAGGGCCAGCAGCTGGCCGTAGGCATAGGCGTAGACATAGCCGGGACTGCCGATGAAGTGCGGAATGTAGGACCACCAGCTGCGGTAGCCCTCGGTCACCTCCACCGAGTCGCCCAGCAGCTCGGTCTGGCTCTCGGCCCAGAGCTCGCCGAACCGATCGACCGACAGCTCGCCACGCTCGCGCCGGTCGGTGTGGACGAGGTCCTCGAAGCGGTTCATGGCGACCTGGCGGAAGACGGTCGCGATCGTGTCCTCGAGGTTCTCGGCCAGCAGCGCCAGGCGCGAGGCCGGCGAGGAGTCGACCTCCAGCAGTTTCCCGAACACGATCGTCTCGCCGAACACCGAGGCCGTCTCGGCCAGCGTCAGCGGGGTGTGCTGCTGGAAGATCCCCTGGCGAGCGGCCAGCGCGAAGTGCACGCCGTGCCCCAGCTCGTGCGCCAGCGTGAGCACGTCGCGGCGGCGTGAGGTGTAGTTCAGCAGCACGTAGGGGAACTCGGATGGCACGGTGCCGGCGCAGAACGCGCCGCCGCGCTTGGCCGGGCGCACCGGGGCGTCGATCCGGCGCTCATCGAAGAAGCGCCTGGCCAGGGCGCCCAGGTCGGCGGAGAAGGACGAGTAGCAGTCGAGCACTATCTCGCGGGCCTGGGCGTAGGGGTAGATGACCTCGTCCTCGCTGACCGAGGCCATGCGGTCGTAGTCGGCAAGGCGGTCCAGGCCGAGCAGCCGGGCCTTCAGGCGATACCAGCGGCGGGGGATCTCGTAGCGCCGGCGGACGGCCTGGATCAGGGCCTGGACCGACTCGTCACTGGCCTCGTTGGCGAGGTTGCGCGCCGCCAGCCAGTGGTCGTAGCGGCGCAGGCGATCGTCGGTGGCCTTGTCGGCCAGCAGCGTGTTGAACAGGTAGGCGCGCGTGCGCAGACCCGGGGCCAGAGCGGCGGTCACGGCCTCGGCGCTCGTGCGGCGCACCTCGCGGTCGGGCAGCGACAGGCGGCTGAGGGCGATCTCCAGGGGGGCCCGCTGGGGCTCCCCGCCGTCGGCGCCCGGCAGCTTCACCTCGATCACCGAGGTCAGCTCCTCGAACAGGCGCGTCCAGGCGCTCGCGCCGGTCAGGGACTTCTCGGTCATGATCCGCTCCTCCGGCTCGGAGAGCAGGTGATCGCGGTAGCGGCGCACGTTGCGCAGGTGGTGGCGGGCGAAGTCGAGGCCCTCGCCGGACAGCAGCTCCTCGGCGCGCTCCTCGGGCAGCGCCGCCCACTCGAGCTCGAAGAACAGCAGCGTCGTCTGGATCGTCGTCTCCTGCTCCTGGACCCACTGCATCAGGGCGCCGTTCGCCGGATCGGACGTGTCGGTCGCGAAGCGAAGCGCCGCGTAGTAGCCGGCGCGGCCGACCAGCTCCTGGATCTCGGCGAGCTCGGTCATGGCCGCGGCGAGGGCCTCGGTGTCGAGCTCGTCGAGCCTGCCGGCGTGGGCCGCGGCGAAAGCGCCGGCACGCTCGACGGCCTCGGCCATGCGCCGTTCGACCCCCTCCTTGCCCTCACCCGCGACGAGCGGCTCGAGGTCCCAGGCGGCCGCCTGCAGCTCGGGATCGGTCTCGGTCGGCGCCTGGGCGGCCATCGCGGCTGAGCTTAGCTACTCGCCCATGATCGCCTGCAGGACATCGAGCCGAGCGGCGCGCCGCGCGGGCAGCTGCGCGGCCAGCACCCCGGCCAGAGCCGCCACGACCAGCAGGATCGCGAGCGTGCCGACGGGGATCGACAGCACGAAGCCCGACCCGGAGAGCGCAAGGGTGCTGATCAGCACGCCGCCCAGGACCCCGAACGCGATCCCCAGCACGCCGCCGATCAGCGATGTGATCACCGACTCGTAGCGGATCATCTGGCGGATCTGACGGCGGCTGGTGCCGATCGCGCGCAGCATGCCCAGCTCGCGGGTGCGCTCGTAGATCGAGAGGATCAGCGTGTTGACGATGCCGAACAGGGACACGATCACCGAAAGCGCGAGCAGCACGTACACGAGCGCCAGCAGCGTGTTCACCTGGTTGGCCAGTTCGTTCTTGAACTGCGCCGCCGTCTGGGACTTGGCCTGTGGGAAGAAGGCCGCTAGCAGCCGGTTGACCCGCGGCTGGACCTGGGCGTCGGTCGCGCCGGGGGCGTAGGTCACGAAGTTGAGCGCGTCTTCGCGCTGGCCGAAGGCCGACCGCGCCAGGTTCCGGGTGATGGTCACCTGACCCAGCAGCTGGGCGTTTTCGGAGATGATCCCGCGCACGGCGAGCGTCACGTGCCGATCGGTGGGCGTGAGCAGCGTCAGCGAGCTGCCGACATGCAGGTGTTCGGAGCTGGCGAACGATTTCGTCACGACCGCCCCCGATTCGTCCAGGCCCAGCAGCGTCGCGTTGGAGCCCTGGCTCCATTCCAGCTTGTAGGCCTTCAGGAACGAAGCCGGTTCGACGGCGGCGATCTGCGCGTTGCTGGAGCTGCCCTTCGGCCGCCCGACGGTGAACGCCATCGGCGTGACGCCGGCCACCCCGGGCACTTTCAGCAGCGCCGGCGCGACCGTCGCGGGGATCCCCTGTTCCCTGGCCTGCTGCGAGTTCTCGACGATCAGGTTGCCGGCGAAGGAGCGGTTGACGGCCTGGTCGATGGTGGCCTTCAGGCCGCTGGCCAGGACCGCGACCATCGCGACCAGCGCCAGGCCGACCGTGAGCGCGCCCGCCGTGACCATCGTGCGCCCCGGCTGGCGGATCGAGTTCTCCTCGGCCAGCTGACCCGTGATCCCCCTCCACGTGACGAGCCTGCCCAGCGCCCTGGCCAGCCCTCGCGTGATGCGGTAGCGGGGGCCGCCGCGGGTGCGCTGGCGATGGCGCACGTACACGAGCGCCAGGCCGATCGCGATCGTGATCAGGATCACCGTCGCGCCCTGGCCCTGGGCGATGTCGATCGCCAGGCGGACGATCACCAGCACCAGCAGGATCGGCACCGCGTAGCGGCCACGCGTGATCGCCGCTCGCGGCGGGATCTCCACGCCCTCGCGCATGGCCGCCAGCGGCGGCACGCGCGTCGCCCGCATGGCGGCCGGCAGCCCCGCCAACAGGGTGACGGCGATGCCGACCGTCAGCGAGACGACGACCGTGCGCGTGGCCAGGACGGTGCCGTTGTCGGGTATGTCGGCGCCGATCGCCTTGAACAGCTGGTCGAGGCCCGGGGCGAGCCCGATGCCGGCGAACAGGCCGAGCACCGCGCCGACGACGCCGAGCATCAGCCCTTCGTAGAGCACCGACAGCAGCACCTGCCGTCGCGTGGCGCCCAGCGTGCGCAGCAGCCCGAATTCCCTGGTGCGCTGAGCGACGGTGATCGAGAAGGTGTTGAAGATGATGAACGCTCCGACCACCAGGGCGACGTAGGCGAAGATCAGCAGGAACGTGCGCAGGAAGCCGAGGTTGGCTTCCAGGTCGGAGGTGTTCTTGGCGGCCTGTTCGGCGCCGGTGCGCACGTCCACCGTCGAGGGCAGCTCCGAGCGGATGCGGGAGCGCAGTTCGCCCGGGGTCACGCCCGGCTGGGCGGCGACGTCGATCTGGTCGTAATGGCCCGGCTGGCCGGCCACGCGCTGGGCCTCGGCGGGCGTCAGCACCGCCACGCCGGCGCCGCCGAAGGATTCGCCGCCGCCGAACTGCACGATGCCGACGATCCTGTAGCGGCCGGTCCCCGAGGCTCCGGCGACGACGAGCGGCTGGCCGATCCTGAGCCCGGCGCGTTCGGCGGTCGCCTCGTCGAGGGCCGCTTCGCCGGGGCCCTGCGGGAAGCCGCCCTTGATCGGCTTGAAGGACTCGAAGCGCGCCGGCACGGTCGCGGCGATGAAGGCGGGGGCTCCGCCGGTGGTGAGACGCTTGCCGTGGCTGTCGAGGATCGCCCCGGTGGTGAAGATGCTGCCGGAGGCCTGCGCGACGCCCGGAGTCGAGCGGACCTTCGAGACCATTTCGTCGGTGATCGGCGAGGTCTGCGCGAGGACCTTGCGACCGAGCGTCTGGGTCGGCGTCACGACCACGTCGTGGCCCTTGCTGGCCGTCTGGAAGATCGCCGCGAAGGAGTGGTTGATGGTGTCGGTGAGGATGTAGGTGCCCGCCATCAGCGCGACGCCCAGCGCGATCGCGATGGCCGTCAGCGCGACCCGCACCTTGCGCTGCAGGAAGCCGCGCAGCACGAGCCTCAGCATCAGCCCAGGTCCTTCATGAGGTCGAGCGTCTGCTCGGTGCTCACCGCCTCCCCGTCGTGGACGATGCGCCCGTCGGCGAGCAGGAGCAGCCGGTCAGCGTACGAGGCCGCGTGGGCGTCGTGGGTGACCATCACGACGGTCTGCCCGAAGTCGTCGACGGCCTGGCGGAGCAGCGTCAGAACCTCGCCGGAGGATTTCGAGTCGAGGTTGCCGGAGGGCTCGTCGGCGAACACGACCGAGGGGCGTGAGATCAGCGCGCGGGCGACGGCCACGCGCTGCTGCTGCCCGCCGGAGAGCTCGGCCGGCCGATGCGTCAGCCGGTCTCCGATGCCGACGGTCGCGACGAGCTGGTCGAACCACCCGGGGTCGGGCGTGCGGCCGGCGATCGACAGCGGCAGCAGGATGTTCTCCTCGGCGTTCAGGACGGGGAGCAGGTTGAAGGTCTGGAAGATGAAGCCGATCCGGTCTCGGCGCAGCTGGGTCAGCTCACGGTCGTCGAGTCCGGTCAACTCGACGCCCGCGACCCACACCGTGCCCGACGTGGGCCGGTCGAGTCCTGCGAGCAGGTGCATCAGCGTCGACTTGCCCGAGCCGGAGGGCCCCATGATCGCGGCGAAGCGCCGTGTCGGGAACTCGACGGTCACGCCGGTCAGCGCGTCGACCGCCGCTTCGCCCTCGCCGTAGCGGCGGCTGAGATCCTCGGCCTGGACGATCGTCTCGGTGCCGTTGTCGGCGGCTGAGAGGGTCACTTGCGTGGAGTCTAGGACTTGCTGAGCAGGTGACTGTGAACGATCGGCGCCACCGCGACCCCGGAGCGGGTGCAGACCCGCTCCGGGGCGCGGCAGGCAACTCGCGGGCTCACGCGTCCATGGTCCGCGTCCGCCAGCCTCCCAGCGCAAGGAACACGGCCAGCCATCCGACCATCACGATCAGCGCCGTGCCGAGGCCCATCGTCACCACCGACCCTCCCCGTCCGCCGTGATCGCCGAGGCTGACCGGGCTGAAATGCGCGATCGCTTCGCGCAGCACCAGCTCGCGGGAGCTGCCCAGTGAGCTGATGTTGGTCAGGATCGGGCTGGCGACCAGCTGCCAGCCGATCAGGACTGTCAGGGCCGCCGGACGCGAGGCGGTCAGCGAGGCGAACCCCACCGCCACCGCGCAGATCACGCCAGTCGAGAGCAGCGTGAAACCGAGGCCGTTGAGGATCAGCGCCGCGTCGGGAGTGGGCGTGCCGCCGGCGAAGGCGAACGTGCCGATCAGCGCCAGGCCGTATGCCGGGACGATCACCAGCCAGCAGAGCGCGATCGCCGCCGGGACCCTGGAGGCGAACAGCGCCACTCTCGAGCGGCCCGTCACGACCAGGTCGCGGAACACCCCAGAGGCGGCGTCGCCGGCGCCGGCGTCGGTGCCGATCAGGATCGCGGCCAGAGGCCCGAAGAAGACGGCCACCAGGCGCAGTGCGTCGGTGTAGCCGTTGATGCCGCCGGCGGGAGGGTGGGCCCCCGGGTTGGAGGAGTGCTGGGCGGCGCGGACGATGAAGAAGATCAGCAGCGGGCCGACGGCCAGCACCAGTGACCAGATCAGCGTCCCGCGGCGCTTTCGCAGCTTGAGGAAGTCGGCGCCTGTCAGCTGCGCTGCGATCGTGGCGTTCATGCCCTCACCTCCTGGCCGTCGGCGGGTGCGTCGAGCCGAGCGGTGATCTCCAGGAAGCGCGCCTCGAGGCTCTGGCGGACCGGCTCCAGGCGCATCACGCCGATGCCTGCGCCTACGAGCGCAGCGTTGAGGCTCGCGGCCGTCGTCGGCGCTCCCGCGAGGACCACTCGCAGGCCCTCATCCGAGCGACGGGCCTCCAGTACCAGGTCGCTGGACTGCGCCGCCGACAGCGCCCGCTCGACGTCGTCGACGCCCAGGATCAGCTCGTGTCGCGGCGTGCCGCCCGCGGCCAGCTCGGCCATCGGGCCCTGCACGACGACCTTGCCGCGGTCGATGATCGCGGCGGCGTCGCAGGTCTTTTCGACCTCGTCGAGCAGGTGCGAGGAGACGAAGACGGTCCGCCCCTCCTGCTCGACCATCGCGCGGATCATCTCGCGGAACTCCTGGATCCCGGCAGGGTCGAGGCCATTGGTCGGCTCGTCGAGGATCAGCAGCAGCGGGTCGGCCAGCAGGCAGCGCGCGACGCCCAGCCGCTGGCGCATGCCCATCGAGTAGCTCTTGACCTTGTCGTCCGCCCGCTCGGCCAGGCCTACGCGGACCAGCGCGGGAGCGATGCGCTCGCGCACCTGCGGCCCGCGGGCGGCGGCTATGACGCGGAGGTTCTCGCGACCGCTCAGGTGCATGTGAAAGCGGGGCTCCTCCACGATCGCGCCCACCCTCTGCAGCGCGAGCGCCCGATCGGCCGGCACGGGATGACCGAGTAGGCTCATGGTGCCGGCGCTCGCGTGGGTCAGCCCGAGCAGCGTGCGGATCATGGTCGTCTTGCCCGCACCATTCGGGCCGAGGAACCCGAAGGCGCAACGTCGGGGCACGTGCAGGTCGATGCCGTCGATCGCGGCCCGCTCGCCGAAGCGCTTGGTCAGTCCATGCGTCTCGATCGCGGGCGAGTCCGCGCCGGGTCGCCCGTCGTCTGCTGTGGGATCCATTTCGCTCCTGGGGGTCGGAGGGTGGCTGCGCCTGCACAACTCTTGCCGCTGGCTCGGTTCGGCGCAATCGGGGATTGCCCTTACTGGGCGTCGGAAAGCTTACTTCGCAATACGTTACATCGTAATACGTAGTAGCTGGGGAGGCGTCAGGGGCCGTCGAGGCTGACCAGCTGGCGCTGCACGGCCCAGCGACTCAGCTCGTGCCGGCTGGAGAGCTGCAGCTTGCGCAGCACCGCCGACACGTGCGCCTCGACCGTCTTCACCGAGATCCCAAGGCTCTGGGCGACCTCCTTGTACATGTAGCCCCGGGCGATGTGGCGGAGGACCTCGCGCTCCCGCGGCGTCAGCTGGTCGAGCTCGTGATCCTCGGCGGGCGCCGCCCCGGGCGCATCGCGGTCCTCGGCGAAGGCGTCGAGAACGAAGCCGGCGAGGCGCGGCGAGAACACGGCGTCCCCCTCGGCCACGCGGCCGACCGCCGTGGCCAGCTCTGTGCCGGAGATCGTCTTTGTGACGTAGCCCCGCGCACCAGCCCTGATCACCGCGATCACGTCCTCGGCCGCATCGGAGACCGACAGGGCCAGGAAGCGCGATCCGCAGCCGGCGGCCGCGCAGCGCCTGATCACCTCCTCGCCGCCCCCGTCGGGCAGGTGCACGTCGAGGAGCACCACGTCGGGACCGCTGGCGCCGATCACCGTCACGGCCTCCTCGACCCCTCCGGCGTCGCCGACGACCTCGACGCGCTCGCCCAGCTCAGCGCGCACGCCGGCCCGGAACAGACGGTGGTCGTCGACGATCACGACCCGGGGCCGCGGGCTCACGCCGCGCCCCTGGCCATCTGCAGCTCGACCTCTGTGCCCTCGCCCGGACGGCTGCGCACCCTCGCCTCGCCACGGTGACGCTCCATGCGACCCACGATCGAGTCGCGCAGCCCGCGCCGGTCGGCCGGCACGGCGTCGACGTCGAAGCCCACGCCGCGGTCGCGCACGAACACCTCCACCCGCCCCGCCTGCACCTCGGCATACAGGTCGACCCGTTCGCTGCCGGCGAACTTGGCGGCGTTGGCCATCGCCTCCCTGGCGGCCAGCACAAGCGCCTCGAGGCGACCGTCGAGCGGGCCGTCGCCCACGGTGACGACCTCGATTGGAACCTTGTGCAGCTCCTCGATCTCGGCGGCGGCGCGCTCCAGGGCGCAGGCGACCGTGTCGGGCCCGGGGGCGCTGGGACGCCGCAGGAGCCATGTGCGCAGCTCGCGCTCCTGGCGCCGCGCGAGCCCCGCGACCTCGCGGGGATCGTCGGAGCGCTTCTGGATCAGCGCCAGCGTCTGCAGCACCGAGTCGTGCAGGTGCGCGGCAAGCTCGGCGCGCTCCTGCTCGCGGATGCGAGCGGCGCGCTCGGACGCCAGGCTGCGGGCCAGCCGCACGAACCACGGGACGATCAGCAACCCGACGATCGTCGTGATGATGACCACGGCCCCGATCGCCTTGCCGAGCGTGTGCAGCACCTGGAAGTGATGCAGCAGCGAGGCAGAGGCGAAGGCCACGAGCAGCACGCCGAAGATCACGCCCGGCGCATCGAGCCTCGCGGCACGGCGCAGGTGGGCGCCGAGCGTCGCCATCCGTCGCCCGCCATGAGGGGACGGACCGCCGACGGCGGGGCGCCAGACCAGCGCCAGTCCGCAGACCCCCAGCACCGCGGGCCAGACGATCTGCTGCTCGAGGCCGAGGCCGAGGCTGCGAAGCGCCCAGATCAGCCCGACCACGACGATCACGAGCAGCACCGCCTCGCGCCACGCGCCCGGCCGGCGCCGCAGGCCCTCGCTCTCGGGCGCGACAGGGACGAGCGCCCAGCCCAGCGCGTACACGGCCATGCCGATCCCGCCGAAGCCGGCCGCCATCGCGGCGAGCACCCGTACGATCGTGACGTTCACCTGCAGCCGGCGTGCCAGCCCCGCGCAGACGCCCCCGAGCAGTCCTTCCTCGGGATGCCGTCGGAGGGGCGCGCGGTCCCGCATGCGCGGGGGCGCCTCCTGCGCCTGGGCTGAGGCCATGGTGAAATCATCGCACCGCACCGCCTGCCCGGCGTAGGGGATCACCCCTAGGTGCCCGGATTCCGATCAGCGGGATGCGGCGGCGGTCAACTCGTCCAGTACGCCCGCGGCCGAACCTATCATCTGGACGATGGCGCGCTTCCCCAAGGCCCCGGCGGGCCGGATCGCACCGGCGTGAGCGAGGTGCGTGGGGTGGGTGAGCCCTCGGGCGCGAGGATCCGGGCCGCTTTGGGTGGCCCGTTCGCGGCGGCAGCGGCGGCGGGCGCGCGGCCGCGCTTCGGCGATTCGCGCGCGATGGCCCGCCGGCGGCCGAGCGCGGCACAGCTGCTGATCGCGATGACGCTGCTGGGTGCCGCGCTGCGGTTCGGGACGCTGAACGTGCAGAGCATCTGGCTGGACGAGTCGGCCACGATGATCCTGGTGCGCCGCAGCTTCGGCGGGATGCTCTCCCACCTCTCCTCGAGCGAGTCGGCGCCTCCCCTCTACTACGTGCTGGCCTGGGTCTGGACGAGGGTCTTCGGGGCGGGGCCGATCGGCTTCCGCTCGCTGTCGGCGCTGGCGGGCACGCTGACGATCCCCGTCCTCTACGCCTGCGGCCGGCAGATCTCCCAGCGGGTGGGCCTGTGGGCGGCGGCGCTGGCGACGGTCAGCCCGGCGATGTACTACTACTCCCAGGAGGCCCGCGCCTACGCGATTCTGATCCTGTTCGCCGGCGTGGCCTTCCTGTGCTGGCAGCGGGCGCTGCGATTCCGCGACGGCCCAAGCCTGGCCCTGTGGGCGGGGGCGTCGGCGGTCGCCGTGCTGACGCACTACTTCGCCGCGTTCCTGTTCCTGCCCGAGGCGGTGATCCTGATCCGCCGTCTGGGGTGGAGGCGAGTGTGGGCCCCGATCGTCACCGTCGGCGTGGTCGGCGCCGCGCTGCTGCCCCTGGCGATCAGCCAGCGCTCGGACGGCAAGGCGAAGTGGATCGAAGAATCCTCGCTGGCCAATCGCGCCGCCGAGACGGTCAAGCAGTTCCTGGTGGGCCTCTACGGGCCGGCCGAGATCGAGACGGCGGTCCTCTCGGGCCTGCTCGCGCTGGGGGTGCTGGCGCTGCTGGTCATGCGAGGCGACCGGGAGGAGCACGAAGGGGCGCGCGACGCGGCGATCGTCGCGGCGGCGGGGCTCGCCGTGCCGCTGGTGCTGGCCGGCGCGCACATCATCGACGTGTTCGACGGGCGCAACGTGATCGCGACCTGGGTCCCCTGTGCGGTCGTGATCGCCGCGGGGCTCGGCGCGCGGCGAGCGGGGCGCGCGGGGATGCTGCTGGGAGCCTGCCTCTGCGCGGTGTCGCTGGGCGTGATCGTCGCCACCAACCTGCTCCCGGGCTACCAGCGCGACGACTGGCGGGCCGTCGCCCGAGCGCTGCCCACCCCGCCGACGCCGCGGGTGATCGTCGGGGAACACTACGCCGCCCAGCCGCTGTCGATCTACCTGACCGGGCTCGAGCCGGCCCCCTCTCGGGTCGTGGTGGCGCGGGAAGTGGCCTTCGCCACGCTGCGTGTCAGGCACACGACCGGGGCACCCTACCCGCCCTTCCTCCAGCGGACGGCACCGGCGGGCTTCCACCTGGTGGGGGTCAGCAAGGGCGAAGCGTTCGCCGTCAGCAGGTTCGTGGCGAGCAGGCCGACCGCGCTCTCCACCGGCGAGCTGCTGCGGTTGAGCGGGGATCTCGGCGGGGAAGTCTTCATGCAGCGCTGAGGCGGGCCGCCCGCGCCGGCGACCGTCGGCCGATGTCCACGAGCCGCCTGGCCCGTGGACATCGACACCCGGTCGAGGACTGCTAGGAGGCGAGCACTTCCTGCGCCGCCTGGGTGTAAGGGCCCTTGGAGGCGTCTTCGTGCTGGAGCAGCCCGAAGTAGGCCTCACGTTCCTTGCTCGCGCCGGGCTGCTGCTGGTCGCGCACCTGGTAGAGGAGGAACAGGCCGATGCGGTTGCCCAGCATCGCTTTGATTTCGGCGACGCTGCGCTTGAGCTGTTCGCCCGCTTCCTGGTAGCTCATGCACGGGTTGAAGCCGTAGTTTTCGTACACGCAGCTCGAGCCGTCGGTCGACAGGCCCCACTCGGTGATGTCGATCGGGATGCTCGACGAGGCGCCGTGGGCGGCCGTCTGGGAGATGACGCCCTGGAGCTTCGTCCTGCCGTAGGTCCCGTAGGGGTGGCTGACCCAGCCGGCCACGTAGCTGCCGAGGTTCGGAACGGCGGAGAACATGCCGTTCATCCAGTTGCCAGACGGGTCGTCGGCGACGGCCAGCAGGCCCACCTTGGAGCCAGCGGCGGAGATCGCCTGGGCGGCTTCCTTGAGGCGGACCGCGTAGGTCTGGGCGCGGGCCTGATATGAGGGATCGCCCGCGTTGTCGCCGTACTGGTAGCCATAGGAGGTCTCGTTGCCGAACTCGATCGTCCTGATCGCGAGGCTGCCGCCGCTGTGGCCGGCCCAGAACGTTCCGCCCGGTCCGAACTCCTTGGCCCAGGAGGCGAGGCTCTGCGCTTCGGCGGAGCTGGGCAGCCGACCGTAGAAGCCGGCCAGCGGAGCCACCCGGATGCCTTTGGCGGCGTAGTTGGCGACGGTCGATTCGAGCGCCGAGGCCGGCGCGCCGATCGGGAACTCGACACGCACGACCCTGGCCCCCAGCGTCACGGCGCCTGTGTAGTCGAGCGGGTTGGTGCCCGAGTTGATCCCTGGCTGGAAGCCTTCGCCGGCGCCCGGGTTGACGGGGGGTTCGCTCGGCGGCGGGGGCGGCGGCGGCGGAGCGGGGTAGGAGATCGAGACTTCCGGCGCCCAGGCGCTGCCCTGCACAGCCGTGCGGACGCTGTAGTGGACCGTCTTGCCGGCCACGGCGGGCGGCGTCGTCGAGGTCCCGTTGACGCTGCTGAAGCTTTCAGCCTGTCCAGGTACCTTCGTGACGAGAACGTAGGTGCTGACGTGCGCCACGAGGTTCCAGCTGAGCGTCTGGCCGGAGACATGCAGAGCGGGCGCGGCGCGCTGGTCGAGTTCTTCGGCGGGCGGACCGGCGGGCGGGGTGGGGATCGGGGCGGGCGGTGCCGCCGGGTAGCTGACCCGCACGGGGTTCGACCATTGCGAGTTGCGCCATGCGGTCCGGACCATGTAGGTGACCGTGACGCCCGGCACCGGCGGCGGAGTGGCGGAGTTCGCACCGAGGACCGAATAGCGGTTGGCCTCGCCCGGGACCTCGCTGACGAGCACGTAGTCGGTCGCGCGGCGGATCGCGCTCCAGTTCAAGCGGTAGCCGTTCGCACGCAGAACGGGGACCCTCCAGCCCGGCCAGCGACCGGCGCGGCGCGCGTGGGCGGTGCGGACGGCGAGCGCCGCCAGCTTGCGCTGTGCGGAGGCGAAGGCGTGTCCCGAGCTCTGCACGGAGGCGCGGGTCGCGCGGCAGGCGCCGGAGCGCCCGGAGGCGCGCCGCAAGCAGCCGCTCAGGGCCCTGGCCTCGACGACCAAGCGGCGGTCGGCGCGGCTGCTGCGGGCCGCGGCGGCGCGCAGAGCGCTCTGGGTGGGGGCGGAAACGGAGTGGCCGCCGTGGCGGGAAGCTGCGCTCGCCACCGCAGCGGTGGCGAACAATGAGAGCAGGGCGAGGCAGAGGAGTGAGACGAGGGAACGAGCCGGGGCCCTGCGAGGGCTTTGAAGCATGTCGATCTCCTTCGGTGGCTGGGCCGTCTCCGGAGCGGAGACCCCTGGCTTTGCGGACTCGTCTCGCGACGAGGGTGCCTTTGTCTGGAGCACACGAGGAAGCGGTTCACCATCCCGCTCGCCCTATGACTCGATCAACTTGAGTGGTGCAACGCCTATCGCACGGCCGTTGCCATGCCATTAGCTCGACAGCTGTCAGTAGACGGACAGCGGAAGGAGCTCGGGGCCCGTCCCCCGGGCCCGCGGGCCCCGGCCAGTCGGTGCCGGCGGCTACTCCTCCTGCGCCTGCAGCTCCTTGACCTGGCCCTCGAGCTGCTCCATCACGGCCGGGTCGCGCAGGGTCGTCACGTCGCCCAGCGCGCGGCCCTCGGCGATGTCGCGCAGCAGCCGGCGCATGATCTTGCCCGAGCGCGTCTTGGGCAGGTCATCGGCCCAGATGACGCGCTTGGGGCGGGCGAACTTGCCGATCCGCTCGGCGACCGTCTGCGCGGATCCCCTCGACGGTCTGCTGGTCGCCGGAGAGGTCGCCCTGCAGCGTCACGAAGGCGACGATCGCCTGGCCGGTGTCCTCGTCGTACTGGCCGATCACGGCCGCCTCCGCCACGTCGACATGGGCGACGATCGCCGACTCGACCTCGGCCGTGGAGAGCCGATGGCCGGAGACGTTGACGACGTCGTCGATCCGCCCGATCACCCAGAAGTAGCCGTCGGCGTCCTGGCGGGCGGCATCGCCGACCAGGTAGGTCTCGGGGCCGAAGCGCTCGAAGTACGTCTCCACGAAGCGGTCCTCCTCCTTGTAGAGGGTGCGCAGCATCGAGGGCCAGGGCCGCGTTCAGCACCAGCAGTCCCTGGCCATTGCCGACGGGCTCGCCGGTCGTCTCGTCGCGGACCTCCGCCAGCACGCCGGGGAAGGGCCGCGTGGCCGAACCCGGCTTGGTCGCGGTGATGCCGGGCAGCGGGGTGATCATGATCGCGCCCGTCTCGGTCTGCCACCAGGTGTCGACGATCGGACAGCGTTCGCCGCCGATCACCTTGTGGTACCACAGCCACGCCTTGGGGTTGATCGGCTCGCCGACAGAGCCCAGCAGGCGCAGGCTGGAGAGATCGTGCGCGGCGGGCCACTGCGCCCCCCACTTGATGCAGGCGCGGATCGCCGTCGGAGCGCAGTAGAGGATGCTCACCCCGTAGCGCTCCACCAACTCCCACCAGATCCCCTTGTTGGGATAGTCCGGCGCCCCCTCCCACATCACCGACGTCGCGCCGTTGCAGAGCGGGCCGTAGACGATGTAGGAGTGGCCCGTCACCCAGCCGACGTCGGCGGCGCACCAGTAGACGTCGGTCTCCGGCTTGAGGTCGAACACGTAGCGGTGGGTCGCCGAGACGCCGGTGAGATAGCCGCCGGTGGTGTGCAGGATGCCCTTCGGCTTCGCCGTCGAACCGGACGTGTAGAGGATGTAGAGCGGGTGCTCCGCGTCGAGCGGCTCGGCTGCACAGTCCGGGTCCGCCGCGGCAAGCACCTCGTCGTAGAAGACGTCGCGCCCCTCCTGCATGTGGCAGGGGACGCCCTTGCTGCGGACCACGACGATCCGCTCCAGCGTCGCCACGTCGCCCATGACCTCGTCGACGCGGTCCTTGACCGGCGCCGTCGTTCCCTTGCGCGCGGCGCCGTCGACGGTGACCAGCACCTTCGCCTCGGAGAACTCCATGCGCTCGCGCACCGCCTCGGCCGAGAAGCCGCCGAAGACGACGTTGTGCGGGGCGCCGATCCGTGCGCAGGCGAGCATCGCGACGACCACCTCGGGGATCATCGGCAGGTAGATCCCGACCACGTCGCCCCGTTGCACGCCGAGATCCTTCAGCGCCGTTGGCGAAGCGCTGGACCTCGGCCAGCAGCTCCGCGTAGGTGATGTCGCGCTCCTGTCCGTCCTCACCGCGCCAGTGGAACGCGACCCGCTCGCCGCGACCCTCGAGCGACGTGGCGGTCGAGGCAGTTGTAGGAGACGTTCAGCTTTCCTCCGACGAACCACTTGTAGAAGGGCGGGTTGGAGTCGTCCAGGACCTGCTCCCACGGGCTGAACCAGTGCAGGCGCCTCGCCTGCTCGGCCCACCAGCCCTGCGGGTCCGCCTCGGCCCGCTCGTACACGGCCGGGTCGCTCAGCAGGGCGTGCTCGCGAAAGTCGGGCGGCGGCGGGAACCGCTCGACCTCGAGCAACCCCGCAAGCTCGCGGTCGAGGTCCTCCCCCCTCCCCTCCCGGGATTCGACGCTCATCGTTCGGACTCTACTTCCAGCGGCCCCTCGCTGCCGGCCGTCCGACGTTCAGTGGAAGACCAGCAGCGCGCGAGCGAAGGTCGAGCGCATCAGTTCCGGCCGCTGCGCTTGCGCCGGCGTCTACGCGAGCCGCCCCCGGCGGGCGCCGCGGCCGGCGCCGCGTCCCCCGCCCCGGCCGTGGCCCCGGCCGGCATGGCCTTCGGATCCCGCCCGGCGCGTTCGGCCTGCATCTGGGCCCGCGTCGGCCAGGGGCGGGCTTCGCCGGCATCCCAGGCGGGCGGGTCGCCGCCCCGTGGCGGCTGCCCGGGCCAGCGGCGTGCGTAGAGAAGCCCCATCATCACCATCCAGAAGGCTGGGACGAGCTGCAGCGTCGCGCCGACGTTGGGCAGGAGGATCAACAACCCGCTGAACATCCCGAGGAAGGCCATCCAGCGCGGCAGCAGCCCGGTGCGCAGGGCGTTCAGGAGCACCGAGATCATGCCCACGACCAGCGCCAGGCCGGCGAGCAGCGAGAGATACGCGACGATCTGGTTGGGAGCGCTCTTGGTCAGGGCCTGGTCGACGGCGTGGCTGGTGTGGTCGTGGCCGACGGCGAAGTTGTGCGTCTCGATCGCGTAGACGACCTCGTGGGCGACGCTGGCCAGCGCGACGGCGATCCCGCCGACGAGCACCAGCATGCGCGCCGGAGCCCAGCTCGCGGGGCGGCGGAAGGCGGCTGCTTCGTAGAGCAGCAGGAGAATCAGCATGAGGATCAGCACGGCGACCGCCGCGAGCGCGCTGCCGGCGACCAGGGCCAGGGCGTGGTGGGAGATGTATTTCACCTCGGCCGTGCGCGGGCTCTGGGCCGGATTGGCCTGTCCGGCGAGTGCGGGCGCCAGCCCCTGCAGGGGCCCGACGGTGGGCAGCGAGTTCAGCGTCGAGGTGATGACGATCGCGCTGAGCAGGTAGAGGAACCCGCCCGCGAAGGCGGGCACGGCGAGCCGGGCGCGCCGCTCGGTCTCGCGCTCGACCTGGCGGCGAATGTCCCCTGCACTGGGCATGAGCAGGGCAGTCTATGATCTGAGCATGGAAGGTGGCGGACTGGGAGACATGTTCGGCGACCCGGAGGAGCTCCAGCGGCGCCTGGCCGAGTTCGCCGAACAGATGCAGGGCAGCCAGCGGCTCGCCTGGGCGGACAACGCGATCAAGCTCGCCGTCGACATGACCGTCGCGGCGGTGGGGCGGGTCAACATCCAGGGCAACGCCGAGGCGCAGGCCGAGCAGATCCGCACGGTCATCGCGCGCGTCTTCCCTGAGGCGGTCGCGCTCGTCAGGGAGGCCCGCGAGGGGCTTCAGTAGTAGCGGGGGCCCTGGCGCTCGCCGCGCGGCTCCCCGATCGGAGGCCGCCGGATCGCCCCGCTCCTCCGCCGGCCTCGCCGTCGCGCTCGGCGGCCTTCTCGGCCTGCTGTGAGGCGCGGCCCGCGGAGATCACCTCGCGGAACGAGCGGAACCGGAAGATGAAGATGATCGCGCCGAGCCCGACCAGCGCGGTGAAGGCCGCGATCGCGATCTGCTGGCCGACGGAGTAGGCGGCGACGACGGCCGTGCTGGCGCTGCCGGCGAAGACCTTCACGAGCAGAGCCTGCTGGACGCCCGCGCCGCCCGGCGTGAACGGAACCGCCCCGGCGACCTGGTTGACGCCGAACACCAGCAGCACGTTCTGAACCGACCCGCCGACGCGGAATGCTTCGAGCATGAACCAGAACGCTGCGAACCGGCACATCCAGGCGACGGCCTGCAGCGAGGCGACCTGCCGCAGGTACCGTGGCCGGTCGCTGAGGATCGTCAGGCCCTGGCGGACGCGCAGCCAGAAGGCCCGCGCGCGGACCGACAGCAGCGCGAAGGCGAGCAGCGCGGCGACGGCGATGAAGGTGATCAGGAACAGGGTCAGCCGGAAGTGCACCGCCAGGTAGGAGATGTCGAACGAGCTGAGTTTCGAGAAGTCGGGCGGCTTGGGGAAGACGCCCTGGGTGAAGGCGTAGATCAGTACGAGCACGCCCACGCAGGCGTCGAAGATCGACTCGACGAAGAACGCCGCCGCGACCGTCGGGTAGCGCGAGCCCGGGACCGAGGACTTGTCAGGAACAGCTTGATCACGTCTCCGCCGCGTGCGGGCACGAGGTTGTTGAAGCCGACCGCCGCGAAGTAGGCGCCCCACACCCGCCGCCACTGGATCGGCACCGACGGATAGGCGGCTCGGAGGCTGTTGAAGAAGGCGCGCGAGCGCAGCGTCAGGTTCGCGCCGAAGAACAGCAGTCCGAGCAGCAGCGCCGGCCAGTGCACGGCGGCGAGATCGGAGAAGAACTGCCCGACGGCTTCGAAGAACGAGCTGAGGCTGTCCGCCGGAGGTTGACGCGATGAGCGCGGCACGGTTCAAATGTACGGGAGCCCACCGGCATCAGCACGAGCAGCATCGCGTCCGGAAGACCGACAAGGCGAGGCCCATCCCGGCACCGCTCATGCCGTGAATCCAGCGGGGCCGCTGGCGCAATGCGATAGAACGCACTGTGGCCTCCTCGACGAGAGCCCGCCGTGCCAGACCTGACAGTCGCCATCACCGGGCCGACCGGGGAGATCGGCCAGGCCGTGGTCGCGGCGCTCGAGCGCTCCACCAGGTCGAGCAGATCCTGGGCATGGCCCGGCGGCCCTTCGACCCGCGCGAGCGCGGCTGGAAGAAGGTCGCCTATCGTCGCGGCGACGTGCTGGACCGCCGCAAGGTCTCGCGGCTCGTCGAGGACGCCGATGTGGTCCTCCACCTGGCCTTCATGATCATGGGCAGCGCGCGGCGAGCCGGCGGGTGAACCTGGACGGCTCGCGCAACGTCTTCGAGGCGGCCGCCGCCGCGGGGGTGTCGCGGCTCGTCTACGCATCCTCGGTCGCGGCCTACGGCTTCCACGCGCGACAACCCCCAGCCGCTGACCGAGGAGGTCCCCGCACGGGGCACCTCGAGCCACTACTACTCCGCGCAGAAGGCCGAGGTCGAGGAGCTGCTGGCGGACGCGCTGCACGGCTCCCCGACGCAGGCATACGTGTTCCGGCCCTGCATCGTGGCCGGGCCGCAGGCCCCACTGCTGATCGACAGCCTGCCCTACACGCAGATCTCCGAGCGTCTGCCCGGTCCGGTGCTGAGCATGCTCGAAGGAGTGCCGATCCTCAGGCCGGTGCTGCCCGATCCGGGGGTGCCCTTCCAGCTGGTTCACCACGACGATCTCGCAACGGCCGTCAGGGCAGCCGTGCTGGGACGCGGCGAGCCGGGCATCTACAACGTCGCCGGTCCGGGACAGCTGACCGTCGGCACGCTGGCGCAGGAGCTTGGCTGGTACTCGATACCCGTCCCCGAACTGGCCGTCGACGCGGTCGCGCAGATGGTCTCCCGGCTCGGGTTCCTGCCGGCCCAGGTGCAGTGGATCGCCGCCTTCAGCGAGCCGGTCATCATGTCCACGGCCAAGGCGCACAGGGAGCTGGGATGGAGGCCTCGCCACGACGCCCTCGGAACGCTGCGGGAGACCATCAGGGCTACCAGGATGGATTCGCTGATTCGCTGACGCGCCGGCCCTCTCCGGCCCGTAGGCTTTCCGATCGGTGACAGCCTCACAGGATCCGCACCGAGCGCCCGCCGACCCCGAACGCCGTTCGCAGGGGTCGCGGTCGTCACCGACAGCACGACCTATCTGCCCGCGGAGCTGATCGAGCGCTGGGACATACGGACTGTGAGCCTGTACGTCGGCTGGGAGGGCGACCTGAGGGAGGAGGCGGAGTATCGCGACCTGGATGCCTTCTACTCGCGCCTGCACGACTCGCCGCTGCTGCCCACCACCTCCCAGCCGTCGGTGGGGGACTTCCTGGCGGTCTACCGGCCGTTGGTGCAGGCGGGCCGGGACGTGCTCTCGGTGCACATCGCCGAGGGCCTGTCAGGCACTTGTCAGAGCGCCCGCGAAGCGGCCCGCATCCTCGGCGGCGAGGGGCAGCCGGCGACCGTGACGGTTCACGACGGCCAGACCGGCGCGGGCGGCCTGGGCTGCCTGGTGCTGGTGGCCGCGTCGCTGGCGGAGCAGGGCCGCAGCGTCGAGGAGGTGCTCGCGGGAGTGCGCCGGGCGCGTGAGACCCTCGACATCTGGTTCTGCCTGGACACCCTCGAGTATCTGCGCCGAGGTGGGAGGATCGGAGCCGCGCAGGCGATGGTGGGCACGGCGCTGAAAATCAAGCCGATCCTCACCTTCGGCACGGAGATCGCGCCCGTGGGCCGCGTGCGCACCCACGCCAGGGCGATGGAGCGGATGGCCGAGCTCCTGGGCGAGCTGCGCGATCGCGGTGCGAGCCACTGGGTGGTGCAGCACGCCCAGTCGCCTCTCGATGCGCAGCGGCTGGTCGAGGCCGGTCGGCAGCTGTTCGGGAGCGACCCGCTGTTCTGCTCGCAGGTGGGTCCCGTGCTGGGCGCCCACCTGGGAGCGGGGGTGCTCGTCGGCGGCCTGCGCTGGCCCGACTGAGGCCCAGGCGGGCCTCGGCCGACCCTCCGCACGCCCGGATCCCAATGGCGTGAACGGAGGGCCGGCCGCACCCCGGCCTATTTGACTATGTGGATGACCCGCTCCATGCCCAGCAGCGTGTGCTGACGATGGTCCTGGGTGTCCATGAAGCAGGCCTGGACGTACCAGCCCGGCTTCGCCGTGATCGTCTCCTGCTGGAAGCCGCCGTGCGACAATGGCCCGTAGAAGCCGATCGGTGGTCCCGACGATGAGCTTTTCGACCGCCTTTTCCTTTCCGATGAGCAGGTCGTGTGCGGCCCGCAGCGCGCTGGCCCTGTCCTTGACGGGGAAGGCGATGTCCATGTGCACCAGGAAGCCTTCGTTTTCGAAGCGGACGACCTCGCCGTCGTGAAGCGTGGCCGGCCCGCGAGAACCCGAACTCGATCGTGCGCTCGACCGCAGCGGCCGCCGGGAGCGCGGCGGGAGCCGGCGCGCGCCGTGACGGTGAAGACCGCTTTCGCCTTCGGACCGCCTTCGCCTTCGAGATGCAGCGCGATGTAGGTGCCCGGCGTCAGCACGGTCTGCGCTTCGGTCGTGGCACCCGCGATGCCTTCCGCGTCGAACACGAGCGACCCGTACGGGTCGGCGTTGTTGGGGTCTACCCGACTTCTTGGCAAGCCCGCTTCCACTTCGGCCACGCTAACCCCCGGGCGCAGCGCCAGACAGCACCGCCGCGGGTTCCTTCAGGCCTTTCGCGGTCGAGACGGCGACGTTCACGCCTCCGGAGACGGTCGAACCCGACACGGCTATCGAGCCTTTGCCCAGCGACACCGCGAGGGTCGGAAGGGGAGCCGCTTGTGCGCCTGCGGTGATGCCGGCGAGCGCCGTCAACGAGCCGCCGGCCAGGGCAGCCCAAATAACGGCCCGCCGTGGCCACGCAAAGCGAGCGCTGCGAGATGACATCTGGTTCCTTTCGTTGGGCGGGACCAAGCCCCGTCCCTGGCCCGGCCCCGAAAGGGCTGCGATCGAACCCCAAGCTACCGGCTGACCTCCCTGTCGACCCCCCCTGGGCGCCCACGGCCACGCGCCGCGGCACCGCGGAATGTAACAAAGTCCACGAAGCATCCGTCTCCCGCGCGATCCGGGATCTACGTCGGATCTCGCGTATCAGGCGACCGGCGGGGAGGTCTCGCGCAAGGCGCCCAACACCAGATCGTCGTGCTCGGAAGGCTTGACCTTGCGCAGCACGCTCGCCACCCGCCCGTCGGGCCCGATCACGAAGGTCGTGCGCTCGTTTCCGAAGTACGTCTTCCCGTACATCGACTTCTCGACCCAGACGCCATAGGCGTCGGCGACGCGTGCCCCTCGTCGGCCAGCAGCGAGAAGTTCAGGTGCTGCTTGTCGTGGAACTTCTTGACCTTGGCGACGGGGTCCGGGGAGATCCCGAACACGGCCGCGTGGGCCCCGGCGTAATCTGCCTGGCGGTCGCGCACGCCGCAGGCCTGGGTCGTACATCCGGGGGTGTCGGCCTTGGGATAGAAGTAGACGACCACGGGCGTGCCCCGGAAGTCGGAGAGCTTCACCTCCCGGCCGTCCTGGTCGGGGAGGGTGAAGTCGGGGGCCTGCTCGCCTGGTTCGATCATCGGCGGCGATGCTAGCGCGAGCCATCCCGGCGGCGGCGCGGACAAGAACTGATGAACCTGAGCGGCCCAGCGGCGCGACGGAGACCCGCGGCGCCGCTGGCCTTCCGCTTCAGCCCGGCGTGTCCTTGACGCTCAGGAGGGCGTCGAGGAGTACGCTCGATCGATACCCGAGGGAAGGGGCCAATCATGGCCGTTGGCATAAGACTCAAGTTCGACGGTGGGACGCAGGAGCAGTACGACGCGATTCACGGACACATGAACATCGACGCCCAACCGCCGGCGGGGATGATCTTCCATTCGGCGGGCCCGATCGACGGTGGCTGGGGCGTGATCGACGTGTGGGAGTCGGCCGAGGCCTTTGACAGCTTCGCTCAGGGCCGCCTGATGCCCGCCGCGGCGGAGCTGGGCGACAGGGGGTTCCCCAACCCCCCTGACCGCAAGGACTTCCCGGTGCACCACTACACGACGCCGTAGGGGACACGGCGCGCGGGCGTCGCCAGGCGCCCGCCGCCCGGCGGGATCAGCCGATGCCGGCTAGCGCAGGAGCCGTGAGAGCCTGCGGTCCTTCAGCACCCGGCCCTCGGTCTGATCGGTGGGGCAGTAGGCGATCACATAGTCCTCGAAGTGCACTGCCCGCAGCACCGTCCCGCATCGCGGGCATGGCTCGCCCTCGTGACGGTGGATGCGCAGCGGCATGGGCAGCTTGTCGGGGATCGGCAGGGCCACGACCTGCTCGTAGTGAGCCAGCGCTCCGCCCAGGATCCCGATCGTGGCGTCCTGCAGCGCGTCGGCCTCGTCGTCCTCGAGATCGGCTCCGCGCTTGTAGGGGGACAGTTCGGCCTGCCAGAGGATCTCGTCGACCCAGGACCGCCCGATCCCGGCGATCACCCGCTGATCGCGCAGCAGCGTGTGCAGCGGCCGGGGCGCGTCGAGCAGCTCCTCGAGCGGCGGCGGGTCGGGCCATGCCTCGGGACCGAGGGTCGGCGAGGGCCTCGTCGCGCTCCAGCTCGCCGGCCGGAAGCAGCTTCACCCAGGCGGCCTGCTTGGAGCCGAACTCGCGCAGGCGCAGCTCGAGCGGGCCGGGATCATCCGGCAGCGCCTCGATCCGCACCAGCAGCCGCGAGGTGCGATCGCGGGGTCCGGCGAGCTTGTCGTAGAGCTGCAGACGCCCGGCCGACATCAGGTGGATCAACAGCGCCAGGTCCCCCTCGACGTCCACGATCAGGTGCTTTCCGCGCCGCCTGACCGATCCGATCCGCCGGCCCGACAGCTCCGAGAGCGGCGGGTCATAGGTCTTCAGCGCGTTGATCCCCGGCGCGAGCGCCGACTCGATCCTTCTGCCTGCCAGCGCGCGGTCGAGCAGGCGTGCGGTTATCTCGACCTCGGGAAGCTCAGGCATCGTCCCATCGTAGGGAGCCGGGACCCGAGGGCCGTCGGCTCGACAATCACGACTGGCGCTCGGCGCGGCGCGACGTCCGGCCGGCGGCGATCGCTACGCACAGCGGAGCGTCGAGTCCGAGGGTCCGCCCGCGAAGCGCGCGGACCCTCGGGCTCGACGCGGAGCTCAATTGGCTTTGACCGGCGGACCCTCGTACGCCTGGCCCTGCGGGCTCTGCCAGCGCACGCGCCACAGCACGCCCTGCACGCTCGAGGACAGCGTCCAGTAGCCGTGACCGTTGGTCGTGACGGTCTTCAGCGTGCGGTAGGAGTGCGAGCCGCGCTTCTCGATCAGGACCGTCACCTTGGTCGAGCCCTGGGCGGGCCGCACGAGGCCCCACAGGGAGAAGCGGCCGTGCGTGCGGCTCACCGTCAGGGGCACAGGCCAGCCGCTGTAGAGCGGCTTCGGCTTGCCGCTGACGTACTCGAGGCCGGTCTGGAAGCCGACCGTGCCGCCGTGGACGCTCGAGCCGGGTTTGCCGCCCAGCGGGTCGTCCTTGAGCAGGTACTGGGAGAACGCCGCCACCCGCGGGTTCGACCAGGCGATGTGCTCTGCGATCGCGTCGTATTCGGCCTGCTTGGCGACCGACACGCCGAGTTCCCTGTTGGGGAAGCTCTGGACCCCGAACTCGGTCAGGTAGATCGGCAGGTGCGAGGGGATGGCGTGCGCCCGAGCTGCTTTGTCCAGGGCCGCCGAGAGCCGTGAGAGCGCCCCGGTCGTGACGTCGTCGCGCCCCGGGGGCACCCAGTAGGGGCTCACCGCCTTGCTGTAGGCGTGGTGGGCGTATCCGCTCATCGGCAGTTCGCCGCAGGATCCCGACCGCTGGTAGTGGGCGTTCAGGCACAGGGCGGTGCGCATGAACAGCAGCGGCGCGACGTCGTGCAGCAGGGCCCGCGAGCCTTCCTTCTTGACGTTGACCGAGTCGTAGCCCGTCGGTGCCGTCTCTCCGAACAGGACCCGAGGATGGGTCAGACCCGCCGCCTGAAGGCCCGCGTAGCCGGCCTGGTAGAGGCCGCGGTAGATGCGCGGCGAAGCGGGCGTGCCGTTGGAGTTCCACTGCGGCAGCAGGAACGCAGGGTGGTTCGGCTCGTTCCAGATCGAGTAGATCGAGACCTCCGAGCCGAACTCCCGGGCGACGGCGGTCATGAATTCCTGGAAGTCACGCGGATCGGGCCTCGTGACGTACGGCGCCTTGCGGTTCGAGGTCGCCCAGCGCGGCACGGGCGAGGTCACCGTCAGCAGCACAGGCCAGTTCAGGGCCTTTGCCCTGGCGAGGACGGGTGCATATTCGGACCAGTTGTAGGCGGCGGGGTTGGTCGCGTCGAAGGCTCGGCTTGGAGGCGCTGGTCGCGCTCGGCGCGACCGAGGCCCAGGAGAGCTCGACGCGGAGCGCACTCACTCCGAGCCTTTGCATCTGGCCGAAGATCTTTGCCTGCTGGCTCGGTTCGACGACGGCCGAGCCCGGCCTCGAAGAAGGTCGTCTGCCCCTGTGATGCGAGGGCGGGGGCGACGCCCAGCGCCGTTGCGGCGAGAGCGCAGCCGAGAAGGCTGGTGATGAGGGAGCGTAGTCTGGGCATGGTTCGTTGAGACACCTCAGCGCAGGGAAGGTTGCGGTCGCTGTAGCTTTCCCGACCGTGAGCGCACCTGTCGCCCCTGACGACATCGTCCGCACTCCGGCGGACGGAGAGGCTAACAGCCGCCCTCCCCTCCTGGTGCTCGACCCGCTCGAGGAGTTCCTGGACGAGCACGGCCTCGGCGAGGGCGAGGAGTCCGTGCCAGACCGATCGGTGAGGGCCACTCGAACGTCACCTACCTGATCGAGCGGGGCGAGCGCGAGTACGTGCTGCGCCGTCCCCCCCGCCCGCCGCTGCCACCCAGCGCTCACGACGTGCTGCGGGAGGCACGGCTGCTGCGCGCGCTGGCCGACACGCCCGCCCGCGTGCCGGCGGTGCTGGCCGTCGGCGGCGATCCCGGGATCATCGGAGCGCCGTTCTACGTGATGGAGCGCGTGCTGGGCGACGTGATCGTGACGAGCATCCCACCCGAGCTGGACAACCCGCGCGAGCGCGCGCGCATCGCCGATGAGCTGATCGATTCGCTGGTCGAGATCCACTCCGTCGACTGGCGCGCCGCGGGCCTGGAGGACTTCGGCAAGCCGACCGGCTACCTGGAACGCCAGCTGCGCCGCTTCCTGGGGCTCTGGGAGCTCAACAAGACACGTGAGATTCAGGCCGTCGAAAGCGTTGGCGGGTGGCTCTCGGAGAACATGCCCGACTCCGGCCCCGCGACGATCGTTCACGGCGACTACCGGCTGGGCAACACGCTCTTCGCTCACGGCGCCCCCGCGCGGCTGGCGGCGGTGCTGGACTGGGAGATGGCCACGATCGGGGACCCGCTGGCCGACCTGGGCTACCTGAACATGATGTGGACCGAGGCGGGCGATTCCTCAGGCGGCATGCGCGACGCGCTCGGTGCGGTCACGCGCGCAGAGGGGTTCCCGACCCGCTCAGAGCTGATCGCCCGCTACGAGGAGCGCTCCGGCCGCTCGATGAACGACATGCGCTGGTACACGACGCTGGCACTGTGGAAGAGCGTCGTCTTCATGGAGGGCAACTACAAGCGCGCCGTCGCCGGCACGACGGACGACCCGTACCTGAGGCAGTTCGGCGACGGTGTGCTCGAGCTGGCGCGTCAGGCCGAGGCGGTGGCGCATGGCGCCTGAGCCGGCCGAGCAGCCGCGGAGCGCGCTGCTGATCGACTGGGGCGGGGTGCTGACGACCAACCTGTTCGCCTCCTTCCACGCCTACTGCCTGCAGGTCGAGATCGACCCGCAGCTGCTGATGGGTCGGTTCCGCACCGACCCGGCCGCTCGCCGGCTGCTGATCGAACTCGAGAAGGGCGAGCTGGACGAGGCCGAGTTCGAGCAGCGCTTCGCCGCGATGCTCCAGGTCGACTCCGACGGGCTGATCGACGGGCTGTTCGCCGGCGTGCAGCCCGACACGGCGATGGTCCAAGCGGTGCGGATGGCCCGGGAAGCCGCGGTTCGCACGGCGCTCGTGTCCAACTCCTGGGGAGTTCACCGCTACCCGCACGACCTCTTCTCCGAGCTGTTCGACGGGATCGTCATCTCGGGCGTCGAGGGCATCCGCAAGCCGTCCCGCCGCATGTACGAGCTGGGCGCCGAGCGCGCCGGCGCCGAGCCGGCAGCGTGCGTCTACGTCGACGATCTGGACTTCAACCTGACCCCCGCCCGCGAGCTCGGCATGGCGACCGTGCACCACACGAGCTCGGAGACGACCATCCCGGAGCTCGAACGGCTGCTCGGCGTGCAGCTCTCCGGCGTGGCGGCCGGCTAGGCGCTCACGCCCGTCTGCCGCGCCCGTACATGAACTTGAACAGCCCCGCCAGCAGCCGCGAGGTGCGGGACTTGTACGGGTACATGAAGATCTCCTTCTTCATGGCCAGTTTGGGCGTGACGACGATCGCCTGCTGGGAGCAGTACTTGCGGATGCCCCCCGCCCCGTGGCGGGAGCCCAGGCCGGACGCCTTGGCGCCGCCCATGGGCAGCTCCAGCACGGTGTAGTTGATCATCGCGTCGTTGACGTTGGCCGCACCGGCCTGGATCCGTCGCGCGATCGCCTCGCCGCGCTCGGTGTCCCGGGAGAAGACCGAGGCGCCGAGCCCGTAGGGGGAGTCGTTGGCCAGGCGCACCGCCTCCTCCGCGTCGCGCACCTTCATGATCGGAAGCGTCGGGCCGAACGTCTCCTCGGTCATGCACTTCATCGAGTGATCGACGTCGACCATCACGGTCGGTTCGAAGAAGCGGCCGGGCCCGGGGGTCTGGTTGCCTCCCGTGAGGACACGCGCGCCCCGCTGGACCGCGTCGGCGACGTGGTCCTTGATGATGTCCATCTGCGGCGGGAAGGTGATAGCGCCGACCTCGACCGAGCCTGGGCCCTCGGGCTTGCCGACCCGCAGCTCCCTCACTTTCTCGGAGACTTTGGCGACGAACTCGTCGTAGACGGGCTCCTCGACGTAGGCGCGCTCGATCGAGATGCAGGTCTGCCCCGCGTTCTGCATCGAGTAGTAGGTCGCGAAGTTGGCGGCCCGCTCGACGTCGGCGTCGGAGAGGACGATCATCGGGTCCTTGCCGCCCAGCTCGAGCGAGGCGGGGATCAGCCGTCGTGCGGCGGCCTCGGCCACCTTGCGTCCGGTCTTGGTGGAGCCGGTGAACATGATCATGTCGACCTGCTCGATCAGCGCGGCGCCGGTCTCGCCCCGGCCCGTGGCGATCTGCAGCACGTTCTCCGGCAGCCCGCACTCGGCGAGCCCTTCGGCCAGCAGCAGGGAGGTCAGCGGCGTCACCTCGGAGGGCTTCATGATCACGCTGTTGCCAGCCATCAGCGCGGGGATGCAGTCGCCGAAGGAGTTCGTCAGCGGGTAGTTCCAAGGCCCGATCACGCCGATCAGCCCGAGCGGGCGGAAGCGCAGGATCAGCTTCTTGCCCTTGACCAGCACCTGGCTGGACTTGACCCGCTCGTCGGCGATGTACTCCGGGCCCTGCTTGGCCCAGAACCCGAAGGCCGCGCCGGCGTAGCCGATCTCGGCCAGCTCGGCGTCCTCGTAGGTCTTGCCGGTCTCCGAGCAGATCGTGTCGACGATCCGGCCGGCGTTGTCCATGACCCACTTCTGGGCCCGCAGCAGCACACGGGAGCGTCCATCGAAGCCATAGGCCTCCCACTCGGGTTGGGCGGCACGTCCGCGGGCGGCCATCTCGGCCACCTTCTCCGCGCCGAGGTCCGGCACGGTGGCGATGATCTCGCCGGTCGCGGGATTCTCGACGGGAATCCCGCCGGGGTCCCCTTGCACGGTGCCGTTCTGGGTGTCCACCGGGTGCTGCTCGACCGTGGCCATGTTCCTCTCCCCTGCTTGCTGGCTGGTCCGTTGAACATTACTCCTGTCCTGTTGGCCAAAGCGGCCGCCCGCCGGCGAGCATTCCGAGCGCCGTGGGACGGTGCGAGGACGGTGCCGTTCGGAGCTCAGGCGTGGGCCACGGGAACCGCGGCAGGATCCGGGAGCTGGTCACCCTCCAGAGCCCGCGCCAGCTCCTCGCGCGAGTGGATCCCCAGCTTTCGGTACACGTGGCGCAGGTGGTACTCGATCGTCTTGGGGCTCAGGAACAGCGCAGCGGCCGCCTCGCGCGTCGTCCTGCCGCCGGCGAGCAGCAGCGCGATCTGGAGCTCCTGGGGGGTCAGCTCCTCGATCGTGCTCGGGGTCACGCCGCCGCAGCCGTCACCCCGCTCGCCCGCAGCTCGGCACGGGCGCGCTCAGCCCATGGCTCGGCGTCCCAGGCGCTCGAACGTCTCGATCGCCGCGCGGAGCTGCTCGCGGGCACGGACGCGGTTGCGCGCGCGCCGCAGGCGCTCGCCGTAGGCCAGCTGCGTGCGCGCCGTCTCGAACGCGTCCGGCGTTCTGGCGTGCTCGCTCCAGGGCCTGCTCGAAGCAGCTCCGTCGAAGCGCTCGTCGCCCGCGACTAGCGCCCTGCAGCGCAGCGCCCGCGCCGACGACCACGGCTGGCCCTTCGCGCTCGCCGCCGCGGCGTACTCGGCCGTCACGCCGGCACGCCTCCTCCGTTCGCCCGAGCCTGATGTAGGCTTCGACCAGCTCGGGTGCGGGCGAGAGGTCGACGTCGGTGATCCCGAGCTCCGTCAGCAGCTGCTGCTGATGCTCGAAGCGCTCGACCGCCGCGTACGGCCTCGCCGCGGCCCGAGCTCGAGCTCGCCGAGCGCCGCCACCGACCAACCTCGAAGAGCCGGGTCCCGAGATGCTCGCACAGCGCCAGCGCCTCGGTCGGCGCACGCGCGGCACTCCCGCTCGCGCCCGCGCCGCGCGTGCAGCCAGGCCAGCCCGGCGAGCGCGAACGCGAGGTCGGTCCGCTGGTCGCTCTCGCGCGCCAGCGTCGATCGCCTCCACGTAGGTGGCCTCCGCCACGGCCCAGCGGTCGGTGGTCGCCTGGTCGCGGGCGATCAGGTCCCAGCACGATAGGCAGCGCGCCGATCGCGGCCCGTCGCGCGGGCCGCATGGAGCGCCTCATCGAGCAACGCCCGCGCCCGGTCGCGGCCTCGCGCAGGAAGATCGGCGCCATCGCCAGCCAGGGCAGCAGCCGCAGGTCCTCGCAGCAGCTCGGGCGCCTCTTCGGCGAGGCCGATCGCCTCCGTGCGATCGCCTCCGCACCCGCCGCGGCGTCGCCGCCGATGATCCGCGCCATCCCGAGCGCCGTCGCGGCGAGGAAGCGGCGGCGGGCGAGGCGCCGGCGGGCAGCTGCGTCCAGCGCTCGCTCGGCGACGGCCAGCATCTCGGCGGGTTCGCCGGCGTAGAAGCAGGCGCCCGCCGCCTCGGCGAGCATCGCCACTGCGCGGCTCGGGGTCGGCGCGCTCGCGCAGCCGCGGTCAGGATCGCGTGGCCGCGCATCACCGGACCCCGCCGGGCGGCGATGTGGCCGGCGAGCTCGTTCGATCGTCGAGCTAGCGTCCCGGGTCGTCGGTCGAGGAGGCCGCGCTCATCCAGCAGGGCCGTGGCGCGCTCGGCGAGGCCGGCGTCCCAGCTCGCCTCGGCTGCGTCGAGCAGCAGCCGCGCGCGGCGCTCGCGGTCGGCGCGTCAGCCGTCGCGGCGCGCTCGAACGCGGCGGCCGAGCTCGCATAGGCGCTGCGCTCGCGTGCGCGCGCGCCGCCTGCTCGAGCGCCGGCGGCCGCCGACGCGTCGGTGCCGGAGCGCGGCAGACGCCAGGTGCCAGGCCCGTCGGTCGACATCGCGGTCGGGGAGCGCCGCCGGCGAGCGCCCGGTGCGCCTGCGCCGGCGCGCGGCGACAGGCGCGTCGGCGTAGATCGCCGAACGGGCCAGCGGATGGCGGAACTCGACCGAGCCCGGCACGAAGCGTGACCAGCCCGGCTGTCCTCGGCGGCCGCCAGCGCGGTGAGGTCGATCCCGAGCGAGCCGGCTGCGCGCTCGAGCAGGCGCGAGCTCGCCGCTGTCGCTCGTCGCCGCGAGCACCAGCGCGCCTGCGCGTCGGCTCGGTCGAGCTCTCCGTGACGCGGCGCAGGAACGCTCTGCGAGATGCGCGCGGACACGCAGCACCGGCGCACCCTCGGGCGCCAGCGCCAGCTCGCTCGGCGTCGGCCGCCAGCTCGAGCAGCGCCAGCGGGTTGCCCGCCGTGGCCTCGTGCAGGCGGCGCGGCGGCCGCGGGCGCGATGCCCGCGAGCAGCGGCTGCGCCTCGCATCGGCGTCAGGCCGATCGATGGCAAGGGTTCGAGGTCGGCGCCGTCGAGCAGCGACGGCTCGCCCTCGCGGACGGCGATCAACACCGCGATCGGGTCCGCCATGCAGCCGGCGCAAGGCGAACAGCAGCGCCTGCGCGCTGGAGCGTCGAGCCAGTGGGCATCGTCGATCAGCACCGCGACCGGGCTGCTTCTCGGCGTAGGCGGCCAGCAGGCTGAGGGTCGCCGCGCCGACCGCGAAGCGCTCCTGTGCCGCGCCCGGGTCGCAGCGCGAGCGCCCCTTCGAGCGCGGCGGCCTGGGGCTCCGGGATCTGCTCGAGCGTCCGAGCGCCGGGCCGCAGGAGCTCCAGCAGCGAGCGCGAACGGGATCTGCGCCTCGGACTCGATCCCGCGCGCCCGGAGCACCTGCATCTCCGCGGCGCACGCTCGGCGGCGTGCTCGAGCAGCGCCGTCTTGCCGATCCCCGGCTCGCCGACGAGCGCCAGCACGCGGCTCTCGCCCGACCCGCGCGTTCGCAGCGCGAGCTCGATCTCGCGCCGCTCGGGCTCGCGGCCACGAGCATGATCGGCCGATTGCTATGCACCGGCTGGTGCCTGACGGCGCAAAGACTAGGTGGCCCCCGGAAGCGAGCGGCAGGTGCCGGGCCTACGCTCGCCGAGATGCTCCAACTCAACCAGAAGGAGGGCACCGTGAGCACCATCGAGCAGCCCGTCGAGGTCGACGGCGACAAGCTGATGCAGTTCGTGTTCCGCGCCGTCGACGAGGTCGGCGCGACGCTGAACGCCGCGCTCGTCGTGATGGGCGACAAGCTCGGCCTCTACCGGGCGCTGGCCGGAGCCGGCGGGCTCTCGCCCGGCGGAGCTCGCCGAGCGCACCGGCACGGCCGAGCGCTACGTGCGCGAGTGGCTGAACGCCCAGGCGGCCGGCGGCTACGTCGCCTACGACCCCGACAGCGGCCGCTACTCGCTGCCGCCCGAGCAGACCGTCGCGCTGACCGACCCGAGACAGCCCCGCGTACCTGCCCGGCTTCTTCCAGATCGCGCTCGGCTCGGTGCTCGACTCGCCGCAGATCGTCGAGACAGGCACGCAGGGCGACGGCTTCGGCTGGCACGAGCACGTCCACGACGTCCACGAGGGCTGCGAGCGGTTCTTCCGGCCCGGGTTACAACGCCCACCTGCTGACCGAGTGGCTGCCGGCGCTCGACGGCGTCGTCGACGAAGCTCGAGCGCGGCGCGCTGGTCGCCGACGTCGGCTGCGGCCACGGCGCCTCGACGATCCTGATGGCGCAGGCGCTTCCCCAACTCGACGTTCGTCGGCTCCGACTACCACGAGGCTCGATCGAGACGGCGCGGCAGCGCGCGCAGGAGGCGGGCGTCGCCGACCGGGTCCGAGTTCCAGATCGCCGCCAGCGGCGGCGTACAGTGGGGGCGAGCTACGACCTCGTGACGATGTTCGACTGCCTGCACGACATGGGCGACCCGGTCGGCGCCGCCCGCCACGTGCGCTCGACGCTCGCGCCCGACGGCACCTGGATGATCGTCGAGCCGAACGCGGGCGACCGCGTCGAGGACAACCTCAACCCGGTCGGGCGCGCGTACTACGGGTTCTCGACGCTGCTGTGCACGCCGGCCTCGCTGTCGCAGGAGGTCGGGCTGGCGCTCGGCGCGCAGGCCGGCGAGGCGCGGATCCGCGACGTCGTGAAGGCCGGCGGCTTCACGCGCTTCCGGCGCGTCGCCGAGACGCCGTTCAACCTCGTGTTCGAGGCGCGGCCTTGAGGGCTTCGCGGCGCGCGTCCGCTGCGGCGCCCGCGGAGCTCGCGGGCGCCGCGACGGCCGAGCCCGCAGGCGGGCGGCGCGCGAGAGCAGACGCGCGCCCGCTACCCGACGAGGCAGGGCTACGTCGAGCGCGACGGCGTGCGCGTGTTCTGCGAGCGTCTACGGCGACGGGGAGCGGACGGTGCTGCTGCTGCCGACCTGGTCGATCGTCCACTCGCGCGTCCTGGAAGGCGCAGATCCCGTACCTGGCGCGCCACTTCCGCGTGCGTCACCTTCGACGGCCGCGGCAACGGTCGCTCGGACCGGCCGGTCGGAGCCGGAGGCCTACACGACGAGCGAGTTCGCGGCCGACGCGATCGCGGTGATGGACGCGACGGCCACCGACCGCGCCGCGCTCGTCGCGCTCTCCTGCGGCGCGCTGTGGGCGACGATCGCTCGCCGCCGATCACCCCGAGCGGGTCGAAGCGCATCGTCTACATCGCGCCGGCCGTCGCGCTCGCGCCCGACCACCCGGAGCGCGACGGCTGCACCGCTTCGACGACGCCGCTCGACGACCGAGCGAGGGCTGGGCGAAGTACAACCGCCACTACTGGCGCCGGGACTACCTCGGCTTCCTCGAGTTCTTCTTCGGCAAGTGCTTCAACGAGCCGCACTCGACGCAAGCAGATCGAGGACTGCATCGGCTGGGCGCTCGAGACCGACGCCGGAGACGCTGATCGACACCACGCGCGGCATCGGCATCCCGCGGGAGGAGACCGTTCCGGCAGACCTGCGCCCGCGTGCGCTGCCCGACGCTCGTGATCCACGGCGACGCGACCTGGTGCGGCCGCATCGCGCAGGGCGAGGCGCTCGCGCGCGCGACCGGCGGCGACGCTCGTGACGCTCGAGGGCTCGGGTCACCTCCCCGTCGGCCCGCGATCCGGTGAGGGTCAACCTGCTGCTGCGCGACTTCATCGACAGGCCGCGCCCGAGCTCGCGCGTGGACGCGCGCCCGGGCGCGCGGGCGCCGCGCGCTCTTCATCTCCTCGCCGATCGGCCTCGGGCACGCGCGGCGCGACGTGGCGATCGCCGAGAGCTGCGCCGGCTGCACCCCGATCTGGAGATCGACTGGCTCGCCCAGCACCCGGTCACGGAGGTGCTCGAGCGCAGCGGCGAGCGGATCCACCCGGCCAGCGACCACCTGGCGAACGAGTCGGGCCACTTCGCAGTCGGAGTCCGCCGAGCACGACCTGCACTGCTTTCGGGCGTTGCGGCGCATGGACGAGATCCTGCTGGCGAACTTCATGGTCTTCCACGACGTCATCCGCGAGCAGCGCTACGACCTGTGGATCGGCGACGAGGCCTGGGAGCTCGACTACTACCTGCACGAGAACCCCGAGCTGAAGTCTGCGGCCTACGCGTGGCTGACCGACTTCGTCGGCTGGCTGCCGATGCCCGACGGCGGCGAGCGCGAGGCGCTGCTCACCGCCGACTACAACGCCGAGATGATCGAGCAGATCGAGCGCTACCCGCGCGTCCGCGACCGCGCGATCTTCGTCGGCGAGCCGGAGGACATCGTGCCGCGGACTTCGGCGCGGGCCTCCCGCCGATCCGCGAGTGGACCGAGCGGCACTTCGACTTCGCCGGCTACGTCACGGGCTTCGACCCGGCCGGTTTCGCCGACCGCGAGGCGCTCCGGCGCGAGCTCGGCTACGCGCCCCGAGACAGGGTCTGCATCGTCACGGTCGGCGGGTCGGGCGTCGGCGCCGACCTGCTGCGCCGCGTGATCGCCAGCTTTCCCGAGGCGAGGCGCCTCGTGAGCGACCTGCGGATGATCGTCGTCGCCGGACCGCGCATCGACCCGCGATCGCTGCCCGCACAGGAGGGCCTGGAGGTCCGCGCCTACGTGCCAGACCTGTACCGCCACCTCGCCGCATGCGACCTCGCGATCGTCCAGGGCGGCCTCACGACGGCGATGGAGCTGACCGCCAACCGGCGGCCGTTCATCTACTTCCCGCTGAAGCATCATTTCGAGCAGAGCTTCCACGTCCACCACCGCCTGCAGCGCCACGGGGCGGGCCGCAGGATGGATTTCGACGACGCCGAGCCGGCGATGATCGCCACGGCGATCGCCGAGGAGATCGGTCGCGAGGTCGACTACCGGCCCGTACCCGGGGACGGAGCCGCACGGGCGGCCGCGATGCTCGCCGAGCTGCTCTGACCTCGGGGGGCGCGGCGGTCCTCCCGAGCGGCGGGCGCTCCCGGCCGGGCGCGTCCGCCCCGCCCGGACGAGCCTCGCGCGACGGGGGCCCGGCCTACTCGGACAGCTCGATCGAGGCGATGCCGACCGGCTCTGAGGGACGGTCGGCGCCGTCGGTGGGAATCGCCTCGAGCTTGTCCACCACGTCCATGCCCTCGGTCACCTGGCCGAACACGGTGTGCTTGCCGTCGAGCCACGGGCACGCGTCGGCCGTGACGATGAAGAACTGCGAGCCGTTGGTGTCGGGACCGGCGTTGGCCATCGCGAGCGCCCCGCGGACGACCTTGTGGGGGTTGATCTCGTCCTCGAAGGTGTAGCCCGGTCCGCCGGTGCCGGTGCCCTGGGGGCAGCCGCCCTGGATCATGAAGTCCTTGATCACCCGGTGGAAGGCGAGCCCGTCGTAGAACCCCTCACCGGCGAGCTTGCGGAAGTTCTCGACGGTCTTGGGGGCGTCCTCGTCGAAGAGCTCGAAGACGATCGGCCCTTCGGTGGTCTGCATCGTGGCACTCGACACGCGCCTTACTCTACCTGCAACGCTCGAGGGGCCTCCGGGGCGCGGGTTGCGCTGCGGTCGCGGGCCGGCCAACGCGGATCGATCAGCGACGTGTAGCCTGGCCGCCGTGAAGCACAACCGATCGGTCCCACAGTCGACCGTCATCCCGGTCCTTGTGTACCAGGACGTGCGGGTCGCAGTCGACTGGCTGACGCAGGCGTTCGGATTCGTCGAGCGCGTCTGGATCGGGGAGAACCACCGCGCTCAGCTGAGCGTCGGAGACGGCGCCGTGATCGTCGCCGACGTGAGCAACGACCGCCGGGTGCCGCAGCGCGGCGAGGCGACCCACTCGGTGATGGTCCGGGTCGAAGAAGTCCGGGCGCACTGCGAGCGCGCCCGTGGGCGCGGCGCGCGGATCCTCATGGAGCCGTCAGACATGCCCTTCGGCGAGCGCCAGTACACGGCCGAGGACCCGACCGGCCACCGCTGGACCTTCTCCGAGACGATCGCCGACGTCGCCCCCGAGGACTGGGGCGGCGTGTCGGTCAGCCGGGACTGAGCAGACTGTATCGGCCGCCAATCCGCGGACGATTACTCGTGTGCGGAGGCGAGCCCAAGGAACACGATCAGCGAACGGTTCAGGGCTACGAGCTCCTCCTCGCGTAGTTTGCCGAGACGTTCGCCGAGGCCGGACCTCGGCACGGTGGTGACCTTGTCGACCATGACTTGACTCCTCCGTTCGAGGCCGTTGTCCTCAGATGGACCGATCGGGATTCTGAGGAGTGGAGCCTCGACAGGATTCGTGGTGAACGGGCAGACCGTGACCGACGCGGTGGCGTCGAAGCGATCGTCCTGAAGAATGACGACGGGACGGGGCTTGCCGGTGTATGGTCCTCGCGCTGCGGCCGTGTAGATCTCGCCGCGCGTCACCGAGAGGCAGCTTCTTCGTCCTCGGCCTCCCACGGAGAGGAGATCGCGTCGACGAAGGCCTGATCGTCTGCCTCGCCTTCGCTCGTCGAGATCGCAACCGACTGACGGTGCGCCTCGGCGATGAACCCGGGCGATCGAACGTCGGGAACCCAGATCTGTAGTGGGCGCAGCCCCTGACTGCGCAGGCGCTCACGGTGCTGGCGCACCCGATCACGAGTCGACGGCATACCACGATGTTACATGTAACGCCTGAAGGCGTCAAGATCCCGCTATAGGGACATCTTGACAACGGTCTGCATCGTGGCTGTGGACATGCCGCCTACTGCACCGGCACGCGCTCGAGGCTCAGCGACAGGCCGTTGACGTGCTTGCCGTCGATCGCCGCGATCACGCGGTCGGCCTCGGAGGCCGGCACCGACAGGAACGAAAAGCGCTCGAGCACCATCACGTCGCGCACCGCCTCCCCGTCGAGCCCCGCCGAGGAGGTCACCTTGGCGACGATGTCGGCCACCTTCAGTCCCGAGGCACGCCCGCCGCCAAGCACCAGCTTGACGTAGGGCTCCTGGTCGTCGCGCTTGATCCGTGGCTTGGAGTGGCGCCGGGGACGCTCGCGGATCGGCGTGGGACGCGCCTCGACGCCCTTCTCCCAGCGGGCGATCGCGGTGCCGATGTGGCGTTCGATCGCCTCCAGCTCCCGCTTCTGGCGGTCCTCGACGAACGTGATCGCCCGACCCGATCGGCCCACCCGCCCGGTGCGCCCGATGCGGTGCACGTAGGTGTCGGGGCTGGTCGGGACGTCGTAGTTGATGACGTGGGTGACGGTGGAGATGTCGAGTCCCCGGGCGGCGACGTCGGTGGCGACCAGGATCGGGACCCGCCCGCCCTTGAAGGCCAGCATCACGCCGTCGCGAGAGCCCTGTGACATGTCGCCGTGGAGCGCCCTGACGTTCAGCCCGCGGTCGCGCAGCGTGCGGTAGAGCTGGTCGCAGCGGACCTTGGTGCGCACGAAGACGATCGCCTGGTCGGGCTGCTCGGCGCGCAGCACCTCGACCAGCATCTCCGGCTTGTGCTTCGTCTCGACGGGGAGCTGGAACTGGGCGACCGTGTCGATCGTCAGGGTCGCCGCCTCCACCTGGATCACCGACGGCTCGTACATGTAGCGGTCGGCCAGTTTGCGGATCGGCGGCGGCATCGTCGCCGAGAACAGCGCCGTCTGGCGGCTGGAGGGAGTGAGCGCGAGGATCCTCTCGACGTCCTCCAGGAAGCCGAGGTCCAGCATCTCATCGGCCTCGTCGAGCACCACGAAGCGGCAGTCGGTGAGCATCAGCGAGTGCCGTGAGATCAGGTCCAGGACGCGGCCGACCGTCCCCACCACGACGTGGCCGCCGGCGCGCAGCTGTGCCTGCTGGGTTCGGATCGGGGCGCCGCCGAAGACGGCCACCACGTCGATGCCGCCGCGGGCGCCGTAGGTGCGCAGCGCCTGGGTGACCTGGATGCACAGCTCACGCGTCGGCGTCAGCACGAGCGCCTGCACGGTCTGCTCGGAGGGATCGACGTATTCCATGATCGGGAGCCCGAAGGCCGCCGTCTTGCCGGTGCCGGTCTGCGCCTGACCGATCACGTCGCGCCCCTCGAGCAGGGCGGGGATCGCCTGTTCCTGGATCGGGCTCGGGGACTCGTAGCCGACGTCCTGGAGAGAACGGAGCGTGGACTCGGCCAACCCGAGCTCGGCGAATGACTTGCTCATGGTCAGGCGGAGGGGTCGAGCAGGAGCTTGCCCGTGGTCCGCCGGGCGCGCAGGTCGATCTGCGCCTGGGGAGCCTGCTCGAGCGGGTAGGTCTGGCCAACGATCGTCTTCAGCTCGCCGCGCGCGGTCCGGTCGAACAGGTCGGCGAGCGCCTCCCCGAACATCCCGGGCCGGGCGAGGGTGTGGAAGAGGTAGAAGCCGACCACGGCGCGCGAGTGGCGCAGGAGCGAGCCGGTGCGGACGGTGTTGGGCTCGCTGGTGGCGATGCCGTTCACGACGATGCGCCCGAACGGCGCGAGCGCCCGGTAGGAGGCCTCGAAGACCTCGCCGCCTGAGGAATCGAGCACCACGTCCAGCTCGCGACCCCCGTTGGCCTCGATCAGGCGCTCGGTCAGGCCCTCCGGGCTCGAGTCGATCGCTTGGTCGGCGCCCAGTTCGAGCGCCAGGGACCGCTTGCCCTCGCTGGAGGCGGTGGCGAGAACCCGTCCCGCCCCGAAGGCGCGGGCCAGCTGCGTGGCGATCGATCCGACGCCGCCGGCGGCGGAATGCACGACGACGCTCTCCCCCTCGGCCAGCCGGGCGGCCGTCCGGTGCAGATGCCAGGCGGTCGTGCCCTGCAGGATCAGGGCCAGCGCGACGCCGTCGTCGACCCCGTCGGGGATCGCGAAGATCCGCTCGCGCGGCGCGGCCGCGTACTCGGCATAGCCGCCGGAGCCCACCAGGGCGACGACGCGCTCGCCGGTCTCCTCCAGGATCCCGGCCACCTCGCCCCCGGGCACGAGCGGCAGGCTGGCCTTCTGGACGTAGGAGTTGGTGCGGGTGTGGGTGTCGGCGAAGTTCAGGCCGGCCCGCGTGACCCTGATCAGGGCTTCGCCCGCCCCCGGCTCAGGGCGCGGCAGCTCGGCCAGCCTCAGCACCTCGGGGCCGCCGAACTCGGTCATCTGGATCGCGCGCATGGACCGAGGCTATCGGAGAGTCACGCCTGGCCCCCAGCCGGCCGGCGAACGCCCCGCCGGGTGGTCTAAGGTGCCCGCCAATGTCAATCACCGTGGTCGGTTCGATCGCCTACGACACCGTCAGGACGCCCTTCGGGGAGCGCCGGCGCATGCTGGGAGGCGCTGCCGTCCACTTCGCCCTGGCGGCGTCGTTCTTCGAGGACGTGTGCGTGGTGGGGCCCGTGGGCGAGGACTTCGGCGCCGAGCAGGTCGCGGTGATGGAGCGCCGCGGGGTGGACGTCAGCGGCATCGAGCGGGTGCCGGGCGGGAAGACCTTCTTCTGGGAGGGCGAGTACGGCTGGGATCTGAACACCCGCGAGACGATCGACACGCAGCTGGGGGTGTTCGAGGGCTTCCAGCCGAAGCTCTCCCCGTCGGCCCTGGCGAGCGACGTGCTGTTCCTGGCGAACATCCAGCCCGACCTGCAGCGCGAGGTCCGCGGGCAGCTCCCCGACGCTCGCTTCGTGGCGCTGGACTCGATGAACCTCTGGATCGACATCGCCCGCGACTCGCTGGTGGCGTCGATCGAGGAGGTCGACTGCGTGATCCTCAACGACGCCGAGCTGCGCCAGCTGACCGGCAAGCCGAACCTGATCGCGGCGGCCCGCGAGATCCTCTCCTGGGCGCCCGGCTCCTCCTCGCCCGGACGCGGGCCGAGCGTCGTGGTCGCCAAGCAGGGCGAGTACGGCGCCGCGCTGGTGACCCGGGAGGGCTTCTTCGCTCTCCCCGCCTACCCGCTCGAGACGGTGATCGACCCGACAGGGGCCGGAGACACCTTCGCCGGCGGCCTGGTCGGCTACATCGCCGCCCACCCCGATCAGGAGCTCAGCGACGACCTGCTCCGGCGGGCCATGGCCCACGCCACCGTCCTAGCGTCGTTCAACGTCGAGGAGTTCGGCACCGAGCGGATCGAGCGCCTGGAGGGCGCCGAGATCGTCGCGCGCATCGCCGAGCTGCACGCGATGACGCAGTTCAGCGGCGCGCCGCTGGCGCTCCGCGACTGACCGCCCGCCCTCTGTGCGCAGAGGGGCTTGTAGGTGGTAACTACTGGGTATACGATCGCGGCAGTGGACATGTGGACCTTCCTGTGGCTGATGGTCTTCCTGAAGATCCCGATCGTCGGCCTGTTCCTGATCGTGCGCTGGGCCGTGCGCCAGACGCCCGAGACCGCGCCCGAGCAGGACGGCGGCATCGGGCCTCACAACCGCCCGCTGCACCCGCACCACCCCCGCCGGCGCCCGCCGCGCCCGTCCAGACGCGGTCCTCACGGCGACCCGGCCCCGTCGTCGCCGCCCCGCATGCGGGCGGTCGCCACGCTCCGTCACGGACGGCCCGTCTGAGGCTCCCGCGCCGAGAGCCGACAGGGGCGCCGCCGTGCCCCATAATCGGAGCCAGAGCAAGGCAACCAGCGGATAGGAGAACCAGATGAGCACCGAGACCCAGGTTGGAGCCGGCACCGGCGGGGCCGACGGCCAGGCTCCTGGCCGGGACACGCTCACGGTCACCGACAACCGCACGGGCCAAAGCTACGAGCTGCCGATCACCGACGGGACGGTGCGGGCGACCGAGCTGCGCCAGATCAAGGTCGACCCCGACGAATTCGGCCTGATGTCCTATGACCCGGCCTTCATGAACACGGCCTCCTGTCGCAGTGCGATCACCTACATCGACGGCGACGCGGGCATCCTGCAGCACCACGGCTACCCGATCGAGCAGCTCTGCGAGCACTCCAGCTATCTCGAGGTCGCCTACCTGCTGATCAACGGCCGGCTGCCCGACAAGCATGAGCTCGAGGGCTGGGTCGACGAGATCACGATCCACACTTTCGTACACGAGAACGTCAAGGACTTCATGCAGGGTTTCCGCTACGACGCAAACCCGATGGGGATGCTCGTCGCGTCGGTGGGGGCGCTGTCGACCTTCTACCCCGATGCCAACAGGATCCACGACGAGCGCGTGCGGGCGATGCAGATCATCCGCCTGCTCGCGAAGATGCCCACCCTCGCAGCCTTCTCCTTCCGGCACAACATGGGGCAGCCCTACGTCTATCCGGACAACGACCTCAACTACGCGGGCAACTTCCTGGGGATGATGTACAAGATGACGGAGCTCAAATACGAGCCCGATCCCCGTCTCGAGCGTGCGCTGGACGTCCTCTTCATCCTCCACGCCGACCACGAACAGAACGCGTCGACCAGCGCCGTGCGCTCGGTCGGCTCGACCCAGGTCGACCCCTACACGGCGGTGGCGGCCGGGGTCGCGGCGCTGTACGGGCCGCTGCACGGCGGCGCCAACGAGGCGGCCCTGCGGATGCTGGAGCGGATCGAGACGGTGGAGAACATCCCCGACTTCCTCGAGGGCGTGAAGGCCGGCAACGAGCGGCTGATGGGCTTCGGCCACCGCGTGTACAAGAACTACGACCCGCGCGCGCGGATCATCCGCAAATACCTGGACGACGTGTTCGAGGTGCGCGGCAAGAGCCCCCTGCTGGACGTCGCGACCGAGCTCGAGAAGCGCGCCCTGGACGACGAGTACTTCACCTCGCGCAAGCTCTACCCGAACGTCGACTTCTACTCGGGATTGATCTACGAGGCGCTCGGGCTGCCCGTGGCCATGTTCCCCGTGATGTTCGCCATCGGCCGCACCAGCGGCTGGATCGCGCAGTGGAGGGAGATGGTCGAAGACCCAGAGCAGAAGATCGCCCGCCCCCGCCAGATCTACACGGGCGAGCGCGACCGCGACTACGTGCCGATAGATTCGCGTTAGGCGCTACGCGGCGGGTCCATCGGAGCGGGCATCGCGTGGCTCAGATGATCAGGGTCGCGCCGTTCGCGGCCAGCCAGGCGCGGTCTTCGCGGTAGGCCGGCCAGTGGCGCTCCAGCAGCGTCCAGAAGCGTGGCGAGTGGTCGAGCACCTCCAGGTGGCAGACCTCGTGCCAGACGACGTATTCGAGGACCCGCTCGGGCGCCAGCAGCAGCCGCCAGTTGAAGCTCATCCGCCCGCGCGAGGAGCACGAGGCCCAGCGCGTGCGCTGGGCCCGTATGTCCAGGCCGGTGTAGCTCGATCCCGCCAGGGCGCTCGCATGATCCAGCCGCGGCCCGATCTCCTCGCGGGCAGCACGCCGGTAGAAGCGCTCGATCGCGGGCTTCGCCTCCGCGCCGGGGATCAGCAGCCGATCGCCCTTGCGATGCACCCGCGCACGGCCGGGCTCGGGCACCAGCTGTAGGGTCGAGTCCAGGTAGGGCAGCGTGCCCGCCCGCGCTGCGATCGCCGCGAGCGTGACCCGCATCTCGGCCAGCCGGCGCTCGATCCAGGGCCGCAGCTCGCTGACCGCAGCGGCCGCGGCACGCTCGGGCGCCCGGGCGGGCAGCACCACCTCCACGCCGGCATGAGCGTGGACGTTGACCCGCACCCGGCGCGCCCGGGAGGAGCGCCGAACGGTGTAGGGGATCTCCGGCGCGGGCGCGGTCATCGCCGACTGAGGGTACGACCTGGCGCGGCCGCCCCGTACGCTTCACGCGGTGGAGCCGGCCGAGCAAGCAGAAGCCCAGCGCGAGCCGACCCTGGATGAGGAGCTGCTGCTGTGGCTCGAGGGCGAGCCGCCCGAGGTCCGTGCCGCCGACGCCGACCGGGTGCGAGACATCGCCGCCGAGTTCGCGCGAGGGTTCCAGGCCCTTTCGCAAGTGGAGCGGGCGGTGACCGTCTTCGGGTCCGCCAGGACTCCGCGCGAGCACCCCCACTACCGGCTGGCCCGCGATCTCGGCGCCAGCCTGGGGCGGGCGGGCTACGCGATCATCACCGGCGGCGGCCCCGGCCTGATGGAGGCGGCCAACCTCGGCGCGCGGGACGCGGGCGCGCTCTCGATCGGCTGCAACATCCACCTGCCCCACGAGCAGGAGCTGAACCCCTACCTCGACATCGGCCTGCGCTTCGAGCATTTCTTCGCCCGCAAGGTGATGTTCGTCCGCTACGCCAGCGCCTTCCTCATCTGCCCCGGCGGCTTCGGAACGTTGGACGAGCTGTTCGAAGTCCTGACCCTGATCCAGACGGGCACCACCCGTCACATGCCGGCGATCCTGGTCGGCGACGGCGAGTGGGACGGACTGCTGGAGTGGCTGCGCCGGCGCCCGCTGCCCGACGGATACATCGACCGCTCGGACCTCGAGCTGGTCCAGCAGGTGCAGACGCCGCGGCAGGCCTGTGAGATCGTCGAACGGGCCTACCGGCGCCAGCTCCAGGAGGCCCGTCGGCTGCGCCGCAGGACGGCGCCCGTGCCGAGCGCCTGACCGCGATCGGAGCGGCCGCGCCGGACCGGACGTTCCCCGCGATAATCCGCCGGATGGCGACATCGAGGGTGAAGCTCCCCAAACACGTGCGCAGCCCGTTCGAGGTGTACCTCAACGGGGTTCGACAGGAGAAGGGCGTCGACTACCAGGTCCGGGAAGGGGCGCTGGAGTTCGAGCGCGACCTGCGCAAGGACAGGATCAGCGGCTGGCGCTGGCTGCTGGGCGCCTGGGGAGTGGGCACCTACCGCCAGAACGACTCGGTCGACGTACGCTACGAGGCAGCCGACGGCTCGCCGCGGGTCGCCGAGGGACTCGAGATCGAACCGGGGTAGACGGCCTTCTCCCACGGCCGCGTGAGCTTCAGGGCGCTGAGAATCGCCCGTGTCGCCGGTGACCGGTTGAGCGTGTAGAAGTGGATCCCCGGGGCGCCCGCGGCGAGCAGCTCGGAGCACTGGAGGGTCGCGTAGGCGACGCCGAAGTCGAGCACGGCCTCCAGGTCCTCGCCGCGCGCGTGCAGCTCGTCGCGCAGCGGGTCGGGGATCGCCGAGCCGCACATCTCGGCCATCCTCTCGATCTGCCCGACCTTCGTGATCGGCATGATCCCGGGGATGATCGGGGCGCTCACGCCGGCCGCCCGCGCCCTGGCGAGGAAGTCGAAGTAGAAGCTGTTGTCGAAGAAGACCTGGGTGATCAGGAAGTCGACCCCGGCGCTCACCTTGTCGGCCAGGTGCCGCAGGTCGTCCTCGGGGCTGGTGGCGTGGATATGCGTCTCGGGGAAGCAGGCCGCGCCGATCGCGAAGGGGTAGTCCGCGGCGATCAGCTCGACCAGTTCGCGCGAGTACTCGAGGCCTCCGTCGGTCCTGGTCCACTCGGTCTCTCCCGCCGGCGGGTCCCCGCGCAGCGCGAGCACGTTTTCGATCCCGGCCTCCCGCATCTCGTCGAGGGTGCTGCGCAGATCCGGGACCGTCGCGCCGACGCAGGTGAAGTGGGCCATCGCCTCCAGGCCCCACTCATCCTTGATGCGCTTGACGATCTCGATCGTCTTCTCACGGGTCGATCCGCCGGCGCCGTAGGTGACAGACACGAAGGCCGGCTCCAGCGAGCGCAGCTCCGAAAGCGCCTTGTAGAGGTTCTGCTCGCCGGCCGGTGTCCTGGGCGGGAAGAACTCGAATGAGAAGACCGGGCCGTCCGAGGACAGGATCTCGTCGATTCGCATCCGCTGATTATGCCGTCCAGCGGTCGGGCTCGCCCGGGAGCCGCCTGACCTCGCCGAGCGCCTCGAGGTGCGTCAGGTACCCGAGCGTCTGCGAGAGCAGCCAGTGCCCGTTCTGCTGGGAGAGCGCGTCGCCGTGGACGCTCCTGACCACCTCGAAGGCCGTCGGCTGGCCGGCCGCCACCGCGGCCCGCGCGGCGGCGAGCTGCTCGTGGACCAGGTCGCGGTTGCCGCGGATGTGGGCGTGCACGTCGGTGAAGGTGCGCCCGTGTCCGGCCAGGCACAGCCGCGCGCCCAGACCCTCGACGACGTCGAGCGAGCTCAGGAACTCGCCGACCGGGTCGGGTGAGTAGCCGAACTCGAAATACAGCGAGATGCGACCCAGCAGGTGGTCGCCGGAGATCAGCAGGCGCCGCTCCGGCTGGAACAGGCAGACGTGGGAGGGCGAGTGGCCGGGGGTCTCGTAGACGACCCATTCCCCCAGGTCGCTGGGAACGGTGACGCCCGTGACGAGGTCGCGATCCGGTGTGATCGGGCCGGCGAAGCCCGATTCGGAGCCCCCACCTCCCCGTGCGGCCGCGTAGCGCCGTAGAGGCTCCTCCGGCACGCCGCTCTGGCGAGCCACCTCCAGGCGCCTGGCCAGGACAGCCTCGGGATCCTCGACCATCCGGCTCATCAGCTCGTGGCTGGGATGCATCCAGATCTCGCAACCCACACGCTCGGCGATCGCGGCGGCCTGCCCGCAGTGGTCGGAGTGGGCGTGCGTGCAGACGATCAGCCGGGTGTCCTCGAGGCGCAGGCCGCACATCGCCAGCGCTCGCTCGAGGTTCGCCATCGAGTCGGGCTGGTGCATGCCCGTGTCGAACAGGACGAAGCCGTCGCCCGAGCGCACCGCCCAGGCGTTGCAGTGCGGAACCCCCGGCCACGGCAGCGGTAGTCGCAGGCGAAAGACGCCGGGAAGCACCCGCTCCCCGCGCCCGAGCTCGCGGCGACTGGTCACATCGGCCACGCGCCGGAGACTAGACTACGCTCGTTCAGCGGCGTAAAGGAGACGGGGATGGCCGAGCGGGAGCAGCCGAGCGAGGCGAGCACGAAGGTGCAGGAGGTGGCCGCGAACATGCAGCAGGTCGCGGCCGGTCGCAAACGGATCTCGGGCAGCAAGGCCGAGGGGGTGGCCCGGCGGTACTTCGCCGCGATCGACCAGCGCGACATCGACGCGGCCGTGGCGCTCTGGGCCGAGGGAGGCCGCGAGAACGTGCGCGGCCAGGTCGACGTGCTGGCGCCCGAGGGCGTCAGGGAGTTCATCGGGGGCCTGATGGACGCCATGCCCGACCTCACCATGGAGGTCGTCTCGACGACCTCGGAGGGAGAGCGCTGCGCGGTGCAGTGGCGTCTGACCGGCACCTTCGCCGGCCCGGCCGGCTTCGGCGGCATCGCCCCCACGGGGAGCCGGGTCGTGCTGGAGGGCTGTGACCTGCTGACCGTCCGCGACGGCCTGATCCAGAGCAACGACGCCTTCAGCGACGGCATGACCTTCGCCCGCCAGATCGGCATGATGCCCCCTCAGGGGTCGACCGCCGAACAGCGCATGGCCGGCGCCTTCAACGCCAAGACGCGGCTCACATCGAGGCTGGCGGCGGGCGACGCGGAGCTGGTCGCCGAGGGAGTCTGGGTGGTACAGGGCCAGCCGGGGCGATGCAACGTCTACCTGATCGAGGACGACGGCGGCGTGACGCTTTTCGACGCGGGCGGGCGCACGATGACCCGGGCAGTGGCACGGGCCGGCGCGAGGCTGGGCGGGATCCGCAGGGTCGTGCTGGGTCATGGCCACACCGACCACCGCGGCGTCGCGCCCGCGCTGGGGGTGCCGGTGTTCTGTCACCCGGCCGAGGTGGAGGACGCCGAAGGCACCGGCGGCTTCCGCTACTGGCCGCAGGGCCTGCGCGGACTGCCGCCGGGCATGCGCCAGCTCCACAAACTGCTGCACCGCTACGCCTGGGACGGCGGGCCGGTGCGGATCGAGGGCACGGTCGCCGAGGGCGACGACGTCGCCGGCTTCAAGATCATCGATCTGCCCGGGCACGCGCCGGGACTGATCGGGCTCTGGCGTGAGGAGGACCGGTTGGCGCTCAGCACGGACTGCTTCTACACGCTGGACCTGTGGGGACGGGACTGCCCGCCGCACATCCCCGCCCCGATCTACAACTTCGACACCGAGCAGGCGCGGGCCAGCATCCGCAAGCTCGCCGAGCTGGAGCCGGCAGCGGCCTGGCCGGGCCACGCCAAGCCCGTCACGGGCGACGTGCGCTCCCAGCTGCTGACGGCGGCCGACACGTTCTGAGGTGGGTCGGCGCGGGCGCCGGCGAAGCGGCTCGGCCGCGCGGCCGCGCGCGCCCGAGCAGGACTACGCGGACCCGGAGGGCAACGTCCTGGTGCTGCGCGGGGCGCTCACGGCGGGCTCCCGCCGCGACTACGCGGCCGCGCTGGCGCCCGGGGCGCTTTCGCGCGAGGACGCCGAGCAGCGCGCCTTCGAGCTGCTGTTCGAGCGTCTGGCCGTGCGCTGGGAGATAGCCGGCGTGCCCACCGAGGGCCAGCGCGAGCTGCTCAGCCGGCTGCGGGTCGCGAGCCGCGAGGAGCGCCGGTGGGTGCGCGAGACGCTGCGAGCGCACTGCGCCGAGCACTTCCCCGACGTTCAGGCGCCCTGATCCAGCGGAGGGGAAGGGGCCGAGGAGCTCGAGCCGCGCCCCCTGCGCGCTACCGGCCGCCAGGAACCGGGCGGTGGCCGCATTGAGGACGAATTCCAGGAGATCACCGCCCTCCCCGCGCACGTCGAGCCGGCGGCCCTCATCGCGCACGGCGACGATCGTGCCCGGCTCGAAGCTGCCGCCGAAATGGCAGATGCGCGCGGCTGCGCCCACGCGCGGCATGGGGCGAGTGGGTCTCAGCACGGGTCGATGCTAGCCGGGGGGCGCCCTGAAGGACGCGGCTCGATACCTTCCAGAGATGCGCCGCACGAAGATCGTCGCGACCATCGGTCCCGCCTCGCGCGACCCCGAGACGCTCGTGCGCCTCGTGGAGGCGGGCATGGATGTCGCGCGGCTGAACTACTCCCACGGGACCCTGGAAGAGCACGCCCAGACCGTTCGGCGGGTGCGCGACGCGGCCGGGCGGGCAGGCCGGCCCGTGGCGATCCTGCAGGATCTGCCGGGGCCGAAGCTGCGAATCGGGCCGCTCACCGAGGACGTGGTCGAGCTGACCGCCGGCGAGACGCTGACGTTCATGTGCGGCGACGGCGATGCCGCCGGCGACGCGCGACGGATGAGCATCTCCTGGGCGGGGCTGGCCGAGGCGGTCGAGCCGGACTCGGTGCTCTACCTGGCCGACGGCTCGGTGCGCCTGCGCGTGACCGCCGTGCGAATGGCGGAGTGTGAGATCGACACGGAGATCGAGGTCGGCGGAGCGGTCGCCTCGCGCCAGGGGCTGAACATCCCGGGGCCGATCGAGACGCTGCCCGCCGTGCCGGAGGAGGATCTGCAGCTACTCGACCACGGCGAGTCGATCGGCGTCGACATGGTGGCCCTGTCATTCGTCCAGTCGCCCCAGGACATCCACGCCGTCCGCGATCACACGCGCCTGCCCCTGATCGCGAAGATCGAGAAGCCCCAGGCGGTCGAACGGGCCGAGGAGATCATCCAGGCTGCCGACTGCGTGATGGTCGCCCGCGGCGACCTCGGCATCGAGCTGCCGATCGCACAAGTGCCGATCGTGCAGAAGCAGCTGCTTGCGCTCGCCGGGCTGGCGGCGAGACCCTCGATCACGGCCACGCAGATGCTCGACTCGATGGTCAGCTCCTCGCGGCCCACGCGGGCGGAGGTGGCCGACGTCGCCAACGCGATCCTCGACGGCACCGACGCGGTGATGCTCTCGCAGGAGACCGCCATCGGCGCCTACCCCGTGGAGGCCGTGGCGATGATGGCTGCCGTGGCCGAGCAGGCCGAGTCGATCGCGCCCTACGAGCGCTGGAACGAGCTGCGCGTGCGCCGCACCGCCTCCGACCCGGCCTACACGATCGCCCACAACCTGTGCGACGCGGCACGCGAGCTGCGACTCGACGCGCTGGTGATCCCGACGCTCTCGGGGCGCTCGGCGCGTCTGGTCTCGGCCCACCGACCGACCGTGCCGATCTACGCCCTCTCGCCGGGACGCGAGACGGTCCGGCGCTGCGGCCTGATGTGGGGGGTGCAGGCGGACTCGATCCCGCGCCACGAGACCACCGAGGCGCTGATCGCCGATGCCGCCCGCCGGGTCGTCGAGCTGGGCTGGTGCCACCCCGGTCAGCGCGTGGGGATCACCGCCGGTCTGCCCTCGGGCCGACCTGGCACGACCAGCCTGTTCCAGATCCAGGTCCTCTAGTGTCGTGAGTCAGAAGTTGGGCGCGAGTTTGCCGGATGGATGGGCGTGGCTGACGTTCGACGGCGGCGTCGTGCGTACCGGTGGTACGTGAGGCGACGGCGGCGGGCGTCAGACGCGGGCAGGCGCCGGGAAACGCCGTCGAACTTCTGACTCACGACACTAGGACCGGCGCACCAGCTCGAACCAGACAGTGGTGCCCTCGTCGGCCTCCACCCCCCAGCTGCTGGAGGCTTTCTCGAGCAGGTAGAGGCCATATCCGTCGCCGACCCGTTCCGGATCGCGGGGCCGCGGCGTGAACCCTTCGCCGGCGTCCGTCACGGCGACCCGCACGGCGACCTCGGTGACGAGCGCGTCGAGCGAGATCGGGACGTGCTCCGGAGCGCTGGAGTGGCGCACCGCGTTGGAGACGACCTCGGAGACGAGCAGCACGACGGTCTGCCCGAAGGAGCCGTCGACGCCCAGCTCCAGGAGATGCTCGGAGACGGCCGCCCGGGCGATGGCGGGGGCGCGGACGGTCCGCTCGAGCTCGAGCCGCAGCGACCTCGAGGCGCGTGGGGGCTCGGGGCTGGTCGCGCTCATGCGAGGGACGGATCGTCGACGAACGGAAGGTTCTCCTCGGCCCGGGTGACCTGGAAGATCGAGAGCGCCGGCGGCGCGGGCTTGATCAACAGCAGCCGCCACCCCTCCCGCTGGGAGCGCTCGTGCAGCAGGATGAACTGGCGCAGCCCTGATGAGTCCAGGAAACTCAGCGGGCGCAGATCGAGCGTCATCTCACGCGGCTGGGCCGAGAGCGCGGCCGCGACGGCCGCCTCGAGCCGGGGGACGGTCGCGATGTCCAGCTCGCCCGTGAGGATGAGCGTCGCACGGTCCCCCTCGAGCTTTGAGTCGATCTCCAGTGGTCTCCCGATCGCCACGGCTCGTTTATACCCCCATCGCGGCCTCGGACCTGCTCGTGATCTTGCCTTGTTGACCGGACATGTCCGCGCGGCGCATGACCACCAGAGCGGTGTCGTCGGCCTGAGAGCCGACCTGGAACCCTTCGAGCTCGGCGATCAGCCGCTCGCGGATCGTGGCCGGCGAGTGCCCCCTCAGGTCCCCCAGCAGCTCGCGCAGCCGCGCCGACCCGAAGCGCTGGTCGTCGCTGCCCAGCGTGTCGGTGACTCCGTCGGTGATCGCCACCAGCGTCTCGCCCGGCATCAGAGAGAAGCTGTCTTCAGGCCAACTGGCGCCGGCGAACGCGCCCAGCAGGGTCCCGTGCCTGCCAAGCTCCTCGGCTCCGGTCTCGCCGATGCGCCACAGCAGCGGGTGCCCGCCGAGGCGACGGTCGCGCGCCCTCCCGCGATCCGCAGGCAGAGCGCGGTGCAGACCGACAGCGACGGCCGCCGGCGCAGGGCGGCGTTGATGCGCTCCAACAGGTGCGCCGGGCGGGCGTCGAATTCCGAGGCCGTCCAGGCGGTGTGTCGCACGAGCGAGGTAACCGCTGCCGCGCGCACCCCCTTGCCGGTGACGTCGCCGATCATCATCAGCCAGTCCCCCTCGACGGCCCAGAAATCGTAGAAGTCGCCGCCGACCTCGCTGGCATGACCGGCGGGGCTGTACAACGCCGCGATCTCCCAGCCCGGCACCTCGGGCAGCGCCTCGGGCAGCAGGCTGTTCTGCAGGGTGCGCGCGACCTCGGAGCGCTCGCTGTAGAGCCGCGCGTTCTCGACCGCCAGCGCGGCACGATCGGCGATCTGGCCCGCGAACTCGACGTCACCGTCGTCGAACGTCCGCCGCGATTCGGCGCTGACCATGGTCAGCGCCCCGATCGTGCGGCCGCGCACCGACATCGGCACGATCAGCGCCGAGCGCATGCCGACTTCCCTGAGCAGTCGCAGGTGCTCGTCGTCCACGGCAGCCGCGACCAGCAGCTCGTCGGGGATGTCGTTGTAGAGCGTCGAGCGCCCCGTCGCTCATCACCAGGCCCAGCCCCGTGTTCGGGTCGAGCTCGCTCGGGCTCGTAGTGACGCAGCCGCGAGGCCATCTCCAGGCGCCCGGGATCGACGTGGGCGACGGCCACCGGCTCGCGCCCGCCATCCTCGTCGAACAGGTCGACGGCGCACCAGTCGGCGATCTGCGGCACCGCCAGCCCGGCCACGTTGCGCAGGGTCTCCTGGTAGTCCAACGAGGAGGCGAGCACGCTCCCGGCGCGGGCCAGGAACTCGCTGCGCAGCTGCAGCGCTTGCCGACGGTGACGTCCTCGATGATCGTCACCGCCGCCTCGATCTTCCCTTCAGCGCCCCGCACGGGGGCCGCCTTCAGCAGCACCCACGCTCCTCCCCGGTGCGGGTGTCGAGCGTGCGCAGCAGCAGCGCCTCGGGCGGCCCGTCGCCGCGAAGGAGGCGCACCGAGGGGAGATCGTCCATCCCGATCTCGCGCCCGTCCTCGCCGACAGTGACGTAGGCGCCCATCAGGGCGCGCGGGTCGGCCGCGGCCAGCTCTGCGACGGAGTCGAAGCCGAGGCGGGCCAGGGCGGCGCTGTTGGCGTAGATGAGATGGTCGTCCCGTCCTCGGATCGTGACCGCCTCGGCCAATGAGTCGACGATCGCACGCAGGCGCTGCTCGCTGCCCGCCAGCGCGAGCTCCAGCTCGTCGAGCAGCCGTTGGCGCTCGGCCTCCTGGGCCCTGCGCTCGGAGATGTCCGACATGAAGGCGTGAAACGACCAGATCCCGTCCTGCTCCTGGATCGCGGAGACGATCAGTTCGACCGGGAACTCGCTGCCGTCGCTGCGCAGGGCGACCTGCTCGGTCCGGTTGTCGAGCAGCCGTGTCTCGCCGCCCGCTTTGAAGCGACGGAACCCGCGACGGAGCGCCTCTCGGTATCGCTCGGGGACGATCAGATCGATGACGCTCTGGCCGACGGCCTGCTCGCGGGTCAGCCCGAAGGTCTCTTCGGCACGGATGTTCCAGTAGGTGATCCGCCCGTCCTCGTCCATCGAGACGAAGGCGCTGTGGGCGACGTTCAGGATCTTGCGAGCGTGACCGAGATCCATCGGTCTCTGATTATCCGGTAGATGCCCTGCGCTAATCAGCCGGGCGCGCCGACCCCGGCGTTCCGGTAGAAGTCGGCCTCTTCACGACCGAGCTCGGTGACCGGGGGGTCGCCGTACATCCACTCGCGGGCGATCCGGTGCCAGTTCCCTTTGGCGCGCAGCTGCGACAGCACAGCGAGCGTCAACATCTCCATCCGCCTCCCGAACAGGTGCTCGGGGCGCATGTCCTGGTGGCGCATCTCACGGAAGTGGCTGGAACGCGGGTCGGAGCTCTCGATCATCACCTGCGTGGCGATCTCCGGCGTGAGCGACACGACCTGGTCGGAGGTGGTGTACCACCAGATCGCGTCGCGGATGAACGCCAGCAGCACGTCCGGATCGACGCGCTCGGGTTCTGGCAGGAAGCCCGACTCGGCGAGGAGCCTGTGCAGCTCGGCCGTGTCCTCCTCGACGACGGCCCGCTGGCAGGCCAGCTCCAGCTCGACCGCGGCGGGATCCATGCGCTTGAAGAGCCCGAAGTCCAGGAACGCCACGCGCCCGTCCTCCAGCAGCAGGAAGTTGCCCGGGTGGGGGTCGCCTGAGAACTGCCGGTGCCGGTAGAGACAGCCCAGGAAGAAGCGGAAGATGATCTCGCCCAGCCGGTCGCGCTCCTTCTGCGAGCGTCCCTTGAGCTCCTCGAAGCCGACGCCGCTGACGTACTCGGTCACCAGCACGCGCTCGCGCGAGAGCGACGTGACCACGTCGGGCACGACGATGAATGGATGGCCCGCGAAGATCCGCGCCAGCGAGCGCTGGTTCTGAGCCTCGAGCTCGTAGTCCAGCTCCTCCTCGATCCGCTCGCGGATCTCGGCGGTGACGGCCTTGACGTCGAGGCCGGGGGTCATTCGCTTGAGCAGGCGCATGATCATGTCCAGGTTCTGCATGTCCGCCCGCACGGCGCTCGCGACGCCGGGGTACTGGACCTTGACTGCGACCTCGCGGCCGTCCCGGGCGAGGCGTGCCCTGTAGACCTGTCCGATCGAGGCCGCCGCGACGGGTTCGGGGTCGAACTCCGAGAAGAGCTCCTCGATCGGCTCCTCGAGGTCCTCCTCGATCACCCGCCGCATCTGCTTGAAGGAGACGGTCGGCGCCGCGTCGCGCAGCTTGGCCAGCTCGTGCTGGAACTCCTCCCGATGCTCCTCGGGCACCAGGCCGACGTCGAGGAACGACATCACCTGCCCCAGCTTCATCGCCGCGCCCTTCATCGTGCCCAGCACCGCGACGATCTGCTTGGCCGTCTCCAGCTGGCGCCTGGCGAGGGCCTCCTCGGAGGCCTCCTCGCCTCGCGTGACGTTGGCGGCCCTGGTGCCGAACTGCTTGACCGCCTCGGTGGCGGCCAGCGTGGCCACGGTCGCGGTGCGGCGCACGCGCGACGTGGGGATCTTCTCGTTCTCGCGCGCCATGAGTCCAATCCTAGGAATCGGCAGGCCCGGGGGGCTAGTCCGAGCGCTGCACCCGCGACCCGGGCACGATGTCGTCGGTCCCGTCCGGCCAGCGCACCCACGCCTTCGTGCCGCCGTCGTAGTCGGCCCCCAGGAGGATCAGGGTCGCGGGCTCGCCGAGCGCGGTGCACGGGTCGGAGCCCTCGGGGTCCAGCCCGCGCCAGAGGCGGATGAACGCGTTGTGCTCCCACTCCTGAGCGACCGAGGTGTCCTCCGCGTGCCCGGGGTGGATCACGGTGTCGGGCGGGAGCTCCATCAGGGTGCCCATGATCGAGTCGCGCAGGTCCGTGTAGGTCGTGTGCCCAGGGGCTTTCACGCCCCCCACCGAGTCCTTGAAGAGGGTGTCCCCGGTGAATACCGCGCCAACGGGAGACCCCTCGTGCGACACCAGGAAGGAGAGCATCCCGCCCGTGTGGCCCGGCGTGTGGAGGGGACGCACGCTCAGCGCCCCGAACTGCATCGTCTGGCCGGCCTCGATCGTGCCGTAGTCGGCCCCGGCGTCCTGGTCGGGGCCGGCGGCGGCGTCCAGCAGGTCGCGCTCGTGAGCGCTGATCAGCACCTGCAGGCCCGGCCAGCGCTCACGCAGCCGGTCGACCTCGCAGACGTGGTCGTAGTGGTGGTGGGTCAGCAGCACGTGCGTGGGCTCCAGGCCCAACCGCTCGGCCGCCTCGATCAACGGCTCGACCGGCCCACCGGCGTCGATGAAGAACGCCGGACCGCCCTCGCCGTCGGCGATCAGGAACGTGTTCGAGACGAACTGGGGGTGCGTGGAGCGCTCGACGATCACTCCAGCCATCCTTGCACGAACCCTCAGGGTGCTCCGGTGAGCAGCGGCGCCCCTCCGGCGGGACCGGCCGGAGCGAGGTGCCGGCGCAGGCCCTCCAGGTAGGCGCCGTCGCCGACGTCCCGGCGCCACTCCAGCAAGGGGATCTGAGCTGCGCAGGCGACGACCCTCCGACGGGCCTGCTCGAGCGTCGGGGCGGTGCTGGCCAGAGCCACCGCCCGCGAGGTGCCGACCGTGCGATACGCGCCCTCGCCCAGCTCGATCGCCGAGGAGAAGTGGACACGGACCCCTTCCGCCTCGACCGCGTCGAGGTCGAGGGTGAAGTCGTAGGGAGGGCCCGGCCTGAGGGCGTAGTCGGGAGACACCAGATAGAGCACCAGCGACGATTCAGGGCGCAGCGGCACGTCGGCGGCCGTCAGGCTCCGGTCGCAGATCCGCTGCATCACCTCGGTCCAGGAGCCGTCGAACAGGCTCATGGTGTTCATGCACTCGGGATCTCCGAAGCGAGCGTTGAACTCGATCACCTTGACGCCCTCGGAGGTGGCGAAGAAGCCCGAGTTCATCACGCCGGTGAAATGGCGACCCAGCGCCGCCAGTCGCTCGATCACCCGCTGGATGATCGAGCAGGCCTCGTCGTAGTGTGCGCGGGTCATGAACGGCAGGACCGGCGAGGCGAGCGACAGCGAGCCCATGCCGCCCGTGCCGGGGCCACGATCGCCGTCGAAGCGGTACGGGTAGTCGTAGGTCGAGGCGGGGAACACGACGGTGCGCCCGTCGCTGATCGCCTGGATGGTGAACTCGGCGCCCTCGATCTTCTCCTCGATCAGCACCGAAGCCCCCGCGCCGCCGCCGGCGAGCAGCTCGGCGGCGTAGCGGCGAGCCTCCTCGTGGTCGGCCAGGTGGGGTCCCATCACCTTGACGCCCTTGCCGCCGGTCAGGCCGGCCGGCTTGACCACGACGGGCGTCGAGCCGATCGAGGCGAACGCCTCGTCGAGATCGGCCGGGTGCTCGACCACCCGCAACAACGGGACCGCCTCGGGGGCCACCTCGGCGAGCAGCGACCGCGCGAACACCTTGTTCCACTCGATCTCCGCGCCCGCTCTGGTCGGCCCGACCGCCCGGGTGCCCTGGGCGTGGAGGGCGTCGACCACGCCCGCGGCCAACGGCTCGTCGGAGCTGACCATCGCGATGTCGATCTCGTTGACCCGCGCGAACGAGGCGACCGTCTCGGGGTCGCAGACGTCGCCCAGGAGGTGCGCACCGCCCGAGCGGGCGCACGAGCGGACGATCGACGGGTTCTCGTGCCCGACGACCGCGTACAGCTCGCTGTGCTCGGCCATTGCCGCCGCCAGCGCGCTCTCGCGTCCGCCGTGGCCCACGATCAGGGTTCGCACGCGGCTAGTCTAGACTGCCGCCCGATGGCAGGCGAGGAGCGCCTCAGCCCCGACGCGGCGACGAACAGGCGGGCCTGGGACGAGCAGTCCGACGAGTACCAGCGCCGTCACGGCGAGCAGTTGGACAGGTCCGGCGGCAACGCCTGGGGGGTCTGGCAGATCCCCGAGTCCGAGCTCGAGGTGCTCGGCGACGTGAGCGGCCGCGACGTGCTCGAGTTCGGCTGCGGGGCGGCGCAGTGGTCGATCGCGCTGAGCCGCCAGGGCGCGCGGGTGACCGGGCTGGACAACTCCGCCCGCCAGCTCGAGCATGCCCGTGAGCTGATGGCGCGCGCCGGGGTCGAGTTCCCGCTGGTCCACGCCAGCGCGGAGGCGAGCGGTCTGGCGGCGGAGAGCTTCGACGTCGTCTTCTGCGACTTCGGCGCGATGACCTTCACCGACCCCCATCTCAGCGTTCCCGAGGCGGCCCGGCTGCTGCGCCCGGGCGGGCTGTTCGCCTTCTCCGTGCTGACGCCGATCGTGAGCATCGCCTGGCCCGCCGAGGCCGAGCATCCCTCCGAGCAGTTGCTGGTCGACTACTGGGAGGGGATTCGCAGGCTCGAGATGCCCGGCGAGGCGATCGACTTCCAGCTGCCATACGGGGAGTGGATCGCGGTCTTCCGCCGCAGCGGCTTCATCGTGGAGGACCTGATCGAGCTGCGCCCTCCGGCCGACGCGACCAGCAGCTACCGCACCGAGGCCGACCGCGAGTGGGCCAGGCGTTGGCCGATGGAGCAGATCTGGCGCCTGCGCCGCGCCGCGTCCTGACTTCCCGGCCGCGGTTCGCTCGCCTCGGGCCCGGGATCCTCGGATCGCGCTAACCTCGGCGAGAGAGCCGAGGCGAGCGAGGCGGACAGGCCAGATGGCAGGCACCTCATCACTGAGAGCGTCGGACGCGGATCGGGACCGCGTCGCCGATCGGCTGCGGCGCGCGGCCACCGAGGGACGGCTGCTCACCGAGGAGCTCGAGCAGCGGCTGGAGGCGGCCTTCAGGGCGCGAACCTACGGACAGCTGGAAGCCCTGATCGCCGACCTCCCGGGAAAGCGGCTGCTGCCGAGGCGCCGCCGCCGGCGCGTCCACTGGATCCCGGCGGTGCTGGCGATCGCGATCGCGCTTCCGATCGTCCTGGCGGCCGTGGCTGTGATCGTCCAGTTGGCGATCGGCGTCGTGGCAGCCTGGTGGATCTGGCTTGCCGCCGGCTGGTTCTTCTTCGGCCGCCACCGCCGCCACGGGCCACCCTGGCCAGGTCCTCGACGCCGGGCATGGCACGAGCAGAGGCTCGGCGCCCAACGGTCATGGAGCAACTGGGCCTAGCGCGGCTGTTGCGAACCGGATACCTCGCGATTGACTTGGCCGTCGCGCTCGGCTAGCTTCGACTCCGGCGGAGGCGCATGGGGCATCGCGATCCGCGCGGCTCACTCAGCCAGGGGAAGGGGACGGGATGTCAGCGAGAAGGATCCTCGGCGCCGTTTGGATGACGCTGTTGCTGGCGGGGGCGCTCGCGACGACCCCGGCGGCGGCCCAGGCGGAACCCGGCTGGTACCTCGACAACGTCGAACTCGCGCGCGGCGCGCCGGCCCTGAGCGTGCCGGCGACGGGCAAGATCTCGATCCTGATCGTGGGCCTGCGCAAGATCAAATGCCAGGTGGAAGGGACCGAGGAAGTCTGGAACCCGGCCGCCGGCGCCGGCGAAGACTCCCTCGCCCGTCTGAAGCTGTCCCGCTGCACCATCCAGCACCCGCTCTGCCCCGAATCGCGCAAAGCGGTCGAAGTGCTGCCGCTCGGCCTGCCCTGGCACTCCGCGCTGTTCGCCGAAACCTCAGGGGCGGGCGACGCCCTCGACGGTGTGAAGCTCGAAGTCAGATGCAAAGCCGGCCACACCCTGCATCTACTGGAAGGGACCCTTGCCGGACCGGTCGGGACGGGCGATCTCGAACTGGCCGGGACCCTCAAAGAAGCCGAACCCCATCGCGAAGCGATCGTCGAACTGGCTGCGCACCTGAAATCCAAGAAGGGCAAGATCACGGCTCACTGAGCGCCCTGGGCGGACGAACTGCCTGGTGTGAGGCCCCGTAGACTGCGCCGCATGGCACTCATCCACACCTGCTACCGCATCACTGACATCGACCGCTCGGTGGCGTTCTACGAGGCGCTCGGCTTCAAGGAGGTCGGCCGGCTCCCGATCAAAGACGAGGCCGTCAACGTGTTCATGAACCAGCCCGGCGACGGTGACATGCCGCGCCTGGAGCTGACCTACAACTTCGGGGTCGACTCCTACGAGCTCGGCACCGGTTACGGGCACATCGCCATCACCGCCGAGGATCTCGACGGGGCGTTGGCGAAACTCGCCGAGCAGGGGATCGAGCCGGAGAAGCCCCCCTACTCGGTTCGCGAGGGCGGTTCGCGGCTGTGCTTCGTCCGGGACCCGGATGGGTATCGGGTCGAGCTGATCGAGCAGCCGACGGTCGAGCAGACCTAAGTGTCGTGAGTCACTAGCCGGGCGCGTGCTCGCTCGCCCAGCGGGCGATCTCCCCGGAGCCGGTGATCACCTCGTCGTCGTCGAGCACGAGTATCGGCACGGACCGCTGGCCGCTGAGCTCCTCGATCTCGGCACGATCGCCGGCGCGTGACGGCCAGGTCCAGAGCTTCAGGGTGCCGCCCTTGACCTCACGCAACTCGTACTCGTGGCCCGCCCGGTCGAGCGCCAGCGCAGCTCGTCCGCAGGGATGGGCGAGGGGCCCGGGCAACCCGCCGAAGGCCTTCCCGTCGGTGCAGGTGTAGAGCACCACGGGCTGATCGTACTCCCCCCGCCGAGTGGCCGGCCAGTATGCGTCGGCGGAGGGTGTCAGCAGCTCGGCGCGCCCCGCCGACAGGCGCTAGGCTGCGTTCGGAGCGATGGCTGACACCGGCAAGATCGCCAAGAACCTGGAGCGTTTTGCGCAGGCGGTGGCCGCGCACGACCGGGAGAACCCCACCCACACCGCCTACGGGATCGGGCTGGCCCATTTCGACATGGAGCGGCTGGGCCTGGAAGAGGGCGAGGAGATCCTCCCCGGCATAACCATCCAGGCCGACGGCGGCGTGACCGGGAACTTCAGGGTCCTCTGCGACGGCGAGCACGAGGAGGAGCTGACCGAGGCCGAGGAGCAGGCGGTGGAGGCGATCGCGACCCGCTCGATCCCCGGCATGGTCCCGGGCGGCGAGGGCCCGCCGCGCGAACTCTGAGGAGCGCCAGGCGCTAGGCGACCGGCGGATCGATCCCGGCCCGCAGGGCGATCATCCCGACGAGGCGCTCAATCGTCGGGCAGCTCAGGTCGTGCCGCGCGGCGGCCCGCATCACAGAGCCCGGGATCGCGTCGAGCTCGGGGGTCCGGCCGGCGGCGATGTCGCGCTGCATCGAGCTGCCCAGGGTGTCGTGGGCGCGGTCGAGCTCGGCCACCGCCGTGAGCGCGTCGACCTCGGCGCCCTCCGCCCGCCCGGCCGCCGCGGCCTCCTGCATCGCGCCGACCAGGTCAGCCCGCAGGGCGGGAGTCGAGCGGATCTCGCCCAGAAGCTTGTCGTAGGCGCTGGTCGTGCAGGCCAGGGCGTTGAGCCGCACCAGCTTCGACCACATCACCTGCGCCTCGGAGTCGAGCACCTCGGTCGGAACGCCCGCGGCGCGCAGCGTGTCGGCCAGCTGCTCCATGGCTGGGGCCATGCCGGGATGGGCGCTGGCCATGTTGACCAGCAGGAAGGGGCTCGTGTGGACGATCACTCCCGGCTCGGGCCTGTCGGCCTCGACACGGATCGCGCCAGCCAGGACGGACTCGGGCGGGAAGCGTCGTCGCAGCAGGGAGATGTGGTCGAGCCCGTTGAGCAGTGGCAGCACCACAGGCGGCTCGACGGCCAAGCGATCCAGCGCGTCTGGCAGCCCGGCGGCCTTCGTCGCGACGAGCAGCGCGTCGACCGGCTCGTCTAGGAGCGCGACGGCGCGCGGCCTGGCGATGAAGTCGCCCATCGTGACGCTGCTGACGCTGATCCCACGCTCGTCGATCCTCCGCGCCGTGCTCTCCCTGGCGACCACCGTGACCTCCTCCCCGGCGCGCGCGAGCGCGCCGGCCAGCAGGCCGCCCACGCCGCCCGGCCCGAGCACGGCGATCCTCATCGATGGGGATCCAGGAGCACGCCGGGATTCATGACCCCCGCTGGATCGATCGCGGACTTGGCGCCCCGGAGCGCCGCGGCGAACGGCTCGGGGCGCTGGCGGTCATACCAGGGCCGGTGGTCGCGGCCGACGGCATGGTGGTGGGTGATCGTGGCACCCTGCTCGATCAAGACGTCCGACACGGCCCGCTTGATCGCGCTCCACTGGTCCAGCTCCTCGCCTCGCCGTGCCGGCGCCAGCACGGTGAAGTACGGGGCCGGCCCATCGGGGTAGATGTGGGTGAAGCGGCAGTAGACGTTGCCCTGCGCACCGCACACCTCCCTGACCACCTCCTGTGCTGCCCCCATCACCCGTTCGTGAAAGGCGGGGAAGCGCTCCCAGGTGATGGCGGTCTCGAAGGTCTCGCTGAGCACCCCCATCGAGACCAGCAGGTCCCGCACGTAGGGCGCGCCGAGAAACGCCCCGCGCCAGGACCCGACGGCGTCGCCCGCCGGGCCGTCCCCGCGTGGCACGGTGCTTCCGTCCCACTGCGCGCAGAGCTGCAGCGCGCGCTCCATCGCCTCCTCGACCGAATGGTCGGTCGACTCGAACCCCAGGACGAGCAGCGCGTGCGTGCCGTCGCCGGCCATCGTCAACCTCGCCTCGCCGGCGTCCAGCAGGCGGCAGTTGGCCGGGTACAGGCCCGCCTGGGATATCGCACGGACCGCTTCGGCGCCGTCGGCGAAGCTTGCGAACCGCACCCCCGCCGAGCGGCGATGGGCGGGACGGGGCTGGACCCGGACCCAGGCCTGGGTGATCACGCCGAGGATCCCCTCCGAGCCGGCCAGCATCCGGTCGGGGCTCACCCCCGCGCCCGAGCCGGGCAGCCGCCTCGACTCCCAGGCTCCCGACGGCGTGATCGCGCGGGCCGACTCCAGGAAGTCCTCGATGTGCGTCCACACGCTCGCAAAGTGACCCGCCGCGCGCGTAGCCAGCCAGCCACCGAGCGTCGAGTACTCGAACGACTGGGGGAAGTGCCTCAGCGTCAGGCCGTGCTCGGCAAGCGCCGCCTCCAGCGCCGGACCGGTTGCGCCCGCCTGGATGCAGGCCGAACGCGACACCTCGTCGACCTCCAGCAGCGCGCCCATGCCGACCATGTCGATCGACACCGCCCCGTTGTAGCCCGGCCCGACATCCGGCGTCACGCCTCCCACGACCGAGGTGCCACCGCCGAAGGGGATCGCGGCGATGCCCTGCGCGGCGCACCACTCCAGCACCCGTTCGAGGTCGTACTCCCCGCGCGGGGAGGCGACCAGATCGGGTGGGTGCTCGAACCGCCCGCGCATGCCCCGGACGACGTCCATGTAGGACTTGCCCAGCGCGTGGCTGGCGCGGGTGTACGTGTCGTCGGTGCAGACGTCCGCCAGCGCGGCCGGGATCGTGACGCGGGGCGCCGGCAGCGTGAGCGACTCGAGTGGGACCGGCTGCTCGACCTCGCCCAGCCGGTATACCGAGGCGTTCCTGCAGGGCCGGCGCGGCCGCGCGGGCCTGCTCGAGAGTCGGCTGCTGGTCCTCGTGGCCCCATCCCCAGTGCTTGCGCCGGCGGCTGCTCACGGCGCGAGTCTATGCGCAGCGGCTTTAACGGCACCTTCACCGGGCCGGCCCGTCATTCACTAGCCTTTGCCCGCAGTGTCGGCGACCTCCGAACAGGGCGCAAGCGTGCCCGAGATCCTCGCCAGCGGGCCGTGGGAGATGGACCACATCAGGGCGCGCTGGCTGGACGAGCCCTTTTTCCCCTCCGCAGCCCAGACCGAGGCAGCCGACGAGGCGATCCGGGTGCTCCAGGAGCGCGGCTCCCCCAGCCACGACGGCATCGCGGCGCGCCTGGTGGCCTACGAGGCCGACGAGCTGGGCATCTCGATCGAGATGCAGCCGCTGCGCTGGGCGCTGCGGCTGGTGGCCGAGGACGCCTCGCAGAGCATGGCGGCGCTGTGCGTGACCCGCTCGGCCGACGGGCGCTGGCTCGCGGGGCGGCGCGCCGCTTGGGTCTCCTCCTGGGCCGGGCGCTGGGCGCTGGGGGCGGGCGGGGCGGTCGACGTGGGCGAGAGTCCCGCGGACACGCTCGTGCGCGAGCTCAAGGAGGAGTGGGCCGTGGCGCCCGAGCGCGTCCGGGGCGAGGCGCTGCTGCGACTGCCTCACAAGCTGGTCATGTTCGTCGGCCAGGCGTGGCTCGCCGAGGGCGCCGAGGAGGCCGTCATCCCCGACGCCGAGCACGACGAGTTCGCCTGGTGGCCCAGCGAGATCGACGCCTGGCCGGCGGAGGCGGGAGAAGCACTGCCGCGGATGGCCCGTTGGCTGTCCAGGTGAGCGGGCAGAGCGCCGGCGCGGGACCCCTGACGTTCGCTCGCCTGCGGGCCGTCTCGTTCACCCATTCCTGCATCTACCTGGCACTGCTGCTGTGCGCCTTCGCGGCGGGGGGCCCGCAGCCATGGACCTTCATCCTGGGCATGTCACACGGCGTGCTCTGGATCGCCATGTCGCTTGCCTGCCTGGCGGCGGCGCGGATGCGCGTCGTATCGCTGCGGTTGGCCGTCGCGGTCGCCGTGCTGGGCGGAATCGGACCCTTCTTCGGCAGCTATGAGTTCGTCCGCGAAGGACGCCGCCGGGAGCACCCGGACGCCACCGATGGCGGGGCCGGCGATCCTCCCGCGGACCCGCCCGAGGCGACCGTCCGCGGGACTCCCGTGGACGGATCCTCGACCTGCGCGGAACGCTAGAGTGATATGTCGATGGCGACGGACACGACGACCCAGAAGATTGTGGACGTCGTGACCCCCGCGGCGGGCGAGTCGGTCACCGAGGGAACCATCCTCGAATGGCACGTCAAGGTCGGCGAGCAGATCAAGATCGACGAGACGATCGTCGAGATCTCCACCGACAAGGTCGACGTCGAGCTGCCCGCTCCGGCGACCGGAACGGTCAGCGAGATCCTGGTCGCCGAGGGTGACACGGTCACCGTCGGCCAGGTGATCGCCCGGATCGTCGTGAACGGCGCCCAAGCCCCGGTCGGTCAGCCCCCGGCGCAGACGGGCAACGGCGACGCGGCGGCTCCGGCGCAGTCCCCCGAGCCTGGCGCGAACGGGGCCGGCTCCGCCTCCACCGCCGAGCCCGAGGCTGAGGCACCCGGCGGAATCGTCGACGTGCTGACTCCAGCGGCGGGCGAGTCGGTCACGGAGGGCACGATCCTCGAATGGCACGTCAAGGTCGGCGAGGAGATCAAGCTTGACGAGACGATCGTCGAGATCTCCACCGACAAGGTCGACCTCGAGCTGCCCGCGCCCGCAACGGGCACGGTCAGCGAGATCCTTGTCGCCGAGGGCGACACCGTCACCGTCGGCCAGGTGATCGCTCGCATCGCGCTCGGCGGAGCGGCACCCTCGAGCGGCGGGGACGGCCCCGCTCCCGCGAGCGCGGACGAGCGGCCGCCCGCCGGCGCATCCGCGCCCGAGGGTACGCGCGCCTCCCCCGTCGCGGCCCGGGCGGCGGCCGTCGAGGGCGTGGACCTGGCGGAGGTGGCGGGCAGCGGGCGTGCGGGGCGGATCACCAAGTCGGACGTGCTCTCAGCCGCGGACGGCAACGGCGCGAGCGCAGTCGCGACGCCGCCCGCCGCGGCGGAGGCCCGCTCGGAACTGATGAAGGGCAGCGCCGCGGCGCTGGCCCGCTACATGGAGGAGTCGCGGTCGATCCCGACCGCGACGAGCTTCCGAACGCTCACGGTGACCGCTCTGGACGCCCGCCGGCGCGAGCTCAAGGCAGGCCCGCGCAAGGTCTCCTTCACGCACCTGATCGCCTACGCGATCGCCAGGGCTGCGCGGGAGATGCCGGTGATGAGCAACCACTTCGCCGAGGTCGACGGCAAGCCCCATCGTGTCCTCGACGGCCAGGTCAACCTCGGGCTGGCGGTCGACGTCGAGAAGAAGGACGGCTCGCGCACGCTGATGGTCCCCGTGATCCGCGACGCGGGCGCGATGAGCTTCGACCGGTTCCTCGACGCCTACGACGCGCTGGTCGAGAAGGCGCGAACCAACTCGCTGACAGCCGGACGACCTGGTCGGGGCGAACATCACCCTCACCAACCCGGGCGGCATCGGCACGATCGCATCGGTGCCGCGACTGCTGAGCGGGCAGGGCACGATCGTGGCGACCGGATCGATCGCCTACCCGGTCGGCCTGGGCAGCGTCGGCTCGATGATCGGCGCGGAGAAGGTCATGACGATGACCTCGACCTACGACCACCGGATCATCCAGGGCGCCGAGTCGGGCCGCTTCCTGGCGCTGATCGAGGAGCATCTGCAGGGCGAGCACGGCTTCTACGAAGACGTCTTCGGCGTCGCTGGGCGTGGAGCTCGGAGCGGCCCCGGCCCTGCCCGCGCCCGCAGCGGCCGCGGCGGCCGCGGCGCGCCGTCGCCGAGGCGCCCCTGTCCGGCGGCGAGGAGATGCTGCAGGCCGTCCAGGCGGCGACGACCTACGTCGGACGGGTCCGCAGCCACGGGCATCTCGCGGCGCGCCTCGACCCGCTGGGCTCAGAGCCCGAGGGCGACCCCGGGCTGGACCCCGAAGCGCTCGGCCTCACCCCGGAGCTGCAGGCGCGGATCCCCTCGAGGCTGTTCCAGATGTACGTGCCGGGGGCGACCCTGGCCGACGCGCTGCCGCACCTGAAGGAGACCTACTGCGGCACGATCGCCTACGAGATCGAGCACATCGCCTCCCACCGTCAACGCGTGTGGCTGCGCGAGCACATCGAGTCGGGCGCCTTCCGCCACGAGCTCACCAACGATGAACGCAGGACGCTGCTCAAACGCCTGGTCGAGGTGGACGCGCTGGAGCGGTTCATGCACAAGGCCTACCTCGGCCAGCACCAGTTCTCGATCGAGGGGCTGGACATGACCGTGCCGATGCTCGACGAGCTGATCCAGCTCTCGGCGGCCCACGGCGGCCAGGAGGTCGTCGTCGGCATGGCCCACCGCGGGCGGCTGAACGTGCTGGCGCACAACCTGGGCCGCGCCTACGACACGATCTTCGCCGAGTTCGAGGGCGCCTCGACGCTCGAGGTGGTCACCACCATTCCCCAGGGCGGGACGGGGGACGTCAAGTACCACCACGGCACGCAGGGGACCTACACGCTGCCCGACGGCGGCACGATCCGGGTGAACCTGGAGTCCAACCCCAGCCACCTCGAGTTCGTCTCGGCGGTCGTCGAGGGGGCGACACGGGCGGCGCAGACATCCCGCCGCGGCCCGCACGCCCACCAGGACACCGACGCGGCGATGCCGATCGTGATCCACGGCGATGCCTCCTTCCCCGCCCAGGGCGTGGTGCCGGAGACGCTGAACCTGCAGGCGCTCGACGGCTACAAGGTCGGCGGCACGGTCCACCTGATCATGAACAACCAGGTCGGCTTCACGACCGACCCCGACGACGCACGCTCGACCCGCTGGGCATCGGATCTGGCCAAGGGCTTCGACGTGCCGATCATCCACGTCAACGCCGACGACGTGCCGGCCTGCGTCAGCGCGGTGCGTCTCGCCTTCGCCTTCCGCCAGGAGTTCGGCCACGACGTGCTGATCGACCTGATCGGCTACCGGCGCTTCGGCCACAACGAGTCCGATGAGCCCGCCTACACGCAGCCCGAGATCTACGCGAAGATCAAGAACAAGAAGCGGGTGACCGAACTCTGGGCCGACCGACTGGTCGCCGACGGCGTGGTGACGCAGGAGGAGGTCGAGCGCCAGGCACAGGACGTCTGGGACAACCTCACGCTGCTGCACCAGCGCCTGAAGAGCAAGATCGCCGAGGTCGCCGAGCACGGCGGCAAGCACAGCACCGGCGAGTATCAGCTGGACCGCTCGCCGAGCCCGGACGTGGACACGGCCGTGCCGGCCGCCCGCCTGCGTGAGCTGGGCGAGCAGCTGCTGCGCACCCCCGAGGGCTTCACCGTTCACCCGAAGCTGGTCAAACAGCTGGAGCGCCGCCACGAGGCTCTGGCTGCCGCTCCGGGCAGCCACGAGATCGACTGGGCGCACGCCGAGGCGCTGGCCTTCGCCTCGCTGCTGACCGAGGGCACGCCGCTGCGGCTGACCGGGCAGGACACCGAGCGCGGCACCTTCAGCCAGCGCCACATGGTCCTGCACGACGCCAAGACCGGGCAGACCGTCTGCCCGATCCAGAACCTCCCCGACGCGGCCGCGCCGCTGGAGCTGCACAACAGCCCGCTCTCCGAGCTGGCCTGCATGGGCTTCGAGTACGGCTACAGCCAGGAGGCACCGGAGACGCTGGTGCTCTGGGAGGCGCAGTTCGGGGACTTCGTCAACGGCGCCCAGGTGATCATCGACCAGTTCATCGTCTCCGGCCTGGCCAAGTGGGGCCAGACCTCACGCCTGACGCTGCTGCTTCCCCATGGCTACGAGGGCTCGGGGCCCGAGCACTCCTCGGCGCGACTGGAGCGCTTCCTCGCGCTGGCGGCCGAGGGCAACATCCGCGTCGCCAGTCCGACGACCCCGGCCCAGTACTTCCACCTGCTTCGCCGCCAGGCCCGGATCGCCAAGCAGCGGCCGCTGATCGTGATGACGCCCAAGTCGCTGCTGCGCCTGCCGCAGGCGGCGAGCTCGATCGAGGAGATGGCCGAGGGCACCCGCTTCCATCCCGTGCTGGCGGAGCCCGGCGTCGTGGACGAGCAGGTCACGCGGCTGGTGCTGTGCACCGGCAAGATCTACTACGACCTGGTCGGCCATCCCGAACGAGCCTCCCACACCGGGCTCGCGGTCGCTCGGGTGGAGCTTCTCTACCCGTTCCCCGAAGGCCAGCTGCTCGAGCTGATGGGCCGCTATCCGAACCTGCGCGAGGTCCTCTGGGTCCAGGAGGAGCCGCGCAACATGGGCGCCCGGGCGCACATGTTCCCGCGGTTGATGCAGATCATGCCCCACGAGATGCACTTCGGCTTCATCGGCAGGCCCGAGCGGGCCAGCCCGGGTGAGGGATACCCGGCCGCTCACGCCTCAGAACAGAACCGCATCGTGACAACCGCCATCGACCTTCGTCAACCGATCTCGCAATATCCCCGCAAGCAACCGGGGGAGCGCTGATGGGCGCTCTGTGGAGACGCTTCCGCGAGATCATGGCCCAGCGCAAGCGCAAGCGCCGGGCGCGCGGCTGAGCCGACACTCGTTCGGTGATCGCCGACGGCCGCCCGGCGGTGGCGTAGGGCTCGCGCGGGTGAAGACCCGCGAAGCACAGACCCCTGACCGATCAGCCTGCGCGTCTCATTCGCCGCGCCAGACCGGCTCCCGCTTCTCCTTGAACGCGCTGGCCCCCTCCTTGGCGTCCTCTGAGGCCATCACCGGCCCGGCGATCTCGCCCTGCTTTGCCCACATCTCCTCGCTCGACCAGTCGTACTGCTCCTGCAGGATCCGCTTGGCGGCCACCAGGGCGAGCGGACCGTTCCTGGCAAGCTCGCCGGCCAGCGCCAGGGCCTCCTCGACGGCGCTGCCAGGCTCGGCCAGGCGGTTGACAAGCCCGAGCTCGTGGAAGCGCTCGGCCGGGAAGAAGTCGCCGGTCAGGGCCAGTTCCATGACGACGTGGTAGGGCATCCGCCTCGGCAGGCGCAGCAGCGCCCCGCCGGCCGCGACGAGCGAGCGTTTCACCTCGGGAATGCCCATTTTCGCGCCCCGCGCGGCGACGATCAGGTCGCAGGCCAGGGCTATCTCCATGCCGCCGGCCAGCGCGAAGCCCTCGATCGCCGCGATCAGCGGCTTCTGGGCGGATCGCTGCGCGATCCCGGCAAAGCCGCGATCGCCGAACCAGGGTGACTCGCCCTTGACGAACGCGCCCAGGTCCATGCCGGCGGAGAAGAAACCGCCGGCGCCGGTCAGCACGCCGACGGACAGTCCGCTGTCCGCGTCCAGCTCGTCGAGCGCTCCAGCCACGCCGGCGGCGAGGGCGGCGTTGACCGCGTTGCGCACGGCCGGTCGGTTCAGGGTGATCAGCAGGACGTTCCCGCGCCGCTCGGTGAGGACGGCGGGCTGCTCGGGGGCGTCTTGGTCGTCGGTCATCGAAGCTCCTTGCTCGGTCGTTGCCGGGAGCCTACCCGGAGGGGTCGGCCAGCGACCCGGATTCGGCGGCGTGCGGCCCGGATGGGCTGCGATTCCCGCCGCGTCCGGGCTCAGGCCGCGAACAGGGTCAGATCGGGCTCACGTTCGCCGCGCAGGAGCTCCGGATCGACCTCCACGCAGTCGATTCCCCGCGAGCCCGCAAGGACGACCGCCTGTGGCTTCAACGTCTGTGCCGCCAGGATGCCTCGGCACCCGCCCATCGCCGGATCGAGGCGGATCCGCTCCAGGTAGCGGGCGAGCTGCTCGACGGCGTCGATCGTCCCCACCCGCTTGATCTCGACCGCGATCCACTCGTCCTGGGTGTCCCGGCACATCAGGTCGACCGGGCCGATGTCGGTCGGCCACTCGCGGCGGACCAGGCGCAGCCCCTCCCCGCACCACTGCGGCGCGCCGGCCAGGAGCTCCTGCAGTTCCCGCTCGATCCCCTCCTTCTCGAGTCCCAGCTCCGCGTCGAGTCCGTGCTCCACGTCGGAGAGGACCTCGGAGATCGCGATCTCGAGCCTGTCCTCGCCGCGGAGTCTGCGCACCAGCAGCCCGCTGAGGCCGTGCTCATCGGCCTCTTCTTCGATCACCGTCGGCGGTGTCATCCAGTTCAGGGGTTTCACGCCGCCCGCATCGGACCAGACCATGAACGTCCCGTCCGGTCCTAGCATCAGCAGCCGCACCGCCTCGCCCAGCTCGGTCGACAGGCGTCCGGCATACGAGACCTGGCAGCGGGCGACGATCAGACGCACCGAGCGAACCTAGCGCTTGAGGCGGACCGCAGAACGGCTCCGTCGCGCGTCGGCCGCGCGGGTGCAGCCGGGCTCCACTGGTCCGGCCCGCGCGCCGGCTCTCAGTCCTGTTTGTGTCCGTTGGCCACGGGCGCCTGCTCGGCCGGCGGGACGGGCGCGGCCGGCTCGGAGTGTTCCCCCTCGGTCATCGCCTCGCGGAACTCCCGGATGCCGTGCCCAAGTGCTTTGGCCAGGTCGGGCAGCCGTTTTGGACCCAGCACGATCAGCGCGACGGCGGCGATGAACAGCAGGTGCACGGGGTTCTCGATGCCCACGCAGCTCAGGCTAGCGCCCCGCGGGTGGAGGTGGCGAGCTCCCCGGGCCGCCGTCCACGCACCCCCGGAGCCCTCCGGCGCCGGGCTTAGGCTCTGCCGGTGGCCGATGAGCTGTACACGCCGCAGCCCTTCCCCCAGGGGCGCCCATACCCGCCACCGCCGAGCAGCGAATCGTTCTGGCCGGCCCAGCTGACGATCCTGACGGCGATCGGCCTTCAGGTCGCCCTGCCCAAGCGCATCACGGCAGGGCCCGTCTGGCTGATCCCGAGCCTCGAGGCCGTGCTGCTGCTGGGCCTGATCTTCGCCACCCCGAATGTGGTCGAGTTCGAGCATCCGCGCCGCCGTCGAGCGGCGCTGAGTCTGACCGCCGTCGTCAGCGCGGCCAACATCTACTCCTTGACCGTGCTGAGCAAAGAGCTCCTGCACAACCACGTCCACGAAGGACACCGGCTGATCGTCTCGGGCGTGCTGATCTGGCTGACCAACTTCCTGATCTTCGGCCTGTGGTACTGGGAGATGGACCGTGGCGGCCCTGGCAAGCGCGCCGCTGGAGAAGACCGGGCACCCGACTTCAACTTCCCCCAGATGAACGACGACCGCATCTTCCCGGAGAACTGGCGGCCGCGGTTCATCGACTACCTCTACGTCTCGCTGACCAACGCCGCGGCGTTCTCGCCGACCGACACGATGCCGCTGACCCCGACGGCGAAGAGCGTGATGGGGGTCCAGTCGATCGCCTCGCTGGTCACGATCGGGCTGATCGTCTCGCGCGCGGTGAACATCCTGCAGTAGAGGGCGCTCTCAGCCGGCGCTGGCGAGCTTGGGCTCGATCGCCAATGCCCGCGCGATCATCTCCTCGACCTCGTCGCTGGCGCCGAGCGAGACGGCGCGCCGCAGCGCCGAGAGCGCCCCCTCGCGGTCCATCAGCGTCAGCCGCAGGCGCCCGAGGCGCTCCCAGGCGCCCGCGTCCGTGGGCCCTCGCTCAGCCGCCCGCTGGGCGGCCTCCTCGGCGAGGTCGATGGCCCCCATGTCTTCGTAGATCCGCGCCGCGAAGCGATGCGCGGCCGGCCGGCTGCCGTCGACCCTCGCCCAGTCGCGCACCGCCCTGGCGGCGGCGTCGAGCCTGCCGGCCTGCCAGAAGGCGAGTGTCATCAGCCGCAGCACGGCGACGTTCCTCGGTTCGGCGTCGCGGGCGTAGATCAGGCGCTGGGCGGCGAGCTCGTACTCGCCCTCGGCCATCGCGCGCTGCGCGGCGATCATGAAGCGCTCGGTGCGCTCCTCGGCGGGGTCGGGTTTGGAGAAGTCGACGAACTGCATGCTGCCCGCGGGCACTGTGCGGATGCCGTGGCTGAATTTCACCCGGGCCCACTGCTGGACATCCTCGCCGTCATCCCCGTCGGAGGTGAAGTAGATGCCCGCCACCGTCCCGACTCCCCACTCGGGATAGGAGACGCAGCGGGCGTAGCGGTGCACGACGGAGTGGTCTGGCACGCGGCTGGCGAAGGGGTCGTGCTTGGCTTTCTCCTTGGCCTGGGCGCGGGCGCGCTGCTCGGCCTCGTAGGCGCGCCGCCCCGCCTCCTCGCGCTCTCGCCTGGCCGCGGCGGCGCTCGCCCGGACGGCGTTTTTCGAGACCCGCCCGCCGCGGAAGCCCTCGGCCACGCGCTCCAGCTGGTCGGCCGCCTCGTTGATCGCCTTCAGGTGTCGCTCGTGCTCGAACTGCCTGCCGGCCGGCGCGACGTCCGGGTGCCAGCGCTTGGCCATGCGCCGGCGCGCGAGCTGCACGTCGCGCTTGTCGAACGGCGCCTCGAGCTCCAGCAGGAGCAGGTGCTGCTCGATGTCCAGGATGGTCGTGGGCATGACCCGACAACGTTAGCGAGGGAGGAGCTGATTCCTTTGTCTCTATCCTGCGTGCCGATGTCCTCCCAATACATCTTCACGATGCACCGGCTCTCGAAGGTGCACCCGCCCGACAAGACGGTGCTGGAGAACCTGACGCTGGCCTTCTATCCCGGCGCCAAGATCGGGGTTCTCGGCTACAACGGCGCCGGGAAGTCCACGCTCCTGCGCATCATGGCCGGCCTCGACGAGGAGTACCGCGGCGAGGCGGCCCTGGCGCCAGGCGCGACGGTGGGGATGCTCGAGCAGGAGCCCTCGCTGGACGAGAGCAAGGACGTCAAGGGCAACGTCGAGGACGGAGTGGCTGAGACCAAGGCGCTGCTGGATCGGTTCAACGCGCTGGCGGCCGACTACTCCGAGGACAACGCCGAGGAGTTCGGCCGCGTACAGGCCCAGATCGAAGCGGCCGACGCCTGGAACCTGGACACGCAGCTCGAATACGCGATGGACGCGCTTCGGCTGCCCCCTCCCGACGCGGACGTGAGCAGGCTCTCCGGCGGGGAGCGCCGCCGCGTGGCGCTCTGCCGGCTGCTGCTGCGCGCGCCCGACCTGCTGCTGCTCGACGAGCCCACCAACCACCTCGACGCCGAGTCGGTCGCCTGGCTGGAGCAGCACCTCGCCGAGTACAAGGGCACGATCGTCGCCGTCACCCACGATCGCTACTTCCTGGACAACGTCGCCGGCTGGATCCTCGAGCTCGACCGTGGTCGTGGCATCCCCTACGAGGGCAACTACTCGAGCTGGCTCGAGCAGAAGCAGACCCGCCTGGCACAGGAAGAGCGCACCGAGAAGGCGCGCCAACGGACGATCGCGGCAGAGCTCGAGTGGGTGCGGACGAACCCGAAGGGGCGGCGCACCAAGTCGAAGGCGCGCCTGTCGCGCTACGAGGAGCTGATCGCCGAGGAGCGGAACGTGAGGCTCGACGAGGTCCAGATCCACATCCCGCCCGGGCCGCGTCTGGGCGAGAAGGTCCTGACGGCCACCGACCTCTCCAAGGGCTTCGGCGAGCGGCTGCTGATCGAGTCGCTTTCGTTCGATCTGCCGCGGGCGGGGATCGTCGGCGTGATCGGGGCCAACGGAGCCGGCAAGACGACGCTGTTCCGGATGATCACCGGCCAGGAGGCTCCGGACTCGGGGACACTGGAGCTCGGCGAGACGGTCAAGCTCGCATATGTCGACCAGTCCCGGGACGCGCTGGACGCCGACAAGACCGTCTGGGAGGAGATCTCCGAAGGGCTCGACCAGCTCAAGGTCGGCGACCGCGACGTGAACTCCCGCCAGTACACGGCAGGCTTCAACTTCAAGGGCTCAGACCAGCAGGCCAAGATCGGCAAGCTCTCTGGCGGCGAGCGCAACAGGGTGCACCTCGCCAAGCTGCTGCGCAGCGGCGGGAACCTGCTGCTGCTGGACGAGCCCACCAACGATCTCGACGTCGACACGCTGCGGGCGCTGGAGAACGCGCTGCTCGAATTCCCGGGCTGCGCGGTTGTGATCTCGCACGACCGCTGGTTCCTCGATCGGATCGCGACGCACGTGCTGGCCTTCGAGGGCGACTCCCAGGTGACCTGGTTCGAGGGCAACTTCGAGGCCTACGAGGAGCACCGCCGCGAGGTGCTCGGGGCGGCGGCCGACCGGCCTCACAGGATCACCTACAAGCGGCTCGTGCGTGGCTGAGCCGGCGCCGCAGGGCGCCGCCGCGGCCCAGGGCCCGTTCGAGCGCGACACAGCCGTGTCCCGACGCGACTCCGGCGAGAGCGGGGCGACGTTCGACGCGACGGTCGCAGCAGGCTGGAAAGCGGGACGCGGCCCACACGGCGGCTACCTCGCCGCGATGCTCCTGCGAGCGCTCCGGCAGACGGTCCCCGATCCGCTCCGGACTCCCCGATCGCTGACGATCCACTACGCCCGCGCGCCGGAGCCCGGGCCGGTGTCGATCCGGACTGTGGTGGAGCGCGAAGGGCGATCGCTGAGCACGCTCTCGGCACGGATGGAGCAGGACGGTCGACTGCTGGCGCTCGTGCTCTCAGCCTTCTCCGTTCCCTGGTCGGGGCCGGAGATATCGGAGCTGGCGCTGCCGGACGTCGAGGGACCGTCCCCCGAGCGCGAGGCGGGCACCGCGATCCGATTCGGAGCGCCCGACTTCACCCGACACCTGGTCATGCAGCCGCGCTATCGGGGCGAGCCGCTGACGGGCGAGCGCCGGCCGATGGAGCTCGGGGCGTGGCTCGGCCTGGCCGAGCCGCGCCCGATCGACGCTCTGTCGCTGGCCTTCTTCAGCGACGCGCTGATCCCCTCGCCGTTCATGGCGACCGGTGCGCCCGCAGCGGCGCCGACGATCGACCTCACGGTCCACTTCCGCACCTCCATGCCCCGAGACGCCGACCCCGATCCGCACGAGCTCTGCTTCGCGCAGGTCTCCTCGAAGCTGGTCCACGACGGGTTCTTCGAGGAGGACGGCGTGATCTGGGCGGCCGACGGGACGGTGCTGGCCCAATCCCGCCAGCTCGCGATCCTGCTGCCCCCGATCGGATAGGCTGCCGCCATGGCCGACTACGCAGCGAAACGCCTCAGTGAGATGCAGGCAGGGTTCGGCGGAGGGTTCGTGAAGGTCCGCGCCGAGCTCGGGGTGACGGCATTCGGCATCCAGGTGATCCAGCTGCCGCCCTCCTACGAGGGCTACCCCGAGCACGACCACGCCGAGAGCGGCCAGGAGGAGGTCATCGTGGCGCTGTCCGGCTCTGGATGGATCGAGATCGAAGGCGAGCGCGTCGAGCTCGACGCTGACACCTTCGTGCGCATCGGCCCGGAGACCAAGCGCAAAGTCTTCTCGGGTCCCCAGGGCCTGCGGATGCTGGTCGTGGGCGGCGCGCCGGGCGAGGCCTACAAGATCGTGCCCATGACCGAGCTCGACGCGGCCTGAGCCGCGAGGCCCGCGTCAGCGGGCGAAGCCGGTCCCGGCGGTCAGCTTCATGGCGAAGGCAGCGATGAGCTGCGCGCTGGCATGCACGTCGGCCAGCTCGACGAGCTCGACGGGCGAGTGCATGTAGCGCAGCGGAATCGAGATCAGCCCGGTCGGCACGCCGCCGCGGCTGAGGTGAACCGCGTCCGCGTCCGTCCCGGTGGCCCGGCCGGTCGCCTCGAGCGTGAAGGGGATCTTCTCGGCCTGGGCGGTGTCGTGGAGGAGCTCGAACACGCCGGGGTTGAGGACCGAGCCGCGGCCGATCACCGCGCCCGAGCCGAGCTCGTGCTTGCCCAGCTGCTTGACGTCGATGCCGGGTGCGTCGGTGGCGTGTCCCACGTCCACCACGATCGCCGCATCGGGCGCCAGCGAGAAGGCGGTGGTGCGCGAGCCGCCGAACGTCGTCTCCTCCTGGACGGCGGCGACGGCGGCGATCTCCCACGCCGCGCCTCCCGCCTCGGCAACCAGCCGCGCGGCCTCGAGCGCGACGAACGAGCCCAGCCTGTTGTCGAGCGCGCGCGAGCTGAGCCTGCCACCCGGCAGCTCGACCGGGTCGGCGTCGATCACGGCCACGTCGCCCACGCGCACCATGCTCTGTGCCTGCTCGCCGTCACGGGCGCCGACGTCGATGTGCATGTCCTTGATCTCGGCGACCTTCTTGGCGTCCTCGCCCCGGAGCAGGTGGATGGGCTTCTTGCCAACGACGCCCCTGACGGGCCCGTCGCGCGTGTCGAGCACGACCCGCTGGCCGACCAGGATCTGGGGATCCCAGCCGCCGACTTCGGCGAACCACAGGAAGCCCTGCTCGTCGATGTGGGTGACGATCAGGCCGATCTCGTCGATGTGACCCATGACCAGCAGCCGCCGCGCCGGTCCGCGGGCTCCTTTGCGGCGCGGCACCAGCGCGAGCGGCGTGCCGACGCCGTCGGTGGTGACCTCCGCGAACCGGCCGGCGGCCTCGCGCCAGACCGCGGCGGGTGCCGTCTCGTAGCCGGACGGGCCCCGCGCGAGCAGCAGGTCGAGCAGGACCTGCGGCGGGTCCACCGGGGCCTGTTTCGCGGCTCTGCGCCGTGCGGGCCGTCTCGCCTGGGGAGTCATGCGGCGAGCAATCCTCGCAGGACGTACTGCAGGATGCCGCCGTGGCGGAAGTAGTCCGCCTCACGGGGGGTGTCGATCCGAACCCTGGCGGAGAAGGAGATCGGCTCGGTGCCCTGGCGAGTGGCGGTCACCTGGACCTCCTGGGAGGGGAGCCGCCGTCGGCCATCGCCTCGGCCAGCCCGGAGATCGTGATCTCCTCCTGCCCGCTCAGCCCGAGCGAGGCGGCGCTGTGGCCCTCGGGAAACTGGAGGGGCAGCACGCCCATGCCGATCAGGTTCGAGCGGTGGATGCGCTCGAAGCTCTGGGCGATGACGGCCCGCACACCCAGCAGCCTGGTGCCCTTCGCGGCCCAGTCGCGCGAGGACCCCGAGCCGTACTCGCGGCCGGCCAGGACGACCAGGTCGATGCCCTGCTCCATGTAGCGCATCGCAGCGTCGTAGATCGTCATCTGGCTGCCGGGTTCCTCGCCTGCCAGGTAGCGGGTGAAGCCGCCTTCCGGCAGCGGCTCCGAGCCCCCTCCGATCAGGTTTCGAAGGCGGATGTTGGCGAACGTCCCCCGCACCATCACCTCGTGGTTGCCTCGGCGGGAGCCGTAGGAGTTGAAGTCGCGTGGCGCCACGCCCTGCTCCTGCAGGTACAGGCCGGCGGGGCTCTCGCGCTTGATCGAGCCGGCCGGGGAGATGTGGTCGGTGGTGACGCTGTCGCCCAGCAGGGCCAGCACGCGAGCGCGCTGGACATCGCGGACGGGCGGCGGCTCGGAGGGCATGTCCTGGAAGTAGGGGGGCAGGCGCACGTAGGTCGAGCCGGGATCCCAGGCGAAGCGCTCGCCGCCGGGGACCCGCAGGCTGTTCCAGCGCTCATCGCCTGCGAACACCTCGCCGTAGCTGCGCCGGAACATCTCCGCCCGGACCGCCTCGCCGACCGTCTCGGCCACCTCCTGCGCGGAGGGCCAGATGTCGCGGAGGTAGACCTCCCGCCCCTCGGCGTCCTCCCCCAGCGGATCCTCGACGATGTCGATGTCCATCGTCCCCGCCAGCGCGTAGGCGACGCACAGCGGCGGGGACGCGAGGTAGTTCATCTTCACGTCGGGATTGATCCTGCCCTCGAAGTTGCGGTTGCCCGAGAGCACCGACACGACCGCCAGATCGCCCTCGGCGACCGCGTCCGAGATCGGCTCGGGGATCGGTCCGGAGTTGCCGATGCAGGTGGTGCAGCCGTAGCCGACGAGGTTGAAGCCGAGCGCTTCCAGCGGCTCGGTCAGCCCTGCCCGATCGAGGTATTCGGTCACGACCTTCGAGCCCGGGCGCCAGCGAGGTCTTGACCCAGGGCTTGCTCTGGAGGCCGCGGGCCACCGCGTTGCGGGCCAGGATGCCCGCGCCGACCATCACGGAGGGGTTCGAGGTGTTGGTGCAACTGGTGATCGCGGCGATGACCACGTGGCCGTGGTCGACCTCGAAGCTCTTCCCGTCCATCTCGATCCGGCGGGCCGTGCCGTTGCGGGCCAGGGTCGCGCCGCCGCGGGGCGCGGAGGCCGTGGCGGAGGCCGGGCGTGGGTGGCCGGGGGCGCCGTTGGCGGGAGGGTCGGAGGCCGGGTAGGACTCGGCGATCGCCTCGTCCTGCGCATCGGCCTGCTCACCGTCGCTGGGGACGTAGGCGCGCAGCGCGTCCCTGAAGGCGGCCCTGGCGTCGCTCAGCGCGACCCTGTCCTGAGGGCGCTTCGGGCCGGCCAGGCTCGGCTCGACGGCGGCCAGGTCGAGCTCGATCGTGTCGCTGAAGGTCGGCTCATCGGCGTGCTCGTCATGCCACAGTCCCTGCTCCCGTGCGTAGGCCTCGACGAGGGCGATCTGCTCGGCGGAGCGTCCGGAGAGCTCCAGGTAGCGAAGCGTCTCGGCGTCGATCGGGAAGATCGCGCAGGTCGAGCCGAACTCGGGCGACATGTTGCCGATCGTCGCCCTGTCGGCGATCGGCAACGCCCCGACGCCCGCGCCGTAGAACTCGACGAACATCCCGACGACGCCGCGCTCGCGGAGCATCTGCGTGACGGTGAGCACCAGGTCGGTCGCCGTCGTGCCCTCCGGGAGCTCACCGTGCAGCCGCACGCCGAGCACCTGGGGGATCAGCATCGACATCGGCTGGCCCAGCATCGCCGCCTCGGCCTCGATCCCGCCGACCCCCCATCCCAGCACCCCGAGGCCGTTGACCATCGTGGTGTGCGAGTCGGTCCCGACCAGCGTGTCCGGGTAGGCCTGCGGCGGCAGCCCCCCGGGCCGCTCGCTGGGAAAGACGACTCGCGCGAGGTACTCGAGGTTGACCTGGTGGACGATCCCCGTGTCGGGCGGGACGACCGAGAAGTCGTCGAAGGCGCCCTGGCCCCAGCGCAGGAAGGCATAGCGCTCCTGGTTTCGTTCGAACTCCCGCTCGGCGTTGAAGGCGAACGCCTCCCTCGTGCCGAACGCGTCGACCTGGACGGAGTGGTCGATCACCAGCTCGGCCGGCGCCAGCGGATTGATCCGCGCCGGGTCGCCGCCCATCTCGGCCATCGCATCGCGCATCGCGGCCAGGTCGACGACAGCGGGCACGCCGGTGAAGTCCTGCATCAGCACCCTTGCCGGGGTGAAGGCGATCTCCTTGCTGGGCTGCGCCTTCGCGTCCCAGCGGGCCAGCGCCTCGATGTCCTCGGCCGTCACGGAGCCGTTGCCCTCGGTGCGCAGCAGGTTCTCCAGCAGCACCTTCAGGGAAAAAGGAAGACGTGCGACGTCGAAGCGCTGCTGAAGGGCGTCCAGGCGGAAGATCTCGTACTCGCGATCGGCAACCCGAAGCGTGTCCTTTGCGCCAAAGCTGTTCTCCGACATCTCGATCTCCCGGCTTCTCGCTTCTCTACAGGGACGGTCCGCAGTCTCGCAGAGTCGACCAGGCGAGCCTGGTCAGATCGCCCTGTGCCGCTTGCCCTTCGCGGCGCCGCGCGGGCGTCCGGAGCGAGGGCTACCGGGCCGGCTCGGAGGCGCGCGTCACGCGGCCCTTGCCCTGGCGCTTGGAGCGCAGGAGCGCGGCGTCGCATGCGGCGAGCAGCTCGTCGGTGCTCATCCGTGACTGCCACTGGGCCACGCCCACCGAGGCCGAGACGCCTTCGCCCCCGGCGTAGGAGGGCAGGCTGCGCAGGCGCTCGAGAGCTCGCGCGGCGGCCGCCGCGGCGCTTTCGAGCTCCGCGTTGGGGAGGATCACGACGAACTCGTCGCCGCCGTAACGTGCCACCCGGTCGAAGGCCCGGAACTCGCCCACCAGCGCCCTGACGACCTCGCGGAGCATCGCGTCGCCCGCCGGGTGCCCGTGCTCGTCGTTGACCATCTTGAAGTCGTCCAGGTCGATCAGCAGGCACGACAGCGGTCCGCCCGTCCGCATCGCCCGCCCGATCTCCTCGTCGAGGCGCCTGCGCATCGCGCGGTGGTTCATCGCGCCGGTGACCGCGTCGGTGCCGGCCTCCGAGCGCGCCCTGACCAGCGCCAGGGCCGTCGCTCCCTGCTCGACCAGCGTCCTGGCGAGATCCACCGAGGCCGACTCGTAGACGTCCGAGACGCGCCGGACCAGCATCACGACGGCCTCGACTTCGGAGCGCTCGATCACCGGCAGCAAAAGGGCGCAGCTCATCGCCCCCGTCTGCGTCAAGCGCGGCACGCTGGCGGCGAATTCCTCGGCGTCCGCGGCCAGGAAGCTCCTGCGCGTGCGCGCCACCCAGCTCACCCCGGGCGGGCGCTCGGCGCGCGGAGAGAGGTAGCTCAACCGCCCTTCCCCGTCGAACAGGTAGACGTCCACGAGGTCGTCCGTCTCCCCTTCGCCGGCGAGGTGGTGGATGTGGACCTCCTCCGCCCCGGGAACGCTCAGCAGCTCGCGAGCCAGCGCGCGGAAGATCGCGTCGGCGTCGGCCGCGCCGTCGGCAAGCGCCGTGAGCCGTCTTATCCCGGACAGCAGCTGCTGCACTCCCCCTCCAGACGGCGCAGAGGTATCCGTACCAGTTACGACATCCATGCCACCAATTTACGCCATGGAACGGCAAATGTGACGAATCTGGCGAACTTGTTCGGCTGCGGCCGGCGAGACCGTCGACGGGCGACGGCTCGCACGGGATCTTCGGGGCGAGCCGCGCCGGGGCCCGGAAGAGCAACGCGCGGGGCGGTCCAGGGACCCCCCGCGCTGCCAGCCCTAACGGAAGGTGACCGTCACGTAGGCCACGGAGCTCTTGCCGCCCTTGGCCTTCGGGACGAAGCCGACCCGCACCTGGGTCTTGAACGGCTGCCCTGCCGCGCCCGCCGGAGGAAAGCGGCACCTGCAGCGACGCCGCGTTGCTGGCGTTGTTCAGGTGCCTGTAGACCGTGTTGAGGTCGTTGCCGCTGCCGCTGATGCGGCCCGCCGCGAACGTCTTGACGGTGATGTACGCGACGTTTCCGGCTGTCTTCTGGCCCACGACCCGCACGCCGCAGCCGTTGACCGTGATGATCGTGTTCTGTTTGGTCGTTTTCCCGCTCTGGGAGACGATCGTCGTGGGCATCACCAGCGGCTGTGCGCACAGGTCGCCGAATGCGCCGAGGGCGCTGTGCGAGCCGGTCGGCAGGTTGACCGTCACGCTCGACACCGGCACGTCCGGGGTCGACGCGAAGTTCGTGGTCGTGATGCCGTTCTTGATGTTGGTGTTACCCGTCAGGATCACCCGGACGTGGCTGGGGCTTTCCACGACCAGATCCAAGTCGGGGAATGAAGCGCCGGCGTGCGAGACGAGGATCGCCGCGCCCGTCAGCTTGCCCGGCAGCGTCGGCGTGACGACCGTCGCGCCGCCGACGAACGAGCCGCTCGGGCATTTATAGGGATTGTGGGCGAACGTCGACGCGACGCATGCTTTGTGCAGCGTCGACAGCCGCGAGGGCAGCTGCTTGGGCAGCTGGACCTTGACCGACTTGATGTTCGATTCGCCACTCGCCTGCGTGATCGTCGTCGTCAGGCTCGCGCCGTTGGCGCGCGAGGTCTTCGAGCTGGTCGAGGCCTTGAACGAGGGCTTCCATTTCAGGGAGCTGCAGTTGGTCAGCGCCGGGAATCCGGTCGTCAGCACCTGACTGGCGGTCACCGGTCCGTTGGTCAGCGTGAACCCGCTCAACGTCGACGTCGTGTTCATCGGCGTCGTGCAGCTGGTCGGGTTCAGCAGGAAGCCCTGCTTGTTGACGTTCACGACCATCGTCTTCAGTCGCACCGGGATGCCCTTGACGATCCTGGGCAGCACGCTGTCTGCGATCACCTGCGCCGTGGACGGGTTGACGGTGATCGTCGCCCGCGTCACAACCGTGCCGAGGTTGAACGGACCGGCCACCGCCGGGACCTTGATCGACAGTCCGTAGGGAGCGCCCTTGTATGAGTTCGTCAGGAACACCGGGCCGGTGAATTCGTATGGAGTCGGTCCTGCGCCCGCCTTCACGACGGCCACGCCGATCTGACTGGTCGGGGGACACGCTCCGTTTCGCTGTTCGCCTGCTTTTCTTCGCAGAGCGGCGAAACCTTGGGGACTTCGCCCGACGAGGCCGGGCGGCAGTTCGGCCTTGACCTCCGAGACGTACTGGTTGCCGTCGCCACGGGAGAGGCTGAACGTGTAGCTCGTGTGACCGCCGGCCTTCGTCGTCTGGTTGGCCGTGGCCTGGCTCAGGGAGAACGGCAGCGACGCCGCGCAGCCGGTCACGGCGATGCCGAAGGGATCGATCGTGTGCGCCCCAGGCTGCGACGTCGGTTCGAAGCTGGCCGAACCGCCGGGCGTGCCGCAGACGAGCGGATTCGCTACGGGGGCCAGGATGCCTCGTTCGAAGTGGAGCGCGATACTGCTGAACGGCTGTTCGGGCGGACTGGAGAAGACGGTCGTGACCTGTCCGGTGGCTTCGTTGGGGATCACGTGCGCAACCAGGCGCACAGAGATTCCGTACTGTTCGGAGTTCGCCACCACGTACATCGTGAACGGCGGCTTGGTGATGATCCCCGACGCCGTAGCGCCGAGGTACGCGGCGCCGGTCAGCGAGCCGTTGGGCAGGGTCGGCACGTTGAGGGTGACCGTTCCGATCTTCGACCCGGCCGGGCAGCCGACGCCGAAGGTTTCGGTGAACTTTTCGGTGCCTTCGACTTCATGTGCCTGCGCAGGTGTGCACGCTTCCAGGCCGTGCGCCGCCGACGGGTTCAGCGTCATGCCTTCCGGTAGGGTGAACGAGGCTGATTTGACCTGGGAGACATCCGTTTCTTCCGGTTCGTGCGCCTCCGAGGCTTCCGCTGTGAATTCGGTTGGCTGATCATTGCTGGTCGTCGCCTGCGCGAACGCGAATTTCAGCGGGAATTCGAGCGGGCAGCCTTCGAGACCGATCGGCGTGGTGAAGGTCTTGACGGGCGCTTCCACGCCTTCTTTGTCTTCGATTTTCAGCGACGTAGTGAGATGTCCGGGGCAGCTCGTCGCGTTGGTGACAAAATCACCGGTGCCTTCGGTGCCGAAGAACACCAGGCGCGAGCGGACCAGCGGCAGGGCCGTGGACGTTTCGATTTCGAAGTAGTCGTGGAAGTCGCCCTGGTTGGTTCCGCGCCCTTCTTTGCCCCATTCAACATTGCCTTTGATCAGCGAGTGCGCGAACCACTGCGTTTTGATCAGGCCTTCTTCGGTCGCTTTTTTGGCTGCTTCTTTTTCGGCTTTGCTACCTGGGAACGATTCAAGCGGGAGCGGGTGTTCGGCGAACACTTTGGTCAGAATCGCTTCCGTGAGCGCTTTCGGGAGTGCCAGCGCTACGCCGTAGAGCGAGGCCAAGTGCGACCCGTTGGCCACTTTTTCACCTTCGGGCCCTTCGGGGATCAGGTTGTACACGGTTCCGCCCAGGGGCACGTCGCCGGCGCCCCCCACTTTCGGACTTCCGCCGTAGACCGTAGCCTGGCTTTCCCCGATTTCGCTTTCTCCGCATTTGCCGCTCGGCGCGGTGAAGAAGCCGGTGCCGGGGACCGATTCGGTTCCGAATTCGGCGACTTTGCACCTCGTGGTGGCGAACGGGTTCGTCGCGAGTCCTGGCGCGACGTCGGTGCGGATGTGCTTGACGATGGCGGTAGGGATCACCGTGCCTTCGGCGTAGCTCGCCGGTTTGCCTTCGACTTCCGGGAGCGTCAGGACCTTGAAGTCGGTCACGCCAAACGGAACGCGTCCTCCTGCTTCGGTGAAGCCTTCTTCTTTGGCTTCTTTGACCGTGATTTCTTTCTTCGGCTCGAAGAACGGCCCTAGGACGTCTTCCTCCCCGCAGGTCGCGACTTTGCAGTTCGTTGCGACCAGCTTTTCGACCACAGGGACTTCTGCGGCCGCCAATGCGGCCGCCGGCAGGATGCCCGCCAGAAGCACGCAACAGATCAGCGCCAAGAACCAAACCCGAGCGTGCACCCTCATGCGAACCTCCCTATGGAAACGTACAATCGATCCTATCCCTCTGGACTCCGTGCGAGCGCAAAAGTTGCGCGCTTAGACGGCCGTATTAGACGAGGACTCCGAATGTCCTTCCGTGGCCCGGAGATCCTCCCCTCCGCGTCCGAGCGCCTCAGACGCTAGACGGAGACTCGGACGCGACCGGGATTCCGAAGCTCACGACCAGATGCGCCCCGCCGCCGGGGGCGTTCCGGGCCTCGACGTAGCCGCCGCAGGACTCGGCCGCCTGGCGAACGATCGCCAGCCCCAGGCCCGAGCCCGGCTGTCCGCGGGCCTCCTCGGCGCGGTAGAAGCGGTCGAACACGAAGGGGAGGTCGGCCTCCTGGAAGCCGGGGCCGTGGTCACGGACGCTGAGGACACCGTCGTGCAGGGCGATCTCGACCATGCCGTCCGGCGGGCTCCATTTGCGGGCGTTGTCGACCAGGTTCGAGACGGCCCGACCGATCCGGTCGGCCGGACCGCTGAGCAGGGTCGGTTCGAGGTCCAGGTCGAAGCTGACCCGGCCGCGGCGCTCGGCGCTCCTCACGGCGGCGCGGACGACCTCGTCGAGCCTGACGTCATCAAGCGAAGCCGGCGCATGCGCTCCGCGCGCCAGCTCCACCACGTCGCTGACCAGCGCCGTCAGGTCGTCCAGCTCGGCGACGATGTCGTTGCGCAGGCTCTCCTGCTCGTGCGGCGGAAGGCGCTCCGCCTCACCCAGGACCTGGATGTTCGCCCGCAGCGAGGCGATCGGCGTCCGTAGCTCGTGACTCGCGTCGGCGATCAGATGGCGCTGTGCGGCCACCGAGCGCTCCAGCGCGTCGAGCGTCGCGTTGAAGCTCTCCGCCAGGCGTCCCAGCTCGTCGCGTCCGGAGACCTCCAGCCGGCTGGAGAGATCGAGGCTTCCCGTCAGCGACTCGGTACGGGCGGTGAAGCGCCCGATCGGGGCCAGCGCTGTGCGCGCCACCAGCGCTCCGAGCAACGCCGCCAGCACGATCCCGCCGCCGCCGATCAGCGCCAGGATCAGCAGCAGTCGGCTGAGCTCGTGTTCGACCTCCGTGAGCGGGCGGGCGACCATTACCGCGCTGCCGCTGCCCGTGCCGGTCGTCAGGACGCGCAGCTGGATGCCTTTGACGGTCCTTTCGCTCACCGCGCTGCCCGTGCCCGCCGCGGCGATCGCACGGTCCGAGGCGCTGACGGGGATCTGCGCGGGCGCGCTGCCCTGCCCGCCGGGGACGAAGACGCTGCCGGTCGAGGAGATGAACTGCACATAACCCGAAGCCGCCCCGAACGGCGCCGGCTGCACGCTGCCCGGGAATCGCCCGAAGCCGCCACCGCCGCCGCCGCCGCCGGGCGGGCCGTGATCGCCGTCGCCCTGAGGGGCGCCGGGGTACGGCCCACCGGCGCCGTTCAGCGGGCGCGGCAGTGCGCGCAGGGCCGCCAGGCCGCGTGCGCGGGCACGGAGCTGGCTGTCCACTTCGCCGCGCAGGTCGGAGCGGACCGCCGCGTAGAGGCCGATCGCAGCAGCCAGCACGGCAACGGCCACCGACAGGCTCGCCACGCCCGCGATGCGCATCCGCAGCGTCATGCAGGCCCTCTCCTCAGGGCTCCCGCAGGGCGTAGCCGACGCCCCGCACCGTGTGGATCAGGTTCGGCGCGCCGGCATCCTCGAGCTTGCGACGCAGGTAGCCCACGTACACGCGCAGCGCGTTGGAGGTGGGGCCGAAGTCGTAGCCCCAGACGCGGTCGTAGATCAGGCTGTGCGGAAGCACCCGTCGCGGGTTGAGCATCAGCAGCTCGAGCAGCTGGTACTCGGTCCTCGTCAGCTCGACGAAGCGCTCGCCGACCTGGGCGCCGTGGCGCTCGGAGTTCAACGTGAGCTCGGCGAACGACAGGGCCTCCCCCTCCGCCTCGGGTTTCGCCCGGCGCAGCAGCGCCCGCAGGCGGGCCTTCAGCTCGCCCACGTCGAAGGGCTTGACCATGTAGTCGTCCGCGCCGACGTCCAGGCCGTCGATTCGGTCGGACACCGCGTCACGCGCCGTCAGCATCAGGATCGGGACACGGTTGCCCAGCATGCGCACGCGCCGGCAGACCTCCAGCCCGTCGACTCCCGGCAGCCCGATGTCCAGCACGACCGCATCGGGGACCTCCTGGGCTATCTCCTCCAGCGCCTGCTCGCCGTCCGCGGCCGGTGCGACCTCGTAGCCGGCGAGGCTCAAGGCGCGGCGCAGCGCGTCGCGCACGGCACGGTCATCGTCGACGACCAGGATCCTCACGGACTGGATTCTTACGCGCCTGCCAGCGCCAGCTGGGCGGCCCGGCCACGGCAGTCGTACAAGGTGCCCGCGCCCGTACCCGCGGCGCCCTGCCCGGAGCTCGAGCTCGCGCCCAGGCTGACCCTCGTGCAGGCCTTCTCGACGGCCGCGATCGCCGCTTTCGAGCCCGCCCTCGTGTCACCAGGCAGCCGGCGACCGGCGGAGCCGGAGCTTCCTTCGCCGAGCACCCAGCGGATCTTGCCCGAGCTGACCTCCTGCGCCAGCCAGGCGACGCTGACGCTGCTCTCGCGACCGGAGAAGCCGCCGATCCCGGCCACTTCGGCGTCCTGGGAGATGATCGCCGACGCTGCGCTGGACTGGCTGGCCACGGCGATCGTGCCTCCCCCGTGGGTCTTCACGTAGGAGAGGACCTGGGAGTCGACCGAGCCTCCGAACCCGCCGCCCGGCCCACCGCCGCCGAAGCCGCGAGCCGCCGTGGGGCCGCCCGCGCCGAACGCCCCAGCCTGTCCGCCGAACGCTCCCGGCTGCCCGCCCGCCGCGCCGGCGAATGCGCCAGGGGGGGCGCCAGTCGCGCCGCCCGGGCCTTCGCCGCCGCCCGGCCCCCTCGCAGCCGAGACGCCGCCCGCGGATGCCCCGCCCGGACCGAACAGCTGGAGCGGCCCGCCCGCGGGCGAGCGCGCGCCGCCCAGGCGCCCGCCGGGGCCGCCAAGACCGCCCGCCGACTGGACCGAGGCGGGACCGCCTTCGGGAAAGGTCCCGCTGGTGGCGTGTCCGAGCGTGTCGAAGGCCCACACCGTCGGCGCAACCAGCAGCACCGCCATCGCGCCGAGGACCGCCACGATCCGCACGGGTCGATCGGAGAAGGCCAGCAGCGCGACCGCGGCCAGCAGACCCACGACGATCAGCACCGGAGCGAGCCAGGTCAGCTGGCCGTTGTAGTCGCCGCAGCACTGCCAGCTCGCCGGCGACGCCGGCCGCGATCGCCAATGGGCCGACGATCCGGGCGTACGCGCCGCCCTTGATCAGCTGCGCCGCGCCCGCGCCCACCAGGGCAGCGATGAAGGGAGCCAGAGAGAGACGTAATAGGGGTGGAAGATGCCGCTTGCGAAGCTGAACAGCAGGCCCGTCACGGCGAACGCGCCACCGACGGCGATCAGCCAGCCGCTGCGCGGGTCGGATCGGCGCAGCCGGGTCGCGGCGAGCAGACCCAGACCGCTGAGCAGGGCGAAGCCCAGCAGCCAGCCGGCCTGGCCGCCCAGCGCGGAGTTGAGCAGCCGCAGCGGGCCGGTGGCCCCGCCGAACATCGCTGCCGCCGATCCCGCCCGGTCCGCCCGTCTGGCCGTCGACGCGACCCAGTCCGTTGTATCCGAAGATCAGCGAGAGGACCCGGTTGTCGCTCGTTCCCGACACCCAGGGACGATCCGCCGCCGGGGTGAGTTCGACCAGCGCGGGCCAGGCGCCCCCGACGAGCACCATCGCGGCTCCGCCCGCCAGCAGCTGGCGGAACGCGTGCAGGCGGCCGCGAGCCGCCGGCGCGAGCCACAGCCAGGCGGCGGCGATGCCCGGGAGGACGGTCAGGGCGACGCCCATCTTCGTCTCGAAGCCCAACCCGACGCAGACGCCCGCCAGCACCAGCCAGCGGGTGCGGCCGTCCTCCATCGCCCGCAGCGCGCACCACAGCGCCGCGACCGAGCACAGCACGAGTAGCGCGTCGGGGTTGTTGTGGCGGGAGACCGCGACGGCGATCGGCGTCACGGCCAGGGCCAGCCCGCCGATCAACCCGCCCAGACGCCCGAAGCGCCGGCGGACCAGGTCGTAGAGGAGCGCGACGCTGGCCATCCCCATCAGCGCCTGCGGCACCAGGATGCTGAGCGAGTGGTACCCGAAGATCCGCACCGAGAGGGCCTGCACCCACAACGCCAGCGGGGGCTTGTCGACCGTCATCACACCGGTTCGATCCAGCGAGGCGAACAGGAAGTCGTGCCAGCTGGTGCTCATCGAGCGGACCGCCGCGCTGTAGTAGTCGTTTGCGAAGCCGTTGCGGCTCAGCGCCCACAGGTTCAGGATGCCCGCGAGCACGAGCAGGGCGACCAGCTCCGGGCGCGGTCCGCGCAGGGCGCGCAGCCGCTCCTTCGCGCGCGCCCCCCAGGTGCCACCGAAGGCCATCGAGGGGGCGGCCGGCGAGGCGGCCGAGGTGGTCTCCCATGAGTAGCTCACGCGGGCAGCATCGCCGGGCCCTGTAGGAGCAGCCTTCGGGGATCGTCAGAGTTTCGTAAGCGCAATCAGTCGATCAGGCGCCGGCCGAGCTGCGAGATGGCCACCCGCCACATCAGCACGCCGAAGGCGATCAGCACGGCGGCGCTTGCGATGTCGGCCGTGCCGAGCCTCTCGAACGAGGCATCCCGGACGAGCTGCACGCAGTGGTAAAGGGGGTTGAACTCCGCGATCGTGTGCACCGGCCCAGGGAGCTGGGAGATCGGGAAGAACGTGCCGGCGACGAGGAACATCGGCGTCAGCACGGCGCTTGTGACGTAGTTGAAGTTGTCGATCGTCTTGGCCACGGCGGCGATCGTGACGCCGAAGGACGCGAAGCCGAAGCCCGTCACGAAGCCGATCAGGGGCACGAGCAGCATGCCCGGCACGGGCTGCAGGCCGAAGAAGATCCCGACCAGCAGCGGTGCCATCCCGTACACACCCGCTCTGAGCGAGATCCACAGCACCTCGGCCGTGATCAGCTCCTCGACGTCGACCGGCGCCGCCAGCACCGCGTCGTAGGTCCGCTGGAACTGCCAACGGACGAACGTGTTGAACATCCCCGGGAAGGCCGAGGAGAACAGCACCGCCGTCGCCACCACCCCCGTGGCCACGTACTGCACATAGCCGACATGGCCGATCGGGTGGACCAATGTGCGGAATCCCAGCCCGAAAGCGAGCAGGTAGATGGTCGGCTGCACCACCGAGGAGAAGGTGGTCGCCTTCCAGTAGCGCCCGAATATCGACACGTCGCGGCTCATCACGCCGGCCAGCGCGGCCGGTTCGAGCCTGCCGATCCGTCGCGACTCGGCTGCTTGCGCAGACTGTCGCTGGGCGGGCGAGCTCACTCGATCTCCTCCCCCGTCAGCGCCACGAACGCGTCCTCGAGATTTGCCGGGCGGCGCACCCCGTCTGGCGCCTTCCCGTCGAGCGTCTCGGCCCGCAGGATCGCGATCGCCGGTCCGGTGCGCCGGCTGGGCCAGCCGCTCTCCGCGGCCAGCCGACCGACCTCGACGAGCTTCTCGGGGGAGCCGTAGACCTCGAGCACCTGCTCACCCGCGTAGGCAGCGACCAGCTCGGCCGGGGTGCCCTGGGCGATGATCGCGCCGGCCGACATCACTGCGACCGTGTCGGCCAAGCGCTCGGCCTCCTCTATGTAGTGGGTGCTCATCAGGAGCGTCACGCCCTCGGCGCGCAGGCTGTCGATCAGCGACCACAGCTCCTGGCGGATCTGCGGGTCCAGCCCGACGGTCGGCTCGTCCAGCAGGACCAGGCGAGGACCATGGATCAAGCCGCGCGCGACCAGCAGCCGCCGGCGCATGCCGCCGGAGAGCTCTTTGACGATCGTGTCGGCTCGCGGCACGAGGTTGGCGATCTCGAGAGCCCGCTGGACGGCGGCCTCCCGGCCGTCCCTGGGGACCCGGTACAGGCGGGCGAAGACCGTGAGTACCTGCCGGCAGGTGAGCTCGACGTCGAGATTGTCCAGCTGCGGCACCACGCCCATCTCCAGCCGCGCCTGCTTGGATTCCCGCGGCAGCTCGTATCCCAGCACCGAGATGGCGCCTTCGTCGGCCAGGCTCTGGGCCGTCAGCATCCTCATCGTCGTCGACTTGCCCGCGCCGTTGGGCCCCAGCAGCCCGAAGCAGATCCCGGGGCGCACCTCGAGATCGAGCCCGTTGACGGCGACGATCTCCCCATATCGCTTGACAACGCCGCGCAGCGATATCGCCGCCGCGGCGCCGCTGTCCATGCCGATCGCCGCCGACTCCCTGCGCTCACTCACGACGGACACTGTAGGAGGCGCCGGGCCGGCGTATGGGCTGGTGTCGATCAGCCACGCGGAGAAGTTCGGACGGAGGTCCATATCCCGGCATCGCCACATCGGGCAGGCTGACCGTGTTGATCAACGACGAGGGAAGCGAGCCATGCCGTCAAGAGCTCCCCAGATCGTCGCCCTCGGGGGTGGCGGCTTCTCGATGGAGAAGGATGGCTCCCTGCTGGACGACTACATCCTCTCACTGCTCGACTCGCCGCGTCCTCGCGTGTGCTTCCTGCCCACCGCCTCGGGCGACGCGGACCACTACGTCGTGCGGTTCTATCGCCGGTTCTCACCAGCCTGCGAGGCGAGCCACGTGTCCCTGTTCCGGCGCGACCAGGGGACGGGCGGCGTGGAGGACGACCTCGCCGCCCACCTGCTCTCGCAGGACCTGATCTACGTCGGCGGCGGCAACATGCTCAGCATGCTCGGCGCGTGGCGGGCACACGGGCTCGACTCGATCCTGCGCAAGGCCTGGCGCCGCGGCATCGTGCTGTGCGGACCTTCGGCGGGATCGCTGTGCTGGTTCGAGCAGGCCCTCAGCGCCTTCCACGGCGCGCCACGGCCGGTGCGAGGCCTGGGGCTGCTGCCCTACTCCAACTGTGTCCACTACGACGCCGAGCCCGCCCGCCGCGAGGAGTACCACCGGGCCGTCGCCGACGGCATGACGGCCGGCTACGCCGTCGAGGACGGTGTCGGCCTGCACTTCCGCGGCCCGAACCTGGAGCGCGTCGTGAGCTCGAGGCCAGATGGGCGCGCGTTCATGGTGCGCCGGCACGCCGGCCGCATCCGCGAGGCGCTGCTGGAGCCCGAGTTCCTGGGCAAGCAGCCGACCCTCGCGACCGCGCCGGCCAGCGCGGCGACGGCGAGAGCCGCGCGCACGCTGCGCATGAAGGTGGCGGTGTGAGCGCGACGGCCGCCCAGCGACCGGTCGTGCCGCCGGAGGAGCGCACGATCTTCGCGATGGGCGGCGGCGGCTTCACGATGGAGCCCGCCAACCCCCTGCTCGACGACTACGTCCTGTCGCTTTCCACCTCGCGCGAACCCCGCATCCTCTTCCTCCCCACCGCCTCTGGCGACACCTCGCCGCAGATCAACGCCTTCAAGGAACGCTTCAGCGGACGCACCTGCGTCGCCGAGCACCTGTCCCTGTTCCGCCTGTCCGAGACCAGGCGTCCCCTGCGCGAGATGGTGATGGAGCAGGACATCCTGTATGTGGGCGGCGGCTCGATGCGAAACCTGCTGGCGATCTGGCGTGCGCACGAGCTCGACGCGATGCTGCTCGAGGCCTGGGAACGGGGAGCGGTCCTGGCGGGCCTCAGCGCGGGCGCGATGTGCTGGTTCCAATACGGGCTCACGCGCTCCAGCGGACCGCCCGAATCGATCGAGGGACTGGGGCTGCTCGACGGGTCGCTGACCGTTCACGCCGACGGCGAGCCCGAGCGCCTGCCCGTGTGGCTGGCGCACCTTCGCGACGGGACGCTGCCGGGAGGCTGGGCGCTCGACGACGGCGTCGGACTCCTGTTCCGCGGTCACGAGATGGACAGGATCGTCAGCTCGCGCCCCGGCGCCGAAGCACAGCGCGTCGACGCGATCGCCGGCGAGCTGGTGCGCCGCCGCCTGCAGCCGGACCTCCTGGGCAGCCGCGCCACCGACCCGCTCGGCGGCTACGACGAGGCCGTCGAGGAGCTGCGCCGCGTGCATCGCCTGCGGCGCGGCAGCGGGCGCCGCGGCTGAGAGGAGAGCCGTCGCGCTGCCGGTTCCGGGGGCGGCCCTGCCTCAGCCCCAGGGGGCGTCTCAGACGGGGCGAAGGGCCTCTCCCCGCCGCTACGCTGGCGCGATGCCGACGCCGAGCCGGACCCCCTGAGCGCTGGTGAGGACCGGGACGGCGGTGCTCGTGGCGCCGGACGCGTTCAAGGGCACGCTCTCCGCGACCGAGGTGGCCGCGGCCGTGGCACGCGGCCTGCGGAGCGTCGAGGTCGACGCACAGGAGTGTCCCGTGGCAGACGGAGGCGAAGGAACGATCGATGTCCTGCTCGGGCCGATGGGGGGAGAGGAGCGCGTCGCCGCCTGCACCGACCCGCTGGGGCGGCCGATCGAGGCGAGCTGGGCCTGGCTCGCCGAATCGCGGGGAGCGCTCGTGGAGATGGCCCGCGCCTCCGGCCTTGCGCTGGTGGCGCCCGAGGAGCGCGATGCCGAGGCGGCCAGCAGCGCGGGCACGGGCGAGCTGCTGCTCGCCGCGCGACGAGAAGGGGCGCGCGAGGCGACCGTCGCGATCGGGGGAACCGCCACCAGCGACGGCGGCGCCGGAGCGCTCGCGGCGATCGAGGCCGGCGGCGGCCTGGGCGAGATGCGCCTGGTGCTGGCCTGCGACGTGCTCGTCGCCTTCGAGCAGGCGGCCCAGGTCTTCGGCCCGCAGAAGGGCGCCTCTCCGGCGGCCGTCCGGCGACTGACCGCCGGGCTACGCGCGCTCGCCGCCGGCTTCCCCCGAGATCCCAGCGGCGTGCCGATGACCGGCGCCGGCGGCGGCCTGGCCGGGGCGCTGTGGGCGGTGCACGGAGCGGAGCTGCGCAGCGGCGCCCGTTACGTACTCGACGCCCTGGGCTTCGACTCGCGACTGGCCCGCGCCGGGGCTGTGGTGATCGGCGAGGGGCGCCTGGACGAGCAGTCGCTGCGCGGCAAGGTCGGCGGCGAGATCATGCGACGAGCACGAGCGCGCGGCGTTCCGGTGCACGCGATCGTCGGCAGCGTGCAGCCCGGCGCCGCGCGCCGATGGGCCGGCCTTGCCTCGGTGCAGGTCGCCGGCTCGCCCGAGGCGCTGGAGCGGGCCGCGGCGCGCCTAGCCGACGTCTAGGGTCCCGCCCATGGCAAGCCCTCCCTCGGGCGAGCAGTTCGAGATCTCCACCGGCGATCAGCGGGCGACGATCGTCGAGGTCGGCGGCGGGATCCGCGCCTACTCCTCCGGCGACCGTGACGTGCTCGAGCCCTACGACCCCGACCGGGTCTGCGACGGGGCGCACGGCGCCGTCCTGATCCCCTGGCCGAACCGGCTGCGCGACGGCCGCTACCGGTTCGAGGGAGCCGAGCACCAGCTGGCCATCACCGAGCCGTCCAAGGGCAACGCCATCCACGGGCTGCTGCGCTGGGCTCCATGGCGCGCGCTCGCGCACGAGCGCGACCGTGTCGTGATGGGAGCGCGGGTTCACCCCCAGCCGGGCTTCCCCTTCGACCTCGATGTCAGCGTCGAGTACACCCTGGGCGCCGAGGGGCTGACCGTCGCCACGACCGCCCGGAACCTCGGCGGGGCCAGCCTGCCCTACGGGGCGGGAGCGCACCCCTACCTCTCGCCCGGCGCGGGCACCATCGACGACTGCACCCTGGAGCTGCCCGCGGCGACGCTGATCACCACCGACCCCGTCCGCGCGCTCCCCGACGGGCGGCAGCCGGTCGAGGACGGACCGCTCGACTTCCGCAGCCCCCGCCGGCTCGGCGAGCTGCGGATCGACAGCCCCTTCACGGACCTTCGCCGCGACGAGGACCGGCGAGCGCGGGCGCGGCTCGAGGCTCCGGACGGCTCGTGCGTCGAGCTGTGGGTCGACGAGCGCTACTCGGTGCTCGAGGTCTTCACCGGTGACACGCTGGCGCAGGGGCGCCGGCGCACGGCGCTGGCCGTCGAGCCCATGACCTGCCCGCCCGACGCGTTCCGCAGCGGCGAGTCGCTGACCCACCTCGAGCCGGGCGCGTCGTTCCGGTCGACTTGGGGCGTCGCGCTGCGCGGCTGAATGTCTTTGCTGATAGAAGTGCCCCCCGTGCCCGAGGCAGTCCCCACCGACGAGCTGCGCACCAGGCGCGAGGAGATCGTCCGCGAGCACATGGAGTCGGAGAACCACCACGACTTCGACACGACGATCGCCACCTTCTCCCATCCCCGCTACGAGATCATCGCCACCGGCGACGTCTACGACGGGGAGGCCGCCGTCCGGGCCTATTTCGCCGAGACACGCGCCGCCTTCCCGGATCAGCGCAACGAGCTGATCTCGCTGCGCCACGCCGACGACGCGGTGATCGTCAAGTTCGACCTGCTCGGAACGCACCTGGGAACGCTGCGCGGGCTTCCGCCGACGGGCCGTTCGTTCCGCGCGCGGATGACCGCCTTCTTCATCTTCGACGAGCAGCGGATCGTCTGCGAGCGGGTGTACTTCGACCAGGCGACGATCATGCGCCAGCTCGGCGTGGCCCACGATCCATCCTCGCTTGCCGGCCGCGTCTCGACGCTTCTGAGCCATCCGCTGACGATCGGCCGGGCGCTGATCGCGAGCCGCCTCGGGCATCGCGCGGGCTGATCGGCGGACGCGCCGGCGGCCGGCCGGCTTTCGGATGACTCGCAAAACCGCTGACCGGCGGACCCGGGGCTACAGGTTGGGCGAAGCGCTGCCGAAGGTGCCTTCATGCCCACACCCCCGACCCCCAACGGACCCCGAGGCAGCCACCGATGCAACCAGCTCGACTGACGATCAAGCAGACCGCCACCGGCTACTGGACGGTGCAGCGCGGAGGAGTCCAGCTGGCCGGTGCGATGACCCGGACGGCCGCCGAACGTGAGCGCGACATGCTCCGGCGCCTGAACCTCAGCAGCACCCGTCGGGCCCGCAGCCGGGCCACCGTCAGGTCCTAGACCGCGGCGCGGGCGCCCGAGGGGCGTCCGAGGCGCCGAGCTCGTCGAGAGGAGCGCCGGTCGGCTGCTGCTGTCTGGCGGATCCGCCCGCCGCGGCCCGGGCGGCGACCGGGCGCGCCGTGCGCCCCGGTCCCCCGCCGGGAGCGCCCATTTCGGGGCGTGAGGTCGGGCGCGACGGCGCTTCGAACAGGAGTCCAACTTCGCCTCCTGGACTTCAAGAAGGCGCCTGTCGTCCGAAAAGAACGACACAGCCTGCCCGAAAAGGGCAGACCAACTGCCCGAAAAGTGCAAACAGGAACCCTTCGAGAAGCGCACCAGCGAGACAAGGAGCAATCGTTCAGATGCACGGACAGGACGCCCACACCGCCAGGACCCGCCGCACGCGGCTGGCCGAGCGCCCTGGGGTCGTGGTCGAGAGGAACACTCTCGCCAGGACCCGCGGCGATCAGGAGGACCGGCCGATGCGCTGCGTGTCCTCGGGATATCTGTCCGGTGGGTGCTCCTGCCCGGCGACGATCCCGGCGGGCGTCGTCACGGCCGCCTGGGCCCGCGAGCTGGACCGGGCCGGGGATCGTGAGAGCCGCTTCTTCAACTTCGCGTGGCAGGGCGCGGTATGGCTGGCCTTCGGTCTCGCGGATGGCCAGATCCGGGGCGTGTACTGCCCCACCCACCGCGCCGAACGCGACGCCCGAACGGCCGGCTGCGGGGCTGAGGAGTCCCCGCAGCCGGCCGGGATCGCGGTGACCGCCTGAGTGGGGCGGAGCCGCCGGGCCCGGGGCGGCTGCGGGAGCTGAGGAGTCCCCGCAGCCGGCCCGGTCGTATCGGCGACCGGGTGGATGTCCCCGGAGCGGACCTAGGCGGGCCCGTAGCCGAGCAGCGCGAAGCTCTCCAGAGCGCGGCTCACGCCGGCCTCGGCGGTCCCGACTTCGCCCCTCGCGACATCGTAGTTGCCGAGGCTTTCCGTGCTCGCGGCTTCGCCCAGAGACGCGTAGACCTGCCCGGCGTGCCGCAGCGCCGATGCCAGCGCCGCCTGGGCTGCCTGGGCGGCCTGCGGCGCTTCCAGCGCGGAGACGGCAGTGGCGGCCGAGGAGAAGCGCTTGGCCAGCGAGCCGGCCGGACCCGCGACGGCGGCCGCCGAGCCGCCGTGGCTCATTTCTGCCCTGGCGTGCAGCCGTTCGCGGTCCAGCGCTGTGACGAGCGCCGCCAGATGGGCGGCATAGGCCGGTTCGGGTGTGATGCTGGGCGGGGCCGCGCCGACCAGCGTCACGCCCGAGACGATCCGCTCGCACTGCTGGCCGATCGACGTGGATGCAGTCGGGGCGTAGCACGCGAGCAGCCTCGGCGGGCCGGTCGTGGCGGGGATCGCGTAGAGGTCGAACGTCCCTGCGTAGCCCGGCAGGTCGAGTTGGCTGTAGCGGTAGGCCTGGGCCGAGACGAGGTCCACGACTTCCGCTCGTGGGGTCCCGCGCAGACGCGCCAGGAAGGCCGCGGGCAGGGGGCTCGCTTCGCTGCGGGGGAGCACCCCGCTGAGCAGCCCCGCGCCGGAGGTCCCGTGTGGGCTCAGGGCCAGCGTGTGTTCCAGCGTCAGGCCCGGGATCGAGGGGGGCGCGGCGGTCTGCCAGCCCAACGGGTATTCCAGCAGCAGTCCCGAGCCGGAGGCCAGGCGGGCGCGGCCACCGAGATCTTCGCGGGCCGTGCTGGTGTTTGCACCGCGGTGGCTGCCCAGCACGTAGCCGAGCACGGCGACGAGCACCAGCGCGAGCACCAGCAGGGGATGGATCACGCGGCCGGGAACGTCCATGCGTCTATTCGGAGCTTTCGAACGACGTGCCCGAGCCGGAGGAACCCGACCCCGAGCTTCTGCTGGGCGGCGGCGAGCCGCCGCCGCCGCTCGACGGCGTGGGTTCGACCACCGGCGCGACCGGAGGCGCCGTCGGCGCGGCGACGGGCGGCGGCGTTTCGGTCACCGGCGCGCTCGTAGCGGGCGCGCTGGGCGCGGACGTCGCCGGGGCGGGACTGGGTTTGCTGGCGTGATGGGTTTCGGGCGGGCGCACGGCCACGCCGAGCTGAATCGCCGGTGCGGGGGCGAGCGTGGCGGGTACCGGACTCGACACGGCACGCAGGCTGGGCGGAGCCGCTTCGGCGCTGGCGCTCGCGCTCGTGCCCTTGGTGTGTCCGACGGCGAACGCCACGGCGAACACCACGGCGAGGGCCAGGAGGGCGATCGTCACCCGCCCGCCGTTGAAGCGGCGTCGCCTGACCGCCCGAACCCTGCGTCGCTCGATCGGGTGCGTGCTCATTTGCTGGGGCACGCCATCGGCTTGCCGGCAGGGCTGAGGCAGCTGTCGAAGCGCAGCGGCAGCGCGCGACGTCGGGCGGTGAAGCGCGTGTACTTGCCGATCTGTTCCGGTTTGGTGACCCGGATTTCAAGCACGGCGCCGGCCGCCAGCGCGCGCTCGAAGCGCGGGAACGACAGCAGTACGGTGCCGCTGGTCCGTTTCGTCGCGCTGGCCAGACGGCTGGTCGAGTTCGGCTTGGACCCCTGACCGCGGATCTTGACGGTGACCAGGGAGCCGATCGGCGCCGCCACGCTCAGCAGGTTCAGCCGCACGCCCGTGGCCGTCTCGTAGCCCGCGATCCGCACGATCGGGAAGGGCTGCAGCAGCGACGCGGCGCGGTGGCGCACGAGGATCGTCTCCGTCGTCACGCTGCTACGGCCCGCAGCGTCCACGATCTCCAGACGCACCGCTTGCGGACCGGCCTTGGTGAAGGTCGTGCTCAGCACCGGACCTCCAGTATGGAACGGTCCGGCTGCGCTCAGCGACCAGGCGTAGGAGGTGATCGGGCTGCCCGCGTCGGTCGAGCTGGAGACAAACGAGACCGCTTCGCCGACACTCGGGTCCGCGGGGAACCATCTGAAGGACGCAGCCGGGGGCGGCGGGGGCGCAGGAGGAACGACCGTGAATGGCACCGGCGCGCTCGATCCGACGTTCCCGGCGCTGTCGGACTGCTCCGCGCGCAGGGTGTAGGGGCCCGGGTTGAGCCCAGCCAGCACTCCCGACCACGTGCCCCCGTGGGCCTGGACTTCGACCGCCTCGATCGGCGTTCCTTCCGCGGCCGCCCCGTCGTAGACCTGCACGGTGACCCCGGGGAGGTCGCCTTCGGCCGTGCCGGCCGACCCGCTGACGGTCACGTCCTGCGCGGTGGTCGTCGCGCCCGGTGCCGGCGAGGTGATCGCGACCTGCGGCGGGACGGTGTCGACCCGGAATTCGGCGGGGGCGCTCGGCGTGGCTCCAGAGCTTTCCGCGACCGCCGTGTACGTGCCGTCTTCCAGTGGTTTGGTGGGGGCGAGGAACCATGTCGGGCCGGTCGATCCTACGATCGTCAGGGTCTGCTTGAGCTTGCCCGAGACGGTTCTCCCTTCGTAGATCTTGACTTCGATCGGTTCGTACCATTCTTCTTCTTCGCCGCCCTGGGTCGTGCCGATGAACACCGGCATCGTCTGATTGGTCGCGCTGCCCTCGGACGGTGAGGTGATCGCAAGGGCGGGCGGCGTGGCGGCCCCGGCCGGCGCCGCGTTCAGCCAGGCGCACCCCAGCGCGATCGCGACCGCCGCCGCGAAGACGCCAAGACGCCCATCGGCGCCCGCAGCTCTCCTCAGGCCGGACATTCGACCGGCTTCGGGTTGACCGCTTCAAGACAGGCATCGCTTCTGACGGGCAGCCTGCCGCGCCTGATCGCGAAGCTCGTGAATTTCCCGATCCGCCCTGGCTGCGTGACCCGTATCTGCAGCACGATGCCCGGAGCGAGCGAGCGCTCGAACCCGGCGAACGTCAGCGGCGCCGCCGCGGACTTCCTCGCCCTGGCCCTGGGGACGAGCCTGGTCATCGACCGCAGCGGGCAGCCCCGGCCCGTGCAGCTCACCGAGACGCTGGCGCCGACCGGCGCCTGGACGCTGAGGATCCGTAGCCGCACCCTCCCGAGGGTTCGCGTCGTCACGATGCGCACGACCGGGAACGGCCTCATCAGCGGATAGGTGACCGGGATGCGCTCCGAGGCGACGCTGGCGAGCCCGGAGCTGTCCGTGATGCGCAGCTGCACGAGGTGGCTGCCCGGCGTGGCGAACGACGTCGTCTGGGTCTGGGCTCCCACCCTGAACAGGGAGCCCGTCAGGTTCCACGCGTACCCGGTGATCGGGCTGCTCGCGTCGGTCGAGCTCGAGGCGAGCGAGACCGTTTCGCCGGTATGGGGGACGCTGGGGTACCAGGTGAACGCGGCGGCCGGGCCCCTCACGACGGCCGCCGGGGGGCTCTGATCGGTGAACGTCGCGGCGGGGCTGACGCCGACGTTGCCGGCTTCGTCGGGCTGCTCCGCACGGACCGTGTAGACGCCGGGCAAGAGGCCGGTGAGCGTTGCCGCCCAGGCGCCATTGCTCGCGCCGACTTCGACCTGCTCTGCGGTGGCGCCCGAGGCGGAGGATCCCCGGAACAGCTGCACGGTGATCGCGGAGACGTCGTGCGGTGCCGTGCCCGCCGCGCCCCTCACCACCGCGCTGCTGCCCGTCGTGACCGCTCCCGAGCTCGGCGAGGTGACCGTCACGACAGGCACGTGCGTGTCGACCGTGAACAGCTCTCCAAGGGTCGCACCGAGTTCACCGGCGAGGCTCAGCTGGGTCGCGACCGCCTGGTACACGCCGTCGTGCAGCGGAGGGCTGGCGGGACCGGTGCTCCACACACCGCCGCTCGGGGAGGTCGCCGTCGCGTAGGGCTTGATCGCGGCGCCGCACGGCCCGGGGACTTCGCATATGTCCACCGTGACCGGCTTCGAGGGTTCGCTGGAGGTTCCGCTGAAGGTGGGCGTCGCGGTGTCGATCTGCGAGCGGATCGGGTTCATGTGCAGCGTCGGCGCCTTCGGCGCTACCACGAACACGAACTGGGCGGTGCCTTCTTCGTTGCCGATCGAGCTCTTCTGCCGAGCGACGGCCACATACGTGTTCACTTCGTTCGGCGGCAGTTTGACCGCGCCGGAGGTCCATGCTTTGGCGGTCACCGGCGCCGTCGCGACCGCGACGGTCGGTCCGGACGGCGTCTTCCCGCGATAGACGTCGAGCGTGACGGAGCCCGTGTCGCTCGCCGTGCCGCTGAATACGGGCGACGCGTTGTTCGATGGCGTGGCAATCGCTTCCATCGTCACCTTCGGCGGGTTCGTGTCGACGACGAACGCCGCTTCAGCGCTCTTGCCTTCGGGGTTGCCCAGGCTGCTGAGCTGTGTGGCGTAGGCCGTGTAGGGGTGTTCGCCGGCGGCCAGCTGCGGGGTCACGGGGCCCGCTTTCCACTGGCCCCCTTCGCCCGGGGTGGCGGTGGCGCTCGCCACTTCTTTGCCGGCTTCCAGAACGTGCACGACGACCGGCTCGACCGGTTTGGTGACGCTCGCCGTGCCGCTGAAGGACGGCGCGCGATTGTTCGATGGCGTCGCCGGTGGGAGGAGCGTGACGACGGGCGGACTCGTTTCGACGTGGAATTCGATCTTGGGAGCGCTTTCGCCCGCCGGGTTGCCGAGGCTGCTCGCCTGTCTGGCCACGGCCGAGTAGGCCCCGCTGGGCAGCGCGGGTGTCGCCGCGGCGCTTGTCCACGCGCCGCCCACGCCCGGTGCCGGCGCCGTCGCGGTCGCCACGGGGGTGCCCGTCGTGATCGAGCCGGCGTAGATGTCGACCGTGACGGGCGTGGTGTCTGTGGCCGTCCCTTTGAACGTCGGCGTCGTGTTGTTCGACAGCGCCGCGATCGCTTCCAGTTTGACCACCGGCGAGGTGGTGTCGACGATCAGCGGGAGTTCTTCGCTGCGCCCCGGGCCGTTCCCGATCGAGCTTTCCTCGGTCGCGTAGACCTTGTATTCGTGACGGCCTTCGCCCAGCGCGGTGCTCAGCGCGGCGGTGCTCCAGGCCCCTGCGCTCGGGATGGCCGTGACTTCCCTGATCTGGTGTCCGCTTTCGAGCACGTGGACGACGACTGGAGACGTTTCAGTGGCCGGGCTGACCGTGCCGCTGAAGGCGGGGCTTCTGTTGTTCGAGGGCGAGGCGGGGGGAGTGAGCGTCACGTTGGGCGCTTTGGTGTCGACCTGGAAGGTCTTGGCTTCGCTGGAGCCTTCCGGGTTACCCAGCGAGCTCTTCTGGAGCGCGACCGCCGTGTAGGTCCCGTTTTCAAGAGCCGGCGATGCGGCGTTCGAGGCCCAGGCGCCGCCGGTCCCCCCGGCCGTCGCGCTGGACACGACGGTGCCGCTCGCAGAGGCGCCGCGGAAGATCTCGACGGTGAGGGTCGTCGTGTCGGTCGCGGTGCCGGCGAACGTCGGCGTCGTGTCACTCGAGCGCGTCGCCGGTTGGTTGAGGGTCACATGAGGCGATTCGGTGTTGACGACGAAGCCGATCGGGGAGCTGATGCCGGCGGGGTTGCCGAGCGAGCTCGCCTCGCTGGCGACGGCCGTGTAGCTGCCGGTGGCAAGCGCGTGCGACAGACCGCCCGATTTCCATTTGCCCGCCGACGGCCCGCCGCTCGCCGAGCTGACTTCGACGTCGGCGCTGTTGTAGACGCGCACGACGACAGGGGTGGTGTCGGTGGCCGTGCCGCTGAACGTCGGCGTGGTGTCGTTCGAGGGCGTCGGGATCGAGCCGAGCGTCACCACCGGAGAGCTCGTGTCGATGACGAACCTGACTTCGCCGCTCTCACCATTCGGGTTGCCATACGAGCTCGCCTGTTCGGCGACGGCGGTGTATTCGCCGCTCACGAGCGCGGGGCTGGTTTTCCCGGACGACCAGCCGCCACCGGTCCCGGTCGCCTGGGCGCTGGCGACGATCGGTCCGGACGTGCCGGCGCCCGAGTGGACCTGGATCGTGATCGGGTTGGATTCATTGGCCGTACCCGTGAACGATGGCGTCGTGTTGCCCGATGGCGATTTGACCGGGTTCAGGGTGACCTTCGGCGAGGCGGTCTTGACTTCGAATTCGATCTGGTTGCTTTCGCCCAGGCCGTTTCCGAGCACGCTTTCCTGGACCGCCACGGCCTTGTAGGTTCCTTCGGAGAGTTCCTCGGGGATCGGCCCCAGCACCCAACCGCCGCCGGTGCCGATCGTCGTGAATTCTTTCGTCGGGCCGTTCCCGCTGATGCGAACCGTCACGTTCGTCGTTTCGCTCGCGTAGCCGCTGAACGTGGGGGTCCGATTGTTGCTGGGTGAGGGCACGCCGTGTAGTTCCACGGTCGGCTTGGCCGTGTCGACGACAAAGGTCCGTTCCTGGCTGTAACCCGTCCCGTTACCCAGCGAGCTTTCCTGCGCTGCGACCGCCGTGTAGGTCCCGTCGGACAGCGTGGATGTCGAGCCCGAGCTCCATCCGCCCCCGGTCCCGCTCGCGTGCACCGTCGCGACCGGCGAGCCGCCAGCGGAGGCCCCCTTGAAAACGGAGATCGTGACCGTGGTTTTTTCGTTGGCCGTGCCGCTGAAGGAAGGCGTGCTGTCGTTGCTCGGCGACGGCACCGAGTTGAGTGTCACGACCGGCTTCGCCGTGTCGACGACGAAGGTCCGTTCCTGGCTGGTCCCGGCGGGGTTCCCCAACGAGCTTTCCTGCGCGGCGATCGCCGTGTAGGTCCCGTCAGCGAGCGTCGTGCTCGGCCCAGCGCTCCACCCGCCGCCGGTGCCGGGCGCCGTGACTTCCGCCACCGGCGAGCCGCCCGCCAAGCCGCCAGCGAAGATGTAGAGCCTCACCGTCGTCTTGTCACTGGCAGTGCCGCTGAATGAAGGCGTGTTGTCGTTGCTCGGCGACGGCACCGCGTTCAGCGTCACCACCGGCTTCGCCGTGCTGATCGTGAACGTCCGTTCCGGGCTGAAACCCGTCCCGTTGCCCAACGAGCTTTCCTGCCCCGCGACCGCCGTGTAGGTCCCGTCCGGCAGCTTCGTGCTCGGCCCCGAGCTCCACCCGCCGCCGGTCCCGCCCGCGGTGACTTCCGCCACCGGCGAGCCGCTCGCCGAGCCCCCAGCGAAGATGTAGACCGTCACCGTCTTCGTGTCGCTCGCCGTGCCGCTGAAGGACGGCGTGCTGTCGTTGCTCGGCGACGGGACCGAGTTGAGCGTCACCACCGGCTTCGCCGTGCTGATCGTGAACGTCCGTTCCTGGCTGTAACCTGTCCCGTTACCCAGCGAGCTTTCCTGCGCTGCGACCGCCGTGTAGGTCCCGTCGGACAGCGTGGATGTCGAGCCCGAGCTCCATCCGCCCCCGGTCCCGCTCGCGTGCACCGTCGCGACCGGCGAGCCGCTCGCCGAGCCACCAGCGAATATGTAGACCGTCACCGTCGTTTTCTCACTCGCAGTGCCGCTGAATGAAGGCGTGTTGTCGTTGCCCGGCGACGGCACCGAGTTGAGCGTCACGACCGGCTTCGCCGTGTCGACGACGAACGTCCGTTCCTGGCTGTAACCCGTCCCGTTCCCCAACGAGCTTTCCTGCCCCGCGACCGCCGTATAGGTGCCGTCAGCCAACGTCGGAGCCGCGCCCGAGCTCCACCCGCCGCCCGTGCCGCCCGCCGTGACTTCCGCGATCGGCGAGCCGCTCGCCGAGCCACCAGCGAATATGTAGACCGTCACCGTCGTTTTCTCACTCGCAGCGCCGCTGAATGAAGGCGTGTTGTCGTTGCTCGGCGACGGCACCGCGTTGAGCGTCACGACCGGCTTCGCCGTGCTGATCGTGAACGTCCGTTCCTGGCTGAAACCCGTCCCGTTCCCCAGCGAGCTTTCCTGCTCGGCGACCGCCGTGTAGGTCCCGTCGGAGAGGGTCGGCGTCGACCCGGAGGTCCAGCCTGCGCCGGTGCCGCCCGCCGTGACTTCCGCCACGGGCGAGCCGCTCGCCGAGCTGCCTTTGAACACGAGCACCGTGACCGTCGTTTTTTCGTTCGCGCTGCCGCTGAACGCCGGCGTGCTGTCGTTGCTGGGCGATGCCACGGAGTTCAACGTCACCACCGGCTTCGCCGTGTCGATCGTGAATTCGATCGGGGTGCTGGCGGCCGTTTCGGAGGTCAGCAGTTCGGTCTGTTCGGCAACAGCCGTGTATTTGCCATCGGCCAGCTTCGATGGAAGCGTCAGCGACCAGGCGCCGGAGAGCGCTTCGGGTTGAGCGCTTTCGGACTCGACGAGGCCTTCGCCGTTGTAGACCTTGACGGTGACCGGGTCGACCGAGTCACTCGTGTGGCCTGTGAAGCTCGTCTGCGATTCCTTCGTGACCTGACCGGAGGTCGGGCTTTCGATCGCCAGGCTGGGGGCAGCCAGCGCGCCCGCGGCGGGCAGGAGCAGCACCACGAGCAGCGCAGCAGCCCCCGTCGCAAGGATGCGAGAAACCATTCTCCTAGCCCACATCGGGCCCATCTCCGTACATCTGCGTCTCCCAACCGGATATTCGGCCGGCGAAGCACCCCCCAAGGTGCCCTGTTCGAGCCTCGGGCGGAAGAATTCCGCCGGTTCGCATGATAAGGCTCAAACGCCGATCCGCAAAATGCGCGATCGCACCGCGCAACGGATCATTCAGGGCTGCGGAGGGGTGATCGCTGCCCCGAAGCAGATCGACCCGACACTCGTCGGCGGCAGGCGGTCACGGTCGACTCCGGCCCCCCGCTGATGTAGCTCATTTCGCGCTACAGTTGTGCGGTGGCTGGCGTTCCCCACCCGCTTTCCCTGAGACTCGGTCGAGACGGGCTCAGCGCCCTCGAGGAGATCGCCCGCCATCGAGGTGTCAGTCGGGCGGAGGCCGCGCGCCAGGCGATCACGGAGACCGCGGCACGGGAGCGTAGGCGCAGCGGTCTCGCCGCCGAGGCCAGACGGCTCGTGAAAGACCCGAGCTACACCCGCGAGGCAGCGGATGTTGCGAGCCTGATGGAGGAGCTCCGTGGTCCGTGGTGACGTACACGCGATCACGCTTCCACGAAGGCGCGCTCACGTACAGCATGGCCGCCGCTTCGCAGTGGTCGTCCAAGCCGATGCACTGCTCGCGCTCTCGACCGTCGTCATCTGCCCGACGTCGCTGTCCGCGTTCCCCGCGAGCTTCCACCCTGAGATCACGCTCGAGGGGCGGCCGACCCAGGTCCTCTGCGAGATGGTCGGGGCCGTGGACGCGCGGGCCCTCGGAGAGCACGTTCGCCATCTCGACCTGGATGAGCAACGGGCTCTAGACGACGCGCTCCAACTCGTGCTCGACCTGCCGTAGCGCACCGGAAGGACCGCGGATCCGCGCACGTATGAGGGTTCGGCGCGCACATCTGCGGGCGGCGCGGCCGAAACGGGGATCCCGCGGCGGTCGGGTCGCGGCTCGTTGACAGGCCGAGAGCACTCGGCTATATAAGACTCGGGCGCCGTTGGTCGGCGCAGCTGAGCCGGCCGCCGGAGACGCCACGGTTTACATCCGAAGGGGGGAAGCGGTGACGATGCTTTCGATGCGGCCGGCCCACGTGCCCGCTGCTGTCCGTAGTCACGAGAACTCGATCCGACTCGCGCGTCGGGCCGCAGCGGCGACGGTGACGGTGAGCGTCGGGGTCGCGGCGCTCCTGAGCACCTGGCCACACGCTGCCCTCGCGCCGGCTCCGCTGCGGCAAGCCCTCGCCCCAGAACGGCTGCTGCGAGCAGAGCCGGTCGGCTTGCAGGCCCTCGCCTCGGCTGCGATCGGCGCTCGCGAGCCCGCCTACCACCTGCGGCCCACACGCGACGGCTGGCAGGCCGGTGGCAGCGGCGGCGGCCTCTCGGCCCACTTCGCAGGCGGCCGGGCCACGATCCACACCGGCGCGAGCGATGTCGTGCTGACGCTCGTCGGCCTCCGAGCCGGGCGGACGCTGGAGAAGCTCGGGCCACCGAGAGAGGAGAACGCCAGCGCAAACCGCTTCTCCTACACCAGCGGCCGCGTGCGCGGCTGGTACGCGAACGGACCGCAGGGCATCGAGCAAGGCTTCACGGTGGCGGACGCACCGCACGGCGGGGGATCGCTGGCGCTGATGCTGGCCGTCGGCGGCGCCACTGCGAGCTCGCTGGCGCCGGGAGGGCGCAGCGTCCTGCTCGACACGCCCCGAGGACCTGCGCTGCGCTACGGCGCGCTCTCGGTCACGGACGCCCACGGGCGGTCACTGCCAGCCCGGCTGGGGGCCCGTGGCCAAGAGCTGCTCTTGCAGGTCGACACCCGCGGCGCCGCGTATCCGATCGTGATCGACCCCTTCATCCAGCAGGCGGGGCCGCTGCTCGACGAAGGAAGCGGCATCGGACGCCAGCGCCTGATCGGCGAAGACGTCGCGATCTCCGCCGACGGTAACACGGCGCTGGTTTCCGGCGGTGGCTGGGGCTGGGTGTTCACGCGCACCGGAACGCAGTGGGCGCAGCAGGCGGTGCTGGCCGGCACGGGCACCGAATGCGGGATTCTCACGTCCGATCACGTCGCGCTCTCGGCCGACGGGAACACGGCGATCATCGGGAGCCCCAACTCCTGCCCCCCGACCCCAAACGAGTACAACGCAGGGGCCGCTTGGATATTCGCGCGCTCAGGCGGCACCTGGACACAGCAGGCGGGGCCATACGTCGGGAACGAAGAAGACGAGAAAGTCGGGCTGAGCGTCGCGCTCTCGGGCGACGGGAACACCGCGATGATCCGCGACCAGGCGGGCTTGGTGACGGTGCTGGAACGCTCCGGGACGACCTGGTCCCAGCAGTCGACTATCCAGGCGGGCGCCGATCGCCAGCCGGCTGGTGAATTCGTCGGCTATTCGCCGTGGTGGAACAGCCTTGCGCTCTCGGGCGACGGCAGCGTGGCGCTGATCGGCGAACCGGAAGCCAACGAACACAGCGGCACGGCGAGGGTGTACGCGCGCACCGGCGGCGGCTGGGCGCTCCAGCAGGAACTCTCCGGTTCGGGTGAGGCCGGCGAAGGCAGGTTCGGCTTCTCGGTCGCGCTCTCGCCCCAGGGGGATGTCGCTTTGGTCGGCGCGCCCTACGACAACAGCCGCGTCGGTGCCGCGTGGGCGTTCACGCGCAGCGGAGCGACGTGGAGCGGGCTCGGCGGGAAGCTGACCAGCGGCGAAGGCGGAGAACAGCAGTTCGGGTTCGGCGTGTCGCTGCCCGATGACGGCGTCGAAGCCGCGCTGGTCACCGCCGGCGCCACCGGCGTGCCGTGGATGTTCTATCTCAACGGCGCGAAAGAAGCGCTCGCCGGCGGCCTGCGAGGCAGGTCGGCGATCTCTGCCGACGGGACCACGGTGCTCGCCGGCGACGACGTCCCGATCAACTTCCCCGAATACTTCGGCCAGGCGTTCGTCTTCTACAACGGCGGGGGTGCACCCTACGTCAACGCGGTCAGCCCGACCAGCGGGCCGGACACCGGCGGCACGAAAGTCAGGATCGAAGGCACCGGCCTCGTGCACGCGAGCGCCGTCGACTTCGGCGCGACTCCGGCGGCCTCCTTCACGGTCGTCAGCGAAAAGTTGATCGAAGCCCCGGCGCCGGCAGGGTCGGGCAAGGTGGACGTGCGGGTCACCTCGCCCGCAGGTACCAGCCCCGTGACGAGCGGCGACCAGTACACGTTCGTCCCCTATCCGAGGGTGACGCACATCGAACCCGGCGAAGGTCCCGCGACGGGTGGCACGACCGTGACGCTCGAAGGCGCAGACCTCTCGGGCGCGAGCGTCGTGCAGTTCGGCGGGTCGAATGCCGGCTTCACCGTCGAATCGGCCAACAGGATCTCGGCCGTCGCACCGCCCGGACACGGGACCGTCGACGTGACCGTGACGACAGGCTACGGCACGAGCGCGACGAGCCCGGCCGATCGCTTCTCCTACGTCGCGGCGCCGACCATCTCGAAGATCTCCCCGAACAAGGGCGAAGCAGCCGGCGGGCAACCGGTGACGATCACGGGCACCAACTTCACGGGGGCGAGCGTCGTGCGGTTCGGCAGCGTGACCGCTACGGGCGCGAGCGTGAAGTCGCAGACTGAAATCGTCGTGCCCGCGCCTGCGCACACCTCGGAAGCGGTCGACGTCACGGTCACGACGAGCGGCGGCACGAGCGCGACCTCCAAGAAGGACATGTTCAAGTACGGCAAGCCGACCGTCACCGGCGTCAGCCCAGCCGCGGGCGCCCTGGGCGGCGGCACCGCGGTTACCATCACCGGCAGCGGGTTCGCACTCGGTAGCTCGACGGTGTTCCTGTTCGGGAAGGCTCAGGCCGTCGGGGTCGCCTGCTCCTCCCCCGGCTCGTGCACCGCCACCTCGCCGCCGGGAGCCAAGGCGGGAGTCGTGAACGTGATCGCTGAGGTCGGAAAGGCCAAGAGCAAGAAGAGCCCGCCGGGGGACGAGTTCAACTACGAATAGCGAGCCGGCTCCCGGCGAGCCGCGAGCGGCACCTAGACGCACAGGCCAAACCTGGTTCTAACAGCGGAGGGGGAGGGATTCGAACCCTCGTCAGACCAATCAGGCCTGAAACGGTTTTCGAGACCGCCGCATTCAACCGCTCTGCCACCCCTCCAGGGCGACGAGCCGAAGGCTAGATGATCGGCGGCCGCGGGGGCGATCGAGGCGCCACGCCGCGCCGGCGGGGCCCGGAGCCGGGCTACTGGTGGCTCTTCGGGGCCTTCTCGGCGGCGGCCTTGCGCGCCTGCTCGGCTGCGGCGGCTGCGGCGGCTGCGGCCGCGGCCTTGTAGCCCCACCAGAGGTTCGACAGGGCCTCGTGTGAGGTCTGCCCGACGGCCGGCATTTCCTGCGGATCCTCGGCGCCCTTGGGGAGGATCCCGATCTCCAGGTGCGGCGCCGAGGAGATGCCGACCTGCCCGCAACCCACGTCGGCGATCGGCTGACCCGCGCTGACGTGCGTGCCCACCGGCACCAGATCCGGACCGGCGTGGCCGTAGTAGACATAGCGATGTTCGTCCGGCCCGCTTTCGATCTGCAGCACGGGCGCCCACCTGCCGAAGCCTTCGAGCCCCTCGCTCACGATCGTTCCGCTCGCGACGGCCAGCTCGACGAGGTGCGCTCCGCACTGGTTCGCCGTGCCGCCCAGGTCGACGCCCTGATCCAGCGACCACCAGCTCCTGGGGGCGACATGCGAGAGCGGATACAGCGGGAACACCCAGCCTTTGGCGCCCATGGGATAAGGGCTCGCAGCGAACAGCGGCGCCGAGGGCAGCGTCGGCGCCACCGTGCTGGCGCCGGTGGCCGTGCCCTTCGGGGCGCCGCCGGAGGACTGCGGACCCGGGGCTTCGGTGCCGCCGGGGATCCCCGCGGCCCGGGCCGCCTGGGCGAGCGCGGGCACCATCGCCAGCGCAACCACCATCAAGATGACCTTGCGCGCCCGAAGGCGCCGAAGTCGTCGCATATGCCTCTCGTCGTCGGCCGGCGGGGTTAGCTGACGGGCTAGCGAGAACTCGCCTCCCACGGATTACCGTGGAACTCGCCCCAACAACTCGGGCCCCCCGCTCCAGAGCTCAGCCCGGGATTAGGCAGGCGCAAGCCTAGCGGAAGCGCCGGCGCGTGTACGGCAGGCGGGCGATCGCTCAGGCGGGTCCGGCGTAGAGCTGGCGCATCAGCGCATCGACGACGGGGGAGGTCTGACCCAAGGCCGGGCAGCACGTGGAGGCGCCCGGCGGGGTCAGGCCTATCTCGAGATGCGGTCCGGAGGAGAGGCCGACCACGCCGCAGCCGACCTCGGCCACCGGCTGGCCCGGTTCCACGTGGGCCCCTACGGGAACCAGGGCCGGCGCAGCATGGCCGTAGTAGACGTACCAGCCGGCGTAGGGGCCGGCGTCGATCCGGACGACAGGCGCATCGGGTCCAAAGCCGGGGATCCCCTCTCTGACCACCGTGCCGGCGGTCAGGGCGACCTCGACCGCCGCGTTTCCACAGGCGGCGTGCGTCGTGGCGATGTCGACCCCCTGGTCATCGCTCCAGGTCTGGGGCGGCAACACCACCGAAGCCGGCTGGATCGGGAAGACCCAGTTGTAGCCTCCCCCGCCCCCCAGGTAGGTCGCGCCGCGTTCGAAGGACTGCACCGAATCGCCGTTGGGCACGATGATCCCGGCTTTGCGGGCCTGAGCGATCTCGGCTTTGATCTGCGCGTCTGACTGCGCGCCGGGAGCGACGAAGCCGCCCGAGCTCGCCGCCGCTGGCAGCGCATCCGGCCCTCCGACCTTGCCCGACACCTCGTGGTGGTCGATCTCGGCCGTCGCCTGTCTCGGAGGCAGCACCAGCGAGCGCGAGCCGGACGAGCTCGTGCCGGTGCTCGTCGAGCCCGTGCTCGACGTGTGCTTCGAGCTCGTCACCCGACCGGGCGCGGGCCCGCTGGAGCCGCAGCCGCCGAGCGCCAGCGCCGCGCCGATCAGGCACGGCACGGTCGCGTGTCCCAGCCACCGCAGGCGGCGCTCAGCTGCTCGCATGGCTCGAATCGGCCGCCGGCCTCATCGTCGCGTCGCGAAGAACGCCGTCAGCAGCGCTCCGCACTCCTGCGCCAGCAGGCCGCCCGCCACCTCGGGGCGATGATTCAGCCGCGGCTCGCCCAGCACGTCGAGCACGCTCCCGCTTGCGCCCGCCTTGGGGTCGCTGGCGCCGTAGACGACCCGCGGCAGCCTGGCCAGGACGAGCGCGCCGGCACACATGGCGCACGGCTCGAGCGTCACGTACATGACCGCGTCGAGCACCCGCCAGCAATGGTCCTGACGGGCAGCCTCGCGCAAGGCCAGCACCTCGGCGTGCGCGGTCGGATCCTGGCGCAGCTCGCGCTCGTTGTGGGCGCTCGCCAGAACCTCTCCGTCGCGGACCACGACCGCGCCGATCGGCACGTCGTCGTGTTCCAATGCACGCTCGGCCTCGCGTAGGGCAAGGTGCATGAAGTAATCGTCGCGTGGGAAGAAGCGATCGGCCATGAGTTCCCCGCGACGCCTGCGACAGTGCCTACTCGCCGCGCGCGCGGGCACATCATCATTACTAGAACCGCCATGACCTCCGCCCCCGTTCCAGCCACGCAGCCATTCCGAGGCCGCTCCAGGACCAGCCGGCTGCTCCGCGCGATGGGCACCGCCGCGGCGCTCGGGATGGCGCTCGCGCCCGCCACCGGCGCGAGCGGACTGGCTCCGACCCGGATCGTGGTCGGATACGCCGCCGGTGCGCTCCCGGCGCGAGCCGTCACCTCGCGCCGCGGGGCGGCCGGCGTGGACCCCGCGCCGGCCAGCACTCGCGTCCTGCCCGTGCCCGCCGGCGAGAGCATGACCACTGCGCTCGCCCGGCTTCGCAGCGAGCGCAGCGTCCAATACGCCGTGCCCGACTACCGCGCCCACGCTGCGGGGACGATCGTCCCCAACGACGTCGGCAGCGGCAGCCAGCCTGGCGACTGGGAGCAACTGCAGTGGAACTTCGTCGGCCCGTTCGGGGTCAACGCTCCGGAAGCCTGGGCCAATGTGGCCGCCGACGGCGCGCCCGGGGGCACAGGCGTCGTCGTCGCGGTGCTCGACACGGGCGTCGCCTACGCGAACCGGGGCCGCTTCCGGATCTCGGCCGACTTCAGCCGCTGGCAGTTCGTCCGAGGCTACGACTTCGTTTCCAGGAACGCCTACCCCAACGATCGCAACGGACACGGCACGTTCGTCGCCGGAACGATCGCCGAGGAGACCAACAACGGCATCGGACTGACCGGCCTGGCCTACGGGGCGCACATCATGCCGGTGCGCGTGCTCGACACGCAGGGCGAAGGCGAAGCCTCCACGATCGCCGAAGGGGTCCGCTTCGCCGTCACGCACGGGGCACAGGTCATCAACCTCAGCCTCGAGTTCTCTCCCGGTGTGACCGCAGCCGACATCCCCGAGCTGATCGAAGCCCTGCGCTACGCGCACCGCCGTGGCGTGCTGGTGGTCGCCGCCGCGGGCAACGAGGGCCACGCCGCGATCGCCTACCCGGCCCGAGCCCCGTTCGTGGTCTCGGTCGGCGCGACAACCGTGCGGGGATGCCTGGCGGCCTATTCCAACGATGGCTCTGGACTGACGCTCGTGGCGCCGGGCGGCGGCCCGGACGCCGAGCTTCCGGGCGACCCGAACTGCCGCCCGGAACTGCCCGGCGCCGACATCTACCAGGAGACCTTCACCGGCGCCTCTGTCAGCCGCTTCGGCCTGCCCAGCGGCTATGAAGGAACCTCGATGGCCACGCCACATGTCTCCGCGACGGCCGCGCTGGTGATCGCCAGCGGCGTCCTCGGCCGCCACCCGAGCCCGGCCCAGATCACCGCGCGGCTTCGCGCCACGGCCCGCAAGCTGGGGGGCGGAGGCGACGAACGCCTCTACGGCGCCGGGCTCGTCGACGCCGCCGCGGCGACCGCGCCCGGCGGCCCCGGCGCTGCTAAAGCCTAGGCCAGCCGGATGCCGATCCAGCACCGATGAGCAGTCATGCAAGCGAGCGTTGCGAGCTCGCCGTCATCGGGGGGGGAATCCTCGGGCTGGCGGTGGCCAGGGAGCTGACGGCGCGCAACCCGGGCGCGTCGGTGTGCGTGCTCGAGCGCGAGAGCGAGCTCGCCGGCCACCAGACGGGGCACAACTCCGGGGTGGTCCACGCCGGCGTGTACTACGTGCCCGGCTCGCTGAAGGCAAGGCTCTGCGTCGAAGGCGCCCGGGAGATGTACGAGTACTGCGAGCGCCACGGCGTCGCGAGCCAGCGCTGCGGCAAGCTGATCGTCGCGACCGACCGGACCGAGCTGGATCGCCTCGACGAGCTCGAGCGCCGCGGGCACGCCAACGGCGTGCCGGGCCTGCGGCGGATCGACGCGGAGGAGATCAGGGAGATCGAGCCCCACGCGACGGGGATCGCGGGACTGCATTCGCCTGGCACGGGCATCGCCGACTTCGCCGCTGTCGCCCGCGCCTACGCGCAGGACGTCCTGGAGGCGGGCGGCAGCATCGCCACGGGCTGCGAGGTGCTCGGCGTGACGGTCGGCGCACGGTCGCTGCGGCTGGCCCACTCCCAGGGCGCCACCGAGGCGCGCCACGCCGTTTTCTGCGCCGGCGCATGGGCGGACCGCCTGGCGGTCAGCGCGGGCGCCGACCCCGATCCTCGGATCGTTCCCTTCCGGGGCGCCTACCTGCGACTGGTGCCCGAGCGCCGTCACCTGGTGCGCTCGCTGATCTACCCGGTGCCCGACCCGTCGCTGCCGTTCCTCGGCGTGCACCTCACCAAGCACATCGACGGCGAGGTGCTGGTCGGCCCCACCGCGCTGATGGCCGGTGCGCGCGACGCATACCGCCTCCGAACGGTCCGTCGTCGGGACCTGATGGAGACCCTGGTCTGGCCCGGCACCTGGCGGATGCTGGCGAGCTGGTGGCGCACCGGGGTGACCGAGCTCCGCCACGCGGCGCTGCGGTCGGCCTTCGTCGCGGCGGCCGCCCGCTACGTCCCCGAGCTCGTCCCCGACGACGTGGAGCCGTCCTTCGCCGGCGTTCGCGCCCAGGCTCTGGGCCGCGACGGCAGACTGGTCGACGACTTCGTCTTCTCCCACACCGACCGGGCCCTGCATGTGCGCAATGCGCCCTCGCCCGGCGCGACCTCCTCGCTTGCGATCGCCCGCCACGTCGCCGACGAGGCGCAGCGAGCCTTCGGCCGGGACAGCTAGGCGGCCGTCGGCCCGACGGACAGCCCGGCGATCGCGTCGGGAACGCCCTCGCGGGCACTGGGAAAGCGCGGCGCCCAACCGAGCTCCGTCCTGATCCGCGCGTTGGACGAGCGGGCCGAGCGAACGACCGCGTCGACGGCGTTGCGACCCGCCAGCATCCGCGCCAGCGCCGCCGGCACGCGACGGGGCCGGCCCACGCCGAGCGCCTCGGCGGTCAGCGACATGAAGTCGTAGTAGGTGATCGGCTCGTCGTCGACCACGTGGTAGACGCGGCCTGACGGCGCCTGCGGGGCGGCGGCCAGCAGGACGGCCGAGGCGACGTCCTCGACATGCACCACGTCCCAGAGGTTCCTGCCGCTTCCCACCACCGCCATCCTGCCGGGCTGGCGCAGGCGGGGAACCAGCTCCTCGGCGTACCAGCCGCCCGCCCCGTAGACGTGGGAGGGCCGGATCACGACCGCCGGCAGGCCCGATGCGAGGACCATCCGCTCGCCCTCCTGCTTGGCCCGCCCGTAGGGAGTGCAGACCGGCAGCGGCTCGTCCTCGGTCAGCAGCGATCCGTTCGCCTGGCCGGTCACGACCGTGGAGGAGAAGACCACTCGCGGTCCCGCCGCGCCGTCGCCCCCGCCCAGCGCAAGGCAGGCCTGCACCAGCCGGGCGGTGCCCTGCACGTTGACCTCCACGACCCTGCTCTCGCTGCGCTGGGAGGCGATCTCGGCGGCGAGATGCACGACGCACTCCGGGCGGGAGCTCGCGAGCGCCCGTTGCAGCCCGAGGGCGTCGCCTAGGTCGCCCAGCACGGCCTCGGTCCCGGCGGGCTCGGAGCCCGGCCGCCGCACGAGCGCGGTGACCTCGTGCCCCTCCCCGAGCAGCCGCCGGCAGACCACCCCGCCGATGAACCCGCTCGCCCCCGTCACCAGTGCGCGCACGGCAGCGAGCCTACCGGCGGGGGCGATCCGCGGCCGGCCGCGACTGGCCACGGCGGGCGGCCGCCCGCTCGATCACCCCCGCCATCTCCGCGCGGAAGCGCTCGCGCCCGAAGTGCATCGCGTTCTCCCGCACGGCGCGCTCGTCGAGGCGCATACCCTCCAGCCGCTCGATCGCCGCGGCCAGCGAGGCGGAGCTCTGCTCGGCGAACAGCGCACCGGTGACCCCGTCCTCGACCGTCTCGACGGCGCCGCCCACGCCGTAGGCCACGACCGGCACGCCGGCCGCCTGGGCCTCCACGGGCACGATTCCGAAGTCCTCCTCGCCCGGGAACAGCAGGGCGCGGGCGCCGCCCAGCAGCCGGTCGCGCTCGGTCGGGGAGACCTTGCCCAGGAACTCGACGGCGCCACCCGGAGCCTCGGAGCGAACCGCCTGGAGGGCTCTTCCGTCGCCCGCAACCTTCAACCGCCTGCCCAGCTGCACGCAGGCGGATACGGCCAGGTCGACCCGCTTGTACGGGACGACGCGCCCGAACGCCAGGTAGTAGTCCTCCGGTTGACGCTCCAGGCCCAGGAAGTGCTCCACGTGCACCGGGGGATGGACGATCTCGGCTGACCGTCCGTAGTAGCGCTCGATCCGCTCGGCGACGTGGCGCGAGTTGGCGACGAACACGTCCGGCCCGGCCGCGCCGGCGAGGTCCTGGCGGCGCATCCAGGCGAGCAGCGGCGGCAGCATCATGCGCGTGAGCCGGCCGACCTGCTCACCCGCCAGGAAGCCCTCCTCCCAGGCATAGCGCATCGGCGTGTGGCAGTAGCAGACGTGCAGCGCACCGGCGGGGGTGCGGACGTTCTTGGCGCAGGCATGGCTGCTGGAGAGGATCAGGTCGAAGCCCGACAGGTCGAACGAGCGGACGCGCCGTTCATCAGCGGCAGGAGCTTCGGGTACTGGCGGGTGGCCCCCGGCAGGCGGTTCAGGTAGGACGCGTGAACCGGCCTCTCGGTGATCTGCGCGGGCCAGGGCGCGGGGTCGTAGACCGAGGTGAACAGCTCCGCGGCGGGGAACATCTCCAGGAGCTCCATCACCACCTGCTCGGATCCACCCGGGATCGTCAGCCAGTCGTGAACCACTGCGACGTGGTGGAACCGCCCGCGCAGCTCCTCCAGCAGGGAGGCGTCGGCCGAGTGACCTGCTGGCTGCACCGTCCCGAGACTACACGCCCCGACGCCTGGGATCATGGCGCCCGATGAGTCTCCCGCCAGCCCTCCAGGGGCGCGACATCGTGTGTGTGGGGTTCGCCGATTGGGACACCGACCTGTGGACCAATCAGCACCATCTGATGGCGCGCCTGGCGAGGGAGAACCGGGTTCTGTTCGTCGAGTCGCTCGGCCTGCGCCAGCCGCAGCTGGCCGGCCGCGACCTGCGGCGGATCGCGCGTCGCCTGCGCAGCGGACTACGGCCCCCGCGCCGGGCCGACGGCCTGCACGTCCTCTCCCCGCTGGTCGTGCCCCTGCACGGCAACCCGGTGGCGCGCGCGGTCAACCGTCGCCTGCTGCCCGCCCTGGTCGGCCGCGCTGCGAGGCGGCTCGGGATGCGCAGGCCGATCCTGTGGTCCTACGTGCCGCAGGCGGAGGTCCTGATCGAGACGCTCGAGCCCTCGCTGGTCGTCTACCACTGCGTCGACGACATAGCGGCGCACTCTCGGATCGACACCGCGAGCTTCCGGGCGGCGGAGGCGCGGTTCGCCTCCCGCGCCGACCTCGTCCTGGCGAGCGCTCCCGTGCTCCAGAGGCGCATGCGGGCGCTTTCGGGCAATGTGCTCGCGGCGCCCAACGTGGCTGACACGGCCCTCTTCGCCACCGCCCTGTCGCCGGGCGATCCGGACGCGGCGATCGCCGCTCTGCCCCGCCCTCGCCTGGTCTTCACGGGGGCGATATCGGAGATCAAGCTGGACACGGGGCTGCTGCTCGAGCTGGCTCGCGGCGCATCGCGACTGGTCGCTGGCGCTCGTCGGCCCGGTCGGCCTGGGCGACCCCCACACGGACGTCTCGGCGCTGGCCGACGAGCCCAACGTGCACCTGCTGGGCATGCGCCCATACGAGCAGCTCCCACAGCTGCTCAGGGGCGCCGACGTGGGGCTGATCCCCTACGTTCGCAGCGAGCTGACGGACAGCATCTTCCCGATGAAGGTGTACGAGTACCTCGCCGCGGGCCTGCCCGTCGTGGCGACGCCGCTTCCCGCTCTGGAGGGCCTGCCCGAGGTCGCCACCGCCGCCGACGCTGAGGGCTTCGCGAGCCTGATCGAGGGCGAGCTCGGGCAGGACAGCCCGCAGCGGCGGGCCGAGCGCTCCCGGGCGGCCGAGGCCCACTCGTGGGAGCGGCGGCTCCAGGAGATCGCGGCGGCGGTCGAGTCGCTGTGAGCGATCTGCTGGTCAGCACCCACACGCCCGTGCTTCGCTCCGGCCAGACGATGCGCACCTACGGCGTCGCCAGGGCGCTGGCCGCAGGAGGCGGGCTGACGCTGCTCTACGCCCGCTTCGAGGGCGACGAGCCCGACGCGGCGTTCCGGGCGATCCCCGGCATCGAGCTGCACGAGGTCCTCAGCTCACGCGGGCTGAGGCGCCTGCTCTGCTTCGGCGGGGCGCGGCTGCGCGGCACGCCCGCGGGGTTCGCCCGCGGCGTCTCGCCGGAGCTCTCCCGCGAAGCGTCGAGGCTCGCCGCGGCGCCGGGCCGCGGTCGGGTGATCGCCGACGGTCCGATCGCCGCCGCGGCGCTCGCCGGCCTGGCGGGCAGGCGCCCGGTCATCTACAACGCCCACAACCTCGAGTCTGGCTTCCGCGGCGAGCTGAGCGGCGGGGATGGCTCATCCTCGGCGCTGCGCCGCTTCGAGCGCGGCCTGCTGGCGCGGTCGGCCGAGTCGTGGATGGTCAGCGAGGCCGACATGGCCGCCGCGGCGGAGCTCTGCCCGGGCACCCGGCTCCGCTACGTGCCCAACGTGGTCGACGTCGCCGCGATCAGCCCGGTCACGGCCCTGGCCCCGGAGCAGCGGGCGATCCTCGTCGCGAACTTCGCCTACGAGCCCAACCGCACCGGGCTGCGCTTCCTGCTCGGGGAGGTGATGCCCCGCGTCTGGGCGGAGCTTCCCGCGGCGCGCCTGATGCTGGTCGGCGCCGGTCTGGATGACGCCCCCTCAGCCGATCCGCGCGTCGAGACGGCAGGCTTCGTCGCGGACCTCGCCGCCGCCTACGCCCGAGCGCGCTGCGCCCTGGTGCCGCTGCTCCAGGGCGGCGGCACGCCACTGAAGTTCATCGAGGCGATGGCCTACGGGCTGCCGGTCCTCGCGACGCACAGGGCGGCCGCCGGGCTGGCGGTGCGCGACGGCGTCGACTGCATCCTGGCCGAGGACGCCGAGAGCTTCGCCGGCGCCCTGGTCGGGCTGCTGCGCGACGGAGACCCCGAGCTCGGCCGCGGCGGCCGGCGGCTGGCGCAGGAGCGCTACTCGATCGAGGCCCTCGCGAGGCTGCTCGAGCCCTGAGCGCCGCGCCACACGGCCGTGCAGTCAGCCATCTGGCCGCCGAGGTCCTCCGCCCGCGCGGTCTCCCTGCTCAGTGAGCGGCCTCCGGGACGCCGGGAGTGGAGCCGGCTTCCAGCGCCGGCTGGAACTCCGCGTCCCGGGGAGGGAGCTTGCCGGCGAGCAGGGCCAGCAACCCGATCTGGATGCCGAGCACGACGCTGAAGCGGAGATCCGCCCCCGTGAAGGTCGCCGTCGTCTCGGCCACCAGCAGGCCGGCGACGCCGCACAGCGACGCCAGCCCGAAGGCCCGCACGATCGATTCGGTGCTGCGCCGCCAGACGGCCCACGCCAGACGGGCCATCGACCCGAGGATCAGCAGGTAGGAGAGCAGGCCCAGGATGCCCAGCTTCATCCACCACCAGAGCGTCGCGAAATGCACGTACTCGCGGGCTTCTTCGTGTTCGATCGAGAGCGGCCGCGCCGCGGCGTGCCAGCCGACGAGGATGCCCAGACCGGTGACCGGGTCCTTTTCCAGTTCGGCCACGACGTTTGCGCGCTCGTCGAGTCGGTAGCGGTCTTCGACGTTGTTGGTGAGGCTCGTCGGGGACAGCGACGCGGCCCGCTTGACGATCGGCGACTGCGACTGGAAGGTGACCGAGCCGAGGAACCATATCGCCGCCGCGACGACGAGCCCGGTCGGAACCAGCAGCCGCCGCCCCACCGGCGAGAGCGCGAGGAGCACCACCAGCAGGAGCCCCAGCGCGGCGGCGATCCAGAAGGACCGGCGGTAGGACAGCAGAAGCGAGAGGATCAGCAGCGGCGTGCCCAGCATCATCCACAGCGGCGGGCGCAGGCGGGCCAGCAGCGCGGCGACGATCGCCAGCAGCGCCACCATCACGACCCAGTTGGCGGTCGGTTCGTAATAGGTGAGGTTGGCGCTGCCCTCGATCGAGACGCCTTTGCCCCCAGCCACCTCCACGAGCCCCACCAGCGCCTTGACGAGGGCGAGCGCGAACAGGCCGCCGAGCAGCAGGCGCAGCCGCCCGGCGTCGACCTTCAGGTTGGCGACGGTGATCGGCAGGATCAGCAGATAGGCGATCACGTTCTCCGCCAGCACCAGCGACTTCAGGGAGACTCCCGCCGCTTTGCCGACGAAGATGCCGCTCACCATCCCCAGCGCCAGGATCATGTGCGGGTAGCGCAGCTCGCGCGGATAGCGCAGTGAACGCCCGTCGCGAACCATGTCAAGGGCGACGGAGACAGCCGCCAGGGCGACCAGGGCGTCCAGCGGCGTGAGGCGCTTGTAGAACGGCTGGTAGAGATGGGTCGTGAAGGTGAACAGCCCGAAGGCCCCGCCCTCGCAGAGGATCGCCAGTGCGGCCACCAGGCTCACCGCCAGCAGCGGGCGCATCAGCACGATCACGAGCAGGGTGATCGCCAGCGGGGCGAACAGAGCCGCGGTCGCGCCCATCTTGCGGCCCGCGGCCAGGATGATCAGCGCCGTGGCGGCCGCGGCCACTGCGGCGGTTGCCAGCTCGCGCGCGTTCAGGGCGCGAAGGCTCGAGCGCGAGGAGAACACCTGTCCCCCGCCCTCCTACAGCGGCAGCGGGTTTTTCGCCGACCTGCGCGACCGCCGCGAGATCCGATCGGCGCTGACCTCGACCGTGCCGGCGGGCTCACCGTAGCTGGAGTAGGAGTAGCGCCCGCCATCCCGCATGCCCGTGATCACCAGCCCGACCGGCTCGATCATGTGACGGTCCAGGATGCCCCTCGCCCGGCGGACCTCGTCGCGCGTGGTTTTGTTCAGCCGGGCGACCAGCAGGGTCGCATGAACGGCGGGGCTGCTGAGCAGGATCTGGGCGTCGGCCACGGGGTTCAGGGGCGGCGCGTCGATGATCACCGTCGTGTCGCCGCCGCCCAGTTCGGTGATGATCTCGCCGATCACCGGGCTGGCCAGGAGCTCGGAGGGGTTGTGGGGCAGGGGGCCGGCGGGCAGGACCGAGAGGTTGGGCAGCTCGGGGCGGGGCTCCACCAGCAGATCGCCGGGCGCATCGCCGCGCAGCAGCGCCGTCGTCAGTCCCCGGCGTGGGTCGAGGTCGAAGTGCCGGGCGAAGGTCGGCATCCGCAGGTCGAGCTCGAGCAGCACTACGCGCCGTTTGGTCAGCGCGATCGCCTGCGCCAGGTCGACCGACACGGTGGTCTTGCCCTCGCCGGGCACCGCGCTGGTCACGAGCAGCGTGTCCAGCGCACGGGTGACCGCCGCGAATTCCAGGGCGCTGCGCAGGATGCGATATGGCTCGAGCAGTTCGGACCGTTCGTCGGCCCGGACGGGGCCCATCGAGGACTGCGGAACGACCGTGAGCGCCGGCAGCCGGTACTCCCGTTCGAACTCCTCGACGACTTTGATGCGCCGGTCCAGCGACTCCAGCAGGAACAGCACGGAGAAGGCGAGCGCAAGGCCCACCAGCAGGCCGATGATCACGGCGGTCGAGAAGCGCATGCCCGACGGCGAGCCGGGCGGCGTGGCGCGCCCGATGATCGTGGCGCCACCGCCGACGATGGCGCGCAGCTGGTCCAGGCGCTGGATCGACTGCTGCAGCGACGCTGCTTCGGCGGAGCCGGCGGGCACCGTGGAGAGCTGCTGTTGCAGCTGGGTTTTGGCGGCGTCGATGCTGCTCAGCTGTTCGTTGGCGCGGAAGGTTATGTACTGATTGGCGAAGGCGTTCGCGATCCGGGCCGACTCGCCGGGGTTGCCGGTCGAGGCGGTGATGTTCAGCACATCGGCGTTGGGCGCCGCTTCGACGCCGACGATCGAGAGCAGTTCGCCGACGCTGAGTGTGTTCCCCAGCTCCGTGCGGACGCCCTGGGCCACTTCGGGCGAGTGCGCGATCGTCACCTGGGTGTCGGCGTCGCGCTGCGGTTCGCCGCTCCCGGAGGAGCCGACTCCCAGCGCCGAGCCTGACAGCGTCGAGCTCTGGAAGGCGACGTTCGCGGTGGCCTTGTAGGTCTGGCTCGCCCGCTTCTGCTGGATCGCCGAGATCGCCGTGCATACCACCACGATGCCCAGCGCGATCGGCCAGCGTCGGCGCAGCACCTCCAGAGCGGCCGAGATCGCGTTGCCCTCCCCGGGCCCTCCGGGGCGTTCATCCGCCCTCATCGCGCGGATCCCCGCCCGGGATGCGCCAGTCCGCTGCAGGCCACAGTTCTCACGACATCACTCCTATCGTCGCGCGGCAGGCCCTCCTTGAGAGCCTCGGCGCGGGCACTCCGCATCAGCGGGGGAAATCGTTGCTCTGGATGGTACCTACCCCATGGGTGAAGGCCCGCACACCGCCTTGCGAGCGCCCGCAGCGTCATCCAGGCGCCCCCGCCAGGGCGGCCCGGGCGTCGAGCACGAATCGTTCCTGCGCATCCAGGTAGGGGCCGATACGGAAGTCCTCGGCGCGCTGCCGGGCGCGTGCGACGCGGGCGGCGGTGCCCTCCCGGTCCTCCAGCACACGCGCCAGGGCGCCCGCCGCGGCGCGGGCGTCGGAGCGCTCGAAGAGCAGCGCGTGCTCCTCGTCGCGCATCCCCTCCCCGATTCCGCCGACGTCCGCGGCGACGAGCGGAACCCGCGCCAGCGCGCCCTCGATCGTGACGAGTGGGAACGGCTCGTCCCACACCGACGGGACGATCAGGGCGTGCGCGCGGGAGAGAGCCTCGGCGGACTGCTTCGGCGTGCGCTGGCCGAGCCAGCTGACGGCCTCGGCGATGCCGAGCCGCTCGGCCAGCCGGCGCATCTGCGCGCCGTAGGCCTGATCCTCCGGGCCGATCACCTGAAGGCGGGCCCGCGCGTGGGCGCCGTGGCGGAGCAGCGCCAACGCCTCCAGAGCCACCGAAAGCCCCTTGTAGGGGGTCACTCGCCCGAGGAAGACGATCTCGGGGTCCGGCGAGAGGGACCGCTCGACGGCGGCGAAGACATCGCCGTAGCGAGGGACCGAATGGCCCACCCGCTCGAGCACGGTCTCGATGAACGGCTGGGTCGCCACCATCCGCTCGAGCGCCTCGGAGTTCCACGAGATCGCGGCCCGAAACGGCGCCAGCGGCTGGAGGCGCAGCGACGGCAGGCCGTTGAGCGCCCTGCAGCCGGCCGCCCACGCCCGCCGGGCCGCCGGCCGCCGGGCGGGCAGCAGCTCACGCAGGAACTGATCGCTCGTGAACACGCCGCCGAACCAGTGCTCGCACACCCGGAAGGCAAGCGGCACGCCGCTGTCGGCCAGCACCCGCAGAGAGGCCTGCGGGATCGCTGAGCAGTTCCACGCATAGATCAGGTCCGGCCCCCACTCGAGCGCGCCGCGCGCCACGCCCACGGCGCGCAGCGACGCGGCCGGTGCGCGCAGCGCTCCGCGGGCGTCGGGGCGCAGGAGCGTCAGCTCTCGTCGCACGGCCTTCTCAGGCGGCACATCCTCGCGGCCGGAGGAGCTGGTCAGCACGCGGACCTCGTGGTTCGCGGCGATCCGCTCCACGACGCCGGCGCACTCGACCTCGTAGCCGCCCAGCGCGACTGGCGGATAGAAGGTCGACAGGAACAGGACGCGCACGGGGCCGTACGCTAGCCGCAGCCGCGGGTGCGGACCGTCCGCCCCGCCCGCGGCGGCCTCCGAGCGCCCGGGGCGGTGGGGGAGCGTGATTACATTCGGATCTCATGGCCACGCGGGCGACGGCAGACCTGGCAGCGGCGATCGAGCTGGCTGCCAGCCCGCTGCGGCGACCTCGCATGCCCCCAGTCGACCTCCGCACGCGGCTCAAGACCACGCCGGCGCTGCGACGAGCGCTGCCGCGGCGCGTGGTGCTGGCGCGGGCGGCCGCCAAGGGCACGCGCCTCTGGGAGGAGGAGAGCGAACGGGAGCGGGCGCTGGCGGCGATGTCGGCGATCCTGGCCGGCACGCCGCGGGCTGGTGAGATCGATGAGCTGGCGCGAGCGCATCTGATCGAGGACGAGGCGAACAAGGCCCTCTTCTGGGCGCCCTGGCGCACCTCGGCGATGGACGAGCGCTCGACCGAGGAGGTTCGGCGGGCCTTCTCCTCGGGGCGCCGCGTGCTCGTGAGCGCCTGCCACCTGGGCCCGTTCTTCCTCCAGATCTCGCCGATCATCGCGACCGGGGTCAGCACCATCGCCGTCTCCGCGCCGTGGTTCTTCGCGCGGCCCACCCCCGATTACTGGGGCCGGCGAGTGACCCGCTGGTGGCGCGGATGCGCCGGCCGCGGCGAGCGACTGGCCTACTCGGTCCACTCCTTCGAGGTGATCAGGACGCTGATCGAGCGCGGCGAGGTCGTGCTGATCTACTTCGACCTGCCCGGCAGCGTCCGCACCGACTTCCTGGGCAAGCCGGTCATGCTTGCCAGCGGCACGGCGAGACTTGCTCACCAGACCGACGCGCTGGTCCTTCCGCTCAGGGCGCGCCGCGACGGCGCACGCGTGTGGACCGACGTGTGGGCGGCCCTGGACACGCGAAGCTTCGCCGGGCCGGACGAGCTGCACCGGGCGCTGGCGGCGGTGCACGAGCGATCGATCCTCGAGATGCCCGAGGCGTTCGAGGACCCGGGACGCGCGGGAGCCTGGGAGAGCGGCGCCCGACCCGACCAGTGGGCGCGACCCCCCGCGCGCTGAGTGCGGGTCCTGTTCTTCAACGAGGGCAACCTCGGGAGCCACGTGATGGGGCAGGGGCAGCTGGCCGAGGCTCTGCGCACGGGCCTCGCGGCGTCAGGGGGCGTGGAGTCCCGTTTCGCGGGCCTTCGCCCGATGGGGAGGCTGTCGGCCCTGCTGGCGAGCTGGCCGGTTCCGGGGCTGGCGGAGCGCCATCTCGACCTCCGGGCGCTTCGCTGGCACCTCGTTCAGTCGGCCCGCGCCCGCACCGAGATCGCTGCCGCGCTGCGCGAATGGCCCGCCCAGGTCCTCCACGTGCACAGCCAGTCGGTCGCGCTCACGCTCGGCGCGACGATGCGCAGGACGCCAACGGCGCTGTCGGTCGATACGACGATCGGCGAGTGGGCCGCGATGCCGGCGTGGCGGGCGCAGGAGCGCCACGCCGCCGCGGTGCTCGCGCCGAGCGAGGCACTCGAGCGGCGCGCCTACCGCCGCGCCGGGCTGACGCTCGCCTGGACGGCCTGGGCGCGTCGCGGCGTCGAACGCCTCGCGCCCGGGGCGCGCGTGATCGAGCACCACCCGGGGATCGACCTGCAGCGCTACAGGCCCGCCGCCCGCCGACCACGCGAGCGGCTGCGCGTGCTGTTCGTCGGCGGGCGCTTCGCCGAGAAGGGCGGCCCCGACCTGCTGGCGGCTCTGGGCGGCTCGCTCGGCACGAGCGTGGAGCTGGACGTCGTGACGCCGGCACCGCTCGCCGAGGCGCCCGGCGTGCGGGTGCACAGGCTGGAGCCGGCCGACCCGCGCCTGCTGGACCTGCACCAGCAGGCCGATCTGCTTTGCCTGCCCAGCTACGGAGACGCGGCCCCGTGGGCGGTGCTCGAGGCGATGGCCTGCGGGACTCCCGTGCTCGCCAGCCGCGTCGGGGGCATCCCCGACCTGCTGGACGGCGGCGGGGCCGGCCTGCTGGTCGACTGCGGGCGGGAGCGCCAGCTCGGCGAGGCGCTCGCACGGCTGCTGGGCGACCCGGAGCTGCGAGCCGCGCTGGCCGCCCGCGCCAGGGAACGCTGCGAGCAGCGCTACGACGCGCGGCGCCAGGTCCCCCTGCTGGTCGAACGCCTGCGCGAGATCGGCGGGTCCGCAGCGGGATCCTGAAGGCGGTCTAGATGGTCGCGCCGCGGCGCAGGAACATCTGCAGGTCCGCCGGGTCGAGGGCCCGCAGCGCGAAAAGGAGGGCCGGATAGCCGATGCATGCCGCTGCGATCAGGGCGCCGAGCGGCGCGCCGGCGAGACGCATCACGCCCAGAACCAGGCCCAGGATCACGGCCGCGGCGGCGGTTCGCCCCACCCTCCCAAGGCCGGGACGGGAGAGCTCGAGCCGCTCCCTGACCAGCAGGGATGTCATCACGAACACGACCGCCTCGGTCGCGAGCGTCATCCAGGCGGCGCCCATGAAGCCGACCAGCGGGACCAGGATCAGGTTGCCGACGAGGTTCACGACCAGCGCGATCAGGCTGATCCGCAGCAGACGGTTCTGCAGGCCCAGCACCAGCAGCAGGTTCCCGTTCAGGTAGCCGTAGCAGATCAGCACGAAGGCGCCGCTCAGCACCGGGAGCGCAGGCGCGGCCTCGACGAACGGCGCGCCGAAGATGAGCCTCACGACCGGTTCGGCGGCGACGATCGCGAAGGCCAGGCCTCCGAACGAGGCGACCGAGAGCATCTCGGCCGTGAGCCGCGCTGTGCGCAGGAGCCGCGCCGGGTCGGCCGGCCACGAGGCGGCGAGCACCGGGGCCAGCGTCGTGAGAACCGAGATCGGCACGAAATGCGACTGGTCGATCACGTTGTAGACCGCGGCGTACAGGCCGGCTTCGTGGCTGCCCCTGATCGTGTAGACGATCACCTGATCGATCCGGGCATAGGCGATCACCAGGAGGCCGGCGATGCCGATCGACAGCGAGACCATCATCAGCTTGCGGACGTGCTTGCGACTTGGACGAGGCCAGCGATCGACCAGCCGGAGCGCCGCGACGGTCTGCACGACGGAGCCGACGAGGTTGGTGAGGACCAGCGCGGCTGAGAAGGCGATCATGCCGCCGTGCTGGATGTGGATCACGAGCACCGCGGCGCCCCACAGCACGCTGCGCAGCGTCAGCACCAGCATCGGCACCCTGTTGTCGACGCGCAGCTGGAACAACAGGCCCAGCGCCCCCACTCCCCCGAAGGGCATCGCCACGACCATGATCGCGCCGGCGATCAGCATTTCTTCGGTATGGGGCAGCAGCAGTATCGCCGCGAAGGCCACGGCCATCACCGGCCCGAGCAGCAGCAGCCTGAGCATGATCACGGCGCCGATCCACTCGTGCTCGATCTCGGGGTGGCGGGCGGCTTCGCGAAGCGCCACGCCCTCCATGCCGAAGTTCGTGAAGTAGCCCACCAGCGCGAGGACGGCGAACATCGTCGACCACTGGCCGTAGCCGGCGCTGCCCAGCGTTCGCACCACCAGCGCGGTCACGAACACGCCCAGGGCGAGGTTCCCGATCCGCACCACCACCTGCATGACGATGTCGGAGGCAGCGCGCTGGCGCGTGGCGTGGCGGGCTAGGGTCGGCATCGGCTCGTCGGTCTCGTTGCGGCCACGGTCACGATACCCCTACATCGGCGCCGCAGAGAGGCATCTGCAGCCGTCGGGGGGCCGTCTCACGACCGGGCCGGGCTCCCGCGCGGAGCGGACCGGGGCGTCTCAAGGCCTGCCGGGGCAGTGCCGATAGCGGCTATACCATTGCCCCAGGCGCCGACGTGCGGCGGCCTCCTTCGGGGGCGGGGCGATCCTGCCGTGGAGAGCGGGACGGCGAAACGACCAGAGAGGACCAGGACGACGTGGGCACGACCTTGATCACCGGCGGCAGCGGATACATAGGCTCGCTGCTGGCCAGCGAGCTTCGCGAGAACGGCCACGGCGTGCGGGTCCTGGACTCGCTGCTGCACGGGCAGCAGGACATCGCCGCCGAGCAGGAGGCCGCCGGCATCGAGGTGATCCGCGGCGACATCCGCGACGCCGAGGTTCGCCGCCGCGCGCTCGAGGGCGCCGAGTCGGTGGTCCATCTGGCGGCGATCGTGGGCGATCCGGCCTGCGCCCTCGATCCGCAGGTCTCCGACGAGGTGAACGTCAAGGCCACCGAGAAGCTCGTCGCCGACGCCTCGGCGGCCGGTGTGGCGCGGCTCGTGTTCGCCTCGACCTGCTCGAACTACGGCCGCATGGCCGACCCCACCGTGCCGATCACCGAGGACGGCGAGCTGCGCCCCGTGTCCCTCTACGCCGAGCAGAAGGTGGGCATGGAGAAGCTGATCCTGGGCGGCGGCTCGGCCAACGGGCTCGCTCCGACCTGCCTGCGCTTCGCAACCGTCTACGGGGTCGGACGCCGCATGCGCTTCGACCTGACCGTCAACGAGTTCACACGCGAACTGTGGGCCGACCGCGAGCTGGAAGTGTTCGGCGAGCAGTTCTGGCGCCCCTACATCCACGTGCGGGACGCGGGCAGGGCGGTGCGCACGGTGCTCGAGGCGCCGGTCGAGCGCGTCGCCGGTCGGGTGTTCAACGCCGGACGCTCCGGTGAGAACTACCGCAAGCTCGACATCGTCGAGGAGATCGGCAAGCAGATCGACCGCGGCAAGGTCTCCTACGTGCGCCGCGACGAGGACCCTCGCGACTACAAGGTCAGCTTCGACAGGATCCGCGCGGAGCTGGGCTTCGAGACGCTGATGACCGTCCCCGACGGGATCGGCGAGATCATCACCGCGCTCGACGCCGAGCAGTTCGGCGACCCGTTCGCCGGCCGTTACCGGAACATCCCCTGAGCGGATCCGGAGCGAGGCGCGAGAACCCTCCCGATGGCGGCGACCGAGACCTTTCCCGATCTCCCGCTCTTCGACCTGCAGCTGCAGCCGCAGGATTTCGAGGCTGTCGCCGAGACGCTGCGCTCGGGCTGGCTGACACTCGGCCCTCGCACGGCCGCCTTCGAGGAGGCGTTCGCTGCCCAACTGGGCGCGCGTCACGCGATCGCCGTCTCGAGCTGCACGGCGGCCCTTCACCTCGCCTACATGGCCGCCGGCGCGGGCCCGGGCGACGAGGTGATCGTCCCCTCCTTCACGTTCGCCGCGACGGCCGCCGCGGCCCTGTACTGCGGCGCCACGCCGGTATTCGCCGAGATCGTCTCGCGCGAGTGCCCCAGCCTCGATCCCGAGGACGTTGAGCGGCGCATCACGAAGCGGACCAAGGCTGTGTGCATCGTCCACTACGCCGGCTACGCGGCCGCTGCCGACCGCGTCAAGGAGATCTGCGACCGCCATGGGATCGCGCTGATCGAGGACGTGGCTCACGCCCCCAGCGCCACGCTGCACGGCCGCAAGCTGGGGACCTGGGGGCTGGCGGGGGCGTTCAGCTTCTTCTCGAACAAGGTGCTGTCGGTGGGCGAGGGCGGACTGCTGTGCACGGACAGCGACGAGGTGGCCGCGCAGGTCCGCTCGCAGCGCTCGCACTGCATGACAAGCGGGACCTGGGACCGCCACGAGGGGCGCACCGACACCTACGACGTGGTGGGACTGGGCTACAACTACCGGCTCGACGAGCCCCGCTCGGCGCTGCTGCTCTCCCGCCTGGGCCGCCTGGAGGCCGAAATCGAGCGCCGGCGCGAGCTGACCGTGCGCTACCGCTCGCTGCTCTCGCAGGTCGAGGGCATCATCGTGCCGTTCCGCGACGAGGAGGTGGCGACTTCGTCCTGCTACGTGATCCCGATCATGCTCGACGAGGACGGCCGCCAGGCCGAGGTCAGCAGCAGCCTGCGCGAGCGCGGGATCCAGACCAGCATCTTCTACCCGTCGATCCATCGCTTCCTGGCGTACAAGGAGCGCTTCCCCGCTGTCTCGCTTCCGATCACCGAGCTCGCCTCGCGCACGGAGCTGACGCTGCCCTTCTACCCCCACATGACCCACGACGACCAGGACCGGGTGGTCACGGCGCTGGCCGAGGCGGTGGCCAGATGAGCGACTGGCGCGTCCCGCTGACCGACATCGAGGTGCCCGAGCAGGACGTGACGGCGGTGCTCGAGTGCCTGGAGTCGGGCTGGCTGACGATGGGACCTCGCACCAGCGCCTTCGAGCAGGCGCTGTCCGCGTTCGTCGGCACGCCCCAGGCAGTCACGGTCTCCAGCGGCACCGCCGCGCTGCATCTCGCCTGCCTGGCCGCCGGGATCGGGCCGGGCGATGAGGTGATCGTCCCCGCCTTCACCTTCGTGGCCAGCGCCGGCGCGGTCCGCTTCACGGGGGCCGTGCCGGTCCTCTGCGATGTCACCTCCCCGCAAGACTTCAACCTCGATCCGGCCGATGTCGCACGCCGTATCACCCCACGGACGCGTGCGGTGATGGCCGTGCACTTCTGCGGCTACCCGGCCCAGGCCGCGGCGCTGCGGGCGCTGTGCGACGAGCACGGCCTGCAGATGATCGAGGACTGCGCCCAGGCGATCGGCGCCCGCGTCGACGAGGACGGCCGCCAGGTCGGAACGGTCGGCGAGCTGGGCGCGTTCAGCTTCTTCTCCAAGAAGCAGCTGTGCGTCGGCGAGGGCGGGATGGTCACCTGCGCCGAGGACGAGCTGGCCGAGCGCGTACGGCTGCTGCGCTCCCACGCCCTGACCAGCAGCACCTGGGATCGCCACCGCGGTCACGACCCCGCCTACGACATCGTCGAGATCGGCTACAACTACCGCCTCGACGAGCCGCGGGCGGCCCTGGGCCTGAGCCGTCTGGGGCGGCTCGGCGAGAGCCTCGAGGCGCGTCGCGCCACGGTGCGCGCCTATCGCGAGCGCCTGGCCGGTGTCCCCGGCATCGAGCTGTGCTTCGACGAGCAGGCCGTCGAGCGCTCCTCGCACTTCGCATTCCCGGTGCTGCTCGGAGATCGCGCCCGCCGCGACCGCTTCCGCGCGGCGCTGAAGGACGCCGGCATCCAGACGACCTGGTACCCGGCCCTGCACTCGCTTCACCGACTACCGGCGCTTCGCGCCAGTCGACGGGCTGCCGGCGGCCAGCGAGGTCGCCGACCGGCACTGCGCGCTCCCGCTCAGCGCGACGATGGACACCGACGCGGTCGACACGGTCGTCGAGGCCGTGCGCGCTGCGCTGTCCGCCTAACGCTCGGGGATCAGCCGGTCGCGGACCGAGGCGAACTCCTCCTGCGCCTGCTCGTAGTCGTCGTGGCGCCCGATGTCCAGCCAGTAGTCCTCGCTGAGCCACGACCGCACGACGTCGCCGGCGGCGATCAGGCGCAGCACCAGGTCGGGGAAGTCCAGGCGCTCGCCCGGCTCGATGTGGGCGAGCGCCCTCGGCGCGAAGCAGTACACGCCCATGCTGGCGACATAGTCGATCGAGGGCTTCTCGTCGTAGCCGGTCAGCCGGGTCGGATCGTCGGCGTCGCCGAAGCGGAGCACGCCGAGTGACACCTGGATCTCGCGTTCCTTGGTCGCGATCGTCGCCGCCGCGTCGCTCGCCTTGTGTCGTTCCAGCAGCGCCCCGTAGTCGATGTCGGTGAGCACATCGCCGTTCATCACCAGGACGTCGTCCTCGCAGCAGCCCGTCGATCAGTGCGAGCGCTCCGACAGTCCCGAGAGGCTCGTGCTCCCGGTAGTAGTCGATCGCGACCCCGTAGCTCTCGCCGTCCCGGAAGAACGCCTCGATCAGCTCCGCCAGGTAGCCCGTCGCCATCGTGATGCGCTCGAATCCGTGCGCCTTGAGCTGGCGCACGACGATGTCCAGCACGGGCCGGTCGCCGATCGGCATCAGCGGCTTGGGCAGCACGGTCGTGTACGGCCGCAGGCGAGTGCCCTCGCCCCCGGCAAGGATCACTGCGCGCTTCAACGGGCGATCCGGCAGGCCGGTGCGTCGGGATCGGGCACCGCGCAAGGATACGTCGCGAGATGGACGCTCGAATCCCGGCCCCGTTCGGGCGTGCCGGTGCTCGTGCGCCGCTCGGGCCGGACGGGGGGGCCAGCGCTCAAGCGACGGCGCGACTCTCGCGCACCGCCCCGAGGAACTCGTCCCAGTGAGCCGCATGCGGCGCGAGGGCAGCCACGAGCCGCTCGAGCGCCTTCCAGTCCTCATCCGCCTCCCAGCCCCAATGCAGCACGACCGGCGTCCACAGCGCAGCCTGTCCGTCGATCAACCGACGTACCGGGCCGAGCACGTCCCGCGCGTGCCCGTAGAGGGGGTGATAGGCCGGTAGGTAGACGGCCTCCCCCCGCCACACGGGGGTGGGCTGGAAGCCGACCAGGCCGACCGACTCGGGTCCCCCGCACACGACCTCGAAGCGACGCGCCAGGACCTCGTACTGGCGATCGTCGAAGCGGTTGTACGGAGGGACGAAGACCTCCGGGGACGATGCCCAACGGCGCGAGTTCGGCGAGGCCCGTCGCGAGCAGCTCGTCGGTCGCCCGGAGATCGAGGCCGCACAGCTCGCTGTGACGGCGCGGCGAGGCGTGCCGCGTGCGGTGATCGAGCCCGTGCAGGCCGAAGGAGACGCCCTCGCTCGGACACCTGCGCCAGCACCTCGCGCTCGTCGTCCTGCAACGTCCGCCAGCCTGCGGCGGACGGGTCGAGCGGGGCATGGCTGACGCGGGGCAGCACCGCGACCAGGTACGGCACTCCCGCCTCGGCCATCATCGCGTGAAAGCGCCTGAAGGACCCGGTGCCGTATCGACCAGGCTCGTCCCAGCGCCAGGTAGTGGGGAAACTCGTCGACTCTCACCAGGAACCGCGGCGGGCCCTCCGCCTCGGCTCCGAGCGCGGCCCGCCGTGCCGCCATCAGCGGCGCGGCGACGGCCCGCTCGTAGTCCAGGCGACCCAGCTTGCGCCGCACACGCTGGGCGACGCGCACCGGCGGCGACGGCGTCGGGCTCAGGCGCACCGCCGTGCGCACCGCCTCGCAGCGAAGCGCCTGCGGCGGGGCGTGCGGACCGAGCAGCAGACGGGCGCTGCGTGCCAGATCCGTCCCGCGAGGCTCCGCCAACCGCCAGCACCTCCCGGTACAGAGCGTCGGTGCTGCTGGGCGATCGCCGTCCAGGAGAACCGCTCCTGCGCGTAGCCTAGCGCCCCGCCTCCCCGCGGCGCAGGCACTCCTCGGGCCCCGCCTCGATGCTCGCGGCCAACGCGTCCACCAGGGCGTCCCGATCGGGCCGTGAGCAGATCCAGCCGGTCTCACCGTCGATCACCGCCTCGGCCAGCCCGCCCACGGGGTAGACGATGACCGGCCGATGGAACCCGTAGGACGAGCAGCAGCACGCCGCTCTGGCTCGCCGCCGGGTACGGCAGCGCGACGGTGTCCGCCGCCGCGAACAGCTCGGCCGCCTCGGCCATGTCGAGGAACCCCTCGCGAACCGTGACCCGGCCCGGCCAGCGCGGGATCGGCCAGTGCCCGGGCCTGCTCCTCCAGCGCGCCGGCGTCCTGGCCGCCGATCAGCAGATGCAGCGCGGGCAGCCGCCGCAGCGCGTGCAGCAGGTCGCCCAGGCCCTTGTCCGCGCGCAGCTGGCCGAACATCAGCGTGACCGGCGGCGCGCTCGTCGATCCCCGAGGCGGCCCGCGCGAGCGTCGCGGTCGGCTGCGCCGCCGTCGCGGGCGAGACCACCGTACTCGCCGTGCGGGATCACGACGGTGCGCTCCGACCGTGCCCGCGGGACCCGCGCCAGGTCGGCCTCGGTGTGGACGATCGTTCGCGCGCGCCAGCCGCGCCGTCGAGCTCCCTCGCCGCACGCCGGGTGCGCAGGAAGCTCGAGACGCGCTCGAAGGTGCCGTGCAAGGTCTGCACCACCGGCGTCCCCGACAGCCGCAGGCAGATCATCGCCACCAGACCGATCTGCGGTATCTCCCATCCCTGCGTGTGGACGACCTCGGCCCGACGCGCCAGGCGCGTCAGCCGCGGCAGCGCGAGCAGGAAGCGGATCCCGTTGACCAACCGGCCGAGCCCGCGCCTGCGCAGCTCGCCGGCCGAGGCGGGTCTCGTCGCGCAGGTAGTGGAAGACCGGCACGATCGTGACCCCCTCGATCTGCCGGATACAGGCTGTCCGTGGCGGTCGCGAGCTCGACCGACCAGCCCAGCGGGACCAGCTCGCGCAGCAGCGCGGCCGTGTAATCGGCCACGCCGCCGCGCCCTCCCTGCTCGATCATCAGCAGCCGCCTGGGCTGCGGCGCGCTCATGACGGCGGATTCGCGCGCGCGCCGCTCGCGGAGATCGCGCCGTCGAGAAGCCGCTCGATCGCCTCGGCGACGACCGGCGCAGCGTACGTGCGCTCGGCGTGAGCGCGCGCGGCGGCGCCCTCGCGGGCCGCCCGCTCCGGGTCGTCGAGATAGCGGGCCAGCAGCGCTCCGCAGCGACTCCGGGTCGTTCTCGGGGCTCGGCGATGCCTCCGATCTCGGGCGAGATCATGTCCGCCGACCCCCTCGGCCCCGGTCGACAGGCAGGGGCGGCTCGCCAGCATCCCGAGGATCACCGCCCGGGGCGCGCCCTCGGTCGGGCTCGGGCAGAACACCGACACGTCGAAGGCGGAGAGCACGTCGGGCACCTCACGGCCCGGGGTGGGGATGAAATGCGCACGATCGCCCAGCGGGCCGGCCAGCGCGCGCAGTTCGGATTCGGTCTCGCCGTCTCCGGCGAGGAGCAGATGGACACGCGGGTCCTCCAGCGCGAGTCACGGCGCTGACGACCACGTCGTTGCGCTTCTTGGGGTGGAATCGCGAGATGCAGCCCACGACGAACGCGTCTGCGGGGATCCCAAGCTCCGTCACGGACGCGGCGGCGGCCCTCCTCGGTGTAGCGGATCTCCTCGGTGCGCAGCACGTTGGGCACGACCACCACCTTGTCCCCGGGCACGCCGACCTCGGTGACCGAGCGCCGCGTCCCCTCCGAGACGGCCATCACCAGCGGGACCGGCGCGGCGGCGGCCAGATAGGCGCGCCGTCCGGCACCCCCTTGCGCAGCGGGAAGGGACTGGGCCCCACTCGGCCCACACGACCGTCCGGCGCAGCTGCGCGGGCAGCATCGGCGCCAGCAGCTGCTCCTTCTTGTAGTGGACGAGCAGCACGTCGTAGGGGCGCTCCGCCCGCAGCGCCGCCCGCAGCCGCGCCAGCAGCAGTCGGCCAGCGCACGGCCAGGCCGGCCCAGCTGCCGGTGGAGAGCTTCGGCCCCAGCTCGACGGGCCTGATCGCGACCCCCGTGTCGCGGCCGATCCCGGGCATGTCGGTCAGCATCACCGTCTCGTGACCGCGCTCGCGCAGAGCCTCGAGCATCTCCAGCGCAGCGAACTCGGCGCCACCGCTGGAGTTTGTCGTCATCACGCTCACGATCTTCATCGCGGCCCATTATCCAGGCATGCCAGGACGGCCCTCGGCGGAAGGGCCAGGACCACGAAGCGGCGGGCGGGCGCCCGATGAGCTCCGTTAAGCTCCATCGCGATGCGCGCCCTCCTCGTCGACGAGTCACGCGACCGGGCGACGCTGGTGGCTGTGCGCAGCCTCGCGGCGGCGGCTTCGAGGTCGGCACCGGGGCGGCCCGAGCCGAGCTTCGCGAGCCTCTCTCGGTACGCCCGCCGCCACCATCTCGTCCGCGAATGTGCCGAAGACGAGGACGGCTTCGTCGCCGACGTCGCCGCGGCCGTGCGCGACGGCGGCTACGACATCGTCTTCTGCTCCTACGAAACCGGGCCTGATGGCGCTGTCGCGGCGCAGAGAGGAGATCGCGCCGGCCGTCTGGCCCTACCCGCCCTACCCCGGCGGTGCGTCGCACCTTCGACAAGCTCGACCTGTTGCGACGCCGTCCGCGCCGCCGGCCTGAACGCCCCGCAGACCGAGCCAGCCGGGTGAGGAGGCCCTCGCGGCTGGTCGGGACCGGTCGTGGTGAAGGCGCGCAACCATGTGCCACAGCGCTTCGACACCGCCCTCTTCGACAGCGCGGAGCAGGCGCGCGAGCTCGTGGCGCAGACGATGCCGAAGGCGGCGAACCGCTGCTCCAGCAGCCGCTGGCGGCCGGCATGGGCGCTGTCGTCGTGGTCGCGGGACGCGACGGGCGGATCCTCTGCGAGATCCACCAGGAGGCGCTGCGCACGTGGCCGCCCGGCGCCGGCGACACGGTGCTCGGGGCGCATCGTCGCGCACGGACCGCGAGCTCTCTCGCGGGATCGCCCGACCTGGTCCATCGAGCTCGGCTGGTTCGGCCTGGCCCAGATCGAGCTGTTCCGCGACGCCGGACGGCGACTGTCGCGATCACCGACTTCAACGGCCGCTTCTACGGCTCGATGGCGCTGGCGGTCGCGGCCGGGGCCAACGTCCCGGCGCTGTGGGCGCGGGCGGCGCTCGACCCCGACACCGGCGCCGACGGCGCGCCGGCGGTCACGGCCCGCCAGGGCGCCCGCTTCCAGTGGCTCAACCGGGATCTCGCCGCAGGCTACGCACAGGGGCCCGGCGGGCGCTGCTCGGCGCGATCGGCGCGGCGCCCTTCGCGGCCCACTCGATGTGGAACGTCCGGATCCTCTGCCCGCGGCTGCGATACCTGGCGCCCGAGGGCCTGCGGCGACTTCGCAGCCGCGTCGCCGAACACTGATCGCCGCCTCGCGGGTCCCTCTAAAGGTCCACGCCCGACGCGACGAAGTAGGTCTTGGCGATGAACGCCCCGCTGACACCCGTCGTCGTCCAGTACCTGTACGTACACGGACCCGAGGAGGGGTTCTACTACCCGTCCTCGAGGGCCGGCGGGTCGGCTGCGGACGTCGCCCGCCGCTACCTGGAGTGCGCGCTGACGCAGGCCGGCTCGCTCGCCTACCGGGACGTGGACTGCGAACTGGCCCTGGCCACCAACGTCGCCGACCGGAGAGTGCTGGGCCGCATCGGCGCGGAGCTGCTGGCGCAGCTCGAGGCGCTGGGCACGCGCGTGATCCCGACCGACTACGCACACCGGCCACGACCCGGGACGGAGATCTACGTGTCCTCGCGCTACCTGCTCGACGCGATCCTGTCCGCGACGGCCGGCCAGCCGGCGGAGCGCGAGCTGTGGTTCACCGACCTCGACTGCGTGTGGGCCGACCCCGTCCGGGTGTTCGCCAGCACGCCGCCGGCCGACGCGATCGGCTGCATATACATCAACTACCCCGCCGACTGGGACACGGTCGGCTTCGAGGTCTACGGGCGCACGCGCCGCGGCATCGGCGAGGTCGGCCGGTCGCTGGGCAACTCGGAGGAGATTCCTCCGTGGGTCGGAGGGGAGCTTCTGAGCGGCCGCCCCGACGCGCTCCGCCGGCTGGTCGCCGTCTGCGACGAGCTCGACGCCAGGCTCCACGGCGAAGGCAAGACCCTGCCCAACGAGGAGCAGATCCTGTCGCTGGCCGGTGCCCTCGGCCTGATCCGCTTCGCAGATCTCTCGCCGGTCGCCCGGCGCATCACGACAGGCCCCCGAAGCCGTGCGCTGCCGGTGGCCGACGCGGAGGCGATCGGGCTGTGGCACCTGCCCGCGGAGAAGGGCCTCAGCATGCGCCGCACCGCCCGTCAGATCGTCCGTGGCGACACAGGCAGCATTCGCCGCGACCTCGCCGACCCGGTCCGCATGGCGCGACGGTTCAACGTCGGGCGAACCAACCCGCTGCGGAGGCTGCGCGACGACAGTTGGATAGCCGCCCAGCGCCTGCGCGGGCTGGCGCCGCGCGTCGTCAGCTGAATCGCTAGGTGGTGCGGATGATCAGCACCGAGCAGGGTGCGTGATGGGAGACCTTGTTCGGCACCGAGCCGAGCAGGAACCGCTTGGCTCCCGTCATGCCCTTGTTGCCCACGACGATCAGGTCGGCCCCCTGCTCCTCGGCGACGTCGAGGATCGCGTCGGCCGGGTCCCCCTGTCGCGCGTAGGTGTCGACATCCACGCCGGCGGCGCGCGCCAGATCCGCGGCGGCCTGTAGCGTCGCGTCGACGTCCTCGCGCGGGTTGATCGCCCATTGCAGGTCCTCCGGAGCGTCGCGGCGCTCCTCGCTGAGCCGCTGCGAGGGCACGGGCTCGTAGGCGCTGACGAGCTCGATCTTGGCCCCCACGTCGCGGGCCAGGTCGACCGCCTGGCGGACGGCCTGCGTTGCCGTGTCCGAGCCATCCGTGCCCACGACGATCGATTTGAACATGCCTGGCCTCCTCGCGCGGTCGTCTGATGGGGCCGTGCCGACCCGCGGGCGATCATATCCCCGACGCCTGAGCGCCGTCCACGCGAATGTTTCCGCTGTGCCCGCTGCCCCGAGGGCGGCTAATGTGACTGCGCCCCATGGCGCGCGCAGAAGTGATCGACGACCTCGCTGCCGCCGGAGCCCTGGCGCCGGCTTGGGACGAGCTGGCCCGAGGGGCGTCACTGCCGCTCTGCTCGCCGGGCTGGATGCTCCCGTGGTGGCGCCGGCTCGCGCCGGCCGGCAGCGAGATGCGGGTCGTCGCCGTGCGCGACGGCGGTGAGCTGCTCGGGCTCGCGCCGTGGTTCGTGCACCAGGGTCAGCGCTCGCGGGTCGACCTGCGCTTCCTGGGCGCCGAGCTCTCCGACCGCGTCGACCTGCTCGCGCGCGCCGGCCGCGAGGACGAGGTGGCGCAGGCGCTGCGTGGAGCGATCCTGGGGATGCGCCCGCGACCCGACCTGATCGCCTTCGAGGCGGTGCCGGCCGGCTCGAGCTGGACGCGGCGGCTTGCCGGGACAGCGGGCGGCGGGCCGCGCCTGGCCCGCTACCGCAACTCCGTCCTGCCCGCGCCCGCCGTGCGGTTGCCGCACGACTCGGCGGCCCCGGACGCCTGGCTGGCGGGCCGCTCGAGCAACTTCCGTGGACAGATGAGGCGCATGCGCCGACGCCTGGCGGCGCGCGGAGGACGGGTGCGCCTCCTGTGCGAGCCGCCGGAGAGGAAAGCGGGGCTCGAGGCGATGCTGGCGCTCCACCTCGAGCGCTGGCGCGGCCGCGGCGCGTCGGGACTGGCGCGCGCCGGCGTGCCGGCGATGCTCCACGAAGCCGCTGCCGCACTGGGCCCGGAGCGGATGCGTCTGTGGACGGCCGAGATCGAAGGCGAGCCGATCTCGGTCCAGCTGTTCCTCGCCGCGGGCGAGGAGCTGAAGTACTGGAACGGCGGCTGGTCCGAGCGCCACGCCGACCTGAAGCCCTCGATGCTCACGATCCTGGCCGCCCTCGAGGACGCGATCACGCGAGGCGAGCGCCGCCTGGACCTGGGGGTCGGGCGGCACGAGTACAAGCTGCGCTTCGCCGACAGCGAGGACGAGTTGACCTGGGGAGGGCTGGTGGTGCGCAACCGCCGCTGGCCGGCGACGCGGGCGGAACTGGCGCCGCTGGTGATGCGCCATCGCGGCAAGGAGCTCGTGCGATCGCTGCCGGCGCCCGTCAGCGGCCGGCTGGAAACACTGGCGAGGCGCGGCAGGGGCGAGCGGTGATGATCGACCTGCACAGCCATGTGCTGGCCGGGATCGACGATGGGCCGGAGACGGTGGACGGATCGCTGGCGATCCTGCGCGCCGCCGAGGCGGCGGGGATCACGACGATCGTCGCGACCCCCCACGTCAGCTCGCGCTACCCCAACGATGCGGGCAGCATCGCCGCGGCCGCCGCCCTGCTGCGGGCGTCGCTGCCCGAGCCCGGTCCGGCGGTCCGGGTCGTGCTGGGGGCGGAGGTCGCGATCACACGGGTGGCCGAGCTCGAGGCCGAGGAGCTCGCCGCGCTGAGGCTCGGGGACGGTCCGTGGCTCCTGATCGAGCCGCCCTTCTCGACGGTCGCCAGGGGCCTCGACTCGACCATCGCCGATCTGCATCGCAACGAACACCGGGTGCTGCTGGCTCATCCCGAGCGCTGCCCCGCGTTCCAGCGCGACCCGGCTCTGCTGGAAGCGCTCGTCGACGCCGGCGCGCTCTGCTCGCTGACCGCCGGGTCGCTGGTCGGGCGCTTCGGCGGCCAGGTCCGGCGCTTCGCCCTCGACCTGCTCGAGGCGGAGCTGATCCACAACGTCGCCTCCGACGCCCACGACGCCGGCGGGCGGGCGCCGGGGATGGCGCAGGAGCTGCGCGCCGCAGGCGTCGCGGAGCTACAGGACTGGCTGACATGGGAGGTACCCGCCGCGATCCTCGACGGCGGCGCGATCCCGCGGCGCCCACCCGTCACGATCGCCCGCCGCGGCGGGCGGCGCTGGCCGTGGGGCGCCAGACGCTAGATGGTTGACTGCACGATCTAGTGTCGTGAGTCAGAAGTTGGGCGCGAGTTTGCCGGATGGATGGGCGTGGCTGACGTTCGACGGCGGCGTCGTGCGTACCGGTAGTACGTGAGGCGACGGCGGCGGGCGTCAGACGCGGGCAGGCGCCGGGAAACGCCGTCGAACTTCTGACTCACGACACTAGGCCAGCTTGGTGATCGCGATCACCATCCCGATCACCACGAACACGACGACGGCTATCTGCATCCAGAACCAGGTCTGCGGCATCCGCCAGCAAGCCTAGCGGCCGCCGCGCGGGCCGACTGGCGATCCCGCTCGGGGCGCCGTCCCCGGCCCGGGCTGCCGGCCTCGCCCCGGCGGACGCCTCGCGTCCAGCGCCCCTATCGCCGCGCGGGACCCGCTGCCACCACTATCTTGTCGGCCATGCATCGAGCTTCCCGCAGGCTCGCCGCGCTGCTTGCGGTGGCAGCGCTGACGATGTCCGCGGCGGCCGCTCAGGCCGCAGGCGCGCCGATGGGCGGAATCAACATCCCGGGGCTCGGGTCGGGCTCGACACCTGCCGAAGCGGACCATGCGATCGCACTGGCGGCCAGGCTGCACGCGAAGATCGTCAGGGTCGACCTGCCCTGGTCGGTCCTGGAGCCCGCGGGACCAGTGCTGAACGCGCGCGCGCTCGCCTTCGCCGACCGCCTCATCGGTGACGCCGCGGCCGCCGGCATCAAGGTCAGCGCGACGGTCGCCAGCACCCCGTGCTGGGTGTCCTCCGCGCCCCGCTCGATCCTGTCCAGGTGCATCGCCGGTCGCTCCTCGACCGCCGGCGCGTGGCCGCCGCGCGATCCGTCTGCCTACGGTGCGCTGCTGGCCGCGCTGGCTCGGCGCTACGGCAGCCGGCTCGCCGCGATCGAGGTGTGGAACGAGCCCGACCAGTCCAACGAAGACTATTTCGCCGGGCCCAACAAGGCCGCCAACTACGCGAGGCTCCTGCGCGCCGCCTACCCGGCCGTCAAGCAGGTCGACCCCACGCTCCCAGTGGTCGCCGGGTCGATGGTCGGCTCCAGCGGCGCCTTCCTGCGGGCGCTGTACGCAGCGGGCATCAAGGGCTTCTACGACGGCCTGTCGGTGCACTACTACCACCTGACCCTGGGCTCGCTGCGGGCGATCCGCGAAGTGCAGCTGGCCTATCACGACACCAAGCCGCTGTGGCTGGACGAGTTCGGCTGGAGCAGCTGCTGGCCCGCCCGCCGAACCGAGCAGGAACAGCCATGCGTCACGGCCGGCACCCAGGCCCTGAACCTGCGAGACGCGATCCGGGAGATGTCGGCCGCGCCCTACCTGGCGGCGGCGATCGTCTACAAGCTGGCCGACTCGCGGGCCGAAAGCTTCGGCGCGGTGTCCAGGAACGGCACCCACAAGCGTGCCTTCACCGCGTTGCGCGAAGCGTTCGATGACCCCACCGGGCCGTTCAGCGCCGTCTCGGTGACCCTGCGGCGCCGCGGGTCGAACGTGATCGCCAGCGGCAGCGGACCTGTCGCGGACTACATGGGCCTGGAAGCCTTCCAGGGCACGGTGCTGCGCTACAGGGCGCTCTTCACCCTGGACCGCTTCAACCGCTATTCGATCACGCTTCCCGCCGTTCTGGGGACGACCGGCCTGCGGGTCCGCGCCTTTCAGTACTGGGCGGGCCCCGGCAGGGCTGCGACCGGGAGCATCTGACTCAACCCGCGTTGCGGAACAGCGCGACCAGGGTCAGCGCCAGGATCTTCAGATCCAGCCCGAGCGACCAGTGGGCGATGTAGTAGTTGTCCCACTCGACGCGCTCTGCCAGCGAGGTCTGCCCGCGCAGGCCGTGGACCTGGGCCCAGCCGGTGATGCCCGACTTGACCCGGTGGCGATCCCCGTAGCGGATGATGTCGTTCCTGAACAGTTCGACGAACTCGGGACGCTCCGGCCGCGGTCCGACCAGGCTCATGTCGCCGCGCAGCACGTTGAACAGCTGCGGCAGCTCGTCCAGCGAGGTGCTGCGCAGGAAGCGCCCGACAGCCGTGCGCCTGTCCTCTCCCTCGACCCCGCCCGGAGCGACGTCGCCGGCGAGCAGGAAGTCGAGCGCGCTCGAGCCGGCGTCGCCGGGCTCGGTGTGGCGAGTGGCTTCGCGCATCGAGCGGAACTTGTAGAAGTCGAACACCTTGCCGTCGCGGCCCACGCGGCGCTGCTTGAACAGAGCCGCTCCGGGGCTGCTGAGGCGCACCGCGATCGCCGCGGTCAGGATCACCGGCGAGAAGACGATCAGCAGGACCAGCGCGAGCACCCTGTCGAAAGCGTGCTTGACCGCGAACTGCATGCCCTTGGGGTCGACCGCCGTGAAGGACAGGAGCGGCAGCCCGCCCACGGTGTCGTAGCCGACGCGGTCGTTGATCAGGTCGAACATCCGGGGAACGACCGAGACGTCGACGCCCAGCTCCTGGCAGCGGGGGATCAGACGGCTGACGCGGGCGTCCGCGACCGACGAGAACGCGACGATCAGGTTCTTGACGCCGGTTCGCGCGACCGCCTCCTCGAGGTCGTCGATGGTCCCCAGCACCGGCACCTCCCGGCCGCCGACCTCGGCGACCGAGCGCGGGTCCTCGTCGAGGAACCCGACCGGGGCCAGGCCGTACTCGGGGTGGTTCTCGAGCCGACGGGCCACCTGCGCGCCGACGACTCCCGCGCCCATGATCAGCACCGGCTTGCCCACCAGCCGCCGAGCTCGCGCCCGGCGCTGTGCGAACGCCAGCGCCGTCCGGCCCAGGCCGACGAAGATCAGCGAGAAGAACCAGGCCTTCAGCCAGTCGCCCTGGCTCGGCACCTGGTTGTTGAGGAACGTGCCGAGCACGGCCACCGCCATCGCGGCGACCGACACGCCGCTGATCACGGGCACGAACCCGTCGATCATCAGCGCACGCAGCTTCGTGCGATACAGCCCGCGCAGGTAGAAGAGCAGCACGACCACGGCCGGCAGGGCCAGCAGAGGGGCGCGCAGGCTGTTGATGTGCAGGGCCGATTCGACCCCGTCGACGGCGATCAGCACGGCGATGGTGACCATCACGAAGTCGGTCACCGGCCTGACGATGCCCCAACCCGCCCCCTCCAGCGCCCACTGCAGGGGTCCCTGGAACGTGCCGCGCCGCAGCGCCCTGGGGCTCGGGGCGTCGTGAACCAGCTCGCTGCGCAGCGAGATCGTGCTGGAGGTGGTCTGTTGGGTGACTCGGGCGCGGTCCATCGACTGGTGCTTCCCGTCGCTACCTGACTACTCGGGTCCTGGGTCGCATGGCTTTAGCCGCGTCCCCCTACCGTGCCCGGCGCGACAGGCGCGCGGTGATCGTCGTGGCCGCCACAAGCACGCCGAATCCCAGGATCGTGTAAGCGAGGTCATCGCCCGTGAGGCCTAGGGCGGGCGTCCCGGCCGACTGGTCGGCGGCCTCGGTCGCCGATGAGTACGTCAGAGCGGGCAGGGCGGATGACTTCCGCGGCGAGGCCTGCGCGCGGCTGGCTCCCTGCGCGCCCGACCGTGCCGCGCCATGCCCGGCGCCTGCCGTGGCCACGCCCGAGCCGCTGCCCGTCTGGCTGGCGCTTCCCGTCCGGCCTTCGCCCCCCGACCCTCCGCCCCCCGAGGACCCTCCGCCCCCGGAGGACCCACCTCCGCCGATGAGCGTGGAGCCGAGGATCGCCTGGTTGCCCTCGCCGGGGCCGCCATAACCGCTGAGCAGGGTGCTCGACGCCTGCGCGGCCACCGGGACCGCCAAGAGTGTTGCCAGCGCCGTCAGCGCGGCTGTCGTTGAAAAGCGATGCCTACCCATACATCCCCACCGTGGGTTCCCTTCATCGGCCGGAGCAACAGAGCGCCCTCTTTCCATGCCACTCGAACTGTCGTCCTCTCGGTTGGCAGATACATGCATGCCCCCCGCCCGAGCATCGACGAATCGACGAGATGAAACATAAGCTACAGAAGCCACCCGGGCGTGTCGAGGCCGATTTCAAATATTGGTCGCGGCGCCGGCGGACCGCGAGAACCGCTCAGGCCAGTTCCTGGGCCTTGCGCAGAATCGCCCTGTTCAGTTCCTCGACGCTGACTCGCCCGCCCCGGCGCACAGTGAGCAGAGCCTCACGGGTCAGCGGATCGCGCGGATCGAGCGCGGCGGCCCGGCTCAGCTCGGCCAGCGCCGCCGACCGGTTGCCTCGCGTCGAGGCGATGGCGCCCCGCTCGAGGGTCGCGTAGGCGTCGTCGGGGACCCGCGCCAGAGCGTCGGCGAAGGCGCGGTCGGCTCGCGTCAGGTCGCCGAAGCGCAGAGCGATCGAGCCGGCGACCAGATACGCCTCGTCGCTGAGGGGATCGAGTTCAGCCGCCTGATCCAGCCGCGAGTATGCGCTGGCGGGCGCCCGCGGCCAGATACGCGCCGCGTTCTGCACCTCGAGCTGGCTGAGCCAGGGACCGGCGAAGGCAAGGACGCCGGCGAGGATCAGCAGCGCGAAGCCCGCAACGGCGAGGACACGCCGAGGATCGGGAGCGCGCCGCGTCCCGGCCCCGGGCGATCCAGCCGCCACGGGCCCGCCGGGCCCCGACGTGGACGGGGGCGACTCGGCCGGGGAGGCCACGGCCTCCGCGTCCCCGCCTCCCCGGGGCGCGAGCGAGCAGGCGAGGCCGAGCATCGCGAAGGCGGGGGCGCCCAGACCGGCGAACTCCCAGAACCAGTCGACCGAGCCGTGCACGACCCAGTAGCCGAAGCCGGCAAGCGCCGCGGCGGCGACCGAGGCGCCGAGGCGGTCGGGACCGCGGATCGCCCGCCCGGCGGCCAGCAGGGCGGCGAGCAGGCCGGCCAGCGCCAGAGCCAGGCCGATCAGCCCCGTCTGGGTGAGGGTTCGCAGCTCGACGCTGTGCGGATAGCGGGGCGTCTCCGCGCTGCGGCCCAACCGCAGGTACTGCTGCTGGAAGTTGTCGGCGCCGATGCCTACAAGCGGATGAGCCTCGAATTCGTCGAGCGCGACCCGGTAGAAGTCGTAGCGGTTGCTCCCCAGCCCGCTGAGCAGGCGGTTCCCGCCGTTGTTGCCTTCGCTGTAGCCGCCCTTGAAGCTGTGCCAGGCGTGTTCGACGCGGGCGACGGGGTCGCCGGCCACTACGAGTCCGGCGGCCAGCACGGCCACGAGCGCCGCGATCGCCGTGGCGCTGACGGCACGATGTACCGTCCGTGCCGCGGGGGGTGGCAGCGGCCTTCGCGCCTCGAGCAGGCCTCCAAGCGCAACGATCGCCGCCACCGCCAGCGAGGCGAGCAGGGCGGCCGCCGTCGCATGGCTCAGGGTCGCCCTCACCACGTGGCCATCTGCGCAGGTGGTCGTAGACACGCAGGACGGCCGGAGCCGCCGCGGCGATGCCACATGCGACTGGCACGAGGATCGCGAACGTCCGCACCCGGCCGGGAAGCAGGGCGAAGACGAGCACCAGCATCACCGGGGTCGCGTACAGAGAGCCGCGGCTCTGGCTGAGCAGCGCGACCTCCGCGAGCAGCACCGCGCCGCCCGCCAGCAGCCCGCGCAGAGCCCACGGGAGCCGCCGCTCCCTCGCCATCAACAGCGCGGGCCACATCGCCATCAGCCACTGCGCGGCATTGGCGTTGGGGTAACCGGTCGGATAGTCCAGGCGACCCCCGGGCAGCAGCGAGGCGAGCCCGGCGCTGGAGGCCGCGTCGAGGTGGGCGAGCGTGAACAGGGCCAGCCCGACGATCGCCAGGATCCAGGTGAGCAGCAGGGCGGCCGCGGTCGGCCCGCGCTGGGGCCAGCAGGCGAACAGCGCGAACACCAGCAGGTAGAGCAGCGTCCGGTCCGCGCCTTCCCAGGCTTCGCCCGGCGCCGCCGCCCACAGGATCGAGAGGTAGCTGAAGGCGGTGTACGCGGTCAGGCAGCCCAGCGCGATCCGGGTGGGTGCCGGGATGCGGGCGAGCGAGCCCCGCACGAGCACGGCGGTGCTCGCGAGCAGCACGAGGACGAAGATGCCGCCGGGAGCCCAGTGGGTGACCGGATAGCCGGCCTGGTCGGTCGCCCACACGACGAACAGCACGATCGCGGCCAGCCCGGAGACCGTCGCCGGCGCATGCCGAAGCGACGCCGTGAGCTTGGCGGTCATCGCGCCCACAATAATCCTCGCGGTGGAGGACTCCTCGGACCTGATCCGCTTCTACGAGCGCGCCTACTCGCTGGAGGGTCCGCAGGCGGCCGTATATGCGCGATGGAGAGCGCTCGGCGCGGTCGGCAAGGCCGACCACATCCTCTCGCTGTGCCGCCGGAGGGGACTGGCGCCGGCCCGCACGCTCGACGTCGGCTGCGGCGACGGGGCGCTGCTGGTCGAGCTGTCGCGCAGAGGCTTCGGCGGTCAGCTGGCGGGCGTGGAGATCAGCGGGCCCGCGGCCGCGATCGCGCGGGGCCGTGAGGAGATCGCGGCGGTCGACCTGTTCGACGGTCGCGCCCTGCCCATCGCCGACGGCGCGTACGAGCTGGGAATCCTCTCGCACGTCCTGGAGCACGTACCGGACCCTGCTGCGCTGCTCGCCGAGGTGGCCCGCGTCTGCCCGGCCGTCGTCGTCGAGGTCCCGCTGGAGGCCAACCTGTCGGCTTCCAGGCGCGCCAAGCGCGAGCACTCAGCCGAGATCGGGCACCTGCAGCGCCTGGACCGCCGGGCCGCTCGCGAGATCGTCACGCGCGCCGGGCTGTCCGTCGCGGCGGAGCTGCAGGACCCGCTGCCGCTCGCGGCTCATCGCTTCTTCGCCGTCTCCCCGGAGCAGCGCGCGGCGGCCACGGCAAAGTGGGCGCTGCGCCTCGGTCTGAGTCGGGTCGCGCCCGCGGCGGCGCGGCGGCTGTTCACGGTGCACTACGCCTGTCTGTGCCTGGCGCCGGCCGGGTGACGGCCGACAGCAGCAGTGACAGCACCCGGCCCATCAGCTCGTCGGGCACCGCGTCGGGGTCGGCCAGCTTCTGCCGGGCGATCCCGTCGGCGAGCGCGTCGATCGCCATCGCCAGCTGCTCCGCCGGGATCGCCAGCTCGAGGTCGAAGTCGCGGACGCCGTCGGCGATCAGCCCGGTGAGCACCTGGCGCATGTGCGCGAAGCGCGCCGCCACCTTCGGGCGCATCCTCGCGTCGCGCACGCCGTAGGCCCAGAACTCCATGAACAGCAGCAGCACCTCGGGCTCGCGCTCGATCATCGTCATCCATCGCCGCGCGCCGCCCGTCGCACGGTCGGAGATCGAAGCCTGTTCGGTGACAGCTCGGGCGATCTCGCTGGCGTGCTCGTCGATCTCGCGGTCCATCAGCGCCAGGAACAGGTCCTCCTTCCCTTCGAAGTTCGAGTACAGGGCACCCGTCGAGAACCCCGCCTCCGAGGCGATCTCCTCGACCGAGGCGCCGTGGAACCCGCTGCGCGCGAACACCCTGCGGGCGGCCGCCAGCAGCCGCTCGCGCGTGTTCGCCCGGCTCTGCTCGCGGGTCAGCCGGGTGGCGTGGGCGCCGGCGCCCGCCGGCGCCTCTGATCCGGCCGCGGTCTGGTTCATGCGCCTACGATCTTACTTGACAGAGCAAACGCTATTCCGATAACGTTCGTTATCCCAATCCCGCCGATAGGAGGACCCACGATGGCCAGCGCCACCGCTCCCACGCCCCCAGGGGCACCAGGCCTCGCCTCGCTGCCGGCCGACGCGATCTCCTACGAGGACCTCTACGCCCGCTGGGAGCGCGGGAACTGGAGCGCCACCGAGCTGGATTTCACCGAGGACGCCAGGCAGTGGCGGGAGGACTTCACCGAGTTCGAGCGTCAGGCGGCGCTGTGGAACTACTGCCTGTTCTTCTGGGGCGAGGACGCCGTCGCGGACAACCTGTCCCCGTACATCGACGCGGCGCCCCGCGAGGAGCAGAAGTACTTCCTGGCCACCCAGCAGGTCGACGAGGCTCGCCACGCGGTCTTCTTCAAGCGCTTCATGAACGAGGTCTGCGGGATCGGCGACGGTTCGATGGCCGGCGGGCTGCGGGAGATCCGGCCGCAGCTGACGTCGGGCTTCCGGAAGATCTTCGACCGCCTCGACAGGATGGCCGACGAGCTGCGCGCCGATCGCTCCCCCGCGCGCCTGGCGGCCGCGGTCACGCTCTACCACGTGGTGATCGAGGCGGCGCTCGCCCAGCCGGGCCAGCATTTCATCTGCGGCTACCTGGAGCGGCGCGAGCAGCTTCCCGCGTTTCGCGCGGGCATGCAGAACATCGCGGCCGACGAGCAGCGCCACATCGGCTTCGGTGTGAAGCTGCTCTCGGACCTCAACCGCGAAGACCCCGTGGGCGTGCCGCGGGCGGTCGCCGCCCTGCTCCGGGACGTGACTCGCTACACCGCCCAGGTGCTCATGCCACCCGGATGGGACGAGCGCTACATCACCACCTTCGGCGCCACCTTCGACGAGGTGGGGGTCGAAGGTCTCACCTCGATGACCACCAAGCTGCGCTCCGCCGGGCTTGCCGTGGAGACGCTCCCCGGGCCACCGCTGCTGCCTCCCGGCCTGACGCCGCTCGAGATCTCCCAGCGCGGGCGCGCGCTGGCCAAAGCCGGCGTGATCGGCGTGCGAGAGGGACCCACCAGTCGCGACCAGGAGACCGTAGAGCTGCTGTTCGACATGATCCGCCGGCAGGTGAACCCCGCCCACGGGCTGAGCGGGGCGACCACGTTCCAGTGGGAGTTCACCGACCCGGACATCCCCGCGTGGCACCTGACGGTCGACAACGGCTCGACACGCGTCGCGCAGGGTGAGGCCAGCCGCCCGGACCTGCGCCTGCGGATCTCCTGGCAGGACTGGGTCGACATCGTCGGCGAGCGACTCAGCCCTCTGCGGGCCGTCGCGAGAGGGCGACTGCGCCCCGCGGGCAACCCGCTGGCGCTCCGCAAGCTCGCCAGGGTCTTCCCGCGGGCCTGACGCTCGGGCTCGGCTAGCGATCCCGTCGGGCCGCAGGCTTCAGGCCCGCCAGCCTGCGCCTCACGAATTCCCCGGCGAAGGCCAGCCCGGGACCGGGATCGCGAGGATCGAACAGGCCGATCTCGCGGGTGTGCCGGTAGGACCGTGCAAGCCGCCACGCCAGCGCCGGGCGCCGCCACGGCGAGACCGCCGCCAGCTCGGGTCCGATGACCTTCTTGTCGAGCTCGGGGAAGACCACGCGGACCCCGGGACGGGGCGGCGGTTGCGCCGGCAGCTCGCGGCCGATCATCGCCGCGACGAGACGGGGCGAGGCCTGTGCGCCGCAGGCGTCCCCGAGGCCCCACTGGCCGGGAAGCCGCACGTTCACCTCCAGGAACCAGCTCTCCCCGGTCTCGGCGTGGCGCTTGGTCTCGACGTTGGCGACGCCGACGAAGCCGGCCTCGTCGAGCACGCGCCGCGCGAGCTGCACCGCCGCCGGCACCTCGGCCGACTCGCCCACGGTCGTCGCGCCGAACCCCGGGGGGTACTGACGCAGCTTGCGAAACCCCCAGTTGACGGGATAGCTGCCATCCGCCAGCCGCACCACGGTCGCCTCCTCGAGGTGGTCCTCGCCGCCCGGCACGTACTGCATCAGCAGCATGGCGACGCCGTCGGCGATCGGCTGGCGAAGGCGCGCCATGGCCTCCTCGGCGCCCCTGACGAGGAAGGCCCGTTCCTGGCCGTAGCGCTCGCGCCACTGATGGGAGAGGATCGGCTTGACCACGCACGGCCACGGCGCCTGATCGCCGGCCCTGGCGAGCTCCGCCTCGTCGTTGACGGGCCGAGTCCATGGCACCGGCACACCTGCCCTGGTCGCGATCTCTCCGGCGAGCGCTTTGTCCATCAGGCTCATGTGGGCGCTGCCGGGATGCTCGAACAGGCGCAGGTTCGACGGCAGACCTTCGGCCGCGTGGACGAGCAGCTCGCTGCCCGGGTCGGTGGCGGGCAGCACGACAACCTCCTGCGCCTCCTCGGCGATCTTGCGCAGCACCGCGAGCCAGGGCTCCCCATGCGGCTGGAATTCAGCCACCACTGCCTCCACGAAACGGCTGTGGGCGACCAGGGTGTGACCCGGTCTGACCACCACGGTGACCCGGGCGCCCAGAGGCCGCATCGTGCGGGCGAGGGCCAGGCCGGCGTTGTGGGGCTCGAGCACGACGATGTGCGGCCACTCCGAGGAGCCGGTGACCACCTTCGGCCCGATCACGAGCGGAGCCTAGCGGCGGGACCCACTCCGCGCTTTCACGACCGACAGGGGACCGCAACGCTAGCCGGGAGAGAACTCTCTTTCCGCCGAGGAGGGCTCGCCTGCCGGGATGGGCGCCGCCGCCCCGCCGGCCTCGGCCGCGGTCGTGGCCCGGGGCGCGGCCGCCGGCGGGACCGAGGAGCGCGACGCGACCGGTGCGAGTTGGTAGCTGCCCGTGCCCCGAACGGCCGGGACGGTCGCCTGCTCCGGGCCGAACTCGCGTTCCGAGCCGCCCAGGGCGGAAGCGCCGGCGCCCCGCGGACCGGCGGCGCCGGGACCCGCGACGCCGAGCCCCCATGGCCGGCTCGCCGCAGAGGACGCCGGCGAGCAGGGACAGCCATCGCGCGGGCGGGGCGTGGCGCCGATCGGCGCGCGTGCGCCGTGCTCTCGCGGCGCGCCGCCCAACGTCGCACAGCCGGCGCCGATCCCGATCGCCAGCAGGCAGCCGACGGCGAGCTTCGCGCCCAGTCCTGCCCCCATCACCCAGCTGCCACCAGCCGCCCCTCCGGCTCCCGCCGCCGAGGCCCCCACGGCGCCCGCCGAGCGCCCGCCGGGCGCCACGGGGCGAGAGAGCCATCCCCGTCCCGCCAGGATCCGGCTGGCGCCGCCCCGGCTCCCGCCGTGGCCGAGGCCGATCAGCCGCGAGAGACCGCCGCAGGCCGCGCGGGAGGGCCCCAGCACGGGCGGAAGCGCGATGGCGAGACCGCGCAGCGATGCGACATAGCGACGGCAGGCGGGGCAGTTGCGGCGATGCGCCACCGCCAGCCGGTGGCGCTCGCCGTCGGGGTCCAGCACGCCATAGGCCAGCGCCCGCATCAGCGACGCGTGCTCCTCGCAGAAGGCCCCATCGCGGATCGTCTCGACCAGGGCGCCGACCTTCGCGGCGACGCCGAGCTGCCCCCGACCGCGCCCCTCCATCAGCTTGCGCATCCGTGCCTCGCTGATGCCCATGCGGCGGGCCGCCTCGGCTCGCGAGTACCCCTGCAGGTAGCAGAGCGCCGCGGCCTCGCGCTCGCGCGCGCCGAGGCGACCCCGCATCCCCTCGAGCAGCTGCCGCAGGCGCATGCGATCGTCCAGGTCCTCCTCGAGACCCTCGCCGCCCGCGGGGGGCGCGAGCGGGCTCTCCCGCCGCAGCCGAGCCCGGTGCTCCTCGACCGCCCGCCGGTAGGTCACCACCACGAGCCAGGCACGCGGGTTGGCGATCTCCCGGCCCTCGAGGGCAGCTGCGTAAAGGCCTTGCCAGGCCGCCGCGTAGCAGGCCTCGAGATCCCCGTCGTCGAGCCTGCCGCCGGCGGCGCCCAGCCGGGCGCGCACGGCGCGGAGGACCGTGGCCCGGGAAGCCTCGAAGTCCCGCCGGAGCAGGCGTTCGGCGCGGTAGCGGCGAAGTGTCGCTGGGCTCATGGCGCTGAGGCTAGGCCCGCCGGAGCGGCTTGGCCAGCGGGGCGGGCGAGCGCCTGGACATGCCCAGCAGGGACGGGCGTTCGCCGTGCAGCCGGCCGCGGCGAATGTCTCCGACTCGGGGTGCCCGAGGGTCGGCGAGCCATGCCCAGCGGGCGCCCTCGCCCGATTCGCGGATGGGGGTCTCCTAGGCCTCCCGCTCGCTCATGAAGGCCGCGATCTGGTCGAGGCTCACGCGGCGCATGTCCTCGCCGCGACGCTGGCGACGATGCCACTCGACGGTCAGCGCCAGGGCCTCCTCCAGGCCCCAGACCAGCCGCCAGCCCAGACGCTCGCGAGCGGCGGTCGAGTCGAGCGCGAGGTGCACCGCCTCGGGCGGGTTCCGACCGTGGTCGAGCTCCCAGCGCAGCTCTCCTCCCCATAGCTCCCCCAACCGGTCGACGATCCACCCGACGGGCCTCGCATCCGCCTGTGGAGGCCCGAAGTTCCACGCGCGCGCGGCCTCGGGGTCGGCCCAGAGGCGCTGTGCCAGGAGCAGGTAGCCGGCGAGCGGGTTCAGCACGTGCTGCCACGGGCGGACCGCGGCGGGATTGCGCACCCGCAACGGCTCGCCCCGCTCGACCGCGCGCAGCGCGTCGGGGAGCAGCCGGTCCTCGCCCCAGTCCCCGCCGCCGATCACGTTGCCCGCGCGGGCGGTGGCCACGCGCGGGGCGTCGGGCGCGGTGAGAAGGGCGGCTCGGTAGGAGGCGACGGCGAGCTCGGCGCAGGCCTTCGAGCTCGAGTAGGGATCACCGCCCCCCAAGCGGTCGTCCTCTTTGAACGGAGCCCGCTCTCTGCCGGTGTTCTCGTAGCACTTGTCCGACGTCACAACCACGACCGCCCGCGCCTGTGCTCCGCAGCGGCGCACCGCCTCGAGCAGGTTGACCGTGCCCATCAGGTTGACCTCGTAGGTCAGGGCGGGATCGCGCAGCGAGCGCCGGACCAGTGGCTGGCCGGCCAGGTGGATCACGATCTCCGCGCCGGAGCGCTCCAGCGCCGCGGCCAGGCTCTCGACGTCGCGGATGTCGACGTCGAGTCCGCTCAGCCCCTCGCCGACAGCCGCCTGCTCATACAGCGCCGGGCTCGTCGGGGCTCCCCGCGCGAGGCCGGTCACCTCGGCGCCCATCGCCGCCAGCCAGAGCGACAACCACGCTCCCTTGAACCCCGTGTGGCCGGTCAGGAGCACCCGCCGCCGCAGCCAGAAGTCGGGGTCGATCGCCACGGAGCCAGGTATCTTCACGCAATTCACGCCGAGCAAGCCTCCACCTCATCCGCCCCGCCACGGCCCGAGCGCGCCGAGGTGCTCGGGGTGCCGTTGGCCGTCAGCGACTACGCAGAGGTGGTCGACTGGATGGAGCGGATGATCGCCTCGGGCTCGCGCGGGTACCTCACGGCAGCCGCCGTGAACCTCGTGATGAGCGCCCGCGAGGACGCCGACGTCGCGGCGGCCGTCCGCGCGGCGACGCTGGTCGTCCCCGATGGCCAGCCCCTGGTGTGGGCGCTGAGGGCGCTGGGGCACCGGCGGGCGACCCGCGTCTATGGCCCCGACCTGATGCTCGCCTTCTGCGCCCGGGCCGCCGAGCGCGGCATCCCGATCTACCTCTACGGCGGTCGCACGCCGGCGGCGCTGGCGCTGCTGGAATCCCGGCTGCGGGATCGCTTCCCCGGTCTGGTGATCGCCGGGTCCTACTCCCCGCCGTTCAGGGCGCTGCGCCCGGATGAGGAGCGGGAGGTCCTCGCCGCGATCGACGCGTCCGGAGCGGCCCTCGTGTGGGTCGGCACGGGCCAGCCGAAGCAGGAGCGGTGGATGCACCTCGTGCGCCCGCGCCTGACGGCGCCGCTGCTCGTCGGCGTGGGGGCGGCCTTCGACTTCCACGCGGGGCTCGTCGCCCAGGCGCCCCGGTGGATGCAGCGCGCCGGGCTCGAGTGGGCATACCGCCTCTCGCGAGAGCCCCGCCGGCTGTGGCGGCGCTACGCCCGGTACAACCCCCGTTTCGTGGTCTGCTTCGCCCGGCAGTACCTTGCCAGCCGCCACCGCGCCGGCGGCTGAGGCTCAGCGGCGCAATCGGCCGACTGCGCCTTTGGCGCGGCCCAGCCAGGGCTCGGGGAGCACCCTGACGAGCGTGTCGCGCGCGCGGTCGCGGGTCAGGCCGGGGAGCAGCATGCCGTAGGCCTGCGGCAGCCTGGGCGAGGGCGGAATCACGGTCGTCCACGCGACCGGATCGTCGCCGTTGGCCATACGGACCTTGTTGGCGAGGCTCCCGTTGCCGAGGCTGACCCGCCGGCAGCCCTTCCCGTAGGCCTCTCGGACCACTCTCAGCACGGCGAGCTTGGCGGGTGCGAAGCGTGCGCACCGCTCGTCCCAGCCGACGTTCACCCCGACGGCCTCCTCACCCGCGCTGAGGTGGAAGTCGACGCAGACCGGCTCGCCGTCGATCTCCAGGACGCACAGGCCGACCCGGCGCTGGGCGATCAGCCCACCGGCCACGTCCTCGAGCCAATCGGGCAGCCGTGCCCCGAGGTCGGCCAGCCGCGACCAGCCGCGTCCCTCCCAACGCGAGCCGTGAAGACGCGCGAAGGCCTCGACGTCCGCGCGCAGCGTGCTCTCGTCGCTCCACCGACTGCTGCCGCCGGCCTCGGCGAAGATTCGCTCGCAACGGCGAAGGTCGCGGCGGAGCCTCGAGCTGAGCGTCGCCAACCAGTCCTCGTAGCCGGGCTCCTCGAGAAGGATCACGGGCGCGCCTTCGACCCGCCTGCGCCTCACGATCCCCCGAACCGGCCCCGGCCACGACGAGCGCAGTGCCGCCGTCCAGGGCGAGGCGATCGCCATCGGCCCGAAGCGCAGCGACGCCGCACGGGGCCTCGTCGCCGAGAGCGCCGTCCCGATCGCCCGCGCGAGCTCCCACTCCCGGCCGGGCGCAGCCAGTGGCTCCATGCAGACACCGAAGTCATCCGCCATCAGCCGGTACTCGGCGACGCCCATGCGAGTCGAGGCCAGGTAGAAAGGCGCGAGGCCGATCAGATCGGGGCCGTCGCGCAGCGCGACGATCCGCACCTGCGTGGCGGGATCCGCGACGTGTCGCCACCAGGCGAGCACGAAGTTAGGGCACGCGACCGGTTTGGACGCCGCGACCGCGAGCGTGTCCCACTCGGGAGCCAGCTCCTCGGCGGCGGCGAGGTCCGAGATCAGCTCGTGCCCGCTCACGATCGGAGGAAGGCTAACCTCATGCCTTCGATGAACGTCCCGCAGAGCATCGCCGACGTGTCCGTCGTCGGCCTCGGCCGGGTAGGGCTGCCGCTGGCCCTGTCATTCGCCGATCGCGGCCTGCGGGTCATCGGGATCGACAACGATCCCGCTCGGCTCGAGGCGGTCGGGGGCGGTCGCATGCCGTTCGCGGAGAGCGGGGCGCAGCAGGCACTCGATCGTGTCATGGCCGCCGGCTCACTGACGCTGTCGAACCGCGTGGCGGACGCCGCCGGCGCGCGCCAGATCGTGATCACGCTGGGTACGCCCTCCTTCTCCCACATCGAGATCGACATGCGCGACATCCGCGCCGCGCTGGACGACCTGTTGGGGGTCCTCGCCCCTGGGCACTCGCTGATCCTGCGCTCCACGATCGCGCCGGGCACGACGGACTTCGTCGCCGGCTACCTGGCCAAGCACCGCGGCTTCCAGATCGGCGAGGAGGTGTTCGTCTCGCACGCGCCCGAGCGGATCGCCGCCGGGCGCTTCTTCGAGGAGATCGACACGCTGCCGTGCATCATCGGCGGCTTCGGCATGCGGTCGGGAGAGGTCGCGGCGGAGCTGTTCGGGGTGTTCGACGCACCGATCGTGCAGACGGCGCCCGTGCAGGCCGAGCTTGCCAAGATCTGGGCGAACATCCTGCGCTACACGCATTTCGCGCTCCCCAACCTGCTGATGATGGACTGCGAGCGCCACTCCGCCAACGTGTTCGAGGTGATCGATCTGATCAACCGCGACTACCCGCGCGGCGGCATCGCCCAGCCCGGCTTCACCGCGGGCACCTGCCTGCGCAAGGACTTCGCCTTCTCGGAGGAGCGCTCGGCGGCGCCTGGGATGCTGCTGGCCGTCTCGCGCGTCAACGAGTCGGTGCCCCTGTTCCTGGTCGAGGGCGTGCGGCGGCGCCTCGGGTCGCTTGCCAACCGCCGGGTCGCGGTCCTCGGCCTGGCATTCAAGGCCGACACCGACGACGAGCGCGATTCGCTCGCCCACAAGCTGATCAGGCTGCTCGAGCGGGAGCTGGCCGACGTGGCGGTGCACGATCCCCACGTCCCGACGCCGACCGTCGCGCTGGCAGACGCGCTGGACGGCGCCGAGGTGGTCGTGGTCGCGGCCAACCACAGCGAGTTCCGCGATGCGCGCACGCTCGCCCTGATCGCCGAGCGCGGGACGCAGGACTGCCTGGTGGTGGATCCGTGGAACTGCTGGGGCGCCGCGCAGGTGTTCGGCTACGCCTCCGAGCTGGTCGCCCTCGGAGCCCGCGGATGAGTCGTGTCCTGGTCACGGGCGGCGCCGGCACGATTGGCGCCGCGGTCGTCAGGCGGCTGCTCTCCGACCCGGCCTACGAGGTCCGGGTCTCCGACCAGCGCGTCGCGCCGCAGTGGATGCGCGAGGGCTGTGAGGTTCACACCGGAGATCTGCGCGTCCTGGAGGAGGCGCGGACGGCGATGCGGGGCTGCAGCCAGGTCATCCACCTCGCCGCGATCGTCGGCGGGATCGCCAACTTCCACAAGCTCCCCCACACCCTGACCGAGGTCAACAACGGGCTCTACAACGCCGTGTTCCGCGCGGCGCTGGACGTGGAGGTGGATCGCTTCGTCTACGTCTCCTCCTCGATGGTCTTCGAGCGCGCAGAGCTCTACCCGACGCCCGAGGACTACCTGCCCCAGTGCCCGGTGCCGCTCTCGGCGTACGGCTTCTCGAAGCTGACCGGAGAGGTCTACTGCAGGGCCGCCCACGACGAGCATGGCCTCCCCTTCACGATCTGCCGGCCGTTCAACGCCTACGGCCCGGGCGAGGTGCCCGACGAGGAGCCCGGCATCGCCCACGCAGTTCCCGACCTGATCGAGAAGGTGCTCTCGGGCCAGCATCCGCTGCAGATCTTCGGCTCGGGCGAGCAGACCCGCACGCTGACCCACGTCGAGGACATCGCCGACGGGATCGTCACCGCGATGGGCTCGCCGGCGGGGCTGAACGAGGACTTCAACATCTCCGCCTCACGCGAGATGACCGTCGCGGAGATCGCTCGCGCGATCTGGGAGGCATGCGGCGAGGACCCGGATCGGTTCGAGCTGGAGCACCTGCCGACGTTCGCGGTGGACGTCCAGCGCCGTTGGCCGTCGGTCCAGAAGGCGCGGCGGCTGCTCGGCTGGGAGGCCCGCATCGGGGTGGAGGACGGGATCGCCGCGACCGTCGCCTGGCTGCGCGGCCGGCGCGACGCGAACGGGCGGGCTGCGGCGGTCAAGGGCCGCCGCGGAGGCCGTCGGCCCTCGCGCGCCAAGGCCGCCGGCCGGCCGGCCGGGCGGGTCGGCGACGGCATATAAGCTCCGCCGGATGCCCGCCCCGAAAGCGCTCATCACCGGCGTCACCGGTCAGGACGGGTCATACCTGGCCGAGCTGCTGCTCGAGAAGGGCTACGAGGTCCACGCGATGGTCCGCCGTGCCTCGACCGAGAAGTTCGAGCGGATAGAGCACCTGCGCGACCGCCTGACCCTGCATCAGGGCGACCTGCTCGACCAGCGCTCGCTGGTCGACGCGATGAGGGCGGCGCAGCCGCAGGAGATCTACAACCTGGCGGCGATGTCGTTCGTCGCCGTGTCCTGGATCCAGCCGACGCTGACGGCGGAGTTCACCGGCGTCGGGGTCACCAGGATGCTCGAGGCGATGCGCGAAGTCTGCCCGGAGGCACGCTTCTACCAGGCGTCATCGAGCGAGATGTTCGGCAAGGTGCGCGAGGTTCCCCAGAACGAGCGCACGCCGTTCTACCCCCGCTCGCCCTACGGGGTGGCAAAGGCGTACGGGCACTTCATCACGGTGAACTACCGGGAGTCCTACGGGTTGAATGCGACCTCGGGAATACTCTTCAACCACGAGTCCGAGCGCCGGGGGCTGGAGTTCGTGACGCGCAAGATCACCTGGCACGCCGCCGCGATCAGGCACGGGTTGGCCAAGGAGCTGCGGCTCGGCAACCTCGACGCGGAACGCGACTGGGGCTACGCCAGGGACTACGTCGAAGCGATGTGGCTGATGCTGCAGCGCGATCAGCCCGAGGACTACGTGATCGCGACGGGCGAGGCCCATTCGGTTCGCGACTGCTGCCAGATCGCGTTCGATGAGGCGGGGCTGGCCGACTACGAGCAGTACGTGACGATCGATCCGCAGTTCGTGCGCCCGGCCGAGGTCGACCACCTGATCGGAGACGCCTCCAAGGCCGAACGCGACCTCGGCTGGAAGCCGAGGACGAGCTTCGAGGAGATGATCCGGCTGATGACCCGTGCCGACCTCGAGTCGCTGGGGGGAGCTGAGCAGGTTGCCTGTCCCCCTGTTCGACACCTCCACGCCGCTGGCCGGGCTGCACGACGAGCTTCGTGGGGCGGTCGCGCGGGTGCTGGACAGCGAGCGCTACATCCTCGGTCCCGAGGTGGAGGCGTTCGAGAACGAGTTCGCCGACTACTGCGGAGCGGCTCATGCCGTCGGCGTGGCCAACGGCACCGAGGCGATCACGATCGCCCTGCGCGCGATGGGCGTCGGCCCGGGCGACGAGGTCGTGGTGCCGTCGTTCACGTTCTTCGCCTCGGCCGAGGCGATCCCCCAGACGGGCGCCATTCCCGTCTTCTGCGACATCGACCCGGACACCTACTGCGTGACGGCCGAGACGGTCCGCGCCGCAGCTGACGCCGCGGACGAAGGCGGTGATCGCCGTTCACCTGTTCGGCAACGTCGCCCCCGTGGCGGAGATCGAGGCACTGGGAGTGCCCGTGCTCGAGGACGCCGCCCAGGCGGCCGGCTCGACCGCGGAGCCGGGTCGTCCCGGATCGCTCGGCACCGCCGCGACCTTCTCGTTCTTCCCCTCCAAGAACCTCGGATGCTTCGGCGACGGGGGCATGATCACGACGGGCGACGCCGCCCTGGCCGAAAGGGTGCGCGTGCTGCGCTTCCACGGATCACACGACAAGGTCAGCTACGAGGAGGTCGGCTACAACTCCCGCCTCGACGAGCTGCAGGCGGCGATCCTGCGGGTGCAGCTGCCCCACCTCGATCGCCTCTCGGACGGCCGCAGGCAGGCCGGGCGCCATTACGAGCAGGCCGGCCTGGGCGAGCTCGTGAAACTGCCCGTGGCGGTGGCGGGAGCCTCTCCAGCCTGGCACCTCTACGTGATCGGCGACACCGACGTGGAGCGCGCCGAAGCGGCGCTGGCGGCGGCCGGCATCGGCTGCAAGCCCTACTACCGCACGCCCGTGCACCGCCAGGCTGCGATGCGCGAGTGGGGCGACGGCGTGGAGCTGACCGCGACCGAGTATGCCGCCCGCTGCCACCTGGCGATCCCGATGAGCCCGGTGCTCACCAGCGAGCAGGCAGAAGAGGTCGTGGCGGCGCTGCGCGCGGGGGGATAGCCCGCCGCCCCGAAGCGCCACGGACGTCCTCACGTCACGGCGCAGGCCCCCTGAAGCGCTCCAGCAGATCCTCCGGCCCAACCTCCCGCACGACCCTGGCCGGCACCCCCATCGCCACGCCCCGCGGCGGCACGTCGCGCGTGACGACCGCGCCGGCCGCGATGTAGGCCTCCTCGCCGATCTCGACCCCGGGCGTGAGAACGGCTCCCGCGCCGACACGGCAGGCGCGCCGCAGCGTCGCCCCGGCCGGGGCCACGCCCGGCTCGTGGCGACCCATCGTGTCGTCGTTGCTCGTGATGGCCCCCGGCCCGAGGAAGACGTCGTCCTCGACGACGCGTGGCGGCTGTCAGGTAGACGTTCGTCTGGACCCGCACGCGATCGCCCAGGCACGACGTCGTTGTCGACCACGCTGCCACGGCCGATCACCGTGCCGGCGCCGATCGTGGCGCGCTCGCGCACGAAGCTCTGGTCCCCCAGGATCGTCCCGGCGCCGACCCGGGCGCCGGCGAAGACGACCGCGCCGGTCGCCCACGACACGCCCGACTCGAGCACCAGCGCCTCCGACGTCGCCGGCCGCGGCGGAGTGCCGCGCGAGCACGGGACGCTTGCCCAGCACGGCGTGATCGCCGATCGTGCATCCGGCGCCGATCGAGGTGCCGTCGTGCACCACGACGAAGGCGCCGAATCGCACATCCTCGCCGACGGCCACGTCCTCGCCGAGCAGCGGTTCCCGCCCGGGCGCGGCCGGCCCGTCGCCGCTCACAGCTTCACGACGTTGGCGGCGCCGGCCGAGCGCGTGACGCCGCGCAGATCGACCACCAGTCGTGCCCGGCGGGCGATCAGCGTCGTGGTCCACGCTGGGATGCGCCGTGACGATCAGGGCCAGGTCGGCATCGGCTATCGCCTGGTCGAACGGGCTGCTCGTCAGCCCCAGCTCGGGCAGGTCCGGGACGTGCGGATCGTGGTAGCCGACCTCAGCGCCCAGCTCGCGCAGCAGGCCGATGATCTTCAGCGCAGGCGATTCGCGCACGTCGCCCACGCCCGGCTTGTAGCTGACGCCGATCACCGCGATGCGAGCGCCTTTCACGGCCAGGCCTCGGTCGTTGAGCGCCCGCTGCGCCTTGGCGACGCAGTGGTAGGGCATCTGCTGGTTGATCTTGCCGGCGAGCTCGACGAACTCCGTGACCATGTCGAACTCGCGCGCCCTCCAGCTCAGGTAGAACGGGTCGACGGGCAGGCAGTGGCCCCCCATGCCGGGACCGGGCTCGAAGCGCATGAAGCCGTAGGGCTTGGTGGCCGCCGCCTCGACGACCTCCCACACGTCGATCCCCATTCGGTCGGTCAGCATCGCCAGCTCGTTGACCAGGGCGATGTTCACCGAGCGGAAGACGTTCTCCAGCAGCTTGGTCAGCTCAGCGGCCTCGGGGCTGGAGACGCCCACGACCTCATCGCAGACCACGCCGTAGAGCGCCTCGGGCGCGCTCGGCGCACGCCTCGGTCAGGCCGCCGACGACCTTCGGGGTGTTTCGCAGCGTGTAATCGGTGCGTCCCGGGTCGACCCGCTCGGGAGAGAAGGCCAGGTGGAAGTCCCGCCCCGCCGACAGGCCCGACTCCTCCAGCAGCGGCAGCAACGCGCTCGCGGGTGGTGCCGGGATAGGTGGTCGACTCCAGCACGACGAGCTGGTCGGCGACGAGCACTCCGGCCAGTGCGCGCCCCGCCTCCATCAGCGGGCCGAGATCGGGCTCGCGGTTGCGGCTCAGCGGGGTGGGAACGCAGATCAGAACCGCCTCCGCGTCGGCAAGCGGCGCGTAGCGCGTGCCCACCTCCAGGCGCCCGCCGACGTCGGCCAGCTCCTGCGGGGACACGTCCTCGACATAGGAGCGTCCCTGCTCGATGGCCTCGACCTTGCGGGCGTCGACGTCCACGCCGATCACGTGGCAGTCCTCGCGGGCGAAGGCCACGGCCAGCGGCAGCCCGACGTAGCCCAGGCCGATGACACCGATCGTGCGCATCAGGCCGCCAGTGTAGGGGCTGAATTGGATGGGCCCGCGCGACGCGCCGATCCTGCCCCGACCGCCGCATCGCGGCGAAGCCGATCCGCCCCCCACCGCCGGCGCGCCGTGGCGCGCTCGCCGATCAGCCCTCGGGCGAGCGATTCCAGCGAGCGCAGGTCGGCCGCGACCATCCGCTCCACCAGCTGCTCGAAGGACGTCTCGGCCCGCCAGCCCAACTCGCGCAGCGCCAGTGACGGGTCGCCCACGTTGGGGGTGCGCTCGCGCTCGCGCACCAGCGCCGGGTCGACGCGGATGTGGTCCTCGGCGCGCAGGCCCACGCAGGCGAAGGCGGCCTGGGCGAGCTCGGCGACAGTGTGGCCGACGCCGCTGGCCAGCACGTAGTCGCCGGGCTGATCCTGCTGGAGCATCAGCCAGGCGCCACGCACGATGTCGCCGGCGAAGCACCAGTCGCGCACGGCGTCCAGCGAGCCGAGCGTCAGCTCCTGCTCCAGTCCAAGGGAGATCGCCGCCGCGGCGCGGCTGACGCGCCGGGTCACGAACTGCTCGGGACGGCGCTCGGACTCGTGGTTGAAGACGATCCCCGAGCTGGCGTGCAGCCGGTCGCGGGAGCGCATCGCGCCGAGGAGGCCGTGCGCGGCGAGCTTCGCGATCGCGTAAGGGTTGGTGGGCCGACAGGGCGTGTCCTCTCGCTGGGGGCTCTCGGACGCGTCGCCGAAGATCGCGCCCGAGGCGGGTATGAAGACGCGGGTCTCGGGGTCGAGGTCGCGCACCGCCTCGAGAACCGCCGCGGCCGACCCCGCGATCGCCTGCAGCGTCTCGACCGGCCTCTCCCAGGAGGCGGGCACGAACGAGGGGGCCGCCAGGTGGTAGATCTCGCGCGGACCTGTTCGCTCGATCGCCTCGCGCAGTGTGTCGGGCGCCAGCAGGTCGCCGCCGATGACCTCGAAGCGGCCCTCCAGGTGCGCGCTGCACCCCAGCGACCCCTCGTGCCCGGCGTGCAGCATGCCCGTCACCTCGTACCCCTTGCCGAGCAGCAGCTCCGCCAGGAACGACCCGTCCTGGCCCGTGATGCCGGTGATCAAGGCGCTGTCTGTCCCGGACACCCGCGGCAGCTTACGCGGGATCGCCCCCCGCGTCGGCGGCGGCTGGCCCGTCGTATACGGCGGCCAGGCCGGCCGCGACGACCTCGGGGGCGCACAGCTCCGCGACGCGAAGGCGGCCGCGCTCGCCCGCGATCCTGTCGCCGGCCCGGCGGCCGATCGCCTCGGCCATCGCCGTGGGGTCCCCGGGGGGCACGAGCCCCTCGGGCTCGACCAGCTCGGGCAGCGCGCCTACGCGGCTCGCGACCACCGGCAGCCCCGCCGCCATCGCCTCGGCCACGGCGACCCCGAACGTCTCGGCCGAGCGCGAGGGCGCGAGCGCGATCGCGGCCTCGGCACGAAGCGTGGCGAGCTCCTCGCCGACGACCTGCCCCGTGAAGCGGACGTCGGCCCCCGCGGCCCGCTCCTGCAGCGCGGAGCGCTCCGGCCCGTCGCCGGCCACCACCAGGGGAACCCCCGCCAGCCGGCATGCGTCGATCGCGACATCCACGGCCTTCTCCGGGGCGAGGCGGGATACGACCAGCGCGTGCCCGCCCGGACGGGGGGCGTGCGGCGCGGCGGGCATGACCACGGGTGGAGCCAGGATCCGCACGCGCTCCCATGGCAGAGGCGCGCCGAGCTCGGCCAGACGGTCGCGGGCGAAGCGGCTGGGCACGACGATCGCGTCGGCCTGCGCCACCAGCCGCCGCTGCCAGAGAGCCAGCGAGGCGGCATAGGCCAGCGCCTCGCCCCGGCTGCCCCGGCAGTTTCGCCGCACTCCCTGGAGCGTGTCGCGTCCGTGGCAGCGCGTGCACTCCTCACCCGCGGTGAAGCAGACGCCGACGGCGCAGACCAGCCGGTACTGATGCAGGTGCAGGACCACCCTCGCCCCCGCCGCCCTGGCCGCCGCCAGGGCGCGCCAGCCGAACGCGGGCTGCAGGTTGTGCGCGTGGAGGACCCGGGCGCCGCTGCGCCGCACCTCGGCGCCGACCAGCTCGGGCTCGAGCCCGCCGCGCAGGAGCCCGATCGCGGCTCGGGCCGAGCCCAGCGTGGCCGAGTCCCGCGCGATCAGCTCCGCAGGCTCGCCGAGCTGCTGCCTGACCAGGGCGAGCAGGTCCTCGACGACTCGCTCCTCGCCGCCGGTGGTGCGGTAGCGGTTGTGCAGGAAGAGGACCATCGCCGCATCAAACCTAGACTCTCTGCCTGTCATGGAGCCGACGGCATCGATCGTGATCCCCACGCGGGAGCGCCTGCCCTACCTGAGGGTCACGCTGGAGTCCGTCTGCGGGCAGGCCGCCGAGCAGGGCGCCGAGATCCTGGTCGTCGACGACGCGGGAGAGTCGGCGCCCGCGCGCGAGCTGGCCGAGCGCTTCGGCGCGCGCTATGAGCCGCACGCCTCTCCGATCGGGCTCAACGGCGCCCGCAACACCGGCGTCGAGCGGTCGACGGGCCCGCTGGTGGTGTTCCTGGACGACGACGTGCGCGCGCGCGAGGGATGGCTGGCGGCGCTGCTGGGGGCGGCGAGCGAGCATCCCGGAACGGACGTCTTCGCGGGACGCATCACGGCCCGGCTGGAGGGTCGCGCGCCTCGCAGCTGTGGACGTGAGCGGCCGCCGATCACGACCCTCGACCTGGGCGAGCACGACGTGCTCACGCCGTTCGCCTGGGGCTCGAACATGGCCATACGGCGAAGCGCGCTGGAACGGGTCGGACGCTTCGATGTGACGTTGCGCGAAGGCGGTGACGAGCAGGAGTGGCAGGAACGCGCGCTGGCGCAGCGGCCGGGCGGATCGGCGCTGTACGTGGCCGAGGCCTGGGTCGAGCACCGGCGCGTGGGCGAGGACGCCCGGCTGCGCGCGCTCTGCCGCGCGGCGCACGCGCGCGGACGCGCGGCACGGCGATTCGACGCGAGCCGTGGACGCGCGCCCGGAGCGGCCGCGGAGCTGATCACCCTGTCCCGCTGCCTGGCGCACGTGGTCAGGCGCGCCTGCCCGAATGGCCTGACGATGGCCGCCCACAGCGCCGGGCGCCTTCAGGAGGCGCTCTCGCAACGAGGCCGCGAGCCGTCCGCCGTGACGGATGGCCCGGATTTCCTTTCTGGGTCGAGTGGGACCGTGGGCGGCCTGGATGCGCTTCGACGCGGCGCGATCGACGAGCTCGCCGCGGCGGGCGAGCTGCTCAGCGGCAGGCGACTGCGGCTCGCGCTGGCCGCCCGGCGCGAGCCTCCCGCCCGGCGGGTCATCGCCCTGCTGGTCGAACGCCCGGAGCGGCACGAGCTCGCGGCGGCGATTCGCGCCGAGCTCGAGAGCTCGCGCCACGACGTGCTCCTGCACACCACCCACGCCGGCACGGCCGGGAAGTTCGAGAACCTCAACGGGCTCCTCGCGGCGCACCCCGCCGAGGGGCACGACTGGCTGCTGGTGATCGACGACGACGTGCAGCTGCCCCGCGGCTTCCTGGACCGCTTCCTGTTCCTGTGCGAGCGCTTCTCGCTGGTCCTCGCGCAGCCGGCCCACCGCCTGCACTCGCACGCCGCATGGGAGGTGACGCGCCGGCACCCCGGCTCCGTCGTGCGCGAGACGAGCTTCGTCGAGATCGGCCCTGTCACGGCCTTCGCGCGCGCCTGCTTCCCGGTGCTGCTGCCCTTCCCGGAGCTGCGCATGGGCTGGGGCCTGGACGTCCACTGGGCGGCCCTCGCCCGCCAGCACGGCTGGCGTTGCGGCGTCGTGGACGCGGTCACCGTCGCCCATCGCCAGGCTCCGGCGGCCGACGCGTACTCGCGCGAGGCGGCGATCGCGGAGGCGACGTCGTTCCTGGCCGACCGCCCGCATCTGAGCGCGGCCGAGGCGGGGCGCACGCTCGCGACCCACAGACGCTGGTGAGGGCCGCCGCCGACATGCCGCCCCGGGTCGCCGTCGTGGCCGAGTTCTACCCCAGCCGCCGGGACCCGGTCCTGGGCGTCTGGGCGCATCGCCAGGCCGTGGCCGCGCGCGACGCCGGCGCGGAGGTGCACGTGCTGGTTCTCCACCGCCTGGTACCGCCGCGCGCGGCGCTCTCAGCGGGCCCGGCGGCGGCGGCGAGGGCGATGAGTCAGCTGGTCCGGGAGCCGCGGCGCCAGACACGTGACGGGCTGACGATCGACTATGTCCCCTACCTCTCCCCACCACGGGAGCGGTCCTACCCGGCCTGGGGCGCCTGGGCGGCGCCGGCGCTGGCGCTCGCGCTGCGACGGCTGCGACGGTCCTTCCGCTACGACCTGGTGCACGCCCACAATGCCGTCCCGGCGGGGGATGCGGTCCGTCGGGCCCGGCCGGGCGTGCCGCTGGTGGTCTCGGTGCACGGCGGCGACGTCCTGCACACCGCGAGCAGGGGCCGCGCGGGCACGCACGCCGTGGCGAGCGGCCTGGGCGCTGCGAGCCTGGTACTGGCGAACAGCGAGGGGGTCGCGGAGCTCTGCCGGGGACATGGCGCGGGCGAGACGCGCGTGGTCCACCTCGGCACCGACCTGCCCGTCCCGCAGCGATCCCGCCGTGAAGAGGGCGAGGCGAGCCTCGTGACGGCCGCGCACCTGATCCCCCGCAAGCGGCACGCCGACGTGCTGCGCGCCCTCGCGGTGCTCAGCTCGCGCCATCCGCGGCTTCGCTACGCGATCGTCGGCGACGGACCCGAGCGGACAGCTCTCGAAGGATTGGCGGCCAGGCTGCAGGTGGCCGAGCGCGTCGACTTCCTGGGTCAGCTGCCGCCGCGCGAGGCCCTCGAGCGGGTTCGGCAGTGCACTCTGTTCGTGATGCCCTCGACAGAGGAGGCCTTCGGAGTCGCCTACGTCGAGGCGATGGCGGGAGGCGTCCCCGCGATCGGATGTCGCGGCGAGCCCGGGCCGGAGGAGATCGCGGCGGCCGGCGACGGCTTCCTGCTGGTACCGCCGGGCGACATCGAGCGGCTGACCCAGCGGATCGACGAGCTGCTCTCCGATCCCCAGCGCCTGCGCGAGGCGGGACAGCGGGCACGGGCCACGGTGGCCGCGCATTTCACCTGGGAGCGCTGCGGCGAGCAGACCCTCGCCGCCTACAGGCACGTCCTGCGTTGAAGCCGGTCCTCTTCATCACGGGCCAGGTGCCCGCCTACCGGGCGCAGGCCCTCGAGCGCCTGCACCAGCGCGAGGGGATCGAGGTGGCGCTGTTCGGCGGGCGCCTGCATCACGGCGGGGCGGGCCAGCCCGAGACGCTGCCGTTCCCACACGTCTTCCTCGCGCCGCATGACCTGTTCGGGCTGGCCGCCAGCGGCCGCCACCGGGCTGTGGTCTGCTCGACCGCCGGGCGTCTCGCGCCGCTCGCGGGCTGGGCCGGGGCGCGGCGGGCGGGCCTGCCCCTGATCCTGTGGGCCTCCCTGTGGTCGCATCCGCGCACGGCGGCCCACGCGCTGGGCTACCTGCCGCTGCGCCGGCTGTACGCCTCGGCCGACGCGGTGGTGACCTACGGACCCCACGTGAGCGCCTACGTTCGCGCGCGGGGGGCGCGGAACGTCCACGTCGCGCCTCAGTCGGTGGACAACGACTTCTGGCGCGCACCGGTCGCCGCGGGCATGGCGATCGACGGCTGGCCGGAGTCGGCCGCGGCGAGGTACCTGTTCGTCGGGCGGCCCGATCGGGAGAAGGGACTGGCCGTCCTGCTGCGGGCCTGGAGGGAAGCGGCTCGACACGCCGGCGACTGCGCCCTGGTGCTGGTCGGCGGCGGAGCCGGCGCCGATCGGGCGCCGCGAAGCCTGCCGCTGGGCCGCCTCGGCCCGGCGGCGCTGCGGGAGGTCTACGCCGCGTGCGACGTGCTCGTCGTACCTTCGATCGCGACGCGCAGGTTTCGCGAGCCCTGGGGCCTGGTGGTCAACGAGGCGATGAACAGGGGCCTGTCCGTGATCGCCTCCGACGCTGTCGGCGCCGCCGCCGGGGGGCTCGTGCGGGACGGCGCGAACGGGTTGATCGTGCCCGCGGGCGACAGTGTCGCGCTCGCCGGCGCGATCGAGCGGCTGGCGGGCGACGCGGACCTGCGGGCCCGGATGGGCCAGACGGGCGCCGGCGACGTGCTGGCCTACACCCACGACGCCTGGGCGTCGGGCTTCTCCAGCGCCCTGTCAACCCTCGGCCTCTCCCGCGGCCGTTGGTAGCGTTGGATGATCACCTCCATGAGAGTCCGCGCCCTGCAGAGACGACTCGCGCCGGTGGCCTGCCTGGTGGCGGCCGCCGCGGTCCTGTTCGGCGCGGCGCCTGCGCAGGCCGATGTGGGCCAGACGATCATCCGCCTGTGCGCGGAAGGCAAGTCGTTGGGCGGCTTCCCCCAGAGCGCCTACGCGAAGGCGCTGAAAGAGATGAGCACGACGACTGAAGAGTACAGCGAATGCGGCCAGCTGATCCGCCAGGCGCAGGCGGCCGCGGCCGCCGGGCACGGCTCCGGAGGGGGCCCCGCAGGAGGGGCGCAGCCTCAGGCGCTGCTGGCCACGCCCGCCGAGCAGAGGTCGCTCGCGAGCGCCGCGTCGGCCGGCTCGGCGCCCGTCAGGATCGGTGGTCAGGTGATCCATCCGGGCGTCGTCAACACCGGCATCGCCTCGGCCTTCAGCGCCCTGCCGACCCCGGTGCTCGCCCTGCTCGCCTTCCTGCTCGCCTGCCTGCTGGTGTTCGGCGGCGGCGCCCTGCGCAATCGGATCCGTGACAGGCGCGCCGACTGAGAGCGCGCCGGCGCCCGGGGCGCCGCCCGCACTGGGCGTCGCGCCCCCGCTGACGCCGGCCCGCCGGCCCCCACGGCGGCGTCCCGTGGCCGGGGCGGCGATCGGACACGGCCGCTCGCTGTGGCTGGGAACGCTGCTGTTCGCCGGACTGCTGTGCCTCGTAACCTTTTACGACAAGGGTGGCCTGAGCCTTGAACCGCTGACCACGACCGAGATCGCCCTGACGATCGGAGCGGGGATCGTGCTCGGCGCGGGCGCTCTGGTGCTGCGTGCCGGGACGCCCGGTTACGGGCTGTGGCCCTCGCTGCTGCTGCTGGCCTTCTCGCTGCTGAGCGCCCTTTCGATCGTGTGGTCGGTTGCGCCCGATGGCAGCTGGCGGGATGCGGCGAGGCTGCTCGCCTACACCGCCGTGTTCGCCGCCGCGGTCGTGTTGGCGCGACTGGCTCCGCGGCGCTGGCCGGCGATCCTGGGCGGCGTCGTGGTCGCCTCCGTGGTCGTGTGCGGCTATGCGCTGCTGACCAAGAGCCTGCCCGACGACTTCCCTGAAGCGAACCATTTCGCCCGCCTCTACGAACCGTTCGGCTACTGGAACGCGCTCGGGCTCACCGCCGCGACCGGCGCGATCTGCTGCCTGTGGCTTGGCGCCCGCCGCGCGGGCCACGCGCTGCTCAGCGCGCTGGCCTACCCGGCGATGGGACTGCTGCTGGTGACGTTGCTGCTCGCCTACTCGCGCGGGGCGCTGCTCGCCCTGGCCGTCGGAGCGCTGGTGTGGTTCTGCCTGGTCCCACTTCGACTGCGCGGCGCGGCCGTTCTGCTGACCGGCGGGCTCGCCGCGGGCGCGGTGGCCGCCTGGGACTTCAGCAACCACGCTCTCAGCTCTGAAAACGTGCCGATCGCCGAAAGCACCTCGGCGGGACACGAGCTGGGGGCCCTGATCATCGCGATGGTGGTGGGGCTGTCGCTGACCGGCGTGGCGATCGTGTTCGTCACGGGACGGCGGGCGCCTTCGGCCAGGACGCGCCACCGCGCGGGCGCAGCGCTGCTGGCGGTGCTGGCGGTGCTGGTCCTGGCCTTCGCCGGCGCGCTGGCGCACAGCCAACGCGGCTTCACGGGCAGCATCTCCCACGCCTTCGACACGCTGACGAACACCCACGCGAAAGTGCCGAACACGGCGGCGCGGCTGACCGCCGTCGCCAGCGTCAGGGCGCAGTACTGGGACGAGGCCCTGAAGGTCTTCAAAGCCCACCCGGTGCTGGGTGCGGGAGCGGAGGGTTACGAAGTCGCCCGGCTGCGCTACCGGACCGGTCTGCTTCCGGTCAAACACGCCCACGGGTTCGTGGTGCAGACGCTGGCCGACCTGGGGATCGTGGGCCTGCTGCTCTCGATGGCCCTGCTGCTCACCTGGATGGCCGCCGCCGGGCGGTCCACTCACCCGTTCAACCGCCGATGGAGCAGTTGGCGGGAGATCCGCGCCGGCACCCGGCCCGGCTGGCGGGCGCTGCCGCGCGGGGAGACGAGCCGCTACACCCCCGAGCGCATAGGCCTGCTGAGCATGCTCTGCGTCGTCGTCGTGTTCGGTGTCCACTCGCTGGTCGACTGGACCTGGTACGTCCCCGGCGACGCCCTGGTGGCCCTGATCTGCGCAGGCTGGCTGGCGGGCCGTGGCCCCTTGGGCGCGACCGCGCCGGCCGCCGCAAACGGCTCGCCGACCGACGGCGGCGCTCGCGGAGCACTGGCGGGCGGGCGCCCGGGGTCGGTTCGCATCGCGGTCGCCGGCGCGGCGATGCTGGCGGTGCTGCTGGCGGCATGGGTCCAGTGGCAGCCGCAGCGCTCGGAAGACTCACGCGAAGAAGCCCTCGGCCTGCTGGCGGCCTCCGATCCGAGTGCGGCGCGCGCCGCGGCTCGGCGCGCCGTCTCCTACGACCCGTTGTCCATCGAAGCGCTGTTGGTGCTGGCCGAGGTGCAGAGCGCGGCGGGACAGCCGGTGCTCGCCCGGGCGACGCTGCGCAAGGCGGTCGCGCTGGCGCCGTCGAACCCGAAGACCTGGCTCGCCCTGGGACGCTTCGACCTGGCGAGTGACCCGCGCGCCGCCATGGCGGAGCTCCAGGCGGGGATCTACCTCGACCCGGAGTCGATCTCGCCCGAAGCCCTCGCCCCCGGCCAGCCCGGCCAGCCGGAAGCGATCCAGACCTACAACGAGTACGTGCAGGCGCTGCGGGCCGTGGCGCAGGCCCAGACGTCCGCCGTCAGAACCGCGACCGCACGGCCTTCGCGAGCAGCACGCTCCGTGCGCCGGGCAGCCCGCCGGCTGCGCGCAGGTCGACCTGCGCGAATCCGAAGTCAGCGATGAGCGCCGCGAGGGTCGCGCGACTGTAGAAGCGCAGGTGATCGCCGCGCGGGTCGAAGCGCTCGGCGAAGAACCTCCCGGAGAGGGCCGCTGCCAGCAGCTGGGCGCGTCCGAGCAAGGGGGTGCTCAGCAGCAGCCGACCGCCGGAGCGCAACACTCGGCGCAGCTCCGAGAGCCACGCGGCGGTGTCGGCGACATGCTCGATCACCTCGCCGGCCCAGACGACGTCGAAGCTTGCGTCGTCCAGCTCCCACCGGCCTTCTCCGTCGATCAGGCGCAGGTCGAGCTCGGGATGTCCGGCGCGGGCGCGACGCAGCGGCTCCTCGGCCACGTCGACGCCCACCACCTCGGCGCCGGCCCCGGCGAGCGCCGCCGCGAAGACGCCCTCTCCGCAGCCGAGGTCCAGCACGCGATCCCCCGGGGACACGGCATCGAGCACGAAGCGCCTGCGCACGGCCAGGTCGGCCGGGTGGAGCCCCTCGGGGATGCTCTGCCAGAGCGCTTCGTGGTACTCCCGGGACGGCAACCGATCAGCTCCGGGAGGCGCAGGCCCGCCCAGATCGGCCGTCGCGGCCGGCGTCGAGGGCCGGGTGCACCGAGACTGTCATATCTAGTCAACCCTACGTGCAACGATTATGTTGGCGCGATGAGCTTCCGTGAGGGTGAGCTGGCGATACGGCGAGGAGCGCGATGAAGGTCGCGCTCGACAGCCGCCCCGCCTCCGATCGCGGCGGCGTCGGGCGCTACTCACGGTGCCTGCTCAAGGCCCTTCGCGACACGGCCGCGTCCAGCGACGAGGTGCTCGAGACGAACCGCCCGTCGGCGACGGTCCGTGCGCGCGGCACCGACGTCTTCCACACTCCCTGGCTGGACGGCGCGATGCTCCACAGCCCGTGCCCGATGGTGATCACGATCCATGACCTGGCGGCGCTCAAGCGTCGCAGCGAGCACCTGCGCACGAGCCTGCGCATGCGCCTGCGCCCGCTGGCGGTCCAGCGCGCGGCGCGCGTGATCGTCCCGACCGTCGCCGTCGCCGAGGACGCGGTCGAGCACCTGCGCCTGGACCGGGGCCGCATCGTGGTGATCCCCGAGGCCGCTGACACCTCGATGTATCGCCGCACCCAGGCCCAGATCGCGGCGACGCGGGCGCGCTTCGCCCTGCCCGAGCGCTACCTGATGTGGGTCGGCGGACTGCAGCATCCCGATCCGGGCACGCACATCGCCCGGCTCGCCGCGACGCCACGGGAGCTACCGCTCGTGCTGGTCGGACCGACGCGGCCGTGGGCGCACGAGCTGCCCAACGTGATCCTGACCGGGCAGGTCCGCGACGAGGATCTCGCCGCGATCTACAGCGGCGCGCATGCGCTGCTGATCTCTGCCGAGGGAGAAGGCTTCGGGCTCCCCGCTGTCGAGGCTCTGTCCTGCGGAACGCCGGTCGTCGCCTCCGATGGCCGGGCTTTGCGCGAGGCGCTCGGAGAGCGGGCGACGTTCGCCGCGGCCGGTGACATGGACGCGCTGCTGGCGGCCGCCCATCGCGTCTCGCGACCGGCCCCCCCACCGCCCCCGTGGAGCTGGGAGGACGCGGCCCGTGCCACCTGGAGCGTCTACGCGCGGGCGCTGGCCGAGACCGGCCGCGGGCGGACCGCACAGCGGGCCCTGCATCGCCGTCCCGCGGGAGGGCTCGAGGCTCAGTGAGCGCCTGAGACGCCGGCGGACCCGCTCATCCCGGGAACGTCATGCCGACGGGCCCGGTCGAGCACCGGGCCGTCTCGCCTCAAAAGGCGCCGCGCCTGGAGATGACGGCGGGAATCGTCTTCAGCAGGATCGTGAGATCGAGCGCAAGCGACCAGCGCTCCAAGTACAGGAAGTCCAGGTGGACGAGGTCGTCGAAGTCGAGTTCCGAGCGGCCCGAGACCTGCCACAGCCCGGTGATGCCGGGTAGCACCAGGTAGCGCTTGCGGTGCCAGTCCTTGAGCATCGTGTAGTCGCGTTCGGGCAGCGGCCGCGGACCGACCAGGGACATCTCGCCGCGCAGCACGTTGATCAGCTGGGGCAGCTCGTCGAGCGAGAAGCGGCGCAGCAAGCGCCCCACCGGCGTCAGGCGCGGATCGTCGCGGATCTTGAAGAGCGCCCCGGAGGCCTCGTTCAGCTCTTCCAGGTCGGCCTGCTGCTCCTCGGCGTTGGTGTGCATCGTGCGGAACTTCAGGCAGGCGAAGGGCCGCTGTCCGATCCCGCGGCGCATCGAGCGGAACAGGATCGGGCCTCGTGAGGTCAACGCGACGGCGAGCATGAGAGTCAGCAGCAGCGGGCTGAGCAGCACGAGCAGCACGGTGGCGCCGACGATGTCGAATGTCCGCTTGAGCGCGAAGTCGATGCCCTCGAAGGCGGGAGGACCCAGTTCGAACAGAGGGACCGACTGGCCCGGCACGAACTCCGCCCGCTGGATCAGGATCTCCATCGTCGAGGGCGCCAGCCGCACCCGGACCCCGCGCCGGTGACACTGGTCGACCAGCTCGACGGCCGCGTCCTGAGGGAAGTCCGGGTCGGCGATGATCACCTCGTCGACCCGGATCGCGCCGAGTACCGCCTCGAGGTCCTCCAGCGAACCCAGCGAGCGCAGCCCGTTGTCGGGCAGCGGGATCGGCGAGAGGAACCCGACGACCTCGATCGGCGCGTGGGGCACGTCGGCAAGCGCGTGGGCCACGTCGGCGATCTGCCTGCCGCGGCCGACCAGCACGGCGCGGCGCTGGAACCCGGCTGCCCGCAGCATCATGGCGGTCGCCTTGTCGTAGAGCCCACGCAGGGCGGAAACGTAGAAGATCGCGAAGGCCAGGGATCCGTAGAAGAGGTAGTAGCTGGAGAAGTGTTCGCCGTTGACCACAGCGAAGATCAGCGCGACCAGGGCCACCTCGAACAGCGAGCCGACGATCCGGGGCAGCCCGGGGCGCAGCGCCCGCTCCGAGTAGAGGCCGGAGTTGGCGAACAGCAGCACCGTCAGCAGGTAGGCGAAGGGCAGGAACTTTTCGGTGCCGTGGAGGTCGTTGGGCGCTGCGACGCCACCATGCACCGCTTCCTTGAGCACCAGGGCGGTGAAGATCGCGAAGGCCACCCCGGCGAAGTCGAGCGCCAGCAGCGCCAGCACCCTGCCGGCGCGCCGAAGGGTGGAGATGCGCAGCAGGAAGCTCAGCGCGGGCGGCCGCCTGGCGCGGACGTCCCGGTCGAGGACGCGCGCCGGGGTGGGGAGCTGGGATCCCCGCCCGGGCAGGGGTCGGCCGGACCGGGCAGGGGCAGCCGGCGGGGGCGCCTGCACGCGCGGTGGCGGTGGGGCCGATGCTCCCGACGGACGTGTACCCATCTCGTTGCTCACAACACCTCTCCCGCCCTGGTGGAGCGGTCCGACGAGGGCCGGGCGAGCGAGCGTCGGGATCGCCCGAGCCGGCTCAGCGAGAGCCACCCCCGACCAGCAGCTCCACTCCGGAGTCCTCGATCGTCCGCCGCAGGCCCTCCCGGAGGGTCACCTCGGGCGACCAGCCCAGCAGCTCGCGTGCCAGCCCGATGTCCGGGCGGCGCTGCTTGGGATCGTCGACCGGCAGCGCCTCGTAGACGATCTCCGAGCTGCTCGCGGTCAGCTCGCGGACGGTCTCGGCCAGTTCCAGCAGTGTGAACTCGTCGGGGTTCCCGATGTTCACGGGATCGTGATAATCGGACTCCGCCAGGGCGATGACGCCGCGGATCAGGTCGCTCACGTAGCAGAACGAGCGCGTCTGGCTGCCGTCGCCGAATACCGTCATGGGACGGTTGGCCAGGGCCTGGCGCAGAAAGGTGGGAATCGCGCGGCCGTCGTGCGGGCGCATCCTGCTGCCGTAGGTGTTGAAGATGCGCACGATCGCCGTGTCGACTCCCTGCTGGCGGTGGTAGGCCATCGTCAGCGCCTCCGCATAGCGCTTCGCCTCGTCGTAGACCCCTCGCGGCCCGATCGGGTTCACGTGACCCCAGTAGGACTCCGACTGCGGGTGCTCCAGGGGGTCTCCGTAGACCTCGCTGGTCGATGCGATCAGGAACCGCGCCCGCTTGGCCTTGGCCAGGCCGAGCGTGTGATGGGTGCCATAGGACCCGACCTTCAGCGTGTGCAGGGGCAGGCGCAGGTAGTCGATCGGCGAGGCCGGGGAGGCGAGGTGGTAGACGAAGTCGACAGGCTCCTCGATGAAGTACGGGTCGATGATGTCCAGCCCGACGTGCGTGAACGTCGCAGGGTCGCGGATGTGGGCGATGTTCGCCAGCGACCCCGTCTCGAGGTTGTCGACGCAGATCACGCGATTGCCGCGCGCGAGCAGCTCATCGCACAGATGAGATCCGAGGAAGCCCGCTCCCCCGGTTACCAGGCACGTAACCATTGCAGGGAGGATACCCGTGCGTTCGATGGTGGATAGGGCCGGTGGCCCTATTGCGCGCCGCCCGTCCGCGCCCGCAGCGGCTGCAGGCGCCGGGCATGCGCGGGTCCATATCATGGCTCTCATGACCGCCGCGGAAATTCCCGAGGAGCGCGCCGAGGAGCGCACGGTGGCTCCGATCGTCGGACCGGACGATCCACGCCGCTTCACCGACTCGGGGATCGAGATCGCCGAGCTGTACACCGAGTCCGATCTCCCCGCCGAGCTCGACCTCGGCGAGCCGGGCTCCTTCCCCTACACGCGGGGCGTGCACAGGGAGATGTACCGGAAGCAGACCTGGACGATGCGCCAGTACGCGGGCTACGCCTCGGCGAAGGAGTCGAACGAGCGCTACCGCTACCTGCTCTCCAAGGGCTCCACGGGGCTCTCGATGGCGTTCGATCTCCCCACCCAGCTGGGCCTCGACTCCGACAACCCGCGCTGCCTCGGCGAGGTTGGCCGGACGGGCGTGGCGATCGACACGATCGACGACATGCGCACGGCCTTCGACGGGATCCCGCTCGATCAGGTGTCCACATCGATGACCATCAACGCCCCGGCCGCCTGCCTGCTGCTGCTCTACGAGCTGGTCGGCGAGGAGCAGGGCGTGCCCTCGGAGCAGCTGCGGGGGACGACCCAGAACGACGTGCTCAAGGAGTACATAGCCCGAGGCAACTACATCTACCCGCCCGAGCCGACCATGCGGCTCACGACCGACCTGTTCGAGTACTGCCACCAGCGGGTGCCCCGTTGGAACACGATCTCGATCTCCGGCTACCACTTCCGCGAGAAGGGCTGCTCGGCCGTCCAGGAGGTCGCCTTCACGCTCTCGTCCGGCATCGCCTACGTGCAGGCGGCGATCGAGCGGGGCCTCGACGTCGACGACTTCGCTCCGCGGCTGGCGTTCTTCTTCAACGGCCACAACAACGTCTTCCAGGAGGTCGCCAAGTTCCGGGCGGCGAGGCGGATGTGGGCGCGCATCATGACCGAGCGCTTCGGGGCGAGCAACCCGAAGGCGACGATGCTGCGCTTCCACACCCAGACGGGCGGCGTCACGCTGACGGCCCAGCAGCCGGAGAACAACATCGTGCGCGTGGCGCTCCAGGGCTTCGCCGCGGTCTGCGGCGGGACCCAGTCGCTGCACACCAACGGGTTCGACGAGGCGCTGGCGCTGCCGACCGAGCGGGCAGCGAAGATCGCCCTGCGCACCCAGCAGATCCTCGCGCACGAGTCAGGCGCGGCCGACACGGTCGACCCGTTCGCGGGCTCCTACTTCGTCGAGGCGCTGACCGACGAGATCGAGGCCCGCGCGACGGAGCTGATCGCCAAGGTGGACGCCCTGGGCGGCTCGGTGAACGCGATCGAGTTCATCACCGGGGAGATCGACGAGTCGGCCTGGGGCTATCAGGAGCGCTACCGCATCGGCCAGGACATCGTGGTCGGCGTCAACGCCTATCAGGAGGACGACATCGAAGTGCCCGACCTGCTGCGGGTCGACCCCGAGTCGGAGAGCGAACAGCTGCGCCGCCTGGCGGAGTTCAAGGCCAACCGCGACCTGGCCCTGGTCGAGCGGCGCCTGCAGGAGCTGCGCGACGTGGCGGCCGGCGAACAGAACCTGCTGCCTGCGATCCGGCAGGCGCTCGGGGACCGCTGCTCGCTCGGTGAGGTCTGCGGCGCCATGCAGGACGTCTTCGGCGCCTACAGGCCGACGTTCTGAGACCGGGATCCGGCGCCCGGCGCAGCCGCTAGGCTGCCGGCCATGATCACGACACCGGCGGCCTCCCTCTACGACTTCATCCTCTCTCTGCACATCATCGCGGTGGTCGTCGCCTTCGGGTGGACGTTCTCGCTGCCGATCGTCTACGCCGTCGCCGGCAAACAGGACCCACGAAGCCTGCCGGTGCTGCACCGGGTCGAATTCTCGGTCTTCCGGTACCTGCTCAACCCGGCGCTGGTGGTGATCCTCGCGGCCGGGATCTTCCTCGCCAGCGACGGCCATCACTGGAGCGAGTTCTTCGTGCAGTGGGGCCTCGCGGCGGTGATCGTGCTCGGTGGGCTCGCCGGTGCGGTGCTGATGCCGGCCGCGAAACGCGCCGAGCAGGCCGCCAGGGCCGACCTGGAGACGTACGCCGGCGGCGAGTTCCAGCCCGGCGCCGCCTACAGCGCAGCGATCCGCAGACTCAACACGGTCGGCACGGCCGCATCGCTGCTGGTGCTCGTGACGATCGTGATCATGGCCGTGAAGCCATGACTCGGGCGAGGGCCTAGCCGGAGGGTCCGAAACCGCGCTGGGCGAGCTCGAGGGCCGCGGGGTCACTCGACGCGCGACGCCTCGCGAGGAGCCGTCGCGCCAGCCCCGGCGACAGCGTCGCGACGGCCGCCTTCGCCCTGGTCGCGCCGTCGAACCCCGCGCCGAAGACGAGCTTGGACGAGCGCCCACGAGCATCGCCGGCTGCCGTCTCGATCGCGTGGCGGGCCTGTTCGCGGGCCAGCAGCCGCCGGCGGGAGTGAAGCAATGACGCGGCGAGCCGACGCTCCCCGGGCGCCAGCGAGGACCCGGCCAGCGCCTTCTCGACGAGTCTGACGAGATCCTCGACGTAGGCGACACGGCTGCTCGAGGAACGACTGCCGGGCGTCAGGCGCCACCGGTACAGGGGCTCGTGGACGTAGGCGACGACGGCTCCGCCGAGGACGAGGCGCAACCAGCGGTCCCAGTCCTCGACCACCTCGAACCGCTCGTCCCAACCGCCGCCGTCGAGCACCGCCGAGCGGCGGGCGGCGGGCCAGGGGATCCAGTTCCGTTCGAGCATCACCGCGGTCGTCCGCCGCGCCGGCGGCGGGTTGAGCTCCGCCATCCTCGCGACAGTCCTCCCGCGATGCTCGATCAGCGCGTCGCTGCAGAGGATGTCCACGTCGGGTCGCACCGCCAGCACCGCCGCGAACGCCTCCAGGCGGCGCGGGTGGAAGGCGTCGTCGACGTCGAGCTGCACGACGTAGTCGCCGCGGGCGGCTCTGGCGGCGGCGTTCAGCGCCGACCCGGTGCCGCCATTGGGCTTGCGGACGACCGTGACGTGCTCGCGCAGCGCGCCGAGTCCCGCGTCCAGGTCGTCGGGGGAGCCGTCGTCGCAGATCACGATCTCGTCCGCCGGCACGGTCTGCTCGAGCACCGAGCGGACCGCCTCGGCGACGACGCCCCGCCCGCGGTAGTAGGTGATGATCACACTGAGAGTCGGCGCCGGACCGGCGGCGAGCTCCGATCGCCCCGGCGGCACGGTGACGCGCCAATCGCCGATCCGAAGCTCGACGACCTCGCCCGCGGAGACGCTCATCGTCGCCGCTTCACGCTGCATCGCCGAGGGATGCGCCCGACCAGCGGAAGCCGCGCTGGGCGAGCGCCTCGACGGCGGGGTCGGTGTGCTCGCGGCGGCGGTCCATGAAGCGTCGGGCCAGTGCCGGCGATAGCGCTGCGACGAGCGCCTTGACCCTGGTGGCTCGATCGAAGCCGCGGCCGAGGACCAGCTCGAGCGACCTCCTGCGCGCGCCGCGCTCGCCGGCCTGCAGCGCATCGCGGGCACGTTCACGGGCGAGCCACCGGCGGCGGGCGCCGAGCAGTGCTTCGGCGGCCCGTCGCTCCGGCGGCTCCAGCGGGCACGCCCGGAGGACCTTGGCGGTCATCCGCACCTGCGCGGCGACGTTCTCGACCCGGTCGCGCGAGGAGCGGCTGCCGGGCGTCAGCCGCCACCGGTAGAGAGGCTCGCGCAGGAAGGCCATCGGAGAGCCGGCGAGGATCAGTCGCAGGAAGCACTCCCAGTCCTGCATCACCGCGAAGCTCTCGTCGTAGCCGCCGATCGCGATCAGCCGCGCACGGCGGATCACGGGCCACATGAACGTGCAGGTGCTCAGCAGCGCCACGCGCTGGTCCTCGGTGGGAAAGCGATTGATCCCCTCGAGCGTCGTCACGGGCCTGCCGTCGAGCTCGACGACCGCGTCGGTTGCGAGCACGTCGATGTCGGGGCGGCTCGCCAGCACCGCCGCGACGGCCTCGAGCCGGCGCGGCATAAAGGCGTCGTCCTGGTCGAGCTGCACGAGGAAGTCGCCGCTGCTCGCGTCGGTCAGCGAGTTCATCGCCGCGGCGATGCCGCCGTTTGGCCGCCTGATCACCCGAACGGCCCCGAGCAGCGGGCCGAGACCCTGCTCCAGGTCGTCCGGGGAGCCGTCATCGCAGACGATGATCTCGGCCGGCGCGAGCGTCTGGTCGAGGGCCGACTGCACGGCCTGGGCGATGACCTGCTGGCCCCGGTAGTAGGGGATCACGACCGAAAGGGCCGGCGCCGGGCCGGGCCGCACCCCGGGGGGAGCAGGCGGCGCGGATACGCTCCAGGGTCCGATCGTCGGCCCCGGGCTGCTCATCGGCTGCTCTGCGGCGTCAGGCACGCGACCGATACCCTGACAGCATGGGCAACGGTTATCGCATCGCCGTCGTGGGGGCCACCGGCCAGGTGGGCTCGTTGATGCTGCGGCTGCTGCGCGAGCGGGGCTTCCCGGCCGCGGAGATCGTTCCGTTCGCATCGGAGCGCTCGGCGGGACGCGAGCTCGAGGGCGGCCTGGTCGTGCGCGCGCTGGATGAGGACTCGATCCAGGGTTTCGACCTCGCGCTGTTCTCCGCCGGCGGGACGACCTCCGGCGAATGGGCCCCGCGCTTCGTGCAGGCAGGGGCCACCGTGATCGACAACTCGTCGCGATGGCGCATGGAGGAGGACGTGCCGCTGGTCGTCAGCGAGGTGAACCCCGACGCGCTGGCGTCCCACCACGGGATCATCGCCAACCCCAACTGCTCGACCATGCAGATGGTCGTCGCGCTGAAGCCGCTGCACGACGCAGCGGGGATCGAGCGGCTCGTCATCAGCACCTACCAGGCCGTCTCGGGCACCGGCAGGCGGGCCGTCGACGAGCTGCTCGACCAGTCGCACAGACTCCTGCACGAGCGGGACATCGACTCGCCCGAGCAGTACGCCCACCAGATCGCCTTCAACGCCCTCCCCCACGCCGGAAGCTTCGCCGAGGGCGAGGACCACACCGACGAGGAGCGCAAGCTGATCAACGAGACGCGCAAGATCCTGGGCGAGCCCTCCATTCGGATCAGCGCAACGTGCGTTCGGGTCCCGGTCGTAACGGGTCATTCGGAGGCCGTCAACGTGCAGACGCGTCAGGACCTCTCGCCCGAGCGCGCCCGTCAGCTGCTGGAGGCGGCGCCGGGTATCGTGGTGCTCGACGATCCCGGGGCGGCCCTGTACCCGATGGCGATCGACGCGGCTGGCAGGGATGAGGTGTTCGTGGGACGGATCCGCCGCGATCCGGGCCACGAGCGCGCTCTCGACCTGTGGATCGTCGCCGACAACCTCCACAAGGGGGCGGCGACCAACGCCGTCCAGATCGCGGAGCTGCTGGACGAACGCGATCTCCTGGGCTCGCGCCGCGCGACCCAGCCTGCATAGCTCCCGGCTCAGGAGGACTAGGCGAAGATCGCGCGAAATCCTCTCGCGTGATCTCCTCGGAGGTTCAGCGCACCCTCGTCAAGTCCCCGCCCGAGCTGTGGACCGAGCTGAGCGACCCCGACTCGCTGGCCCGTCACCTCGGGGCCCTCGGCGAGATCAGGATCACGCGCGTGGAGCCTGAGACCCTGGTCGAATGGGAGGCCGAGGGCACGACGGGCGCCGTTCACCTGAAGGCGTCGGGCTGGGGCACCAAAGTCACGCTGACGGTCAGTCGCGAGCTCCCCGAGCAGGACTCCGAGCCGGCGCGCAGCGAGGTGACCCAGCCGGCCGCCGAGCTCGCGCAGGACGAGGAGACCCCGCAGAGCACCGAGCTCGCGCCGGCCCCGGATGCGGAGATTGCGAGCGCCGGGCGCGAATCCGAGCCGAGCCCCCAGCAGGGCAGGGGCGGGGCGGCGCCCGGCCCTGCCACCGAGGCGGGGCGTCGGGCTGCGAGCTGGCCGGACGCGCCGGCGAGTCCCGGACCGGCGATCGAGAGCGACCTGCGGGCGGCGGAAGACGTGCCCGAACCCCCGACTGCGGACGCGGTCGAGCCTTCGTGGATCTCAGAGCAGGCCCCCTGGGAGCCCGAGCCCGAGCCCGGGGCCGATTCGACTCTCGCCCAGCACTGCCCCGAGCCCTCCCCGGAGTCGCGCAGGGGTTTCTTCGCTCGGCTCTTCGGCGGCCGCCGCCGTGCGGCCCGGGCCGGCGGGAGCGCCGCGACGGAGCCGACGGCGAGCGTGACCGCCCCGGACGCGCCGGACGGTGCGATCGCGGAGCAGCCGCAGGACGACACGCCGGTCGAGACCGTGGCTCTCACATGGGAGGCGCCGAGCGACGCGGACCCGCAGGAGCCGGAGGACGAAGCCCCGGACGTCGCGCTCGAGCGCCAGGAGATCGCTGCGCCGGAACAGGCCCGGCATCGGGTCCCCGAACCTGACGCCCCGGAGGCTCCCGAGGAGCCTCCGGCTCTCGAAGCGGGTACGGCACCCGAGGCGCCGGAGCGGGCTTCGGATCTCGGCGCCGAGCTTCGCGCGGCCGAGGAGGTCGCGGCCGAGGAGGTGAGGGCGCTCCTGACGGCGGTGCTCGACCGCCTCGGCGCCGCGCACCACCGGCCGTTCTCGCGGGCCTAGCCGGGATCGCCGTGCCGGGCCGCCTACGCGCCGGCATCAGACGGATCCCGATGGCGCGCGCCCTGATCGGGTCGGCGCCCGTCCAGCGCGTCGTCGGCACCGTCAGGGCCGCGGGCGCCGTCCGAGGGCGGGGGCGATTCGTCGCGCTCGAGCTCCTGGGCCCCTCGCGCGCGGCCGGCCACCGGTTGGACGAGTCGGGCATCACGGTCTACCTGCGCCACCACACGCGTGACCTGGCGATCTTCAAGGAGATCTTCCCTGCCGGCCAGCCTGCGCGCGGCGCCTATGAGCCACCCGAGCCCGTGGCGGAGGCGTTGCGGGCGGCGCCCTCGCCGCGGGTGCTCGACCTCGGCGGCAACATCGGCCTGTTCGGAGCGTTTGCTCTGGGACGGTGGCCAGGAGCGAGGGTGCAGAGCTTCGAGCCCGACCCGGCCAACGCGGCGCTTCTCCAGAGGGTGATCGCGGTGAACGGCCTGCAGAGGCGATGGACTCTCACGCCGGCGGCGGTCGCGGCCGAGGAGGGATGGCTTCCGTTCGTCGCGGGCCTGCAGGCCGAGTCGCAGCTGGCCGAGGTGGGCGACGCCGCGGATCGGGCGCCCAACGCGTGGCCGCTCGAGGAGGGCCGGCGGATCTCGGTCAGAGTGCTCGACCTGTTCGCGCAGGACCTCGAAGTCGACCTGCTGAAGATGGACATCGAGGGCGGGGAGTGGTCGATCCTCACCGATCCGAGGCTGGGCGATCTCGCCGCCGCGGCGATCGCGCTGGAGTGGCACGCCCTCGGCAGCCCCCGGGCCGATCCGCGCGCCGCCGCGATCGAGCTGCTGCGGGCAGCGGGATACGATCGGATCGAGGAGGGCGCGGTGCTCGGCAGGACGGGCATGGTGTGGGCCTGGAGGCGTGGCGCCCGGGCGACCGACTGACGGACGGCCGCCGGGCGCGGATAACATCGTGCGCCCATGTCGAGCAGCTCACACGATCGCCAGGCCGACGCCGCGCTGCTGGCCGCGTCGCGCAGCGGCCACCGCAAGCCTCCCCGGCAGAAGGCCCCGGAGACCTACGACGAAAAGCTCGCCCAGCTCCAGGAGCTGCGCGAGGCGGCCCTGCATTCGGCGCCGGAGGCCGAGGAGAAGCAGCACGCGCGCGGGAAGTACACGGCGCGGGAGCGGGTCGAGAAGCTCCTGGACCCCGGCTCCTTCCAGGAGCTGGACACTTTCGTGCGCCACAGGACCTACGACTTCGACATGCAGAAGAACCGGCCCTGGGGCGACGCGGTGGTGACGGGCCACGGGACGATCGACGGCCGGACCGTCTGCGTGTTCAGCCAGGACTTCACCGTGTTCGGCGGCTCGCTTGGCGAGGTGATGGGCGAAAAGATGTGCAAGATCATGGATCTGGCTGCGAAGATCGGCTGTCCGGTGATCGGCATCAACGACTCGGGCGGCGCCCGAATCCAGGAGGGCGTGGTCTCGCTGGGGGCGTATGGAGACGTCTTCGTCCGCAACGTCAGGTGCTCCGGCGTGATCCCGCAGATCAGCCTGATCATGGGGCCATGTGCCGGCGGTGCGGTCTACTCGCCGGCGATCACCGACTTCATCTTCATGGTCAAGGAGACATCCCACATGTTCATCACCGGCCCCGACGTGATCAAGACGGTCACCGGCGAGGAGGTCGGGTTCGAGGAGCTGGGCGGAGCGATGTCCCACAACACCAAGTCGGGCGTCGCCCATTTCGCCTCCGAGGACGAGGACGCCTGCCTGGAGGACTGTCGCTACCTGATCGGCTTCCTGCCGCAGAACAACCTGCAGACGGTCCCCAGGGTCATGCCGACCGACGATCCCCACCGCATGGATCCCGAGTTGGACGAGGTCGTCCCGGACAACCCCAACAAGCCCTATGACATGCGCGGCGTCGTGCGCCTGATCGTCGACGACGGCGAGTTCTTCGAGGTGCACGAGCACTACGCGAAGAACATCATCTGCGGCTTCGCCCGCCTGGACGGCTTCACGATCGGCGTCGTCGGCAACCAGCCCTCCCAGCTTGCGGGGGTGCTCGACATCGATGCCTCGGCCAAGGCGGCGCGCTTCGTGCGCACCTGCGACGCGTTCAACATCCCGCTGCTGACCTTCGTGGACGTTCCGGGCTTCCTGCCGGGGACCAGCCAGGAGTGGGGCGGGATCATCCGCCACGGCGCCAAGCTGCTGTACGCGTTCACGGAGGCGACCGTCCCGAAGCTCACGGTCATCACGCGCAAGGCCTACGGCGGCGCCTACGACGTGATGGCCTCCAAGCACATGCTCGCCGACTTCAACTTCGCCTGGCCCACCGCCGAGGTCGCCGTGATGGGCCCGGAGGGCGCCGTCAACATCATCTACCGCCGCGACATCGCCGGCAGCCCCACGCCAGAGGAGCGGCGGACGAAGCTGATGGCCGACTACAAGGCGCGCTTCGCCAACCCCTACACGGCCGCCGAGCGCGGCTACATCGACGACGTCATCGTCCCGCACGAGACGCGTCCCAGGCTGATCACGGCGCTGCACACGCTGCAGACGAAGCGCGAACCGGGGCCGAAGCGCAAGCACGGCAACATCCCGCTGTGAGCCCCGGCGCGAGCGAGAGGCGCCCGAGCAGATGGTCAACCGCCGCCCCGAGCTGAGACTGGTCGCTCCCTCGGCCTCGCCGGAGGAAGCGGCCGCCGTCGTGGCCGCCTTGGAACGCTTCATGAGGGCGACGGCGCCGGCTCCCGCCCCTGCCAGGGCGATCGACCCTTGGAAGCGGGCCGCCCTTCTGGAGGGCGTCGAACGGGATCATCGCGACGACGACCCCAACCCCTGGATAAATACCTAAAAGCCGCTAGGCTTTACGCCGATACAGTCTCGGCCGCCAGTGGCAACGCCAACAAGCCCGGGCCCAGGTCCCGGTCCAGGAGGTTCGTTAGATGGAGCCAGTGTCTGTCCCCGCCGCACGTGGAACCCTCGAGGACCCCGAGATCCTCCAGAACGTGCCGGGGCATGTGATCCCGATCCTGCGCCGGGAGTACGACGACTTCAAGACGGAGGCGACCAAATTCCTCGCCGGCGAGACCGAGGAAGACGAGTTCATCAAGTTCCGCCTCAAGCAGGGCGTCTACGGCCAGCGCCAGGCCGACGTGCAGATGATCCGCGTCAAGCTTCCCTTCGGCGGCGTCACCCCTGAGCAGATGGAGGCCTTTGCCGACGTCGTCGAGAAGTACGTGCCGCTCAACAAGGGTCACATCACGACGCGCCAGAACATCCAGATGCACCACGTTCCTCTGATCGATGCCGAGAAGCTGATCCGCGAGCTCGGCGACTCGGGGCTCTCCAGCCGCGAGGGCTGCGGCAACACGATGCGCAACGTGACCGGCGACCCCTGGGCGGGGGTGGCAAAGGACGAGCTGTTCGACCTGACGCCCTACGTCGGCGCCTACGTTCGCTACTTCGTCCGGCATCCGACGACCCAGGCGATGCCGCGGAAGGTCAAGACGTCATTCGACGGCAGCCCGCGCGACCGGGCGATCAGCGGCATCCACGATGTCGCCTTTCGCGCTCGAGTGCGTCCGAGTACGGACCCCGCCCACCCCGGCGAGGTGCGCGGCGTCGAGATGCTGGTCGGCGGCGGCACCTCGATCATGCCCCGCAAGGCCCAGGTCCTCTACGACTTCCTGGAGCTGGACAACGGGGAATACCTGAAGGTGACCGAGGCGGTCATGCGGATCTTCGACCGCCAGGAGTGGCTGCGGGTCAACCGCGCGCGGGCGCGCATCAAGGTGTTCGTCGACAAGTACGGCATCGACGAGCTGCGCAACCAGGCCGAGGAGGAGCTGAAGGGCGACTGGGTCGCCGAACGCGACTTCTCGATCGAGACGGCGACTGTTCTCCGACGACGAGCGCGAGGCCGCACCGGCCCCTGCGCGCAGCTACGGCAGCCCCAACGGCGACTCCTCCGAGTTCGAGCGCTTCCGTGCCGCAAACGTCCGCGAGCAGAAGCAGGAGGGCTTCGTGACGGTCGAGGTCAAGGTGACGCGCGGCGACCTCACGCCCGAGCAGTTCCGTGGCCTGGCGGCGATCATGCGCTCCTACGCCGGCGGCTATGCCCGCACGACGGTGCAGCAGAACTTCGTGCTGCGCTGGGTTCGCGAGGAGTGCGTCTACGACCTCTGGAGGGAGCTTGCAGCGCTCGGTCTCGGCGATGCCGGCGCCCGGGAGGTCAACGACGTCGTGTCCTGCCCGGGGACGGACTCGTGCAAGCTGGGCATCACCAGCTCGATGGGCCTCAACGAGGCCGTGCAGGAGCGCGTCGAGCGGATGCAGATCTCCGATGAGCTGACGCGCGAGATCCACATCAAGATCAGCGGGTGCCCGAACGGCTGCGGCCAGCACCACGTCGCGAGCATCGGCTTCACGGGCGCCTCGATCAAAGTCGGCGATCACACGATCCCGGCCTACATCCCGCTGATCGGCGGCGTGTTCGAAGGCGGCGAGGTCGAGTTCGGCACGCGACTGAAGCTGCGCCTGCCGTCCAAGCGCGTACCTGACGCGATCGAGCGCTGGATACGCCACTATGAGGCGACACGAGAGAGCGGCGAGACGTGGGGCGCCTTCGCCCAGCGCGTCGGGACCGGCGAGCTGGAGGACCAGGTGAGGGACCTGTCGATGCCGGTCGATTTCGGGCTGGAGACGATGAACCAGTTCATCGACTGGAACCGCAACGTTCCCTTCGAAGTGATCCGCGGCGAGGGCGAGTGCGCGGTATAGCCGGGCTGCCATGACGGAGCCCGGAGGAGACGACGAGACGAGGCCAGATCCAATGCACCAACTCGATACGACACCAGCAGAGCAGGCAGCGCGACTGGACCCGGCGCTGAGCCTGACCCACACCCTGCGCGAGGCCGCCAGGCATGGCAGCCAGGCGGTGCTGCTGTGCTCCTTCCAGAAGGAGGAGTCGGTGCTGATCGACGAGCTGCTGCAACTCGACCAGGGCACCGGCTCGGCCGTCCGGATCGTCACGATCGACACGGGCGTGCTGTTCGAGGAGACGCTGCAGACCTGGCGAGCCTTCGAGGAGCGCTTCGGCGTGTCGATCGAGGTCGTCGACGCGAGCAGCCCGGACGTGCCGTGGAGCGGGCCCGAGCACTGCTGCTCGGCCGCCAAGGTGGCCGCGCTGGAGCGCGCGCTGGTGGGCGCGAAGGGCTGGATCACAGGCATCCGCCGTGAGCAGGGGCCGACGCGGGCCGACAGCGAGCTGATCGAAAGGGACGACAAGCGCAGCCTGTGGAAGTACAACCCGCTGGCGCACTGGACCGACAAGGACCTGTGGCGACGGATCCACGAGCGCGACCTGCCCTACAACCCCCTGCACGATCGGGGCTACGAGTCGATCGGCTGCGCCCCGTGCACACAGCCGGGCAGCGGCCGCGACGGGCGCTGGGCAGGGACAGACAAGACCGAGTGCGGCCTCCATGTGGACGGATAGCTGCGCTGGATCTGCGTCCTCGGTCGCTCGTGTGCGAAGCACACTTCGCTCCCTGCGTCCTTGCCCAGCTTGCCCTCCGCCCACATGGATCGTGAGACACGGACGATGAGCGTCGCGGCCCGGCCACAGCTGAGCCACCTGCGTGCGCTGGAGTCTGAGGCGATCCACGTGATGCGCGAGGTCGCGGCGGAATTCGAGCGCCCGGTGCTGCTGTTCAGCGGCGGCAAGGACTCGATCGTGCTGCTGCGCCTGGCCGAGAAGGCCTTCCGGCCCGCGCCGTTCCCGTTTCCGCTGATGCACGTGGACACGGGTCACAACTTCCCCGAGGTGATCGAGTTCCGCGACCGCCGCGTGGCCGAGCTCGGCGAGCGGCTGATCGTCGCCAGCGTGCAGGAGTCGATCGACAGCGGCCGGGCCGTCGAGGAGACGGGGCCGCGCGCCTCGCGCAACCGGCTGCAGACGGTGACATTGCTGGACGCGATCGCCGAGCACGAGTTCGACGCCGCCTTCGGCGGCGCCCGGCGCGACGAGGAGCGGGCGCGCGCCAAGGAGCGGATCATGTCCTTCCGCGACGACTTCGGCCAGTGGGATCCCAAGAACCAGCGTCCCGAGCTGTGGAACCTATACAACGGGCGCATCCACAAGGGCGAGCACGTGCGCGTCTTCCCGCTGTCGAACTGGACGGAGCTGGACGTGTGGGAGTACATCGACGCCGAGCAGCTGGAGGTGCCCTCGATCTACTTCTCCCACCAGCGCGAGGTGTTCAGGCGCGACGGGATGCTGTACGCCTACCACCCCGAGCTGACCGAGCTGATCGACGGCGAGGAGGTCTTCCTCGACACGGTCCGCTACCGCACGGTCGGCGACATGAGCTGCACCGGCGGGATCTCCTCGGGCGCACAGACGCTCGAGGAGGTGGTGCTGGAGATCGCGGCCACCACGATCACCGAGCGCGGGGAGACCAGGGCGGACGATCGGGTCTCCGAGGCCGCCATGGAGGACCGTAAGAAGGCCGGGTACTTCTAGTGCCCGCCGGCTCCGGACCCAGTGGCGCGCCCTGCGCGCCGGGTCCTCCGCGCGACGGCGGTCGGGGGCTCCGATGACGCTCGATCTGCTGCGGTTCACGACTGCGGGCTCGGTTGACGACGGCAAGAGCACGCTGATCGGGCGCCTGCTGTACGACAGCAAGCAGGTGTTCGAAGACCAGCTCGCCCAGGTCGCGCAGGCCAGCGAGCGGCGCGGCGGCGAGGGGACGCTGGACCTCGCACTGCTCACCGACGGCCTGCGCGCCGAGCGCGAGCAGGGGATCACGATCGACGTGGCCTACCGGTACTTCGCGACGGCCAGGCGACGGTTCATCATCGCCGACTGCCCCGGCCACCAGCAGTACACCCGCAACATGGTCACCGGCGCCTCGACAGCGGACGTCTCGGTCGTGCTGCTGGACGCCCGCCGGGGGGTGCTGGAGCAGTCCAAGCGCCACGCCTTCATCAGCGCCCTGCTGGGGATACCGCACATGGTCGTGGCGATCAACAAGATGGATCTCGTCGACTACTCCCGCGAGCGCTGCCAGGAGCTGGTGGCGGAGTTCGAGGGCTACGCCGAGAAGCTGGCTGGGGTCAAGGAGATCACCTACATCCCGATGTCCGCCCTGAACGGCGACAACGTCGTCACGCGCTCGGCGGAGATGCCGTGGTACGAGGGCCCGGTGCTGCTGGACCACCTCGAGAGCGTGGATGTGGCCTACGACCACCCCGGCGAGAAGCCTGCCCGCTTCCCCGTGCAGTGGGTGATCCGCCCCGCGGGCGGTGACGGCGACTACCGCGGGTACTCGGGCCAGCTGGCCAGCGGGGCCCTGCGCCGCGGCGAGGAGGTCGCGGTGCTGCCGGGCGGCGGGCGCACGCGGATCGCGGCGATCGACACCTACGACGGCGAGCTCGAGGAAGCGACCGCGCCGATGTCCTTCACGCTGCGCCTGGAGGACGAGCTGGACATCTCCCGGGGCGAGCTGATCTGTCATCCCGAGGAGACGCCCTCGGTCGCCAGGGAGCTGCAGGCGGACCTCTGCTGGATGAGCCCTGAACTGCTCAGACCCGGAGGGCGCTACATGCTCAAGCACACCTCCCGCACGGTGACCGCGAAGGTCGACTCGATCGACGACCTGCTGGACACCCACACCCTGGAGCGAATCGACGCGCCGACCGAGCTGGGGCTCAACGACATCGGCAGGGTGCGGCTGCGCACCAGCGCCCCGCTCGCCTACGACCCGTACGCCGCCAACCGCCGCACAGGCAGCTTCATCCTGATCGACGAGGCCAGCAACGCAACGGTCGCGGCGGGGATGATCGCGCAGGACGCCTGATCGCCGCCGGCCGATTCAAGCTACCCGGCCCGATGTTCGAGAAGGTACTCATCGCCAACCGCGGCGAGATCGCGATCCGGATCGCCCGTGCTCTGGAGGAGCTGGGCGTCGCCAGCGTCGCGGTCTACTCCGAGCTGGACCGCGACGCGCCCCACGTGAGCCGCGCCGGCGAGGCGTACAACCTGGGCGACGGGCCCGCCGCGGAGAACTACCTCAGCGTGCAGAAGATCCTCGACGCCGCCAGCCGCTCCGGTGCTCAGGCGATCCACCCCGGCTACGGGTTCCTCGCCGAGAACGCATCGTTCGCGAAGGCCTGTGAGGAAGCAGGGATCGTCTTCATCGGACCGCCGGCCAGCGCGATCGAGGCGATGGGCTCGAAGACCCGGGCGCGTGAGCTGATGAAGGCCGCCGGGGTGCCGATCGTGCCGGGCACCACCGAGCCGGTCGCGACGGTCGCCGACGCGCTGCGGATCGCCAAGCGGGAGATCGGGTTCCCCGTGGCCGTGAAGGCGGCCGGGGGCGGAGGCGGAAAGGGCTTCCGGGTCGCCCTCTCCGAGGAGGACGTCGAGGGGGCCTTCGAGGGCTCCAGCCGCGAAGGGGAGAAGTTCTTCTCCGATCCGACGGTCTACCTGGAGCGCTACCTGCACGACCCCCGCCACGTCGAGGTCCAGATCCTGGCCGACCGGCACGGCAACGTGATCCACCTCGGCGAGCGCGACTGCTCGATCCAGCGCCGCCACCAGAAGGTGATCGAGGAGTCCCCCGCGCCCGAATGGGTCGTCGACCCCCAGACCCGCGAGCGCATCGGCCAGATCGGTGTCGACGCCGCCAAGGCCGTCGACTACGTCGGCGCGGGCACGATCGAGGGCCTGTTCTCGACCCACGAGGGCGAGCCGGGCGAGCCGGAGTACTTCTTCCTGGAGATGAACACGCGCGTCCAGGTCGAGCACTGCGTCAGCGAGATGACGACCGGGATCGACATCGTCAAGGAGGGCATCAGGGCGGCGGCCGGCGAGGAACTGTCATACGCGCAAGCCGATGTCGAGCTGCGGGGCCACTCGATCGAGTGCCGCATCAACGCCGAGGACGCCTCGAAGAACTTCGCCCCCGCACCCGGGAGGATCGGCCGCTACAGGGAGCCCTCGGGCCCCGGCGTGAGGGTCGACTCGGGCGTGCGGGAAGGCGGCGAAGTCTCGCCGATGTACGACCCGATGGTCGCGAAGCTGATCGTCTGGGACGCGGACCGCGAGCAGGCCACCAGGCGCATGCTGCGCGCGCTGGGCGAATACGAGATCGAGGGGCTCAGGACCCTGATCCCGTTCCATCAGGCGCTGCTGGCCAGCGAGCAGTGGGCCAGGGGCGAGACCTGCAGGGACCTGCTGGAGGACAAGAAGTGGCTGGGGACGCTGGCCTTCCCGCCGGCCGGGGCGCCGGCGGCCGAGGAGGAGGAGCCCACCGTCGAGCAGACCTACGCCGTCGAGGTGTCGGGGCGGCGCTTCGACGTGCGCGTCGTCGGCCCGCCGTTCGCGGGCGCCGCGGTGGCGGGCAACGGCACCGCACCCGCCGCGCCCGCAAAGGCGCCGCGACGAGGCGAGCGCAAGTCCTCCTCGGCAGGAGGCCCGGACACGCTTGCCGCGCCGCTGCAGGGCAACATGTGGAAGGTGCTGGTCAAGCAGGGCGACGTGGTCGAGGAGGGCCAGCTGCTCTGCATCATCGAGGCGATGAAGATGGAGAACGAGATCACCGCCCACAAGGCCGGCACGATCGTCGAGCTGCCGATCGAGGAGGGCGCGGCGATCCAGGCGGGCGCGCCGATCGCCACGATCAAGAGCGCGGAGTAGCCGCCCGCGCCGGCGGGTGGCTACGTCCTACTAGGAGCCAAGCCCGGCGGCGTTGCGGGCATGGATCGCCCGCATCTGGCGCGAACGCCTGCCTGGCGGGAGCTCCGCCTCGGCGCCATGGTCGGCCAGATCGCGCAGGTAGGCCGCATCCTCTGAGAGCACGCGCCCGGCAGCCGCTCGGTCCAGTACGGGACCGTGTCCGGGGACGATGTGCTCGGCGCCCGCGACCAGCGGGCCCAGCCGCTCGAGCGTCTCCAGGTAGACCTCCAGCCCCCCGCCAGGGTCGAGCGTCGGGATCTCGACGCACGACAGGTAGTCGCCTACGATCAGCACGCCGGTCCAGGGCGCCCAGATCGCCATCCCGTCGAGCGTATGGCCGCCCGTGGGGTGCAGCTCGAGCCGACGAGCGCCGATCTCGCAGTGACCCGGGACCGGCAGAGCCTGTACGGAGCCGAGCGCCAACGGCCGCGGGCGCTCGAGGTAGAGCTCTTCGTCGAAGGCGCGCAATTCGCGCTGGGCCTCGCCGGGCACGGCCGCAAGCCGCCGTGCGCTGCTCTCCGCGCAGCCCAGAGGGACATCCGGAAAGGCCAGCGGGCCGAGGACGTGGTCCCAGTCGGCGTGGGTTGCCAGCAGGCCGCTGGGGGCGGGGAACCGGGCCTGCGCGAGCACCGAGGGCAGCAGCTCGAGCTCTTCCGGCAGCACCGGTGAGTCGATCACGAACGTCTCCGCCTCGGCCGCCCCCGCTGTCGCCGCCGGCGCTCCCCCCGGCGCCTCTCCCCCCGCCGGCACCGCGATCACCGTCAGAGGTGCGTCGGACGCGGACGGCGCCCGGGTCTGGGGCTCGAAGGCTCCCCTCACGACGATGCAGTTGACCTGCAGCAGCGAGCTCGTGAGAACGATCGCGTCGTGGTGCAGGGCTCGCGCCCGCACCGCTCAGGTGATGCCGAGAAGCTTGGCGGCCTCTTTGAGGTTGGCCACCTCTGCCGTGGGCTTCTTCTGCGACGAGTCCAGGACCTCTTTGCTGCGGTTCACCCAGATCACCGGGATCCGCTGTTTGACGCACGGAGCGACGTCGTGATAGTGGCTGGCGGCGACGTGCACCCACCCGCGCTTGCCGCCCATTCGACGGGCCGCCTCGGTGAAGTGGGGCGGCTCGGGCTTGTAGGAGCGGACCTGCTGCGCTGTCACGACCAGGTCGAAGTCGATGTCGATGTGGCGCCTGGTCTGACCGAGCAGCTTGTCGTCGATGTTCGAGAGCAGGCCCAGCTTGTACTTCTTGGAGAGCTTCTGCAACTGGGTCGCGGTCTCCTTGAAGGGCAGCCAGCGCTGAACCGAGTCGGGCAGGAAGCCCGACCGCGAGGGCTCCAGGGGCCAGTCGAGCCGTTTCGCGATCTCGATCGCCGTGCGTCGCAGGACCTCGGCGTAGAGCTCGTAGGAGCCGCCCTCGATCTCGCGCTCGATCTCGTTGAACATCGGAATCAGCGTGGCGCGGTCGATCTCGACGCCGTCCCGGGCGGCCTCTTTGGCGAACGCCTCGTAGATGCCCGTCTCCCAGTCGATCAGGGTTCCGTAGACGTCAAAGGTGACAAATGTTACGTTCTTCGGGATGGGCATCGCGCGGGCATTATGCCGCGCCGGTCGCCCCGGGCGCGGCGCGGGCGGCCCACGAGCGCTCTGCTGCACGCAATCCTTCAACTTGCGTTAGAGTCCCGCGCCGCAAATGGACCTGTTGGAGTACCAAGGCAAGGAGCTGTTCGCCCGGCACGGACTGCGGGTTTCATCCGGCAAGGCGGTCGAGTCCGTCGCGGGGGCCGTCGAGGCGGCTGACGAGGTCGGATACCCGGTCGTGGTCAAGGCGCAGGTCCTGATCGGCGGCCGCGGCAAGGCGGGTGGCGTCAAGCTCGCCGCCGACGAGGCCGAGCTTCGCGAGCACGCCGGGAACATCCTCGGCATGGACATCAAGGGCCACATCGTCAGGACGCTCTGGATCGAGCACGCGTCGGACATCGCGGCCGAGTACTACGCCTCGGTGCTGTTGGACCGCTCCGCGAAGAAGCCGCTGGTGATGTTCAGCGTGGAGGGCGGGGTCGACATCGAAGAGGTCGCGGAGAGGACCCCCGAGAAGCTGATCCGCCACCACGTCGACCCGCTGGTGGGCCTCTCGCACGCCGAAGCGGTCCAGATCGCGACGGTCGGCGGCGCCGAGGCCGACGTGGTCGAGGGGGTGGCCGACGCGCTGGTCGCGCTGTACGAGGTCTGGCTCGCCGAGGACGCCACCCTGGCCGAGATCAACCCGTTGATCGTGACCCCGGACCGGGAGGTCAAGGCGCTCGACTCGAAGGTGTCCCTCGACGGCAACGCCCTCTACAGGCATCCCGAGAACCAGTCTCTGTCGGACAGCGAGAACGAAGATCCGCTCGAGCGCCGGGCCAAGGAGGAGGGCGTCCAGTACGTCAAGCTCGACGGCGACATCGGCATCCTCGGCAACGGCGCGGGGCTGGTCATGTCGACACTCGACGTCGTCGCGCAGGCCGGCGGGCGGCCGGCGAACTTCCTCGACGCGGGCGGCGGGTCCAACGCCGAGAAGATCCGCGGCGCGGTCGAGCTGATCCTGGCCAACGACGCGGTCAAGGCGGTGCTGTTCAACATCTTCGGCGGCATCACCCGCGGCGACGAGGTCGCCGAAGGGCTGATCGCGGCCTTCGACCAGCTGGACGAGCACGGGAAATCGATCCCCTTCGTGGTGCGCCTGGACGGCACGAACGACAAGGAGGGCCGGCGCCTGCTGGCGCAGGCCGCGCTGCCCAACGTCTACCCCGCCCAGACGATGAACGAGGCGGCCGAGAAGGTGGTGGCGCTGGCCTCGGGCCGCGCGGCTGCGACCGACGGGGCGGCCTCGGGGGCGCCGGCCTGATGTCGATCCTGGTCGACGAGGGAACGCGGCTGTGCGTTGCCGGCATCACCGGCCGCGAGGGCAGCTTCCACACCCTGAACAACCGCAACTACGGCACCAACGTGGTCGGCGGCGTCACCCCCGGCAAGGGCGGCCAGGACGTCGAGGGCATACCGGTGTTCGACAGCTGGGAGCAGGCGGCCGCCGAGGCGCAGCCGAACACGGCGATGATCTTCGTGCCCCCCCGCTTCGCGGCCGACTCTATCCTGGAGGCGGCCGCGGCGGGCGTCGAGCTCGTGATCGCGATCACCGAGGGCATCCCCGCTCACGACGAGCTGAGGGTCTACAACACGCTCCAGCGCGACCATCCGGGGACGCGTCTGATCGGGCCCAACTGCCCCGGCATCCTCTCCCCCGGCAAGGCCAATGTCGGCATCATCCCCGCATCGTTCTTCACGCAGGGCAATGTGGGGGTGGTCTCCCGCTCCGGCACACTGACCTACCAGATCGGCAACGAGATCGCCCAGGCCGGCTTCGGCTGCAGCACGATCGTCGGCATCGGCGGCGACCCGGTCCCGGGCTCCTCGTTCGTCGACGTGCTGGAGCTGTTCGAGGCCGACGAGGAGACCGAGCTGGTCGTGCTCTCCGGCGAGATCGGCGGGTCGGCCGAGGAGGAGGCCGCCGAGTTCATCGCCGAGCAGATGACCAAGCCGGTGGTCGCCTACATCGCCGGGTTCACAGCGCCGGCGGGCAAGCAGATGGGCCACGCGGGCGCGATCGTCTCGGGCGCCTCCGGCACGGCCGCCGCCAAGGCACAGGCGCTCGAAGAGAAGGGCGTGCGCGTCGGGCGCACCCCCACCGAAGCCGCCAGCATCGCCGTCGAGGTGCTCGGCGGCACCTCGCTGTCCGCCAGCTGAGCCCGCCGGGCGGGAGGCGCCCGCACGCGGACGGACGGGGCCACTTTGCGGCCGATACGCTTGGACCGATGGACGAGCAGGCGGTCACACAGACTCTGCGGGAGCTGGAGCGCAAGCTCGGCGAGCTGGAAGGCACCCTGAAGGAGCTCTCCTCGACCCCTCCCGCGTCCTCTCCCTCGACGGCGTCGGCTCCTTCTCCCCCTCCCGCCCCCGGACCCGATCCGGCCTCCGGCGGGTCCGCCTACTTCGGGCGGATCGTCGACGAGTCGATCGAGGTGGTCGTCGAGCCGGCTCCCCGCCAAGCGTCGATCGTGCCTGAGGCGGGCGGGCTCCCGGCCACCGGCGAGCCGGCTGTCGATGTGCCCACCCCCCCTGCGGGCGCGCAGACCGCGCGCACAGCCCCGCCGCTCGCCAGGCCGCCAACCACCGGACCGGCGCTGCCCAGCCCGGGCGAGCTGCTCCGATTCCGCGAGCGGCTCGAGCGGGTGGCCCACGATCTGACCCACGACTACGACGAGCTACTGGGACGCCTAAGCTACGCCGCTATGCCATCACCCACCGGACCCACAGTCTCCTTCGCCCGCGGCGTGCCGTCGCTGGACATCATCGACGTGGAGGGGCTCAAGGAAGCCGCAATCAGGGCCTTCGAGAGCGACCCCGAAGGAACGACCGCCTACGGCACGGCCGTCGGCTACCCGCGCCTGCGCGCCTGGATCGCCGACAAGCACGGCGTCGAGCCCGAGCGCGTGCTGGTCACCAACGGCTCGCTGCAGGCCGACGCCTTCCTGTTCGACCACCTGGTGCACGCCGGCGACGAGGTCATCGTCGAGAGCCCCACGTACGACCGCACCCTGCTGGGGCTGCGCCAGCGCGGCGCCCAGCTGCACGCGGTCGAGCTGGAGGAGGACGGCATCGACACCAGCGCCCTGTCACGCCTGCTCGACAGCGGCGCGCGTCCGAAGCTGGCGCACATCATTCCCAACTTCCAGAACCCCGCGGGCTACACCCTGTCGCTGCCCAAGCGCCATGCGCTGCTCGAGCTGGCCGCCAGGCGGGGCTTCATCGTGCTCGAGGACGACCCCTACGCCGAGCTGCGCTTCAGCGGTGAGCCCGTGCCGACGATGCTCTCGATCGACGGCAGCAGGGTCGTGTACGCATCCTCGTTCACCAAGACCGTCTGCCCGGGCGTGCGGGTGGGCTATCTGGTCGGCCCGACCGACCTGATCGCCGAACTGATCAAACGGGCCACCAACACGTACATCTCGCCGAACATGGTCTCGGAGTCGCTGGTCTACGAGTTCTGTGCGTCGGGTCGGATCGAGCGGTCGATCGAGACCGTCAAGGACGCGCTTGCCGAACGTGCTCGCACACTCGCGGACGCCTTGCGGCGCGAGCTTCCCGAGGCGCAGTTCGTCCCGCCACAGGGCGGCTACTTCATGTGGGTCACGCTGCCGGAGGGCGCCGACGTCCACGCGCTGTTCAAGGCAGCCGAGGAGCGCGGAGTCACCTTCGTGAAGGGCACCGACTTCCTGCTGGAGGGCGGCGAGAACACCCTCCGCCTGGCCTACTCGGGGGTCACGCCCGAGCAGATCGAGATCGGCGTCGCCCGCCTCGCCGAGGCCTACCGCGCGCTCTGACGCGCGGCGCCGGGGCGCGCGTGATGCGGAGCTCGCTGTCGCAGGCCGGCGAGCGAGAACGCCGCCTCGCGGCGGCTGGCGGACCTCAGCGGCCGTAGCGCTGGCCGAGCACGAGCTGCTCCGGCAGAGCAGTCCGCGGCGGGGGCGAGGGATCGGCGATCACCGAGACGGTCTCGGCGACGCTGGTGGTGAGCGCACACCGCTCGCCGCCGGCGGTGCGAAGCACGACCTTGACGTCGTCACGCGCCTCCAGGGTGCCCTCGAGGCCGGGCTCCAAGCCCGAGGCCTTCAGGTAGTGGAGCAGGTCCTCCGCCTCGTTCTCGAAGCGCAGGACCCGCACGTCGGCGCCCACCTCCACGTCGGCCAACGGCACGCCCGCGAGGCGGGCACCGGCGACGATGGGGTGACCATGTGGGCAGGTCTTGGCGTTGCCGATGGCGGCCAGCATGCGTTCCTCCAGCACGGGCGACATCGCGTGCTCTAGGCGCTCCGCCTCCTCGTGGACCTCGTCCCAGGGCACGCCCAGCACGTCGGTCAGGAACCGCTCGATCAGCCGGTGGCGGCGGACGATGCCCTCGGCGTGCTCGGAGCCGCTGTCGGTGAAGGCGATCGTCCGGTCCGCGCCGCGGGTGATATAGCCGTCGCCTTCCAGCCTGCCGATCATCTCGTGGACGGTGGGAGCGGAGAGCTGCATCGCCCTGGCGACGTTGGCGGCGGTCATCGGCAGGCGGGCCTCCTGCAGCCAGAAGAGGATCTGCAGGTACTCCTCCTCGGCGACGGTGGCCGTCTCGGCGCTCATGGGGGTTGATGCTAGAGGACCGCTCAGTGCAGCTGGTCGTATGTGCAGTCCCGGGGATCCTTGTCCTCCCGCCAGCGGCGCAGCTTCGCGCCGTGGCGGATGCGCCCGGCGGACACGTGGTCGAAGTCGATCTCGACGACCAGCTCGGGGCGAAGCCCGATCCACTCGAGCTCCTTGCCCGCCGACCAGCGGCTCGGGTCGGCCGAACCGCGCTCGCCCGACTCATGTGGCTGGAGAAAGCCCACCAGGCGTCGCTTCTCCTTGGCGCTCAGCCCGGAGCAGTGTCCCACCACCCGCAGATCGTCCCCGTCGTACAGGCCGAGGATCAACGCGCCCACGGTGCCGGCCTCCTTGCCCGGGCGCCAGCCGACGACGACCGCGTCGATCGTGCGCACGCGCTTGACCTTGACCATCCCCTTGCGCTCGCCGGGGCGGTAGGGAGCGGCGCGCTCCTTGGCGATCGCGCCCTCGGCTCCCATCAGCCACGGTTCGGCCTCGGCCGCGGTGTCCACGGTCGACATCAGCTCCACGGGCGCTCCTGCGAAGGCCGTGCCGTCGAGCAGCCCGACGAGCGCGGCACGGCGCTCGTCGAAGCTCAGCGCCAGCATCGATCGGTCCTCGGCAGCCAGGAGGTCGAAGGCGACGTACACGGCCGGCGTCTCTCCCGCCAGGCGCTCGATCCGAGAGGCGGCGGGATGGATGCGCTGCCCGAGCGCGTCGAAGTCCTCCCGCCCGCCCGCATCGCGCACGACGATCTCGCCATCCAGGACGTAGCGCCCCGTCGGGAACGCCAGCTCGGGGAAGTAGCGGCTGAGCGGCCTGCCGTTGCGAGACTGCAGGAACGTCTCCTCGCCGTCGACGAAGGCGAGGCATCTGAAGCCGTCCAGCTTGATCTCGTAGCGGTACTCGTCCCCTTCGGGCAGCTGCTTGCGGGCGAGGGCGAGCTGGGGCGCCAGCGGCGGCGCCAATGGCAGGGTCACGAGCGACTCCCCTTCCCGCCGCGCCCGGAGCCGGACTGGTGTTTCGCGCGGCTGGGCTGCACCCGGGGAGGCTCGCCCTTCTGCTTGCGGAAGTGCGGAGGCCATGGCGCGTCGCCGAGGCCTTCCAGCTCGTCGCGTGCGGCCAGCTCGAGCAGGCCGTCGAGCCGCCCGGGGTGCTCATCGATCGCGGCGGAGGGGTCGCCCTCCCTGGCGAGCCTCGCGGGCACGGTTCGCATGTTCAGCTCGGCCGGCTCGACCGCGGCGACCTCCTCCCAGCGCAGGGGGCAGGACACCCGCGCGTCGGGGACAGCCCTGACGGAATAGGCCGAGGCGACGGTCCGGTCGCGGGCGTTCTGGTTGTAGTCGATGAACACCCCCTCCCTTTCCTCCTTCCACCAGCGGCTCGTCGCCCGGTGCGGCATGCGCCGCTCGACCTCGCGGGCGAGGGCCAGCGCGGCGCGGCGGACTTCTTCGAAGCTCTGCTCGGGGTGCAGGCGGACGTAGATGTGGATGCCCCTCGACCCTGAGGTCTTGGGGAAGCCGAGCAGGCCGTGCTCCTCGAGCACCTCGCGCGCACCCAGCGCGACCTGGCGGACCTCGTCGAAGGGGACGCCCGGACAGGGGTCGAGGTCGACCCGCAGCTCGTCCGGGTGGTCCAGGTCCGCGCGCCGGACGGGCCAGGGGTTCCAGTCGATCACGCCCAGGTTCACTCCCCAGACGAGGTGGGCGGCGTCGTTGGGCACGAGCTCGCGGGCGTGGCGGCCGCTGGGAAAGGTCACGGTCGCGGTCTGCAGCCACTCGGGTGCGCTGTCGGGCACGCGCTTCTGGAAGAACGGCTTGCCCTCGACGCCGTCGACCCATCGCTTCATCACCGTCGGTCGCTCGCGCAGGCCGCGGACGATCGCCTCCTCACATTCCAGGTGGTAGCGGACCAGATCGATCTTCGTCAGCCCGACATCGGGGAAGAAGAGCTTGCCCGGGTTGCTCACCCGCAGCTCGTGTCCGCAGACCTCGACGGTCTCGTGCTCTGTCTTCTTGGCTGCCATCGGTGGAAGGATGCCCGATCGTGCCCTCGATCCCCGATCACGTGCTGCTGGCCTGCGAGCGGCTCGGACCGCGGCTGCCCGCCGAGACGGTCGCCGCGGCGATCGCGCAGGGCCTGATCGAAGGCGATCGCGCGGCGCCCGACGTCTGCCTGCTGGACGGGAGGGACGCCGGGGGCCGTCGGCCTCAGGCGATGCTCGACGCGTTGGGGTTCGACGAGCGGATGCGCTCGGCCCGGGCGGTCGTGCTGGCGGTGGCGCGATTGCGGGAGCGCACACTCATCGGCAGCGTGGCGTTCGAGGCCGCGACACGTGCGCGCCAGGCTGGGGTGCCCAGCTATGCGGTCGCAGCGCAGGACGACCTGGACAGCTTCGACGCACGGATCCTCGACCTGCAGGTGGTGCTGCAGGCCGGGACGCGGCGGGCCCTCGTGGCGGCCGGCCGCAGGCTCGCCGAGATCGTCTGAGCTCAGGACTGGCAGCGGGGGCACCAGAAGGTCAGGCGGTTGTTCTCCCACTGTCCCTGCCGGCGGACCTCCGTGCCGCATCGCGGGCAGGGCCGGCCCGCCCGCCGGTAGACCGCCCGAGGGCGCGCGCTGAAGCCCTCGCGGGCCGAGACGGCCATCTCGCGGCGCGCGAAGGCGATCACGGCGAGAGCCCGCTCGTCGGAGATCTCCGAAGTGGGCCGCCACGGATCGACACCGGCGGCGAAGCAGCTCTCGGCCTTCCAGAGGTTGCCGATGCCGGCGACGACGCGCTGGTCGAGCAGGGCATCGCCGATCGGGCGGGTCGGGTCCTGCTCGCGCAGGCGCCGCAGGAACTTCTCCTGGTCGAAGTGCGCGCCGATCACGTCGGGGCCGAGTCCTGCGAGGCGGGGATCCGAGCGGGTGCGGGCGTCGCGCATCAGCTCGAGCACGGGGCCGTCGAACTGGACGACCTCCCAGCCGGGGCGGGCGAGGATGAGCCAGGCGCGGCGACGGGAGCGGCGCCACTCGCGCCCCTCCGGGACGACGGCCCAGGATCCCGTCATTCGCAGGTGGGAGTGCAGGGTGAGATCCCCCTCGAAGCGGAGGAACAGGTGCTTGCCGTGTGCGTCCACCGAGCGCAGGACCCGTCCCGCCAGGCGCTCGGGCCAGCGGTCGAGCCGGTGGCGCGGCTGTGGGGCCACGATCCGCTCCGGGACCCGTCCCTCGAGCACCGAGCCGATCAGTCCGGCGGCGTGATGGATGGTGTCGCCCTCGGGCATCCCCTCAAGATGACACGGCCGAGACCGCATTCCCCTCGGGCAGCCCGAGGTGGCGGCGAGACCTCCCGAGGGACGGGCGAGAGGGCCGGTCGTTAGGCTCGATCCTCAGATGGACGAGCCCGAGCCCACCTACAGCCCGGCCGTCCGGCCACCGCGCTCACGCTCGCTGCCGACCCCTGGAGTGCGGCGCGCGACGGTCGTCGGGGCGGGCTCGTTCGGGACGGCGCTTGCCGTGGTGCTCGCACGGGGGGGCCTGCGCACGACGCTGCAGACGCGCACCCCCGAGCAGGCTGCGACGATCGATGCCGCGCGGGAGAACTCGCCGTACCTGCCGGGCGTCCAACTGCCGAGCGGCCTGCGGGTCGAGCCGGCCGCGGCCGGCGCGGCGCGCGCGGACTACGTCTTCCTGGCGGTCCCCTCACGCGCGCTGCGCGAAGCGATCGACGCCCTCATAGCCGCGGGCGTGGGACGGCGCACGGCGGTCGTGTCGGTCGCCAAGGGCCTCGTCCCGCCGGCGGGCGCGCCGCCGACGACGGTGCTGGCGGCGAGGTTCGGCGCGGATCGGGTCGCGTGCCTGGGAGGGCCTGCGCACGCGCAGGAGATGGTCCACGCGGGCGCGGCGCTGGTCGCGGCCGCGGCCGAGGAGGAGCTGGCGCGCTCGCTGGCACAGGTGTTCACCCGTGCGGGAATCGTCTGCGAGCAGTCCAACGACCCGATCGGCGTGGAGCTGGCGGGCGCGGCCAAGAACGCCGCTGCGCTGGCGGCCGGCGCGACCGAGGCGCAGGGCCTGAACGCGGCGGGCGCCGCAGCGGGCCACATCTTCGCCGAGGTGTGGCGCTATGCGGAGCCGCTGGGGGCACGGCCCGAGTCGATGATCGGCCTGGCCGGCGCCGGTGACCTGGTCGCCACGGCGCTGGCCAGGGAGAGCCGGAACAGGCGCGCCGGCGAGCTGCTCGCCGCGGGCGTCCCGGCGGCCGAGATCCCCGCTCGGATCGGCCAGGCGGTGGAGGCGCTGGAGTCGGTGGCGCTGCTCGCCCAGACGCTCGAGCGCGCCGGCGTGGGGGCGCCGGTCACCGGAGGGCTGGGTCGGCTGATCTCGGGTGAGCTGCCCCTGGACGCCTGGGTCGCGCTGGTGCGCGCGACCGTTCCGCCGGCGGCCCTGTGGCGCCGGCGTCCGAAACCGGGCTTCTGGCGGCGGCAGTGGCGCCGCGCCTTCGGGTCCTCCTAGGAGGACCCGGCCGGCTCCATCAGCGTGCTGATGACCGCCTCGTAGACGCCTGGCCCGTGAGCGGCCTCGGCGACGCGGACGTTCTCCCGGCCCCTCAGCGCCTCGCGGATCGAGGGGTCGTGCTCGACGGCGTTCGAGACGAGCCAGAACTCTCCGACCAGATCGGAGCAGGCGAGGTCCTCGCGGGAGTCCCCCACGGCGAAGGTCTCCTCGCGCGCGTACCCGCGCACGCGCCGGTGCAGAGCGAGCGCCGCGGACTTGGAGGCGCCCTTGGGGACCAGGTGATAGCCCCGGACATGGGGCAGCGCGGCGAGGGCCTCCGAGCGCCGGTTGACGACCCCGTTGTCGACCAGGCGCAGGCCGCCGTGGCCGTGGCGGGCGAGCAGCGCATCCGCCTCGAGTGCGTCGATCAGTCCCCGGAACAGGTGGGAGACCTCCCGTCCGACGTGCCAGGGCTCGTGGTACTCGAGCCGGCCGGCGTAGTGCTCGAGCAGCAGCGCGGGCGCTCCGGAGCCGTCGATCTGCTGAGCGATCGTCTGCTCGCCGGGGAGCAGATCGCCCGTCAGCCAGTGCTCCTCGCCGTCGAGCACCAGGCATGCGCCGGCCTCGTAGATGATAGGCGGACTGGCCGAACAGCCGCGCGTCCTCCTGGACCTGGGCGCGGCGCCTGCCGGACATCAGCACGACCTCGACCTCCGCCCGCAGGCAGGCCTGGATCGCTCGTACGCCCTCGATGGTCACGTTTCCTTCGCCGTCGTGCAGCAGCGACGCGCCCCGCCCCAGCAGGGTGCCGTCGAGGTCGAGGTACAGGCAGCGGACCCCCGCGGCGCTCACGCGACCCTCGTTGCGGCCAGCGCCGGGCGTTCCGGGGGAGCGCCCTCGACGGCGGCGAGCCGTCCCTCCTGCGCCAGGCGCCGGGCGATCGTGGCCAGCACGGTGCGGGCCATCGGCGCCAGCGCCGACAGCGGCTGGTGTGGGTTGCGGTGCTCGTCCAGGTCCACCTGCGCCATCCCCTCCAGCCCGACGGCGTGCCAGACGTCGATCAGCATCGCGATCTCCACGCCGTAGCCGGTGGCGAAGGGCAGGCTCTCGAGCAGGTCGCGTCGCGCCGCGACCTCTCCGGCCAGCGGCTGACGGACGCCGTCGAGCTCGGGGAAGAACAGCGACAGCGCGGGACGCGCGGTCAGGTGGTTCACCCTGCCCCCGCCCTCGCCGGGCTGCTCTCCGGGCGCCGCCGGAGGGCGCCTGTAGAAGCCCTTCACGAACGCCACGTCGGGCTCGCAGACGAGCGGCCCGAGGAGACCCGTGGCGAAATGCGCCGAGAACCCTTCGGTGTCGGCGTCCAGGTAGCACACCAGCTCCCCCTCGACGGCGGCGAGCGCCCTCCACATCGCGTCGCCCTTGCCCAGCACCGGGCCGAAGGAGGGAAGCAGCTCGGCCTCCTGGACGACGCGAGCCCCGGCTCCTTCGGCGAGTGCCGCGGTCCCGTCGAGGGATGCCGCGTCGAGGACGAGCACCTCGTCGATGGCGCCGAGCTCGCGCAGCTCGACGCAGCGGCCCGACCACCTGGGCGACCGTCCCGGCACACTCGCGGGCGGGCAGGCAGACGGAGATGCTGTGGCGTCGCTCCGCGGCGATCCGCTCGGCCGGATACAGCGAATGGTGGAAGGTGCGGGCTTTCGCCAGGAGCTCTCTGCGGCGGCGGCGGGCATCGCCTCTACTATCTCAAGTCCTTGGCCCTCGACCGAAGAATAGAGCCGTGGAGCGCTCTGCTGGACGCCGGTCGCGACGACGGCAGGCTGGTGCGCGAGGCGCGCGAGGGGCCTGGGCGGGCGGCACTGGTGGAGATCCCCGCCGAGCTCCATCCCGAGCGTCCGCGAGGGGCTCGGGCGGATCGGCGTCGAGCGCCTCTACGCCCACCAGGCGCAGGCGCTTCACAGCCGCCTGGGAGGGCCCGACGATCGTCACCACCGGCACCGCCTCGGGCAAGTCGATGTGCTTCAACCTGCCGACGCTGGACGTGCTCTGCCGCGACGACCGGGCGCGGGCGATCTACCTCTACCCGACCAAGGCGCTGGCCCAGGACCAGGCGCGGGCGCTGGCCTCGTTCGGCCTGGGCGAGCGCGTGCGCCCGGCGATCTACGACGGCGACACCCCGCGGGAGGCCAGGGCGGAGATCCGCCGGCGGGCCAACGTCGTGCTGACCAACCCCGACATGCTCCACGTCGGGCATCCTCCCCAACCACGCGGCCTGGGCCGAGCTGTTCGCGAACCTGGCGGTCGTCGTCGTCGACGAGGCCCACGTCTACCGGGGCGTGTTCGGATCGCACGTCGCCAACGTCCTGCGCCGGCTGCGGCGGATCGCCGACGCCTACGGGACCGCAGCCGCGGGTGATGCTCGCCTCGGCGACGATCGCCAACCCGCGTCGAGCTGGCCGAGCGCCTGACGGGCCTGGAGGACGTGCGGCTGATCGAGCGCGACGGCTCGCCGGCGCCGCGGCGGCAGATCGCGATCTGGAACCCGCCGCTGACCGACGAGGCGCGGGGCGAGCGCCGCTCCGCCCTGGGCGAGGCCGCCGAGCTGCTGGCGGAGCTGGTGCGCGAGGGAGCGAGGACGATCTGCTTCATGAAGTCCCGCAAGGGCGTCGAGGTGCTGAGCCGGCTCGTCACGCGAGGACCTCCGAGCCACGCACCCTGAGCTGGCCGAGCGGGTCGCCCCCTACCGGGCCGGCTACACGGCCCAGCAGCGCCGCGAGCTCGAGCAGCGGCTGATGCGCGGCGAGCTGCGGGCGATCGTGACGACCGACGCCCTCGAGCTCGGCATCGACATCGGCGAGCTCGACGCGGCGATGGTCGTGACCTTCCCCGGCACGGTCGCCTCGCTGCGCCAGATGTGGGGCCGGGCCGGGCGCCGGGGGCGGGGCCTGGCCGTCTTCCTGGCCGGCGAGGACGCTCTGGACCAGTTCTTCTGCCGCCACCCCGACGAGTTCCTGGAGCGCCCGGTCGAGGCGGCGATCCTGGACCACGAGAGCCCGCTGATCTACCGTCAGCACCTGCTCTGCGCGGCCCACGAGGGGCCGCTGTCGCGCGCCGACGCCGAGTTCCTGGGCCCGCGCTGGGAGGCGACGGCCGAGCTGCTGCAGAGCGCGGGCGAGCCTCGCCGCCAGCGCGTGGCGAGCATCTCGCGACAGCTACGTGCCGGCGCGGCCGGGCGGCTACCCCGCCGGCGAAGTCTCGCTGCGCTCCGCCTCGCCGGAGAGCTTCGCGATCGTCGACGTCTCCTCGGGCGAGCTGCTGGGCTCGACCGAGGCGGCTCGCGCGCACTCGACGGTCCACGAGGGCGCCGTGTACATGCACCTGGGGCGCTCCTACGAGGTCCGCGAGCTCGACCTGGAGCGCCGGCGGGCGCTGGTCTCGCCCTTCGTCGGGCGACTGGTACACCCAGCCCAAGCGCACCACCGACACCGAGATCGTCCGGCTGCTGGACCGCCGCGAGACGCTCGGCGTGAGGCTGTCCTTCGGCGAGGTCAGCGTCACCGACACCGTGCTGGCCTACCAGCGCCGACGCCTGGCCGACCACTCCCAGGTCGACCTCGTTCGCGCTGGATCTGCCGCCCGACCAGCTTCTCCACGCAGGCGCTGTGGTTCGAGCTCGACGCGGCCGAGCTCGCCGAGCGGCGTCTCGCTGGAGCGCCTGCTGGGCTCGCTGCACGCCACCGAGCACGCCCAGATCGCCGTGCTGCCGCTGATCGCGATGTGCGACCGCTGGGACATCGGCGGCCTGTCGATCAACTTCCACCCGCAGACGGGGGTGCCGACGATCTTCATCTACGACGGTCACCCCGGCGGGATCGGCATCGCCCGCACCGCCTTCGCCCGCTTCGAGGAGCTCTGCGCGGACGCCCGCCGGCTGATCGCCGGCTGCCCCTGCGCGGACGGCTGCCCCTCCTGCGTGCAGTCGCCGAAGTGCGGCAACCTCAACGAGCCGCTCTGCAAGGCGGGCGCGCTGCTGCTGCTGGAGGGCCTGCTGGAGCAACGCGGGCGAGACGTCGATGGCGACTGCGCTCTGATCGACCTTTGCGGCTGTTGAAGCTTCAGAAGCGGACGAGCCGGGAGCCTTCCCTGCCGTAGCCCGGCTTCCCGAGAACGTGCTCGCCGCCCTCAAGAAGCCGGCCTTCGCCACCGTGCTCGCCTGCCTCGCGCTGGCCGCAACCTCGGCCGCCGCCGCCGCAGGCGCCGCCAAGCCAGTCGCTGATCTTCGAAGGGCCCGGCGGGCGGGTGCCGCTGACCGAATGGGTGCTGCGACGCGACGCCTCCGACCGCGGGCTCGCGCTGGGCTGGGCCCGGGGAGGCTTCAGCGGGCACGACGGTGAGGGTGCCGAACGTGGTCAACCCGACGCCCTACAGCGGCGCGGCGGGGGGCCGCAACTACGAAGGCTCGGTCGCCTGGTACCGGACGACCTTCCAGGCGCCGGCGGCGGGGCGCTACGCGCTCACCTTCCAGTCGGCCAACTACCGCGCCGAAGTCTGGGTCGACGGGCGTCGGCTGGGCTCGCACCGGGGCTCCTACCTCCCCTTCGAAGCTGCGCGAGCGAGCTGGCGGCGGGCACGCACACGGTCGTCGTGCGGGTCGACTGGCGCTACCCCGGCGCAGCAGGCCACCGAAGGCTTCCATCGCACCTGGTTCAACTGGGGCGGACTCGACGGCGAGGTCGACGTGCGGCTGATCGGCGCCAGCGACCTGTCCGCCCCGACGGTCGTCGACGACGCTCGCCCCGGGCGGACCGGCGACGCGTCAAGGTGAGCGTGCAGGTCCACAACTACGGCCCGGCCCGGACGATCGACCCCGCAGGCTCGCTGGCTCATGGCGCGCAGACGATTCCCGCTGAGCTTCCCGGCGATGACGCTCGCCCACGGACAGGTCGGCGACCGCCTCGACGACGCGTCACGGTGCCCGAACCGGCGCTGTGGTCGCCGGCGGCGCCCGAACCTCTACCAGCTCGAGCTGGCGGTCGCCGGCGAGAGCAGCTACTCCGCCCGGGTCGGGCTGCGCCAGCTGACCTGGCACGGCCGCGACGTGTTCCTCAACGGCCGGCGCCTGCTGCTGCACGGCGCCACGATCCAGGAGGACGTGCCCGGGCCACGGCGACGCGCTCACGCCGGCCGATCAGGACGCGATCGTCGCCGAGCTGAGGGCGATCGGCGCGAACGCCGTCCGCGCCCAGCACCCGCTCGACCCGGCGCTGCTCGAACGCCTGGACGCGGCCGGGCATGCTGGTGTGGCAGGGGATCGGCCCGGTCGAAGGCGCCGGCAACTGGTACTCGACGACGCCGCGGCTGCTCGCCGAAGCCGAGCAGCAGGCCCGCACGGCCGTGCACGGCGGCGAGCGCTGCACCCGTCGATATTCGCCTGGAACCTGGTCGACGAGGTGGCCGGCAACGGGCGCGACCAGGCCGAGGTCAGCTACGTGCGCGACTCCGCCCGCTGGCTGCATGCGCACGACCCCGGCCGGCATGGTCGCGGTCGACGTCTGGGGCCGCGACCCCCCGTCGCACGCCGGGCGTCACTCTACTCGGAAGCCGACGCGGTCGCCGAGACCGACTACACGGGCTGGTATGAACACCCGCGCGACACGCCCGCCCAGCTGGCCGCGCGCGATGCGGGCGCGCCTGGCGGCGATGGAGCGGACGTTCCCCGGCAAGGTGCTCGTGATCAGCGAGTTCGGCGCCGAATCGAACACGCTGAACCCGCCCGGCAGCCCGGGCAGCTACGCCTTCCAGTCAAAGCTGCTGGCGAACCACATCGCCGTCTACGCGGCCGACCCGCAGCTGACCGGGATGCTCGTCTGGGTGCTGCGCGACTACCCGCTGACCCCCACCTTCCAGGGCGGCTCGATCCACGAAGTGCTGCCCCACCTGCGGCTGATCGAAGGCCTCAACCAGAAGGGCCTCTTCACCTACGCGGGCACCGCCAAGCCGGCCGTCGTCGGTCGTGGCGCGGCTGTTCAGGGCGCTCGCCCGGCTGAGCAGACGCAGCCGCGCCGGCGCCGTAGCCGAGCTGTTGCCGCGGGCGATCCTGCGCAGGTCGATCGTCTGGTCGTACAGCTTCGCGTCGACGCCCTCCTCGAGGGCGACCTCGCGCAGCGGGCGCCCCGAGGCGGTGGCCTTCTTGACGATCTCGGTCGCCTTGTCGTAGCCGATCGCGCCGTTCAGGGCGGTCGCGACGGCCAGCGTCGCGCCGGCCGAGGCGTCGGTCCCGGCCCTGTTGGCCTCGATCCCGTCGACGCACTTCTCGGCGAAGACGCGCGCCGTCGCGGTCAGCAGGCGCAGCGACTGCAGCAGGTTGCGGGCGATCAGGGGGATGCGGACGTTGAGCTCGAACTGGCCCTGCAGCCCGCCGACGGTGATCGCGGTGTCGTTGCCGATCACCTGGGCGGAGACCTGCAGGACGACCTCGGGGATCACCGGGTTGACCTTGCCCGGGCATGATCGAGGAGCCCTTCTGCAGCTCGGGCAGGAACAGCTCGCCGATCCCCGCACGCGGACCCGAGCCCATCAGCGCCAGGTCGCCGGCGATCTTGGTGAGCGAGACGGCGAGCACCTTCAGCGCGCCGGACAGCTCGACCAGCGCGTCGCGGTTGGCCTGCGCCTCGAAGGGGTCGAGCGGCGCGGCGATCTGTTTCAGCCCCGATTCGCGCCGCAGCCGCGCCCGGACCTTCTCGGCGAATCTCGGGTGGGTGTTCAGGCCGGTGCCCGTGGCGGTCCCGCCGAGCGGGATCTGGCCGACGTGGACGAGCGCCGCCTGCGACGCGCTCGATGCCCAGGGCGATCTGCGCGGCGTAGCCGCCGAACTCCTGGCCCGAGCGTCACGGGCACGGCGTCCATCAGGTGGGTGCGGCCCGCCTTGACGACGTTCTGGAAGCTCCTTTGCCTTGCGGGCGAAGGAGCGCTCGAGCTGCCTGCAGCGCGGGCAGCAGCTCGTTCTGGGCGACGTCGAGCGCGGCCAGGTGGACGGCCGAGGGGAACACGTCGTTGGAGGACTGGCCCATGTTGACGTGGTCGTTGGCGTGCACGCCCGTCTGCCGGCCAGCGCGGCGATCACCTCGTTGGCGTTCATGTTGGTCGAGGTCCCCGAGCCGGTCTGGAAGACGTCGATCGGGAACTGGCGCGTCGTGGCTGCCCGGCCGCGATCTCCCCGGCGGCGCGCTCGATGCGCCCGGCGCTCCGCTTTGGAGAGCAGGCCGAGTTCGCCGTTGACGGCGGCGGCGGCGCCCTTGATGCGCGCCAGCCAGTGGACGACCTCGACGGGCACCGTCTCGCCGGAGATCGGGAAGTTCTCGACGGCCTTGGCGGTCTCCCCGCCCCACAACTGCTTTTCGCTTGGCATCTGGTCTCCTGGTCTGGCGAAGATCTTCGGACGCGGCGCTGCGTGCGGCGGCGTCGCCGGGCGGCCCGGACGCGGGAGCAGGAACCCTATCCGCAGAAGGCCGACAGCTCCCGCGCCAGGCCGACGGGGTCGTCGTAGGCCATCAGGAAGCCGGTGCTCTCGCAGCACCCGCAGCTGCCCGCGGGGCAGCAGCTGCAGCGCCTCTTCGGCCGGCGGCCAGCGGGTGGAGGCGGTCCCGGTCGGCCCACAGCAGCAGCACGGGCATCTCGCAGCCGCGGGTACAGCGTCGAGCAGCTGGCGCTGGGCGCCCCGCGGCCAGGCGCGGGCGCACTTCGCCCAGGAGCGGGCGAGGCTGGAGTTGCCGGCACGTCGGCGAACGCGTGGCGGAACAGGTCGGAGGCGGCGGGGTTGCCGCGCGCGCTCAGCGACGGCCCCGCTCGGGCCTGAAGGCGGCGGCGGCAGCGTAGGAGAGCAGCACGTCGAGCCCGGGAACCGCGCCGCGCGGGCGCCGGTCTGGAGCGCGCCCCGCAGCCCCGGCCGGGCCGGCGGCGCGTGCAGCCGGTTGGGCATCAGCACGAGCCGCGCGGGCGCAGCAGTCCGGGGTCGACCGCGCGCAGCAGGATCTCGGCGCCGGCGTCGTGGCCGGCCACCAGCGGCCGCGGCCCGAGCACCTCGGCGGAGAACCCGGCCATCACCTCGGCGAACCAGTCGAGCGTGTAGGGGTGGCGGGGCCGCTGCTCGGAGTCGCCGTGCAGGGGCAGGTCGGGGAGCACGACCCGGAAGCGGTCGGCGAGCTGCCCGACGGCCGGCTCCCACTCCTTGTGCGAGAGCAGCCCCGAGTGCAGCAGCGCCAGCGGCGGCCCGGCGCCGAGCTCGCGATAGGCCACGCGCGCGCCATCGGGATGGTGGTACAGGCGCAGCCTCATCGCCTCATCGTAGGCCCGGCGCGTGCGGCAGGATCACACGATGGGACTCACCTGCCACCGCGCCGCGTCGGCACTGGCGCTGCTGAGCGCCTGCTGCCTGGCGGGCGGTTGCGGCGCCACTCGCGCCGGCGGGCCGCTGGCGGTGGGAAGCGGCCCGCTGCCGGCCCCCAAACGCTCCCACGTCGTGATCGTGGTGATGGAGAACGCCGAGTACGGCGAAGTGATCGGCAGCGCCGCGGCGCCGTATGTGACCTCGCTGGCCCGCCGCTATGGCCTCGCGACCTCCAGCTACGCCGTCGCCCACCCCTCGCTGCCGAACTACCTCGCGCTGACCGGCGGCTCGACGTTCGGAATCGAATCGGACTGCACCTCCTGCGGTGTGTCGGCGCGGAACATCGTCGACCAGCTGGAGGCGGCCGGCATCTCCTGGAAGGCCTATCTCGAGGACCTACCCCACCCGTGTTTCCTCGGCGCGCAGGCGGGAGGCTACGCCAAGAAGCACGATCCCTTCGCCTACTACGCCGATGTCGCCCGCGTGCCGGCCCGCTGCGCTCGACTGGTGGGCTTCGACCAGCTGGCTCGCGACCTGCGCGCCGGCGCCCTGCCCACCTATGCCTGGATCAGCCCGAACCTGTGCGACGACGGACACGACTGCGCGCTGCGCACGGCCGACCGCTTCCTCGCGCGCACCGTGCCGCTGCTGCTCGCCGAGCTGGGGCCGCACGGGCTCCTGATCCTGACCTGGGACGAGGGCACGAGCGACGCCGGCTGCTGCGGCGGGGTGGCGCGCGGCGGACACGTCGCCACGATCCTCGCCGGAGGAGATGTCCGCCATGGCGCACGGGCGCGACACCCGGTCGATCACTATGGCGTGCTCGCCACGATCGAGCGGACATTGCGCCTGGCGCCGCTGGCGGGCGCCGCCGACCCTCGCGCGGGCAACCTCGAGGAACTGCTCTCCAACGTCCCGGCCCTGCGCTGAGCGCGCCGCGGCGCGCCGCCTAGAATGGCCCTCCCCGTGAGCGAGCCCCCCGTCAACCCCCTGATCCCCCGCCGCGAGGTCGACCCGAGGCGGGAGCTGCCGGAGCTCGAGCTGGAGGTGCTGGAGCGCTGGCGGGAGCGGGACGTGTTCGCCGCATCTCTGGCCGCCCGCGAGGGAGCCGACCAGTGGGTCTTCTACGAGGGGCCGCCCACGGCGAACGGGCCGCCGGGCTCCCACCACGTGCTCTCACGGGTCTTCAAGGACATCTACCCCCGCTTCCAGACGATGCGCGGGTATCGGGTCGAGCGCAAGGGCGGCTGGGACTGCCACGGCCTGCCCGTCGAGATCGCCGTCGAACAGAAGCTCGGCATCAGATCGAAGGCCGAGATCGAGGAGTACGGCATCGAGCGCTTCAACGCCGAATGCCGGGAGTCGGTCTTCGCCTACCTCGCCGAGTGGGACCGCCTGACCGAACGGATCGGCTTCTGGCTGGACCTGGAGCACGCCTACCGCACGCTCGACGAGAGCTATATGGAGTCGGTCTGGTGGGCGCTCTCGCAGATCCATGATCGAGGCCTGCTGTACGAGGGCCACAAGGTCGTGCCGTACTGCCCGCGCTGCGAGACGACGCTGTCCTCTCACGAGGTCGCGCTGGGCTACAGGGACGTGGTCGACCCGAGCGTGTTCCTGAAGCTTCCCGTGACCGAGGGCGAGGACAGGCTGCTCGTGTGGACGACGACCCCATGGACGCTGCCGGGGAACGTGGCGCTGGCGGTCTCGCCAGGCGCCACGTACGCCAGGGTGCCCTCGACGGGGAGACCTTCGTGCTCGCCGAGGCCCGCGTCGCGGAGGTGCTCGGCGAGCAGGCCGAGATCCTCGAGCGTCTCACCGGAGCGGAGCTGGTGGAGCGCTACGGTCACTACCGCAGCCCGATCTTCCGGGCCGGCGATCGCGCCGAGGGTGTCGCGCCGATCCTGGCGGACGACTTCGTCACGACCGAGGACGGAACCGGGATCGTGCACCTGGCGCCAGCCTTCGGCGAGGACGACTACAGGGTGGCCGCCGCATCCGATCTGCTCGCATTCGACCCGACGATCCCCGGCTCCCTCTATAACCCGGTGCGTCCCGACGGCACCTACGACGGGCGGGTGCTCGACCGCAACGGGAACTCGTTCGAGGGCCGAGAGGTCAAGGACCCGGCACTGACCGCGGAGCTGATCGAGGACCTGCGTGAGCGCGGCCTGCTGCTGAAGGTGCAGGACTACGAGCACTCCTACCCCCACTGCTGGCGGTCGGAGAACCCGCTGATCTACTACGCCAAACCGTCCTGGTACATCGCCACCTCGCGGCTGCGCGAGCAGCTCCTGGCGGCCAACGAGACCGTCGAATGGCACCCGCCCCACGTCAAGCACGGGCGTTTCGGAGACTGGCTGAAGAACAACGTCGACTGGGCGCTCTCGCGTGAGCGCTACTGGGGCACGCCGCTTCCTGTGTGGCGCTGTCCGAGCGGTCACGTCCACATCGTCTCCTCCTTCCAGGAGCTCGCCGAGCGCTCGGGCAGCGAGCTCGCCGACCACCACCGGCCCTACGTCGACGAGGTCGCCTTCGACTGCGAGGAGTGCGGAGCGCCGATGCGGCGCGTGCCGGAGGTGATCGACGTGTGGTTCGACTCCGGCGCGATGCCCTTCGCCCAGCATCACTTCCCGTTCGAGAACCGGGAGGTCTTCGAGCGCTCCTTCCCGGCCGACTTCATCTGCGAGGCTCAGGACCAGACCCGGGGGTGGTTCTACTCCCTGCTGGCCATCGCCACGCTGCTGGCGCGCCCCGCCCCGTACCGCAACGTGGTGTGCCTCGGCCTGATCCTCGACGAGGAGGGTCAGAAGATGTCGAAGTCCAGAGGCAACACGGTCGAGCCCTGGGACGTGCTGGACACATACGGCGCCGATGCCTTCCGCTGGTACTTCTTCACCTCCAAGCAGCCCTGGGACGGATATCGCTTCTCGGCCGAGACGATCGGCGAGGGCGTGCGCCTGTTCCTCAAGCAGCTCTGGTCCGTCTACTACTTCTACGTGCTCTACGCGCGGGCCGCCGCGGCCCAGCTGGCCGAGCAGGACGGGACGGGAAGCGAGCCTGGGGACCTCGACCGCTGGGCGCTTTCGCGTACGGCGGCGACGGCCGAGCTGGTGGCCGAGCGCCTGGAGGCGTATGACGCCACGACCGCCGGCCGGGCGATCGCCGAGCTGCTCGACGAGCTGTCGAACTGGTACGTGCGCCGCTCGCGGCGGCGCTTCTGGGACGCCGACCCGGCCGCTTTCGCGACTCTGCGCACCTGCCTGCTCGCCGTCGCGAAGCTGCTCGCGCCGTTCTGCCCGTTCATCGCCGACGAGATCTACGACAACCTGGACGGCCGGCTTGCGAGCGTGCATCTCTGTGACTTCCCGCTGCCCGCACAGATCGCTCCCCGCGACGAGGAGCTGGAGGAGGCGATGGCGCTGGCCAGAGAGACCGTCAGGCTCGGCCTGGGCGCGCGCGGCAAGGCCAAGATCAAGGTTCGCCAGCCGCTACGCGAGGCCGTGGTCGTGGCCGACACTCGCGAGCGGCGGGCGATCGAGCGCCTGGCGGACGTCGTCCGCGAGGAGCTGAATGTCGAGACGGTTCGCTTCGTCGCGGCGGCCGAGGAGCTGGGCCGCTATGAGATCAAGGCCAACTACCGCAGCCTCGGCCCGCTGTTCGGGCCCGAGATGCCGCTGGCCGCGCAGGCGATCGCGGCGCTCGACCCCGCGACGGTCGCGACGGCGCTGCGCGAGGGCCACCCGATCGGCATCTCGGTGGGCGGCCGGGAGCACACGTTGACGGCCGAGGACCTGATTCTCACGATGCGCGCGCCGGAGGGCTACAGCGTCGAGCGGGAGGGCGCCCACGCGGTCGCGCTCGACCTCGAGATCGACGAGCGCCTGCTCGAGCAGGGCCGCGCGCGGGAGATCGTCCACGCAGTCCAGAACGCGCGCAAGACGGCCGGGCCGGCAGTTGAGGATCGGATCGTGCTCGCGCTCAGTGGAGACCCGATCCTGATGCGGGCCGCCGTCGGCGCCGCGGAGCACATCCGCGGCGAGACGCTGGCCGTCGAGCTGCATCTCGGCGACGCGGCCCTCAGCCGCAGCCGCCGGCCTGGAGTACTCGGAGATCGCCACCGTCGACGGCCTCGAACTCAGGATCGACCTGAGCCGGGCCGCACGGACCGATTGAGGGCGGCCGAGCTCAGGCGGCGCTCAGGGCGGGCTCGAGCTCCTGCTCGAGGCGCTTCTTCGGGTAGGCCCCGATCACGGTCTTGACGGGCTGGCCGCCCTTGAACAGGATCATCGTCGGGATCGAGAGCACCTGGAAGCGGGCCGCCGTCTGAGGGTTCTCGTCGATGTCCAGCTTGACGATCGTCAGGTCCTCGCGCTCGGCGGCGATCTCCTCGAGCACGGGTGCCACGACACGGCAGGGACCGCACCAGGGCGCCCAGAAGTCGACGAGCACGTGGCCCTCGGCCTCGATGACCTCTGCGTCGAAGTTGGCGTCCGTGACTTGGTTGAGGGTGCCTGCCATCACTTTCTCCTTGGTCGGTTAACCCTCACTATACAAAATGAAGGAGGGTCTAACCCTTGGGAGGCAGCGACCGGGCGTAGGCGACGCCCCGGGCCACCCAACGCTCCAGCTGGCGCCGGCTGGCCACGCCCTCGGGCTCGACCCGCAGCCACCCGTCCATCACCCGGCCTCGCATCTCGAACGGCCCGGCGTGGGGCTTGGCGCGCAGGAGCTCCGTCTCGGCGGGCTCGCAGCGCAGCAGCAGGCCGCCCCGCCCGCTGACGCTGACGGACATGTGCCCGCCGATCAGGAACGCGAGGCCGCCGAACATCGCCTTCTCCACCACGCCGACCTCGGCTGCCAGCAGCTCCCGGATGCGGTTGGCCAGATCCTGGTCGTAGGCCACCGGACGATTATCCCAGGGGCCCGAGGGGCAGGCGCAGAGCGCCGGGCTCCTTCGGGCGGCGAGCGGGCCGGCGCTCAGCGCACCGTCACGGTCCAGCCTTCGTCGTACCTGACGATCGGCGGATGGATGTGGGTCAGCGCGGTGAACAGGTGCGGCGAGACGTACACCTCGATCAGCGCCGCCACGACCAGCACGGGCACGGCGATTGCGACGGTGACCAGCGTCGCGGCCAGCAGCTGATCCCACTCGCCGCGCCTGCTCGCGATGATCCACGCGGCCAGGGGCAGGAACAGGGCGACCAGCTCGGGGATCGCGTGCGGCAGCACGCCCAACAGCAGCAGCGCCGGGGAGACGCGCAGGAAGTTCGAGAGACCCGCCAGGGTGTGGCCGATCAGATAGGCCTGCGCGCTCAGGGAGAACGTCGTGGCGGCGACCACGAAGCCGATCGCGAAGCGCCCGCCGTGTTCGTGCACCCAGCGGGAGAGGCCCCTGTGGCTCTGGGCCTGCAGGGGCAACGAGCTGCCGGCGATGAAGCCCGCGACGCACGCCATCGCGTGCAGTGCGAGCACGAGCAGGTTGCCTCCCAGCACGTGCAGGACATCGCCCGGTCCGCCGACCGCGAACGGCGGCTGCAGGCGGACGACCTGGCTGTAGCTGCCGTCCAGGGAGGCGATCGCCCAGACGGCGAACAGGAGCCCGGCTCCGGCGGCGGCCGACCCGGCGACCCAGCGGCCCACCACCCGCTCCGGGCTCCGCTGCCAGGCGCGGAGGGTCGCACGGGTGTGGCGCACGCCATGAGCGAAGGCGTAGGCGGATGCGTCCATCTCCTCTCCATCGGCCGCCGCGGCGCGGGGCTGTAGAGCGCGCTCAGCCGAAGCGAAGCAGCGGCACGAGCCACATCGCCTCGGCCGCGATCCGCCAGGACATCTTGCTCTGGCCCCTCTCCCGGTCGCGGAACACGATCGGCACCTCCACCACCCGGAACCCGGCCTGGACCGCCCTGTAGGTCAGCTCGACCTGAAATGCGTAGCCGCGTGAGCGGACCTGCTCGAAGGGGATCGCCTCCAGTACCTCGCGCCGGAAGCACTTGAAGCCGCCCGTCAGGTCCCTGATCTTCAGGCCGAGCACGAGGCGGGCGTAGGCCGAGCCACCCTCGCTGATCAGCCTGCGCAGCAGGCCCCAGTCGGTGACGCCGCCGCCGGTGACGTAGCGCGACCCGAGCGCGAGATCGGCGTCCGCCCGCGCCGCGTCCAGCAGACGGGCCAGGTCGGCGGGGTCGTGGGAGAAGTCGGAGTCCATCTCCATCACATAGCCGGCCCCTTCGTCGAGCGCGTGCCTGAACCCGGCCAGGTAGGCCGGGCCGATGCCCGCCTTCTCGGTCCGGTGCAGGACCTGACCCAGTCGTGGCGCGAGGCCATCTCGTCGGCGAGGCGACCCGTCCCGTCGGGCGAGCCGTCGTCGACGACCAGGATCCGAAAGCCCTCCGGAGCGGCGCCGCCAAGCACCTCTCCCGCGGCGGCGAGGATCGCCTCCACGTTGGCCGCCTCGTTGTAGGTGGGCAGTATCAGCCAGGGCTCGCCGGTCATGGCTGGCCGTACCCTAGAGAGTGGCGAAGATGCTCGCGGGCGAGCCGCGGGTCGGCCCCCAGCCCGGGCCCCTACGCTGGTGCGGTGGCGCCCAGGAACCCGACCAACGCCGAGATCGCCGACGCGCTGGCCGAACTGGGCGACCTCTACGAGCTGGACGGCGCGATCGTTCATCGGGTCGCCGCCTACCGCTCAGCCGCCAAGGCGGTTCGAGAGTCCTCGGTGTCGGTCGCGTCCCTCGCCCGCCAGGGCCGGGCGACCGAGCTGCCGGGGATCGGCAAGACGCTGCAGGAGAAGATCCTCGCGCTGGTCCAGACCGGGTCGATCCCCGCGGCGGAGCGCCTGCGCGCCAAGTTCCCGCCCGGGCTGCTCGCGCTCACCCGTCTGCCCGGCCTCGGCCCGAAGCGGGCGCGGCTCCTGTACTCCGAGCTGGGGATCGACTCCCTCGAGTCTCTGCGAGAGGCCGCCCAGGCACAGCGGCTGCGAGCGGTGAAGGGACTCGGCCCGAAGTTCGAGGCGAGCGTTCTGAAGGCGCTGGATGACGGCGGGGAGCAGGCCGAGCGCGGACCGGGGCGGGTGCTGCTCCCCCGGGCGATCGAGGTCGGCGACGCCCTGGTCGAGGGCCTCGCGCGGCTGGCCGGGCACGGGGCGCAGCTGCAGCTGGCCGGGTCGATCCGCCGCCGTGCGGAGAGCGTCAAGGACATCGACATCGTCGCCGCGACGGACGACCCCACCACGTTGACCGACGCCCTGGCCGAGCTGGAGGAGATCGAGCGGGTCAGCTCGGCGGGCCCCGCGGGCGCGCGGGCGCGCACCCACGCCGGCATCGGCGTCGACCTGCGGATCGCGGCTCCGTCCCAGCTGGGCAACCTGCTCCAGCACTTCACAGGCTCTGGCGCCCACAACGCGGCGCTTCGCGAGTCAGCCGTGCGGCGGGGGCTTCGCGTATCCGAGTACGGGATCCTGGATGAGGCGACGGGCGTCACCCACGAGTGCGCGACCGAGGAGCAGGTCTACGAGCGCCTGGGCCTGGCCTACATCGAGCCGGAGCTGCGGGAGAACCGGGGCGAGCTCCAGGCCGCTGCCATCCCCGGCGCGCTTCCGCGGCTGATCGAGCTGGGGGACATCCGAGGCGATCTGCACGCCCACACGATCGCCTCCGATGGTCATTACACGATCGAGGAGATGGGCGAGGCCGCCCGCGAGCGGGGCTACGAGTACCTGGCGATCACCGACCACTCGGCCAGCCACGGCTTTGGCGACGCGGTGTCGCCCGACCAGCTCGAGCGGCAGATCGAGCTGGTGGCGCAGGCCAACGAACGGCTGGATGGGATCGAGCTGCTGGCGGGCACCGAGGTGAACGTCCTCCCGGACGGCTCGCTGGACTACGAGGACGAGCTGCTGGCACGCCTGGACTGGGTGATCGCGAGCGTCCACACGTCGTTCGGGATGGGCGAGCAGGCCATGACCGAGCGGGTGATCACAGCGATGGAACACCCGCTCGTGAGGGCCCTGGGCCACCCGACGGGCCGGCTGATCGAGCGCCGCGCCCCCTACGCGCTCGACTTCGACGCGGTCTTCGCGGCGGCTGCCCGGACCGGGACGATGCTCGAGATCAACGGCAACCCGGACCGCCGCGACCTCTCCGACGTCAATGCGCGGGCGGCCGCCGCCGCGGGGGTGAGGATCCTGATCGACTCCGACGCGCACCGCACCGACACCCTGGCGAACATGCGCTGGGGGGTGGCGACGGCGCGCCGCGCCTGGCTGACGGCCGAGGACGTCGCCAACACCCGGCCGTGGGAGCAGCTACGCCGGCGCGACGCGGACGGGCGGGCCGATTAGACGCGGCAGGAGCTCCTCGGCGACGAGACGGTCGACGGCCTCCGGGCCGTAGGGCGCCAGCGCCCGCCGCGCGCGCTCCGCGTAGTCGAGGGGGTCGGGATGGACGAGGGCGAGGCCGAGAGCGCGGGCGAGATCCTCGTCGATCAGGCGCCCGTCGAGCTCACGGGCGATCGGCAGGGCCACGTACGGTCCGGGCGCCGGAGTGCTCACCAGCAGGCAGCCGTCCGCCAGAGCCTCGAGCTGCGCCGCCCCGTAGTCCTCACGGCGCGGCGCGCAGACGAACACCCGCGCCCTGCGCAGCAGCGCCCGGTACTCGTCCGCGGGCAGGCGCCCGGCGCTGCGCACTCCCGGCTCGGCCTCGATCGCGATCCCGCTGCGGTGCAGCTCCTCGGCCGTCGCTCCGGCCACGACGAGCTCCAGCTCCGGGTCGACGCGTCGGAGCGCTCGCCACGCTGCCAGCACCCGGTCGAGGCCCTTCTTGGCGGGGTTGCCTGCGTAGGTGATCGCTGCGATGTCCCGCCGCGCGGGCGCCGGGCCGGAGGCCTGTACGGGCAGCGGCACGACCAGCGAGCGCTCCTGGCCACGCAGCGTCGCGGGCAGCTCGGCCAGGCCACCGGGGCTGAGGGGCAACAGGAGCGGCGCCTGTCGAGCCGCCGCCGCTCCAGGGGCCGTTGCCAGAGCCCGTGCCGGCCGGGGCGGTTGCCCGCGGCGGGCGCGTCGAAGCGGATCGCGCCGGGACGGCGCCACAGCAGCGCGGCGGTCGTCGTGGAGTAGACGATCCCCCGTGGCTGCGCGGACCTCGAGTCGAGCGAGCGTCCCGCTGCGGCGCGCGCCGCGCGGGCCCAGGCCAGGTCGGTGAGCATCAGCGTGCGGAGCTCCCGCGGCCGCCTGGCGGCCGCAAGCTCGACCGTGGCGCCGGCGCGTCGCAGCGAGGCGGCCAGATCCTCGTCGGCGGCGCGCAGGCCGGTGGTGGAGCCGAGGGAGACGATCAGCACGTCCGGGGGGTGCCCGGAGTCCTCCTCAGGTGACGGCACCGTCGATGCCCTGCGTTCGACTGGCTTTGAAGCCCGGGGTCCGCAGCAGCGCCATCGGGCGCAGGGGCGACGTGCGGCGTACGTAGAAGGTCGCCCCGTCGCGCTCCTCGATCGCCTGCACGGCCGCGTCCTGGCGCCGCCAGGCGAGCGCCCAGATGATCGCGAAGCCCGCTGCGATGCCGGGGACCTGCGGAGCCAGGAAGCCGAGCCCACCGGCCAGCAGCGTGAACAGCAGCAGCGGCCACAGGCGGTTCAGCAGGATCGCGCTGGGGTGGTGCTCGGGCAGCGAGTTGCTGGTCCGCGCGGTGGCGAGCAGACGGGCGATCGGCGGGCTGGTCTGTGCACGGCGACCCTGGCGCATGCCGATGGCACTCGCCAGGAGCCACCATCCGACCGACACGGGCACCAGCAGATGGTTCGAGTCGGCGGCTGCCGCCAACACCGTGACGGCCGCCAGCGCCGTGGCCGCGCCCGCGCTGAGCAGCACGGTCGTCCGGAGGAAGTCGACGAAGCGCACGGCGCTACAGCAGCGCCTCGAGCAGCCCCCGCACACCCCCCGGGCCATCGACTGTGAGGTCCGCCTCACGAGCCAGGTCCGGGGGGACTCGTCGGAGCGGACCGCCACGCACAGTGCCGTTCGGAGCTCGCCCGAGGCGACCAGCGCCCGCAGCGCGCGGAAGGCGTCCAGGTCTGTCGTGTCGTCGCCCACGTACACAGCCGCCTCGACCTCCTCGCCGCGGACCAGCGCCGCGATCCCCAACCCCTTGTCGAACTCGACCGGCGGGCGCACCTCCAGCACCTTGCGTCCCCAGTGCACGGCGAAGCCCTCCTCCTGGGCGCGGCGGGCGATCTCCTGCACGGCCCGCTCCGCCGCATGCTCGTCGGGCGCGCCACGCCAGTGGAAGGCGGCGATCGCTTCCTTGTCCTCGTAGCGCACGCGGATGCGCTGGAGCTCTGCTGTGTAGGCGCGCTCGGCGAAGTCCCGCACCCGGCTCGGTCCAGGCCGCCAGCTCCGGGTCGACCTCGGCGCTGGTGGCCCCCGGGCGCAGCAGCTCGCCGCCGTGGTTGCCGATGTACGCGATCGTGCCGATCGCGACGATCTGGCGTGCGGTGGCGGCCCGGCGGCCGCTCACGCAGCCCACGACCCGGTAGCGGCGGACACCTCGATCAGCACCGAGCGGGTGGCCTCGGGTACGTGCGCGTCGCCCGCATGCCTGACGATCGGCGCAAGGGTGCCGTCGATGTCGAGCAGGACGGCCGAGCGGTCGGGCTCGGAGCGAATCGGCTCGAGCGCCTCCACGAGCGTTGCGGCTGGCGACACGCGTCTAGTATGCCGCGCATGGTGGCCGGTCCGCCCCGTCACGCAAGTGGTCGCTGACGGCCTCTCGACCCGCGCGCCGAAGCTGATCGCGATCGGCACCCTCGCCGGTCTGTTCAGCGGGCTGTTCGGGGTGGGAGGCGGCAGCGTGATCGTGCCTCTGCTGGTGCTCTGGCTCGGCTATGGAGAGCGGATGGCGACCGCCACCTCGCTGGCGGCGATCATCTTCATCGCGGCCTTCGCCGCGGGGGTGCAGGGCCTGTACGGCAACGTGCGGGTGCTGGACGCGGCGCTGATCGGGGTGCCGGCCGTCGGCGGGGTGCTGGCCGGAAGCTGGCTGGCCCAGCGGCTGCATGCCCGCGTGATCGCGTTGCTGTTCTCGGCGGTGCTGATCGCGAGCGCGGTGGAGCTGGTGCTGAGGTGATCGGCGCGATCGCGATCGGGATCGCCGGCGGTGTCGTCGCGGGGCTCCTGGGGGTGGGCGGCGGCGTGCTGTTCGTCCCCGGCCTGGTGTTCTTCCTCGGACTCGACCAGCACCACGCCGAGGCGACCTCGCTGCTGGCGATCGTGCCGGTCGCGATCGTGGGCACGGTGCGCAACGATCGCTACGGCAACGTGTGCCGGCGGGATGCGCTCGTGCTCGGGCTGCTCTCGCTGGGCGGCGCCGCCGCGGGGGTCGCCCTGGCCAACCTGCTCTCGGGCAGCGTGCTGCGCGACGCCTTCGCGGGGCTGATGGTGCTCGTGGCCGTGCAGCTGATCCGCAACACCATCCGGGAGGCGCCCGCCGCCTCGCCCTCCACCGCGCCGGGACACTCGTCCCCGAGGTCGCCCCCGCGCCCGGAGAATCGCCTAGACTGACCTCGATGGGACTTGACAACCCACTTCACATCGCCTTTCTGGTTGTGATCCTGCTGCTGGTCTTCGGCGCCAAACGGCTTCCCGAAATCGGCCGCTCGCTCGGCTCCGGCATGAGGGAGTTCAAGGACTCCATCAGCGCCGAGTCGAAAGCGCCCTCCCCGCCGGCCCTGACCCAGGGGACCGAGCAGCAGCCTCCACAAGCCCAGCAAGCGGCACAGGCCGCGTTCGGCGAGGCTCCGCAGCCCGCCCAGGCGCCTGCCGAGCCGACGCACCAGGCCTGAGCGCCGTCGGGCGTCCGCCAGCCGGCGCTCCGCGCCGGCGGCCCGCATCTCGACGCCCTCGCCGGCGAACCATCGTAGTGGATGATCGGGCCGTTTCGACGGCTTCGAATTCGGATCCCGGAACCTGCTTGAGCTCCTGCAGGTTGGCTTCGTCCCAGCTCGGCGAGGGCGCGCCGGTGATGAACCACGGCGACCCGTTGTCGGCCACGATCAGGCCATATCGCTTCAGCGCTTCGAGGACGATCAGCGCCTCGCCGGAGAAGCCGGCGAGGCTGTAGCCGGCCTTGAGCCTCAGGCGAAGCCCCATCGGAGGCAGCGCGGGGTTCGAGCTGCTCGACGCGAAATGGGTGGCGGGGTGGATGTAGCCGTCCTGCGTCTGGGGCACCGTGACCCGCAGCGCGTGGTCGATCGCGCCGGCGGCGACCTCCGGGTAGCGGGCCAGCAGCGGGAAGATCGGCAGCCCGGCAGCGTCGGCGGAGGTCCACCCTTCCGGGCGCAGGGCATCGCTGCGCAGGTTGAACGTGGCCCCCGACTGGGCGGTCCAGCCTGCGCCCTTGCGAGCCGCTTTGTAGAGCTCGTAGAGCATGCAGCTGCCTTCCTGCATCACCAGCACGTGCTTGTCCCCGCGGCCCTTCTTGCCCCCGCCCTCGATCGCGGCGTTCGGGGGGATCGGATAGGGCCCCGGATCGGATTCGCTCCGGTAGGCGGTGAACTTGATCGTGACCTTGGGCTGTTCGGGTCCCACGACCTCGAAGGGGATCCCGTAGCTGGGGTTGTTGCCGAAGTCGGGGTGCAGGTGAGCGGTCAGGCCGATGCTTTCGACGTAGGCCTGGGAGTTCGGGCTCTCGGGCAGGCTCGCCACTTCCTGGTTGAGGGGGTCCTCGGCCGGCAGGATCGGACAGCCGTACTCGGAGATGCCCGGCCTGATCACCCGGTTTGCCCGGTGCGCGGCCCGGGCCGTCGCGATGCCCGGGAGCACGGCGGCCAGCAGCGCGGCGCAGCCCAGCGGCGCCAGCCCCCAACGCAATGCCTCTCGTACCGCGGCCCTCACCCCTGCAGATGCTAGCGGCGCCCCCGGGGGCCGGGCGCACCTCTGGACGAAGCGCTCAGCCGGTCGGCGGCTGGGCCAGCACGGCGGGGCGCGCCTCTTCCAGCAATGCGGCGCCGCAGTGCCAGCAGAACGCCGCCCCGCGACTGTGCACCGCGCCGCAGGAGCGACACTGGCCGTGGATACCGGCCTCGGCGCCGGCCAGCAGGCGCTGGACCTCGTCCAGCTCGGCATCGGCCTGCTGCAGTTCGGCGGCTTTGCGGGCGAGGACCTCCAGGCGATAGTGATCGCGGATCGCCATCTCGTAGGCCAGCCCACCCAGATCCCACGTCAGCTCCGCAACCCGCTCGGCCAGCAGGCGCCGTCGCGCCGCGAAGCTCGCGCATCGACCCGCGGGGGCCGGCGCTCTCCGGCGTCAGTCCGCCGACCGGGAGCAGCACGCCCTGCGGCTCCACGGCGCCCGGATCCCCGGAGGGCCGCGTCCCAGGACTGCCGTTGCCCGAGGCCATCGAAACCTCAGCCCGTTTCGATCGGCTGGGCGCCGAGGGCGTTGATTTCTTCCTGGTGCTTTTTGCCGGTGCTCTGGCTCAGTTTCTGGAGTTTCGCCGGTTCCACTTTCTTCGGCGCCGGCGGCGGCGTTTTTTCGACCGCTTTGCTTTCCTGCACTTCCTTGGCTTCTTCCTGCTTGGCAGGCGCGGCGGCGGCGTGCGTGGAGGAGCTCGTCGTGGCGGCGCCCGAGCTGCTCGTGGCGCCGCTGCCGCCCGCGCTCCCGGCCAGGCCGGCGAGACCGGCCAGGCCTTCGATTTTCACCGTCTGGGAGCTGGGGGCCTTGCTCTGGCTCACCCAGTGGCCCACCAGCAGGCCGACCAGCAGGCACAGCAGGAGCACGGTCAGAAGCCCCATCATGCCCGAGTTGCGTCGCAGCCACCCCGAGGCTCCCTGCTGGGGCTGCACGGGGATGTAGCCGGCCGTGCTCGTTTCGATCATCCCCGCCGGCGCCCAGCCGGGCGCGGCGGGAGCGGCGCTGGAAGGCGCGAGCACGTCGAGGAAGGCGAGGCGCACCGGCGAGCACGGTTGACCGCAGCTGAGGCAGTAGCGCTGGTCGGCGACGAGCACCGCGCCGCAGTTCGCGCAGTTGGTCGAGGGCTGCTCGGAGGGGACGGGTGCGAGGCTCATCCGAAGGCTCCGCTGACGTAGTCGCGGGTGCGTGCGGCGCGCGGCTCGTCGAACACCTGCTGGGTGCTTCCGTACTCGATCAGGTCGCCCAGGTACATGAAGGCGACCTTGTCGGCGATCCGGTGTGCCTGGGCGAGGTTGTGGGTGACGACGACCACGGCGAGGTCGCGGCGCAGCTCGCCGATCAGCTTCTCGATCGTGTTCGTCGATATCGGGTCGAGCGCGCTGCATGGCTCGTCCATCAGCAGCACCTCGGGACGGGGGGCGATCGCGCGGGCGATGCACAGCCGCTGCTGCTGACCGCCCGAGAGCCTGAGGGCGGGGGCGTCGAGATTGTCCTTGACCTCCTCGTACAGGCCCGCCCGCTGCAGCGCCTCGATCACCTGCGGGCCAGCTCCCTTCTTGCCGGGCCGCCGGCGGGACTGTTCGCGCAGCGCGAAGGCGACATTGTCGAAGATCGACATCGGGAAGGGATTGGGCTGCTGGAAGACCATCGCCACCCGGGCGCGCAGCTTCGTGTCGGGCAGCTCGTGGATGTCCTCGCCGTCCAGCATGATGCGTCCCGCCCGCGAGGCGCTCGGGGTCAGCTCGGTGAGGCGGTTGAGCGTCCGCAGGAGGGTGGTCTTGCCGCATCCCGACGGCCCGATCAGGGCGAGCACCTCGCCCTGGTGGATCGACAGCGACACCGACTTGACCGCCTGCTTGGGGCCATAGTCGATGCTGACCTCCTCGAGGCGCAGCCTTTCCGGTCCGGTGCCAGCGACCGATCTGATCGAAGCGCGCTCGCTCGTCGCCGGGGCGGGCACGGGCGGGCGGTCGAGCACGATCGTGCGGACGGGCGGAACCGTTCCCGAAGCGGCCGGCTGCGGCTCCGGCGTAATCCTCGGATCAGTCTGCGGGAAGTCCTCTTCGGTGTCCATTGACAGGCGCATGGGATCGAGCAGCATCTCCTCGGGGCTCATCGCGCGGCTCCTTCAGGGGACGTATCGGCCACTATGTTCATCGGGTTAACCATGTTCATCGAACTAATGAGCTATGAGCGTAGCGGCTGTTCTGCGCCTTGTAAAGCGCCTGGCCGGCGGGCGGCGGGCTCAGACCACAGCGCCGGCGACCGTGAGCCCGGTCGAGTCGGCGTTGGAGCGACCGATCCGGTCGACGAGCAGGTTCAGTCCGAGGACGAGGATCATCAGCACGAAGGCGGCCGCGTAGGCCTTCTGCGGCGCTTGGCCTTCCCCCGCGGGCGAGTTCTCGTAGATGAAGTTGGTCAGCGCCGAGCCCCCGCCGCGGAGCAGGCCGGCGACCGGGACGTTGTTCTGCGGTTCGATCCGCAGCGACTCACCGAGCAGCAGCAGCACGATCGCCGTGTCGCCGACGATCCGGCTGATGCCGAGCGTCGCCCCGGTGGCCATGTTCGAGCGCACGCTCGGGATCAGCACGCGCCGGATCGTGGCGATACGCGTCTTCCCGAGCGCGTAGGCGGCCTCGCGCATGTGCGCGGGCACAGTCTGCAGCCCGTCGCGGGTGGCGGCGAACACCGGCGGCAGGGCGATCAGGGACATCATCGCCCCCGCGGCAATGAATGATTTCCCGTACACGCCGCCGCCTTCGGCGCGGAACGAGAAGGGCTCCATGAAGCTCAGCTGGAAGAAGGCCAGCCCGAACAGGGCAATCACGATGTCGGGGGTGCCCGCGACTATCTCGATGCTCGACTCGACCACTCGGGCGAGCCAGCTGGGGCGGCCGTACTCGACGATCCACAGCGCAGCGGCGATGGCCAGCGGGAAGGCGAGCACGATCCCGATCGCCGCCAGCAGCAGCGTGCCCAGCAGCGGGTCCAACAGGCCGCCGCTGCCGGCCTGGGACAGGCTCACCTGCGGGCGGGTGACGAGCATCGAGGGCCGCAGATACTCGATGCCCCGGTAGCCCATGTAGATCACGATCGCACCGGCGATCGCGCACAGGCCGAGCCCCGCGATCCACGCCAGGACGAGCACCAGCCGGTCGGTCCAGCGCCATTCGAGCGGCGAGGAGTGCCGCCCCGGCCCTTTGCGCGGCCGGCGTTTGCCGGTCGCGAGCTGGTAGGGCGTGAGCGTGCTCACCCGCGCACCTGGTAGCGGCGTAGCGGCAGCTTCACGAGGTAGCCCGCGACGGACAGCATGAAGGCCGAGAACAGAAGTACCGCCGCCAACGCGTACAGCACCGATTTCACGGCGGGCGCGCCGATGCCTTCGTGGAAGTCGACGATCGTCGAGGCAAGCGTGCGCACCGGCTCGAACAAGGCGGTGATGCCGTCTCCGGGGCGTGGCGAGAAGAACTTCCCGCCGGAGACCATCGAGATCATCACCGCCTCTCCGATCGCCCTGGCGCTCGCGAGCACGGCAGCCGCCACGATCGCCGGTCGCGCCGCCCTCAGCGTGACTGCGAGGATCGCGCGCACGGGGTTCACGCCGAGCGCGACCGCGCCCTCGCGCCAGGAGTTCGGCACCGATACGAGCGCCTCGCACGTCAGCGCGACCATGATCGGCGTGATCATCACGGTTAGGATCGCGATCGCCACACCGATGCTCGCGCCCGTCAGGGGCACCGTGTTCTGCAGGGAGGCCTTTTCCGCCGGGCTGATGATGTGGTTGCCGACGAACGGCACCAGGACGAGGATCCCGATCAGCCCGTAGACGACCGAGGGCACCGACGCGAGCAGCCGGATCACCGGGATCGTGATCCTGCGCAGCCGCGCGGGCGCGAGCTCGACGATGAAGATCGACGAGAGGACCGCCAGCAGCAGACCGAGCACCACGGCGACCACCGTCGTCACAAGCGTGGCGTAGACGATCGGCCACGCGTTCAGGTGGTAGGCCGACGCCCCCGGCTTCGGCCCGGCCGCCTGCATCGCTTCGATCTGGTGCTCGAGGCCGGTGCCTCCCGGCCCGAGCCAGCTCAGCCCGTCGTGCTGGAAGACGGGCCAGGCCTGCGCGAACACGAACGCGACCATCGCGATCACGATCGCGCCGATCAGCAGCGACGCCGCGCCGAGCGTCAGCTCGGCGCGGCGGTCGCTCCATGGTTTTCTGATCCGCTCGAGCACCGGCGGATCAGCCGATCGGGACCCACTGGGTCGAGATGATCTTCTTGGCCGCGGCCGATTTCTCGATCCAGCCGATGAACAGAGAGGCGGCGCCGGTCGCCTTGCCCTTGGTGACCTCGTAGAAGCGGGCGGTGCCCGAGTAGCTGCCGGAGGTGACCGTCGAGCGGTTGCACGCGGTCCCGTTCAGGGAGACGGCGTGAACGGTGCCTTTGTCGGATTGGTAGTTGGAGACGAACCCGATCGAGTTGGGGTCGTTTTCGACCTGCTGGCGAAGCAGACCCTCCGAGGGCTCTTCGGCTGCGAGGTTCGAGACTTTCTTGCCTTCCAGCAGGATCGTCTGGAAGTTGGTCAGCACGCCCGCGACCGAGGTCCGGCTGATCAGGTCGATCGCGCCCGACGCCCCTGCGCCGGGGACGCCGCTCCAGCTGCGCGTCTTGCCCGTGAAGATCGAGATCGCCTGGCTGGTCGTCAGGTTGGGCAGCGTGTTCGCTTTGTTGGTGACGACGCAGATGCCGTACCGGGCGATCGGGTAGAAGACCAGCCCGTGCGGGTCGGTGGTGAGCGGGTCGCGCGAGACGTCCCCGATCGTGACGCGCCCCGCGGCGACGTCGTTGATGCCGATCTGGGCCCCGCCCTGGGTGATCCTGAACTTGATCTTGTTCGGGTGGACCTTGTTGTACTTCTGCGCCAGCAGCGAGACCAACGGGAAGGACGCGGTGGCGCCGCTGATCGTGATGGTGGTCGAGGCTGAGGCGGCCGCAGGCGCCGCGACCCCGAGCACACCGACCGCCGTCAAGGCGGCGGAGAGACGGCGGATGCGATTCCGATTCATCTGACAGGGACTCCGTTTCTGCTCAGTTGCGAGTGGTTGACAACAGCGAGAGGCGAACATATCATAATGTCGATAGAATCGATCGGGTTACCCTGGTTTATGAGGAACGCTCGGCAGCTCCCACCCCACTCCGATGGAAGACAACACCGACAGCCACGACGACCCCCGGCGGGGGGCCCGCCCGAGGCGCGACCCGTGCGCCTGCCCTCGGCGCGGCGGACCGCGGCGCTGGCCGCGGTGATGCTGGGCATCGGCCTGGCCGCGGGCGCGGCGATCGGACCGGCGCCGGCCACCTCCGTGGCCGGGGGGATCCCCGGCCTGGCCGAGCGCCTTCCGCTGCTGCTGGCGGCGATCGCCTCGCACGATGCGCCCGCGCATGCGCCCGCGCAGACCGCCGCGCCGGCCCCGACCACGAGCGAACCCGCGCCGGCCACGACGGTCGTCCCCGCAGCCAAACAGGCAGCTCCGGCGAGTACGACCGCCCGCCGCCCGCCGCCGCCGAAGAAACCCCGGCGCAAGCGCCCAAGAGCGAACATCAGACCAAGAAGAAGCTGCCGGCGATCACCAACGTCTGGCTGATCCAGCTTGCGGGCGGGAGCTTCGAACAGGCCAAGGCCCAGCCGGCGGCCGCGCCATACATCGACGGCCAGGTCCTCCCGGCGGGCACGCTGCTCGGCGGCTGGTCCGCGCTGGACGCGAGCGCCTTCGCCAGCGACGCCGCCCTGGCCGAACCGCCGTCCGCGGGATCGACGCCCCCGCTGCTGCACTCGATCGTGCAGCCGCCCTGCCCCGAAGGAGCGGCGGGCGCCGCCTGCGCACCTGAAACCCCGGGCCAGCTGACGGACGCGGACGGCTTCCTCAAAGCGGCGCTGGCCACGATCACGGCCGCCCCGACCTACAAGGAACACGGGCTGGTCGTGATCACCTTCGCGACGGTCGGGATCGCCACGCAGTCGGAACTGCCCGCGGGCAGCTCGACCGCGGAGCTGACCTACCAGCCGCCGGCCGGCGTCGTGCTGCTCTCGCCCTTCGCCGCGGCGGGCAAGCGCTCGACGGTTGCCTTCGACCCGACTTCGCCCAGGCAGAGCCTCGAAGCGCTCCTGCGCTGAAGAAGACCATTCAACGAATCGAACGAAACGGAGACTCCCGTTGCAAGCAACGCATCCAGCCCACCGTAAGGCCACCGTGTGGCTTCTCGCGATCGTGGGCTCCGTCGCCCTGCTACTCGCGACGCCGGCGCTCGGCCGGGCCGACGAATCCAACCCCAACAACTACTCCTGCCTGGGCAACTTGTCGGCGGGAACGGCCGAAGAAGGCAGCGAAGACCAGCAGGTCGCTTACAGCTTCTACTGCAATGGGCCGATCAGCGGCTACCAGCTCCAGGCGCAGGTGCCCGTCACGGGCCTGGAGGGAGCGCCGCTGGTGAGCACGCTGGCGGCGGGCGGCACGGCGGGTCCGGCGCTGAGGGACACCTTCAGCTGCTCGGGGGAACTCCCCGGTTGGGCCGTCAACTGCGTGGGCTCGGCCAAGGCCGGCTACGAGCTCGATCGCGGGCCAGTTCGCGATCGGGAAGAAGCTGTGCGTGGAGCCGCGCGTCGACCCGCTGCTGACGGTCACCTACGCCTACCTCGAAAAAGGCGTGGTCACCCAGGCGATCTCCGGGCCCTATGACCTGGGCAGGCCCAAAGGCTGCCCGCCCGACGCCTACTCGGGCAGCACCCGTCTGAACCCGAAACCGCTCGTCAGCAGCCACAAGAAGGGCAAGAAGACCAGCAAGGGCCACAAGAAGTCGAAGGGCAGGAAGGCCCGCCGCTACCGTCCGCCACGGCTAGCCCTTCAGAACCGCGTAGGGGCACCCGCCCGGAAAGCGCCAGGCGTGCTGTACCGGCGCGCCGGGCGGGTTGCGCTCCTACGCTTGAGGTGTGGCAGACCTCGACGATCGAGCATGCGGACGGACACCGCGAACGGGCGGCGCGCGCGGGCGTCCAGCCCTCCGGCCGCGGCTGCTCGCGGGCGTGCTCGGCGCGGTCGCGCTGCTCGGCTACGGGGCCTGCGGCGCCACCGGCGCGAGCCCGGCGAGAACGCGAGCGGCGACCGCGACCGGGGCCGTTGCGACGTCCTCAGCCACGGTCGCGCCCAGCGTCTGCGCCGCGACGGTCGCTGAAACCCTGAGCGGTATCGCGGGGCGCATCTACCACGAGGCGGCCACCGGCGGCAACGTCGCGCAGGCGGTCCACCGCGTCCAGAGCTCCGGTGCGCTCGCCGCGGCGATCCGCGCCGGCAGCACCGGCGCCGCCGACACGGCCCTGCGCTCGCTGCTGCTCGGTCAGATCGTTCGCGTGGAGGTGCTTCGCGGCGGACGGGCCTTCGCGACGGCCGGCTCGGGCCAGGCGCTCGCGCCGGTCAGCGGATCGATCCCGGGGACGGGCGCGAGCTTCGTGCTCTCGGTTCAGTCCGACCACAGCTTCCTGCAGGTCACGAGCCAGCTCACCGGCGCGCAGGTGCTGCTGCTGGCCGGGCCCCGGCGCGTCGCCGGCACGCTGGCCGTCCCGCCCGGCTCGATCCCCGCCGGCGGGCCGGTGTCGATCGCCGGTCAGTCCTATCAGGTCTCCTCTCTGCCGGCCAGGCCTACCCTTCGGGCTCGCTGAGAATCGCGCTGCTGGTGCCGGCCGCGTCGATCTCGTGCCCTGCGGGGGCCGGGCGGACACCCGCGGAAGTGCTCGGCAGGGTCGGCGAACGGATCTACCAGGAGGAGCGCAGCAGCCCCGACGTCGCCGCCACGCTGCGCAGGGTGGAGAGCTCGAGCGCCTTCCGCGCCGCCGTCGCGGCGCACGACCCAGCCGCGACGCGCACGGCGATCATCGGGTTCTTCGAAGCCCACATCCACGTCGTCCGGGTGCGGGTGAGCGTCGGCGGGCGGCTGCTGGTGGACGTGGGCGGCCCGTACGTCCTCGCCCCGGTTCCGGGCACGCTGCGCAGCGGCGGACGCGTGGTGGGCCACTTCCTGATGGCGATCCAGGACGATGCGGGCTACCTCAAGCTCGCCCATCTCTTCACGGGCGCCCAGGTGCTGATGCGGAGCGGATCGCGGCAGGTGATGGGTACGCTCTCGCCCGGGCCGGCGGCCGTGCCTGACAGGGGCGCGGTGAACTACGGCGGGCGGACCTACCAGGCGTACTCGTTCACCGCCACGGCCTTCCCGTCGGGACCGCTGCGCATCTCGCTGCTGTTCGGGGGCTGAGGCCCCGGCGACCCCGCGGGGGCGCGCCTACAGCAGGCTGGTGGTCATGCGTTCGACCTCGGCGATCGAGGTCGAGCCGTCGCGCACCTTCTGCATCCCGTCGTCGCGAAGCCGCTTCATCCCCTCGCCCATCGCCACGGCGACCATGTCGTCGACCGAGGCGTGCTCGAGGATCATGGTCCGGATCCGTTCGCTGACGGTCATCACCTCGTAGATGCCGACCCGACCGCGGTAGCCGCTGCCCGAGCAGCGCGAACAGCCCACCGGCTCCAAGGGTTCGGCGCCGCTGAGGCCGAGCTCGTCCAGGACCGACAGGGGGACGTTCTGCGGCTGCTTGCAGTGCTGGCAGAGGGCTCGCACGAGCCGTTGGGCGACGATGCAGTCGACCGCAGAGGAGACGAGAAACGGCTCGATCCCCATGTCGATCAGGCGGCCCAGCGCGCTGGGCGCGTCGCGCGTGTGAAGCGTGGAGAGGACGAGGTGGCCCGTCAGGGCTGCCTCGACGGCGATGTGCGCGGTCTCGCGGTCGCGGATCTCGCCGACCATGATCACGTCGGGGTCGGCCCTGAGCATCGAGCGCAGGCCGACGTCGAAGGTGACCCCCGCCTTCGGGGCGATCTGCATCTGCTTGATTCCCGGGATCCGCTGCTCGACGGGATCCTCGATGGTCAGCACGCTGCGTTCGCCGTCGTTGACCGCGTGGAGGGCGGCGTACAGCGTCGTCGTCTTCCCCGAGCCGGTGGGGCCCGTGACCAGCACGGCGCCGTTGGGACGTTTGATCGCCGCGTCGAAGCGCTCCAGCTCGACCTCCCCCATGCCGAGCGACTCGAGCCCCTCGACCCTGGCGCTTTTGTCGAGGATCCTCATCACGGCGCCCTCGCCGTAGACCAGCGGCAGCGTCACGACGCGGATGTCGACCCGCCTGCCGTCGACCGTCAGCGCGAACCTTCCGTCCTGCGGCACGCGTTTCTCGGAGATATCCAGGTCGGCCAGGATCTTGATCCTCGAGACGACGCCGGCGGCCATCTTGCGCTTGACCGTCGCGGCAGGTGCCAGCACGCCGTCCACGCGGAACAGGACCCTGGTGTCGCCCTCCTCGGGGTTGACGTGGATGTCCGAGGCGCCCTGCTGGATCGCCTGGGCGACGATCGAGTGCACCAGCTTGATGATCGGCGCGTCGTTGTCGGCCTCGTCGACCAGCAGGCTGGCGGGATCGTCGTGCTCCTCGCCCTCCTCGCTGAGGTCTTCCAGCGACTCGTCCATCCTCGTGAGCCGCGCCAGCAGCAGGTTGAGGTCCTCGACCGAGGCAGCCGCCGCCCGGATGCGCCGGCCGGTCATCATCCCGACGTCGTCGATCGTCAGCACGTTGGTCGGGTTCGCCATCGCCAGCACCAGCGACCCGTCGTCGGCATAGCCGACCGGCACAGCCTGGTAGCGCTTGGCCGCCTCGACGCTGATCAGGTTGACCGCCCCCATGTCGAGGTCGTAGACGGACAGGTCGACGAAATCCAGGCCGAAGCGCTCGGCGACGACGCGGGCCAGCTGGTCGTGGCGCAGGATGCCCCGCTCGACCAGCACGAGCCCCGTGGGGCGGCCCTGGGCGCGCGCGGCGGCGACGGCCTCCTCGACCGTCTGGAGCTCGGCGAAGCCGAGATCGACGGCGACCTCGCCGATCATCCGAGTGGATCGCCCGGGATTCCGCGGCGGGTAGAGGCCGTTCTCCGACCGCCCACGATCCCTGGGCGACTGACGGCGGTTCTCCTCGACGACCTGGGGCTCGTCGGGCCGCTCGTCTGGCGCGTCCTGCTCTGCAGAGCGCTGGGAAGGAATGGTTGACATGGCGCTTTCGCCCATCTCCCACGAATATCGGCAGCGGGAGAGCCCGCCTTGACCGCGTCAGTGGCGGTTCGGGGTCAGCGAGCCGATCGCGCCAGGCCCTGCTCGATCGCGCCCTTCACCTGCGCATCGAGCGCATTGAGGCGGTACAGGGCCAGCGCCTCCGCCGAGGCGAAGCGCTGCCCCGCCGCCTGCTCGGCGCCGTGGTGGCAGATCACGCAGTGCTCGAGCTCCAGACGGCGCTCCGCCGCGAGCGTGGAGGGGGTGCGAGCGCCGATCAGCCGCAGGCCCAGCTCCACGTGGCCCAGCAGCATCCCCTCGCGGCTGCGCTCGATCTCCGCCCCGTATGTGAACTCGGCCGTCTTGCCGAGGTCGTGGACGATCGCCGCGCACAGCAGCAGGTCGCGGTCGATCCGCGGATGCAGGGTGCACAGCTCGATGGCCATCGTCGCGACCGCCACCGTGTGCTCGAGCAGTCCCCCGAGGTAGGCGTGGTGGTGTCCGGCGGCCAGGCGCCCGCCCGCCGGGCCGGCCGGCAGCGAGCAGGGCGCCAGCCGCAGGCGCTCGCGCAGCCCCTCGTCGCCCAGCAGCCCGTCGAGCAGCGCGCGCAGGCCGGGGTCGTAGACCTCCCGGGCGAGGTGCTCGAGGAACCCGTCCAGCTCGTCGAGGTCCCGGTAGGAGGTGGGCAGGAAGCGCCTGGGGTCCGCCTGCGCCCCCTCGGCCCGTGCGATCGTGTCGATCTCGATCTGCAGCTGCTCCCGGAAGCGCTCGACCCGGCCCCGCGACGCGCACGAGCTCGCCGCGCTCGAAGCGCCCCGCCAGCACGTCCGCGTCGCGGAACGCCCGCCCCACGATCGTGCCGGTGCTGTCGCGCAGCTCGAGCGTCAGATAGGGAGCTCCCGCGCGCGTGATCTGACGCTCCTTGCGAACGCACGCGAAGACACCGTCGACCTGCTCGGAGGCACGCAGGGTGGCGACCGTTTGGGGGTGCTCGGGAGGGCTGGTCGTGGCGGAGGCCATCGGCGCATGATGTACGGTGATCCGGATGCAACCGCTGATCTGGGACCGCCGTCCGGACGGCCTCCGGGCCCCCGCGATGGTGTGCGCCTTCCGGGGCTGGAACGACGCCGGCGACGCTGCCTCGAGCGCGGTCTCGTTCCTCGCGGAGGCGCTGGGTGCCCGTCGTTTCGCCCGGATCGACTCGGAGGAGTTCTACGACTTCCAGGCCAACCGCCCATGCATCCGCCTGGACGGACGGGACCGCCGCGAGATCTCCTGGCCGACGGTGGAGATCTTCGAAGCGACGGCCCCGCGCGCCGCGCGTGATCTGGTGCTGGTCCAGGGCGTCGAGCCGTCGATGCGCTGGCGCGCCTTCAGCGGGCACATCGTCGACCTGGCCGAAGCGCTTGGCGTCCAGGTGGTCGTCTCGCTGGGCGCGCTGCTGGGCGACGTGCCGCACTCCAGGCCCGTCGCGATGACCGGCCACGCCTCGGACCCGTCGCTGCTCGAGCGTCTGGGCATCTCGCCCTCGGCCTACGAGGGCCCGACGGGGATCGTCGGCGTGCTGCACGCCGCCTGCGCCGACGCCGGGCTGCCGGCGGCCAGCCTGTGGGCGGCCGTCCCGCACTACGTCGCGGCCGCGGCCAACCCGAAGGCCGCGCTGGCGCTGCTTCGCCGGCGTCGAAGTGCTGATCGGCGTCTCGGTCGACGTCTCCGAGCTGGAGTCGGCGGCCGCCGACTACGAGCGCCAGGTCGGACTGGCCGTCCAGAGCGACCCCGACATCCAGGCCTTCGTCGAGCGCCTCGAGCAGGCCGCCGAGAGCGACGAGCAGAGCTCGCCGGCCGAGGTGCCCTCGGGCGACACCCTCGCGCGGGAATTCCAGCGCTTCCTGCGCCAGCGGGGCCGGGACAGGTAGAGCCGTCGTCGGCCGGGCGCGCCGCCGGCCTACGCCTCGGCGGCCGGGCAGACGATGCGGTAGTCGCAGATCGCGCAGGCGGCCCGCGAGGGCGTCGGCTCGAACTCCTGGGCGAGGATGCCCTCGCCGACCTCCATCACCAGCGTCTGTGACCGCGTCGGCGATCGCCTCGCCGCGCGGCAGCGGGACCCTGAGGTCGTCCAGCACGTAGTAGTAGGCCTGGCGGGAGGACGCCAGCTGCCAGTCCTCGCGCGCAGCCAGCGCATAGAGCGACAGCTGGACGTCGTCGCGCAGCTGCTCGGGGCTCTTCGGCCGCGAGGTCTTGTAGTCGATCAGCTCGTACTCCGCCTCGGCGCCCGCATGCAGGCGATCGACGCGGTCGACCCGGCCGCGCAGGTGGTGGGGCCCGACGCGGAAGGCGAAGGGCCGCTCGAACCAGACCGGCTCGGAGTCCTGATCGTGCAAGCGGCCGTAGTAGCGGGTCAGCGCGTCCCGGGCCTTCTCGAGCAGCTCGCCGTCGACTCCCTCACGTCCGAAGCCGCCGCGACGCCAGCCGCTCTCGAGCAGCTCCAGCAGCTGCGCCAGCGTGGCGCCGCCCTCGGAGTGGTAGCGCTCGAGCACCTGGTGGACGACGATCCCGAAGCGCTGGTGGATCGTCTGCTCGGTCGGGATGCGCAGGACGCGGGCGAACTTGTAGCGCAGCGGGCAGCCGCGGTAGGTCTCGATGTCGGAGGCCGACAGCGCCAGGCCGTCGCCGCGGCGCGGCAGGAACGGCACGAGCGAGTGCTCCTCGCGAAAGCCGATCGGCTGCACGCGGCGAGGGTCCTCCGCCCTCGGCGCGAGAGCAGGCTCTGGTCGAGCGTCGAGGTCTGGAGGATCTCCCGCTGCAGCGGCGTCGCGGCCGCCAGCAGGCGCGCGTTGATGTCCGCCAGCGCCTCCCCCAGGTCCTGGCCCTCGGGCCGCTGCATCAGCGCGGCGACCTTCAGCAGCTCCAGGTAGCGCACGACGCCGTGGGAGATGTCCAGGTCGGTGTCCAGCCGCAGCTCGCCGAGCCGACCGCCGATCCGTCGCACGCCGTCGAGCAGCTCCTCGCGCAGCAGCGCCAGGGCCGCCTCCAGGCGGTCGACGCCGGGCGCCTCGAGCCGCTCGTCGAGCTCGTCCTCGGCGCTCGGTCTCCGGCACGGCCGTAGCCAGGTGCCGGACCAGGTCCCGCGTGCCTGCGCCGGGGGCGCTGCGCACGAACTCGCCGGCCATCGCCATCAGGCGCTCCATGCTGGCCCGCTGCTCGGCCGCCTCCTCGGGTGCCAGCAGCGTCGAGGAGACACCGCCGGCCGAGCCCAGGCGCTCGATCAGCCTCGCCAGGAAGAGGTCCGGCCCGACCGTGTCGAGCTCGGCCGAGGCGCCGCGGTGCAGCTCGACGAAGCGCTGGATCCGCTCCCGCGCCTCGGGTGGAACCTGGGGCGCCTCGGTCGCCGCGGCCAGCCCGACGACGAGGTCCAGCTTGCGCCTGCGGGCGACCTGGATCACGCGAGCCAGGTCGACCTGGCGCAGGCCGATCGGGGCCTGGCCAGGGCGCGCACCACCGCGGCGGCGTCCTGGGGGTCGACCAGGAGCCGCAGCCAGGCGAGCACGTCGCGCACCTCGGCCCGCTTGAGGAAGCGTCCGCCCTGCGCGGCGCCCGCCGACTGCTCGGATGGCGCTGGGGCGATCCTCGAGGCGGGCACGATCCAAGGATACGCGGGCACGCTCGCGGCGCACGGCTACGCTCTCTGGGTGGAAGTGATCGACTGGGTGCGCCGCGCAGCGGATCGGCGAGCTGGTAGCCGGCCTGGGTGGGACGGGGACCGGCGCCCGGGGCTTCGATCAGGTCGTCCGGGCCGACGCCGTCGAGCCGCTGGCCCACGACTTCGCGGACCGCGTCAGCGCCTACAGCCGCCTTCCGATCGGCGCCGAGCTGCCGCCGCTGGAGCTCGTCGACCGGCCCGGCTGGATCGCGGCCAACCTGCAGACGATGCGCCCGATGCTGACGCCGCTGACCGACCGCATGGGGGACCAGCGCGGGCTCGCTCTCGGGGCCGCTGCGCTCTGTCTCGGGGCTGCTGCTCGGAGCACAGGTCGGCGCGTTGACCGGGATGCTCTCCCAACGCGTGCTCGGTCAGTACGACCTGGCCCTGCTCGACGCGGAGGTGCCGCCGCGGCTGCTGCTGCTCGCCCCCAACCTCGCCCAGGCCGCGCGGAACCTCGGCGTGGACCGTGACGAGCTGGTCCTCTGGGTGACGATCCACGAGATCACCCACGCCGTCCAGTTCTCGGGGGCGCCCTGGCTGCGGGGGCACATCGGCGGCATGCTCGAGGAGCTGATCGACGGGCTCCAGGTGTCGATCGGCGGTGGCTCCTCGTCGGATGGCGACGCGGCCGGCAAGAGCCGGGCGCCGGGGTTCAGCGTGCCCGACCCGGCCGAGCTGCGGCGGATGCTCGAACGCGCCCGCAGCGGTCGAGCTGCTGCGGCTGACCCTCGGGGAGGATCGCTGGCAGCTCGTCGAGCGCATGCAGTCGGCGATGTCGCTGATCGAGGGCCACGCCGAGCACACGATGGACGCTGTGGGCGCCGAGGTGCTTCCCTCGCTGCCGCGGCTCCGGGCGGCGATGGATCGCAGGCGCACCCAGAAAGGGCTCCCCTGGCGAGTGCTGGAGAAGCTGCTGGGGCTGGAGCTCAAGCTGCGCCAGTACGAGACGGGACGCCGGTTCTGCGACGCGGTGGTGCGCGAAGGCGGCCCGGAGGCGCTGGCGCAGGCGTGGAGCGGGCCCGAGGCGCTGCCGACGGCACAGGAGCTCGAACAGCCGGGGCTGTGGAGCGCACGGATGAGCGCCGCAGCGGCCTGAAGCCGCCTTCCCCGAATCGAACGCACGTTCCGTCTGTTACAAGCTCGCGACCGACACGGCTCGTGGTTACAGGGTCTTCACGGGATGGTAGGATGTCGCTGTAACGATCTTCCAGCGACGGGTTACAAACAGGTGTTCGCCTCGATCGGCGAGCGTCTCAATCGAACAGAGCAAGCCAAGACCCGTCCCTCGCGCACGGCGAGGAGGAGAAACAGGAGATCACGCCAAAGATGCCCACCCCCACCACCTCACCGAAACCCCGCGCCAAAGCCACCCGCAAACCGGCCGCGAGCAAAGCCGGCACCGCAGGCAAAGCCAAAGCTTCCCGCGCGAAAGCGTCCCGTAGCCGCGCAGTCAACCAGACGCGGGCGAGCGTCCGTCCGAGCGAGACGGCGACCCGCGAGACGGCCGGCGTGTTCGGCGACTACGCGGAGCGCGCCGTGCTGATCCCGGTCGGCGCCGCCCTGATCGCGCGCGAAAAAGTCGTTTCGTCCGTCTCGGACACGATCGCCAGCTACTCGTCCAGCAGCCGCGCCCAGGCCCAGCTTCGCCGCTTCGAGCGCCGTGGCCTGACGGCCCGCAAACGGCTCGAGCGCGAGGTTCGCAAAGCCCGCGTCCGCTTCGAGCGCGATCTGCGCCAGCGCCGCAAGAACATCGAGACGACGCTCAGCGACACGGTCAGTGAGATCGACGGTCGCCGCGAGCGGATCGTCAAGAACGGCAGCGAGATCGCGAACCGCGTCCCCGAGCTGGCCACGCAGGCCCAGGAGCGGATCCTGAGCCTGGTGTAGGCAACCCCCTTACCCCGCCCGGCCAGGAGAGGCCGGCAGCGGGAGAGTCTGCCGGCCTCATATCCCGCCGGCAGTAGTAGCACCCTCTCCTCCCTCGACCCCCGGGCGGTCCCCACTGCCCGGGGGTCATTTTTTCCGCCGCAGGCAGGCATGCCCGAGGGGACTTGACGGCTCGGTCACGGCGCGGCGGCCATGGTTTGGCAGAATGGAGCAGATGCCGGGACAGGACGAGATACGCAAGGCGCTGGAGGTCGTGATCGACCCCGAGCTGCACCGCTCGATCGTGGAGCTCGACATGGTGCGCTCGATCGAGACGAGCCCCAACGGGGTCGTCGACGTGACCGTCTCGCTGACGACGCCTGGGCTGCCCGATCAAGGGGCACTTCCAGACGGCGGTCGCGGACGCCGTCTCGGCGCTGGACGGCGTCACACATGTCAACGTCTTCTTCGATGTGCTCAGCGACGGCAGAAGGCGGCGCTGCAGCAGAAGCTCGGGCGCGGCAGCCTGCCCGCCGGCGCGCTGGCCCAGGTGAGCAACGTGATCTGCATCGGCTCGGGCAAGGGCGGGGTGGGCAAGTCGACTCTGACGGCGAACCTGGCCGCCGCTCTCGCCGCGGAGGGCAGGCGGGTCGGCATGCTGGACGCGGACGTCTGGGGCTACTCGATCCCCCGCATGTACGGCCTCGGCTCCACGAGGCCCTCCGTCTCGGCCGAGCGGAAGATCATCCCGCTGCAGGCGCACGGCGTGAAGGTGATGTCGATCGGTTTCTTCGTCGAGGAGGACGCCGCCGTCGTCTGGCGCGGCCCGATGCTCCACAAGGCGCTGACGCAGTTCCTCCAGGACGTCGAATGGGGCGTCGCTCGACTACCTGCTCGTCGACCTCCCGCCCGGTACCGGCGACGTCTCGATGACGCTCGCCCAGCTGCTCCCCCAGGCGCGGTTCCTGATCGTCACCACGCCCCAGCAGACCGCCCAGAAGGTCGCCCGGCGGGCGGCGCAGATGGCCGAGAAGGTCGACCTGGAGATCGCCGGCGTGATCGAGAACATGTCCGGCTTCACCACCCCGTCGGGGAGCGCTTCGCGATCTTCGGCGAGGGCGGCGGCCAGGAGCTGGCCGACGAGCTCGACGTCCCCGTACTGGGCCGGGTGCCGCTGACGATGCCGCTGCGCGAGCAGGCCGACGCCGGGACCCCCCTGGTCGTTGAGGACCCCGACGACCCCGCCGCACAGGCGATCCGTCAGGCCGCCCGCGGCCTGCTTGCGGTCGCGCCGCCGTCGCTGCCCACCCTGCCTCTCGTCGAAGTCGCCGCCCCGGCGGCCGAGAGCAGGAAACCCGTGGGCATGTCGCTGCCGATGGCCTGATCCGAGGGCCGCGCAGCAGACGACATGCCCTTCCCAGCCCGCGGGCCCAGCGCCCGCCCGAGCGCTCGCGCCCTGCCCGCCGCACCGGCCCAGGGCGCTTGACAATCACCCGCCCACTGGAGGATCGTCCACGAGATGTCGACACAGGATCAGCAGGAGAAGGAGCCCGATACGCAGGACGCAGAGGCCGAGCAGCCCGTGCCCGACGGCGCCGCCGAGCAGCCGAGCGGCGACGGGGTCGTCGAATTCGACGAACGCCGCGCGAAGATGGAACGGCTGCGCGCGGAAGGGGTCGACCCCTACCCGCCGGTCAGCCTGTGGGGCCGGCGCACCCGCATAGAGGACGTTCTCGCCGCCCACGACCCGACCGCCCTCGAGCAGGGCGAGCACCCCGACATGCGCTCATCTGATCGCCGGCCGGCTGATCTCCCGCCGCGGACACGGCAAGACCGCCTTCCTGGACATCCGCGACCTGTCCGGGACGATCCAGGTCGTGCTGCGGGTCGACTCCCTGGGGCAGGAGGTCTATGACCGGATCATGAACCTGGACATCGGGGACATCGTCGGCGTCGAGGGCTGCGTCTACGTGACCCAGCGCGGCCAGCTCGCCCTCGCGGCGATCGAGTGCACGCTGCTGACCAAGACGCTGCGCCCCCCGCCGGACAAGCACCACGGCCTCGGCGACACCGGGACCCGCTACAGGTACAGGGAGCTCGACCTGATCGCCAACGAGTCGACACGCGAGCTGTTCATCACGCGCAACAAGATCATCCTGGCGATCCGCGAATGGCTCGCGGAGCGCAACTTCGTGGAGATCGAAACGCCCGCCCTGCAGTCGCTGGCGGGCGGGGCCGGGTCGAGGCCGTTCACGACCCATCACAACGCGCTCGATCGCGACCTCTACCTGCGGATCTCGGTCGAGCTGTTCCTCAACCGCTGCATCGTCGGCGGCATGGAGAACGTCTATGACATGGGCAAGGTGTTCCGCAACGAGGGCATCTCGCACAAGCACAGCCCGGAGTTCACGATCATCGAGTTCATGTGCGCCTACTCCGACTACAACGACGTGGCCACCGTCACCGAAGAGATGTTTCGCGACGTTGCCCAGCGGGCGCTGGGGCGGACGGTCATCAGACGGAACGGCGAGGAGATCGACCTGGCCAAGCCGTGGCGGCGTGTGACGATGCGCGAGCTGATCCAGGAGCGCTTCGGCCTCGACTTCATGGAGTCCACCCGCGAGCAGCTCGCCGAGGTGCTCGACGAGCCGATGGACCCCGACGCCACCTGGGCGGAGGTGGTCGCCGACATCTACTCCGAGAAAATCGAGTCGACCATCAACCAGCCGACTCACGTGTTCGACTTCCCGCTGGAGCCGTTCCCGATCACCAAGCGCCACTCCGAGCATCCCGAGCTGGCCGAGCACTTCGACGCCGTGATCGGAGGCATCGAGCTGGTCAGTGGCGACACCGAGCTCAACGATCCCGTCGACCAGTGGCAGCGCTTCGTCGACCAGCGCAAGCGGCGCATGATCGACGACGCCGACGTGCCCCACCCCAACGACGAGGAATACGCCCGAGCCATCGAGTACGGCTACTCGCCCACGGCGGGTGGCGGCATGGGGGTCGACCGCCTGGTCATGATCCTCACCGAACGCGACACGCTGCGCGAGGTGATCCCGTTCCCGATCGTGCGAGAGCTGAGATGAGCGCGCCGGCTCCTCGATCGAAGCTGAACCTCGACCAGGGGGTGATCGCGGCGTGTCGCCAGGCCGCGAAGCAGATCGCCGACGACGTCGCCGAGCAGATCTCCGGGCGCACGACCGTCTCGGTCGAGCGCAGCGTGACCCGGCTGCTGGGGGTGGACGGCGCCGACGAGCTGGAGGTACCGCTGCCCAACGTCCTGGTCGACCACGTGCACGACCGCGGTCGCCTGGACCGCGGGATCGCCTACTGGGTGGGCAACGCGATGATCCAGACCGGCCGGGAGCCCCAGCTGCTCGCCGAGGCGGTCAGCGCCGGCGAGCTGGACCTGCTGGCTCTGGAGCAGGCCGAGGACGGTGCGATCCGCGAGCGCGTGCTGGCCGAGTGCCAGAGACGCCTGACCGAGATCAACCGGCGCTTCGAGGAGCGAGCGGCCATGCGCGAGCGGCTCGGCGACCGGGACTCCACGCTTCGCTACGTGCTGACGGCCACGGGCGACGTGTACGAGGACGTGGTGCATGCCAAGGCCGTCGCGGAAGCCGGCGGAGACATCGTCGCGGTGATCCGCTCGACGGCCCAGAGCCTGCTGGACTACGTCCCCTACGGGCCGACCACCGAGGGCTACGGCGGCACCTTCGCCACCCAGGCCAACTTCCGGATCATGCGTGAGGCGATGGACGAGTGGTCGCTGGAGCACGGGCGCTACGTGCGGCTGTCGAGCTTCTGCTCCGGCCTGTGCATGTCGGAGATCGCCGCGATGGGCGCCTGGGAGGGCTTTGACAACATGGTCAACGACGCCCTCTACGGCATCCTCTACCGCGACATCAACATCGTCCGCGGCCTGATCGACCAGCGCGTCTCGCGGATGATCAACGGCTACTTCGGCGTCACGATCAACACCGGCGAGGACAACTACCTGCGCACCGCCGACGGGATCGAGGCGGCCCCGTCGGTGACAGCCTCGCAGTTCATCAACCATCAGCTGGCGCGCGACTCGGGCGTGCCGGACGCGCAGATCGGGCTGGGCGACGCGTTCGAGATCGACGTCCCGGTCACGAACGGCCTGCTCTACGAGTGGGCCCAGGCCCAGCTGACCCGCGAGCTGTTCCCTGACTGCCCGGTCAAGTACATGCCCCCCACCAGGCACATGGACGGCAACCTGTTCCGCACCCACGCCTGCGACACGCTGTTCAACCTGGTGACGATCGCCACCGGACAGGGCATCCAGACGATCGGCGTGCCGACCGAGGGGATCTTCACCCCGCACATCCACGATCGCGTGCTCGGGCTCCAGAACGTCGACTACGTCTTCAACACGGCCCGCGACCTGGGCGAGGAGATCGAGTTCAAGCCGGGCGGCATCATCCAGACTCGTGCCCGGGACGTCCTCGCAGGCGCACACGCGCTGCTCGAGCGCATCGCCGAGCAGGGGCTGTTCGAGGCGATCGCCCACGCGACCTTCGGCGATGTGAGCCGCACGATCGGCGAGGGCCGGGGGCTGGAGGGCATCGTGACGACCGGCGAGGGCTACCTGAACCCGGTCGTCGAGCTGATGGGGCAGGTATCCCAGGACGGGGCGCCGGCGAGCTATGCCTAGGGAGGTCGATCTCACGGCCGTGCGCCCGTACGCCGACCATCTGGGCGACGGCCTGGTGCAGATGAGCTTCACGCTGCCCGTGCCCTACTCGCTCGCGGCCCGCAAGGCCGCTCTGGAGCTGGCGGCGGCGATCGGGTTCGAGGAGCCGGAGGTCGTCCACTACGAGTCCCTGACCGACGGGTACACCTACTTCGTGATGTACGGCCGCTGCGTGGCGAGCGTCGACTTCGCCTCGTTGCAGGGCGAGGGCTTCGACATCGAGTACATGAGCGAGGACGAGATCGAGCGCTTCGCCGAGCGCAACCTTGGCCGCAGGATCGTGGTCGTCGGCGCCAGCACCGGCTCGGACACCCACAGCGTCGGCATCGACGCGATGCTCAACCTGAAGGGCTACCACGGCCACCACGGGCTGGAGGGTTATCACGCCTTCGAGACCTACAACCTGGGAAGCCAGGTTCCCAACAGCGTGCTGCTGGCGAAGGCGATCGAGGTCGGTGCCGACGCGATCCTCGTCTCCCAGACGGTCACCCAGCAGAACCTGCACGTGCAGAACCTGACCGAGCTCGTCGAGATGGTCGAGGCGGAGGGCAGGCGCAACCAGCTGATCCTCGCCTGCGGGGGCCCGCGCGTGTCGAACGAGCTGGCCAAGGAGCTCGGCTACGACGCCGGCTTCTCGAAGGGCACCTACCCGCACCACCTGGCGACGTTCATCGTCCGCGAGCTGGTGGCCCGGGAATCCGGCGACCGCGTGCCGGCGACCGGCTGAGCCACCCGTGACGCTCGCCGAGCTGACCGCCCCGGCTCGCCGCCTGGCGCTGGTCGGGCTGGCCAAGAACACTGGCAAGACCGTCGCCCTCGCGGCGCTCCTGGCGGAGCACTCCGCAGCCGGCCGGACCGTCGGCGTGACCTCGGTCGGGCGCGACGGCGAGGAGCACGACGTGATCGACTTCCGCATCGACAAGCCGCCCGTGCAGCTCGACGCCGGCGCGCTCGTGGCGACCACCGACGGGCTGCTGCGGGCGAGCGGCGTGCCGCACGAGGTGCTCGAGCGGACCGGCATGCGCACGCCGCTCGGCGAGGTGCTGATCGCACGGATGAAGGGTGCCGGGAAGATCGAGGTCGCCGGGCCATCGGCGGCCGCCGACGCGGGTCGCGTCGCCGACACGATGCTCGAGCACGGCGCCGAGCAGGTCCTCATCGACGGCGCGATCGACCGGCGTGCGGCCTCCTCGCCGGAGATCTCCGACGGCCTGGTGATGTCGACCGGCGCGGTGCTCAGCGAGGACATCGACGAGGTCGTCGAGCGAACGGCCGCCGCGGTCGAACTGGTGCGGCTGCCGGGTCTGGACAGCGGCACGCCGGAGGGACGTCGTGTGCGCGAGGCGCTCGCCCAACGCCAGGGCACGAGCGTGATGCTCGATGACGAGCTGATCCCGCATCAGCTGCCACCGAGGCTCGCACTGTCCTTCGAGCCCCCCCAGATCGCGGATTTCCTACAGAGCGGCTCGCCACCACGATGGCTGGTCATCAATGGCGCCGTTCCGGAGGCGTTCCTGGAGAGCCTGATCCCCCTGGTGCGACGCTCGCGGCGAGCACTCGCGGTGCTCGCGACGGACTCGACCCGGTTCTTCATCTCCCGCCACGGCCCGGCGTTCTATGCGACCGCCGGTATCGAGCTGCGCGTGCTAGACCCGATCGAGCTGCTTGCGCTGACGGCCAACCCGGTGGCGCCGCAGTCGCACTCGTTCGAGTCGGAGCGGCTGCGCCGCTTGCTGCGCGAGAAGATCGGCGGTGTGTCGATCTTCGACGTGATGCACCCCTCCTACACCGGCGAGCCGCCCTCGATGAGCCGCCGCGGAGACGGCGCCCGGCCCGTCACCGCCGGCGGGGGCGCTCCGCGCCGGCGGGACGGGCCCGGGCGCGCCGGAACGCCGGCCGAACAGGAGTGAGACGCGCCCCCGCGGGCGCGAAGCGGCCCGCAGGTCGCGCTGGCGCTCGGCGGCGAGCTGGGCGGCTATGTGGTGGCTGATGATCATGAGGACACCTTTGCGCCCCCAACCCCCCGAGCTAACACATTTAGACTGAGCTAAATCATTGGCCGGCGCCGCCGCGCCGCGCGACGATCCGCCCGAGCACGAGATGATCCTCGCCAGATTTCATACCGAGTCACTGACACGGGTGCGCTTCGCGATCTCGCCGATGTTCGAGATGATCCGCAGCGTCAGGACGCTGCACGACCTCGACGACGCAGGTCTGCACCTGCCGTGGGTCGAGCAGGCGCAGCCGAGTACGGCGGATCTCGATCTCTCGGCGCTGGTGGCGCTGCAGAGCGCGCCGATCTACAACCCGGACTTCGTGAACCCGCCGCCCAGCAGGCCACAGGTCGAGTTCGAGGACGAGCTCGCCGTGATGCTCGCCACGCCGCTCGAGCAGATCGCCGCCGAGGTCCGCCACGCCTACAAGGACGCCCCGCTGCCAGCGGTGCTCGAACCATTCGTGTCCAGCCCGCGGCACGCGGTCGAGGAGCTGGCCGAGCTGATGCGGGTGTACTGGGATCGCTGCCTGGCCGGGCACTGGCCGCGGATCCGCTCGCTGCTCCAGCAGGACGTCCTGTACCGGGCCCGCCGGATCACCGACGGTGGCACGCAGCGGCTGTTCTGCGACCTCGATCCCGAAGTGAGCTGGGCCGACGGCACGCTCGCGATCCAGTGCGGGGAGTGCGACTCCGACCTCGACCTGGACGAGCGCGGGCTGCTGCTCGTACCGAGCGCCTTCGTCTGGCCCAAGGTCACGATCCTCACGCTCGAGCCGTGGCAGCCCACGCTGGCATACCCCGCCCGCGGGATCGGCATGCTGTGGGATCCCGAGCCGAACGCCCCGCCCGACGCACTCGAGCGGCTGGTGGGCCGTACGCGGGCATCTCTGCTGATGGCACTGGACTCCCCGCGCTCCACCACGGAGCTCGCCGGCGCGCTCGGCCTCACCCCCGGCGGCGTCTCCCAGCACCTGACGACGCTTCGCGACGCCGGTCTCGTCACCGCCCGCCGGGTGGCGCGTGTGGTGCTGTACACGCGCTCAACCCAGGGCGAGGCGCTGCTCGACGCCTCCACGCCCGGCGATCAGCGCGATCCCGCGCGCCGCGAGCTCCCTGCCGCCTGAGGCACCGTCGCCGCGACGACGAGCGCCGGCGATGCTAGCCGGCTGCCGCCGCGCCGCCCTGAGCGAAGTAGTCCGCGTTGATCTGGGTGTACTTCTGCCACTCGTCGGGCAGCTGGTCCTCTGCGAAGCATGCGTCCACTGGGCATGCCTCGACGCATGCGTCGCAGTCGATGCACTCCTCCGGGTCGATGTAGAGCATCTCGGCCGCGTCGTATCCGGGCTCGTCTGGCGTCGGGTGGATGCAGTCCACAGGGCACACCTCGACACACGAGTTGTCCTTGGTGCCAATGCACGGCTCGGCGATCACGTAGGCCATTCGCTTCTTTCTTCGGTCGGTTTGCGGGCGGCTCTCAGGGAGAGGGGCATATTGTACGAATCATGCTCCTGCTTACCGGTGCGACCGGCCTGGTGGGGTCCACCCTGCTGCGCCGCCTGCTCGCAGAAGGCAGACAGGTGCGCTGCCTGGTTCGCGACCCCCGGCGCCTCGGCACCCAGCGGGTGCGCGTGCAGATCGCGCTCGGCGACCTGGCCGACCCGCGGTCCTTCCGCAACGCGCTGCGCGGCGTGCGGGAGGTCGTGCACCTGGCCGCGGCGATCCGCGACCAGCCGCGGGGCTCGATCGAGGAGCTCGACGGCATCGCGACCTGGCGGATGGTCGAGGCGGCCCAGCGCCAGGGCGTCGAGCGCTTCGTCTTCTTCTCCGCCCTCGGCGCCTCGACCCACCACCGGACCCGCTGCCTGCGCGCCAAGGCGCTGGCGGAGCAGGCGGTGGGCGAGGCCGACCTGCAGACGATCGTGTTCGCGCCCTCGATCGTCTACGCACCGGGCGACCACTGGCTGACGCTGCTCGAAAGAATGGCCCTGCTGCCCGTGATGCCGGTCTCGGGTCGAGGACGGGCCCAGTTCCAGCCCATCTGGGCGGAGGACGTTGCCGACTGCGTGCTGGCCAGCCTGCGCGACGCCGACGGCGAGCGCCACCGCCGCTACGAGCTGGCCGGGCCGGAGACGATCAGCCACACCGACATCGTTCGCACCGTGCTGCGGGCGCTCGGGCGCAACCGCCCGGTGCTTCACGTTCCCACGCCGCTGGTCTCCCGTGGGCTGCGCCTGCTGGGGGCCGTGGCCGGTCCCCGCGCCTTCGCGACCTGGGACGAGGCGGAGCTGATGGAGGTCTCGATGCTCTCGGCGAGGGGGACGGCGGACGCCAGGGCGCTCGGCGTCGAGCCGCAGCGGATGTCGGTCGTCCTGGACGCCGCCTGGGGCCGGCCGCGGACGGGGGCCGAGACCGCCTTGACCGCTCCGATCGCGGCCCGCTAACCCGAGACGGCCTGGCCGACGGGGCGCCTGCGCCCGGCCCACGGCACGGCCGCCTCGAGCTGGGCGGCCAGCGCCAGCAGCCGCTCCTCCCCGGCGGGCGCGCCGACGAGCTGCACGCCCAGCGGCAGCCCGTCCTCGCCCTCGTAAAGCGGCAGCGAGATGCCCGGCTGCCCGCTGGCGTTGAAGACGGGGGTGAAGGGCGTGAAGACCCCGGAGCGGGTGAAGGTCGACATCGGGTCCGGCGCGGCCGTGTCGAGCGTGCCCAGCGGCAGCGGACGCTCGGCCAGCGCGGGTGTGAGCAGCGCGTCGTACTGCGACAGCCAGGCGACCAGGCGGCGCGCGTAGGCCTGCAGCCGCACGACGGCCGACTGCGCCTCGAGCGTCCCGAGCTTGCCGACCATCGAGAAGATCGCCCAGCTCATCGGCTCCATGTCCTCGGCGCTCGGCACCCGTCCCGCGACGTGGCCGGAGTAGCCGATCGAGAGCGCGATCTGGCTCGAGAAGACCTTCCCGAACAGCTCTGAGAGGCCCTCCTCGTGCCACGGCGGGTCGACCTCCTCGACCTCGTGGCCGAGCGAGCGCAGCAGCTCCGCGGCCGTGTCGGCGGCGCCGGCGCAGACCGGATCGACGCTCGCGTCGGCCACCGGCGGCACCTTTGTCATCGCGATCCGCAGCCTCCCCGGATCGCCGCCGAGCGGCTTCGGCGAACGGCTCGGACGGCGGCGGCGCCCAGGTCGCGTCGCCCGGCTCGTAGCCGGCGAGCACGTCGAGGATCGCGGCGGTCTCGGCGACGGTGCGCGTCAGCATGCCGTCGATGCCCAGCGAGGAGTCGCCCAGTTCGGGCGCCACCGAGATGCGGCCCCGGCTCGGCTTCAGCCCGACGAGGCCGCAGCAGGCGGCGGGGATGCGGATCGAGCCGCCGCCGTCGTTGCCGTGGGCGACCGGCACCATGCCGGCGGCGACCGCCGCGGCGGCGCCGCCCGAGGAGCCGCCGGGCGTGCGCTGCGAGATCCCAGGGGTTGCGCGTCGGGCCGAACAGGCGCGCCTCGGAGGTGGGCAGGATCCCGTACTCCGGGCAGCGTCGTGGTGCCGACGATCGACGAAGCCCGCGTCGCGCAGGCGGCGGGTGACGTTGTGGTCGTAGTCGCTGACGTAATCGGACATCAGCGAGCAGCCGTAGGTCAGGCGCATGCCCGCGACGGGTCGGTTGTTCTTGACCGCCACCGGCACCCCCGCGAACGGCCGCTCGTCGCCGGGCGAGATGCGATCGGCGGTCTCCAGGGCGCGCTCGCCGTCGACCTCGACGAAGCAGTTCAGCGTCGGATCCAGCTCCTCGATCCGCTCCAGCGAGCACTGCACGAGCTCGCGGGCGGACACGTCCCCCGAGCGAACCATCTCGGCGAGCTCGAGGGCTCCTCGGAACATCAGGTCACTGTCGGACAATGCCCCTCCTCCTGCGTGTCGGCTGCTCCGCCCGGCCTCGCGGCGTCGGGCTCGTTGGCCCTGGAGCCTACTCGCGCGTCCATTCCTGCGACGATATGGCCCTGCCCACAAGGCAGCTCCCCCCGTCAAGCATCAAGCTCAGAAAGCGAGTGCCATGAGCGCGGTCCAGTCAGCACCGGAGGTCCAGTCGGGCCTTGAAGGCGTCGTTGCCTTCGCCACCGAGATAGCCGAGCCCGACAGAGAGGGTGGCGCGCTGCGCTACCGAGGCGTGGACATCGAGAACCTTGTCGGCGCAGTCCCCTACGAGCAGGTCTGGGGCCTGCTGGTGGACGGCCGCTTCAAGCCCGGCCTGCCCCCGGCCGAACCCCACGCGCTGACTGTCCGCTCGGGCGATCACCGCGTCGACGTGCAGTCGGCGCTGGCGATGCTCGCCCCGGAGTGGGGCTTCGGCCAGCTGATCGACATCACCGACGAGGAGGCGCGTGACAACCTGGCGCGCGCCTCGGTGATGGCACTTTCGTTCGTCGCCCAGTCGGCCCGCGAAGCGGGCCAGCCGCCGGTGCCCCAGGACGAGATCGACCAGGGCCGCACGATTCCCGAGCGCTTCCTGATCCGCTGGCGCGGCGAGGCCAACCCCGAGCATGTCAAGGCGATCGACGCCTACTGGATCTCGGCGGCCGAGCACGGCATGAACGCCTCGACCTTCACCGCCCGGGTGATCGCCTCTACCGGCGCGGACTGCGCGGCCGCGCTCTCCGGCGCGGTGGGCGCGCTGTCGGGACCCCTGCACGGCGGCGCCCCCTCGCGGGTGCTGAAGATGCTCGAAGAAGTGGAACAGACCGGCGACGCCGAGCGGTGGGTCTCCGAGGCCCTGGACAGCGGCGACCGGCTGATGGGCTTCGGTCACCGCATCTACCGCGCGGAAGACCCGCGCGCCCGGGTGCTGCGGCGCACCTGCGCGGAACTGGGCTCGCCCAGGTTCGAAGCGGCCGAGGCGCTGGAGAAGGCCGCGCTGGCGGAGCTGCAGGCGCGCCGGCCCGACCGGGTGCTGGCGACCAACGTCGAGTTCTGGTCGGCCGTGATCCTCGACCTCGCCGAAGTGCCGGCGGACCTGTTCACGCCGATGTTCACCTGCGCCCGGGTGGCGGGCTGGTCGGCCCACATCCTCGAGCAGAAGCGCGAGGCGAAGCTGATCCGCCCGACGGCGAAGTACGTCGGCGAGGGGCCGCGCGAGGTCAGCGCGGTCGAAGGGTAGGGCGGGTCAGCCGCCTACCGGCTCGGTCGACGCCGGCACGATCAGCTCGACCGAGCCCGAAGCTGGGACCGGCGCTCAGAGCGCGAGCGCGCGCTCGACGATCGCCGTGCCCTCGGTGCCGCGCGGCAGATCGCCGAAGGCCAGGCCCGCGCGCGCCCAGACGGGCGGCGCAGAAGGCCTGGAGACCGCCGGCGGGGAGTGGCGCAGCAGCAGGCTGGCCTGCAGCGCGAGCGCCATGTCCTCGGCCAGACGCCGGGCCGCCCATTGGGCGGAGCCCGGGTCGGCGGTCAGCGCTGCCAGGCCGTCGCGCACGCGGTCCAGGTGCGCGTCGAACTCGGCGTTCGACCCAGCCGCCAGCCCGCACTCGGCCAGGAACGAGGACGCTGCCTCCGGCTCGCGGGCGAGGGCGCGCAGCACGTCCAGAGCGATCACGTTCCCCGACCCCTCCCAGACCGTCCCGAGCTGGATGTCGCGGTAGAACTGCGCCATCGGCGCCTCCTCCACGTAGCCGTTGCCGCCGAGGCACTCGAGCGCCTCGGCCGCGAAGGGGGCGCCGCGCTTGCAGACCCAGTACTTCATGACCGCCAGCGCGATGCGCCGGAAGGACGCCTCGGCGGGGTCCTGCGAGTCGAACGCGCCGGCGATCCGCATCGCCGCTGCGGTCGCCGCCTCGGACTCCACGGAAAGGTCGGCCAGCACGTTGACCATCGCCGGCTGCGCTGAGAGCATCGCGCCGAAGGCGCTGCGATGGCGGGCATGCCAGATCGCCTCGGCGAGTACCCGTCTCATCATGCCCGTGACGGCCAGCAGCGTGTCCAGGCGCGTCCAGATCAGCTGCTCGACCACGACAGCCGTGCCGCGACCCTCCTCGCCGAGGATCCGAGCGGGCAGATGGTCGTACTCGACCTCGGAGGAGGCCAGGCAGCGACCGCCCAGCTTGTCCTTCAGGCGCTGGATGCGAAAGCCCGGGTGGGGACGCTCCGCGAGGAAGCAGGTGATCCCCGCCTCGGTCTGCGCGAGCGTGAAGAACACCTCGAAGACGGGGTGGGTGCAGAACCACTTGTGACCGGTGAGCTCGTACCAGCCGTCTCCGAGCGGCTCGGCGACGGTCGAGTTGGCGCGCAGGTCAGAGCCTCCCTGCTTCTCGGTCATGACCATCCCCGCCTGGGCGAAGCGGTCGTAGTCGGGGAGCGTCAGGCGGGGCACCCACTCGCTCGCCAGCGACTCGTCCTGGCGGATCGTCGGCACCGCGGCGTAGTTGATCGACATCGGGCAGCAGGGCCCGGTGTCGAGCTGGTTGAACAGGTGGAACATCCCCGCCCGCACGACGTGTGCGCCCGCCCGCTGCTCGCGCCAGGGCAGCGAGTTCAGCTCCCGCTCGACGCCCACCCGCAACATCCAGTGCATCGAGGGGTCGTAGTCGATCTCGTCGACCCGGTTGCCGTAGCGGTCGTGGGTTCGCAGCACCGGGATGTTGCGCTGCGCCCTCCTGGCGTGGTCCAGCGCCTCCTCCGAGGCGACCACGGCGCCGAGGTCGCGCAGGCGATCCAGGCCCCACTCGCCGCCCTCGCGGATCACCGCCTCGCGCAGAGCCGGGTCGGCGTCGAAGGCGTTGTGGCCGGCCAGCGGCGGTGGCTGGTTGACCACCTCGTGCGTGACCGCTACCTGCCTGCTGCCAAGCGTCGACATGCCAGATCCCCTCTGTTGGTCCCCTCTCGCAGGGAATCTAGCGGGACAGCGCCCCAAACGAGTGAGGGCCCGGCATCATGCCGGGCCCTCGGAGTCCTTATCGACAGAAGGACCGGCTGACTACATCATGCCGCTCATGTCGGGCATGCCCCCGCCCGCGGCTGCGCCTTCCTTCTCCGGCACCTCGGCGACGATCGCCTCGGTCGTGAGGATGTTCTTGGCGATGGAGGCCGCATTCTGCAGGGCAGAGCGGGTCACCATGGCCGGGTCGATGATGCCCGCCGCGACGAGATCGACGATCTCGTTCGTCGCGGCGTTCAGGCCGTAGCCTTTCTTGGCCTTGCGCACTTCGTTGACGACGACCGAGCCCTCCAGGCCGGCGTTCTCGGCCAGCTGGCGCAGCGGCTCCTCCAGAGCGCGCAGCACGATGCGAGCGCCCGTGCGCTCGTCGTCGGAGCCGTCCGCCGAGGCGCCGTTCTCCGACATGGTGACGGCCGCGGAGGCCTGCAGCAGCGCGACGCCGCCGCCGGGCACGATGCCCTCCTCCAGGGCCGCACGGGTCGCCTGCAGGGCGTCCTCGACGCGGTGCTTCTTCTCCTTCATCTCCGTCTCGGTGGCGGCGCCGACCTTGACGACGGCGACGCCGCCGGAGAGCTTGGCCAGCCGTTCCTGGAGCTTCTCCCGATCGAAGTCCGAGTCGGTGTTCTCGATTTCGGCTTTGATCTGGTTGATGCGGCCTTTGATCGCCGCGGAGTCACCGGCGCCGTCGACGATCGTCGTCGTGTCTTTGCTGACGACCACCCGACGAGCGCGCCCGAGCTGGTCCAGCGTGGTGTTCTCCAGCTTCAAGCCGAGCTCCTCGGTGATGACCTCGCCGCCGGTCAGGATCGCGATGTCCTCCAGCATCCGCTTGCGGCGGTCGCCGAAACCGGGCGCCTTCACTGCCACGCCGGTGAACGTCCCGCGCAGCTTGTTGACCACGAGCGTCGCGAGCGTCTCGCCCTCGACGTCCTCGGCGATGATCAGGATCGACTTGCCGCTCTGGATCACCTGCTCGAGCACCGGCAGCACATCGCGCACGGAGCCGATCTTCTGGTTGGCGATCAGGATGTAGGGGTCCTCGAGCACCCCCTCCATGCGGTCCTGGTCGGTGACCATGTAGGGCGAGATGTAGCCCTTGTCGAACTGCATGCCCTCGGTGAATTCGAGATCCATGCCGAACGTCTGGCCCTCCTCGACGTTGACCACGCCGTCCTTGCCGACCTTCTCGATCGCGTCGGCGATCACGTCGCCGATCTCCTCGTCGCCGGCCGAGATCGTCGCCACGCGGGCGATCTGGTCCTTGCCGGAGACCTCCTTGGACTGCGAGGCGATGTTCTTGACGACCTCGTCGACCGACTTCTCGATGCCGCGCTTGAGCGCCAGCGGGTTTGCCCCGGCGGCGACGTTCTTCAGGCCCTGGCGGACGATCGCCTGGGCCAGCACGGTGGCCGTGGTGGTGCCGTCGCCGGCCACGTCGTTGGTGGCTGTCGCCACCTCGCGGACCAGCTGCGCGCCCTGGTTCTCGAAGACGTCCTCGACTTCGATCTCGCGGGCGATGGTGACGCCGTCGTTCGTGATCGTCGGTGCTCCGAACTTCTTGTCGAGGACGACGTAGCGGCCCTTCGGACCGAGGGTGACCTTGACCGCGTTGGCGACCGCGTCCACCCCGGCCTCCAGCGCTTTGCGCGCCTCGGCGTCGAACTTCAGCTCCTTGTGTGCCATGTCTTCAAATCTCCTTATGCGACCTTGGCGAGGACGTCGGACTCGCGCAGCACGAGCAGCTCCTCACCGTCGACCTTGATCTCGGTACCGCCGTACTTGCTGTAGAGGACCTCGTCGCCCTCCTTCACATCCAACGGGATCCGCTTGCCGCCCTCGTCGAGCTTGCCGTCGCCCGCGGCGAGGACCTTGCCCTTCTGCGGCTTCTCCTTGGCGGTGTCGGGGAGCACGAGCCCACTGGCAGTGGTCTCCTCCTCCTCGATCGCCCGCACGATCAGACGATCGCCCAGGGGCTTGAGCTTCATTTCGAAAACCTCCATCTAGAGAAACGCGACCGACTCCGACCCTTGCGGTCCGAGCCGCCCTCTTTGGCACTCTCGGGTCGAGACTGCCAACGTGCGACTAAATATATAGAAGATTCGGGGGCTTCTCCCGGGATTTGGCACTCTCGGCACTCGAGTGCCACCCTGGCCGCGGGAGCCTCCACGACCAGCTCGAGCCAGCCGTCCGGCGGTCCCGGAGGCTAGTTCTGGGCGCCGCCGAAGCCCTTGATGGCCTCGGTCATTGCGGAGGGGGTGTCGAGGATCTGGGAGAAGCGCACGACCGTCACGATGTCTTCGGGGGAGACGGAGCGGCCGTAGATCTGTTCGAGGAAGTTGATCAGCTCCTCGTGGCGGCGGAACTCCGGGTTGTCGTGCTTGATGTCGCGCGGGGAGAGCTCGGCCAGGCGCATCACCTCCACCTGGTCGATGACGGCTTCGAAGATCCGCTGGCGAGGGGAATGCTGGTAGCCGATCGTCACCAGCACGGCCTGGTTCTTGCGGTACTTGCCCGACTTGTCACCCAGGCGGATCGTGGCGGTCTTGCGCCCCCGCTTGAGCTCGTCGGCGAAGATCGTCGAGTAGAAGTTCAGGACCTGCATCTGCGCGCAGGCTACCGGTCTTCACCGAGGTAGGCCCTGGCCAGGCTCACCATCTCGCGCTCCGCTGCGTGGCTGAGCTCCTGTTCGGCCTGCTCAAGCGGCATCCAGCGGACCTCCTCGACCTCGTCGTCGTGGTCGGCCGTGTCGCCTTCGAGATACTCGAAGAGGAAGAACGCGACGGCCTTGCCGATCGTGCGCCCGTCGCGCCGGTACCAGTAGCGCGTCTCGCCCAGCTCGCTGATCGGCTCGGCGACGACGCCGGTCTCCTCCCGCACCTCGCGCCGGGCCGCCTCCACGGGCGTCTCGCCCGGATCGGGGTGGCCCTTGGGGAGCGCCAGCACCCGCGAGCCGTCCGCACCGCGGCGGGTGGGGACGATCACGACCACCTCGCCGTCCCGGACAACCACCCCTCCGGCCGAGAACTCGCGTGCCTGGCTCTGGCTGGGGCGCGCATCCTCGCGTGAGGGCTCAGAAGACATACTGCTTCAGCGCCTGCGGATCGTGGACGACCAGCCGACCCCGTCCCTGCGAGATCACGCCGGCGCGCTCGAGCACCGCCAGGAAGCGGCTGGCGGACTCGCGCGAGGATCCGGCCAGCTGGGCGAGGTCCGCCTGGGTGGCGGTGACGAGCACGTCGCCCGGCGGCCCGCCCGCAGCGATCGCTTCCTCGACGAGATTGCCGAGCACGACGGCGACGCGGCTCTGGACCGTCTGGAAGGACTGGCGCGAGAGACGCTCGTTGGTCTCGCGCAGACGGCGGCCGAGCGCGATGACCAGACGGGTGGATATCTCCGGGTGCTCGGTCATCAGCCGTCTCATGTCCGGCCCCAGGACGCCGATCACGCTCATCGCGTCGATCGCCTCGACGGTTGCCGAGCGGAGCTCGTCCTCGAACATGGCCAGCTCGCCGAAGATGTCGCCCGGGCCGAAGTTGGCCAGCGTGATGGTCCGCCCGTCGCCATGCGTGCGCACCGCCCGGGCGTGTCCCGCCCGCACCACGTAGCACGTGTCGCTGGAGTCGCCCTCGCGGAACACCGCCTGGCCCGGCTGGAACGTGCGCGGCACCGAGACCTCGGCGATCCGCTCGAGGTCGGCCGGCTCGAGGGTTGAGAACACGGGAACGCGCCCGAGGAGGTCGACGACGTCGCCTGAGCGCGTATCCATCGATGCAGGGAATACCACAACCGGCGAGCCCTGACGTACCCCGGCGCTATGGTCCAGAGCATGTCCCCCGCCAGCCATTTCCGGCGCGCGAGGCTGCTCGCATCGCTGTCCGCGTGCCTGCTCACGGCCGTCGTCGCGCCCGCCGTGGCGGCCTCCGCCACCAGCAGCGAAGCGGCGATGATGAAGGCCCTGCTCCGCTCGCGGGAACTGTGGGCGACGATCGACGTCTGCAACCCCCACGACCAGCCCGATTACGTCGGGATCCGCGGATCGATGCCCGGCGACAAGCGTCCTCACGACAGTATGTACATGAGCTTCCGTTTGCAGTACATGGAAAAGTCCCACAAGCGCTGGGTCGACCTCGTCAGCGGCTCGAGCCCCTCGTTCGTGTACGTAGGCCATGCGGGCTCGGTTCGTCAGGGGGGGCGCAGCTTCCAGCTGGTGCCCAGGCCCGGCAAGCCCGCCGTCACATTGCGGGGCGTCGTCGACTATCAGTGGCGCCGGGGCGCCACCGTGCTCCAGTCGATCAGCCGTCCGACGACGGCTGGACACACGAGTCTGGCCGGTGCGGACCCGGCCGAACTTCAGCAGCGCTAGCTGCCTGATCGGCTGAACAGCCTCGGGTCGTTGGTGATGATGCCGTCGACCCCCATGGCGGTCAGTCGATCGATCGCGGCGGCGTCGTCGACGGTCCACACGTACAGCTGCCCACCGCCTTCGCGGACCGCGCGCAACAGCGCGTCCGTCACGACGCGCCAGTGCGCCATGATCGCGTCGAAGCGCCCCTCCGACAGCGCCGCGCGCGCCCGCCGGGGGAGCAACGCCCGGTAGCCCGTCAGCATCGCGAGCGCGGGGATGGCGGTGAGCATGTCGGTCGTGTAGTCGCGGCGCACCCTGGGCACCGACCATCCCAGGCGCAGGCCCGGCTCCGCCGCGCGAATCTGCGCGAGCCCCGCGGGGAACATGCCGCTGATCAGCGTCCGCTGGACCAGATCGTGCTCGCGCAACGCCTCGAGCACCCGCAGCTCGTAGCCGGGCAGCTTGATGTCGACGTCGAGTTCCACGCCTTCGAACTCGGGGCCGGCGAGATGCTCCAGGGCCTCCTGGAAGGTCAGCTCGCTGCGGGAGCGCATGTCCTCGTGGTCGTGGGCGACGAGCAGCCGCCCGTCGCCGTCGGGCCGCTCGGACAGGACGTCCAGCTCGATCATGTCGACGTCGTGGCGCAGGGCGGCGTCGAAGCTCGCCAGGGTGTTGCCCGGCTCGATGTGTGCGGCTCCCTTGTGACCCACGCGGCGTGGTCGGCGCGACTCCGTCTCGGTCATCGACGCCCACCTTCGCAGAGTTCGCCGCACGGGGCGCGGCCAGTCCTCGGCGTGCGCTCGGCGGCCCGGGCCACCGATCAGGCGAGGCCGGGCCGACGCTGTGCGGCGATCGAATCGAGCGCTCGGCGAGCGCCCACGTGAGGGGCGAGCACGGTGAAGGAGAGGTGCTCTGCGAGCGACGGAAGCCGCCCCAGGCGGCCGCCGGGGGCATAGCTCGAGACGATTCCCCAGACGGCCCCCGTGATCGCCTCCCGAGCGATTCGCGGGCCCCGCTGGGGCTCGGGCGCCGTCTCGGCGAGCATGCCGACGAGCTCGGCGAGAGAGCCGGTCATGCGCTCGACGATCGACGGGCCGGCCTCGAACACCTCGACGAAGGCGACCCGCAGCAGCTGCTGGTTGGAGCCGAGGTGGGCCAGGAATGCGGCGATCGTGCCGCAGACCGCCTGCTCCCAGGTGTCCGAGGTCTCCATGGCGGGACGGACCGACTGCACGATTTCCTGCACGAACTCGTCGAGCACGGCCGAATGCACGCCTCCTTGCCCGCGAACTGACGTGGAAGGCCTCGGTGGAGACGCCCGCGACGTCCGCGATCTGCGCGTCGCTCGATTTCCCCGTAGCCCTCCTCGAGGGTGAGCCGGACGAGCGCGCCGAGCACTCGGCGCGCTCCTCGCCGCCCGTCAAAAACGCGCCTGCCGGCCCGGCGACCGGCAGGCGGGAGGCAGCGCGAGCGCGGGCAGCCCCGCGCCGCGAGGCAGCCTGTAGGCGTCCATCCAGTCGAGCACTTCGTCGGTCAGCCCGCCAGCTCGGCCTGGCGGCCGGCCAGCAGCCGCCTGAACACCAGCTGGCGCACCCCCGTACGACCGCTCGGGGGTGAGCTGCGGGTGCCGCCGGGCCGGGAGCGAGCGCCAGGCGCCGGCGAGCATCCGCTCGAAGAGAGCCCCGCCAGGAGTAGGCGATCTCGGGCACGCCGCCCGATCCCAGCGAGTCGACCAGCACCAGATGCGGGCCCTCGGGCGAGCGGGCGACGCACCCAGAGGCTCCGCAAGCAGACGTGCATGCGGTTCTGCCAACCGCGCTCTGACCCCCATGTCTGATCATCGCCCTGCGGAACTGTGCCACGACGATGTCGTGGGTGCCCAGGAAGCACTCCTCCTTGTTGGCGAAGTGCTCGTAGAACGCGCGGCGCGAGACGCCGGCCAGGGCGATCACCTCGGCGACAGTTGTGGCGCGTAGCCGCTGCGAGCGACCGCCTCGATCATCGCCCCGTGCAGGCGCGTTCGCTGATTGCGGGCAACCGCCTCGCGATCAAGGCCGCTCGGCCCGTGCGGGAGGCGGCGATACAGCGGCGCGGGCTGTTGCCTTGTTCGATCCATCCTACAATTCCAAATTACTGGATCGGCAGCCCTGCCGGGTATGCCCTCGGCGATGATCCGAGTCGACCAATTCGCATCGAATCCACCCGCGGCCGTGGCGAGGCGATCGGCACCCGGCGCCGCCGGGCGAATCGGCCCCGTCGAAGGTTCAGGCCCAGAGCGTCAGGCGCCGCGGTCCTGTCTGGAAGCCGAGCTCCACAGCACGCCCAGGAGCGTCGACGCGATCGCCGGCTCGCCGTCGATCCGCTCCAGCGAGAGCTTGCCGACGCGGCCCGCGCGGACCGCGTCGGCGAGCGCGCTGCAGCGCCTCGTGGAGGAGATCGGCTCGCCGCCGAGCTCCTCGCCGGCGAGGCGGCGTCGACCAGCGTGACCAGCCCGCGCCCACCCCGCTCGACGTACAGGACGGGCTCCTCGCGCACGGTGACCACGTATGCCCCGCCACGCGCGGGGGCGTCGCTCCTGTTCCTCGCGCCTGGGCCATGGCAGCGCCGCCCCGTAGGGCTGGGCCGGGTCGGCGGCGGCCAGCACCATCGCGCGCGGCCGCTCCTTCTCGCGGACGGGCGACGCCCGCAGCCGCTCCACCGCCCCGGGCAGCGCGAACTGCGCACCGCCCATGCCCTCGATGAAGTAGCCGCGGCGGCACATCCCAGGGTCTCGAGCCGGCGAAGGTGTCGTAGAGCATCGCGAAGCCGCCCTTGATCCCCTCCGCCAGCACCTGCTCGCGGGTCACGATCCCGTAGCGCTCCAGCAGCAGTTCGGCCAGCACGCGCCTGCGCTCCACCGCCGCGGCGCCGCCGGGCTCGGACCCGAACACCGCGGAGGTCAGCGACCAGCGGCCCTGCACCTGGGACTGGGCCCCGCTGGCGCGCCGCGAGGCGAAGCGCGAGCCGCCGCCTACCCGCGGGCCCGCTCGGCCACGCCCGGACCCTCGCTGCCGGCTCCCCCCCGCGCCAGCGCGAGCCGCGGGGCACGTAGCGGCGCCCACGCGTCGTTGGTCACCTCGCCCGCCCACACGAGATCCCACAGCGCCTCGCGCAGCGCCTCCGGGGCCGCCGCCAGCTCGGACAGCAGGTCGGTGAAGAAGCGCGGGCCCAGGGCCAGCCGGTCCCTGATCAGATCGTGCTCCACGCCCTCCGGGGCGAGGGCCCGGGGCGCGCCGCGGGCGGACCGATCGCGGCGGCATCTTCGCGGAAGTACAGCGCGACCCGGCCCCGAGCGTCCGATCGGTCCGGCGCCGACCCACACGAGCTCGCCGCTGGCGCAGAGCATGTCCATCCAGGTCTGCGAGTAGGCGCCCGTGCTGCGGGGCAGGACGTCCCGCTCCCACGTCTCGACGGGCAGGGCGAGCCCCTGCAGCGGCACGATCACCTCGCGCAGCCGGTCGATCCCGGCGCCGGCCGCGGTGTGCCGGTCGACGCCCTGCCACGAGGGCAGGAAGGCGGCCAGACGCCGCTGGTCGGCCGGCTCGATTTCCTTGCGCAGCGCCGCCAGCGAGGCGCGTCGCAGCCGGCGAAGCACCTCGACGTCGCACCAGTCGCGCTCGGTCCCGCCCGGGCGCAGCTCGCCGCGGACGAGCAGCCCGTCGCGCTCCAACTCGCGCAGCACCGCACTCGAGTCGAGGCCGTAGCGGGCACGGATCTCCTCCGTCGAGAACGGTCCGTGCGTGGCCGCGTAGCGCGCGATAGCTCCCGCAGCGCGTCGCGGACGTCGGCCAGGAACGCCTCGGGCAGCCCGCCGGGCGGCGCGGCTCCCACCGCGTCGCGGTACAGACCGGCCTCGTCGGCCGCGATCACCCGCAGCTCCCAGCCCACCCGCAGCTCCACGGCGCGCCGTTCGCGCTGAGGCCCGCCAGACCCGTCCGCGTCGACGCCGGGAAGACCCGTTCGCCGATCTCCGCCCGGGTGAGGTCGCCCGACGCGGCGGAGCACGTCGTGCAGACCATCCCGGTCGGTCGCCCGGGTCATCTCCGAGCGGCGCTGCAGGTCGTCCTCGACCCGGGCCAGCGCGCCCGGATCGATCAGCTCACGCAGCTCGTCCTGGCCCAGCAGCTCGCGCAGCAGGTCGCGGTCCAGCGACAGCGCGGCCGCGCGGCGCTCGGCGGCGGGCGCGTCCCCCTCGTACATGTAGGTGGCCACGTAGTCGAACAGCAGCGAGGAGGCGAAGGGCGAGGCGCACGGGCGTCTCGACCTCGACCAGCGAGATCTCGCGCGTGTGCAGCCCGTGCAGCACGCTCCTTCAGCCCGGGCAGGTCGAGCACGTCCTGCAGGCACTCCCGGTAGGTCTCCAGCACGATCGGGAAGTCGTCGTAGCGGCGGGCCACCTCGAGCAGGTTCTGGGCCTTCAGCCGCTGCTGCCACAGCGGCGTCCGCTTGCCCGGGTAGGCGCGGGGAATCAGCAGCGCGCGGGCGGCGTTCTCGCGGAAGCGGCGCCGAACAGCGCCGAGCCGCCCAGCTCGGAGACGACGGCCTGCTCGACCTCCTCCGGCTCGAGCAGCAGCAGCTCGGCGGCCGAGGGCAGCGACCTCGGCCTCCTCGGCGTCGAGGTCGGGCAGGTGCATGATGATCCCGTCGTCCGTCCAGATCGCATCGGACTCCACGCCGTAGCGCTCGTGCATCCGCGCCGCGAGCGCCAGGCCCCAGGCGGCGTGCACGCGCCCGCCGAAGGGCGAGAGCAGGCACAGGCGCCAGTCGCCGATCTCGTCGCGGAAGCGCTCCAGCACGATCGTCTGCTCGCTGGGCAGCACGCGGGTCGCCGCCTGCTGCTCGCGCAGGTAGGCCAGGAGGTTGCGCGCGGCGCGGGCGTCGAGGTCGTAGTCGCGCTCCAGCGTCTCGGCGCGTCCTGCTCGACGGCCCAGCGCGAGAAGGCGCCGATCGCCGCGCCCAGCTCCTTGGGGCGTCCGACCGAGTCGCCCTTCCAGAAGGGAACCGCGCCGGGCGCGCCGGGCGCGGGCGTGACGATCACCCGGTCGCGGGTGATCTCCTCGATCCGCCAGGTGGACGCGCCCAGCAGGAACACCTGGCCCGGCCGAGCCTCGTAGACCATCTCCTCGTCGAGCTCGCCCACGCGCCTGCCGTCGGGAAGGGTGACGGCGTACAGGCCGCGGTCGGGGATCGTGCCGGCGTTGGCGATCGCCAGCTGGCGGGAGCCCTTGCGCCCGCGGATCACGCCGGCCAGACGGTCCCACACGATGCGCGCCCGCAGCTCGCCGAACTCCTTTGACGGGTAGCGCCCGTCGAGCATGTCGAGGACGTTCTCCAGCAGCTCGCGGGAGAGCTCCGAGTAGGAGTGGGTGCGGGTGACGAGCGCGTGGAGCTCATCGACCGCGATCGAATCGGAGTCCGGCCCACCCTCGGCCGAGACGGCGATCGCCACGACCTGCTGCGCCAGCACGTCGAGCGCGTTCCTGGGCACCACGGTCGGCTCGATCGCGCCCTCGCGCATCCGCCGCGCCACGACGGCGCACTCGAGCAGGTCGCCTCTGAACTTGGGGAAGATCCGCCCGCGGCTGACCTCGCCGACGCCGTGTCCCGCCCTGCCGATGCGCTGCAGGCCGCGGGCGACCGACTTGGGCGACTCGATCTGGACGACCAGGTCGACCGCGCCCATGTCGATTCCCAGCTCCAGCGAAGAGGTCGCGACCAGGCACGGCAGCTGGCCCGCCTTCAGCATCTCCTCGACCTTCGTGCGCTCCTCGCGCGCCAGCGAGCCGTGATGGGCGCGAGCGATCTCCACAGGCGGCGCGGGCGGCACGCCTGAGCGCCCGGCCGCTTCCTCGCGCCTCCCGGAGCCTCGCCGGACTGCTCGGGCTGCTGGCGGCGAGCTCGTTCAACCGCAACGCGACCCGCTCGGCCGAGCGGCGGTTGTTGACGAACACGATCGTCGAGGTGTGCTCGCCGACGAGCTTCAGGAGCTCGGGGTAGATGGCGGGCCAGATCGAGGCCCTGGTCGCCTCCGAGCCCTGCACGTGCTCGGCGGGGTCGAGTGGGTCGCCGCCGGCCGCGACCGGCCCGCCGGGCTCTGTCATCGACTCGACCGGGACCTCGATGCGCAGGTCGAGCGACTTGCGCATGCCCGCGTCGACGATCTCGACCTCGCGCCGCGGCCCGACCAGATAGCGGCCGATCTCCTCGAGCGGGTTCTGCGTGGCGCTCAAGCCGATCCGCTGGAAGGCCGCCTGCTCCGGAGCGAGCTCAGGGCGCCGGGCCCGAACCAGCTCCTCGAGGCGCTCCAGCGTCACCGCCAGATGGGCGCCGCGCTTGGAATGGGCGACGGCGTGGATCTCGTCGACGATCACCGTGTCCACGCTGCCGAGCATCTCGCGCGCCTGTGAGGTCAGGATCAGGTACAGGGACTCGGGAGTCGTGACGAGGATCTGAGGAGGGTTGCGGGCCATCGCGGCGCGGTCCCTCTGCGGCGTGTCGCCGGTGCGGATGCCCACGGTTATGTGCTCGGCCCCGAGGCCGCGGATCGGGGCGCGAAGGTTGCGCTCGATGTCGTACGCCAGGGCCTTCAGCGGGCTCACGTAGAGGACGCGGGTGCCTCCTCCCGCCTGCGCGGCGCCGTCATGCTCGCCGGCGCTCAGGCGATCGAGCGCCCAGAGGAACGCGGCGAGTGTCTTGCCCGATCCCGTCGGCGCGGAGAGGAGCACGTGGCGTCCGCTTGCGATCGCCGGCCAGGCCTGCTTCTGGGCAGCGGTCGGCTGGTCGAAGGCTGCTGTGAACCACTGGTCGGTGGCCGCGTTGAAGGTCGACGGGAGCACCCGTCGAGCGTAGCGATCCGCACCCGGCACCGGCTGGCCTCGCGGCCGGAGCCCCCGCCCCTCAGCCGAGCGCCCGGCCGTACTGTCTGGCGTAGTAGTCCCGGTACTCCCCCGAGCGGATCGGCTCCCACCACCAGTCGTTGTCCCGGTACCACGCCACCGTCTCGGCCAGGCCCGCCTGAAAGCGGACCCGCGGCTCCCAGCCCAGCGCACGCACCTTCTCGGAGGACAGCGAGTAGCGCCGGTCGTGTCCGGGCCGGTCGGCGACGTGCTCGATCTGCGACTCCGACGCGCCGGTCAGCTCGATGATGCGCCTGACCACGTCGATGTTCGCCTCCTCGTCGGGGCCGCCCGCGTTGTACACCTCGCCCGGGCGACCGTGCTCGAGCACATGGCCGATCGCCCCCGCGAAGTCGGTCGCGTGGATCCAGTTGCGCACCTGCATGCCGTCGCCGTAGACGGGCAGCGGGTCGCCGTGCATGGCGTTGAGGATCATCAGCGGGATCAGCTTCTCGGGGTACTGGTAGGGGCCGTAGTTGTTCGAGCCGCGGCAGATCGTCGCCGCCAGCCCGTAGGTGTGGAAGTAGCTCTGCACCAGCAGGTCGGCTCCGGTCTTGGTCGCCGAGTAGGGCGAGGAGGGCCGCAGCGGGCTCTGCTCGGTGAACGTGCCCAGCTCGATCGAGCCGTAGACCTCATCGGTCGAGACCTGCAGGTAGCGCAGGTCCCGCTCCCGGGCGCGCCTCGAGCAGCACGTATGTGCCCAGCCCGTGCGTCCTCACGAACGCGTCCGGCTCGGCGATCGAGCGGTCGACGTGCGTCTCGGCGGCGAAGTTGACGATCGCCTCGGGAGCCGCCGCGTCGATTGCGCCCGCCACCGCCTCCGGGTCCTCGATCGCTCCCTTCACGAAGCGGTAGCCCGGCAGCCCGGCGACGTCGGCGAGGTTCTCCTCGCGGCCGGCATAGGTCAGCTTGTCGAGCACGGTCACCTCGTCGCCGTGCTCGGCGAGCCGCTGGCGGGCGAACGTCGAGCCGATGAAGCCGGCGCCGCCGCAGACGAGCAGTCTCATCGCGCGTCCATCTCCGCGCGTCGGGCTCGGCGACTGCGCCTTCGGTGCTCATGCCCTCATCATCCCAGCACGCGCCGCCAGGTACCCCGCCAGGCCATCCTGCCACGGAGGGAGCGGCAGCACATCGTCGCGTTCGGACTCCAGCGCCGACCACGCCGGACGCGGCGCCGGACGGGCCATCTGCTCGCTCGTCGCGGGCTCCACCCGGCAGTCCACCTCGGCCTGGCGGAAGATCTCCTGGGCGAAGCCGTTCCAGGAGATGCGGCCCGAGCCGGTCAGGTGCACGAGGCCGGCGACGCCCCGCTCCAGCAGACCCAGCACGGCCGGGGCGAGGTGCCCGGACCAGGTCGGCGAGCCGACCTGGTCGGTCGACGACCTGCACCGCGTCGCGCTCGCCGGCGAGGCGCAGCATCGTCGCGACGAAGTTGGGCCCGTCGACGCCGTAGAGCCATGCCGTGCGCACGACGGTGTTGTCCGGTGACGCGGCGAGCACCCGTTGCTCGCCCTCCAGCTTGGTGGAGCCGTAGACCGAGCGCGGGCCCGTCGGGTCTCGCTCGAGGTAGGGGCGCGGCCGCCCGGCCGAGTCGAGCGGCGCGTCGCCGTCGAAGACGTAGTCGGTCGAGATGTGCAGCAGCGGCACGGAGAGCTCCGCGGCCGCGGCCGCGAGCACGCCGGCGCCCTCGGCGTTAACGGCATGCGCCAGCTCGCGCTTCGACTCGGCGCCGTCGACGTCGGTCCACGCCGCGCAGTTGACGATCCCGGCGAGCGAGGACGGCTCCTGCCTCAGACGCTCCAGCAGCCTCGCCACGGCGCCGGCGTCGGTGATGTCGAGCTCGGGAAGGTCGACCAGCACGAGCTCGTGACCGGCCCGCTCGCCGGCGCGCCGCACGTCGTGGCCCAGCATCCCCTGGGCGCCCGCGACGAGCAGCCTCACAGGATCGAGATGTCCGAGTTGTCGCCGACCATGAACCGGTAGGCCCGCGGCTGGCGCTCGCCGCGGCGCACGGTCACGTTGCGCCCGAGCAGCGAGGACTCCATGCGGCCGTCGAGGTCGCAGACGGTGCAGCCGGCCAGCAGGATCGAGTGCTCGACCTCCGCTCCGGAGATCATGCAGTCCTCCCCGATCGCCGTGTAGGGCCCCACGTAGCAGTCCTTCAGCACGGCGCCCGAGCCGATCACGGCGGGCCCGCGCACCCGCGTGCGCTCCAGGCGTGCGCCGGGCTCGATGACGACGCGACCGTCGATGTGGCAGTCGATGAGCTCTCCCTCGACGCGCTCGAGGAGGTTGTCGAGGATCAGCCGGTTGGCCTCCAGCATGTCCTCCAGCCGGCCGGTGTCCTTCCACCAGCCGCGCACGATGTGGGGCTCGACCCGCATCCCGGCGTCCACCAGATACTGGATCGCGTCGGTGATCTCAAGCTCGCCCCGCGGCGACGGCACGATCGCCCTCGCGGCGGCGTGGATCCCGGCGGTGAACATGTACACGCCCACGAGCGCCAGGTCGGTGGCCGGCTCCGCGGGCTTCTCGACGAGCCGCTGCACGCGTCCCACCTGCCCGGCGGCGGCCGGCGCCAGCTCGGCCACTCCGTAGTTCTGCGGGTCGGGCACGGGGGTGAGGAGGATCAGGGCATCGGGCTGGTGCTCGCGGAAGGCCGCGACCAGCTCGGAGATCCCGCCCTGCAGGAGGTTGTCCCCCAGGTACATGACGAAAGGGCTCGCGCCGAGGAACGACTCGGCCGTCAGCACCGCGTGGGCGAGCCCGAGGGGCTCGTCCTGGACGATGTAGGTGATGCGCAGCCCGAAGCGGCTTCCGTCCCCGGCCGCCGCTTCGATCTCGGGCCCGGTCTCCGGCGCGATGATGATCCCGATCTCCTCGATTCCGGCCTGCGCCATCGCCTCGATCCCGTAGAACAGGACGGGCTTGTTCGCGACCGGGACCAGCTGCTTGGCGCTGGTGTGGGTGATCGGGCGCAGCCGCGTGCCCTTGCCCCCCGAGAGGATCAGTCCCTTGAGCGGTTCCATAGCGAGAGAACCCTAGCGGTGCCGGCGATCGGCCACGACCCGCCGCCGTGGCCGCCCGGGGCGCCGCGCCGTCTCGACTCTCCTGACATCTTTAACCGATCAGCCGATATTCGAACTATGATGCCCCCGCCTATAGACAGCGGGTCTACTAGCGTCAAACAGGAAGCCACCCCCTCATGCCAAGAACGAGAAGCGCATCGAAGCCGAGCGAGAACGGCCACGAGCCGGCCTGGTCGATACCGAGCCTGCGTGAGCCTCGCTACTCCCAGTCCCTCGAGCGAGGCCTGGCGATTCTGGGCTGCTTCACTCCCACGCGCCCCGTGCTGGGTATCGCGGACATCGCAGACGAGCTCGGGATGAGCCGCTCGACCACACACCGCTACGTGATCACGCTCGTCGCCCTCGGCTACCTCGAGCAGGGGGCGTCGCGCAAGTACCGCCTGGGGCTGCGCGTCACGGATCTCGGCATGTCGGCCCTGAACTCGACCGGCCTGCGCGAGCACGCCCATCCGTATCTGGAGGACCTTCGCCAGCGGACCTCCTACACGACCAGCCTCGGCGTGCTGGACGGTACGGACGTCGTCTACGTCGACCGCGCCCGCAGCTACCGCCGCGCGCAGAACCAGGTCGACCTCGGCCTGCAGCCCGGCTCGCGTATCCCGGCCTACTGCACCGCGATGGGCAAGATCCTGCTGGCCAACCTGCCTGACAACCAGTTGCGCGGCCTGCTCGCGGAGATCAAGCCGACCAAGCGCGGGCCGAACACCATCACGGCGAAGAAGGCCCTTCGCGCCGAGCTCGATCAGGTGCGCCAGACCGGCTTCGCGGTCGACGACGAAGAGCTCGCTCCCGGCCTCTACGCGATCGCCGCGCCGGTCCGCAACGCGGCGCGGGAGGTGGTGGCCGCGGTCAACCTGGCCGCTCCGAGCTCGATGATCGCGATGGAGGAGCTCGTCGACGCGCTCGGGCCGCACCTCGTGAGCACTGCCGACCGCATCTCCGCACGGCTGGGCTACCGGCGCGACGACGAGCAGAACCAATAGCCTTGCGGCGGATGCGCCGCCGCCTGCTCGCCCTCGCCTGCCTGCCACTGAGCTCGATGCTGCTCGCGGCGTGCGGCACGACGACCCAGACCTCGAAATTCACCGGCGCCGAACACGAAGTCGCGCAGACGGTCGCCAACCTCCAGTCCCACGTCACCTCCAGCGAACAGAAGAAGATCTGCACCGAAGACCTGTCCGCCGCCGTCGTCAGCCGCCTCGGCGGCACGAAGAACTGCGAATCGGCGATCAAAGAACAGCTGGCCGAGATCGACAGCACCGAACTGGAAGTCGAATCGGTGAAGGTCAACGGCGACGCCGCCTCGGCGAGCGTGAAGAGCGTCTACGGCGGCAAGAAACGAGTGACGACGCTCTCCCTGACCAAGGAAGGCGGCAAGTGGAGGATCTCCTCGCTGCAGTGAGCGCGCCGGCTCAGTAGACGCCGCCGAGCTTGCGGTGATCCCAACTCGCCCGCCGCATCTCGACGAACTCCAGGCCCACGCGCTTGGCGGCCTGCTGGTCGACCACCAAGGAGACCTCCGCCGGCAGCTCGCGCGCGGGAGGCTCCCCGCGCGGAGCGGCATAACGGGCGAAGACCTCGCGTCCGAGGGCGCTGACGACGTCCGGGTCGCGGTGGATGACCACCTCGCACTCCAGCATCACCCCGCGCAGCTCCTGATAGGCCTCGCCCTGCTCGACCTGGAGGGTCGCCCGCGGGTCGCGCTCCAGGTTGCGGACCTTCTGGGAGACCGCGTAGGTCCACGCCCATAGGCGTGGAGAGCTCTCACCGGGGGCGGCGGGACGCAGCACGTACCACAACGGCATCAGGTGCGGCCAGCCTCGCGGGCCCTGCGTCGCGCAGGTCACCGTGCGTTCCTCCGCCAGGAACGCCGCGACCTCCTCGTCGGACATCCTGATCTGCTCGCGGCGGCTCACCGGCTGCCCACCCGCGCTCGGCTGACGCTCGCCATCGGCGAGATTATCCCCGAGCCGGCACGCCGGTGCCCGCCCCGGGTGAAGGGTGGCGCGCGTCCTCTACACGCCCGCCGGCGAGGCGTTCGCCTCACGCAGCCGCGCGACCGCGGCTCGCACCGCCTCGCGCGCATCCACCGGCTCGAGCACGGCGGCGTCGCCCGCTTCGCGGAGGATCTCGCGCACGAGCCAGTCCACACCGGCGAAGCTCAGCTCGACGATGACCGACCCGTCGGCGCGCTCCTCGACCACCCTGCGGGCCTCCCGCGCCCAGCGCGCGCGCTCGGGGGATACCCACACCCTTGCGCTGCGCGAGGCCTCGACCTCGCCTGTGCGCAGCCAGCCGTCGACCGCTGCCGCCGGATCGACCTCCGGCCGGGGACGGAAGCGCTCGCCGGTCACGACGGCCCGCTTGATCCGGTCCAGCCGGAAGTGCCGAACGCCGTCGCGGTCGGGATCGAAGCACGCGACGTACCAGCCCTCACGGCCGTTGGTCAGGGCGTAGGGCTCGACCTTGCGCAGCGAGATCTCGTCCTCGTTCTCCTTGTAGTACTCCAGCTCGATCAGCTTGTGCCCGGTGATCGCCGTGGCGATCACCCGAGCCACGTCGGAGTCGTCGCTCTGGGCCGGCGCCACCTGCAGGCCCTGCTCCATCGGGTCCTCGCCCAGGGCCGCCACGATCTTCTTTCGCGCCGAGGTGAGCGAGCCCTCCGGGATGTGCTCGCCGATCAGGTCGATCGCCGCGACCAGCGCCTTGGCCTCGACGGGCAGCAGTCTGGCGGGGCGGTCGAAGTTGTCGCTGTAGGGCTCCGGGTCGACCTCGATCTCGCCCTCCTCCTCCTTGATCTCCGCATAGAGGACGTACGAGCCGCCACCGAAGTTCACGACGTTCAGGACGTTGACGTCCTCTCGCAGCTCCTCCTCGCTGATCTGCAGCCGCTCGCAGACGTCGGCCATCGATACGCGCTCTCCGCGGCGCCCGGCGTCGATCAGGATGCTGGCCAGGGTCACGAGCCGCGCGAAGCGCTCGGGACGGATCGCGGTGTCAGGTCGGGCATCCTCGCCTTCGCTGCCGCGCCTCGAGGAGCGTCGAGGGGTCTCCTCCGCCGTCGCGGTCGAGCGCTTGCGCCGGGACGCCGGCGGATCCTCGTCGTGGCGCTCGCGCAGCTGCTCCAGGCGGCGGCACAGCTCCTCCGCCAGCTCGGGCGGACCCAGCAGGCGGGCGTTGACGCCAAGCCCGAGGACCCACGAGACGATGCTGCGGGGGCTCGAGTAGCGCGTCAGGAACAGCCTGTCGCCCTCCTCGGCGGGGATGCTGGAGTCGAGCGCGTCGTCGTCCTCGGGGTCCAGCTCGCCCGGGTCCACCAGCTCGCCGTAGCGGCCGAAGTGCCGTTCGATCTGCCAGGCGATCCGCTCCGAGATGAGAACCCGGGCGACCTGCTGCTCCTCGCCCAACTGCCAGTCAGCGCGGTTGGCGTACGCGCGCGGGTCGAAGTCCGCCGGGCGGTGGAAGTCGTGCTCGGCCTTCGTCGCATAGGAGACCTTGCCGCGGATCCGCGAGAGCCGGAACACGCGGATCGCCTTGCGCTCGTGAGAGCGTCCCAGCAGGTAGAACTGCCCGCCCTGGAACAGCAGGTGGTACGGATCCACCTTGCGGGAGCTCAGCTCGTCGCGACCCATCGTGTAGTAGTCGAAGACGATCGTCTTGTTGCGGAAGATCGCGGTCTCGACCTTCGCCAGGCGCGCCGACAGCTCGTGCCCGCCGGCCGACGCCGTGATGCCCAGCGCGACCGAGCGCTGCTCGGGCGCCCGCAGCGGACTGGGGCGCCCCCATGTGATCTGCTGCAGCGCCAGGCGCAGCGGCTCCGCGTAGGCGAATTCGCCGTCCAGCAGCGCCAGCGCGGTCTGCAGCGCCGCGAGCTCCTTGTCGGTGAAGGCGATCGGCGGCAGATGGAAGTTCTCCGGGCGCAGCGAGTAGTTCTCCTGCTCGGCCGCTCCGTCGGCGGGTCGCTCGACGGTGAGCTGGATGCGCAGCGACTCCAGCTCGGAGCGGTCGGCATAGAAGCGCCGCGCGAAGGCGTCCTCGTTCATTCCGCTGTAGCCCTCGACGTCCCGTCTGATCTCCAGTGCCGTGACCGGCCGTCGCTCGGCCATCAGGTAGGAGATCAGCGAGAGCTGGCGGATCAGCTTCTCGGTGTCCTTTGCCATCGGCCCCCAAAGATAGAAGCCGGGGGCGAGACGCGAGCGCCGGCTCGATCAGGCCGCCCCGCTATTTGCGAGCTTTCAGGCTGCTTCCCGCTCGGCGCCGCCCGGATCGGCCGACTCGGGCGTCGCGGAGCCTCGCTCCAGGAAGAACGCGCCGGCGCCGATCGCGCGGTCGAACTGGGACCACCGCCGTCCCGGCGCCAGCTCCTTCTCGAGGCGATCGAAGCTCCCCAGGCGCCCGCCGAGGTTGTCGACCATGTGCACGAGCGTCGCCTCGCGCGTGCACGGGACGACCGGGCTGCCGTGCTCGAGGGTGCCGTGATGGGACAGGATGATGTGCCCGACCGCCTGGGCGAGCTCGCCCGGAAAGCCCTCGATGTCCTCCATCAGGCGGCGGATCAGGTAGTAGCCGAGCGCGATCTCCCCGTGCAGCCGCCCCGCGTCGCTGAGATCGATGACCCGATCCCCCCGCCCGCCGCCGTGTAGGCCTCGAGCTTGCCGATGTCGTGCAGCAGCGCTCCGGTCACCGCCACGTCCCGGTCGATCCCGGGGAAGGTCGCGCTGATCGCGCTCACCGCCTGGGCGACCCCGAGGCAGTGCTCGAGCAGCCCGTGACGGTAGGCCTGGTGGTAGTGCTTGGCGGCGGGGGCCTCGCGGTAGCGCGCCCACAGCTCCGAGCCCTCGCCCAGGACCAGGTCGAGCAGCGCCCGCAGGTGCGGCTCCTGTACCGTCGCGACGAGCTCGCCCATCTCGGCCTCCATCTGAGAGACGCTCCGCGCCGGGCCGTCCTCGAGATCCTCGGGGGCATACGAGCCGGCGACGGCCTCGGCCAGAGCGCGCAGGTTGATCTGCGGTCCGAATCGCGGGTGGACCGTGTAACGGCCCCTCACGGTGACCGGGGCGCCCGCTCGTGCCAGCTCGCCGGCCTCGGCGAGCTCCTCCCAGACCATGCAGGGGACCGCGCCCGTGCGGTCCCCCACCATCAGCCGCAGGTAGTCCCCGCCGTCGCGGCGCCGGCGCACCTCGACCTCCTTGACCAGCAGGACCTGGTCGATCTCGATGCCGTCTGTCAGCTCGTTCAGGAGCATGATCTGAAGGTAGAGACGAGTGCGGACGGCCCAGCGCCGGTGCGACCGGACCGGCCCGACCGGCCTAAGATGGCGGAACCGATGCGCGCACCCCGAGCCCGGCTCGTCGCATGTCTGGCCGCCTCGCTGACGGCGCTGGCGGCATCGGCAGGCGCCGCCACGGCGGGCGCCTGGTGGGAGCCGCCCCAGAAGCTGACGTTCTACTGGCAGCTGCAGGGCACGCTCGACACCTCTCAGCCGGTCGCCGCGTACGACGTCGACGGCTTCGAAACGAGCGCCGCCCAGGTCGCCGCGCTGCATGCCCAGGGGAGGCACGTGATCTGCTACGTCGACGTCGGGACCGCCGAGAACTTCAGGCCCGACCACGGGGAGTTCCCGAAGAGCGTCCTCGGCCGTCCGAACGGCTGGCCGGGGGAGCGCTGGCTGGACATCCGCCAGCTCTCGGTGATCGGACCGATCATGAGCGCCCGCTTCCGGATGTGCATGGAAAAGGGCTTCGACGCCGTCGAGCCGGACAACATCGAAGCGTTCTCCAATCGCAGCGGCTTCCCGATCTCCGCCGCCCAGCAGCTGACCTTCAACGAGTGGGTGGCCGAACAGGTCCACGCGCTCGGGCTGGCCGTGCTGCAGAAGAACGACGGCGAACAGGCTTCCCGGCTGGAGCCCTTCTTCGACGGCGCCCTGACAGAGCAGTGCAACCAGTACGGGGAATGCTCGGACTTCCTTCCCTATCTGAGCGCGGGCAAGCCGGTGATCAACGCCGAGTACAGCCTCAGCGACAAGAGGTTCTGCGCGGCCGACGAAGCCGCGGGCATCATCGGCGCCCGCTTCAACCTGGCGCTGAACGGGAGGCGCTTCGAACCCTGCTGGCACTAGTGTCCGGCACCCCGGGCTGCGAGGAAGCCGGCCACCTTCTGCGCGGCCAGGGCCAGCATCGCCCGTCTGGTTCGCTCGGTCGCGCTGCCGATGTGCGGGAGCAGCACCGTGCGGGGAGCCGCCAGCAGGGCCTGGCTGACGTTCGGCTCGTCGTCGTATACATCCAGACCGGCGGCCAGCAGGCGGCCGGAGACGAGCGCGTCGATCAGCGCGTCCTCCTCCACCACCGGGCCGCGCGCGGTGTTCACCAGCACCGCGCCCCGAGGGAGCATCGCGATGCGGCGCGCGTCCAGCAGGCCCCGCGTCGCGTCGGTCAGGGGGACGTGGATGCTGAGGATCTCGCTGCGGGACAGCAGCTCGTCGAGCTCGCCCGTCCAGCCCTCCTCGCCGGTCGGGTGGCGGGTGTGGTGGAGCACCGACATCGAGAACCCCGCGGCGCGGCGGGCGACGGCGCGGGCGATCCTGCCGAAGCCGAGCAGCCCCAGCGCCGCACCGGAGACGTCGCGCCCGAAGGTCTGATCGAAGCGCCATCCCTGCCAGGCGCCCTCGCGCAGGCTCGCCTCGGTGTCGCTCATCAGCCGACAGGACGCGATGATCAGCCCGAAGGCCAGGTCGGCCGTCGTCTCCACGAGCGCCTCCCCGGCGCTGAGCACGGCGACGCCTCGCCGCGCGGCGGCCTCGACATCGACCGCATCGAGGCCCGCGCCGGCGACGGCGATCACCGCGAGCGCCGGCATGCGCGCGAGGTCCGGCTCCCGCACGGGAACCGTCGGCGGACAGATCAGCGCCTGTGCGCCCCCGTCCGAGCCGGGCGCGCCCGCCACCAGCTCGTGCCCCGCGAGCGAGTCCAGGCTCCCCTCCATCTCGGGCGCGGAGATAAGGATGCGGGCCATGGATGCTGCTGTCGAACGCCTAGGGCGAGAGACGGTGCGGACCGCGGTACAGGAACGTGACCTCGCGCACGTTCTCCTGGCCGAGCATCTGCATCAGCAGTCGGGTCAGGCCGAAGCCGAAGCCGCCGTGCGGGGGGGCGCCGTAGCGGAAGAAGTCCAGGTAGTACTGGATCGACTCGACCTCGATGCCCCGGTCCCGGGCCTGGGCGACGAGCCGCTCGTACCGATGCTCCCGCTGAGCGCCTGTCGTCAGCTCGATGCCCCGCCACAGCAGGTCGAAGCTCTTCGTCAGGGTCGGGTCGTCCTCGTGACGCATGTGGTAGAAGGCCCGCACCGAGGCGGGGTAGTCGGTCACGAACACGAACTCGTGGCCGTGGATCTCCTCGATCAGCTCCGACAGCGCCCGCTCGCTCGGCGGGTCGAGGTCGTGGCCGGCGCCGGGCACGTCGTGGCCGCGCTCGCTCAGCATCTCCTTCGCCTGCGCGAGCGTCACGCGGGGGAAGGGAACCGTGGGAGCGATCACATCGGTGCCGAACGTCTGGGCGATCCTCTCGCCATGGCTGTCGCGGATCGACGCGAGGACGTGAGCGAGCCAGCGCTCCTCGAGCGCCATCACGTCCTCGTGGGACTCGATCCACGAGATCTCCATGTCGACGCTTGTGAACTCCGTGTCGTGGCGCGAGGTGAACGAGGGGTTGGCACGGAAGACCGGACCGACCTCGAACACCCTGCCGAAGCCGGCCGCCATCGCCATCTGCTTGTAGAACTGCGGCGATTGCGCCAGGTAGGCGTCGCGCTCGAAGTAGTCGACCCGGAACAGCTCGGCGCCCGACTCGCTGGCCGACTCCATCAGCTTCGGCGAGTGCAGCTCGATGAAGCCCTCCTGGCGCCAGAAGTCGCGCATCGCCTGCTCGATCGCCGTCTGCACCTCGAAGATCAGCCGACGGTCGGGCCTGCGCAGGTCCAGGTAGCGCCAGTCGATCCGCTTGTCCAGCGACGAGTCCGCCGCGATCGGCAGCTCGGGGTCGGCCAGCGAGTCGACCTGCAGCGAGTCGATCCTCAGCTCCAGACCACCCAGCTTGACCCGCTCGTCGGCGATCACCGTACCGGTGAGCTCGATCGCCGACTCGGCCGTCAGCGCCGAGATCTGCTCGTTGAGCTCGCTGGGCGGCTCCTCCTTGCCCACCACGGCCTGGGCCAGCCCGGTTTCATCGCGCACGATCACGAACTGGACCCGCTTCTGGTCGCGCAGCGCGTTGACCCATCCGCACACCCGGACCTGCTCGCCGGTGTGCGAGGACAGCTCGGATATCGCGGTGCGCTCCACCGCCAGGACCCTATCTGAGCCGGCTCGTGGCCTCGTGCTCGGGCTCGGTCAGACCGCGCAGGAGCGTCTCGGTGGCGATCTTGTGGGCGTCACAGATCCGTCCCAGGTGCAGCAGCGAGTCGGTCTCGGCCGCCACCTCGCCGTCGCCCAGCCGCAGCACCAGCGGGATGCCCGGAGACAGATCGCTCGCGGCCAACCCCACCTCGACGTTGACCAGGTCGCTCGAGGTCACCGCGGCGACCGCGGCGCAGCTCCGGATCCCGACGCGCTCGAGCGTCTCGCGGTCATCGCCGCGACCCAGGGCCACGGGGATCCCGGCCGCGCGGGCGAGACGCACGCAGGGCGCCTCCGGGTCGCGCTCGACACCGAGCACGGCGATGCCCCGCCGCTGCAGCTCCTGCGCAAGCCTGAAGCCGACCTGGCCGAAACCGACCAGCACCACGTGCCCGCGCCCGGGAGCGGCGCGCCGTCCCAGGACCGTGGTCAGCCGCGCTCTGCTGAGCCGCCTGACCAGCGCCGCCGTGAAGACCGCGACGAGCACCAGCGCGGCCACGGTGTCAAGGGCCGAGACCAGCTTGAACCAGGCCGGCCCGGTCGCCGCACCGGGCGCGCCCGCGACGGTGGCCACCGTGCGGGTGCTGAAGTAGAGCGCGTCGATAACGCTCTCGTGCAGGGCGATCATCGTGATCGCGGCCTCCACCACCAGCGCCAGCAGCAACCCGATTCCCGCCCGGACCAGCAGCCGCAGCGCGTCGTCGACGAGTCTCACCCCGCGTCCCCGCAGCCGCACCCGTGTCCCTGCCGCCACCACGCATTGCTCGGCGAGGTCGGCCGCCACGAGCTCTGGAGGCGAGATCACGTGAACGGCGGGCGCCACGTGGCCCAGCTCGCGGGTCACGGTCCGGTCGAACATCGTCACCCACAAGGGGAGATCGGGACGCAGGTGGGCGCTGAGCAGCGTGAGCCGCAGCGCCAGCACGTCATCGCGCGCAACCACCGCGACCGCCCTCCACCGCGTCTGGGCGAGCGTCGAGGCGATCTCGCTGTCGCTGCTCGAAGTGGCCGCCTCGACCTCGACGCCGCTCTGCTCCAGACGCCGGCGCAACGCGACGGCCAGCCCCGCGCCCTCGCCCAGGATCAGGACCGCACGGGCCGTCCCGTCGTTCATGCTCCGCTAGGCCGAGGGCTCCCCGGCCAGCTCCACCTCGACGTCGAACTCCTCGCCGGCGATCAGCTCGAGCTCCTCGACCGCACCCGCCTGGCGCAGGTCGTCCGCTCCGAGCTCCAGCGCCTCGAGGCGCTCGACGCCGTCCCGCACGATCACGCGGGTGACGGGAGCGCGCATCGGGCGCCTGGCCTGCGACTTGGCCTTGCGGACCTCGCGCAGGACGTCCGCGGTGATCTCCAGCGCGGTCTCCTCGCGCCTCACCTCGGCCGATGGGCCCACCTCGGCCTGCAGCGACCCGTCCTGCGGCCACGCGGCCCGGTGAACGGAGCCTGGCTGCCACCACGACCAGACCTCCTCGCACACGAACGGCAGGAACGGGGCGAACAGCCGCTGGAACACCGACAGTGAGATCCGCAGCGCACGGCTGACCGACGCCGACAGCTCGCCGTCGCTCGAGTAGCGGCGTCCCTTGACGAGCTCGAGGTAGTAGTCGCAGTACCACCAGAAGTGCTCCTCGGTGTGCTGGAGCGCGCGCGCGTAGTCGTAGTCCTCGAAGCTCGACGTCGCCACCTCGACGACCCCCGCCAGGCGCGAGATCATCGCGCGGTCGAGCGGATGCGTCAGCGACTCGCCCTGAGCGGGAAGGTCGCTGAGCGCGAACTTCGAGGCGTTCAGGAGCTTGACGGCGAGCTTCCTGCCGACCTTCATCTGCTGCGCCTCGAACGCGGTGTCCGCGCCCGGCCTGCCGCTGGCCGCCCAGTAGCGGACCGCGTCGGCGCCGTGCTCCTCGAGCAGGTGCATCGGCGTGACGACGTTTCCCTTCGACTTCGACATCTTCTTGCGGTCCGGGTCGAGCACCCATCCCGAGATCGCGACGTCGCCCCAGGGCGGCTGTCCCTCGTCCAGGAGCGAGCGCAGCACGGTCGTGAACAGCCAGGTGCGGATGATGTCGTGGGCCTGGGGACGAACGCTCATCGGGAAGACCTTCGCGTAGAGCTCGGGGTCCTCGCCGGCCTGACCGGCGATCTGCGGTGTCAACGAGGACGTCGCCCAGGTGTCCATGACGTCGGGGTCGCCGATGAAGCCGCCCGGCTCGCCGCGCTGCTCCGGCGCGTACCCGTCGGGGACGTCCGTGGAGGGATCGACCGGCAGCTGCTCGGCGGCGGCCGCGATCGGCTGGGAGTGGATCACGTTGCCCTCGCCGTCGATCGGGTACCACACGGGGAAGGGCACGCCGAAGAACCGCTGGCGGCTGATGTTCCAGTCGCCGTTGAGCCCGTTCACCCAGTCCTCGAAGCGCGCCCGCATGTACGGCGGGTGCCAGTGCAGGCGGCGGCCCGCGTCGATCAGCTCCTGCTGGTGCTCGATCGTCCTGATGAACCACTGCCTGCTGGTCACGATCTCGACAGGGCGGTCGCCCTTCTCGTAGAACTTCACCGCCCTGGTGACCGGCTCGGGCTCCCCGATCAGGTCGCCCGACTCGGCCAGCAGCTCGACGATCCGCCGCCGCGCCTGGTTGACCGTGCGACCGACGAGCTCGCCATAGGTGGCCTGGGCGCGCCCGAGGTCGACGGACTCCCAGCCACCGGTCCCCCAGGGAACCTCCGCGAGGCGCCCGTCGGTCGCGAGGATCGAGCGCACCTGCAGGTTCAGCTCCCGCCACCAGGTCACGTCGGTGAGATCCCCGAACGTGCAGACCATCACCAGCCCAGTGCCCTTGTCGCGCTCGACCAGCGGATGCGTCAGGACCGGAACGCGCGTCCCGAACAGCGGCGCCAGCGCCTCGCCTCCCACCAGGCCCCGGTGGCGCTCGTCGTCTGGGTGGGTCAGCAGCGCCACGCACGCCGGGATCAGCTCCGGGCGGGTCGTCTCGATCAACGCCTCGCCCTCGCCCCGGGCCACGCCGAAGCGGATCCGGTGCATCGCGCCCGGACGCTCGCGGTCCTCGAGCTCGGCCTGGGCGACCGCCGTCTGGAAGTCGACGTCCCACAGCGTCGGCGCCTCGAGCTGGTAGGCGCCGCCACGCGCCAGCAGGCCGAGGAACGAGCGCTGGGAGATGCGCTGGGCGAGCGGGCCGATCGTCGTGTAGGTCATCGACCAGTCGACCGACAGGCCGAGCGTGCGCCACAGCTCTTCGAAGGCCCGCTCGTCGCTCTCGGTCAGACGCAGGCACAGCTCGACGAAGTTCGGCCTGGATATCGGGACGGGCTCGTGATCGGGGCCCAGCCCGCCCTCGGCGGGCGGCCGGAACTCCGGGTCGTAGGGGACCGAGGGGTCGCAGCGCACCCCGTAGTGGTTCTGCACCCGACGCTCGGTGGGTAGGCCGTTGTCGTCCCAGCCCATCGGGTAGAAGACCTCGCGGCCCCGCATCCGCTGGTAGCGCGCCACGGCGTCGGTGTGTGTGTAGGAGAAGACGTGCCCGACGTGCAGCGACCCGCTGACAGTCGGCGGCGGAGTGTCGATCGAGAAGATCCGCTCACGCGGGGCGGAGCGCTCGAAGGCATACGTCCGCTCGCTCTCCCAGGCCTCGCTCCACTTGCGCTCGAGGCCATCGAGCGTGGGCCGATCGGGCACGCGGGCGGTCTCGGATGGGCTCGAGGAGGGCAAGCACTGATCGTATCCGCAGCGCTCGCCGCGACATCGGCCGGGCACGCGAGCGCGCTCTGCGCCGGGTGCACGAGGCCGCAGGCCGCAGCACGCAGGGAAAAGAAACTCCGCCCTGTCAGAAATCTTCCCGCGGGAGTTGCATTCGCGCCTTTCCCGGGGATAGGATGGAACACAGGACATCCGAGCCGGGAGGCAGCATGGTGGGACGGGGACCCAGCACTGTCGGGAAGGGGAGAGGCGCTTGAGCGTCATGGCGCGGAAGCTGCTAGCGGTGATCGGCGCCGTCGCAGTGGTCGCGGTGCTGATCTTCCTCTACATCAGCGAGTGGGCGACCAACGTTCCGCAGACGGTCGCGGCCACCCCCAATCCGTCCGCGCCCGCGGTGACCGACAACCTGCAGCTCCAGACCGTCAGCACGATCGGCAAACAGCTCAGCCCGGCCCACCCGAACTGGGTCTCCTACCTGGTCAACGATCGAGGGCGCTGGGTCCGGAGCACGATCTACCAGGTGCCGGCCAACTCGCTGGTCCGCGTGACGATCTACCAGTTCGACGGCAACTCAGGGCTGCGCAACGCGTTCCTGTCGCAGACCCAGGGCACGATCGGAGGCACGGAGACGATCGACGGCAAGGTCGTCAACCACATCAACCCCGAAGAAGCCTCCCACACGTTCGTCGTCCCGCAGCTGGGGGTGTTCGTGCCGCTGCCGGGGGTGCCCGAAGAAGCGAAGAACCCCTGCGAAGAAGCGCCCTGCGATCCCGCCACGATGGCGCACCGCACCGTCACCTTCACCATCCGCACCGGGAAGAAGGGCCGCTACCGCTGGCAGTGCTTCGTGCCCTGCGCGGCGGGCACGTTCTTCAACTTCGGCGGCCCGATGCAGACGCTCGGCTACATGGACGGGTACCTCGATGTCGTCTAGCGCAGGGCCGGCGCCGGAGCCCAACCACGCGCGGCGCTTCGGGACGATCTGGGTCGTCTGCTCCCTGATCGCCGTCCCGCTGGTGATCTTCGTGCTCGGCCCGAACCTGCCCCCCGGACGGGGCAGCGACGTGGCCTCGGGGCAGACCACCGACAACATCGTCCTGACAGCGCTGGCCACGCCGGTGCTGCTGCTGGTCGTGATCTACCTGATCTACGCCGTCATCAACTTCCGCCAGCCCGGCGGCGCCGTCCTGGAAGGACCGGCCGTGCGGGGCGACACCCGGGTGCAGACCACCTGGATCGTCGTCACCTCGATCATGGTCCTGTCGCTGGCCGCCTACGGGACGATCCGGCTCGAGCAGGGCTATGGCGCCGGATCGGGCAGCGGCCCGAAACCTCTGACCGTGCCCAAGGGCCCCAGGCTGCCGGTGCAGGTGATCGCCCAGCAATGGGCCTTCACCTACCGCTACCCGACCTACGGCGGGGTCGAGACGACCCATCTCGAGCTGCCCGTCAACACGACGGTCGAATTCAACGTCACCTCGCTCGACGTGATCCATTCGTTCTGGGCCTACCAGCTGGGGGTGAAGGCGGACGCCAACCCGGGCATCGACAACGTCGCCTTCGTCAAGCCGACCAAGATCCAGACCTTCGAAGTGCACTGCGCCGAGCTGTGCGGAATCTGGCACGGGGCGATGTTCGACCACGGCTACGTGGTCAGCGGCCCGGCGTTCTCGTCCTGGATACGTGAACAGCGAATCCGCTTCGCGCCCACCACGGCGGTGCTGCCGCCGTACAGCAGGACCTATGCCCCCGAACCGACGGAGCGTGGACATTGAGCACCACGGCGGCGCAACCCCCTGCGACCAAGCCCGTCAGGCCACTGTGGCGGCGGCTGTTCGGCTTCAACCTGCTGCTCGCGGTGGTGCTCGGCGTCGGCGGCTACTACCTCGGCTGGTGGATCGGCCACCTCGTGACCGAAGGCAAAAGCTTCGCGAGCACGCTGAAAACCAATGAAAACGACACCGCGCTGCTGCTGGCCTACTTCTTCGGGGTCGCCGGCTTCCTGATCGGGCTCGGATTCGCCAACTACCCCTTCTCACGGCTGCTCGGGCGCCCCGCCTCGCTGCGTGAGAAGGAGGGAGAGGGGATCGGGCGCTACTTCGGGCTGTGCACCGACCACAAGGTCGTCGGCATCCAGTACCTGGTCGGCATCGGCGTGTTCATCTTCGTCGGCGGCCTGAACGCGATGCTGATCCGTACCGAGCTGCTGCAGAACACCCCCCAGTTCGTCGGCGCCAACCAGTACCTGTCGCTGGTCGGCATGCACGGCACGATGATGATGGGGATGATGACCTCGGGGATCCTGGGGCCGTTCGCCAACTACTTCGTGCCGATCATGATCGGCGCCAGGAGGATGGCCTTCCCGCGGATCGAGGCGCTCACGTTCTGGCTGCTGATGGCGGCCGGCTTCATCCTCGTCTCCACGATCTTCTTCGGGGGCTTCCCGACCGGCTGGACCGGCTACGAGCCGCTGAACGACCAGGCGGTGATGGGGATGGACTCCTACATCATGTTCTTCGCCCTGGTCGGCGTCTCGATGACCCTGCTCGGCCTGAACATGATGGCGACGATCATCACGTTGCGCGCGCCAGGTCTGACGTGGTCGCGGCTGCCGATCTTCGTGTGGTCGGTGTTCGCGACCTCGGTGCTGATGGTCCTGGCGGCGCCGATGCTCGTCGCCACGCTGCTGATGTCGGCGCTGGACCGCACGATCGGCACCTCGTTCTTCCTGATCGGCGGCGGCGGCAGCTCCTACCTGTTCCAGAACCTGTTCTGGTTCTTCGGCCATCCGGAGGTCTACATCCTCGCCCTGCCGGGTTTCGGGATCGTGTTGGAGCTGCTGCCCGTCTTCGCCCGCAAGCCGCTGTGGGGATACAGGCTGGCGATCGCGGCGATGCTCGGCGTCAGCCTGCTGAGCTTCTTCGTCTGGCAGCACCACCTGTTCGTCAGCGGCATCAACGCCGACCTGCGGCCGTTCTACATGCTCTCCACGGAGATCATCTCGATACCCACGGGGTTCGTGTTCCTGTGCGTGATGGGCACGCTGTGGAGATCGCGGATCTCGTTCACGGTCCCGATGCTGTTCTGCCTGGCGTGGACGTTCAACTTCCTGCTCGGCGGGCTCTCGGGCGTGTTCATCTCGGACACGCCCAGCGACACGACCACGCACGGGAGCTTCTTCGTGATGGCCCACTTCCACTACACGATCATGGGCGGGCTGATCTTCGCCTTCTTCGCGGCGGTCTACTACTGGGTCCCGAAGATGCTGGCGCTGAAGTTCAACGAGAAACTCGCCAAGTGGCACTTCTGGCTGATGTTCCTGTCGTTCAACTCGACGTTCCTGCCGCTGTTCGCGCTCGGCTTCGAGGGCATGCCCCGGCGGGTGAACTTCTACGAAGCGAAGTTCCTCCTGCTCAACCGCTGGGTCTCGGTCTCGGCCTTCGTGCTCGGCATCTCGATGCTGATCTTCATCTACAACGTCGTCTACTCGCTGATCTTCGCCAGAAAGCCCGCCGAGGCCAACCCGTGGCGCTCGAAGTCCATCGAGTGGCAGGGGCCCACCCCGGTGCCGGTCCACAACTTCGACCAGATCCCCGTGTTCGACTCCGACCCCTACGACTACGGGACGCCCGTGGCGCTGGGCGGGGCACAGCCGGCCGGGGCGGGCGGCTGAGCCGATGGCTGCCCACGGCGAAGAGCGACCGCTCGGCATGCAGGTCCCGCCGGTCCGGGCCGGCGCGGAGATCCCGCCCGAGCCGCCCGACGTCGGCGCTCGCGCGCTCTCGGTCGCCTCTCGGTTGCTGGCCGGGGCGACGACGTTCTTCTTCCTGGCCTTCGTGTTCGCCTACTTCTACCTGCGCTCCCTGAACGTCGAACACCTGTGGCGTCCGGCGCACGTCAAGCCCGACCAGGGCCTGGGAGTGGTCTTCATCGTCTGCATCCTCGGCAGCGCGCTGCTGACGTTCGCGGCGGCACGGGGGATGAAGGCGCGCTCGCGCCAATGGGTCGGCCTCGCGGCGAGCGGCGTCCTGCTCGGCGTGGGCGCGGTCGCGGTCCAGTGCATCGCGTACACCCAGCAGAAATTCGGGCCGACCGACGGCGCCTTCGCCAGCGTCTACTGCGGCTGGACAGCCTTCTACATGATCGCGGTGCTGGGCACGCTGTACTGGCTGGAGACGCAGGTCGCGACCGAGTTCCGGGCCCGCCGCGCGCCGGCCCAGGCCGATGGCGACATCAAGGATCCGGACCGGATGATCGCCCCGTCCCTCGACGCTGCCGTCTTCTACTGGGGTTACCTTGCGGCGATCGGCCTGATCACCTACGTGGTGCTGTACCTGCTCCAGACCTGAGAGGACCGACCGAATGCCAAGCCTCGCGCTCGTGATCGCCGACGGTTTCCTGACCGGCTCGATCCTCACGCTGGTGCTGCCGCTGGCCGTGCTGATCGCCGTGACGATCTGGTACGTCGTGCTGTGGCGCCGCGGCGCCGGCGAACGCTGACGCCGGCACCCGCGAGATCGCGCGGGGGGTCAGTCCATGTTCACGTAGCCGGTCGCTTCGCCGGGGGTGCGGATGTTCGCCGCGACCTTGTTTTCGTAGTTTCCCTCGATCGTCGCGATCCGCCCGTCGGGCAGCACGCCGCGCACGATGCCGACGTGCTCGCCGCCGAACACGATCAGGTCGCCCGGCCGCGGCACGACCCCGGGGCTGTTGGGTATCGCCCGGCCGGCGCCCTGGGCCCAGGACCAGATCTCCGAGACCGAGCCGAGCCCCTGTCCGCCCGGCCCGATCGGCTCGCCCGCCTGGCGGGCGGCCCAGGAGGCGAAGTAGGCGCACCAGGGCGCGCCGGGGATCGCGCCGGCGGTGGCCGCGCGGTATTCGGCGATCGCGGGGGATTCATTGGACCCGGGCGGCTGCTCGGTCTGCCCGATCTGGCTTTCGGCGGCCGCCACGATCCGCGCGCCGGGTTCGCCGCCCGCCGGGAGGCCCGCCACGCCAGACAGCGAGGCGGGCGCGTAGCCGGAGACGCTCGGCTGGCCGTAAGGGGCGGCGACGGCGGTGGATTGCTCCCCCGGCGCGCCGACGGCGCTTTCGGTCGCACCGCGCGCGCCCGCCGCGGCGAGCGTGGCCGCGAAGCTCGGGGCGGGAGCCTGCACGCCGCCGGCGGCGGTCGTGCGGGCGCCGATCAGTTCGGACGGGTCGGCCATCGCCTGGCGGATCGCCTCGATGCGCGACAGGGTCGTCTCGATCGACATCACCCCGGTGATCGGCAGCCGGGGCCGCGGGTTGAGGCATGCAGCGCGGAAAGAAGGGGACGGGCGGCCGTCGCCGCCCGTCCCAACCACCGTTCCCTCGATGAATCGGCGGTATGTGGCTTGCGCAGGGCCTTCCTCGGGCTGTGCGCAAGCGTTGTTGACCCGCCTGCCGCGGCGGCCGACGCAGGTCGGCCAGCGGTCAGATCGGCTTCGCTGCAGCGGTGGCGTCACTCGGGCGCCACCGCTGAGGAAGATCTATGAGCTATTCGATCAGGTGCAGGACAGCGTTGGGGAGCTGGTTTGCCTGCGCCAGGATCGCGACGCCGGCCTGCTGAAGGACCTGGTCCTTGGTGAAGGCGGTCATTTCAGTGGCCATGTTCACGTCGACGATCCCGCTGGAGGCCGAAGCCAGGTTCTGGCTGTAGACTTCCAGGTTGCTCATCGTGTACTGGATCCGGTTCTGCACGGCACCGAATTCACCGGCGGCAGTGGAGATTTTTTCGATCGCCGCTTCCACCGTTTTGATTTCTTCGACTTTCACACCTTCGACGGCTTTTTCGACTTCCACGGTTTTGATGCCGATCGTTTCTTTTTCATCGGCGCCGACCTGGAACTTGATTTCTTCGCCGCCTTTGAGGAGAGCAACGCCGTTGAACTTCGTCGTTTCGCCGACGCGCTTGATCTCTTCTTTGAGCTGCGTGACCTCACCAGTGATCGCTTCCTGATCGCTTTTCGACGTCGTGCCGTTGGCGTACTCGACCGCCAGCTGGCGAACACGCTGGAGCATGTTCTCGATGTCGTTCAGCGAACCCAGGCCCGTCTGCGCGAGCGCGACGGCGTCCTGGCTGTTCAGCGTGGCCTGGTTGAGGCCGTTCACCTGCGCCTGGAGGCGCTGGCTGATTGCGTAACCGGCGACGTCGTCGGCGGCTGAGTTGATGCGAAGGCCGGAGGAAAGGCGCTGCATCTGAGTCGCCAGGTTGGACTCAGTGGTGTTCAGGTTCCTCGCGGCATCCATCGCCTCGATGTTGGTGTTGACATTCAGGGCCATGCGTTCATCTCCTTGATGACGTGGTTCGGGGTGGTCCCAAGCCGACTCCATGTCGGCCTACGCGCAATATCGACAGCGCAGCTGGAAACTTGAGAGGGCGAAGCCTCCTGATCGCCTGAGTTCCCCGGCCGCGCAAGATCTCCTGCTCTCGGGTCCCGTGCTGCACGCGCGCTGTCAGCAGCCGTTCGCGCGCCGGCGTCCCGACCGGTCGGGCGCGGGCGCTCAGACCCGCACGTCGACGCGCGGGCGGCCCTCGTCGTCGGGGCGCTCCTGCGAGTTCTCCGACGGCGACTCGCGCCGGGGTTTGTCGGAGGGCTCGCGCCGCGGGCGGTCGCGCTCGCGGCTGATCCGCTCCAGGCGCTCGACCCGCGCCGGGGATGGCAGCAGCACGCCGTCGGGCTGGATCGGGCTGATGGGGTCCATGATCGCCTCCTCGCTGTCGTTTTCGACCTCAGGCGGTATGACCCTCCTCGTGATCCGGATGACGGAATCCTTCGCGGCTCTGGCACACGACCGTGAAATGCACCAGCCGCCAGCGGTCATAGGTGCTGAGCTCGCCGAACTGGAGGCCGGCCCGCCCCTGACCGTCTATCCGCACCACCTCGGCCGAGCCCGTGATCGGCGACTCGCCCGGTTCGATCGTGAGCGCGACCGAGACCTGGTCGCCGACGCCCAGGCGCTCGGGCGTGGCCAGCAGCGCACCGCCGCCGCTGACGTCGTCGGTGTGCGTATGGATCGGCTCGGCCTTGGGCGACGTGCTGAGTGTGATCGGGCACTCCACCTCGACGCGCACGTGGGCGCGCTCCTGGCGGACTCCGACCAGCTGGGGCTCGTCGATCCGCACCAGCGCGCCCTCGGGCGAGCTCTCCAGGGAGATCCGGCCCGAGAGGCTGACCCGCCCCCCCGGGTTGGAGTATTCGAGCACCAGCGACCGCAGGCGCTTCTCCGTGCCGGCGCCGAGGGGGATCACGATCGCGACCACCAGGCTGTCGGCGGAGCGCTCCAGCACGCGGCCCGGCAGCTTCTCCCCGGTGCGCAGCCGCAGGCTCACCGGCTCGGCCAGCTGGGGCAGCCAGATCGGCCGCGGCGCTCGCTCCTGCGCGGCGTGCTCGGCCGGCTGGTGCTCACCCTCATCTGGCCGCGAGGCGGCTCGGTGACGACCGAACCGCATCACATCGCATCCCGCGCTCCTGCCCCCCGTGCGCCGGTCGGAGCGTCCGCAGCTCCGCGTCCGGCGGCCTTCTGCACCTGTTCGAGCAGGTCCTGCTCGCGTGCCTTGATCTCGAGCATCACCAGCCGCCGCCACGCGAACACCGCGGCGCCCCAGACGGCGACGTAGCAGATCACGCCGGCGATGAGCGCCCGCGCGCCGGCGCCGGCGATCGTGCTGGTGGGAAGCGAGAGGTAGCCGCCGATCAGGAACCCGAGCAGGCCGGCCCAGCCCTTGGCGCGGGCGATCGAGCGCACCGCCCGGGGATGTGCGGCGACCGTCGGGGCCCCATCGCCGGCGCTCTCGGGGTCGCCCTTGCCCTTCTTGGCCCCGCTCTTCTTCGCGTCCTTCTTCGTGTCCTTCTTCGCCTTCTGCTTCGGCTCGCTGGCCACCGGCTGCTCGGCGGTCAGGGGCTCCGCCTCGGGCGGGTCGAGCTCGGGCGCGGCGACGGCCTCGCTGGCCATCCGCTACTCCCGACCCAGCCCGCGGCGGCGTTCGTCGCGCTGGCACTCGAAGATGAACCGCACCACGCGCCTGCGGTCGACTTCGCTGATCGATTCGAATTCGACCGCGCTCCGGCCCTGCGGCGTGGCCCGGACGACCCGGGCGCTGCCCGTGACGGGCGGGGCGCCCTGTACGAGCACGAGCTGGAAGCGGATCTCGTCCCCCACCTTCAGCGTGTCCGGGCCGGCCAGCTGGAACCCGCCGCCCGGAGATGTCCACGGTGAAGCTCTGCATCTGGCCGTCGCCCGCGAAGACGGTCACCGGCCGGGCGACGTCGATCCGGACGTAGCCTCGTTCCTGCAGCACCTCGAGCGAGCGGGGCTCCATCAACCGCACCAGGTCGGGGTCGGCGGGGTCCTCCATCGAGAAGTTCCCCTTCAGGCGCACCCGGCCGCGCGGGCTGTGGTATTCGAGCACCAGCGCCTGGAGTTGCGCCGCCGTCATCGCCCCGGTCGGAACGGTGATCGCGACCAGCAGCGAGTCGCCCGCGCTCTCCACCACGCGTGCGGGGATCCGCGCGCCGCCGGTCGTGTTCGAGCGAGACGGTCTCGCCGCGTCCTGGCAGCGCCACGGCCTGGGATGCGGGAGCCTTGCTGCGGCCGAACTTCATGGCAACATCCTCGCGGCCAGGTCGGCCGGATCCACGCGGCGCAGCAGCCAGCCGCCGGCTCGCGCCCGCTCCAGCGTGTACTCCGGCGCGAGCCGATGGCGGCACGCCGCCTCGACGGCCACCCCGATCTGATCGGTCTCGTCGGCATGGGTCACGGCGAGCGCGTCGGCATGCAGCGGCGCGAGCGCGCTCAGCAGCTGCTCGGCGGCCGTCGGCGCCCAGGGTGGCGGGCAGCGCCACGACCACGCGCTCTGGCTCCAGCTCGGCCAGCAGTCGGGCGAGATCGCGGACCCGGGTGCGCTCCGCAGGGGACACGGCGGGGGTGTCGAGGATCGCGATCCCCTCGCGGCGTGCCTTGCGCAGGGCGGACCGCGCCCGCGCGGACCCGGCCGGCGTCGGTTTGACGATCTGCGGGTTGAGGAGCATCTGCAACTGCTCCGTGTCCGCGGAGACGTGCAGCGATGCGTACCTGGCCGGCAGGGTGCTGCCGGCGCGATATGCGCCGAGCAGCGTGGCGCAGCAGGTCGTCTTGCCCGACCCGCCCGGGCCGACGAGCACGATCGCCGCGCCGCGGAGCGGCAGCGGCGGCGCGACCGGGATGCGGCGCGCCAGCGTCGTGAGCACAGCCTGCGCGAGCCCCGCCCGCGGCGCCAGCGGCAGTGTGTGCGCGCAGGCGGCGTCGATCAGCTCGCGGGCGAAGCCCTCGCTGACCCCGTAGCGCATCAGGCTCTTCTCGACCCTGGCGCGAGCGCGGCTCTGCGACCCGGGGGCGACCGTGCGCCGCTCGGGCGGTGGCGGAGCCCTGCGTGCCGGCTCTGGCGGCTCGCGCAGCGGCGGACGCGCCGGCGTGCTGGCCAGCAGCTCCTGGAAGTCGTAGTCGGCCCCCTGGGGCGGCCGTGGGGGCATCACGGTGGGGGGCGGTTCCGCCCGGGCGAGCGCGGCCAGCTGCGGGCTGACATACGACCCGCCCGCGAGCCCCTCCCGATCGGGCGCCGTAGGGGGCGGCTGCGCTGCTCCGGCGGGCGGCGGCTGCGGCGGTGGGGCCTGCGCGCTGGGCGGCGGCGGCTGGGGAGCGGGGAGGGCAGGAGCCGTGGGGACGGCCGGCTCGGGCGACGGCGCCGGCCCGGCCGGGGGGGCCGCAGGCGGGTAGGCCGCCGGCGCCGCTGCCGTCGGGGGAGCCCCGGGGCCGAGCTCCTGCGGCGTGGCATCCTGATGGTCGTCGTAGGCTTCGAAGCGCGGGCGCCCCGGCATCGCCTCGATCTCGACGTAGGCGTGCTGGAAGAAGCCGAGAACGCCTCCGGTGAGGCCTTCCCGTCGGCGCACGATCAGGGCGTCGGCGCCGAGCTCGGCTTCGATCTGCGGGATCAGCTCCTCGACGCTGCGCCCGCGGAAGACCCGTACCCCTTCCGCCTCGCCGCGGCCGCCACCAAGGCGCGCGCGGGCCTCGCGCCCGAGCGCCTCCAGCAGGTCGCCGGGTGTGCTCATCACGCGTGGATCACCCCGACCGTTTCGACGTTGATCCCCGGCGCGATCTCGTTGTAGGAGCAGACGGCGAGGTGAGGCTGGGCCTGTGCGATCAGGCGGCGCAGGTGGCGGCGGATGCGCGCGGAGCAGAGCAGCACGGGACCGCGGCCGCCGTGTCCGCCGAGCCCCAGCGCGCTGGCATGCTCGACCTGGGCGCGCAGCGCGTTGACGATCGCCTGCGCCCGTGGCGGCTCCATCGCGAGGTACTCCCCGTCGGTGGTCTGCGTGATCGAGGTCGAGACCTCCTGCTCGATGGCCGGGTCAAGTGTGATGGCTTGCAGGCGCAACTGCTCGTCCAGGTGGGGAGCCGTGATCGCCCGGCCCAGCGCCTGGCGAGCGTACTCCGATAGGAGACTCGTGTCACGTGTTGTTCGCGCCTTGTCGCCGATCGCCTCCACGATCGTGCCCAGATCGCGGATCGGCACGCCTTCGGACAGCAGCGACTGCAGACACCCGCTGGATCTCGCCCAGCGAGAGCGCCTCGGGCACGACCTCCTCGACGACTGCGGCGTTGGTCTCCTTGAGCTTGTCCAGCAGCGTGCGTACGTCCTGGCGGGTCAGCAGCTCGGCGGCGTGCGAGCGGATCACCTCGGTCAGGTGCGTGACGATCACCGACTCGGGGTCGACGACGGTGTAGCCCAGCGACTCGGCCTCGGCCCGCACCGATTCGTGCACCCACACCGCCTCCAGGCCGAAGGCGGGCTCGCGGGTGCGGATCCCCTGCAGCGTTCCGGACGCGTCGCCGGGGTCCATGGCCAGCAGGTGACCCGGCATGATCCGGCCGCGGGCCACCTCCGAGCCTCTGACCTTCAGCACGTACTCGTGCGACTCCATGCCCAGCTCGTCGTGGATCCGCACCGGCGGGATTACGATGCCGAGCTCGCCGGCTATCTGGCGGCGGATCATGCTCACACGTCGCAGCAGCGCTCCGCCGGAGTTGCCGTCCACGAGCGGCACGAGGCCGAAGCCGATCGCCAGCTCCAGCGCGTCGATCCCGACCTCCGAGATCGGCTCGTCGCGCGCGCCGGGCAGCGCGGCGGTCGCCGTTCGCGGCCTGCTCGCGATCCTCGGGCAGTCCGTTGCGGGCGGCCCAGCCGATCGCGCCGAAGATCCCGCCGATCACGATGAAGGGCAGCTTCGGGAGCCCGGGGATCAGGGCGAAGCCGCCGATCGCCGCGGCGGCGACCAGCGGCGCCTTGCGCTGGCGCAGGATCTGTCCCGCGATGTCCGAGCCGAGGTCGCGGTCGGACGCCGCACGGGTGACGATGATCCCCGTCGCGACCGAGATCAGCAGCGCGGGGATCTGCGCGGCGAGGCCGTCGCCGACCGTCAGCAGCGAGTACTGCTGGGTGGCTTCGGCGAAGCCCAGCCCGTGCTGCAGCATCCCGACGATGATCCCGCCGACCAGGTTGATGGCGGTGATGATCAGGGCGGCCATCGCGTCGCCTTTGACGAACTTCGAGGCGCCGTCCATCGCGCCGTAGAAGTCGGCCTCGCGAGCGATCTCCGATCGGCGGGCGCGCGCCTGGTCGTCGGTGATCAGACCGGCGTTGAGGTCCGCGTCGATCGCCATCTGCTTGCCCGGCATCGCGTCGAGCGTGAAGCGAGCCCCGACCTCGGCGACCCGCCCGGCGCCGTTCGTGACGACGACGAACTGGATCACGACGAGGATCAGGAAGATCGACCAGTCCGACCACCACGTTGCCGCCGACGACGAAGGCGCCGAAGGATTGCACGACGCTGCCGGCGCTGCCCGTGGTGAGGATCAGCCGCGTCACCGAGACGTTGATCGCCAGGCGGAACATCGTCGTGAGCAGCAGCAGGCTGGGGAAGGAGGCGAAGTCGAGCGCCTTGCCCAGGTACATGGTCGTGGCGACCACCGTCAGCGCCGCGGAGATGTTGAGCGTGATCAGCAGGTCCAGCAGCGCCGGCGGCAGCGGCACGACCAGCATCGTCACCACCATCACCACGCCGACGGCGGCCAGCAGGTCGCTCTGCTCCAGCAGGCGGCGCAGCGCGGTGCTTTTCACGACGCGAGCCTCCTACGACCGGCCGTGCGGTAGACGAAGGCCAGCACGCGCGCGACTGCTGCGTAGAGCTCGTGCGGGATCATCTGCCCGATCTCGACCGAGGAGTGCAGCGCTCGCGCCAGCGGCGGGTCGCTGATCACCGGCACGTCGTGTTCTTCGGCGATGCGCCGGATCTGCACGGCGATCAGTTCCTGGCCCTTGGCGACGACCTCGGGGGCCGTGCGGCTGCCGTCGTAGCGCAGGGCCACGGCGAAGTGGGTCGGGTTCGTCACCACCACATCGGCCTGCGGGACCGCCGCCATCATGCGTGCCCTGGCGAGCTGCATCTGGCGTCGCCGCAGCGCCGATTTGACCTCCGCGGAGACGCCGTACTGCCTGGCCTCGTCCCGTACTTCCTGCTTGGTCATGCGCAGGTCGCGCTCGTACCGCCGGCGCTTCCAGGCGTAGTCGATCAGCCCGACCAGCACGTAGGCGAGACCCGCTCGCTCGGCGATCGACAGCGCCTGCTGCGCTGAGGCCGAACCGAGCGCGATCGGCGAGATGCCGACGATCGAGGCCAGACCGCGGAGTCCCGGCAGCAGAGCGAAGGCGGCGACGGCGCCGACCACCGCGACCTTGACGAGCGCCTTGAGCGCCTCGAAGACGAGGTTGGGCCCGAACAGGTTGCGCGCGCCGCTGACCGGGTTGATGCGCCGGAAGTCGGGCTTGAGCACGTGCAGCGCCGGCCTTACCCCGGCCTGCGCGGCGCCGGAGACGAGCGCCGCGGCGACGCACGCGCCCGCCACCGGCCCGACCGCCAGCACGATCGTCGTCAGAGCCGAGTTCATCAACCCGCTCAGCCCCGCCGCGCTGGTCGCCGCGGCGGGATGGGCGATGTCGGCCAGGATCTCGCGGAAGGCGGCGGCGCCCGCCCGGGCCGTGGCGCCCGCGGTCAGTCCGAGGGTGAGGAGCCCCGCCATCAGCACCACCGCTCCGCCCAGGTCCGGGCTGCGCGCGATCTGGCCCCGCTCGCGCGCGCGTTTGCGGTGTTTGGGTGTCGCCTTCTCTGTGCGGTCGTCGCGTGCCATCTGATCTCAGGCGACGTGCAGGGCGCCCAGCGCGGCCCCCACGCTCGTGGACAGCTGACCGGTGATCCAGTTGGAGACGAATGGAAGCGAGGCGCCCGCCACGAGCAGCGCGACGGCGACCTTGGTCGGGAAGCCGACGGCGAACACGTTCATCTGCGGCACGACGCGGGAGACGACCCCGAACGCGACATCGGTGATGAGCAGCGCCATCAGCACCGGCGCGCCGACCTCGAGGGCCGCGGTGAACACGGTCGAGAAGATCTGCTCGGCGCCCCCCACCAGCGCGCCGATGCGCGGCCCGGAGGTCAGCGGCACCAGTTCGAAGGTCCGCCCCAGCCCGCGCAGGGTCCAGGCGTCGCCCCCGATCACCAGGAAGACCATCGTCCCGAACAGCGAGTAGAAGCGCGACATGACCGCGCTGCTCTCGCCGTTCAGCGGGTTGATCAGGGTGCCGTAGGAGAAGCCCGAGCCGACGTCGATCAGCGCGCCGGCCGATTCGATCCCCGCCATCAGCACCGCCAGGGCGAAGGCGAAGGCGAGGCCGACGAGACCCCCCTCGAGGACCAGCTCGGCCAGCTGCACCGCGCCGCTCGGCACGTGCTGGCCGTGCAGCGCGATCGGCGTGAGGCCGATCGAGATCCCCACCGCCAGCACCGCCCGCACCCGCACCGGGATCATCGCCGAGGAGAACAGCGGCGCGATGATGAACAGCGGCGTCACCCGCGAGAGCACGAGGATGAAGCCGGCCAGCTCGTTGCCGGCCAGCTGCTTCAGGACAGCGTTCATGCGCCCGCCCCGCCGGCGCGGAGCACCTCGGCGAGCACCGGCGGCCCGGGCAGGGAGCCGCGCCGGTTCCTCACGAGCCCACCATCGTCGGGATCGAGGTGAACAGGGCCGTCGTATAGGCCACCAGCTGCCCCAGCATCCAGGGGCCCAGCACGATGATCACGACGGCCACCCCCGCGATCTTCGGGATCAGCGACAGGCTCTGCTCCTGGATCTGGGTCACGGCCTGGAACACGCTGACGACGATTCCGATCGCCAGGCCCACGAGCAGCAGCGGGCCGGCGACCTTCAGCGCGAGGCTCATCGCCTGCGAGGCGAGGTTGACGACGGTGTCCTGGTTCACGTTCCCGACCCTCTCCTAGTGGAAGCTCTGGACGAGCGCTTTGATGACCAGGTCCCAGCCGTCGACCAGCACGAACAGCAGGACCTTGAAGGGCAGCGAGATGAAGGTCGGCGGCAGCATGATCATCCCCATGCTCATCAGCGTCGAGGAGACGATCAGGTCGATGATCAGGAACGGCAGGAAGATCAGGAAGCCGATCTGGAAGGCCGTCTTGAGCTCCGAGACGATGAACGCCGGGATCAGGACCTCGGTCGGAACTTCCCCGCGCGTGTGCGGCGTCGGATCGTGGGCGAGGCTGACGAACAGCTCGATGTCCTGGGTGCGGGTCTGGCGGAACATGAACTCCCGCAGCGGCTGCTCGGCCTCTTTGAGCGCCTGCGTGGTGCTGATCTGATGGTGGCTCAGCGGTTCGAGCGCGTCCCGCTTGATCGCGCTGATCGTGGGCGACATCACGAAGATCGTCAGGAACAGGGCGATCCCGACCAGGACCTGGTTCGGCGGCGCGTTGTTGGTGCCGACGGCCGTGCGGATGAAGCCGAGCACGATCAGGATGCGGCTGAAGCCCGTGACGGTGAACAGCACGGCCGGCACCAGCGTCAGGCCGCCGATCAGCAGCAGGATCTGGACGGCGTTGGAGGAGTTCAAGGAGTTCAGGTTCAATGCCTGACCGTCCATTCGCGCAGCCGTTCGATCAGCGTCGTCCCGGGCCCGGGGCTGGGCATGCTCATCGGGTCGGGGCGCGCTCCGCTGCGGGGGGATTCGCCGGCCTCGCGGGGCGGCGCGAGCAGCGCCGCGCGACGACGCCGGGGCTGCTGCTCCTCGACCAGCAGACCGGCTTCCCGCGCCTCCTGCTCGCTGTATCGGTGGATCGGCACGAGGCCGTGCTCGGCGCTGCCCAGCAGTACGTATTCGCTACCGGCGCGCACCAGGTGCACCGAGCGCCCCGAGCCCAGCGTGAGGGCGGCGATGCTGGCCAGGCCCGCGGTGGGCACCTGGGGGTCGCGACCGGCCTTGACCTGGCGCAGGATCCAGGACAGCCCCCAGATCACCGCGATCACGATCACCAGGCCGACGATCGTCCTGACCAGACTGGCCCCGCCGCTGCTGGTATGCGTCCCCGGGCTGGAGGGCGTCAGGTTCAGCGGCGTGCTTTCGCCACCGGGGTGCGCCGTTCCCGCGGCGGGAGCGCTCGGCGGACAGACGAGCGCAGCCGCGCACAGGCCGAGCGCGGCGGCCGCCGTCGCGGCCGCCCGTGAGAGCAGGGTCAACTTGGTCATCGAGGGACGACTCCGAGGAAGAGCCGTCCCGGTTATCGGCCCGAAACGCGATGTCTTGAGGCTTCGAGGGGCCGCTCGACCGCGCCGGCCGCGACGCGGGCCCCGGTCCTGTCGGTCAGGCGAGTGCCTCCACCTGCACGCCCCAGGTGCCCTCGGCGGTCACGACGAGGCTGCCGTTGGCGAAGCACAGGCCGTTGGCGAACAGCTCGACCGGCGCGTTCGCGGCCTGGTCGAGCTCCACGACCGAGCCGGGCGCAAGCTCCAGGGCCGTCCCCAGCGACATGTGCGTGCGACCCAGCTCGACCCAGACGCGCACGAAGATGCTGTGCAGGATCGGCTCCTGGGCGTCGGACTGATCGTCCTCGGCGCGGGCTCGCTTCAGGTCGCCGCGGCCGAGCTGCGCGTAGGTCTCCGAGCGCACCGGCGGCTCGTCCGCCGCCTGGAGCTTCAACGCGCGGCGGGTTCCGCTCGCACCGGGGCGGCCGTAGCCGAGCGAGACCTCCTCGGCGAACAGGCGCACGCCCTCCTCTGCCCGCTGCTCGAGGTCCAGCAGCGAGCCGGGCTTGATCGACCTCATGCGCTCGATCGGCATCTGCACCGAGCCGACCTCGGCGCGAAGCAGCACCTTGGCCTCGGCCACCCCGCGGCCGAGCTCCTCGGCGCCGCCCCGGCGTCGCGCCGGCGAGGCGTCTGGGCCCTCGCGCAGCCCCTCCGCCAGCGGCTCGACGCAGGGCCAGGGCAGCAGCAGGGTGAGGGCAGCGTCGCAGCCGCCGATCTCGCTTCGGATCGAGATCGCCAGTGTCGGCTCCGACGCGACCGTGAGCAGACCGGCGTCGCCCTCGAGATCGACCTCGCCGCGGCGCAGCTCTCCGCCGCCGAGATCCCCCCAGGCGCCGGAGAGCTCGGCGACAAGGTCGTCGAGGAGATTCCCGGCCAGTGCCCAGTCGATGTCACTCATGTGGCGATCGGCGGGGGCCTGGGAGGCCTGGCCCCCGAGGAGGCATTCCAGCGACTGCAGCAGCCAGGGCAGCTCCACGCTGAGCAGCATCTGCTGCTCGGGCTGCGCGACCGGGCCGCTCATCACCGCGAGCGCCGGCGCGTCGGCGGGAAGCCGCGCCTTCGCCGCGGCCCATGTGAGCTGGTCGACATCGGCGACCGCGAAGCTCACCTCACATTTGAGCTCGTCAGCCAGGTGCTCGGCAAGCTCCTTGCAGAAACCGGTCAGACCGGCCGCGATGCGGCGCCGCAGCTCGGTCGTGAACTTGTTGGGCTGGGAGAAGTCCAGCGGGCGGATCTGACGCTCGCCGGCTCGCGGCGCCTCGGCCGGCTGATCGCCTGCGGTGGTGGCGGTGGCCGCGCCGCCGGGCTGGCCCGCGGCGGGGTCCTCGGCCATTCTCAGGCCTCCGAGCCGCTCGTCTCGCCGGCGTCCTCGCCGTTCTCCGGCCCCGCTCCGGCGGGGGCATCCGCGGGGGCGCCGTGCGCCTCCGTCCCTGGGTCCTGGGCGTCGAGGATCTCGGTGATGCGCAGACCGTAGCGCTCGTCCACGACGACGACCTCGCCGCGGGCGATCGGCGTGCCGTTGATCAGCAGGTCGGCAGGGGCGCCGGCCTCGTGCTCGAGCTCGACCACCGACCCCACCCGCAGGCGGAGCGTCTCGCCGACGGTCGTACGGCTGCGCCCGATCTCGACGCTCAGCTCCATCGGAATGTCGCTGAGGCGCTGCAGGTCCGGATCGCCGGCGGCCGAGCCGCCGGGCGCATCCGCGCCGGCGCCGGTCTGGTCGAACTGCTCGTACTCGATCGTCTCGGTCACAGGCCCTCCTATTGAACGGTGAAGTCGGGGATCAGCACCGATTCCACCTTGATGTCGGTCTGCGCGCGAATCGCGAGCAGAATCTGATGTTTGAGCTGTTTGCGTCCGCTGTCGCTGATGATCGCTTCGCCGCTCATGTTGGTGACCATGTTGGTCACGATTTCACGGATCACCGCTTCCTCGGGAAGCGTGCCGACGGTCGATTCGCTGGCCGAGCCGCCAGCGTCCGCCGCGGCGCCGTTGCTCTGGCCCGGAGCCAGCTCGAGCGCGACGTTGAGCTTGGCGTAGCGGCCGTCGCTGAGGTTCAGCAGGAAGCTGCCGGGCATGATGTAGATCGTTCCCTGGATCTTCTGCTTGATCACGGGCTTGTGCTTGGTCATCGTGTATCCGGCCAGCAGCAGGACCGGAAGGGCCAGCGCCAGCATCACCTTCTTGTTCTTGAGCATGTCGATCAGTCGTCCTTGACTAGGGTTCGCGTTCGCTGCCGTAAATCCGCTTCAAGACGATCTCCACCCGCCGGTTCAGGGCCCTGCCTGCGGCGGTCGAGTCGCTCGCGATCGGCCGCTGGTCGGCATATCCGACGGCCGTGAGCCGCTTCGGGACCCACCCCCCGGCCGATCAGGAACCGCACGACCGTGCTGGCGCGCGCCGTCGAGAGCTCCCAGTTGCTGGGGAAGGAGCCCCCCTGGATGGGCACGTCGTCGGTGTTGCCCTCGACGTCGATCGGGTGGGTCTGGTCGATGTTCAGCAGTTGGCCGATCTCCGACAGCAGCACGTCGCCCTTGGCGCTCAGTGTCGCCTGCCCGGAGGCGAACAGCAGTTCGTCGGTCAGCACCCGGATGACCAGCCCGCGGGCTTCGATGCTGGCCTGGACCTGCTTGGAGAAGTGATGCGCCCGCGCGTAGGCTTCGAGCTCCGCCTTGATGTGGGCGAACTCGCTGGCCTCCCGCTGGGCGTTGCCGGCCTGGGCGGCCGCCGCGGCCTTGCTCGAGTGGCTCGAGAGTTCGCTCGCGCTGGAGGCTGTCACGGGCACGATCGACTGCACGTCCACAGCCGAGGGGGCCTTGCTGGCATTGGCGCTCGCCCCCGGTTTGGCGATCGCTTTCCCGCCTGGCAGCACATCGCCCGAGAACGCCGCCCGCAGCGACTTCTGGAGCACCTGCACCTTCGAGATGTTCACCGAGGAGATCGAGAACAGCACCATGAACAGCGCCATCAGCAGCGTGATCATGTCGGCGTAGGTCAGCAGCCAGCGCTCGTTGCTCTCCTCGCCCCCGCCGCCGTGGCGGCGGCCCCGCTTTCGCCCCCGGGCCACCTCAGGCCGCCTTCGACTCGACGCCGAGGTCGGCGACCGCGCCTTCGCCCTCCTCGCCCCGCTCGGCGGGCGGCAGGTAGGACATCAGCTTTTCGGAGACCAGGCGCGGGTTGTCGCCCGCCTGGATCGAGAGGATGCCCTCGAGCGTCATCATCCTCAGCTCGACCTCTTCGGCCGAGATCGCTTTGAGACGGTTGGCGATCGGCAGGAAGATGACGTTGGCCGAGCCGACGCCCATCAGCGTCGCGATGAAGGCGGCCGAGATCGAGGGACCGAGAGTCGATGGGGCGGCGAGGTTCTGGAGCACGTGGACCAGGCCGAGGACGGTGCCGATGATCCCCATCGTGGGCGCGAAGCCGCCGGCCTTCTCGAACGGCGCGGCGGAGACCTCGTGGCGGGCCGCCATGCCGTCCACCTCGGCCTCGAGGATCGCATGGACCATCTCCGGATCGGTGCCGTCGACGACGAGCTGCAGCGCGTTGCGCGTGAAGGGGTCCTCGATCTCTCCCAGCAGCGCGTCGAGTGCCAGCAGGCCCTCGCGGCGGGCTTTGTCGGCGAGCGACACGAGCTGATCGAGCTGACCCCGCATGTCGGGCGGCTCGGCCGAGATCACCAGCTTGTAGAGGCTGGGTACCCGCTTGAACGACTGCATGCCCACGCTTGCGATCGTCACGCCCGCGGTGCCGCCGATGATGATGATCAGCGCAGGGATGTTTATGAAGGAAGCGGGACTCGTCCCGTCCATCATCGAGCTGAGCAGCAGGGAGCCGAAGGCCACCCCTATACCGATGGCCGTTGAAGCCTTCATTGCTCCCCTACATCGGCTGTCGCGGTGATTCCTTAAAGCTTTGCCCGGCAGCCATGCACGAAACGACCGCGCGGGCGGGGGTTCCGTCGCGGTCGCGGTCGGCGCGAACGACCGCGCGGAGCGTGCTCAGCTGGACTCGTCGTCGACCGCGGCCAGGTGCGGGGCGTCGCGATGCACCCCCGCCGCGGTGCTCGGGCGGGCGGGCCGCCGGCGCCGCAGCGCCTCGCCCAGGATCTCGGCGCGGTAGGCCCGAACCGAGTCGGAGACCTGCTCGGGCGTCTCGGCGACGACGACCTTCGTACCCGTCGCCAGCGTGATGACGGTGTCCGGGGTCGATTCGACCATCACGATCATGTCCGGATTCAGCTGAAATGGCTCGTCGCTGTGGCCGAGCCTGTTGAGGTTGATCATTACCTGCCCCCCTTCTCGTGTTACGCAATCGCCACGGGAGAGGCCGGCTGGTCGGCCGTCCTCTCCCGGGCTCCTCGGAGTCTTCCCTGCGATCTACCCCCTCTCCTTCGCTTGCAAGCTGCCTCGCCTCAGGACGGGCGCTAGTGCATCGACACCAGTGTTTCCAGCATGGTGTCGGCAGTCGTGATCACGCGCGAGTTGGCCTGGTAGCCGCGCTCGGCGGTGATCATGTTGGTCATCTCGGAGGCCATGTCGACGTTCGACTGCTCGAGCTCGCCGCCGATCGTGGAGCCGAAGCCGACCGTCGCGGGCGTGCCGACGATCGGGTTGCCCGAGTTGGCGGTCTGCGCCCACAGCGAGCCGCCGACCCGTTCCAGCCCGCCTTCGTTGGAGAAGGAGGCCAGCGAGAGGAAGCCCGCCGTGACCCGCTGCTGGTAGGTCGGGCTTTCCGGGTTGTTGTCGGTGTAGGAGACCGAGCCATCCTGTCCGATCGAGACGTTCGTCGACCCGGGCGGGACCTGGATGAAGCTGTCTTCTTTGCCCGCCGCGTAGGTGGTGCCGGTTTCGGTCACCGTGGCGACCGCGTTGCGGCCGATGACGTACTGGCCGGCCTGAGTGGTCAAAAAGCCGAGCCGGTCGCTTGTCAGGTCGCCCGCTCGGCTGTAGAGGAAGCTTTTCGGAATCCCCGTGGTGAACGGGGGTTTGGCCCCCGGTTCCCCTTCGCCGACCCGCAGGAAGCCGGGCCCCTCGATCGCGATGTCGAGCGGGTTGTTGGTCGTCTGAAAGGCCCCCTCGCTCATTTCGTTGCGGGTCGCGTTGACCTGGACGCCGAGGCCCACCTGCACGGGGTTGGAGCCCCCGTTGGTTTTCGTCGGTGCGGATGCGCCCCGCACCACCTGCGTCAACGAGTCCGCGAAGGTCATGCTCGAGGCCTTGTAGCCCACGGTGTTGACGTTCGCGAGGTTTGCGGCGGTGTCGTTGAGCATCGCCTGATTAGCATCGAGGCCGCTGATTGCGGCATACATACCAGCCATCATCGTGACTGCCCATCCTTTCGTGGCCCCCTCGATGAGGTCCGGCCGTTGTCGTCGGACGCCTGAACGCTCATGCGATCACGGCGCTGTCGATGTTGGTGAACACGTTGTCCTTCATGTGTTCGGAGTCCACCGCTGTGATCACGGTGCTATTGCGGACGGACACCACGAAGGCGGTGCCGTCAACGAGTACGAGCGAGTCGCGCGAGCCCTTGCCAGCCGCCCGGCTGACCCCCTCGGTGAGCCTCTCGAGCGTGCCCTGGTCGAGCTCGATCCCCCGACGCTCGGCGCGCGCCAGCGCGTGCTTGGAGAACTGCAGAGCGCCGGTTCCGCCGGCCTGCTGGAGCGCCTTCGCGAACGAGCCCGAGCCGTCGGCGCGGTCCGCCCTGGACGGGGCGGCGGGCGCCGGGGGGGCGCTCCCGGCGATCGCGCCGGGGGGCAGCAGGGCGGGATTCGAGATCTGGCTCATTCGACGTTGGTGATGCTCGCGAGGGTTACGCCGGGGACGCCTGCGATGGTCAGCGTCACGCCCGCGGAGGTCGACTGGGCACTCTGCACCTTGCCCGTGACCGCGCCGGCGGTGCCGGAGGAGTAGGTGACGGTTCGCCCGATCAGCTGGACCCCTCCGGAGAGCTCGTTGGCGTTCGCGAGGTTGGTCATCTGCTCGACCTGGGTGAACTGGGCGAGCTCGTTGAGGAATTCGTTGCTGTTGCCCGGTTCGAGCGGGTTCTGGGCCTGCAGCTGGGCGATCATCAGTTTCAGGAAGTCGTTCTGGCCCAGGACCCCGTTGGGGTTGGTGGTGGATCCGCTCCCGCCTGTCGGGGCGGAGGCTGCGTGTGCGGTTGCCGGCTGTGTGGTGGTCACGATCGCTCCTCTCTCCTGGCTCAGACGAGCACGTCGACCAGCGCGCCTCGCGGGGAGGCGGGCGACGCCGCTGTCCCCTCGGCCGTGCCGGTCTGGTTGTTGGTCTGCGATTCCCCTTCGTCCGCCGCGCGGGTCGAGCCGTCGCCCGATCCCGCCGCCCCGGTCCCCTGCTCCCCGGCCTGCTGGTGGGAGAACGAGCCGATGTCGAGGCTCAGCAGCGATGTGCCCAGCGAGCGCAGCGATTCGGCGAGGTCCGAGTGACCCGCCATCAGCGCCCTGGCGGCCTCCGGCGTGTCGGCGCTGACGCGCGCGAGGATCCCTTCGCGCGTCTGCGTCAGGTGAATGCGGATCTGGCCCAGGGCCTCCGGCTCGAGCGCGATCCGCGCCCGGGCGATGCCCTGCCGCGAGGCGATCTCGATGCTCGCCCTGACCGAGTCGATCACCTGCTGCATGTCCACGCCCATGTCGAGCAGCGGGCCTTCCCGGTCGAGCCGGCCATCGCAGTCGACTGCGGCCCTGAGGCGGCGGTCAGGCCCGTCTGGGGCGCTCCGGCGCTGCTGGCCTGAGGCGATGACGTCGGAGCCCCCACGGCCGTCTGGACGTGGCCGGCCGTGGCGGCGGGCCCGCTTGCCGCGCTCTGGGAGGCGATGGCGGTGCGTGCCGGGGCGGGGCCGACGGGCGCCTGGACGCCACGAGCGCGCTGATCGGGGTTTGCCGTGAGCGCGCCGGGGTCGCGCGGCCCGGCGGGCTGGTCGCGACTGCCGCCCTGGCCCGGGCCCCGACCGCCTGTGCCCGAGGCCCCCTGCTCGCCGTGGCTGACCGGGGCTTCCTGCCCGCCCGCGTTTTCGCCTTCGATGGCACTGGCCTGCGGCGACGGGGCGGTCGCCCGGGCGGCCGCGACTGCGGCCTCTGCGGCGCCGGGGAGGGGTGCGCCCGGCGTCGAGACGGCGGGCGTCTGCGCGCCCGGCGTCCCTGCGGTCCCAGCGGGCGCGGGCGCCGCCGGTGCCGGCGCGGGCGGGGCGCTGGTCGTCTCGGTCGCGGTCGTGGCGCTCTGGGCAGCGCGGCCGCCCGCCGAGGCCGTCGCAGGTGCCCCCGGACCGTTCGGCGACCGGCTCGGCAGGGCTGCGGAGGCGGGCGCCGGGCTCGTCCCGGCGCGGGACGCCGAGGGCAGCTCGCCCGGCTGCGATGGCGCGGCGTCGGCCGGGAGGGCGCTCGGCGGGGCGCCCGCGGCCGCTGTCGGGCGGGGCTGCGCGTCGGTCGGCGCGCCCGGGGCGGCTTCGGCGGGTGTGCCATAGCGGACGGCGCCCGGTTCGCTCGTCTGCGCCGCTCCAGCCGGCGCGGCCGCGACTGCACCAGCCCGCGACGGCGCGGACGCGCCTTCCGACGATGGCGCGGCGGTCGAGCGCGAGTCGGTTCCGGTGCGGCCCTGCGCGAGCGAGCCCGCGGGGGTCGTGGCCTGTGGCGCTGGAGCCTGGGAGGCCGCGGCGGCCGGGTTTTCGCCAGCGGCGAGGGCGGTGGTGTCACGGTGGCGCGGCGCTTCGTGGCGCGCTGCTTCGCCGTGACTCCCTTCCTCTTGGCCTTCCGCAGTGGCGGTCCGGGCCCATTGTTCCTTCAGAGCGCTGTCGAATGGATCAGCGCCCGGTGGGGCTCCCGGTGGGGAGCCGCCCCAGGTGTCCGGTGTCGGCGCGCCCGTGGGCGGGAGGACGAGTGCTTCCACGGGGCTCACAGCAGCGCTCCTGTCACAGGGATCGCGGGGTGGCTGTGGCGGTATTCGGCTGCGTAGGAGAGCACTTTGCTCACGTAGCTTTCGGTTTCCGGGTAGGGAGGCACGCCCCCGTGCTGGGAGACAGCGGCCGGACCGGCGTTGTAGGCGGCCAGCGCGTCGGTCGTGTTGCCCGAGAATTCGCTCATCAGCTTCCCCAGGTAGCGCGCTCCCCCTTCGATCGATTCGGCGGGATCGAAGGGGTTCGCGACGCCCAGCGAGGAGGCGGTGCCGGGCATCAGCTGCGTGAGCCCCATCGCCCCGGCGCTGCTCCGCGAGTTCGGGTCGAAGCCCGACTCCTGCTGGATCAGACCATGGAGGATCGCCGGTTCGATGCCGTTGCGCTGGGCCGCCTGGGCGATCAGCGCTTCGTATTCACCACCGGCGGAAGCGGCCGCCGTGGGGCTCTGGGTCGCGTAGCCGGCGGCGGTCGTCGCGGCGCCGCTCGTGGCGGAGCTCAGCGCGGCGGCGAAGCCGTTCGGGGAGGCCCCCGACTGGACCGGCGCCGCGGGCGCCGCGGGCGCCCCGAGCGTGCCCTCGCGTGCCTGCTGGATCATTTGCTGGATCTGGCGGATGCGCGCCGCCAGCGCGAGCTCACCCGGGGGGGCGATCCCGCCGGGCCCGAGCGCCTGGGTGCTCATGCGACGCTCCGGCCGAAGCGTGCGGAGGCGATCTCGTCGTTGGCGTTGCTCTCGCGACGGGCCTGCTCGCGATCGTGCTCGCCGCGGCGTCGCTCGCGCAGCCGCACCAGCATCTCGTGCTCGCCTGCGGCGACGGCCAGCTTCTTGTTGCGATCGGCGACCTCGGCCTCGCTGCGCTCGAGCGCCGCCTGCTGGCGGCTGCGTTCGGCCTGGACGCGTTCCAGGAAAGCCTGCCTGGCGCGTAGCTCGGCGCCACCGAGCGGTTCCGCCGCAGCGCTCGCGCGGCGCTCCTCGGCGATCGCCTGCTCGAGCTCGTTCTCGGCGGTGCGCAGCTCGGCCTGGCTGCTGGACAGCCGCGAGATCGACTGCGCCAGCTCCTCCTGGGCGAGTTTCTCTCCGCGCTCGCGCAATGCGCGCACACGCTCGAGGCGGAAGCGGAACGAGGGTCCGGTCACGATCCGGTTATCGGCCGCTCGAAGCGACCCTTTAGCGGTGGGCGGGGACGGTCAGCGACGCTCACAACGTCGACCCCAGTGCCGGTATCGCCGGCCCGTCGGCGATCCCCGACGGGCCGGTCGCCGAGGCAGCCGGCGTGACCTCCTCGGCGTCGGGGATCTCCTCCTGGGCTCGATGGAGATCCTCGGCCAGCGACCCGGCCAGCTCGAGCAGGCGCCGATCCGCTTCCTGCGGATCGCTGCGCTCCTGGACCGGCTGGCGCAGGAACCCGTCGATCGCGGCGCGGTGCGCCAGGGCCGTGTCCAGGGAGGGATCGCTGCCGTGCTGGTATGCGCCGACAGCGACCAGATCCTCCTTCTCCCGCAGCACCGAGAGCGCCTGTCGCAGCTGCTGGGCGGCCTGCATCACCTCCGGCGTGACTATCTCGCCGATCAGCCGCGAGACGCTCTGCAGCACGTCGATCGCCGGGTAGTGGCCGGCGTGGGCAAGCGAGCGGGTGAGCACGACGTGACCGTCCAGGATCGAGCGGGCGGCATCGGCGATCGGCTCGTTCATGTCGTCCCCGTCGACAAGCACGGTGTAGAGGCCCGTGATCGATCCGCTCTGGCTGGTGCCCGCGCGCTCTAGGAGCCGGGGCAGGAGTGCGAACACGCTGGGGGTGTAGCCGCGTGTCGCCGGAGGCTCGCCGATCGCCAGCCCGACCTCGCGCTGGGCCATCGCGAAGCGGGTCACCGAGTCCATCATCAGCACCACGTCGTGACCCTGGTCGCGGAAGTGCTCCGCGATCGTCGTCGCGGTGAAGGCCGCCTTGATGCGTACCAGCGCCGGCTGATCGGAGGTGGCCACAACCACCACGGAGCGCTCCAGCGCGTCGCCGAGGTCGCGCTCGATGAACTCCCGTACCTCGCGGCCGCGCTCGCCGACCAGGGCGATCACGTTGATCTCGGCGCTGGTCGAGCGGGCGATCATCCCCAGCAGCGAGGACTTCCCCACCCCCGAACCGGCGAAGATCCCCAGCCGCTGACCCCGTCCGCAGGGGACCAGGCCGTCCAAGGCGCGCACGCCGAGCCCGACCCGCTCGCGGATCCGCGGCCGAGAGAGCGGCCCGGGTGGGGGCGAGGTGGTGGAGCGCGGCTCGCCGGTGGGCATCGGGCCGCCGTCGTCGGGGACGCCGAGCCCGTCGACGATCCGGCCAAGCAGCTGCTCACCCACCGCGACGCGGAAGGGCGCACCGGTCGCCAGCACGCGCGTGCCCGGGCCGATCCCGTGCAGCTCGCCCAGCGGCATCAGCAGCGTGCGGCCGTCGCGGAAGCCCACGACCTCGGCGGGAACCGGATCCTGGCGGGCCCGGTTCCTGTCGGTTCCCACCAGGCACACCTCGCCCACCTCGGCCTGCAGCCCGGTGACCTCGACTACCAGCCCGATCAGGTTGCTCACGAAACCCTGCCGACGCGCCAGGTCGGCCTCGTGCACGGCCTCGGCGGCCCTGGCGAGCAGCGCGCCGGTTCCAGCGGGAGCGCTCACTTCGACCGCTTGCGGGGGCCGAGCTCCGCGAGCACGACCTCGTCGGCCCGCTCGAGCTGGGTCGCCACCCTGGCGTCGACCTCTCCTTCGTCCGTGCGGACGATCGCGCCACCCGCAGCGACGCGCTGGTCGGCCTGCAGATCCCAGCGGTCCACCACGCCCCCCTGGTGCAGGTCGCCGAGCGCCGCCCGCACCGTCTCGACGTCCGCGGGATTCACAACCAGCACGATCGTGCGCTGGCCGCTGACCCGGCGCAGTGCCCCCTGCACGACTTCGACGACCAGCTCGGGGCGGATCTGCAGAGTCGCCGGCACGATCTTGGCGGCGACCGCCAGGCCGAGCTCGATCGCGTCGCGCTCGACCGCCTCGGCCACCTCGTCGCGCAGGCTCTCGAGCCCACTCAGCGCCTCGCCGAGCGCGGCGGCCGCGCTGGCGGCCTGCTCGCGGCCCTCGCGCAGACCATGCTCGTGGCCATCCTCGTAGCCGGCCGCGCGGGCCTGCTCCCGGATCTCCTGCGCCTGGGCCATGGCCTGCGCGATGACCCGGGCCGCGGCGTCGCGCGGAGGGGGAGCGGACGGCTCGAGCTGCTCGAAGTCGTAGCTGACAGCAGGCTCAGACAACCGCCTCTCCCTCCTCCTGGTCCTCGCCCTCGGAGGGGATCACGATCGAGCCGGCTTCCTCCAGCCTGCGAACGACCCCCACGATCCGGCTCTGGGCGGCGTCGATGTCCCGCTTGCGCTGCGGCTGCTGGACCTCCATCTCCTCCTTGAGCATCGCCGCCCCGCGCTCGGACATGTTGGCCATCACGACGGCCTGCACCTCCTCGGGCGCGCCGCGCAGCGCAAGCACCAGGTCCTTCTGATCGACCTCGCGCAGCAGCTGCTGGACGGCCCGCTCTTCGAGCTTGACGATGTCCTCGAAGACGAACAGCATGCCCCGGACCTCCTCGGCGAGCGCCTTGTCCGCGCTGGCCAGGTTCTCGAGCACGTTGCGCTCGACGGACCGTTCGGCGTGGTTGAGAATGCCGGCGAGCACCTTGGTCCCCCCGGTCGCCGCGTACTCGCGCTCGGCGACCCCGGTCATGCGGTGGCGCAGCACGTCCTCGACCTGTTCGATCACGCTCGTGCTGGGCTGCTCCATGCGCACGATGCGCAACGCGATGTCGGGCTGCTGTGCCTCCGGCAGCCGGGCCAGCACGCCCGCGGCGAGAGTGGTCCGCAGGCTGGCCAGCACCAGCGCGACGGTCTGCGGAGACTCTGTGCGCAGCAGCGCCGCGATCCGCTCCGGCGCGACCGTCCGCAGGAACTCGAACGGCTTCGCCTCGCTGGCGCCCGACAGGCGCCCCAGCAGCTCGACGGCGCGCTCGGGGCCGAGCGCGCGCTCGATCACCTCGCGGGCGAAGTCCAGGCCGCCGCTCGCGCCTCCGCCCGACTCGGCGCTGACGGCAGCCATCTCGCTGAACACCGAGTCGGTCGTCTCCGGCCCCACCGCGTTGAGGCGAGCCATCTCCACCGACAGGCTCTCGATCTCGTCCTCCTTCAGTCGCGAGAGCACGTTCGCCGCCCGCTCTGAGCCCAGCGCAGCCATCAGCACCGCCGCCTTGCGCGCGCCGCTGACCTTCTCCCGGGCGAGTTGAACCGTCTCGGCGCGAGCGGCCGGCAGCGCCGGAGCCGTCCCCGCCGAGCCCTGAGCCAGCGTCTCCCCGGCCACCTGCCGCTAGTCCTCCTGCATCCAGGTCCGCAGCTGCTGGGCGACGCGGTCCGGATCGTTCTCGGCGAGCTGCTCGACCTGGCGACGGATGTCCTGGCCGGGGGGCGCCGCGCCGTTGCCCCCGCCGCCGTTCTGGCCCGCGCTCGCCAGCATCTCGTTGGGACGGCGCGAGATTTCCCGTTCGAGCTCGGAGAGGCGCACCGGCGCCTCCAGCTCGCGCAGCCAGCGGGGCTCCTCGATCGCTTCCTTCTCGCGCTTGCGGATGGCGCGGGTGGTGAGGAACAGGAACACGATCGCCCCGATCCCCAACAGGGCGTACTTGGCCATCCCCAGCGGGCTGCTCGCTTCGGCCGCGCCGGTCGTGGACTTCGGGAAGGCGACCTGGCCGATCGAGATCGTGTCGCCGCGCTTGGCCTGGATGCCGGCCGCGTTGGTGACCGCTTCGCGGATCGCGGGCAGCGAGGCGGCGGGCACGGAATGGTCGAGCAGCACCGAGACGTGCTGGGTTTCGATCGCGCCCGGAGCGATCGTGGAGTGGATGACCGTCTTGTTGACGCCGAGCGAGGAGTCGGTGGTTTCCTTCTTGTAGTTCGATTTCCCTCCGGACCCGGCCGTGTTGGTGAGATTGGCCGTGCCGGTCGTGCCGCCCCCGGTCGAGCCGCTCCCGGTCAGCGTCTCCAACGACTTGCTCTGCTGCAGCGGCACTCCCGCCTTGCCGTAGGTGAGCGATTCCTGGGTCGTCTGGTTGACGTTCATGTTCGCGTAGACGAGTACCTGCGCCTTGCCCGGACCGAGCGTCTGGGCGAGCATCGCGTCGAGGCTGGCGGCGGTGCTGTTGTCGTAGCTCTGCTCGGCTTCCTGGACGGTCGTGCCCTGCCCGGAGCCGCCTCCCGACACCGGCCAGAGCAGCTGGCCGGAGGCGCCCGTGATCGTGACTTTGCTGAGCTGCAGCCCGGGCACGCTGGAGGCGACCAGCTGGGCGATGCCTCGCACCGAGGAGGGATCGAGGGAGCTGGTGCCCGACAGCAGCACGGCCGCCCTCGAGACGCCCTGGTTTTCGCCGAAGATCTGGTTCTGGGAGCTCGGGAGCACGAGCTCGACCTGTGCTCCGGAGACCCCCTGGACGCTGTTGATGGTTTCCTGCAGCTGGCCCTGCAGAGCCCGCTGATAGGTCACCTGCTGCTGGAAGTTGCTTTCGCCGAGGTTCTGTTTGTCGAAGAGTTCGAAGCCCGGCTGTGTGTTGCCCAGCAGGCCCGCCCCCGCCAGCGCGACGCGGGCCTCCGCCGTCTGGTTGGACTGCACGGCGATGGCGGTGCCGTTGTTCTGCAGCTCGTAGACGACCCCGTGGGCGCTGAGCGTGCTCGTCATCTTGCCCGTCTGGGAGGGGTTGAGACCGCTCGCCAGAGTCGAGTAGCTGGGCTGGGAGACGAGGTGCAGGAAGAGGTAGATGAACAGGATCCCCGCGACGAGCGAGCCGCCCAGGATCAGCCATCCGCGGGTCGTCAACCTCGATGCGAGCTGGGCGATGGGCATCTGTCAGACCTGTGTCTGGAAGAGCGTCTGGACGGCTTCGGTGGCCTTTGCGCGGATCTGCGAGGCCAGCTGCATCTCCAGCGATGCGTTCTCGACCGTCGTGACGGCGCTCTCGGGGTCGGCGACTGTCCCCGTCGCGAGTGCCTGGGAGGCGCTCGCCGCGCTGCGCTGGCCGCTTTCCAGCGATGAGACCGCTTCGGTCAGGGCGCTGCCGAAGCTGGGCGTGGGCCCGCTCGCCCCAGAGCTCGCTCCCCCCGCTTCGGTCGCGGTGCCGACGAGGCCTTCGGCCGGCCCGGTGCCCGCCGCGCTCTGGGGCAGTGCCTGGCCTGCGCCCGCGAGCCCGGACTGCAGCCCGCCGATGGGCGGGATGATCACTTGAGGATCCCCAGCATCGAGCTGAACATCGACTTGGACGTCTGCATGGCGGTCACGTCCGACTGGTAGGACTGCTGCTCGGAGATCAGGTCGGTCATTTCCGTGACGGTGCTGACGTTGGGCATCGTCACGTAGCCCTGCTTGTTCGCTTCGGGGTTGCCTGGGTCGTATACCTGCTGGCCGGGGGTGGCGTCTTCGACGATGCCGTTGACGCGCACGCCGCCCGGCTGTTCGACGCCCGCGGTCTGCGCGAGGGCGCCCGACAGCGCGCCGCTGAAGCCCGCCGCCGCGGGGGTGCCGCCGATCTGGCCGAGCTCCACCTCCTGGCGGCGGTAGGGCAGGCCGTTCGCGCCTTTGGTGGTGTCGGCGTTGGCGAGGTTCTCGGCGGTGACGTCCATGCGGATGCGCTGCGCAGCCAGGCCCGTCCCGGCGATGCCGATCGCGTCGAACAGGCCCATCAGAGGATCCCGATCGCCGAGCGCACGATGCCGTTGCGCGTGTTCACCACGTCGGTCAGCGCCTGGTAGTCGAGGCCGTTTTCGGCCAGCCGGGCGGATTCCTGATCGACGCTCACGGCGCCGCCGTTCGGTCCCGTTTCACTCGGCACCGATTCGGCCTGGAACTGGATCTGTTCGGGCGATTCGCCCGCGCCGACGGCGCTCTGCAGCGCCGACTCGAAGTTCACTTCCCGACGCTGATAGCCGGGGGTGTCGGCGTTGGCGATGTTGTTGGTGAGCGCCGTCTCGCGCAGCCAGGAGCCGCGCATCGCAGCCTCGAGGAGCTGCTGTGTCGAATCGACGAGTTCCATGGTGAAGCGGTCTTGCCTTTCCGCCCTCCCTGGGCTGAACCGACGCTCTCCATGAGGTCGCTGGCATGACGGCCATCGAGGGGCCGTACCCGTCATCGGCCGGGCCCGCCGGATCTTTAGCGGCGGGAACGCCGCGGCCACCGTCCCCCTCCGAAGGCGCTACGCGTCGCGGTCGACGCGACTGCGGGATTGCAGCTCGACGCCGTATCCGGCCGCGGTGCGCAGCCCCCGCTGGGCCGTGGCGACGTCCGCCAGCAGCGCCTGGCGCAGCCGCAGCAGCTCGACGCGGGTGCGCTCGTGGATCAGGTGCGCCCGTTCCAGGAGCTGGATCGCCTGGCCCGACTCCGCCTCACCCGGCGCGGGCAGGCCTGCGACCAGCTCGGCCCAGCGGTCCCCCAGGTCGTCGAGGGCGGCCAGCTCGCCGCGCCCCGCCAGCTCGAGTTCCAGATCGGCGTGACCCACCAGCGCCTCGTAGGGCTGCAGGGCCGTCTGGCTCGTGGAAGAGCTCGCGGCGCTCATCCGCCGGGAGCCTCGGCCGCGACGTGCGCCCACGCTTCGCGAAGCTCGCCCAACAGGTCGCTCACCTGGGCGATCATCGCGGGGTCCTTTGCCATCCGGGCCGCATTGAGGTGGCGCAGGCTGAACTCGTACAGGTTGCGAAGATGGACCGCGACCTCGCCCTGCTCGAGGTCGAGGGTGCCGTTGAGGTGGGCGATGATCGTCTCACCGTGGCGGAGCGTGATGTGAGCGCGCTCGATCTCGCCGGCCTCCATCGCCTGGGCCGCCTGGCGCAGGAAGCGCCTGGCGCCGTCGTAGAGGATCACCACCAGTTGAGCCGGACCCGCGGCGAGCACGGCGCCGCGCATGTAGGCCTGCGGTGTTGCGACGACATTGCCCATTGACTTGACAGTGATCGGCGCGCCAGCGGCGAAGTTGAGCCTTGAAACGACGCGGTTGGCCTTTTTGGGACCCGACTAGCCTTTTTTCAGCTGTTCGGTCTGCTGGCCCAGCCAGGAGAGCTGGGCGCTGTTCCTGGCGAGCACGCTTTCCAGCCTGGCGTAGGTCGCGACGAGCGCCTTCTCGCGCACGGTGAGCATTTCGTTCATCGTCGAGATGCGCGTCTTCAGCGCCGTGATCTGGGTTTCGTCGCCTTCGACCCGCGCCGAGAGCCCGCCGCTCGGCGCAGATATGCCGTCGATCGTGGCCCGCAGGCTCTTCGACCATCCCTGCATCATCTTCTCGACCGCTTCCGGGCTTTCCGCGACGGCGCTGGCGAGCTTGGAGGGTTCGAGCGTTATCAGCCCTTCGATCGAGGCCTGGGAGGGCGTGGTGCCCTTGCCGATGCCGGTCCCGAGGCCGATGTCGAGCGGGCTCGACATCGTGCTGGGGAGTCCCGCGACGGCTTCGTACATCGAGGAGCGCATTCGGCTCAGCAGGCCCATCAGTTCGGTGTCTCCGAACAGCGAGCCGACCGCGAATTCCCTGGCGCTGGACGCACCCGCGATCGGCTTGGTCGTGATCTGCCTCTGCAGCATTTCGACGGCCCCGTTGTAGAGCTTCACGAACGACTGCAGCTTTTCTTCGATCGCGCCGACGCTCGGTCCGGGAGCCTGCACGTCGATTGTCACCGGGCCGACGGTGCTCGTCACGCCGGCGAGCGTCAGCGTGAGCCCGGGAATCGCTTCGCTGAGGACGTTGGACGCGGACGTGCCGGCCACGCCGTCGACCGAGTATTCGGCGTTCTTGCCTTCCTTCGCCGTCCCGGCCTTTTCGGTCAGCGAGCCCCCTGTGACTTTGATGAATTCGCCTTTCGTCGCGCCGGTGGCGCGTGTGGAGAAGACCATCGTTTCGCTGTTCAGGACCGCGGCGTACACGGTGGCGGTCCCGTCGGCGTTGATCTTGCTCGCGAGTTCCTTCGCCCCTCCCCCCGCGGCGAGCTTGTATTCGTGCCCGTCGATCGTGATCGTTTCTTCGCTCGCGGGACTTTTGAACTGGAAGGTCCGCTGAGCGGAGTTGGCCAGCTGTTTGACTTCGACCTGGTATCCGCCCACCCCCGCGCCCGAGGTGGCCACCACGGCGACCCGCTGCGGTTCGCTCGAGGTGACCTTCTGGGAGCTTTCGAACACCGACGGCAGGGTGAATTCCGAGACAGCGAAGGACAGCTGCTGAAGCGTGGACTGAATCGAGCGCACCTCCTCCTGCTGCGCCTGAAGTTTTTCCTGCTGCTTGGTCAGGTGGCCGATCGGGACCTGTTCGGCCGCCACCAGGGCTTTGATGATCGCGGCGGTTTCGATCCCGGAGCCCAGGCCGCTGATCGAGGTGGGCGTGGTGCCGCCCGTGTTGACCGAGATCGCCGACATCCGATGCTCTGCTAGGGCCGGGTCCTGCCCGCGGCGATCTCGGCCGCCTGGGCCGCCGTCAACGTCCGCACCGGCGCGCCGTCCTTCCACAGGGCGACCTCGGGCGGGCCGTCGTCGGGAGAGTAGAAGCGGATCTCCAGCCCCCTCGCCCTCAGTTCGGAGTGGATCTGCGCGGCACGCGCCATCTCGTCCAGGACGCGCGCGTCGGGGGAGCCCCTGCGCGCGTCGATCGCGATCACGTCCGAGCCGCAGTCGAGCAGCGAGAGGCCGTCGGCGGCGAGCATCCCGGGCGGGCCCTGCGCGGAGCCGGCGTGTGCGGTGGTGGGGTGGGTTGGCGAGCTCAAGTTGCGTTTTCTCCCTGAAAACGATCCACGCGGTCCGGTTCCTGGGCCGCCTCGCGCCTCGTCGCTACCCGTGTGATCGACGTCCGACATGAAAACTTTAAGCGCGCGCTCTCCGCGACCACGGATGGACATCGGAGCACGAGCCGCTGGGGGCCGACCGGATCTCCATTACCCGGGCTGCGCCCGCACCAAGCATTCCCGCGGGGGTCGGCTGGCAGCGGTGCGAGTGAACGGGCCATCCACCCCGGTCATCGGCCGCCTCCGGCCATACCTGAGCCCCGATCCGCGCCCTCCCACCGGCCGCCGCGCGGCGGTCCAGGTATGACCGAAGCAGGGGATATCTTCGCGAACGCGAACAACACTCCGGTTACACCGCTTCATCGGCTCGGACGCGAGCCGCAGTGCCAAGCAGGCGGACCATCCCTGTCAGTTCCCTCGACACCCCAGCAGGAGAATGGAAACAATCGGAAAGCGCGCACCCAGGACGCCCGCACCCCAGGTGCTGGCCACCTGGCAGGAGTACAGGCGAAGCGGAGACCGCGAGCTGCGCGATCGGCTGATCTTCAACTTCATGCCGATGGTGCGCTACATCGTCTACCGCAAGGTGCGCGAGGTTCCCGCGCAGTGCGACGTCCAGGACTTCCTCTCCTGCGGCCTGGAGGCGCTGATCCGCTCGATCGAGCGCTACGACCCGGACAAGGGCGCGACGCTGGAGCAGTTCGCCTGGACCCGCATCCACGGCGCGGTGCTCGACGAGCTGAGACGACACGATTGGGCTCCGCGCTCGCTGCGGCGCGATGAGCGGGCGATCGCGACCGCGCGCACGCGCTTTTTGGCGCAGCACGAACGACTCCCGGACCGCGACGAGCTGGCCGCGAGCGTCGGCATGACCCCCGATGAGCTCACGACCCGGCTCGACCAGGTCGCGTTGGCCGAGGTGACTTCGCTGAACCGCGTGGTGCGCTCGGACGAGAGCGCGACGATCGAGCGGATCGACACCCTCGAGACCACCGACCGCGAGACGGACCCGATCGCAAGCGTCGAGCGCGGCGAAGCGAAGCAGCGGTTCCGCAAGGCCTTCGCCAGGCTGAGCCGCCAGGAGCGCGAGGTCGCCGTCCTGCTCTACGTCGAGGACTGGACGCTGCGGGACATCGGCGAGCGGCTGGGCGTCTCGGAGAGCCGCGTGTCGCAGATCCACACCCAGCTGCGCCGGCGGTTGTACGAGCAGCTCTCCGACGAGCTGGCGCTGTTCAGCGCGGTCGGCTGAGCGCGATGGGAGACGGGCGCGGGGCGGCGCTCCTAAAGGATCGCCCGCGCCGGCCGACTATCCGGATCGTATGGACGTAGGCCTATTCGTAGCCGCATCGGGCATGGTCGCCGAGCAGACCCGCCAGGATCAGCTCGCCAACGACCTCACCAACGCCTCGACGCCCGGCTACAAGCCCGACGCATCCCCGCAGCACAACTTCGGCGCGATCCTCCTGGCCAACACCCAGGGAGGCCCGAGCATCGGCTCGGTCGACCAGGGCGTGGCGCTCGGCAAGACCTACACGGACCTGACACCCGGGTCGATGCAGGAAACAGGCGAACCGCTCGACTTCGCGATCCAGGGCGCCGGCTTCTTCGCGGTGCAGACCCCCCAGGGCACCCGTTACACGCGCGACGGGCAGTTCACCGCCTCGGCCACGGGCGTCCTGACCGACACGAGCGGCAACCCCGTGCTCGGGCCGGGCGGAGCGCAGGTCAAAGTCTCGGCGAACGGCACCGTGCCGTCCACGGCGCTTGCGACGTTCGAACTGACCGGCGCTGAAAAGCAGGGCGAAAACCTCTTCACCGGCACGGCCGCGGGCGCCGCGGCGGGCACCGTCCGCCAGGGCTCCCTGGAGGCCTCGGGAGTGGACGCCGCGAAGACGATGGTCGAGATGATCACGGCGCTGCGGAGCTTCCAGTCCGGTCAGCAGGCGATCCAGACGATCGCGCAGACTCTGCAGCAGGCCACGACCCAGGTCGGCTCGATCACCGGCGCGTAGATGGTTGATTCCACGGCCGTGTGCCGTGGTTCCGGGGGTGCGGATGGTCGAGTCGGCCGCGGACGCACCCCATATCGGGGCACAGCCAGGCCGAAGCCCTTGCTGGTGGCAAGGGCGAGGCCGAGGACGAAGGCCGGCGAAGGCCAGACGTGCCACCGGCGGTGCAGGGTCGTGGAATCAACCATCCAGGTCCGCCGCCACGGGCCTGCACGAACGCTGCCGCTCGACGCCCCGGGCTCAAGTCCGCGCAGCCGGTGCCGATCACGTGTGGGCAGGCAACCCCCCGTCGCCGGACGGGCCTCGATGCGGCCTACGCCCTGCGGCGGAAACCGAAGACTGGACACACCATGCTCGAAGGGCTCTTCTCAACCGCAGCAGGCTTGTCGGCTCAGCAGCTCCAGCTGGACGCGATCAGCAACGACATGGCCAACGTCAACACCGACGGCTACAAGTCCGAGCGGGTCGCCTTCAACGATCTGCTCTACAACCGCGTCGCGATCGCAGGCACCGACACGACCGCGGGCGCGGGTGCGAACGCGCAGGTCATCGGGCGCCGCAGCGCCCAGGGGGCGCTGCGCGAAACCGGCAACCCCCTGGACGTGGCGATCGAAGGTGACGGCTACCTGCAGGTCTCGCTACCCGGCGGTGGCGTCGGCCTGACGCGCGACGGGAGCCTCAGCGTCGACGCCGGCGGCTCGATCGTCACCGCCGCCGGGGACCGGCTCTCGCCGCCGATCACGCTTCCCGCCGGTGTCGACCCCTCGCGCCTGAGCATCGCATCCGACGGGACCGTGACGGCCGGGACGCGGGTACTCGGCCGCATCGGGCTCGTCACCGTCACCTCCCCCGGGCACCTGGCCGCGCTTGGTGGCAGCCTGCTGGCGCCGACAGGCGAAAGCGGCGCCCCTCAGGCGGCGAGGGGGGACGGATCCATCAGGGCGCGCTCGAGCAGTCGAACGTCGACCTGGGCGGCGCAATGACCGGGCTGGTCACCACCGAGCGGGCCTTCCAGATGGACAGCAGCGCCCTACAGGACGAGAGCCAGATGATGTCGATCGCCAACCAGCTGCGCCCATGACGCCGCAGTCGACCGCAGCGGCGGCCGGACTCTCGCCGGCGGCCCTCGCCCACGAGCCTGCCTGGGTCCGCCACGGCTCGACGCGCGTCCAGCAGGACTACCAGGTGGCGGTCGGCTTCGAAGAGATGCTGCTCGAGCAGCTCAGCAGCTCTGTCTCAGGGTCGGGCGAAGGCGAAGCGTCCGGCGAAGAAGGCTCGCAGTCAGGGCTCGGCGGCAGCATGAACTCCTCGCTTCTGCCCCAAGCGCTCTCGCAGGGCGTCCTCGCCGGCGGCGGGCTCGGTCTCGCCGCACAGCTGACGCGCCAGATGGAGGGCGTCGGCGGGAGTGCCGGACACCGCGTCACCGGATCCGGGGGCGCCAGCTCATGACGGCCGCCACGCTGCCCGCGGCGCCCGTTCGGGACGATGCCCTCGCGGGCGAGGTGATCGCCCATCTGGGCGACCAGCTCTCCTCGACGCGCAGCATGCTCGCCGTGGTGCTGGAGCAGGGCGCCGCGATCCGTGCGCGGGACGTCAAGTCGGTCGTGCGCCACGCGGGGATCCTGCGCGGCGAGATGGTCCGCAGGGAGATGCTCGAGGAGCGCCGCGGCGCGCTGCTGGAGAGGTGCGGGGCGCGGCTGGAGGTGGCACCGGAGGCCGTCACGGTCACGGCGCTGCTGGGCTTCATGAGCCCGGCCCAGCACGAGCTGGCGAGGACTCGCAGCGGGGAGCTCAAGGGGCTGCTGCACGAGCTCTCGCGCGAACATGCCTGCAACCGCGCGCTGATGCAGCTCGAGCTCGGCTTCCTGGACCACCTGATGGGGCTGCTGGCCCTCGACGGGTCGGGCGGGTACGACCCGAGCGGGATATCCACGACCGGGGATCGCCCGCGCCCGGGTGGCGCGCTGCACGTCCTCGACCTGCGGGCCTGAGCGATGGGCGTCCCGACCCTTCAAGGACTTCAGACGGCCCTGAGCGGCCTGCTCGCCGAGCAACAGGCGCTGGACGTCACCTCGAGCAACATCGCCAACTCCAACACCGAAGGCTACTCGCGCCAGACGGCCGTGATGGCGACCAAGCCGCCGATCGAAATCCCGGCGCTATCGGCGCTGACGGGCGACGGCGGGCGGCTCGGGACGGGGGTCACGGTCGAAACGATCACGCGTATCCGCAACAGCTACCTCGACAGCCAGTACCGCACCCAGAACAGCGCGCTGAGCTCGGCCTCGACCCAGGCCGAAGAGCTGACGCAGGCCCAGGGCGCCTTCAACGAACCGACCAGCGCCGGGCTCGCCGACCAGCTCTCGGCGTTCTGGAGCGCCTGGACCAGCCTCGCGGACTCGCCGACCAGCGAAGCCGCCAAGGAGGGCGTCGTGGCCGCGGGGAGGCAGCTGACCGAAACGATGCACGCGCTCAGCGGGCAGCTGCAGACCATCTCCAGCCAGGCCACCCAGCAGTTCGAAGCGCGCGCCGGGGCGAACGGCGAAGTCCACAGCGACGCGACGCAGATCGCCCAGCTCAACGGCCAGATCAAGCTCGCCGAAGAAGCGGGTCAACAGCCCAACGAAATGCTCGACCGGCGGGATCTGCTGCTCGACAAGCTCTCCGGCCTCGCGCAGGTCACGGTCGTCAAGCAGCCGAACGGCACCGACACGGTCAGCTTCGGCGACGCTGCCAAACCGCTGGTGGAAGGCACGACGGTCAACTGGCCGCAGGCGATCACTTCGGCGTCGGGCGGGCAGCTGGGCGCGCTGCTCAGCCTCACGGGCCCGACCGGAGCGCTGGCGTCCTACCGGGAATCGCTCGACGGGATCGCCGCCTCGCTGGCCAAAAGCGTCAACGCGCTGCACACCAGCACACCGTTCTTCTCCGGCACCACCGCCGCGACGATCGCCGTCGCCGTCGCGCCCTCGGAAGTCCAGACCTCCTCCACCGGAGCGCCCGGCGGCAACGACGTCGCGCTCGCGATCGCCGCCCTGCGCGGCGGGGCCACCGACCAGTCATACTCGGCGCTCGTCGAGCGGGTCGGCAGCGACGTCAAGAACGCCCGCGCCGACCAGGCCAACCTGCAGACGACCGTGACGGCCGTCGCGAACCAGCGTCAGAGCGTCTCCGGGGTCTCGCTGGATGAAGAAATGACCAACCTGATCTCCTTCCAGCGCGGCTACCAGGCGTCTGCGCGCACGCTCACGGCGATGGACTCGATGCTGGAAACGCTGATAGAGCACACCGGGCGAGTGGGGCTGTAGCCATGAACGAGCGGATCACCTCCGAGATGCTCAGCAACTCCACGCTGAACGACATCAACAACTCGCTGCAGGCGCTGCAGCGCAGCAGCGAGGAACTGTCTTCAGGACGGCGGATCCTCGAACCGTCCGATGACCCCTACGGGACCAGCCACGTCATCGATCTGACCAGCCAGATCGAAGGACTCGAATCGTACGCCAGCAGCGTCCACGACGGGGTCGCCTGGACGCAGGCCGCCGGCGGCGCGATGGCGAACATCGGCGAAATCCTCCAGCGGGTGCGTGAACTTCTGATCCAGGGATCGAACGGCACCCTCAACGCGGGCGACCTGCAGAGCATCGGCTTGGAGGTGACCCAGCTGACCGAAGCGGTCAAGCAGGACGCCAACACGCAGTACGCCGGCCAGTACGTCTTCTCGGGGACGCTCACCACGACCGCTCCCTACAAAGCCGGCGAAGAAGACGTCTTCCACGGCAACAACCAGGCGGTCGAACGCTCGATCGGCCCCGGCGCGACGATCGACGTCGCGACGCCCCTCGCCTCGGTGCTCGGCAACGGCACGGGCGCGGCCGACGGCAAGCTGCTCGACGTCCTGCGGACGATCTCCAAGCACCTGGCCGAAGCGACCCCCGAAAGCCGCTCGGCGCTCGGCACGAGCGACCTGAAGAACCTGGACACCAACATGGAAGCGCTGGTCCAGCTGCAGGCCGTCACGGGTGCGACGACCAAGCAGCTGAACGCGGCCTCGACCAGGATCGAATCGCTCCAGGACGCCCTCACCAAGGCGCTGTCCAGCACCCAGGACGCGAACATCGCCGAAGTCTCGATCGCCTACTCGAACGAGCAGGCCGCGTACACGGCGGCGCTGCACGCCGGTGCCACCATCGTCCAGGAATCGTTGTTGAACTTCCTGCATTAGAGCCAAGGAGACCCGTATGTCGATCACATTCCAGAGCGTCCGTTTCGGGACGGTCGAGGTTCACGAGCAGGAGGTGCTGGAGTTCCCGCAGGGACTGATCGGGCTCGGCGGCCAGGGCTACGCGATCCTCGACCGCAACCCGGGCAGCGGGTTCTTCTGGCTGCACTCCCTCGAGGACGGCGCGCTCGCGCTGCCGATCGTCAGGCCGTACCTGTTCTTTCCCGACTTCGTCCTCGAGATGTCCGCCGGCGATCGTGAGCTGACCGGGATCGAGGATCCGGAGGAGGCCCAGATCTACGTCACGGTGCGCGCCGCGCCCGACCCGATGGACACGACGGCCAACCTTCGCGCGCCGATCCTCGTGCACGACGGGAAGGGCTTCCAGGTGCTCAACGAGCACGAGCCGGCTCCGCTCCAGGCGCACCTGTTCGAGCTGGCCGAGCAGCCCGAGAGCCAGCCCGTCGGCTCAGCCGACGCCGCCTGAGCCGACCCTCCTCGCCCCCGCCGGCGCAGCCCGCGCCCCGACGGCCGGCGATTGCTTCATAATCGCCGCGATGCTGATCCTGACGCGACGCCCCGGAGAACGCGTCGTCATCGGAGAGGACATCCTGATCACCGTGATGGGCGTGAGCGGCCACACGGTTCGACTCGGGATCGCCGCGCCCGAGGGCGTCCCGATCTATCGCGAGGAGATCTGGCTGGCGGTCAAGGAGGAGAACCGCGCCGCCGCCGCTGCGGCGGACCCGGACGCGCTTCCCCAGGTTCCGCCCAAGGCGCCGGAGGACGCCCCGCCGGAGAAGACCTGACGGTCCCGCGGCGCTCGCGCGCGTCCGAGGGCCTACTACCGTCGTGGTAGGCCGGCTTGCTTTTTCGTGCGAGGGCCGACTACACTGCCCGGTGCGCCGGGTGTCATCCGGCGCCTGCGGCAGTGCGCCTCGTCGGCGAGGCGGAGTGGGGCTCAGCATGGAGATGCTCTTGACGAGCCCGTTCACCTCCCCTTGGATCGCCTACCGCGGTTGATCGAAGAGGGAGGGATCGAGGATGCCGTTCAGCCGTTCTGTCTCAGGCGGTCGCGCAGGCGGCCCGGGCCGGGTGCGATATGCGCTCGCCGCCCTGATAGCGCTCACCGCGTTCTGCGCGATGGCGAGCAGCGCCTTCGCGAAGAAGACGCCCCACATCGAGATCGTTCGCCAGGGCCCACCGCCCGAAGGCACGATCCCGCCGAACACGACCTACTTCACGACCATCCAGGCCGCTGTCAACGCGACGGTCGCCAACAGGGGCGACTGGGTGCTGATCGAACCGGGCGTCTACCCCGAAGAAGTCAAGGTCGTCAAGGAACACAGCGACATCCACATCCGCGGCATGAACCGCAACACGGTGATCGTCGACGGCCAGCACGAAGCGAAGCCGGACGGCCGCAACGGAATCCTGATCGAACAGGCCAACGACGTCTGGGTCGAAAACCTCACCGTGCGCAACTTCGACCGCGCCAACTCCAAAGGCGAACTGGACCCCGAAGGCAGCGGCGGCAACGAGATCTGGTGGACCGGCCAGAAATCGGGCGAAACCGACAAGCACGCCGGCCAGAACAGGCTCCGCGGCTGGTGGGGCAGCTACCTGACCGCCTATGACACGAGCTTCGACGGCGGCTACGGGATCTTCACCCAGCACGCGACCGAAGGGTCCTGGGAAAACATCTACGCCTCGGGCTTCAACGACTCGGGCATCTACATCGGCGCCTGCTGGGAATGCAAGGCGCGCGTCAGCAAAGCAACGATGGAATACAACGCCGTCGGATACTCCGGCTCGAACTCCGGTGGCCGGCTCGTGATCGAAAAGTCGACCTTCGCGAAAAACTCGGCCGGCATCGTGCCGAACGGCGAAAACCCCGGTGACGGGCCGCCGCCGCAGAACGGAATCTGCAACGCGAAGAAGCCGCACACGCCGTACTACCTGTTCACCTCGACCACGATCGAACACTGCACGATCCTCAAGGAAAACCTGGTCACCGAAAACAACAACCTCGAAGTGCCGGCCAACCACTCGACCGAAAAGGCTCCGTGGGGCGTCGGCATCGAGCTTCCCGGTGACATGGGCGACCTGGTCGAAAACAACACGATCACGAACAACGTCAACAACGGCGTGCTCGGCTTCGAGTACCCCAACCCCTACCCGCCGGTGACCCGCAAGGAATGCCCGAAGGAAAAGGAAGCCAAAGGCGAATGTGCCGCGACGATCTTCTTCCAGCTCACCGGCAACAAGATCGTCAACAACACGTTCGAAAGCAACGGCACGAGCGGTAAAGAATTCGCCAGCGACATCACGTTGCAGGGCGGCGTCTTCCCGCATGGGCAGTACACCTCGGACAACAACTGCGTGAGCGGTAACACGTTCGCCGGGCTGGGCACGGCGTCCTTCCCGACCGCGATCGAAGGCACCTGGGGCTGTGCGAACAGCACGACGCCGCCGCCGAACAACGGCCTGGCCGGGATCGGCTACGTCGTGACGCTGTCCGAAGAAGCGGCCTCGGGGCTCAGGAAAGAGAAAGCCACTCCCGAACCGCCGGCGCAGCCGACGATGCCGGAACCGTGTGAACACGTCCCGGCGAACCCCCTCTGCCCGACGGGCGAAGGGTACTAGGCAGCTAAGGGACCTCGAGGAGCGCGCGGAAGCGGTCGCCGCGCTCCTCGAAGTCCCGGTAGTGGTCGTAGCTGGGCGCGGCGGGTGACAGCAGCACCACCGCGCCGCGCCCAGCTCGTTCCCGGGCCAGGAGCACCGCTCCGGCCAGATCAGAGGCCGCCAACGCCTGAGACGCCGGCACGCCGGCCGCCCGTGCTGCCTCCAGCAGCCGCGCTCCGGTCGACGGGAGTCCGATCACGGTGGCGCCGAGGCGCGCGAGCTCCTCGCCCAGCCCGGTGAAGTCCTGGCCGCGGTCCTGCCCGCCGGCGAGCAGCAGCAGCGGACGACCGGGGTAGCTCGCCATGGCCGCGAGTGTCGACTCGGGGGTGGTGGAGATGCTGTCGTCGACCCAGGTCACGCCGTCGGACTCGGCGACCACCTGGAGGCGATGGTCGAGGCCCTGAAAGCCCAGCAGCGACCCCGGCAGCTCGGGGGGCTCGATCCCGGCCGCTTCGAGGGCGGTGAGGGCGGCGCACAGGTTCAGCGCGTTGTGCTCGCCCGGGAGCGGCAGCTCGCCGGCCGCAGCCCGCAGCCGGCCGGCCAGCGAGACGCCCTGCGGCGAGGCGTCCCAGCCCTCCGGCGCGCCGAACACTCGGCGCTGGGCTCGCGTGGGAGCGTCGGCAACCTCGGGCTGGCGTGCGGGCAGCACCGCCGTGCGCACGCCGTCCAGGCCGAGGATGCGCAGCTTCTCGGCCCGGTAGGCCCGCTCGGAGCCGTGCCAGTCCGCGTGCTCGCGATAGAGGTTGGTGAACACGGCCACCTCCGGCCCCACGGCGAGATCGGCGACGTGATAGCTGGAGAGCTCCACCACGGCCAGCTCGGCCGGGTCGGTGTCGAGCAGCTCGAGCGCCGGGAGCCCGATGTTGCCGCCAAGGCGCGCCGGCACGGCGGCAGCCAGCGCGAGGTGGCATGCCAGCGCGGCGGTCGTGCTCTTGCCCTTCGTGCCCGTGATCCCGATCACGCGCCGACCGCCTCGCTCGGCCATCCACAGGGAGGTCGCCGTCGTGACCGGGACACCCCGCTCGCGCAGGGCGATGAGCTGGGGCTTGTGGATCGAGACGCCAGGAGAGCGCACGACGACCTCGCATGCGGCGAGCGCCGCGACGGCCTCGGCGCCGGCGACGACGCGTGCGGTGTCGGCGCCTGCCAGCGCGGGTGCCTCGGCGGGCGGCTCGTCGAAGGCGATCACGACGATTCGCGCGGCGGGCAGTCGCCGCGCGAGCTGGGCCGCGAACGACCTGATCTCCCGCCCGGCGCCCCAGACGCCGACGCGGGAGCCTTCAAGGTCCGAGAAGCGCACGGACGTGGTCGATCAGGGCGGCCGGGACATCGTGATCGTCGCTGAGCGCCAGCACCGCCGCCGGATCCCCCTCGGGCAGCGGGTACCTGGGCAGGACCTCCTCGGCCAGGCGCCGCACCACGCGGTGCTCGCGCCAGCGGCCGTCGCGGGCGAGCAGTCGCATCGCGGCAAGGCTCTCCTGCTCCTCGCCGACGCACTCGAAGGGCTTGTGGCCGCCGCTGGCGGCCAGTAGCGCGAAGCCCTCGAACTGGGCCTCGTCGTCGAGCAGATCCGCGCCGAACAGCTCGCGCAGGCGCTCCGGCCCGACGAACGGCGCCATCGCCAGAAAGACGAAGCGGCACTTGGGACAGTCGCGGCACCAGGACGCCGTGCGCAGCGAGGAGTCGATGCGGAAGATCGCGTTGCAACTGGTGAAGGCGCCGTGGTAGCGCTCCATCCGGGCGAAGGCACGTGCGATCGCCAGCTCGGAGGCCGGGCGCAGGATCGAGAACTGCCGCACGCCGGCGCCCGTCTCGGCGACGGCGGCGCTCAGCAGGCGCTCGGCGGCCAGGCTCTTGCTGAACTGGTGGTTGATCTCGACGCCATCCCACCTCAGGTTCCCCGACGAGGCGGATCGCTCGTTGGCCATCGCGACCGCGTCGAACCCGAGCAGCTCGGCGGTCAGGAGCGCCGCACATGTGACGATTGCCGTGACGGGTACGTGCCCGTTGATAGCGCCGGCCCGGTTGAGGTCGAACAGCAGCGGGTCGAGAGTGCGCTCGGCGATCAGGTGGGGCAGCCCGGCGACCTCTGCCGTGCGAGCGATCGGCGGGGCATCGCCGATCGAGAACAGGGCCAGCCGCGCGCCGGAGCGCCGCATCACCTCGATCGCCACGGCCGAGTCCTTGCCGCCGCCCACCGGCACGAGCACGCTGTCGAGTCGCTGCGGTGGCGTGGCTCGACCCGTCTCGGCGGGGCCACGAGGGAAGGGCGGCCGCGGCAGCGCCGTCAGCCCGTTGCGGTAGGCGAGCTCGCCGAGGCCCTGCGAGTAGAGCGCCTCGAGCAGCGCCGCCGCCGCCGGCGACGGAGCCCCCGACTCGCAACTGATCGAGGAGGGAAGGGCGGCCTTGAAGTAGCTGACCCCCGCGACCCAGTGGAGCAGCGCGAGGAGCCCCTCGGCGCCGCGGAGCTGCTCCTCGCCAAGCGGCTCCGGCACGGGAAGCGCGAAGCGCTCGGTGAAGAACAGCTCGTCGTCGAGCGCGTAGTCGAGCGTCACCCTCCCGTCGGGCGCAAGCTCGCGTTCGAGGAACCTGAACGTCTGGAAGGTGGCCGGGTCGAACACCGCCGGCGGCCTCTTAGCGCCCGCTGTCATCGCCTCAGCCTAGAAGCGCACCCGACGGAGCCGGTTCGCCGGCGGGAGACCGGTGCGGCTCAGTCGTTCGCGGTGACCGCCTCGAGCAGGTCGGCAAAACGGGCCCGGGCCTCGGCTCGGCGGGTCGGCAGGTGCTCGGTGGGCACGCCGTCGGGCGGCGGCTGATATCCCGCCAGGATCTTCCTGGCGACCGACTGGCGATGCACCTCGTCGGGGCCGTCGTAGATGCGGGCTGCTCGGGCGAACCTGTACATCTGCTCCAGCGGCAGATCGGTCGAGTAGCCCAACGAGCCGTGAAGCTGCAGGGCCCGGTCGACGACGTCGTGGAGGACCTTGGCGCCGAAGAACTTGATCAGCGCGACCTGGGTGCGGGCGGCGCTGGCGCCCTGGGTGTCCATCGTCCAGGCGGCCTGCAGGGTCATCAGCCGGGCGGCCTGCATCTCCGCGGCGCTGTCGGCGACCCAGTTCTGCACCGTCTGCTTCTGGGCCAGCACCGAGCCGTGTGCGTGCCGGTAGGTCGCCCGCTCGCACATCATGTCGAAGGCGCGATGCGCCACTCCCAGCCATCGCATGCAGTGATGGATCCGCCCCGGCACCAGCCGGTGCTGGGCGAGGATGAAGCCCTCGCCCTCGCCTCCCAGCAGCGCGTCGGCTCCCACCAGCACGTTCTCATAGGAGATTTCGGCGTGCCCGCCGTAGGCCCCGAACTGCTCCCAGGGGTGCTCCATAGTGGGTACGTCGCGAAGGATCTCCACGCCCGGAGCGTCGGTCGGCACGATGAACATCGAGGCGCGCTGGGAGGGGCGGGCCTCCGGGTTGGTGACCGCCATCACGATCAGGAAGTCGGCGATCGAGGCGTTCGAGGAGAACCACTTGCGTCCCTCGATCCTCCAGCCCTCGCCGTCCCGCGTCGCGCTCGTCGCGAGCTGCGTGGGGTCCGAGCCGGGAGTGTGCGGCTCGGTCATGCTGAAGGCGCTGCGCAGGTCGCCCGCGAGCAGCGGGTGCAGCCAGCGGTCCTTCTGCTCGGGAGTCCCGGCCATCGCGAGGATCTCCGAGTTGCCCGAGTCGGGCGCCGCGTTGCCGAAGGCCAGCGGGGCGATCGGCGAGGTGCCGAGGACCTCGTGCATCAGCCCCAGCCGCACCTGGCCCATGCCCTGGCCGCCGAGCTCTGGCGGCAGGTGCGCCGCCCACAGGCCGCGCTCCTTGACCTGCTCCTGCAGCGGCGCGATCGCGCGGGTCAGGCCCTCGAGCCCCAGCTCGTGCCAGATCGCCTCCAGCGGCCAGATCTCGCGGCGGACGAGCTCGGACATCCAGTCCAGCTGCAGCTGAAAGTCGGGGTCGGTGGAGAAGTCCCAGCTCATTGGTCGCGTCCTTTCGGTTGCGGTGCGCGTGTGGGGGATGCAAGCCTACGTGCTATCAACCATGGGCGCTCAGCTTGCAAAGCCCAAACGAGAAGGGGAACGGGACATGAACGCTGACCAACCGCTGGTGGGGGGAGTCGACTTCGTGGCGGTGTCGACCGGCGACCTCGAGGCGGCAGCCGCCTTCTACGGGGATACGCTCGGTCTGCGCCGCTCGGTCTTCATGCCGGAGCGGAACTTCGCCGAGTTCGAGACCGGCAACCTGACGATCAGCGTGATCGACGGCGAGAAGATGGGCATCGGCCACCACGTCAATCGCAACGCCCTGGCACTGCACGTAGACGACGTCGCCGCTTCGCGCGCGCAGCTCGAAGAGCGCGGCGTGAGCTTCGCGCCGGACACGCTCGACACCGGCGTGTGCCACATGGCGTTCTTCGCGGACCCCGACGGCAACGCCCTGATGCTCCACCACCGCTACGCGCCGCGGGTCACGGAAGGCTGAGAGTGGCGTCGGCAGCTCCGCTGGAGAGCGTCCTGCTCCCCGGCGCCCGCGCGCTGCTTGCCTACCACCGGCGGGAGCTCCCCCAGCGCGACGATCTGTGCGGCGCGTTCTGCGGCGCCCTCGCGCTGAACGCCGCCGGGATCGCGCGGGTCGGCGGGGAGCCCGCCGACCAGGACGCCGTCGCGCTGGCGGCCGGGAGCATCGTCTCCGGCGCGCGCGACCCGGCGACGCTGCCGCACGGTGAGCTCGGGCGGCGGGACTACCGCCTGGCGCTGCCGACGATCGAGGACCAGGACGTGTCGGGAACCACCGCCGGCGGGGTCGCGCGGGCGATACAGGAGCTCTCCGGGGGCCGGCTGGCCGCGATCCCCGTCTCAGGACCGTGGAGCGCCGCGAGTCTGGCGGGCATGTTCGAGCTGGCCGCCGCCGCGCATCAGCCGGCGACACTGGTGGCGAACCTCGCCACGCACCATCTGTGGGGCTCCCATCCCGACCCGGTCGTGCTGCTGGACTACCTCTGCGATGGCCGCGACGAGGGGCCGCCACCGGACTGGGACGTGGGCCATTTCGCGTGCATCGTCGCGCGCACGCGGGGGCCCGGCGGGAGCGTCTACGCCGTCGCCGACACCTACCCGGCGCTCGGCGACCACGGGGTCCACCTGCAGCCGGAGCAGCGGCTGGCGGCGGCGATCGACCGCCGGGACAAGCCCGCGGGGGGCGTGATCGTGGTTGTCACGGCCGATGAAGCCGAGCGTCTGCGCGCCGGCGCGGCGTCGCTCGGGTTGCGTGAGGGCCTATGGGACAACGGCACGGTCGAGGAGGGCGCCGCGTGAGCCCGCCGGAGTTGGTGTCGCTGCTCACCTGCGACCTCGGCTCGATCATGCGTGGGCGCGCGGTGTTCGCCTCCGAGCTGCAGGAGCACCTCGAGACGGGCATCGGCTGGGTTCCGGCCAATCATGCCCTGACGCCCCTGGGGCCGCTGGCCGAACCGAACCCGTTCGGCGCGACGGGCGATCTGCGCCTGATGCCGGACCCGGCCACCCACGTGAGCGTCGGCGCCGAACCGGGCGAGTCGCCCCTGGAGCTCGTGCTGTGCGACATCGTGCAGACCGACGGGACGCCCTGGGAGTGCTGCCCGCGGAGCTTTCTCAAGGACGCGCTGCGCGACCTCGCCGAGCATGCCGGAGCGACCCTCACGGCCAGCTTCGAGCACGAGTTCCAGCTGCTGCGCCAGGGGCCCTCCGCGCCGCCGTTCTCGCTGGCCGCGCAGCGGGGTGCGGAGCCGTTCGCGACCTCGGTGATGGGGGCGCTGGTCGAGTCCGGGGTCGAACCCGAGCGCTTCTTCCCGGAGTTCGCCAGCCACCAGTTCGAGATCCCGCTGGCTCCCGCCGGCGGGCTGGAGAGCGCAGACCGCAGCATCGTGATGCGGGCGGTCGTGCACGAGACCGCTCGCCGCAAGGGCCTGCGGGCGAGCTTCGTGCCGCTGCTCGACCCGTCCGAGGCGGGCAACGGCGTGCACATGCACATGAGCCTGCGCGACGGCGATGGACGCCCGATGCTCTACGACCCGGGCCGGCCCGGCAACCTCAGCGAGCTGGGCGGCGCGTTCGCCGCCGGCGTGCTTGCGCACGCGCGGGCCCTGAGCGCGCTGTGCGCGCCAAGTCCCGTCTCCGCAGAGCGACTGCGCCCGCACCACTGGAGCGCCGGAGCCGTCTGCCTGGGGCTGCAGAACCGGGAAGCGCTGCTGCGGATCCCGCCGCTGGTCACGCTCGGTGGCGGCGAGCCCGCGAGCCAGCTGCGGCTGGAGTTCCGGGGCGCGGACGCTGCGGCCAACCCCCACCTGGCGCTCGGGGCGATCGTGCGGGCCGGCCTGGAGGGAATCCGCGCCGGGCTGCCCGCCCCGCCGATCCTCGACCGCGACCCCGGCGAGCTGGAGGGCGAGGACGCCGCACGCTTCGGCGTCGGGGGACTGCCCGAGTCGCTGCAGGAGGCGCTCGATGCGCTCGAGGCGGACACGACCGCGCGGGGATGGCTCGCGCCCCTGCTCCACGACGCCTACGTGAGCCTGAAGCGGGCCGAGCTCGCCCAGACCGCCCAGCTGGACCTGAACGAGATCTGCCGCCGATATGCCGACGTCTACTGAGGAGCTACTCGGCGAGCTGCTTGCGGCCGTCGAGGGCGAGCTGGAGCGGGCCGTTGAGCTGCGCCACCGCCTGCACGCCACACCGGAGCTCGCCCACGCGGAGCGCCTGACGGCGGCGGCCGTCGCCGAGGAGCTTCCGGTCGCCGCCGAGCCGGTCGCCGGGACCGGGCTGCTGGCAAGGGTCGGCGACTCGCCCGGCGCCCCCGTGGCCGTGCGGGCCGAGCTCGACGGGCTGCGCCTCACAGAGCGCACGGGAGCGCCCTTCAGCGCCACGGGCGAGACGATGCACGCCTGCGGGCACGACGTCCACATGGCGGCACTCGTCGCCCTCGCGCGCGCCGCTGATCGGATCGGACCGCGCCTGCCCGTGCCGCTGCTGGCGATCTTCCAGCCCAGCGAGGAGGCCTACCCATCGGGTGCGCGCCTGATCGCAGAGCAGGCGCTGGCACGGATCGCGCCGCGAGCTGTCCTCGCGGCGCACGTCCATCCCGAGCTGCCCTGGGGCGCCGTCGCGCTCAATCCGGGCGCGATCAACGCCTCCTTCGACGCGCTCGAGATCCGGGTCGAGGGCGAGCCCTCGCACGGCGCCTACCCCCATCGAGGACGCGATCCGATCCTGGCGCTCAGCGAGGCGGTGGTGGCGCTTCACGCCTCCGTCGGCAGGCGCATCGACCCGCTCCACCCGGCCACGCTGACGATCGGACTGCTGGAAGCCGGCAGCGCGGAGAACGTGATCCCGCACCTCGCCGCCGCGCGCGGCGCGCTGCGCGCGCTGCGCGAGGAGGACCGGCTGGCGCTGCGCGAGATGGCGCGGGAGGTCGTCGCGGGGGTCGCCGCGGCGCACGGCTGCCGCGGCACCGTCCTCATCACGGCGGGCGAGCCGCCGCTGCTCAACGACCCGCCGATCGCCGTCGCGGCCCGCGAGCTGCTGGGAGCGGCCGGTCTTCGGACGGCGGGTCAGTGGCGCTCGTGCGGCTCGGACGATTTCGCGTTCTTCGGAGAGCACGCGCCGATCGCGATGGCCTTCGTCGGCCTCGACGGAGCGGCGGGCTTCGTGCAGAGGCCATTGCACCACCCGGAGCTCCTGCCTCCCGATGACGCCGTCGGTGCGGTGGCTCGGGTGCAGGCCGTGATGTACATGGCGAGCGCCCGCGATGCGACACACGCACGCGGCGAGGGGGAGGTGGTCGAGTGACACGGCGTGAACCGGTCCAGAGACGCAGCCGCGAGCGCGTCGAGGTGATCCTGCAGGGAGCGGCTGAGCTTGTCGACAGGGATGGCGTGGAGGCGCTCAGCACACGGACGCTGGCGGAGCACACGAGCATTCCCGTGGCGACGATCTATCGATACTTCGGCGACTGCGACGAGATCATCGCCGCGTTCCTCGACCGCGAACTTGCGGAGATCGACAAGGCCGTCGAAGCGGCCGTGCGGGGAATAGAGCGTGTCACGTTCCGCTCGATGACCAGAGCGGTCGCGCTTGCCCATCTCCGCCACCACCAGACCCATCCCCAGGGGGTGCCGCTGTGGTTCGGCAGCCGCCTGAGCGCCGCCGTCGAGGACCGGGTGCGTCAGCTCGACGCGCGCCTGGCCGCCTCGCTGCACGCCTCGACGCGAGGGGTGGGCTTCATGCAGGACGGCCCCCATTTCGGGGCGGGCCTGATCGTTCGCCTGTTCGACAGGATGTTCGAACACATATTCCGGATCGAGCGGACCGCGCAGGAGCAGGAGGCGATCGTGCTGGAGGTCGTGGACATGATCTCCAGCTACATGGAGCGATATGCGACCCCGGCCGGGCTCGAGGGCGTCTCGGCCGATGACTTCCTGCTGGTGCTGCGCCGCACCCGGCGAGGGAGCCAGGCTAGGATCGATCCGATGCCCGAGCGCCTCTACTTCACCGAGTCCGACGAGGCCAATGCTCTGATCGCGACCGACCCGATGGCGCTGCTGATCGGCTTCGCGCTGGACCAGCAGGTGACCGTGCCCAAGGCGTTCATGGGGCCCCTGGCGATCAAGGAGCGGGTGGGCACACTCGATCCAGCCCGCCTGGCCGCCACCGACCTCGACCCGGTGTTCCGCGAGAAACCCGCCATCCACCGCTTCCCCGGGAAAATGGCCGAGCGGGTCCATGAACTCGCCGTCCACGTCAGGGACGAGTACGGCGGCAATGCAGACAGGGTCTGGAAGGACGCGAAGAGCGCCGAGGAGCTGCGCGCCAACATCGCCGGCCTGCCGGGGTTCGGCGAGATGAAGATCAAGTCGCTTGGCGCCGTGCTGGCCAACCGCTACGAGCTCGAGGCGGCCAAGGGGCTCGTCCCGAAGCACCCGACGCTCGGCGACGTCGACTCGCCGCAGGCGCTACTCGACTACCAGGCGGCCAAGCGGGTGCACAAGGCGGAGTGGTCGAAGATGGGTGCGTGATCACGCCCACGCACCCGCCGGGACACCCGCCCGCGGACTTGTGACACTCCTCTCCCTCGCTGCGTCGGCCGCGGTGTGAAGATCCGGGTGTACCCCTTGACTCGCCAGCGACCGATCGGATAGGACGTACCCTGCATGGGTGCTGCGCTCTGACGGGCGTACGCACACGCGGTGGCGTGATGTGGCCCGCCCAGGATTCCGCGGGCCAATTTTTCAGCCTGCCTACCACATGGGGGGATTCACTATGCACGGACTAGTTTCGTTGGTGCCGAGCGCGCCGAACGTGCCGCCGGCACGAAGCGGACCGCGTCAACCTGGACAGAGATTGCTGCGCTTCGTGGCGGTGGCCGCGGCGACGCTTGCGATGTTGATGGGGATGTCAGCGGCTGCTGGGTCGGCAAACGCCGCCAGCCCCGCCGGTGCAAAACCGAACTTCTGCATCCATATCCCTCACACCTTCGTCAGATATGAATACTGGAATCACCGTTGGATCAAACGCGTGTACACCGTTTGGGAAATCCACTGCTTCATCATTTTTGAACCGATTCCCTGGGAACCACCGAACGAATGGCCGTGGCACAAACCATGGCCCGAAGGCAAAGAAATCTACAATAACCCGGTGGTCATCCAGAGCGGGCCGCTGAACGTCTCCCAGAAAGCAAGCGTCGAACTCGGGGCGAAAGTCCCGAGCCCCGTGCAGACGGTTCCCGTCTCTCAGGGTTCGCTGGCCGTGGTCGCGCATCTGCCGAGCGGCTGCACCGCGACCAGCACGGCAGCGCCCGGAAGGCTCGTCTTGAGCGACAAAACGCTCAACGGCGTCTTCAGCGGCTCAGTCAAAACCTGGGGTGAAGTGACCGAGGGCGGTGACGTGCTGATGGGAGCGGGCTGCAGCGCGCAGCCGATACAGCCGATCGTGGACGAAGGAGCAAGCGGATCGACGCATATCTTCAAGCGGTTCCTCGGACAGATCAGCGGCTCGGCGATGACCACCGAAGGCGGTAGCTTCACCTGGAACGAACTCGGTGAAGAATCCGAGAACGGACTGTGGCCGACGGCAGCAGGCGTGGCGAAGCCGGCCGAAGCGGGTGACACCGGTGTGGTAGCGGATGTCGCGTCGACACCGTCGAGCATCGGCTATGCCCCGCTCGGCGCAGCGCGCGAAAACTCCGCCTTCGGAGCCGAAGGCGGGAGCGGCAAGGCCACGTTCTGGGCCGAGATCGAAAGCTCGAGCACGAAAGGCAAAGCGAAGTACGCCGACCCGTCGACCAATGGCGAGAGCGGCACGGCCGCGGAATCGAACTGCAAGAAGACCGTCTACACCAATGGACTGTCTACGTTCCCACCGGCGAGCACTACGGCGCCATGGAACGAAGTGTCGAGCGCGGTGACGTCGAAGACCTACCCGCTGTGCGGCTTCACCTACGCGCTGGCGGTGACGAAATACTCCGCCTACCCGGGCACGACCGAAGAAGTTGCCAAGGGCGCGAAGGAATTCCTGAAATTCCTGGTTTCCAACAAGAAGGAAGCCGGGCAGAAGCTGATGAAGGAAACCGACGCCCAGGCACTCCCGAAGGCGGTGCTCCTGGAGGCAAGCAAAGGCGTGGAAGAAGTCGGCTTCTAGCGCGCGTTTGAGCGTCGGACTCGACGCCCCGGCGAGGACGGTGGCCTGTGCCTTCGGGCACTGGCCGCCGTTCTGAGCTTGCTCGCTTCGGGTCGTCGCAAAGTATCTCGTCTGTGCACCTTGGAGGCGCCCGCACCTACCCACCCCGCTAGAGGACGAACGGAATCAGCGCGTGCACCCGGCGCTTGTACTCCGGGTAGGCGTCGGGGAAGGTTCGGCCATGAGCCTCTCCTCCTGGCGCGATTTCAGCCAGGCGCCCACACAGAGGAGGCCAAACACCACGAGGCCAGAGCCGCGTCCGTAGTGGAGCGCGGTGGCGAGGACCATCGCGAGGAGGCCGGTGTAGATCGGGTGTCGTACGATCCCGTACGGCCCAGTCTGGATGAGCTCGTGGCTTTCCTTGAACGCCACTTCGCCGCTCCAGTTGCCTCCCAACGCGACCCGAGCCCAAACGGTGAAGGCGGCCCACGCGACGAACAGGCAGTCGGTCGCGATGCCTAGCGCGAGGTGCGTATCCCACAGGTGGGCCGGCGCGCCGCCGAAGGGCCTGATGAGCAGCCAGGCGATGACGACGATCGAGACGATCAGACGGTCGCGGATCGCCCCGCGCCGTTCGACCGTTCTACGGGCCGTGAACGCCATCGCGAGCCAGTAGACGATCCAGACGGCCCAGCCGTAGACGATCACGTACCAGGTCCAGTCGTTCATCGCCACGAGTCTCGCGTCGCGGGCGGCGGCGTGCTGCATGTCCTAGCCTGGATGGCTCGATGAGCGTTCCCGGAACTCGAGCCTCGGCGGGCCTCCGGCGCTCCGACGCCTCCTTGCGGACCGGCGTCTACGCGTCGGTCGGGCTGTTCGCGGCCGCGCTGCTGGCGTTCGTGGCGATCGGCGCGGCGCTACCCGTGCTGCCAGCGTTCGTGCGCGGGCCGCTGCGCTCGAGCGACCTCGCCGTCGGCGTCGTGGTAGGCGCGTTCGCGCTCACCTCGGTCGTCTGCAGGCCGCTCGCTGGCAGGCAGTCGGACCGGCGAGGCAGGCGCATCGTGCTGGTCGTCGGCTCGCTGGCGATGGCGCTGGGTGGGGTCCTGTATCTGGTCTCGCACAGCGTCGCAGCGCTGCTCCTGGCGCGCCTGGTCGTCGGCGCCGGCGAGGGCGCGGTCTACACGGCGGGCGCGACGTGGGCGGTCGACCTCGCCCCCGAGGACCGGCGGGGCTTCGCCCTGGGCCTGTTCGGGCTGGCCGTGTGGGGAGGGCTGTCGTTGGGTCCGGTGGCGGGGGAGCTGCTGCGCTCGCATGTCGGCTACAGCTCAGTCTGGGTGCTGACGGCGGCGCTGCCGGCCGCCGGCGCGCTGATCGCGATGCGACTGCCCGAGCCCGCGGTGGCCCGCTCGAGGGATCCCGCGCCGGTCGCCTTCTTCCCGCGAGCCGCCCACCGGCCGGGGGTCGCGCTGGCGCTGGCCAACGTCGGCTACGCCGCACTGGCCGGCTTCGTGGTGCTCGCCCTACGCTCGCGCGGGATCGGCGGCGGGGCGAGCGTGTTCACCGCCTTCGCCCTGGCGGTGTTCGCCAGCCGCCTGGCCCTCAGCCGCGTGCCCGATCGGGCCGGCGCACGGCGGACGGCGACCGTTGCCGGGCTGCTCGAGGCACTCGGGCTGACCGTGATCGCGGCGTCAGGCTCGCTCGAGGCGGCGCTGCTGGGCGCCGTGATCGTGGGCGTCGGCTTCTCGATGCTGTTCCCGTCGCTTGCCCTGATGGTCGTCGGCGACGTCGAGGACGATCGGCGCGGCTCGGCGCTGGGCGCCTTCACGGCGTTCTTCGACATCGGCGTCGGCCTGGGCGGCCCGATCGCCGGTCTGACCGCATCGCTGGCGGGGTACTCGGCCGTCTTCTACCTCTCGGCGCTGGCCGCCCTCGGCACGGCCGCCCTGGCGGCCATGCCCGGGACCGTCGTGGCGGCGGAGCCAGCCCCCGCGGCAGTCGTCGACTAGGCCTGGGCCTCCGCGCGCCAGCGCCTGTACAGGACGACCAGGTCGTCGCGCATCTGCGGCGAGAGATCCTCGACCGCGAGGCGGCCGCTGAGGCGGATCGTGGCGCGCATCTGCAGGAGGTACTCGCCGCAGTGCTCGCAGCCCGCCAGGTGAGCCTCCAGCCGCCTGCGCTCACCGCGCGGCAGGGACCCCTCTATGTAGTCGCTGATCAGCTCGACGACCTGCTGGCAGACGAGCTCGTCCCGCCGCCAGAGCATCACGCCTCCCCCAGCTCTGTCTCGAGGGCCTGGCGCAGCCGGCTGCGGCCGCGATGCAGCAGCACGCGCTGGTTGCCCTCGCTGATGTCCAGCACCCGGCAGACCTCGTCGCTGGTGAGGCCGTCGACGTCGCGCAGCACCACGACCTCGCGCTGGCGGGGAGGCAGCGCCTCCAGCGCGGCGCGGATCAGGCCGGACGCCGATTCGGCCACGACCCTGTCCTGACTCTCCTCGACCCAATGGCGCGGCGGCGACATCCAGGCCCCGCCGGCGTCGAAGCGCGAGACGTCGACCGCCGGGTCGGCGTCGCCGATCGCGACGCTTCGGCTCTCGCTCGCGCCGGTGCTGCGGGCCCTGTTGACGAGGATCCGCAGCAGCCAGGTCCTGATCGAGGAGCGTCCTGCGAACCTGTCGATTCCCCTGAGCACTCCCAGCCAGGTGTCCTGGACGACCTCTTCGGCGACCTGCGGGCTCGACACGAAGGAGCGGGCCAGGCGCATCATGGTGGGCTGGTGGCGGGAGACCAGGGCCAGGAAGGCATCCTCGTCGCCCGCGCGCAGGCGCGCCAGCAGCTGCTGGTCGTCGTCCTCCGTCCTCGAGCCGGCCGCGCGCCATGCGAGCGCGGCGACGGCGCCCAGGACGTTGAGCCGCAGCGACGGGAGCAGTGGAATTGCCGTGTGCAGGAGCATCGCTCTGGATGGCGATCGACGGGGCGCCGGGGGAGCCGGCGCCACCGCCCATCGCCCACTGTCACGGCGCCACGATACCCTCGCCGCCGACCGCTCCCGGCACGGTGACCGAGCCGATCGCGCTCAGCGCGCCACCGGGCGCGATGGCGTACTCATCGACGATCCCCAGCGCGCCCGCCTGGACGTAGAGGAAGCGCCCGTCGCCTGGCACCGCCGCGTCGACCGTGCCGGCGTCGGTGGCTGTCTGTCCGAGCGAGGTGAACTGCCCGCCCGGCTCGGACTGGAACCCGCTCAGCGAGGCACTGCCGGCGTTCGACGTGTAGAAGCGCCCGTAGGTCCCCACGACCCAGCACGTCGCCGCCTGGTTCGTTCCGGCCGAGCCGAGCTGGACCACGCTGCCGTCGGCGCGCAGTTCGAGATCGGCGAGCGCGTTCGTCCCCGCCTCGGCGAGGATCAGGTGGCCGAAGCGGTCGAAGGTGACCGCGAACGGCACCGCTCCAGCCAGTTCGGTTACCTTCGGCGAGGCCGAAAGGCGGCCCCACTCCTCCACGGCGAACACGTCGACGTCGTTGCCGTTGGCCTTGGTCGTGACCACGAGCTGCGAGCCGTCCGGTGAGAACGCGACCTGGCCCGGCGTGTTGACGAACTGGGGCGTGGCGGTCGGGTTCAGGCCGAGCGCACGCGACGATCCCGGGATCGCCCACAGCCTGCCGCCGAACACGTGGAAGCCCTGGAGCAGGCCGCCCTGCTCGGCGTTGAGCACGTAGACGACGCCGTCTCGCACCGCGATGCTGACCGGGAAGGCTCCGCCGGAGGAGATCGTCTGGCGCAGATACAGGTGATCGCCCCAGACGCCGAACACCGAGATCGTGTTGCTACCGGCGTTGACGGCCAGCAGCAGGCCGTCCTCACGATCGAGCACGAGCGATTCCTGGGAGGCGAGGTGATCGACCACCGAACCTTCGAGCTTGCCGCCCAGCCCACCCGTCGGGTAGGTGCCCGCAGGGCTTAGCGTGCCGTCGTGGTGGCGGTCGTAGACCGCGACCGCGTTGCCCGTCAGGCCGTCGGTCTGCACGAACAGCGGAGTGAGCTCGTCGCCGTGCCCGGGGTTGGGCGGACCCGGCTCGCTTGGCGGTCCCCCCTGGTCTCCGCCGGGCGGGCGGTGGCCGTAATCGGCCGCGGCGGGACCGGCGGCCAGAGCCAATGCTGCGACTGCCGCGGTCGCGGCGGCGGAGAATCGCTTCACTGCATCCATTTGCGTGCTCCTGACTAGAGGGACAAGTGCTTCATCCCTTCAGTCCCGCTTGCGGCGCGCGCGTTACGTGACCGGTGGCGGAGTGCCGAGCGCGGTCGCGGCGAGCGGGGGGTCCCATTCGCAGAGGAGGCACGCGTGCTTGAACGCCGCGCGAGCGAATTCGAGCGCCGTGGCGTGCGGGTCCGGGCTCGAGCAGACGTCGTCCCAGTCGAGCACGTACTCGCCGAGCTCCGGCTCCCAGCGGGCCGGCGCAGGCACACCGGCACCCTCTCCGAAGCCCGCCGGCGCGGGGTGAGCGTACGCGTAGAAGGCGGCGCGACCGTAGCGCGCGTCTCCGGGCCACCAGCCGATCGCGACCTCCTGGGCGTTCATGGCGTTTCGCATGATGAAGTCCTGCGAGGGAGGCTCAGCCGGCTGGCCCGAGAACAGGTTGACGGCGAGGTCGAACGATCCCCACCAGGCGTTGACGGGCGTGCTGCGGCCCCGGTAGGGCGCGCGGAACTCGGCCAGCACGAGCGCCGCATGGGTCGCCGCGGCGAAGTACCGCGCGACCTGCTCCGTCTCGTAGCTGGCGTGCTCGTCGTCTTCGTCCAAGGGGACCGACCAGGGCACCTCCTGGGGGGTGGGATCGATCTCGATCGCGCCCGCCAGCTCACGGGCTCCCGCCAGGAGCTCGCGGGTTACCTCGCCGACCGAGCGGCCCGGGAGCGCCACCTGGACCCTGCCGCCGCGGCTGTGCTCGACACGAGCCTGATGGAGGTGCAGGTCCAGCAGAGCCACCAGCGCACCCGAGCCGTCCGGGGCGGGCAGAGGCGCCGTCTCCCACCCCCGCGCGGTGAGCCTCAGGGCGGCGTGCTGCAGCTGGGGCTCCGGCGGGGCGAGAGCGACGGCCAGCTTGCCGAGCAGCTGCGTGTGGGCGTGCAGCGTGTCGCACGTGTCTCGCCAGTCCTCCAGCGGCAGGGTCGGCCAAGCCGACGGCATGGGGTTGAGCCTAGCGCCTCGGCAGCGCGGCCGGACCCTGGCGAGCGCGTCGCCCCGGCCCTAGCCGCCGCTCTCCCCGGGCACCGTCCGGGGCGGCAGCGAGGGCTCGACTCGCAGCAGCCGCGCGGGCAGGTGAGGCAGCCACCAGTTCCACCTTCCGAACAGCGAGACCACCGCCGGGACGAGCAGCGCTCTGATCACTGTCGCGTCGAGGATGATCCCGGCGGCCAGCCCGGTGGCGAGGACCTTGATTTCGGTCTCCGGACCCGAGGCCAGCGAGACGAACGCCAGGAAGAGGATCAGCGCGGCGCTCGTCACCAGCCGGCCGGTGCGGGCGATCCCGCGTATCACGGCAATGTCGGTCGAGCCGGTCGCGTCGTATTCCTCGCGCATGCGGGCGAGGATGAACACCTCGTAGTCCATCGACAGCCCGAACAGGAAGGCGAAGACCATCAACGGGATCCAGGCGGTGATCGATCCGGTCGCGTCGATCCCCCAGATCGCGCTCGATCCGTGGCCGTTCTGCCAGACGATCGCGAGCACCCCCCACGCCGCGCCGACGCTGATCACGTTCAGGATCACCGCCTTCAGAGGCAGCAGCAGCGAGCGGAAGGCGCGCGCGAGCAGCACGAAGGTCACCAGCGCGATCAGGCCGATCATCAGCGGGAAGTTGCCGTAGACGGCGTCGATGAAGTCCTGGTTCTGGGCCGGCCGACCCCCCAGCCGGACTCCGGGCCCGCTGGCGTGGGCCGCCGCCTGGACGCCTTCCAGCGTCTGTTTGGCCGCCGCGGTCGAGCCGTCGGCCACGGCGAACGCCTCGACCACCGAGGCGCCCGGCCGGCGCCATTCCGGGCCGCTCGGGGCGACCGCTCCGTGGATCCCCGGCACAGCCGCAAGGGTGCTCGCAACTCGCGCCGGCGGTGTCGCGCCTTCGACCAGCGCCTCGTGTGGCACGAGCGCGCCGGAGCCGATCCCCGACTGCTCGAGCGCGACGAGGCCCTGCTTGGCTTCGCCCTGCTTGGCGATCGTGTTGAGGTTGGCGATGCCCAGCTGTAGGCCGGTGGCGGCCAGCACCAGCGCCGCCAGCACCAGCGCCGCGCCGAGGGCGGCGAGCCAGCGGCCGCGCACGACCGTCTGCGCCCACACGGTCCACGAGCGGCTTGCGCGGTCGTCGTCGCGCCTGTGCGGCCAGTCCAGCCGGGGGCCGAGCTTCTTCAGCACGACCGGCAACAGGGTGATCGCGACGAGCACGCTGACCAACGGGATCAGCATCCCTCCGTACCCGACGGAGCGCAGGAACGGCAGCGGCAGCGCGACGAGTGCCAGCAGCCCGATGGCCACGGTCGTCCCGCTGAACACGACGGCCCGTCCCGCCGTCTCCATCGCCCGTTCGATCGCCGCGTCCCCCGTGCGCCCGTGCGCCCGCTCCTCGCGCCAGCGCACGACGACCAGCAGCGCGTAGTCGATCGACACGCCCAGGCCGATCAGCGCGACCAGGAACTGCACGATCGGCGAGACTTCGGTGACTGTCGTCAGGCCCCAGACGACGAGGAAGGTCGTGAGGATCGAGACGATCGCCATCATGATCGGCACGATTGCCAGGAACGAGCCGAACACGAAGGCCAGCACGAGGAGCGCGCCGACGCCGCCTAGCAGCGCCTCGACGAGCACGCCGGGCCCGTTGCCGCCGCCGCTCTGAACAGACAGCGCGTCGTAGCCGGTCACGTGCACCGCCGCGCCGTCGATGGTCGTCCCCCTCAGCGCGGCGGTCAGGTGCCTGGCTGCTTCGGGGTTGTCGCCGAACGGCTGGTTGGGGTCGGGTCGCGGGTAGGCCAGCACGAAGGTGGTGCGCCCGTCGGCCGAGACGAAGGCGCGGCTGCCGGTGCTCCCGTAGCCCGCCACCCTGGCACCGGGGAGCGCCTGCCTGACGCGTGCTTCCACTGCGCTCAGCCGAGCGGCGACGCCGGGGGAGGCGACGCTGGTCCCTGCCGGCAGCGAGACGACCGGCAGCAGCGGCGACGTGTTGCCGCCGGTGCCGTGGAAGTCGCGCGCGATCTGCTGGTTGGTGGTCCAGCCTTCCTTGCCCGGGACGGAGAACTTCTGCTTGAGCGCTTTGGTCGCCGGCCCTGCCGAGACCATTCCGACGAGCGTCAGCACCACCCAGAAGACGACCACCAGACGTTTGTGAGCGAGTACCCAGCGAGTGACCGATCTCATCCGTCGCCTCCTTGTCTGTTTCGTGTACTGCCGGAATCATTTGTAGCACAAACAATGGGTTCCACGTAAGATGGCTCCAGGGATGTGGGACAGGGGACCGATACCGGCCGAGCTGGCCCGCTTTCCCGGCTATCTGCTCGCCCGGCTGGGCGAGTCCTCCCGGCGTCGGTTCCGGGAGGCCCTCGAGGCGGACGGCCTGCACCCGCGCGACTTCGGCGTGTTGACGATGGTCGCCGCCCACCCCGGGATCACGCAACAACAGCTTCACGAGCAGACGGGCATCGACCGCAGCTCGATGGTCGCGGTGATCGACGAGCTGGAAGCCGTGGGCCTGGCCCAGCGTCGACCCCATCCCGCGGATCGCCGGGCCCGCAGCATCTACCTGACCGATCAGGGCAAGGAGACGCTCGAGCGCGTGAGCCACATCGCCGCGAAGCTGCAGGGTGAGATGTTCGCTTCGCTCACGGCCGACGAGCGACGGACGCTCCACGCCCTGCTGCGCAAGCTGGCGGGCACGACCGCCTAGAGACCGACCCAGCGCTCGCAAGCGCGTGAAGTCAGCCGCTTCCAGCCGGGTGAGATGATGCGCGGGTGCGCAATGGCACCTACTCGATCGTCGCCCGGGACCGCGCAACGGGCGAGCTGGGAGTCGCGGTCCAGTCGCACTGGTTCTCCGTCGGAAGCGTCGTCTCCTGGGCGCGAGCAGGCGTCGGCGCGGTCGCGACGCAGTCGGTCGCCGAGGTCGCTCATGGCCCGAACGTGCTGGAGCGTCTTCAAGAGGGGCTCGACGCTAGGGCCGCGATGGCGGCTGTGCTGAGCGCCGACGAGCACGCCCGCTACAGACAGCTGGGCGTGGTCGACGCGCGCGGCGGAGCGGCCGCCCACACCGGCGAGGGGTGTATACCTCACGCCGGGCACGTCGTCGGCGAGGGCTTCGCCGCCCAGGCCAACATGATGGCCGGCGAGACCGTGCCGGTCGCGATGGCCGCCGCCTACCGGGACCACGGCGGCGACCTCGCCGAGCGCCTCCTCGCCGCGCTGGTGGGCGCGGAGCGTGCCGGCGGCGATGTTCGCGGCCGCCAATCGGCGGCGATGCTGCTCGTGCCCGCGCGGGGCGAGCCGTGGCGCGCCCGGATCGACATCCGTGTCGATGACCACGCCGATCCGCTGGGCGAGCTCCAGCGTCTGCTGCGACTGGCCAGGGCCTACGACATGGCGTCGAAGGCCGACGAGCTGGCCGCCCAGGGATCCCACGCCGAGGCGACCGCCCTCTATCTCCAGGCTGCCGCGCTCGCTCCGGAGGCCGACGAGCTGACCTTCTGGGCAGGCCTGGGCGTGGCCGCGAACGACCTCGAGGAGGGAGTGGAGCTGGTGCGACGGGCCGTCGCCGTCAAGCCCTCCTGGCTGATGCTGCTCGAGCGGCTGTCCGACGAGCTCGCGCCCACCGCCCCGGCCGTCCGCTCAGCGCTGGCCGACTGAGCGCTCAGGCAACCGCCGCCAGCCTGCGGGGCAGCGCGCGCTCGAGCAGCCAGGGCAGCACGACGCGGTAGTGCAGGACCTCCTCGGCGGCTTCGCGTGCCGCCCGGGAATACCGGGGCAGGTCGCCTCCCACCCGTTCGAGCTGGTCGACCGCGCCATCGAGGTCGTTGAACGTCAGCACTCCCTCGCCGGTGGGGAGCCAGCTGCCGGCCCCGCCCTCGCTCACTATCACGGGGCGTCCCGCCGCCAGGAAGCACGCGCTGTGCGCGCTGAGCCAGGCACCCTGCGCACGGGCGCCGTCAGCCTCCAGGAAGCTGAGCGCCGCCCCTGCGCCGATCACGCGTCCCCTGTAGGTCGAGAGCGAGGCTTCGACGGCCGATGCTTCCCGCACGGTCCAGCCGGCCCGTGCCAGGCGCCCGCTGCAGCTCCCCCTCGCCGCCGGGAACGGTGATCCAAAGCGGAGCACGGACGCGACCTGGCAGCGCGAGCAGATCGTGTTCTCGCGACCCCGGCTCAGGAAGGCCGGCTCCCGGTCCGGGCTTGTCGTCGGCCAGCACCTGGAAGGGCATCCCGTCGCGGACGGCGGGCCCGTACCACAGCCGCGGGACCACTGGCGGGATCGTGGGCAGCCAGTCGGCTCCGGCGCAGGAGTCGAGGTCCCTGCGATAGGAGAAGTAGACGTCGTGATCGGGCTGCCTGCCGGCCGTCGCGAAGATCGGCTCGGGGTCGATGTCGACCAGCGCCCTACGGCCGGCCAGACCCCGCTCTTCGAGCCAGCAGTGCCCTCCCAGGTCGAGCAGCAGGTCGGCCCGGGAGAGTCGACGGCGCAGCTGCGGCCAGACCATCCCCCCCACCAGCCCCGCGTCGGCGTCGATCCACACCACGGGGATGTCCACCCGGCAGCGCCTGAGCAGATCGCCGAGCAGCAAGAGCCCGGCGCGGGGCACCCCGGTGCCGTGATCGCCCTCACCGCCGCGTCCGGGTCCCTGCCAGCTCCTCTCCTCGACGTAGGTGACCCGGTGACCCAGCTTGCGCAGCCCGATCAGGTAGTGCAGGTGCGTGGCGAGGTTCGCTCCCAGGGGCCGCCGCAGCACGGATCCCGATACGACTATCGATGCCATCGCCACGCCTGCAGCTGGATCCCGATCCTGCGCTCTGTGGCCGCCTCTGGTCGCATCTCCCCTCCGGGTCCTGCTCCTCGCGGTGACGGTCTACCCGATGCAACGCGCCGTCACACAAAAGGTTGGAGGGGAGCGCAATCGCCCACCCGCCGCGAGGCGGCAGTGGAGCGGTCGAGCTCCAGCCGACCCGCGATGGTCCGACCCCCTGGGCCCGGCGCCCGCGGCCGGTCAGGCGGTCAGCTCGGCGGCCATCTCGTCGAAGACCTGGATGTATGCGTCGACAGCCTCGTCGGTGTGGGCGACCGAGAGGGTCCACTCCTCCTCGCGACCGGGTGTCATGAAGATCCCCCGGTTCATGTTGAAGAGCCAGGCCAGTTCGGTGATCTCGGCATCCTGGTTCGCCTTGAAGCTCTCGTAGTCGACGATCCTGGCGGGCGAGAAGGTCACGCATCCCTTCGCGCCGAGGCCCACGGCGTAGCCGGGCAGTCCGTAGCGCTCGATCACCGATTCGCAGCCGGTGACGATCCGGTCGTTGAGGGCGTCCATGTGCCTGTAGGCCTCCGGGGTCAGAACCTCCTCGAGGCTGGCTCGGGCCGCGGCCATGCCGAGCGGGTTTCCGTTGTAGGTGCCGACCTGGTAGACGCTTCCGTCCTCGACGACCCGCATCACCTCCTCGTTCCCGCCGACCGCCGCGCTGGGCAGGCCCCCGCCGAGGGTCTTGGCGAGAGTCACCATGTCCGGCCTCACGCCGAAGCGCTCGGTCGCGCCCCCGGCGGCGATCGCGAGGCCCGTCTTGACCTCGTCGAAGATCAGCACGATCCCGTGACGGCTCGTGATGTCGCGTACCTCCTGCAGGTAGCCCTCCTCGGGGAGCACGACGCCGAGGTTCATCATCGCGGCCTCCATGATCACGCAGGCCGGCTTACGCCCTTCGCGCTCGAGCCGCTCGATCCGCCGCTCCATCGCGCCGGCGTCGTTGAAGGGCACCGGGACGGTGAGGTCTGAGACCGCCTTGGGGATCCCGGCGCCGTAGGGCAGTGAGGCGTAGTCCTCGCGGTCGCCGATGCGGTCGTACTCGACACCGATCGAGACCATCACCGCGTCGTGATGGCCATGGTAGGAGCCGAAGATCTTCACGATCGTGTCCCGCCCGGTGTAGCCCCGCGCGATGCGGATCGCGTCCATCGTCGCCTCCGAGCCCGAGTTCAGGAAGCGCCAGCGCTCCAGACCCCACCGGCGCTGCAGCTCCTCGGCCACCAGCACGCCGTCCTCGGTGGTCGCCGCGAAATGGGTGCCCTTCGCGACGCGCTCGCTGACCGCCCGGACGATCGCCGGATGGGCGTGCCCCTGGACCATCGAGCCGAAGCCGTTGTGGAAGTCCCACATGCGGTTGCCGTCGACGTCGTGGACCACCGCGCCTTCTCCGGTCGTCAGGTAGATCGGCCATGGATCGCGTGCCTGGTAGCTGGATGCGACGCCGCCGCTCAGCGAGCGTCGGGCGCGCTGGTACATCGCCGCGCTGGCCCCGGTGCGCGCGTCCAACCGCGCGGTTTCGCGCTCGATCAGCGAGCGGACGCGCTCCCGGTCAACCTGAACGGTCGTCTCCATCTTTTCCTCCTGTAGCTTGCGACGCGGCCGTCTGCCGCGCACCACCAGGTTAGGAGCTCGTCGACGCCGGCCGGCGCTGGGTCCCGGCGGCCAGGACGCTTCTCCCTTTCGCCGGGACCCACCTGTCGAATTCGGGATCATCGGTTCGTCTAGGGGGAGACAACTCGAAGGAGCGCGCATGAAGTACATGCTGCTGATCAACCAGGGCACGACACCGCTCCCGCAGACCGAGGAGTGGGACCGGCTCCCGCCCGAGGACAGGGCGGCGATACACGCCGATTACAAGGCGATCAGGGAGACGCCCGGCGTGACGCCGGGGGCCTGGATGCAGCCGCCCGAGGCCGCCACGACCGTGCGCGTGAAGGACGGCGAGGTTCTCACCACGGACGGCCCCTTCGTGGAGACGAAGGAGGCCCTGGGCGGCTACCTGCTCTACGACGCCCCCGATCTGGACGCGGCGATCGCGCTCGCCGCGAGGATTCCCGCCGCCCGGATGGGCGGCGCAATCGAGATCCGCCCCCTCGTGGAGCGGTAGCGCGCGACGAGCCAGTGTCGTGAGTCACTAGGCCGGTGCGCCGGTGACCGGCCGGCGGACCCGGCCATCGGGCCGCTGCGCCGGCGCGACATCTGGCAGGTCCTCGCCGCGGCCGGCACGGCGCAGCCGCATGATCCCCTTCAGGTCCTCGCGGGCCGTGGCGAGGATGTCGACCCGCGAGTCGGGATCGTCGACCCAGCGCACGGGAACCTCGTGGATCGAGAGTTTGCCGCGTTGCGCCAGGTAGAGCAGCTCGGTGTCGAAGAACCACGAGTCGTCGCGTGTCTGCCTCAGCAGCGGCTCGACTACCGACCTGCGGGCCGCCTTGAAGCCGCACTGCGCGTCTGAGAAGGTCACGCCCAGCGAGACGCGTAGCAGGATGTTGTAGGAGCGCGAGATCAGCTCGCGCTTGAGGCCTCGGGTCACCTCTGCTCCCGGCGCCAGACGGGTGCCGATCGCGAGGTCCGCCCGCCCGCCCACGAGCGGCAGCAGCAGGTCTCCCAACGCGGAGAGGTCGGTGGAGAGATCGACGTCCGTGTAGGCGACGACGTCTGCGTCGCTGGCCAGCCAGGCCTCTCGCAGCGCCCGACCGCGTCCCTTCTGGTCGAGGTGAAGGACCTCGACCTGGGCCAGCTCCGCCGCCAGCTCCCGCGCGAGCAGGAGCGTCGCGTCGGTCGAGGCGTTGTCGGCGACGGTGATCCTGAAGGGAAGCCCCAGCTCGAGTCTCATGCGCCGGTGCAGCTCGCGCAGGCTCGCGCCCAGCACGTGCTGCTCGTTGTGGACCGGGACGACGATCTCGACGACCGGTGGGACGCGGATCGCCGGTTTGCCGATCGGCGGCTGGGGGGGCTGTGGATCTGACATGACCGACAGCGTTGCGCAGGATGCTGTGCGCTTCCTAATTCCAGCCTGTGAATTGACTTAGACAGCACGCGGCTGCCGCCCCTCGAAAGGGACGGCAGCGCGCTTCGCGCCTGGATCCGCTAGATCCGTTAGCCGGTGCTCACGGGCAGAGCGGGTTCTTGGGCGCCCCCTGGCACGGGTTCGGCATCGTCGGCTGCGGTGGGGGCGCCGGCTGTGGGGTCGGTTTCCTCACGACTGCCGCTTCTTCGGCCGCGGCCAGGATGTATTCGTAGACGGCCGGTGCTCCGCCCGGGTTCGGCGTGATTTCGTTCTGGCACCCCCACGTCCCCTGGATCTTCGCCGGGAACGTCGGGTCGGTGAGCAGGTTGCCGCTGGCGCAGTTGTTCTTCGATTGCGATTCGGTGCTCAGGAAGATTTCGTTGGCACCGCTGGCAAGCGTCACGTCACCCGTGAACGGCCCGCCCTTGTAGCCGTTGTGCAGGAACACGTTCCTGCTGATCTTGTTCCCGGCCAGCTGGAAGAAGATCGTGCCGCTGAACCCGTTTTCGGGTGTGAACGGGTTCGGGTACTCGATCCCGAACACCCCCGTCTTTTCGTTGCCTACGATCAGGTTCTTTTCGATCAGGTCGGCGTAGACGCCCGGCAGGATGATGCCGTTGCCGAAGCTCGCACGCGCAGTGCTTTCGTTGACCGGCACGGTCGAGTTGTTGTTTTCGGTGATCAGGTTGTAACGGAAGACCGTGCAGCGCGGAATCCTGGTCGAGGTGATCGTCGGCGTCGGGTTCGGGTGTTCGATGTTTTCCCTGTTGCATTCGCCATCCTGCGGAGGCGGTGCATCACCCGGGTTTTCGGAGTTCGGCAGGATGCCGCTCGAGTTGTGTCTGAACACTGACCATTCGATCGCCAGGCTGCCGCCCGAGTTCGAGCCGGAGTAGCCCAGCGAGTTGTTTTCCATCGTCGCACGTGTGATCCGGGCCTTGCATTCCTGACAGGCCCCCAGGTACATACCCGAGTCGTTGAAGCCGGAGGCGTAGATGTTGTCCCAGGACCCTTCGGTCTCGTTCCCGGTGAAGATCCCGTAGCCTCCGTTCAGCCCTGTGTCATAGGCGGTCAGGTAGGAGCCGTACCAACCGTGCGCCCCGACTTTGCCGGAGTTGGCGCCCCCGTTCCACCAGATCTCGTTCCCGCACTGTTCGACCGGGCATTTCGCGCCCTCGTCGAAGTTGCGCACCGTGAGGTTTTCCACCCAGACGTTGTTCGCCTGGTCGATTTCGATTCCGTTCCCCGGTTTGTACCCACCGTCGACGATCACGGTGTTGCGGTTCATGCCCCTGATCCAGATGTCCGATTGGGCGCTCGTGACCACCACCGCTTCGTGGTAGACGCCCGGTTCGATCAGCACGTAATCGCCCGCCGTCGACGCGTTGACCGCGGCCTGGATGGTTGTGAAGTAGTGGGTGTTGGGCGGGAATTTGGGCGGCGGCGCACCCTGTCTGACGATGTTCACGTTGCCCGCGTAGGCAGCGCTCGCCATGGCGCCGAGCGCCACGACGACGAGTGTGGCGACAGCCGCATAGCTTCTCCGCGACCTGCCTGGCTTGCGAAGCCGGTGCCGACGCGTCATCCTCGTCTCCTCTCCTGGAAGTCGGTGGGCGCTGACCGCGGCGAAGGCGATTCCGGGCTTGCGGAACGCGGGCGTGAAGGCTCTCAGCGTCTCCGTCCGCCCCCGCACCGGCACCTCCGGCCGCGGCGACCCTGGATGCGGGCATCGTAACGGATGAGCGGTGCCTGCGGCGGCCTTCCCCACCAGCGGGTGCGCAGCGGTCCAGACGCACGGAGCACTATTTGGGACCTTCGGCCAGTGAGGCGCGTGACGCATCGAGCCACGATGAGGGAGTGGCCCTCCCGACCGGTGGTCCCGGCCCTTGTGATTTCTTTGCTGAGTCCGGTTTGGCGCGGCGGCGATGCGGACATAGACATCGAGATGGCGCCCGCCGCCGGCTCACGATCGACGACGACCGGTTGGGCGCCGGCCCAGAGGGAGACCGCACAGGGGAGTCGATCCGACGCTGACCACGGCCGAGCAACTGAGTCAGGACGGCGTGCTGCTGACAGGCGCGACGGGATTCCTCGGCATGGAGCTGCTGGCGCGGTATCTGGAGGGGACCGAGCGCCCTGTCTATGCGCTCGTCCGTGCTGAGAGCAGTCGCGTCGCCTCAGCGCGGATGGCGCAGACCCTGCGGGAACTCTTCGGGCCTGAACATCCCTACCGCGAGCGCGTCACAGCCGTGCGCGGCGACATCTGTCAGCCCAACCTCGGCCTGGGCCGCAGACGTGACGAGCTCGCCGAGCGCGTCGGCGAGATCGTGCACGGAGCAGCGTCGGTCTCGTTCGAGCAGCCGATCGGCGCTCTGCGCGCGATCAACGTAGACGGAACCCGGCGGATACTGGAGTTCGGCGAGCGCTGCCAAGGGCGAGGCGGCTTGCGCCGACTCTGCCACGTCTCGACTGCCTACGTCGCGGGTGAACATGGCGGCCTGTTCAGCGAGGATGAACTCGATGTCGGGCAACGGTTTCGGAACGCCTACGAGCACTCGAAGTTCGAGGCGGAGCGGCTGGTGTCGGCCTGGCATGCGCGACTGCCGATCACCGTGCTGCGTCCCAGCATCATCGTCGGCGAGCGAGACAGCGGCTGGACGAACTCCTTCAACGTCCTCTACTGGCCCCTGCGCGCGTTTGCGCGTGGCGCATACCTCGCGCTCCCCGCGCACCGGGACGCGCCGGTCGACGTGGTCTCCGTCGACTACGTCGCCGACGCGATCTTCGCCTTGAGCCAGGCGCCGGAGGCCGAGGGCTCCACCTATCACCTGACCGCCGGCGCGAAAGCGAGCACTGTCGGCGAGCTGGTCGAGTTGGCGACCTCCTACTTCGAGCGCCCCGCGCCGCGCCTGATCGCGCCCGGGCCATACCGACGCCTGGTGCACCCCCTGCTCGTGCGGGCCAGTCGCGACGAGCGCCACACGCGAGCGCTCGTGCGAAGCGAGATGTTCTTCCCCTATTTCGCGATGGCAGTCAGATACGACGACCGGCGCGCGCGCGTCGCTCTGCGCCCCAGCGGCATCGCACCGGCGCCGCTGCGAAGCTATTTCGATCAGCTCGTCGGGTTCGCGCTGGCCGCGGAATGGGGCCGACGCGAGATACCGCGCGCGAGTGTCACCAGACGGGACACGCCGATTCAACGGAGGCGTCCCGGCCCCAGGAGGGCGGGCAGGCCAAGCCCTCCGGCGAGGCGAGGGAGCCCCGCCGCGTCGTGACGGCCAGCTCGCGGCTGTCGGCGCTTGACGCCTCGTTCCTCGCGGTCGAGACCCCCGCGGCCCATATGCACGTCGGCTGGGCGGCGAAGCTGGCGGCGCCCGCCGGAGGGCGACTACCGCATTTCACGGAGTTGCGCGATCACATCGAGGCGCGCCTGCCTCGCGCACCGCGCTATCGGCAGAAGCTCGCGCATGTCCCCCTCGGCTTGCACGCCCCGGAGTGGGTCGACGACCCTGGCTTCTCGGTCGACAGGCACGTCTACCGGGCGCCCGGACCACTCGGGGAGCTCGTCGACGAAGTGCTGTCCACGCCACTGCGGCGCGCGCGGCCGCTGTGGGAGATCTGGATCTGCGAGGAACCCGAGACGCAGCAGATCGGCCTGGTCGGCAAGGTCCACCACTGCATGGTGGACGGCATCGCCGCCGTGGAGCTCGCCTCGCTTCTCCTGGATCCGTCGCCCGAGCCGGCCCCGATCGCGGAGGAGGAGTGGCACGCGGCCCCGCCGCCGAGCGCCGAGCGCCTACTGATGAGGGGCGTGGGCGATCTCCTCGGCGCTCCGCTGGGTGCTGTGCGCGACACGCTGGGGGCGGCCACCTCGCCCGCGCGCGCCGCCAGGCAGGCGGCCGCGGGCACGACGCGAATCGTCCGCGCGCTGAGCCATTCGCTGGGGATCGCACCGGCCAGCGCGCTCAACGGTGAGCTCTCGCCGCTGCGACACCTCGTCTCGGCGCAGCGTCCATTCTGCGACATCCAAGCCGTCAAGCGCCGTCACGGGACCACCGTCAACGACGTGATGCTGGCCGCCGTGGCAGGTGCTGTGCGCGCCTACCTGATACGCCGCGGCGAGCGGCCCGTCGCGCTCAAGGCGATGGTCCCCGTCAGCTTGCGCAGCCCCGAGGATGTCCTGGGCAACCACCTCTCGTTCGTGTTCGCCGAGCTGCCCTGTGACGAGCCCGACCCGCTGCGGCGGCTGCGCATCGTCCACCGGACGATGAGCCAGCGAAAGAGCGACGGCGAGCCCGAGGGCGCCGATCTCGCGCTCCGCGCCGCAGCGCTGACGTTGCCCGCCGTGCAGCACGCGCTGTCGCGCCTCATCGCCAGCCCGCGCACGTTCAACCTCGTCGTCTCGAACATCCCCGGCCCGACCGCGCCGCTCTACATGCTCGGCTGCCCGCTGCAGGCGACCTATCCTGTCGTGCCCCTGGCTGAAAGCCATGCGCTATCGATCGGGATGACGAACGTCGGCGATCTCGCCTGCTTCGGCATCTACGTCGACCGCGAAGCGCTCCCCGACGCCGACCAGCTCGCGCACGACATCGACAGGGCGATCACCGAGCTGCTCGAGTGAGCGACCGGCATGCGCCAGTCGCTAACCGGTGGCTCCGAAGCGCTCGGTGCGGATCTCGTCGGCCATGAAGCCGGCGCCGAGCAGCAGTTGGGAGGCCGCCTCGACGAAGCCGTTGGACCCGCACACGAACGCCGTGCCGGGCACGAAGCTCGAGGACGCCTCCGCGATGAGCGGCGCGTCGATGTGCCCCGTGTGGCCCTTCCAGCCCTCCGGCGCGTCGCGCGTGAACGTGACCACAGCATCCGCGTCGAGCTCATCCGCGTAGATCACGTCCTCGGCGTGCCGCACGGAGTAGACGAGCCGCATCGGCAGCTGCGGCATCGTGAGGCGGCGGTGGCGCAGCATGCACATCAGCGGCACGACGCCCGATCCGCCGCCGACCAGCAGCACCGGCCTTTCCCCGCGCCACACGAAGTAGGAGGTGAAGGGTCCGCGGACCTCGACCTCGTCGCCCTCTTGCACCATGTCGTGGAAGTACGGCGAGACCTCGCCGTCCTCGAGCCGGTCGATCGTCAGCTCGATCTCACCGACGTCCCGTGGCGAGGAGGCGATCGAGTACGAGCGCTCGGCCTGATAGCCGTCGGGCGCGGTGAGGCGCACGTCGTAGTGCTGGCCCGGCAGGTGCTCCACCCACATCGGCAGCGCGATGCGGAAGGACTTCACGCGCGGCGTCTCGGGCTTGATCTGCGTGACCGTGCCCACCTGCCACTTGCCTGGGGCGCGCTGCTCGACTGGGGTCAGTCCGTCCAATAGCGCTGCTCCTTCCAGGGGTCGCCGTAGTTGTGGTAGCCGCGCACCTCCCAGAAGCCCGGCTCGTCATGGTCCATGACACGCAGGCCCTGAACCCACTTGGCGCTCTTCCAGAAGTACAGGTGCGGCACCAGCATACGCGCAGGGCCGCCGTGCTCGCGTGGGAGCGGCGCGCCCTCGAACTGCGTGACCACCCACGCCTTGCCACCGGTCAGGTCAGCGAGCGGCAGGTTGGTCGTGTAGCCGCCGTAGGAGTACTGCACCAAGTACTCCCCCTGCGGCTCGACGCCGTCGAGCAGCACGTCCACCGACACGCCGCCGAAGTTCGTGCCGAGTTTCGACCACTTGGTGACGCAGTGGATGTCGCAGGGGATCGTTTCGAAGGGCAGCTGGTGGAACTCGTCCCAGCTCCATTCGCGCGGGTTGGCGACCATGCCGTCCACGTGCAGACTCCACGCGCCCGTGTCGACCTTTGGCGTCGGGCCGGCCGTGAGCACGGGGTAGCCCGATTCCGCATACTGCCCGGGCGGAAGCCGCGACGCCAGCTCCGGCGGCATATGCCGACGGCTTGTGAAACCGCGCGAGATGAACGCGCTCATCGGCTCCTCACGTGTTCGGTTCTGGACGGATTGTTGAGTCGCTAGGCCGCCGAGAGGCTCTATCAAGCGCCGATCGGGTGCGGCCGGAAGCCCGGTCAGCCACCTCGGGTCGCTCCCGGTATCGGGGGGGTCGGGTCGACCTCGGTGCATCCAGTCGATCCGGGTCTGTGGATGGCGAGACCCGGATTCGCCGACCTTGACGGACGCCCCTCCATATGAGGCCCGCCGAGCGAATAGAGGGCGACCCGCAGTTGCGTGCTCATTTACACATCGCGTTAACTCTCTTGACGCGCGGTTGGTTCATGTGATAGTACGCACGAACACGGCGTTTCGGCCGCTCTCGGAGAAGCGCACCAAGCGATCGGCGTGGCGAGTCAGATCCGCAACGATGGGGGGCATCATGCCAGGGCCGACCACCCGGCTGCACGCAGCGGGCACGTTCGTGACGGACACGCCGGGACGTCGACGTGGCGCGCTGCTCGCGTGGCGTCGCCCGGTACCCGTCAGAACCATCGTGGCCTGCCTAGCCTCGGTTGTGGTGAGCATGGCGGCTGCGAGCTCGGCTGCGGCCTCCGGCAACACCCTTGCATGGGGGCTCAACACCGTAGGCCAGTTGGGCAATGGCACGACGACAAACGCATTCGCGCCGGTGCAGGCGAGCCTCCCGTCGGGCGTCACCGTCACACAGGTCGCGGCCGGTGAAGGTGACAGCCTCGCCCTGCTGAGCAACGGCACCGTGCTGGCGTGGGGCGAGAACGGCGTTGGCGAGCTCGGCGATGCGAGCACGACTAACAGCCTCGTGCCAGTGGTGGTGTGTGAAAAGGGCGCCTCCTCGTGCACCTCCACGACCAACGAGTTGACGGGCGTCGAAGAAGTGGCAGCCGTCGGGTCCGTCAGCTTCGCCCGACGGAACGGCGGGGAATTGGTCGCCTGGGGTGCGAACTTCGGGCTGTTCGGCAACGGCACCGACACCCCATTCAGCGACACGCCGGTGGAAGTGAGATTGCCGCACACGGTCGAACAGGTCTCGGCTGCCGAAGAACACGTCCTGGCCCGACTGAAAAACGGAGAAGTCTACGAATGGGAAGTTGAAGCGAGTCCCTACGAACCGCAGAAAGTAGCGGGCATAGCCGGAAAAGTGCGGTCGGTCGCCGCGGGACGCGGTCTGAGTCTGGCGGTGCTGGAAACCACCGGCGAGGTCCTGGCCTGGCGTGGAGGCAACAACGCGCTTGGGGAGCTCGGCAACGGCACCAACGAAGAAGGCAGCGGCAAACCTGCACCGGTTTGCGCACCAGGGCAGACGTTCCCGTGTGCCCAACCTCTCGAACAAGTGAAATCCGTAGCCGCGGGGGAAGATTACGGCCTGGCGCTCCTCAACACGGGCAAAGTGGTCGCATGGGGTGTAGATGAATATGGCCAGCTCGGGGACGGCGCCCCGTCGGGCCCTGGCCACGAATGTAACCTCGGCGGTGGCAAAGCAGCACTCTGCAGCGTGGTGCCGGTGGAAGTCCTCCTGAACCTTCCAGCCGACGTCACAGTCTCGGCCGTCTCGGCGAATGGAGCGGCCTCTCACAATCTTGCCCTCCTCAGCACAGGGAGGGTCCTGTCATGGGGGATCGACGATCACGGAGAACTCGGCACCGGCGAAATCGGCCCACTACTAACGTGCGGCGGCAAAGCGTTCGGCGGCGAACAGGCGTGCAGCACGTTCCCGCTCCCCGTTTGCCCAGTCAAAGCCGTGGGCGTTGGCCGCGAACCCTGCCCGAGCGGTCCGTATCTGAACGGAGTCACCGGCGCCGCTGTCGGCTACGATCACGGCCTTGCAGTACGCGAAACGTATCCGACGGTCGCGTCGGCGGGTCCGTATTCGGGCCAGGTGGAAGTGATCCCACCCATCGGCACCACCGCCAGCAACCTCACCTCGTCGGCACCTCCGCCCACATGCCCTACCCACGGCACGATCGCGCCGGTGGGGGCGCTGTCGTATGAAGTGTCCAACATCTCGCCGCTCTCAACCATCAAGGTCACGCTGCTGCTGCCGCCGAGTCCCGCCATCACGGAACTTTGGAAGGTGGAACCCGTCACGAACAACTGCACCCTGGTGCCAATCGTTTCCTCCGGTTCGCCCCCCTCGCCTCCATACGCGGAAGTCAATGGCGACGAAGTCACGGTGACTATCACAGACAACGGGACAGGCGATTTCAGCTCCACACCCGGGACAATCCTCGACCCGATCATTCCCGTCTCGAAAGGGATGGAAGCGCAGTGCACCACCAACACCGGCACGATCAAGCTCTCGCCGGGCCTGACCAACACCGCGTCGGTCCAGACGATGAAGATCAAGGGGACGCTCTCAGGCTGCACGGGCCAACCGTTCACGACGGTGGCCTACAGCGCGACGCTGAAAACCGCCGCTGCGGTGTCCTGCTCGGTGCTGAAAGGGGCCGGCGAAACGGCGAGCGGCGCCTCCTCATACAAGTGGACGCCGAAGACGAAACCCTCGACGGCGACCGGGACGCTGCGCATGCTGCTGAGCGAAACCCCGGGAGTGGCGCTCTCGGGGACGGTGGCGGCAGGCCCGCACTCGCCGCTGACGCTCTCGGGCAAAGTGTCTCAGACGTTCACCGGCGGGGCGACGTGCGGGACCAAAGCCGTCAAGAAGGGCGCCTTCACCGGCACGACCGTCGCGTTCGAATAGACCTGAGCCCGGTGGCCTGTGCCTGCGCGGCACGGGCCACCCCTCGGGCTTGTGGTTGCTGGGCCGACCCGAGCCGGTCAGTCGAGGTCGAACGCCGCGTGTATCGCGGCGGTCAGATCGGCCTCTTGCTCATCGAGGAGACGACCGATCTGCTCTCCAAGGGCAGCGACCGGAATCGTCGTGACGTGGTCGCACGCTACGACGCACCGATCCTCGAGGCCGTTCGCCGTTCCGAGGGGAACCTCCGTCGACAGCCCGCGGATCGTCGTCGTGATCGGTGCGGCGGTCACCGTGTTCATGTGGGGGCGCACGAGCTCCCGCGTCAGGATGAGCACTGGGCGCGACTTGTCAAGTCGCGCCACGTGGATCGGTCGCATCAGTGATCGAGCGGTGTACCGACGGCGTGCTCGGCCAGCCCGACCAGCTCGGGGTCGGGGCCCCTTGCAGCGAGGATCTCGGCATCGTGCACAGCGACCATGCGTCGCCGCTCGCGCTCGAGCGCGCGAGCCACGACGGCTGCGCGGCTGGGCTGTCTGCCACTACCCACGATCTCGTCTACGAACTCGACCAGATCGTCATCCAGTCGCACAGCGATCTGCTTGCTCATACCAAAATGGTACCACCCTGGGATCAGCAAAGCCCTCTCTCATGACTGGGCAACCATATGGGGTGTGTCAGCTACCGCCCCGCCTCGCGCGGAAGCGAGCGCCCCCCGCGCGGGGCCAAGCCAGCGAGCCACCCCGAGTTGGACGGAGGCGGCCTTGTATTCGGTGCCCACACGTTCGGGCTCGGCACAGAACTCGAACTCAGGCCTTCTCCTTGCAGGTGCTTTTCGATGGCGAGACCCGGATTCGAACCGGGGACACCACGATTTTCAGTCGTGTGCTCTACCAGCTGAGCTATCTCGCCGCTGTGCGGCAGGGCCCGATGCTAGCGAGTCCTCGGCAGCCTGGCGAGGCGTGGCGGCCGTCGCGGGAGGGACCCGCGATCAGGAGGCGCCGTCCGTTTCCCACGCCTCTAGGTAGGGGAGCGGGTCGATCGGGTAGCTGCCCGGCGCCTGCCAGCTGCCGACCCACATCTCGAAGTGCAGGTGCGGCGCGGTCGCGTCGCCCGTCTGCCCGACCAGGCAGATCTGCTGCCCGGCGCGTAACGCGCTGGTTCGCGGCGACGGAGAGCGAGCCCGCCTCGCAGTGGGCGAACATGAAGTCGAAGCCGTCGTCGGTGTGCTCGACCACGTAGTAGCCGGCCGCCGCCGGCCTGGTAGCTGGCCTGTTCGACCGTCCCGGCGAAGGGCGCGACGTCGGGTGTCCCTTCGGCGGCGAGGATGTCCTGGCCCTGGTGGATATGGCCGCCGCGGGGCGCGCCGAAGCGGTTTTCCGGGCCCGCCGAAGCTGTGCGGGCCGCGGACCGGGAAGACGGCCCCTCGGCGAGCAGTCTGGGCCGGCGTCGGCGCCCCGGCTTCTGCGCGCGGGTGCCGGCGGCGGCGCCGGCGCGTGTGACGGCGGCGGCGGCGCGGCGGTGGCAGGACCGTCAAGGTCGCCTCCCCGGAGTCGCCGCGCGCTTGCGCCAGCGTTCCCGCTGCGGTGGTCGTGGGCGCTGACGCGGACGTGGTAAGTCGCCGACGCGAGGTTGCGCGCGGCGGGCCAGACGACCTCAGCCGACGCGGTGTGTCCCGCAGCCCCATCTCGAGGACCACGGCCGTTCGGTGGCCTGCTCGCGAGGGCGGATGACCGCGACCCGCAGGTAGCACGTGCCGCCGACACTGCCTCGACAGCCGTAAGCGTACACCGCGGGCGGGGCGCCCGCTGCGGCCGCGCGGGGACGCGCAGTTCAGCTCAGACGACCGGCCTCACCGCGCTCGCCGGCACGCCGAACTCGCTGCCGCCGCGCCCGGCGGCGAGCGCGGGAGAGGATGTGCACGCCCAAGCGCGCCCGCGAGCGCCAGCGCGACTCCGCGGCGTGGCAGGGGAGTGCCTGCGCTCGTCAGCGCACCGAGCTTCGCCCGGCGGAGGTGCTCATGGGCTCTCTCGACGCGGCGGCCGGGCCGTCCGAGGCCTGCGCCAGGATTGCACGCCTTACGAGCGGTCTAGCTCTGCTCGATTTCCTCGATCAGGGCGTGGTAGGTCAGCCGCAGGCCCTCGCCGATCGGCGTCCTCGGGCGCCAGCCGAGCTCCGCTTCGGCCCGGCTGATGTCGAGGCAGCTGTGCTGCAGCTCGCCCGGACGAAGATCGGCGAGCTCGGGCTCGATCTCGCCTCCGGCGGCTGCACAGAGCCCTCTCCAGATGGTCGCGACGTCGGTCTCGACGCCGGTCGCGATGTTGTAGACGCCGGCCGTGCCCGGTCGCCGCGAGCAACGCCGCGACGACGTCGCCGACGTAGATGTAGTCGCGGGTCGGGCGACCGTGCCCGTAGAGAGTGGGCGCCGGCCGTTCTAGAGGTGGCGGCTGAAGATCGCCACCACGCCGGCCTCGCCGTGGGGACTCTGCCGGGGGCCGTAGACGTTGCCCAGCCGGCAGACGGTGTGGCGGATGCCCGACGACAGCGACCACGTCCGCACGTAGGCCTCCGCCGCCCACTTCGACGCGCCGTAGGGCGACAGCGGCGCGGGGATCTGATCCTCCGGTCGGTGGGCATCGGTGCGTCGTCACCGTAGAGGGCGCCGCCCGGTGGACGTGAACACGACGGGCGCGTCGCAGCGCCCGGCCAGACTCGACGACGTTGAGGGTGCCACGCACGTTCACGTCACAGTCGCGGCCGGGATCCTCCACGGAGGCGACCACGCTCGCCTGCGCGGCGAGGTGGTAGACGGCATCGGCTCGGACCCCGGCGACCACCTCGCGCAGGGCCTCGAGGTCGATGATGTCCTGCACGCTTCAGCTCGGCCTCGATCCGGCGACGCGCGCGGCGCTCGCCCGAGGACAGATCGTCGATTACCGTCACCTCCGTCGCCGTCAGCCAGCAGGGCGTCGACGACGTGCGAGCCGATGAAGCCGGCGCCGCCGGTCACGATCGCGCGATGTGTCATCCGGCGGAAATCTATACCGACGCCGCGGAGCCGGCCCCGGCGAGCAGGCCACTCGACCACTTCCGACCGTCTCGTCGATCCGCTCGAGCACCCGTCAGCCCGCGCCGCTCCGCGGCAGGCCGCCGCCGACCGCGGGGCCGCCGAGCACGATCGGCATGCCCGGACGGGTCGAGCGCAGCTCGCGCAGCGCGTCTCGAGCGGTCCTCTCGCCGGCATCGGTCGCTGGCGCCGATCACGATCAGGTCGGGGTGCTGGCTGCTCGCTCAGCGCCAGCAGCTGCTCGGTCGAGAGGTCGGTGTCGAACAGCGTCTGGAAGCCCGCAGCGGCGAGCTGGTCGTGGACCATCTGCAGCCCGAGCGTGTGCGAGTCGCCGCGCAGCCCGGCCAGCAGCACCCGCTCGCGGGTCGGCTCGGTGCCGACCGGTCATGTAGCGATAGAGCGTCGCCAGCACCCGGCGTGACGATCGTCGCGGCGCGCCGCTCGCCGCTCCAGCGCCGAGCTCGCCCGCCTCAGAGAGGACGTCATCCGGCGCAGCGCCGGACCGATCACCTCGGCGTGTAGCGTCGTCGGCGTGATCCCGTCCTCGATCGCCGTCGCGATCGCGCCCTCGGCCACCTCGGCGTCGCCCCGTTCGAGCGCGCCGTCGCGAACCGTCTCGAGGGTGCTCTCCACGAGCGCGGCGGGATCGTTGCGCATCTGCTCCCGCGCGTCGGGCCGGAGCTGGCCCAGTACTTCCATGAACGCGTCGAGCAGCACGGGGTCGAAATGGCGGCCGCGTTGTTCGCGCATCATCTGGATCGCCTCGTCGACGGAGAAGGCCTTGCGGTACACGCGGTCGCTCGTCAGCGCGTCGAACACGTCGGCGACGGCGACGATCCTGCCCTCGATCGGGATCGCCTCGCCCTTCAGGCCGCGAGGGTAGCCGCTTCCGTCCCACTTCTCCTGGTGGCTGAGGGCGATCGTGGCTGCCATGTCGAGGATCGAGGAGGAGGAGCCGCGAACGAGGCGGTGACCCTCCTCGGCGTGCGTCTCGACGATTGCGCGCTCCTCCGGCGTCAGCGGCCCGGGCTTGAGCAGGATCGCGTCCGGGATCGCGACCTTGCCGACGTCGTGCAGCGGAGCGGCGTGGCGCAGCCGCTCGCAGAACTCCTCGTCCATGCCGATGCTGCTCCGCCAGCAAGACCGAGAAGCGACCGATCCGCTCGATGTGCGCACCGGTGTCCTCGTCGCGGAACTCGACGGCCATCGAGAGCCGCGGACCGTCTCCGCCTGTGCGATCTCGAGCTCCGAGAGGGCTCGTTTCAGCTCGCTCGTGCGACTCTCGACCTCGTGCTCGAGCGCAACCAGGCGTTTCTCGCCCAGGCGCCAGCCGAGAGCCAGGAGGGCGCCGGCCAGCACGACGACGCAGCCGGCCACGGCCGGCGAGGCGCCGGTGCGGACCACCCCCACCGCAGCCGCCAGCGCGAGCGCCGCCAGGGCGAACAGGGCGGCGCGGGAGCGTCCGTGCGGTCCACCCGCGTCGGGGGCTCTCCCCGGCGCGGCACGGCCCGGACGCACGGCGCCGTTGTCGCGGGAGCGCGCGGCCCGGCTAGGCACCGGCCCTCCGAGTGCGCCCGTGGGGTCCCTGTCGTCCTGTCCGGGACCGCTGAGCGCCACCCCGCGGGGCAATCTCCCGATCGGGCTGGCTTGAGGCACACCGTTCACTGAGAACTCTCGCATCCTTGACCGGTCCCAGGTTCGCGTCGCGTTGCGAGGGACGGTTCGACCCCCTGATGACCGGCCCCGCCTTCTGCTGCGCGCAAATGGACATATATACGAATCGGCTCGTCAGCCGCCGCCCTGAAGCTTGCTGATGTCGATTGCGTTGGCGGGTGGGGTGATCGTGACGGGCTGGTCCCAGCGGTTGAAGACGACCTTTCCGCTTTCCTTGCCGCCCTTGCTGATCTGCAGCGGGTAGGGCTTGCCAGTCGTCGCGACGTAGAGCGAACCGCCCTTGGCGGCGTCCTGGAGCGCGATCGCCTTCTGACCTTCGATCGTCGTGGTGGGGCCCTTCACGATCGTCGCGTGCCCGGCCAGGGCGGTTTCGATCAGCTTGCCCAGATCGGTCAGCGATGAGAGCGAGGCGAGTTCCCCGCTGCCGGCGGGAGCCTTCAGCCATTTCCCCTGCAGCAGCTGGGCGGCCGCCGGGCCGGAGACATGGCGGTAGAAGGCGGCGCTGCCGTTGATGTAGACCGCGCCACCCGACTGCACGAGGTTGATGGTGAAGCCTTCCTGGGAGATCGTGCCCTTGCCGCCCTTGCCCGCCAGCAGTTCCATATCCAGCGATATCGGCTTGCCGTTGGTGATGATTGAGCCGTTGATGTGCACCGAGGCGGCCTGCGAGGCGGCAACTTTCGTCGCTTCCAGGATCTGGGTGGCCGACTTCGCTTCGATCCCGTTGCCCGAGGAGGAGCTTCCGCCGCAGCCGGCGAGCGGGACGGCGAGGGCCAGCACGGCAAGAGCCGGCAGGAGGGCAAGGCTTCTGGGGTTGCGCACCAGCCAGACTCTAGCCATCGCCCCAGTCGCCCGCCGCAGGTCCACCGAGGACGGAAAGCTCTAGGTTGCAGGGCGATGCCCGACGGCCTCGCAACAGAGCACGACCTGCGAGCGCTCTACGAGAAGCACTTCGGCGCGGACCGCCCGCGCGAGCGCCGGCTGCTCTCGACCGCGTCGTTCTTTGCGACCTTCGCGACCGTGCGCGCGATCACCCACGCGATCAGGGCCGAACGAGGTCCTTTTCGGAACATCACGCCAGGGGGGCGGCACATCCACCACATGACCTTCGGGATCGTGGGCCTGCTGGTGGTCGGCTATCTGTGGCTGCTGGAGATCGGGATCGTCGAAGGGCGCATGGCGTCGCAGGTGACGGCGCTGGCCTATGGGAGCGGCGCGGCGCTCACCCTGGACGAGTTCGCCCTGTGGCTGAACCTGGAAGACGACTACTGGAGCACCCAGGGCCGAGAGAGCATCGACGCCATCGTGCTGTTCGGCTCGCTCCTCGTTCTGAGCGTGACCGGCCGGGGCTTCCTGCGCGAGCTGCTCAAAGGCGCAACGGCTCGCCGGTAGGGCCGTCTCCGGCCCGGCACGGCTTTGACTGAGCCGCTTGGACCGTGGTATAAGCGGGGTCGCTGGAAGGGGGGATCGCGTCCCGCCGCCGGTTGCAGCAGGTAGCCGGGGAGGTCGCCGTGAGCATGGGCATGGACGCTGGACCAGGGCCCCATAGGGGTACAAGCGGGGCGCGAGCGCGCCTCCCGTCGCTGCTGGCCCGGTGCGCCGTCCCGGCGGCCTGGCTTGCGGTGGTCTCGACGGCCTCCGCCGCCGCTCCTGCCGCCACGGTCCGGGTCGGTGCCCCCGCGCGCGCTCCCCGTGGTGCGACTGCGCTCGGCGCGGTTCCCGCGACGGCCGCCGTGAGCGGCGCCGTGGTGCTCAGGCCACGCGACGAAAGGGGGCTGACCCGTTTCATCGGCGAAGTGACCGATCGGCGATCGGCGCTGTTCGGCCGGTACCTGGCGCGCGGGGTCTTCGCGAGGCGGTTCGGTCCCACCCGCGCGACGACCGAAGCCCTCGAGTCCCAGCTCCGCGGCTACGGGCTGCGCGTCGGCCTCGCGCCGGGCGAGGGGCTGCTCATGCGCTTCAGCGGCTCCGCCGTCCAGGTCGAGCGGGCCTTTCAGACGGGCCTCGAGAGCTACCGGCTCGCCGACGGAGCGACAGGTCGGGCCGCCACGTCGGCGGCCGCTCTCCCGGCAGCGCTCGCCGGCTCCGTCGCGGGGGTTCTCGGGCTGAGCGACCTGATCCGAGAGCATCCAGCCGGGCTCGCCCGCGCGGGCGCGGGCAGGAGCCCGAGGGCGCGCGCGACGGCGGGGCCCCTCGCCCATCCCGCCGGCTCTCCGAGCCCGTGCCAGAACGCGCGTGGCGCCGCCGAAACCTACGGCGGCCTGACCGATGATCAGATCGCTAATGCGTACGGCGCGTTCGGGCTCTACGGAGAAGGCGACCTCGCAGCCGGACAGCGCATCGCTGTCTTCGAGCTCGAACCGTTCGCGCCGGGGGACATCCGCAAGTTCGACAACTGCTACTTCGGAACGGCGCAGGCCGCGAGCATGGCCGCGCGCATCAGCGTGACCCCGGTCGACGGGGGACAGCCCGAGGGGTCGGGCGCGGGCGGCGAGGCGGCGCTCGACATCGAGAACGTCTCGGCCCTGGCGCCGGGTGCGAGCATCGACGTGTACGAGGCGCCCAACAACCCGGCCGGCGCGATCGACCAGTTCGCGGCGATCATCAGCGCCGATCGGGACCAGGTCGTGACGACGAGCTGGGGGGACTGCGAGCAGGAGCTCGCGGTCGGGGAACCGGGCATCCAACAGGCCGAGAACTTCCTCTTCGAGCAGGCCGCCGCCCAGGGCCAGACGATCTTCGCCGCCGCGGGCGACAACGGGTCGAACGACTGCGAAGCCCCGGAAGGCGCGCACGGCGAGAACCCGCTCGCGGTCGACGATCCCGGCAGCCAGCCGTATGTCGTGTCGGTCGGCGGCACGACGATCACGAACGCGGCCACCCAGCCGCCGCAGGAGCACGTCTGGAACGACGGCCCCGAAGGCGGGGCCGGTGGCGGAGGCATCTCGGCGTCGTGGGCGATGCCGAGCTGGCAGCTCGGCGCGACCGTGCCCGGGATCGTCCTCCCGGGCAGCCCGGATACAGCAACGCCGACAGCGTCGAGCAGAGCTTCGGCTACCCGCAGGACTTCTGCCAGTCCTTCATCTCCGGGACCACCGCCGCCACGCCGTGCCGCCTGACCCCGACGTCTCGGCGCAGGCGGACGAGTACACCGGCGCGATCACCATCTACGAAGCCGGTCGGGGCTGGGTCACGGCGGGTGGCACCTCCTCCTCGGCTCCGATCTGGGCCGCCCTGCTCGCCGTCATCAACGCGTCGCCCGCATGCTCGGCGCATCCGGCCACGGTGGCCGGCGTGGGGTTCGCCGGTCCGCTGCTCTACGCGGTCGCCTCCGACCCCAGCAGCTACGCCGCCTCCTTCAACGACATCGCGAGCGGCAGCAACGATCTATTCGGGCTCGGCGGCGGACCCCTGTTCGGCGCGAGGAGCGGATACGACCTGGCGTCCGGTCTCGGCTCGCCGCGGCTCACGGGGGCTGGCGGCACGCCGGGGTTGGCCGCTGATCTGTGCGGCCTCGGCGCCGCGGCGAAGCGCCCCGCCGTTTCGGGCCTCAGCCCCGCGTGGGGCAGCACCGCGGGCGGCGAGAGCGTCACGATCAGCGGCGGCGGGTTCGAGGCAGGAGGCGTCGCCGACGTCGCCGGCATCCAGATCGGATCCAGGCAGATCCCCCCGAGCGCGTTCAAAGTCGAAAGCCCCAGCTCGATCAAGGCCACGCTGCCGCCGGCGCTCGACACGCTGCCACCCGGTTCGCCGGCGCCGCTGGACGGAGCCGGGCCGGCCGACGTGATCGTGACGCTCGCGAACGGCGAATCGAGCATGCCGGGCCCCGGGTCCATCTTCCAGTACGTCGATACGGGCCCCGTGGGGGCGGTTCCGAGCGTCACCGGCCTGGTGCCGGCCGCCGGGCTGCAGAGCACGCCGGGGCAGGTGACGATCCTCGGGTCGGGGTTCACCGCCGCGAGCCACGTCAAGTTCGGCGGGGTCAGCGCGCCGAAGGTGACGGTGCAGAGCCCGTTCGAGATCGCCGCCACCCCGCCGCCCTACTCCCCCCAGAGCGCCTGCTCGCCGCTTCCGGCCACCGGCCCGTATGCGGGCGAGGGGCCCGCGAACGACCTGTGCCAGGTCGAGGTCCAGGTGACGGGGCAAGGCGGCGCGAGCGCGACGAGCGAGATCCTCCCTCCGCTGGAGGGGACGATCGCGCGGGACACGATGGGCGCCGTCGTCACTCCGCCGGGGTGCGGCTGCGAGGTGCGCCCTGCGCCGAGCGAGTTCGACTACGTGCCCGCGCCGACGATCTCCTCGGTCTCGACCTCCTCGGGGGCATCGGGCCTGGCCGACGAGTCGGGAGGCACGCTGATCACCGTCCACGGCACCGGCCTGAATCTCCTGACGATGGACTGGGCCAACTTCGGCGATCCGGCCAGGGAAGAATCGGCCGACCAGGAATACACCTACCTCACCGGCACCGAGATGAAGATCGAAGCGCCCGCCGTGATCGGCCGGGGCGAAGCTCCCACGGTCGACCCCGCGACGCTGCCGTTCAGCCTGCGCACCCAGGCAGGGCAGGCCCGGCACGCCACGCTGACCTACGCCGGGGTCCCAACCGTCACGGGCGTCTCCAACACCGCCAGCTCCACGCTTCTGGAAGGGATCGGAGGAGCTCCCGACTCCGGCGGGACCCCTCTCGTGGTGACCGGCAAGGGGTTCGCGGGGCAGCTCCTGCGGGTTCAGTTCGTGGACAGCGGCTCCGGGCACTCCGAAGGGATCCAGCCGGCCTTCACGCCCAGCAGCGACTCCCACCTCAGCACCCAGACCGTCGCGCAGGAAGCGGCGCTTGCGGATCTGCGCCTCTGTACCGCCAGCGGCTGCAGCGCGAAGTCGAGCGCCGACCGCATCTACCTCTACCCGCCCGGCGATCCGAGGGTCAGCTCGATCTCGCCGAACTTCGGCCCCTCGAGCGGCGGAACGACGGTCGCGATCCACGGCGCGAACCTCGGCTGTGTCCAGGCGGTCTACTTCGGCGAAGTGAAAGCCGCCTTCGCGCCATTGCAGACGGGGTCCGACTGCGGCTCCGACACCGAACTGGACGCAACCGCGCCGCCGGGCCAGGCGCGCACGAAGGCCCCGGTCACCGTCACGACGCTCGAGGGCTACTTCACCGGCGCCGGGCGCAGCGCGACCAAAGGCAAGTTCGGCTACCGGAAGGGCTAACCCGGCAGCGCCGGGGTCTGCGTCGACGCCGGCACGGCTGCGTCGATCGCTTCCAGCGCGCGATCGGTGCGCCGCAGCGAGGGCGCGGCGCGCAACTGCTCGAACAGGCTTCGCGCCTCGCGCAGCACCAGCTCGGCGTCGACGCGCCGGCCGAGCAGCGTGAGGCAGTCGCCGAGGTCCAGCAGCCCGCGGGCGAGGGCGAAGGGCTGGTCGACACGGCGCAGCACCTCCACCGCCTCGGTCAGCGGGCCGAGCGCGGCGGCGGGTTCGTCCTCGCGCAGGCAGAGCAGGCCCCGGAGCCAGAGCAGCTGTCCCCGGATCGCGGGCAGCGGATGGCCACCGACCGGCAGTCCCTCGCGCAGCGCACCGGCGCCGCCGTCCTCCAGCAGGCCGTCCACCAGCTGCGCGAAGTACATCGCGAGGTCGGCCACCGCCCGGCCGGTCGCCCTGACCTCCTTCCAGACCCCGGCCTCCAGCGTCGCCGCCTCGGACGTGCGCCCCACCGCGCGCAGCGCTGTCGCGCGGGCCACGGCATCGTCGACGGACTGTTCGTGCCATTCCGAGCCCGGCAGCTCGCGGTCGAGCCACTCCGTGAGGCCGTTGACGTCGCCCCGGGCGGCCAGCACCAGGGGCCTGACGTGCCAGGCGATGCGCTCGGCGACGTCCTCGGCCTGTTCGCGCAGCGCCTCGCCCTCGGCGAGGGCCAGATCCCATTCGCCGCGGTAGAGCAGGACTGATATCCGCTGCGCGATCAGCCCCCGCTCCCACGGACGGTCGCCGCGCTCCCGCGCGAGCTGCAGCCCCGCGTCGAGCAGCTCGATCGCCTTCTGCGGCTCGCCGCCCTGCACCTGGTAGTAGGCCAGGTTGTTGTAGGCGCGCAGAGCATGGTCGGCCAGGTCGGACTCCAGCCCGATCTGCAGCGCGAGCGAGCAGAGCGCCAACGCCTCCGTCAGGCGACGCTGGTCGAACAGGGTCTGCGCCTTGGTCATCTCGGCGTTGGCGACCACGGCGACCATCCCGGCCGGGTCTGCGATCACCAGCGCCGCCTCCGCCTCGACGTATGCGCGCGGGTAGTCCCCGGCAAGCAGCGCGACGTGAGCACGCCTCGCCGACAGCTCGGCGAGCACGGTCTCGTCGGTGATCGACTGGCGCGCGCTGTCCATCAGCACGGCCGCGTCCTCGAGGCGGAACTGCGCGATCAGAACGTCGGCCAGCAGTGCCTGCGTACGGGCGGCCTCGGCCGTCTCACCCAGGGAGTCGAGCTGGCCGATCGCCCCCGTCAGCAGCTGCTCGGCGTCGTCGAGCTGGCCGGCACGGGAAGCCGCCACGCCGGCCTCGGCCAGCAGCTTGGCCCGCTGGACCGGGTCCTCCGCCAGCTCGGCGGCCTGTTCGAAGTAGTTCCGGGCAGCCTCCGGCAGCGCCAGCGAGCCGGTGTGCTCACCGGCGATGGCCAGCTTCTCGCGCGCTTTGGCGCGGATCTCGTCCGCGTCCTGCGCGTCGGGGTCGGTCTCGACCGCGGCCAGGTAGTGGCTGGCCTGCACCTCGGCCATCTCGCCGGTCTGGCCGGGCAGCGAGGCGATGTACTCGGCGGCGGCGAGGTGTCGCGCCTTGCGCCCCCGGCGGGAGAGCGTCGTCAGCGCGACCGTGCGCAGCAGCGCCTGCAGGAAGTAGTACTGCCCGCGCTCGGCCAGGCGCTCGTCGTCGTCGCGCCCGAGCACCTGCTTGGCCACGAGCGCGTCGAGCGTCGGCTTGAGCTCCGCTTCTGTGTGCCCGCTGACCGCGGTCAACGCCTCGGGGACGAATGACGTGCCGAGCACGGCCGCGTCCTGGAGCAGCGAGCGCTCGCCCCGGCCGAGGTTGTCCAGGCGCGCGGCGGCGAGCGCGTGCAGCGTCTCGGGCACCTCGAGATCGTCGAGGTCGCCGTTGACCACGTAGCGGGAGCCCTCCTGCGCGAGCAGGCCGCGATCGAGCAGCATCCGCACGGTCTCGACCGCGTACAGCGGCATCCCCTCGGCGCGCTCGACGATCCGCGCGGCGAGCTCCTCGGGCAGGCCGGGCACGAGGCCGGCGAGCAGCTCGCGCATCTCGGCGGCTCCGAGCGCCGCCGAGGTTGATCGTCTCGCCCCAGGCCGGGCGCGCCAGCTCCAGCTCGGGGCGGGCCAGGCAGAGGACGAAGATCGGGAGTCGCCGGACCACTCGAGCAGGTAGTCGATGAAGTCCAGCAGGCCGCTGTCGGCCCACTGCAGATCCTCGAACACCAGCACCACGGGGTCGGTCGCGGCCATCCGCTCGAAGAACAGCCGCCAGCCGCTGAACAGGTCCGCCGGCTCGGTCACGCTGCGCTGCTCGAGGCCGAGCAGGTGCGCCAGCCGCGGCACCACCAGGCCGCCGCTCACGCTCGTCGGTCACGAAGCGCTCGACGCACGGCCCGCAGCTTCGCCCGCGCCGAGATCGGCGTCCTCCTCCTCGACGATCCCGGCGCGCCCGCGGACCATCTCGGCCAGCGCCCAGTAGGCGACGCCCTCGCCGTAGGACAGGCAGCGTCCCTGATGCCACCACCGTTCCGCCTCGATCCCGTCGACGTACTTGAAGTACTCCCACAGCAGGCGCGACTTGCCCGAGCCGGCCTCGCCGATCACGGTCACGTGCGCGGCCTGGCCCGTCGCGCGCGCTGCGCTCGCCCGCGTCGATGATCGCCTGCAGCTCCCGCTCGCGCCCGACCAGCGGCGCCTCCAGCCCGGCGCTGCGCCGCGCGCCGCCCATCGCCGGCGACGACCCGCAGCGCCGTCCAGGCGTGCACCGGCTTCTCGCGACCCTTGACCTGATGGGTGCCGGCGTCCTCGTAGGCGATCGCCGCCTCGGTCGCCCGCCTGGTGACCTCGTCGACCAGCACCGTGCCCGGCGCCGCGATCGACTGCAGCCTGGAGGCGGTGTTGACGGTGTCGCCATGCACCATCCCCTCGTGCTCCGTGGCGATGTCGACCGCCGCGTTGCCGGTCAGCACCCCGGCCCGCACCCGCAGCTCCGGCATCCCGACCTCCTCGCCGAGCGCCGTGACCGCCTGGGTCAGCGCGAGCGCCGCCCGGACCGCCCGCTCGGCGTCGTCCTCCTGCGCCACCGGCGTTCCCCAGACGGCCATCACCGCGTCGCCGATGAACTTCTCGACCGTCCCGCCGTAGCGCTCGATCATCGTGCGGCAGCGGTCGAAGTACAGCGACAGCAGTTCCCGGACCTCCTCCGGATCGCGGTGCTCCGACAGCGTCGTGAAGCCCGACCAGGTCGGCGAACAGCACGCTGACCAGCCGCCGTTCGGAGGCGGGCGCCGCCGGAGCCGGGGACGGGGCGCTCGGCGCGGGGACCGTCGGCGCGCCGCTCATCGCCGTGCCGCAGGCCGGGCAGAAGCGATCGCGGGGGCCCGCGATCGCGCCGCACCCGGGGCACGGCCGACCCTGAGGTGAGCCGCACTGTCCGCAGAAGGCCTGTCCGGAGTCAACCGGCGCGCCGCACTCAGGGCAGGCGCTCATCCCTCATCTCCCCCTTGCAACCGACCGACTGCCCTCGGCCCCCCGGCCCATGCTCGACGTCCGGGCGGGTGTCCCGTTCGCGCGAAGGCACATGGCGAAAGGCTACTCGGCCGTCAACCGAGCCGAAACCGCCAATGTTGGACTTTGTGACCCGCGCTGTTGACTTTGACGGTGCCGTTTGGCATAAAGGTCAGACGGTCACATCGGGGCCGTCTGGTTGGTTATCGCGTATCGCGAGAAAGGCCTGGGGGGGATGAGCGTGTCGGGTACTGCGCGGGCCGCCGGCAATCGGCGTCCGCGGCGTCGAGTCCTCGCAACGGGGCTGCTGGCAGCATCGCTGGGGCTCGCGGCAGCAGCTGCGCTGTTCCTCGCCCTCGCCGGTGGTGGCGCGTTGCTCGCGCCCGATGCCGGCGTGCCCAACGGCTCGACGGCGACGCGCGGGCTCGCGAGCCTGCCGCTGGCTGCGCAGGGTCAGATCTCCGCGGCGCTCGGCCAGGACGAGCGGGGCTACCGGATCAGCGGCGCCGCGAGCGGTGGTGGACTGACGGGCTGGAATCCCTCGCAGAAGATGCGCTCGAGCTTCACGCGCTCAGGCGTCGTCGTATCCTCGGGCGGGCTCCATCTCGGTCTGGCATTGCGCGCGATCGGCTACGGCGCGACTCTCGGTCGGGTCGCGGCGGCATCGCCCGAGGCCGCCGGCAACCGGGTCTCCTACGCTCGCCCCGGGGTGCTCGAGTGGTACGCCAACGGACCGTTCGGGCTCGAGCAGGGGTTCACGATCCTCCACGCGCCGCCGCCGGGCGCCTCCGGACCGCTGACGTTGAAGCTGGCGCTCTCCGGCGAGGCGACCGCCACGCTCGCTCGCGGCGCGATCCTGTTCACGCACGGCCGGGAGCGGATCCGCTATGCGGGCCTGTCTGTCACCGACGCCGCAGGGCGACTTCTTCCCAGCCGCCTCGGGCTCGGAGCCGGCGGACCGTTGATCCGGATCGATGCCCGAGGCGCCCACTACCCGCTGCGTGTCGACCCCCTGATCCAGCAGGCCAAGCTCGGCGGCGGCGGCGAGGTCGGACAGGCGGACTTCGGCTCGGCGGTCGCGGTCTCCGCCGACGGGAACACAGCGGTGATCGGGGGACCCGGCGACAACAGCTTCCGGGGGGCGGCGTGGGTGTTCACCCGCGCGGGCGAAACATGGACCCAGCAGGGCGAAAAGCTCACCGGCGGCGAAGAGGTCGAAAAAGGCTGGTTCGGGGCGAGCGTAGCGCTGTCATCCGACGGCAACACCGCGCTGATCGGCGGGACCGAGGACGCCAGTGTCGGCGCCGTGTGGGTGTTCAAGCGCTCCGGCGGAAAATGGGCGCAACAGGGGAAAAAGATCACCGCCAAAGGCGAGTCCGGGAACGGCGCGTTCGGGTACAGCGTCGCGCTGTCCTCCGAAGGCAACACGGCGCTGGTCGGCGGGTGGGCGAACAACCTCCAGGTCGGCGCCGCGTGGGTGTTCACCCGCGCGGGTGAAACGTGGACCCAGCAGGGCGAATTGCTGCTCGCCGCCGGCGAGACCGGCGCGGGCGCGTTCGGCTCGAGCGTCGCGCTGTCCTCGGATGGCAACACGGCGCTGATCGGGGCGCCGGACGACAACAAAGACACCGGTGCGGTCTGGTACTTCAAACGCGTCGGCGCGTTGTGGTCGGATACACAGAAACTCACCGGCCTGGGCTCGACCGGCGAAGGCACCTTCTTCGGCGACGCCGTCGCGCTTTCGGGCAACGGCGCCTCCGCCCTGATCGGCGGGGAGGGCGACAACAAAAGCCTGGGCGCGGCGTGGGCCTTTGCCCGCTCCGGCGAAAAATGGAACCAGCAGGGGGAAAAGATCAGGCCGACGGGAGAGTCCGGAACAGGCGACTTCGGCAATGTCGCGATGTCGAGCGACGGCCACACGGCGCTGATCGGAGCTGTCGGGGACAACGGCCGTGCCGGGGCGGCCTGGGTGTTCACGAGCGGCGCCGAAAAATGGACCCAGCAGGGCGAAAAGCTCACGGGCAGCGGCGCTTTCGGTGGCGCGGTCGCGCTGTCCTCGGAAGGGACCACCGCGCTGGTCGGCGGCTCGGAAGACAACACCTTCATCGGGTCGGCCTGGGTGTTCGCGGCGCGTCCGACCGTGACGAGCGTGACTCCGGCGCAGGGCCCCGAAGCGGGCGGGACGTCCGTGACGATCAAAGGCACCCACCTCGGCGGTGCGACCGCTGTCGACTTCGGCGCCACCCCGGCGAAAAGCTTCGAAGTGATCTCGGCGGAATCGATCAAGGCGACGGCGCCCGCCGGGCAGGGAACGGTCGACGTCAGGGTGACCGTGCCGAGCGGCGTCAGCGAAGTCGTGGTAGGGGATCGTTATGCCTATCTGCCGCCTGAAAAGGTGCAGGAAGAAGAAGCCGCTGTGGAAGCGGCCAAAGGGCTGCCGACAATTACGAGCGCCGTCCCGGACGCGGTCCTGGTGACGGGCGGAACGGTCACGCTGCATGGAGCGAACTACGTGGGCGTGAAAGCGGTCACGTTCAGCGGCGTGTCCGCGACCGAATTCGCGGTCGAAAGCGAAACGACGATCAGGGCCGTGGTGCCGGACGTGAAAATCCGCAAAGAATGCCAGCCCACGGTGATGACCGAAGCGGGCACGAGCAAGGCGCGCGGGGACAACGCGGTGGAATGCGTGCCGGCGGGCTCCGGGCCGACGGTGACCAAGGTCTCCCCGAACAAAGGCCCGAGCGGCGGCGGGCAGACGGTCACCGTCACCGGCACCGGGTTCACCGGCGTGACCGGGGTGCTGCTGTCCGGCTCGCGCGCGACCCAGGTGGTGGCCGCGTCTGCGACCTCGCTGACGATGGTCGTCCCGGCCCACTCCGAAGGCACGACCGACGCAGTCGTCTCGACACCGAACGGGACGAGCCCGATCGGCAGCAAGGACCACTACAAGTACGGCAAGCCCGCCACGCCGACCGTCTCCCAGCTCAGCCCCGCCGCGGGCCCCGCCGCGGGAGGAACGACCGTCACGATCAGCGGCACCAACTTCTCCGCCGGCATGAGCTTCGCGTTCAAGAGCGCCAGCGTCAGCGGCGTCAACTGCATCACCACCAGCTGCACCGTCACGACCCCCGCCGGCAAGACCGGGACCGTCGACGTGATCGCCAAGAACGGCAAGGCCAAGAGCAAGAAGAACCCGCCAGGAGACCAGTACACATACCAGTGACCCTGGCGAGGATCGGGTGGTAGGGCTGGCGGCTCCGGCACCGAGGCCGAACACGCGCCGTTCCTCACCGGGACCCTCGAGCCGCGCTCCGCCGTGCTGGGGAACTATCACTCGCTGGGGCACACCGCCTCGACCGGCAACTACGTCGGGATGACCTCCGGTCAGTTCAACCACTGCGAGGCGAACGATGTCGTGCCTGAACGGTGCCATCAGGGGTCGACAACCTGTTCAGCCAGCTCGACGCAGCGTCGGTCACCTGGCAGGCGTGGAACGAGTCCATGGACAACGCCTGCGACTACATCGAGCACGGCTTCGACTGGTCTTTCAACGTCTACTCCTCCCACCACAACCCCGCGCTGTACTACAGCCGCGTGGAGGGAGGCGTCTACAGCGAAGAAGAGCCGCCATCGGCGGAGTGCCTGAGCAGGGTCCTCTCGATGGGCAGCACCGCGCCGAACGACACGAGCGTCTTCGAGAAGGCGGTCGCCGAAGGCAGCGTCGGGCGCTTCGACTTCATCGTGCCCAACGACTGCGAGAACGGGCACGACGCGTGCGGAACCAGCGACCCGGTCCACCAGTTCGACGACTTCCTCGCCCGCGAGGTGCCCAAGATCGAAGCCTCGCCCGCCTTCGACAGCCACAGCGCCATCTTCATCGCCTGGGACGAGGGCGCCGATCCTCCCTTCGAACCCCGCCACCCGCTCGCTCTGGTCACGGGCCCGCTCGTCAAAGCGGGGAGCTACGGGGAACCCTTCACCCACTACAGCCTGCTGCGCACGCTCGAGGACGGATTCGGCCTCAGCCACCTCGAAAAGGCGAACCGGGCGACGCGCCGATCGCCACGGTCTGGCGGTAGGACGGAGAGCTCGGGCTCGGGCGTCCCTCGGCTCCGCCGGGGCGCGACTCCACGACCAGCCGCACGGACGCGCCGACGGGTCCATCGCCTTCAGCACGTCGACGCCGTGATCAGATCCGAGCCGGGCCTGATCACGGCGATCGCCTCCCCGCACGCCCGCGGAACCTACGGAGCGAGTCGGAAGGGCGGGTAGCGATCGGTCACGAGCACGTGCGCGTAGGCGATCACCCGGTTCGTCCAGCGGCCGACGCCGACGAGGAAGTCGAACATCCCGCGCGGGAAGCGACCCGTGAACAGGATCGTGAACCAGGCAGCGATCACGACGAAGAAGGCGGCGATGTAGAGGAAGAACAGCACCACGTAATGCGGGATGGCCAGCAGCCACTTGACCAGCGGCAGCCAGCGGTTCAGGTCGTTGCGCGCGTCCGGATAGGGGAACTCGAGGTGCACCGCCTGATGCTCGTCGGTGGAGGGATAGCGGTCCTCCATCAGCGCCAGGTAGACGCCCACCCGGGCGGAGAACCGCATCAGCTCGAGGTTCCACTCAAACCACCAGCGCGGGTACTTCTGGCGGAACACGATCAACAGCAGCGCCGGGAGCACCACCAGGCCGACTGCTCCGCCGTAGCCATAGCGGGAGCCGTAGCCCCCGCCGCCCTCGATCAGGCCGAGCACGACCGCAATCGGGATCACGGTGAAGAGGCGGAAGAACGTCGTGAGGCGGTTGAGCGGCCGGTCGGGGTAGTCGACCGAGTACTGGACGGGATACGGCGCGTCGGGGTTCATGGGATGCCTTTCCGGTGAGGTGTACGGCGTACACTCGTTTGCGGAACTATAGGTGTACGGTGTACACTTGTCAAGGCCGATGACGAAGCAGGAGATCGCGAGCCGCAAACCGCTGAGCAGCACCGGTGTGCTGCAGGCCGCCGTCGCCCTCGCCGACCAGGCCGGGCTCGAAGCGTTCAGCATGCGCAGACTCGCACAGGAGCTCGGCGTCGTTCCGATGGCGCTCTACAAGCACGTCGCGAACAAGGAGCAGCTCCTCGACGGCATGGTCGACATCGTCTTCGGCGAGATCGAGCTCCCGTCCGGGGATATCGACTGGAGGTCCGCCATGCGGCGCCGGGCGATATCGACGCGCGAGGCGCTCGGGCGCCACAGCTGGGCGATAGGGATGATGGAGTCGCGGCACCCGGGGCCGGCGAACCTGCGCAACCACGACGCGGTGATGGGCTGTCTGCGGAAGGCGGGCTTCTCGTTCGAGATGGCGATCCACGCCTATTCGGTCCAGGACGCCTACATCTACGGCTTCGCCCTGCAGGAAAGGGACACCGGGTTCGAGACTCCCGACAGCGCCGGCGAGGCCGCGCAGAGGAGGGCGGAGACGATCGGCGCGCTCGAGGACCACCCGTACCTCGTCGAGATCGCCACGAAGCTCCCCCAGTCCGGATACGACAACGCCGTCGAGTTCGCATGGGGGCTCGATCTCATCCTCGACGGCCTCGAGCGGCTTCGTCAGGCCTGAGCAGGCCCCGCAGGGCATCGACCAAGCGAAAACGCACCGGAGAGCGCGCTCTGGGAGGGCCGAAGGCAAGTCGATCCCCGTGAAGGTGCAGCGTGAGCAGAACACCGCCAGCCGCTGCCCCGGTTGCCTTACTCGACACCGAGCTCACCGCCTGTTCGCGATCAGACGCCAGCCGGCTAGGTCGCCGCGTACTCCTTCTCGGCCTTGTCGAGTTCCTTCTTGAACTCTTTGGCGTCGACGTCGACTTCCTTCTCGATTGTCTTTTCGGCGCGGGTCAGGGCCTTGTCGAGCTGTTCTTCAAGGCGCGACTCGCCGATTACGAACAGGGTTGCTTCTCCGGCTTCGATCAGGTCGCCCAGTTCCTTGGCGGCGTCCCCGGGGATGCCCTTTTTGAAGTGGCCGCCGAGACCACCGATCACACCGCCGACCAATGCCGCGGGGATGACCGCTGGCGCAGCCAGAACACCGACTGCCGCTCCGACCGCGACGCCTCCCCATGCGCCGTGCTGGGTGGGCTTCTCGTGCTTCTCGACCCGGACCTTGCCATCAGCGTCCTTGGTGACCAGGGCGACGTCGTAGGTGCCCACGAGCTTCGCCGCATGCAGTTCGAGCAGAGCGTCGTAGTCCGCCTCCGCTCCGGCGCGGTCGGCGTAGGTTGCGGCGTAGATGAAAACTGGCCTGTCGCTCATTTGATCTCCTGTTCAGGGTTTGGAGTGCTTGGAGGGTCCGCCTGTTGGCGGGTCCATTTCACGCTAGGAGCATTTGAGGGATTCGTATGCCTGCTTGTAGCTCGCGGCAAGTCCGGCGACCGCAGTCTTCGCCGCAGGCTCGGATTGCTTGAGCACGGCTTCGATGCTCCCCGAGGATTTTGCCGTCGAGACCAGGACCTTCGCGAGTGCCGCAAGGTCGGTCTTGAGCGCCGTCTGGGCGGTTTCCACTGGAGCCTTGCTGGCTGCGGGCAGATTCGGGGTGGATTCTTTGATCTTGGCGGCTTCCTTTTCCATCACAGCGGCGGCTTCCTTGATTTCTTCCGGTGCTTTTGAAGAGATCGACAGGCTCGACAGTTTGGAGAGCTGGGCCTGGATCTCCTTGGTCGAGGAGCAGACCTGCGCCGTCGCCTTTTCTTCAGACGATTCGCCACACGCGGCCAGCACCATCGGGACGAGCAGAATGGCCGCTACGACTGCCGGTCTGTTGAAGGTCTTGAACACCGGAGCGCTCCCCTCCGTGGTTGGACAAATGTCCTACGGGTCCGCCTCGGCGGGCCTCTGCGCGGGCCTAACGCGCTCGGACAACCATCCCCGTCATCCGTCGGCAAGGCATCCGCCCAAGGCCGCGGGACGATCAGGGATTTGCCGCAGGGCCCCCTCACACCGCCATCGCCACGTACTTGGTCTCCAGGTACTCGTCGATTCCCTCGAAGCCGCCCTCGCGCCCGAAGCCGGACTGCTTGACGCCTCCGAACGGCGCGGCGGGATTGGAGACGACTCCCTGGTTGAGCCCGACCATGCCCGTCTCGATCCGCTCGCACACGCGAAAGGCCCGCTGCAGGTCGCGGGTGTAGACGTAGGCGACGAGCCCGTACTCGGTGCGGTTGGCCGCCGCCACCGCCTGCTCGTCGGTCGAGAACGTCGCGACCGGTGCGACCGGACCGAAGATCTCCTCGCTCAGCAGTCGTGCATCGCGGGGGACCGAGGCGAGGACCGTCGGCTCGTAGAAGTAGCCCTGGCCCTCGGCCTCCCGTCCCCCGAGGAGGACCTCGGCGCCGCGCCCGACCGCCTCATCGACCAGCTCGGCCACCTTCTCGCGCTGGTTCCCGTCGATCAACGGGCCGACGTCGACGTCGGGCTCGGTGCCGCGCCCGACCTTCAGCGCGCCCATCCGCTCGGCGAGCCCGCGGGCGAACTCGTCGGCAAGCGACTCGTGCACGTGGAAGCGGTTGGCCGCCGTGCAGGCCTCTCCCACGTTGCGCATCTTCGCCAGCATCGCCCCGTCGAGGGCCGCGTCGAGATCGGCGTCCTCGAAGACGAGGAACGGCGCGTTGCCGCCCAGCTCCATCGAGACGCGCAGGACCTGATCGGCGGACTGTTCGATCAGCCGCCGCCCCACCTCGGTGGAGCCGGTGAAGGAGAGCTTGCGGGTGCGGGAATCCTTCAGCAGCGGTTCGATCACCGCGCCCGACCGCTTGGCCGTGATCACGTTCAGAACCCCGTCGGGAAGCCCCGCCTCCTGCAGGATCCTGGCGAGTGCCAGCATCGACAGCGGCGTCTGCTGTGCGGGCTTGACGACCATCGTGCAGCCCGCCGCGATCGCGGGGGCGATCTTGCGGGTGCCCATCGCCGTCGGGAAGTTCCAGGGTGTCACGAACACGCATGGCCCCACCGGTTGGCGCATGGTCAGGATCCGTCCCTTGCCGGTGGTATTGACCATGTATCGCCCATGGATCCGCACGGCCTCCTCGGAGAACCAGCGGAAGAACTCAGCCGCGTAAGCGATCTCCGCCCGCGACTCGGCGACGGACTTGCCCATCTCGAGGGTCATCAGCAGCGCCAGGTCGTCGGCCCCGGCGACGAGCGCCTCGTATGCGCGTCGCAGGATCTCGCCGCGGTCCCGCGGCGCGCTTGCAGCCCATTCGGCCTGCGCGTCGGAGGCCGCTCCCAGAGCCGCCAGGGCATCCTCGGGCTGCCCGTCGGCGACCTCGATCAGCGTCTGCCCGGTGGAGGGATCCTCGACCGGGAGCACGCCCCCGCCGGCGGCCTGACGCCACTGCCCGCCGATGAAGAGATTCCTCGGAACGCTCTCCAGCACCGCGCGTTCACGCTCCTCGCCAGTCATCCTGCAGCCCTCACGGCAACCTCGCGCAGACCCGACCTGAAGCTCATGGGACCTCCATCCTCGACCGCTACGCCCTGCCCGCAGCTGTGTTGACGGGACAGTAGATGCCCCGCTCCGACGCAACCTACCATCGCCCGGCGGCCTTCCGGGCGGGCGACCGGGCCCCGCTTCGCCGCACGCTCGGCCTGCTGGCGGGGGTCCTCGCCCTGGCGCTCGCGGGCCCGGGCGCCCGGGCATCGGCCTCCACCACGCCGCAGTCCCTGCTGATCGACGGGGCCGGCGAAGGCCATGGAGTCGGCATGAGCCAGGAGGGCGCCCTGGGCTACGCCCGGCACGGGCAGTCCTACCAGGCGATCCTCGCCCACTACTACACCGGGACCGCGATCGGCCTTGCGCCGGCGAAGGCTGTCGTGAAGGTGCTGGTGGGCGGGAAGGTCAAGCGCGTGCCGCTGGAGCGCTACGTGCGCGGGGTGGTTGCCGCCGAGATGCCCTCGAGCTGGCCGGCCGCGGCGCTCGAGGCGCAGGCCGTGGCGAGTCGGACCTACGCGCTGACCGCGCGCGCGGGGGGCTCGCGCTTCGACGTCTACGCCGACACCCGCTCGCAGGTCTACCTCGGCGTGGCGGCCGAAACGGCGTCCACGAACGCGGCGGTCGCCGCCACCGCGGGGCAGATCGTGACGTACGCCGGCAAGCCGGTCGCGACGTACTTCTTCGCCAGCTCGGGGGGCATGACGGAGAACGTGGAGAACGGCTTTCCGGGCAGCGCACCCGCGCCTTGGCTGCGCGGTGTCCCCGACGTCTACGAAACGAGCGCCTCGCGGTGGAAGGTCGAACTTCCCTTCGGCCTCGCCGCCCGCGAGCTGAGAGGTCTGTTCAAGGGCTCCTTCCGGGGGATCGAGGTCCTCAGACGGGGCGTCTCGCCCCGCATCCTCAGCGCCCGCGTGCTCGGCACGAGGGCCGCCTCGGTCATCGACGGGCCCGAACTCGCAGGGCGGCTCGGCCTCCCCAGCACCTGGGAGTACTTCAGCGTCCGCGTCGGCACGGTCGTGAAGGCCGAGCCCGACCACAGCGGCAGGAGCGCCCCGCCGCCCCCCAGCGCAGCCCCCGCCCCCACGTCGCCCGGCGCCTCGGGCGGCGTGGCGCCCGCGCCGGGCGCCGGCTCCCTCGCCACCTCGGCGAGCGCCAGCGGCGGCACCTCGGCCGAAGGGTGAGGCGTCCTTGAGGTCTGGGGCCGCTCGACGCCGAGCATGCGTCCGTCCGGCGCCGCGGCGACTATTGAAATCCGCGGTGCTGCCGACAACATGGTCATGAGCCTCCGTCAGCTCCTCGCACTGCTCGTCGCCGTGCTCGCGCTGTCGATGCCGGCGGCCGCCGGCGCGTACGGCTCGCTCGGCACACCCGAACAGATCGCCTGGGTGCGCCGCGCGGCCGGGAACTTCCTGAACGCCGAGCTCCAGGGCAACGGCGCCGGGGCCTGCGGCATCTTGAACGCGCCGCTGCGCGCAACGCAGCATCACCGCACCTGCCAGCAGCGGTGGAACGCCAAGCTCGCCGCGATGCTCCGCGACCGGCATGTCCGCGCCGGCCTGCGCTCAGACCGCCGGGCGGTCGCCTCGGCGCGCGTCGTCGTGCATGGCGACCACGCCACGATCTCGCTGCCCCAGCCGCTGATGGGCTCCTCGAGCCGCTTCCTGTGGACCGAAATGTGCTGGATGCTCCAGGACTGACCGTCCGCTGCATGCTCAGCTGTGGGCGTACTCTGCAGCGGTGCCCGCGCCGCTACTGACCGCCGACATCCCCTGGCTGCTGTACCGCTCCTTCTTCGCCCTGCCCAAATCGATCGTCGACGGGCAGGGGCGTCCGGTCAACGCGCTGCTGGGCACCGTCAACGCGCTGCTCGCCCTGGTCGAGCCCGCCGGCGGGCTCGAGCCGCGGGCCGTCGTCGCCTGCACCGGCGCCGAGCAGGCCGACTACCGCGTGGCGCTCTACCCCCCCTACCACGCCCATCGCGACCCGATGCCCCCGGAGCTGGCCGAGCAGTGGCAGCGGGCGCCGCAGCTGCTCCAGAGCCTCGGCTGGACGGTCGCGGGCAGCGACTCGCTGGAGGCCGACGACGTGATGTTCTCCTTCGCCCGCCAGGAGGCGTCCGACGGCGGGCGCGCACTGCTGCTGACCGGGGACCGCGACCTCTATGGCGCGGTCGACGAGCGTGTCTCGGTGGTCGAGATGCGCAAGGGCGCCACCCATGGTCTGATCGGCCCGGCCGAGGTGCGGGAGCGCTACGGCGTCGAGCCGGTCCTGGTCCCCGACTTCATCGCCCTGCGGGGGGACCCCTCCGACGGGCTGCCCGGCGCGCCGGGCATCGGCGCCAAGACCGCCGCCGAGCTGCTGCGGCGCTACGGTCCGCTCGAGGACCTGCTGGAGGCGGCCCGGGCCCTCGCGACGCGGGTCAGGCGCGAGCCGGATGAGATGCGGCCCCGCACGGCCGCGACGCTCCGCGAGCACGCCGAGCTGCTGTTGACCTTCAAGCGGATCGCGACGTTGCAGCGCATCGAGGTCCCGGCGGCGCCCTCGGGCGCGACCGACTACTCTCGCGGCGCTGCGGCAGCCGCCGAGCTTGGCATGAACCGGCTGGCCGCCAGGCTGCGCGGGCTGATCAGGGCGTGAACTTGACGTTGATCACGTCGCCGTCGGCCATCACGTAGTCGCGGCCCTCCAGGCGCAGCGTGCCGCGCTCGCGCGCACCGGCGTAGCCGCCCGCGTCGAGCAGCTCCTGCCAGCCGATCACCTCCGCGCGGACGAACCCCTTCTGGATGTCCGTGTGGATCTCTCCCGCCGCGTTCCAGACAGTCAGTCCTCTGCGCAGGTGCCAGGACTGCGCCGGCTTGCCCTCGCCGGCCGTGAAGAAAGCGAGCAGCGAGAGCAGCGCGAAGGCCTCCTGCACGACCCGCTGCAGCGGTGTGACGGCTCCGGCCCCCCCGGGCTCGCGGCCCATCATCTCCTCCCTCATCGCCGTCGCGTCGTCCTCGTCGAGCTCGGCCAGCTCCGCCTCGATGCGAGAGGAGACGGCGACCGCCCGGGCGCCCTGCGCGGCGGCGTGCTCGGCGATCGCCGCGGGGACGTCCTCGGTCTCCTCATCGACGTTCGCGACGAACAGCACCGGCTTGGCCGTCAGCGAGCCCAGGTCGCGCGCGGCGTTGGGCGCCTCTTCCGGCAGAGCGACACCGCGCACCGGGCGCCCGGCCTGCAGCTCGGCGATCACGGCGTGCAGCCAGGCCTCCTCCGCCGCGGCGACCCGGTCGCCGCCGCGGGCCTGTTTGGCGACCCGCTCCACCCGCCGCTCGGCCTGCTCCAGATCGGCCAGGATCAGCTCCGTCTCGATCGTCTCGATGTCCGCCAGCGGATCGACGCGGCCGTCGGGGTGGATCACGTTCTCGTCCCCGTGGGCACGGACGACATGCACGATCGCGTCGGTCTCGCGGATGTTCGCCAGGAAGCGGTTGCCCAGGCCCTCGCCTTTGTGGGCGCCGGCGACCAGGCCGGCGATGTCGTGGAAGTCGATCGTGTCCCAGACGATCTCCGAGGCGCCCACCGTCGCGGCCACGGCCTCCAGGCGGGCGTCGCGCACGGGCACCACCGCGACGTTCGGCTCGATCGTGGTGAACGGATAGTTGGCAGCCTCGGCGCCCGCGCTTGTGAGGGCGTTGAAGAGCGAGGACTTCCCCGCGTTGGGCATCCCGACGATCCCGATACGGGTGCTCAAGGGGTCGACTCCGATTCGGCGCTCACGAGCGCGGCGACCGCCGTGCCCAACACGGCGCCGGCGAGCACGTCGGAGGGGTGGTGGACGCCCAGGTAGACCCTGGAGGCGGCCATCGCGGCGGCGATTCCGTACAACGGGGCCGCCGGCAGCCCGGTGCGGCTGTATGCCAGCGCGCCGGCGAACGACGTGGCCGCGTGCGCGCTGGGGAAGCTCAGGGGGGTCGGCGTGCCGGTCAACGGCGGGAGCCCCTCCAACTCGGGGCGGCGGCGGCGCACGACGAGCTTGATGGCGATGTTCGCGACGTAGGCCACGGCGACCGCGCCCGCTCCGCGCGCCCACCGCTCCCGGCGCTCGGGCTGTGCGATCCCTCCGGCGAGGCCGATCGCAAGCCACAGGGCGCCGTGCTCGCCCAGTCGCGAGAAGCGCACCACGGCGCGCTCCACGACCGGCGCGTGGCCACGGGTGCGGGCGAGCAGGAGCAGGCGCCCCTCGAAGTTCGGTTGCTGGCGGAACACTCGCGCCGCGGAGCCCGGGACGAGCCGGGCCTAGCCGAAGCCGACCCGTGGCTCCTCGATCTCGGAGCTCACGTAGACGACCTGGCCGAGGTCGATGCGGACAGGCCCGTCCTCGCTCTGGATCTCGTGCCAGCCCTGGCTGCCCAGCGCCTGCTCGAGCGCTTGCAGCTGCTGGTCGGAGAGACGGACGGCGAGCACCTGGCCGCCGTGGAAGCCGATGCTCAGACGCGAGCTGGTTGCCATCAGTGGACCTCCGCGGGTTGGACTATCTCAGTCAGCACGCCGATGCTGGAGCGCGGGTGCACGAACGCCACGCGCGAGCCCCGGATGCCGGTGCGGGGCTCCTCGTCGATGAGCCGCAGGCCGGCCTCGCGAAGGCTCTGCAGCGTCGCCTCGATGTCGCTCACCTGGTAGGCGACGTGATGCAGGCCGGGGCCCTGCTTGGCCAGGAACCTTCCCACCGGAGTGTCGGCGTCCAGCGGCACCAGCAGCTCTACGTGGTTCTCGCCGACGTCCAGCAGCACCGCCTCCACTCCCTGCTCGGCGACCACCTCGCGGTGGGCCACCCGCAGCTCGAGGGCGTCGCGGTAGAGCTCGAGCGCGGGCTCGAGCTCCTGCACTGCGACGCCGATGTGGTCGATGCGGCGGAACACCTGCCGCAGTCTATAGCCGCTCGGCGCCGCCCTCTCCCGGACCGTCCGGCACGCGGATCGGGCCGGGCGCCGGCAGCGGATCGGCCGGCTTGGCGGCCGCCACCACGCGCAGCCCGATGCCGGGAGCCCGCTCCATCCGCGGCACGCCCGCCATCACCTTGTCGATCGCATCACGCTCGAGCACCTCGTGCTGGAGCAGCTCGTTGGCCAGCGCGTCCAGCTGGACGCGATGGGCCAGGATCAGCTTCTGGGCGGCCCGCCGGGCTTCCTCGATCAGGTCGTGGCGCTCCTCGTCGCGGATCCGCAGCGTCGTCTCCGAGAGCCGGACGTCGCCATCCGGGGAGCGCCCGACGCCGCCGGTGCCCATCGCGTAGTCGTGCACCATCGAGTGGGAGATGTCGGCGACGCGCTTGAGGTCGTCCGAGGCGCCCGTCGTGATCGCCCCGAACACGATCTGCTCCGCCACGCGTCCCCCGAGCAGCACCGTCATGTAGTCCAGCAGCTCCTCCCGGGTCTTCAGGTATCGATCCTCGGCGGGCAGGTTCAGCGTGTAGCCCAGGGCCCGGCCCCGCGGCACGATCGAGATGCGGTGCACCCTGTCGACCGAGGGCAGCAGCTCGCCGCACAGCGCGTGCCCGGCCTCGTGGAAGGCGACCACTCGCTTCTCGTGGCGGTTGAGCACGCGCCGGGACTGGACGCCGGCGATCACCCGCTCGATCGCCGAGTCGAAGTCGGCCGCCCCGATCTTCTTCGCCTTGCGCCGCGCCGCGAAGATCGCCGCCTCGTTGCAGATGTTGGCCAGGTCGGCTCCCGTCAGCCCGCTGGTCTGCTGCGCGACGAGCTCCAGGTCGACATCGCCCATCGGCTTGTTGCGCGTGTGCACCTGCAGCACGCCCAGGCGGCCCTTGACGTCCGGGGGCACCACGAAGACCTGGCGGTCGAAGCGGCCCGGGCGCAGCAGCGCGGGGTCGAGCTTCTCGAGCAGATTGGACGCGGCTATCACCACCACGCGGCCGCTGGAGGCGAAGCCGTCCATCTCGACCAGCAGCTGGTTGAGGGTCTGATCCTTCTCGCCCGAGATGTCATTGCCGCGGCGACCGCCGACGGCGTCGAGCTCGTCGATGAAGATGATCGCCGGTTCGTGGTTGCGCGCCACCGCGAACAGGCGCCGGATGCGCGCCGCTCCCAGTCCGGCGAACATCTCGACGAACGACGCTGCCGACTGGGCGAAGAACTCCGCGCCCGACTCGTGCGCGACGGCCTTCGCGAGCAGCGTCTTGCCGGTGCCTGGCGGGCCGTGCAGCAGGATCCCCTTGGGAACCTTGGCGCCGAGCGCGTGGAACTCCCTGGGGTCGCGCAGGAAGTCGACGATCTCCTGGAGCTCGGCCTTCGCTTCGTCGACACCCGCGATGTCGGAGAACGACACCTGCTGTTTGGAGGCCGGCTTGATCCGCTGTGGCTTGATCCGCGGCATCACCTTCAGGGTGCGCCACATCACGATGATGATCACCGTGAAGAACACGAACGTGATCACCGGCTCCCAGTTGTAGGCCAGGTTCTGGATTTCCTGGACCAGCGAGGTCTGGGCGGGCGGCGGCACGATCGTCGTCGTCGCCGCGTGGTGCGCCGCAGCCGCGTGCGCGCCCACCAGCGCCGCGTGCTTGGCCGCCACGCTGCCGGCCGCCCCGGTCTGCTTGGCCGCCACGGCCCCCGCCACCCCGGCATGCGCTGCCGCGCCATGCGCAGGGCCGCTCGCCGTCGTCCCTGCGGTCGCCGTCGTGGCTTCCCTGCTCATCTCCCGATTCCCTCCATGTGCCCCACCATCCTTGGTTACGGGTCCCATTATGCGGGTTTGACCCCGACCTGTCGAGGGGCGAATCTTTCAGCCCAGGATTCGCACTGCCAGATCCCTGAAGAGCTCCGTCGCGAAGTCGAGATCGCGGACGTCGATGCGCTCGTCGGCGCCATGCACCAGCGGTGCCGACTCGAGCAGCGACTGGTGTCGGTGCGGGAAGAAGCCGTAGGCGACGCACTCGGGGAACGCCAGGCGGAAATGGCGCGAGTCGGTGAAGCCCGGCAGCACCACCGGAACCGTGCGGGCCCCGGGATCACGCTCGGCGATCCACGCCGAGATCGCGTCCATCAGCTCCCCCGCGATCGGCGAGCGGTTGCCGACGACGCGCTCGCTGAACTGCAGCGACCAGCCGTCGCCCTCAGCGCCGAGGACCTCGGCGACGTCCTCGCGCACCTCGCGCTCGCCCAGGCCGGGGGGGACGCGGCAGTCGACCTTCAGCTCGGCCCGGCTGGGGATCACGTTGACCTTCTCCGATGCGCTGATGCGCGTCGGGGTGAAGGTCACGCCCAGCATCGGCTCGAACATGATCGCGAGCCTCGGATCGGCCTCGCGCAGGCGGGCGATCGCGCCGGCCGGGTCGCCGGGGTCCTCCCCGATGCCCGCCAGGAACGCCAGCGGCTCGTCGGTCGGACGGTAGTCGGGCTGGCGGGCGGCGAAGCGGTCCAGCAACGGCCCCATCTTCAGCAGCGCGTTGTCCCCCATCCCCGGCATCGACGCGTGGCCCGCCACCCCCGCGGTGGAGATCGTGAAGCGGAAAACCCCCTTCTCGGCGCAGCACACGCCGTAGCAGCGGCGTCCGCCGTACTCGAAGACGGCACCGCCACCCTCGTTGATCAGCAGGTCGCAGCGGACCTTCTCGGGGTGGTTCTCGGTGATCCACTGGGCGCCCAGCGAGCCGCCCGTCTCCTCGTCGACGACCGCCACGATCAGCAGGTCCCCCCTGGCCGGTCGCCATCCCGAACGGGCCAGCGCCGCGCCCGCGGCAACCTCCGCCGCGACCTGCGACTTCATGTCGAGCGCGCCGCGCCCCCAGATGAAGCCCTCGGCCAGCTCTCCCGACCATGGGTCGCGCGTCCACTCAGCCGGGTTGGCCAGCACGGTGTCGACATGGCCCAGGTAGCAGAGCGTCGGCCCCTCGGACTCCCCGCGCAGCCTCGCCAGGAGGTTCGGGCGCCCCGGCTCGGCGCCGAGCAGCTCGCACTCGAAGCCGGCCGATGCGAGATGGTCGGCGAGGTACTCCTGCGCCGCGCGCTCCTGCCCGGGCGGATTGACCGTGTTGAAGCGGATCAGCCCGGCCAGCAGCTCCCCGGCCTCGCCGCCCGTCGCGGTGGACGGAGACTCGCTCACTCGCTCTCGGCCGGTCCAGCCGACGGCAGGCCGATCTCCCGGACTTCCTCGCGTGTCAGCGGGAAGTGGCAGGCCGTGAGGATGCCTGTGCCCTTGTCCTCCAGCGGGGGATCCTCGATCGAGCAGAGCTCCTGCGCCTTCGGGCAGCGGGTGTGGAACCGGCACGCGCTGGGCGGGTTCGCGGGGCTCGGCACGTCGCCGCTCAGCAGCTGCCGGCGCCCGCCATGACGCGTCGGGTCGGCGACGGGGACCGCCGAGAGCAGCGCGCCGGTGTAGGGATGCCGCGGGAACGTGTAGAGCGCGTCACCCGTGCCGATCTCGACGATCTTCCCCAGGTACATGACCGCCACGCGATCGCACATGTGGCGCACCACCGACAGGTCGTGGGCGATGAAGATCAGCGTCAGGCCGAACTCGCGCTGCAGGTCGCGCAGCAGGTTCAGGACCTGCGCCTGGATCGAGACGTCCAGCGCCGACACGGGCTCGTCGGCGATCAGCAGTTTCGGCTTCAACGCCAGCGCCCGGGCGACCCCGATCCGTTGGCGCTGGCCTCCGGAGAACTCGTGCGGATAGCGGTTGTAGTGCTCGGGGTTCAGGCCGACCGTCTCCATCAGCTCCTGAACGGCTTTGCGGCGCTCGCCCTTCTCCTTCAGCAGACCATGGATCGCGAACGGCTCGCTGATGATCGAACCGATCGTCTTGCGCGGGTTCAGCGAGGAGTAGGGGTCCTGGAAGATCATCTGCATCTCGCGCCGGACCTCCTTCAGGCCCGTCCGCTTCAGCCGCGTGATGTCGCGGCCGTCGAAGAGGATTTCGCCGGCGGTCGGCTCGAGCAGCCGCATCACCAGCCGGGCCGTCGTCGTCTTGCCGCACCCGGTCTCCCCGACGATCCCCAGCGTCTCGCCGCGGCGCACCTCGAAGTCGACGCCGTCGACGGCCTTCACCGCGCCCACCCCGCGCTGGAGGAACACGCCGCGGGTGATCGGGAAGTGCTTGACCAGGTTGCGCACCTGGACCAGCGGCTCGCCCGAGGGGCTGGCCGGGTCCTCGCCCCCGGCGTGCTCGACCGAGCTCGGAGCGAGCTGGAGATCCGGATCGGCCATCAGGAGGCCCCCTCCGCCAACCCGACGTCCGCCAGTGCCTCCTCGGGCATCCGGCCGGCCTGCAGGTCGCGCCACAGGGTCTGGCGAACCTCGGACTCGAGCAGGCAGGCGACGAAGTGGCGCGGTTCGTCCGGGAGCGGCTCGAGCGCGGGGTCGATCCTCGAGTGGTCCGGCTGGGCGTAGGCGCAGCGCGGATGGAAGTGGCAGCCCGAGGGCGGGGAGATCAGGCTGGGGGGCGTGCCGGGGATCGGCACGAGCATCTCCGCGCGATCGGCCTCCAGTCGCGGGATCGACTTGAGCAGGCCCCAGGTGTACGGGTGCTCCGGGTTGGAGAAGAGCGCCTCCGCCGAGGCCGTCTCGACGATCCGCCCGGCGTACATGACGGCGATGTCGTCGGCCATCTCGGCCACCACGCCGAGGTCGTGCGTGATGATGATGATCGCCATTCCCAGCTCCGCCTGCAGTCGTTCCATCAGCGCGAGGATCTGCGCCTGCACGGTCACGTCGAGCGCCGTCGTCGGCTCGTCGGCGATCAGCAGCTTGGGTTCGTTCACCAGCGCCATCGCGATCATCGCCCGCTGGCGCATCCCTCCCGAGAACTCGTGCGGGTATTCGTCGACGCGGCGCGCCGGGTCGGGGATCCCGACCAGGCCGAGAAACTCGATCGAGCGCTCGCGGGCCTTGGCCTTGGAGACGTCGTTGTGCGCGCGCACGGCCTCGATCAGCTGGTCGCCGACCCGGTAGAGCGGGTGCAGCGCCGACAGCGGGTCCTGGAAGATCATCGCGATTTCGTTGCCCCGGATCGCCCGCAGCTCGCTTTCGGGGAGCGTCACCAGGTCGCGACCTTCGAACAGGATCCGTCCTGACACGCTCGCGCCCTGCCCCCGCGTGAGCCCGAGCGTCGTCAGCGAGGAGACGGTCTTGCCCGAGCCCGACTCGCCGACGATGCCGAGCGTCTTGCCAGGCATGACCTGGTAGGTGATCCCGTCGACGGCGTGGACGATCCCGTCCTCGCTCGGGAACTCCACCCGCAGGTCCTCGACACGCAGCAGCGGCTCCAGCTTCGTCGGGGAGGCGGAGGCGTTCACGAGTAGCGCACCCTCGGATCCAGGTAGGCGTAGGCGATGTCGGCGACGATGTTGGCCACGATGATGAACATCGAGGCGAGCAGCACCGTGCCCTGGATCACTTCGAAGTCGGACTCGACGATCGAGTGGTAGGCCAGCAGCCCGACGCCGGGGATGTTGAAGACGTACTCGATCAGCACAGCGCCTCCGAGCAGCACACCCAGTTCGAGGGCCAGCAGCGTGACGATCGGGTTGATCGAGGAACGCACGCCCTGACGGATCACGCGGTGTTCGGCGAGGCCCTTGGCGCGGGCGGTGCGGATGTAGTCCTCTTTCATCGTCTCGATCAGGCTCCCCCGCATCAGCCGCGCGAACACCGCGGCGCTGCCCGCGGCAAGCACGAACCAGGGCATGATCAGCGAGGTGAACCATTTCCACGGATCCTGGCTGATCGGCACGTAGCTCCCCGCTCCCGGGAAGATCTTGAACTTGCCGATGTCCTGGGAGAAGAGCAGCAGCGCAAGCAGGCCCAGCCAGAATTCAGGCGCGGAGATCAGCACGAGCGCTGTGCCCATCGAGGCGCGATCCCAGATCGTGCGCTGCTTCAGCGCCGAGATGATCCCGATCGACATGCCCGCGACGACCCAGACCACCGCGGCGCCGACCGCCAGGGAGACCGTCGCGGGGAGGCGTTCCTTGATCAGGTTCAGGACCGACTCCTGGCTGTAGTAGCTGTAGCCGAAGTTGAAGTGCAGGAAGACGCCCTTCAGGTAGTCCCAGAACTGTGTCGGCAGCGACTTGTTCAGCCCCAGCACGCGTTCGATTTCGAGGACCAGTTTTTTCTGCGGGTCGCGCCCGGCCCGCAGGATCGCCGGGTTGCCGGTGGGGATGATGCGGAACAGCAGGAAGGTCAGCGCGCAGACGATGACCAGCAGGGCGATGCCCCATAGCACCCGCCGTATCACGTAGGCCGTCATCGGCCCGCCTGCCCGGCGTGGCGGGAATAGGTGTCGTGGCGGGCGCTCAAGGTGCGGTCGTGGATCCTTCCGGAAAGACGCACCGGATGCGGCGGTTGGGGCCCCGCCGGCGAGCGGGGCCCCAACGCTGCCGTGCCGGACGCCGGCCGGCTGCCTACTTCAGCGACGTCCAGCTGTAGTCCCACTCGCCGACGTCCCAGAGGTCGCCGACTCCGTTGACCTGGCTGCCCTCGATGTTCGCCTGCTTGTCCCAGTCGAACGGGATCGCCGCAGCGTTTTCGACGAGTTCTTCGTCGATCTTGGCCCAGGCGCTCGCTCGCGCGGCCTTGCCGTTGACCGATTCGCCCGCCGTCATCGCCGCGTTGATTTTCGGCACGTTCGTCTGGCCCCAGTTCACGTTCCCGGTTTCGTTGATGTATTTCCCGTTGAACGTGATGTTGAGCACGGTCTGCGGATCGGCGAAGTCGGCGATCCAGCCCACGCTCGGACAGACGTTGATCTCTTCTTTGGGGACGTTGCAGTACTTCGCGTACATCGTCGACGTTTCGACCAGCGTGAACTTGGTCGTGAAGCCCAGGTTCTTGAGGGTCTGGTTGACGATTTCGGCATCCTGTTCGGCCGGATTGCCCTTGGCGCCGACCACCGTGATCGTTTCACCGCCGGTGTACTTCCCGCTCGGGTAGCCGGCCAGCTTCACGTACTTTTCGGCGATGGCCATGTTACCTTCGGGGTGTTCGTTGTAGTCGAATTTCGGCCCTGCCAGGCCACCGGCCTGTTCGAAGCCGGGGATGGTCGGGTAGATGAAGTGGGTCATCACGTTGGTCACCAGGGTGCCACCGCGCGCCTTGTCCATCGCCGTCCTGTCCAGCGCCGCCCACATGGCCTTGCGCAGGTCGATGTTCTTGAACGGCCCGACCTTGTTGTTGACGCCGATGTAGTGGCTGCCGGCGCCGGGCGAGATCTCCAGCTGTTCCTTGTATTTTTCGGCGGCAAGCCGGACGCTGGACTGCGCCGGAGGTTCGTTCTCGACGATCGTGCTGCCTTCCAGCACCTGGCGGCCGATGACCGCCTGGGTCCCGCCGATCTTGATCTGGATTTCGTTCAGGTAACCGGGCCTGATGTCCGTGCTCCCCTTCCAGTTCGGGTTGCGAACCAGCGTGGCCGACTTGCCGGGGAAGTAGCCGACGTCGAGGACTTTGCCTTCGGCGTTGTTTTTGAACATGTACGGGCCTGTCGCGACCTGGTAGTTGCCGTAGTCCGACGGCTTGTGCTTGTCGTACTTTTCGGCGTATTCCTTCGGCACGGCCGCCGTCACCGGGAGCACCAGCGCCTCCGAGACGAGCTGGGCCTTGGGTTCGCTGAGTTTGAAGACGATCTCGTGCTTGTTGGGCGTCGTGATCCCGCTGATCGGACCGCCGGTCGCCTTCGGCACGCCTTCGACCGACGAGAAGTAGGCCTGGATGTAGGGGTTCGCCACGTTCGGGTTCGCCCCCCGCTGGATCGCGTAGGCGACGTCTTCGGCGGTCACTTCGCGGTTGACCGGCGGGCTGAAGTGGACGCCTTCGCGGAGATGCACCGTGATCGTCTTGTTGTCGGGAGAGATTTCCGGCGGGCCCGAGGCCATGTCGGGGCTCGCTTCGCTCGCCGTGTTGGGCTTGTTCGAGTACAGCGGCCGCTGCGTCGCGAACACCACCTCGTAGTCGAGCGAGTAGTAGGCGATCCCTGGGTCGATGTGTTCGAAGTCGGTTTCCTGGAGCACCTGCAGGGTCCCACCCGTTTTGCCCCCGGTCAGGGGCTCGGTGAGTGGGCTCTTGTAACCCCCCGAGCTGGTCGCGGCGCTATTGCCTTCCGAGCTGCTCGTACTGCTCGAGCTGCTCGAGCCGCACGCCGCCAGCACCAGCGCCAGCGCGGCTACGGCCGCGATCACCGCGGTCGCTCTAATCGACCTCATTGAGACGCCTCCTGTGTTGTGTGTCGATTGCCCTCATCGGGCGTTCCTCGGGTTCAGGGCGTCTCTAAGCCCGTCGCCCAGCAGGTTGAAGGCCAGCACCGTGAGCAGCAGCGCCGCTCCCGGGAAGACCATGTACCACCAAGCCGTGTTGAAGATCGGGGTGGCCGATGCGATCATCTGACCCCAACTCGCCGTCGGCGGCCGGATCCCGACGCCGAGGAACGACAGCGCCGCCTCGATCAGGATGTTCGTCGGGATCTGCAGGCTCGCGTAGACGATGATCGGCGCGGTCAGGTTGGGCAGGATCTCGCGCAGCATGATCCGCGTGTTCGAGGCGCCCAGCGCGCGGGAGGCGTCGACGAACTCGCGCTCGCGCAGCGACAGGACCAGGCCGCGCACGATCCGGGCCATGAAGGGCCAGGTGGCGAAGGCGATCAGGAAGATGATCAGGCCGATTCCCGGCTGGATCGTCCCTCCCAGGCAGCCCTGGACCGCGCACGCGGCGCCGATGCCGATGCCGAGCAGCAGCAGCGGGATCGACAGCACGACGTCGATCGTCCGAGAGAGCAGCGTGTCGACCCATCCCCTGTAGAACCCCGCCAGCAGCCCGACCGTGACTCCGATGGAGGTCGAGATCGCCGTGCCGATGATCCCGACCGCGAGCGACACCCGTGTCCCGTAGATCACGCGCGACATCACGTCCTGGCCGAGCTGGTCGACGCCGAACGGATGCGCCGTGCTCGGACCCAGCGGGGATCCGAACGAGTCGGTCAGGTTCAGGTTCTGGACGTTCGGGCCGGGCAGGCCGAGGATGGAGATCACGAGCGGAGCCGCTATCGCGATCACGATCAGGAACACGACGAAGGCCCCCGAGACGAGCGCGACCCGGTCCTGGCGCAGCCGCCGCCAGAACAGCTGCAGCGGCGAGCGTGCGGCGACTTCCCCGCCAACCTCGAGGAAATCCAGCGCCGTCTCCGACGCCGGCCGGGTCTCAGCGCTGGTGAAGCTCATCCCGAGCCGTGCTCCTGAAGGTCATGGGTAGATCGCACGCAATGTGGTACATCGAATCTACACGTTCGACGGCCACACAGGTCAACCTTCAAGCAAGACTGGACACCAGTCCTGAACGTGCAGGACATACTCCTACACATGGATACCCTGTTCGACCAGGATCCAGCGCACGAGCAGGGGGGGATCACCCATTCGAGTGAGGGCGGCGCGACCCCGGCCGAGCGCAGCCGGCCGCTCGCAGCTCGCGTGAGGCCGCACACGCTTGCGGGCTTCGTGGGGCAGTCGCACCTCCTTGGCGAGGGCTCGGCGCTGCGCACGGCGATCGAGCAGGGCAGGCCGCACTCGATGCTGCTCTACGGACCGCCCGGCTCGGGCAAGACGACGCTCGCGCGAATCGTCGCCGAGGGCTCGGGCGCGGCCTACGAGGAGCTGAGCGCGGTGCAGGCGGGACGCGCCGAGGTGCGGGCTGTGATCGAGCGGGCGGCCCACCGCCGCGACACCTCCGGGGCCGCGACGATGCTGTTCCTGGACGAGATTCACCGCTTCAACAAGGCGCAGCAGGACGCGCTGCTCCCCGCGGTGGAGGAGGGCCTCGTCACCCTGATCGGCGCAACCACGGAGAACCCCGCATTCGAGGTCAACGGGGCGCTGCTCTCCCGCCTTCGCATCTACGCCCTGCAGCCGCTCACCGAGCAGGAGCTGGAGATCGTCCTGCGCCGTGCCGCGGCCGAGCAGGCGGCCGTCGAGGATCGGGCGCTGAGCTTCCTGGCGGCGCGCAGCGAAGGCGACGCGCGGACTGCGCTGAACGCGCTCGAGCTGGCGATCGCGACGTCGCGGGAGCTGGGCGAGGAGAGCATCGGCCTGGACCGGGTGGAGGACGCACTTCAACGTCGGGCCGTCCTCTACGACAAACAGGGGGATCGCCATTACGACTACATCTCCGCCTGGATCAAGGCGACCCGCGGCTCGGACCCCGACGCCTCGCTCTACTACCTGGCCGTGATGCTCGAGGGCGGCGAGGACCCCCGCTTCATCGTGCGCCGGATGGTGATCCTGGCCTCCGAGGACATCGGCAACGCCGATCCCGCGGCGCTGTCGGTCGCCACCGCCGCGGCCGCCGCTGTCGAGCACGTCGGACTCCCCGAGGCCCGTTACGCCCTCGCGCAGGCCGCCATCTACCTCTCCCTGGCGCCCAAGTCCGACGCTGCCGGCCGTGCTCTCTCAGCGGCCCAGGCGCACGTTCGCGAGCATGGCGCGGGGCCTGTGCCGGGGTGGCTGCGCTCGGGGCCGCGACCCGGGCAGGAGCGGGGCGGCTACGACAACCCGCACCGCAACCCGGGACACCTCTCCGCCCAGGAGCTGCTGCCCGAGGGCCTGGACGGCACCCGCTTCTACTCACCCGACGAGGCAGAGGGCGAGCTGTCGCGGCGCCTGGAGGAAGTCCGCCGGGGACGTGGGCGCCGGGAGGGATAATCGCCGCGATGGCCAGCTCGATCCAGGACACGGCGCTGCGGCTGCGGTCGCGCAATCCCGCAACCGGCGCGGAGCTGGGCAGCGTCGCGGTCACGCCGGCGCAGGAGATCGAGGGCGTCGTCGGGGCGGTCGCCAAGGTGCAGCCGCTGTGGGCGCTGCTGCGCGTCTCCGACCGGGCCCGCTACATGCGCAGGATGGCCCAGGCGGTGATCGACGAATTCGACGAGCTCGACGAGCTGCTGGTGGCCGAACAGGGCCGACCCGAGCGCCGAGATCGCGGCGCTGGAGCTGCTGGCGGCGATCGACGCGCTGAAGTGGATCGCCGACGACGGGGCCGCCGTGCTCGGCGGCCGGCGCGTCGGCACGAGCCGCTCTCTGTCGCTGGCCAAGCGGGCGCGGATCGCCTTCGAGCCGTTCGGGGTCGTCGGCGTGATCGGCGCCGGCAGCGCGCCGTTCGCACAGCCGCTCGGCCAGATCGCCGGGGCGCTGCTCGCGGGCAACGGCGTGGCCTTCAAGCCGGCTGCCCGCGCCTGCCTGGCCGGCGAGCGGATCGGCAGGGTGCTCGCCCGCGCAGGGCTCCCCGAGGGTCTCGTGCGGATCGTGCACGGCGGCGCCGAGGCGGGCATCGCGCTGGCCGAGTCCCCGGTCGACAAGATCCTGTTCACGGGGTCGCCCGCGGTCGGGCGCGCGGTGGCACGGGCCTGCGTATCGCGCGAGAAGGAGGTGACGGTCGAGCTGGGCGGCAAGGATGCGATGCTGGTGCTCGCAGACGCGAACCTGCCCCGCGCCGTCGAAGCCGCGCTGTGGGCGGGCTGCGCGGGCGCCGGGCAGGCACGCGGCTCGGTCGAGCGGGTCTACGTGGCGCGGGAGGTCTACGACCCGTTCCTCGCGGCGCTCGTCGCGGCCGCCAGCCGTGTGACGGTCGGCGACCCCGCCGACGAGCGCAACCAGCTCGGTCCGGTGTCCTCCCCCCGCCGGCTGGCGCACGTCGCCGAGCTGGTGGACGAGGCCGTCGCGGCGGGCGCGCGGCTGCATTGCGGCGGGCCGATCGCGCCAGCCGCCACCGGCTGCTGGTATGCCGCGACGGTGCTCACCGGCGTCACAGGCGACATGCGCGTGGCGCGGGAGCCGATCGACGGACCGGTGCTGGCCGTGTATCCCGTCGATTCCGAGGAGGCCGCGATCGCGGCGGCCAACGACAGCGACTACGGCCTCGGCGCCTCGGTGTGGACCGCCGACCGCTACCGCGGCACCCGCATCGCGCGCGAGCTGCACGCCGGGATGGTGTGGCTCAACGACCATCTCCCGGGACCGACCGTGTCGAGGGGTCCGTGGGGCGCGGCAGCTGGGGGCGGCCTTGGGCGAACGCTCGGCCAGGCGGGGCTTCGGGCCTGCGCGCAGGAGAAGCTGATCACATGGGACCCGCCCGCGATGCGCGGACTCTGGTGGGGCCCCTACGACGCCACCAGCCTGCGGGCGGCCCGGGCGGTGGCGAGGCTGCGCTCCGGTCGCGAGTCCGACCGCGAGCGTGCATGGCGGGCGGGCGCGCTGACGCTCGCGCGGCTCGGAGCCAGGACGTTCGGGCGCGGCCTGCCCGGAGACGACCGCTAGCGCGTCGGCTCGGCCGCGTGCTTGCGGCTACGCTTGAGCCATGCCCGCCCAGGCCTACGCCGGCAAGGAGTGCGTCTGCCAGCTCCGCAAGGGGATCTGCGATCAGAGCTGCGTCCAGGGAATGCTCGAGACGCCGTTCTACATCGCCTGCCTGAAGCTGTCAGGTCGGCGCTGCCTGGTCGTCGGCGGCGGTGAGATCGGGCTCGAGAAGGTCGAGGGGCTGCTCGCCTGCGACGGCGACGTGACGCTGATCGCCCCCGAGGCGGAGCCCGCGCTGGCGGAGTACGCGCGGGAGGGCTCGATCCGCTGGGAGCGCCGTCGATACGCCGGCGGCGATGACCTCGAGGGGATCTTCATGGTGATCGCGGCGACAGACGACACAGACGTCAACATCGCCGTGTTCGACGATGCCGAGCGACGGGCGATGCTGGTCAACGTCGTCGACGTCCCGCCGCTGTGCAACTTCATCCTGCCGGCGATCGTGCGCACGGGGCCGCTGGCGATCGCGATCTCGACGGCCGGTGCGTCGCCGGCGCTGGCCAAGCGCATCAAGCGGGAGATCGAAGGCCAGTTCGGCGAGCCGTATGCGCGGCTGGCGGTGCTGCTCAACGAGGCCCGCGGCTGGGCCAAGGCGACGCTGCCCACCTATCAGGAGCGCAAGGTCTTCTTCGAGGGGATCGTGGGCGGAGACCCCGATCCGGTGGCGCTGCTGCGCGACGCGGACGCGCCCGTTGCCGGCGAGCAGGCGGTGCGCGAGCTGATCGCGCGCGCCCAGACCGCAAGCGAGCTGCAGGTGTCGAGAGCCTGAGCGGTGGCCGCGCTCGAGGTCGAGGGACTGACCCGCCGCTTCGGCGAACGGGAGGCCCTCAGCGGGGTCACGCTGACGCTCCAGGAGGGCCGGACGCTGGTCGTCTTCGGCCCGAACGGGTCCGGCAAGACGACGTTGCTGCGCGTGCTGGCCACCCTCCTGCGCCCGCATGCAGGCGCTGTCAGCGTGCTCGGCAGCGCGCTGCCCGACGACGCCTGGGCGGTTCGGGGCCGCGTCGGGCTGCTGGGCCACGAGCCACTGCTCTACCGCGAGCTGAGTGCCGCGCAGAACCTGCGCTTCCACGCGCGGCTGCACGGCGTCGCGGAGGACCGGGTCGGGGAGCTGCTCGAGGCCGTCGCCCTCTCGCTGCGGGCCGACGAGCCGCTGCGCAACCTCTCACGGGGGATGGTGCAACGGGTCGCGGTCGCCCGGGCCGTGCTGCACGATCCCGAGCTGCTGCTGATGGACGAGCCGTACTCCAACCTCGACCCGGCCGCGGTCGAGCTCGTCGCGCCCCTGATCGGCCCGAGCCCGGATCGGGGTCGGCCCCGTACGCGGGTGATCGCCAGCCACGATCCGGGCGGCGGGCTGGCCGAGGCGGACGTGGTCCTCGGATTGCGTGCGGGGCGACCGGTGCTGCTGGCGGACGCCGCCGCGGTGGACCCCGGGCAGGTCACGGAGCTCTACCGGTGAGGCGGACAGTCGGCGCGCTGTTGCGCAAGGAGCTGCTGGTCGAGCTGCGCACGCTGGAGTCGGTGCCGGCGATGTCGCTGTTCTCGCTGACGACCTTCGTCGTGTTCCACTTCGCCCTCAATCGGGGCAGCGTGGAAGGGGACCTCGCCTCGGGGATCCTCTGGGTGACGCTGCTGTTCGCGGCGATCCTCGGCGTCAATCGCCTGTTCGTCGCGGATGCCGAGGAGGGGGGCTTCGACGGGTTCCTGCTGGCGCCGGTCGATCGCAGCGCGATGCTGATCGCCAAGGTGCTCACGCTGCTCCTCTACCTGGTCGTGTTGGAGCTCGTGGCCGTGCCCGCCTTCTCGATCCTGCTGCTCGGCCCGCCCCTGGGACCGGCCCTGCCCGGTCTCCTCGCAACGCTCGCGCTCGGCGACCTGGGCGTCGCGGTGATAGGCACGCTGGTCGCCGCCCTCGCGGTGCGCACCCGCGCGCGGGATCTGCTCGGCCCGCTGCTGGCGCTGCCGCTGTTCGTGCCGATCGTGATCGCGGGGGCGCGGTGCACCGCGCCATTGCTGGCCTACGCCCACCGCAGCGGGCCCGCCGCTCGCTGGCTGGTGACGCTCGGGCTCTATGATCTGATCTTCGGGCTGATCGCCTACGCCCTGTTCGACTTCCTGCTGGAGGACTGAATGGTCTCCACGAGCGGGCACCAAGCCGGCTCTCCTGACATAGATCGCCCCCGCGGCGATGCGCAGCGCCACCGGCGCCCCCGCTGGGGCGGCCTGAGGACGCTCAGCCTGGCGACCGCCGCGACGATGGCCGTCTCGCTGTCGCTGGTCTTCTTCTACGCCCCGCTGGAAGCCGAACAGGGGTTCCTGCAGAAGATCTTCTACGTGCACGTGCCGCTGGCGATCGTCTCGTTGTGCGGGTTCGTGCTGGGCGGACTGCTGGCCATCCAGCACCTGCGCACCCGCGAATCGCGCTGGGACGTGCGCTCCTACGTGGTCATCCACACGAGCCTGATCTTCGGGCTGGCGACGCTGATCACCGGCTCGATCTGGGCCAAGGGCTCGTGGGGCCACTGGTGGGTCTGGAACGAGCCGACGCTCGTCTCGTTCCTGATCATCTTCCTGCTGTATGCGACCTACCAGCCGCTGCGCTTCGCGATCGAAGACCCGGAGCGCCAGGCCCGATACGCCTCGGTCTTCGCCATCACGGCCGGGGCGTTCGTGCCGCTGAACTTCATCGCCGTGCGCCTGTCGACCTCCTATCTGCACCCGCGGGTGCTCGGCAGCACCTCCAACCTCCCCGCCTCGATGGCCCTCACGTTCCTCGTCTCGATCGTGGCGATCGGGCTGCTGTTCGCAACCTTCTGCTGCTACGAGCTCGCAGCGAAGCGCACCCGCGCGCAGGTGCGGGCTCTGCGCCGCCGGATCCTGGCCGACGCGGAGACCCCTCGCCGCCCCGCCCGCAGCGCGGCGCCGTCGGCCCTGCCCGCCGGCGTCCTGGAGGGACCCGGCGCCGTCGGCGCGAGCTCGGCGCCCGGGTCGGTGGCGTGATGGCCCTCCCGCTGGCCGAACTGCCCGCCCTGCCCCTGCACGAGGCCGGCAAGTACGTCGCCGGGGCCTACGTCGTGCTGTTCGCGATGGTGCTCGTCTACGTGGCGATCATGGCGATCCGCCTCAGCCACATCGAACGCGAGCTGGGCGAGCTGGTCGACCTCAGCCGGTCCGAGGACGGGCCGGCCGGCCCGGACGGATCGGACGCCGAGCGGGGAGCCGGCAAGTGAGCGAGCTGCTGGCCCTGGGCATCTCGCACAAGACGGCTCCGGTGTCGCTGCGCGAGCGGCTGGCCTTCACCGAGAGCGAGGCGGAGGAGTTCGCCCGCACCGCGACGGGCACCGGCGAGGTGCGCGAGGCGGTGGTGATCTCGACCTGCAACCGCACCGAGGTGTACCTGGTGGTGGGCGACCCCGTGCAGGCCGAGTCCGACGTGCTCGGGCTGCTTGCCCGCCGCGCGGGGATCCGCCCGACCGAGCTGGCCGAGGCGATCTACTCGCCCCGCAACTGCGACGCCGCGCGCCAGCTCTACAGGGTCACGGCGGGCCTGGAGTCGATGATCGTCGGCGAGGCGGAGATCCAGGGACAGGTGCGCCGCGCCCACGAGGCGGCGATGCGGGCCGGCGCCACCGGGCCGCTGTCCAACCGGTTGTTCGCCGCGGCGCTGACCACGGGCAAGCGCGTGCGCTCGGAGACGGCGATCGGCTCCAGCCGCGTGAGCGTCCCCTCGGTCGCCGTCGATCTCGCGCTCAGCGTGCTGGGAAGCCTGGAGAGCCGCCACGTGGTGATCCTCGGCGCGGGGGAGACGAGCGAGCTGACGGCGCGCGCGCTGGCCGACCAGGGCGCAGGAACGATCTTCGTGGCCAACCGGCACGCCGACCGGGCGATCAGTCTCGCGCAGCGCTTCGGCGGCAGCGTGGTGGGGCTGGACAAACTCCCCGACCAGCTGCTGCTGGCCGACATCGTCCTCTGCTCGACCGCCTCGCCGCACGCGATCGTCGGCCGCGAGGAGCTCGAGCTCGTGATGGCCCAACGGGAGGGACGGCCACTGCTGCTGATCGACATCGCCGTGCCCCGCGACGTCGAGCCGAGCTGCGCCGAGCTGGATGGCGTCACGCTGTACGACATCGACGACCTGCAGGCGGTCGTGGCGCGGAACATGAACTCCCGAGCCGAGGAGGCGCCGCGCGCGCTGGAGATCGTCGAGGAGGAGATCCACCGCTTCGCCCGCTGGCTCGGCCAGCTCGACGCGCTGCCCACGATCAGCGCGCTGCGCGAGCACGGGAACGCGATCGTCGAGCAGGTGCTGGCCGAGAACGCGGGCCGCTGGGATTCGGCCTCACCCCGGGACGTGGCCCGCGTGGAGGCGATCGCCCGCGCCGTGATGACCCGGCTGCTGCACGAGCCGACGATCCGTCTGCGCAACCTCGACGGCGATCGCGCCGAGACCGGCGCCGGCGGTCACGCCGGCATCGAGCTGGTGCGCGAGCTGTTCGGCCTGCGCGAGGACGCGGCGGAGGAGCAGCGGCCCGGCGAGGAGCTCGCGGAGGTGCACGACCTCAGCGACCGCCGGTCCGCCCCTGCGAGGCGCTCGCCCCGCTGATGCGCATCGGGACCCGGCGCAGCGCCCTGGCGCTGGCGCAGGCCGGGCTGGTGGCGAAGATGCTGGGCGAGGCGGAGATCGTCCCGATCCTCACCGGCGGCGACCGCGGCGCCGGTCCGAGCGACAAGTCCCGCTGGGTCGACGCGCTCGAGCAGGCGCTGCAGGAGGAGCGGATCGACCTGGCCGTGCACTCCGCCAAGGACCTGCCGGGACAGCTCGCCGACGGCCTCGCGCTGCTGGGCGCGCCCGCCCGCGCCGCCGCCGAGGACGTGCTGTGCGGGGCAGCGAGCCTGCGGGACCTGGCGCCTGGCACGAGGGTCGGCACGAGCAGCCTGCGACGGATCGCGCAGCTGCGAAGCGCACGAGAGGACCTGGAGGTCGTGCCGATTCGGGGCAACGTCGACACGCGGCTGGCCAAGCTCGGCGCGGGCGAGGACGGTCTGGGCGCGATCGTGCTTGCCAGGGCGGGGCTGCAGCGCCTGGGCCGCGAGGGCGAGGCCGGCGGCGCGCTCGACACGGACGCCTTCGTGCCGGCTCCGGGGCAGGGCGTGCTGGCGCTGGAGGGGCGCGAGGGCGACGAGGGCGCGCGGGCGGAGGTGGAGCGCATCACCGACAGGCTCGCCCTCGCCGGCCTGCTGGCCGAGCGGGCCCTCGCACGCGGGCTCGAGGCGGACTGCCACACCCCGCTGGGTGCGTTCGCCGTACCGTGGGAGGACGGCCGTCTGCGACTGCGCGCCTGGGTGGGGCTGCCAGACGGGTCGGCCTACGCCTGCGACGAGCTCATCGGCGAGCAGGGCGACCCGGAGTCGCTGGGGGGCTCGGTGGCCGAGCGCCTGCGCTCGGCGGGGGCGGACGAGCTGCTGACGCGTGCCAGGGAGATGGTCGGCGATGACCGGTGAGTCGCAGGGGGAGGGTGTTCCTCGTCGGCGCGGGACCGGGCGACCCCGGCCTGCTGACGGCGCGCGCCCTCGAGCTGATCGCCGGGGCCGACGTGATCCTCTATGACCGGCTGGTCGGGCCCGGGGTGCTGGACGGCGCCCGCCCTGACGCGGAGCTGCTGTTCGTCGGCAAGGAGGGTGGCGGCGAGGCGGTGCCGCAGGAGCGCACGGAGCAGCTGCTGGTCGAGCATGCCCGTGCGGGCCGGCGCGTGGTGCGCCTGAAGGGGGGCGACCCGTTCGTGTTCGGGCGCGGCGGCGAGGAGGCGCTGACGCTGCGCGCCGCGGACATCCCGTTCGAGGTGGTCCCCGGTGTCACCGCCGGAGTCGCCGCCCCGGCCTACGCGGGCATCCCCGTGACCCACCGGGGTCTCGCCAGCGCGGTCGCGCTCGTGACGGGCCGCACCCGTGCGGACGGCGCGGAGGAGCCGCTGGACTGGCCGGCGCTGTCGGCCTTCCCCGGGACGCTCGTCTTCTACATGGGCGTGCGGGCCCTGCCGCGCATCGCCGAGTCGCTGATCGCCGCGGGACGCCCGGCGTCCGAGCCGGTGGCGGTGGTCGAAGCAGGCACGCTGCCGGCGCAGAGGACGGTCCTCGGAACGCTGGGGACGATCGCCGAGGTCGTCCGCCGAGAGCAGGTGCGGCCCCCATCGGTGACCGTGGTCGGGCCCGTCGCGGAGCTGGCGTCGGAGCTGTCCTGGCTCAGGCCCGGTCCGCTGGCCGGCCGGACGATCGCGGTCACCCGCGCCCGCGCCCAGGCGAGCGGGTTGGCGGCCCGCCTCGCGGCCCTGGGCGCCACCGTCGTCCAGGCGCCGGTGATCCGCGTGCGGACGCTGCCCGGCCCCTCGCTGGACCCCACCCCCTACGACCTGATCTGCCTGACCAGCCCGAACGCCGCGCAGCGTCTGTTCGAGCGGATGGCGGCAGCCGATCCGCCGCTGGACGCACGCTCGCTGGCGGGAGCGCGAATCGCCGCGATCGGGCCCGGCACCGCCGCCGCCCTCGCCGCGCACGGCATCCGCGCCGACGTGGTACCGGATCGATTCGTCGCGGAGTCGCTGGTAGAGGCGCTCGACGACACTCCCGTCCGGCGCGCCCTCGTCGCACGTGCGGCCGAGGCGCGTGACGTGCTCCCTGACGCCCTGCGCGAGCGGGGAGCCGAGGTCGACGTGCTGGCGCTCTACGAGACGGTCGCCGAGGCTCCGCCGCCGGAGGTGATCGAGGCGGTGCTCGCCGCCGACTACCTGACCTTCACGTCTTCCTCGACGGTCCGCTTCTTCCTGCAGGCCGTCGCCGGAGCGGGCGCGATCTCCCCCGCGAGCAGGATCGTCTCGATCGGCCCCGTCACCAGCCAGACGCTGCGCGAGCTCGGACTCGAGCCTCATGTGGAGGCCGAGAGCCATGACGTCGAGGGCCTCGTGGCGGCGCTGCTGGCCGACGCCGGGAGCTAGCGCGGGGCCAGTCGTCGAGTCCAGGTGATAATCACTCGGGCGGGATGTCGCAGCCGGTGATCACCTTCCTGTCGGACTATGGACTGGGAAACGAGTTCGTGGGCGTCTGCCACGCCGTGATCGCCCGTCGCGCTCCGCAGGCGCGAGTCATCGACCTGACCCACGCGATTCCGCGCCACGACGTGCACACCGGCGCGATCGTGCTGCGGGCCACGCTGCCCTACCTGCCCGAGGCGATCATCCTCGCAGTCGTCGACCCCGGCGTCGGCACCAGCGGCGCCCGCGGACGCCGCGCGGTGGCGGTGCGCACCGTGGATCAGGACCGCCTGCTGGTCGGCCCCGACAACGGGCTGCTCCTCCCGGTCTGCGAACGCCTGGGCGGAGTGGCCGAGGCGGTCGACGTCCAGACGAGCTCCGAGCGGCTGGAGCCGGTTTCGGCAACCTTCCACGGGCGCGACATCTTCGCTCCCGTGGCCGCCGCGCTGGCCGACGGCGCGCCGCTGGACTCGCTGGGGGAGCCGCTGCCCGGCGAGGGGCTGCGGACGCCTGAACATCCCCGTCGCCGTGAGGACCGAGGCGGGGCTCGAGCTGCACGTGCTGCACGTCGACACGTTCGGCAACCTGATCCTCGATGGCCAGCTCGACCAGCTCGCCCAGATGGGCGTCGAGCTGGGACAGGACGTATCGGTGCGCTGCGCCGCCACTACTCACCGCGCGACCGTCGCCCGCACCTTCGCCGACGTGCATCCCGGTGGGCTGCTGCTCTACCAGGATGGCCTGGGCATGCTCGCGCTCGCCGTCAACCGTGGCTCGGCGGCCGAGCTGCTCGGCGCGGAGCGCCACGACGAACTGCTGGTCGGCACTGGGTGAGCGAAGGGACGGCGCCCGCGCGACCCGGGCAGCTGGGTAGCCCGCGGCTGCACCTGCGCCTGACCGACTCGACCAACGAGCGGGCGCGCACGCTGGCAGAGCGAGGTGCGCCGCACGGCACCCTCGTCACCGCGGCGGCGCAGACCGCCGGGCGCGGGCGCCAGGGCCGACGCTGGTCGGCCCCGCCGGGCAGCTCGCTGCTGATGTCGGTGCTGCTGCGCCCTCCCCCGCGACTGACACCGCTGCTCGCGGCGGTGGCGGTCTCCGACGCGCTCGAGCGCTGGCAGCCAGGGGTGCTGGTCAAGTGGCCGAACGACATCGTCGTGCCCGGGCAGGGCGGTCTTCGCAAGTTGGCCGGCATCCTCGTAGAGGGTCGCCCCCAGGAAGGGTGGGCGGTCCTCGGCGTCGGGATCAACGTCGCCGTGCCGATCGACGCGCTGCCCGACGAGGTGCGAGAACGCGCCGCGACGCTCGGCGCCGACCCGGGCGAGGTCGAGCCGGTCCTCGCGGTTGTGCTGGAGACGCTGGCCAGCCGGCTGCAGGAGCCCGCCGAGCTGGTGCTGGCCGCCTGGAGCGAGCGTGACGCGCTGCGGGGGCAGCCGATCGTGTGGGGCACCTCCGGCGGCGCCTCGGGTCGCGGGGAAGGGGTCGCGCAGGGGATCGACGGGGCGGGACGGCTGGTGGTGGAGCTGCCGGCGGGCGGTCGCACGACACTGGAGGCCGGCGAGGTGCACCTGGTCGCGGAGGGGCGGTAGTCGCCGGCCGCTCGGACCGGCGGTCCGGGCGGCGCTCTCAGGCCAGCTGTGAGGGCTCGGCGGCGCTGCCGTTCGCGGAGGCGCCGTCGGACGAGCCGACCTCGGCGGCGAGGGTCTGCTTTGCTGCGGTCTCGCTCACCGCACCGTTGGCGGTGGCCTTTGCACCCTTGCGCCTGCGCCGCGCGTTGCGGGCACGGCGCTTGGGGAAGTTGCGCAGCAGTTCCCGTGCGAGCGCCGGCGGCTTGCGGGCCATACGCGTGCGGGCGCCGCGCAGCGCCTCCTCCGCCTCGGGCGTGTGCGCCAGCGCGGCGGCCAGCAGCGCGGCGGCCAGCCGGCGGTCCTGCTTGCGGGCGGCGTGGATCAGCCGGCGCGCGTTGCGCGCGTGGGCGCCGCCGGCCGAGTTGACCAGCAGGCCGAGTAGGCGCTTGGTCTCCGGCCAGCGCTGCACGGCGTACTCCTCGTGCACGTCGCGGGTGTACTCCGCCAGGCGCCAGATCCACGCGTTTGCCTGATCGCGGCGGCCGATGCGCCGCTCCACCAGCGCCCGCAGCATGATCTTGGTCGCCTCCTTGCGCTCCTCCCGCGGCCAGCCGCCGATGATGTCGATCGCCTCGTCGAAGGCATCGGGGTCGCGCAGCGCGGCGATGTCGGACAGCGCCCGCAGCCGCAGCTGTGAGTTCTTGTTGCGCTTGACCGCCGTGATCAGGAAGCGGCTCTTGAGCTCGCCGGTGCGGTCGAAGTGCAGCATCGCCCGCGCCCGGCGCCAGCCGTTCGGCGCGACGCGGGCGCCCGCGAGCGCCGCCCACAGGTGCTGCTCGCCGTAGTCGAGATGCTCCACGGCGATCCGCCACAGCTCCCGCTCGAAGACCGCGAACCGCCGCTCCTCCTCGGCGCAGACGGGCAGCACGCGGCGCTCGACCCGCATGCGCCTGCCGCGGCCGCGGCGCACCGGACCGACCACGATCGCTCCGCCCCGGTACACGTCGCGGTCCAGCAGCGAGTGCAGCGTCACGACCGGATCGTCGTGCTTGGTCGCCGGGTGCACGAAGTCGACCACCAGCCCCGCCTCCTTGCCCGGATGGCGGCGCGTCACGCGACCGACCCGCTGCTGGTAGATCCGCTTGGAGGCGGTTGGCGCGAGGTGTACGCAGACCGTCGCCCGCGGGCTGTTCCAGCCCTCGGCCAGCAGCTGGGCGTTGATCAGGACGTCGATGTCCCCGCGCTCGTAGCGGGCGAGGATCTCGACCAGCTCGCGCTTGGGCGTCTCACCCGAGACCGCCTGCGCCTTGATCCCCTCCGCCCGGAACGCTTCGGCCAGGTTGTACGCGTGGCGCACGCCCGCCGCGTAGACGACGCCCGGGACGCCGTTGAAGCGCGTCTTGTAGAGGTTCGCGACGGCCAGGTTGAAGGGCTGCTGGTCGAGCAGTTTCGCAAGCTCGTCCTGATCGAACTCGGTGTCAACCTCGCCGCGGCGCAGCGGCACCTTGGCGATCGTGCGCACGCCCACGCCCGGTGAGATCCGTACGCAACGCAGCGGCGCGATCACCCCGCGACGCGCCGCCAGGGCGAGGTCGAAGCGGGAGGTCTGGGTCGGGAAGAGGTCTGTGACGTGCCGCGCGATCAGCGCGCCGGTGGCCGTCATGCCGATGAATATGGGGCCGGTCCAGTTGCGGATCGCGCCGCTGGTCTTCTCGCCCAGCGCCGTGTGGGCCTCATCGCAGATGACGATCGTGTAGGCGCTCGAGATCTTGCCCGCGTTGCGCACGAACCACTGGTAGGTCTCCACCGTGACGGGCCCCCTGCCCGGGTCCTCGCCCTGCAGCAGCGGACGGCTGATGCGCTTGGAGTAGCCCCGGTCGCGAAGCTCGCCCAGGAACTGGTCGACGAGGTTGCGCCGGTGCGTGAGGATGAGCACCCCGCCCGTCTGGGTGGCCTCGACGAAGCCCAGCGCCGCGACCGTCTTCCCCGCGCCGGTGGCGTGCTCGAACCAGAAGCGCTTTGCCGCGTTCGGGTCCTCGGGCTGCTCGCCGAGGGACTCCTCTTCGTCCTCGACCCAGTCACGAGGCTCCTCTTCGGATTCCGCCTCGCCGCCCGAGCTCCTCGCTCGGGCTCCTCCTCCAGCTCGTCCTCCTCCTCGTCCTCGTCCTCCAGGTCCTCGTCGTCCTCCTCCTCGGGCGCTGCCCGCTGGACCGGGCCGAGCTCGTCGTCCTCGTCGTCCTCCTCCTCGTCCTCCTCCTCGTCGAGCTCGTCCTCGTCGTCCTCGCTCGGAGGCCTCGGCCCGGGTGGGCCGGGCGGCCTCCTCCTCGCCGTCCTCGCCCTCCGAGGCCCTCCTCGGGACCGAGGATGTCGGCCGAGGCGAGCAGCTCGGGCGAGGCGGAGGCGGCCGCTCGGCCGTTCGCCTCGGGAGCTGTCCGCTGAGCCTCGGCGAGCAGGGCGGTGAGGGTTCCCGACAGGGCGTCGACCTGGTGGGCGGAGAGCACGGTGCCGTCGACCAGCTTCGGCTCGTCCTCGGAGAGCAGCCGCTCGAGCCCCAGCAGCAGCGAGAACTCTCGCCGCCAGGCCGTCGAGGGAGTCTTGGCCTTGGGGTTCTCAGCCAGCTCGGCCAGCGCCTGATCGAGCGCGCGACGGCGTGGCGAGCCGGGGGCAAGCGCGACGGCGGGATCCTCGCCGTCGTGAACGAAGCGCTCGCGCACGAGCTTTTCCGCTCGCGCGATTTCCGCGGAAGTTGGAATGGTCGTGGCTGCGAGGGCCACTGAGGTGGACTCGGCCATAGAGGCTGTGGACTTCGAGACAGAGCCGGCGGCGAATGGCTTCGACGCGGCTCGGAAGGGGTTGGCGCCAGACTCGGCGCCCTTTGCCGGAGGCCCTCTGCGCCCCGGCTCTACGAGACCTCAGGATATAGCACGGCGGGGTCCGTCGATTGAAGTCGGGGAGCGTTTCGCGATCTGCGACGCTTTGCGGCGATGACCCCCAACGCCTGCTTCGTCGCCGTCGTCATCGCCGCGGGCGTCCTGCTGGTCGTCGGCCTGCTGCAGCTGGGCGGCGGCTCGCAGTGGCGAGGCGCAGCCGCCGAACCTCAGCCTCACCGAGATACGCGCCCGGCTGGACGGCTCGCCCGCACAGCTGGCGGCGCTGCACGCGAGGCCGGACGAGCTCCTGTCCGGTGGGCTGCGCGCACTGCGCGCGCGTCTGCACCAGCTCCAAGGCCGGCCGCTGGTGATCAACAAGTGGGCGTCCTGGTGTGAACCCTGCCGCGCCGAGTTCGGCGTCTTTCAGCGCGCCTCGGTCGACCAGGGTCGCCAGGTCGCCTTCATCGGCATCGACTCGGGGACAGCTATCGCGCCGGCGCCGCCGCGTTCCTGCGCTCCCTCCCGGTCGGCTACCCGAGCTACTACGACCCCAGCGGCCAGGCCGGCGCGGCGATCACCGACTCGAGCTTCACGCCGGTGACGGTGTTCTTCAACAGCCGCGGCGGCGAGTTCATCCACCAGGGCCCCTACCTCAGCGTGGCCAAGCTCGAACATGACGTCCGGCGCTACGCGCTGGGCGCCTGAGCCTTGCCCGAGCTTAGCATCGACCCGCTGAGCGGGCACCGCACGATCGTCGCCGGCGAGCGCTCCCGCCGCCCCGGCGGCGAGCCGCGCTGTGAGCCGGCCGAGCCGATCGACCCCGAGACGGACCCGTTCGCAGAGGGACACGAGGATCGCACGCCGCCCGAGCTCTACGCCCTGCGCCCGAGCGGGGCGCCGCCAACTCCCCCGGCTGGATGGTGCGGGTGGTGCCCAACCTCTACCCGGCGCTCGAGCCGCGCCGGCACGGCGCCCCCGTCCAGCGCGAGCACGGAGGACGGCGCGCGGCGGGGCGGGAGCTGTTCGTCTCGCTGCCGGCGACCGGTGCGCACGAGGTGATCATCAACGGCCCCCAGCCGGTCCTCTCGCTGGCGGAACTGCCCGTGGAGCAGGTCGTGGCGGCGGTCGAGGTCTGGCGTGAGCGGATGCGCGCACACGCGGACAGCGCCTGCCTGCAGCTGATCGTCAACGAGCGTCGCGAGGCGGGCGCATCGCTCCCGCACACCCACGCCCAGCTCTACGCGCTGGACTTCGTGCCGGCGGCCGTCGCCCGCGAGCGCGAGCGCGGCGGGCGCCTATACGACCCGCACGATGGGCCAGAGCCTGCTCGGCGATCTGATCGCCGAGGAGGTCCGTCGCCGCGAGCGGATCGTCGCGATCGACGACGAGGCGGTGCTGATCGCGCCCTACGCCTCGCGGCTGCCCTTCCAGCTGATGCTCGCACCGCGCCTGCCGCGCGCCGCGCTTCGAGGAGGAGGGCCCCTCGGGCGCGGCGCTGCTGCACGACGGGCTGAGCCGCCTGGCGCGCCACCTCGGCGCCAGCCCGCCGCTGAACATGTGGATACGCACCGCGCCGCGCGGGGTCGAGCAGTTCTGCTGGCGCATCGACGTGATGCCTCGGCTGACGCATCTCGCGGGCCTCGAGCTCTCGACCGACATCGAACCTGAACATCGTCGCGCCGGAGGACGCCGCGGCGGCGCTGCGGGCGGCCTGAGGGCGGCCGTGCCCGGGCCCGGCTAGGCTGCGCCCTGCATGCCACCGGAGGAACGCTTCCTCCCCCGATTCGCCGCGGAGCCGCCGCAGGACGCGCTGCCCTACGGCCGCTGGGAGCAGCGGCTGCGGGAGGAGTTCCTCGCGGCGGCGCTGGCGCTCGACGCCCGAGCAGGAGGACCTGGGCGAACCCTGGCGATCTCCTGGTATCCGGACCGCACCTGGCACGGGCGAACCTATGTCCCCGTGACCGCGCCGACCTCGGGCGGCTACGAGCTGTTCGGGTATGTGCGGTACCTGCCCGGCGGCCAGGACGGCGAGCCGAGCGACTTCGTCGCCGAGGTCGACTTCACCGAGGAGACGGCCGATCGCAACCCCGACTGGACCCTCGACATCTGCGACGAGGTGATCGGCAGCTGGCGCGGGAGTCGGGCGCGGTCGCCGCGATGACGCTGGTCTGGGGTCGACCGCTGGTCTCTGGCGGCGCGATCGCAACGGCCGAGCTGGCCGATCTCGCCGTCGACCAGTGCGAGATCCTCGACGAGCGCTTCACGCTGATCGCCCCGGACGACTACCGCCAGGACCTGCTCGAGATCAAGCTGTTCGACGACGGCGGGCGAATGCTCGCGCACGAGTCGCTCTACACCGGAGACGAGGACGACGACACGGGCGAGGAGGAGCCGGAGGAGGACGCGGGAGGCGGATGATCCCCGCTGTGGCCCGGGGAGACCAGGATGCACGAGCGGCGGCGGCCGCGATCGTGGAGCGGATCCCGCGGGATCGGGCCGCCGAGGCGATGGTCGGAGCGCTGCGCTCCGAGCTGAGCGCGTTCGAGCACCTCGGCGAGGAATCCCACGCCGACATACTCATCGGCCTCGAACGCAGCCTGGCACGGTGGGCGCGCTTCCTGGCGGAGGGCGAGATGCCGCCGGACAGCGACTTCGACGTGCTGCGCGGGTGGGCCCGGGCCCGGGCCGCCGAAGGCCTGCGACTCGAGGACCTGCTGCGCTCCTTCGGCCTCTTCAGACGGCGCGGCTGGGAGCTGCTGAGCGGCAGCGCCCGCCCGGAGGAGGGCCGCGCGCTCGTCCTCCTGGCGGAGTTGAGCGCGGAGTACCTGGAGCGGGTGACGCTGGTCGTCACGGAGACCTACCTGGCCGAGCGGGAGCTGCTCGTCTCCGAGGAGGAGCGGCGCACCAGAAGCCTGTTGGACCGGCTGTCCGCGCCGGAGCCGCTGGGCGCGGCCGAGCGCGACCTGGCCGACCGCCTCGGTGTGCCGCTGGAGGTCGATTTCGTCCCCTTCGAGGTCGTGATCCCGGGCAGCCCTCCCCACCGGCACGCAGCGCTGGCGGCGCGCCTGCGCAGAAACGGCTGGAGGCTGGCGGTGACCCACAGCGATCGCGTGAGCGGCCTGGCCTGGACGCCGCTCGAGCTGGCCGACCTCGGCGAGGGAGGCGAGGTGCTGCTTGCGCTCGGCGAGGCCTCACCCCGGGCGGAGCTGGCCGAGGCCCGCGCCGATCTGGCGCTCGTGGTCGCGATGGCACGAGACGCAGGCGCGCAAGGGGCCGTGCGGGCCGAGGACTGGCTGCTCGAGACGATCGTCGCCCGCTCACCGCGTCTCGCCGCCCGGATCCGGGCGAGCGTGCTGGCTCCTCTGGGCGAGGACGGGGGCCAGCTCGAGCGGACCCTCGCGACGCTGCTCGAGAGCGGCATGGACCGCACGGCGACCAGCGCGGTCCTTCAGATCCACCGCAACACGTTGGCCTACAGGATCGGGCGCATCCAGGAGCTGACGGGTCTGCACCTGGCCCGCCCCCGCGACGTCGCTCGCGCCTACGTCGCCCTGCACGGCCCGCCCGAGCCCTGACCGGGCGACCCGCGCGGGCGGATCTATTTCTTGCAGGCGGCCAGCGCCGCTTCCTTCGCGGTGCCGCCCGGCACGGGGGACGTGTTGACGACTTCTTCGCAGACTTCCCTGGCCACCTGCTTGACGGCCGCGGTATCGCCGTTGGCGGCCTTTGCGCACGCGCCTTCCAGCTTCGTCTTCTCCGTTTCGGACAGTTTCGCCTGCGAGTGGATGATCCGTTTGCATTCGCTCACGGCCGCCTGGATCTGAGCGCTGCTCGCGCCCGTGCCGCTCGAGCTGGCCGGGGTGCTCTGGGTCGGGACCGAGGAGGTGGTGGTCGTCGTACCGCTGCTGCCGCACCCGGCCAGCAACGCCGCACACGCGAGCGCGACGATCGGGAGCGTGGCGGGCGTTCGCTTCATCGGTCCCCCTGTGGGTTGGAAGGGACGGTCACCCGCGAGCTCGAGCCGCGGGACCGCGGCTGCCCCACCCTACAGCCACCCCCCGTCGCCGGGGCTTGCGAAGATCGGGGGCGCGATGAACCGCGACGAGACGACCGGCTCCGTCCTGCACCCGCTCGTCGGCGGTTTCACCGACGCGCGGACCTACGACGCCGGGCGCCCGCGCTACGGCCGCGAGACCGTCGAGCTGTTGATGTCCCACCTGCACCTCGCCGCCGGCTCGCCGGTGCTGGAGCTCGGCGCCGGCACGGGACAGCTGTCGGCGGCGCTCGTCGCGGCGGGCCTGGACCTGACGGCCGTGGAGCCGCTGGCTGCGACGCGCGGGCTGCTCGCCGAGAGGATCGGGCAGGAGCGGGTGCGGGAGGGCACCGCCGAGCAGATCCCGCTCGACGACGGCTCGGTGGACGCGGTGTTCGCGGCCGACTCCTTCCACTGGTTCGACGAGACGCGCGCGATGCCGGAGATCAAGCGTGTGCTGCGAGCCGAAGGAGGAGTGGCGATTCTGCGAATGGCGGCCGTTGAGGACCTGCCCTGGAGCCGGGAGCTGGGGACGATCCTGGTGCGTTCGCGACCTGACCACCCCGCCTTCTCCGGACGGGGCCCGGCAGCGGCGCTCGAAGAGGACCCGGCATTCGGGCCCGTCGTCCAGAGCGACCTGCGCGTCGCGGGCGAGATGGGCCGCGAGCAGCTGATCGCGTGGATCGCCTCGTTCAGCTGGGTTGCGGTGCTGCCCGTGCAGGAGCGCGAGGCGCTGCTCTCACAGGCGCGCGAGGTTCTCGCCAGGCACGGCGTCGAGCGCTCGGGCCCCGAGGTCCTGCATCAGATCTGGGTCTCCCGGCTCCGATAGGGCCCCGCCCGCCCGACCGAGCGGGAGAGCGGGCTAGGGCTGGGACTCCGGGATGGGGTTGCTCGGCGCGACGGGGGGGCGGCTGGCGAACAGCCCCTCGACGGTGTCCCCTGGCCGCGGCTCGCCCAGGAAGAAGCCCTGCGCCATCGTGCACCCCATGCCCTGCAACGCGACCATCTGCTCCTCGGTTTCCACGCCCTTGGCGATCACCGTCAGGGACAGGTCGCGCCCGAACACCAGGATCGCCTCCAGCAGCCAGCTGCGGTAGTCCTCGTCTTCGGAGGCGGCCAGCGAGCTGCGATCGACCTTCAGGAAGTCGATCGGCATCTGCTGCAGGTCGGAGCGGTAGGCGTAGCCGCTGCCGAAGTCGTCGATCGCGATCCGCACGCCCAGCTCCTTGAGTGCCTCCAGGCGCGCCCCGGCGGCGGCCTTGTCGTCCATCACGGTCGTCTCGGCGATCTCGAGCGCCAGCAGCGACGGGTCCAGGCCCGACTGCTGGAGCGCACGGCGCACGTCCGTGGGGAAACCCTCGCGGTTGAGCTGGTGGGGCGAGACCTTCACAGCGATCCCGACGCGGTGTCCCGCGACGTTCCAGGCCGCGGCCCGCGCGCATGCCTCTTCCAGCGCCCAGCGACCGATCGGGACGATCAGGCCGCTCTCCTCGGCCAGCGGGATGAAGTCGGACGGCGAGACCTCGCCCCTGGTCGGGTGCTCCCAGCGCAGCAGCGCCTCCAGCCCCACGACGCTGTGCGAGCCGAGGTCGAAGACGGGCTGGTAGAGAAGCGAGAACTGCCCTTCCTGGAGGGCCGTGTTGAGGTCGACCTCCAACACGCCGCGCCCCTCGATGATCGACCGCATGTTGGCGTTGAAGAGCGTGTAGCGGTCCTTGCCGGCGGCCTTCGCGGCGAACAGCGCCATGTGCGCGTCGCGCAGCAGGTCTTCCGGCGTCGCGTAGCGGCCGAAGGCGACGCCGATGCTGGCCGTCACGCAGAAGCTCGGACCGAAGCCCTCGAGCTCGATCGGCTTGTGCAGCGACTCGATGATGCGCCGTGCCAGGGAGTCGAGCCGCATCCCCCTGACGGCCGATTCGACCAGCACGACGAACTCGTCGCCGCCATAGCGGCCGACCGTGTCGTGTGTGCGAACGACGCCATCCAGCCGTTCGGCGACGATCTTCAGGAGCTGGTCTCCGGCTTCCTCGCCGAGCTTCTCGTTGACGTCCTTGAACCAGTCGATGTCGACGAACAGGGCCCCGATCATGATCCCCGAGTTGCGCCCCGCCCGGGCCAGCATGCGCTCGGCCCGGTCGAGCGTCAGGCCCCGGTTGGGCAGTCCGGTCAGCGCGTCGTAGAGGTCCTCCCGCGGCGGCGGCGGGGCGGCCTTGGCGGCGGGGGCCGCCGCGGCGGGGCGAGCGGAGAACGCGACGAGCGCGCCGGCCACGAGGCTCGCCAGCAGCCCGACGATCAGCAGGGCGAGCGCGTCGCCGTCCGCCAGCACGCCGGTCGAGACGGGCGGTGCGAAGGTCCTGAGGGTCCAGCCGCCGTGAAGGTTGGCCACGCTGCTCTGGCCGCTCGCCGGGGGGGTGCCCACGGCGAACACAGTCGTCGTGGCGCTGCCCCTGTGGCGCAGGCGAGCCGCGACGATCGGAGAGCCGTGCAGAGCCTGTGCCAGGAGCACCTGGGGGGCGAACACCTCCCGCAGCCAGCCCGCGAAGGCGGCCCGGCGGCCGACTGAGGTCTTGGGAGCGACGCTGCCGCGGTACGCGGGGGCGAACACTTCCACCGCGGGGGCGCCGTTCGCGAGCACCGAGGCGGCGATCGTGCGCGCGCTGTCGCGCGTCGTCAGCAGGCCGGAGCTCTGCGCGCAGTAGTCCAATCCCGGCGAGGGGTGCACGGCGGCCGACCGCGACAGCACGCTGAGGGCCAGGCAGTGGTAGGACAGGCCGGCGCCCGGGTGGATGTTCAAAGCCTGGGCGGCGCTGGCCGCGGCGGCCGCCGAGGACCTGGAGGTCGCGGCGGCGCCGGCGGGAGGCTTCGCTTCGCGTCCGGCGAGGCGCGCCTGGAAGGCCGCGAGTTCCGGGGTCCGCACGAGCGCGAGGAGGCCCAGCGATTCGAGTTCGGGGTGGGTGCGCAGCAGCCGGGCCCATTTGACCCACGTGCTGAATTCGGCCGGCGTTCCGAGCGGGTTGCGCGAGAGATAGGTCCCGGCGCTGGTCATGAGGTCTTCCTCGTGCGCGAGTGCGAGCTGCGCGGCCGTGGCGACACCCGCCGAGCTGTGCTGGAAGGAGCTCCTTGCGCTCTGCGCGTCGGAGTGCGCCACGGCCCGCGCGCCCAGGATCGAGGCGAGGACCCCGACCGCGACGCATGCCAGCGCGATGAGCATGCGAACGTTCATCAGCGCCGCGAGCCGCCCGGCCGCGGGCGGTTCGTCCTGGCGCGCCGGCGCGGGGGGGACGGGCGCCGGAGCGCCGCCGTCCGCGGCCTGCGCCGCCGCGGCGGGCACGGCCGACGGGCCGTTGCCGAAGCCCTGCGGGCTCGGCTCGGGCGCGGCGTCTTGGCTGTCGGACATGGCGGTCGTTGTGCTCCCTTGCGCGCGGCGTAGCGCACGCTCTGTCCGCCTCATCGAGCCGCTGTACGGGGAACTTGAGTGGTGAATTCGTCCAGTCCGGCCCCATCGGGGTAAATCGGGCCGCGAGCGGGCGCGGACGGGCAGCCCGCCGCGGGGCGCTCAGCGGCCGATCGTCTGACAGCCCGGGGCCGCCGGCGCGCCGGCCAGCCGCAGGTGGGTCCATTCGAAGAGGTCGCCGATCAGGGGCGAGCCTTCTTCGGTCAGCGACGTGTGCGTGCGGCCGCTGTAGGTGCGGTATTCCAGCGCCTGGCCCGCGGCGCAGCGTTCGGCCACGTAGCGGGGCTGGATCGCCGCGAGTTCGTCGTCCAGCCCCTGGGCGACCAGCAGCGGCGCGGTGATCCTTGCGGTCGGGACGTTCTGCGCGAGCCGGCGCGCCAGCGGTCCACCGTACGGCGGGGCGTTGAACAGGGAGGTCGTGCGGGAGAGCCGTTCGAGATATGGCACGGCCGGGTCCGGGCCGCCGAGGCACCTCGCGGCGAGGGCGCCGACGATCGGCGCGGCGCCGCGTGCGACGTAGCGGTCGAGCTTCACGTCGGGGTAGATCCGGCTGTAGGCACTCACCGTGTAGGCCAGCAGCGTCTGCTCCGTGGGGGATTCCCTGGCGGTCTCCAGCATCGGGCCCAGATCGCTGACCGGCGCCAGCGCCGCGATCCCCGCGAGCCTCACGTCCGGCGCGTAGGACGGAGCGATGATGCCGGTCCACAGCGCCGCCTGCCCGCCCTGGGAGTGGCCCCACACGACCGTCTGGCCCGAGAGCCTGACCCCCTGGAGCGCTCGGGCCGCGCGCACCGAGTCGAGCACCGCCCGCGCCTCGCCGGGGCCGACCAGGTAGGGCGTCGCTCCGGCCGTGCCGAGACCGGGGTAGTCCGTGCCCACCAGCGCCCAGCCTTCCCGGATCACTCCTTCGACGGAGGGGATCCCCGAGTAGAAGGGCTGGTTCCCCCCGAGCTTCGAGGGCGCGCAGGCGCGGGCCACCCCGGTCGTCGTGTGGGCCCACGCGATCAGGGGCCGCGCGGTAGTCGAGGCCTGCGCGGGGACGAGCACGACGCCGCTGGCAAGCGTCGGCGTGCCGTCGGCACGGGTGGTCGTGTAGAGGATCCTCCAGGCGCGGCCCCCCGGCGGCACCCCGGCCGTCAGCGGCTGGCTGCGCAGCAGCACCCCTGGGCGCCTCGGAACCGGCCCGGGCGCGTCGTAGAAGTACCCCGCGGAGCTGTGCGACCCTGACGTGGCGACCGAGCCGCTGGCGCAGCCGGGGAGGGATCCGAGCGTCAGCGCGGCGAGCAGGCCGAGGACGACCCGGGCGAGGCGCCTCTGCGGATCGGTGGACATCGCCTCGCCACGATACGCCCGCCGTCACTCAGTGCCCCCGCCAGGAGTCGAACCTGGATCTACCGCTTAGGAGGCGGTCGTCTTATCCATTGGACTACGAGGGCAGGCCATGCCGATCACCGGCCGGCTGGCGAAAGGCTATCGTCGGGCGGGGCCGGGCCAGCCGCCCGAAGGGCCCGCCTCGCCGGCCAGCCGGGCGAGGTCCTCGCCTATCAACCGGTGCGTGACCCATTCGCTCATGGCGCGAGCGCCGAGGCCGCGGTAGAAGCCGAGTGCCAGCTCGTTCCAGTCCAGGGCGGCCCATTCGAGGCGCTCGCCACCCCGTGCCCGCAGGCGGGCCGCGACGGCTGCGAGCAGGGCGCGTCCGGCTCCCGCCTTGCGGTGCTCGGGACGAACGTACAGGTCCTCCAGCCAGACCCCCTGTATCGCCAGGAAGGTGGAGAAGGTCGGGAAGTACAGCGCATAGCCGATCGCCTCCCCGTCGCGCTCGGCGATCAGGGCCTCGGCGAAGCGGGGCTCGCCGAACAGCGCCCGCTCGAGCAGCGGCTCGGTCGCCCGTACCTGATCGCCCAGCTTCTCGTAGTCGGCCAGCTCCCGGATCAGCCCCAGGATCAGCGGGACGTCGGTCCGACTCGCATCGCGGACGATGACACCGTCCCCACCGGCCCCGGACACGGCTCAGACCCGATCCCGGTCGGGCCGCTCGGGGTAGACCTCGTCGATCGTGGTCAGGGGGCGGTACGGGGCCCCCGCGGCAGCCTCGATCGCCGCGGCGCCTCCGGCCAGCCGGTCGAGCACGCTGATCACGCCGCAGATCCGTCGACCCTCCTGCTGCAGCGCCTCGATCGCCGCGAGCGTCGAGCCTCCCGTCGTGACGACGTCCTCGACGACCACGCAGCGGTCCTCCGGCCCGAGCAGCGGCCCCTCGATCCGCCGCTGCAGCCCGTGCGCCTTCGCGTCCTTGCGCACGAAGAACGCCTTCGCGCGGGCGCCGCCCGCGAGGCCCGCGCATGCGACCGGGTCGGCGCCCATCGTCATGCCCCCGAGCGCGGTGCCCTCCCACCGGGTGACCTGAGCGGCGATGAGCGCGGCGAGTGCGGCGAAGCCGTCGGGGCGGAGGATCGCCCGCTTGGCGTCCACGTAGTACTCGGCCTGCGCTCCGCTCGTCAGGGTCACCGGGCCGATCACCAGCGCATGCTCGCGCAGCTCGCCGATCAGCACCTCACGGGCGGTCTCGAGGGCGATCGTATTTCCGTCCATGGCGTCCACGGCCGGACCTAATCTAGCGTTGTGCTGTTCGCGATCGTCAAACTCCTCAGGATCGCCTCGATGATCATCTGCCTGATCGTGATCGGCTCGTTCCTGGTGTTCGCGGTCGACCAGACGAAAAGCGCGTCGGGCCGCCAGCGGGAAGCCCTGGGCGGACGATCCGCCCCGGCGGCGGCGCACGAGAACTCCTTCCACCGAACGCTCGACGAAGTCTCCTCCGGGCTGACCTCGCCGTTCTCCGGGATCATCTCGGCCTCCACCAGCGAATGGGGCGACAAGGGCGTGCGGCTGTTGCTGACGCTGCTCGTCTACGGATTCGGCCTGGGCTACCTGGCCCGCGCGATACGCGTCCGGGTCTAGCGCCCGGCCGGGAGCCGCGGCCGCCCACACTAGGGACCCGCGTTGCCCCGCACGTTTTCGCTGCCGCCGCCGAATTCGTTGTAGACGTCGACGGGCGTCCCTTCGCGCACCCACCCGTAGATCGCGGGCGCGTCGGGGATCGGCACGCGCAGGCAGCCGTGACTCGCCGCATAGGTGGGGACTTCGGCGTAGCCGTGGATCGCGTAGCCCCGGATGAAGTAGTTGGAGTCGACCATGCCCTCGCTGTTGGTTCCCGGCGTCTTCGAGTAGACGCTGAAGCGCCCGATCACCGTGGGCGTCGAGGGCTTGCCCGAGCTCGTCGTGTAGATCTCGCGAACCCGCCCGCCCGGTTCGATCTCGGCCAGCAGCTGCTTGGTCAGGTTCGCCTCGACGTGGCGGCCGTCGCGGGGATAGCGCACGCGAAAGGCGCCCGCGCCGTGCGACAGGTAGCGGAAGACCGTGCCGCCCGACGCGGCGACGCGTTCCAGGCCGGTCATCTTCCGGTAGGCGATCAGAGCCTGGCCGGTCGCTTCGTCGAAGGTGCCGTTGAGGGGCACCGCGTAGTGCAGCGCCCAGAGCTCGGACTGCAGCACGCGCACCGAGGCGCCCGAGGAGCCCGGGCCGAGGTTCGTGTGCACGACCTCCACCGACGGCGCACGGCCCGCGAAGGCCGCCTGGGCGACGGTCGCGTAGTGGGCCGCCCGCGCCTGCACGAGCCCCGCGTCACGGCTGGCGAACCCGATGTGGAACTGGCCTGCGCCGTTGCCCACGGGCAGCACGCTCACCGACGCGACCTCGACCTTGCGGCCGTCGAGGTAGATGCTGACCCTCACCTTCTGTCCGGCGACGTAGGGGACCACGACGCCGCGCACCACGAACCTGGAGCCGACTGTCACGAACAGCGGCCTGCCGCCGACCTTCTGCAGCGTCAGCCTGATCCTGCCTGCGGTCGGCGCCGGCGCCGCCGGCACGGACACGGTCGCGGGAGGAGTCGCTGGAGCGCCGGCCGCTTCGGCGGCGGCCGCCCCGGGTGCCAGCAGGCAGGCGAGGGCGCAACAGGCCATGGCTCTCCCGCGAATCGTCCTCATGGCCGGGATCCTACGCGGCCGGGCGGGCAAGTCCTGCTCCTGTCGCGATCAGGCCGACCCGCTTGCAGGCCATGATCACCAGGGCGATCCCGACCAGCGCGCCGACCATCAGCACGGGCGCCTGCCAGCTCCAGCCCTCGAGGCTCGCGAAGGCGAGCGAGTTGTTCAGCGAGTGGGCCGCCATCCCCGGGTAGAGCGATCCGGTGTACCGGTACAGCAGACACAGGCCGAAGCCCAGCGCCGCCAGAGGGAGCAGATCTGCCGCCGGGGCCGAGGTCGCGTGCACGCCGCCGAACAGCAGACCCGTCGCGAGCGCGGCGGGCAGCGTCCCCCACGAGGAGCGCAGAGCGGTGAAGATGAAGCCGCGGAACAGGAACTCCTCGCACATCGGCGCCACCACGCAGGTGAGCCCCGCGCTGAGCACCAGCAGCAGGGCGCCTTCGTTGGTGCCGAGCTGGTTGAGCAGCTTCTCCTTGCCGGGATGCAGGAGTTCCGCCCAGACCGCGTCGAGCAGGATGAACGCGGCCAGCAGCAGGAGGATCATGCGTATCGCCGAGCGCCAGCCGACGCCGGGCGGGCGCAGCCCGAACTGCCAGGCCCGCACCGCCCGCCCGCCGAGGCGGGCACAGTAGACCGAGGACACGACGAAGGCCAGGTCCTGGACGAAGGTGTCGGCGAGCGTCAGGCCCGCGGGCGTGTGGGAGCTGGTCACTTCGGCTCCCAGGGCGATCGCGGGCAGGTCGATCACGAGCGACCCCACCGCGGTGAGCAGGAACGCGCCGAGCAGGGCCAGGGGCGCCGACCACCACGGCCAGTCGGTGACCGGTGAGGAGGACGGGTCGCCCTCGACCGGCTCCGCGGCGACTTGGAGCGCCGGGCGGGGCGGCTCGGGCTCGGGAGCTTCCTGCATCGCTACGCGACCCAGTGCCAGGTCGAGAACTGCGCGACGAACGCCGCCATCAGCGCCGCCGAGAGCACGAGGACCGGAAGGCGCGCGCGCGGATGCTCGGCCAGCCACAGGCCGGTGGCGATCGCGAGCGGGAACAGCACGACCAGGAAGCGGGGCAGCGACATCAGCGGCTGGGCGGCCACCGGGTAGGACAGCGGCAGGGCCAGCGCCACCAGGACGTAGACGCCGTACGCGAGCGGCAGCCGGCGCAGCGCGCCCACCAGCGCGGGAATCGCCGCGAGCAGGAAGCCGAGCAGGATCAGGTTGTGCCCGGCGCTGATCGAGGGGCGCCCACCGGCCGCGGGGAAGTAGATGCGACGGCTCTGGAAGGAGAGCAGCTGACGGGCACCCTCGAAGGCCGCCCTGATGCCGTCCCAGACTCCGAGGTACGGGCCGGCGAAGTGCCTGCCCCAGACCTCCTGTGAGCGGAAGGGCGCCAGCGCGTCGCCGCCCCCGGCGGCGAGCAGCAGCGCGAATGCGACCGCGCCGGCGGGGACCAGCAGCAGCCACGCCGCCTCGGCTCTTAGCCGGTATCGGGGCAGCACTCGCGCACGCCCGACCCGGTCGAGGTCCGGCGGCCGATCCGCCCGCGGGCCGTACAGGTGGATCATCAGCGCGGGGAGCACCAGCAGCAGTCCCGTGCTGCGTGTGGCCGCGGCCAGCGCGCCCAGCAGCCCGACCAGCGCCCACCGACCGCGCCGGGCGCTCCAGAACAGCCCGACGGAGAGGGCGAGGTACAGCGACTCCGAGTAGACCGCCGAGAAGAAGAAGGCCATCGGGGCGAAGGCGGTGATGAGCACCGCGAGCCGCGCGGCCTCCGGCCCGCGGGCCCCGACGGCTCCCGCGCCGCCCAGCTCCATCGTCGTGAGCCGATGGATTCCGTACAGGGCCAGCGCGAATGCGCCCGTGGAGAGCAGCACGCCGGCCAGCACGGGAGGGCTGCCCAGCCACGTGATCGCCCTGATGCCGAGCGGGTACAACGGGAAGAAGGCCGCCCTGGGGGCGGTGAAGGAGCCGAGGTCGGGCCGGTACCCGTAGTGGGCGATCACCAGGTACCAGGACGCGTCCCAGCGCGCCGCGGGGGCGGCCAGGACGTCTCCCAGGCGGCCGAACCCGCGGGTCACGCCGGGTGGGTTGAACGCGCCGCGGACGGGCCCGAACCCGAACAGCAGAACCGTCCCCGCGCCGGCCACCCAGACCAGCAGCCGTGAGCTCCACAGCGCGCGCCACACCTCCCTGACCGCGGTCATGCGGGCTGCGTCGGCGCGCAGCGCCGCCAGCCATCGCGGCCGGGCGAGGCCGCCCTCGGCGATCGCGTTCGGCGCCTCGCTGGCGGTCTCGAGGACGGCCGGGCTGATCGTCCCGACGCCCCGATCGGCGGTATCGGTCTCCATCATGTTCAGCACCGAGCCTAGAGATCCGCGGCCGCGAACATGCAGGGGACCATCCTCGGCGCGGTAATCTCGGAATGCCCCGATGTCTCGACAGTCAAGACAGCGCCGGCGCCGCAAGGGGAGTGGGCGCACCAGGCTCGCCCTGATCGCTGGCGGGACGATCTTCGTCGCGCTGCTCATCGCCGCGCTGGCCGGGGTCAGCTGGGGGGTGAAAGTCGCCGACTCGATCGGGCCCGTCAAGACGCTGAAGAAGCGCGTCACGGGCGGCTCCTCGCAGGTGTTCGCCGCCAACGACGAACGGCTCGGATTCATCCAGTCGGACGAGCTGCGCACTCCCGTCGGCTGGAACGCGATCCCCGCCTACCTGAAGGACGCGACCGTCTCGATCGAGGACCAGCGCTTCTGGAAACACCACGGCGTGGACTTCGAAGGAATCATCCGGGCGGCGGTCAAGGACGTGCTCAGCGGGTCGGCTGTGCAGGGCGCTTCGACGATCACCATGCAGCTGATGCGGAACCTCTACCTCGGCAACGACAAACGGACGCTCAGGCAGAAGGTCATCGAGGCGAAGCTCGCGCTGGAATACGAGAAAGAACACGGCAAGCCGTTCATCCTCACCGAATACCTCAACAGCGTCCCCTACGGAACAGTGGGTGGCCAGACCGCCGTCGGTGTGCAGGCGGCGGCGCGCATCTTCTTCAACAAACCGGCCTCGGCCCTGAACCTCCAGCAGTCCGCCCTGCTGGCAGGCCTGCCGCAGGCCCCGTCCCAGTACAACCCCTTCAGCGATCCATCGGACGCCCGCACGCGCCGTAACGAGGTGCTCGACAAGATGGCCCAGCTGCACTACATCTCGAGCGCCCAGGCGACCGCCGCCAAGCAGGCGCCGCTCGAAGTCGAACACGGGAACTTCTACTCCCAGCGACGCGAGGACTTCTTCTTCGAATACGTCCACCAGCTGCTCGATGCGCGTTACGGGCGCCAGGCGGTGGAACAGGGCGGCCTGAGGGTCTACACGACGATCGACCTGCACATGCAGCAGCTCGCCCGCAAAGCGATCGGAGAAGTTCTCAACCAGCCCGAAGACCCCGCCTCGGCGATCGTCACGATCAACCCGGCCAACGGCGACATCGAGGCGATGGCCGAGTCGCAGAGCTACGAGAAGTCGCAGTACAACCTCGCCGCCGACGGACACCGCCAGCCCGGCTCGACGTTCAAGGCGATCGACCTGGCCGACGCGCTCTCCCGCGGGGTCGATCCCAACTCGACGATCTACGACTCGCACATGCTGGAACCGGGCTGGCTCGCCGGATACCCGACCTACGGGGTGAAAACGTTCGGCGGCGAGCAGAGCGGGGCGATCAACCTGGTGTCGGCGACCCTCAAATCGGACAACACCGTCTATGCCCAGCTTGGGGCCGACCTGGGCGAGGAAACGATCACCCAGATGGCCTACCAGATGGGCGTGAAGACGCATCTGTCCAGCTATCCGGCAGAAGCTCTGGGGGGTCTCACCCTGGGGGTGACGCCTCTGGAAATGGCCGACGTCTACGCCACGCTGGCCGACGGCGGCTGGCGCAACACCCCGATCGCGATCACCAAGGTCGTGTTCCCGGACGGGCGCGTGGACAGCAACTGGGGTCAGCCGCAGCGCGTGAAGGTGCTCAGCGAAGCGGTCACGGGCGAAGAGACCAGGATCCTGCGGCTGAACGCGTTGGGCGGCACGGCCGCGCGATCGCAGATCAACTGCCCGACCGCCGCCAAGACGGGTACGACCAGCGAATTCATCGACGCCTGGCTGGACGGTTACAACTCCGAATACTCGACGGTCGTATGGATGGGCTATCCGGACAAGCGCGTCTCGATGACCTCGGTCCACGGCGAACTGCAGCAGGGGGGCGCGCTGCCGGCCGTGATCTGGCACGACTACATGGCGGCCGTCACCGAAGGCCACCCGTGCGCGGCGCTTCACGAATCGAACCAGGGGATCGAATACAAGCCGTTCTACGGCAAATACGCAGCCACCGGGCTGGCGCAGGCGAGCAGGGAACACGGCGAAGAAGCCGGCCCGACGCACAAGCGCCACACCGGCAGGTCCGCGCCGCGGTCAACCCCTGGAGCGGGAGCGCCAGCGCCGAAATCCGCACCTGAACCGGCCGCCGGTCCGCCCTCCGAACCGCCGGCGGTCAACAAGACCGGAGGGGCCGGTCCCGGCTGAGGTGTGGCCGTCCCTCGACGCGCCGACACCCCTGAGGCGGGTCACGCTGGTAGTTTGATTGCCGGAAACAGCAAACCCAGGTCGCGTCTCACGTCGTGAGGCGACCGGATAGGACGAGGGCGTGGCGAAGGAGGACAAGGTCGAATTCGAGGGCGAGGTGATCGAGGCCCTGCCGAACGCGATGTTCCGCGTGAAGCTGGACAACGACCACGTGGTCCTCGGGCATGTCGCGGGCAAGATGCGCCGGTTCCGGATCCGCATCCTCCCGGGCGACCGCGTGCGCTGCGAGCTCTCGCCTTACGACCTGGACCGGGCCCGGATCGTCTACAGGCATCGCTGAGCGCTCCCTGATCGAGTCGGTCGCCGCGGCGCTGCGCAGCGCGCGCCCGGCGGAGCGGCTGCTGAGGGGGATGGGAGACGACGCGGCGGTCGTACGCGCGGGCGGCGAGCTGTGCGTCACCTCGCTGGACACGATGGTCGAGGGCGTGCACTTCCGCCTCGACGAGGGCTGGGCGACGCCCGGCGAGGTCGGCCACCGGGCCCTCGCCGGGGCGTTGTCGGATCTCGCCGCGATGGGCGCCCGACCCGGAGAGGCCTACGTCTCCCTCGGGCTGCCGCCCGGTTTCCCCGAGCCGCGCGCGCTGGAGCTCGTGGCCGCCGCGGACGACCTGGCCCTGCACACCGGGACCGCGATCGCCGGCGGTGACGTCGTCGCCGCCCCGGTGCTGGTGATCTCGATGGCGGTGGTCGGCTGGGCGGAGCGGGAGAGCGACCTCGTCGGCCGGGACGGCGCGAGGCCGGGCGACCTGGTCGGCGTCACGGGCGAGCTGGGTGCGGCTCGTGCGGCCCTGGCGGTGATGGAGAGGGGCCTGGCCCGGACCCCGTCGGTCGAGCCCGCGCTGCGGCGGGCGGCGGCGCCCTGGCCGCGGCTCGCAGAGGGGCGGGCGCTCGCTGCGGCGGGCGCGCGGGCGATGATCGACATATCCGACGGGCTGGCCACCGACGCGGGCCACCTGGGCCGCGCCGGCGGGGTGGACCTGCGTGTACGAGTCGACGCGCTCCCGCTGGCCGAGGGCGTCGGCGAGGTCGCGCGGGCGCTCGGCGAGCCGGCAGCCCGGCTGGCGGCGGAGGGCGGCGAAGACTACGAGCTGTGCTTCTGCGTCGCGCCCGAGCACCGCGAGGCGGCCGAGCGAGCGGTCCGGGAGGCCGGTCAGGTCGAGGTGAGCTGGGTCGGCGAGGTCGCCGCCGGGCCGCCGGGCGTCACGCTGTCAGGAGGCGGGGATGAGATACGGGCCGAAGGATTTGAGCACAGGTGGTAGCGGTCGCTGCCGGACCGGGTGCAGCGGGTACACGAGCTGCCTGGCGAGCTGGCCGCCGACCAGCAGCCGGGCCGCCCCGACGGGCACGGCGCTCGTCAGGCGCGCGTAGACGAGCAGCCTTTTTTCGGCGCTGAAGAGCGGCGTGCAGGCCGACAGGACCAGCCGGTCATAGCCCAGGTCGGCGACCGCCGCGGCGACGTTCTGCGGCTGCACCACCCGCCGGCCGATCACCGTGTAGACGAAGTCGCCGTAGGGCATCTGCAGCCGCACCGTGTTGCCGGGGGCGAGCGTGTCGATGTGACGGAACGGCGCCAGGTAGGTCGTGCGATGTCCCGCGATCGCCGTCGTCGCGCCGCTCCCCGGGAAGCCCGTGCCCGGGAACTGCGCCCGCGAGTAGACCCCCGGACCGCTCTCGAGTTCGGAGGTGCCCGTGCCGCTCACGACCACGAAGCTCGCCCCGATGCGCGGAATCACGATGCGCCCGACCGGGCTCCCCGCCCGTGCCCCGCCCTGCTCGGCGCCGGCCAGGAAGGCGATCCGGCTGCGCTCGTCGGCGATGCCCGCGAGTGCGTGTTCCTCGGCGGCGGTCGGCGGGGCTTCTTCGACCTCGCGCAGTTCGCCGCGAAGGCGATCCTGGCGGAGCGTCGCGATCAGCGCCGAGATGGGCTCCTGCCAGACCAGCGTGACGATGCCGTCGGCGAGCGCCACGGCGCCCGCCAGGATCAGCGCGATCGCCAGCCAGCGGGTGGCCCGCGAGGTACGCGAGGCGGGCCGGCGGGCCGGCGGCACCCCGGTCGCGGGCGCCGTCGAGGTGATCGTGTGGTCGGCCACCGCTCACTATCGTCGCAGAGCGGACTCCGTACCCCCGAGCGACCCCGGGCCGGCATAGGAACGCGGGCCGCGGATCGTGATCTCGACCCCCTCGGGAGGGGCCAGCCCGACGTCCGGTGCGGGCGCCCGCGCCGCGACCAGCGCCGCCGCCACGGCGCAGCCGAAGCCGAGACTCCAGAGCAGCGCCGAGCCGAGCCCGACGTGCCCACCGGCGACGAGCAGAACCGCGCTGTAGGCGAACTCGCCAGGGCCGAGCCCCAGCTGATGGGCGTAGAAGTAGAGCAGCAGCGCAAGGGGCGCCAGCCCCAGCGCGACCAGCCCGAGGGCCGCCGCCCGGCGCGGGCGCAGCTCGGGGTCGGCAAGCAGCAGCCAGAGGTGCAGGGCGGGGATCAGCAGCAGTGCCGTGTACGGGTTGCCGATCCAGACCACCACCGCCAGCACCGCGAGCACCAGCACGATCGGCAGCCCGGCGACGTCGGCGTCGGGGCGTTGGGGCAGCCCGACACGGCGCAGCAGGGCTCCCCGCAGCATCCAGGACACGACGAATGTCAACCCGACGGTCACCAGCGCCGTGACGGCCGCGCCGTCGAGCTGGATCGCGCCGCCGGGGATCGGCTCCGAGGGGGCGGCCGCGATGATGCCGAGCGCTCCCAGCAGCCAGCAGAAGACGGCGCAGCACACGAACGGCAGCGCGCAGCTGAGCGTCCAGCGCGTCCAGCGGCCGACCGGCGCCCGGCGGCGGCGCATGCGCGCCAGGCCGTCGGCCCCGGCGATCAGCGGCGGCAGCAGCAGCGTCCCCAGCAGCAGCCGCAGCGCCCACTCTGGCACCGTCTTGCGTTGCAGCACCAGACCCGTCTCCAGCGCCGGCGTGACGTCGGGGGCGGTGTCGAGCGCGTCGACGGCGCTGAGCACGCCGCGTCCGAGCCCTTCCAGGCCTTCAGCGCTGAGCCGCTCCCGCGGGGAAGGGCCCCGTTCGCCGCTGGCCTGGACGAGCACGGCGGGGAGGCCCTGCGCGTCGAGCACGCCCTCTTCGCCGACCGCCAGCGGGAAGGTCAGGTGGGCGAGCTGGCCGAGCGTGCTGGGGGAGCCGGGGTTCCAGCCGGACTCTTTCGTGATCGCGTCGGCCACCGTCCTCTGGAGCCCCAGGGGCGCGGAGCCCAGCCCGTCCGAGTAGGGCACGACCAGCGGCCGGCGCAGGCTCGTCGCGGCCAGGTCGCCGAGCACGATCGCCGCGTCGAATGGTCCGTGGATGCCCGCCTCGGAGAGGCCTTCCGGCAGTCCCGCGGCTCCGGCCGCGCCGCCGCTGCCGCCGCTGGTCGAGGCCAGCACGATCGTTCTCTTGGTCTCCCGTGAGGCGAACACCCGGGCGAGCTCGAGCAGCGCGGCCGTCGCCGACATCTCGCCCGGAGAGCCTTCAGCGGCGGCGTCGCGGTGGGCGAGGATGAGGATCGGCGCGGCGGCCGTCGAGCCCGGCCGCTCGGCGATCACGGTCGTCAGTCGGCGCTGGCCTGCGATCGTCTGCCCTTCGGCGTGGACGACGTGGACGGCAAAGCCGCCACCGGCCGCGCCGCCCAGCCCGTTGACGTCGGCGGCGATCTGCCCGGCGAGCCGTTCGTCGCCGGCGCTCCCGGGGCGGCGCTGCGGGAACCGAGCCGCCAGGCTCTTCATTTCGGCGAACGCCCGCGACCCGTCGAACGCGTCGGGGGCCAGCGTCGTGGACTGCGGCAGCGGCCGGCCGCCGAGCGAGAAGGCAGCGACGGCAAGAGCCAGGAGGAACGGCAGGAAGGCCGCACGGTAGAGGCGCCCGTTGAACATCCGAGTAGACCTTAGTTCGCCCGCCGGCTCCTCGCGCGTCGGAGCAGTCTGCGATCGCCCGGGGGATCGCTCACGCCGTTGATATATCGTCCCGCCGCGTGCTCCAGCCCGTCGCAGTCGCCCACAAGAACCTCGCCGACTACACGCACATCTGCGGACGGGAGCTGATCGCTGAAATACGCGAGCTGGCCGAGCCGTTGCAGGGACGGCGCGTGGTGCACGTCTCGGCCACGGCGTTCGGGGGCGGCGTCTCGGAGATCCTCTACACGCTGGTGCCGCTCATGCGCGATGTCGGCCTGGACTGCGAATGGCACGTGATCTATGGCCGCGAAGAGTTCTTCAACGCGACGAAGCTGATGCACAACGCCCTGCAGGGCGCGCCCCAGGACCTCGACTCCGAGCAGTGGGCCACGTGGCGGCGCTTCAACGAGATGAACGCGCGGGAGCTGAGCGATGGCTGGGACGTGTGCGTGATCCACGACCCGCAGCCCGCCGCGCTGTGGAAGCTCGTGCCCGAGAAGGCCAAGGGCTGGGTCTGGCGCTGCCACATCGACCTCTCGACGCCCAACCCGGACACGATCGCGCAGCTGATGCCCTACATCGAGGACTATCCCGAGTCGCTCTTCCACATGGCCGGCTACGTGCCCGAGGGGATGGAGGGGCACGTCAACGTGGTCCCGCCGGCGATCGACCCGCTGACACCCAAGAACATGGCCCTCTCCCCCGAAGACGGGGCCTTCGTCTGCGGTCAGTTCGGCATCGACGTCGATCGGCCGCTGATGTGCCAGGTCTCCCGCTTCGACCCCTGGAAGGACCCGCTGGGCGTGATCGACGCCTACCGGCAGGTCAAGCAGGTGATGCCCGAGGTCCAGCTCGCGCTGGTCGGCTCGATGGCCAGCGACGACCCCGAGGGGTGGGACTTCTTCAACGCGACCGTCGCTCACGCCGACGGCGACCCCGACGTGCACATCCTCAACAACTTCAACAACGTCGGCGCGATCGAGGTCAACGCCTTCCAGTCCCACTCCGACGTCCTGATCCAGAAGTCGACCCGCGAGGGCTTCGGCCTGACCGTCTCGGAGGCGATCTGGAAGGCGCGCCCGTTCATCGGCGGCGACGTCGGGGGCATCCCGCTGCAGATCCAGGACGGCGCCACCGGCTTCCTGGTCTCGAGCGTCGAGCAGTGCGCCCAGCGCGCGCTGGAGATCCTGGGCGACCCCGAGCTGGGGCGCTCGCTGGGCAGACGCGGCAAGGAGCACGTGCGCCAGCACTTCCTGACGCCACGCTACCTGCGCGACTACCTGCGGATCTTCAACGACCTCCGCAGCGGCATGACCGCGGCGCCGGCACAGCGGACTCCGCTGGTGCTGGTGAGCAACCGCGGGCCGGTCACCTTCCAGGACGGGGGCGAGGTCCAGCGCGGAACCGGTGGGCTGGTGACGGCCCTGACGGGGCTGGCCTCCCATCGCGACGTGACGTGGATCGCCTCGGCGATGAACGAGCACGACGCGCAGGTCTCGCGCCTCCACGGCGGGCAGTCCTTCCCCGTCCGCTCGCCCGGCGGGGGCGAGTACCAGGTTCGCCTGGTCGTCAGCGACCCCGACGCCTACGACCGCTTCTACAACGTCTTCGCCAACCCGATGCTGTGGTTCATCCAGCACTACCTGTGGGACCTCTCGAACGCGCCGGACATCCGCAGGGAGGAGATCGAGGCGTTCGAGTTCGGCTACAACGTCGTCAACGAGGACCTGGCCAAGGCCGTCGTCGAGGAGCTCGAGGGCGCCGAGGAGCCGGTCGTGATGGTCCACGACTACCACCTCTACACGCTGCCCGACCTCGTCCGACGCGCCCGGCCGGACGCGTTCCTGCACCACTTCATCCACATCCCCTGGACCCAGCCGGACTCCTGGCGGGTGCTGCCCTCGCGGATCCGCGAGGAGATCTTCGCGGGCCTGCTGGCCAACGACATCATCGGCTTCCACACCCGCTCCTACCGCCACAACTTCCTGCAGTGCTGCCGCGACCTGATGGACCTGGACGTCGACTTCGAGCACGGCGTGGTGCGCTTCGGCGAGCGCGAGGTCTGGGTCCGGGCGTATCCGCTGCCGATCGACCACGCCGCGACCCGCCAGATCGCGCAGGGCGCGCGGGTCGCCGAGTTCGAGGGCGAGCTGCTGCGGCGCCGGCGCGACTTCCTGATCCTGCGCGTCGACCGGGCCGACCTGAGCAAGAACGTGCTGCGCGGCTTCTCGGCCTTCGACCTGTTCCTGGAGCAGCATCCGGAGTTCACCGAGCGCGTCACCTTCATGGCGCAGATGATGCCCTCGCGTACCGACGTGCCCCAGTACGCCGAGTACCTGGAGCGGATCGAGGCGCTCGTCGCGGTCGTCAACCACCGCCACGGCACCCCCGACTGGATGCCGATCCAGCTGAAGCTGCGCGACAACCTCGAGGAGGCGATGGCGGCCTACAAGCACTACGACGTGCTGCTCGTCAACGCGATGTTCGACGGCATGAACCTCGTGGCCAAGGAGGGGCCGATCGTCAACGAGCGGGAGGGCGTCTCGATCCTCTCGGAGAACACCGGCGCCCACGAGGAGCTCGGCGAGTACGCGCTGTCGGTCAATCCGTTCGACATCCAGGAGCTGGCCGACTCGATCTACGCGGCCCTGACGATGCACCCGGGCCGAGCGCCGCCGGCGCGCGCGCGGCCTGGTCGAGATCGTCACCTCGCGCGACCCCGGAGACTGGATCGACGAGCAGCTCGCGGACATCCGCGCCAAGGGCCGCTCGCGCACGCGCGGCTAACCCGCCGGACCGCGAGCCCGGGACCCTCGGGCCGACAGGCACGCGCGGACCCGCTACTCTTGTCCCGCTCCGCGCCATATGACGCTGCCCGCACCCACATACGACCTGATGCTCCTGCTCGACCCCCAGGCCGAGCCGGACGCGCGCGCCAAGATCGTGGCCGACACGCGCGCGACGATCGAGGGCAGGGGAGAGCTCCTGCGCCATGACGAGTGGGGCGAACGGGCGCTGGCCTACCCGATCGACCGCCGCACCAGCGCCGAGTACCACCTGCTCCAGTTCCACGCCGCACGCCGGCGCTGCTGGAGGGCCTGGACCGCACCTTGCGGATCACCGACGGCGTGCTGCGCTTCCGCATCATCAAGCTCAAGCCGGGCGTCCCGTCGCCGCCCGACATGGGCGCCGGTCACCGAGCCGAGCCGACGCCGAGCCGGACTCCGCCCCGCAGCCGGCCGACGCGACGCCCGGCGCCCGAGCCCGAGCGCCGAGCCGGCGCTGGCAGAGCAGCCTTAGATGCGCGGCCCGGGGCTTCGACCTGGGCCGTCGGGGCGTAATAAGATCGGTCGAGCGATGGACTGGACCGAGGACATGAACGACGGGGCGGTCAACCGCAGCGACGTGCTCCGGGCCTCGCCGCCGATGTTCGAGTCGCGCCTCCTCGACGCGCTCTCGCGCGTACATCCGGCGGTGCCGCTGCTGATCTTCGTCCCGGTGATCGTCCTGATGGCCGCATGGGGCCTGTCGCGGGTCAGCGTGCCCGCCCTGATCGCGCTGGTGCTGGCGGGCTACGCGCTGTGGACGCTGTTCGAGTACTGGCTGCACCGGCTGGTCTTCCACTTCGAACCCGAGGACGGCATCGGCGCGCGGCTGCACTGGATCATCCACGGGGTCCACCACGACCACCCCAACGACCCGATGCGCCTGGTCATGCCCCCTGCCGTGAGCCTGCCGCTCGGGGCGGCGGTGTTCGGGCTCCTGTACCTCTTCGGCGGCTCCGAACTGGCGCCCGGGCTGGCTGCCGGGTTCTTCACGGGCTACCTGGTGTACGACATGATGCATTACTACCTGCACCACTTCCGGCCTCACGGGCGGCTCGGCCGGATGCTGCGCGAGCGCCACATGCGCCACCACTTCCAGGACGACACGCGCGGCTTCGGCATCAGCGCGCCATACTGGGACGAGGTGTTCCGCACCTCCCCGCGGGCCAAGCGATCCTCGCAATGAGCGGGATCGCCGCGGGCGCGCCGCGCAGCCGCGGCCGCCGTCGCCTCTAGACTCGGGGAACTCCGGGCTGGATGCGGGCCGCAGGTCCGAGGGCCGGACGAGGAACAAGCCGAAAGGAAGAGAAGCCGTGGCCGGTACCAACATCAACAGGGTCGTGCTGACCGGAAACCTTACGACCGACCCCGAACTGCGCTCGCTGCCCAGCGGCACTTCGGTCTGCGAGCTGCGGGTCGCCTGCAACTCCCGCCGCAAGGACCAGAGCAGCGGGGAATGGGTCGACAAGCCCAACTACTTCAACGTCAAGGTGTGGGGCGCGCAGGGCGAGAACGCCGCCCGCTACCTGTCCAAGGGACGGCCAGTGGCGATCGACGGTCGCCTCGACTGGCGCGAGTGGGAGACCCAGGACGGCGCCAAGCGGCAGACGATCGATATCATTGCCGACTCGGTGCAGTTCCTGGGCTCGCGTGAAGATGGCTCCGGTGGGAGCGGATTCACGGGCAACGGGGGCTCCAGGGGCAGCGACATTCCCGTCGACGAAGGGGATTTCCAGACCGCACCGGCCGGCGGCGCAGCAGCCGACGAGGACATTCCGTTCTAGCAATACAGCGAGGTCTCAGTGTTTCCCAGTACAGCCCGTCCAGGACGCCCGCGCGGCGGCCACGGTGAATCCTGATGGCCAAGGCACGAGGCCGCGGCAAGCCGGTCCGCCGGCGTGACAAGCGGGGCGGGCCGGGCAGCGGCAGGCGCAAGCCCTGCCAGCACTGCCGCGACAAGATCGAGCAGGTCGACTACAAGGACGTGGCGACGCTGCGCAAGTTCATCTCCGAGAAGGGCAAGATCCGCTCGCGACGGATCACGGGCTCCTGCCGGCGCCACCAGGTGCAGATCGCTCGGGCGGTCAAGCGCGCCCGCGAGCTCGCGCTGCTGCCCTACGTGAACGAGGGCGGTCGCGACGACGGTCCTCGGCGCGGACGCGATCGCGATCGCGACTAGAGCTCCGATGCCCGACGCGATCCTTCTCAAAGATGTCGAGGAGCTCGGCCAGCAGGGCAGCGTGGTCGACGTCTCCAAGGGCTACCTGCGGAACTACCTGATCCCGCGCAAACTCGCCCAGCCGGCCACGAAGGGCGCGATCGAGACGGTCCGCCAGCGCCAGGCGGCGGCCGAGCGGGCCGCCCGGGAGGCCGTCGAGAAAGCCCAGGAGAACGTCAACCTGCTGAATCGGACCGTCCTGACGATCCCCCAGCAGGCCGGGGCCGACGGCCGGCTGTTCGGCTCGGTGACTGCGCAGGACGTCGCCACGGCGATCCGCGAAGCCCGCGGGCTGCGGATCGACAAACGCAACGTGCACCTGCCCGAGCCGATCAAGAACGTCGGGACCTACATGGTCGTGGTCGAGGTGGTCGACGGCGTGACCGCGACGATCAAGACCATGGTCGTCGCCAAGAAGTAGCGCGGCGGGACGGGGGCTCTGGGGGCGGCCCTCGGCAGGGGTCCGTCACCGTCCGGTGCGAACATCTGTTCGCGATGAGCGCTCGAGCTTTTCCTGTCGCGATTTGCGGAAACCCCGCCGGGCCCGGCGCTGCCCCGACCCTACACTCGCCCGACTGATGAGCGTCGCCCCTACAGCCAACGGCATCTCGCGGGCCCCGGCCGGGGCGATCACGCCCCCGCACAACCTGGATGCAGAGCAGTCGGTGCTCGGGGCGATCCTGCTGTCGGACCGCTCGCTCTACGCGCTGGTGATCGAGGAGGGGCTGCGGGCCGACGACTTCTACCGGGAGCGCCACGGGATCATCTACGAGGCGATGCTCGCGCTCTACAACGAGAGCGAGCCGGTCGACGTGCTGACGGTGACGGACCGCCTGCGCCAGATGGGCAAGCTCGGCGACGTCGGCGGCCAGGCCGCCGTGGACGAACTCACGGGTGTCGTCCCGGCCGCGGGACACGCCCGCCGCTACGCGCAGATCGTGCGCGAGAACGCGCTGCTGCGCCGGCTGCTGGCGAGCACCTACGAGATCCAGGAGAGCGTGCTGGGCCACGAGGCATCGCCGCGCGAGCTGGTCGAGCAGGCCGAGAAGGCGATGCTGGAGGTCGCGCGAGACGACCGCCAGCAGGACTTCCGGGCGATCGAGGAGGTGCTGCACGAGGAGCTGGACAAGCTGCACAGGCTGTCGCTGGAGGGGACCTCGCTGACGGGCACGCCTTCGGGCTTCAAGGACCTCGACGAGATCACCGGCGGCTTCCAGCCGGGCAACCTGATCATCATCGCGGCGCGGCCGGCGATGGGCAAGAGTGCGCTGGTCTGCAACATCGCCGAGAACGCCGCGGTCGAGCACGGCAGGCCGGTCGCCCTGTTCTCGCTGGAGATGGCCGAGGCCGAGCTCGCCCAGCGCTTCGTCGCCTCGCAGGCGCGGATCAAGGGCGAGGAGCTGCGCAAGGGCCGGGTGGCCGAGCAGCGCTGGCCGAAGATCCTGGAGCGCCAGCCAGCGCCTGGCGTCCTCGCCGCTGTGGGTCGACGACTCCAGCGACGTGGGGATGCTCGAGATCCGCGCCAAGGCCCGCAGGCTGCACAGCCAGTGCGAGGGCGGCCTGGGCCTGATCATCGTCGACTACCTGCAGCTGATGCGCACCGACAGCCGCTACGACAGCCGCGTCACGGCCGTGGGCGAGCTCAGTCGGGGCCTGAAGATCCTTGCCCGCGAGCTCGGGGTGCCGGTGATCGCGCTGTCCCAGCTCAGCCGCGCTGTGGAGACGCGCCCCGACAAGAAGCCGATGCTCTCCGATCTGCGGGAGAGCGGGAACCTCGAGCAGGACTCCGATCTGGTGATGTTCATCTACCGGGACGAGTACTACAGGAAAGAGGAGTCCGAGCGGCCCGGCGAGGCGGACCTGATCATCGCCAAGCATCGCAACGGCGCCGTCGGCGAGGTGACGCTGACCTTCCAGAAGGAGTACCCGAAGTTCATGAACTACGCCGGGGAGCGCTACGCGCAGTGAGCGACCCGCGCGCCGAGGAGCTCGTCGAGGGCGTTTCGCCGGCGCGCGCGGTGCTCGGCGCGTCGGCGGGCGCGTGCCCGCTGGGCCTGTGCGACGGCAACGGCTTCATCCTGGACGAGGCGACCAACACCGCCAGCGACTGCGGCTGCCGCGCGGCGCGCATCGCCGGGGCGCGGACGCGGAGCCTGGAGGGGCGCATCCCGCGCCGCTACCGGGGCGTCTCGTTCGACCGGCCACCCGTGAGCGACCTCGCCCGGACCGCGCCCGACCAGATCCGCGCGGTGCGGCGCTACGTGCAGGCGATCGAACGCAACCTCGACGACGGACGCGGGCTGTGGATCCAGGGCGACGTCGGCACGGGCAAGACGACGCTGGCGATGCTGGTCTCGAAGGCGGCGCTCGATGCGGGCCGGTCGGTCGCGATCTACTCGCTGCCCGGGCTGCTCAATCTGCTCCGCGAATCGATGGACTCCGAGCACGGGCATGGTCGACTTCATCGACCGCCTGACCGCCGTCGACCTGCTGCACCTCGACGATCTCGGCGCGGAGAACCAGACCTCCTGGGTGCTCGAGCAGCTCTACTCGATCGTCAACGCCCGCTACGAGGCCGAGCGGGCGATCGTGGCGACGACGAACCTGATGCCCGACGAGCTCTCGGAGCGGCTGGGCGCGCGAACCGTCTCGCGCCTGGTCGAGATCTGCGGCGACCTGATCCCGCTGTTCGGCGAGGACAAGCGCCTGGAGTTCCGTCCGGAGCGCTCAGCGGCGATCGCGCAGCCGGGCTGAGCGCTCCGGCTCGCCAGCCGCCCGTAAACTCCACTGCTCATGCCAGGAATAGTCATAGTCGGCGCCCAGTGGGGCGATGAGGGCAAGGGCAAGATCACCGATCTGCTCGCCGAGCACGGCGACGCGGTCGTGCGCTTCCAGGGCGGCAACAACGCCGGCCACACGATCGTGCGGGGCGAGCGAGGAGTGGAAGCTCCACCTGATCCCCTCCGGGATCCTGCTACCCCGGCAAGCGCTGCGTGATCGGCAACGGCGTCGTGATCGATCCGCAAGGTGCTGATCGAGGAGCTCGACGCGCTGCGGGCGCGGCGGGTCGATGTCGGCGGCCTGCGCATCTCGGCCAACGCCCACCTGATCATGCCCTACCACCTGCTGCTCGACTCGGCCGGCGAGGCCAAGCTGGGCAGCCTGCAGATCGGGACGACCCGGCGCGGCATCGGCCCCTGCTACGCCGACAAGGCCGCACGGCTGGGCATCCGCGTGCAGGACCTGCTCGACGAGAAGATCCTCAAGAAGAAGATCGTCGCCGCGATGGAGCCCAAGCGCCTTTCGCTGCGCCCCTTCGAGAAGGACCCCGCGCTGGACCTGCACACGATGACCGAGGAATACCTGACCTTCGGCCACCGCCTCGAGCAGCACATCGCCGACACCTCCAAGCTGATGTGGGAGATGCTCGACGAGGGCCAGAACGTGATCCTCGAGGGCGCCCAGGGGGCGATGCTCGACATCGACCACGGCACCTATCCGTTCGTGACCTCCTCGAACCCGCTCGCGGGAGCGGCCTGCGTGGGCAGCGGGATCGGGCCCGAAGGCGATCGACGAGGTGTGGGGCGATCTCCAAGGCCTACACGACCCGGGTCGGCGCCGGGCCCGTTCCCCAGCGAGCTCGCACGACGCGATGGGCGAGACGATCCGCGAGCGGGGCGGCGAGTTCGGCACGACCACGGGCCGGCCGCGGCGCACCGGCTGGCTCGACCTGGTCGCGCTGCGCTACGCGGCCCGGCTGAACACGATGACGGCGCTGGTGATCACCAAGCTGGACGTGCTCTCGGGTCTCGACCGGATCCAGGTCTGCACCAGCTACCGGGGCGCCGAAGGCGCGGTGTTCGAGGACTTCCCCTACCACCAGACCGTGCTGCACCACACGCGGCCGAGCTGACCGAGCTCGCGCGGCTGGAAGGAGGACCTCGGCGAGTGCCGCACGCTGTCGGACCTGCCGCAGGCAGCCCGCGAGTACCTGGACTTCATCGCCCAGCACATCGGCGCGCCGGTCACCCTGATCGGCGTCGGGCCCGGGCCGCGAGCAGGTGATCTGGACCGAGGCCGGCCAGCAGACGCTGATCGCCCCCGGCGCTCCACGCGCCGCCGTCGCCTCGACCTGAAGCGCCGCCGGCTGCGGCGCTACGCGCGGGGGCGTGGCTGTGCCGTAGATCGCCTTCAGCCACACCGACAGGAGCACGTCCATGACGGCATCCTCGGACACGGCGGGGCGATCCTCGGCGAAGGTCGCAAGCAGGACCCGTTCGTTCATCGAGACCAGGGCCACCGCCAGATCGCGCGCATCGACCCAGCCGGCGCGGCGCCCCGGCCCGCTCCGCCTCGATCGCGAGCGCCGCATCGCCGACCCAGCTCTCCATCACGTTGCCCACAGCTCGCGCGCCTCGGCGTTGACCGTTCTCACCTGCGCGCCGGCCAGCACGACGGCGCCGGTGCGCGCCGAACGGTCTCATAGGAAGACCTGTCAGTCCCTCCCGCCAGCGGGCCGCAGGATCCTCGGCGCAGTCGATCCGAGGCACATCGCCACGGGCCGCGTCGGCCTCCTCGACGAGACGATCGATCAGCGACAGCAACACCGCCTCCTTGGAAGGGAAGTAGAAGTAGAAGCGTGGGTCGCGAGATGCCGGCGCCGCGAGCGAGGTCGTCGACGGAGATCTCCTGGAGGGAGCGCTCGCCCAGCAGGCGCTCGGCGGTCTCGAGGATCGCCCGCTCGCGCTCGTCACCGCTGACGCGCGGTACGCGCCGACCGCGGTTTGGGCGAGCAGCTGCGGATGCGGGTGTCGGCACGGCTGCCACCTGGCGCCAACCCTAGCCGATTCCCGACGTTGTGTCGAGCACACTCGACGGGGTGTTGACACGCTCGCCGGCGAGTCGATAGGCTGCCCGCAACGACAGCGACGGAGGTCACCCTTGGAACGCGAACACGTCGACGTGCTGATCGTCGGCGCCGGACTCTCCGGCATCGGCGCGGCGTGCCATCTGCAGTGCCGAGTGCCCCGGCAAGAGCTTCGATCCGCTCGAGGCACGAGCGAGCAGCGGCGGCACCTGGGACCTGTTCCGCTACCCCGGCATCCGCTCGGACTCGGACATGTTCACGCTGGGCTACTCGTTCATGCCCTGGCAGGAGGCCAAGTCGATCGCCGACGGACCACTCGATCCTCCGCTACATCCGCCAGGCGGCAAGCGAGAACGAGGTCGATTCCAGGATCCGCTACAACCGCCGGGTCGTGGGCGCGTTGGTCCTCCGACGACTCCCGCTGGACCGTGCGGGCGGAGCGCACGCGACACGCGGTGCCAGCGAGGAGCTCACGTGCGACTTCCTCGTTCTCGAACACCGGCTACTACCGCTACGACGAGGGCTACACGCCGCGACTTCGAGGGCATCGAGGGCTTCGCCGGGCGGTCGTCCATCCCCAGCACTGGCCCGAGGACCTCGACTACGACGGCAAGCGGGTGCTGGTGATCGGCAGCGGTGCGACGGCGGTGACGCTCGTCCCGGCGATGGCGCCGCAGGCGGCCCACGTCACGATGCTGCAGCGCTCGCCGAGCTACGTCCTGTCGCTGCCGGCGGCCGACCCGCTCGCCGACACCGCTCCGCCGCGTGCTTCCGCCCCGGCTCGCCTACCCGTTCGTCCGCTGGAAGAACGTGATCCTGGCGACGCTCGTGTTCAAGCTCAGCCGGCGCGCGCCGGGTTGATGAAGCGGCTGCTCCGCGTGGAGCGTCAGCAGGCTGCCCGCCGGCTATGACGTGGACATCCACTTCAACCCGCGCTACCAGCCATGGGACCAGCGCCTGTGCCTTGTCCCCGACGGCGACCTGTTCGAGGCGATCAGCGCAGGCGCGGCGTCGATCGTCACCGACCGCATCGAGACCTTCACCGAGCGCGGCGTGCGGCTGCGCTCGGGCGCCGAGCTGGAGGCGGACGTGATCGTCACCGCGACCGGCCTGAACCTGCTGATGCTCGGCGGCATGACGCTCGAGGTCGACGGCCGCGAGGTGAGCTTCCCGGACGCGGTCGGCTACAAGGGCATGATGCTCAGCGGCGTTCCCAACCTCGCTTTCACGACCGGCTACACGAACGCCTCCTGGACGCTGAAGGCCGACCTGTCGCCGGCTACGTGTGCCGGCTGCTCGCCACATGGACGACGCACGCCTTCGGCCAGTGCACGCCCCGCGCGCCTCGACCCGTCGATCCCGACCGGCCGTTCCTCGATCTCGAGTCCGGCTATGTGCAGCGCTCGATCGACCAGCTGCCCAGGCAGGGCGACCGTGCGCCCTGGCGCCTGCATCAGAACTACCCGCTGACCGCCGCGCTCTGCGCCACGGCCCGCTGGAGGATGAGGGGATCGAGTTCTCCGGCCCGGCGCCCGCCGGGGGGCCCCCGCAGAGATCGCCGCCTGAGCGCCCGCCACCTGGCTGTCAGGCCGCCCGCGCGTCCACGCCGAGGCGCAGGCCCTGCGAGTGTCCCGCGGCGATCACGCCTTGCGCGGCGACGGATCCATCAGGTTGGTGCCCATCGCGCCGGCGCTGGCGGAGTCGGGGTTGACGATCGTGACGGTCGCGCCCCGGTGACGCAGGGCGAGCGCCTCCCCTCGCTGAGCGTCCGTGAGATCGGGCCGAAGCACCCCGCCACCGCCCCCCGCGAGCGGGCGCAGCGACCCTGTCGGGTTCAAGCACAGCACCCGCTCGCCGCGGCGCACGGTCAGCGCGTCCAGGTTCGTGGGGCTCCACGCGCCTCCGTCCACGTAGGCCCGCCCGGCGATCGCCACGGGGGCGAACACGCCGGGGATCGCGCAAGAGGCCATGACGGCCTCGGCCACCGTGCAGTCAGGCGCCCCTGGCCCGCCCAGCAGCACCCGCCGCCCGCTGTCCACCTCCACCACTGCGATCAGCAGCCGGCCGTCGAAGCGGCCGCCGCACGGTCCACCAGTCGGCCGAGCTCCTCGAGCGATCGAGCTCCGGACGGGACGCGGCCGAGGATCGCCCGGCGCAGCAGGGCGCCGCCGCCCGTCGAGGAGCTCAACGCGAGCGAGGCCAGCGGCGCGCGCTGCCGCACCTCCCAGCTCCAGCGCCGCCGCGAAGGTCTCGAGCAGCGGCCCGCGGCCGCGAGGTCCTCGTCGGAGGGGAAGAGCCCCCCGCGCCGCGCCCGCCGGCGAGCGCGAGTCGCTCACGCGGGTCGAGGCCCGCGACCAGCGACGCGGCCACGATCGATCCCGCCGAGGTCCCGAGGAAGCGGCGCAGTCGCGCGCGTCGTAGCCACCCGCGTCCTCGATCCCGGCCAGCACGGCGCTGAGCCACGCCTCGCCGAGGACCCCGCCGCCGCCCAGGACGAGCGTATCGGGCGCCCGCGTGCCCTGGTGGCTCATCCTCCCAGGGTACCGGTGCGCCGACTCAGACCTTGAGCGCACCCGCGACGAGCAGCGCCGTCCCGCCGCCGAGCGCGACGATCAGCACGATTTCCCGCGCGTGTGCGCCCGCCCACCCCCTGAGGGTGTCGACGGCGCGGCGTGCCGCGGGCGGATGGATGATGCAGAGGACGAGGACTCCGATCGGCAGCGAGAACCAGACGAAGTTGTAGACGAGGAGATCGAGCACGCCGTTGAAGAGGTGTCGCTGGCTGGCGACGATCAGGTCCAGGGCGAGGAGGTAGAAGAGTCCGGGGATGTGCGTGGCGGGGCCCGTCAGCGCCGCCGTTCTGACCGCGATCTCGCGACCGACCAGCGCCTCCCACCGGCCGTGGATCCTGGGCGCGTCGTCCCCTCGGCCGCCGTTCAGTCGGCCACTCCAGACGCCGACTCCGAAGGCGACCGCCAGGATGCCGGCTGCGATCTCGGCGATGCCCTTCGTGCGGCTCGAGCCCGATCGCAGTTCGACGCCGTGGAAGAGCCCGAGGACGAGCAGGCCGAACGCGATCGTGAAGGCGAGTCCCGCCAGCACGTAGGCAGTCATGAGCCGGCGCGGCGAGGGGTCGCGGGCGAGCGCGTAGACGGCGGCAAGACTCGTCGGGCGGATCGTGCTCACGAGGCCCAGCAGGATGATCTGGATGATGACCGGGACGGCGGGCCTTCCTTTTGCACTGGCGAGCCGCACAAGCGTCAGGAGGTGCGGGGGAGAGGGTACACATCGATCCCCCCATGCCCCGCAGGCGTTTCACCCGGCGCCCGGTCTCCGCACGACCGATGTCGGGCGGGATGCGCGTGGAGATATGCGATGGGCCGTGCAGGAATCGAACCTGCAACCTTGGGCTTAAGAGGCCCCTGCTCTGCCGGTTGAGCTAACGGCCCGTGAGGGCGCCGGCGTCGGCCGGCTCGGCCTCCGATTCTAGCCAAGCCGGCCGAGGCGGGGACGCCCGGCGACGCGCGGCTATTTTTTCGTCGTCGTGGTGCCCGTCGACGTCGCGGGGGCGGGCGTGGTGGTGATCTGGGTGCCCGTGAAGGCCCCGCTCGGGGACTTCTTGACGGTGTAGGTTTTGCCGTTGGTCGTCGTCACGTACGTCTGGCCGCCGTTGGGGTACTTCTTGACTTCGGCCAGTTCGTTCTTGATCCGGACCCTGTCGCTCGCGGGCGCGAGGCTGATGCGCCTTCGCGGCGGCGAGATCCCCGACGCGTGCGTTGTTCGCCTTGTATGCGAACTCGGCGAGCTGGGCGTAGTAGGACGCGCTTTCCGGCCGCGCCGCGACGACGATCTGCAGCGCCTGCACGGCCTTGGCGGGTTCGTTGAGCCCTTCTTCGCCGTAGATCCGGTAGATCAGCTGGGCGAGTTCGGCGTTGGGCTTGGCGCGGGTTCAGGGCCAGGTAGGAGCTCCATGCCTGCGAGCTGCGCTGAACAGTTCCTTGCCCTTGCCGGTGACCGGCCGGTGGCCGACGTAGCCTTCGCCGCCGGCTTCGTGCAGCAGCGCTTTGGCCAGGTTTTCCCAGGCGACCGTGTTGCTCGGCTGCTGCTTGGTCAGCTTGTCGTACTTCTTGATCTGGGCCGCGAAGCTCGCGCTGCCCGAGCTTTCGTTGCGCTGGCGGCGTTGAAGATCCCGCCGCCGCCGAGCCCGCCGCCGACGCCGAAGCCCACCAGGCCGACGCCGATCAGGACGGCCAGCCCGATGTAGAGCACGCGTACGGTGCGGCGCCGGCCGCGGCCTCTCAGGTCGAAGAGCATCAGCGAGAGCTGTCGTCTTTGTGGTCGATGATCTGCTGCACGGTTGGTTCCTCGGGGTCATCCGGCGACGGCCACTGGCTCGGCCGTGGGATCTCCTCGCCCCCGGTGCCCTCAGCGCCGCCGTCCGCGGGCTTGGCCGACGCCCGACTATCGCTGCCAGCAGGATACTCGCCTCGAAGAGCAGTACAGCGGTACCGTCTCGAGCAGCAGCGTGATCACGTCGCCCGGCAGGAACGCGGCGATCGCGGCGCAGGCGACGAGCGCGTACCGGCGCTGGCGCAGCTGCTGCGGCGTCACCAACCCGAGCGCGGGTCGCGCCGAGGATCACGACCGGCACCTGGAAGACGAGCCCCATCGCCAGCAGGATCGTGGCGGCGAACTTGTAGAACTGGTTGGCCTGGATCAGCACGTTGAACTCGCCGGCGTTGAAGTTGACGAAGAACCGGACGGCGGCCGGCAGGACGATGAAGTAGCCGAACGCGACGCCGACGACGAACAGCGCCGGGACGGCCGCCAGCAGAGGCACCGCCGCGCGGCGCTCGTGCGGGCTCAGGGCCGGCAGGATGAAGCCGAACAGCTCGTAGAGGATCACCGGCAGCGAGATGATCAGCGCGAAGTACAGCGCCACGGTCAGTGTCGTCGTGAACGGTTCGCCCACCGTCAGCGTCACCGGCTTGTCGCCGCTCGGGTTGCGAGGGATCTTGGCGACGTCCAGTTTCAGCTTGGCACTCAGGGGGCCGAGCTGCCCGCGGGTGCCCGCCGCCACGCCGCTGCCGGGCGCCGCCAGGTGTTCCAGCGCGCGGCTGGTGTCTTCGGCCGTCTTGACGATCGCCTGCTGGGCGAGCACAGCCTGGCCGACGGTGCCCTCGCCCTTGGCGACCTGCTTCTGGGTCTGCGTCGTCAGCGGTTTGTTGAGGACCCTCAGCAGTTCGTTGTTCTGCCAGAAGCAGAACCCGAACGCCACGACGAGCACCGCGCCGCTGATGATCAGACGGCTGCGCAGCTCGTCGAGGTGGTCCACGAGGCTCAACCGATCCTCATGGCCGATCGGGCGAAGCGCCCTCTTCATGGGAGTGGTGAACCTACCACCGCATCGCCGTTGCCGGCGCGAGCTAAAGGCCACCGGCTACTGCCGTCCCGCCGGTCGATGGAGGAAACGGTATGGACTCCGAAAAAGATCCCGACATCCAACAGCGACTGCCAGCTGCCTGCCGGGGAACAGATCGATGTCGTCTCCGGCGAGCACGGACAGGCTTCGAGACCAACAGTTCCCCAGTCAACTGCACATCTGCTTCCACTGTGCGGGCGAGCTGGTCTACCCGCTCGACTGGTCCGAGGAAGGACCGCGGCACTGGCGCATCGTGCTGCGCTGCCCGGAGTGCGAGTCCCGGCGCGAGGGCGTGTTCGACCAGGCCGCCGTCGAACGACTCGACGACGAGCTCGACCGCGGCTCCAGCGCCCTGCTGGGCGACCTGCGCCGGATGACCCACGCGAACATGTCGGAGGAAATCGAGTTCTTCGCGCGGGCGCTGGACGCGGATCTGATCCTCCCGAGCGACTTCTAGCCTCGAGCGATAGCGCTCGACCACCGCGTCGGCGACCAGCTCGAGGAGCTCCGAGCGGCCTCCGGGCAGGATTGCGGGGAGCTCGGCCTTCGCCTTCGCCACGACCGCCAGCGCCTGCTCGCGCGCCTCGTCCAGCGCTCCCGTCGCGGCGATCCGCTCGCACAGCGCCTCGGCTCTGCTGTGCCCGCCCACCCCGCCCAGGGAGCGCAGGTCGATGCCCGCAAGCTCCGGCTCCCGTTCGCGGGCGAGGATGAAGGGAAGTGTCACGGTGCCGTCCAGCAGATCGGTGCCGCGGGACTTCCCCGTGCGCTCGACCGGACCGGAGACGTCGAGGATGTCGTCGAGCATCTGGAAGGCGAGGCCGATGCGGCGGGCGAACGCGCCCAGCGCGTCGGCCAGCTGCGCCGACCCGTGCCTGGCCGTCAACGCGCCCAGCCGGCAGGCGGCCTCGAACAGCGCTGCCGTCTTCAGCTCGCAGCGGCGCAGGTAGCGCTCGACCGCGACGTGCGCCGCGTAGGCGTCCTCGCGTTGCAGGAGCTCGCCTTCGGCCAGGGCCGAGCTCGCCTCCGAGAGGGCGCTCAGCTGGGTCGAGTCGTCGTTGCGGGCCAGCTCGGCGAAGGCGCGCGAGAACAGCAGGTCGCCAGTCGCCACGGCCACCCGGCGACCCGCCGCGGCGGCGACGGTGGGATGGCCCCGGCGCAGCTGGGCGCCGTCGATGAGGTCGTCGTGGACCAGCGTCGCCGAGTGCACCAGCTCGACGGCGACCGCGGCCCGGACGAGGCGCTCCTCGCCCTCGTCCGCCACTGCCGGGCCGCCCGCGGACTCGGCCGCCAGCACGACCAGCAGCGGGCGCAGGCGCTTGGCCCCTCCGGCGATCGCCGCGTGCGCATGCATCGCCAGCGGCGTCCCCGCCCGGGCCGTGACCTGCTCGAGGTGGCGCTCGGTTCGCGCCATGAGCGCCCGGACCGTCTCGCCGCCGCGCGCCATGATCGCCTCGAGCCCGTCGACGCCCTGCGTCGGGACGCCCGCGGCCGGTGCACGCACCGTGCTGCTCATCCGGGCGCTCCTGCGGGAACGGTGCCGGCATGGATCGCCACGATGCCGCCCGCGATGACGACGTATTCGATCTGCTCGAGCCCTACGCGGTCGAGCTCGCCGGCTAGGGCCCGAGGTCCGGGGAAGCGCTTGACCGAGTTGGGCAGATAGGTGTACGCGTCGGCTATCCCCGGTCCCTGCGGTCCTCCGCGCAGCCGGGCGAGAGCGCTCGCCAGCGATCCCGCCCCCGCGCCGAGCGCCGGGATGATCCGGTCGAACCAGACGCCGTAGAACTGCGACAGCGGAGCGCGTGCGGGCGTCGTGATCTCCAGCACCACGACCCGGCCGCCGGGCCGCACGACGCGGACCATCTCGGCGAGCCCCCGCTCGAGGTCCTCGAAGTTGCGCGCCCCGAAGCCGACGGTCGCTGCGTCGAACACGTCGTCGGGATAGGGCAGGCTCATCGCGTCGGCCCACTCGAAGCGGGGCCGAAGACGCCCCTCGGGCGCCTGGTCGGCCTTGGCGCGGGCGCGATCGAGCATGCCCTCGGCGAAGTCGCTGCCGAGGACCTCGCCGCCGGGGGCGACCCTCCCGGCCAGCTCGATCGCCAGGTCGCCCGTGCCCGTCGCGACGTCGAGAACCCTGCTGCCGGGTCCGACGTGGGCGAGATCGGCGGCGCGGGCGCGCCAGCGGTGATGAAGCCCGGCCGTCATCGCGGTGTTCATCAGGTCGTACACACCGGCGATGCGGTCGAACATCGCCCGCACCTGACCCGCCTCCAGCCTGCCGGCCTGTGTCCCTCTGGGTACGCCGGCCCCCTGACGAGCGGCCATGACGCGGCTACTTGAGCTGCGAGAGGAAGTTGACGACCGCTTCGAACTTCTGTGGCGGCAGGTTCTTGAACGACGGCATCGGCGCCGTCGGGTTCACGAGCGTGCGTGCGATCGCCTGTCGCGGCAGGCGCGCCGCGATGTGCGTCAGGTTCGGACCCGGGCCGGCGTTGCCGTTCTCGCCGATCTTGTGGCAGGCCAGGCAGCCCGATTGGGCGACCACCAGCTTTCCCGCTTCGAACTGGGCCAGCGTCGGGCCGCCGGCCTGCACGATGCGGGCCGGCGTGGCCAGTTCGATCACCGTCGGGGATCCGGCGTTCGCTCCCTGATAGGTGAGGTAGGCCATCAAGGCGATCGTCGCGATGGCCGCGATCGTCGCGATCGGACGCCGCTCCGGCCGCCGCTCGGGGCCACGGTCGTAGAACGGCAGCAGGAACAGCAGGATCATGCAGATCGTCGGGATACCGATCGTCGCCAGCGGCACGAGGCTCGGCGGCTTGATCACGCGCAGGACCTCGAACAGGAAGAAGAAGTACCACTCGGGCCGCGGCACGTAGGTCGTCGTCGTCGGGTTGGCCTTGGAGCCAAGCTCCGCCCCCAGGACGAGGGACATCGCGATGATGACCGCCATCACCACGCAGGCCATCGCGGCGTCCTTGGCGACCGCGTAGGGGAAGAAGGGCTTGCCCTTCGCCTTCAGGATCGCGTACTCGCGGAGGTACTCCTCCTTCTCGCGCTGGTTCACGGCGCCCTAGACCTCTGCCTCGCGGAGCTCCTCGGAGCTCTCGGCCTTGCTCCACGGCGGAGCGGTCGTGCCCAGCTTGGTCACCAGGTACAGGTGCGCGCCGATCAGCGCGATGATCGCCCCCGGGACGAGCAGCATGTGGATGGCATAGAACCGCGACAGCGTCGTGGCGCCGAATTCGGAGCCACCCCGCAGGAAATCGCTGAGGTAGGGGCCCAGCAGCGGGCCGGTGCCGTTGATGTTCACGCCTACGATCGTCGCCCAGTAGGCCCTCTGGTCGAAGGGCAGCAGGTAGCCGGTGAAGGACATCGTCATCGTCAGGATCAGCAGCACGACGCCGATCACCCAGTTCAGCTCGCGCGGGTACTTGTAGGCGCCCCAGAAGAAGGTGCGGCCCATGTGCAGGAACACGAGCACCACCATCACCGTCGAGCCCCACTTGTGCATGCCGCGGACGAACTGCCCCAGGAACACGTCGTTGGTCACGTACCTGATCGATTCGTAGGCGCCGCCGGAGGGGTCCGGGCGGTAGTACATCGCGAGGAACACGCCTGTCACGGCCTGTGAGAGGAACGCGAACAACGTGGCCGAGCCGAGCGTGTAGAACCAGTTGGTGCCCTTGGGCACCTTGCGGAACATCAACCAGCGGGCAGCCCCGCTGAGCGACGTGCGCTCGTCGACCCAGTCGACGACGGTGATACCGGCGTGGCCGACCTCCTTCAGCGCGCCGCCCTTCCCGTTCGTCTCGCCCGGACGCGGCGGCGGCGCCTTCAGCGCCGACGGGAGCGGGGGAGCGGGGAGCTTTGGCACTTTGGGCACGGTTCGCCGCTCCTCAGAGTTTCTGGGCGCCGGGCCGCGAGGGGTAGAGGTACTGGCCGATGCCGTCGAGCGGCTCGCCCGGGTCGCGCGGGGAGAAGCGGCGCAGCTCGCTGTTGACGCTGAAGCGCGGCCCGAGTTCGACGTATTCGCCGTTCACACGGGTGTAGAAGCGGTCCAGCGGGCGAACCGGCGGCCCGCCGACGCGTCGCCCGAGCAGGTCGTAGACGCCTCCGTGGCACGGGCAGATGAAGCGCTCCGCAGCGTCGACCCAGCGAACCGGGCAGCCGAGGTGGGCGCAGCGGCTCGAGATCGCGATGTAGGGGGTGCCCTGGTCGTAGGGGTCGGTGTCGATCGCGGCGTTGAACTTGCGCACGTAGGCGGTCGTCTTGCCCGCCTCGCCGATGTTGGGCGTCGTGGTGAGCACGACGGGCACGTAGTTCTCCTCGCTGAACATGCTCTCCGACCCGACCACTTCCCAGCGATGGGGCGTGCTCTTGAAGATCGGGCCGATCGCGAAGCCCAGCGCCGGCAGCACGATCGCGCCCGCCGCGACGACTCCGGCCGCCTGTCCACCGACCGTCATGAAGCGGCGGCGGGTGATCGTCTCGCCCTCGAACGCGCCCGGGATGCCCCGGTCGAGGGTGTACCTGGACTTCTGCTGGCGGTGCCGGTCAGCCACTGCGGGGAACAATATCGAGGCGCGATTCAGGGCGACGCCGGGTGGCCCGCGGCGCTTGTGCGCATCGCCTCTAGTGCTCCCGGATCGCCGGCCGAGACCATCTCCTTGGCCAGCCCGTGCCCGTCGCTGGGGCCCCACCCCACGGCTCTCGCCCCTGCGCACCAGACCGCCTCGGCCAACTCGGGTGCCCCGGCGCCGTGCGCCAGCGCGCTGAGCGTGATCGTGTCGGCCAGCTCGGCGACGGCCAGGGTGTCGCCCAACGCCACCAGGCGAGCCAGGCCGATCGCGTAGAGCCGATCCCCCGCCAGCAGGCCGAGGTCGGCCTCGGGGGCGCACATCAGCCTGGGCGCGCCGTAGTGCAGCAGGTAGCCCTCGTAGACCGCCTCGACCAACAGCTCGTACTCCTCGCGCCGGCCGGCTGCCCTCGGTCCCGCCGCGGCCGTCGCGGCCGGCCCCTGCGGATCGGCGACGGCCCGCTCGGCATCGGGAGCGAGCAGCTCGGCCATCAGGCCGCCGCCGTCGCGCAGCAGCAGCCCCAGGCGGCTGAGCCCCTCCTCGCTCATCCGCCCGACCCGGGTCGGGGCAGCGCGGCGAAGGCCGCCTCGGCGGCCAGCATCGTGCGTTCCAGGTGCTCCTCGCCATGGGCCAGCGACGGGAACCACGCCTCGAACTGCGACGGCGGCGGGTAGACGCCCCGGCCGAGCAGCTCTCGGCACCAGGCCGCGTGAGACGCCAGGTCGCAGGCCTGAGCGTCGGCGAACGAGCTCACCGGCGACTCGCTGAAGAACACCGTCAGCAGCCCGGGCGCGCTCTGCACCTGGACCTGGTGCCCGCCCGCCGCCGCCGCCTCGCGAAGACCGTCCGCCAGCCGCTCGGTGATCGCTCCGAGGCGCAGGTAGGCCGGCTCGTCGAGCAGCGCCAGCGTCGCGAGGCCCGCCGCCATCGCCAGCGGGTTCCCCGACAGGGTGCCCGCCTGGTAGACGTCGCCGGCCGGGGCGAGCAGGCGCATCAGCTCCGCGGGGCCGCCCACGGCCGCGGCGGGCAGGCCGCCGCCGATCACCTTGCCCATGATCGTCAGGTCGGCGGGCACCCCGGTGAGCTCCTGGGCGCCGCCAGGGGCGACCCGAAAGCCGCTGATCACCTCGTCGAGCACCAGCAGCGCGCCGTTGGCGCTGGCCTGCTCCCGCAGCAGCTCCAGGAACCCCGGCGCCGGCGGCACGACTCCCATGTTGGCCGGCAGCGGCTCGGCGATGATCGCCGCGAGCGCGTGCTCGTCGACCGCCCGGCGCAGCGCCGCGGGATCGTTCCACGGGAGCACGATCGTGTCGGCGGCGCAGGCTGCGGTGACGCCGGGGCTCGCCGGCAGCGACTGCGTGGCCAGGCCGGATCCGGCCTGCGCGAGCAGACCGTCGACGTGTCCGTGATAGGCGCCGGCGAACTTGAGGATCTTCGCGCGTCCCGTCGCCGCCCGTGCCAGGCGGATCGCCGTCATCGAGGCCTCCGTACCGGAGGACGTCATGCGCAGCATCTCCACGCTGTCCAACCGGGCGCAGACCTCCTCGGCGAGCTGCACCTCCCCCGCCGTGGGCGCACCGAAGCTGGTGCCGCGAGCGGCCGCCCGCACAACCGCCTCGAGCACGTCCGGGTGGGCATGGCCATGGATCAGGGCCCCCCACGAGCACACGTAGTCGACGAAGCGGTTGCCGTCGACGTCGAGTAGCTCGGCGCCCTCGCCCCGGTCCACGAATAGCGGGTCGCGGCCGATCGCGCCCATCGCACGCACCGGCGAGTTCACCCCGCCGGGGATCCGGGCCAGGGCACGCCGGTAGAGCTCAGCCGACCTGCTGTCCCTCAGCGACGCCGTCTGCACGCGCGCATTCTAGACGGCCCTCACAGGCGCCCGAGCTCTGCGACCCGATCGCCGCGGCCCGTCTCTACGGGGCGCCCGCTGCACCCGTACCCCGGTGCGCAGGCCATCAGATGCACATCGGGGGGCGCCCACGCCAAGCGTGCGCGCCCCCCGATGGAGGACTGGGACGACTGATCGCTAGGCGATCGGAGCCAGGGTCCCACCCTTGACTTCGTCTCTCAGTTCGCCCTTGATTTCGCCGTTTTCACCGGACGGTTCGCCCAGTTCGGCGCACAGGCCCTTTCCTTCTTTGATCGCTTCCGTTTCCCATTCGACGCCTTTGAAGGCGTTGCTGATGATTAGCTTTTTCTCGCCCGTGGGGAACATTTCTTCAAATTTCTTGTTTTTCTTTTTGAAGAGTTCGGTCGAGAACGTCGCCGCGAATTTTTTCGCGAATTCTTCCGACGGCAGTTTCTGCGCGTCGATCGTGATCGTGCATTTCAGCGCCGAAACGTTGATCGCGACCGGTTTGACGATCGCGACGTTGTTCCCTTCGGCGGGCGCTGCGGGGTTGCTGTAGGCGAATTCGATCGGTTCGAACTTGACGCCTTTGCCCAGGTAGGAGCACTTGCCGGGCTTGACGATGTCGGTCAGCGTCAACTGCGTCCCCGCCGTCGCCGTGCCCGAGGTCTTCGTCTTTTCGCAGGTGATCTTGATCGATTTGGCTTCGCCGAACTTGAACGTCTGGGCACCGAGTCCGACGCCCTTGGTTTCCCCGCCGCTGGATTCGAACCCTTCCGCCAGCGCCGGCGCGGCACTGACCGCAAGCGTGCCAGCCGTCACAAGAAGGCCGATTATGAATCTTCCTTGTCTCATCCCTTTCGAAGCCCCTCTTTTAGATCGTTGACGATCCGGTCCGGTGGACCGACCTTGAGCGGCGGCGCGGGATTCCGGCCGTGGCCACCCCCTCCGCCGCCATCCGCCCCGAATCTTCCGGGAACGTGGTGCCCCACCATAGGGGACCCGGGGGGCACGGGTCAACCGGCTTGTGACTCCTCACAACAACCGCCAGGCGGCGGTCCGGGAGTCTCAGGCGTGTCTGCTCTCCCACTCCTTGAAGTCGTCGGTGAAGTAGAGCAGGCGGATCTTCTTGAACTCGGTGGAGGAGTACAGGGTGGCGCGCTCGTCGATCCCGGTCTGCTCGGCGATCGTGTCGAGGATCGAGTCGCACTCCTCCTTCGATCGGCCATGGGCCATGGTGAAGACCGAGTACGGCCAGTCGGGGTAGGTCGGCCGCTGGTAGCAGTGGGAGATGCCGCGCACGGCCGCCATCCTGCAGCCGATCTCGAAGACCTCCTCCTCGGGGACCTTCCACACGCCCATTCCGTTCGCCGAGAAGCCCGCGCGGCGGTGATAGAGGATCGCGGCGACCCGGCGCAGCAGGCCGCGCTCCTGCATCGCGGCGAGGTGGTCCAAGAACTGCTGCTGGGTCAGCCCCAGCTCCGCCGCCGCCGCCGCGTAGGGCTCTTCGACGACGGGCATGTCGCCCTGCAGGGCCCGGATGACGGCGATGTCGCGCTCGTCGTAGGGCTGCGGGTCGAGCTCGACGGGCTCACGCGCCTCGGCTGAGCTGGACAGCGCCTCGGTGTCCCCCTCCATCTCCAGGTCCATGCGGATCTTGAACAGCTTCAGCGTCGGCAGCTGGCGGACCGACTCGGCCTGCGCGTCGCGGGCCAGCACGTCCAGGGTGCCCTGCAGCCCGAGCCTCGAGTCGGGCTCGGTGGCGATCGTGAACCACAGGTTGAACTCGTGGTTGCGCAGGTAGTTGTGGGAGACCCCCGGATGCTGGTTGATCACCTGAGCGGCCCGGTGGGGGTGCTCAGGATCGACCTTTGCGGCGACCAGCATCGAGGAGTAGCCGAGCGCCCGCGTGTCGAAGATCGGCGTGACCTGGCGGATGATCCGCTTGTCCAGCAGCCGACGCACCCGGGCCATCGTCTCCTCCTCGGTCACCTCCGCCAGGGTGGCGACGTGCGCGTAGGGCCGCGAGGCGATCGGGAAGCTGCCCTGCATCAGGTTCAGCAGTCGCCGGTCGACCTCGTCCAGGGCCACGGCCGCGCCGTCCCGGCGGCTGCGGATCTTCGGCGTCGCGGCGGCCGCCCGTTGCGCGTCGGCGCTCTCGCTGATCACTTCGTCTCGGCCAGCCATCGGGCGGCATCCTTTGCGTGGTAGGTGATGATCGTGTCGGCGCCGGCCCGTCGCAGCGAGGTGAGGATCTCCAGCACCGTCGCGCGCTCGTCCAGATAGCCGGCGGCCGCGGCGGCCTTGACCATCGCATACTCGCCGCTGACGTTGTACGCCGCCACCGGCAGCCCCGTGGCGGCGCCGACCTTGCTGATCAGATCTCCGTATGCGAGGGCCGGCTTGACCATCACCATGTCGGCGCCCTCCTGGACGTCCAGCAGCGCCTCACGGACCGCCTCGCGCCCGTTTGCGGGGTCCATCTGGTAGGCACGCCGGTCGCCGAAGGCCGGCGTCGATGCGGCCGCGTCGCGGAACGGGCCGTAGAAGGCGGAGGCGAACTTCGCGGAGTAGGCGAGGATCGGCGTCTGGGCGAACCCCTCGGCATCGAGCTCCTCGCGGATCGCCCCCACGCGGCCGTCCATCATGTCCGACGGGGCGAGGAGATCGGCCCCGGCGCGGGCGTGGCTGACGGCGGTCCGGGCGAGCAGCTCCAGAGTGGCGTCGTTGTCGACCGTCGGCGTCCCTGCGTCGGAGCGCAGCACGCCGCAGTGACCGTGGGAGGTGTACTCGCACAGGCAGACGTCGCTCACCACCAGCAGCTCCGGCACGGCTCGCTTGATCGCGCCGACGGCCAACTGGACGGCACCGTCGTCGTCCCAGGCGCCGGAGCCCTGCTCGTCCTTCTCAGCCGGGATTCCGAACAGCATCACCGCCGCGATCCCGAGCTCTGCGGCCTCGCGGGCCTCCGCCACGGCGTCGGCCAGCGGCAGGCGCTCGACCCCCGGCATCGAGACGATCGGCTCGCGCGCCTGGCGGCTCGAGGACTCCTCGAGCACGAACAGCGGCAGGATCAGCTGGGATGCCCGCAGGTCGGTCTCGCGCACCAAGCCGCGCAGACCCGCGGTGGCGCGCATCCTGCGCATGCGCGTCTGTGGATAGGCCATCCCTTCCAGGGTAGAGCTTTGAAAGCCACGCGCGAAGGGCGCGGTCGAGGAGACGCTAGGCCGCGCGGCGCAGCCCGATCCGTCCGAGCGCCCCGAACAGCAGGGCGAGCCCGAGCAGGTGCAGCAGCGAGCCCAGCAGCGGCGGCGAGGCCTGGTTCACCGCGGCGTCGAGCGCCTGCAGCGCCGCCTTGAAGGGGAACACGAACGAGATCGCCTCGATCGCGTCGTAGAACCCGTGCCCGACCGCGCCGGCCGGAACCAGCGCGAGGAAGGCCAAGGGCAGCGAGAGCAGGAAGGCCAGCAGCGACGCGGCCCTGACCTCACGCGCGAGCGCGCCGATCGCGACTCCCATCGCGCCGAAGGCGAGGGCGCTGCAGGCGAGCGCAAGCAGCCACAGCTCGACCCGGCTCCAGTCCAGGGAGACGAATGCGCCCACCCCGGCGAGCATCGCGAGGGCGACCGCGAACCCGCAGGCGGCGCCGAGCAGGCCCTTCTCGAACAGCAGCGCCTCGGGGGAGACGAGCCCGCGGATCAGCCTCGCGAGCGCGTTCTCCTCGCGCTCCAGCGCGACCCCGCCGGCGGCCAGCAGCACCGCCAGGAACATCAGCGACACGGTCACCGCGACGACGACCGCGAACGTGTCGAGCGGCGTGCGGCGGCCGTGCAGGAGAGTCGTCCGGACGGCGATCGGCTGCCCGACGCTCGCCAGCACGCGCTTGCTGACGTTCAGGTTCTGTGCGGCGAAGCCGGCGAAGGTCGCGATCCGTTCCAGCGCCTGGCGCTCCGGGCCCGCGGGCGTATGGGCGATCACGTGCGCGAGTTCGGCGGGGATCTGGTCGAGACCGACCAGATTCGACGGCCCGCCGAGCGCACCGAGGTTGCCGCCCCGGAGCAGCAGGTCGATCGCCTGCGAAGCAGCCCGCTGGAGCTGTTCGGAGAAGCCGAGGTTCGCCTGGGCCAGAGCGGAGCGCAGCTCGGACTGCACCAGGGACTGCTCCAGAGCGTCGCCGTTGTAGATGACTTCCACTTCCCCCTGGGCGGTCCCCGACCCGACCCGAGCGGCGATGTCCGGCGGGATCACGACCGCCGCCAGCGCCTTCGCCGAGGAGACTTCCCGCACGGCCTGCTCGCGTGAGGCGACCGTGACCGGCTCGACCTGGCTGAACAGCTGGCGGGCGTACTGGCTGACCGCGACGCGCTGGTTGCCGACCTGGATGGTCTCGCCCGGAGCGGTCTCGTCGACGATCGCCACCCGGGGGCGTGCCGGGCTGCGCGAGATCGCGAACCCGATCAGCAGGGCGATCGCGACGGGGTAGAGGATCAGGACGGCGACGAGCAGCCGGGAGCGGCCCAGGATCAGGAGGTCCTTGCGCAGCATCCATCTCATTGCTCCTCGCCCTCCCCGCGCCGCGCCGCGCCGGCCTCGCCTCCGATGCGCGCGGCCAGGAACCGGACCAACGCCTCCTCGAGGTCGGCGACGCCCGCGCCGGCCCGCGCGATGAGCTCGCCGGGCGTGCCCTCGAAGACAAGCATGCCATCGTCGAGCACCAGCGCCCGTCCGGCGTGCCGCTGCGCCTCGCTCGGGTTGTGGGTCGAGAAGATCACGGTCCTGCCCGCCGCGGCCACGCCCTCCAGGAACTCCCACAGCCGCTCCCGCTGGGCGGGGTCCAGCGAGGCCGACGGCTCGTCGAGGGCGAGCACCGGCGGTTCGCCGATCAGGCCGATCGCCACGTTGACACGCTGGCGGTTGCCCCCCGAGAGCCGGCCGACGAGGTCTCCGGCCCGGGCGCGCAGCCCGGTCTGCTCGAGCATCCGCTCGATCGCCCCGTCGATCTCCGGAACGCGCTCCAGCCGCGCGAACAGCTCGAGGTTCTCGGCGACGGTCAGTCGCGTGTAGAGGGCCGGCTGCTGGGGCGCCCAGCCGACCTCCTTGGCCGCCGTGCTGACGGTGCCGGCCGTCGGACTCTGGGCGCCCGCGATCAGCGAGAGCAGCGTCGTCTTGCCCGCCCCGTTCGGGCCCAGGATCGCCACGACCTCACCGGGCGAGGCCTGGAAGCTGACGCCCCGCAGCGCCCACACCTCCCCGTAGCTCTTGGCGAGCCCGGTGACGGAGATGCTCGGCCTCACAGCAGCGGTGGAGTCCTGCGATCCCACGACTCGAACGCGACGTGGCGACTCAGGTAGACGGTCGTCTCGCGCAACACGGCGAGGATCGGCAGCGCGACCAGCGCGCCGATCACGCCGTAGACCTCGAGTCCGAGCAGCAGCGCGAAGATCACCAGCAGCGGGTTGATGCGCAGCGTGTGCCCGAACACCTGGGGAGCGACGACGTGTCCCTCGAGCTGCTGCAGGCCGACGAACAGCAGCGCGACCCACAATGCGGAGATCGGTTCGGTCAGCAGCGCCACGAGCACCGGCGGCAGCGCCCCGAGGATCGGTCCGATGTACGGGATCAGCTCCATCACCGCGTAGAAGACGCCGAAGGCGACCGCGTACTTCTCGCCGTCCGGGAAGATCCCGATCAGCCCGAAGATGTAGAGCGAGACGCCCGCCGAGAGGCCCATGATCGTGCTGAACAGCAGCTGGCCGCCGACGTAGCGGGACACCGCCCGCTGGACGAGCAGCGGATAGTCATCGGCCTTCGAGCCGTCGCCGTCGGGCATCAGCCTGCGCACCAGCGCTCCGATCCGGGGGCCGTACAGGAGCATGTAGACCGACAGGACGAAGATCAGCACCAGATCGAAGATCACCCTCGCGACTTCCGTCAGCAGGGCGCCGCCGAAGGACGCGAATTTGCTGGCGCTCTTGGCGACTTTGTCCTGGATGCTCTGCAGCGCGGTTTTCCCCGGTTTGACCAGTTCCACGTTGATGCCGTGGCGTTTGAAGTAGCGCTGGACGCTGGCGATCTGTTTGTTGGCTTCTTCGGCGATGTGCGGGAGGTTGTGTGTGAACGTGCGCACCTGGTGCGAGATAGGGTTCGCCAGGAGGAAGCCGATGCCGGCAAGCGACAGGAAGAATCCGAGGAACACGGCGAGGACCGCCAGGCCGCGCGGTATGCGTGAGCGCTGCACCAGCGCGACCGCCGGGTTGAGGATCAGCGCGATCAGCGCGGCGATGATGAAGAGCAGCAGGACTTTCCCCGCTGCCTTCGCCACCAGCCACAGCGCCACGATCGCGAGCGGCAGCAGCACGATCTGCACCCAGCGCGGCACGATGACACGGGGAGTCTCCACGGCCTGCGTGTCCGCGTGCTCGGCCAGCTGCTCCTCCTCGGGCTCGGGTGGCGCGGCCTCGGGAGCGTTCTCGGAGACCCCTCTCACTTGCCTCCCACCATGGCCAGAGTATGGCTGAGCCCGAGGCGTCGCCCGCCGCTGCGCGCAGCGCCGCGGCGCCGGCCCGGATCCTGTTCGTGGGGGATGTCGTCGGCGGGATCGGCCGCCAGACGCTGCTCGACTGTCTGCCGTTGCTGCGCGAGCGGCACGCTCCGACCTTCGTCGTCGTGAACGGCGAGAACGCGGCGGGCGGGCTGGGCATCACGCCCAAGAACGCCGATCAGCTCTTTGCGGCCGGAGTCGACGCGATCACGCTGGGCAATCACAGCTACCACCGACGGGAGATCTACCCGTATCTGGACCGCAGCGACCGGATCGTGCGCCCGGCCAACTTCCTGCGCAGCCAGCCCGGGCGAGGCACGTGCGTGGTCGAGCAGGGCGGCCTGCGCCTGGGGGTGGTGAACATCAGCGGCAACCTGTTCCTGCGAGCGGGTCGCTCCGCCTTCACCGAGATCGAGGTGGCCCTGGGCGAGCTCGGCGACGTGGACCACGTGCTGGTCGACGTCCACGCGGAGGCGACCTCGGAGAAGGTGGCGATGGGGTGGCACCTGGACGGACGCGTGACTGCCGTCGTCGGCACCCACACCCACGTGCCCACGGCCGACGCCAGGGTGCTCCCGGGCGGCACGGCATACATCACCGACGTCGGGATGACCGGGGCCCGGGGCGGCGTGATCGGCGTCAAGCGCGAGCAGGCAATCGAGTCGCTGCTGACACAGATGCCCGTCCGCTTCGAAACCTCAGAGGACGACCCCTGGCTGATGGGCGTGCTGATCAGCTGCTCAGAACGGCTTCGGGCCGACTCGATCGAGCAGCTGCTGATGCCGCGTCCGCCGGGCCCCTGATCGGCGCGGCGAAGCGTCCGAGCAGGGCGATCATGACCAGCGGGAAGAACCAGGGGATGTAGAGGTAGAACCAGTGTTCTATTGCCAGCTCCGCGCCGATCATGATCGCTGCGCAGCCCGCGGCGAGCCCGACCATGTCCTGGCGCCGCGGCACAACCGCGACGACCAGGGCGAGCACGATGGCGGCGATCTCCACGACGTGCTTCTCCCACGTCAGGCCGTACAGGCCCCAGACCGAGAAGGGCGAGCCGCGATTCGACTGGTAGGCGATCGTGCGCTCGTAGATCGTGTGCAGGGAGTCGTGTGCCAGCGCCGGCAGTGACGCGATCACGGCGGCCGCGGCGAAGCCGCCAAGGAACAGCGCGTAGATCAACGGCCGGCGCCGCGGCGGAACCGACCGCAGGGCATCGGTCGCCAGCAGCGGAGCGAGGGCCAGGGGGGCGAACTTCGTGAGACCGGCCAGCGCGGTCGCGGCGCCGCGGGCGCCGGCGGCGATCGGCGCGCGGTAGGTGGCGGCCAGAAGCGCCGCCAGCACCAGGGCGGCCACCAGCGTGTCGTTGCTGTTGCTCTCCAGCGCGAACAGCGTGAAGGGGAACGAGACCCAGGCGTAGGCCAGCACGATCCCCAGGGTGGGACCGCGCATGCGCCGTCCGATCAGGAAGAGCAGGCCGACGGCGAGCAGGTCGAAGAAGATCGCCGCCGCATGGGCGGCGGGGAGGTCGTCCCAGGTGCCGCTCCAGCCGAAGGTCTGCTCGAAGGGCACGTACACCTCGTAGTTGACCGGCCCGTAGGTGTCGCCGTGTTCGTTGTCGGCCGGGTAGGACCCGTACAGCGGCTTGCCCTCGACGATCCGCTGTGCGCCGATCACACCCGCATAGCCGACGTCGACGACATTCGAGTCGATGACGTTCAGGGCGATCCGGAAGCCGAGCAGGAAGACGACGGCGATGGCCAGCCACGAGGCGGGCACGAGCAGCTGCAAGGGGCGGTGGGGCGCCGGTCCACCGCGGGCCTCGCGGGGCCTGCGCAACAGGGCGAGCATCCGCGCGAGCAGATACAGCAGCGGCGGGTAGGCCAACGGCACCGAGGCGTAGATGTTCGCGTGGTTGAAGAAGGCCAGCGAGACCGAGAAGGACAGCAGCACCAGCAGGTCCAGGTGCATCAGCGAGAACGGTCGCCGCGGATTCAGGAACGGCACCAGGAACAGGACGCAGAGCGGCAGCCAGATGTAGAGCGCGTTCACGTTGCGCCCGAAGGCGCCCGGGTAGCCGCGCGCCATCGTCCAGGCGACCTGGAACCCCGTCCACTGTTCGAGCACGCGCCCGGAGAGGTCGTCGATGATGACCTGCCCGATCTCCTTCTTGCCCGACCGGGAGAAGTAGCTCACCTGCCAGTGGAACCCCCCCTTCAGGTAGGCGCCGCCGTAGGACCCCGGATATTCGGCGCGGACGTGCTTCATCTTCGGCAGCGCGGCCGCGATCGCGAGGACCTGATTGGCCGAGAGCCGCCTCCCCGCCGGCGGGATGTCAGAGGGGGCGACCGGGACCGGCGATTCCGCGTTGGCGGCCTGGCCGGCGGTGGAACGGGTGCCGGTGCTCGCCGGCGCCAGGGCGCTCGCGGCGGGGGAGGACGTGCTGTGGGCTGCCCCCGAAGCCGTCGGGGCGGCCGCGGCGGCGGCCGGCAGGGCGCAGGCGCAGAGACAGGCGAGCAGCAGCGCAAGGCGTTGCATCACGCGAGCGTAACGGGACGACGGCAGGCGCTGCGCCCGTCGCGCGCACGCCCGGCAGACGCCCGTGGGCGGCGTGCCGCTCAGCCGGGGGCGGCCGCGGGCACCCCGAAGTGCTCGAGGATCACGGCGGCGACATCGCGTATCGCCCATTGCGCCGGAGCTGCCCGGGGTCCTCCGCCACCGCAACGCCGCTCAGCACGAGCGCGCCGAGGGAGTCCGACGCGTGCAGCGAGCCGTGGCTGCCGCCGCCCACGTGGGCCTGGCCGCCCCAGTCCAGGAACTCGTAGCCCGGCGCCGCCGAGAGCAGGACCTCGCCTGAGGTCGGGCACGACAGGGCCGCCCACACCCGGGCGAGGGCGTCGGGATAGTCGGGGCTGAGAAGCGTTCCGTCGTGCACCCGAGCGCCGAGCGCGCCGAGCGCGCCGTCCACCCGCCAGCGCTCGCCGCGGAGGTCGCGCAGGGGCCCGCCGGGGGCGAAGCGGAGCTCTCCGTGGCCGGGGCTGGAGATGACTCCTTCCCGGGGAGCCTCATGCGCGTCGCGCTCGAGCCACATCACGAGGTCGACGCCCTCCAGATCCGAGGCCAGGGCGACGACCGACGCTCGCATCGCGTCGCGCTCCAGATCGTGCAGCGCGTAGACCATCGCCGCCCGCTGGGACGGACAGACCGCGATGCGCGCCTCGGGCAGCTCGCCTCGCGGGGAGCCGAGCATCGATCCGCGGGCGGGTCCGAGCACGCCGAGCTCGGCCAGCTCCTCCTGCAGGTCGATCGCCGCGGTCACGGGAGCCTGTGAGTGGTCGGCCATCACGATCACCGCGTGCTCGGCCAGGAACTCGTCGAGGCCGCCCGCGGCCTCGGCCACGCGAGCCAGCTGCAGATCGGCCTGCGCGATCGACTGGAGCTGGGCCTCGGGGCCCCTCTTGTGCGAGTACCAGTCGTTGTCGGGAAGCGACAGCAGCAGGAAGTCGAACAGGTCGTGTTCCACCAGATAGGCGGAGACGCACCCGGAGTGCCTGTCGCGCACCCCGGGCATGCCCAGCGCGGATCTGCAGCCGGTTCGGCGCGAGGCGAAGATGTCCGCGTAGAAGAGCTCTCGCGGGCCCATCACGGCGTGGCGCATCAGCGTCGCCGCGACCCGCGTCAGAGCTGTGTCGCGCTGGGGCTCGTGGCGGTAGCGGCCGCGGTACATGAGGTAGGTCGTGCCCGCCGTCCGGAGCTCTGCGTCGTCCAGCCGCTCGAAGACGGTCAGCGTCTCCGCGGCGAGGTGGGCGCGGTTCATGTTGTAGACCGTGTCGGTCAGCTGGCGGGCGATGCCGAATCGCTGTGCGGCGCGGAAGCTCGAGCCGTACTCGACGTATCTGCCCTCCTCGCGATCGAACCAGTTCATGGCGGGGATGCGGTGGGCGTCCTGGGCTCGGCCGGTGACGATCGAGGCCGCGCAGACGGGGGTCACCGACGGGAAGGCCGCCACGCAGTCGGGCACGTAGAGGCCGTCCCGGACCAGCCGCTCCAGCACCGGCGCCGCGCCGGAGGCGATCGTGCGCTCGAGCATCTCGGGCGCCATCGCGTCGATCACGCAGAGGACCAGCTTGGGCGGGCTGGGAGTCAAGGCGAGGCTCTCAGCGGCGCAGGATGCGCAGGCCGGCGTACTTCTGCCCCGAACGCCTCCGGCGCCTGGCCAGCAGCCAGAGAATCGCCGCCAGTGCCACGTAGCCGAGCGGGTGCAGCAGCGCCACGAGGCCCGCCACGACGACCGACGCGGCGTCGAGGTAGAGGGTGAGCGCGTCCCTGGCGAGCTTGTCCGCGAGGCGGCCGCGGGCGCCGATGATCACGGGCCCGACAACCCGCTGGGCAAGTCCGACGATCACGAGGCCGCCAAGCACCCCCGGCCATGACGCGTCGCCGTGGGCGGCCAGCACGCCGCCGAACAGCACCGCGCCGGCGCCGAAGGCGAGCCCGGTCAGGGCGGCCGCCAACGGGTCGCGGCGCGGCTCGCGCGAGATCGGGTCGACGATCGGCGCGAGACCCAGCAGGATCTGCAACAGGTAGGAGAGGGCGAAGGCGATGGCCACGACGAGCAGCCACCAGCTCGACTCCAGGAAGTGCCAGCTACCCGCGGGGAATGACACACCGAGCGCGCCGGCGGAGCCCAGCGCGCCGGCGAGCAGCAGCGGGAGGAACGGGCGCAGCCCGCAGGCGGCCGCGAGGCCCACGCCCAGTCCTATGTAGAAGAAGAGGCCGTTCATCTCGATCGGTGATCCTGGGTGTGTGCGCTACCGTCCCTTGCTGGCGGGTCGCTGATCGGCCAGGACGATAGACGACGCGCCCGGGCGGGCGATTGCGGTCCCAGGTGGCAGGCGCGGGGCGGCGAACGGAGAACAGAGCCAGATGAAGCGATCGACCAGCGGAGGCGGCGACGGGCGAAGCGCCCGTCCGGCAGCGCACGAGCTAGCGCGCTACGAGGCGCTGTTCGCGGCGCGGACCCGCGGCATGAAGAGCTCGGCGATGCGCGAGATGATGGCGCTGACAGAGCGCCCCGACGTGATCTCGCTGGCCGGAGGTCTGCCCGACACCTCGACCTTCCCGCCGGAGCTGTACGCCGGACTGATGTCCGACGTCGCCGCGGAGTCGACGGCGCGGGCGCTGCAGTACGGCCCGACCGAGGGGATGGCGGCCACGATGGGCTGCATCGTCGAGGTGATGGCCGCCGAGGGGACGGCGGTCGACGCCTCCGAGGTGATCGTCACGACCGGCGGGCAGCAGGTGATCGACCTGGTCTGCAAGACGCTGATCGACCCGGGCGACGTGATCGTCGCAGAGGCGCCGACCTACCCCGGCGCGGTGCCGACCTTCAGCGCCTACCAGGCCGAGGTCGAGCAGATCGACATCGATGCCGACGGCATGCCGATCGATGCGCTGGAGGCGACCCTCGACCGGCTCGCGGCCGAGGGGCGCCGGCCCAAGTTCATCTACACGATCCCCAACTTCCAGAACCCCGGCGGCGTGACGATGTCGCTCGCCCGGCGCCGCCGCCTGGTGGAGGTGGCGCGCGAGCGCGAGCTGCTCGTGCTGGAGGACAACCCGTACGGCCTGCTCCGCTATGAGGGCGAGCCGCTGCCGACGCTGTACTCGCTCGACGCAGAAGCCGTCGGCCGCGGGCGGCGCATCCGACCTGGTCATCTACCTGGGCACCTTCTCCAAGATCCTCTCGCCCGGGCTGCGACTCGGCTGGGCGGTGGCGCCGCATCCGGTGCTGGAGAAGCTGAACCTGGGCAAACAGGGCTCCGACCTGTGCTCCTCGCCGGTCACCCAGATGTTCGTCGCTGCCTACTTCGGGCGCGGCGAGGGCTGGCTCGACTACCTCGAGACGCTGCAAGGACCTCTACCGCGCCCGCCGCGACGTGATGCTCGAGGCGCTCGAGGAGCACTTCGGCGACAGCGCAGCGTGGACCCGGCCGCAGGGCGGCCTGTTCATCTGGGCGACGCTCGACGAGCGGATCGACACGACGGACCTGCTGGCGCTGGCGCGTACCAGCGAGGGCGTCGCCTTCGTGCCCGGCCGGGCCGCCTACATGGACGGCCGCAGCGGGTCCTCCTCGATGCGGCTGAACTTCGCCGGCGATCCCCGAGGCGGAGATCCGAGAGGGCATGCGCCGCATCGGCAACGCGATCCGCGAGCAGCTCGGGCTGCTCGGGCTCGCTGACCGGCGCTCCGCCGAGACCGGCGCCCGCCGGAGGCGGACCGAGCCCGCCGGCGAGGACGATGCCGTGCCCCTCGCCGATGTCGTCTCGCTGCCGCGACGCCGCGAGGGCGGACGGGGACGCCGCCGCCAGGACCGATGAGCCGAGGCCGAGAAGGTCGCCGTCCTCAAGGGCGGCCGCTCGCTGGAGCGCTCCGTCTCGCTGCGCTCCGGCGCGCAGGTGCAGGACGGCCTGCAGCGCGGCCGGCCACGAGGTCGTCGGGATCGACGCCGGGCCGGGGCTGGTGACGGAGCTCCTCGGCGGCTCCCCCTGACGCGGTCTTCATCGCCCTCCACGGCCGCGACGGCGAGGACGGGACCGTCCAGGGGCTGATGGAAGCGCTCGGACTCCCCTACACCGGCTCGGGGCCGTCCGCCTGCCTGCGGTGCACCGACAAGGTCCTCGCCAAGCACCTGATGCGCGAGGCGGGGATCCCGACGCCGCCCTTTCACGCCCTGCGGGAGACCTCGATCAGGGACCTCGGCGCGGCCGCGGCGGTCGAGTCGATCGAGCGGGAGCTCGGCTTCCCGCTGGTCGTGAAGCCCGCCAGGGGCGGCTCCGCGCTGGGCGTCAAGTTCGCCAGCGACGCCGGCGGCCTCCCCGGCGCGATGGTCGGGCGCGTTCTCCTACGACGGCACGATCCTGCTGGAGCGCCACATCCGGGGCAGGGATCTGGCCGTGTCGGTGCTCGAGCGAGGGAGCACGGTGCACGGGCGCTGCCGATCGTCGAGGCGGTCCCCCGCGAGGAGGACTTCTACGACTACGAGTCCCGCTACGAGATCGGCAAGACCACCTTCGTGTGCCCTGCCGAGCTGCCCGAGGAGATCACCGAGCCGCGCCCGCGAGCTGGCGGTCCAGGTCTACGAGCTGCTCGGCTGCCACGGCTTCGCCCGCGTCGACCTGATGCTCGAGGAGGACACGGGGCCCTGTGGGTGCTCGAGACGAACGTCGTCCCCGGCCTCACCGAGACCAGTCTGCTGCCCCAGGCCGCCGACGCCGCCGGCATCGCCTTCGATGAGCTGGTCGAGCGGATCCTCGCCAGCGCGTTCACGCGCTAGCGCCCACCGCCGGCCAGCGCGCGCCTCAGGAGTCGCCGGCGGCGAAGTCCTCGGGCGAGACCTGGTCCAGGAACTCCTTGAACTTCTCGACGACGTCCTCGGACTCCTCGACGTCGTGCTCGAACTCGATGGCCGACTCGGAGATGACCTCCTCGGCGGCGTAGATCGGCGCCCCGGAGCGAACGGCCAGCGCGATGGCGTCGCTGGGGCGAGAGTCGATCTCGAGCTCGCGACCCGCCACGCTGCAGGGTGATCGAGGCGAAGAAGGTGTTCTCGCGCAGCTCGGTGACCGAAACCTGGGTGCACTTGACGTCGAGCTCGCCGAGGATGTCGCACAGCAGGTCGTGGGTCATCGGCCGGGGCGTGCCCGCGCCCTGCAGCTTCATCAGGATCGATGCGGCCTCGGGATGGCCGATCCAGATCGGCAGGAACTTGTTGCCGTCGACGGTCTTCAAGAGCACGATCGGCTGCTTGCCGACCATGTCGAAGCTGACGCCGTAGATGACCATCTCCTGCACGGGATCCTCCGAAGGGGCGGAAAGCCAGAGTATAGGTACCGGTGGAGCTCGGCCAACGGCAGCGGACGCCCGGGAGCGGGGCCCACACGCGTCGGCCGCGGTCAGCTCGTGCGGAAGCTCCAGAGCTTGTTGCCGAGGAAGTTCAGCGGCGTCGCCGCGGCCACCGCGAGCGCCTGGGCGAGCACCTTCGAGAGCCCGGCGGTCTCGACAAACAGTGTCAGCAGGAGCTGGCTGAAGGCGAACGCCACCAGGCTCACCGCGAGGAAGCGCACGGCCTGGGCGTGGGCCCGCTCGCCGCCCGCGTCGAACGTCCAGTGCCGGTTGAGGACGAAGTTGTTGGCCACGGCGACGAGCCAGGCGACGGCTGAGGCGACGTGATACTCGATGCCGAGCGGGTGCACCAGCAGCGCGTAGACGGCGAGGTTGACGACGAAGCCGACTGCTCCCACCAGGCCGAAGCGCACAAGCTGCAGCCAGTTGGCGGGGCGACGCATCCCGTGGAGGAGGCGTGCGTGGGGGCGCAGCTCCACGGCGCTCGCATCCTCAGGCATCGCTTCAGGGTAGCGACACGCGGCGGCAGACGCTCACGCTAGCCTTGATTGGATGTCCGCGTCGGGCAACCCGAAAGCGCTGCTGGGCGGGATCCTCGCCTGCTGTGCGCTGGCCGGCTGCGGTGGCGCGCAGGCGACGGCGGGCAATCCGGCGAGCGGCGGCGCGGGTATCGCGGCCGGCCCATCGGTCGGCGCGGGATCGGCGCCGAGGACCGGATCCACAAGGGAGGTCGCCGACCCGCAGGAAGCGAGCAGCTTCCCCGCGCCCGCCTCGGCCAAGCACGCGCCCGCGGCCACGCCTGCCAAGGCCGGCGAAGCTGTCGTCGCCGCGGGAGCGCCCTCCGACGCCGAAGTGAAGGCCGAGCTGGCGCAGATGAAGGCCGTCGAACAAACGGCCAGGCGCGCGCAGCACACGAGGCTGACGCCGGTGCCGGGCGGCGAGTCGATCGGCGGCGACGGCACGCTGCCGATCCCCACGGGGGTGCCCGAAGTCGTCCAGAAGGTGGTTGCGGGCGCGAACGAGATCGCCGACTTTCCGTACGTGTTCGGCGGCGGCCATGCCTCGTTCGTGGACAACGCCTACGACTGCTCCGGATCGGTCAGCTACGCCCTGGCCGCGGGTGGCCTGCTGGGCTCGCCTGAGACCTCCGGCGAACTGGAGAAGTGGGGCGTGGCGGGGCCGGGTCGCTACATCACCGTGTACGCCAACGCCGGCCACACCTACATGTACGTCGACGGCATCCTCTACGACACCGCCGGTCGCAGCGGCGTGTACGCGTCCCGCTGGCTGGTCACGGGCGTCGACAACAGCGGCTACGTCGTGCGGCACTGGCCGGGCCTGTAGGGCCGTGATGGCGATCGTCGCACTCGCGCTGCAGCTGCCCGTGGCGCTGGACGGCGAATCGGCGAACCAGAGCAACACCGGCCTGGCGGTGATCTCGCTCGTCTCGATCCTGTTCGGCTACATCCTCCTGGCGCTGCTGTGGCATTTCGTCTTCAGCAAGAAGGCGCGCCGCAAGCGGGAACGCAACCCGCCGGAGTGAAGGCCCGCGCCGGGGTCATGGGTCGCGCCCGGGGCCGGCAGGAGCGCTGACCGAGTCCCGGATCTCCGCCCCTGGCTGAAGGAGCCTTCTCAGCGGGTCAGCGTCGCGGCGCTCAGCACGGTGGTGCTGGCGGGGTTGGCGCTGGAGGCGTTGCGCACGATCAGGCGCAGCATCAGGGGCGCCTTGCGGGTGTGGCCGAGCCGTTCGCCGACGTGCTTGGAGAGCGGGATCACGATCGTGCTGTGCCCGCCGGTGGTCGTGATCAGGATCGCTTTGGCGATCACGAGCTCGGGGGGCGTGCCTGCAGGCAGTCCGCCGGCGGGCGCGCCGCCGAGCTTCAGCCGGCTCGCCAGCGAGCGCGCGATCAGCACCTCGAAGTGGCCGGCGACCTTCTCGTTGACCGAGTAGCGGACGACCAGGCCCTTGTGCACGACCTTCCGCAGCGAGCGGGACACGACTTCGGCGGCCGCGATCGGGTTCGCGCTCGCGGCGCCGGCGCCTTTGGAGCCGGAGCCGGAGCTGCCGCCGGAACCGGACCCGGCGCCGCCCGGGGTCGTGCCGGTGCTCGGCGGGGGCGGACCGACGACGGTGACCTGGTGGGTGGTGGCCCCGACGTGGCCGGCCACATCGGTGATCGTGAGGGTCACGTTGTACGTGCCGCCGTACTGGTAGGCATGGAAGGCGCTCGCTGCGCAGGGGCTCAGCCAGGGCGCTTCGCAGGTCGGGGCGCCCGGCGCGTAGCCTTTGACTTCGGCCGTGCCGTCGCCGAAGTTCCAGCTGAAGGTCGCGTAGGTGGTGGAGGGGGGCCCGCTCGGGCCGAAGACGAAGCCTTTGAACTCGCTGACCGTCGACTCCATGCCGTCGAAGCTCGCGATTTCGTTGACGCCGATCGGGTCGGGCGAGGTGAAGCGCGGCACGAGGCCGAGGCCGCCCGTGCAGCCGGCGCCGTGGAGCGAGCCGACGTTGATCACGTTGTTGACGTAGACATGGCCGCCCGCGACGTTCTCGTTGGCGAGCGTGCCCGCTTCGGTTTCTTCGTTGGCGTTGACGCCGCCTTCGATTTCCGACGGGCCCGCGGTGTCGCCGAACACGTTGCGGCATTCATCTGTCGCCTCGTTGTGTGAGGCGGCGTTGTGCCAGCTTTCGAGCAGCGGGTCGGTGACGATGTTCGCCTGCTCCTCGGCGATCTGGTTGACCAGGACGTCGGTCAGCCCCGGGGCGTTGTCGCCCATTTCGCCGAGGCCTTCCTGGTTGGGCTCCTCGATGTGGGGGCCTTCGAGCCGTCTTTTCGTTTCGAATTTCTGTTTTTCTTCGACGGTGCCTTTTTCGAAGGCTTCCTGTTCCTGTTTGGTGACTTCTTTGGGAGCCTCGAACTTCTCGCCGTGTTTTTCGGGGTTCCACCCGCCGTCCTGGCAGTCGAAGGCCTGCTTGTAGGCGCCCGAGGTCGGGAACGAGCCGATGGGGTCCCCGGCCCAGCCCGCGCTCCACGGGATCGCCGCGTAGAGGACCGTGTTGGCGTCCCCCTGCGCAGCGCTGTCAGGGTTGATGTCCCCGTGGTAGCTGCAGAAGCTGTGTTTGTAGCTCGCGCTCGCGCGGACACCTTCGGTGATTTCTTTGGCGGTGAGCGAGTAGTCGGAGCAGTGGGTGGAGGCGCCGTCGAGGCAGACGGTCACTCCCGGAGGCGTGAGCAGGTAGTAGACCGTTCCCATGCCCTTGGGGAAACCGCGCGCCGCGATGAAGCTCTGGAGCTGTTCGCGAAGCTGCGCATCCGTCAGGCAGACGATCTGGCCGGCGAAAAGAGGTTCGGGGTCCACGCATTTGCCGGCGGGGTAGGCGGCGGTGTCGGAGTAGCCGCCCTTGAAGACGATGTGGTAGCCGGCCTGCGTGTTGGCCCGGTCGCGGTACTGGCTCAGGGCGGCGAAGATCGTGCCGGTCTCGCCGCTGCTGTTACCCAGCTGCTGGAAGAACTGGTCCAGGTTCGTGACCCATTCGTGGTGGAACTCCACTTCGGGGTCCCAGTAGACCGCGTAGACACTCGTCCCGTTCAGGACGACGTTGCCGCTTTCGTTGGTGAAGGCGCCGCTAGGCGCGACGAGCGAGCTGCTGCGTGGCTGCAGCCCGACCTGGGTGCCTTCGACTTCGCTCACAACCGCGCCGGCAGGGGCGGCGGTGAGGAGGGCGAGGAGGACGGCGATCGCGGTGCACAGGAGCGCCCGCGTCCTGTGGCTGCGCGAGCCCGAGCCGGCGAGCCGCGCCAGCGATCTGGCAAACATGGTCACGTGCCCCTCATCGGCAGCGCGGCCGCGATCCCTTAGCCGCGGTGGACGCGCAGGCCCGCACCGGCTCTGGCGATGCGGGGATGTGCAGAGTCGCGCGGTCTTATACTTGCGCGGCCTCGACCGCTCCGGGTCGGGTCTACACCCTGAGGAGGTTCCGATGAGCAAGCTGGTCGCCCGTATCGGCGTGCCCGCCCTTGCCGTGCTCGCGCTCGCCGGCTGCGGCAGCAGCAGCTCGAGCTCCACTTCGACGCCGTCGACGAGCGCGCCATCCGGCTCGAGCGCCGCCATCGCGTCGATCGCCGCCCAGGTTCCGGCGGCGATCAAATCGAAGGGGACGCTGAGCGTCGCGACCGAAGCGCAGTACGCGCCCAACGAGTTCGTCGCCCCGGACGGTCACACGATCATCGGCATGGACCCCGATCTGGTCAACGCGCTCGCTGAAACGATGGGCCTGAAAACGCAGTTCAGCAACGCGCAGTTCGAAGCGATCATCCCCGGCATCCAGGCCGGGCGCTACGACCTCGGCGCATCCTCTTTCACCGACACGAAGGAACGCGAGAAGAAGGTCGACTTCGTCACCTACTACAAGGCCGGAATCTCCTTCTATGCGAAGTCCGGCTCCAACCCGGGCGTCAACACCGTCGCCGACCTCTGCGGCAAGACGGTCGCGGTCGAGAAGGGCACGGTCGAGCTCGAAGAATCCGAAAAGCAGAGCAAGACCTGCACGAAAGAAGGCAAGAAGTCCGTGACGGTGCTGGCCTTCCCGGGCCAGAACGCCGTCACCCTGGCGATCGCCAGTGGCCGCGCGCAGCTCGGCATGGCCGACTCGCCCGTCGTCGCCTATCAGCTCAAGCAGAACAAAGGCCAGTTCCAGCTGGTCGGCAAGAGCTACAGCTTCGCCCCGTACGGCTTCGCCGTCCCCAAGAACAGCGGGCTCGCGACGCCGCTGCTGGCCGCGCTGAAGGAACTGATGGCCAGCGGGAAGTACAAGGCGATCCTCGAAAAGTGGGGCATCCAGGAAGGTGCGATCAGCAACCCGACCATCAACGGCGCGATCAGCTGAGCGCTAGCGGTGTCCGTCGTCGAGGACACCGGCATGCAGGGACGGCCCGAGGAGATTCGGGCCGTCCCGGTCAGCCGGCCGGGTCGCTGGGTCGCCGCGGTGGTGGTCTTGCTCGCGGTGCGGCGATCGTCCGCTCGGTCGCCACCAACCCGCGCTTCGAATGGGACGTCGTCGGCGACTACCTGTTCGACGAACGGATCCTCGAAGGGCTGCGGGTGACGATCGAGCTGACCGTCATCGCGATGGCGATCGGCGTCGCCCTCGGCGTGGTGCTGGCGGTGATGCGGCTCTCGCCGAACCCGCTCGTCGTCCGGCGCAGCTGGCTCTACATCTGGTTCTTCCGCGGCACTCCCGTGCTCGTGCAGATCATCTTCTGGTACTTCATCTCGGCGCTGTATCCGAAAATCGACCTCGGCATCCCGTTCGGGCCGGCCTTCATACACGGCAACGCCAACACGCTGATCACGCCGTTCACCGCGGCGATCCTCGCGCTCGGTCTCAACGAGGGCGCCTACATGGCCGAGATCGTCCGCGCGGGGATCATCTCCGTCGAGGAGGGCCAGTCGGATGCCGCGCACTCGCTGGGCATGACCCGGCTGCAGACGATGCGCCGGATCGTGCTGCCACAGGCGATGCGGGTGATCATCCCGCCGACGGGCAACGAGACGATCTCGATGCTCAAGACCTCCTCGCTGGTCAGCGCGATCGCCGTACCCGACCTGCTCTACGCCGCGCAGAACATCTACTCCGTCAACTTCAAGACGATCCCGCTGCTGATCGTCGCGAGCATCTGGTACCTGGCCGTCACGAGCGTGCTCTACATCGGCCAGTACTACGTCGAGCGCCACTACGGCCGTGGCGCCTCGCGAGATGAAGACCTCACGCCGCTGCAGCGGGCGCGCATGGGACTGCTGTCGTTCCACCACGAAGGGATGTGAGCGCGATGGCGACGCCGATGGTCAAGGCGGAGGCCGTGCACAAGCGCTTCGGCCGCAACGAGGTGCTGAGGGGCATCGACCTCGAAGTGGCGCCCGGCGAGGTGCTGTGCCTGCTGGGGCCATCGGGCTCGGGCAAGTCGACGTTCCTGCGCTGCATCAACCACCTCGAGAAGATCAACGCCGGGCGCCTGTCCGTGGACGGCGAGCTCGTCGGCTACCGCCAGGTCGGCGACAAGCTCCACGAGCTGCGCGAATCGGAGGTCGCCCACAAGCGCGCGGAGATCGGCATGGTCTTCCAGCACTTCAACCTGTTCGGTCACATGACCGCGCTGGAGAACGTGACCTGCGCGCCGATCCGTGTGAAGCGCTCCTCGCGCGACGCCGCCCGGGCACGTGGTCGCGAGCTGCTCGACCGCGTCGGGCTGGCCGACAAGCACGACGCCTACCCGGCGCAGCTCTCGGGCGGCCAGCAGCAACGGGTCGCGATCGCCCGCGCGCTGGCGATGGACCCGAAGCTGATGCTGTTCGACGAGCCGACCTCGGCGCTGGACCCGGAGCTCGTCGGCGACGTCCTCGAGGCGATGAAGCAGCTGGCCACCGAGGGCATGACGATGGTCGTCGTCACGCACGAGATGGGCTTCGCACGCGAGGTCGCAGACAAGGTTGTCTTCATGGACGGCGGCGTGGTCGTCGAGTCCGGCCCGCCCGGGGAGGTGCTGGCGAACCCGCGCCACGAGCGCACGCGGGCGTTCCTCTCGAAGGTGCTCTAGCGCGCGCCGGCCGGGGGGCGGCCTTCATCCAGCGGCGGCCGGGCCCTCGCCCGGGTCCTGCCCGCGAGGCTCGGCGTAGGTGATCAGCACCGGTACCCTGCTGTGGTGCAGGACGTGGTGGCTGACGCTCCCGAGCAGCGCCGAGGCGACGGCGCCGCGCCCGCGGGAGCCCATCACGACCAGGTCGTGCCGGCCCACCTCGATCTGGCGCAACAGGGACTGCTTGGCCGGCTCGTTCTTGATCACGGTCGTGGTCGGGACGCTCTGGGGAACCCGCTCGAGCGCGCGACGGACGATCGCCTCGGTCTCCGCCTGGGCGCCGTCGCCGAAGTTCGCCAGCGCCACCCCCCCTGCCGTCGCGTAGGCGAACGGCGGCGGCGCCGGGACGGCGCTGAAGAGCGTGAGCCGGGCGCGCTGCGTCTCGGCCAGGTCGATCGCCTGGCTCAACGCCTCGTCGGCGTCGCGCGAGCCGTCGATCGCGACCAGGATGTTGCGGAACATCGCTTCCCTCTCTAGCCGACGCGCTCCGCGAGCGTGCCGTGCGCGTAGGCGAGTCCGCACAACGCCAGCACGGCGAGCGTCACATTCGGGTTCATGCGGCCGTCCGGCGTGGTCATCCAGGTCGCCTCGATCGGGGGCAGAAGCGCGCAGCGGCTGTTCCGCGACGTCCGCTGTGTACAGTAGCCCGCGGGTCCTGAGGAGCGGCCCGGGCCCGCGTCGGGCCGGCCCTCAGGAGGTGAACACGGTGAGCCGCTCCTCCAGGCGCGCGAGCGCCTCGGGAAGGCTCCGGCGCCCGAAGCCGAAGCGCACGTGGCGGGGCTCCTCGTAGACGCTCCCGGGGAGCAGCAGGACGCCGGCCTCGGCGGCGAGGCGCTCGCAGGACGCGCGCACGTCGGTCACGTCGCCCACGCGCGGAAAGCCGATCGGCCCGGCGGAGGGGCGAACCCACTCGAACAGCTCCTCGTGCCGGGCCATGAAGCGCTCGAGCAGGGGCAGGTTCCCGAGTACCAGGCGGCGGCTCGCCTCGACGAGCTGCTCGCTGTGGCGCAGGGCCAGCGCCACCAGCAGTTCGCTGGGAGCGCTCGAGCAGATGGTCGTGTAGAGCTTCATCTCGCGGATCCGGGACAGCAGCTCGCGGTCGCGGCTTGCCAGCCAGCCGACCCGCAGACCGGGCAGCCCGTATGACTTGGAGACGGTGCCCAGGGTGATCGCCCGCTCGTACGCGTCGCAGGCGGCGGGGAGCCTTTCGGCGGGGTCGTGCTCGAGCCCGCGGTAGACCTCGTCGCTGAGCAGCACGACGTCGCGCTCGGCCAGCAGGCCCAGGAGCCGTTCGAAGTCGGCGCGCGGGCAGCTGGCTGCCGGTCGGGTTGTGAGGCGTGTTGAGGTAGAGGAGCTTCGTGTCCGCTCGCAGCAGCCGCTGGAGCTCGTCGAGATCGTAGGCCCAACGATCCTCGTGGCGGCGGCGCCAGAGGCTGACCTCCGCCCCGGTGCTGCGGGCGACGGCGATCGCCGAGCCGTAGCTTGGAGCCTCGACGACCGCGTGGTCGCCCGGGCCCAAGCAGCGCGTGGTAGGTGATGAAGATTCCCTCCTCCGCGGCTGCCACCGTGAGAACGTCCTCCGCCTCCAGGCGCGCGTAGAGCGCCGCAACGGACGCGCGCAGCTCGGGGGACCCGGGCACCTCTGTGTAGCCGAGGCGGAGGGCCAGCAGTCGCTCGAGCGCGTCCGGCTCGAGCGCCAGCAGCTCGGAGACGGGCCGGGACTCGCAGTCGCTGCTGGACAGCATCAGCTCCGCACTGAACTCCCACCGCTCGTAGAAGCGCTCGATCTCGAACGGGGCGATCCGCACGCCACGATGCTAGATGGTCGATTGTGCGGCCATGCCCCTGCCGCCGGCGGGGCGGGGCGGCGGCGGATAAGAATGTGCCATGGCCAGCTTGGACGGGCAGGTGGCGATCGTCGGCGCGGGGGTCGTCGGCTGCGCGGTGGCGCACGCGCTTGCCAGCCGCGGCGTGCCGTCGCTGCTGCTCGAGGCGCGGGAGGAGATCGGCACCGGCGCCAGGGCGCCAACTCGGGGATCCTGCACACCGGCTTCGACTCGCTCCCCGGCGAGCTGGAGACGCGCCTGATCATCAGGGCGGCGCGGCTGCGCGAGCGCTATGTGGACGAGCTCGGGGTCGCCGCCTGGCGCTGCGGCGCGCGGCTGCGAGCCGATGGCCCGGAGCAGTCGGCGACTGTCGCGGCGCTGGCGGCGAACGCGGAGCGCAACGGCGTGGAGGCACGGCTCCTCGGCGAGGGCGAGCTTGCGGTACCGGGGGAGGGCGTGACGGACCCCCGCGCGTTCGCCTGGGCGCTTGCCGACGCGGCCGCGGCGGCGGGCGCGACGCTGATGCTGGGCGCGCCCAGTGCAGGCGCTCGCCCGAGCCGACGGCGGGGCACTGGCCGTGACGCTCTCCGGAGCGGACGGCGATTGCACGTGCGCGCCGTGGCGAACTGCGCGGGGCTTCAGGCCGACGAGGTCGCCGCGATGGGGGGCGAGCGCTCCTTCGAGGTCTATCCCCGCAAGGGCGAGTTCCTCGTCTTCGAGCAGCCCGCGCAACAGCCGCTGCGCGAGATCCTGCTGCCCGTCCCCTCCGGGGCTGGGAAGGGCGTGCTGGTGTTCCCCACGATCGACGGGCACGTGATCGCCGGGCCGACGGCCCGCGACCGGCAGGACAAGCACGACTGGACCGTCGAGGCCGACGCGGGCGAGCTGATCCTCGGGCGGGCGCGGGACATGTTCCCCGCGCTCGACGGCGCCGAGCCGATCGCCGCATACGCCGGCCTGCGTCCGGCCGGACGCGGCTCCAACTACGTGATCGAGGCCTCCCGCGCCCTCCCCGGACTGGTCAACGTGGCGGCGATCCGCTCGACGGGCCTGTCGGCCTCGCTGGCGATCGGCGAGCACGCGGTCGAGCTGCTCTCCGCCGCGGGCGGCTTCGAGCTCCGGACGCCAAGGGTCCTGCCGGCGCCCGCCCCGCGCGAGGACCTCCTCCCGTGGTGGCAGTCGGCCGCCGAGCGCTCGCTCGCGGCCGGCACGGCGGGCGAGGCATGACCGCTCCGCTGCTGCTCGGGAATCGACGAGGGCACCACCGCGGTGAAGGTCGGGCTGTTCGACGAGCGCCTGCAGCCGCTGGCGCAGGCGCGCCGCGCGGTTGCGACCGACCCATCCAGCACCGGGGCTGGTGGAGCAGGACCCCGAGCTGGTGCCTGGCGGCGGTCGAGGAGGCTGTCGCCGAGGTGCTGGAGGCGTGCCGGATGACCGTCCGATCGTCGCCGGGCTCGCCCACCAGGGCGAGTCCGTGCTGGCCTGGGACGCGCGCGACGGCCGCGCGCTGACGCCGATCGTCGTATGGCAGGACAAGCGTCAGCTGGAGTTGCTGGAAGGGCTCGACCCGACCGCGGTGAGCCGCTCGGGGCTTCCCGCTCGACCCGTACTTCTCGGCGGGCAAGCTGGCTTGGCTGATCGGCGAACGACCCGGCCGTCCAGCGCGCCGCCGAGGACGGGCGCGCTGCGGATGGGCACGGTCGACGCGTTCCTGGTCGATCGCCTTGGCGGGCGCTTCGCGACCGATCTGTCCACCGCGTCGCGCACGCAGCTGCTGGCGCTGGGCGGGCGCGACTGGGACGAGCAGCTGCTGTCGACCTGTTCGGCCTGCGCCGCGACTGGCTGCCGGCACTCGGCCCGACCTTCGGCGCCCTGGGCGAGCTGCGCTCCCGGCCGCTGGCCCCGGGCGCTCCCCCTGGGCGCGCAGCTGGTCGACCAGCAGGCGGCCCTGGCGGGGTCGGGCGCCGTCGGTCCGGGCGAGGCGAAGGCGACCTACGGCACGGGCGTGTTCGTGCTGGCCCGGACCGGCGGGCCGGCCGAGGCGCACGGTCTGCTGCCGACCGTGGCCTGGGCGCGCACCTGGCGCCCACGGCGAGGTCGGCGAGGTCACACACGCGCTCGACGGCGGCGTGTTCGCGGCGGGAGCGCTGCTGGAGTGGCTCACGAGCGACCTGGGCCTGGCCGCCGATCCGCCCGCCCTGGCTGCCGCCGCCGCGGCGGTCCCCGATGCCGCGGGCGTGATCGTGCTGCCGGCCCTCGCCGGGCTCGGCTCACCGTGGTGGCGGCCACAGGCCCGCGGGGTGATCGCCGGGCTGCATGGGGGCGTGCGTCCGGCCCACATCGCCCGGGCGGCGCTGGAGGCGATCGCCGCGCGGGTCGCGGACATCGTCGAGGCGATGTCCACCGCAGTCCCGATCGAGCGGCTGCGGGTCGACGGCGGCCTCGCCAACGACCCGACCCTGCTTCAGATCCAGGCCGACGTGCTGGGCCTGCCCCTGTCGGTGGGGCGCACCGACGCGACCGTCCTCGGCGCGGCGCTCCTGGCCGGCGTCGGCGCCGGGGCGCTTCGGTCGGTCGAGCACGCGGCCACGCTGCTGGCGGACGAGCGGGTGGTCGAGCCGCGCCTCGACCCCGGGGAGCGAGCGCGGCGGCGGGAGCGCTGGCACACGTTCGTGTCGCGCCGGCGCGGACCTCTAGCCGCTACTCCTGGCGCACGTCGTAGCCGGCCGCGGCGAGCGCGCCGAGGACGTCCTCGGTGTGCCCCGGGCCGCGGGTCTCGAGGATCAGCTCGACCCCTGTCTCGCGGACATGCAGCGGGACGGCTTCGCGCCGATGCTCGACGCCGAGCACGTTGGCCCGCGCGCCGGCCATGAGCATCAGCAGCTCGGCCAGCCCGCCGGGACGGTCGGGCACGCGGGTGAAGATCCGCACGCGCCGGCCCTCCTCGGTTTCGTGGCGGAGCAGCAGCGCAGCCAGCAGGCCGCTGTCGACGTTGCCCCCGGACACCACCGCGACGGTCGTTCCTTCGACGGGAGGCAGCGCGCCGCTCATCAGGGCGGCGCCGGCAACCGCGCCGGCTCCCTCGGCGACGAGCTTGGCGCGCTCGGCGAGGAACACCATCGCGTCGGCGATCTGGTCCTCGTCGACCGTCAGCAGCTGGTCCAGCAGCGCCCGCAGCAGCGGCAGCGTGATCGCGCCGGGCCGCTTGATGGCGATCCCGTCGGCGATGGTCGACTCGCGTCCCGCGATCACGTCGCGCCCGGCGAGGGCATCGCGGAAGGGAGCGCAGGCGCTGGCCTGCACGCCGACCAGCTCGACCTCGGCGCCCGCCCGGCGCAGGGCGATGCCGATCCCGCTGGCCAGGCCCCCGCCCCCGACGGGCACGACGACCCTGGCCAGGTCGGGAACCTCGGCGAGCAGCTCGAGCCCCAGCGTCCCCTGGCCGGCGATCACGTCGATGTCGTCGAAGGGATGGACGAAGGCGCTGCCGCACTGCTCGCTGTGTCGCAGTGCGTGCTCCAGGGACTCGTCGACCGAGGCTCCCGTCAGGCGGACCCGCGCGCCGAGAGCTTCGACGGCGATGACCTTCGAGACGGAGGCGTCGACGGGCATGAACACCTCGCACTCGATCCCCTGCAGCCGCGCTGCCTGCGCAACGGCACGGGCGTGGTTGCCGGCGCTGGCCGTGACCAGCCCGGCCGCGGCTCGGGCGCCGAGCGCCGCAACCCGGCTCAGAGCGCCGCGCAGCTTGAACGACCCCGTGCCCTGGAGGCACTCGGCCTTCAGGGCGACGGGACTGCCGAGGATCGCGCTGAGATCGGGACATTCCAGCGTCGGGGTCCGCACGGTCACACCGGTGACGGCACGCAGCGCGGCCTCGAGATCCGCGGCACGCATCAGCTCCTGCACATCGGGCTCCGGCCGGGCCTGATCGGAAGCGTCCACGCCGGTCATCTCATCTGAAGGTATAGGTTGTGTGCCTTAACGAGCAACGGGGTGGAGCGGTGGGTGACCTGGACGAGATACTGCACAGCCTGGAACCCTCCCTGGGTCCAGTCGGCGGCGAGCCGTCCCCGCTTGAGGGCGGCATCACCAACCGCAACTTCAGAGTGTCCTTCGGCGCGGGCGACTACGTGCTGCGGCTCCACGGCAAGGACACCGAGCTGCTCGGGATCAGCCGAGAGGCAGAGCGCCTGGCCAATGAGGCGGCGGCCAGCCTGGGCATCGCGCCGGACGTCGCGGGCGGCTTCGAGGGTGGCCTCGTCACCCGCTACATCTCCTGTGCGCCGCTCGCCCCGGGAGAGCTGGCCGACCGCGCCGAGGAGGTCGCCCGCGCCCTCGCCCGCTTTCACCGGTCGGGCCTGCGCCTGCCGGTCGGCTTCTGGGTGCCGGAGCTGCTCGAGGACTATGCGCGGATCCTCGAGTCGCGTGGCGGGGCGCCTCCCGCGGAGTACGAGCGGGCGCGCGAGGTCGCTGCTCGGATCGCCGCGGCGCTGCCCCTCGACCGGCCATGCCCGTGCCACAACGACCTGCTCCCTGGGAACCTCGTGCGCGAGCGGGAGGAGGACCGGATCATGATCGTCGACTGGGAGTACGCGGGCATGGGCCACCCGTGCTTCGACCTCGGCAACCTGTCGGTCAACAACGAGTTCGACGAGTCGACCGACCAGCGGCTGCTGCGCGCCTACCATGGCGCGCCGCCGACACCGCGGGAGATGGCGACGCTGAAGCTGATGCGCGTGCTGTCCGACGTCCGGGAGGCGGCCTGGGGCGTGATGCAGGCCGGCGTCTCGGATCTGGACTTCGACTTCGCGGGCTACGCGCAGCGGCACTTCGCCCGGATGCGAGGCGCGGCGGATTCGCCAGACTTCGCCCGCTGGCTGGCGGCGGTGGGGGGCTGAGCCCTGGTCAGGCCGCGCGAGCTTCCCGACCGTGCGCGCGTGGTGATCATCGGCGGCGGCGTCGGCGGCGCCTCGATCGCCTATCACCTCGCCCGGCTGGGCGAGCGCGACATCGTGCTGCTCGACCGCAACGAGCTGACCAGCGGCTCCACCTTCCACTCGGCCGGACTGGTCGGTCAGCTGCGCTCGAGCCTGCCGCTGACGCGGATGATGATGGACTCGGTCGAGCTCTACCGGGAGCTCGACTGCGGCTGGGTCGAGTGCGGCGGGATCCGGCTGGCCTGCACGCAGGAGCGCGAGCAGGAGGTGATGCGACAGGTCGCCTGGGCGAAGACATTCGGCCTGCCGCTCGAGCTCGTCTCGCCCGAGCAGGCCCGCGAGATGTTCCCGCTGATGGACACCGCCGGTGTGCGCTGCGGCTCCTATCTGGCCACGGACGGTTACCTCGATCCCTCGCTGCTGACCATGGCGCTGGCCGACGGGGCGCGGGAGGGCGGGGCGCGGATCTTCACCCACACCCGGGTCACGGCGATCGACGTCGACAGGGGGCTGCCTGCGCATCCGCGGGTTCGCGGGGTGCAGACGGAGTGGGGGCCGATCGAGGCCGAGGTGGTCGTCAACGCGGGCGGGATGTTCGCCGCGGAGATCGGGCGGATGGCGGGGGTGCGGGTTCCGATCGTGCCGTTCGCGCACGAGTACCTCGTGACCCAGCCGTTCCGGGATCGCGCGCCCGGAGAGCACCTGCCGACGCTGCGCGACCCTGACCTGCTGATCTACTTCCGCGAGGAGGGAGGCGGCCTGATCATGGGCGGATACGAGCGCAACTCGGCGCCCTGGGCGCTGGACGAGCACCTGCTGGACGCGGTGCCGGCCGACTTCAACGGGCGGCTGCTGGAGGAGGACTGGCCCCGTTTCGAGGAGATCGCGGCGAACTCGCGACGGCGGGTGCCGGCGATGGACGAGATCACCGTGACGCGGCTGATCAACGGGCCCGAGGCCTTCACGCCTGGACAACGAGTTCTGCCTGGGCGAGAGCGAGGTCACCGGTTTCTTCGTGGCGGCCGGCTTCTGCGCCCACGGACTGGCGGGCGCCGGCGGGATCGGCAAGGCGATGGCCGAGTGGATCCTCGCCGGCGAGCCGGGGATGGACATGTGGGAGATGGACATCCGGCGCTTCGGGCCGCACTACCGCTCGCCCTCCTACACGCTGAAGCGTGCCCGGGAGGTCTACGAGACCTACTACGACATCCGCTACCCCGGGCACGAGCGCCAGGCGGGCAGGCCGCTGCGCACCTCCAGCGCCTACCCGTGGCATGCCGGAGCATGGCGCGGCGTTCGGCGAGAAGTCGGGCTGGGAGCGGGTCAACTGGTACGAGTCCAACGCAGCGGCCGGCGACGAGTCGCTGCGCCCGCGCGGCTGGGCGGGGATGCACTGGTCGCCGGCGATCGGCGCCGAGCACCTCGCGACCCGCGAGAGCGGCGGGGCTGTTCGACGAGTCCTCGTTCGCCAAGCTCGAGATCGCCGGGCCGGGCGCGGCGGCGTTCCTGGAAGGGCTGTGCGACAACCGGGTGGCGCGCGAGGTGGGGGCGATCACCTACACGCAGATGCTCAACCGCCGCGGCGGCATCGAGTGCGACTTCACGGTGACGAGGGTCGAGGAGGAGCTGTTCTCGATCGTCACGGGCACCGCCTTCGGCAACCACGACCTGAGCTGGATCCGCCGCCACGCGCCCCGCGACGGAAGCGTGCGCTGCTCGGACGTGACAGCACGGTGGGCCTGCTTCGCGCTGTGGGGCCCGCGAGCGAAGGAGATCCTCGCCCCGCTGACGCCCGACCCGCTCGACTTCCCCTACATGCGGATGCGCGAGCTGACTGTCGGGGACGTCCCCGTGCGAGCCCTGCGGGTGACGTTCGTGGGCGAGCTGGGCTGGGAGCTGTACTGCCCGACCGAGTACGGCGCGGACCTGTGGCGGACGCTGTGGGAGGCCTGGTCGCGAGCACGGCCTGGTCGCTGGCGGCTACAGGGCGATCGACTCGATGCGCCTGGAGAAGGGCTACCGCGTGTGGGCAGCCGACATCACCCCCGACGAGACGCCGTTCGAGGCGGGGCTGGGCTTCTGCGTCAAGAAGGAGGGGATCTTCATCGGCTCGGCCGCGCTCGGCTCGGGCGGCCAGGCGCACACGCCCGAGCGGCGGCTGCGCTGCCTGGTGCTGGAGGATCCCCGCTCGGTCGCGCTCGGCAACGAGCCCGTGCGGGTGGCGGGCGAGGTCCTCGGCAGGGTCACCAGCGGCGGATACGGCTACAGCGTCGAGCGCTCGATCGCCTACGCCTACCTTCCGGGCGAGATCCCGCCGGGGACGGCAGGTCGCGGTCGACATCTTCGGCGAGTGGGCCGCCGGGGAGATCGCCGAAGAGCCGCTGTTCGACCCGGAGGGGAAGCGCGTGAGGCCCTAGCCCCTCGTGCGGCCGCCGCGCGGGCGGCGGGACGGGCGGGGCCCGTTCGGACGGAGGGTGTGGCGCAACCCCCGCGAAGCGGTTATCGTTGCGTTCACAGGAGGGGTGTCGTCATGGGGAATGCTGGGCGTGCCTACGGGTATGAGGCGCGCCCCGAGCACAGGGCGGCGCGACGCCAGTACGACGATCGGGAGGGGACGAGAATGGATTCAGGCCTTACACGCCGACAGATTCTGCAGGCGGGGGTGGCAGCCGGCGCGGTCGCCTTGAGCAGCGACCCGCTGGTGCAACTGGCCGGCGCGGTGAAGAGCAAACCGCTCGGTCACCTCTCGGACATCGATCACGTGATCATCCTGATCCAGGAGAACCGCTCGTTCGACCACTACTTCGGCACCTACAAGCGGCGTCGAGGGCTACGGCAGCCCGGCCGCCAAGGCGGTCTACGAACAGGGCGGCTACCCGGTCGCCGGATTCGAAGGGAAGCTGCTCCCCTTCCACCTGGAAACGGGCGGAGTCGGCGCAGTGCTTCCCGGACATCACCCACAGCTGGGTCCCGCAGCACAAGAGCTGGGACGGCGGGGCGATGGACGACTTCGTCCGCACCCACCTGGAAACCGACGGCCCCGAAGCGGGCCCCGCGGCGATGGGCTACTACGAGCAGGCCGACATCCCCTTCTACAGGGCGCTGGCGAACGCCTTCACGCGTGTGCGACCACTACCACTGCTCGGTGCTCGGTCCGACCGACCCCAACCGGCTCTACTCGATGACGGGGACGATCGACCCGAACGGCGAACACGGCGGGCCGCTGGTCGAGACGCTCTTCAAAGGCGACCCGCGAGCGGCAGGGAAGTTCACCTGGACGACGATGCCCGAGCAGCTGAGCTCGGCGGGCATCAGCTGGAAGGTCTACACGGGCAGCCTCCTGGGCAACCAGGACAACGAGCTCGAATACTTCAAAAGCTTCAAGACCAACCCCGCTCTGGCGAAGCTCGCGTTCGAACAGAACTGGCCGAAGAACTTCAAGCACGACCTCAGCCACGGCGAACTTCCCCAGGTGTCATGGATCGACACCTCGGCGTTCGAAACGGAGCACCCGGGCAACTCGAGCGCGAAGGTGGGCGAGCACGTCGTGGCAGAACTGATGAAACTGCTGATCGGCCACAAAAAAGTCTGGGAAAAAACCGCTCTGTTCATCACCTGGGACGAGAACGGCGGCTTCTTCGACCACGTGGCGCCGCCGACGGCGCCCCCGGGCACGGTGAACGAGTACCTGACCGTGCCGGACATAACCGGCAACGACGGCGGCGACACGGGGCCGATCGGGCTGGGATTCCGGGTGCCGATGCTGGTCGTCTCGCCCTTCACGCGCGGCGGCCTGGTCTCCTCGGAGGTCTACGACCACACCTCGACGCTTCGTTTCATCGAGACCCGCTTCGGGGTCGAGGTGCCGAACCTCAGCGAATGGCGCAGGGCGACGACCGGGGACCTGACCGGCGCGTTCAACTTCGCGGCGCCGCCCGAACCGCGCAACCCGCACCTGCCAACCGTCTCGCTCGGCGCGGGAGAAGAAATGTGCACCAAAGAAACGCCCGTCACGGTGCCGCCGAACTCCGAACCGGTGCAGGAACCGGGCACGCGCGAAAAACCGAGCGGGATCGTCTGAGGCGCCGCGGCCGGGTCCCGCCTGGGGCAGGCGTCGCTCCCGACCGATCGCGGCCCGGCCGGCCGCGTGCCCCGGCGCCCGCCGGGCGGGCCCGGCGTTGTACGCTGGGCTCGTCCAGAGGAGCGGGGCTGCGACCGCTTCCGAAGCAGACGACGACCTAGGAGAAGGAGACGAAGATGGCCCTTCAGATTGGCGACACGGCGCCGGATTTCCAGGCTGAAACGACGGAGGGTCCGATCAGCTTCCATGACTGGATCGGCGACTCCTGGGCGGTGCTGTTCTCGCACCCGAAGGACTTCACCCCGGTCTGCACGACCGAGCTCGGCTACCTGGCCAGCATCAAGCCGGAGTTCGACCGCCGCGGCGTGAAGATCATCGGGCTCTCGGTGGACCCCGTCGACCGTCACGCGGAGTGGGCGAAGGACATCGAGGAGACCCAGGGGACCGCCCCCAACTACCCGGTGATCGCGGACTCGGACTTCAACGTCTCGAAGCTCTACGGGATGCTCCCCGGGGGCATCGAGGGCGACCCGCTGTCGCGTACGCCGGCTGACAACCAGACGGTCCGCAACGTGTTCGTGATCGGGCCCGACAAGAAGGTGAAGCTGATCCTGGTCTACCCGATGACGACCGGGCGCAACTTCGACGAGGTCCTGCGGGTGATCGACTCGCTGCAGCTCACCGCTCAGCACAGAGTCGCGACGCCCGCGCAGTGGAAAGAGGGCGACGACGTGATCATCGCCGGCTCGGTCTCAGACGACGAAGCCAAAGAGATCTATCCCGACGGCTGGGAGTCGCCGCGCCCCTACATCCGCATCGTCCCGCAGCCGAGCTGAGGAGTCAGGGGTGCGGATCTCCCCCGACCGCCCGCTGGGCCTGGCGCCCGCCACGGCGCTGGACTACCGCGAGCTGGCCCGCCGGCGCCTGCCCCGACAGCTGTTCGACTACATCGACGGCGGCGCCTACGACGAGGCGACGATGCATGCGAACGTGGCCGACCTGCGCGGACTGCTCCTGCGCCAGGTGGTGCTGCGCGATGTCTCCCGGCGCGAGCAGGCCACCGAAGTCGCCGGTCAGAGCCTGGCGATGCCGGTGATCCTGGGCCCGGTCGGGCTGTGCGGGATGTTCGCCCCGCGCGCCGAGGCGCAGGCCGCCCGCGCGGCGGCGGCGGTCGGCGTTCCGTTCGTCGAGTCGACCGTCTCCATCTGCCCCATCGAGGAGGTCGCCGCGGCCAGCCCGGCGCCGCCGTGGTTCCAGCTGTACGTGATGCGCGACCGCGGCTACGCCGAGGAGCTGATGGCGCGAGCGCGGGCGGTGGGCTCCCCGGTCCTCGTGCTGACGATCGACCTCGCAGTCGTCGGCGCGCGCCACCGGGACACGCGCAACGGCCTGGCGGGGGGCCCGCCCTGGGTGCGGGCGAGGCGCGCACTCGACCTCCTCTCGCACCCGCGTTGGGTGCGGACGGTCGGCCTCGGCGGCAAGCCGCTGACGTTCGGCAACCTCGAGAAGGCCGTGCCGGGGGCGAGCACCCCCGACGCGTTCAGGGAGTGGGTGGACTCGCAGTTCGACCCGAGCGTGACCTGGGAGGACATCGCCTGGGTGCGCGAGCACTGGGACGGGCGGCTGCTGGTCAAGGGCGTGCTCGATCCGCAGGACGCCAGGCGCGCGGTCGAGGCCGGGGTGGACGGGATCGTCGTGTCCAACCACGGCGGGCGCCAGCTCGACTCCGTGCCGTCGACCGCTCGTGCGCTCCCGGCGATCGTCGATGCGGTGGCCGGGGAGGTCGAGGTGCTGGCCGACGGCGGCGTGCGCACGGGTCTGGACGTCGTCAAGATGCTGGCCCTTGGCGCTCGCGCTGTGCTGCTGGGACGGGCCTGGGCCTGGGCTGTGGCGGCTGGCGGCGAGTCGGGGGTACGTCGCATGCTGAAGGTGATCCGCGCCGACATCGACGTCGCGCTCGCTCTCACCGGCACGACCTCCGTGGCGGATCTGGATCGCTCGGCGCTCTACGCGCGCAGTGACGCGAGCCCCCTCCACGCCGCCGGGGCCGAGTAGCCGGCTAGCAGGTGCCCGAGTATTCCGAGTGCCCGCGTCCCGATTCCGGGGCATCGAGCGCTCCGGCTTCCGAGGATCGGAGCACGGCCCCGAGGTGAACCACGTACCAGACCCCCCGCCAGGAGATCAGAGAGGCGATCCCGAAGGACCTCACGCCGGCCCCGGTCGAGTAGACGACCCTCGCGTTGGGCAGCTCGTAGTAGCCGATGCTGTTGTAACAGACGCCCGGCGGCACCCAGTGCGCGTAGCTCGCGACGGCATCGACGCCGATCAGACGCGCGCCGCTCGCCGAGGACACGACCAGCGAGTGGGCCGCTGAGATGTCCAGGCCGTAGTCGCCGACGAGGCGACTGCTCCAGTCGCTTCCCGCCCCCGGGATCGCCTTGAGCTGTTCGTAGGCGCCTTTCGGGAAGAAGGCCGGCAGGGCGCGGGCCGGATCGTTGCTCGCGATCCCTTCCCAGAGGGCCGCCATCAGCGCCCTGAAGAGCCTGGTTCCCGTCGACGGCAGCGCGGCGGTCGGGGGCAGTGCGCCCTCGTGGACGGTGTGCCGGGCCAGAGCCAGGCGCGCGACGGCCGCCGGGTCGGGTCGGCGAGGCGGTGCGGTCGTCTGGTTGGCTGAGGAGGCCGAGCTCGCGGCGATGGTGACGGGCGGCTTCGGCGCCGAGGAGGTCGTCGCGCCGCCGCAGCCCGCCGCCATCAGCAGGGCTGCCCCGGCCGCCACCAGCGCCACCGCGACGCGCACCATCACGATCAACCTATAACGCTCCGACGGGAGGGACGTCTCCACCCGGACCGCGCAGCCCGCACGTCGCCATGATCGCTCAGCTGGCTCGTGCCTCGGGGCAGACCATTTTCTGCGTCTTGCAACGCTCAGCCGCGTGCCGTTAGGGTGGGCACACATGATCACTCGCTCGCAAGGATCGCGAGTATCAAACAGAGGGGGAGCACTCATGCTGCACAGACGCAGAGCGTCGCTGATGGCCCTGGCAACAACCGTCGCCTGCCTGTCGATGATATCGACGGCGTCGGCGTTTCTTCCGCGGTGGGGAGGAACGGGCCGCCCGATGCCGATCTTCACTGAATACCTCATCATCGAAATCGAAATCTGGCAGGACGGATTCGTAACCACCTCGTGCACGCACGGCAGCGACTTCGGGTCAGCCGTCCTCGGAACCTCCACGCTCAAGAAGGGCAGCTTCAACTTCGCCACATGCACGTCGCCCCACTTTGAAAACGCGACGTGTACGACCAAGGGGGCTGCGGCTGGTGAAATCAAGGCCAAGGGGCTCGTCGGAGAACTGGGCGTCATCAGCGAAAAAGCAGAAGAAGTCGGTCTGAGGCTCGCCGGAAAGAAGATGTTCGCGAAGTTCCAATGCGGTAAAGAGACGATGGAACTCAAAGGAGGTCTGATCGCGCCCATCACGCCGATCAACAAACTGGTGATGCCTGAAGAACACTTCACCGTGAACTACCAGAATCTCTCCGGCCTCGGACAAGCTGTGACGCACTTCGAAGGCGGCCCGACAACGCAACTCGAACTGTCAATCAACAAGGGAGCACCCGTTCCCGTGGCCGTCTCATTCGCCGACGTGGCCAAACCGAGCAAACCGCTGGAAATAACGACCAAATAGTGCTGCGGCCCTGAGGGCACACGTTCAGCATGCGCCGGGGACACATACCACTGTTCCCCGGCGCCGCTGGATGTCGCGGCTCATGAGAGGCGAACGCTGCTCAGCGCGGAGCGTGGGGGCTGCGCGCTAGTCAGTTCGTCGTTCCCACTCCGTCAACCGAATCGGGCGTCGGCGAGGAAGCTATCTGCCGATGATGGGCGATCCTGGACTCGAACCAGGGACCTCTTCCTTATCAGAGAAGCGCTCTAACCGACTGAGCTAATCGCCCGCATCCATGCCGGACGGCCGCAGCGCCGCCCGCACGACTGCGTCATCGTAGCGCCGTGCCTCGGACGGGGCGCCCGACCGCTCGAGGGCGCTCGGCTCGAGCATCGCAGAGATTCCGAATATCGGAATGATCAGGCCACCGCCCGCGGCCGGATCCGGCGCGCCAGCTCGATCGCCTCCTCCTGTGAGGAGAATGCCAGCTCCGCGCGGTACCCGCCCGATGTCGCCCTCACCCGCACCTCGGCTCCGAGCGCGCCGCTCAGCGCCTGGGAGATCTCCGCCGGCGGCCGCTTCCTGATCGGGGTGCACGCCGCGCGCCTTGCGGGCCGTGGGCTCCGGCGCCGTCGAGTTGCTCTGACGTGCCCGCTCTTCGGTGACCCTCACCGACCAGCCCTTCGCAGCCGCCTCCCTTGCCAGCTGCCGCCTCGCGCCGTGG
>CAVXEL010000002.1:0-717130 GCA_963760785.1 uncultured Solirubrobacteraceae bacterium | reverse complement strand
GCACGCCGCTCCTAACCTGCGGGGCTAATCGAATAGTTGGCCCCGGCGCGGCGGTAACCGCCCGGGGCCGTGGCACGGAAAGGACTGTGGCCTTCCCATGCGTGACGAGGGTACCCCTGCTCAGGATGAGGACCGGGCTGACCGGACGATCCTCGTGCTGCTGTTGGACCGCGAGCGGCCATGGCCATGCTCCGTGGTCGAGCTGCGTCGAGAGCTCGGCTACGACCCTGCGGACGGGCTCGCACGGCTGCACGGCGCCGGGTTGATCTGCAGGCTCGGGGAGTTCGCTTGGCCGACGAGGGCGGCGGTCAGGGCCGACGAGCTGCAGCTCTAACCGGAGGGCTGTCGCGGGGCCGGCCCGCCCGAATGTTCGCACGCTAACGCGTGCGGGCGGGGAGGGGACCGGCGCCGCCCGGCGGGGCCAACAACCGGAAGGTCGGTGACCGATGTCCAGAACCACACTCACGGACGGTGAGCGCGCCGAGCGGCGAAGGACCGACCGCGAACGGCTCGAGTCGGCAGCGCGCGGGCTGCTCACTGCGACGGGTGGCGCCGCTGGGTGAAGGTCCGATCGACCAACGGGTTGGCGCGCTACTCGTTCACAACCAACTGTTGATCGCGCTGCAGCGCCCTGAGGCCACATACGTCGCCGGGTTCCGTGCGTTCCTGCAGTTGAACCGGTGCGTCCGCAAAGGGGAGAGACGCGATCCGGATCCTCGCCCCGATGAGCGTCCCCGACCGCACCGCGACACTCGACCGATCCTCCTCCCAGCACACGACAGCAGAGGGCGCAAGCGGACCGTGTTTCGGGCGGTTCCGGTGTTCGACGTCGCCCAAACCGACCAGCTCCCGGACACCGAACCGGTGCCGCTCGACCCGCCATGCGAGCCCGTCACAGGTGACACCCACAAGGATAACCTCGCTCCGCTCGAGCAGCTTGCGAGCGAACTCGGCTACACCGTCAGCTTCAACGAGATCGACGCGTCGGCGGACGGGTGGTGCGACAGCAAACGGCGAGAGATCCTCATCAACAGCGCCCTGCCGGCGAACGGTCAGGTCCGGGTGCTGGTCCACGAGCTCGCGCACGCCCTCAGCCTCGGATACCGGGAGTACGGCCGTGACCGGGCGGAGGTGCTCGTCGACACCGTCACCTACATCGTCTGCGGGTCCGTCGGCCTGGACGTCTCGGGCTCCAGCGTGCCGTACGTGGCGGGGTGGGGGGAGGACGGCGCGCTCGACGCTATCCACGCCTACGCGGAGACGATCGATGCCGTCGCCAGGCGTATCGAAGCCACGTTCACAGCTCCGTAGGGATCTCGTCCACATACACCTGGAAGCTCATCGCCCGCAGCCGACGGACCGCCTGGCGCAGAGCAACCTTCGAGAAGAACGGGAGCTGCCGGGCAGCATGCCCTGCCGTCCGTGAGCTCGTGATCAGTCCAAGGACCACCGGGAGACTCGCCGGATCCGGCGGCTCCCCGATCAACTGAGAGATCTGCGCATGCCCGGCCCGCAGTTTTCCGCGAAGCTGATCGCGGAACTCACGCTCCTCACGCAGGCATTCGCAGGACACAAGCGCCTGCGAGTAAAGGTGGCTCAACGGGCCAGATCCACCCTTACGTCTCTTCACATGGACGAAGTGCCCCTGCGCCGAAAGCAGGTCGCACGGCTCGATCGGCGACAGGCCGGGCAGCCGAATCAGCTGCTTATCCAAGCAAGCCATCCCCAGAGACGCTGCGGCCCGCCGGTTATAGGCATCCTCGTCGTCCGTCCGCAGCGCCGCAGGAAGGTCGAGCCCCGACGGGCTCAGCTGATCAACGAACCGTTCGACGGTCCGGACCAGACCGCTCGCGACCACATACCAGCGACCTCCGTCGAGGATCAGTGTCTCGCCATCCCCGCCGATCTCACAGTGAAGGCACTCCCAGAAGCTCCAGCGATCGACCTCCTGCCCATCCACGTCGACACCTATCAGCTTGCAGCGCCGCATCGCCGCCGCCGCCTCCTCGCCGCCCATCGCGTGCGGCACCGCACGCTGCAGCAGAAGCTCGCCGGGCTCCACCACTTTCAGGCCGCCCCAGCCCGGCCAGGTCCCGTACTGGACGATCTGCTCCGCGACGAGCTCCGCCGGAAACAGGTCGAACGGCGCGAACCGGCGCGACCCGAGCAGCCGCGCCGCCTCGCCGTCCAACTCGGCGATCCTCGCCGGGTCCGTGACCTCCTGAACGTTGTCGATCCACGGGTAGTTGAGCCGGTAGCCGCTCTTGCGGGACTCGCGTAACAGCCGCTCGCAGATCCGGGCCAGCGCCGACACCTCAAGCTCGGCCGTGAGGCGGACCGCTTGACGTCCCTCGATCCTGATTCCCAGCGTGCTGTCCGCCACGGCTCCGCCGATGGCCGTCACCAGGTCACGTTCGACGTCGAGCTCGAGCGCCTCTACTGCCGACAACCGTGACACCTGACGCTGCGTCTGAAGCGCGTACCCGCTGAAACTGCGCGCTTGCGCGCCCCTCAACCGGGCCGGATCTGCCGCGTTCAGCGCGACCCTCAACCCGAACCGGTGCACGTACGCATCCCGGGCCAGCAGATGCCGGCCCTGCCCGAACGTGATGGCGAACCAGCGGCCCGCGGACTCCAGTACCAGCAGCGCGCTGCTGCCGCGCGTCCGGTGATAGACAGGTGGGCGGGTGACGCCCGCCAACAGCCGCACCCATGACGGCTCCGAGCTCATCGAGCTCCGCGACGAACACCACTCCACGTGTCGCGCCGGCGGCCAGCTCGTGACGCGACAACCCGACGCCTGCGTCCTCTCGCAACGCATCCTCTGGAGAGGAGACCGACTCCCGAAGCAGATATACCGTCACAGTTTCCGTGGCCACGCGGGCCACCCTACTCCAGTGTTCCCGCTCGCGAACCGTCCGCGGTGTCTCGTCCGGCGCTCGCTCCGTCGACGCTGGCGCACGATCAGATCTCGGAGCGCGCCATGACCCACACTGCGCGCTGTAGGCTGCGGGTCACGAAGACCACCCTGACAGCACACGCGATCGACGGGCGTCTCGCCAGCTGGCGGCAGGTGGCCCGTGAGGGCCTGTGGCGTGACTTGCTGATCGGCAACGGGCTAAGCCGCCACGTCTGGCCGGCGTTCTCCTACGACTCGCTTTACGAACGCGCTGAGCTGCTCAACCAAGCCGACCGTGCGCTCTTCCAGGCCCTTCAGACCGAGAACTTCGAGGTAGTACTCAACTCACTCTCGATCGCCGGCCGCACACTCCAGGCGCTGAGGAACCCGTCGGCCGCTGCGCTCGCCACGCGTTACCGCAGCGTCCAGCGGGCCCTCGCCGCCGCGGTGCGCGGCGCGCACATCCCGCTCAGCGAGTTCCCGCAGCCCGCGCGGCTCGCGATCAAGGCGACACTGCGGCAATACCGCTGGGTGTTCACCACGAACTACGACCTGGTGCTGTACTGGTGCGCCGGGGCCGGCGAGAGCTTCCAAGGCTTCGCCGACTACTTTTACGGAGACTGGCTGCAGTTCGATCCGGCACGCACCCGCCTGAACCCGCGCGTCACCCGCATCGTCTATCTGCACGGGGCGCTGCATCTCCTCGTCGACTCCGACGGCGCCACCTACAAGACACACCGGTCGACCAGCACGCTGCTCGAGCAGTTCGACAAGCGCGACCCCCACGACCCCGACCGCAGGCCGCTGATCGTCGCCGAGGGCTCAGCCGAGGAGAAGGCACACACGATCCACTCGAACGAATACCTCAGCTTCGCGCTCGGGCGACTAGCGGACAGCCGCGCGCCGCTCGTGATCTACGGGCTCAGCCTACGCGACGAGGACGCACACCTCATCGAGGCTCTCAACGTCAGTAGACGCCGCCCGCTGGCGGTCAGCATCAGACCGAGCACGCGAAAGGCGATCAGGGCACGCCAGGCCGAACTGAGGGCGGCGCTGTGCGCCGAGCACCTGCTTTTCTTCGACGCGAGCAGCCACCCGCTAGGTGTATCGGACCTCGCCGCCATCAGCACGGATAGAAACGCGCCTTGACAGCGACCTCTGCGGACGCTAACCGTTTGCCCACGACGCATCCGGCCATCGGCAGCGGGACAGGGGGAAGAAGTGATCTACGTCGAACGCGCCAGCCATGCCCCCGAAGCGCTGCGTTCACCGCGAGCGCGCACTGCGCGCTCGCGTGCGACTCGTTTCTTCGGGCGAGCGCCGAAGGAACGGCTACAGGAGCTACACGAGTTCGACGCGGCCGTCTACGCCGCCGACGATGTCATCGGGGCCCTGCGGAGCGTGTTCAACGGCAAGTGTGCCTACTGCGAGACACCCGAGAGCGAAGCAGCACCGTTGCTCGTCGACCATTTCCGCCCGCTTTCGGGGGCGCTCGACCTGGACGGGTCCTACTCCGCTGACCACTACTGGTGGCTTGCATACGAGTGGGAGAACCTGCTGCCCGTCTGCGGTGAATGCGCCAGCAGCAAGGGCACGCGCTTCCCCGTCGAATACGAGCGCTCCGCGGCACGTCAACGCGGCGTGGAGCTCGCGGCCGAGGGCCCGCAGCTCCTGGACCCCTGCGGCGACCTTCCCGAGCTCCACCTCGTCTACGGCGAGGACGGCTACGTCTCCAGTGGCACCGTCCAAGGCAGAACGACGATCGAGGTGCTCGCACTGAACCGGACCCAGCTCGTCGAAGCCCGCGCCGGCGCCCTACGCGAATCGATGGAAGCATGGGAGCAGCTGCGCGGTCAGGTCGAGGCTACCGGGGTCTTCCCGCTGCACCTGCTCGACCCGGCGGCGCCGTACTCCGGGATCCGCGGGCAGTTCGCCCGGACCTGGCTCGCGCAATCCACAGGGACCGGCGTCATCGACCTCAGCGCGGTGGGCGGCGCCCCGATCGTCGACGAGCAACAGCAGGAGCTCACACGGGAAGTGTTCGGGAAATTCGTCGAGGAGATGAAGACGTTCAGCGTCGCGCCAGAAGCGAGCGCACCCGACCCGTCGTACTACATCACCGGCCGCGCGATCAGCCGGATCGAGATCCGCAACTTCAAGATCCTCAGACACCTCGACCTGGACTTCCCCGAAGCGAAGAGCGCCAGAGCCCCCTGGCTGATGCTGCTCGGCGAGAACGGGCTCGGCAAGAGCTCCGTACTGCAGGCCGTCACGCTCGCGCTGATGGGCAACGACTACCGGACAGCGCTCGGGGTCGACGCGCGGACAGTTATCTCATGGGGAGCCAGCGAAGGATCGGTCACCGTCCACACCACTGGCACGAGCGAACCGATCCAGCTGTCCTTCACCAAAGGATCGCCGGAATTCTTCGGCACGCCGCTCGAGCCGCAACTGCTGCTGATGGCCTACGGCGCCACGCGGCTGCTGCCGCGCGGGATCACGAGCCTCGTCAGCCCGATCTTCGGCGCGATCGGCAGCACCCGCTTCGCCAACGTCGACAACCTGTTCAACCCGTTCGTGGCGCTCAACGAGCCCCGCCTGTGGCTTATGGGACTCGACGAAGAGCAGTTCGGCGCCGTCGCCAGAGGCCTCAAGCGCCTGCTCCCGCTCAAGGGCATCGAGCAGTTCGAACGGGACACCGAGGGTCTTCACGTTCGCGTGTTCGGCAGGCACCTCACGCTCGACCAGCTCAGCGACGGCTACCAGTCCGTTCTCGGGCTCGCGACCGACATGATGCAGGTGCTGCTGCACCGCTGGCCGGCGGTGGAGATCGCCGAGGGGATCGTCGCGATCGACGAGCTCGAGGCGCACCTGCACCCCAGCTGGCGGATGCGGATCGTCGCGAGCCTGCGCGACGTGTTCCCACGACTGCAGTTCCTGACCACCACCCACGACCCGCTGTGCCTGCGTGGCCTCGACGACGGCGAGGTGACGGTGATCCGCCGCAACGCAGACAACGACATCTTCGCGCTCGACGACCTGCCGTCCGTCAAGGGCCTACGGGTAGACCAGCTCCTCACCTCGGAGATCTTCGGGCTCGACAGCACCAGCGACCCCGAAATCGACGAGCTCCTCGACGAGTACCGCGACCTGCGCTGGGAGCGCACGCCAGACCCAGCCAGCCGACGGCGCCAGGAGGAGGTGCGCGCCCGACTCGACCAGTTGCAGGTCCTCGGGCGCAACGCACGGGAGCGCCTGGTCCTTGAAGCCGCCGACGAGTACCTCGCCGCCCAACGAAACGTCGCAGACGTCGGTGAGCGCCGCGAGCTGAAAGACGCCACCAAGCGACGAATCGCCGCGATCTTCGCCGAAGTCCAAGAGCAACGGAGACCCAAAGCGTGATCCACGTGCGTCGCACGCCGCCGCCGGCACACCTGTACGGCCGCGCCTCCGCCGGCGGGCGGGAGCGCTCAGAAGCAACAGTGTTCTACGGGCAGAGTGCCAACAAGCACGCCAAGTTTCCCTTCGATGCCTACAAACACGCGACCGTCAAGGCCGCGCTCAACAGCCTGTTCCAAGGCAAGTGCGCCTATTGCGAGGCGGTCTACGACAACACCCAGCCCGTCGACATCGAGCACTACCGGCCCAAGGGCGGGTACGCCAGCGCCAAGAAACTCGAAGTGCCCGGCTACTACTGGCTCGCCGCCGAGTGGAGCAACCTGCTGCCATCATGCATCGACTGCAACCGGGCGCGCGAGCAGCCGTTCGAACGGGTCCCCGACCATCTCGCGGGCAAGGCGAACCAGTTCCCGTTGAAAGATGAGAGCCGGAGAGCCAAAGCGCCAGGCGAGGAGCGCCACGAGCCACGACTGCTGCTCGACCCATGCCGCGACCAGCCCGAGAAGCACCTCGCCTTCGACGAAGACGGCCACGTCGACCCCGTGCAAGACAACCGCGGCCAGCTCAGCCCGAACGGCATCGCCTCGATCGAAGTGTACGGGCTCGACCGGGACGCCACCGTCCGGGGACGCAGACGGGTGTTGAAGAAGCTTCTGGTGGCGATCGACCACGTGGAACGGTCCTGCAGGCGAATCGAGGAGTACCCCGATGATCCGAGCTTCGCGGAAGACCTCGCCAGCGATTACAGGGAGCTCGACGAGTTCGCTGACCCGGAGTCCGAATACGCGCAGATGTGCCGGCAGGTGATCGAGCGCTTCGAGGAACGGTATCTCGCCGAACACGGCCACGCCCTCAAGCGCGCCGCACGAACCCGGCGGGCAGTCAGCCGAACAGGAGCCGCTCCTTCTCCGGCGGGCTTCCCCCCTCGAAGTACGGCAGCGCCCACCTCTGATCCTCATACAGGTGGTAGCGGCCCTTCACGCCGCGAGGCGGCCGGGCCCTCGCGCCGCCGGGCCGCGGGCGCCGGCCCCGCATCTCGAAATGGTTGAACAGGCGCATGAACTCGCCCAGGTACACGTCCGCGACCCGGGTGTCGCCACGGATCACGATCATGTTCTCGTCATTCATGCGCGAGGACGCATCACTCCAGTTCGCTGAGCCCGTGATCACGACCGGGTCGGCGCTCAGCGGGTCGATCAGCATGTACTTCGTGTGCACGTACTCGACATGCCCGTTGAGCCCGGTGAGGCTCTCCTGCACCCACTGGCGCCACCCGCCGACGCCGACCCGCGCTCCCGCGACCACCATGTTGCCCGGGTCGCGGCGAACCGTTCGGATGTCCCCCCGTTCGGTGTCGAGCAGCAGATAGCGAAGGAACTCACGGTGCCCGGCGAAAACCGGCGCGATCTCCTTCCCCAGCCCGAACGCGGCCGTCAGGAACAGGCTGTTGCTCGCCTGTTCGGCCATCCGCACGTACCACTCGAGTGCTTCTAAGCGGGTCCTCGGGCTGAACAAGGACGTAATCCTGCGACGCGGCCGGCCGCCACTCACCGCGACCTCCGCGTCGGCGTAGGCGCGCAGCGCCGGCCGTTTCGGGTCATCCGCCAGCGCACGCCAGTAGCCGAGATACGAGCCAGCCACGCGCCGGTCGCGGACGATATGCCCGACGTTCGAGTGGCCGAAGATCCCGCCCTCGGTGATGTTCGTCGACCCCGTCCACACCTGCTCGGGCCGCCCACCGTCCAGGTACACGATGAACTTGTTGTGCGCGATCGTCGTCCTCGTTCGTGGGATCGCGTGATCCTCAAGGCCCGCCTCGCGGATCGCGGCCAGGTTCCTCTCGCCGGTCTCCTTGCCCTTCCCTGGCACCGCGTCATAGACGATCTTCACGTCCGCGCCGGCATCCACCGCGATCCGAAATGCGCGGAGCACCCGCTCGTGCTGGAACTCGTAAACCGCGGCACGTAGGCCCGTGCCTGGTCGGTGCGCCTGGCCGATGAACCGGAGCATCGCCTCCTCCAGCCCGCGAGACAGCCACTTGTACGCCTCTCGGTACGGGATGTTTCGCGGCGAGCGGTTCTCGAACCGCTGCGCATACGCCTGCGAGCCTGCAGCGCCACGGTTGAAGAAGATCGCGTGAGCGCCGGCGTCCTCCGACTCCGTCAGCACCTGAACCGTCGCCGTCGCGCCCGGTTCCAGCTTCCCCGGCCGCCCGTACATCGCGATCACCTCGTACGTGTAGACACGCTCGGGCTCCGCCCCGTAGTCGCCCCACAGGAACGCCTGGAATGGGTTGAAAAGCGAGGAGCGCTGCACCCCCGTCGCCTCCGCGTTCACACGAAAGGTGCGGAAGTTCGGCAGGTAATGGCGCTCCCCGGCGACATGGTCGGTCCTCCGGATCGCGAACCCGAGCAGCCCGTCAACGAGCTCCGTCTCGACGTTGATGCCGAGTAGCACGACATACGTGCCAGCGATCGCGTTGACCGTCACCTGACCTTCAGTGCTGCGCGCTCTCACGATCACCGACCATAGTCGCGTCCGCCGGAAAAGGCAACGGTCGCTATTGTGCCCGAGCCCGCAAGCGCATAGGATCGGAAGCAGTGAGCACGATGGGGGAGCTGGCTCCCGATGCCGCGCGGTTGCGGCGATCCGTGGAGCGGGGGATCGACTGGCTCGAAAGCCAGCAACGGCCCGACGGCTCGCTTGCCGGCAGCGAGCATGACCTCGCGGGCTACTACAAGTCGCTGCTCGCGTTCGGCGTGTGCGGACGAACTCGAGGCGGCCACCCGCTGCCGGACTTACCTGCGCACCCACCTGCAAGGGCCCGACGGCGAGTTGTCCTTCGGTGCCGAGAAGACGGGTATCGCACGGATGGCCCGCAACCTCGCCAACTACATGGACGGGTGGGTCGCGATCGGCGCGTGGCTGCTCGAGGACTTCGAGCTCGCCGACGCCGTCGCTCGACTGCTCACCCGGGCCCAGAGCGCCCAGCACGGCGGCGTCCTGACCGGACCCGAACGTTGGGCAGGAAGGCCACGCTACGACCTCGCGACGGCCGCCAGCTGCGGTCGCGCGTTCCTGTTCTGCGGGCTACGGGACGAGGCTCTAGCCGCCGGTGGGTTCCTCGCCGCGGCACTCGACCGGCAGACGACGCCGCACGACGGCCTCGACGTCGTGTTCGACGCGTCCTGGAACATCCTCCCCCCACCGGACCGCTCGGAGCGCAGCTACTACCGCTTCGACCTCAGGCGCCGCGGCGAGAAGGTGTGGTTCCCCGCCTTCGCTTGTGCGTTCCTGTGCGAGCTTCACGCCGTCAGCCGCGACCCGAGCCACCTGGCGTCAGCCAAGGCTTACTACGCGTTCGTGGAAGCCACCCCCGAGTTCAAGGACGGGACGCTTGCCAACGGCAAGTCCGGCTGGTCGGCAGGACTGCTCGCATCAGCCACCTCCGAGGAGCCTTATCGTGAGGCGTTGCGGCGCATCGCCGGCAACGTGATCGGCCGGCAAGCAAAGAGCGGGGAGTTCGGTGCCTCCGGGGGCCACGAGTCCGGACACCAAACAGCAGAGGCGGACGAGATGCCGCGGCGCCTCGAGCGGACCGCCGAGTTCACGACCTGGACGGCGGAGTTTCTCCGCATGTCAGCCGCGGGGATGATGGACCCCCATGCCGGCTGAGCAGAGCATCTGCCTGATACGTCACGGCGAGACGGAGCGCTCGCGGGCCCGCCGCTACAACGGCGTCGAGGAAGCCGCGCTCACCGGCTACGGTGAGCAGCTCGCCGCACGGCTGCCCCCCGCCCTTGCCCGCTCCGCCTGGCAGCTGGTGCTCTGCAGCCCGCAGCAACGCGCGCGGCGCACAGCAGAGCTCGCTGGCTTCCCGGCCCCCGAGGTGATGGCGGAGCTTCGCGAGTGCGACTACGGCGCGATCGAGGGGCTCACCACCGAGGAGGTGCACGCGCGCTGGCCGGACTGGGACTTCTGGCGGGACGGCGCACCCCACGGGGAGAGCACGCCCGACATCGCACGGCGGCTCGAGCCGGTCCTCGACCGGCTGCGCGCCGTGCAGGGGTCGTGTCTGCTCTTCAGCCACAGCCACACGCTGCGGGTGCTCGCCGCGCGCTGGCTCGAGCTTCCACCCGAGCGGGCCGCGATCTTCGCGCTGGAGCCGGCCCGCACCAGCGAACTCGGTACCCATCGCGGCCGACCCGTTCTACTCACGTGGAACGTCCGGCCACACACCGTCGAGGAGGACCAGAGATGAGGCCGCCCGTACTGTTGCTCACTGGCCCGATCTTCGGGCTCCGAATGCGCGAACTGATGCGCCACACCAGCGAGTTCGGACACACCCTCGGGACACCGCTCGCGACCTTCTCGATCCTCGACGAGATCTTCGCAGCGAAAGGCAAGACGCCCGCAAACCACTACCAGGACATCGTCGCCGTCGGCGAACTGATGGACGGTTACACCTACCAGTCCCGCGCGGCGCGAGAAAATGCGCTCCAGCGGATCGCGCGGAAGATCGACAAGCTCGACCCGGGCACCGCCGGCGTGATCGTACGGACGCCCGCCACAATCCCATGGCGGCACATCAACGTCCAGTTCAAGGACCACCGGTCGATCGCCGAGACCCTCGCGCCAGACAGGGTCGTCACCGTCATCAACGCCGAGTGGAAGATCAAACGGTGGCTAGACACCCGGTACGGCAAGCGGGCGCTGCGGCTCATCGCCCAAGTAGACACCGTCGAGCTGACCGAAATACTCCAATGGATCAGCAACGAGGTGGCCGCCGCGGAAGACCTAACGGCGTGGTGTGAGCAGATCACCGCCAAGCAGATCCGCCATCACGTCATCGGCTCAGAAGCCCCCTCACGCACGGACCGGGAGAAGTTCGTGCTGGACGTCGACAACCTGCTCAAGGCCGCCACGAGCGCCGCCGGCGAGCTCCCGTCCTTCTACGCGTCCTACTCGATGACACAGTCAGATGAGACGGAGCGTCAGATCATCAACGACGCGGTCTGGCGGATGCGCGAACGTGGGCTCGTGGTCGATCCGGGCACAATCGAGATCGGCGGAAAGATCCCCAAGAAGGACAAGCCGGCCGTCTACGCGTACACCGTGCTGCGGGACCTGCTGTGGGACGTACGGAAGGTGGACCGCGTCTGTGCGATCCACCCTTACGAAAAAACACGACCGCCGCTGTCCACGGGGATGATGGACGAGCTTGGTCATGCCCGCGCGTTCGGCGTCGACCGTTACCTGGTGCTCCCGCAAGGCGCCGACAGCCCGTTCACCGGCGACACATACGTCCCCGCCAATCATCTATTCAAAACGACCGACCAGCTGTTCGCCTTCCTTGACAGGCGCGGCATCAAACCGCGATGGGCCCGGCAGGTCAGCGAGTTCGCGACCCTAGCCCCCAACCCGCCCCAGCCAGCCGGCAAACCCGCGGCCAAGTCCGCGGCACGGACCAAGAAATGAGCCGCACCGAAGCCCGTTCGATGCGGGACTACGACTCCGACCGTTACGGGCCGTTCCTGGGGGTCAGCGATGGCGGCCCGGCAGCCGAGGCGATCCGGGACGCCGCCGCCGGCTCCCCGAAGGCGCGGGCGCTCGGGCATGACCCGTTCATCCGCGGGATCGGCCATGACGCCGAGCGGCTGCGCTCCGTCGGCGAGGTACCGGTCGGCCCAGATGAGTACTCGCGAATCATCGAAGTCGCAGCCGGCCAGGTGCTGATCACGACCAACGTCGGCTCCCACGTCAACCTGTGGCACAGCCTCCAGCCGCCCGGGCGAGACCTCGACCCGGACACGAGCGCCCACGCGATCGCGGTATGGGCGCGGGAGAACGGGCATGACTTCCGTGTCCGCGAGCCGCAGCCGTGGCTGCGGTTGCGCCCACATTCCGGCCTCGCCGATGATCAGCGGCGCGAGCTCATCGCAGCCGCCTCAGCGGAGGCGCCAGTCTGCATCGCGGTCACAGCCGAGCAGGGAGCCGACGAGGCGCTCCGCGCGCTCCAGACCGCCGCCGCCGCAGGCGCAAGCGCTGTGGTCGTCGACGGCATCGCACGCCCCCCTAGCGCGGGACGCCCGGCGCTACCGGGGCTTCTGAACTACTACCCGGTCGGCGACACCCGGAAGCTGCTCGCCCGTGCCCACGAGCTGGAGATCTCCATCGAACCTGCGCTGAAGATCGACACCGGGTCCGTATCGAACCAGATCTGGGCCGGCCTGCACGCCGCCCAGAGCATGGGGCTTCACCTCGGCAAGTACGGCCTGTTCCCGCTCACCTTCCGGGAGGCCGAGCAGGTCGTCGCAAATGTCCAACGGTGGATGGCCGACTGGACCGCCGCGCCCGCCTTCTACCTGGACGTGCCGTGGGTCGACGGGCACCAAGTCTACGAGCCCGGCGAAGCGCTCGTCGCGACCGAACGGTGGTTGACGATGGTCGCGGCTGCAGGCGCCCAGGTCGTTCTGCTCGACACGGTCGACAAGTCCAGCGGTCGGCGGCTGCTCAACGACACTCATGCTGGCGCGGAAACGGATCCCGGGATCCTCAGCTGGCGGGAGATCGACCTCCTCGAGAAACACGCCGCAGATCACCACGTCAGGATCCTGTGGGCAGGTGGCATCGAGCTCAAAGATGTGAGGGCCTTCGGCCAGCAGGGCGTGTTCGGCATCTACGTGACGACCGCCGCCTCCGAGTTGCGCCCGGTAGAAGGGGGGAGCGGCAGGACATCGGGCTCACCGAGGCAAAGCGGCCCGTCGAGGCCAAGATCGCGCTCGTCAGGGTGCTGCTCGACGCCGGCTTCCTGGAAGACGAGGAGATCCTCGCGGAGGCCGAGCACGCCGAACAGGGGGATCCGGGCGCAATCAGCGGCCTCGAAGCGACCCTCCAAGCGCGCTGGCACACCCGCCTGAAGCGCGTAGCGAGCGTCACCCAGGCGCTCGGCCTACCCCCGCCCGCGCCCCGGCCGTAGCGACAACCGCCCCCGGGCGCCGTCGCCAGACACGTAGACGCACCGCCCACCCGACAGCTCGTTGCTCCTATGTCAAGTCTGGTCAGCATTTTGCGAAGTTCTATGTGGGTGCTGGTTTGGCGTTTGGCTTCTAGACTTCGTCGATGCCGAGGACTGCGCTCGTCTCTGCCGAGATCTCTCTGCCAGGGCGTCCAGAAGCACTGAGAGTGCGTGAGCGGATTGCTGCGCTTGCTGATGTCGTGGACGTGGTCGGGCTAACCGACAATCACGCAGGACAGGCACGAATGTCCCCGCTGGCCGCGGTGGCGCTCGCCCGGGAGCAGGGCGTGTCGACCCTCGTCCACGTCTCGTGCCGCGATCGCAACCGGCTAGCACTGCGATCGCAGGTGGTCGGCGCGGCGGCCCTAGGGTCGGAGGGCGTTCTTTGCCTTTATGGGGATCCCGTCGGTGAGACACCGCGCGTGAAAGACATGACCGCCACCGAACTCATCAGCGCGGCAAGGCAGTGGGCCGAGCCGCACGACCTGGCAGTCGGAGCCGTCGTGAATCCATTTGCGGTCGACCAAGATCGTGAGCTCCGACTACTTGAGCGGAAGGTCCTCGCGGGCGCCGAGTACGTCCAGTCGCAGATGGTCTTTGACGTCGATGTGCTCGCCGCCTTTCTGGAGCGTGCTGCAGACCTGCTCCAGGGGGTTCGCTTCTACGCCGGGATAGCACTTCTCCGCGACGAGCAGATGGCAAACCGAGCCCGGGGGCTTCCTGGAACGCTGGTATCGGACGCTGCAGTTCGTCGCATCGCCGCCGGCGGCGGTATCGAGTTCGCTCACGAGCTCGCTCTCCAGCTTGCCGAACTGTCGGATGTCGATGCACTGCATATCTTCCCGCTCGGAGCAGAGGCTGCGACACGACCCATTGCTGCGGCCTTTCGGGCCGCTCGCGGAGCGGGCGCGCGCACCCGCTGAGCAGACCTCCTCTACTAGCGCTCAGGGGACCCGCCCACACGCCAATCATGCTCCGCCATCCGGCTCGGAGCCCGCGCGCTACGGGCACATCTCCAAGCGAGGAGATCCGCAGGCCCGCTCGGTGATCGTCGAGGCGGCGTGGATCGCCATCCGCAGCCTGGGCCCGCTCAGGGCGTTCGGCGAGCGTGTCCGTGCCCGCCGCGGCGCCCACATGGCCGCCGTCGCGGGCGCCCGCAAGCTCGTCGTAATCTGCTGGCACCTGCTCACCAAGGAACAGGACTACGCGTTCGCCAGGCCGTCGCTGACCCGCCAGAAGACACGCCGCCTTGAGCTGATAGCGGGCGCACCGCGACGGCCGCGCCGCCCTGGCGGCCCGCGCCTGACGCCGACACCCGAGCAACGCGGGAGCGAGCGAGAGCTCCAGCAGCAAGCTGAGCTCGCCTACAAGCGGCTCGTTCAGGACTGGCGCTCCACCGCACCCGGCGGGGGAGAGGGTGCAACACCGAACCGCGCACACAACGAGCCATCAGCACGCCCAGCCGCGCAGCAGACCGCAAGCCCCTGACGGCTGCACTTCGCTTCTGTCGCTCGCCCAAGCCAGCTGCATCCCGCCACCAAAGTGCCCGTCTACGGACCAGTTCGCCGCGACGCGCTCGCTCCCCCGGCAAACGACACAGCGACCGCACAGACTAGATGCACGGCCCTGCGGGCACTGTGCGATCGCTGTGCGGCGGCGCCTGCGTTGCGAACGGGCCGAGCGCCGCACCGGGGCACCGATCGGGTACCGCACGGTCGTCCGTGCATCTAGTCCGTCTAGTTTGTTCGGCCTTGCACAAGCCAGGGATCGCGATGGCGCACGCAGAGAGCAGGCGACTCTTTTGACGGTCCCAGGGGCACGGCTTCGGCTCAGATGATTTCGGCAAGAGCGAGCTTGGTACGCGTCCGCAAGACGCAGCCGGCTAGGTCATGTAGATGGCGCACACCTCGTATCGATGTGCTTCGCCATCGCGCCGATGAAGTTGTTGGCCTCCTCGGCGAGGTGCCGCCGAACGTACGGTTTCTTGCCTTCATGGACGATGCCGTTACGTTCGCCGGTGATTTTGCGCAGGTGCTCAGCCGCCGGCGAGATTCCCGTCGCATGATCGAAGGAATCCCACGAGATTGCGCAACCAACGTACGCGAGAGCTTCAACGACTTTCTCGGGGCCCTGAAACGACTTCGTGGACAGCCAGTCGTCGAGCGCAGAACGGAATTCCTCGGTCGCGTCGGCCTTGGTGGGCGCGAGGGCGACCCGAAGCGACAGGCCCGGGTCGGCTTTCGCGATTGCCTTTAGCGCGGCCGCCAACTCAGATGACGCCGGGCTGTACTGGGGCACGACCTCCACGATCAGGTCGCTGAGATACGCGTCCAGAGCGCCCACCGCGAATACGAGGGAACCGCGGAGGAGCTCCTTCTCATCGTTCGTCGGCTGTCCGGGACCGCGGCCCTTATCGAAGATCCGAAGGAACGCTCGCGATCGCTCAAGATTGGCATCGAACACGTTCCGCGCGTGTGTTCGCTTCGGCTTCGCCCGCGGCATGCTTCCAAAGCTTGACAGCTGAGGCACCGACCCGAATCTCACAACGCCCAAACCAAACCCACAACGCTGGGCATAGGATTCGATAGATGGAACCCAAGCCCGAGACGCTCGACCAACGCCGAGCCGCGATTGCACACGAGCTAGAACGCCTCGAGGAGAGCGCTATGTATGGCGCTCAGATGCAGTTTGAGCAGTCGAAGCTGTGGCGCTCAGTCAATCTCAGCCTCGGGATTCCTGCAAGCCTCCTCGCCGCGGCTTCAGGAGCGACCGCTCTCGCTGCGACCGCCGGCCGAATCGCAGCGGGGATCACCGCACTCGTGGCCGCGGCGTTCGGCGGAGTGCTGACAACCGTCAATGCCTCCCACCGCATGAACACTGCCGCGAACGCAGCCAACGGGTACCTTGAGATCCAGACGGCCGCGAGGCAACTGCGCGAGATCGACCTGGAGCACCTTGCGCTCGATGACGTACGCGCTGCCCTAGCGGAGCTGACCGCCAGGCGAGACGAGCAAAACAAGGTCGCAGAGCCACCGACGGCGCGCTCCTATCGCAAGGCCAAGACCAACATCGAGGCCGGAAGCCAGGTCTACGCGGCGGACAGCCGGGACTAGCGGATGGCTCGCTCCGTCCAGGAAGGGTTCGACACATTCCTGTCTTGGCTGGTGCCGCTGCAGTCAGAACGCGATGCGGCGAGCAAGCATCGCGGAGCAGTCGAGAGCTCCCTCCGCAATCGGCTTGAAGTTCGCCTCTTTCGAGAGTCGGGATCTTTCAATCACGGAACCGGCGTCCGGGCTCACTGCGATGTCGACCTACTGGTCAGCCTCGGCACAAAACCTGTCTCATCGGACACAGCGCTTCGATGGGTAAAGGAAGCGCTCACCGCGAGCTTTCCCGCAACGGTCGTACAGATCCGTCGCCCCGCCGTAGTCGTGCAGTTCAACGGCGGGAGGGAGGCATGGGAGATCATCCCCGGGTTCCGAAGCGGCGGGACTGACACGCTGCCGGTGTACCAGATCCCAGGCGTCCCCTCCGGGTGGCTAGATTCCGCGCCTACCGCCCATCTCGCGTACGTCACGAATGTCAATAAGACGCCCGCCGGGGGCGCGAAGAAGCTGGCGCGACTCATGAAGGCATGGAAGTACTACAACGCCGTGCCGATTTCTTCGTTCTATCTCCAGATGCGTGCGGCAAAGTACATGTCGGACGAGGCCAGCTTTGTCCCTATCTACGACGTCTGCAGACTGTTCGAGAGCCTCGAGCGTCAAGGGCTTGCGGCGATGAACGATCCACTTGGGCTGACGAGTCGCTTCTACGCGTGCTCCACTACCGCGAAGGCCGAAGAGGCCCTATCAAAGCTCGCGACCGCAGCGACCCGCGCGAGGAAGGCACTCGACTCGTTTAGCAACGAGGACTTCAACACCTCGTTTCACTACCTCGACCTACTCTTCGGGGGGCGGTTCCCGGCGCGCTAGCCCGAGCTCGCCTGACCTCCAGCCCGGCTCAGTTTCGTGGACGATCGTCAGCTCGGTGGGCAGGCCGCGAGCTTGACCGCAGGCTCCGCGCAGCGGCTTTTAGGCCCACGGGGGAGGCGAAGGATCGTCCTCCGCTCGGTACTTCTCCGCGAGCCTCCTGTCCAACTTGATCCTTTTAGCTGGCTCGCTCCAGCGGCTGACCCGCGCCAGCGCAACGATGGCGTCCTCCAGCTCCTTCGCAATTCGCTCCAGCTCCGTCCGATCTGCCGTCTCGGGCCCCCCGTCGGCATTCGGATAGATCCGGCGCGCGTCGCGCCGGAGTGTCGATAGCTCGGCCGTTGACTGAGCTGCCAGCTCAACGGCGCTCCATCGACGGGGCGGGAGGGCGGCAGCAAGCGTCCTTGATCCGTCGGGCCAACTCTTCAACTGGATGGCAGTCCAGTTCATCGAGCCCCAGGAGTTCTCGGCGAGCGCGAAACGGATCGCCGACGCGGCACGGTCCATCTCCCCGGTCAGCAGTCGTGAAGCGCTGCGAGCCTCGCGGCGCTCTCGGCGCCGGGTCAGGCCCACATCGGCAAGAAGATCGAAAATCCCCATCAGGGCGATCTCATCGTCTGTGGCGCCGCACGCGCTCTTCACCCTCGGACTGCTGTCGACGTGCGTTTTCGGTCGCCACCTCGTACAGGATCTGGTCGATCCTTGGCTTACTGAGTCCCGCGGCACGCGCCATATCGGTGCGGCTGAGGCTTTGGCTCAGCGCCAGCGCTGCTAGCAGCTGATCGCGCTCGCGGTGCGCGACGGCAATGTTGTTCGAGAGAACACGAATCTGTCGCATCGCCTCAACCTGGCGCTCGTAGTCGTGACTGCGGGTGGTCCACGTCGGAAGCAGCTCCGCGTGATCGAGGTCGGACGTCGCGTAACGGTGAGCCCTTGGCATGACTGCATAATATCCTATGTTGGTCGTGGCTCGCCACCACGACCGCCTACCGTCCCGGCCACCACGAAGGCGATCCTCCATCCTGCTTTGACGATCCCCGATTTGAACACCCGCGAGACGGCCATCGTCCTGTGGACGGCGGCGACGCTGGTGGTCGCCTTGGCCGTGCCAACCCTGCGAGCGATCCTCGCAGAGGGAGTTCGCATCGCAGGCCAACCGCTAGTGAAGGTGCTGCTCACCTGCACGACGTTTTTCGCCGCCGCCGCAGTGGGTCTACTCTCCCTCGTCGGGTACTGGCAGACGTCGATGATCGCGCCCACCATCGCGTGGTTCGTAGGAACCGCGATCGTCGGAACGTTCAGCATGGAAGGGGTCGGGGAACTGCGGAGCCTGATCCTCAGAGTCATCGCGGCGACCGCACTGATCGAGTTCGTTGCAAACGCGTACACCTTTCCGCTGCTGGTAGAAGTGATCGTCGTTCCGTTCGTGATCGTGGTCGTGACGCTGACGAGCTTCAGCGAGCTGCGGCCCGAGTTCGTGATCCTGCGCAGGCCGTTGAATCTGCTCTGCGTAGCGCTGCTGGTCGGAACCATCACGCCGACGGTCGTCTACGTCGCGCATCATCTCGGTGAGCTCGCCAGCGCCGAGCGTGACCGAGAGTTCCTACTCCCGTTGATCCTCACGGCCGCGCTCGCGCCATACCTGTACTGCCTGCGGATGACTGTCGTTTGGCAGACCGCGCTGGCGATGTTGCGGAGCGGGATCGAGGACCCTGATCTGCTGAAGGCGGCGCGGCTCGCGATGGCTCGCTCCTGCCGCGTGAGCCTCACCCGGATCAAGATCTTTGAGCCGCGGTTTCGCTGGATGCTCTGTTATGCGACCTCGGACGAGGACATCCACCGAGCGGTCGGCGCGTTCGAGCAGGCCTTCGCCGAGAGATCAAAACGCACCCTGAGAGAGGCGATCCACACGATCACGCGAGTGCGCGCGCGCGAGTTGCTCCCCTCCGCAGGCGGCGGCGGCTTCCTCTCGCGCTCCGTGACACTGGCAGAGCAGGTCACCGGCGCCGTGGCAACTGCCGCGGCGACCCTAGGCGTTAGCCCGGAGGAAGTGACCGAGCTGCTTGTCCGCGTGGACGGCCTCAGCGCGATCAGCCGTGTGGAGCAGGCGCAAGCCGTGCGGATCCTCGCAGCGCGCGGCCGATCGCTGGCCGAGATCGCGCTCATCGTTCCCGAGGTCGGCAAGCTCGCAACGCTTCACGCGGCCGACCTCGTTCCCCTCACGGGCGAGTTCGAGGCACTGCTCAGCCTCGGACACCTCCCGGCGGGCGAAGCACCGCGAATCGCCGGCGAAGTACATGTGCTGGCGGCGACGTCCGGGCTCGGCGTTCCCGACATGGTGGGCGCGTTCGTCACGCTCCTCGGCGGCGCGGAGGCCCCTGAGCCGGAAACAGCCGATCCCTAGTTCGCCGCGCACCGGTCACGAGGGCGTCGCGTTCGACCGCCCACGCCTGTCCGCGTGGGCGGTTTCGTGGGCGGTCTGGGGCGCAACCCATTCGCGGGAGCCGGCGACGCCTCCACCTCGGCTTGTCCCGAATCCCCGATCCCAAAGCCAATCCCTGCGCCCTGGGCCCACCCCCGCCCCCTCCAACAACCAACAGCCTTCTAATCGGGGAGATTGGCGGGGGTTGGGTTTGGGGTGCGGACTTCGCGGAGGCGTGTGCGGTTTCGTGGGCGGTCAGGGGACGAGGACCCTCTAGCGGCGCGTCGCCCCGCGCGCGCGTCTGGTCCGTTCGAGAACCTCGTCCCATGGTGTCCCGAGCTTCGCAGGAGGGACCTCCACCGAGCCGGCCATCGTTACGAAGTCGGCCGCCTTCGCCATGATCGCGCGATCGCGCTCGACTCGAAACACGATCTGGTCGCCCTCGTGAAGGTCCAACGCGTCACGGACGCTCTGCGGGAGCGTGACTCGGCCCTTCGATCTCAAGCGCGCTGAGGCCTCCACACTGACTCCTTGCTCCGATCGCTTCCGGCGCGCCTTGTCCGGGCCGTGATCGGCGAGGATGTCCAGCGCCTCGCGACGTTCGACCGCCAGGCGCTTCCCGACCTCCCGGATAGGCTCGCGGGAGCCGCCGGGTCGCGAGCTCGGCCTCGAGGACCGCTGTCGCGGCACGGGGCGCGCCGGCCGAGAGGTGCGGGTCTCGCCCGTAGGGCTCGCCAGCTGGCGCTCGAGATCGGTAAACGCGTCGATGATCTCGGGAGCCTCGTACGCGCGATTGCGTCTGCCGATCGTGATCTCTTGGAGGATCCCGGCGTCAACGAGGCGCTTGATCGCTTCGTTGGCGGGGTTGTAGGTGCGCTCGATCAGCAAGGCAGCGCTCTCGACCGTCAACACCGGGGCACCGGCGAGCCGGCGGAGCAGGAGGTCGGCCGCGGAGTTGGCTCGCACGCGGCCGAGACGCTCGCGCCACTGCGCCTCGAGGTCGGCCGCGTGGCGCTCGAAGTCGTTGGCGTCTGCAACGGAGCGCGTGCACGCGGCAGCGAACGTCGCGATCCACCGGTTGATGCCGGCGCGGGCCTGCTCGGAGTCGGGGGGGCCTACGTACCGCGTCGCCGTGAGCCCGCCCACGTAATCACGCGCCAGGGTCGCGAGCACCAGCGACACCGGCGGCAGCACGCGGGCCGCCAATCCCCGGCGGCGGAGCACCAAGTGGACCATCGCCCGTCCGGTGCGGCCGTTGCCGTCGATGAACGGGTGGATCGTTTCGAACTGGGCGTGGGCGACGGCCGCCTGGGCGACCGGCGGTAGGTCCTCGCCGTTGCAGAAGGCGATGAGGTCGCCCATCAGACCCTCGACGAGCTCCGGGGGCGGAGGAACGAAGTCGGCTGAGCACGGGTTGAAGTCGCTACCGCCGATCCAGTTCTGGACGGTCCGAAAGCTCCCTCCATGCCCCTCCAGCCGGGTCCCGGCGAGCAGGCGGCGATGGATCTCCAGCAGCAGCTCGACGGTGATCTCATCACCGGGCGCGATGCACTGGAGACCGTGGAGCATCGCGTCGATGTTGCCCAGCACCTCGATCGCGGTCACGTCGCGGGAGGGTTCGCGCATCGCGCGTCCAGCCTCGGCATGCAGCAGCCGCCTCGCCCCGATCTCCATGCCCTCGATGCGTGATGACGCCACCGACTCCGCGCGGAGCAGTATCCGCGCGAGCGCCTCCGTGTCGACGAGCGCGCTCGCCTGCTCGTTCAATCGTGCGATCGCAGCTTCGGCGTCCGCGACATCGGCCGCGATGTCACCGTCGAGCGTGAACCCCCGACCCGCGAGGGGATCGGGGACATAGGCCGAGTAATCGCACGAGCGGCGGTCCCGTCGCGAGAGACCGCTGCCGGCGACCCCGGCCTGCCAATGACGGTTCACAAGCTCAGACATGTAGCGCTCTTATTTGAGGTTACCGCATAACCTGAGATAAGACAAAGGCGGCACGGAGGTTGCACGCGAGTGGCGAACTCGCGCCTCCTCGCCGATTGCCATCATCGGACCATGTCCGACGACCGCAAACCACCTAGCGCCGACTCGGCTCCCGCTGCAGCTGAGCCCCCAGGAGCCGGCGCTCGCAATCCTCGCGAGGCAGGCCAGCCAGACCTCGCAGCCGCCGTCGACGACAGGAGGCGAGACCCGGAGTTCAGGCCGCACCTGCGACGGATCGTCAGCGAGGACGACGAGCTTCTACGGCGGCTTGCCAGGTAAATCGGGGCGACCGCTTCAAGCGTCGCGCCCCCTTGCCATTGTGAACCTAGCCGCTCCCTACGGGCGAGGACGCGACCGACTCGACCAGGCTGGCCAGTCGCGCGACCTCGAACATCACGACCATTGTGTGGAAGACGAGGCGACGCGCGTCTTCGTCCGTCAGCGACTCCTTCTCTCGCTTTGCTCCGTGAACTTGCCGCTGCGCGAGGTCGCTGACCGATCCCCAATACCTGACGAGCGCGTCGGCGTAATCCGAAAGCCGCTCGCTCGTGGCGGCCTCTTTGACAAGTAGTCGCAACCGGGTGACTGTGCCGGCTCGTGGCCCAGCCTGTAGCCGGCGCTTGTCGAGGGCGGCCTCAGCAAATGCCGCCATCGCTTCGCGACAATCGTGCCCCACCGCCGTCGCATGCCGCGGCGACCGGAGTGGTAGCCGCGCGAGCGCTGAACGCCAGTGATCATGGGCGTCCGGGAACGCTTGGCGGAACCCCAGGTCGTCGAGGTATCGGCCGATCTCAAGTTCCATGCGCCAGTCGCCGTACTGGCGGTGAGCTTTGCCCGACTGCCGGAGTCCCTCAGCCGTGACGCGACGATCAACGGCGCTGGCGGCGGCCTTGTCCTTGAGCATTTCGCGGACGTAAGAAGACAGCACGCGCCGACCAGCAGCACCCTTGGTAACCGAGCACACGAGCGGCGCTGTCGGACGTACGCCGAGCTCTCTCCGAACCACAGCCCACCGGTCTAGGGCTTCCTGTGTCGCCGTGTCGAGCAGGATCTCACGCTCGGGTGCACGCTTCCGTGCGGGTACGATCAAGGTTGGCTTGCCTGGCTCGAAATGCCGGCGCTCCAGCGCCAGCACGTCACAGACCTTCAGCCCGGCGCGATAGATCAGTAGCGTTATCGCGTAGTTCCGAACGTCGATCCGGCCAGAACCAAACGCCGAAAGCAGCCGTTCGACGTCACGCGCCTGAAGAACTTCAGCGGGCAGCTTCATGCCCTTGTTTCCGGGCGGCTGGCCTCGTCGGTACCCCGGGCGAGTGATCGGGGACCGCGAAGGCCCCTTAGTCGTCGCTCTCGAACTGGATGTTGCTTTCATGAAAGCGACATAATAGCGGCGTAGGCGGATTGCCAAGCATCGTTAGCCTTTGTCGGGCACGCTGGCATTCCACCGTGGGACCGTGCCCAACGCTCATAGGTCGCGTGTTCGGGTCGCCCGACCGTTGACTCCAAGAGGGCGCCGCCGCGGAGAGCGGGGTTGGGACGACGGCTCACCCAGCGTGTGCGGTCTCGGATCCCCAGGTGTGCGGTTCGTGTGCGGTTGAGCGCGGCCGCGCACCGTCGGGCCCGCTGCCTCAGGACAAGCAGCTGGTCATGCCGCCCCCAGGGCTGTGTCCCAAACCAGCGGGCGATCTTCGCGGCTCCGAACCAGTTCAGCGCAACGCCGCTGAGTAGCACGCCACGGCTCTCGCCCCGGAGAAGCCTCGCCAACCACACTGCTTCTTTTCTGACAGCACGGCAGGACCCTACAATCCGCCTCGCCGCAAGCGGCAGTCGCCACTTCGCCACTCCGCCATCGGACACAGACATCGCACGCAATTTGCGAGCTAAGGACTTCGGCGGGGGTTGCGCCTGAGAGCAGCTTACGTCTACGTTCTGTTCACAAATGCCGACACTTGGGCAGGTTCTGCCTGGGGGATGGTCGTAGGCCTTCGGCAGACCTGAGGAGGAAGTAATGAAGCGGGCCAGATTGTTGGTTCCCTGCGTCGCAATACTGCTCTCCCTCGTTGGCTTCGCGGCCAGCGCAAATGCCAAACCTAAGATTGTCATCAAAGAGACGATCGAAGTCAGCACAAAGCTGTCCGTGCCCGCCCTGGGCACAGAAATGACCTGCGCAAAGGGCAAGGGGTTGGGTTCCCTGACAGGCCCGAAAGACGGCGAAGAGACCGTCACCCTGTCGAAGTGCTCGACGCGGGGCAAAAAGTGCAACTCCGTCGGCGCAAAAGCGGGGACTGTCAAGACCGAACCGATCCTGACAACGCTCGGATACATCAACAAAGCCGAAAACCGTGCTGGCGTCTCATTCAAAGCCGCCTCCGGTGAAACCACGATCAAGATCGAATGCGAAGGCCTCAAAGCAGAAACACTGGGCTCGGTCATCGGAGAAGAAACCGGCAACGTCGGAGCGGCCTCGAAGACGAGCACGTTGCACCTGACGGCCGAAGGCGCTCACCAGATCCCCGAAAGCTTCGAAGGCGGCCCCAAAGAAACCGTCGGATTCAAACTCGAAGGCGGCCTCTTCGAAGCGACCGTCACGACGACGGCCAAGAACAAGTACAACGCGCCGATCGAGATCGGCCCGGGGCCAGCCTACCTCGCATGCGTCAAGGTGCGCGGCGGGAAATTCGCCGACGCCAACTGCTCGATACCGAGCGAAGGCAAATCCGGCAAGTTCGAACTGGAAGAAGTGTGAGGCATTAGGCCCGTTCGGTACGAGACGAGCTGCGACGCGCTGCGTGGGGTGGTTACCCGGCCCCACGCAGCGCCGTTGGTCAGAACAGCCGCAATCGACGTGGCTCGCTGCAGCCTCGGGCTCGTCCGGGCTCCCGCGAGCCTTGGCAGTCGGGCTGCAGACGCAGCGCGCGATCAGCCCATCAGCGACGCAGCGATCAACCGACTCACGCGCCCTTCGCCCTCCGAGGGACACCGACGGCCCAGCCCACTTGTGGACCGGGCCGGTCCGACCGTGATATCTATGGCGGAGCCAAGCGGGATCGATTCTCTAGCAAAGGCAAAGCGTTTGCGGTGGCTGGTCCGATGGGGGTGTGCGAGGCCGAGGTGGCTGTCGAAGCTCTGCTTGGTCACGGCGTGTCCAGGGATTCGGTCAATAGCTGCCTTTCGACCGGCGCTTGTGGTGCGCAGCCATGCTTCTGGCGCGTCGCGCCAGGCCGCTACCGGCTCATGCGCGATCCCTGAGGGCCGTCTCCGAACCAGCGCTGGCGCTACCGGTCGGAGAAGCTCATGTTTCCTTTCCTGTTCTCCGCGCTGGGTTATGACGTCGATCGTGAGGCGATCACGATCGAGGATTGCGGCGGCAAGCCGAACATGCGGCTCTTCATCCGGATTTGCCAGGCTGTGCGGGTCCCCTGCGTCGCTGTCCACGTCCGCGACGCGCCTCCGGGCAGGCGGCCAAGCCAAGCTCAGCGTGTCCTGAACTCCGAGATTGTCGAGCTCGGCTGGCCGGAGCGAACCATGGCCCGCGACGGCTAGACGGGCGAGTGCTCTGCCTGTCCCAACACGATCACGGAGTACCCCGGGCGACCGCTCTCGCTCTGCCGCGACTGAGGAACTATCTCATGGGGTCAACCCCACCGTGCCCGGCGGTTGTTGGCCAACCCGTGCGCACTTTGCGCGAGAGTCTGCGCCGATGTCGCCGGCTGCCACCTGCTTCCCGCGAGCGCCCCCTGCGAGCCAAATGCCGCATGGCACGCCCTGATTAGGCAGAGACCTCCGCTTGCTGTGTCGCTGCAACCGGCTCGCTGGGTGCTTCGGGCGGCGTGTAGTTCTTCTCCCCGGGCGACCTGGGCACAAGGACCATCGTGTGCGCAGGGCGTCGAACGCAGCCTCCCAGACCGGTCGCGTCTTGGGCAATCTCCTTTAGTCGAGGTAGCGGGTCTTGCCGTATTTCGATGCTGCCGAAACTCCGCTCGCGCTGCCAGGTCCGACGCACTCCGCAAACTTGGTCGCTGAGGAAGCCCGAAGCAGGCGTGACCGGGGCTTGCCGCGCTCGCGCTTTCGCGGTCAGTACGCACGTGATGACCGCCTCAAGCATTGGTTCCACGAAAGGCGCCGGGTACGCGCGCTACCTGGAGTCGAAGACGATCGCTCCGGAACGCGGTGACTACTACCTGACACCGTCCGGGGAGCCGACCCAGGCGCCCGGTCGCTGGATCGCCAGCCCGGCGACGCTCGCGCAGCTCGGGATCGAGCAGGACCAGGTCGACGGCCGTGATCTCGTCGCGTTGATGGACGGGAAGCACCCGGGAACCGGCCAGTGGCTGCGGCGCGCCGGCGCGGACGGGGAGCGGGGGGAGGGATCGACATCACCTTCAGCGCGCCGAAGTCCGTCTCGGTCCTCTGGGCGCTCGGCGACGAGAAGCAACGACTGCGAGATGGAGGAGGCGCACGCCGCCGCCGTGGAGGCGGCGCTCGCGCACCTGCTGGACACAGTCCCCGTCGTGCGCCGGCGCCGTGACGGCCGGGTCATCGAGGAGACCGCACACGATCTGGTGGCAGCTGAGTACCGGCACACCACGGCCCGTGGCGTCATCACCGGGGACCCGCCGGACCCTCAGCTACACAGCCACGTCCTTATCACCACCGCGATCCGTGAGGACGGGCTTATCGTCGCGGTCGCCTCAAGGCCCGTGTTCAGGGCGGCGCGGGAGATCGGCGCGTACTATCGGTCCGCGCTCGCGCACGAGCTGAAGCATCGCGGGTACATGATCGAGGCGGGGACCGGGAGGCACAGGCGTTACTTCGAGATCGCTGGGATCCCGCTGCCGCTGCGGGAGGCGTTCTCGGCCCGCACGCGAGAGGTCGCTGCCGCAGCGGAGCGGTTCCGCGCCAGGTGGGGCCGTGCGCCCGAGCGAGGGGAGCTACGCCGCCTCAAGCTCGAGAACCGGAAGGCGAAGACCACCGCTACCCGTGGGGACCTGGACCGGGCATGGCGAGAGACCGCAACCCGGCACGACTTCACGCCTCATGCCCTCGATCGGGACGATCGTGTCCCGGGCCTCGCTCGGTCGCGGGAGCCGCTCGAGGATCGCATCGAGCACGCGCTCACCGAACGCGCGGCCACGTTCCAGCCGACCGAGCTATGCGCCACGGCGCTGGAGCAGTCCGTCGGGGAGCTCGCGCCCGACCAGGCGCTCGCGCTCACCCGGACCATGATCACCCAACGGCGCGTCCTGCCGCTGGAGGGCGGCCCGATGACGACCCGCGCCGTGCGAGCCAACGAGCACACGATCGAGCGACGCGTCCGTGCGCTCGCCGACCCGGCGGGAAAGGGAGGTGGGGGAGACCGCTCGCGAGATCGCCAGCGAACAGGTCGCCGAGCGGATCGGCGGGCGCCTCAGCACCGAGCAGCAGCACGCGGTGCGGTTGATCACCGGCCCGGAGCGGGCGACCGTCCTCATCGGGCCCGCCGGTACCGGGAAGGGCGTCGTGATCGACGCCGCCGCCCGAGCCGAGCAGCTCACTGGAAACCAAACGTTCGGTATCGCCGTCTCCGGGTCGACCGCGCAACGGCTCGGACAAGACAGCCCAGCGCTGACCGGCAGCACGCTGACGCTCGACGCGCTCGTTTCACGGGCCGACGACGGCCGGCTGCTCCTGGATCGGCGGACGACCGTCTTCTTCGATGAGGCCGGGATGGCAGACACAAGACGCCTCGGCGAGCTCTGCAGCGTGATCGAGGCGGCCGGCGCGAAGCTGGTGCTGATCGGAGATGGGGCACAGCTCCCGTCGATCGGTGCCGGCGGGATGTTCGACCGGCTCACCCGCGTCGCACCGACCGCTGAGCTGTCCACGGTCAGGCGCACTCCCGACCCGGCGGAGCAGCGTGCGTGGGCGGACCTACGCGCCGGGCGGACCGACCGGGCGATGGCGCACTACCAGTCCCGCGGCCGGCTACACATGAGCGACACCCGCGACCAAGCCACCGAGCAGGCGGTCAACGCCTGGGCCGAGCTCACCAGGACGCTCCCGGTGAGCGAGGTCGCTTTGATCTCCGATGCCTCGAACGTGGAGATCCACCGACTGAACGCGCGCGCACAACACCACCGGCTCCAGCGAGGCGAACTCGGCGACCTCGAGCTACCCGTCCCCGGCGTCCACTACAGCCTGCGGGAAGGGGACCGCGTGGCGATGATCGCCCAACACAACCAGCCCGGAGCAGAGCGCGTCGAGAACGGCAGCCAAGGCCAGATCATCCACATGACGCCAGCCGGGGAGATCACCATCCAGTTCGATGTCACTGGCCGCAAGCGGACACTGACGAGCGAAGACCTCGCGAACGTCCGGCTCGGCTACGCCCAGCACATCCACCGCGCCCAAGGAGCAACCGTCACCCGGGCACTCGTGGTCACCGGCGCCTGGCAGACCAGCAGAGAGCCCGCATACGTCGAGGCATCCCGGGCCCGGGACGGGACCGACTGGTACGTCAACCGGGAGGACCTCGGCAACGAAGGCAACGACACCGAGCGGATCCAGCGGCTCGCGACACTCATGCGCGCCAGCCGTGCACAAACCCCCTCGCTAGCCCACCGACACCTCAGCGAAGCCGACGACAAGCCCGGACCGCGGGTGCCGACCCGGCTACGACCGCTGTCCGAGATCACTCGGGCGACCAGGCTCGCGCGCGTCACGGAGCGAGGCCGTTGAGCCAACGGATCCAGATCGTGCTGCCCGACCCCGTCGCTGTCGAGCTACGCGACCTCGCCAACGCCTCAGGAGAGCCACCGTCGACCCTCGCGGCGCAGATGGTCCGCACCCAGATCGCGCAAGCCGCCGAGGACGGCCGCATCGGAACGCCAACGACCTCGTTGCGCAGGCTGCGGCCCGAGGCGGGGGAGCGGCCCCGCTGGCTCAAACCGAACGGCAGCAGCACGAGCTGGCACGCCGAGATGTGGGGAGCGATCATCGCACTCCACAGCCGCTACCCCCGCGCGCTCGGCGCCCTCAAAGACGGATGGTGGGACGACGACGCCCACACGGAGACGCTGTGCGCGCTAGCCACCTGGCGAGCCGAAATCGACAGCAACGGACAGAACCCCAGGGAAGATCTCGCCTTCCACGCGCAGCTCGCCGACTACGGCCACGCTCTCAAAGCCCAGAGCGGAGGGGTCACCAAGATCTGGCAGCCAGGAGCCCCTCCCGACGGGTGGATGAGCGACCCACGGCGGTAGCGAGCCGTACGCGGGCGCTCGACCGCGTCTCTAGAACTGCACCGAGTTTGACTGGACCCCATCCATCACGAGATACGACACATACGGCGCCGAGTCGTAGCAGAACACCCCCGGCCAGGTGGCCTGGTTCGGGTTGGTGACTTCGACCGCGTGCGAGAAGTAGACCGTGTCGCTCCCTCCGGGGCCGCTGTTGTCGTGGCAGTAGTAAACGAAAGTGCCGAGCGGGAAGTTGTGGACCTGGATCGCGAGTTCGTAACCGCCGCGGAACGGGCCGCCCTTCGACGCGCTGATCGAGGGCGGTGGCGGTCGATTGAACACGAACTGGTCTGCGCCAGTTGTCGAGCTGGTGCCGTAAGGGTTGGTGACCGTCACGTTCACGGTACCCGACCCGGCCGGCGAGACCGCTTCGATCGACGTCGGCGAGTTGGCTTTGAAGCTCTGGGCGTTGGCCGTGCCGAACCTGACCCACGTTGCGCCCGCCATGTTCGTGCCGGTGATCGTCACCGTCGTCCCGCCCGCTTCGGGACCGTTGTTGGGGCTGACACCCGTCACAGACGGAGGCGGCACGTACGTGAACTGGTCAGCGGTACTCGTGCTGCTCGTCCCTCGTTCAGTGGTGACCGTCGCGTCCACTGTTCCCGTGCGTGCGGGGGAGACCGCTTCCACCCGGGTTGGCGAGATGACCTTGAAGCTCGCCGCGCCCTCGGAGCCGAACCTGACAGCGCTCGCGCCGTCCAGGTCGCTGCCGGTGATCGTGACGGTCGTGCCGCCCGCTTCAGGCCCGCTGCCCGGGCTCACGCTCGTGACCACGGGCGCCGGTGCGGGCGTGAGCACGTACGCGACTGCGCCGAGGCTGGTGCCCTTGTTCGGCGCGTACGTCGTGGAGTGCCATTTGATCTTGTGCTTGCCGACCGCGAGCTGGGCCGAGTACACGGCTGCGGAGGCGATCACCGAGGACGCCGGCGCCCCGTACGTCGCGTCCTGCAGCGTGGTGGCGTCGATCCCGCTCATCGCGAGGCTGCCCGTCCCCTGACCACTGATCAGGATGAGGACAAGCTGGTTCGGCTGTGTCGTCACGATCGACAACGTCAGCTGCGCCCCGCCCACCGGTCGTTCCGGGTGCTTGGTCGCCTTGTGCGCGACCTTGGCTCTCTGGGCCGAAAACTTCTGCGCGACCGTGTACCCGTCGATGCCGACGCCGGCGATCGCCTCGCTGCTGGCCGTGGAGCTGTAGGAGCCGCCGTTGGAGGCGGCGTGACCAACGGAGATCGCCTGGTCGCCGGAGCCCGGAGCGGTCACTGAGAGGTCTTGGCCTTCGATCCAGCTGATCGACCCCATCGGCTGCTCCCCGGACGTGCTTCCAACGTAGAAGTACTGCCCGTGACCGGCTGGTAGGCCGATCGACTCGGCGGCGGCGATCGCAGAGTCCGTCGACGCGTACGCCGAACAGGCCGCGACACCGGACAGCGACGCGAGCCCAAGCGAGATGAGCGCCGCTGCCAGCACGCGAGCGGCTCGACCCCGGCCTCCGCGGTGCTCGCCGCCCGACCCCGAGACCCGACTCCCCCTCAGGTAGATGGTGCCCGCCGCTCGCGCCATTGCAGCTCCCTCCTCGGGATTCGTCAAAGTGGAATCAGCAGAATATTCGATCCCAGGTCTGCCAAGCGGCGAGATAACAAGGACGTAACGTTCGCGTTTCCGATGGTCACATCGAGCTGACCCGCCAGGGCATAAGGCGGGTAGGCGGTTTCTGGCCGAGGAGCCCGCCACAATCAGCGTCCCGATGGCGAAGCCCAACGACGCGCTGTGGCCGATGGAGCCGCACACCCGGAGCAAGCACTTAGTGCTCCGCCGCTACCTCGACGCGTGGCTGCCGATCATGAGCCGCAGCGTCCGCTACCACTCGGCGGCCGGCAAAGGGCGCCTGGTACTCGTCGACGGGTTCGCCGGTCCCGGCCGGTACAGCACCGGCGAGGACGGCTCGCCGCTCGTGATGCTCAACGCCTTCCTCGAGCATACGAAACGGGATCTCATCACGGCGGATCTAATCTACCTCTTCATCGAGGAGCGCGAAGACCGGATCGAACATCTCCGAGCCGAGGTCGCCGTGCTGAAGCTTCCGTCTCAGGTGCGCGTGCTTGTTGAGGAAGGCCGCTTCGAGGACGTCTTCACTGGCCTCCTCGACGGCATCGAGTCACGCGGAGCCAGACTCGCTCCGACCTTCGCGTTCATCGACCCGTTCGGCTACACCGACGCGCCGATGCATCTCGCCGGGCGTTTCCTCGCGTTCGAGCGATGCGAGGCGCTCGTCTACATGCCCCTGCCGTTCGTCAACCGGTTCGTCGGCCGTGAAGGTCAGGAGCAGGCACTGACCGCGCTTTACGGGAGTGAGCGTTGGCGTGAGGCGATCGGGCTGCAGGGCGCCGCCCGAGTCGAGTTCCTCCACGACCTCTTTCAGGAGCAGCTCCGGTTCGGCTCCAAAGAGCGGCTCGTCCGCTCGTTCGAGGTCGCGACGGCGAAAGGCAACGGCTACCGCCTCTATTTCACGACGGGCCACGAGAAGGGCCTCGAAAAGATGAAGGAGGCGATGTGGCACGCCGACCCGCTCGCCGGGGAGCGCTACCGAGACACCACCGGCGAGCTCGTGCTATTCGAGCCCGAGCCCGACACGATGCCGCTGCTTCGCGCACTGAAGCAGCACTTCGCAGAGCGTCCGTTCAGCATCGAGGAAGCCGAGCGCTACACGCTGCTCAGCACCGCCTACCTCCCGAAAGGGCACCTCAAGCAGCGAACCTTGGCGCCGGCCGAGCGGAGAGGGGAACTCGAGGCGCTGACAGGCAGGAAACGAGCGGTTACGTTCCCGCCCGGGACGCGGCTCCGGTTCATCTAGGCCACGGCAAGCCCGCGACCATCAGGCATCTCACTCCAGGTCCGGCCCTCCAGGTCGCGGCCGCCCGCCTTCGCCGTGCGCCCGCCCCACTGCTTGAAGAAGAACGCGACGCCCTCCGCGACGCTCCGGTCCCGGAGGTCCTGCACCCACTCCAGCCTCATCATGCGGTGGCCCGGTCCCGACTCGCCGCCCGCGATCAGCCAATCAATCTCGGTCAAGTCCAACCCCTCAAGGGGCCCGAGCAACGGCTCGGCGCTGATGAAACGGACCGCCGCTGGCACCTCGCGAAGATAGTCGGCGCGATGGACGAAGCGCCGGTTCTCGATGCTCACGCCCATCCACACGTTCGCTGACCACTCAAGCCCCGGGGCCAGTTCGGCTAGACGCTCATGGCGCTTCGTGAGGACCTGGAAGGTGTGCTGCTTCGCGCGGGCCATGACCTCGAACACCTCTCTGATGTACCCGTCCGGGATCCGCTCATGGAACAGGTCGCTCATCGAGTTCACGAAGATCATCCGTGGCCGAGCCCAACGCAGCGGCTGCCCCAGACGCCCAGGCCACAGCTTCAAGTCGAACCCCTGCTCGTAGGGATGGCCGGGGGTCCCGCGCCAGCGCTCTGCAAACGTTTTCGCGTAGCAGTGCGCGCAGCCAGGGGAAACCTGGTCGCACCCCGTGACGGGGTTCCAGGTGGCCTCGGTCCACTCGATCCGGCTGCGATCTGCCAAAGCCACTCGATCTTCAACCTCCTATGCAGATGTCCTCTTACATACGAACATATGTTCGTAGAGCTACCGGACGGACCGAGCTCGGGACCCGTGCCGCCTACTTCGGCCGCACTGCAGACCGTGATGACCTTCCCGAACGTCGCCGTGAACGTGATTGGCAACCCGGCCTGGCTACCGGTACTCACTGCCACCAACGGTCAGCTGAAGTGCGTGTCGTCGCGGCCCCCAGACTTGCGATCGTCTCGCCGGTAATTCAAGCGCAGGCCGAGCCCGCCGTGTCGCTGCCGGCGCGAGCGCGGTACCGGCCTTTCATGCCCATCGGCACTGCAATAGGCGAGCGCCTACCGTCAGCGTCAAGAGCAACGGTGTGGCTCAGTCCGAGGTGTCGGCCCGCCGCCGCGGTAGCAGCGCAATCACGGGCCCCGGCCGTGGGCGCCGCCGGTCGCGTCCCTGCTCTGCCCGGACCCCCGGGTGCAGCAACTGCTCGCGGGCCAGCCCGGCCCGAGGCGTGGCGCTGCGCAGCCAGCGTGGCAGCGAGCACGTCCTGGCTGGTCCCGCCGCCGCGAAGATGTCCCGGGAACACGACCCTCCCGGGGGGGTCGGCCAGCAGTTTCATGCCCGGACAACGGCGGGGCGTACATCTCGACGCCCCACGCGATCGCCTGCCGAGCGTTTCACGTCAAGCATCTGCGCATCCGGCCACGCAGCCCTCAGACCAACGGCAAGGCGTGTCTCGGGGGCGAGTCGTCCGCAGAGTTCCTCCCAGGCGGCGGGCAGCCGCCCGTCGAGCTGGCGGTGCCGCACATTCGGCGCCTCTGACTCACGCCGTGCGCCGCGACAAGATTGCGCACCGATCGATGCCCCGGCGCGGCCGGGCCACCGTCGACACCAGCACGGCTGCGCTGTGCGACCTTGCGCCGGAGGTGTATATTGGACGGCGGTGGGAAACGATCACGTTATGCCTCGTGCAGGACGAGATCCCCACCGAATACCTCAACAATCATTGATGCGGCGGGGGCGCCGCATCAACCAACCGTATGAGCAAAGGAAGGTGGAAACCATGGTTTCATCCATTAAGGGGCACCTGCCCGGGTATCGGCTGCTCGGGGCGGTCTCGCTGCTCGCGGCACTGCTGGTCACGGCTGCGGTCGCATCGCCCGCGATGGCCGCCCCGAAAGGGGAATACGCTGTCTTCTCCGAATGCCCGGTGACGAGCGCGTTCGAGTGTCTGTACGCGAAGACGGAAAGCGGCAAGATCCAGATCGGCAAAGAAACGGTGCCGATCGAAAAAGCGATCGTCCTGCAGGGCGGCCTCAATCCAAACAGTGAAGGAACCTTCTCGATGGTCGCCGCGAAAGGCGGCAACACGCTCGTCAAAAGCCCGCAGAAAGTGCCCGGCGGCCTCTCTGGGCTCGTGAAATGCAACGAAATCTCAAATTACTTCCTGCGGATCAGCTGTGAAGCCATCTTCGAAAACGGCGTCACGGGCGTCAACGCGACGACCGAACTGGCCGGGCCGGCAAGCGCGGTCACGCTGAACCTCGGCAGCTACCTGGAAGAAAGCGGCACGGCGCTGTCGCTGCCCGTGAAGGTGCATCTCGAAAACCCGCTCCTGGGCAGCTCCTGCTACGTCGGCTCCAACTCCGCGCCGATCGTCGTGAACCTATCGACGGGCAAAAGCGGATCGGCCACCGGCCGGAAAGGCGAATTCGCAGAACCGGCTGAAGGGATCCTCGAGTTCAACAACAGCTCGCTGGTCAACAACACATTCGCCGCTCCGGCAGCCACGGGCTGCGGGCTGTTCGGGCTGCTCGACGGGACGATCGACAGCAGGCTCGGGCTGCCGTCCGGCTCGGGCGCGAACACGGCGATCCTGAACGGGAAAATCGAGACCGCCGAAGCCTCGGTCGTCAAAGCCAACGAATAGCCTCACAATGCGGGACTAGGCAAGTGGTTGCGAAGCTCGTGGCCAGCTAGCTGTAGAACCTGAAGACGTTGTTCATCCGGTCCTCCTTGGAGGCTGGTGGTGTCAAAGCCCCAGTCCCTAGGAGGACCCGGATGCAGATCCACAGTAGAGTGAAGCTCGGGTCCGCTGGTCGAATAGGGGCCTTTCGGTGAAGCTCGTCATCAATCGCAACCAGGCGGCAGTCAAGGGGCTGCTCGGCGGTCACAAGGGTGCGCGTCGAGGGACAATCCCCGCGGCACGGCCGGACGCTCACGTCCGGTGGGGCGTCTCGATCATCCTGGGGGCGTAGGGGATGGTCGCCGCGGTGATCGTCGGATTGGTGTATGCGCCGTTTTTGGTGGGGGCGTTTCGGCGTCGGCGTGAGCCGGAGCCGCGGAACAACCCGTTGAAGCTTCCCGGCATGCTGATCCTGCTTGGAGTGTGCATCTGGCTGGCGGTCGACGGCATCGTCCCGTGGCTGTTTGCCCCGCTCGCCGTCCTGATCGCTGTACAGGTTCCGTTGATCCTGCGCGGGCGCAACCCGTGGTGGATGCAGGCCCCGATGGACCGGAAGGAAAAAGGCGCCCTGCTCTAAAGAGCGCGAGCCCAGTCGGTTGCTGGTTGCCGCTCAGCTGGGAAACTCGATCGAGAACCGGGCGACGATTAGGGTGCCGGTGGCGAGCGGCTTGGGGAGCGGCTCCGGGTAGCGCCAACCCTTTCGTGCCCCACCGCCCCCCCCGACGTCGGCCGCTCAGGTGACGGCGAGTAGCTCCCACGCCTCGGGTATCCCCTTGAGGCGACGGACGCCACGGCTGGTGAACGTGTAACCGCCGCCGGCGGCGAGATCCTTCACTGTCCGGGAGGCGAGTACCTCGCCTGGGGCGGCCAGCTCTGCGACACGAGCTGCGATGTGAACTCCGATCCCTGCAACGTCCCCGCCGCGACGCTCGACTTCGCCCGTGTGAACGCCGGCCCGGATCGTGATTCCAACATGGCTAAGCGACGTCCGCAGCGCTTTGGCGCAATGGAGCCCTCGCACGGGCGTGCCGAACGTGGCGAGCACCCCGTCGCCGGTGCCCTTTACAAAACGTCCGCGGCAGTCGGAGACCGTGCTTTGCGAGATCATGTCGTGTCGATCCAGCAGCAGCCTCCACGCCGCGTCGCCGATCGCTGCGGCGCGGGCGGTTGCATCGACGATGTCGGTGAACAGAACGGTAGTGAGTATTCTCTCCGCCGGGTCCGGTCTCGGGTCCTGGCCAGCGAGCGCTTCTTCCAGCATCGACAATTCCCTCTGAATGTCTCCCGGTTCGCCCGGGCGGGCGGCGTTGCCCGACTTCCCCACCCGCGTTCCGGGGAGGCTCCCAGCGGGTTGGCAACGCTCTGCGCTGGCGCTGGGACCAGTGCTGCTCAGACGCACGAGCAACTCAGGGCGTCGGACCGAGTCGAGACCAGGACGCACGTCCCTCTCGCGCATTCGCAGATCGTCAGCGAGCCCCCCGCTTGTGTCAAGCGTTGCAATACAGTTCCCAACCGTTGAGTGCTCGATGGGCTGTGAGCCCGGGCCCGTGGCCCACGGACCACATTCAACTAGCAACGCCTACTCCCGACGGTCGAAAGACGCTCCAAGCATCAGGTGATCGGCAACGTCTCAATTCGGCAGCCGACCCGACCAAACCGACGACGTGGAGGAGGGGAGCGACTCATACGCCCGAACGGCCGGGCGCGATGGTCGACCGCTGTCGAGGTGGTATTGCTCGGCCGACGGCCTCGAGACGAACCCTGGGTGAACTGACTCACGTCGGCGGGGCGCTGGTGATGACGAACGCGTTGCCGCTTCCTGGCGGCGCGTCGCACGGCGGAGTTGCTTCGCTTGTGCTCGCCACTATGCAGACCGCGCGGGCGGCGGGTGGCACGATCGCGACGATGGTCTGTGTGACGCTGCCGGCGGCGCTAGCGGGCCAGGACGCTTCGAACAGGGCTTTGTGGGTCTCGGTGTCTTCTGCTCGTAGGAGGACCCGGTGGGTGCCGAGGTCGTGTGCCGAGAGCGCGACTTCGAGACCTGCTGCGCTGTGGGCCGGATCTTTCCATTTCACGGCGAGCTGCGGCTTCTCGAACACGCGCGTGACGTGCAGGGTCGTGCACCCAGTGCTGGTGGAGCTGGCGGTGTCGCACGGCTCACGTGCGCCAACCCAGGCGTGGACCTCCACGTCGTCTGCGGGCGCCGGCGGGACCGCTAGTTCGCCGCTGTGGTCGACACTTCCGGAGGAGTCCGGGCCGAGCGACGCGCTGTAGAGAGTGCTCGTGCCGAGCACCTTTCCTTCGGACTCGTAGAGCGCTCGCACCTCCACGTTCATCCGCTGCCCCGACTGAAACCCGGTGTCCTTCGCCTCGAAATGTAAAGCCCGTTCGCCGTTTTGTCCGGTTTGAATCGACGCGGACACCGCCGGGTCTGGTCGCTCACGCGCCGAAGCGACCCCTGTCCAGAAGGCGGCCACAGCAGCCGCAAGTAGCGCCACGTTCCCCGCCCGGATCAGCCATTTCGCCCGGTTCGCGTCACTCGTGAGCCAGCCGGCCCAGGCAGCCAGGATGCTTCCCAGTAGAACCAGACCCAATGTGATCCCGGCTGGAACCGTCTCGTTCCGCAGAACGCGAGCTACGTCGCCAGTGCCGATCCCGACCGCCAACAGCAGTGCGCCAAACGTAACCAGGCCTGCGGCGAGCCAGCCGGCTCCGCCTTCGCTATCCGTCAGGCTTGGTTTCGCTTTTTCCAGGAAGCTCTTTATGACTTCTGCCATGACTCTGTACCTTCGGTCCGCCTGGTCATCGCAAAGCTACGGATGCAACACCGGAGCGTCGTGGAAAACGGACGGTGCGATCGTAAGCGCCAGTCCGCTGCGCGTTTATCCAATCTTGGACAGCGTTGACACGCCGATCGGTGTCGAGTCTGACCCGCCTTCGGCGGGGGCCTGACGGCAGCACACCGGCGACTCTGCGCGACGGACCTGCTCGCCGTCCCGTCTCAGGGGGAGGTCGTTAGGGGCTTCACCCGCCGGCCTGGATCGTCTTGATGACCCGTCCGGATCGCGAGCGCCATAGGATTGTGGTGGGGAGGATCGGGAGGGTGCTGTGGGCGAACAAGGCCCACAAGACCCACCGCCGAGGCATCGCGGCATTGTGACCGAGCCACCGGTCACTCGATCCTCGCTGGGCCCGGGTGGTGTCGCTATAGCGTTCCGTCCGACGCCGACATCAGGGCCTCCTCCGACCGGTATCTACGCAACGCGATCATCGCGGTGTTGGCCCACGACCGCCGGGGCACGCTGTGGGACGCCGCCCGCATGCTGTCGGTCGGCGAGGAGGGATACGCCTACCGAAGAGCGGTCGGAGCTCGGGTGCGTGAGCTCCCGGAGCTCAAGGAGATCTCGTCATTCTTCACCCAGGAGCTCGCCGCTCAGCTCGCCGACGCCCGCAGCGCCACGACCAGCAAGCTCGACGCCCCGGTCAACAAGCTGGCTCGGCTCCTGAACTCGCCCTCCATCAAGCGGGTGCTGCTGAACCAGTCGCTCCGGGTCGACTTCGATCGGGTGATCGCCGGTGGGGAGGTGCTCGTCGTGAAGGGTGCCCTCGGCGCGATGGGGGCGGGCAACACCTCGGTGCTGATGCAGCTGCTGGTCGGCATGCTCGATGCGGCGTTGGCGCGCCAGCAGGATCTGGTCGCGCCCGAGCATCGCACCGCGGTCGCTCTGAAGGTCGACGAGGCGCCGCTCGTCCTGAACCGCGGCTTCGCCGAGACGATGGCGTTGAAGCGCTCTGCCGGACTCGAGACGGTTGCCTGCTGGCAGACCGACGCGCAGTGGACCGACCCCGAGGTGCGGGAGCAGCTCGATGCGCTGTTCGCCCACAGGGTCTACTTCGCCACCGCCTCGGCTCGCGACGCCAGAGCCGGGGTGACGCTGACGATGGCCGAGTTCTCCGACACGGTCCGACCGGGCATCGCACGGCTCTCCGCATTGGGCCACCCGGACGTGCGATTGCGGCTGCCAAAGCACCACGCAATCGCCAGCTGGAGCACGCCTCAGGGGCGTCAGGCGGCCTTCGTGGCGCAGACGATCCCGTTGCGAGTGGACGCCGAGAGACTCGCTCTGCACGCCGCCGAGCAACATCGCCGCGGCGGTCGGCCGCTGGAAGACCTGCGCCAGCCCCATTGGGAACGCGTAGTCGGCGATCGGCCTCCGCAGGGGCGGGACGAGCCCGATCGCGACGCATCGCCGCCGCCGGTCCCATCGGGCGCGTGCGCAGAGCCGGAGGCCGAGCCGCCGGTCCCAGGCGGGACGCCCGCCGACAGCTACCGCGAGCTGCTCGAGCTCGACCGCGCCAGCAGCGTCCGTGCTGCGCCCCGTCATCCCCGGCTGGCGGACTTCCGCGCCGAGCCGACCGATCTGGCGGTGCTGGGGCTGATCGCGACGTTCGGGCACCTTCTGAGCAGCCAGATCCACCGCCGCTTCAACCCGTCCCGAGCGCCTACCACGACCCAGCGGCGGCTGAAGCGGCTGGCTGACGCGGGGCTGGTCGAACGGTTCCAGTTCCACCGCCCCGATGGGGGCGGTGTCCCCATGTGCTACCGGATCACCCCCGACGGCCGCTGGGCGCTCGAGAGCGCCGGGCACGACGCGGCCGGCCTCGGCTTGGCTCGTCCGGCGCCGCTCGACGGAAGCGACCGTGCAGGGCCCGGGTCCGACCTGCGCCAGGCGCGTCACGAGCTTCACGTGGCCGGCTGGGCGCTCGCGCTGGCAGCGGTTCGGGAGGTCATCGAGTTGCACGGGCCGCAGTCGTCGGTGCTCGTGCCGCCGCGGCCCGCGGGGAGTCGGGCCCTGACGCCGGCGGATCTGCGTCTGCCGGGCGGCCGCGTGCCGCACGACTTCCTACGCACCGGCACAGACGGAGCGCTCCTGGAGGTGGAGCGCTTCGACACGCTGCGCCCGGACGCGAGGGTGGTGCTGGCTGGCGGGCAGGACGAGAGGGCGGGCGACGTGCTGGTCGAGATGGACGATCGCCTGGGCAGCGACGGTTGGGTTGCCAAGCTCGAGCGCTACGACCATTTCCTGGCGGGCTGGTCGCTGCACGTCGGGCGCTACGGCGACCGCGGCAAGGCGACCCCGCTCGTCGTCTTCCTTTGCCGAGACAGGTACAGGGCCCGGGAGTGCGCCCGCCGGGCCGATGCGGTGCTGCGCGCCTGTCGCGCCTACCCCGGGGAGTACCCCAGCGCGTGGGAGTACCCGGGCCGATCCCGGACGCTGTTCGCCGCCGAGCGTGACGTGCACGAGGGCCTTTCCTGCTGCTGGGGCGTGCCCACGCTGCCTCCAGGCCAGCGGGCAGGCGAACCCGGCCGCGATCCGGCGCAGGTCGAAGCGACCCCTCCGCTGCGGGAGATCCCATGAGCCCGAGATCGCGCCCGCCGGCGCCCGGACGGTCCTAGCCGATCCCGAGCCGGTCCAGCAGCCCCTCGTCGGCGCGCCAGTCCCGGCGCACCCGAACCGACAGGTCGAGGTGGACCCGCGACTGCAGCACCCGCTGGAGCTCCTTGCGGGCAGCGGTGCCGATCGCCTTGATCATGCTCCCGTGGGCGCCGATCAGGATCCCCTTCTGCGAGGAGCTCTCGACCCAGATCAGGGCCCTCACCCAGACCAGCTCCTCGCGGGACCGATCGATCTCCTCGATCACCACCTCAACGGCATGCGGGACCTCGTGGAAGGTCCGCTTGATGACCGCCTCGCGGATCAGTTCGGCCATCAGCAGCTCCAATGGCTGGTCCGACGCGGTCTCGGAGGCGAACATGAAGGGGCCCTCGGGCAGCAGCGAGGCGAGGTGCTCGACCAGCTCGCCCACGCCGGTGCCGGTACGCGCCGAGATCGGGAAGATCTCGCCCTCGAGCTCGAGCTCCCCGGCCTGCGCCAGCAGCGCAAGCAGCTCGGCCTGCGGTAGGCGATCGACCTTGTTGACCGCGATCGCGACCGGGACGCGCGAGGCGGCGAGCTCCCTGGCGATGAAGCGGTCGCCTGGCCCCAGGCGCTGCTGGCCGTTCAGCATCAGCAGCGCCGCGTCGGCGCCCCCGAGCTCCTCCCGCACACGCCTGGCCATGCGGGTGGTCAACGCGTCGCGGGGGCGCTGGACCCCCGGCAGGTCGACCAGCACGAGCTGGCGCTCGCCCGTCTGGTGGATACCGCGTATCGCCCGCCGGGTCGTCTGGGGGCGGTCGGAGACGATCGCGATCTTCTCGCCGACGACCCGGTTGACGAAGGTCGACTTCCCCACGTTGGGGCGGCCGGCGAGCGCGACGAAGCCGCTACGGGTCACCGTCCTGCCTGTCGGAGCAGCTCGTCCTGCAGGGCGAGCATCTCGCCGGCGTCGCGCTCGTGGTCCATTCCCAGTAGGTGCAGCATGCCGTGGACGATCGCCTCCCGCAAATCGGCAGTGTGGCGAGGGCAGATCACCACGTCGCCGAGCTCGCGGGGCTCGCTGCTCGGCGCGTCGAGCTCCTCGACGCCGTCGATCGGGAACGACAGGACGTCGGTCGGTTCGGCTTTGCCGCGATGGCGGCCGTTGAGTCGGGCGATCTGGGGCGAGCTCACATAGGAGACCGCGACGTGCCCGTCGAGCACGCCTCGACTGCCGGCCGCGAGCTCGCAGAGCCGCCGCACCTCCTGCTCGGGCGGGCGGTCCGGGGCGAGGCTCTCGCCGAAGACCTCGACGTCGATCATCAGCCTCAGGCGCTGCGGATCGCCGGGCGGCCCGGGCCGTTCGCCGCCGCTCCCGGCTGCGCGGTCCCGGGTGTGCGCTGCGAGTGAGCGTCGTAGGCCTCCACGATCCTCTGGACGAGCTTGTGCCGTACCACGTCCTCGCCCCCGAAGCGGACGAACTCGACATCCTCGACCGACTCGAGCACATCGCCGACGACGATCAGCCCCGACTGCTGCTCGCGGGGCAGATCGACCTGGGTGATGTCGCCCGTGACGACCATTCGCGAGCCGAAGCCCAGTCTGGTCAGGAACATCTTCATCTGCTCCGGCGTCGTGTTCTGGGCCTCGTCGAGGATCACGAAGGAGTCGTTCAGAGTGCGCCCGCGCATGAAGGCGAGGGGGGCGATCTCGATCACGCCGCGGTCGATGTGCTGGGAGACCTTCTCCGGGTCGAGCATGTCGTGCAGCGCGTCGAACAGCGGTCGCAGGTACGGGTCGACCTTCGCCATCAGGTCCCCCGGCAGGAAGCCCAGGCGCTCGCCCGCCTCGACCGCAGGACGGGTCAGGATGATGCGGTTGACCTCGTGGCGCGAGAGCGCCGCGGCCGCCATCGCCACGGCCAGGAACGTCTTGCCGGTGCCGGCCGGTCCCACCCCGAAGGTGATCGTGCTCTTCCTGATCGAGTCGACGTAGCGCTTCTGGTTGACCGTCTTGGGGGCCACCCGCAGCCCGCGGTGGGACCACACCACATCCTCCAGAACCCGCGCTGGAGACTCGTGCGCGTCCAGCGCGCCGGTCACAGCCGTGATCGTTCCCGGGCCGATCTGATGGCCCCGGGCGATCAGGTCGGAGAGCTCCTTCACGACCCGCTCGCCGGCGTTCGTCTCGCTCTCCTCACCTTCGAAGGTGAGGAGATTCCCGCGCAGAAAGACCCTGCAGTCGAGGTGCGCCTCCAGCGCGCGCAGCACCACGTCCTGGCTGCCGGCCAGCTCGGCAGCGACAACGTTTGAGAGCTCGATCTGTGTCTTCATCCCTGCAGCGCGGCCCTCACCAGCCCCGACACGCGCTTGCCGTCCGCGCGGCCGTCGACGGCCGCCATCGCCGTCCTCATGGCCGTCCCCATGTCCTTGACCGACTCGGCGCCGCTCTCACGCACCGCCTGCTCGACGATCGCGCGCAACTCGTCTTCGGAGACTTCAGCCGGCAGATAGCCCCCGATCAGCTCAGCCTCCGCGTCCTCGCCGCCGGCGAGGTCCTCACGCCCGGCCTCGCGGTAGGCGCGCGATGCCTCGAGGCGGCGCTTGCGCTCGCGGCGCAGCACGGTCAACTCGTCGTCGCCTCCCTCCTTGGAGGCCTTCTGCAGCTCCGAGAGCACCAGCCGCAGGGCGCCGACTCTGTCCTTTTCACCAGCGCGCATCGCGCCCTGGAGGTCGGTTTTGATCTGCTCGCTTATCGTCATCCTCACCTCAGGATACGCGGCCCGGCGGCTTTGGAGAGCGGCTGCCCACCTCCAACGGCGTCGGGCTGCCCAGGCGCCCCGGCGAGGACGCGTCGCGGCCGAACAGCAGCGCGACGTTCCAGTCGAACAGCAGACGCAGCCGCCGCCCGATCCCCGGCATCAGCAGCAGGTGATAGGTACGGGCCAGCAGCCACGCGGGGAATCCCCGCCAGCGCAGGCCGAAGGTGATCGCCACGGCCTCACCCTGCCCCAACTCGGCGAACACGCCCAGCGTGCGGTAGCGGAACGGCCTTGCCGGCCTGCCGGCAATCGTCGCGGCGACGTTGCGCGCGACCAGCCGTCCCTGCCTGAGCGCGTGCTGAGCGGTCGGCGGACACGGCTCGCCCGGACGGGAGGCATCGGGTACGGCGGCGCAGTCGCCGATCGCCCACACCGCTGCTTCGGGCGCGGGGCCGGGCGGCAACACCGCCGGGTCGACCCGCATGGTCGCATCGACGACGATCCGTCCGCCCTGCTCGAGCGGCAGCCCGAGGTGGGCGACGACAGGGCTTGGCGTCACCCCCGCTGTCCACACCAGAGTGCGGGCCGGGACGATCTCGCCGTTTGACAGGGCGACGCAGCGGTTGTCGATCCGGCGAAGCGTCGTCCCGGTCAGGATCTGGATCCCGCGGCGTCGCAGCTCGCTCTCGGCGAAGGAGGAGAGACTGGGCGGTACCTCCTGCATGATCCGCTCCCGCGCCTCGACGAGTATCCAGCGCATGCCCTGCCGGGCGCACCGTGGGTACAGCTCGATGACCTGCACAGCGAAGTCCTGCAGCTCCGCCAAGCCCTCGACGCCGGCGTAGCCGGCGCCGACGAACACGAAGCCGAGGTACTCGCGGCGCAGGTCGGCGTCTTCCAGCGACTCGGCGATGTCCAGGCATTCCAGGACCTGGTTGCGCAGCGCGGTCGCGTCCGAGAGCGACTTCAGCCCGATGCCGTGCTCGGCAAGCCCGGGGACGGGCAGCGTGCGCGAGACCGAGCCGAGCGCCACGACGAGCTGGTGATAGGGCAGGCGGACGGTCTCGCCGTCGATTCGCTCCACGGTCAGCTCGCGTTCGGCAGGGTCGCCCGCTGTGACGCGGCCGATCAGCAGATCGGTGTGATGAAGCTGGGAGCGCAGCGGGACCGACACGTGCCGCGGATCGAGGGTCGCGCCTGCCGCCCCGGGAAGGAGCGGTGTGTACAGCATGAAATTGGCCTCGTTCACCAGCGTCACTCGGGCGCTCTGTGGGGGCAGGACGCGCTCCAGCGCGCGGGCCGCGTAGAAGCCCCCGAAGCCTCCGCCAGCGATCACCACGTGCCAGGCCACGGCTTCAGAATAGGGTGCAGCCCTTGAACCGCTCGATCTACAGCCAAGCGCTGGCGCCGTTCCTGGCCGAGACCGCGCGCCTGCGCCCGCGGGACGCGGAAGTGATCGACGCACACACTCATCTGGGGCTCGACGAGGACGGCCGCTCGCTCACCCTGGAGCAGCTGCTCGGGCAGCTCGACATGGCCGAAGCGCGGCGCGCCTGCGTCTTCCCCCTCCACGACCCCGAGCGCCGGCCCGCCTACAGACTCCCCAACGACCGGGTGCTGGCCTGGGCCGGGGAAAGCGACGGACGGCTCGTCCCCTTCGCCCGGCTCGACCCTGCCGAAGATGCGGTGGCGGAGTGCGAGCGCAGTCTCGCCGCCGGGGCCCGAGGCATCAAGCTCCACCCGCGAGCCCAGGACTTCGTCTTCGACGGGGGGGACCTCGACGATGTCTTCAAGCTCGCCGAAGAAGCCGCCGTGCCGGTGTTGATCCATGCCGGTCGCGGACTGCCGCCGCTTGCCGACGGGCTGGCCGACCTCGCGCTGCGCCACCCCGGCGCGGTGCTGATCCTCGCTCACGGCGCGATCTGCGATCAGGGCATCCTCAGCTCCCGCCTGGCCGGCCATCCGGGCGTCCTCTATGACATGTCCTGCTTCTTTCCGCTCGACGTGATCGAGCTGTTCGCAAGGGTTCCCGCCGAGCGGGTCGTGTTCGCTTCGGACCCGCCCTACGGGTTGCCGGCGACGACGCTCTACATGGCGCTGCGCGTGGCCCGCCAGGCCGGCCTGGAGGACCGTCTCACGCGACTGGTTCTGGGGGGAACGATGGCTTGCCTGATCGATGGCCAGGAGCTGCCGCCGGTCAGCGCCCCTCGCCGCGGCCCGACGATCACGCTCTCGGGCCGGCTGGTGAGGGTCTACGGCTACGCGAGCCTGGTCGGGCCGGCGCTGTTCACCGGCGTGGCGGAGCAGGCCGAGGCGATGCTCGAAATGGCGATCGCCGCGTGCCGCGACCCCGACCCGGGTGACGACGGCGAGGCGCTCGAGACGGTGGGCCGGGCGCTGCGGGCCGCAGGACAGCTGATGGGCGAAGAGGACGGGATCCGTCCCGCGATCGACCTGATCTACCGGGCGAACGTGCTGGCCGCGACGCAGATCGCAGACGGTGAGTCCGATGACGGGAGCGCCCGCAGCCAGATCTGACCCGGTCGCCGGACCGCCCGGCGCGGCGGATCAGCCGGAGGCCTTCAGGGCCGCGAGGCTGGCCCGGGCTGCCTCGTAGCTCGCGTTGCTCTGTTCGTAGGCGGCGCGCAGCTGGGGGAGCTCGCCCTGGAGCTGCTTTTCGGTCGCCAGATCCTTGGTCACGGTCGAATCGGGGCTGGCCGCGGCGAGCGCCGGTGTGGTCGGGGCGAGCGCTTCGAGGCGGGCCTGCAGCAGGGCGATTTCGCCTTCGACACGTTCGATCGCCCTCTGAGCGCCGCCGCCCGACTGGAGCTCCGCGAGCTCCTGCTGGCGCGCCTGCAGCCGGGCCGTGACGCGCGCCGAGTGGCGCTGGAGCTTTTCGACCGTCCGTCGTTCAGCTTCGGCGTGTTTGCGGGCCTCGCGCAGCGTCACGAGGCTGAGTTTCGTCTGCCGGTAGTTCCTGGCGGCCAGGTGCCGGGCTTGAGCGAGGCTACGGACGCTGGCGCTGGCCGCTGCGATCCCAGTTGCTGCAGCGGCGCGCCTGGCCCCTGCGTGCTGGGCGCCGGCCAGAGCCGCGGGGGCGCCGGCCAGAGCCGACAGGCCAGTGGCGGCGATCGTCATCCATGTCCTTGCCGTGCTGCTTCTCATCCTCACGCCTCTCCTTGACCGAGCGTCGACCTGAGCGTGAACCTGCATCGTTGCACGCGCCGGTGCTCTTGGCTACATCGGCCGAGCAGGCGCCGGCCCTTAGCTCTCGGGGTCCCGGTCGGCCGGCTCCCTGGAGAGCAGCAGGGCTCCCCACTCGCCGGCGACGCGCCGCTCCCGCTCGGCCAGTCCGTGTCTGGCCTCGAAGGCGAGGGCTATCTCGTCGAGCTCGCCCGCCAGCAGCCCTCCCGCGATCAGGTGTCGGGGAGGGCGGCGGATGGCGGGCGCGAGGGCGAGCAGCAGCGGCCGCAGCAGGTTTGCAAGCACGATCGTCTCTCCCCCAGGAGGCTGTCCGTGCTTCTGGCCGAGCCAAGGGAGATCCTGGCTGCGCAGGTCGAAGCGCTCCGCAGTCAACGCGACGCCGTTGGCGAGCGCGTTCGCTCGCGCGGCCTCGACCGCCTCGGGCTCGTTGTCCAGCCCGAGCAGCGGGCCGAGGCCGAGCATCCCCGCGGCGATCGCCAGCACCCCCGAGCCGGTGCCGACGTCGAGCACGGCCGCGCTCACCGGCTCCGCGACGAGCAGGCCGAGCAGCAGCCCCAGACAGAGCCTGGTGCTCGCGTGCGCGCCGGTGCCGAACGCCTGCCCCGGATCGATCACGATCTCCAGCAGGTCCGGGGCGGCGTCGGGGTCGGGAGGCTCCCAGGGCGGACGCACGCGGATCGACGGGGCCGCCCGGTCACCGGCTCGCTGTCGGGCCGGCGGCGATATGAGAACCGGGCGGTGAAAGTCCTTCCAGCGCTCCTGCCAGTTGTCGTCCACCTCGCTGGTTGAGACCTCGACCAATGCACCGCCCGCGAGGGCGCACAGGTCCGGCAGGCCGGGCAGCTCACCCGGGGCGCCGTATACGGCGTACTCGACCGTCTGCTCGTCGGGACGGACCTCCTCCACGCCGGCCGGAGTCAGATCCAGAAGCTCCGCCAGCACCAGCTCGGCCTGCTCGCGGGGAACCCGGACTGCGAGGCGGATCACGCCGCCTGGCTGCCCAGCGCGCGGCGCAGCTTGGCGAACATCGACTCCTGCGAGCGCATGTTCTCCTCGGTGAGGCTCTCGTTGAACCGCTCGAGCAGCTCGCGCTGCTCGGGCTTCAGGCGGCGCGGCACCACGACGTTGACCACCACCCGAAGATCCCCCTTCGGGCCCTGCGCAAGCCCGGCATTCCCTCGCCCCGGACCGTCAGCACCTCGCCAGGTTGGGTGCCCGGCGGCAGCTCTACCGAGGACGTGCCTCCCAACGTCGGGACCTCCAGAGTCGTCCCGAGGGCGGCAAGCGGCGCGGGCACGTCGAGCGCCGTGACGAGATGGTCGCCTTCCCGTAGGAACCGCTCGTCCTCGCGCACACCGACCAGGACGTAGAGATCGCCCGGGGGTGCTCCTGCCGAACCGGCGCTGCCCTGGCCGCTCATCCGAATCCGCTGGCCGTCTGCGATTCCCGCCGGGATCTCGACCTCGAGCCGGCGCGACCGGGACACCTGGCCGCGGCCGCGGCACTCGCCGCACGGCTTCGTCGGCACGCGACCGTCGCCATGGCAGGCGTCGCAGACCATCGTACGGACCATCTGCCCCAACAGCGTCTGGCTGACCGCCTGGAGCTGACCCGCGCCACCGCACCGCTGGCAGGTCTCGATTGGCGTGCCCGGCTCGGCACCGTTGCCCTTGCAGTGCTCGCAGCGGTCGACCGCCTCGTAGGACACCTCGACCGTGACGCCCTCGGCGGCCTCGATCAGGTCTATGTCCACCGCCACCGCCGCGTCGGCGCCCTGCGCCGACGCGAACGGTCCACCGCCGCCGAAGAACGCGTTGAACAGATCGCTGATCGAGCCGAAGCCCTCGAAGTTGGGGGCGTAGCCGCCGGTCCGCAGACCCTCGTGTCCGTAGCGGTCGTAGGTCGCCCGGCGCTCGGCATCGCAGAGGATCTCGTACGCCTCGGCGGCCTCCTTGAACTTCTCCTCCGCCTGAGGATCATGGGCGTTGACATCGGGGTGCAGCTCTCGGGCGAGCTGGCGGAAGGCTTTCTTGACCTCCTGCTCGGACGCCTCCCGCCCGACGCCCAGCACCTCGTAGGGATCGCGGGGCATGCGGCTTCTGTCAGTTCTCTGCGTAGGCATCTTCGACGAACCGCGAGAGCTGCTGGGCAGCGTCACGGACGGTGCCGATCACGCCGGCGTAGTCCATGCGCACAGGGCCGATCACGGAGACCGTGCCGAGCTTGCGGCGGGCGACGCCGTAGCCGGTGGCCACGACCCCCAGCGAGTGCATCGCCGGCAGATCGTTCTCCCGTCCGATCCGCACGTACACCCCCGGCTCGGTCAGGGCGGCGCGCAGGACCTCGAGCAACGCGACGCGCTGCTCCAGCAGCGCGATCAGCTCGTTCACCCGGCTCGCGTCCTCGATGGCTCCGGCCTGGAAGAGGCGCGCCGTCCCCTCGAGGTACAGCGCGTCCTCGCCGTCGCCCGCGAGCTCGCCGAAGGCCGGGGCGAGGCGCTCGAGAAAGGCCACCTCGGTCGCCGACAGGCTCGGTTCGACCAGCCGTGCCGCCAGCATCCTCGCACCCAGGCCCATCCCGACCAGGCGCTCGTTGAGGTACTCCCCCGCCCATGAAACGAGGCCCGAGTCGAGATCGCGATCGAAGGTGGCCAGCATCTTCGAGACGTTCCCCGCCGAGGTGATGATCACCACCAGAACCACCCGGGGCTGGAGCTCGAGTACCTCGACATGACGGATCGTGGCGGTGTTGTTCGACGGAGCCGAGACCACCGCCAGCAGGTTGGTCATCTGCGAGAGCGTTTCACTCGTCGCTCGCATCGCCTCGTCGATCTCGCGGCGAGTCAGCGTCAGATCGAGGCGGGGCGCCTGCGTGGGCAGGTGCTGCCCGGAGCGCAGCAGCCGGTCGACCACGTAGCGATGGCCCGCGTCGGTTGGCACTCGCCCCGCCGAGACGTGAGGGTGGTCCAGGAGTCCGTACTCCTCCAGCAGGGCAAGTTCGTTCCGGGCCGTGGAGGGCCCGCAGTCGAGGTCCGGGTCGGCTGCGACCGCGCGCGAGGGCACCGGCTGACCGGTGTGCAGGTACTCCTCGACGACCTTGCCCAGGATTCGCTCCTGGCGTGGGGTGAGCATGCACCTGATTGTAGGCGGGGCGCTGGCGTGCTCGGACGACCCGTCGCTCTACAGGGTGACTTCGGCCTCCGCGTTGCGGATGATCTGGTTGCCGTCCTGTTCGGCCACCGTGTCGATGATGGCCCTCCCGTCGCTCAACTCGCGCACCGTGCCGCTGACCGTCAGCTCGCGCTCCGGGACGCCCATGCCCCGGAACTGGACCGACAGCCGCTTGAGGTGCTCCGGCCCGCCCGCCGCGTCCGTCTGCGCGCGGGCGACCTGGGCCATGGTCCAGAGACCGTGCAGGATCCGGCCCGGAAGGCCGACTGCGCGTGCGAACTCCTCGTCGATGTGGATCGGGTTGAAGTCCCCTGAGGCGCCCGCGTATCGCACGGTCAGGTACTTGTCAGGCGTCACCCGCAACTCCTGGATCGGCTGCCCCGCGTGGAGGTCGGCCATCTCGCTCACACTCCCCTGACGATGTTGGTCCAGGTACCGCGGCAGACCTGCTCGCCACGCTGATTGGTCGAAGCCGAGTCGAACACGTAGTAGCCGCGGCCGTCCGATTCGGAGATGTCCTTGACCGATGCGACCGTCGTGATCTCGTCGCCCGCCACGACCGGCGCGCCCCATTCGAACTGCTGTCCTCCGTGAACCATCATCGCGAAGTTCAGCTCTATCTCGGGGTCGAAGATCGGCGGCCCGACGGCCGGCGCGCTGTAGACGACCGCGAACATCGGCGGCGCTACGAGGTCCTCGTAGCCCGCCGCCCGGGCGGCCGCCACGTCCAGGTGGACCGGGTTTGTCTCGCCCACCGCACGGGCATACTCACGGATCTTCTCGCGCCCCACCGCGTAGGTGACCGGCTCGTAGGTCTTGCCGATCGCGCTCGTGTTGACTGGCATCGATACCGCCTCCTGCTCGGCAGCTGGGTTCGGGCCGGGCAGTCTATGCGCCGGCGGCGCCGACCCGTCGCGAGGCGGCGACTCTCCGCCGCAGCGGACCGCCGGTCGATAAGCGCCTCGCGGCGACGGAGGGGGCACCCGGGTGCCCCCTCCGCGGATCCTCGGCTCGCCGCGGGCCGCGAACGTCAGAAGCCGCTCTCCTCGCCGACGCCGACGAGCTCGCCCGAGCCGGAGTCCTCCGCCTCCGGTCCGCCGCGATCTCCCGGCCGGTCGAGGAACTGCACGGTGTCGGCGACGATGCTCACCGCCTGACGACGCTGCTCGTCGGAGGTCTCCCACTCGCGCCAGCTCAGCCGCCCGTCGATCGCCACACGGCTGCCCTTCCGCATGTAGGTGCCGACGCTCTCGCCAGGACCCCCGTAGACCGAGACGTCGAAGTAATTGGGCCTCTCGGTGCGCTCGCCCGAGGCGGCATCGCGGTGCGTCGCGTTACACGCCAGTCGGAGGTTGCAGACACTCGTACCCGACGGGAGCGCACGCAGCTCGGGGTCGCGGGTCAGCCGGCCCACCAGGACTACTCGGTTGATCGTGAACATGTGATGGTCTCCATTGTCGATGGTTGACCCCCCACGACACTGAAGCTACGGGGCGCCGGCGACGGTTCTGTGGAGCTCGGGCGTCGGCTCCTCGGGGTGCGACAGCGCGTCGAGGTCGACCGGCACGATCCGATCGCAGCCGCCCGCCGCCTCGATGGCACGCAACAGAGGCGCCCGCACCTCGGGCGCCACCAGGTACAGCACGCCAGCGACCCGTCTGCTTCGCGCCCAGCCGCGGCAGATCGCCCGCAGTCGCTCGGGCGCCTTCACGGTCAGCTCGACCTCCACCGCCACCGGGGCCGAGCCGCGCCCGGCCCGCTCGAGCAGCACGAGGTCGGGCCGGTGATCGGAGCTCCACCGGCCTGCACCCGGGCCCAGCCGGATGCTCGCGAGCGGCGCTCCCGATCGCCGCTCCTCCCGTCGCAGCGCTGGCTCGCCAAGCAGGAGATGGTCGGGGAACGCGTGTTCCAGCTCAGGCGCGACCGTGCAGCAGGCGATCGCGTGGCGGGCACCTCCGGGACTCACGCGTGCCGGCTCGAGGTCGGCCACGGCGGCCGCTCTCATTCCCGAGCGCGTGACGGTGTAGAGCGCCGGCTCGCCTCTCAGGAGGCGGTGGGCCGCCAACAGGCCGGCCCGCTCCGCCGCGGCGAGCCTTCCTCGTGCCGAGGAGATCGTGCAGCCGTCGTGACGGGACACGGCCTCGGGCGTGACAGCCCCCAGCGAGGCCGCCCATGCGAGCATCTCCGCCCGCTGGGAGTCGCGGCCGGGGCGCGTGATCGAGCTGGCCATCAGCGCTCACCTCCAGTCGCCGCGATCCTCACCAGCCGCGCCGGCCCGGAATGGCCCAGGCCGATCACGGCCCCCCATCCGGGAGCGAGCCCCATCATCGTCTCAGCCGACAGCGTCGGTTCCTGCGTCCTCGTACGGGTCGCGCGGCCGTCGCTCGCCCAGGAGACCCGCCATGCGCCTCGCACGCCGCCGAGCCTGGCCACCAGCTCGGCCGAGGCCGGGACGACCTGCCGGTGGGCGATCAGCAGCGACAGGTTGCCCATCACCTGCTCGAGCAGTCGCTCGCGTCCCGGCAGTCGCAGGTCGGAGAGCTCCTGGGTGCCCAGCAGCAGCGAGAATCCCGCCGAGCGCGCTCTACCGAACAGCGCCACCACCTGCTCGGCGGCGAGCGCGGAGAACTCGTCGATCACCACCAGGGCGGCCGCCGGTGCGCCCTGAAGTGACGCGACGGCACTCTGCAGGTCCTGCACGATCGCCGCGCCGAGCATCTGCGCGAGCAGCGGGCGGCTGTCGGATTCGAGGTTGAAGTACACCACCTCCCCGGAGCGCGCCGCTCCCAACAGGTCGAAGCGCCGCGCCTCGCCCGATCCGGGGTCGAGCCAGCGACCGACATCCGACTCGGCCAGGATCGCCATCCGGTCTCTCACGCCGGCGAGGTCGCGAAGCTGACGGGCGGTGAGCGAGTCGAGGTAGGAGTGACCGGTCAGCGCCCGCGGCTCCGGCAGCTCGCGCAGCAGCGCCTCGAGTGCTCGAGGGTCGAGCAGCTCGACGATCCGTCCGAGATCGACCTCCGCGCCGGTCGCGCGCAGGGCCCGCACGACATGCCCCAGGTATCGCTGCGCCTGTCGCAGGTAGTGGGGCTCGGTGAAGCGCTCGCCGGCGAGCAGGCGGTCGGCGATCTCGCTGTCCCCTCCGCGCGAGTACGGGTTGTAGATCGTCGGACCGCTCGGCGTCCACTCGATCAGCTCACGGCCCGCCGCCTCGGCGGCGTCGCTCAGCCGGGCGCGCATGCCCCGGTCGCCCTTGGGATCGATGACGATCGCCGCCCGGCCTGCTTCGATGGCCCGCACCGCGAACAGCGTCTGGGTGACCGTCTTGCCCGACCCCGTCGCACCGACCACCAGGGTGTGGCCCGGCGAGTCCGCGGAGAAGGGAACGGAGACGGACCGACCATCCCGGTCGCGGCCGAGCCTCAGCTCGCCCTCGGACGCTCGGCGCGAGGGCCCGCGGAGCTCGACGTGAACCCGTCCGGCTGCGAGACGACAGGCGCTCGCCGGGGTGAGTCGCGCACGCGCCACAGCGGCGAGGTCCCCTCCCGTGTCGAGGTCCCGACGGTGCCATCCTCGCCCGCGTACTGACGCCACACCCAACAGCACGAGCAGGTCGATCGCAGCGCCCCCGAGGGCCGTGCGCAGCAGCAGAACCGGGGGCAGCAGCGTCGCGGCCCAGCTCCAGTGAAGCTGGCGTCTGCGCATCATCCGTGCGGCGAGCAGTCCGAGCAGAAACGCGGCTGCGAGTCGAACGCCGTATTCGACTGCCACCTCCGGGTACCCCTCCAGCGAGCGGGCTGCCAGCGCTCCCGTCTGATGTGCTTCCTCGGCGTTTGTCATGGTGGTCCTTTCTGGTTGTGAGCCCGCTCGAGCTCGAGCAGGCGCGGTTCGCGTCCGGCAGGGGCCGGGCGCCGGACGGCGACGTGCGGATGACGCGGCCGGCACGGCCGCGCCGCCCGCTGCGCGGTTTCCGATCGATCGCGTTCGCGAGTGGACGCGAGCAGGGCGGCGCGGCGGCTGCTGCCGGCGCGCCTAGGGGAGAGTGCGGACCTGGAGCGGAGGTGTTGCGCGCGGCGACGACGCCACGCGTGAGCTCAGGCCGGCGCGCTCAGGTCAGGCGGTAGCCGACGCCCCAGACGTTGACAACCCACGGTCCGCCGCTGGGCATCTTGCGGCGGAGGCGGCTCGCGGTCGTGTCAACCGTCCGGGTCGAGCCGACCGACCGATAGCCCCAGACCGCCCGGAGCAGCTCCTCGCGGCTGAACACACGCTCGGGCTGCCGTGCGAGGTGTGCCAGCAGTTCGTACTCCATTCGCCGCAGGTCGAGACTCACTCCCGCCAGGGCCGCCGAGCGACGGGCGAGGTCGAGCGTCAGCTCGTCGACCTCGAGCCTTCCCGAGCTGTCGGGCTCGGGCGCGCTGCGCCGCAGCACCGCTCGTAGGCGGGCGCGCAGGCCTTCATTTCAAGTAAGAAATGGCTCTAGAATGCGGCCTTGGGAGACCCCGGATTTGCTTAGCGGGATTTTTCGCGGATTTTCGGCCCGCTTTTGCCTCGCTTAGCGGGACGTGACCTCCCGTTTTCGGCTCTGGAATGCCGTTTTTCGGCTACCTGGTGTGTCCTTTGGGCTAGGTAGCCTCCACCAAAATCTCCGAAACGCGGGGATTACGGGGCCTTCCTCGGCTTCCTGCACCCCTCCGGGCGTTGGGGTGCTCTTGGAACCAGCGTTCCACCACGGCGCGTTCCCAGTAGAGCCTCTTGCCTGCTCGTCCTGCTGGTGGGGGAACTTTGTCCCATCCTTTTCGGGCCGCTTTTACAAGACGCGAATTGAGGGTCCCCAAGGAGACGTTTAGCTTTTCGGCTATCTCGTCCGAATCCACATATGAGTGCTGCAGGTGTCCGCGAGCGTGCGTGAAGTCGCGTCTACCCTCGCCGTAGGCGCGGATGTCCGAGAGGAGCCAGAGCCAGTTCGTTTTCCCTAGGCAGACGACAGGCTCGGGATACCCCGGAGGCAGTCCGTGACCGTACTTGTGGCCCGAGACTCCGAGGACCCAACTCGCCAGCCAATGGCCGACGAGCGGCCCGGATTCCGACAGGTAGGTCGTGAGCGTTTGCTGCTGCGCCTCCTCCAAAGTCTTCTCGTCCCGCGCTACCGCGAGGCAGTTGTCCCAAGTCGTGCGCGAGACGCCGCGAATATAGTCGGGGTCCTCTACGAGCCGCTGCCAACCTTCGGGAAGGTTCTCGTTCATTTCCTGCGCCCACGCTTGGTAATCGGCCCGCCCGGTTGAGCGCGGCGGCGGGTCTTGGCTGAGGAAGAGGCGGACGCACGTCAAGGGCGCTTCCTTGTCCGTTCGGTTCCTCCCGATGATCGCCTGGAATGCTGCTCGCTCAGCAGCGGTCTTCGGAATTCTCTCTCCACGGTAGATGCGGGTAATCAACTCCCAGTTGTTCTCAAACGCTTCATAGACTCCGCTGAACGTCATCGGGAGCGTGGTCTCAGCGGCAGCCTTACGAAACTCGGGGATACTCGGAGCTTGCTCGGCCGGTAGCCCGAGATGCTTTGCTGCCGCATGTACCGCCTCTAGCGCTTCTCGACGCAAGCGTGCTTGCTTGGCCCGCTGAGTCTCGCGTCCCAAGCGCCCGCCTACCGACTCCGCGACCTCCCCATGAATCCACAACCGATCGCCCTCGGGGAGAGCTAGCACCCGTGCGAGCAGGACCTCCCGCTCGGCATCGGTTCTCATCGGTCTCTTATAGTTGCCGGGGCGCACCACGGTCGGTATCGGCCCTGCGGATGCGAAAGGTGAGCCCTGGCAGCTCTAGGAGCCTCGCAAGCAGAAGCTCGTGCTCCGCCATCGTCGGCGCACGCGTCTCTCGCTTGCTCACTCTCGGTCTCATCCAAGGCTATTTCGTCCCCCGGAACGGGGGAACCTGCCCGCAAAACTCGCAGGCTTACCGCACCCACGCCAAAACATACGTGCACATTCATCGCATTTTCTACGGTCTAAGCGTGGGCCGCGCGCAGGCGCGGGCTGCAGGCGACCAAGGCCGGTCCGAAGCGCATGAGCGTGGACGGCTGGTTCTTTTTCGCTTCCAAACAAGTGAAGTCGAGCGTGCAACTACCCCGGACGAGGGATACCACCTCGCCGGAGGAGTTGCACGCCCTGATCCGGCCCGCGCCGTCGGATGGCTCCAACAACAGGATGGTCACCACCAAGCCTCTCCCGACTCATATTGCGCCTAACGCACTCGTAGCGCGAAGCCGATGAACCCGTGATGATCGTGGCCGCTCACACTTCCCCTGCTCCGCCAGGCACGTCCTTGTTAGTCTGTGGGGCGGCCTTCGTGCTTCTTGGCTGCGCCATGGCAATGGCCACACGCTGGCCCGTCTACTCCGTCGCGGCTCGCGAGGAATGGTTGGAGAAGTGGGGGCTGCGGATCTCCTTTGCGGGTGCCGTGGGCGCTGTCGTTGGCGCGGCCGAGCCGATGTGGGCGTCTGGCGAATACCCCGTCGTCAGCGGTGTTCTATTCGCCGTCGCGCTCGCGATGAGTGCGCTGCTGCTCGCGCCGATAGTCCTGTCCTGCCCTACGCGCGTCGAGGAGGACGAAGCTGAAGATGTACCATGCGAAACACACCAGGAAGTGAATGGCGCCACTGTCGCCAGTATTCCTATAGCTCACCGCGACGTACACCAAGAACACGCCACAGAGGGCAAAACTGATCTCGGGGAGCCGCCCAAGGTGCATCCCAAGCCGGGGTAACCGGGATTGCTGGTTTTCGGGCGTTTGCTGCGCTGCGGTGTCCATACGCCGAGCTTGCCACCATGCGTCCCGTCATGACGCGCTTTTCGCCTCCTCGCCACGCCCGCACCTACTGCATTTCCCAGAGAAGTGCCCCAGCCTGCCCAAACGGGCGAGCCGACCTATGTTTGCCTTATGTTCCTTTCGCTTACTCTCGTGTTCCTTATCTGCGTAGCTCATGACGCCCTCAAGCTCGCGAGGCTCCGCCGGTTCATCCTCACGGCCTGTCTTATTGCCGTCCTCATCTCGCACTGGGCTTACACGCTTGCGTACCCTGTCACCCCCAACTTGGCCCTGGTATCCGGGATGGTGGCCTTACTCGGGACGTTGCTCCTGGGAGGTCTCGCTTTCGCGAGGCACTTCGCGAGCCGACGTAAGGTCACCAGGCGATGAGTTGTCGCGCTCCCCACGGCAGCGACGGACAGGAGCACCAGCGGCACCGTTTCGGACGCGCAGCGCTCCCGCTCGCGGCGTAGTAGCGTTCGGGTGGTGAAAGGCCACCGTCCCAGGGAGGAAAGCGATGATCGTTGCATCTGTAGGGATCGTGCTGCTCGGCATCTTCGTTGGGATTCCGGTGCTCGCCTTTTTCATCTACCTCGGCGTCCAGAGCGGGGGCTTCACGAAGAAAGAACGCGAAATCACGCGCACCCGCGAGCTGAAACGCATCCGAGAACAGGGTGAACGCAAGAAGTAAGGCGGGTCAGCGGCCGAGACGTTCGCCAGCCGTTTCGCTAGACCCTTCTAGGGCAATCAGACAGGCCCCGAGTACCGTGCCGCCCCACGCGCGTTTGCTCATCCAGAGAGCCTACGGGCACCGGAGCACCGCATCGCCTGACGCCGCTGATATCGACTCGCGCCACCGCCTAAGTATGTAACGATGCCCTGATGGCCCTCGACCCCGCGTTTCAGGAGTTCGTGGATGTGCTCAACGAGCTGGCTGGTGTCCATGCGTTTGCTCTCCAGGGAGTCCGCGAGACACGCAAGTATTGGGAAGACAAGCTCACGACAGCTCAGCCACCAACCACCGCCGATTCGACCGTCTTAATCAGTGACGGCCATCCTGCTTGGCCGACCTCGGTTGCGTACTCGAAGTGGCGCCTCGGCGACCTTCCCGAGCTGCTTGGCGAAGGCGGCTCGGTGGCGACACGCATCAGCCAGCAGTGGGTCATCGCCGTCTATACAGAGTGGGAGGAGCACTATCGGAAGCGAATCACCGATGCGATGGACCTACCCAAGCCACTGGAGCTTCCCCCGCTTGGCGACCTGCGACACTTCCGAAACGACATCGCGCATCACAGAGGAATCGCGACCACCGGGAACTCGGGTAAGTGTGAGGTCTTCACGGACTGGTTTCAGCCTGGCGAGACGATGTACTTCGACACGTACAAGGTCGCCGAGTTCATGAGAGCCGTGCAGGTCACTGAGGAGCTGCCATCGAAGAACTGGAATTGACTCTCCGCCCATCGCCAGCGCGCATCGCGAGCACTCATCGTTGGCGGTCAACGAAGGTCGGATGCGCCTGCTCGCCGCGTGACGCGCGCCTTCCGCGCCCACATGACAGCGGACGACCCGCGCAACTCGTCGTGAGACCGTGCTGTACTGTTCGCACTGTCTGACTATCGGGTCGCACAACACGCCGACGGCGAGCACGATGCGGGCTGGGTGCTCATCGGCGCAGACATTGCTCGGCGTCGGCAGAGTCTTGACGAGCAGATAGGCTCACGCGAAAGGGGGCCAGCAAATGGAGGGCAGCGGAATCCGTGAGCCAGAACGTGGGAGCCACGCGGAGCACTCCGTGGTCCCAGAGGCAGACGACGCGGCGAATGAACCACTCGGCGCCCTCATCGCTGGCCTCTCCGACCTGTCAGAGGACGAGCTTCTCTCTGTCATAGGCGCCTACGAGGTCACACCCGACGAGCGCCTTGGCGCAATCATCCACCGCTACGCTCCGCCCGAGGTCGCAGCGAGCATCGAGGGCGTCGGGATGGCGGCGCGCGCCGATGTCGATCTCGTGGCTCTTGGTCGCCGCAGAGTCCAGCGCGTCCTTGAGGACTGGGGCGAGAGTCTCAAGCCACGTGTGTGCGATCTGTGGCACAAACGTGTGCCGGAGAGAGAGCTTGTATTGAACATCGCGAACGCGCTCACGCTGCTGCTCAGCGTGGTCGCTGCGGTGCTCGCCGCCATCGCCCTCGCCATAGCTCGCTACGGCCTTGAGAAGCTGTGCGGGCCGCGAACGAAGACGGCAAAAACGTACTACATGTAGCCCTACAGCCTCCAGGCGCGGGACTGTCGCTCACCAAGCGTCAGTGGATACTGGAAGTCCAGCAACAGCGCCAACGTGCATATTCCTCGGGTTTTCTACGGTCTAATCGCAGAGCCGCGCTCAGCGCGGGCTGCAGGCGATTTGACGCCAGTCCGAAGCGCAAGAGCGTGGACGGCTGGTTCTCTTTTCGCTTCCAAACAACTGAAGTCGCGTATGCAACTACCCCAGACGAGGGCTACCGCCTCGCCTGAGTAGTTGCACGCCCTGCTCGGGGCACCTCGCTGCCCCGTCGGCCAGGCCATTAGTAGGACTTGTCTGGCCAACCGGACGGACCGACCCTCTTCCCCAGACTATCGAGGCCGCGTCGGCTTTTTGCTCTTCGGCTCCCGCGCTACTCGTGGCTTCGGCTTCACAGCCGAGGCCAGCTTCGCGCGAGGCACGCATTGCTTGCGCACGAAGTCCCCAATCGTCTGATTCCCGTATTTGCTAGGCATAATCCTTTGCACCTCCTTTCGTGTGACTAACGTATCGCGTGCGCGCGATTTCGTCGCCAGCAAGATACGCCGCTTGTCGCAATACTTCACAGGTCTCGCTCGTCAAGCGCCCCGAGTTCGTCGGCTTCCTTATAGAACTCATCATCCTCACCCTCCCACGCGCGGACATTCCATTTGCCATCGTGAGACACAACCCAGTCTTGTCCGACAAGATAGGCGAGGCCATTCTCGGAAAGAAGTGTCACGTCGTCAGAGTTGATCTCTGCAATACGCGCTGCGGCTTCCCACAGATACTCCGGCTCCTGCCGGGTGTGATGAGCGATACCGAGCGTAGTAGCGAAACGCTCAGCCATCGGACGTGGGTAGGGCATACTTCCCACGCTATCTTACTTGGGCTCGTAAGCATGCTACCTGGCCGGGGTGCGTATGCCCCGTCGGTGCCAGCGGCTGTAGAGATTGTAAAGCTGCGCCACTCTTAGACCAAGATCCTGAGCGAGTTGATACTTCTCCGCGACGGTTCGACATCCCTCGTAGCGCTCAACCAGCTCTCGTCGCTGATCATCCGTGTAATCCTGCCAGGGCTTAGCGTTCTTTCCCATGCGCCGAGTATCACTCCGCGCACGGGCTTCAGTTCAGCCTCTCCTCGTCCGTCGCATCCGATACCGCACGCGGTCGGGACGAATACGTGAGCTTCATCGGGACCGTGTCGCTGCTGTTTGCGGGGCCGCGCCTCGGAGGGATTACTTCATGGTCGCGATTACCCCTCCGCCGAGTAGGCTCCCCACGCTTCTCTGTGGTCGCGGCGGGCAACTGCGGGTTGCGCGCACTGACCCTGTAGCGGATCTTCGGCCATGGAAACGGTCTCGCCTCGATATCCACTTCCCGATCATCGGGTGCATTACGAGCTAGCGCCCTCACGACGAGGTACGTCATAATCAACAAGAGGCCTCCCACCACGACATAAGCCGCGATGGCAGCCATGGCCCTTACCTAGTCCCTTCTTGTCCGGCTGGTATTTTGCGTGCTTTAGTCATGGTCTAATTCCACAAAGGTGTGAACCTCTGCGCTTCTCGTCCCCTGATGGGACATACACCAACGCACCACTGCTTTCGGCCTATCCGAGCGCGCTCCTTTGTGCGATTAGGAGCGGCGGAGTTGAGTCATGACACTGCCTCATTATCGTCCATATCGGCTGCCACGGCAAGTTTGAGCACCGGCAGGCTCAATCAACCGCTCATGTTGTTCTTGCATCCCTTATAGATGAGCCCAATGCCTAATACAGTCTCGCATCCTTTATACGCTAGCCCAATGGTTCGGGGACATCGGACGGAAGATACGAGAACTTGAGGACTCTAGGCTGACTGTCGGACGGACCGGGCGGGACCGCTCATGGCCGCAAACCCTATGCCCTAAGCCCGGTAGCCGAGTCTCACGAGCGCAGGATCTTGGATGGCTCCGACGAATAGCGGGGACGGGAGGATTTGGCCTCCCGCCCCCGAGCCGCTGGACTATTTCTCTCTGCGAACGCCCTTGAAGGGCTTCGCGTCGGAGGTCTTCACGTCCATAATGCGGCCCGTGGTGTCGTCTCGCTTAGCCCATTTGCCGTTCGGCATCTGGAACTGCGAGCGATCACGGACCGCACCAATGCGGCGGTTGTCCCCGGTAGGCGCGTTCTTTGCCACGGGAACACCTCCTATGTACACCGTCGCCTACTACTTAGCCCAGCCAATCCGGGCGGACGACAGCCGACGCATATTGCACGATCATCCGGACGGAGCACGCCCGGAGGCTGCAATCACTCGCCCGTGCCGCTTGCCAAGAGCGGGGCATAGCCCGTACGCCTGCTCGGTAGTCTGAAGCCGACTCTAAGCGCCTTCGACCATCCGGGTTACGAGAGCCATCAGCTCGCAATCGTCTCGCCCCGCTATCCACGGCGACGCTCCCGCGACGAGGATGTTCATGACCCCCGCCAACCCCTCCGGCGGCACCTGGGAGGCGATGTAGGCAAGCTTCCCGCCGTCGTCCGTCTCCGCATGGAACATGAGCAGCAGCGTGTAGGGGTCGAGAGCAACCGCGCAGCCCGCCAGCTCGTTCAGGCGCTCATCAATCTGCTCCAGGAGCTGGTCGTGCTGCTGCCACGGCTCGATCGGCGACTCACCAGCCGAGAGGAAGGCTCCTGTTGAGAGGCCTTGCGAGAAGTCAGCATTCGGGAAGACCACGACGGGCTCGGCTCCCGTCATGAGGAGAGGCTTCGCGAAACGGCGAACGCCGATGTAGGTGTCCAGATGTAGGCGCGTGGCCACCTTCTCAATGAGGGGGACGAGGAGGCCCAAGTGCCGGTACTCGGGCGCTTGAAGCTGGATCTGGCCCGGTGTCGTGTTCATCTTGAGCAGCGTCTCATAGGTCTCGTCCGTGATCTCACCGGCCTCGTGCTGCTCCTCAAGGCGCTCCTGCATGAACGCGAGGAGCGTCGGCAGGGCACCCTCGTCAAGCTGCTGTCTGAATCCGACGGTCCTGACCATGAGGCTCGCTACAAAAAGCTGGAGCCTCGCCCGCTGCTCCAGCTCCATGTTCAGGAGCCGCAGATGGCTCACAGCATCCGCCTCAATGCTGAAGCGCAGGGCCTGGTTGATCTCGGTCGCACCAACGGTGTCCAGGTTCTGAAGCGGCCCGGTCTCCAACTCATCGTTCCAAGTGCCATCCGTGTCGCGCCAGTTATTGAGGTGATTCTCCACGCCCACGCTCTCAGGTGCTTGACGGCGCAGCACCTTCATCTCCGGGTCACGGCGAACGACCGTAAGCCCACCCTCATTAGTCTGAAAGCGGGCCAGCACATGCCGGGGAACGCTGTGCTGCTTGATCCGCGTCGGCTCGCTGGAAGGACGCTCGGCCATGCAAAGGAGCTTAGACACAAGCTCGTGTGGCTTGCAAGTTCTAGCGTGAGCCGCTCAGGGGTTCGCTGGTTACTTGCCGCTAATGAGTTCTCAGGCAGCGCATCTCTGCACGAGAAGGGTCATCAGTGCCCTGCTACGACGGGAGACATGTTGTTGATGCAATCCTCCGCGTCCAGGTCAAACAGGCCAACAGGCGAATAGGAAGGCGGGTAGCTCTCAGGCCCCTCAGCCAAGAAGTCCTGCGCCTCCTGTTCGGTGCCAAACAACTGGACGAAGCCTTCGCCTTCATCGTTCGTGATAGCTACCAGAAAGTGGTTATTTGTAGAAAACTGCTCCAGAAAAGCTCTCCCCGGCGGGGTAAAGTTTTCACCAGTGATGTTCTCATAACGCTCCATAAGCTCGCCTAGGTTACGAAGTCGAAGCTCGGCTCCCTGAGCGCCTCTTGGACTCGGGCTAACTAATTGACTGGCCGCCAGCGTGGCTTTTCCTCGTCCCATATGATGAGTATGGGGATAATGGCAGCACGCGCCCGTTTTTCGCTTAAGTGCGCGGTCCGATTCGCCAGGTTTGGCGGCCATTCGCGGCTGAGTGTTCTACGGCCTCGGTACTCGTTGAGTATCTCGCGCCAGAACACGAGCATCCCCGTTCTCGCCCTACAGCCCGAGCTGCCAGCGGATACTTTGACGGTTCAGCTCGTGGAATGGCTCCGAGTGGCCTTCAACAGGCGGCTGGGAATCGTCTGGCTCAAGGCTGACGCCAGAGAGCTGCTCCACGGGAGTCGCATCCATGATCTTGTTGAGCATTTGCAGAACGCGGGGCAGCAGTTGGTCGAGAAGGATGCCGGGGTCGGCGTGGATGCGTCCTGGAATCAGCTCTTCCACGCCCCACACCGCCTCGCCGCCGAGCGCCGCGAATGCCGCGAGCAGCTCAGCTTGCTGAGAGGCGGGTAGCCCGACGAGCGTCCGGTCTCGCCGTCGGCCTTGCCCAACCGCGAGGGCTGGAAGCGCCTCGCCATGGATGGCGTTACGAAGCAGCCGCAGGATCGTGAGCGCGTGAAGCTCATCCGTGCCCGCCTCAAAGAGCGCTCCGAGAGGCGGCGCTGCGGTCGCCACTTTGGCCAGCCAGGATTTGCTCTGCCATCCGGCTTTGTAAGCGCCGCCGTCGATGCCGAGCACTTCATGAACGACGCGGGCAGTCGCGTCTACGGCGCCCATCAGTAGCAACAAGGCCACATCCAGCGAGGAGAGCGCCTCCTCGGCAGTGTCGTTGTCTTGCGGCTTGTTCAGCGCGATGTTGACCTCATCGCGAACCTGAAGGGCGCGCTGCACCCGCTGCAAGACCGATTGTCCGAGAAGCAGCAGACTGTCGTTTCAACTGCCTTCGAATGCTGAACGCAGGCCGAGAACCAGCGCCACGCCGACGGCAGCAGCTCACGCGTGCCGACCCAGTAGTAGAGGCCACGGTTCATGGTGTGGGTTCCTCGGCCTGCGGGGTCGCGCGAGATGATGAACGACCCCTGCGAGCGCAGATACAGCCCGATGACTCGTCAGCGCGTCGTCAAGAGCGCAGTAGGTCACGCCGTCCGCAAGATTCCAGGTCGATGTTGTGGAGATACTCGCGTTCGGTGATGAAGAGGTCCGCTCCTATCGTCTCGGCGACCTTCGCCGCGAGTGCGTCCGCCCGCCGCCGCTCCGACGCGACTGCTGGCTCAAGGTCGCGGTAGGCGTCCGTCCGATCATCTCCCGCAGCGGCACTGGGAACATCGCCTACGAGCGCACCGTCAGCCGTTCTGCTACCCACGGACCATCTAACTGAGCGATAACCGAGGAGACCGCCAGGTTCTTCAGGACCCAGGACCGCCCAGCCCAGCACTCGCTCTCCCAACGGCTCGAAGCTCGCGGTTGGCGCGTCGGCCGGAGCACCGTCATCGGCGTAGCGGAGACATTCCACGAGATCCAGAGTCAGGAGGCCAGCGAGCAGCCACTCCTTGCCCCAGACGGACTCGTCCAGCGCATCAAGGACGACGGAATCCAGAAGGACAACGAGCTTGCGAAACGGCGCCCGCCCGAGGAAGAGCGGTGTCGCTTGGCGCTGATCAAAAGACGGCCACGACGAGCCACTCGGCCGAGTGTGCTGCGCGAGCTTTAGCCTCGGGATCACAACCCATCTAGAGGCGTCATGGCGCCGAAGGCGAGCGCGGCATCGCTCAATTCACGCGGCTGCAGCTTGCCGAACTCAACTTGCGGCACCTTGAGGTAGAGCCAGGTCACCCCCGTCAGGAGTGTCGCGTTCTCGCACCAGATCGTCGCCGCCCGGTCCTTGTGCGCGACGTCGATGTTTTCCTGGCCCTTCGTCTCGATCACGTAGCGCGCGCCGTCGAGATCCACGGCGACGAAATCTGGCTCGTAGTAGCGGAGGTTCGTGGCGCTGTCGGTGTACTCGATCGTGAAGCCGAACCGTCGTGGCAGCTTGGCGAACGACTTGACATCGCTCGCGTCCTGGAGGAACTGGCCGAACTGCCGCTCGAACTCGTTGTCTCCGGCCACGAGGTTGAAGACGGTCTTGCTCGCCTCGAAGGTCGGCCGGGAGAACGGGAACGGCTCCGTCTCGGAGAGCGCGCGGCCAGGATGCTCAAGCGTGGGCGAGAGCTCTTCCACGACGAGGCCGCGCAGGACCGTGGCGAAGGTCTTGACGGTCACGTACTGGGCGACGCTCGTCGCAATCGCGCGAATGATGGCCTTGTCGGCGAGATCGACGGTCTCCCCGAACGCGCGGTCGCGGAGGAAGTCGCGGACCTTGGGCACGAGCGCCGCGAACTGCGAGGGGAGCTTGACGTCCTGGGCTATCCGCTTGGCGTAGTAGGAGATGACCTCCTCGGCGGTCTGCGGCTCCGGGATCGTGTAGTCGCGCTCGACGAGCTTCTCCAGGGTGATGATGTCCACGCCCTCGTAGTGGAACTGCTGCGCCGCCGTGTCGCCCTCCTTCTTGGGGAAGCGCGGGCATACGAGCTTCGCGACGTCGATGCCGGCGATCTCCTCGGCGAGCGTCTTCTTCCTGGCGAGGATGGGACTGAGCACGGGAATGGTGATGTCGTGGTCGAGCTTGGCCTCATCGGGTTCGATGGTCGTGATGACCACCGGCTCCTTGAGGTCGAAGGTGTCGAGCGTGATGTCCTCGTCCCGTTCGAGCTGCTCCACGAACTTCAGGAACGCCGGGTTGCCGATGACATCCACCCGCTCGACGTAGGTCGAGGAGCGATCCCCGAACATGAGCCGGAGGCCACGGCCAATCGTCTGCTCGGGGAGGATGTTCGCTTTGGAGGTGTAGGGCCGCAACCCGACGATGACGGTGACGTTCTGCACGTCCCATCCCTCGCGGAGCATGAGCACGCTGACGATCGCATTGACGGGGCTTTGCCCCTCATCCACGCGCCGGGCGACTTCTCGCGCCGCGTCGAGGTCCTTCTTCGAGACCTCGCCACTGCGGTCGGTGTGGATGACGAGAAGCTGCGGATCGCCGCCGTCTGTGGCCCCGAACTCCTCCGGGTACTTCACGCGGAGATAGTCACCGACGTCATCGGCCTCGGCGGTGCTGTTGAGCATGATGAATAGCACTGGCTTCTTGCCGAGTGGCTTGAGCTGCTCTCGGTACTCGCGCCAGCGCTCGACGCCTGCTGTCAGATAGCCCTGGTACTTGACGCTCGCAACATCCGACCGCGCCTCATCCAGTCCGGCGGTTATCCCCTTCATCGGCTGCTTGACGACGGCATCGATGATGGCCTGCTTCAGCGGGTAGTCGAAGACCGTCCAGGTGAAGAGGCCTCCTTTCTGGTACCGAGGCGTCGCCGAGAAGTCGAGCTGGCCGAGAACGCCTGCGGCGCTCTCGTCGTTGAGTCGGCGGATGACCTTGCTCCACTCGCTTTCCTCGTCGTGGAGGTGATGGCCCTCGTCGTTGATGACGAGCGCAGGCTCGCCGCGAGCCGCGATGCGATCGTCAAAGTCCTCGACAGCGCCGCTCCCGGTCGGCGGCACCGGCCCGAGCACATCCGTCATCGACCTCTGGCTCGTTGGGGATCCGCGACTCCGGCTCGCTCGTAGAACTGCTGGATGTTCGTGAGATAGAGCGCGCCCTGCGAGCTTGCCCGCTCTGGGTCGCCGCGCATGTAGAAGTCCATCTCCCAGAAGATCCGAAGCTCCGGCGGGATGATTGGGTCGGTCTTGAAGACCCGCCCGCCACCGAAGTCCGAACGCAGGCGCTCAAAGACGATGACGTTGGGCGCGATGATCAGGAACGTCTTGGCGTACTCATCGCTCCCCTCTGCAACCGCGTTGAAGTACTGCCACGCGACGATCAGCGCCATGACCTTCGTCTTGCCGGAGCCGGTCGCCATCTTGATGGCGTACCGAGCGAAGTCGTCGTATTGCAGGACGTGTATGCCTGGCGTTTTGGCGAACCGCTCCACGAGGTCCCTGTGGCGCCTGACCTCCTCCACCTCGTAGAGCCAAGCAACCGTCTCGATCGCTTCGCGCTGCGCTTCGTAGTACTGGAAGGCCTGCCCGTCCGGCCGACGGTGGTCTGTCGAGAACCAGTAGTTGAAGAGCGCCTTGGTCGTGTCCGTGGCGCCTTTGTACTTCTTTTGCGCGCCACTCCTTGACGGCCTTGCGGATCTCCGGGACGCAAGGCGCGGTCGTGACCCGCGCGGTGAGAAGGTCTTCCTGCTCCTGTCGGCTGCGCCGTCTTACGCGCCACGACCCGCGACCTTCACTGACATCGTCTTCGTCGTGTCGTTGCCGAGGATGTCGATGACCTTGACGACGACCGCGTACTCGCCCGCCTCCTCGTACTCGTGCTCGGTCGCAAGGCTCAGGTCCGGCGACTTCGTGGTCCGATATGCCTGCCACTCGTTGTGGAAAGTGTCGTCTTTGTTGTCCCAGTCCACGGCCCAGTAATCGATCCATTGGGACCAATGCGTGACCGTCTTTTGGACGTCTGCCGGGACGTCATCGAGCGGGATGATGAAGTCCTCTAGCTTCATCGTGACCTTGCGGCCAGCGGTCTTGAGATCGACGGAGAGCGCCGCCAGCTCGAAGAACCGGATATCGCCTTGCTCTACGGCTCGCTTGTCGAGGACCTCGCGTGGGATGCGCACCAGGCGCAGGTCGATGTTCGCCTTCTTCGCGTCCTGGCGGGCGATCTCGTTCAGCTCGAAGGCGAAGTCCCAGCCGAGGACGTCCACGCTCTGCGACTTCGGAGCGTTCTTGCCCGTCCCGACGGCCTTGCGGAACTCCACGACGATCTGCTTGACATCGCCGACGGTGATGGGCGCATCCACCGTCCCGACATGGACCATGCGTCCCTGCTTGAGGCCGTGGAGCCAGGAGTAGCCGGTCAAGGGCGTCGCGTGGTAGAGATCGAGGATGAACGAGCGGTACGAGTCGGTGCGTGTCGCAGCTGACTCGCCGAACTCCGCGCTCTGCCAGAGCTGCCGTTCATACTTGCCGAGGTTCTGGACGACGAAAGGCTTGAGGTCGGCGGTCCCGAGCAGCCGCTTGCGCGTCGTGTGAATGGCGAACCGACTGAGGTCGCACGTAATCCATCGGCGACCGAGCTGCTCAGCCACCACGGCAGTGGTGCCCGACCCGGCGAAGCAGTCGAGCACTAGCGCCCCCGGCTCTGAGGAAGAGCTAAGGATGCGAGTAAGCAGTGATTCGGGCTTCTGCGTCGGATAGCCGACCATCTCTGACCGACTCATCATTTTGAGGTCATCCCACAACGATTGCAACGGAACGCCCTCCGCTTCGTCAAGGTACTTCTTGTAGCGGGGGATGTCGTTCTTTGAGATGACGATGAGGTCCTGCCCCATCGCCTCATCGATCTTTTCCTGAGACCATCGCCAGTACTTCCCTGGGGGCGGCCTAAGAACCTTGTCGCCGAACCGCCTCGTGTTGTCATCGGTGCTGCTGTACACGTGGGTCGCGTGCAAAGGCAGCGTCTGGTACCGGCGCCCGTCGCTCTCGACCTTTTTGTACGACTGGGCTAGGTACTCCTCGCGGTACTCGCCCAACACTGGGTTGAAGACCCCGCCGGGTCGGCGGTAGTAAAGCAAGGTGTCGTGAATGCGGCCATAGCCTCCGGGGTCGTTGTGGGTGTTCGCGCGTCGCCAGACGATCTCGTTCTTGAAGTTGTCAGCACCCATCACTTCGTCAAAGATCACCTTGGCGTAATGCACGGCCCGCCAGTCCAAGTGCACGTAGATGCTCCCTGCTGGCGAGAGCAGAGCGCCGAGGTAGCTCGCGGCGTCGGCGAGCCACTGAACATAGCTTTCGAGACCTTTCCCCCATGTGTCCCGGTAGGCCTTCTGCTCAATGACGCTCGGCTGCTTATCAATCGTCTCGGTGGATTCCGGCACAGCGGCGGAGAACGAGAAGTCGGCGCCGGTCGCGAACGGCGGGTCGATGTAGATGAGATCAACTTGCCCGGCGAACTCATCGAGGAGCGACGGGAGGATGTACTTCTTGTCGCCCCAGACGAGCCGATTGCGCCAGTCGGTTGACCGCTCGTCGGCGAAGAAGTCGAGCGAGCGTTGGCGCTCCTGTGCCGACTCGTTGACCGTCTCGACCGTCTGGAAGGGCAGGGAGACGCGCGGCGGCGCTACCCGCCGACCGTTGGCGTCGTACTTTCCTTCCCAGAGCAGCTCAGGCATCTCTGCTCCCTTCTCGCCGACCGACTGAGCCTGCTTGCTTCACGCGTCGCTCCCCGTTGAGGCTGGATGATCGGCGGAGCCTAACGCCCGACGACCGACGATCGAGTCCCGCATGGTCGGCGGCGTCGGGTAGAGCCTTCCGCCGCCAGTGGCCGCATACTTGTTTCATGGCTCTAGACAGCTTGGTCTTCGATCGCGTCGAGGTTTTGAGGGTCGCTCGCGCGGCCGTCCAACCGGACGGGGACTTGTTCGCAGTTGAGGTCTGCAACGCCGGTAGCGGGCGTCCGCACACCGCTGTTGTCCTCGTAGAGGCCACAGGCACCGCGCTCGCGATGCTCCGAGCACGAGGCCGGTCGGTTGAGAACTGGATCGCTTCGAATGTCGCGCGGACAGCTAACGCGCACGAGAACGACGGATTGAAGGTCCGCGCCCTCATTGCAGGCGCACCGCTGCGCTACGACTCTCGCTACATCCTCGACTAAAGGACCGGGGTCGCGCCCTCATCAGGATGTCCCGATGACGCCTCAGCTTGGCCGACAGTGGGGAGCGATGGGACGGCGCCGACGGCGGTCAATGTCGGGCCTCAGGAAAAGCGACATCCCGACATCCCCCGGCGTCTATGCGCTCTACCGTCGCGGTCAGCCGATGTATGTCGGCAAGGCGACCTCGCTTCAAGATCGGGTGTGGAAGAACCACAGCGGACGAGGTACGGGTATGGGGACATCGGCGATGAGGCGCAATGTCGCCGAACACCTCGGGATAGCCACGGCAAAAGACATCAAGGACGGCATCTACAAGGTCACCGAAGCCGAGGCGAGCCGCGTCAGGCGCTGGCTCGATGGCTGCGAGATCGTCTGGCGCGAGTGCGAAACCGAGGCAGCGGCCAAACGACTTGAGACGGCAATGAAGGCCGAGTATCTCCCGCCGCTCACGAAGAGATAGTCCGTATTAGGCCTCTTTCGGGAGCGCACCGGACGGCCGTCAGGGGAAGACGTCCTCTCCGGCAACGCGCGCCCTGATGTGCGCGGCGCGAAGACACTCTCGGATCTGAATGTGAAGCTCGGGTGCATCCGGTGGATGCCAGCGAGCCGGGCGGCCAACAAACAGTTTCAAGGTCAAGCCCTCGGCCCCAGGCGCTGAGGTGGGCATGTGCGTGCCGCCGCAGGGGCAGAGCTTCGCTCGCCGGAGCGCCTTGGTTGCTGGAAGGAAGTCCTCCGGCCGGATGATCGCGTTCAGGTCCCCTGGACCGTCGGGCTCCTCGTAAGTCCAGAGCCGGTTAGCGATCAATTTGTCCCAGGGACGGTGTCGCCAGATGTAGAGATACAGAAGCTGTCCCAGCCCGAAGGCGATGGCCCCGCCCAGCACAACCCGCCCGAGACTATGGAGGTCTCCAGCGATGTAGACGCCCGCAACGAAGCCGCCGATGGCGAGCAGCGGCACCAACGCGAGCAGCGCTCCCCCAACAGCGACACGCCAGAGACAAGGCCAACCCTCGTAGTCGCGCAGACGGCCAAGCGCGTCACGGTAGGAGTACGGGGCGACAGACGCTGCGGGCCAGACGGGTGTCGCGGGGAAGGCCATCAGACTGGCGCGAGGAGGCACGGAGACGCTCCTAAGCGTCGTCAAGGGAGCGCCAGCCAGCGCGCTCGCCGTGGTCCGACTCGCGGAACTGGTCCAGCTCTAGTGCTGGATATGCCGGTTCCGGCTGTGGCTCCGGCGGCTCTTGCGCACCGGGGTCCTCCGCTGACTGATCAGGTTCGTCGTCGCTCATCTAGTCGTGGTGCCCGGTTTGATTTTGCGTGTGTCAATCTCGGTCGGCAACGGCTCGTACGCGGGTTTCGGCGCCTCGGCGGGTTTAGGGGCAGCCGGTTTGTTGTCGGCGAAGAGCAACGAGACAGGGGCACGCTCTTCAAGCGGGTCAATCGGGAGCGGCGGGTATGCGGTCGCTCGCGCCATCGCGGTCAGCGCGTTGAAGTCGTAGAGGGGTAGGACTAGGCTGGGCGTCATCGCTTGCTCGCGGCTGCTTTCGCGTTCCTATTCAGGATAGAAGCTGAGTCGGCAGCCTTCGCACCACTTTGGATCTTGGTGGTCTGGGCGGACGGACTCTTTGGCGGGTTGATCGCGAGCACGGCTCCTTGGACGACGAGGCCCACGAAGGCGAGAGCCAAGAAGCGGAACGACCACTTCAGCCAGGTCGCCTTGGCCTCGTGGAGGTCATCCATCTTCGTCGCGATGGCAATGCGGGTCGCCACGACTTGGCCCATGACTTCGTGCTCGGGTTTGTCCAGGAAGGCGGTGTCGTTCAAGTTCACGAGGCCCTTCGCGCCGAGCCGGTCATATTGGCGCGGCCACAAGCATCCGATGGCGCACACAGCGGTCAAGGTGCCCAAGGCGATCGTCGCTACTAGCGCTCCTCGCGCGAGCCCGGACGCTGAGGAGCTGAAGACGCCCTCGCCCTTCGCGAGCCCAAGCAAGAGCGTCATGACGATTCCGGTGCTCGCCACGATCCAACGCGCCGTCGCCTCCTGCGAGTCCTTGCGAGCATTCCGCTGCCCGATTTCTGTATCCATGAGAGCGTTCGCGTACGCAACGTTCGCCTCTCGTTGAGGACTCACGGCGAGGCTCGTCTCGCTCGGCTCATGCTCTTCCGTCATGCCTCCGAGGCTACTCGCGGCCCCGGTCGAGCGATGACTAACGAGGGCGATAGCCCGACCATCCCGAGTGAGCCGTTCTCGCCGCTCATCCGGCGAAGTCCCTCGATGACTCCAGCCCGGAGGCCAGGTCTCGTCTTTTTGCGTCCATCCGCTGCCGCTTGGACAAGCGCGTCCAGCGCGTAGAGCTGCAGCTGCTGGATGCGCGTCAGATGCAGAGCCAGCGGCTCCGCCGCCTCGCGAAGCGTCTGCTTCGGGACTCCCAACCCGAGGCGGACGGTCAGGACATAACGCGTCCGGCGCGGGAAGGAGGCGTAGGTCTCGCCGACCCGCCGCGCCTCATCGGGGCTGAGCGGTGCCTCCGGCTCGCCGACGAGCGCCGTTTCTAGCTCGGCGACCGGCAGATCATCCGGCAAGTAAGGGTCGGCTTGCTCGTTGAAAACCTGATCGCGCTGCTCCAGGCGCAGAGCTACCTCCTCCGGCGTGTAGCCGAAATGTAGGAGCGCGCTCTCCCACGTCTTCCAACGCCTGCGGTACGGGCTGTCAGACGGGAGATGCGGGTACTCCTCGCCCTGAGCGCGAGCAAGCTCTAGCTGGCGCTCCCGCCACCATGCGAACTCTTCGACACTAGGCGGTCGCCGGTAATGCGCGACAGCACGCGTCAAGGTCTCCTTGAGAATGTCCTCGGTGTAGCGCGAGATCTTGCCGAGCTTGCGGTTGCGGAAGCGGGCTTCGACGGCTCGCGCGCCGTTCGCCCCAGACAGCTGGAGCGCCTCACGAGCACGCGGCCACGAACAGTCAAAGAACTTGTAGAGATGCGAGAAGGACTCAATGTCCTCTCCCTCTTGGATCAGCGTCCGTGACACGTGACGGTACTCGTCAACTCCCGGATCATGACCGAGCGCGTCAGCGACTCGCCGCAGTGACCGGACATGCCTCTGAAGCTCGGTCTCAGCAACCTTCTGCTGACGAAGCCGGACCTCATGAATCCGCTCGTAAGCTGCGTCCTGTTCTTCGGGCTCAAGTCCCTCATAGAGCACGATGAGAGCGTCCGCTCCGCTGGCTGGGGTCATCAGTGAAAGTACCGCCAGAACTCTTTGCGCTCTAGCTCGATAGCCCACTCAAACGGGTCCATGAGCTGCCAAGGAAATGCCTGACGCCGGTCGATGAGCAGCACCTCGGTCGGGAGGTGCAGGTACTCCTCGTCCGCATCCTCGCCTACCTGGACGAACTCCACCTCCGTCCAGACCCCGAGCATCCGAGCTATCGCCTCGACATCAACCTCGTGAGGCGGCGTCAGCGTCGCCCGCACATGCCACTGCTTGTATAGCTGCCCGAGCGCGTAGAGCAGCCTCTCGCCCGGAGTCGGCTCTTCTCGGCTATCCATCGGCCGGTCGCCCACGTCCGAACGCTAGGGTCGCTTCCGCGCAAAACCGGAGCGAGGTTCGCACGAGCCTCGCTCAAAGGAGGCCACCCGCCTGCCGATACGGTTTCAGGATGCTCCGCGCAGATAACAAAGCGCAGCTCATCAAGCTGCCATGGACGCTCACGCGAATGCTTTCAGGCCGTCGCTACGCCGTGCAGACCGGGCGTAAGGTCATGGAGCTGCGGCTGTCGAAGGTCCAGGTGGGAGCCGCTCAAGAGGCGCAAGCGTCGGAACCAATCCTGCTCTTTCGCGACGGTCGGCGCAGCCTCTGGCAGTTTCTGGACGGCTTCTGGTGGGACGACGACGGTTTGGATGTTGATGACATCAAGGCGCTCGTCTTGCAACGCAAGCGCCAGCAAGACCAAAAGCTGCGCTCGGCGAGAAGCCTGATGCGAGCCGAGGAAGACGGCCGCCCAACCCGCACCAATCCCACGAAGGAACTTCGGCGTGCGGTTTTCGAGCGCGATGGTGGCCGCTGCGTTGAGTGCGGAGGCTCATTCGACCTCCAGTACGACCACATCCTGCCTGTCGCCCACGGCGGCGCAACGACCTTGGAGAACCTTCAACTCATGTGTGCCGATTGCAATCAGCGCAAGAGCGACTCCATCTAAAGTATCGGTCGCGACAGGACTAAACCGCTCGCAGCCAGCGCGCTACATCTCGCCGAGGTCATCGATATTGATGCCCCCACCACGCCCATAAAGCGGACCAGGGGCTAACTCGGACGGCCCGTCGCGCGGCGACAGAAACTCAATCTTCGCGCCTTCTTCCTGGAGGTGCCACGTGACAGTGGCGGCGAGACTGAGCGAGCGCAGCAAGACCGTCTCGTAGTTGTCCTCACAGCCCATGCGCTCAGCGACGCGGCGAAGCAGCTCCTCCGACTTGCCTTCCCGCACATGCACCACGATGTCCATACTGGTCAGTGTGCGGGGGGCACGGTCCTGATGCCGGATTCTTCAACCCCCGAGATTGACTACGGACATCCCTACCGCAGATGGTGCCGCCCTGCCTGACCCGCACGAGCAGTCCGTAACGCTCATGGCCGACGGCCTCACCGAAGCCGAAGAACAGCTGCGTGCGACGCCACCACCTTGTGCGTTGTGCGGTACCCCGACGGAGTCTCTTTCCCGAAACCGTTGAAGACCGTTTGGTGTCTTGTTGGTGCGCCCGAGGCCTAAGACGCCGACAGGGTGTCCCTGGCGATCTTTAGAGCCGCAGCAATCTCTCCAGCGAGCTTGTGCTGACCATCCAGGGCCTCCGCCTGGACTAGCTCCCAGCGACGGACGACCATGAGGCCAGGCCTCGGCGTCGCGGTCTGACGGTTTGTGTCCGTGAAGTGGCGATCGAACTCAGCGCGGTCATCCGCCGTGGCCAGTTCTTCCTGGATGAGCCATGCCCAATACTCATCCCATGCCTCCCGCTTGACGGCGCCGGTCTCGGCAATCCTCTCCTGCCAGAGGGTGACGTAGCGCTCAACGGGCATGTTCGTGGTCGTCCAGCCGTAACCGCCCTCCATGTGCCCGAAGTGGTAGTTCGGCATGACCTTCCACTCCGGGTCAGCGGCAAGCGTGAGGAGCCCAGCAACGGCGCCGGGGCGCGTATAGAAAGCGCGAGCTTGAGAAAGCGTGTCTGCCGGGTAGACCGACAGCTCAATGCCCCCGTCAGTCGAGAAGAGGTACGCACGCGCCGCCGTGCCGGGCAGCTCGGGCAGCTCCACGGTCGGCCCCCACTTGTCGATCCTCGCCTCCCGTGCTGCCGCCTCGCCCAGGAGCGCCCGCAGCCTACGCCCCGTGCGGAAGTCGTTGCCCTTCGCAAGTCCCAGCGTTCGGTAGGGACCAAGCTCCGCGAAGTGGTCCTCTACATACGCAAGGAAGTCTTCAAGCACCGCCCGCTCGGCGCCGCCCACGAGCCCTCGCTCCACGATGCCGGTGATGTCGGCGATGACCTCTGGCCAGGTCACGACTTGCCGCTCTTGGTCCGGAGCGATGACGACCCCCGCACCCGTGATGTTCAGCTCCCGCGCTTGGGCATCGCTGGCCTCCGCGACCTTATTCTCGATGACCATCACCAGCGCGTCGCCGTACTCAATAACCGCATCCAGCACCTGCAAGCGGTCGGACTCCTTGACGAGCACGTCCTCTCCCAGCGGCTTGTTCGGGGCCAGGAACACCGAGACGACGGCCACCTGGTCCTCAGCGTTGCTCTCGCTCCGCACCGCCCGGCGCTGAGTGTTGAAGACAGCCACCGGCAGCTCGTGTAGGCGGCGGCCGGGAGCAGCCCGTGTCAACCAGGTCTCATGGGCAACCGGGGAGAGCCGGAGCACGAGCAGTAAGGCCCGTGTGAGCTGGTTCTCGTGGTTTGGCGGCAAGCGGTCAAACGGCTCGAAGAAGTTGAGGGCGTCGCGTTCCACAGCTTGAACGCTACTTGGTCCTCAGCGGTCTCGCCTCGCGCGGGCGTAGCGAAAAGCAAGCGATGCCGACCGCGAGCGGCGCATGATCAATTCATGGATTGGATTCCCCACGCCCACCGAGCGCAGCAGGCCCGCTCAGCGCGAATCGCGTGCGGAGGGAGACGCTGCGCCGCTGTCGGCCGCAGAGGCGGCCTCGTCCGACGGATGCTCTACCGCACCCTCAGCGACCTGGAGATCGCCGCCGCTTTCACCGTTCTGCTTTTCGCCTATCTGGTCGCTGACATGCTGGCCGCACTGCCTGGGTGGTTCGCTGGCGGTTACCTGGGTGCTCTTGTCGTGGCCTCTATTGGTCTCCTCGTCAGAAACGGATTGCGCAGCGAACACCCGCCACACAATGAAGACGGCCAGCCCTATGAGGGCCAGAATCGCGAGGGCTGCCTGTTCGGGATGCTTGCTGCTGTAGGTCCCGAGGTCGGAGTGAAGACCAAACACGGTCGCCCCCGCGAGGCAAATCGCTCCGCTCGCGCCGAGTTTCCTTGACCACTCCTCCGTCATCCCCGTCGTAAGGAAGCTAAACAGCACCAACACAGAACCCAGAACGGCTAGATAGGCTCCGTAGAATGTCGCAGCTGAAGCTGAGGCTAGGACCATCACTCAGCATCTAACCCCAGCCTTCGCCGGAGAGCTGCGTACAGGCTTCTTTGCCGTATGACTGGCCGCCGTTATCCGTGACGATGGCCTTTTCGTTGTTGCGGTTCTGAACTTCACAGACCACACCCCCGGATTCGGCTCCGGTCTGTGGCGCTGTCGTCCATTCCGTGTTCCCGGCTTTCTGAACGAAGCTCGCGCACTGTTCCGGCGAGTTAGGCCCCGTGAAGCTCACGCGGACTTCATGTCCTGAGACATACAAGGAGCACGGCGACGGGTACTGGGCGATGATGAGCTGCTTCGTCGCTTCGTTGTAGCCTGCGACTTCGCCGGGTTCAAAAGTGATCGTGATGAGATTGCTCCCCTGGCCGGGGAGAGTGAGCGTGAAGCCGTGTTCCGTGACATCCCCGACCAAGGCTGAGCTTTCGCCGAGGGCGCCTTTCACGGTCAGCGTCAAACCCTTCCCGTCGATGACGCCCGTAAACGCTCGATCTGTGCTTTCAAGACTGGACGCGCCTGCCTTTTTGATCGCCTCACGCAGCGAGCCCGTCACGTTCTGCCCCGACCGCGTCCATTGGATGAACATGACCGCATTGGAGGCGTGGCCGATAAAGCTCGCGGGACCGTTTGTTTCTTCCGTGCCTTTCGCGGTTGAGGTCGAGGCTGAGCTGCCGCTGCCGGAAGAGGCGCTGTTGTCTTTGATGGCGCCCGCCGCATAGACGACCACGAGCGCGAGGACAAGCGCGATGAGGAACGAGAGAACTCGGCCTTTACGAGAGCCAAACGGATTCATGAGCGCACGGCTTTATCGGTCTCGGGCGCCGGGGGCGTTAGGTCTCTCACGGTTGTGGGCGGGCCGACGCCGATGAGCTAAGAGCGTCCTTCTCGAGCCAGCCGATGGAGTCATTCGGAGTGGCTGGAAAGGTCTGCCCTCGTCGCAGGAAGACAGTCTCGCCCACAGCTTCGCCCGCTTGATTGACCGGGGCGTAGCGCGCATCGCCTTCTACTCGCGTGCCCGCCTCGCTGATCCACTGCTGACTCATGCTCCAGGAGCCTTCTCATGATCGCTCATCGCGCCCCGAGCCTACCGGAGGAAGCGGCGCAACTTGGCGGAACGCAATCCATGCGGACTCCCCGCACGCCACCCTAGAGAAACGCGGCTCAAGCGCTGCCCTGACACGGGTTTGGTACCGGGGTTGAAGCGACGACAGCTCCTGATTCGGTGGGGATCACCGCGCCAATCGGCGAGGATGCTCCAGCCTCCAAGTAGTACGGGTTATACGTCCCGCACATCGGGGTTACGGTCATCGTCGGGCCGGTGTCGTTTGTGATGACGGTGCAATCGCTTCCCCGGCTGTCAAAGCAGACGGCCCACTGATACTCGTACGCCGCGCCAGGCGATGGGTTATCGATCGTGACGCTGACCTGCTCGCCGATCGATGGAGCGTTCGTTGAGAGGCTCAGCTTGAGCGTCGCGTGCTGCCCAGATGATCCGCCTCGCGAAGCAGGCTGAGGGGGCGGCGCCATGGGCGAGGGCGTTGAGGACACGTGAAATGCCTCTGCGATTGCCCGGTTCTTGCGCCCGATTCGCCTCGTGCAGTAGAACCACGGACTAGCGCTCGACCCAAGGCGACAATGCCAGATGCCTCCTCGCCTGCGTGCCGAACTCGGATGCCTGGTCCAGGCGAGAAGGATCGCTCTTGCCGCGCGGCAACTCGCTCGATACGCCCGGACCGTGAAGACCGGGTAAGCCGTCCCCTGGGCGTTGAGGCGCCCACATGCCTCCGTCTTTTGGCTTCCTCGCGCATTCGCCTGCGCGGAACGCGCGGGCACCAAGAATATCTGGCTACAGCAGAGTCCCACCCCCACGAGGAGGACGCCTCGTCTCATCACACGCCGCCGCACTCGCATCATCCGCGCTCCTTCGCGTTGTGATTCCGAGCCTCGATGGGCTTGTTGCCCGCCCTGAATCGCAAGCGCCAGCCCAGGGCAATGCCCTGTACAGGAGGCTCGCTTCAGGCCGAGGCGCGGCCAATCGCCGCTTCTCGCATGGCGCTCTCGCCGGTTGAGTCGCTGTCATTGGCGGGGCACGTTACAGCCTATCGGCTGCCAGCGATTACGCTCCCAGCGTGCAAACTGTAGACCTCTACGCACCCAGACGCAAGAGTGCGCAACACGATGAGCACTCGCGAGGCACATGACACGGAGCTTGCAGGCCTACTCCAGCAACTAGCTGGCAACGTACGACGACTCCGCGAGGAGAAGCTGCCCAATCTCTCGCAGGAGGAAGTGGCGAGCAAGGCGGTGCTGCACCGCACCGAGTGGGGCAGGATCGAGCAGGGCAAGCGCGACCCGCGTTTCAGCACAATGCTCGTCATTGCTAGGACACTCGGCGTCAGCCTCGATGACCTTGCTGCGGGGATCGACGCACCCAAGGAGCGCAAACCCTCACCCAAGAACAAGAAGAGCGGACGCTCCGCCTAACTCGCCGGGCTCCCGCTCTACGAACAGCTCATGTGGCGGCGCGCTGTCGGGTACGGCGACTGGTCTTGAACGCGGCGAGCACCTACCGCTCGCGCATATCCCGGTCACGGTCACGGCGTACCGCTTGCAGCTCTGCGGCGGGAAAGGTCATTACACGCGCCTCAAGCTGCATGATGATACGGCACGCGAGTTCTGCGCTACCCGGATTGCCCAGCGTCCTGACCCGCACGAGCGTCCGACACTTACCGCAGGACATGCCATTATCACGTCGTTCTGACGGCCGTTTCTGAACAAGGCCGACACAAACCAAGGGAGGGCGAAATATGCCTGGCGATGTTCTTGAGCAAGTTCGTAGCGACATCGAGAAGCGTCTCGGCGAGCTAGCGGGGCCGGTCGCAGAGGCCCAACAGCTCGAAACAGCGCTGGGCGCCCTTTTGGAGCTGGCAGGTCCTCGCGCGTCAAGGAACTCCTCCTCGATAGCTCCAGTGGCTAAGCGGAGAGCCCGGAAAGCGCGGCGAGCTGCTGGGAAACGTGGACGTAAGTCGGGTGGGAGCGAGCAGCTCGTGCTGAGCGCTCTCGAGGGTCAGTCCGAAGCCCTCGACATCAAGACGATCGCTACCCGCGCTGGCGTCAAGCCCGCAACCGCATCACACACGCTGAAGAAACTCGCTCGCCAAGGCGTCCTCACACAAGGGTCAGCGCCTGGAGCGCGTGGCAAAGTGAAGCTCGTCTTCAGCCTCGCCCCCTCGGCCCCTACTGCTCCGAGCGTGAATGGAGCCGCTGAGAAGCCAGCTGTAGCCCCGAAAGCCAAAACGCCCAATGCTCACAAGAAAGCTCGTGGCAGACGCAAAGCTCCTGCTACGGCCAAGGCAACCTGACACGAAGCCTCGTCTCTTCCTCCCGTTGATGAGTTGTGGGATTACGAGACCTCCTCCGACCGTCGCGCTCGTTTGGCCTCGGTGTCAATTCGGCGACGCCGAAGGAGGCTCGCGCGGCACTAGAGCGGGCGCTCAAGAAGCAGGAGGAGAGGCTACGGCGGGCTGGGAACGAGGCTGTTGACGTCCAGCTCCTCGGGCAGCTCTCGCCTGCCGAGGATTGGGCGAAGGTGCTCGCCTACTGGCAAGGCCGGAACCCCTCAGGCGTTGGCGCATGGCCGAGCCATTTAGAGAGCGGGAGCTACGCGCTCAACGTGTGGCCCATCCCAGCGGGGAGGGTCGGGAGAGCCGCTGGCATCGGCGGCGCTGTCGATAAGCGCCAACCAAAGCGGCTCCTTTCTACCCCGGCTCTCACAGTCTTCACACCGGGGAAGCTCGACGCGACGACAGCGCTCGCGGGCACCTGCGCGAGCTGGCTAGAAGACGTTGGTGTGACGGACTTCCACGCGCTGCGTCTAGCTCCGCCGGTACTAGAGGCGTGGGGGACCGGCGGGCGGCTTGTCTCGCGGGAGGTCGTGGACTTCGGGCTGACTTGGCCCCTCCCGCCTCCCGACGGGGTGTAGCGCGTCCAGTAGAGTGCCGTCCGTCATGACGCCGAGTGACCGCGCCCAACTCGTCCGTAGCGTTCGCCCAGGGCTGGTTGGCTGGCTAGTGTTCAGCGTGAGTGCGGGCCTCACGCAAGGCTTCCTGTCCCGATTGGCAGCCCGGCATTCGACATGGGAGCATTCTGCGGGATGGCAGCGGGAGATTGCTCTTTGGAATGTGGGTCTCTCCTCGGCCCTCGTCCGCGCGCTCCTTGAGCCTGACGAGCCCGCGCCGGTTGCGCTCGCCCACGGCCTCCGCATCCTGTCTGTCGTCCTTGGCCTGAACCACGTGGTTGCTCTTCGCAACAAGCCACGCTTCGTTCATCTCGGAGGTGCCGCCGGGAACGCCCTCGCCGTGGCTTTCCTCTCGCAGGCGCTTCGAGACGGGCGCGAGTAGTCGGCGCTGAGCGAAACCCCGGCACGAGCCTGCTCGTTGGACCATGAGTCGTGACATGATCGCTCGATGAGTCAATCCACCTTCGTTCGTCAGCCCCTCCCCCAAGTACAGCAACGCTATGACAGGATGGCGCGCTGGTATGGGGTCGCTGAGTTCTCGATCCTGTTTCCGCACAGGTTTCGCAAGAAAGCAGTCCAACGACTCGCCGTCACGCCAGGTGAGACGGTACTGGAGATCGGCTGCGGCACTGGCCGGAACTTGCCGCTCCTTAGCGATGCCGTAGGCACAGGCGGTGAGGTGATCGGCGTGGATGCGTCAAGCGGAATGCTCGAACGCGCGCAGCAATGGGTCCGCCGAGATAACCGCCAGAACGTTCGCCTCCTGCACCAGGACGCCGTTGATCTCGACCTGCCGACCCAAGTCGATGCGGTCCTCTTTAGCCTCAGCTACTCGGTCCTGCCCGACCGTGAGACTGTGCTGCAAAACGCTTGGAGGGCTCTGCGACCAGGGGGACGCCTCGTCGTCATGGACTGTGGCTTGCTCACCACCTCGCTCGGCCGACTGCTGGCACCCGTCGCCGACCTCATCGCGACCGTCTTCCCCGGTGACCCTTACTCGCGACCTTGGGAGGATCTGACGACGCTGTCACAGTCGGTGCAGACCGAGTGGTTCCAGCTCGGCATCTACTTCATCTGCACCGTCCGCAAGCCAGGGAACACGCCATCGGCGACGCTCTAGCCAGACAGGCCGCCCGAGAAGCGAGGTACCTAGTGCAGCGTTCCCGAAGTGGCTTGTCGATTCAGGGCCCGATCACCTGTTGAGAGACGAACGTGACCACGTTGGAGCCCGTTTGGTGACCGTCTGCGGTTGTCGTAACGGAGAGCGTCGCCGTGTCCTTCTCTATTTCTGTGACAACGCCATAGCCGCCCAAAGGCGTTGAGCTGGACCATGTGAGGTTCATGTTCACGTAGTCGGTGACACTGCTGCCACTCGCGTGGCTGCCGACTTTTGTTACTTCGCATTCGAGTTTGGAGAAGCCATGCGAATGGATACTCGGGCATCCCCCCGACTTTGTCGAGTTAGGTGGCTGCGTGATCGAGACGGTGGAAACCGACACGCCGTTATAGGTGTCGGTCGCCTTCATGCACGGCTTGAAGGCCACTTCGGAGTGGCCCGCGTCGATCGATTGGGGCGTCATCGCGGCGCAGTACTTATAGGTCTTCTTCTTCGGCTTCGGTGTCCGAGACGCGGACTGAACGAGCGAAATGTCCTCGATACCTTGGTTCTCGCCGCTCACCGACTGCGTGGCTGTCAGGTTGCCGGACATGTCGGTTTGAGTAAAACCGGAAAAACCGGTCTGGAAGAACAGCGATGTGCCGTCGTTGTCGACGCCGGTGCAAGACCCTCCTCCCGGAACGTTGATGGTCGTTCCGTTTACCAAGGCTCCCGTTGAGCCGTTGTACTGGTTGTATTCGCAGCTTGCGTCGCCGCTGTTGATCAGAAAGTTGCCGTTCGGCAGGACGGTGAAGCCGTCGGAGTCCGGCGCGGCGGGAGCAGCGATTTTGATGGGTCCGGCGAGGACCGCTCCCGAAGAAGGACGGAGCTTGAAGACCTGAAGTTCTTCGTAGGGATAGCCGGTCAGCGCGTACAACGAGCCGCCAGACGCCGCGAGGTCCTGAATGCCAGTCGTCGGGCGAGGATTTGGGATGGTCCGAGTGTCGGCACCCCCAGCTCCCCCGTTGTAGGGGGCGACATGAATAGCGTCACTAGCGCCGAAACTATTGCTCAGCTCGGTGTAGAACACTTCCGAGCCGATGACCTCAAGTCCGCGACCGTTGTTGGAGCCACCGGCCCCGGAGGGAACGAATTCCGCTAAGGGTGAGCCCCCAGTGGAGAAGTCGTAGGTCTGGATCGGTCCGCCGCCAATGTTCGCGTTGTTTCCGACGATCAATGGGCCTGAGGCCATAGCGGGCAACGCCGAGAGCAGTAGTACGGCCACCGTCGCGAACAGCGCCAACAGCGTCGTCAGCCTGACCGGTACTCGCGTTGCCATACCTCGTCCCCCTTGTTTGTTCCGAGAGTCGCCGTCGAGCCACAGGGGACCCGTGCGGGCGTCGAGCGCAATAACCTACACGACGGTCGACACGGCTGCTCGCGTCGCCGAAGGGAGCGAGCGGCGGGACGACCCAGTGCTGTCGCCTTGGACGAAAACGAGCAGTCTCGCCAGCGGCCCCCGAGACGCGTGCTTTGCTGGCAAAGCAGGCACCTATTCGCACAACGCTGCGGCCCTAAATCGACAAGCCACTTCGGGAACGGCGCACTAGTCTTGCTCGGCGACGATCAGCCGGTAGCCAAGGTCCAGCTCGGTCAGGTCGAGGATGTCCTCGTTGCGCTCGGTCCATGCGCCCGTCTTCAGGTCCGCCTCCAGCTGCCGCAAGCCACCTATGAGGTCCTGAGCGCCAGGGAGACGAAAGGTGGAGATGCAAGCCCGGACCTCCGGGTCAAGGTATGCGTGTGGGCGCCGCCAGTACGCGCCAGCGAAGCCATCGCGACAGTCGTGCTGGAGAGGCACAGGTTCCACTATGGCGGAGCGCCCGGCTTCGTCAGCCTGTTCCTCGATCGTCGGGAAGCGCTCAATGTCCAGATTCATCAGCTCGGGCAGGTAGTCGCGTTTAAGCCAGAACCAGGCGGCACAGGTGGGGTCGTAAGTGAAGATGACGACGCGATGGCGGGCCACGCGACGCACCTCGCGCATACCTCTCTGCCAGTCCTTCCAGTGATGGAGGCTCAGCAGAACCATCACGACGTCGAAGGACTTGTCGGGCAAGGGCAGAGCTTCAGCGGTGGCGTTGATGCAAGGAGCTGCGTCTGCCGGTCGTTGCGCGCGCATGACTTCGGACGGCTCAACAGCCAGCACATTGCAGTCTCTCGGCTCGTACGCTCCCGCGCCCGCGCCGACGTTGAGCACCGACCTCGCATCACCGAGCGCGGCGTGGATCTGGCAAGCGATGCTTGGGTCTTCTTGGCGCCCGGCCGTGTAGCCGATACCGATTTCGTCGTAGATGGATGCTGGGGCGTCGTATGCGCTCATAGCGTCACTCGTCAGCGACGGGCTGAAACGACTCGCCCTTCCAGAGGAGATGCTGGACGCTGGGCGCCGTCTGAACCTCGCGCTTGAGTGTGAGGATATGACCGTTTATATGCGATGACCAGCGCGCGTGCTCTTCAACTACTGCGCGCGGCACGAGCCAGAGATCCTGTGGCTGCATATCAGGGTCGAAGATGACGGCAGCCACCTGGTCGTAGTCCTGGCTTCTAATCGGCGAGAGGTTCCGGCGCCGGGGACTCGTTTTCCAAAGGGCCTTGACCTGGATCTTCTCCCCACGCGAAGTGATGCAGTCATAGCCTGCCGTGTTCGCCGTCGTGGGCGAAACACCGTAGTACTCGGCGACGAGCTGCTCTGCCACATCGCCTATTGGGCTGTTGCCGGTGCGGACGAAGCCTCGCTCTCGCAGCTCACGGATGAGCCTCGCGTAAAGCAGAAGCAGCTCCTGACGCGAGGAAGCACGGAGAGACGCCGCGAGGTCGTCCGATGGCTGCGTGTTGTCGGCGGCCATGGGTCGTAAATCGTAGTGGGCGGCTCAGCGGCTAGTCTCGGCGTCACTCCTGCGACCGAGGCTTCGCGACAGCAGCCGTGGAGGCTGCCGGGGTTGGGCCATTCACGCTCAACGCCTCCGCTGACGGGTGCCAGGAGGGCATATTCCGTCTCGCGCTCGCGCTCTCGGCTCGACTGACGGCCTCGTATTTCCCGAGGGCGAAGGCATCTCGCCGCGCGGACCCCGAGAGGTCCGGCCGGGGCACAAGAACATCCGCAACGCCACCGTTTATTGCGCCAGGGGGCCTCGTCTTGACGCAGCGAGCATGCAGCCTATAGGCTGCAGGCCGCTCAACGACCACGGGGGCACGCGGCTGCCCCGCTCTCACTCAACCACGCGGAGGCAGGGATGACCAAGTTGCAGGCGGTGGCGTCTAAGCGAAGGCCAGCTAGGAGGTAGTCGTGAACGCGTGGCGAGCTGCCGCTTCCGGCGTCGCGAGGGCTCTTCCTGGTCTCGCGGCGATCGTGCTCGTCTTAGCTGCGCTGCCAGCGAGCGCCTCGGCAGCGGCTCCGGGTTCGCTCGTCATCACGACGACAGGCTTGCCGAGCAGCCAGAAGCCGTCAGTGCTTCTGAGCGGCCCGCGCACTCATCGGCTCATCGGCTCGCAGCACGTCTCGCTGCATGGTCTTCGCCCTGGCCGCTACGTTATCTCTGTCAAGGCGATCGTCGTCAAGCACGGTGGGCATGGCGTTCGCTCGGGGGCTAAGGCTCTCCCTCTCAAGCGCTCCGTGAGCGTGGCGGTCAAGGCGGGCCAGACTGCTCGTGCTGTCGCGGCCTACGGCTCGGTCATCAATCCGGGCGTGCGAGCGCTTCAGGAAGGTCTCCTTGCTGTCATCGGGAACGCTGAAGACCCGACGGCGCTCGTCTACTCGGGGAGCAGCTCCTCTCCTGGTATCGGCACGATCGTGACGAGTGGCCCCACGAAGCTCCTGCCTGTCGGCCTCATCTCCAAGGTCACGCGGGTCTCACATCAGCACGGGAAGCTCGTTGTTTCGGTCGTTGCGGTCCCAGTGACGGATGCTGTGCCCGAGCTTTCGTTCATCGGCGCGCTCCAGCTCAAACCCGTGCATGGCGCAGCTGAAGAAGGCGGGGAAGCCATTCCCGCTGAAACCGCCTCCGTGCATGCTCACGCGGCAAACGGCTGCGGGATCTCGGCCAGCTCTCACCTCATCCAGTTCGGCGCGCACTTGGACGCAGTGGAACTCCGCGAAGCCTCCGTCGGCATCTGGCCACCTCAGCTCAAGCTGACCCTCGCCGTGCGAACAAAAAGAGACTCTGGGCTTAGGGGTTATTACTACCGGCCTCAACTGCAGCTTTACTCTCGCCGAAATCGGGCCATTCAACGCCGCGATTCCCGTCGGCCCGCTCCTCATCCCAGTCTATGCGACGCTGCCGTTGAAGGCCAAACTCTCCCTCACTGGCTCCGTCAAAGCAGGCTCGATCAATGTGGCGAGTACGACCGTGGCGCATGTAGCCGCTGGCTTTGATGAACGCGCCGCCTCCCTCGCTGAGCAAGGAAGCCATGTCTGGTCCACGGGACCGTCAGTGACCGGTAGCGCGACTCTCACGGCGACCATAGGTGTCCGGGCTGGCGTCGGGATAGCTAAAGCTGGGAACCTTCATGTGGAAGCTGCCTTTGGCCCAGAGTTTGATGCGACCACGGGGCACGGGTGCGACCTTCATCTAGACCTCGGTTCTCTTAGTGCGGGGGCTGAAATCTTTGGCGCGTCCGTGAATACGCCCTCCTTCACCCCATTCAAGATCCCGCTTTGGAGCGGCTGCAAGCCACCTCCACCGCCCCCTCCTCCCCCGAGTGGGGGCACCGGGGGCGGGACTCCCGGCGGCCCGCCGCCCAAAAAAGAAGAAGGCGGCACAGAATCACCAGGTCACGCGTCAAAGCTGGGCGTCGGCGAACATCAATCCTGCACCATCGTGTCGGGCGGGAGAGTGGATTGCTGGGGCTCCAACCTGTACGGGCAACTCGGCACCGGCTCCCATACGGGGCCACAGGAATGCCCGTACACGGGAAGCTTCCTCGCGCCTTGCAGCTCGACCGCAGTGGCGGTGACCGGCATCACAACGGCGACCAAGATTGCGAGCGGTGGCGCCCACTCCTGCGCCCTGCTGTCTAGTGGCGAAGTTGACTGTTGGGGCGAGAATCATGAGGGCGAACTCGGTACTGGGAGCACGACTGGCCCCGAAACATGCCTGTACGAAACGCTCAGCTTCCACCAGGACTACGCGTGCAGCGTTACTCCGGTCCGTGTGACCGGCGTCAAAAACGCGACCGCCATCACGAGCGGTGCCGGAGACTCCTGCGCCCTCCTCGCAAGTGGCGGTATTGACTGCTGGGGTGTGAATCCAGTTGGTCAGCTCGGCAACGGCACGACGGGTGAAGGCACTGAAGATCCCACGCCTACTCCCACTTCGGTATCGGGGATCACGAATGCTGTTGAGGTCGTTGCTGGGAACGCTATTAGCTGCGCTGTACTCGCGACAGGCTCTGTTGACTGCTGGGGTTGGGATGAATTCGGGCAGCTCGGCGATGGTGGGACGGAGAGCGAAAGCGATGTACCCGTCCGCGTCCAAGGCATAACAAACGCTACGTCCGTCGCGGTCGGGGAGGATACGGTGTGTGCCCTTCTATCCAGTGGTGGCATCGAGTGCTGGGGGCTGAACAGCTACGGCGTTCTCGGGGACGGGCTGCCAGGCACTGGAGAAACGTCTGAGAGTAAGACTCCTGTCTCGGTCGTTGGTATTACTGATGCGACGGCGATCACCGGCTCCTACGCGACCATGTGTGCAGTGCTGACGACTGGCACCGTTGACTGCTGGGGCCTCAATCGCGTTGGCCAACTCGGGAACGGCACAACAGGTTACGGCAACAGCACCGACGTACCACTGCCCGTGAGCGGCATTACGAACGCGACCCAAATAGGGGCCACCACAAATGACACCTGCGCTCTCCTGACTAGCGGCGAAGTTGATTGCTGGGGCCTTGCCAGTCTGGGGGCTCTCGGGGACGGCAGCACCGGACCCTTGCTGGAATCCGAACCAGGCTACTCGGTAGATAGCCCCGTTACCGTGCAAGGACTCCCGTAATGCGCCTCCTTAAGCACCTATTGCAACTACTCGTCCTCTCGGGTCTCCTGGTTCTCGCCGTTCCCGCGTTCGCGCAAGCTGAGTCCATTAAAGTCTCGCACAGTGCTAACCCGACCCAAGATGTTCCGGTCACAATCACGGTCTCGGGAGAAGCGGACGGCAAACACAAACTCTATGCCTACGTGGATGAAGGAGAAGCGGCGTGCCCTACTGACCCGGACTTCAACTCTGGAACCACACTGGCTGGCGGGGGGAGCCTAAGTGTTGGCTCTTTCAGCAAGGAATACTCCTTCACGCCGCCGACTGTTGCCAACTACTCGGTCTGTGCTTATCTTGATGAAAGCGGCTATGGCACACCCAACGTCACCAACTCGCAAAGCTTCTCGGCCGCCCTGCCCTCCGGCTCGCTAGCCGTTGAAGTAAGCAGTGGCGCGACTCAGGATGTGCCTCTCACGGTCAAAGTCTCTGGCACGACTGAGGTGGGGCGGAAACTCTACGTCTATGCGGACGAAGGCGCCTACGCGTGCCCGACTGATCCCGACTTCAACTCCGGGACTACTTTGGGGAACGGGGAAGCAATAAGCGCTGGCGAATTTGCGAAAGAATACAAATACACGCCCACTAACCAGGCTAGCTACACCGTCTGTGCTTACGTGGACGAAAGCGGATACGCGACTGCTAATGCGACAGGCAGTGCGGGCTTCAGGACCGCTCTCCCATCAGGATCTGTAGGAGTGGCCGTCAGCCCCGGCGCTACCGAAAACGGCCCTGTGAGTATCAAAGTCACCGGCAGTATTGAGGTCGCCCGCAAGCTCTACGTCTACGCGGACGAAGGCGCCTCCCCTTGCCCGACTGACCCCGACTTCAACTCCGGGACTACTTTGGGGAACGGGGAAGCCATCGGGCCGGGCGCCTTTAGTAAGGAATACACGGACACGCCCACTAACACGAGCGCCTACACCGTCTGCGCTTATATCGGGGAAAGCGGGTACGGGACCTCCGACGCCACGGGTAGCGCCAGCTTCACGAACGTGACGCCGCAGACGAGACAGGCTGAAGCTGAATACGCGCAAGCTGTCGCCGCGCGGCAAGCTGAAGCAGCAGCTCAGAAGAAACACGAAGAAGAAGCGGCAGCCAAGACAAAGTACGAAGAAGAAGCCCCCGCGCGGGAAGCCGCTCAAGAAGCGGCGAATATCGCACGTTATGACGCTGAAATCGCTGCGGCTAAGGCTGCGGCGCACAAACGCCCCGTAAAGCATCTCTCGGTGAGCGCTGTTGGTCATCCTGGCCACTCCCGCAATAATCCGGGCTACACGAATCTCAACTTGAATACCTCCCCGTACGCCCACATCACCATCAAGCTCAGTCGCTACGGACACATGACCGAGCACTTGGAATGGGGCGAACGCTCGAAAGAAGTCGCGATGGTCATCCCGTGGTCATGTAAGAGCCCCGGTGGCACCTACTACTACACGGTGACCGCCAAGAGCAATGTCGGGAAGGCCTTGACGCGTCGGGGCCACTTCAGCCCGGTCAGCGTGGGACGCTGCCACGAATACGAGGCTAAGGAACGAGAAGCACGCGAACGCCACGAACACGAAGTCATCGCCGGTTACGAACAGGAAGCCCGCGAAGAACGCGAACGCCGGGAACGCTATGAGACGAACTGCCGCAAGCTGGGCGGGGAACCCGTGGAACTCAATGTCAGCGGCGAATACCGCATCTACTGCAAGGCGCCGGGCGGCGGCACTATCCCCGTTCCCTACTAGAACGGCACGAGGGTCCGCGTGCGTAGGTTACGACGATCTCAGGAGACCAAGCGGCATCTAGTCGCCACTGTTGAGTTCCAGGCTGGGAGCGACCAGCGATGGCCAGAAGCGGTCGTCACAATCACGCGCCCTGACGGCTGGGAGGGCGACGGACCGGCTGAGGCTCAGCTGCTTTCGATGTTCATCGGTCGCCTGACGACGCTTCCGGATGCCTGGGACCGCTACTACGGCCGTGATGTGGCAGCTGCGCTCCTTGAACTGCTCGGCCTCATGACTGAGTACGCGCTCAAGGGAGAGGAGGAGGCCCGGCATCTCAAAGGCTACGGGATGACCGACGTCTTGCCGGGACGCAAAGACAACGAGCGCTCGGAGAAGGCTGCTCAGGCGCTCCTCGCGTTCATGCCGCAACGAGTTGGCCAAATGAAGGGCCGCTTGTACGCCACGGTGACGGCGGCGTTAGTGACGAAGAAGAGCCTCAAGCTGAAGCTCACCACGCCCGCGCACGAGTCGGAGCGCCAGCAAAGGAACCGGCCCGAGAAGTCCTACATCCTGGCCTCGGCAGCACTCATGGCCATCCTGGAAGAGATCTGCGCGACCGAGGACTACGAGACGGTCGTCATCCCTACGCTGCGAGCTGTTCAGGAGAGGCTCGCCGAAGCCGCATGAGAACCCCTACGGACCGGCTATGGCACTACTGGGGCATCGCCGATGAGGCCCCATCGCGAGCAGCCTCTAGCCTGGTCTGGAGCCTTAGCTACTCTCCTGCCCGTGAGTCGCGGCGACCCTAAGAACACGGGCCTTCTCATCAGGGCCGCGCTGGCACCGATGGCTGGGCACCTGGGCGTTGACTATGACGCCTCGTACTCCGCACCGCCCACGACGAATGACGAGCGGGTTATGTACGCGCTCCGCTGTGGTCTGAGTCTCGTGATCGATTACGGGTACCCGGACCAGTGGCGCTTGATTAGTGCCGATGGGGCGCTATCCAACCGCGACTGCCGAAAAGCAGCGAAGTATGTGCAGGAGGCTCTACAGGCGCCGGAGGGGCAGGAAGGAATCGCCTGGGCAGCCCAAGGCTACGGGAGAGCGATGAGTGACTTCTGGCGCCGAGCAGCTGACCCGATGACGAGGACTGGGAACGCGGTTCCGGAGGCGGACCGGGCTGGCCTCGTGATCAGCGCGGGCTATAGCAAGTCCGTGGCCGAGCTGATCGTTCAGGTCTTCTCAGTGGAGGACCCTCACGAAGTCTTGAAGGAGATGGCCTCGGCTGAAGCTCATCGCTTCTATGAGCCTGAGAATCCGGACGCGATGATGGACCTCCGCGATTACGCAGCCCGAGCTGGCGTCATCATGCAAGCACTCGCCCTCACGGTCGGCCCCCGCTTCCCGGCTTACGAGGCCCTCATTATTGGTCCCGTGATGAGCCTCAACCTGGCGCTCGACGTACCCACGCATGTCAACTGGGCTATCGTCGGGGATTACTGGGCGAACCTCTGGAAGGAGCCCGTCGTTGGCTATGAGGAGATGACCGAAGTCGTTGCCGCCAAACACGCCGACGGCTTCTCCCAGTAGTCCCAAGAGCAGTACCTACGCAGCGTCTCGCAGCTGCTCTGCCAGCGTCGCGATGAACTCCCTCAACGCTGCTCCCCGCCGTACGACCTCGGCCTTGCGGGGATCTTCCCCGCGCGCCACTCGCGCCGCGTCGTTCGCTCCAGCATCCCCTTCCCAGACCGGGTAATGCTCGGCATGAGGCAACGCGGCATTGAGGACGGTCTGGCCGTACTCGGAAAGACCGACAGGGATACCTCTTTCTTCGTCAGTCTCTCGCCAGCCGATGAGATCCAAGAGGCCCCATAGGTGTTCGAGTCGTTCTCGGCCGCCCATGAACCACTCCGGATGCCGCTCGCGATCGGGCAAGGTCAGAGGCTCAGCGAAAGCCTCTACAGCGCTTTCCATGCTTGACAGCACAGCTTCCCGGATATCCGGAAGGACACTCGCTGGGATTCGTAGTGTCTCGTTCATACGCCCTCCAGAAACAGTCAGAGGCGCCGGTAGCACGCAGTCCGCCAAGGGCCAAGCTATGCCTACCGGGAGCCACGCCCCTACTGCTCACTAGAGCGTCGGGGCAGTATGTACGGTGCGAAGCGCGTTCACCGTAGCTCGACTCGCCGCTAGTCGCATGCCCGCGCCGGACGCGCGCTGCCGCGATTCAGCAGCCAGCGGGATTTGCACCGGCAGCTGGCTGGCGGCGGAAGGCTCTCGGCGCCATCGACGGCCCGGCGACCTTCTGCGTTGTCGATTGCGGCCGTGTCAGCCGCTCTTGCTCGCTCTTGAGCCGATCGAGCGGCTCAGCGTCAGCGTAGTGGCGTCCGGCAGCTCTATTTTTTGCGTTGTTCTTTGAGTTCCTGAGCGAGACCCACGCCGTAGCCCAGTTCAAGCTCCTCCACGCCACCCCTACTCGTGCCGAAGAGAAAGCTGGTAAATGACTTACGGCCATGAAAGCGGGTTAGGACCGCGCAATAGAGAGACTTTGGACCATACGGCCCTTCGGCACACTTGGCTTGGGGATAGGCCCTTTTCATCTGAGCCCGTGATGAGCCCATGCCGATACCCTTGTTTGTCTTCTGCTTCTTGGAGAAGAACAACGCTCCACTGACCCGTCCGTTGGTTAAAGTGAAGTTCACACCGACACTGGTGGGATAGCGGACATTGACGACACCGGGATAAGCGGGACCAGCGCTTTCTTTGCTAGTTGGTAACCCGAGGATTGCCGTCACCTGGGCTTCCGTGTCCCCGAGCTTGACACCGGCAACGCTCTGGCCGATCACGATGTTTGCCTGCGCGACGGGCGCCAGGGACAGCACTAGCATCGCCACAGCCGCCCCGATCACGAGGCTTCGCCGAGCATCCCACCTGCTGCGCGTTGAAAGGCTCTTGTTACGATGGGTTTCCACGTTTCTATGTCTCCTTGGTTGGGTTTCGGTGGTGACTACGGGAATCCGGGGACTTTGGCGGGAGTCGGACTCGCCAGCGCACTGGAGCCGGTGCCCAGCTCGCCTTGTTCGTTGCGGCCCCAGCAGTCGATGCTGCCGTCGGATAGGACGGCGCAGGTCTCGGCGCCTCCGGCGCCGATAGCAGCCGCCGTGGTAATTCCTTCGGCGAGCTGAGGTGTAGGGGCATCTTCTTTGCTGCCATCGCCCAGTTGCCCGTATTCATTGTACCCCCAGCACATGACCACGCCGCTGGATAGGCGAGCACATGCGCCAAGGGCGTCGATCGCGGTGGCGGTGGTGATTCCAGCCACTGTGACCGGGATGGTGCTACATGGGCTTCCAAAACACGTTTCCGGACTAGCCGCCGTGCCGGTGCCGAGTTGCGAATGGTTGTTGGCCCCCCAGCACTTGATGCTGCCGTCGAGAAGCAGGGCGCAAGCGTCTTCGCCAGCCTGGCTGATGGCCGTCGCGGTCGTGACACCTGCAACGGTCACGGGCGTGGCTGAATAACTGGGGGGACTACCATCCCCGAGTTGGCCTGAGAATCCCGCGCCCCAGCACTCTATTGAGCCGCCGATCAGCAGCACGCAAGGAGATTCACCCCCATTACTAAAGGTTGTGGCGGTGGTGACGCCGCTGACGGTGACCGGGAGGGCACTACTGGTCGTAGTGCCGTCGCCGAGCTGTCCCACTTCGTTGTTCCCCCAGCACTCGACGGAGCCTCCCGTCAGCAAGGCACATGTCTGGTTGCTATCCACGAATATCGCGGCGGCCGTGGTGATTCCTTTGACCGTTACTGGCACAGCGCTATTAGTGGTGCTGCCGTCGCCCAGTTGGCCGTAGCCGTTGTCGCCCCAGCACTGGATGCCGCCGGTTGAGAGGAGCGCACACGCCGTGTAACCGTTGGTGCTGATCGCCGTCGCGTCGGTGATGGTCAGCACCTTGACTGGCGTGGGGCTGTTGGTCGTGGTGCCGTCCCCGAGCCCGCCCCGCAAGTTGCTACCCCAGCAGTCGATCGTGCCGTCGGCAAGCACAGCGCACGCCGCCGCGCCGCCCGAGCTAATCCGAGTGGCGTTGGTGATCCCGGTGACCGCCACTGGCGTTCTGCTGCATGGATTCCCGAAGCAGGTTTCCGGGCCGACGGAGCTTCCATCACCGAGCTGACCAAATTGGTTGCTTCCCCAACACGCAATGTTCCCATCGGACCGCAGCGCGCACGGGGTCTCGCCAACGCCGCTGAGCGTTACTGACCCACCTTTGGTGGTGCCACCTTCACCCCCACCCCCTGCGCCACCGCCTGAATGTTCCTCTCCGCCGCCTTTAGGCGGTTCTTCTCGCCCTACGCCGGGCGTGGTACAACCGTCGAAGATTGTGCGTTTGAGGAAGTCTCCCGATGCGAGGTCGAAGGTCCAACGCTTGACGAAGACATCGGCAAACACATAGAGACCGTAGTGAACAGCGGCGGTCGCGTTTAGACACGCCTGGCCGGGCGGTGGAATAAGGTGGGCGGTAGCAGTCGCATCGACGTGAGGCCCGAGCGATCCACCGATGCCGACGCGCTTGGCTACCGAAAGATCGACAGCAAGTTCCACTTGCGCTTTGGCGTGAACCTGGGCCGAGAGCGTGGGCGTGCCGTGATTGAAGAATTCGCGCGTGTCATGATCGTTGTGCTGGCCTCGCGAAAACTGATAGAGGAAGAACGGATGCCAGGTGTAGGTCATCGTTACACTCCCGTCGGCGTCGAGCGTCACGATCGGCTGGAGCGAGATAAACAACGGGCCGCGAAGCTGGCGTGTGATGGGCTTGAAATGCGATTCGCAATGCGTGCTCCCAGACGCTGTCACAGCAATAGTGACACGAGGCGCGGCCCAGACCGAGAGTTCAATGAATGGGGCGATAGCGGTCGCCTCAAGCTGGCCGGACACGTCGAAGTCTGAGAGGCTAACGGCGAAGGTGTGAGTGATCGCACCGTGGCCGTCGCACGTGAAGGTGGCCGTATCTGCCACTCTCGCTCCCGTGCCCTGCGGGCTGGACAGTTCGGCGAGGGTCCCGCCCAAGGTCGCGCTAAAGGCGCTGAATGCCTCGCTTAGCGCAGCGGGCCGAGTCCTGAGGACTGCCGTCCCACCAGCCAGTCTATGACTGCTTGTCACGACGCCGAGCACCCCCTCGGGCGCGGCGGCCGAAGGGTCTGCCAGGAGGACGCCGCCAACTGGCGGAGTGTGAGCACCAGGGGCGAGAACGACGGTCTGCGTCGCCGAAGGGTCCCCGGTCGTGCTCATCACAACACGGCCGGGAAGCTCGACCGTTCCATGACGCACTACGGCGTTAACCGAGACAAGCGGGCGCACCGTAACACGCCTTACGCCGCTCTGGACGACCAAGCGTCGCCCGGAGAGCACCTCTACTCGCAGGATGATCGTTCGCGCTGCTCGCAGTCGCGATGCCGCCCAAGCCAACTCGAACACTGCCGTGGAGCGGTCTCTGGCTAGCGGGCCGGACGCCCGCGTTACCCAACGGTGGTGTGACGCCGTCGATTGCTGCTGGAGCACGACCCTCCAGCCCGGCACCGCTTCTCCCGGCGGCATCACAATCCCACCGACCGAGCCCGTCGCCGTGACTTGGCGACCCGCCGCCAACATTGACACGGTCAGCTTCGGAGGCGCGTGAGCCGCTTGTACAAGACCACCAGGGATGCCGCTCGCTTCGCGCTCCTGGTTGAGAAGTGCGACGACTTCAGGGCCAGTCAGGAGCACGAACGGTTTGGCTTTGGCCGCAGTGGCAGTCGGGCTCAGCCCAGCGGCAAGCCCCACCGTTATTAGCCCAACGGTGAGGCACCCCCTCACGACGCGCGTTCTACTCAACGAGGGGATTACCCGACCTCTTCCGCGAGCTTCTTGGCCAGCGCAATCTCAGCCTGCTGGTGTTCTTCACTGCAGTCGTGCGCGCCATGCAGGAGGGAGAAGACTTTGCCGCCCGTGACCCAGGAGACGGCATCCTCGGAGCTGTTGGCGTTCTCACCCAACGAGCACCCACTAATAGACGTTTCTCCTAGTCCCGAGACGGGATACTTGAGATCGACGCTCGCCACACCGCAGCTTGTCGGATTCGCCGAGCATTTTTTGGCGCTTGCGACTTCAATGGCGAAGACCTGAGCGGGAGCACCCTTGCTTCCAAAGATAAGTTCTTCCGTCGCGTCAGTGCTCTGGTAATTACACAGGGTGGGGAGGTCCTGCTTGATGACCGGCCCCGTCTCTACCGTCGCCGCCATCTGGATGGTGAGCAGATGACAGGCGGTTCCCGTGGCATGAGCTGGAGCCGGGGCGCGCGATGTGTTGGATGTCACGAGGCTGCTCGAAGGCGTCGTGTCCGAAGCCGCTGCGGAGCTTGATGACGCCGACGTTGCCGTAGAAGGCACGCTTCTCGTGCTCGGCGCTGAGCTACCACAGCCAGCGAGCGCCATACCCGCGAGCGTTAGTCCCACCAGCGCGCCCGGCCTCAACGAAACCATCGGTCGCGACGGCTGTCTTGCCGTTGGCCGCACTCTTCCTGCCTCCATGTTCATGCAGGGACGCAGGCTGCCCGCCAGACCCCCCAGCGTCGTTTGAATGGCTGGAACCTTAGCCCAACGTGGAGGGGACGTGTTCAGAGCGCCTCGAAGGCCGCAAGATCAGCCGATAAACACTCGCGAGGGCGCTACTGAGCGGCCTAGCGTCGCCTCGTTCCGGGTCCAGGCATCAAGGCGATAAACGCCCGCTGGTCCAATCCCCGCCAGCGCCTCGCGTGTAGAGCAGCCGGTCGTGGAGCCGGTCTTCTGCTTCGTCCAAGAACTCGATCGTCGTCGGCGTGACGCGGACCGCTCCCCAGTCCTCCGGACACACTGGAGGCGTCTCCATCGTCGCCAGCAGATGCTCGTGTCGCGCCCGCAAAGGCGCTAGGTCCTCAATCGTCTCGCCTTGACGCGAGACCACCGTCTGAAACTGGTTCGGGAGGTCGCGCTCAGAGAACAGCTGCTCGGCGAGCGCCCGCTCCGCGAGATGCGCTTCGCCGGTCACATGGATCTGACGGCCGATTGCAGGCCAGTGGAAGAGGAGCGCGATGTGCGGGTTCTCCTCAAGCTCATGGGCTTTCCGGGTCCAGAGCGCCGTCGTGAAGATGAGCGCCTCCTCCTCGACGTGCTTCAGCGAGACCGTCCGAGCGGAAGGCTGCCCACCCTCACCGACGGTGGTGAAGGCCACCGAGGACGGCTTCGGCACCCCAGCCGCACGAGCCGCCTGGAGCCACGCCTCTAGCTCTCGGAGTGGATGCGCGGTCTGCATAGGCGGGGCAGGTTATCGCCTAGGCGCTCGCGCATGAGCGTCGGCGTCCGAACAACGTAGGCGCATGCGTCCCTAACCGCCCTTAGCGAGCTTCGCGAGCCAGGCCGCGAGCCGTCGTCTCTCTCGCGTATCCGGTGAAGCCTTCTCTGCTGCCGCCGGAACTGTCACAACGCCGAAGGTCAGGCAGTCGTAACGTCTAATGAGGTCGGCATCGCTCGCGCGCCACACGTCGTCGTATCTCGTGTCCATATCCCCGAGGCCCCACGACAACGCGATGAGGCGCGAAATCAGCTCGTCCGGCTCCTCCTCCCCCATCTGGACTAGACGGCAAAGAGCGCCGGTTGAGCTAAGCCACAACGGGAGCGCTGCGGGAGTCCGGTAAGCGAAATGGGCCACACGAGATTGCCTATCCTCGGGCACATCGAAGCGAGCGAGGGCATCAGCGAGGCGCGACAGGTACTCATCCGCCTGTCCATCCTCGCCGTACAGGAGAGCGTCGGCCGTTGCGTCGGCCAGAGCCGCTACTCCTTGCGCATCGACAATCTCTGCTGCCATACAACGACCATAGGAAATCGCTCCACGCTCTGCCGCAATCTCGCTCACACGCGTTTCAAGCGCGACGCCATGGCGAAAACCACACCTGCCCGACCGTGCCTGGTCTATGTTTAGGGACATGAGTTGCCTTGTCGAGTCGCCACTGCAGGAAGGCCGTCGTTACCAAGCTATGGTTGATGACGGTCTGACCGTTGACGAAATAGCTGCGACAATCATGCGAGCGACCGTAAACCACGTCAACCAGCGACTCGCCCTCGTGCGCCTTTGTGCCGCCGAAGATACGACCCACCCGGCTTATTCCCTCATGAGCCCGGCAGCGTCGTGCCAGAGTTCCTGAACGTCTGCCCCCGTCAGCGTCGCGTAGGCATCCACGACTGGTTCCACTTGCCGTGGCCATGCCTTGCCGCGCTCAAATGCGCGGATGGTTGCTTCGCTGACCTTTGCCGTCGCTGCGATAGATGCGGTGGATACATTTGATCCCGTACGCGCTGCTGCGCAAATGATTGCGAGCCCCTGAAGCATAGTTCGCGATATCACGGTCTCTCCTTTTTACGGGCGGACGCCCCCGGATGATCATTAGGCAAACCGACCTGCTTGACCCAGCCCAGAACCAAGGGTCTTTCAAGATTGACTAGCTAGATAGTCAGCGGCAGAACGATAATGTCGCACGCTTCCGGGGCGCAGCACATCCCACAGCGCGCTCTCGGCGGCCGAGTCAGGATTAATCGTAACCGGCTCGCGCAGCGCGGCGTTTTCGCGACTCAGGCCCTGAAAGTAGTGCCTCGCATGCGTGTCGGCCTGCGGGAAGGAGTACCCCCAGAAGACGACATTCGTCGCTTCTCGAAGCACCTGGCTAGCGCCATCCCAAACATCGTGTAGATACCTCTTGATGAGACTGTGCTTCTCGTACACCGGCGGCACAAGGAGTGGCGAGAGATACCAAGACCTCGTGTCTTTTTCGCCTTTGACTTTTAGTGACGTCTGGGGGAGCTTTTCGTTAGTGAGGACGTAGAACTTGCGGTCTTTCTTGCTGACTAGATCGGCGGGGGGATGCTCGTCCCTGTGGGAAAACACCCAATTCACCGAGCCGTGCATCTTGTACAGCGAGATCTCAGAGGGCTTTACGTCGCCGCCGAACGTGCTCTCATAGCCACGACCGCCGTAACGGAGATTGCTTCGAGGAAGGGAAAAGCCGTAAGTCGTGTGCAAACACCACTCCGCTCCCGGACGACCACCGTCGAGGCAGTTGAGCGCGTTCTCCGCGAGTAAATCAACATTGAAGGTCACGATTGAGACCCGTCGGCCTGCCTTCATCTCGCCCTGGATCATCTTCTTCATCAGCCCCGGTTTACCCATCATCCAGTTGGTCGTGGCGGTGATCTCCCAGGAGTAGAGTCGCACGGCGTCAAAGTATGCGCGGGTGCTGACCTTTTTCGGGTCATGGTTCATCTCGAAGTACAGCCTGCCTAGGTGCGCCTCCAAGCTCACCGACGGGTTATCACCACACAGGTCTTGCTCACCTAGCTTCGCGGCCTGCTCTGCGACCTTTTCGAGAAGAGCAGTGTTCTTGTGTTTTAGCGCGTTGCGAAAGAAGGTCGCGTCGAGCGGCGGATAGTCTTTCGAGCGCTTGGAGCGTCTCTGGATGGCCTCGGCCAGACTTGCCCCGGCCCCGAGGACCAGGACCGTATGTTCGTCCGCAGACACAGCCCGCAGACTTTACGGGCGAGTGCGGATGCGAAGAGGCTAGGAGGACGGCTGCGAGCGTTTGCCCTCTACTCGGTCACTCTCGCGGATCGAGCCGTCGCGTCCATGGACGACCGCTTCCCCGCCGCCTCGGCTCTTGACCAAATCCTTTGCGTGCTCGACGGCCTCGCGCTTAGTGGAATGCTGCGAGTGGGCGGCGATAGCTCCTGGCTCAACGACCTCCCATGCTCCTCCGGAGCCTGGAATTACGTGCGCCTCATGCCAGTGGCCCATAGGAGGAGCATACCCATCCCGTCGCGCACGCAAGGGCACCTGAAGGGCGCCGAGGAATCGCCTGCAAATGCTTGGTGGCGGAGCGAGGCAGCACCTCCGAGATTCGATGGCCGGGACTCCAGTCCGGGAGCGACCTTCGGCGGCGTGGGGATGGTGCCGAGTTAGCCTCCACGCGTTCCGGCATCCCGCCAGACTTGCGTAGCTTTCAGCAGCTTCGTGCCGGAAAGATCGCGAGAGTTCGTGCGGGATTTGCCTTTCGGCGCTCCCTTTGCGCCTAGCGTTGATAGGTGGAGAGCAAGGACGCCAGGCGTGAACCACGGAAAGCTGTCGGGACCAGCGCAGGCGCGAGCGTCCCGTCGCTGCGCAAGCGGCGCTTGTCCTACGGCGTCTTCCCGCAGCCACTCAAAGGCGACGTGCCTTACGCGAACTCCCGGCCGGAGCTGGCCGACCTCTCGCTAGGCGACAAGGTGCGGCATCGTGATGAGCACGCCAGCTTGGAGCGACGTCCTCCGCCCTCTCCTGGGAGCGATGGACGAGGACCGACCCAAGAAGGGTCCTGCGCCGTCCTACAGCTCCGAAGAGCTTGAGAGCTGCCTGCTCTACCAGCGTCTCGCGGGAGCCGCGACCTACGGCGACGCGCGAGCGCTCCTTGCTGGCGACCGTGGCGAGGAGCGACCGTAATGCTCTCGGCTTCAATCGGCCTCGCGGCCGTGTGGGCGCTGGCCTGCGGCTCGTGAAGTCCCTGGATGGTGTCCCGAGCGAGGCCACAGTCTGGCGGCACAAGCAGCGCTTCGGCCTCGAGGCTCACGTGGCTGCGTACCGGGAGCTGTTTGAGCGCCTCGTCCAAGAGCACTTCCAGGAGTTCCCGGAGCTGGCCGACGAGTCCCGGCTCGTCCATTGGGACGGCTCAATCCTGCTGTCCCACTACAGCTCGTTCGAGCGCGTGAACCAGGAGACCGGCGAGATCAAGCCCCCGACGCTCACGGACGGCGGTTATCGCCCGCGCACCAAGGACAACGCTGGGAAGGACGGGCACGGCTTCAACATGGTTGCGGCGGTCACGCAGACCGGGCTTCCCCTGGGAGCCCGGCTCACGCCCATCAACGAGCCGGAGGCGAAGACGGCGAGGCACATCCTTGAAGACGAGTGGCGCCGGACGGTCGCGCCCTACCTCCAGGATGACCTCGTTCGCGTCATGGCCTCCGACGCCGCGTACAGCGGCGGGCACTTCCGGCAGGCTGTCCATCACGCGGGCTTCATCCCTAACTGCCATCCGGTCTCGCATTCCGGGCCGGGACCGCTCGGTGGCGAACGCGGCGAGGCGTAACCGCGCGAAGCTCACCATCCGTACCGCGAGAAGTGGTATCTCAACGGGCATCACGAACTCTCGTGCAAGTGCGGCCAGGGCAAGGTGCTCAGGCGAGCCGAGAAGAACGCCGCCGGAGAGGCCGTCGGACGCCTTGAGGGTTCTTGCCCGAATTGCGGTCCGGTCTCCATCACGGCCGGTGAGTGGCGCCAGATGATGAACAAGAAAGCTGTGGCCAAGGCGCTCCCGGCGAGGAGGACAAGATTGACTGGCGCGTCGGTAACCCACTGACATTCAACGACCCCCTGAGCGCAGCGTACGGCTCAGCTCGGTTCGGTCATAACGAGGGTTTCCACGGGGCGCTCGTTACACGCTTCGGGCTCCTCAAGGCGAAGGCGTGGTATCGCGACCGGCGCCACGCTGAGCGAGACCTCCTCCAAGTCTTCTGCGCGATGCATGCCATCGCCAAAGAGCAACGCCGACGCGCGGCCAATCAGCCAGCGCGACCGGTTGCCCCGCTCACCGGGGCAGGCACAAGCGGCCCACCACCGCCACTCGCTCAGGCCGCTTAGCAGCGGCCGAAGCTCCTAGAAGCCCCAGCGCAGCCGTCCATCGGGATAGCCCCCGAGCGCTTGTTGACGCGCTGTTGGGCGAGCGAAGCTCCGAACCGGCGTTTTGGGAATTTCGGGGCTTTTTCGGGGCTTTTGTCAACGTAACTCTTGCGTTTGTCGGCATCACTCAGGTGCTGGGAGCGCCCAATTTTGGCTCCAGTACTTGAAATGCGTGGCAACCGCGTACTTGAAACGAAGCCCCGCAGCTCGAGGTACCCCAGTGGCATCGCAAGGAAGTCGTCTGCCCCGGCTTCGAATGCGCGGAGCGTCTCGATCTCGCTCCGGGTGCGGCTCAGCACGAGCGCCGGGAGCGTGCTCGGCCAGCACGACCGTTCGCGGTCCGCGGCCCGGATCTCCTCGAGGAGGGCAAGGGCGCCGCGAGGCAGGTCCAGTCCGCCGAGGATCGCGAGGCGGGGCTTCGACGCGGCGGCCAGCATCCGAGCGTGGCGAGCGTTGCGCGCGAGCTCGACGCGGTAGCCGTCGGCCGCGAGCTGCGCTGCCAGCACCTCGCCGAGCGACCGATCGGACTCCACGAGCAGGATCGGTCCGGCGACGCTCACACCAGCTCGACCTCCCGCGGGCTGATCCCGAGCCCGTGGCGGGCGATCAGGCCGAGAACGTCGCCGTGCACCCACGGCGTTGGCGAGGCCTGGCCGCCCTCGGCGAGAAGTCCGATGCGCCGTGCCAGCCAGCTCGTCTCGCCGCTTTCGTTCCCTCTGGCATCGCGCTTGACCCGGCCACATCTGAGCGCGATCTCGCTCATGCTCAGCTCCTCCCGGCCGACGCGCGCCAGCACGGCTTCGCGCAGGCCGCGGTTGAGCACGATCGGGCTTTGCAGGACCCTCGTCAGCTCCGCCCTCAGGACCGTTGTTGAGACCGTCGCGTCGTCGCGGTCTCGAGCGATCGCCCTCCTCGTCAGTCCGCACAGCGGCTCATACGCCTCGAGGCTCCCGATCGCGTCGCGCAGGCTCACCGGCAGCAGATCGCCTGTTGCTCGGCGAGAGGTCGCGTCCGTCCATCGAAGCTGCGGGATCGAGGTCCGCGACGGCACGCGCTCCAGCCGGTAGGCGTGTCCGGCCGCCTCGACGGTGGGAAGCGCCCCCGATCGCTGCCGCGGGTCCTCGCAGACGGGGTCGGGGAAGGGCCTCTCGACCGCGTCCCGGGGCGTGACGATCCTGCATCCTCGCCGCGAGGCGTCCTGCGCCAGGTAGTCGTCGCACACCACCTCGGCGTTCGCAACGGGCTCGTCCTCGGCGAGGTGGGCGACCAGGCGCTCGTCGGCCTCGGTGACCGGGTCGCGATCGATCACGAGCATGCTCCCGCCGGCGCCCTTGCGGACGATCAGCTCGCGGACCCGTCCAGATGGGTCCTCGTACCGGCGTATCACGCGTGACCGGCCCTGGCTTCCGGGGCGGGGGGGTTCGCGCCGTCGATGGCGTGGAGCACGATCGGTGCTGATGGGTGGCGCGCTCACAGGCGTCATCGGTCTCTCCTGGCGTCGGCGGATCTGGGCAGCGACGGCGAGTCGCCTCGTCGCGCTCCTACGACCGCCGCGGCAGGGGTGAGTGCGCGGGCGGGGCGGGCTCGCTGTTGGGCGGAGAGGAATCCGAGAGCCCCCTAGGGGGTCTCGGATCGGGCGATTCCGAAGACCGTCGCGGTGGCGCAGGCTGGCGCGAGAACGCTGATCTGCGCGTTCGCGACGGGGGGAGTGTCAAGGATTCGACCGCGAGCGGTCGAGAGGAGCGGGAGGCGGGCGGGAGATGGGTGGGCCCGGCAGCCTAGCCCCGCGTTGCGAGGCGGTCGAGCCCGCGCTCCGCAGTTGCCTGCTCACCGTCGCAGTCGCCCGATCCAGCGGGGGAGACCAGGCCTTGGCATTGCCCTCGAGCTCGTCCGGCGGGGGACTGCCGGCGCCGAGGCACGAGCGCGGCGACGCGACGCGCGGGGCCCCGAATGCGGCGTCGGGGCGGGCGACGGCGCCGCGCGGCGGGGCGACTGCGCGAGCGTTCGCGCGCCAGTCGTGACGCGCCGGCGCCCGGAGATGCGCCGCGCTCCGCCGCTCCCATCACGCGCCGGCGCCCGGGGGCGCGTGGCGCTCAGCCGCTCTGGTCGGACCTGGCCAGCCCGTGGCCCAGACGGGCCGCGACGTGGCGCAGCCCGTCGAGGTCGAGTTGGGCCCCCCAGAGAAACGGCACGCCCAGCACCTCGAACCCCCGTCGGCGCAGCCGGGCGACCTGTCCGTGCTGGAAGGCTGCCCGGTCGTGCGCCTCGCGGGCGGCGTGAGCGGCCGACTCGATCAGCTCTGCGTTCGCGCTCCGTCCGCCGCCGCGCCGGTGGGAGCGCAGGGCATCGATGCTCTCGAGCTCGGCGACGTTGAAGCGCCGCGGCAGCAGGGCGTTGACGACCACGCCGGACAGGTCGCGCCCGAGCGCGGCGCGGAGCCCTTCCTGCAGCTCGATCGTCTCGGTCGCGGCCATCTCCGTCCCGAGTGCCACCGCCAGGTAGGCGCTGCGAACGGGATCGCGCAGCAGCTCCTGGACATGTGCCGTCTGCCCGGCTATCGGGCCGACGCGGGCGATCGACCCGAACGTCTTCGGGGAGCGGAGCATCCCGAGCGCGTGGCCCGTCGCCGGAGCGTCGAGGATCACAAGGTCGTGGCCGCCCGTTCCGGCGCGGCGGCGGGCGCTGGTCAGCTTCCAGATCTTGACCATCGTCACAAGCTCGGTCGCCCCCGGCGCCGCCGCGGCGAAGTACTGGAACGTGCCGCTGGAGGCCAGCAGGCGGCCGGAGACCCGGCCGCCCAGCGCTTGCAGCCACTCCAGCAGCGCGCGGTCGGGGTCGATCGAGAGGCTCGAAAGGCCAGGGGCAAGGCGCGTCTCCTCGCCCGCCGTCGGCACCGGGCGGCCGAACATCTCCGCCAGGCGGCTCTGGTCGCCCACCTCCACGACCACTGTCCGCCGTCCGCCTTCCGCCGCGAGCAGCCCAAGGGCGGCGGCGATCGTCGTCTTGCCAACGCCGCCCTTGCCGGTCACGACGAGCAGCCTGCGATCGAGAAGCGCCTGCATCAGCCGGCAAGTGTGTCTCAAACCGCCCGCCACCGGCGGTACCTACAATCGCCTGCATGAGCGCGGCCGCCGACGCGATCGACGATCAGGTCTCCTATGACCCGCAGGGGCTCGTTCCCTGCGTGGTGCAGGACTGGGACAGCGGGGAGGTGCTGACGCTCGCCTACATGAACGCCGAGGCGCTGAAGCGGACGCGGGAGACGGGCGAGCTGCACCTGTGGAGCCGCTCCCGCGCGGAGCAGTGGCACAAGGGCGCCACCAGCGGCAACGTCCAGACGGTCAGGGCGCTGCGGCTGGACTGCGACGGCGACACGATCCTGGCGCTCGTGCAGCCGGCGGGGCCCGCCTGCCACACCGGCGAGCGCACCTGCTTCCATCGCGGCGAGCTCGAGCCCGTCGCGCCCCATGAGGTCCTGCCCGCGCTCGAGCGCACGCTGCTCGCCCGCGCGGTGGAGCGCCCCGAGGGCTCCTATACGGCGGAGCTGCTCGCGGACCCCCCCGGATCGGCGAGAAGGTCATGGAGGAGGCAGAGGAGGTCGGCCGGGCCGCCCGCGAGGAGAGCGACGAGCGAGTCGACGAAGAGGCCGCCGACGTGCTCTATCACCTGCTGGTGCTGCTGCGCAGCCGGGGTCGCTCGCTGACCGACGCCGAGCGGGTGCTCGATGGCCGTCGCTCCTAGCGCTCAGCCTCCCGGAGGCGCCGCGGCAGGCCCGGCCGGGTCACCGGCGATCACGCCCCCGCTCGAGGAGGCTCGCGCGATGGCGGGCGCCCACAACCTGATCCCGCTGAGCGTCAGCTTCGTCGAGGACTGCGAGACGCCCGTCTCGGCCTACCTGAAGCTGCGCGCCCTGGAGCCGCTGCACCCCGCCTTCCTGCTCGAGTCCGCCGAGCAGGGCCAGCGGGTGGGGCGCTGGTCCTTCATCGGCTTTCGCCCGCACGCCGTCCTGCGCTGGTCGCTGGCCGACGGCGGCGACCCCTACGCCCTGGCGGCTGAACAGCTGGGGCGGTTCGAGCAGGCCCCGATGGCGGATGCGGACGGGGCGCCTCCCTTCACGGGCGGCGCGGTGGGGATGTTCGGCTACGACCTCGTGCGGACGGTCGAGCCGCTCGGCGAGCCCGGTCCGGACCTGCTCGGGCTGCCGGACATGGCGCTGATGCTCTCCGACGCGCTGGTCATCTTCGACCACCTCAAGCACACCGTCACGATCCTCGCCAACGCCGACCTGGTGGCCGAGCCGGACATCGAGCGCGCCTACGAGGCGGCGGCCGCGACCATCGCGGAGATCCGCGGCGCGCTGGCCGGCCCCGTTCCGCGGCCCGAGCCCCCCGCGGGCACGCGTCCGATGCCGCGATTCGAGTCGAACATGGCGCGCGAGGAGTTCGAAGCGATCGTGGAGCGGATCGTCCGCTACATCCATGCCGGTGACGCCTTCCAGGTCGTCCCCTCGCAGCGCTGGTCGGCGCCGACGCCGGTGGAGGCCTTCTCGATCTACCGGGGGCTCCGGGCGGTCAACCCGAGCCCCTACATGTACTTCCTCGACTTCGGCGACTTCCAGATCGCCGGCGCGTCGCCCGAGCCGCTGCTCACCGTGAGCGGCCGCCACGTGTCGACCAAGCCGATCGCCGGCACGCGCGCCCGCGGCGCCAACCCGGAGGAGGACCGCCGGATCGCCGCCGAGCTGCTCAGCGACGAGAAGGAGCGCGCCGAGCACGTGATGCTGGTCGATCTCGGGCGCAACGATCTCGGGCGCGTATGCGAGTACGGGAGCGTCGAGGTCGACGACCTGATGGAGATCGAGTACTACAGCCACGTCATGCACATCGTCTCCTCCGTCTCGGGGACGCTCAGGCCGGACGTGGGCGCGCTCGACGCGCTGCGCTCGGTGCTGCCCGCCGGGACGCTCTCGGGCGCGCCGAAGGTGCGAGCGATGCAGATCATCGACGAGCTGGAGCCGGTCAAGCGGGGCGGCTACGGTGGCGCGATCGGCTATCTCAGCTACGGCGGCGACCTCGACACGGCGATCCACATCCGCACTGTCGTCGTCAAGGACGGCACAGCGAACGTGCAGGCGGGCGGGGGCACCGTCGCCGACGCGAAGCCGGACTACGAGTACGAGGAGTCGGTCGCGAAGATGCGCGCCGCGATGCGCGCGATCGCGCTGGCCTGCGAACAGCCCGATTGGCCATGAGGGTCCTGGTAGTCGACAACTACGACTCCTTCACCTACAACCTCGTCCAGTACCTGGGCGAGCTGGGTGCGGAGGTCGAGACGGTCCGCAACGACCGCGCGACCGTGGAGGAGCTGCTGGCTGGCGGCTATGACCGCTGCGTGGTCTCACCCGGGCCCTGCACCCCCGACGTCGCGGGGATCTCGCTGCAGGTCGTCCGCAGGCTCCCCGAGGCGGGCATCCCCACGCTGGGCGTGTGCCTGGGTCACCAGGCGATGGCCCAGGCCTTCGGCGGGACGGTCAGGCTGCATGCGCCGGTCCATGGCAAGGCTACGACCATCGAGCACGATGGGCGCACGATCTTCCAGGGGCTCAGCCCGGAGCTGACAGTCGGGTCGCTATCACTCGCTGGTCGTCGACGACCAGCTGCCCGACTGCCTGCAGGAGTCCGCCCGCGGCGGCGGCGTCCTGATGGCGCTGCGCCACCGCGAGCTGCCGGCCGAGGGGGTCCAGTTCCACCCCGAGTCGGTCCTCACGGAGCAGGGGCGCGAGTTGCTGGAGAACTTCCTGGAGCGCCGTTAGCTCGATGGCCAACCAGACGCTCACCCGCGCGATCGACGCGCTCGCGTCGGGCAACGACCTGAGCATCGAGCAGGCCGCCGAGGTGCTTGCCGAGATCATGCACGGCGAGGTCTCCGAGATCCAGATCGCCGGCTTCCTGATCGCGCTGCGCACGAAGGGGGAGACCGTGGACGAGCTCGCCGGCCTGGCGAGCACCATGCGTGAGCTGGCCGCGCACGTGCCGACCGACCGCGAAGACCTGCTCGACACGGCCGGCACGGGCGGAGGTCGCAGCACTTTCAACGTGTCGACCACGGCGGCCCTGATCGCCGCGGGCGCTGGCTGCGCGGTCGCCAAGCACGGCAACCGCTCCGCGACCAGCAGGTCGGGCTCGGCCGACCTGCTCGAGGCGCTCGGTGCGCGCATCGACCTCGGGCCGCGCGAGGTCGCCGAGTGCATCGCCGAGTCCGGCTTCGGCTTCATGTTCGCGCCGGCCCACCACCAGGCGACGCGCTTCGTGATCCCGGTCCGGCGCGAGCTGGCGGTGCGCACGATCTTCAACCTGCTCGGACCGCTGACCAACCCGGCGGGGGCCAGGCGGCAGCTGGTCGGCGTCTCCGATCCGGATTTCCTTCAGCGGATGGGCGGAGCCCTGGCGCGGCTGGGAGTCGACCGCGCGCTGGTCGTCGCGAGCGAGGACGGGCTGGACGAGATCTCCTGTGCCGCTCCGACCAGGGTCGTCGAGGTGAACGGTGAGGATCTGCGCGCCTATGTGCTCGATCCGCGCGACGTCGGCGTGCTGCCCGACGGCGGCGAGATGCTGCAGGGCGGTTCGCCGCAGGAGAACGCGGCGCTGACGATCGCGATCCTGGAGGGCGGCGCCCAGCCGCCGCCGGGTGAGGCCCTCGCCGCGATCAACGCCGGCGCGGCGATCTACGCGGCGGGCTCCGTCGAGAGCATCGCCGAGGGCGTCGAAGCCGCTCGCGAGGCGATCGCCGACGGCCGCGCGACGCGAGCTCTCGAGGGGTATGTCGCCGCGAGCCTGCGCCATGCTCCGGCCCAGGCGGCGCCGTGAGCGGCGGGCCGAGCACGATCCTTCAGCGGATCCTGGCGGAAACGCGCGAAGCCGTCGAGCGCCGGCGGCGGGAGCACCCGTTGGAAGCCCCGGAGCCCGTGGAGCGGGGGGCGCCGCGGCCGTTTCGCGAGGCGCTGGCCGCCCCGGGGATCGGGGTCATCGCCGAGTTCAAGCGCCGCTCCCCCTCGGCGGGAGTCCTGCACGACGCTCCCGACCTGCGCTCGATCGTCTCGGCATACGAGCGCGGCGGCGCCGCGGCCGCGTCGATCCTCACCGAGGAGCCCAACTTCGGCGGCTCGCTCGAGGATCTGCGGGCCGCCCGCGACGCCTGCGCCCTGCCGCTGCTGCGCAAGGATTTCATCGTCGACCGCTACCAGCTGCACGAGGCCCGCGCGGCGGGAGCCGACGCGGTGCTCCTGATCGCCGCCGCGCTGCCCGACGAGGAGCTCGCCTCGCTGCACGCCGCCGCCGGTGAGCTCGGCCTGGATGTGCTGGTGGAGGTTCACGACGCGCAGGAGCTGGCACGCGCCGGGAGAGCTCGGCGCGGAGATCATCGGCGTCAACAATCGCGACCTGAGGGACTTCAGCGTCGACGTGGGGCGAACCGCCGCGCTGATCGATCGGATGCCCCCCGGAGCGATCGTCGTGTCGGAGTCCGGCATCTCCTCGGCGGGGCAGCTCGAGGAGCTCCAGGCGCTGGGCGTGCATGCGGTCCTGGTCGGGGAGACGTTGATGCGAGCCCCCGATCCGGCGGCGGCGCTGGCGGAGCTGAGATCTTTAGGAACTCCCCTGCCGACCTTTAGATCTCCTTCACACCCCCCGATCATCCTGCCCTGACATGAAGCGCATGTTCGCAATCCCCTTCGTCTCGGCCCTGCTCGGCGGGGCCGTCGTCGTCGCCGTGGTCGCGGCCGCCGGCGGGCTCGGCGAAAGCAAGACGACGACCGTCACCTCGGTGCAGGCCACGCCCGCGGCCGTCGTGCCCTCGAACGCCTCCCAGCAGACCAGCACCACCCTGACCCCGCACCAGGCGTACGTCAAGGACGCACCCGGCGTAGCGTTCGTGACCTCGACGGTGGTGCAGAAAACAGAATCACCCTTCAACCTCTTCGGCGGCGAACAGCAGCGCCAGGGCACCGCGACGGGCTCGGGCATCGTGATCGACAGCAACGGCACGATCCTCACGAACTACCACGTGATCGAGAATGCCGTGAAGGTCACGGTCAGCTTCGAAAAAGGCCAGACCGTCGAAGCCCAGGTCGTCGGCAAGGACCCTTCCAACGATCTGGCGATCCTGCGCATCCACCCCGACGGGCTCACCCTGCACCCGCTCGCGCTGGGTGACTCCAACGCGGTGCAGGTCGGCGATCCGGTGTATGCGATCGGCAACCCGTTCGACCTGGAACGGACGCTCACGACCGGCGTGATCTCAGCGCTGCAGCGTCAGATCACCGCGCCCAACGGCTTCACGATCAACAACGTGCTGCAGACCGACGCGCCGATCAACCCGGGCAACTCGGGCGGCCCGCTGCTCAACGCCGCCGGCCAGGTGATCGGCATCAACTCCCAGATCGAGACCGGCGGCAGCTCCGGCAGCGTGGGCATCGGCTTCGCCGTCCCGATCAACACCGCCAAGTCCGAGATCTCCCAGCTCGAGAAGGGCGGCACGGTCCGCGGCGCCTACCTCGGCCTGACCTCGCTGACGATCGACGGGTCGCTCTCGGCACTGAACCTGCCGGTCAAGAGCGGCGCCCTCGTCCAGAGCGTGCAGCCAGCCACGGCGGCCGCCAAGGCCGGCATCAAAGGCGGCACGGTCAGAACGAGCGTCGAAAACGGGCAGGTGGCCGTGGGCGGAGACATCGTCGTCGCGATCGACGGCAAGACCGTAACGAGCTCCGAAGACCTGGCGAACGACATCGCCAGCAAGAAACCGGGGCAGACGGTCACGATCAAGCTCGAACGGCCCAACGGCCACGGCCGCTACGAACCGAAGACCGTCACGGTCACGCTGGGCACCCGTCCCAACTCGGTTCCGAACCCGAACACGCCCGAAGGCTAGTCCTCCGCCGCGTCCCTGTGCCGCGCGTGCGCGCGTGGGCGTCAGGGAGCGCGCTACCGTTGGGGCGATGACCACCTTGCCCGAGCATCGAGAGCCGAGCGCCGTCGCCGCAGAGGCGTCCGGCCACCCCGCGCCCGTGCCGGCCACCAGGGTCAAGATCTGCGGGCTCACGACACTCGCCGATGCCGAGGCGGCCGCCGACATGGGTGCCTGGGCGCTGGGCATGATCTTCCACGAGGGGAGCCCTCGCAGATGCTCGCCAGCCGAGGCTCAGAGGATCGTGGCCGCGCTGCGCCGCCGGGTCGAGCTGTGCGGCGTGTTCGTCAACGAGCCGCTGGAGCGGGTCGTCGGCGGCCACCAGGGAGATCGGCCTGAGCATGCTGCAGCTGCACGGCGACGAGGGCCCTTCCTACTGCGCGGAGGCGGCGCGACAGACGGGCGCCCGCGTGATCCGCGCCAAGCAGGTCGCCGGCGCAGGCGACATCAGGGATCTGGAGCGCTACCACGTCGACTTCCACATGCTCGACGCTCGCTCCCGGCTGAGGCCCGAGCTGCGAGGGGGCACTGGCGAGACCTTCGACTGGGAGCTCCTGCGCACGCGCCGCTCGAAGGTCCCGCTGATCCTCAGCGGCGGGATCGACGCGGGAAACGCCGCGACGGCGATCGCCGCGGGCCATCCCTACGCGCTGGACAGCGCCAGCGGCACCGAGTCCGCGCCCGGCCACAAGGACCTCGCGCGGATGGCGGCGCTGTTTGCGGCGGTTCGGGAGGCGAGCGCCGGACAGGGCGCGGTCCGCTCCGAGGTCGGTCAGCCGGCGTGAGCGCAGCCGGGAGGGCCGTCGAGCATCGCTTCGGCGCATACGGGGGCCAGTTCGTTCCCGAGACGCTGATGCCGGCCTTGCAGGAGCTGGAGGCTGGCCTGGACCGCCGCTCGCCAGGACCCTGCCTACCAGGCCGAGCTGCAGGCCCTGCTGCGCGACTTCGCCGGGCAGGCCGACCCCGATCTACCGGGCGCGTCGCCTCTCGGAGCGTCTCGGGCGGTCCGTCTATCTCAAGCGCGAGGACCTCAACCACACCGGCTCGCACAAGCTCAACAACGCGCTCGGCCAGGCCCTGCTGGCACGTCGGATGGGCAAGCGCAGGATCATCGCGGAGACCGGGGCGGGGCAGCACGGTGTCGCCACGGCGACGGTCTGCGCCCTGCTCGGGATGGAGTGCGTCGTCTACATGGGGCTGGAGGACACCCGGCGCCAGCGTCCCAACGTGCAGCGAATGGAGCTGCTGGGAGCCACGGTGCAGCCGGTCGACGCAGGCGCTCGCACGCTCAAGGAGGCCACGTCGGCCGCTATACGCGACTGGGTGACGAACGTCGAGACGACGCATTACGTGATCGGCTCCGTCGTCGGCCCGGCGCCCTATCCGGCGCTCGTGCGCGACCTTCAGCGGGTGATCGGCGACGAGGCTCGCGCCCAACTGCTCGAGCGGGAGGGCCGTCTTCCGTCCCGCGTGGTGGCATGCGTCGGCGGCGGCTCGAACGCGCTGGGCATATTCGCGGCCTTCATCGGCGACGACCAGGTCGAGCTGGTCGGGGTCGAGGCCGGCGGCGAAGGCATCGACACGCCCCGGCACGGCGCGCCGCTGACAGTCGGCGGTCGCGCCGGGATCCTGCACGGGGCGCGTTCGGCGGTGATGCAGGACGAGGAGGGCCAGATCGTCGAGGCGCACTCGATCTCCGCTGGGCTGGACTACCCTGGAACGGGTCCGCAGCATGCCCACCTGCGCGACACGGGCCGTGCCCGCTATGTCGCCGTCACCGACCGCGAGGCCCTGGACGCGTTCCGCGAAGTCGCCCGCCTGGAGGGAATCATCCCGGCGCTCGAGACCGCGCACGCCCTCGCCTGGACGCTGGCCCAGCCCGACGGCGAGCTCGACCTCGTGTGCCTCTCCGGCCGGGGCGACAAGGACCTCGCCGAGGTGCTGGCCGAGGGGGGAGCTTGAACGTCCTGGAGCGGGACGGCCTTCGCCGCATCGCCGACGCTTTCGCGGCCAGCGAGAAGCGCGCTGCGCTGATGCCCTACGTGATGGGTGGCTTCCCGACGCTGGCGGAGTCCGTGCGCATCGGCGAAGCGTGCGTGCGGGGCGGCGCCGACCTGATCGAGCTGGGCATGCCCTATTCCGACCCGCTCGCCGACGGCCCGGTGATCCACGCCGCCGGGACGCAGGCGCTCGCCGCCGGCGCCAACGTCGCCGGGGTGCTGGAGGTGGCCAGGGCGCTCGCCCCGAGCGTGCCTGTGGTGCTGATGTGCTACGCCAACATGGTCTTCGCGCCGGGCCTGCCAGCCTTCCTGGATCGCCTCGCGCTGACGGGGGCCTGCGGGCTGATCGTGCCCGACCTGCCCTACGAGGAGGCCGCCCGATGTGCTGAGCGCGTGCGACGAGCGCGGCCTTGCGCTGGTCCCGCTGGTCGCCCCGACGACGCCGCCCGAGCGCCTGGAGGCGATCGGCGCGCGGGCTCGGGGCTTCCTGTACACGGTCTCGGTCGTCGGCACGACCGGCGAGCGCAGCGCCCTTCCCCAGCGCTTCGCCGAGGTGGTGTCCCACGCGAAGGCCGCCACCGATGTGCCCGTCGCGCTGGGCTTTGGGATCGGCACGCCCGAGCAGGCCCGGCAGGCGGCGGACGCGGGCGCCGACGGCGTGATCGTCGGGACGCGGCTCGTGCGGGCGGCGGGCGAGGCCGGCGAGGGGGGCGACCCGGCCGAGGCCGTCGGCTCGGTCGTCGAGGAACTGGCGGCGGGTCTGGCCAGGGCTCGATAGGATTCCGCGCGCATGGGATTGATCCTCACCGTCACCGCGGGCCTGATCGTATGGATCGTGCTCTGGGCGCTTGGCGCGAAGGGCGTGGACGCTTTCCTGCTGGCCACCGCGATCATCCTGGTGGGCGCCTCGCTGAAGATCCTCTCGGGCTACCTGCCCGGCCGTCGCAGCTAGAGCCCCGTGCTCTCGCGCTGGCTGGGCCTTGCCGCTCTCGCCTCAGTACTCCCAGCGCTCGCCGGCTGCGGGTCGGTGGTGTCGGCCTCTGAAACGACCGGCGACCAGCTGACCGTCTACTCGAGCCTGCCGCTGCAGGGTCCCGACGCCGCGATCTCCCAGCAGATCGAAGCAGGCGAGAAGCTGGCCCTCGCTGACGCCGGCGGCCATGTCGGCTCGCTGCGAATCTCCTACTTCTCGCTCGACGACGCCAACCCGGCCAGCGGCCAGGCGACCCCCGGGGAAGTCTCGACAGCGGCCAAGCAGGCCGCCCAGGACGCAACCACGATCGCCTACCTGGGGGACTACGGCTCGGCGGCGACGGCCGTGTCGCTGCCGATCATCAACGAGGCGGGGATCCTGCAGGTCAGCCCGGCCAGCCCGTATGTCGGGCTGACCTCCGCGCTGGACGCCGGCCAGGACGAGCCGGAACGCTTCTACCCGAGCGGCAAACGCAACTTCGGACGCCTGCAGCCCGGCGACCCCGTCCAGGCCGCCGCGCAGGCGAGCCTGATGCGCTCGCTGGGCGTCCACAGCGTCTACGTGCTCGACGACCAGGATCCCTTCCAGATGCCGCTTGCCACGATCGTCGGCCAGGAAGCCGAACAGGCCGGGATCAAAGTCGCCGCGCACGACAGCATCGTCGTCGACGAAACCTCGAACTTCTCGGGCGAGGTCGAAAAGATCACCTCCAGCCACGCCCAGGCGGTGTTCCTCGCCGGCGGGGCCGGCCCGGGAGAGGTCGCGCTGTGGCGCGCCCTGCACAGCGCCGACCCGCACCTGCTGCTGCTGGGCTCGAGCGCGATGGCCAGTGAAACGTTCACCTCGCGGGATCGGCGCCGCGGCCTCCGTCACCTATCTCACGACGCCGCTGCTCGGCGAATTGCTCTACCCGCCCGCCGGGCAGCGGCTCCTGGCCCGCTACCGCAGCGTCTTCCACCGCCCGGCCGGGCCCTCGGTCCTCTACGGCTACGAGGCCATGAGCGTGGTGCTCTCCGCGATCCGGCGCGCGGGGAAGCGGGGCAACGACCGTCCCGACGTGATCAAGGCCTTCCTGTCCACCCACGAACGGGACTCGGTGATCGGTCGCTACTCGATCATGCCCGACGGCGAAACGACCATCACGACCTACGGCGTGGACCGGGTGCGGGGCGGTCGACCGGTGTTCGTGCGGGCGATCAAGACCACCCCGCCGCCCGCCCAGCCCTCCGGTTAGCGCCGGCTCGCCATCATCCTCCGGCCGGGTGCAGGCCGAGGACCAGGCGGAAGCGTTCGACTTCGCCGCCGAGGCTGTGGCCGCCCCCTGCCAGCGTGCTGGCCGCCCGCAGGTAGGGCAGGAACGCGGCGAGCGAGGGGTCTTCCGTCAGCCCGACTCCTTCCAGCAGGCTCAGCAGCGTCGGGAAGTCGGCCATCACGCTCGGCTGGATGCCTTCTCCGAGCGTGGCGGCAGCGGCCGCGTGGGAGGCCGCTCCGGCGAGCGTGCTCGACGGCGAGAGCGCAGCCTGCACAGATGGTTCTCCCAGCGCGAGCACGAACCTTGGCTTGCCGTCGGAGCCCCGTCCGGCGGCGATCACCAGCTCGAGCGGGACGCCCGCAACGTGGGCCGTGGCGGCCGCTTCGGTGCCCGGGATCCGCGCCGGCGACGCCGAATCGCCCGCGCTGCGCAGCTGCGCGGCCAGCTTCGCAACGGCGGCACGCGAGCGCGCCGCGTCGTGCGAGGAGATCACGACGGCCGCCTTCAGTTCCAGGATGCTCGAGCCGGCCGCGAAGATGCCCGCCGAGCCCATCCAGCTCGCGTAGTCGCTGCGCGCCCGAGCGGTGTTCGCGCCGAGGATCTGCAGCGGCCCGGTCAGGCCGCCCAGCAGTGAGCCGAGGCTCAGGGCGCTGGTGGAGGAGCTCCCCGACCCGGCGCCCAGCAGTGAGCCGAGCCCCTTCAGGGCGCTGACATCGGCGGGCAGGTTCGTGCCAACGTGGCCCAGCCCGACCGCCAGCCACGATTCGCCGGGCAGTTCGGAGAGCGCCTGGGCAGCCTGCGGGTCGCCGGACAGAAGCCCGGCGGGGGCGCCGGTGCTGGCCAGCGTGTCCACGTCGACGGTCAGTGACCCCGTCGCGGCGACGAGCGAGACGTTGGCCTCGCGCGCGCCGCTGAGCACGCCCACCAGCCCCGCCGTCTGGCCGCCGTGGGCGTTGGCCTTGCCTGGGTTCACGTACAGGTGCCCGACAGCGTTCGCGGGCGCGTCGGCTAGGAGCTTTGAGTAGCCGGCGGCGCTCGCCAGCGACGCTTCGCCCTGGTTCGCACCGATGACCGCCCGCAGCCCCGCTTCGCTGCCGATCACGGCGAAGCGGCCCACCAGACCGAACGCGACGCCGCCTGCGCTCACTTCATAGGAGACGCCGCGGTAGCTCGCCGCATGCGCTCCGGCCCGCTTGGCCTGGGTGGCCAGGAAGGAGCGCGCGGCGGACGCGTCGCGCGTGTCCATCACCAGCGCGCCGTCCAGGCGGGCGGGGGAGAAGGGGATCCCTGACGGTTGCCCCGTCCCGGCGAGGCCCTGTTGGACGAGGGCGAGCAGCTGCCCGGCCGACCCCAGCGAGCTCAGGAACAGGCCGGCGTGCGGACCCAGCCATGGCGACACTTCGGTCTTGTAGTCGAGTGGGGGCGAGCCGGGTGTGCGGAGCACCCCCAGCAGGCGCTGGTAGGGGTTGGCCTGTCCCGTGAGCTCCTTCCCGGCAGCCAGCGCGCCTGCTTCCTGGGAGCCCGACGGCCGGACCGTCGCTCCCAGGTACAGGGGCGCCGAGGCGGGCACGACCGTGGCGGGATCGGCTTCCGTCCCGCTGCCGCTCGAGGACGATCCGCACCCCGCGAGCGCGAGCGCTATCGCGCACAGCGCGACCGGAAGCGTGATGGCCGCCCGCCGCAGCACGTGGGCCGGGCGCCGGATGGTGGGGAGGAGGGGAGAGGGCAAGCGAGGTTCCTTTCTGGCGCCCCGGCGGGGAGGGCGATCGTATGCGCCTGGCCGGGGCCGACGCAAGCGCCTGCGTGCAAAGCGGATTTCAGCTCGCCCGGATGCACCCCGCCTTGCAGCCGCTCGGCGCTCCTCCCAGGCGGCCCTGTGGCTCGAAACGCCCCACCGCACGGGGGATCTCGGCAGGTCCGACAGCGGCGGGCAGGTCAGGTGGGAGAAGATGTGCAAATAGGGTTGCATTGTGGGAGGAAGTGGGATATGTTCGCGCCCAGCGAGCCGGGGTGGAGGGGCTCCTCCCACTCCTCCACCTCGGCTCGGTAATCAACTTGGAGTCTCCGCAGTGGTCCCCTTCCGTGGCACCTTCGACCATACGCTCGACGCGAAGAACCGCCTCACGGTTCCCGCTCGCTATCGCTCGGCGCTGGCCGACGGCGTGGTGCTCGCGATGCCCGTGGACCTGAAGCCCTGCATCGGCGTGTGGCGCCCCGAGGAGTACGAGCGCTACACGCGCCGTGCGCTGGCCGAGCTGCCGCCGCTCTCCTCCCGCCTGACCGAGATGGAGCGCTTCTTCTACGGGAGCTCGCACGACACGGAGCTGGACGCGGCTGGTCGCATCATGGTGCCGTCCTTCCTCGGCGAGCACGCCGAGCTGACCAGGGAGGTCGTGGTGGTGGGCGCGGGCGACCGCATGGAGCTTTGGGACAGGGCGGCCTGGGCCGACCATCGATCGACGCTGCTGAGCGGCGTCGCGGAGGTGACCGCGCGTGTCGACGATGCTGCTTGAGAGCCGCGGCGCCCGTGTCGCCGACGCGACCCCGGAGCTCGCCCGGCGCCGGCGCGGAGCGGGCGGGGGAGCGCGGGGCGCGCAGAGCCGCCGCGCGGAGGGCGCGGCGGGGGCCGAGAGGCGCGCGGCCGGGTCGCACACGCCAGTCCTGGCAGGCGAGCTGCTGGAGCTGCTCGATCCCCGCCCGGGACAGACGGCGATCGACTGCACCTTCGGCGACGGCGGGCACGCGCGGATGGTCGCCGAGCGCCTGGGGCCGGAGGGCACGCTGGTGGCGATCGACCGCGACCCGCTTGCCGAGCAGCGCTTCGCGGCGCTCGCCGCAGAGACAGCCTGCTCGGTCCGTTTCATCCGCTCCGGCTATGCCGAGGCGCTGCAGAAGCTGCTCGACGAGGGCCTGCGCGCCGACATGGCCTACTTCGACCTGGGCATGTCCTCGATGCAGGTCGATACGCGCGAGCGCGGCTTCTCCTACTCCTACGACGCTCCGCTCGACATGCGGATGGACCCCGACCAGCAGCTCACCGCCCGCCAGATCGTGGCCGAGTGGGACGAGCGGCGCCTGGCGGGCGCGTTGCGGGAGCTCGGCGAGGAGCGTCACGCCGGCGCGATCGCCCGGGCGATCGCCCGCACCCGCGAGCGCCAGCCGATCGAGACGACGCTGCAGCTGGTCGACGCGATCAACTCGGCGATACCCGCGCCGGCCCGCTTCGGCGGCGGGCATCCCGCCAAGCGCTCCTTCCAGGCGCTGCGGATCGCGGTCAACGACGAGCTCGGACAGCTCGACCGCGCGCTGCCCCTGGCCTGGAGCCTGCTGCGCGAGGGCGGCGTGTTGGCCGGCATCTCCTTCCACTCGCTGGAGGACCGGCGCGTGAAGCGGTTCCTGGGCGATCGCGCCCAGGGCTGCGTCTGCCCGCCCGAGCTACCCGTCTGCGTGTGCGGGCGCGAGCCCGAGGCGGCGCTGATCGCGCGCCGCTCGATCGTGCCCTCGGCCGCTGAGATCGCGGGCAATCCTCGTGCCGCCTCGGGCCGGCTGCGCGCCGCCAGGAAGCTGCGCGAGGAGGAGTCGTGACACCTCCCGCCGCCGCCACGTCGGTGCGGCCCGCCGCGCCACGGGCGCCACGCTCGCCGCGGCGCCCCGTCGCCGCTCCCCGGCCCCGGCGCATCTCCGGCCCGGCCCGCACGGCGCGTCCGGCCCCCCTCGTCCCGGCGCCCCGGCGCGAGGGTCTCGCCGTGGGCGTGCTCGGCGCGATCGAGACGCTCTCGACCCACCGCCTGCTCGACCGCCTGATCCGCGGCCGGCTGTGGATCGGGATCATCGCCTTCGCCCTGATCGGCATCGTCACGCTGCAGCTCGGGCTGCTGCGGCTCAACTCGGGCATCGGCGGGGCGCTGGTGCGCGAGGGGGCTCTCCAGCGCGAGAACGCGGCGCTCAGCATCGAAAACTCCGAACTGGCAGCGGGCGACCGCGTGGAGTCCGAAGCGGGCAAGCTGGGCATGCGCCTCGTCCCGGTCGGGAATCTCCGCTTCCTGTCCTCCCAGTCCGGCGGCGACATCGCCGCCGCCGCCGCCGCGCTGCGGGCGCCGCTGAAGCCCGCCGGAGAAGCGAGCGCCGCATCGAGCGCCGCCGCGGCGGAAGGCTCGAGCCAGGAAGCACCCGCCGGAGCCTCCTCGGCGAGCTCCTCTTCTTCCTCCGCGACCTCCACCTCCTCCACCAACACCACCAACAACATCACCACCGAACCGGCCAGCCAGCAGCGGCCCGTCTCGACCGCCGGCGGGGAATCCGCCGCCGCCCCGGCCACCCAGGCGCCGGCGAGTGGGGAAGAAGCCGCGGCGGCACCCGCGGCGGGCTCCGAACCCTCCTCCGCCGAAGGCGGCGGCACGGTGGCCCCCGGGGGATAGGCAGGGTGGCCGTCGTCCAGCAGCGCATCGGCGCGATCTTCGGCGTCCTCTTCCTGCTGCTCGTGCTCGCGGCGGCACGCACCGCCTACCTGGGGGTCTTCCGCGGCCCGGCCCTTCGCCAGGCCGCGAGCGACCAGCAGCTCACCCACGAAACCGTCACGGCGCAGCGCGGCACGATCACCGACCGCAACGGCGTCGACCTCGCCGTCTCCGAGCCGGCCCGCGACCTGGCCGCGGACCCCTACCTGCTTTCGGACCCGCTCGGGGCCGCACAACGCCTCGCGCCACTGCTGGGCCAGTCGCAGGCCGAAGTGCTGCGCAAGCTCTCCGAGCGCACCGGCTTCGTGTACCTGGCCCGGGCGGTCCCCGCCCGCCAGGCCGAAGCGGTCCTCGCGCTGAAGATCCCCGGGGTGAGCGGCACGCCGGTGATGCGACGGGTCTACCCGCGCGGCACGCTGGCCGCCCAGGTCCTGGGCGAGGTCGGCACCGAAGGTCAGGGCCTGACCGGCATCGAGCTCTCGCGCGACAGCCTGCTGCGCGGCCACTCGGGTGAGCGGCGTGTCGTCAGCGACGCGATCGGCCAGCCCGTGTCGATCACCGAACCACACCAGGAAGTCCCGGGCGCGAACATCGCGCTGACGCTGGACGCGAACATCCAGCAGCGAACCGAAGACGAGCTCGCCGCGCTCGCGCAGGCGTTCAGCCCCAAAGACGCCACGGCGATCGTGATGGATCCGCGCTCGGGCGCGATCCTGGCGCTGGCCAACTGGCCGCAGGCCAACGGGAACGACCCCGCGGGCGCTTCGGCCGAAGCGCTGCGCGACCGGGCGGTCGGCTTCCCCTACGAACCCGGCTCCACATTCAAGGTCGTCGCCGTGTCGGGCGCCCTGCAGGAGGGCCTGATCACTCCCGAAACCGGCTTCACGGTGCCCGACCAGATCCAGGTCGCCGACCGCACGATCCACGACGACACGGAACATCCCGTCGAAACGCTGAGCACCTCCCAGATCCTCGCCCGCTCCAGCAACGTGGGGGCGATCGAGATCGGCAAACTCGAGGGCGCCGAACGGTTCAACGGCTGGGTGCACGCATTCGGCTTCGGGACGCCAACCGGCGTCGACCTCCCGGGCGAGGAATCCGGAGTGGCGCTTGCCCTGAAGCGCTACTCGGGGTCCTCGATGGGCAACCTCCCGATCGGACAGGGGGAGCTGGTGACGCCGATGCAGATGGCGACGGCCTACTCGGCGATCGCCGACGGCGGGATCCTGCGCGCTCCCCACATCGTCGGCTCGATCGCCGGCAGGACCCAGCCGATCCCGGCCGGCCACAGGGTCATCTCCAGCACGACGGCCGCCGAGGTGCGCCATATGCTCGAAGGCGTGCTCGGGCCCGAAGGCACGGCCAGCCAGGTCTCGATACCTGGCTACAAGCTGGCCGGGAAGACGGGGACCGCCCAGAAGATCGATCCCGCGACGGGCGAATACTCGAAGACGGCCTACGTCGCCTCGTTCATCGGCTTCGCCCCCGCCTCCGACCCGCGGCTGCTCTGCGCTGTCGTCGTCGACGAACCGCAGAACGGATCGATCTACGGCGGCGCGGTCGCCGCGCCGGCGTTCGGCCAGATCATGAGCTTCGCCCTGCCCTACCTGGGAGTGAGCCCCGAATAAGCCGCGCGGCTCCTTCGGGGCCGGAAACTAGACTTGGGTCGCATGCCAGCGCGGGGTACCGACCGTTGAGGCTCGGCGATCTGACCGCCGGGCTGCCCGTTCCTCCGCCCGCGGTGGAGGGGCAGGCCGCGGACGTCGAGATCACGAGCCTCGCCTACGACAGCCGGGCGGTGCGGCCTGGCGCCCTGTTCTTCGCTGTCAGCGGCTTCCGTGCGGACGGCCACGACTTCGCTGTCGAGGCGGTGCGGGCGGGGGCGGTCGCTCTGGTGCTGGAGCGCCCTCTCGGCCTGGGCGTGCCCGAGCTGCTGGTCGGCTCGGCGCGCGCCGCGATGGCGCCGCTTGCGGCCCGCTTCTACGGGGAGCCCGCGCGAGAGCTCGACGTGGTCGGCGTGACAGGGACCAACGGCAAGACGACCAGCGCCTACCTCGTCAGGGCGCTGATCGAGGCCAGCGGGCGCTCGTGCGGGCTGCTGGGCACGGTCAAGTCGGTGATCGGCGGGGCCGAGCGGCCGGTGGCGCGGACCACGCCCGAGGCGATCGAGCTGCAGGCGGACCTGCGGGCGATGCTGGACGCAGGCGACGCCGCCTGCGCGATGGAGGTCTCCTCACACGCTCTGGAGCTCGCCCGCGCCGACGCGATCCCCTTCGCGGCGGCGCTGTTCACGAACCTCACCCAGGACCACCTCGACTTCCACCCGACGATGGAGGACTACTACCTCGCGAAGCGCCGCCTGTTCATGCCGGCGGGGGGCGAGCCCCCCGCGCTGAGCGTGGTCAACGTGGGCGATCCCTACGGGCGGCGGCTGGCCGCCGAGCTCCCCGGAGCACGAACCTTCGCCGTGCAGGCGCCCGGCCGACTACGCGGCCAGCGGCCTGCGGTCCGGCTTCGCGGGCTGCACGTTCACGCTGCACACGCCGCAGGGCGAGCGGGAGCTGTCGCTGCCGATGCCGGGCCGCTTCAACGTCGCCAACGCGCTGGGGGCGCTGGCGACGGTCCACGGCATGGGCGCGCCGCTGGAGCCGCTGCTGGAGGCGCTGGAGCGGGGCGTCCACGTGCCGGGGCGCTTCGAGCCGGTCGATCGTGGCCAGGGGTTCGCGGTGCTGGTCGACTACGCCCACACGCCCGACTCGCTGGAGAACGTGCTGCGGGCGGCTCGGGAGCTGATCGCGACCTCCCCGGCCCGGGAGGGGCGGGTGATCTGCGTGTTCGGCGCGGGAGGCGATCGCGACCGCGGCAAGCGTCCGATCATGGGGGAGATCTCGGCGCGACTGGCCGACGTGACGATCGTGACCTCCGACAACCCCCGCTCGGAGGATCCCGAGCGGATCATCGCCGAGATCATGGCGGGCGTGCCGGCGGCGGCCGGGGCGGCGGTGCGTGCGATCGGCGATCGCCGGGAGGCGATCGGAGGCGCGATCGAGCTGGCTCGTCGAGGGGACGTGCTGGTGATCGCGGGCAAGGGCCACGAGCAGGGCCAGGAGCTGGCGGGCGGACGCAAGGTGCCGTTCGACGACGTGACCGTGGCGGGGGAGGCCCTCGACGCGAGGGATCACACCGTCGCCGGGGCCGGTGCTCGATGAGGGCCTGGGACGCGAGCCGGCTGGCGGACCTGGCCGCGGCCGAGCTGGTTCGCGGCAGCGAGGCGGGGCCACGACGGGCGGGGATCGACTCGCGCCTGGTCGAGCCGGGCGAGCTGTTCGTCGGACTGCCCGGGGAGCGCGAGGACGGCGGCGCGCACGCCGGTGCGGCGCTGGCGCAGGGGGCATGGGGGGTCCTGGTCAGGCCCGAATATGCCTCCGTGCTCGGCCGGGAGGCTCCCCGCGGGGCGATCCTGGCCCATCCCGACCCCCTGGCGGCGCTCCAGTCCCTCGCGCGTGCATGGCGCGAGGAGCTGGCTGGGTCGGGCGCGAGGGTGATCGCCGTGACGGGCTCGACGGGCAAGACGTCGACCAAGGACATCCTCGCGGCGATGCTCTCCGACGCGATGCCGACGGCGTCCAGCCCGGCGAACCTCAACACCGAGATCGGCCTGCCGCTGGCGATCCTGGCGGCGGGACCGGAGACGCGCGCGCTGATCCTCGAGATGGCGATGCGCGGGCCCGGGCAGATCGCCGAGCTGACCGAGATCGCCGGGCCGGACGTCGGCGTGATCGTGAATGTCGGACCGGCGCACCTGGAGCTCCTGGGCTCGCTGGCCAACATCGCAGCGGCCAAGGCCGAGCTGATCGCGGGCATGCGCCCGGGCGGCACCGTCGTCGTGCCGGCGGGGGAGGAGCTGCTGGCGGGACACCTGCGCGGGGATCTGCGCACGATCACCTTCGGCGAGGGCGGTGAGGTCTCGCTGCGCAGCCCGGGAGGCGGGCGGGCGGGTGCTGATCGAGGACGGGGACGAGCGGATCGAGCTGCAGCCGTCCTTCGACCAGGCCCACAACCTCAGCAACCTGCTGGCCGCGGTCGCAGCGGCACGCGCCGTGGGGCACACGCCGCGGGGAGGCCTGGAGGTCGACTTCTCGGCGATGCGGGGGCAGCGCGAGCGCCTGCCCGGTGGCGTGCTGCTGATCGACGACTGCTACAACGCCAACCCGATGTCGATGCGCGCCGCGATCGATGACCTCGTCGCGACCGCTCCCGCCCGCCGGGTGGCGGTGCTGGGCGACATGCTCGAGCTCGGGCCCGAGGGGATCGGCCTGCACAGGGAGGTCGGCGCCCACGCGGCCCGCCAGGGAATCGACCTGCTCGTCACCGTCGGTCCCCTGGCGGCGGAGATGGCGGTCGGGTTCGGCGGCGAAGCCCGGGCTCTGAAGGACGCCGCGGCCGCCGCAAAGCAGCTCCCGGGGCTGCTGCGCGAGGGCGACACGGTCCTGCTGAAGGCCTCCCGCGGGGTTGGGCTGGAGAGCGTCGCGGTCGCTCTGCGGGGCGCCGCGGGCCGCCCGGGCGAGGGCGCGGCTCCGAGCGCGCCCGGGCTGGCCGTGCTGGCCAGCCCACCCACCCCGGGGCAGCGCTGAATGGGCCGGATTCTCTTCGGGGGCACCTCGGCGCTGCTGATCTGCATCTTCCTGAGCCCCAAGTTCATCGAGTTCCTGCGCAAGCGCGAGTTCGGTCAGCACATCCGCGAGGACGGCCCCCAGGGGCATCTCGGCAAGGCGGGCACGCCGACGATGGGCGGGCTCCTGATCTTCCTGTCGGTGTCGGTGCCGTTCCTGATCCTCAGCGACTACGACTGGCGATCGCTGGGCGTCTTCGGGGTGGCGATCGCATGCGCGGCGCTGGGCTTCGCCGACGACTACGTGAAGCTCGTGCGGCGCCGCTCGCTGGGCCTGCGGGCCCGCACGAAGCTGCTGGTGACGATCGCGATCTCGATCGGGCTCTGGTACATCGCCCACGAAGAGGCGCACCTGCCCAGCGTGCTGTTCCTGCGCTTCGTCGACTACCACATCGACGTCGGCCCGCTCTACCCGGTCCTGATCTACCTGGTGCTGGCGGGAACGACCAGCGCGGTGAACCTCACCGACGGCCTGGACGGGCTGGCGGCGGGGTGCGCGGCGATCGTGCTGCTGGCCTTCATCGGCATCACCTTCATCTCGGGCGACTTCGAACTGGCGATGCTGGCGGGATGCCTGGTGGGAGCCTGCATCGGCTTCCTGTGGTTCAACGCCTTCCCCGCCACGATCTTCATGGGAGACACCGGCTCGCTGGGACTGGGCGGGGCGATCGCGGGTCTGGCGGTGATGACCAAAACGGAGGTGCTGCTGATCCTGCTGGGCGGGATCTTCGTGATCGAGGCGCTGTCGGTCGTGATCCAGGTGATCTCCTTCCAGACGACCAGGCGGCGCGTGTTCCTGATGGCGCCGATCCACCACCACTTCGAGCTGAAGGCGTGGTCGGAGACCAAGATCATCCTGCGCTTCTGGATCGTCGCCTCTATCTGCGCGGCGATCGGCTTCACGATCTACCGCCAGAGCCGCGGCGTGTGACTCCGGCCGGCGCGGGAAGCGCCGGATCGGAGTTGCCTTTCGGTTCAGGCCGGACGGCCTAGTCGTGTTGGACAGAGGCCAAACGACAACTTCCCTGGAGGCCCTGATGCAACTCGGATTGGCATTGCTGCGCTCGGTGGCGGGAGGCCTGTTCATGGGCCACGGTCTGCAGAAGCTCGCCGGCTGGTTCGGCGGGCACGGACTGAAAGCGACGGGAGAGGCGTTCGAGTCGATGGACCTGCGCCCCGGGGTCGCCCACGCCGCCGCGGCGGGAGCGGCGGAGGCGGGCGGCGGGGCGCTGCTCGCCGTGGGGCTGGCCACGCCCCTGGCCGGCTCGCTGCTGAGCGGCACGATGATCACCGCGATCCGCAAGGTGCACGCGTCCAACGGCCCGTGGGCCTCGAATGGCGGCTACGAGTACAACCTGGTGCTGCTGGCGGCGGTGTTCGCGATCTGCGACGTCGGGCCCGGTAGGTTCTCGCTCGACGCGCTGCGCGGTCGCGAGCGCTGGGGCTTCGGCTGGGCCGTGGGGCAGCTCGCGGCAGGCGCGATCGGCTCGGCGGCGGCTGTGGCGATCGGGGCACGCCAGAACCCCGCCGGGGCGTTCCCGGAGGCGGCCGAAGCCCCGGCGTCGAGCCAGGAAAACGGCGGGGTCTCCCAGCCCGCGGCGAGCGGCGCCGAGCAGGGCTGAGCAAGGCGCGCAGGGGCTCGGCGGGCGACCGCGCCGAGCCGCCCGACCTGCCGCCCCCGGTCGGGCCGCCTCCCTCTCCCGGGGGCGGTCCGACGGGCCCCGGGGACGCTCCGGCAGGACCCGCGGGCCGCACTGAGCGGAGCGGATCGCCCCCCGTCGCGGCACCGCGCCGAAGCTGCGGAGGCATCGGCGGCCCGGCGTCGAATGGGGCTTGGATGTCATCGGCCCCAGCAGGGAGAGCCAAAGCCGGCACGAAGCGCCGCAAGCGAGCCGCGGGGACGGCAGGGAGCGCGACCTCGGGATCGCTCGAGCACCGCATCCTGCTGACGGCGACGATGTGCCTGCTGGCGCTGGGCGCGGTGATGGTCTACAGCGCGTCCTCGGCGACAACGCTGCTGCAGGGCCGGGGGAACGGCAGCGGGTACCTGATCCGGTTCGTCGTCTACGGAGCGGCGGGGCTGGTGGTGATGAGGGTGCTGGCCCGGGATGGGGTGGCGAAAGTCCACCAGATCACCGCGCCGCTGCTGAGCGTCTCGTTCGCGCTGGTGCTCGCCTCGCACATCCCCCACGTCGGGGTCAGCGTCAACGGGGCCCGGCGCTGGATCGGCCCCAGCCAGTTCCAGTTCCAGCCCTCCGAGCTGATGAAGCTGGCGCTGGTTCTCTACTGCGCGACATTGCTGGCCAAGCGCCCCGGGCGGGTCGACGATCTCAAGGACCTGGCCAAACCGATGCTCCTGGTCGTCGGCGCCGGGTGCCTGCTGGTCTTCACCCAGCCCGACCTGGGCACGGCGCTGGTGATCGCCTTCACGGTCGGGACGATGCTGATCGCGGCGGGTATCCCGATGCGCAAGCTGGGTGCGATCGCGGGCGGGGTGATGGTGATGGTCTTTCTCTACGCGCTGGTGCGCCCCTACGCGCGGGCGCGGCTGACCTCGTTCCTCGATCCCTGGGCGCACGCCTCGGGCAGCGGCTTCCAGGCCGTCCAGGGGCAGATCGCGATCGGCTCGGGCGGGCTGTTCGGCGTCGGGCCGGGGCAGTCGGTCCAGAAGATCTTCTACCTGCCCGAGGCGCCCACGGACTTCATCCTGGCGGTGATCGCCGAGGAGCTGGGGATGGTGGGGGTGTTCGCGCTGCTGTTCCTCTACGGCCTGATCGCCTACGCGGGGCTGCGCGCCGCGAAGGCCGCTCGCAGCCTGTACAGCGCGCTGATCGCGGTGGGGGTCACGGCCCTGATCCTCTCCCAGGCGATTCTGAACGCATTCGCCGTGCTGGGCCTGGCGCCGCTCACGGGCGTGCCGCTGCCGTTCGTCTCCTATGGCTCGAGCAGCCTGGTCGTGATGCTGGCGGGGATGGGGCTGCTGTTGAACGTCGCCTCCGGCGCGACGGGGCACGTGCGGGGCCTCTCCTCGACGCGCCGCACGGAGGCTCGGTCCGGGGTGGGCGACGGCTCGGCCCGGGAAACGGAAGGATTGGGCCGTGAGCGCAGCGCCTCCGAGGATCGTGATCGCCGCCGGCGGGACCGCCGGGCACGTGGTGCCGGCACTGGCCGTCGCGGACGCGCTGCGGGCTGAGGGCGCCGAGGTCAGCTTCATCGGCGGCCAGCGGGCGGAGGCCCAGCTGGTGCCGGCGGCGGGGTTCCCGATCCACGCCCTGGCGGTCGAGGGCCTCAGCCGCTCGAATCCGCTGCGTGCGCTGCGCGCCTCCGGGCTCGCCGCCGCGGCGCTGCCCCGCTCGCGGGCGCTGCTGCGGATGCTGGCACCGGACGCGGTGATGGGCGGCGGTGGCTACGTCGCCGGTCCGGTCGGCGTGGCGGCGCTGAGCCTTCGCATCCCGATCGTGCTGACCGAGGCGGACAGCCATCTGGGGCTCACCAACCGGATGCTCGCCCCCTTCGCCCGCCGCGTCTGCCTCGCCTTCCCCCTGGAGGGCCGCGACGGCGCCCGTTACCTCGTCACGGGCCGTCCCGTTCCGAGCTCCGCCGTGGACCGGGCGCAGGCGCGGGCGCGCTTCGGCCTGGCTGCGGAGGAGACCTGCGTGCTGGTGTTCGGCGGCTCGCTGGGGTCGCGCTCGATCAACATGGCAGCGATCGAGGCGTTCTCGGGAGCGCCCTTCCGGGTCCTTCACGTCTGCGGTCGGCGTGACTACCCGCAGCTGGCGGGGCGGGCGCTCTCGCCGGGATACGAGCTGGTGAGCTATCTCGAGCTGGCGGACTTCGCGCAGGCGCTGGCCGCGGCCGACCTGGTCGTCGCACGGGCCGGGGGCTCGGTGTTCGAGATCGCCGCCCACGGACTGCCGGCGATCCTGGTCCCGTTCCCCCGGGCCGCCGGGGACCACCAGAGCGCCAACGCGCGCTGGATGTCCGAGGCGGGGGCGGCCGTGGTGATCCCGGACGCGGAGCTGAGCGCCCCCCGGCTCGGCGGCGAGGTCGCCTCGCTGCTGGCCGACGAGCGCCGCCTGGCGGCGATGGCGGCCGCCGCCCGCCAGCTCGCCCGTCCGGCGGCGGCCGGTGAAGTGGCGGGCGAGCTGCTGCGGACGGCGGGGCGATGAGCTCCTTCTCGGCCGGCGCGGGCGGAGGCGACGACCACGGGAGCGGCCCATGGGCCGGGCGGCGGATCCACCTGGTGGGCGTGGGAGGCGCGGGGATGAGCGCCTACGCCCGCGCCGCGCGGGCGCTGGGAGCGAGCGTCAGCGGCTCGGACGCGGGGTCCAGCCCCTACCTGCAGGAGCTCGCCGCCGAAGGCGTGGTCGAGGCGAGGGTGGGCCACCGCCGCGAGAACGTTCCGGTGGGCGAGGAGGTCGAGCTGTACTACTCCTCGGCCGTCCCCCCTGAGAACGTGGAGCGCGTGGAGGCCCGCGAGCGGGGTATACCCGAGCGCGGCCGGGCCGAGCTGCTGGGGGAGCTCTCGTCGCTGCGCCGGACGATCGCGGTGGCGGGCACGCACGGCAAGACGACGACCGCCTCGATGCTGGCCCACGCGCTGCGCGCCGCCGGGATGCGCCCGGGCTGGCTGGTGGGGGCGCCGATCGGCGGCGGCCTGCCCAACGCCGACTGGGGGGAGGGCGAGTGGCTGGTGGTCGAGGCCGACGAGTCGGACCGCTCGATGCTCGAGCTGAGCGTGGAGATCGCGGTGCTGACGAACGTCGAGCTGGATCACCACGCCAGCTTCTCCTCGCTGGCGGAGTTGAGGGAGGCCTTCCGGGCGTTCCTGTCGGGAGCGCAGCGGGCCGTGATCTGGGATCGCCCCGAGCTGCTGGCGCTGCGCGAGGGCTCCGTGGTGCCCTACGAAGCGGGTGAGGTGACCCTGACGCAGGGCGGTTCGCGGTTTCGCTGGGACGGGCAGGAGGTGTCCCTGTCGGTCCCCGGCGTGCACAACGCGATCAACGCGGCGGGCGCCCTGGAGGCGGCCCGGCTGGCGGGCGCCGCGGCGCGAGCCGCGATCGAGGCGCTGGGCTCCTTCCCGGGCGCGGGGCGCCGCTTCCAGGCAGTGGGTCCGAGCCGAGGCGGCGCCAGCGTCTATGAGGACTACGCACACCATCCGACCGAGGTGGCCGCGACCCTGCGGGGCGCGCGCACGCTCCCGCACCGGCGCCTGGTGGCGGTGTTCCAGCCGCACCTGTTCTCGCGCACGGCGCTGCTCGCGCGCGAGTTCGGTCGGGCCCTGGCGTTGGCTGACGTGATGGTCGTGCTGGACGTCTACCCAGCCAGGGAGCGGGCCGAGGACTTCCCCGGGGTCAGCGGTCTGCTGATCGCCGAGGCCGCCGCCGATGCCGCCGGCGGGCGTGAGGTGCTGTGGCTGCCCCGCTTCGCCGAGGCGCAGCGGGTGCTGGAGGCGAGACTCGGCCCGGGGGATCTGTGCGTCGTGATGGGGGCGGGAGACGTCGACCGCCTGGCCCGCGCCCTCGGGGCGGGGGGCGCACAGGACGCGCAGCCCCGGTCCGAGCGGGGCCGGCGGGCGAGCGTGAGGGAGAGCTCGTGACGGCCGTCGAGCCGCCGCCGGAGGTGCGCCGGGACTTCCCCCTGGCGAGGCTCACGACGGTTCGCACGGGTGGTCCGGGTGAGTTCTTCGCCCGGGCCGGCGCGACCGACAGGCTGCTGGCGCTGCTGGAATGGGCGGCGGCGGCGCAGGTCGCGGTCAGCGTGGTCGGCTCGGGCTCGAACCTGCTGATCGCCGACGAGGGCGTGCGGGGCCTGGTCCTGAAGCTGGACGGGGATCTCGCGTCGATCGCGATCGAGGGCAGGCAGGTGCTGTGCGGGGGCGGTGCGCGCCTGCCGGCCGTCGCGGCCAGGGCGGCCCGGGCGGGCCTGTCGGGGATCGAGTTCGGGGTCAACATCCCCGGCACGGTCGGCGGCGCGGTGCGGATGAACGCGAACGCCTACGGCGGGGAGCTGGGCAGGACGCTGGAGTGGGTCGAGATCGCCACCGCGGACGGCCTCTCGCGCCGTTCGCCGGGGGAGCTCGATCTGGCCTACAGGAGCTCCGGCCTGCGGCCGGGGGAGATCGTGGCGCGGGCGGCGCTGCTGCTCAGCGACGCCGAGCCCGAGCGCGTCGCGGCGACGCTGGCCGAGATGCGAAGGCGCCGCCACGAGGCCCAGCCGCAGGGGATCAGGACGTTCGGGTCGAGCTTCAAGAACCCCGAGGACCCCCGTGCGGACGGGGCCACGGCGGGGCTCCTGCTGGCTCGGGCGGGATGCAACGGGCTGGCCGTCGGCGGCGCGCGGTTCGCGCCGAAGCACGCCAACTTCATCGAGAACACGGGGACGGCCACGACGGCGGACGTGATCGCCCTGATGGCGGAGGGCCGCCGACGCGTGGTCGAGCTGACGGGCGTCGAGCTGGAGCCCGAGGTGCAGACACTGGGACGGATCCGCTTCCCCTGGACGGGGTAGGGGATGGCGGACGGAGGTCGAAGAGGGTCTCGATGGAGCGAAGCTTCGCCGCACGATCCCCGGCCGGACGCCTGGGCGGGACTCGCAGACGGGTCTCGAGGGGCGATGACGCCGGCCGGTCGCTACCGCCCAGGGCCGCCCGCCTGCGGCTGCGTGCCCTGCTGCGGGCGATCGGCGCCCGGCGGCGCCTGCGGCTGGGACTGATCTGCGCGCTCGTCGGGTTGCCGCTGCTGGGAGGCGCGTTTCTGCTGCTGCGCCATTCCTCGCTGGTGGCGGTCGAGCATGTCCGCATCAGCGGCGTGCACGGTCCCCAGGCCGCGGCGATCGACGCTGCGCTGACCGAAGCGGCGAAGGGCATGAGCACGCTCGACCCGAAGCCGGCCGCACTGCGGGCGGCCGTCGCGTCCTTCCCCCTGGTCAGCGCCGTGCGGGCCAGCCCCGGCTTCCCCCACGGCATGAGCATCGACGTGACCGAGCAGCCGCCGGTCGCCGCGCTGCTGGTGGCGGGCGCGCGGACGGCCGTCGCGGGGGACGGGGTGGTCCTCGGCACGAGCCTTCTCTCACCGTCGCTGCCGACGGTCGCCGAAGCGAGCGATCCGGCGGCCGGGACCCGCCTGAGCAACCCGCTCGTGCTGGACGCACTGCGGGTCCTGGGCGCGGCGCCGCCGGTGCTGGACAGCCTGGCCGAACGCGCCTACGAGGGTCCCCGCGGCCTGACGGTGGCGATGCGAAACGGCCTGCTGGTCTACTTCGGCGACGCCAGCACTCCGCACGCCAAGTGGCTGTCCCTGGCGCGGGTGCTGGCCGACAAGGGCTCGGCCGGCGCCACCTACGTCGACGTGAGGCTTCCCGGTCGTCCCGCCGCCGGCTTCCCCGAAGGGGCGGGGCCGCCCGAACACGAAACGGGCTCGGGCGCCGTCAGGAGCGCCACCGGCGAATCCACGGTCGCGGCGCTGGCCGCCAAGCTCGCCGGAAGCGTCCCGCCCGCGGCGGGAAAGAGCGGCGAACAGAAGGCGTCCGGCGCGGGCGAAGGGACGGCGGGCAAGGGTGAAGGCGGGGAAGAAACGGCGACGGCGGGCCCGACGTCGGAAGGGTCCGGGACGCCCTCCGAAGCGAGCGGGTAGAACACTGAACCTCAACTAGAGGTAGAGTGCAGTGCCGGGGATGATCTCAGGCGTCGGTCGAGAGTCGGGCGATCTGCAACGAATGTTGCGAGACTCGCCCGCGTCGTTGACAGGGCGAGATTCCCTGCATAGGGTCGCAATCCGGCGGGTCGGCGAAACGGTATGCTGCCAACCCTGAATTCCTACTGAAGGCTTCGGACGAACCATCATGGAGAGCAGCGGAAGCTATCTGGCGGTCATCAAGGTCGTAGGCGTCGGAGGCGGCGGGACCAACGCCGTCAGCCGCATGGTCGACGCGGGGCTCAGGGGCGTGGAGTTCATCGCCGCCAACACGGATGCCCAGGCGCTCGCGATGTGCGATGCCGACATCAAGCTGAACATCGGCCACGAGTCGACCAAGGGCCTCGGCGCGGGCGCCAACCCCGACGTCGGGCTGGCTGCGGCCTCCGAGTCCAGGGACGACATCAAGGAGGCGCTGAAGGGCGCAGACATGGTGTTCGTCACGGCGGGCGAGGGTGGCGGGACGGGCACCGGCGCCGCGCCTGTGATCGCCGAGATCGCCAAGAACGAGATCGGCGCGCTGACGGTGGGCGTCGTGACGCGCCCGTTCGACTTCGAGGGCTCCCAGCGCGGCCGCCAGGCAACCGAGGGGATCGAGCGCCTGCGTGAGGTCGTCGACACGCTGATCGTGATCCCCAACGAGAAGCTGCTGGCGGTCGTCGAGCGCCGCACCTCGATGCTGGACGCCTTCCGCGAGGCGGACAACGTGCTGCGCCAGGGCGTCCAGGGCATCACCGACCTGATCACCATCCCGGGACTGATCAACCTCGACTTCGCCGATGTCCGCACGATCATGCAGGACGCCGGCTCGGCGCTGATGGGGATCGGCACCGCCAGTGGCGAGAGCCGCTCCGCCGACGCCGCTCGCGCCGCGATCTCCTCGCCGCTGCTGGAGGAGAGCGTCGACGGCGCGACGGGGATCCTGCTGAACATCACCGGCGGCAAGGACCTGGGGCTGTTCGAGGTCAACGACGCGGCCGAGATCATCCAGAACGAGGCCGACCCCAACGCCAACATCATCTTCGGTGCGGTGATCGACGAGTCGATGACGGACGACGTCCGGGTGACGGTGATCGGCACGGGCTTCGACCATCGCCCGGGCCGCAGCGCCCGCCGTGAGACACGCGCGGGCCGTCCCGACCGCGGGCCCCGCATCAGCGACCGCCAGCGCTCGAACCTCGAGATCTCCGACGACGACATCGACGTCCCGCCGTTCCTGCGCTAGCGCGGCGACACGGTGACCGGGCGCGGCGTCGCGCGAACCGGCGGGCCCGCGCGGCGGCGCCGGCCCGCCGCGAGGGCGGGACCGGCGCTCGCGGCGTCAGCTCATTTCGCCTTGATTTTCGTGAACCCGCCCGTCGGGATCAGCTTGTCGTTGCCCTGGAAGTGGATTTCGTGAATCCCGCTTTTCAGGGCGTTGTTCGTGAACGTGAACTTCAGTTTGTTGGTCAGGACCTGGGGTTCGAAGAGGCTCGCCGTGTACACCGCGGACAGGCCGCTGATCGAGCATTTGAATTCGATCGAGACGCCGCTGAACGAGTCGCCGTATTTGCCCAGCGAGGGTTCGGTCAGCACCGAGGGCCACGACAGGCCCGTGCCGTTGACGCTCGCCGTTTCACTGGTGGTGCACGGCCACGGATAGCGCGAGCACGACCCCGCGAAGGCCGTCATCTTGTCGACTCCGGAGAGGGTCGATGAGAGAGGGTTTTCCACGACCTCGAGATCCTTGATCACGCACTTGCCGAGTGCGCCGGTGTTTTCGGTGATCAGCAGTTTCGCTTCGGTCCCCACCGTCAACGGCGTGCCGGGGGTCAGTTCGCCGGTCGGCGGGCTCACCCACCAGCGGACGGGCGCGGCCTGGGCGCCGGCCGCTCCCACGAGCGCCAGCGCCATGGCGACCCCGAAGATCGCCCCGAGCTTCCTTGTCATCATCTCCACTCCTCTTCCCCGCGCACGGCGCGGATGATTTGGCCCGCGGCCCGCGCGGGAAGACCCGCCGACCGCCGCTTCCCGGGCCGCGCCCGGCGATAGCCGTCGGGGAGGACCGCGCAGGCTGTCGAGCAGGTCGCACTCCGCCCGCCCACGCCATCACGATCGTCCCCCCGCACCGCTGCCCCCTCTGTTTCACGGCCTGAGCTGCTCTGCGACCGCTGAGCCCTGCGGCCCCCGGTCCTCCCGCCCAACCTAACGCTCGCCGCGATGCCGTGTCAACGATATGCGAATGGGGTCGGCCGTTTCCGGATGGGTCGGCCCGCGGCGCGCGCTCGGTGATCGGCGCAGGCGGAGATGCGCAGCCCCGCCCGCTAGCCTGCGCCGCATGTCCTCCGCCCCCCCGACCCTCCGGCGCACGCCGCTGTTCGACGCGCCACGTGGCGGCAGGGGCCAAGCTGGTCGACTTCGCGGGCTGGGAGATGCCGGTGCAATACGACGGCGTGCGCGAGGAGCACATGGCCGTCCGCGAGGCGGCCGGCATCTTCGACGTCTCCCACATGGGCCAGATCGAGACCAGCGGCCCGCAGGCGCTCGAGCTGCTGCAGCGGCTGCTCTCAAACGACGTGGCCGCGATGGCTCCCCGCGGCGGCGCCCAGTACAGCGTCCTGTGCAGAGAGGACGGCGGTGTGCTGGACGACCTCTTCACCTACCGGCTCGAGGTCGATCGCTTCCTGACCGTCACGAACGCCTCCAACCACGTCGGCGACCTCGCCTGGTTCGAGGCCCACGCGGCGGACTTCCCCGAAGCGCGGGTCAGCGACCGCCTCGAGGATTGGGCGATGCTCGCCGTCCAGGGGCCGCTCGCCCGGGAGATGGTCCAGGCCGGTCGCGGACTCCCCGCTGCCAGCCCGGATGACCGCGGAGAGCCGCCGGATCGGCGGGCGCGAGGTGCTGGTCTGCGGCACGGGCTACACCGGCGAGGACGGCGTCGAGCTGCTCTGCTCCCCCGCCGACGCCCCGGGCTGTGGCAGCACATGGTCCGCCGCGGCGCGCGGCCCGCCGGCCTCGGCGCTCGCGACACGCTGCGCCTGGAGGCCTGCTTTCACCTGTACGGCAACGAGCTGACCGTGCACCGCGGGCCGATCGAGGCCGGGCTGGGCTGGTGCTGCAAGGAGGACACCGGCTTCGTCGGCGCCGAGGCCGTGCGAGCCGTGCGGGCGGCGGGCCCACGGGAGAGGCTGATCGCCTTCACGATCGACGGTCCAGGCATCGCCCGCCAGGGCAACGCGGTGCTCGGCGGCGGCGAGGTCACCAGCGGCACGCTCTCGCCGTCCCTGGGGGTGGGGATCGGGATGGCCTACGTGCCCGCCGCAGCGCGCCGCCGTCGGCACCCCCCTGGAGATCGACGTGCGTGGCAAGATGCGCGCGCCGTAGCAAGGACAAGCCGCTCAACAGAAAGAGCTCGCGAATGGCCGAGGCCAGCTACCCCGAGGACCTCCTCTACCACGCCGAGCACGACTGGGCGCGGATCGACGCCGACGACCGACAGCCTGGCCACGCTCGGCATCACCTGGTACGCCCAGGACGCCCTCGGCGAGGTCGTCTTCTTCGATCCCCCCGCCGTCGGCACGGCGCTCGCGAAGGACTCGCCGTACGCCGAGGTCGAGTCGGTCAAGGCCGTCTCCGACGTCGTCGCCCCGCTGTCCGGCGAGATCGTCGAGGTCAACGACGCGCTGCCCGAGAACCCCGCGCTGATCAACGAGGACCCCTACGGCGAGGGCTGGCTGGTGAAGGTACGGCTTTCCGACCCGTCCGAGCGGGAGGCGCTGATGGACGCCGCCGCCTACCAGGCGACGCTGGGTGGCTAGGCTGAGAGCGACTTGAGTCGCTACACCGCCACCACCCCGGAGGACCTCGACGCGATGCTCGCGGCGATCGGCGTCTCCTCGCTGGAGGAGATCTTCGACCGCCAGATCCCGCAGGCCGTGCGGCTCGGCCGCGAGCTGGACGCTGCCCCCCGGCCAGCCCGAGCAGGAGGTCTACGAGCACCTGCGGCGCCTTGCCGCGCGCAACCGCAGCGCCGAGGAGGAGATCAGCTTCCTGGGGGCCGGGATGTACGACCACTACGTCCCCGCGCTGATCGACATGCTGATGGAGCGCTCCGAGTTCCTGACGCCCTACACGCCCTACCAGCCCGAGATCTCCCAGGGCGGGCTGCAGGTCATGTTCGAGTACCAGACCGCCATCTCCGAGCTGACCGGCCTGCCCGTCTCCAACGCCTCGGTCTACGAGGGCCCCTCGGCCGTCGCCGCCGCGGGCTACCTGGCCAAGCTGCACAACGGGCGCGGCCGACTGGTGGTCAGCGCGGCGATGCATCCGCACACGATCCAGACGCTGCGCACCTACGCCCACGGCTACGAGATGGAGGTCGTGGAGGTGCCCGCCGTCGACGGCGTCACCGACCTGGGGGCCTGGGCGCCGCGATCGACGATCGAACCAGCGCCGCGATCTTCGCCCAGCCGAACTTCTACGGCGCAGTCGAGGACGCCGCGGCGCTCAGCGACGCGGCCCACCGCGCCGGCGGCGAGGGGGGCCCGGTGGTCGTCGCGCAGGTCGACCCGCTGACGCTCGGCATCCTCGCGCCCGCCGGGCGAGTGCGGGGTCGACGTGGCCGTCGGCGAGGGCCAGGCGCTGGGCAACCGGCTGGATTTCGGCGGGCCCTCCTTCGGCCTGTTCGCCGCACGCGAGGAGTACCTGAGGCGGATGCCCGGGCGGATCGCCGGCGAGACGGTCGACGTCGACGGCCGACGCGGCTTCGTTCTGACCCTCCAGACCCGCGAGCAGCACATCCGGCGCGAGAAGGCCACGTCGAACATCTGCACCTCCCAGGCGCTCAACGCCCTGGGCGGCGTCGTCTACCTCGCCTGGCTCGGGCGTCGCGGCATCGTCGAGCTGGGCGAGCTGATGCTGGCCCGCACCGACTACGCCCGCCGCACCCTCGCGGCGCTGCCCGGGGTCAGCCTGCTGCACGCCCAGCCCGTCGTGCGCGAGTTCGCGCTGCGCCTGGAGGCGGACATCCCCGCCGTGCGTCGGCGCTGCGCCGAGCAGGGTGTGGCGGCCGGCGTCGACCTGCAGGCCCTGACGGGACGGCCCGAGGACGAGGGCGGGCTGCTCGTGGCGATCACCGAGCGGCGCTCGCGTGGCGACATCGACCGGCTGGCCGAGGTCCTGGAAGCCGCGCTCGCCGCGGAGCGGCGCGAGGCGGCGCCGGCATATCCCATGGTCGAGCCCACCCTGGGGGGCGCAGGCAGATGAGCACCGTCGAGGACAACCGCCTGCACGCCGATCCCGGCATCGAGATCCACCCCGACCGCCACGCCCACCACGTCGCGCCGCCGTCCCACGCCGGCGCGCGACTCCGCTGCAGCGCGAGCCGGCCCGCACGATCTTCCAGAAGGGAGCGCCGGGACGCCGCGCCTTCGTCTGTCCCGAGCTCGACGTGCCACCCGCGCCGGCCGAGGCTCTGCCCGAGCGTTTCAGGCGCACCGAGCCGCCCCGTCTGCCCGAGATCTCAGAGCCGGAGATCGTGCGCCACTACGTGGGCCTGTCCAAGCGGAACTTCGACCTGGACTCCGGCTTCTACCCGCTGGGCTCCTGCACGATGAAGCACAACCCGCGGCTGCACGAGCGCGCCGCCGCGCTGCCCGGGCACTCACGCCTGCATCCGCTGCAGGACCGCGAGCGCTCGCAGGGGGCCCTGGAGCTGATGTGGAACCTCCAGCAGGCGCTGGCCGAGATCTCAGGACTCGGCCACGTGAGCCTGCAGCCCTCCGCCGGGTCCCACGGCGAGCTGGCCGGCGTGCTGCTGACCCGCGCCTACCACGAGGACCGGGGCGAGACCCGCCGCAAGGTGCTGACCCCCGACACCGCCCACGGCACCAACCCGGCGACGGTGACGATGGCCGGCCTGGAGGTCGTCAAGGTCGCCACCGACAACGACGGCGGGGTGGACCTCGAGGACCTGCGGGCGAAGGCCGACGACCAGGTCGCCTGCCTGATGCTGACCAACCCCAACACGCTGGGCCTGTTCGACCCCAACATCGAGGAGATCGCCGACATCGTGCACGGCGTCGGCGCGACGCTCTACTACGACGGTGCCAACCTGAACGCCGTGATGGGACTGTCCCGTCCTGGCGACATGGGCTTCGACATCGTCCACTTCAACCTCCACAAGTCCTTCACCCAGCCCCACGGCGGCGGCGGGCCCGGGTCGGGGCCGATCGCCGTCTCCGACCGCGTCGCGCCCTTCCTGCCGGTGCCTGTGGTCGCACGGCGCGAGGATGGCAGCTTCGAGCTGGACGAGGACCGCGAGAAGACGATCGGCAGGCTGCGCGGCTTCCACGGCAACTACGGCTGCTTCGTGCGCTCCTACGCCTACATCCGCTCGCTCGGCGCCGACGGCCTCAAGGATGCCTCCGAGACGGCCGTCCTGAACGCCAACTACCTGCTCGCGAGACTGCGCCAGCTGGGCGTCGGGGACGGGCGTGGCGTCTCCGATCTCCTTCCGCTCGCCTACGGAGAGCTGTGCATGCACGAGTTCGTGCTGTCCGGCGGGCCGATGAAGCGGGCCCTGAAGATCAAGACGCTCGACCTGGCCAAGCGGCTGCTGGACTTCGGCTTCCACCCGCCCACCGTCTACTTCCCCCTGCTGGTCGACGAGGCGCTGATGGTCGAGCCGACCGAGACCGAGACCAGGGAGACGCTGGACGCGTTCGCCGACGCGATCGCCGCGATCCTGCGCGAGGCCGCGGAGGACCCCGAGATCGCGCTGCAGGCGCCCTACACGACGCCGGTCAGGCGCCTCGACGAGGTCGCGGCGGCCAAGAACCCGGTGATCCGCGAGACGATCGGCTAGACGCGTGGAGCAACGGAAACTGGGCGCCACCGGCATCAGCGTCAGCCCGCTGTGCCTCGGGGCGATGATGTTCGGCGCCTGGGGCAACACCGATCACGAGGATTCGGTCCGCATCATCCACGCCGCCCTGGACGCGGGGATCAACTTCATCGACACCGCCGACGTCTACTCGCGGGCGAGTCGGAGGAGATCGTCGGCAAGGCCCTCGCGGGGGGGCGCCGGGACTCGATCGTGCTCGCGACGAAGGTGCACGGGCGGATGGGGGACGAGGGAGGTGGGGGGGATCCGAACAAGTTCGGCAACTCCCGCCGCTGGATCGTCAAAGAGGTCGAGGACAGCCTGCGCCGGCTGAAAACGGACTGGATCGACCTCTACCAGATCCACCGTCCCGAGCCCGACACCGACATCGACGAGACGCTCGGCGCCCTGTCCGATCTCGTCCACGCCGGCAAGGTCCGGGCGATCGGCAGCTCGACCTTCCCCGCCTGGCAGATCGTGGAGGCGCAGTGGACGGCGGAGCGGCGCGGCCGGGAGCGCTTCCGCTGCGAGCAGCCTCCCTACTCGATCCTGATCCGCTCCGTCGAGGCCGACGTGCTCCCCGTCTGCGATCGCTACGGCATGGGCGTGATCCCCTGGAGCCCGCTGGCCGGCGGCTGGCTCTCCGGCCGCTACGGCAAGGGCGGAGACTCGCCCGGCTCGAGCCGCCGGGCTCAGATGCTGCCCTCGCGCTACGACATGTCCGTGGCGGGCAACCAGCGCAAGCTCGCGGCCGTCGAGGCGCTGGGCGAGCTGGCGGAGCAGGCCGGGCTGTCGCTGATCGAGCTGTCCCTCGCGTTCGTGCTCGACCACCCCGCCGTGACGGCCGCGATCATCGGGCCGCGCACGATGGAGCACCTCGAGAGCCAGCTGCCCGCGGCCGACGTCGAGCTGAGCGCCGACGTGCTCGACCGGATCGACGAGATCGCGCCGCCCGGCACCAACGTCAACCCGGCCGACCGAGGCTGGGACCCGCCCTGGCTCACCGACCCCGCCCTGCGCCGCAGGTAGCCCGGCGCTCCAGGCTCCTTTCGAGACGACAGGCACTGCGTGCGCATCTTCTCCGGCATCCAGCCCACGGGCCGCAAGCACCTGGGCAACTACATCGGCGCGATCGCCCAGTACGTGTCCAGCCAGGATCGGGGCGAGGGCATCTTCTGCATCGTCGACCTGCACGCCATCACCGTCCACTACGAGCCCGCCGAGCTGCGCCAGCGCCTCTACGACACGACCGCCATCCTGCTCGCCGCGGGCCTCGACCCGACCCGCTGCGTCCTGTTCCGCCAGAGCGACGTCCACGAGCACACCGAGCTGACGTGGCTGCTCTCGAGCGTCACCGAGCTGGGCCGCCTGCAGCGGATGCACCAGTTCCGGGACAAGTCGCTCGCCCAGCGCGAGCTGGTCTCGGCCGGCCTGCTGCTCTACCCGGTCCTGCAGGCGGCCGACGTGCTCGCATACCGGGCCGAGGAGGTGCCCGTCGGCGAGGATCAGCGGGAGCACCTCGAGCTGATGCGCGACGTGGCCCGTCGCTTCAACGCCCGCTTCGGCGGCGGAGGCGAGATCCTCGTCGTGCCCGAGCACCGGATCCCGCCCGTCGGCGCCCGGATCATGGACCTCCAGGACCCGACCAGCAAGATGTCGACCACTGGCGCCAGCGAGCAGGGGACGGTCTACGTGCTCGATGAGCCGGCGGCGATCCAGAAGAAGGTGGGGAGCGCCGTGACCGACTCCGGCAGCGAGATCCGCCGTTCCCCCGAGAAGCCTGGCGTGAGCAACCTGATCGAGATCCTCGCCGCGGTACGGGGTGTGCTGCCCGACGAGATCGAAGAGAGCTGCCAGGAGCTCCGCTACGGCGACTTCAAGGCCCTGGTCTCCGAAGCGGTCGTCGCCTACCTCGCGCCGGTGCGGGAACGCTACGAGCAGCTGCGAGGCGACGAGCGGCGGCTCGAGACGACCCTCCAGGAGGGCGCCGAGCGGGCCCGCGCGATCGCCTCGGTCACGCTGACCGACGTGAGGGAGGCGATGGGCCTCGGCCCGCCGCGGCCCGCCGGCCCGTCGGCACCGGACGGTACCTTGAGCCGATGAGCCTGTCCGCACTGGACCTCGACCTGGACGTCTTCAGCGGGCCGTTCGACCTCCTGCTCACCCTGGTCCTGCGCGAAGAGGTGGACCTGCTGGAGGTCCAACTGGCCGACGTCGTGCTCGCCTACCTCGATCACCTCGAACAGCGTGGCGAGCTGGACCTCGAGACGGCCACCGAGTTCATCGTCCTGATTGCGGCACTGCTGGAGCTGAAGTCGCGACTGATGCTGAGCGGCGAGGAGGATGAGCTGCTGGACATCGAGCCCGAGCAGGCCGCCGAGGAGCTCCTGGCGCGAATGCTCGACGCGCGCCGGTACCGCTCGGCCGCCGCGCACCTGCGCGAGCTGCTCGCGGCCGAGGACGGCGTGCGCTTCCGCGCGGCGCCGCTGCCGCCGGACCTGCGCCGCACGATCCTGCCGCCCCCCGACGGCTCGGAGAACCCGCAGGCGCTGGGCGCCGCGATCGGGCGGCTGCTGGCGATGCCGCCGGCGATCAGCGTGCGCCACATCGCCATGCCGCGGGTCAGCGTCGCCGAGCGCCTGGCCCACCTGCGGGGCCTGCTGCGGCGTGGAGCGTTCAGCTTCGAGGAGGCCGTGCGGGGCGCGGACCGGATGACGGTGGCCGTGACGCTGTTCGCGCTGCTCGAGCTCTACAAACTGGGCGAGGCCGGCTGGGAGCAGCCGGAGAGCTTCGGCGAGATCTCCATCCGCGCGACCGGCGCGTCGCGCCAGGGCGAGGGCCCCTCGCGCGGGCAGGGGCCGGTGGCGGCCGCCGCGGGCGGGAGCGGCCGATGAGCGCACCGGACGGCCGCGAGCCCCTCGCCGGCGGCGACCCCGCGGCACAGACGCCCGAGCTCGCGCGAACCGTCGAGGCGCTGCTGTTCCTCTCCAGCGACCCGCTCGCGCCCGCTGAGCTGGCCGAGGCGATCGGCGTGGGGGAGGGGGCGGTGCTGGCGGCGCTGGCGCTGCTGGGCGAACAGTACGCGCCGGGCCGCAGGGGAATCGCCCTGCGCGAGCTCGGAGGCGGATGGACCCTGAGCAGCGACCCCGCCGCCGAGGAGGCCGCGAGGCGGCTCTTCAGCCGCCCGCGGATCGCCAGCCTCACGCCGGCGCAGGCCGAGACCCTGGCGATCGTCGCCTACCTGCAGCCGATCTCCAGGCCCGAGATCACGCGGATCCGCGGCGTCAGCGCCGACTCGGCCAGCGCCACGCTGCTCGACCGCGGCCTGATCGAGGAGGCCGGGCACTCCCAGTTCGGCGCGGTCCTCTACCGGACGACGACGCAGTTCCTGAAGCTGTTCGGCCTGCGCGACCTCGACCAGCTGCCCGACGTCGCCCGCTGGGACCCCAGCCCCGAGGAGCAGGCCGAGCTGCGCGACCGGCTGCTGCGAGCCGGGGAGGCGCGGGCCGGCGGCGGCGACGGGCCGGACTGAGCACCGGCAGGTCAAGGGCTCGACTCAGGCCGCCCGCGCAGCTAGCTGGCCGCAGGCCGCATCGATGTCGCGGCCGCGGGTCAGGCGCACCGTCACGGGCACGCCGGCCGACTCCAGCGCCGCGCGAAAGGCCGCGATCGAATCCCTGCTCGAGCCCTCGAAGCCCGCCCCGGTCGGGTTGTAGGGGATCAGGTTGACCTTGAACATCGACCGCCCCCGCCCGTCGGCGCGCCCCGGCGCCCGGGGCATCAGCAGTCGCGCCAGCTCGAGCGCCTGCTCGTAGCGGTCGTTGACGCCGGCGAGCATCACGTACTCCACGAACACGCGCCTGCGCCGGCGCTCGTAGAAGGCGCGGCAGGCGTCGATCACATCCGAGACGGGATAGCGCTCGTTGACCGGCATCAGCTCCGAGCGCAGCGCTTCCCCGGCGGCGTGCAGCGAGAGGGCCAGCCGTACGGGCATCTCGCTCTCGGCGAGCCGCTCGATCCCCGGGATCCAGCCGACCGTCGAGATCGTGGTGCGGCGATGGGTGATCCCGATGTCGGGCAGTTTCTCGCACGCCCCGAGCACCGCCTCGAGGTTCAGCATCGGCTCGCCCATGCCCATGAACACGCAGTGATCGAGCGGTTCGATCCGCCGGAGCGCCAGCGCCTGATCGAGGATCTCCGAGGTCGTGAGGTTGCGTGCGAAGCGCATCGACCCCGTCGCGCAGAAGCTGCAGGTCAGCGGGCAGCCCGATTGCGAGGAGAGGCAGATCGACCGCCGGCCGCGTCCTCCCTTGCGGTCGCGGTAGCGCATCAGCACCGCCTCCAGCGGGCGCCCGTCGCCGGTCGCGAACAGCGCCTTGACCGTCCCGTCGGAGGCGAGCGCCTCTCGCTCCAACGTCAGGCTCGAGAAGGGGACCTCCTGGGCGAGGCGCGCTCGCAGCGGCGCGGGGAGATCGGTCATCTGCTCGTAGCCGGCGGCGCCCCGGGCCGCCCACGCCCACACCTGCCGGGCGCGGAACGCGGGCTCGCCGAGGTCGGCCAGGGTGGTCTCGAGCAGTTGCAGGTCCATGTCGTGGGGAGAGGCCCGCCCGCCCCGGCGGCCTGACCCTATGGTTGCAGCCCATGGGCCCGATCCCCGGAGCGCTCCCTTGCGGCTAGGCAAGCACCTCGCCCACGCCGGCGTGGCGTCCAGGCGCGCCGCCGAGCGGATGATCGCGGCGGGAAGGGTGACGCTGGACGGGGAGCTCGTGACCGATCCCGCCCGCGAGGTCGCCTCCGGGGCCGTCGTGCGCGTCGACGGGCGCGCGCTCGAAGGCGCCGAGCCGCGGGCCGTCTACGCGCTGAACAAGCCCGTCGGCGTCGTCTCCACAGCTGCCGACACCCATGGCCGCCAGACCGTCACCGGTCTCCTCGACAGCGCCGGGCTGCGCCTCTACCCGGTCGGGCGCCTGGACATCGACAGCGGCGGACTGCTCCTGCTGACCAACGACGGGGAGCTGGCCAACCGGCTCACCCACCCCAGCTTCGAGGTCCCGAAGACCTACCGCGTGCGGGTCGGGGGCGGTCCCGTGACCGGGCAGGCGCTGCGCGCGCTGCGCCGGGGCGTGACGCTCGAGGACGGCCCGACCGCACCGGCGCGCGTGAGGTCGCTGCCGGGCGGCGAGCTCGAGCTGACCATCCACGAGGGACGCAACCGCCAGGTGCGAAGAATGTGCCAGGCGGTCGGCCACCCGGTCCTTGAGCTCACCCGCGTCGCCTTCGGCCCTCTGCGCCTCGGCCGCCTCGCGCCGGGCGAGCATCGCCTCCTGACGCCCGCGGAGGTCGATCGCCTCCGCTCCAGCACGCTCTGACAGAATCGCCCCCATGGCACTGTTCGCACTGCGTGGAGCCATCAGCGTCGAGCGCAACGAGGCACCGGAGATCCTGGCGGCCACGACCGAGCTGATGCAGGAGATCATGCGCCGCAACCAGCTCGCTCCCGAGATGGTGGTCAGCTGTGTGTTCACCGCCACCCGGGACCTCGACGCCGAGTTCCCCGCCGTCGCTGCCCGCGCGGTCGGCTTCGACCGCGTTCCGCTGCTGTGCGCCCAGGAGATCCCCGTACCCGGATCGATGCCACGGGTGATCAGGGTGCTGATCCATTACCGCGCGCAGGACGGTCACACGCCCGAGCACGTCTATCTGGGCGAGACCCGAGCGCTGCGGGCGGACCTGCACGCGGCACAATAGGCCGGTGGCACTCGAGTTCTCAGAGCGGATCCGGCGGATCCCGTCCTATCCCGCCGCCGGCGGCTATGCCAAGCAGGGCGGGCTGACGCTGCTCGCAAGCAACGAGTCCCCCTTCCCGCCCCTGCCCGCCGTGCGCGAGGCGATCGACGCCGCCGTCTCGCGCCTGAACCGCTACCCGGACCCATCCAGCGCGGTGCTGCGCGCCCGCCTGTCGGACCGCTACGGGATCCCCGTCCCGCGGATCGCCGTCGGCAACGGCTCCTGCGACATACTGCTCGCGGCCGGCGAGGCGCTGCTCGAGCCGGGGGCCGAGCTCGTCTATGCCTGGCCCTCATTCTCGATCTACCCGCACCTGGCCGCCGCGTCGGGGGCGCGCGCGGTCACCGTCGCGCTCGACGACGCCGCACGCCACGACCTGCCGGCGATGCTGCACGAGATCACCGTCGCCACGCGCCTGGCGATCGTGTGCAACCCGAACAACCCCACCAGCACGGCGATCCCCGTGGCCGACATCGCGGCCTTCCTCGCCGAAGTGCCGCCGCACGTCTGCGTGATCCTCGACGAGGCCTACTGCGACTTCAACCTGATGGAGGATCCCGACGCCTCGCTGGGCCTGCTGGACGCCCATCCGAACCTGGTCCTGCTGCGGACCTTCTCGAAGGTCCACGGCCTGTGCGGCCTGCGGGTCGGCTTCGCCCTGTGCGGCTCCGATGAACTGCCCCGGGCGCTCGACCAGGTGCGACAGCCCTTCTTCTGCAACGCCCTCGCCCAGGCCGCCGCGGTGGAGGCGCTGGCCCATCAGGATGCGGTGATCGATCGTGTCACCCGCACGATCGCCGAGCGGATCTCGGTGGACGAGCGGCTGCGCGCCCTCGGCCTCGAGCCGGCCGAATCGCAGGCCAACTTCTGCTGGTTCCAGCTCGGCGAGGATCGGGACGAGGCGGAGGTGATGCGGGGGCTGCTCGAGCGAGGCGTGCTCGTGCGGGGAGGCAGCGCGCTCGGCGCCAGCGGGCCCGCGCTGCGCGTCACCTACGGCCTGCCCGAGGAGAACATGCGCTTCCTGGACGCGCTGGCCGAAGTCCTCTGAGCCGCGCGGGTCTCTCGCGGAGACGAGATCCGGCGCCCGGCCGGCGGCCCGGCGAGCTGCGCTCGCCCGCGGCATCGTCCCGTCGCTCCTTTACCGCGCCGCTGCTGTCTGCTACAAACCTTTGCACGACCATGGACTCCACGGCGCAGACATCGAGCAGCACCTCCCTCGCCTACTCCTGGTCGTTCGCCTACGCCTGGCGATTTAGCTAGGCGCCAGGACCGACGCCCGACGTGAGCGGGCGCGTCCCCAAGAGTCCCTCCGTGGGACCAGGCGCCGCCCCCACGGGCGCACTCCGCGCCCCTCACGGCCCCGTCACATGACGGGGCGGCAGCACCTCTAACATGCCCAGGCGTCAGTGAAAGGAACGAGTTGATGATGGTCGTTATGAACGAGACCGCCACCGACGAGGAGGTGGAGGGAATCGTCGAGAAGATCGAGCGCGCCGGCGCGCTCGCGCATCGCATCCGGGGGGCCCGCGTCACGGTGATCGGGGCGATCGGCGACGTCGAGCAGGACGCGGACGTACAGCGTCTCGGCCTCGACGGCCAGCCGGGTGTCGAGCGCGTCGTGCCGATCCTCAAGCCCTACAAGCTCGCCTCGCTGCAGATGACCGGCGGCGAGCGCAGCCTGCTCGACATCGACGGCCGCAAGGTCGGCGGCTCGAACTTCGCGCTGATCGCAGGTCCCTGCACGGTCGAGTCGCGCGAGCAGACGCTGCAGACCGCCCGTGCCGTCCGTGACGGCGGCGCGACGCTGCTCCGCGGCGGCGCCTACAAGCCACGCACCTCGCCCTACGCCTTCCAGGGACTCGGTCAGGAGGGGTTGCGGCTGCTCGCCGAGGCCAAGGCCGAGACGGGGCTGCCGATCGTCACCGAGCTGATGGACGTCGGCGACCTCGAGGCTGTGCTGGAGGTCGCCGACGTGATCCAGATCGGCGCCCGCAACATGCAGAACTACCCGCTGTTGGCCGAGGTCGGCCGGGCCGGCCGCCCGGCGCTGCTCAAGCGCGGTCTGTCCTCGACGCTCGACGAGCTGCTGATGGCTGCCGAGTACATCCTCAAGGAAGGCAACCCGAACGTGATGCTCTGCGAGCGAGGGATCCGCACGTTCGAGAACGCCTACCGCTTCACCCTCGACCTGATGGCCGTGCCGGTGCTCAAGGAGCTCTCGCACCTGCCCGTGATCGTCGACCCGAGCCACGCGGCCGGCAGGCGCGACCTGGTCACCCCGCTGTCGCTGGCGGCCGCGGCGGTCGGCGCCGACGGGATCATCGTCGAGGTGCACCCGGAGCCCGATGAGGCGATCTGCGACGGGCCGCAGCAGCTGCGGGCCGAGGACTTCGCCGAGTACGCCCAGGTCGTGGAGCGGGCGGCGGCGCTCGCGGGCAAAGCGCTCAACGCGAGGGAGCCGGCGCTTGTCTGACCTGCACGGATCCGAGCTGCGCCCGGCCGATTACGTCCGCGACAAGCGGATCGAGCGCGTCGTCCCGCTGCTGGCGCCCGACACGCTGCTCGACGAGCTGCCGCTGGGCGGCGAGCAGGCGGACGTCGTCCTCCGCGGGCGCCGCGAGATCCAGGCGATCCTCGAGGGATCCGACAAGCGCCTGCTGGCAGTCGTCGGGCCGTGCAGCGTGCACGATCCCGAGGCGACGCTCGAGTACGCAGCGCTGCTCGGGCGGCTGGCGCGCGAGCTCAGTGGCGAGCTGCTGATCGCGATGCGCGTCTACTTCGAGAAGCCACGCACGACGACCGGCTGGAAGGGGCTGATCAACGACCCGCATCTCGACGGCTCGGGCGACGTCAACGGCGGCCTGCACCTCGCGCGGCGCGTTCTGCTGGGGGTGCTCGACACGGGACTCCCGGTCGGCTGCGAGTTTCTCGACCCGATCACACCGCAGTACATCGCCGACGCGGTCTCCTGGGGGGCGATCGGGGCGCGCACGACGGAGAGCCAGATCCACCGCCAGCTCGGATCAGGGCTGTCGATGCCGGTCGGCTTCAAGAACCGCACCGACGGCAACGTGCAGGTGGCCGTGGACGCCGTACGCGCCGCCGCCGAGCCACACGCCTTCGCCGGGATCGACCCGAGCGGCACACCCGCGATCCTGTACACGCGCGGCAACGGAGACTGCCACGTGATCCTGCGCGGGGGAAAAGGCCACCCCAACTACGACGAGGCGGGTGTGGCGGCCGCGCTCGAGCTGCTCGACGCCGCGCGGCTGCCGAGGCGCGTGATGATCGACCTCAGCCACGACAACAGCGGCAAGGACCCCGAACGCCAGCCCGGCGTGGCAGCCGACGTGGGCGGGCAGATCGCGGGCGGCAACTCGGCGATCGTCGGCGTGATGCTCGAGTCCTTCCTGCTCGCCGGCCGCCAGGATCTGCAGGCCGGTGTCGAGCTGTGCTACGGCCAGTCGATCACCGACGGGTGCATCGGCTGGGAGACGACCATCGAGGTGCTGGAGGGTCTGGCAGGGGCGGTCCGCGATCGCAACGCCGCCGAAGCACGGACGGCGCCGGCCTGAGCGGATGCGGGTCGCAGTCCTCGGCGTCGGTCTGATCGGCGGCTCGATCGGGCTCGCCGCTCGCGCCCGCGCCGACGCGGAGGTCCGCGGCTATGACCCGGACCACGAGACCGGCAGAGCGGCGCTCGAGCTCGGTGCGATCGACAGCCTCGCTCCGAGCGTCGCCGAGGCGGTCGCGCAGGCCGAGGCGGTGTTCGTCGCCGCGCCCGTCGGAGCGCTGCCGGCGGTCGTCGCGGAGGCGCTCGACGCGGCTCCGCCCGACTGCGTCGTCAGCGACGTCGGCTCCACCAAGCGGCTGCTGGCGAGCGCCTCGAGCGACGAGCGCTTCGTCGGCGGGCACCCTCTCGCCGGCGCCGAGACGGAGGGCGTGCAGCACGCGCGAGAGGACCTCTTCGAGGGCGCCGTCTGGTACCTGACGCCGGCTCCCGACCGCACCGCCGGTGTGCTCTACGAGCGCCTGCACGCGCTGCTGCGCCGCTTCGGCGCGCGCCCGACGGCGATCGACCCCGCGACGCACGACCGCATGATGGCCTGCGTCTCGCATCTGCCGCACGTGCTGGCCAACCTGCTGGCCGCACAGGCCGCCGGACTGCCGGGTGCCGAGTCCGAGCAGCTCCCGGCGGTCGGCCCGAGCTTCCGCGACGCAATCCGCGTCGCCGGTGCCAACAGCGCGATCTGGTCCGACATCTACCTGGCGAACGGCGACGCGCTGACGGTGGCGATCGACGAGCTGGCGGCCGGACTGCAGCGTGTCCGCGAGATGCTCGCCGCCGGCGCCGCGCAGCCGCTGACGGCCTGGAACGACCAGGCCCGCCGCGACCGCGACGCGCTGCTCGGGGCCGGGATGGCGGGCGGCTCGGTCCACGAGCTACGGGTCCACGTCCCCAACCGGCCCGGCGTGATCGCCGAGATCGCACTCGCGCTGGGGCAGGGGGGCGTCAACATCGGCGACCTGGTGCTCTCGCCCTCGCCGGACAACAGCCAGGGCGTGGTCGCCCTGTGGGTTGGCGGCGAGAGCCAGGCAGCGCTGGCGCAGGAGCTCGTCTCGGGGCTCGGCTTCCCCGTCGTGAGAGCATGAGGGCGACGCCATGAACCTACGCTTCGAGCCCGCCGGCGGACTCGTCGGCAAGCTGACGCCGCCCGCCGACAAGTCGATCTCCCACCGCGCCGCCCTACTTGGAGCGATGTCCTCCGAGCCGGTGCGGATCGAGAACTACCTGCACGCGGCCGACACGACCTCGACCCTGCAGGCCGTGCGCGCGCTGGGCGCACTGGTCGAGGAGCACGGCAGCGACATCGTGATCCGCGGCACCGGGCTGCGCGAGGCGCGCGAGCCCGAGCAGCCGATCGACGTCGGCAACGCCGGCACCCTGCTGAGGCTGCTCCCCGGCTGGCTGGCCGCCCAGGACGGCCGCTCCTTCACGCTGGACGGCGACGCCTCGATCCGGCGGCGGCCGGTCGACCGCGTGGCCGAGCCCCTCGGCCTGATGGGCGCAGAGCTGGCGCCCCGGGACGGGCGCTTCCCCCCGCTTCGCATAGAAGGCCGTCGCCTGCGCTCGGTGTCCTACGAGCTGGATGTGGCCAGCGCACAGGTCAAGTCGTGCGTGCTGCTCGCCGGCCTCGCCGCCGACGGGGCCACGACCGTCGGCGAGCCCGCCCGCAGCCGCGACCACACCGAGCGGATGCTGCTCCGGGCGGGCGTCACGATCCACCGCAACGGGCGTCACGTGACGGTAGTCAACGCCGACGAGCTGCTGCTCGACGAGGTCACGGTGCCAGCCGACCCGAGCTCGGCCGCCTTCCTGATCACCGCAGGGGTGCTCATCCCCGGCTCGCGGCTGGTGCTGGCCGACGTCGGGGTCAACTGGACCCGCACGGGCTTCCTGCGCATCCTGCGCCGCATGCGCGGGATCGTCCTGGGCGACCTCGAGGAGCAGCAGGAGGAGCTGATCCCGTTCGAGCCGATCAGCGACCTGGACGTCGCGCACGGCTCCCTGGAGGGGACCGTCGTCGAGCCCGACGAGGTCCCGCTGGCGATCGACGAGCTCCCCCTCGTCGCGCTGCTCGGCTGCTTCGCCGAGGGCGAGACGATCGTCAAGGGCGCCCAGGAGCTGAGGGTCAAGGAGTCAGACCGGATCGCAGGCGTGGTGGAGGGGCTGCGCGGGCTCGGCGCGGAGATCGAGGCCACCGAGGATGGCTTCGTCGTGACCGGAACCGGGGGCCTGCGGGGTGGGCTGATCGACTCGCTGGGAGATCACCGGCTCGCGATGATGGGGGCGGTCGCCGGCCTCGCCTCCCGCGAAGGGGTCGAGGTCGCCGGGATGGATGCCGCGGCCGTCTCCTACCCGACCTTCCACGAGGACCTGCGCAGCCTCGCCCGAACGGGCTGAGGCGGCCGACCCACCCTCGCATGGTCATCGCGATCGACGGCCCCGCGGGGGCAGGCAAGTCGACCGTGGCGCGTGCGCTGGCGGGGGCGCTCGGCTACACCTACCTCGACAGCGGCGCGATGTATCGCGCCGTCGCGCTGCGATCGCTGGCCCGGCCCGACCGCGACCCCGCCGAGCTGGCGGCGCTCGCGCGCATCGAGATGGAGTCCCCCGGGAGCGCAGCGCCGGGACGGATCCTGCTGGACGGCACCGACGTCAGTGCGCAGATACGCACCCCCGAGGTCTCGCGGCGCGCCTCCGAGGTCGCGGCGGACCCCGATGTGCGCAGCGAGCTCGTCGCCAAGCAGCGGGCCCTGATCGCCAGCGGGGACTGGGTGGCGGAGGGTCGCGACATCGGCACCGTCGTCGCGCCCGACGCGCAGCTGAAGGTGTATCTCGACGCCGAGCCCGCCGAGCGCGCACGCAGGCGGGCGGCCGAGCTGGGGGCCGACGTCCAGCGGGTGCTCGCCGAGCAGACGATCCGCGACGAGCGCGACCGCGACCGGGCGGCCAGCCCGCTGCGGGCGGCGCAGGACGCCGTGGTGCTCGACACGACGAGGCTCGACCTCGACGAGGTCGTCGGGCGGATCGCCGAGCTGGCCCGCCGCGCGGGCGGCTAGAGGAACGCTTGGGGCCCGCCCCGGGCGCCGAGCCCGGCGTGGTCATACTGGGTCGATGCTGAAGGTCGCCGTAGTCGGCTATCCAAACGTGGGCAAGTCCTCGCTGATCAACCGCCTGACCGGGAGTCGGGAGGCGGTCGTGCACGAGCGCCCTGGCGTCACCCGCGACCGCAAGGAGCTCGACTGCGAGTGGAACGGTCGCCGCTTCAAGCTGATCGACACGGGCGGCGTGGACTTCCAGGACTCCGACCCGCTGGCCGGCTCGATCCGCGACCAGGCCCGGGCCGGCCTCGCCGAGGCCGAGGTGGCGGTGCTGGTGGTCGACGCTCGCGCGGGGATGCGCCCGGGCGACCAGGAGATGGCAGAGCTGCTGCGCCGCTCGCCCGTCCCGTGCATCGTCGCGGCCAACAAGTGCGACGGCGTGGCCGACCTGCCCCTGGCGGCCGAGTTCCACGGCCTCGGCCTCGGCGAGCCGCTGGCCGTCTCCGCGGCGCAGGGGCTCGGCTCGGGCGACCTGCTGGACAGGATCGTCGAGCTGCTGCCCCAGGGAGAGGAAGCCGAGGACGACGACACCGTGAGGCTGGCCGTGATCGGGCGCCCCAACGTCGGCAAGTCCTCGCTGGTCAATCGCTTCCTGGGCGAGGAGCGGGTGATCGTCTCCGAGCTGGCGGGGACGACCCGCGACGCGATCGACATGCCGCTGCTGGTCGGAGAGCGCAAGCTGACGCTGATCGACACGGCGGGCATGCGCAGACAGTCCAAGGTCGCCGACTCGGTCGAGTACTACACCGCGCTGCGCTCGCAGCGGGCGGCCGAGCGAGCTGACGTCGCGCTGGTCGTCTGCGACGCCGCCGACGGGGTCACGGCGCAGGATCTGCGGATCGCCGAGCTGGCGATGAAGGCCGGCTGCGCGACGGCGATCGTGCTGAACAAGTGGGATCTCCAGGGGGCGGGCGAGGGGCACGAGGATGAGCCCGGCGAGCTGCCCCGACTCGATCTCGAGCACGAGCGGGCCCGCGTCGCCGAGAAGCTGCGCCTGCGCCCCCGGGTTCTGACGGCCAGCGCCAGGACGGGTCGCCACGTCTCGCGCCTGCTCACCGAGGCGATCGCCCTGGGCGATCGCATGGCGGGACGGATACCCACCCCGGAGCTCAACCGCTTCCTGTCCGAGGCGACCCAGGCGCGCCAGCCGCCGGTCGGCACGCGCCGCGGCGCGGCGGGCCACCGCCTGAAGCTGATCTACATGACCCAGATCGGCCAGCGCCCACCTCGTTTCGCGATCCAGGTGAACTCGCGCGGGCGCGTGACACGCGACTACGCCTACTACCTCGAGAACCGGCTGAGGGCCCGTTACTCGATGGACGGCGTTCCGCTGATCATCGACTTCGTCGAGCGCGGCGAGCGCGGCCGCGCTCGCGCCGCATAGAATCCTGCGACTTTTGCCAAGCCCGGCGCCACCGGCCTGCCGGTGCGCCCACGAACCCTGGAGCTGACCCACCCAGCCATGACTGAGCTTTCGGACACCGAGTTCCTGTTCACCTCCGAGTCGGTGACGGAGGGGCACCCCGACAAGATCGCCGATCAGATCTCCGACGGCGTGCTCGACGCCGTGCTGACGGACGATCCCTACGGTCGCGTCGCCTGCGAGACGCTGGTCAACACCGGGCTCGTCGTGGTCTCCGGGGAGATCTCCACCAACACCTACGTCGACATCCAGGAGATCGCCCGCGAGACGATCCGCAAGATCGGCTACGACGACGCGGCCTACGGGTTCGACTGCGACACCTGCGCGGTGCTGAACGCGATCGACAAGCAGTCTCCCGACATCGCCCAGGGTGTCGACGCGGCGTACGAGACGCGCCACGACCCCGCCGACGAGGATGAGCTCGACCTCGCGGGTGCCGGCGACCAGGGGATGATGTTCGGCTACGCGAGCCGCGAGACCGAGGAGCTGATGCCGCTGCCGATCTCGCTGGCCCACAAGCTGGCCAAGCGCCTCTCGGAGGTGCGCAAGGGCGAGGTGATCCCCTACCTGCGCCCCGACGGCAAGACCCAGGTGACCGTCCGCTACCAGGACGGCAGGCCGGTGGAGATCGAAAAGATCCTGATCTCCACCCAGCATGCCGACGGCATCGACAGCGAGAGCCTGATCAAGCCCGATCTGCTCGAGCACGTCCTGCGCCCCGTCCTGCCGACCGACCTCTACGACGAGAAGAAGCTGGTCAGGAACTTCCTGGTCAACCCCACGGGGCGCTTCGTGATCGGTGGGCCGATGGGCGACTGCGGCCTGACGGGCCGCAAGATAATCGTCGACACCTACGGCGGAATGGCCCGCCACGGCGGCGGGGCCTTCTCGGGCAAGGACCCCTCGAAGGTCGACCGCTCCGCGGCCTACGCCGCGCGCTGGGTGGCCAAGAACATCGTCGCCGCCGAGCTGGCCGACCGGGCCGAGGTCCAGGTGGCGTACGCGATCGGCGTCGCGCACCCCGTGTCGGTGATGGTCGAGACCTTCGGCACGGAGAAGATCGGCCGCGCCCAGATCGCCAAGGCCGTCGACGCGGTCTTCGACCTGCGCCCGGGCGCCTTCCGCGAGGAGCTCAAACTGCACCGGCCGATCTACCAGAAGACCGCCGCCTACGGCCACTTCGGCCGCGAAGACCACGACTTCACCTGGGAGCGGGTCGACAAGGTGCAGGCGCTGCGGGCCGCCGCCGGCCTCTGACCGCGGCGCCCTCTAGGGTCGGGGCGGTGGGAGCCAGCGCCCCGACCGACACCGCCTGCGCGCCGCGCCGCCGGCACGCGATCGCCCAGGTCCAGCCGATCACGACCGCACGCTCGCTGCGCGGGCCCTTCGACTACCGGCTGCCGGCGGAGCTGCGCGAGGGCGTCGAGGTCGGCTCGATGCTCGTCGTGCCGTTCGGTCGCAGGCAGATACTCGGCGTGGTCGTCGGGCTGGCGGACTCCAGCGAGGTCGCCCACGAGAAGCTGCTGGCGCCGCTGCGGGCACTCGAGCTCGGGGTGCCCGCCGACCTGATCGCGCTGGCCGAATGGATCGCCGCCGAGTACTGCTCTACGACCGCCCGCGCGCTCAGCCTGGTGCTCCCGCCCGACGCCGCCCGGAGGCTGAGCGGACGCAAACGGCGTGTGGTTCCGGCGCCCCTGCACCGGGCGGTCGGCGTGGCCAGCCCGAGCCCTCCGCCGCTCACCGCCGACCAGCAGGCGGCTCTGGAGCCGCTGCTCGCCGCGCTCGGCTCGGGCGGCGCCCGCCAGGCGCTCCTGCATGGCGTCACCGGCTCCGGCAAGACCGAGATCTACCTGCGGGCCGCCGCCGCGGCACTGGGGCGGGGCCGTGGCGCGATCGTGATGGTCCCGGAGATCGCGCTCACGCCGCAGATCGTGGCCCGCTTCGCGGAGCGCTTCGGCGAGACGGTGGCCGTGCTGCACTCGCGGCTGACCCCCGGCCAGCGCTACCAGGAGTGGCGCCGGCTGCGCGAGGGGAGCGCGCGAGTGTGCGTCGGACCGCGCTCGGCTGTCTTCGCACCGATCGAGGACCTCGGCCTGATCGTGCTCGACGAGGAGCACGACGCCTCCTACAAGCACGAGGGAGACCCCCGTTACGACGCCCGCGACGTCGCGGCCGAGCGCGCCTCGCGCAATGGCGCCCTGCTCCTGCTCGGCAGCGCCACCCCCCGGCCCGAGAGCGTGCACCGCGTACCGGCGATCGAGCTGCTCAACCGTGTCGACGGCCGGCCGCTGCCGCCTGTCGAGGTGCTGGACATGCGCGGCCAGCGATCCGGACTGCACCCCGCGACAGCAGCGGCCCTCGCCGAGGTCCGCGACGAGCGCGGCAAGGCGATCGTGCTGCTCAACCGGCGAGGCTGGTCGAACTTCGTCTCCTGCCGCTCGTGCGGGCGGGTCTGGAGCTGTCCCGAATGCGACGTGGCGCTCGTGCTGCACCGGTCAGGCGGCTACCTGGCCTGCCACCACTGCGGGCACCGCGAGCGCAGCCCCCTCTCCTGTCCGGACTGCTCCTCGACGTCTGTCGCCCGTCACGGGGCCGGGACGGAGCGCCTTGCCCACGACCTGGCCGCCATCCTCGACGACGGCGAGTTCCCCGTCTTCAGGCTGGACGCCGACGTGCTGGCCGGCGCCGCCGCGGGCCAGCACGGCGCGGTGCTCGCCGAGTTCCAAGAGGCGCGTTGCGGGGCGCTGATCGGCACGCAGATGGTCGCCAAGGGCCACGACTTCCCCGACGTCTCGCTCGGCGTGGTGCTGGACGCCGACGCGACCCTGCGCTTCCCCGACTTCCGGGCAGAGGAGCGGACCTTCGCCCTGATCTCCCAGCTCGCCGGCCGCGCCGGGCGAGGCGTCCGCGGACGAGTGCTCGTCCAGACGATCGCCCCCGAGGCGCGGGCCATCAGCCACGCCGCCCGGCACGACAGCGCCGGCTTCCTCGCCGAGGAGCTGGCGCGGCGCGAAGCGCTGGCGTACCCGCCCTTCGCGCACCTGATCAGGGTCGTCTGCGCCGCGGAGCAGGCGCCGGCGGCGCGCGAGGCGGCGATGGCGGTGCGCGAGCACATGATCGAGACCCTGCGTGCGCTCGACGCCGACGACACAGGGCAGCCCGGCCGCGATCGGCCGACGTTGCTCGGGCCCGCGCCGCTGTTTCGCCTGCGCGGCCGCGAGCGCCAGGTTCTGGTCGTCAAGGCGCCGGCGCGGCGGGCAGCCGTGCGCGCCGTCGGGGACGCCGTCGGCGCCGTCGCGGCCGATCGCCGCCACGGCGGCGTCAGCTTCAGCGTCGACGTCGACCCGCAGTAGCGCGGGGGCTCATAAAATCACTGCGCAATGGCCGATCAGGAGACCGAGCTGCAGCCGGACACGGCGCTGAGCGCCGACGAGGATGTCGAGGTCGAGCGCGAGGAGGACGCCCCGGCGGTCGCCGAGCTCGACCCCGAGACCAGGGCGCGGCGCGACGCGGCGCTGCGCCACGTGCGCAAGTTCGGCGACCCCGTCCTGCGCACAGCGGCCGTCCCGGTCGAGCGCTTCGACGAGGAGCTGGCAGCGGAGGCCGAGCGCATGGGCCGGCTGATGCACGACGCGCTGGGCGTTGGCCTGGCCGCCACGCAGCTGGGGGTCCTGCACCGCCTGCTCGTCTACAAGGCCTACTCCGACGATCCCCTGACGGTGCTTGCAACCCGGAGATCGAGTGGCGCAGCGAGGAGCTCGAGACCGCGGAAGAGGGCTGTCTGAGCCTGCCGGGCGTGCACGTCGAGGTCGAGCGGTCGGCCGCTGTCAGGGTGCGCGCACGGGACGAGCGGGGCAACGAGATCGAGGTCGAGGCGGAGGGCCTGGACGCCCGCGTGATCCAGCACGAGATCGACCATCTCGACGGGATCCTCGTGCTCGACCGCATCTCGCCCGAGGCGCGCAAGGAGGCGATGCGGGCCATGCGCGAGGCGATGAGAGCATCGAGCCCCGTCTAGATGGTTGATTCCACGGTCATGCACCGCCGGATGGCACGTCTGGCCTTCGCAGGCCGGCGTCCTCGGCCTCGACCTTGCCACCAGCAAGACCTTCGGCCTGCCTGTGCCCCGACATGGGGTGCGTCCTTGGCCGACTCGACCATCCGCACCCCCGGAAACCGGCACATCCCCGTGGAATCAACCATCTAGTTCGGAGACCGCCTTGAGCACCGTCTACCTCGGGACGTCCGAGTTCGCCGCGGCGGTGCTCGAGCGGCTGGCCGCCAGCGCCGAGCACCGCCCGTCGCTGGTCGATCACCCGCCCCGACAGGCCGAGCGGCCGCGGCCGGCGCGTATCGAGCCCGCCGGTCGCCGGAGGCCGCGCGGGAGCTCGGGCTGGCCCTCGAGCAGCCCGAACGCGTCAACGACCCCGGGGTCCTGGGGCTGATCGAGGCGGCGACCGCGGGCGAGGCCGCGCCCCCGACGGTCGTCGTCTGCGCGTTCGGCGCGCTGATCGCCGAGCCGCTGCTGTCGGCGCTCGAGATCCTCAACGTCCACCCGTCGCTGCTGCCGCGCTGGCGCGGTGCCGCCCCGATCGAGCGGGCGATCATGGCCGGCGACGAGCGGACCGGGGTGAGCATCATGCGCCTGACCGCCGGCCTGGACAGCGGTCCCGGTCTGCCTCAGCGGCGTCGAGCCGATCGGCCCGCAGGACACCTACGGCACGCTGGCCGCGCGTCTGCAGCAGCTCGGCGCCGAGCTGCTGCTGAGCGCGCTGTCGGACCCACCGCCGTTCGTCGAGCAGGACGAGCGAGGGCGTCACCTACGCCGAGAAGATCGGCGCCCGCCGACCGCCTGCTCGACCCCGGCCGGCCCGCGGTCGAGCTCGAGCGGACAGTGAGGGCGCTGCATCCCCACGTCGGGGCTCGCCTGGAGCTCGAGCACGACGTGACGATCGGCGTGCTCCGTGCCGCGCTCGCATCGGACACCGGCGCTTGCGCGGGGCGAGCTCGCGCGAGCAGCGAGGGCAGGCTGCTGCTCGGCTGCGACCCCGGCGTGCTCGAGCTGCTGGAGGTGCAGCCGCCGGGCGGGCGGGCGATGGATGCGGCCGCCTACCTGCGCGGTCACCGCGCGCCGCGTCGGTAGCCGCTGACGTACGGCGGGCACCGGGATGCCCTCGCGCAGCAGCGGGTCGGGCTGCGGCTCGCCGCGCCTGCAGCGCGAGCGGGATCACGCCCGGCCCAGGCGCTCGAGGCGTAGTCCTCCTCGTCGTCGATCGGCGGCCCCGTCCGGACCTTCGCCGAGGCCTCCGTCGATCGGGAAGGCGAGGAGCGCGGTCGCCTTCAGCTCGTTCTCCGTCGGCGGGCGCACTTCGCTCCAGCGTCCCGGGACGATGCGCTCGACGATCGCCTCGAAGCCCGCCATGCAGCTCCCGGGCTCGGTGACGCGCCGGGCGCTGGCCGATCAGGATCGCCGAGCGGTAGTTGGCGGAGTGGTGCATCGCCGAGCGCGCCAGCACGAGGCCGTCGATCAGCGACACCGTCAGGCAGGCCGGGGCGCCGCCCGCCATCGCTCGCAGCGTGCGGCTCGCGCTCGAGCCGTGGCAGTAGACGACGTCGCCCTGGCGGGCGTGCAGTGTCGGGATCACGAGCGGCTGTCCGTCCTGCGACGATCCCGAGGTGGGCGATCAGGCCCTCGTCGAGGATCGCCTCGATCGTCTCGCGGTCGTAGCTGCCCCGTTCGCGCTTGCGGCGCAGCCTGACCCGCTCGGACGGCGCTCCGGCTGCCGCACCGGGGTCTGACGCGCTCCGCACCTCGTCCTCCCAATCTGTAATAGTACAGTTGCGATGTCTGCGCTAAGACAGTATCAGGATCAGCGGGCGCAGCGCGTCGGCGCTCGTCGCGAGCATCGAGGCCGGCGTCGCCGCGGGGCAGCTCGCGCCCGGGCAGCGGCTGCCCTCGGTGCGGCGCTCTGGCGGCCCAGGTCGGCCTCAGCCCGGCGACCGTCGCGGCGGGCCTGGCCGAGCTGCGCCGGCGAGGAGTGGTCGTCACCGAGCCGCGCCGCGGCACCCGCATCGGCGAGCGGCCCCCCGTCGCGGCGCGTCCCACGGCCGATGCCCGTTCCGGCCGGGCGCCCGCGACCTCTCGTCGGGCAACCCCGACCCGGCGCTGCTCCCCGACCTCGCCGCCGCGCTGGGGCGATGCGCCCAGCCGACGCGACTCTACGGGCGAGGCGCCCGAGCTCGCCGCGCTGGTCGACCTCGCGCGCGCCCAGCTGCGGGCCGACGGGGTCCCCGGCGAGGAGGTCTGCGTCGTCAGCGGCGCGCTGGACGGCATCGAGCGGGTGCTGCAGGCGCAGCTGCGCCCCGGAGACCGCGTCGCGGTCGAGAACCCCGGTTACGCGGCCCTGTTCGACCTGCTGCGCGCCCAGGGCCTGAGCCTCGAGCCCGTCCCGATCGACGAGCGCGGCATGCTCCCCGCCGCGCTGGCGAGCGCGCTGCGACGGGGCGCCGTCGCGGCGATCGTGACGCCACGAGGGCAGAACCCGACGGGTGCGGCGCTCGACGCGTCCCGGGCGCGCGAGCTGCGCGCGGTGCTCGCCGCTCATCCCCGACGTGCTCCTGGTCGAGGACGACCACCTCGGCCCGGTCGCGGGCAGCGCGCTGCACACGCTCGCCGGCGGGCGTCGCCGCTGGGCCGCCACCCGGTCGGTCGCCAAGGCGCTCGGTCCCGACCTGCGCCTGGCCGTCCTCGCGGGCGACGCAGCCACGATCGCTCGCGTCCGCGGCAGGCAGCTGTGCGGACCCGGCTGGGTCAGCCACGTGCTGCAGAGGCTCGTGCTCGAGCTGTGGGCCGATCCCGACGTGCAGGAGCAGGTGGCCGCGCGCGAGCGCCCTCTACGCGGAGCGCCGCGAACGGCTGATCGCAGCGCTCGCGGGCCACGGCCTGCCGGCCCGGGGCGTCTCGGGACTGAACGTCTGGGTGGAGGTCAGCGACGAAGCGGCCGTGATGTCGGCGCCTGGCCCAGCGCGGCTGGGTCCTGGCGCCCGGAGCGCGCTACCGGCTCGCGGGCGGGGCCCCGGCGGTCCGCGATCACGACCGCCGCGCTCCAGCCCGAGGAGAGCGAGCGCCTGGCGGGCGAGCTCGCCGAGGTCCTCTCCTGTCGCCGGCGATCCGCAGCGGATAGCAGATGATGGCCACGATGACCGATCACGCCCACGGCGCCGTCGCGCCGGCCCGCGCCTGCGCGCACCGCGTGCTGCGGCGGGTGTTCGAGGACGGGGCCTACGCCGAGAAGGCGCTCCTCGCCGAGGCCGGCGAGCTCGACGCGCGCGACCGCGCGCTGGCGATGCGCCTCGCCTACGGCGCGGTGCAGCGGGCCGGCACGAGCGACCATCTGATCGAGACGCTCGCCGGGCGCCCGGTCGAGCGGCTCGACCCGCAGCTCCGCGCATCGCTGCGGCTCGGCCTCTACGAGCTGCTCTACCTTCACGGCGCGCCCGACTACGCCGTCGTGGCCGACGCCGTCGAGCTGGCCAAGGCCCCGGGGCGGGCGGACACGGACTCGTCAACGCCGTGCTGCGCAGGGCCGCCCGCGAAGGCCCCGCGCGGCTGCTGCGCGAGCTCGGCGAGCAGTCGCCGGCCGAAGCGGCCATCAAGCACTCCCACCCGCGATGGGTCGCCGAGCTGTGGTGGGAGGCGCTCGGCCCGGACGAGGCGTGCGCGCTGATGGCCCGCGACAACGAGCCGGGCGAGGTGGCCCTGCGCGCCAACGCGCTGTCTGCGACGCCGCGGCGCTCGCCGAGCGCCTGCCCGTTCGCACGCACCGCGACCCGCGCATCCCCGAGGCGCTCGTGCTGGATGAGCCATTCGACGTGCACGGCTCGCCGCTGTGGCAGCAGGGCGCCTTCACCGCCCAGTCGCGCGCCGCCATGCTGGTCGCGCGCAGCCTCGCCCCGGCGCCGGGCGAGAGCGTGCTCGACCTGTGCGCCGCCCCCGGCGGCAAGACCACCCACCTGGCCGCGCTGATGGAGGACCGGGGACGGGTCGTGGCCGTCGAGGCGAACGCCCGCCGGGCGCGGTCGCTGCGCGCGGACAGCGGTCAGGATGCGCACCCGATGCGCTAGAGGTGGAGCACGCGCGACGCGCGCGTCCCTCGCGAGGACGCCGGTTTCGACCGCGTGCTGGTCGACCCGCCCTGCTCGGGACTGGGCACGCTGCAGGCGCGTCCCGACCTGCGCTGGCGGGCGAGCCCCGCCGCGATCGGGGAGATGCGCGAGCGACCAGTTCCGCATATTGGACTGTGGCGCGCTCGCCTGCGTCCGGGAGGTGTGCTTGTCTACTCTACGTGCACGATCTCCCCGATCGAGAACGAGCGTCTCATCGCCGACTTCCTCGCCTCCCACCCCGACTTCGGCCTCGACGACCTCGCCGCTGAGATGCCCGATTTCGCGATGAGGCCGTCCGCGCACGGCGCCGATCGACCGCTGCCGGGCGACGGAAGCGCCCTGCTGACGCTGCCCCACCGCCACGACACGGCCGGCTTCTTCATCGCCCGCCTGCGGCGGAGCTGAGCATGGAGGGAAGCGATCAGCACCCCCGGGCCGGCGGCCGCCAAGGCAGCCGATCGACCTCGGACCGCAGTGCCCCAACTGCGGCGAGCCATGGCTGCGCCCGACCAACCTGCCGGGTCGCTACCGCTGCGTCTACTGCCTGCACCGCTTCGAGCTGACGTCGGTCTGCCCGAACTGCGGGGAGCACTCCACGATCGTGCGCATGTCCAGCACCGCGATCATGAAGTGCAACAACTGCGGCGATTCCATGCTGCAAGCCGTATGACCGGCATACGGAACCTCGGTGTGAGGGGCCGCTCGCGTTGACAGTCCAACTGGTGAGACCGGCTCGGCCCGGGCGCGGGGGCTGTTCGGGTCGGTCCAGGTCGCGCCGTCGATCCTCTCGGCCGACTTCGGTCGGCTGCGCGAGCAGGTGCGGGAGGTTCTCGACGCGGGCGCAAGGGTGATCCATGTCGACGTGATGGACGGCCACTTCGTGCCGCCGATAACGGTCGGGCCGAACATCGTTGCCGCCCTGGCCGAGACGGTCCGGGAAGCGGGGGGGATGATCGAGGCCCACCTGATGATCGAGCGACCCGAGCGAAGCGCGGCCGAGTTCGTGCGGGCGGGCGCCGACTCGGTCACGGTCCACGCCGAGGCCACGCCCCACCTCGCCGCGCGGTCAGCCTGATCCACGAGAGCGGCGCGAGCGCGGGGGTCGCGATCAACCCGGCCACGCCTCCCGAGGCGCTGACCGACCTCGCCGGCGCCTTCGACGTGGCGCTGTGCATGACCGTCAACCCCGGTTGGGGCGGGCAGCCGTTCATCGAGCACTCGCTCGAGAAGCTGCCCCGCCTGCGCTCGGTGCTGGGCGACGGCACCGCAATCGAGGTCGACGGCGGTATCGACCCGGTCACGGCGCCCGGCTGCAGGGAAGCCGGCGCGGGTCTGTTCGTCGCCGGCTCGGCGATCTTCGGCGAGCCCGATCCCGCCGCGGCCTACCGGGCGATCGTCGACTCGCTCGCCGGCGGCTGAGGGGCTTCGGGCGGCCCCCGGGGGTTGCGCCGAGGTTCGGGCCTCCCGCGCCTCCGGCGGCCTGGAGCCGTGCGGTTCCCTGGCGGTAGAGCAGCCACAGGGCGCCCGCCAGCAGGGCCGTCGCACCCGCATATCCGATCTCTGTCCGCAGCACCTGTTCGGAGACGACCGGAGTGAGCATCCACACGACGAACACCACGGCTGCCAGGATCCAGCACCCGGCCGCCGAGCGCGCCCGGTCGCGGGCGAGGGCCGCCTGGTTGAGCGCCCCGGAGGTGAGGTGCAGCCCCATCCCCACTCCGATCAGAGCGAGGCCGAAGCGGTTGTATGTCGTGTCCTGGCCGAACAGGACGTGCTCCATCACGAACGGCCCGATCACCAGCAGCGCCAGTGCCACCGCGGCAGCGAAGGCGATGATCGCCAGCACAGTGACCCGGATCGCCCGCGCGAAGGCCTCGTGGCCCGCGGTCGTCTCGAGGCCGGTCAGGTGGGGCAGCAGCGAGGTCTGGATCGCCTGGAAGAGCTGCAGCGGCGCGCGGGCGATCAGCAGGACGTTGAAGACGATCCCGGCCAGGGCGGCGTCGCGGGCGGTCGCGTCGACGGTCAGCACGGCGGCGTTCAGCAGTGTCTGCTCGGCGAGCATGATCCCGGCGACGAACAGCGCGAAGCCACCGCCCCGGCGCAGCGAGAGATCGTCGTGGGCGGCCGTCTCCTGGACCCCCTCGGTGCCCGGGCCCGCCAGCCCCGCGTCGGCCTCATCGACCGTGATCGGCGCCGCCAGCGCCCGCCGGGCGCGCTCGCTGGTCTGGCGGGCGAAGGCCACAGGCACGACCACCAGCGACACGAACGGCGCGGCCGCGATACCCATCGCGACGGCCGTCAGCCCGCTGGCGATGCCGATCGCCACCGCGATCGCGAAGCAGATCCGCGACAGCGACTCCATCAGCACCAGGGCGCCGAACAGCGCGAAGCGCTCGTGCCCGGCCAGCCAGCCCCTGGCGAAGTAGCTCGCCGCGTAGGCCAGCGTGCCGACGATCAGGATGTCGTAGAGAGCCTGTTCGTGGTCGAAGACGTTCAGGAGCTGTTCGTGCAGGGCGAGCGCCGCCACCAGGAAGGTCAACGCGAAACCGGCCTGGATCAGCATCGGCACGCGCAGGGCGTGCTCGGCGTGGCCGCGGGCTCGGCGCTGGGCGATCGTGCGCGAGAGCAGCTGTTCGATCGGCCGGTAGATCACCGAGATGATCACGAACATGACCGACCACAGCAGGTCGACGAGCTTGGCCGAGCGGCCGCTCAGGACGTGGCTGGCGATCGAGAAGTACGCGAACGTCAGCAGGCCCGTGGAGGCGATCCCGATCGAGAGGATCCGGGCGCCGCTGATGTAGGAGCGGCCGCCTGCCGGAGACGCCTTAGAGGCGGACAAGCAACATCGTCCAGGGAAAGGGCGAGCGCATCTCGACGACCTCTCCGTGTCGCGAGAGCAGGCTCACGAACGAGCGCCTGGACCAGTGGTTGAGGTGGCCGGGCGTGTTGCCAAGCGCCGACCAGTAGGCGCCCCGGGCCATGTTCAGCATTCGCCACAACGGCTCGCGCGGCACCGAGACGAGCAGGTGCGAGGAGGCGCAGCGGGCCATCTCGGCGAGCGTGTGCTCCGGGTCGGGCACGTGCTCCAGGACCTCGATCGCGCTCGCCAGCTCGAACTCGCCGTCGGCGAAGGGCAGGTTCGCGGCCTCCATCACCCTGTACTCCAGATTGGGCGCCTGATGCTCGGCCCAGCCCGCCTGGATCGAATCCTCCTCCAGGTCGATGCCGATCAGCCTCGCGTCGGGGCGGAGCTCCGCCCAGCGACGTACCAGCACGCCCTCGCCGCAGCCCACGTCGAGCACCGACGCGGGCGCGGCCTGCGCGAACAGCGCTTCGAGCGCATCCTCGAAGCCCGCCATCAGCCGCTTGACCACGGGGTTGGTCGAGCCGTACTTGTCGTAGGTGTTGCCCGTGACGACGCCGTCGGAGGAGACGGTCACCTCGGTCACAGCCGCACCACCTCGTGGGGAGGCTGCTCGCCCGGCTGTCCGCGCCCGACGCGCGGTCCGATCGGCGCCTCGCCGGGCGCCGCGGCGAGCCCCTGCCCGGGTTCGTAGTGGGAGGGCTCGATGTCCAGCGCCAGCTCGATGCGACGTACCCGCTCGTAGGTCCGCTGCGTCATCACGCGCTGCGCCGCGAGCAGGTCCCCGATCACTCCCAGCGCCCACAGCACGACGGCGGCGATGAACAGGACCGCGCCGAGGATCAGCGACTGGACGTGACCCTTGCCGTTTCCTTCGACGTATGCGACCGCGAAGCGGATCCAGACGCCGACGGCGCCCAGCCCGATCACCAGCGCGAGGCTCCAGAACACGCGCAGCGGCTCGTACTGGGCGTAGATCCGGAAGATCGAGACCGCGTTGCGACGCACGTAGGCGCCCATCGACGGGAACAGGCGAGACTCCCGTGTCTTCGGGTTCGTGCGGACCGGGACGTGATCGATCGCCACCAGCTGCTTGCCGGCCTGGATGATCGTCTCGAGCGTGTAGGTGAACTTCGAGACGACCATCATCTGGATCGCCGCCTCGCGGTTGTAGGCGCGGAAGCCCGAGGTCGTGTCCGGCACGCTCGTCGAGGAGGCCTGGCGGACGACCCACGAGCCGAGTCGCTGCAGGGTCTTCTTCAGGGGCGAGAAGTGGTCGATGCCCTCCACCTCGCGATCGCCGATCACCATGTCGGCGCGGCCCGCGACGATCGGCTCGACCAGGCGCGCGACGTCCGGGCCGTAGTACTGGTTGTCGGCGTCGGTGTTGACGATCACGTCTGCGCCGAGCTTCAGGGCCGTGTCGATGCCCGGCCTGGAAGCCGGCCGCCAGGCCCTTGTTGTTCGTCAACCTCACCAGGTGGTCGACGCCATGCGCGCGCGCCACCGCGATCGTCTCGTCGGTCGAGCCGTCGTCGATCACCAGCCACTCGACCAGGTCGAAGCCCGCGACCTCGCGCGGGAGGTCGGCCAGCGTCTGCGGCAGCTGCTCCGCCTCGTTGAAGCAGGGGATCTGGATGATGAGCTTCATGGCCGTCGATTTGCCTAGACTTGGCTTCCGGCAGTATCCCAAAGCGCAGGTCACGGTCTTGGCACCAGGGGTCGTGGGCCAGCTGTATCCGTGCCGGCTCAGGTGCGGCCAAGGCTAGATGGAAAGCGCGATATCCACCCGGCGAGAGCCGGGCACGACGATGCTGGCGCAGCTGCGGTCGCCCCGCGGCCACCTGGGCGCTGATCGGCCTGCTGCTCCTGTCGCTCGGTGCGCTGGTCGGCTACCTCGCCTTCCCGACCTACCCGACCTACGACTCGTTCTACGCGCTGCTGTGGGGCAGGGACCTGCTGCACCTGCACCTGCCTGATCTCCGCGTCTACCGCGGGCCGACCGAGCACCCGCTGGCGATCGCCTTCGGCGTGCTCTGCTCGATCTTCGGCAACGTCGGCGCGAGGCTGATGGTGCTCGGCGGGGTCGCGTCGTTCGTCGCCGCGGTAGCCGGGCTGTACCGCCTCGGGCGGCTGTGCTTCGGCCCCGTCGTGGGGCTGCTCGCGGCGCTGTTGCTGCTGAGCCGCTTCTTCGTCGAGAACCTGGCCGCGCAGGGCTACCTGGACATCTCCTACGTCGCGCTGATCGTGTGGGCGATCGCGCTGGAGGTGGAACGCCCGCGGCGTGGCACGCGCCGTGTTCCTGCTGCTCGCCGCGGCGGGCCTGCTACGCCCAGACGCATGGGTGCTGAGCGGGGTCTACTGGCTGTGGTGCCTGCCCGGGCTCGACGAACCGCACGCGGCTGCAGCGCCTGCTCCTGGCCGCCAGCGCCCCGCTGATCTGGCTCGCCTTCGACGCGATCGTCACCGGAAATCCGCTCTACTCGCTGACCGCCACCGCCGGCCTTGCGCAGGAACTCGAACGCACCCAGGGGCTCTCGAGCGTCGTCGCCTCCGTGTGGACCTTCACCGAACGGATCGACAAGCTTCCCGTGATGCTCGGCGCGCTCGTCGGGATCCCGCTGGCCGTTTGGCTGGCTCCCCGCCGGGCGATGGTTCCGCTCGTCTCGATGGTGCTGCTGTACCTCGTGTTCCTCGCCGAGGGGGCCGTCGGCGCGTCGGTGATCGACCGCTACCTGCTCGGCGGGGCGACGGTGCTGCTGCTGTTCTGCGCCGTCGCCCTCGGCGGCTGGTCGATGCTGGTGCCCGGCAGCTGGGCGCGGCGCGTCTGGATCGCAGGCGCGGCGGTGCTGCTGCTGTACGGCACCGCCTCGGCCGCGAGCACGCTGAGCCTCTCCAGCCTGCGCAACACGCTCGCCTACCACGAGGAATTCCACAGTGGCCTTGCCACGGCCCTGCACGACCCCGAGGTGGCGGCGCGAACTTCGCCGCTGCAACCTGCTGTCGCTGCCCAACAACAAGCTGATCCCCGACGCGCGCTGGATCCTCGACACCGTCGGCCAGCGCGACATCGTCGCCCGCAGCCAGGCGCGAGCCGACGTCGAGAAGGGTTCGCATACGCTGGCCAACCGCCTGAAGGCGGGAAGCGTCGCCGTCTACCCGCTGGGCAGCGCGATCTTCTTCGAGGCGATCGTCGACGTCGGCGACGATCCCCGCGACCAGGTGCCGCTGAAGGGCTTCCGGCGCATCTACTCGAACCGCTACTACGCGGTCTATGGCAACTGCTGAGGGGCACGCCGGCGAGGCGGCCGGCCCGTCCCGTCGGTGGGTCTGGGCGGCGCTGGCGGTCGTGCTCGGCGGCGCTCTGGCGCTGCGCCTGTGGGGAGTCGCGACAGGGGCTCCCCTACGCGTACAACGCCGACGAGGCCGACCACTTCGTGCCGCACGCGGTGCGAGATGTTCCAGCAGGGCACCCTGAACCCTCACTACTTCGCCAACCCGCCCGCCTTCACGTACCTGCTGCACTTCCTCTTCGCGCTCGACTACGGGTCGGCGAGCGCCGTGGTGCGCGCCTACCGCCTGCATCCCGCCGACCTGTACACGCTGGCCCGGGTCGCCGCCGCGGTACTCGGGACGCTGGCCGTGTGGCTGCTCTACCTGGTCGGCGCCCGTCTCCTCGGCCGCGCGGTCGGGCTGCTGGCCGCCGCCGTCGAGGCCGTCGCGTTCCTGCCCGTCTTCTACGCCCACCTGGCTCTCAACGACGCGCCCACGCTGGCGCCGCTGACGCTGTCGCTGCTGGGGAGCGCCGGCGTCCTGCGCAAAGGGCGCCGGCGCGATCACCTGGTGGCCGGGATCGGGCTCGGGCTGGCCTGTGCGACCAAGTACACCGCCGGGATCGTCCTGCTCGTCTACCTCGCGGCCGCCGTCGCCCGCGCCCGGGCTCAGGCCGGCGACGCCGGTTGGAGGGTTCCCGCACGCGGCCTCGCGGCGGGCGTGGCGATCGCGGGCGCCTGCGCGCTCGGCGCCTTCCTGGTGGCCAACCCCTACGCGCTGATCGACTACTCGGGCTTCCATGCCGGACTCGTCCACCAGTCGAGTCTGTCGGGCGAAGCGCAGGGCAAGCTGGGGGCGCCTCGCAACGGCGGCGTCCTCTACTACCTGTGGTCCCTGACATGGGGCCTCGGCTGGGTGCCGGCGCTGGCCGCGCTGGGAGGCGCTCTGGCCGTCTGGCGCCGGGAGCGCGCCGTGGGCTGGATGCTCGTGCCCGCCCCGCTGCTGTTCCTCGCTCTTCATGGGCATCCAGGGGCGCTACTTCGGCCGCTGGCTGCTGCCGATCTTCCCGATCCTCTGCCTGCTGGGTGCCTTCGCCGCCGTGGCGCTGTTCAGGGCGATCGCCCGGCCGGGCCGGCTGCCGAGCGCTCGCTGGTGGCTCGGGCTCGGCGAGGGCGACGGCGAGGGCGCACAGAGAGCCGGCCACCGCCCCCGAGGCCTGCGCCGTGTGCCGCCCGCCCTCTACGCCGCGCTGCTCGCGCTGCTGATGCTCGGACAGGGCCTCCTCTTCAGCGTCCACTCAGGGCTGGTGCTCTCGCGCGAGGACACCCGGACGCTGACCCGCGACTGGATGCTGGCGAACATCCCCCCGGGAGCGCACGTGGTCGTCGAGCCGGTCGCGCCGGACAGCTGGGCCCGCGAACCCCCGGGCTCCGCCGCGCCGCGGCGCTGCGGGCCGGAGAACACCTACCGCTGGTGCAAGTGGCCCTCGGAATACACCTTCCTGACAGCGGACGGCGCGCTCGACGCGGCGGGCAGGCACAAGCTCGGGATCGAGGATTACGAGCGCACCCTCGGGCCCGCCCTGCTCGGCTATCTACGAGTCCAAGGGCTTCTGCTGGGTGGTCACGGGCTCGACCGAGGCCGGACGTGCGCAGGTGGACCCGCGGGCGGTGCCCCTGGCGCTCGCCTACTACCGCGCTCTCGGGGCACAGGCCGAACCGGTCTACCGGGCGTCGCCCTACTCGAGGGGCGCCGGCCCCGTCGCGTTCAACTTCGACTGGAGCTTCGACTACTACCCGCTCGCCTACCACCGGCCGGGGCCGACGATGACCGTCTACCGCCTCCGGGGCGGGCGCTGCCGTGCCTGAGTGCCCCGGGACCGGCGACGCACGGCATTATCCTGGCTGGACGATGCACACCGACACCGACCTCTTGCACCTGCAGCGGGCCGTCGAGCTCGCTCGCCGCGGACGTGGCGCCGTCCGCCCCAACCCCGTGGTCGGCGCTGTCGTCGCGCGCGACGGCGAGGTTCTCGGGGAGGGCTGGCACCAGCGCTACGGCGGCGCCCACGCCGAGGTCAACGCGATCGAGGCCTGCGGGCTGGCCGACCTCGCTGGAGCGACGCTGTACGTCTCGCTGGAACCCTGCTGCCACGAGGGCATGACCCCGCCCTGCACCGAGGCGATCCTCCAGGCCGGCATCGGCCGTGTGGTCGTCGCCTCCGACGACCCCAGCGAGAAGGCCTCCGGGCGCGGGCTCGGGATCCTGCGCGACGAAGGCGTCGAGGTCGTGGTGGCCGACGGCGAGGTCGCGAACGCCGCGCGGCTGCTCAACCAGGCGTTCCGCAAGCACGCCCGCGTCGGTCGCCCCTGGGTGCTGTTCAAGTCGGCCATGACCCTCGACGGCAAGGTCGCGACGCGCATGGGCGACTCGAAGTGGATCAGCGGCGAGGACAGCCGCGACCTGGCTCACAACTGGCGCGCATCGGTCGACGCGGTCGTCGTCGGCATCGGGACCGCACTGGCCGACGACCCCCAGCTGACCGCTCGACCCAGCGGGCTGCCGGCCGAGCCGGGCGCCCAGCCGCGGCGGGTCGTGTTCGACTCGCTGGCCCGCCTGCCCGCCGGGCTCTCAGCTGGTCGCGGCCGCCACGGAGATCCCCCTCACCGTCGTCGTCTCCCGGGCGGCGGCCCGGGCCGACACGGACGCGCTCGAGGCAGCCGGCGTGCAGGTGATCGTCGCGACCGGCGAGAACGAGCCGGCGCGGGTCCGCTCCGCGCTGGACCAGCTCGGAGCGATGGGCGTCAGCTCGGTGCTTCTCGAGGGCGGCCCGCACCTCGCCGGCTCCTTCCTGGACGCGGGCGAGATCGACGAAGTCAGGCTGTTCCTCGCGCCGATGCTGCTCGGCGGCAGCGCGGCCCGCGATCCGCTCGAGGGCGAAGGCGTGGAGCGCATCGCCGAGGCGGTCCACGCCCTGACGATGAGCTGCACGAGCATCGGCGGGGACCTGCTGATCTCCGCCCGCCTGCGAGAGTGGTGAGCAACGAGATGGCACCGAGGCGAAACTGAGATGTTCACCGGGTTGATCGCCGACGTGGGGCGCGTCGAAGCGCTCGGCCTGGACGAGACGGGCGCGACGCTGACGATCCAGACCCTCCTGGCCCCCGAGCTGAGCGAGGGCGACTCCGTCGCTGTCAACGGCGTGTGCCTGACCGCCACGGCGATCAGCGGCTCCCGCTTCGAGACCCAGGCGATGCCCGAGACGCTGTCCCGCTCCTCGCTTGGCGCGCTCGCCGCCGGCGACGAGGTCAACCTCGAGCTTCCCCTGCGCGCCGCCGACCGCCTGGGCGGCCACGTCGTGCAGGGCCACGTCGACGGCACGGGGATCGTCTCGGCGATCCGCGAGGAGGGCATCTCGCGAGTCCTCGAGATCGAAGCCGGAGACGAGCTGACCCGCTACATGGTCGAGAAGGGGTCGGTTGCCGTCGACGGGGTCAGCCTCACGGTCAGCGCCCTGCGCGAGGACTCCTTCGCCGTCTCGCTGATCCCCGAGACGCTCACCCGCACCACGCTGGGAGCCGCCCGCGAGGGAACGCGGGTGAACCTCGAGGTCGACGTGCTGGCCAAGCACGTCGAGCGCCTGCTCGGAGCGCGCGCATGAGCACCCGCGCCGACACGGCCTTCGCCACCGTCGAGCAGGCGATCGACGACATCCAGCGAGGGCAAGATGGTCGTCGTCTGCGACGACGAGGATCGCGAGAACGAGGGCGACCTGACGATGGCCGCGCAGTTCGCGACGCCGGAGGCGATCAACTTCATGGCCAAGGAGGGTCGTGGCCTGATCTGCCTGTCGCTGACCTCCGAGCGCTGCGACGAGCTCGGCCTGGACCTGATGGCGGCCAAGAACGAGTCGCCCTTCGAAACCCCCTTCACCGTCTCGGTCGAGGCCCGCGACGGTGTCACGACAGGGATCTCGGCGCACGACCGCGCGCACACGATCCAGGTCGCCATCGACCCCGAGAGCCGCCCCCGGGACCTCGTCCAGCCGGGCCACGTCTTCCCGCTCAAGAGCCGCGCCGGGGGTGTCCTGGAGCGCGCCGGGCAGACCGAGGCGGCTGTCGACCTGGCCCGCCTCGCCGGCCTGAACCCGGCGGGCGTCATCTGCGAGGTGATGAACGACGACGGCACGATGGCGCGGGTCCCCGAACTGACCGAGTACTGCGCCCGCCACGGGCTGCAGCATGATCACCGTCGCCGACCTGATCGCCTACCGTCGTCGCCACGACAAGCTCGTCGAACGGGTCGTATCGACGGCGCCTGCCCACGACGTTCGGCGAGTTCGAGGCGATCGGCTACCGCTCGCTGGTCGACGACAAGCACCACGTCGCGCTCGTCAAGGGCGACGTCGCCGGCCAGCCCGACGTGCTGGTGCGGGTGCACTCGGAGTGCCTGACCGGCGACGTGTTCCACTCGCTGCGGTGTGACTGCGGCGAGCAGCTCGAATCGGCCCTCTCGATGATCGAGCGCGAGGGCCAGGGCGTGCTGCTCTACCTCTCCCAGGAGGGCCGTGGCATCGGACTGCTGAACAAGCTCCGCGCCTACCGGCTGCAGGAGGACGGCCTCGACACGGTCGAAGCCAACGAGCGGCTCGGGCTCCCGGCGGACCTGCGCGACTACGGGATCGGGGCTCAGATCCTCGTGGATCTCGGCCTCAGCTCGATCAGGATCCTGACCAACAACCCGAAGAAGATCCGCGGCCTGGAGGGCTACGGCCTGTCGGTCGCCGCGCAGATCCCGATCGAGCACGCCCCCAACGCGCACAACGAGGCGTACCTGCGCACGAAGGCCCAGCGCATGGGCCACACGCTGCATCACCAGGGCCTGAACCTGGACGCCGAGCTGCTGCGCGGCTCGCTCGGCACCGGCCGGGGGCGCGCCCCGGACGCAACCGACGAGGACGGGCGCGAGGACGAAGAGCGGCGGTCGCCACGGTGAGCGACGCCTTCGCGATCGCGGTGGCGCGCTTCTATGGGGATCTGGCCGAGCGCCTCGTGGCGGGGGCCAGGGCGGCCTTCGCCGAGCAGGGCCGCGAGGAGATCGAGGTGATCGACGTGCCCGGTGCGTTCGAGCTGCCGATCGCGGCGAGCTACGCGGCCCGCTCGGGGCGCTTCGCGGGCGTGGCCTGTCTCGGCGCGGTGATCCGGGGCGAGACCGACCACTATGACTTCGTGTGCGCCGAGGCCGCCCGCGGCGTGATGGACGTGCAGCTCCAGACCGGCGTGCCGTGCGCCTTCGGGGTGCTGACCTGCGCCACGATGGAGCAGGCGCTGGCGCGCTCCGGCGGGGGCAAGCGCGACCAGGGCCGGCACGCCGCCGAGGCGGTCATGCGGATGGCGGCGGTGCGGGAGCAGCTGTCGAGCGGCTAGACTCCGCGCATGGCCAAGGTATGCCACAGCTGTGGGAAGGGCCCCGCGTTCGGTCAGAGCCGCAGCCACTCGATGGTCGCGACCAAGCGCCGCTTCGACCCGAACCTGCAGAAGGTCAGGATCCATGGTGGGCGACGCGCCGAGGCGCGTGTACGTCTGCACGCGCTGTCTCAAAGCCGGCAAGGTGACGAAGGCTCTGTAGGGCCGGACGGCGACGCCATCCGGCGTCCTCGTCCGCTCGCTCGCCGGCCGATCGGGGATTCCTGGGATCGAGGAACGGTACGCCACGCCCGCTGCGTCCCCGTCCGGCTTGCCGGTCGCCCCTGCACGCGATCGTCAGATCGATTGGCGACCCGTACGGGAAGCTGATAGAGGTGTCCGCGTGACCGACACCAATCTGATCCGTTTCCGCGCCGCCGTCGCGGGCGCGCTGGCTCATCTGGAATCGCGCCGCCAGGAGGTCAACGACCTCAACGTGTTCCCCGTCGCCGACGGCGACACGGGAGACAACATGGCGCTCACGCTGCGTGCCGTGCTCGAGGAGCTCGACCGCCTGCAGGGCAGCGACGGAGGCCGCACGATCGACGAGATCGGGCGCGAGGAGATCGTGCAGTCGGTGACCAGGGCGGCGCTGCTGGGCGCGCGGGGCAACTCCGGCGTGATCCTCTCCCAGCTGATCCGCGGCGCGGCCGAGGAGCTCGTCTCGAGGCCCGGCCAGCTGATCGACGCGACGCTGATCGGCGCCGCGCTGGCCAACGCCGCCGACCGGGCCTACTCGTCGGTGCGCGAACCGGCCGAGGGCACGATCCTGACGGTCGCGCGCGAGATGGCGCACAGGATCGCCACCGACGTCGCCCACACGGCCGAGAACCCGCGCCTGTCGCCCGAGACGGCGGCCAGCGAGCAGGACCAGGCGATCGCGCGGGCACTGGAGAGCGCGGTCCACGCGGGCCAGGACTCGGTCAAGCGCGGGCCCGAGCTGCTCGCCGCGCTGCGCGAGGCCGGCGTCGTCGATGCAGGCGGCTACGGGCTGACGATCATCTTCGCCGGCGTCGTGGCGGCGCTGCGGGGCGAGGACCCGCCGCAGCTCGACCACCACGCGCCGGCCCGCATCACCCACCCGCACCACACCTCCGGCACCTACCGCTTCTGCACCAACTTCGCCGTCACCGGCTCGGGCCTCAGCCCGGCGGGCTTCGTCGAGCCGCTCGAGGCGCTGGGCGACTCGGTGCTGGTCGTCGGCGACGAAACGACCATGAAGGTGCACCTGCACACCGACCAGCCCGAGCAGGCGACCAGCCTGTTCGACGACGTCGGAGAGGTCTCGCGTCTCGACGTCGCCGACATGCGAGCCCAGGTCAGCGAGCGTGACGCCCGCCTCGCCGCGCCCGTCGGTGCGCACGCGCAGGGCGCGACGGAGTCGTTGATCGCCCTGCCGCCCGATGCCTTCCGCCCGGCGCCGTCGAGCGGCACCGAGGTCCGCTGCGGCGCCGTCGCGGTCGTCAGCGGCGAGGGGCTGCGCCAGATGTTCAACGAGCTCGGCGTGCACACGATCGACGGCGGGCCGACCCTGAATCCCTCGACCTACGACCTGCTGGCGGGCATCCACGACGTCCCGACCGAGGAGGTCGTCGTCCTGGCCAACAGCACCAACGTGATCATGGCTGCCGAGCACGCCGCGAAGCTGTCCGACAAGCAGGTGCTGGTCGCCCACACGACCAGCCAGCAGGCCGGCCTGGCCGCCGCCGTCGCTCTGGCGCCCGACCGGTCGGTCGAGGAGAACGCCCAGGCGCTGACCGAAACGCTGTCGCGGGTTCGTACCGGCGCGGTCGCGCCGGCCGCCCGCGACGACGCGCAGGGTCGCTTCAAGCGGGGCGAGGCCGTCGGCTTCGTGGACGACGAGGTCTACACCTGGGGCGATCCCCTGGAGACGCTGCGGGGCGTTCTCGCCGCGCTCGGCACCAGCGGACCGCAGGGCGTCCCGCCAGAGCTGATCAGCGTGCTGGCCGGCGAGGACACCCCGATCGGGCTGGGAGAGATCGAGGGTGTGGCCGACGGCGCGATCGAGCTGGAGCTGCGCCACGGCGGCCAGCCCGCGTACTGGTGGCTGTTGACCGCGGAGTAGCGCGCACAGGCGCACATCGGGCGAGGACGTTTACGACCGCCGCTGCGATCATGATGCCGGCCAGATGCCGGCCAGCGCACCACAGAAGCCGGCGGCTGCGATGAACGGCGCCGAGACGGGCGCGGCGCGGGCGTTTGCCACGGCGGTCCCCCTGACCCGGCCCGAGCTGATCGCCGCGCCGGTCCACTGGCCGCGGCCGTCGCGACTGGCCGCGCCGCTCGAGCCGTCGGGCAAGCGCATGGCGGCGGGCCTGCGCGCGCTGGGCCTCCAGACCGTCGGCGAGCTGCTCGAGCACCTCCCCACCGACAGCCGCCAGGCCGGTTGCGTCGCACAGCTGCGGGCGGGCGAGCAGGCGACGGTGAGCGTCGAGGTGCGCACGATCGCGGCGCGGTCGGTCCGGCGGCGGCGCATGCGCCCCCTGGTCGAGGCGATCGTCTTCGACGCCACCGGCTCGATGCGGGCCACGTTCTTCAACCAGCCCTGGCTCGTGGATCGCTACCCGCCCGGCACGCGGCTGCTGCTCCACGGCAAGGCCGACGGCAGGGGCGGGTTCCGCGTCTCCCACCATGCCCCGGCGCCACAGGACGCGGCCGCCCCGGACCTCTCGTCGAGGAATGACGGCACGGTCGCCCACTACCCGGCAGCGGACGGCATCACCTCCACCCAGATCCTCACGCTGGTGCAGAGCGCCAGGGCCGCCCTTGGCGACGTGCCCGAGTTCCTCTCGGCGGCCTCGCGGGTCAGCGACGGGCTTCCCGACCGCGCGGCGGCGCTGGCGGCGATGCACCTTCCCCGCAGTGGGTCCGACCTCGAGGACGGACGCCGGCGGCTGGCCTACGAGGAGCTGTTGCTGACGCAGCTGCTGTTCCTGCGCCGGCGCTCGCGCCGCCTGGCCGGCGGGGGCGCCCCGGCGCTCGCCCGGGACCCGGAGCTCACCGCGCGCTGGCTGGAGGGCTCGTTGCCGTTCGCCCCGACAGGCGACCAGCGGCGGGCGATGGCCGAGATCGACCGGGACATCGCGCGGGAGCGGCCGATGCAGCGACTGCTGATGGGTGAGGTGGGCAGCGGCAAGACGGTCGTCGCCCTCTACGCGATGCTCCGCGCCGTCGAGCACGGCGCCCAGGCGGCGCTGATGGCGCCCACGGAGACGCTCGCCGAGCAGCACTTCGCGACGATCCAGAGGCTGCTCGGGGGCGAGTCCGTCTCCGCTGCGCTGCTGACGGGTTCCACGCCGGCGCGGCGCCGGGGCGACGCGCTGACCAAGCTCGCCAGCGGCGAGCTCTCGCTGCTCGTCGGCACGCATGCCCTGATCGAGCCTGACGTCGCCTTCCGTTCGCTCGCGGTGGCCGTGATCGACGAGCAGCATCGCTTCGGCGTGCGCCAGCGCGAGGCGCTGGTCGCGGGCGGGGAGGGCGCGCGCCGTGCACACCCTGCACATGACCGCCACGCCGATCCCGCGGACGCTGTCACTGACCCGATACGGCGACCTGGAGACGAGCGCTCTGCACGAGCTGCCCAGCGGCAGGCGCCCGATCCGCACGCGGCTGGTGTCCGGCGAGGGCGGCCGCGGCGAGACCTACGAGGATGTGCGGCGCGAGCTCGATGCGGGCAGGCAGGCCTTCGTCGTGTGCCCGCTGATCGAGCAGGAGCCGGAGGAGGGGGACGCCTCCGCACAGGCGGCGGCCGGTGCGCAAGGGCGCGAGGGGCTTCGGGCCGCCACGGCCGAGCTCGAGCGACTTCGCGCCGGGGAGCTCGCCGGCTACGAGCTTGCGCTTCTGCACGGCGGCGATGCGAGCGCGGGAGAAGCAGCTGGCGATGGAGCGCTTCGTCGCAGGCGGCGCCCAGGTGCTCGTGGCCACCACCGTGATCGAGGTGGGCATCGACGTGCCCAACGCCACCGTGATGGTGGTCGAGAACGCCGAACGCTTCGGCATCTCCCAGCTGCACCAGCTGCGCGGCCGGGTGGGACGGGGCGAGCACCAGGCGAGCTGCTACCTGGTCGGGTCGAGGGATCAGCGCGCATGCGCGCCCTCGCCGACCACACGGACGGCTTCCGCCTGGCCGAGATCGATCTGCGGCTGCGCAGCGAGGGCGAGCTCGCCGGCACGCGCCAGTCAGGCGCCCGCCAGTTCAGGCTCGCCCGCATGCCCGAGGACGCGCCGCTGCTCGAGGCGGCGCGCACGCGCGCCGAGGCGATCCTGGCCGGCGACCCCGAGCTTCGCGGTCCGGAGCACGTGCTGCTGCGCCAGGAGCTCGACCGCCGCTTCGGCGAGCTCGCGGGCGAGCCGCTGGCCGGCTGACAGGAACGGCGCTCGCGCCGCGGGCCCGCGGCCTGGCCCGTGCAATCGACCATCTAGGCTTGCGCCGATGCGTGTGATCGCGGGACGCCATCGCGGCAGGCGCCTGAAGGCGCCGGGCGGACGGCGCACCAGGCCGACCTCCGACCGGGTGAGGGAGGCGCTGTTCGCGATCCTCGGCGACATCGACGGCGAGCGCGTCCTCGACCTGTTCGCCGGCACCGGCGCGCTCGGCATCGAGTCGCTCTCACGCGGCGCGGCCCGGGCGGTCTTCGTCGAGCACGACGCTGCCGCCGTGCGGGCCCTGCGCGAGAACCTGCGCACGCTCGGCGTGCCCCCGCGGGACGTCGAGGTGCGCCGCGGGGACGCGCTGGCGGAGCTCCGCACCGCACGCCGGAGCGGCGAGACGTACGATCTCGTCTTCATCGACCCGCCCTACGGCGAATCGCGCAGATGGGGCCCGGTGCTGTCGGCGAGCCTGCCATCGCTGCTGGCCCCCGGCGCGCGGATCGTCGTCGAGAGTGACCGGCGCGCGCCGCTCGGCCTCGACATGCCCGTCGCCACCGAACGCCGCTACGGCGACACGTCCATCACAATCCACTCCACCAAATGCCCTCGATCTGCAAGCGCCATAGCCGTCTGTCCGGGCAGCTATGACCCCATCACCAACGGCCACCTGGACGTGATCAGGCGCGCCGCCGGCCTCTACGACGAGGTGATCGTCGCGGTCGTCAACCGCTCCGTGCGCAAGAACAACGCGCTGTTCGGGATCGATGACCGCGTCGGTTTCATCGAGCGGGCCATAGCCGACCTGGACAACGTCCGCGTCGAGCCCTTCTCCACGCTGGTCGTCGACTTCGCCAAGGCGCGCGGGGCGCGCGCGATCGTGAAGGGCCTGCGCGCGATCTCCGACTTCGAGTACGAGCTGGAGATGAACCAGCTCAACCGCAGGCAGAACCCGGACATAGAGTCGGTCTACCTGATGGCCAGCCCGCAGTACAGTTTCCTGTCATCCAGCGGCGTCAAGGAGCTAGCGACATTCGGGGGGAAGATCGACGATCTCGTCCCCGAGGAGGTGGCTCGGCGCTTGCAGGAAGAGCTAAAGCGCTGACGAAATGACAAGCGACACGTGGGGCCGGAAGCCCCACGGAGGTGCCCGAACCAGATGGACGTCCTCGTTCTCATAGACAAGCTCGACGACTTGGTGCACAACGCCAAGCCGGTTCCCCTGACCGATCAGGTACGGGTGGACAAGGAGGAGATCTACGACATCCTCGACCAGATGCGCGCGACGATCCCCGAGGAGATCAAGCAGGCTCGTTGGATCGTCAAGGAGCGCCAGGAGATGCTCGCCGAGGCCAAGAAGGAGGCCGAGCGGATCATCAAGGACGCCCGCGAGCGCCAGGAGCGGCTGGTCGGCGACGAGGAGGTCACCAAGCAGGCGGAGCGGGCCGCTGAGGACATCGTCGAGGATGCCCGGGCGCGCGAGCGGGAGATCCGGCTCGGCGCCGAGGACTACGCCGACGAGATCCTCAACACGCTCGAGGTCAACCTGTCGAAGTTCATCGCCGCCGTGCAGAGGGGCCGCGAGCGCCTGCAGGGCAAGGACGAGCCGGCCGAGGTCGGCTAGAGCGACGCCGCGCTCCGCCCGGCTTTCGGACAGCCGGGTTGTCGGGTACTGTCAGCGCGTGGACGCGAACGCCGTCAAGCTCAAGCTGAGCGTCGCCCGCGACGCTGCTGGAGACGGGCATGGTCGAGCCCACCCGACCCGACAAGGCGGTGCGCTCGCTGGCCGCCCTGCGACGCTGGGGCCCAACCCCAGCCGCGGCGTACACCGGCTCGGCGATCCGTTACCCCGATCGCATCGCCGTCGCCGACGAGCGCGGCACGCTGACGTTCGCCGAGGTGCACCGCCGCACGAACGCGCTCGCCCACGAGCTGGCTCGGCCGGGGCGTCGTCGCGGGCGACGGCGTGGCGATCATGTGCCGCAACCACCGCGGCTTCGTCGACGCCACCGTCGCCCTGCTCGAAGCTGGGCGCCGACGGCGCTGTACCTGAACACCGCCTTCGCCGGGCCGCAGATCACCGACGTGCTCGCCCGGGAGGACGCGGAGGCGGTCATCTACGACGAGGAGTTCGCCGGGCTGCTTCGCGACGGCGCGGCCAACCGCCTGCGGTTCGTCGCCTGGAGCGAGTCGCCGCTCCGGCCGGGGTGATCCGCGGCTGGCGGACCTGATCGCCCGCGGCGAGACCTCCGACCTGCAACCCCCGCCCGAGAAGGGCGGGGTCGTGATCCTCACCTCGGGCACGACGGGAGCACCCAAGGGCGCGAGCCGCAAACAGCCCGAGTCGCTGGAGCCCGTCGCCTCGCTGTTCTCGAAGATCCCGCTGCGCGCCCGCCAGACCACTGTGATCGCGGCGCCGATGTTCCACTCGTGGGGGTTCGCCCACTTCACGCTCGCTCTGCCCCTTGCGTCGACGCTGGTGCTGCGGCGCCGGTTCGACCCCGAGGAGACGCTGCGGGCCGCCGCCCAGTCTCGTGCCACGGCGCTCGTGGTGGTGCCGGTGATGTTGCAGCGGATCATGGACCTTGGCCCCGAGGTGATCGGTCGCTACGACCTCGGCGCGCTTCGGGTGATCGCGCTGAGCGGCTCCGCCCTCCCCGGCGAGCTCGCCACCCGCGCGATGGACGCCTTCGGCGAGGTGCTCTACAACCTCTACGGATCGACCGAGGTCGCCTGGGCGACGATCGCCACTCCCCACGACCTGCGCGCGGCCCCGGGGACCGCTGGGCGCCCGCCGATGGGGACGGTCGTGAAGCTGCTCGACGAGCACGGGCGGGAGGTTCCGAAAGGCGCCTCGGGGCGGATCTTCGTCGCCAACGAGATGATGTTCGAGGGCTACACCGGCGGCGGCGGCAAGGAGGTCATCTCCGGCCTGATGAGCACCGGCGACGTCGGGCACCTCGACGAGGAGGGGCGGCTGTTCGTCGACGGCCGCGACGACGAAATGATCGTCAGCGGCGGCGAGAACGTGTTCCCCCGCGAGGTCGAGGACCTGCTCTCCGATCACGCCGAGATCCAGGAGGCCGCCGTCGTCGGCGTGCCCGACGAGGAGTTCGGCCAGCGGCTCAAGGCGTTCGTGGTGCCGCGCAACGGGACCGACCTGGACGAGGACGCGGTCAAGGAGTACGTCAGGCACAACCTCGCCCGCTTCAAGGTCCCCCGCGAGGTCGTGTTCCTCGCCGAGCTGCCGCGCAACGCGACCGGCAAGATCCTCAAGCGCGACCTCGACTAGTGGCGCAGGCGCCGGTCGCGAGCGGAGCGCCGCTAGCCTGGACGCCATGGCGTTGCTCGCTTCAGAAGTGGACCTCGCGGGGCTGCGGCTGACCCCGGGCGAGGGCCGGCGGCTCGAGCTGCTCGTGCCGATCGATGCCCTCTCGATGGGCGGCGAGACCTACGAGGCGAGCCCTGCCCGGGTCCCGGCGAGACTCGAGATCTCGCGTATGACCGGCGGCGGCTACGCACTGCACCTGAGCTTCGACGCGGCCCTGGCGGGGCCGTGCATGCGCTGCCTGAAGCAGGCCGAGCCGTCCGTCGCAGTCGACGCCCGGGAGGTCGACCGGCCCGGAGAAGGCGAGGAGCTCCAGAGCCCCTACGTGAGCGACGAGCGCCTCGACCTGAGCTCCTGGGCGCGCGACGCGTTCGCGCTGGCGGCGCCCGCCAAGGTGCTCTGTCGCGAGGACTGCGCCGGGCTCTGCCCGATCTGTGCCCGGGATCTGAACGAAGCCGGTCCGGAGCACCGCCACGAGACGGCGCCCGACCCGCGGTGGGAGAAGCTGCGGGAGCTGAAGCTCGACTAGATCGTGCCCGCGGGGTGCTCGCAGGGGTGCTGATACCCTTCTGGACCGCATGGCAGTCCCCAAGAAAAAGCAGTCGCACAGCCGCACCGCCAAGCGCCGTGCGCAGCACAAGATCTCCGCGCCCGGGCTCAACGCCTGCCCGCAGTGCCACAGCCCCCGCAGGCCACACCGCGTCTGCCCGGTCTGCGGCACCTACGCCGGCCGCGAGATCGTCGCCCGGTCAGCGCACGGGCACGATCACGAGCACGACGACGCCTAGCCGACGGTGACGCTGGAGGCTCCGTCCTCTGGGTCCGCCGCCCGCAGCGAGGAGTCCGGGCCGGTGATCGCGGTCGACTGCAACGGCGCCGACCTCGGCGCGGCGGAGGTGGCTGCCGGCGCCGCGATCGCGGCCGCGCAGGGCGCACGGGTGCTGCTGTTCGGCCCCGCCGCCGAGCTCGGCCCGCCGGCCGAGGGCATCGAGGTGATCGATGCCCCGGTGTCGATCGCGAAGGCCGAGGACCCCGCCAGCGCCGCCCGCACGACGCCGCAGGCCTCGATCGTCCAGGCCGCCAGGGCGGTCGGCGAGGGGCGCGCCCAGGCGCTGGTGTGCGCGGGGGGTACCGGGGCGGCGCTCGCGGCGGGCATCTTCAACATCAAGCGCGACCGGGGGATCTACCGTCCGGCGCTGGCGATCCCGCTGCCGGTGCCCGACCGTCCCGTGACGCTGCTCGATGTCGGGGCGAGTGCCGAGGCGCGGCGCGAGCACATCGTCCAGTTCGCCTTCATGGGGGCGGCTCTGGCGCGGATCGTGCTGGGCGTGCCTCGACCGCGGGTCGGGCTGCTCTCCAACGGCGAGGAGGCCGCCCGCGGCGCGGCGCTGGTCGTCGAGGCGGGAGCCGAGCTGCGAGAACGCGCGGAGGCGGGCCTGCAGGCGTTCGAGTTCGTGGGCAACGTCGAGGGCGGCGACCTGGTCAGCGGCGCGGCTGATGTAATCGTCACGGACGGCTTCACGGGGAACATCGCGCTGAAGCTGATGGAGGGCGTCTCGCAGACGATGCTGAGAGCGATCCGCGACGCGGCGATGTCCTCCACGAGCGGCAAGCTCGGGGGGCTTCTGCTGCGCGGCTCCCTGCGCGGGCTGCGCGAGGAGATCGACCCGGAGGCGAACGGCGGCGCCTACCTGCTGGGGCTCAGGCGGCTGGGGGTCGTGCCCCATGGACGCTTCACCCGCCGCGGTTTCGCCCAGGCGATCCTTCGCGCCCGTCTCGGGGCGAGCCAGGACATCGTCGGGCAGACGCGCGAGGCCCTCCACGCCGCCGGCGCGCTGAGGCGCTCCCCTGCGTCCGTGGAGGACGCTAGCCTGCGGCGATGAGCTCACTGACCCGCGAGCATGTCTTCCAGCTGATCCGCGACCACCTGGCCGACGAGCTGGACCTCGATCCGTCGGCGATCACGGACGGTACGCGCTTCAAGGAGGACCTCGAGGCCGACTCGCTGGACCTCTACACGCTGGTGCAGGAGCTCGAGGACACCTATGGCGTTCAGATGTCCGACGAGCAGGCCGCGCAGATCCTCACGGTCGGCGCGGCGGTGGACTTCGTGATGGCCAACAACCCGACGTTGGATGAGCCAGAGCGCGCGTAGGGACGAGGACGAGGACGATGCTGCTGGCGGATCTCCTGGACGAGTTGCCGGAGGACCTGGCGCGGCAGGTCTTCACCCATGCCTCGTGGAGCGAGCGCCGCGGCGAGTCCTACTCGCGGCTTGCGTTCCTGGGCGACAGCGTGCTGGCGCTGGCGGTGACGGCCTACCTGTACCCGCGGCTGGAGGCCGAGCGGTTCGGGGCCGGACGACTCACGAAGATCCGGGCGCAGGCCGTCTCGGGCGTGTCCTGCCGGGCTGTGGCCGAGCGCCTGGCGCTGCCCGAGCGGCTGACGGCCGCGGCCCCGGCCGGCGTGCGCGAGAACGCGGCGGCGCTGGTCGAGACGGAGCGCGTGCTCGCCTCGGTGATCGAGGCGGTGATCGGCGCCTGCTACCTGCATGCCGGATACGAGCGCACGGCGGAGGCGGTCGCGGAGGCCTTCGCGCCGGAGATCGAGGACGCGCTGAGCAACCCGGTCGACTTCAAGTCGGCGCTGCAGGAGCTGCTGGCCCGGCGCGGCGCGGAGGTCGCCTACGAGGTGACCGGGGAGGAGGGCCCCCCGCACGAGCGCGTCTACTCGGTCGTGGCGCAGGTGGACGGCAGGGAGCTGGGACGCGGCCGCGGGCGGAGCAAGAAGCACGCCGAGCAGGAGGCGGCGCGGATGGCGGTGGACAGGCTGGCGGGCGAGTGAGGCGAACCGCGCGGGAGCAAGGGTGCGGCTGAAGTCGCTGACCCTGAACGGCTTCAAGTCGTTCCCCGACCGCACGCGGCTCGAGTTCGGGCCGGGCGTGAGCGTCGTGGTGGGGCCCAACGGCTCGGGCAAGTCCAACGTGACCGACGCGGTGCTCTGGGCGATGGGCGAGCAGTCGCCGCTGGCGGTGCGGGGCCAGTCGATGCAGGACGTGATCTTCGGCGGCGGCCACGGGGTGCAGGCGCGCAGCGCCGCGGAGGTGGAGATCGTCCTGGACAACTCCGACGGGACGGTCGACCTCCCGCTCAGCGAGATCTCGATCGTGCGGCGCCTGGACCGCAACGGGGAGGGCGGATACCGGCTCAACGGTGCCCGCTGCAGGCTGACGGACGTTATCGAGGTGCTCTCCGACACGGGGCTGGGCAAGGAGACGCACTCGGTCATCTCCCAGGGGAGGGTCGAGGCGATCGTCACCTCCAAGCCACGCGACCGGCGCCTGCTGATCGAGGAGGCGGCCGGTCTGGGCAAGCACCGCAAGCGCCGCCGCCGTGCGCAGCTGAAGCTCGAGCGCACCCAGGAGAACCTCGACCGGGCTCTGGACATCGAGCGCGAGGCCAGGACGCGGCTGCGTCCGCTCAAGCGCCAGGCCGAAGCGGCCGAGCTGCACGAGCGCCTCGAGCGCCAGATCCTCCAGGCGCGCCGGCAGCTCCTGGGTGACGTGCTGCGCGCTCGCAGGATCGAGCTGGGCGCCGCACAGCAGCGGGTCGCCGCGGCGCGGGCCGAACGCGGGGAGATCGAGTCGCGGCTGGAGAAGGTGGTCGCGCGCAGGGGGGAAGCCGAGCGGGCGCTGTCGGAGCGCGCCGAGCGTCACGACCTGCTCGCGGGACGCCTCTATGACGGGCGCTCGGCGCGGGATCGGCTGACGTTGCGCGCCGAGCAGGTGGCCGCCGACGAGGACAGGCTCACGCGGCGGGCCGGGCGCGTCGAGGCCGAGCTCGCCGAGCTCGCCGCGGGCGGGGAGCGCGAGCCTGACGGCGAGCAGCCCGGCGGGGGGCGGACCGGCTGGCGACGCTCGAAGCGGAGCTCGCCGAGATCGAGGCCCAGCGTGCCGAGCAGGTGAAGGACGAGCTGGCCGAGCTCGAGGGCGAGCTCGCCTCCGGGCGCGAGGCGCTCGGGCAGGCGGCCGCGGGCGTCGAGAGCGCGCGCGAGGCACGGGACCAGGCCGACAGGGAGGCGGCCGGCTCGAGGGAGGCGCTCGCCGCCGCCGAGCGCGAGGTGCACCAGGCTCGACGCGAGGCGGCCCGCGTCGGCGCGGAGCTCGCCGCGGCCAATCAGTTCCTGCGCAGCCATCGGGGTGCCGCGTTGGAGCGGGCGGACGCGCCGCGGGCGCTGAGCGCCGAGCTCCGGGTGGAGGACGGCTATGAGCTGGCGCTAGCCGCGGTGCTGGGAGGGCGGCTGGACGCCGCGCTCGTCACGGATGTGCCCGACGCTCAGGAGCTGCTCGACCGCGCCGGCGCCGAGGGCGGCAGCGCGCTGCTGTCGCCCCCGCTGGGCGAGCCGGGGGAGCAGCCCGCCGCCGGAGGGGGCTCCCAGGCGCCCGTGGCTGGAGCCCGGCGTCTTGTCGAGCTGGTCAGCGGACCGCCGAACGTCGTCGCGCTAGCGTGGCGGCTGCTGGGCGACGCGTGGGTGGTCGATCGGCTGGAGGATCTGCCGCGGGACTTCCGCGGCATCGCGGCGACCCCCCGCGGCCGCGTCTGGTTCGCCGCGTGGGGGGAGGTGCGCCAGCTCAGCCAGGGGGGCACCGAGCTGGTCCTGGCGCGGCAGAACGAACGCGATCGGCTGATCGCGGAGGTCGAGCGTGCCGCCCAGGCCGAGCAGCAGGCCCGCGGCGCGAGCGAGCGGGCGCTCGAGGCGGCACGTGGCGCCGAAGCGCTCGGCGTGGCCGCCGGCGACGTCCTGCGCGAGGCGGAGCGCGCCCATGGCGAGGCGGCGGAGGCGGTGCGCAGCACCGAGTGGCTCATGCAGCGGCGTCGCTCGGCCCCGGCCGAGGGGCCGCTGGCGGTCCGCCGGGCGGAGCTCGAGGGCGAGCTGGCCGCCGAGCGCCGTCAGGCCGAGCAGCGGGCGCATGAGCGCTCCCGCCGCCGGGCCCGCGTCGTGCAGCTCCGGGCCCAGCGCGAGGCCGACAGCGTCGCGCTTCCGATCGCCGCCCGCCTGAGGGAGGCGATCGCGGCCGCGCTGGAGGCGGTCGCGGGACGGCTCGCCGCGCTCGAGGGCGAGCTGGCGGCCGACCGGGCCGCCGGCGAGGAGATGGCGGGGCGGCTGCGGCAGTGCGCCGCCGAGGAGGCCGAGATCCAGGCCGCGCTGCGTGCCGCGGGCGAGTCGGTGACCGAGGCCGAGGTCGGCGCGCAGCGGCTGCGCGACCAGACCGCCGAGGCGGAGCTCGAGAGCGCCGCGGTGGCCGAGCGGCTGGGACTCACGCCCGAGACGGAGTCCGAGCAGGACGTCGAGACGGAGCCGCTGAGCGAGGAGCAGCGAGCCGAGCTGGATTCGCGCGTGCAGCGCCTGACCCGCCGGCGCGAGCAGCTCGGTCCGGTGAACCCGCTCGCGCAGGACGAGTACGCCGAGGCGGTCGCGTACGTCGAGGAGCTCGAGGCCCAGCGCGGCGACCTGGAGACCGCCCTGCGCGAGCTGCGCACGGTGATCCGCGACACCGACCGTCAGATCCAGGTGACCTTCGAGCAGACGTTCCAGGCCGCGGCGAGGAACTTCGAGGAGCTGGTCGGCGACGTCTTCCCCGGAGGGTCGGGCCGGCTTCGCCTGGTCGAGGAAGACGCCGGCCCGCGCCCCGTGCTGGGCGGCCAGCCGCTGCCCGGCGAGGATCGCGAGGCGGCGATCGAAGCGGCCGCCGAGGCCGAGGCCGACACCGAGACGGTGGCGGCCGAGGAGCAGCTGCCGGGCGTCGAGATCGAGATCACCCCGGCGGGCAAGTCGACCAAGCGCCTGACCCTGCTCTCGGGCGGCGAGAAGTCGATGACGGCGCTGGCCTTCCTCTTCGCCGTGTTCCTCGCCCGGCCGTGCCCCTTCTACATCCTCGACGAGGTGGAGGCGGCGCTGGACGACCTGAACCTCGATCGGTTCCTGGCGCTTGTGCGCCGCTACTCGGGGCGGGCCCAGTTCATCGTCATCACCCATCAGAAGCGCACCATGGAGGCGGCCGACTGCCTGTACGGCGTCTCGATGGGCGGCGACGGCGTCTCGAAGGTGCTCTCGCGCAGGCTGCCCGCCGGGCAGCTGGAGACCGCGAAGGTCGCCGAAGTCGCCTGACGGTTAGCGGGGGGCCTGTATCATCGCGCCGCCCGTGGCACGCGAATGGAGCGAGCTCTTCTTGACCGCCGAGGCCGCCGAGCGGCCGGTCGAGGCACCCGTGGAGCGCCGGCGCGGGCTCTTCAGACGCCTGCGGGAGAGCATGGGCAAGACCCGCCAGGCGCTCGGCAGCGAGATCCAGGCGACGCTGTTCGCGACGCTCGACGACGAGACCTGGGAACGGCTGGAGGAGGCGCTGATCATGGCCGACGTCGGGGCGGCCACGACCGCTTCGGTCGTCGGCACGCTCGAGGCGGAGGCGGCCGCGGGGTCCCTCGAGGGCGGCGAGCAGCTCACCGAGCGGCTGATCGGGCTGCTGGCCGCGACGGCGAGCGTCGGCGATCCGCACATCGACGTCAGGCCCAAGCCCACCGTGGTCATGGCCGTGGGGGTCAACGGCACGGGCAAGACGACGACGATCGGAAAGCTCGCCTGGCACCTGCGGGAGGAGCTCGGTGCGAGCGTGCTGCTGGGCGCAGCCGACACGTTCCGCGCGGCCGCGGGCGAGCAGCTGGAGGGATGGGCGCAGAGGGCGGGGTGCGAGATCGTCACCGGGCCGGAGGGCTCCGATCCAGGCGCGGTCGCCTTCGAGGCGATCGCGCAGGCGCGAGCGCGGGGGATCGACGTGGTGATCATCGACACGGCCGGCCGGCTGCACACCCAGGAGGACCTGATGGGTGAGCTGAGCAAGATCCGGCGCGTCGTCTCGCGCCAGCTGGAGGGCGCGCCGCACGAGACGCTGCTGACCCTGGACGCGACGACCGGGCAGAACGGCCTGCGCCAGGCGAGGCTGTTCGCCGAGGCCGCCGGTGTGACGGGCGTCGTGCTCACGAAGCTCGACGGGACCGCGCGGGGCGGCATCGCGCTGGCCATCGCCAGCGAGCTGGGCCTGCCCGTGAAGTTGATCGGGATCGGCGAGTCGGTCGAGGACCTGAGGCCGTTCGATCCCGAGGAATTCGCGCGGGCCCTGATCGAGGAGAGCTAACCTCCGGTTATGTGGATCCTCTGGCTGATCGCGGCGCTGCTGCTGGGCGTGGGGGAGATGCATTCGGGCGGCCTCTACCTGCTGCCCTTCGCGATCGCCGCGGCGCTCGCGGCGGCCGTCAGCCTGCTGGGCGTCGGCGCGCTGCTGTCAGGGGTCGTGTTCGTGGGCACCTCGGCGGTCGTCGTCGGTGCGCTGCGGCCCGTCGCCCGGCGCCACCGGCACCTGCCCCCGGCGATACGCACCGGCGCGGCCGCGCTCGTCGGCAAGCCGGCGCTGGTGCTCGAGCGGATCGCCAACGAGGAGGGCGTCGGATGCGTGCGGATCGACGGCGGCGAGGTATGGACGGCCCGCAGCTACGACGACGAGGTGATCGAGGCCGGTCGAGAAGGTCCAGGTGATGGAAATCCGCGGCGCGACGGCGCTGGTCATGCACGTGACCACCCGCAGGGGTAGGCTGTGAGCAGAGGCCACCTAGAAAGGAACCATCGTCAATGGCAGCGCTGATCGTCATCGCAGTGGTCGTCGTGTTCGCCCTGTTCGTCGCGGCGCGCGCGATCCGCGTGATCCCGCAGGCACGGGCGGGCGTCGTCGAGCGCCTGGGGCGCTACAGCCGCACGCTCGAGCCGGGCCTGACGATCATCACGCCGTTCATCGAGCGGGTTCGTCCGCTGGTGGACCTGCGCGAGCAGGTCGTCAACTTCTCCCCCCAGTCGGTGATCACCGAGGACAACGTCGTGGTCGGCATCGAGACCGTCCTGTACTTCACGATCACCGACCCGCGCTCGGCCACCTATGAGATCGCCAGCCCGCTGCAGGCGATCGAGCAGCTGACCGTGACGACACTGCGCAACGTGATCGGAGGCCTCACGCTCGAGGCGACGCTGACCTCGCGGGAGAACGTCAACGCCGAGCTTCGCACCGTGCTGGACGAGGCGACAGGCAAGTGGGGGATCCGCATCAACCGCGTCGAGATCAAGTCGGTCGACCCGCCGCCGGACATCAAGACGGCGATGGAGAAGCAGATGCGGGCCGAGCGCGACCGCCGCGCGGCGATCCTCACCGCCGAAGGCGAGAAGACCGGCGGCGATCCTCACGGCCGAAGGCGAGAAGCAGGCGGCCGTGCTGCGCGCCGAGGGCGAACGCGAAGCGGCGATCCTGCACCGCCGAGGGCGAAGCGAAGGCGATCGACACGGTCTTCACGGCGATCCACGAGGGCCGCCCCGACCAGGAGCTGCTCAGCTACGAATACCTGAAGATGCTGCCGCAGCTGGCCGAAGGCGAGGCCAACAAGGTGTTCGTCGTTCCCTCCGAGTTCTCGCAGGCCTTCGGGGGCATCGGCGAGGCGCTCAAGGCCCGGCTGGACGGCCCGCGGGCAGGTGGCGAGCCGGCCGAACGGCCCGCCGTGGAGCCCCGGGCAGCCGACGGCGCCCCTCGGGCGCCGCGCCTTCGCGGCGCACGACGATGTCCAGGCCGGAGGACCCGCCTCGAGGAGGCGGACGGGCCGCCACCCGGCCCATCCGCCCTCGCCTCCGTGCCGCCTGCCGGCGGCTGCGAGAATCGTCGCCGATGTTCGACTCGCTGGCCGAGAAACTCCAGGCGACGCTCGGCGAGGTTCGCCAGCGCGGCAGCCTGACCGAGCAGGACGTCGACGCGGCGATGCGCGAGATCCGCCTCGCGCTGCTGGAGGCCGACGTCAACTTCAAGGTCGTCACGCCAGTTCACGGCGCACCTGAAGGAGCGCTGCCTGGGCGCCGAAGTGATCGGCAAGCTCAACCCCGGCCAGCAGGTCGTCAAGATCGTCGGCGAAGAGCTGACCGAGCTGATGGGCGGAGCCTCGGCCGGCCTGAGCTTCTCGCCGCGCCCGCCGACGGTGATCCTGATGGCGGGGCTGCAGGGCTCGGGCAAGACGACGGCCACCGCCAAGCTGGCGCGCTACCTGCGCGAGGAGCACTCCTCGTCGGTGGCGGTGGCGGCCTGCGACGTCTACCGCCCGGCGGCCGTCGAGCAGCTCGTCAAGGTCGGCACGCAGGCCGGCGCGGCGGTCGTACGAGCAGGGCACCGACGCGATCCGGTCGAGATCGCCGACCTGGGCGCTGGAGCGGGCCCGCGAGGAGGGCAAGGACGTCCTGATCGTCGACACCAGCGGCCGCCTGCACGTCGACGAGGAGCTGATGGCCGAGCTGGTGCGGATCCGCGACGCGGTCAAACCGCACGACGTGCTGCTGGTCGTCGACGCGATGACCGGCCAGGACGCCGTCAACGTCGCCGAGAGCTTCGCCGAGGCGGTGCAGTTCGACGGCGTCGTGATGAGCAAGCTCGACGGCGACGCTCGCGGCGGCGCGGCGCTGTCGGTCAAAGCCGTCACGGGCAAGCCGATCCTGTTCGCCTCCACGGGCGAGAAGCTCGATCAGTTCGAGCGCTTCCATCCCGACCGCATGGCCCAGCGGATCCTGGGCATGGGCGACGTGATGAGCCTGATCGAGAAGGCCGAGCGCGAGTTCGACGAGAGCGACGCGCTGGCGATGGAGCGCAAGCTGCGCCGCAACGACTTCGGGCTGGACGACTTCCTCGACCAGCTGAGGATGGTCCGCAAAATGGGGCCGCTGACGAGCATCCTCGGGATGATCCCCGGGCTCGCCGGCCACCAGCTGCAGAACATGAAGGTCGACGAACGCGAGCTCGACCGGATCCAGGCGATCATCCTCTCGATGACGCTCCAGGAGCGCCGCGCGCCCGGAGATCATCAACGGCTCGCGCCGGCTGCGGATCGCGCGGGGCTCGGGCACCAACGTGCAGCAGGTCAACAGGCTGATCAAGCAGTTCGGCCAGACCCGCAAGGTGATGCGCCAGGTCGGGCGCGGCAAGATGCCCGACTTCGGCGCGATCATGCGCAACGCCCGTTAGACGATCCGCGCCCGCCTCCGGGGCCGCCCTCCCGCGCCGGCGCGGCGCACCGTCTAAGCTTTCTCGCCAGGACCAACCGGTCCGCCGACTTCTGAAAGCAGCAGAGAGGAAACCGTGGCAGTCAGGCTGAGGCTCACGCGAGTGGGCGGCAAGAAGGACCCCATCTGGCGCGTCGTCGTCGCCGACCAGCGCTCGCCCCGCGACGGGCGCGTGATCGAGACGATCGGCCACTACAACGCGCAGACGGACCCGTCGACGATCGTGATCGACGAGGAGCGCGCCCGCAGCTGGCTTGCCCGCGGCGCCCAGCCGTCGAACACGGTCCGCAAGCTGCTGCGCATCCAGGGCATCGAGACCCGGACGGGCTAGGCGCCGGCGGGCGACGATGGCCGCCGAGAACCCGAAACGGCTCTTGGAGTACCTGGCCGAAGGCCTGGTCGACGACCCCGAGGCTGTGACGGTCGAGCAGTTCGAGGAGGACGACGGCACGGTGGTGCTGGAGCTCTGCGTGGGCGCCGACGACTACGGCCGGGTGATCGGGCGCGGCGGGCGCACCGCCCACGCGCTGCGCACGGTCGTGAAAGCCGCGGCGGCCAGCGAGGACCGCCACGTGCTCGTCGACATCGTCGATTGAGCGAGCCCTCCGAGCGGCAGGGGGACAGCCCCTCCACGCGGATGCGACGGACCCGTCCGCCCCGGCGCTGCTGCCGGCGGGTCGCGTCGGTCGCGCCCATGGCCTGGACGGAAGCTTCTACGTCACGCGGCCTCGCCCGCGGCTGCTGGAGCACGGCGTCACCGTCGCCGTCGGCGGCGCGGCGCGCACGATCGTTCGCCGCGCGGGCACCGACCAGCGCCCGATCGTCCGCCTGCGAGGGGATCTCCGACCGCGCGGGAGCCGAGCAGCTTCGCGGCCTCGAGCTGACCGTCGCCGCACCCGAGGCGCCCAGCGCTCGAGGAGGGCGAATGGTGGGCCCACGAACTGGAGGGCTGCAGCGTGCGCGACGGCGAGCGCGCCGTGGGAACGGTGACGCGGCTCCTCGAGCTGCCCTCCTGCGAGGCGCTGGAGGTGACCGCCGCCGACGGCGGCGAGGCGCTGCTGGTGCCGATGGTCAAAGACGCGATCCGCGACGATCGAACCGGCGCGGGCGCCGCGTCGAGATCGACCTCGCCTTCCTCGGCCTGGGGGAGCCGCAGCAAGTCCGCGACCCGGGAGCGGACGCCGGCGCGCAGGCGGGGGAGGACCGATGAAGATCGACATCTTCACGCTGTTCCCCGAGTGGTTCGGCTGGCTGTCCGCCCAGCGCCACGTCGCCAACGCGATCGCGGCGCGGCTCGCGGATCGAGTGCGTCGACTTCCGCGCCCACACCCCGCTGAGCGCGGGACAGGTCGACGACACGCCCTTCGGCGGGGGCGCGGGGATGGTGCTGCGGGTCGACGTCCTCGACAGCGCACTGCGCGCCCACTACGGCGTCGACCCGCTGCGGCTGCGCGAGCAGCGGCGCGTGATCGCGCTGGCGCCGGGCGGGCGGCTGCTCGACGACGGCCTGGTCGACGAGCTGGCGGCCGAGCGCGGAGCTGACGCTGCTGTGCGGCCGCTACGAGGGCTTCGACGAGCGGATCATCGAGCACTTCGCCTCCGACGTCGTCTCGATCGGCCGCTACGTGCTCAGCGGCGGCGAGCTCGCCGCGATGGTGATCTGCGACGCGGTTCTGCGCAAGCTGCCCGGCGCGCTGGGCGACGAGCGCTCGGCCGCCGAGGAGTCCTTCAGCGCAGCGCTGGAGGGCAACCCCGAGTACCCCCACTACACGCGTCCCGCCGAGTACCGGGGCTGGCGGGTGCCCGAGGTGCTGCTGTCCGGCCACCACGAGCGCATCGAGCGCTGGCGGCTGGAGCGCAGCCGCGAACGGGGCGGCCGATCGTCGCGAGCCGGCCGGCGAGCTGAGCCCCGCGGTTGCGGCGCGCGGCGCGCCGTGTCCGCTACCATTGCACTCCGCGCCGGCAGGGCCCGGGTCACTCTGGGCATCTCGCGGCGCATCCTCCTATCCCATGAGCAGCGTCATCGCAACAATCGAGCGCGCGCAGCTGCGCCGCGTCCCAAGCTTCGCCCCCGGCGACCGCGTGAAGGTCCACTTCCAGGTGATCGAGGGGGCGCGCCGCCGCGTCCAGGTCTTCGAGGGGGTCGTGATCAAGCGTCAGGGCCATGGCGCCCGCGAGACCTTCACGGTGCGCAAGCAGTCCTTCGGCGTGGGCGTCGAGCGGATGTTCCCGCTGCACTCGCCCAAGATCGAGCGGATCGAGCTGGCCGCCCGCGGCGACGTGCGCCGCGCCAAGCTCTACTACCTGCGCGATCGGGTCGGCAAGCGGGCGCGGGTCCGCGAGCGCCGCTACACCGGTCCGGAGGAGACGATCGAGCCGGGCCTGCTGCACGAGCCCGACGGGGCCACCGACGCCGACGGCATGACGGCGGAGGAGGCTGTCGTCGCAGGACGTCGAGCAGCAGGTCGAGCCCTCCGGCACGGATAGCCAGGAGCAGGGGCAGCGGCCGAGGCGGTCGCGCAGGAGGGCACGCCGGCAGACGGAGTCCGAGACGGCGCAACCGTCCGGAGACGATCGCCGAGGCGAGCGAGCCCTCCACCGATGCCGGCGCCGCCCCCGAGGGCGACGGCGCCGGCGACGCGCCCGCGTGAAGCTCGGCAGGACGCGGAGCCAATCGACGCTCAACTCGATCATCGAGTTGGTCGTGATCGTGGCGGTCGCGCTCGGCCTGGCGCTCACGATCCAGTGGCTCATCATCAAGCCCTACCGGATCCCCAGCGGCTCGATGGAGCCGACGCTGGCCGTCGGCCAGCGCGTGCTGGTCAACCGCATCGGCATGGACTTCAGCGAACCCCACGTCGGCGAGATCGCGGTCTTTCACCCGCCGGAAGGACGCCGAGCAGGAGGAGTGCGGCCCGACACCGCACGTGGTCAAGCTCGGCGGGGCAGCCTGCTCGCAGCCGATCCCCGAACAGGACTCGGGCGACGAACTTCATCAAGCGCATCGTCGCCGGTCCCGGCGACGAAATCTACATCCGCGAAGGCCACGTCTACCGCAAGCCGCCGGCAAGACCGAATTCCAGCGCGAGAGCGACTCCTACATCCGCGCCTGCGGCGCCGAGCCAGGAGTGCAACTTCCCCACGCCGATCAAGATTCCGCCCGGCCACTGGTTCATGATGGGGGACAACCGTGGCGAATCCGACGACAGCAGGTTCTGGGGGCCCGTCCCCACGGGATGGATCATCGGCGGAGCCGTCGCCACCTACTGGCCCCCCGACCGCATCGGCTTCCTCTAGCGAGACTCCGCGACGCACCGCCGGGCTCGGCGCTCGCCGGCTCGGCCCGCTCCCGCCGCCGGGCGCAGGCGAGCCGGCAGCGGCAGGCGGCTGTTCGCCTTCGACCGCAGGCTCGGCTTCCGGCTGGTCGCCGGCGCCGACGAGGCCGGCAGGGGCTGCCTGGCGGGCCCGCTGGTCGCCGCTGGCGTGCTGTTCGACTACGAGGCGCTCACGACCCGCGAGCTGCGCCTCGCTGAGCGCGCTGAACGACTCCAAGCAGCACACCGCCGAGGCACGCGAGGAGCTCTACCCGCTGGTGATGCGCAGCCGCCGTCAGGGTCGTCGTCGTCTCCCGCTGCGTGCGCGGCATCGACGCCACCGGGCTGCACAAGACGAACCTGGCCGCGCTGCGCGACGCGATGCAGCGGCGTCACCGCCGGCGTGCGCGGCGAGGTGCTCTGCCTGCTCGACGGCTTCTCCGTGCCGACTTCGGCCGCCCCCAGCGGGCGATCGTCGACGGCGACGCCACCAGCGCGGCGATCGCCGCCGCCTCGATCGTCGCCAAGGTGACCCGCGACCGCTTCATGCGTCACGCCGACACCCAGCATCCCGGCTGGAGCTTCGCCGAGCACGTCGGCTACTCGACGCCCTCGCACCGCGAGGCGATCCGGCGCCAGGGTGTCTCGCCGCTGCACCGCATGTCCTTCCAGTCGCTGGCCTATCAGCAGCTGGCGCTCTGAGCCCCACGCGGGACCGGCCCGCTCACCACGCCCCCTCGAGGTGATCCAGGCGCAGCAGCTTGCCGCGCCGGTCGAGCACGACGCCGACCGCGTCGAAGCGGATCGTCCGCCGCGCGCCGGGCGGCCGCGGCCGCGCTCGCGTCAGCCAGCCGAGCGCAGCCGCCGCAGGCGCACCCGCTGGCGGGCGCCGAGCCGCTCCAGCGGCGCCGTGCGCGGGGCGACCGCGCGCGGCGCCCGCGGCGCGTGCGCTCTTGACCTCGACGAACGCGAGCGACCCGCCCGTCGAAGGCGATCAGGTCGATCTCGCCGGCCCGGGTGCGCGCGTTGCGCGCGAGCACCGCTGAAGCCCAGCCGCTCCAGGTGCGCCGCCGCGAGCTGCTCGCCGCGCGTCTCCCGTGAGGCGAGGGCGATCGCCGCGTGGCGGCGCGCAGCGGCCCGGGCGCGGCGCTCGGTCCTGCTGGCTCGCATGGCATCGACCGAAACCTAGGCCGCCCGCGCGTGACACGGGCGATGGCAGGCGTGGCGATTCGCGGCCAACGCCGTGTCACCGCTGAACGCCGCTCGCAGGGAAGGGCCCAGGAGCTCGGGTCTCCGTCAGCGGGGCCGGCTAGGCGGCGGCGGCTGCGGCTCGGAGCGCGCCGCTTTCCTGCGGGCGTGGGAGCGGGCGGCGGCCTGCTCGCTCAGCAGCGGGCGGGCGATCCTGCGCAGCTCGGCCTCCTCGGCGTCTCGGACGGCCCAGGTCAGTCGCTCGATCAGCTGTGCGGCGGAGTGCTCGCTGCTCAGGTGCACGGTCGAGACGTGCTCGTCCAGCAGCACCGGGGCCTGGCCGGCGGGTGGAAGGTTGGTCGTGACGATCACTCGGGGCATCGGGTCTCCTTGTCGGGGTCGAAGAGGGGGGCGCGCCGGCCGAGGGGGAGGCCGGCGCGCCCGGGAGGGCCACCCGGGGAGCGCAGAGGCTCCCCGAAGCGGAGAGGGCCTGGGGTCTCAGGCCCGCCAACATCGCCCCGCCGCCCCGACGACGGTCCGGGCGGGGCGAGCCGCCGTGGAGTCCCGGTGGGCGCTCGATGACCTGTCATCGGAGGATGAGGCAGACATTGTGCACAAATCATATCGAGATTATTGAAAATGTCAAGGCGCGCATTCCGGCACTCGCGTAGCCTGCCTGCCGTGAGCGCAGATCCAGCCGATCACGACGCAGTCACGCCGCCGGCCGAGGCGCCACCGCCCGCAGATGGCGCCCAGCCGCCCGCGAAGGGGCCCCGCGCGCTGGACGGCGTGACGGCCTTCATGGGCCTGCGCTGGGACGACCCGGAGACCGTCCGCCTGCGGATCCGCCCTGAGCTGATCAACAGGGCGAGGCCTGCTCTCCGGCGTCGTGACCTACGCGATGGTCGACTACTGCATGGGATCGACGCTGTGGGCGCAGACCAGCCGCGAGGAGCGGATCGCGACGATCAGCATCTCGATCAACTACATACAAACCGCGACCGACGGGGAGGTCGTGTGCCGGACCGCGCTGGACCGTCGGAACCGGCACGTGGCGGCCCTCAAATCCACTGTTTCCGCCGCAGATGGGCGCCTTTTGGCGACGGCGGTCGGGACCTACCGAATCTGGATCCCGCGCGAGCTGCGTGCAGGTGATATTGCGTAGACGTGCCTGAATGTGCCTGGAATTACACCCCGACTGGCCCAAAACTGGCCAAGACGCACTGCATCGGTGAGGAAGCGCGCCGGCACTACGATCCCGGGCGGCGGACGGGTAGAGTCCTACACGTGCCCCTCAGACCCTGGACGCAGTCGCTCGCCGTGCGGTGGGGGCCGGCCCTGACCTTCTACCGGCGGCACGTCGAAATCCTCGACGACAACGACAAGGTCCTGCGCGCGTTCCGCGTCGGCGAGGATCAGATCGACGCGCGCATCCTCACAGGCCACGAGCTTTCCGTGGGCCGCAACGGGCTTTCCCTTGAGATATTCGGCCAGGATGCCAGAACGAGGGGGAGGTGTGGGCTACATTCGAAAAGGCCGCCCAGATGATCGAACCCGCTCGCTCGGTGGCGCCCGAGCGCAGTTCCAGCACCTGATTCCGCTCGACCTCCCGTACGACGAGGCGCTGACGGTGGCCGGCTGATCGCGCTCCTGTATGTCGCACCCGTCTACCGGGGCGAAAAGACAACGGAGGGTCCGAGCGTCGCGAGCACGATCTTCGCAACGGCAGAGCAGGCTATGCGCGAACACGAGAAGGGGAGCGACGACATGCCGCTGCGGATCGACGTGAACTGGGCAACGACCACGCTCGCACCATCTACACGGAGCGTTGGAAGTTCGAGCACTGGAAGTGGCGCCCCGAACCGCCTGAGGACGCCGAGTATGAGGTGCTGCTCCGCAAGCCCACCACGCCCGAGCCACAACCCGGGGAGTAGCAGCCGCATGAGCTGGGCGCTACGGCGCCGAGGTCACCTCGTGCGCTCGCATCCGGCCGGCGGTCGTGATCGTCCCGCCCACTGCTCGGTTTCAGTATGTCCGGCCGGCGGGCTGACGTACGCGAAGCACGTATACGTGGGACCCCCAACCGTACTGACGAGATACTCGCCGCGCTGGAGCGACTCGACGGGCGACGAGACCGTCCCCCGCAGCCCTGGTTGACAGGTGGAAGGACGAACGTCGCAACGCACGTCAACCGTCTTGACGGCCGCACGCGGGTCCGATTAGTGTCCGCAAACCGATTCGTTCCGATCATTCGACCTTGGGGGCAAGATGCGAACAGTAATGCGCGGCGTCGGAGTAGTCGCGATCCTCGTGGTCGTGTGTCTAGCAGCGCAGGTGAGCAGTGCGTCGGCGTCCTGGGGTTCAGGGTGTCTCGTCTTGAAAGAACTCGGGAAAAACGAGGATCACTGCTACGCGCTCGCGCAATGGGAGATGAGAGGCGGTGCGGAAAGCGTGAAAGGTGCCGTCGCCTATATGACGACCGAGTCGGCGAACCAGCCGGAATGGGAACACGGCGGGGCTCAACGACGAGATGTGGGTTACGCCCGAAGCGAGCAGCGGCTGGGTCGAGAGCGGGCAGACCTACGGGAACTACGAAGACTGCTGCAGCCAGCACGCGTTCTATGCGTGGGTGGACTCGAAATACCACGAAGTGCTCGGGCCTTGCTGTAACCCGACGAACACCAACCATTACGAGATCGAGGACCCTGGAAACAACGGGACCTGGTGCGTGTACTGGGGAAACTGGGTGCAGCAGCGGTGCATGAGTGGCTACAACGCCTACTCGGCTGAACTAGAAGCGGGGGTCGAGGCAGTCGGGAATATCAAACCCGTCAATGAAGCCTCATGGGAAGTCGCAGGGATCTTCCACAATGGCACCTGGCATCCATGGAAAGGATCCAAAACCGAATCGCACTTCGTAACGGAAGGGGCCGAAATGTGCGTCGCGCCGAACTATGAAAGCTACTACGCGGGGAACGGTGTCGGATGGGTCTGCTGAAGCCGCAACGCGCACGCCTGGCGGTAGGAGCGGCGCTCGCCGCTGCCGCGGCGATAGGTGTCCAGGCGACGCTCGGTGCCTCAGCTGAAAGCGTTCATACGCCGAAGCCGCAGGCGGCGCCCGCCGAACCGCTCGAACACTACGCAGCGCCCACGGGCCCGGAGCTACAGCTATCCCAAGTGCGTGCGAGAGCGCTGGTCATCGCCGGGGACGCAGGCGAGCCGGCGCCGACGAATCTAGTCGCAACCCACGGCACGTTGACGGACGCGCTGGCGGCGCTGGCCCCGGGGTCGAGCGCACCCAGCTCGGCGTCCGGCGGCGAGGGAAGATGGCTCGCGAGTAGCGTCTACGTGGTAGACCTTCAGGGCCACTTCACGCTCGCTGACGCGCCTGTCCCGCGCGGACGACCAGCGCCGACCGGGACCGTGCTCTCGCTTGTCTTCGACTCGCATACGGGTGAACTCAGGAGCCGCGACCTCGGTAACAGCCCACCCGATCTATCGTCCATAGGCGCAGTCCAACCACTCGAATAGTGCTAGTTTAGAAGCCATGAGGAACGCACGTAGGATGCGGCGATGTAGAGCAGCACCTTGGATCGCTGTTGTGTCGTGCGCCCTCGTGGCGATCCCGGCGGCGACAGCACACAGTGCGGCGAAATGTAGAGCCGCGCGCATCACCGGGCTGACCGTCGCACGTGCCAGACAGCGGGTAAAGGACGCGGGATGCTCGCTGCGGCTACGCGGCGCAAAGGTCGACAAGGGGATCTATCCAGACCGTCGCGCGAGTGCGCTACCAGGACGCCACGATCATCGCTTGGGTGAACCCGCTCTGCTCAACGATGGGCGCACCAGGACCGCCCCGCGGCGACCCCAAGGTGACCCCTGGGCCGACCGAGCTGATCACCGGCCTCTACCTCGCTGGCGGCCCACACAGGTTCGTGTCCGTTCCTGACTGCGAGGCGATCGCCGGTACCCCCGGCCCGGGGATAATCACCTGTCCGGTCAGGGTCGGGCCTCGCCAGGACGGACGGTGCTGGCGCTCTCGTCGCGACCGTGACCGTCGCCGCGGGTCACCTTGCGACGATCCCGCTCGCACCAGGGACCTATACCGTCACGGGGATGTTCGGCAACGCGACGATCAACGAAAAGCCCGCCGAATCGATTCCCGGGACGGTCACGATCCCGGCAGGTCACACGGTGCGCGCCGACGTCGTACTTTCCATCCCGTAGAGCGATGGCGACAAGCGGCCGGCGCCGGCGAGCTAGGGCTAGGACGCGAGCTGCTGGATCCGCTCGCCGGTCGCGGCGCGCGTCATGAACGCGTCGAAGATCTCGGCGTGCTCGCTCTCGTGGTCGGGCAGCAGGTGGCCGTAGAGGTCCTGCGTAATCCCGACGGAGGCGTGGCCCATGTACCTGCTCAGCGCCTTCATGTTGATCCGTCCGGCGTCGATCATCGCGGCGATCATGAAGCTGGCATAGGCGTGCCTCGTCTCGTGCATGGACAGGCCCTGCAGGCTGGCGGCCTTCCACGATCGTTTGGCGCGCTGCGCGACTGACAGAGGCGCGAACGGGCTACGCGGCTCGCGGCCGAAGTCAGCCCGTCCGGTCGATCGCGCCACGCCAACCCGAGCAGGTGCTCGTCGAGGTAGTCGCGCAGGACGGCCGGCAGCAGGACGTCCCGCCGGCTCGTCTCGCTCTTCGGCGCGATCGCCCATGACCGGGTCCCACCCGTGACGGACCCGGATCACAGCGGCGGCCAGGTCGACGTCCTCGACATGTCGCGCCTGCAGCTCGCCGCGCCTGAGGCCGGCGTAGAAGCCGGTCGCCCACAAGGGACGATCGGCGGCGGGCAGTGCGGCCAGTAACGGTCCGACCTGCCCGGGCGGCACGATCCGCCGTTTGGCGCTGCGGATCCTCGGCAGCCTCACGCCGGTGGTGGGGTTCGCGTGCACCTCCCCGACGGCGTGCCTGTAGATGACGCGCAGCACGTCGAAGGTCCCGCCGATCGTGGAGGCGTGCAGGTCGGTCGCCTTCAGCTTGTTGACGAACACCTGCAGGTCGGCGCGGTCGAGGTCGGCGAGACGGTGGCCGCCGAGCTCGGGCTCGATGCGCTTCTCGTACGCGGAGCGGTAGGAGCGGATCGCGGCGGCTTGTAGGGCACCTCGCCGCGGGTGAGGATCTCCCCGCTCACCGCGGCCGCGAACCACGCCTTGGCGGCCTCATCGACGGTCAGGGGTGGGGGCGCGGCGCAGCTTCTTGCGCACCGCGTAGCTCTCGTCCTCGCGCCAGGACTTCGCTTCCGCTTGCGTGGGGAACTTCTTGCGGTCGCGCTTGCTGTAGACGGACGCACGCCACGGGCAGCCGCAATCCTTCTCGCCGACGATCCGCTCGCCGTTCTCGCCGATCGGGAGCGGGCACTCGTTGCCGTGGCGCTGTTCGATTCCGGGCACGGGTTGCGCTGCGTTACGCTCGGTAGGCATGGGAGTTCATCCTCTCGTGGCTGGCTCCTCCACGAGCGCGGGGGCTGCTTCTCGAGTACGACGGAGGCAGACCGAGCTCGCCCACGGAGTGGCCCGAACCACTTGGATGACGTGTCCTAGAGCCAAATGATTTGGGCCAACTACATCCAGACGGCGACCGAGGGCGAGATCGTCTGCCGGACCGAGCTCGATCGGCGCAACCGCTCGGTGGGCATCCTGAGATCGCAGATCCGCGCGGAGGACGGGCGGCTGCTGGTCACGGCGATCGGCAGCTACGCGATCTTCAAGCCGAAACCGAAGACGTGACGCCCGTCGCGCTGACGATCGCCGGCTCGGACTCCGGCGGCGGCGCGGGCATCCAGGCCGACCTCAAGGCGTTCGCCGCCTGCGGCGTGCACGGCACGAGCGCGATCACCGCGATCACCGCCCAGAACACGGTCGGGGTGCAGGCGATCCAGCTCGTGTCGCCCGAGATCGTGCTGGCCCAGGTGCGGGCGGTGGTGGCCGACATCGGCGTGGACGCCGTCAAGGTGGGCATGCTCGGGGACGAGGAGGTCGCGAAGGCGGTCGCAAGGGCGCTCGAGGAGCTGCCGGCGGGCGTCCCCGTGGTCGTCGATCCGGTGATGGTCGCCGAGTCGGGCGCGCGGCTGCTCGCGCCGGGCGCGCGGCGCGCCCTGATCGAGGAGATCCTGCCCCTCGCAACGGTCGTGACTCCCAACGTTCCCGAGGCGAGGGCGCTGCTCGGCGAGGAGCCCGTCGCCGGCGCCGACGCCGCCGAGGCGCAGCGGCTGGCCGAGGCGGTGCTGGCGCTGGGCCCGCGCGCGGTGCTGCTCACCGGCGGTCATCGCGACGAGGCGACCGACCTGCTGGTCGAGCGCGACGGCGCGGGGCCCGTCGCGATCGCAGGCCCGCGCCACCCCGACGGCGCCGCGCATGGCTCCGGTTGCACGCACTCCGCCGCGCTGGCGGCCGCGCTCGCGTCGGGGGAGAGCCTCCGGCAGGCCGCCGAGACCGCCCGGCGGCTCTCGGGAGAGGCGATCGGCCGCGGGCTTCGCGATCTCGGCGCGGGGGCGGGGCCGGTCGACGCGATCGACCTGCCCGCCCGTCGACGATCCCGAGCGCGACGGGGACCGGGTTTGTCATAATCGTGGCGTGATGAGGCTGCTGCGGATGAAGCCCGGTCATGGCGAGATCGTGCTCGCCGAGGGGGACGTCGAGGTCCCCGAGCAGGAACAGGAGCTGATCGAGGCGTTCCGCCGCGAGCTCGACCAGGGCATGTGGGCGGCGGTGCCGACGCAGGCGCCCGGCGGGCGACGTCAGGCCGAGCTCGTCAAGAGCTTCGCCGAGGTGCCCCGGGACGCCGAGCGCGTGATCTTCTTCCCCCGCGCCGCCGGGGGAGCCCCCGCGGGCCGCTGAGATCGTGGGGCTCGCCCTCGGTACCGCCGGGGTCGTGCTGGTCGTGCTGCTCTGGGAGCTGGCGCGCCCCACCGTGATGAGGGCGCTGGCTCGCGCCGGCGAGGCGTGGAGGGAGCGAGCTCGCGTGCGCGACACGGGCGGCTATGACCCAGGGCGGGAGCGGCGCGCCGAGCAGCGCGCCCGCGAGCTGCTGCGCTCCTGCGTCTCCGAGCGGGAGTGGGCGATGTACCGGGATCTCGGGTTCCTCCGGGTCTACGGGCCCGCCCGCCCGGGGATCGAAGCCGACCCGGCGGGCTCGATGAGCGGGCTGGAGATCCCCTCCTACGGCTACCTGATCTACCCCCACAAGCCGATCCTCGCCTACGTTCCCGCCGACGGGCGAGCTGCTCAGCGAGTACTGCGTGGCGTTCCCCGACGAGTCCCGGCCCTACGGCAGCTCGCGTCTGCCCGACTCCGACGACGTGCTGGCCAAGTGGATGGCGCTGACGGGCGACGAGCGGCGGCTGATCGGCGAGGCGAACATGCACCTCCCCGGACGCCAGGTCGACCCCGACCGGGTGCGCCGGGACCTGCTGCGCCTCGAGCGCTGGGAGAGCGGGCAGGCGCTCCGGGCGACCCCGGACGGGCCGCATCGCGGACGGGCGATAACCTGCCCGCCGCGTGAGCGCTCAGGGCACATTCGACGTCAGGCATCGCAGCCGCACCCTCACCGAGGGTCCCGAGCGGGCTGCCGCTCGTGCCTACCTGCACGGGATCGGCTACTCCGCTGAGGATCTCGCGAAGCCGATCGTGGGCGTCGCGCACAGCTGGATCGAGACGATGCCCTGCAACTTCAACAACCGCGTGCTGGCGGCGAAGGTGAAGGAGGGGATCCGCGCGGCGGGGGGCACGCCGATGGAGCTCAACACCATCGCCATCTCCGACGGGATCACGATGGGCACGGCGGGGATGCGCGCCTCGCTGGTCTCGCGCGAGGTGATCGCCGACTCGATCGAGCTGGTCGCCTCGGCTCACGCCTTCGATGCGATCGTGGCGATCTCGGGCTGCGACAAGACGATCCCCGGCGCCGTGATGGCCCTCTCCCGGCTCGACATCCCGGGGCTGATGCTCTACGGAGGCTCGATCCGCCCCGGCTGGTTCAAGGGCGAGGAGGTCACGATCCAGCAGGTGTTCGAGGCCGTCGGCGCCTACGCCGCGGGACGGATCACCGAGCGGGAGCTCCACGAACTGGAGGAGGCCGCGTCGCCCGGAGCGGGCGCTTGCGCGGGGCAGTTCACGGCCAACACGATGGCGATGGCCTTCGAGGTCATGGGCATCTCGCCCGCCGGTTCGGCGATGGTTCCGGCGGAGGACGGACGCAAGCTGGAGGTCGCCTTCCAGGTCGGCGAGCTCGTGATGGACGTGCTGCGCAGCGGCCGGCGCCCGAGCGACGTCATCACGAAGCCGGCCCTCGAGAACGCGATCGCGGCGGTCGCGATGAGCGGCGGCTCCACCAACGGCGTGCTGCACCTGCTGGCGGTCGCGCGCGAAGCGGGCGTGCCGCTGCAGATCGACGAGTTCGACCGCATCTCCGAGCGCACGCCGCTGCTGTGCGACCTGCAGCCGGGCGGGCGCTACGTCGCGACCGACCTGTACGAGGCGGGCGGCGTGCCGCTGGTCCTCAAGCGCATGAGCGAAGCGGGGTTGCTGCACGAGGATGCGCCCACGGTCACGGGCAGGACGATCGGCGAGCATGCCGCCGAGGCCGTCGAGGCGGAGGGCCAGCAGGTCGTCCGTCCGCTGTCGGACCCGATCAAACCGACCGGCGGCTTCGCGATCCTGCGCGGCAACCTCGCCCCGGACGGCTGCGTGGTGAAGCTGGCCGGCCACGAGCGGCGCGTCCACAGCGGCCCGGCGCGGGTGTTCGACGGCGAGGAGGCCGCGATGGCGGCCGTCCTCGGCAAGGAGATCACCGATGGCGACGTGGTCGTGATCCGCGGCGAGGGTCCCGCGGGGGGCCCGGGGATGCGCGAGATGCTCGCCGTGACCGCGGCGCTGGTCGGCGAGGGCCTGGGCGAGACGGTCGTGCTGATCACCGACGGGCGCTTCTCGGGCGCGACGCACGGCTTCATGGCCGCTCATGTGGCGCCCGAGGCGGTCCGGGGCGGACCGATCGGCGCGCTGGCCGACGGCGATGAGATCAGGATCGACGTCGACACGCGCACGCTCGAGGTGGCGCTGAGCGACGAGGAGATCGCGCAGCGCCTGGCGGCCTACAGTCCCGCGCGGCGCGCCGAGGAGCACGTCGACGTGGCGATCCAGAAGTACGCGAAGCTCGTCGGCAGCGCCGCCGAGGGCGCCGTCACGAGCTGAGCGACCGGCCGTCCGCGCCCGGTGAGGAGCCGTCCGCTCCGGGCCAGGGGCCGCTCGCGGCGTCCGCCTCTGCTTGCTCATTCGAGCTTGACCGCCGCGGCAACGGGTCGGGCCGCTCGGCCAGGAAGCCGGCCAGCAGCTCGTTGAAGCGCCCGGGAAGCTCCAGCATGGCCATGTGACCCGTGTCCTCGAAGACGACCTTGCGCGAGTCGGGGATCAGCTGCTCGAACAGAGCGGCGTCGGCGACGTCGATCAGCCTGTCGCGCTCGCCCCACACGATCAGCGTCGGGCAGGCGATCTCGGGCAGGCGCTCCCGCACGTCGTAGTCAAGGATCGATTCGAGCGCGGCGAGGAAGCCGGGCTTGCCCGCGCCGCGCAGCTGCTCGGCCGCCAGCGCCCCGGGCAGGCGCGAGGGATGGCGCACGACGAGGCTCAGCGTCGCCTCGCGCAGCCTGGGACGGCGGGCCACGGTCTCGGACTTCGAGGCGGTCCATGCTGTGGTGGCGGCCAGCACCCGGTCGAGCCGGCGGATCGCGGGCAGCGAGCGCGCCGTGGCGGGGTTCTGGTATGTCGAGATGCCCGCGGCTGACACCAGCACGAGCAGCTCGACCCGCTGGGGGAAGGCGATCGCGAGCTCCGCGGCGATGAAGCCCCCCATCGAGTTGCCGACCAGCGCGGCCGAATCGATACCGAGCTTCCCCATCAGCCCGTCCAGCGTGCGGGCGTAACGGGAGATCGAGATCTCGCCGTCGGGCATCGGCGAATGGCCGAAGCCGGGCAGGTCCATCGCGACGACCCGATGGGAGCCCGCGAACACGGCCAGCTGCTCGAGCCAGTTCGGCCACGAGCCCGACAGGCCGTGGACGAAGAGCAGCGCCGGACCCGAGCCGAGGTCGATCGTGTTCACGGGGCGCCCTTCGACCATCACCCAGCGCTGGTGCTCGCGCCAGTCGACCGTCGCCCAGGAGGGCCGGGCGGCCTGCGCGGCGCCGGGAGAGTTGCCAGCGGCGGTGTCGGGCTGGAGGACCATCCGCCTTGAATCTAGCCCAGGGGGAACAATGTCGAGGTGTCCACAGATGCCATGGATGGCCTCGCGTGCCGCGGAGCGGGCAGGCGCAACAGGACGGGCGGCGAATCTCCCCTGGTGATGCCCGCCACGAGCGATCCCGCCGACGCGTCCGAGTCGCTGCCCGAGCAGTGGTCGCGGGCGCTGGCGCTGCTCGATCAGGACCTGCGCCGCCGCGACGCGGCGCCCAGCACGCGCCGCGCCTACCGGGTCGACTGCGAGGGCTTCGCGCGATGGGCGACGGCGCAGTCGGCGTTGCCCGCGGCGATCGTGCCGCGCACCGTCCGGCGCTACGTCGCGCATCTCAGCGCAGGGGGCGCGGCGCCGAGCACCTCGGCGCGCAAGCTGGCCGCGCTGCGAGCGCTGTTCGCCAGCCAGCGCGAGCACGGGCTCCTCGACCAGAACCCCGCCGACCTCGTCTCCACCCCCCGCCGCGGAGCCCGCCTACCGCGGGTGCTGAGCGCGCGGGAGGCGGGACGGCTGCTCGACGCGATTCCTGCGGGCGCCTCCGGCGGGACGGCCGGCCCGCTGGAGGCTCGCGACCGCGCGATGTTCGAGCTCGCCTACGCGTCGGGGCTGCGGGCGCAGGAGCTGGTCTCGGTACGCGTCGAGGATCTCGACCACGACGCCGAGCAACTGCGCGTGGAGGGCAAGGGGCGCAAGACCAGGGTCGTGCCGGTCGGCGAGCCGGCGATGGCCGCGCTGCGGGAGTACCTGGAGCGGGCCCGCCCCGCCCTCGCACGGGCCGCCGCCGGGCCGCCGCGGCGGGAGCTGTTCCTCAGCCGCAGCGGCCGTCCGCTCGGCACCAGCGATGTCCGGCGCCGCCTGCGGGGATGGACGCGCCGGGCGGGTGTGGCCCAGGAGGCCTCTCCGCACTCGCTGCGCCACAGCTTCGCGACGCACCTGCTGGACGGCGGCGCGGACCTGCGGGCGATCCAGGAGATGCTTGGCCATGCCAGCGTGTCCAGCACCCAGATTTACACTCGGGTAGAGTCCGCCAGGCTCAGAAGCGCCTACGCGCGCAGTCACCCTCGGGCCTGAAACAGGGGAGGAAGCCCTGGAGACGAACGTCAAACCGATCGAGCTGCGCGAACTCTGGCGGCGCTACAAGGAGGACGGAGACCAGCGGGTCCGCGAGCGGCTCGTGGTCGCCTACTCCCCCTTGGTCAAGTACGTGGCCGGCCGCACCGCTGCCGGTCTGCCGCCGCATGTCGAGGAGGCCGACCTGATCTCCTACGGCCTGGTCGGGCTGATCTCGGCGATCGAGCGGTTCGACCTGTCCAGGGACATCAAGTTCGAGACCTACGCGATCATGCGCATCAAGGGCGCGATCATCGACGAGCTGCGCTCCCTGGACTGGGTGCCTCGCAGCGTCCGCGCCCGCGCCAGGGAGGTCGAGCGGGCCAACGCCAAGCTGGAGCACATCCTGCAGCGGGCGCCGACCGACCAGGAGATCGCCAAGGAGATGGGGATCACCGTCGACGAGCTGGGCGACGCGCTGCTGGCGATCTCCCACTCATCGATCGTCGCCCTGGACGAGCTGTGGAGCGTCTCGGACTCCAGCGGCGACCAGGTCTCGCTGATGGACACGATCGAGGACCCCGGCGCGCCTGACCCCGCGAAGGCGCTGGACGTGGGGGACCTGAAGGACCGCATCGCCGACTCGATCGCCAAGCTGCCCGAGCGGGAGAAGCTGGTGATCGCGCTCTACTACTACGAGAACCTGACCCTTCGGGAGATCGGCGAGGTGCTGGGCGTGACGGAGTCCCGCGTCTCCCAGATGCACACCAAGGCCGTCCTGCGCCTGCGCTCGCGGATGCAGGAGGAGTCCTTCGACGACTGAGCCAGCAGCCCGGCGGCCGCTGCCCGACCGACTCGAGCTGGCCGCGCCACGCCTGGCTGCGCTCGGTGCCCGCGCGCTCGCCCTGCTGCCCGGGCCGTTGCGCCGCCGCGCGCTGGAGGGCGCTTTCGCGCGCGCCCGCGACGCCTTCAACCGCGGCGACATCGAGGCCGTCATGGCGCTGTTCGCCGAGGACGTCGAGTACGTGCCGCCGCCGCCGCTGGGAGGCGAGGAGATACGCGGCCTGCCGGCGGTCCTGGACTTCTGGCGCGGCGTCCTCGCGCGCTTTCCCGACACCGCGATCGAGAACCTCTCGATCCGCGAGGCCGAGCGGGGGCGTCTCGTGCGGACGGCCCGCCTGCGCCACGGCGGCGGGCAGGAAGGGGAGACGCTCCAGTACACGATCCAGCAGACCACCTTCCTGCGCGGCGGGCGGGTCGTGCGTCAGGTCAACGAGCTCGAGCCGTGAGCCGGTCCCGAGCTTTCCGCGACGGTCCTGCCGGCCAGGCGGCTAGACCTGGCAATCCCCCGGCGGTATGGTGGCCTAACCCTAGGAAGGAGAGAGCCAATGCACCCCGCAGCGGACCGTATTCGCAACGTCGCCCTGGTTGGTCATCGAGGGTCGGGGAAGACGTCGCTGCACGAGGCGCTCCTCTTCGAGGCCGGGTGCGATCAACCGGCTCGGCTCCGTCCCCGATCGGAACACCGTCTCGGACTCCGACCCAGACGAGCAGGCGCGGCAGATGTCGATCTCCGCGACGCTCAGCTCGTTGCAAGTGGCAGGACCGCAAGATCAACCTGCTCGACACGCCGGGCGAGCCCAGCTTCGTGGCCGACGCGCTGGGCGCGCTGCGGGTGTGCGAGTCGGCGATCTTCGTGATCAACGGCGTGATGGGCGTCGAGGTCACCACCAGCCGGCTGTGGGCCCGCGCAGCCGAGCTGGACATCGCCCGGATGCTGTTCGTGAACATGCTCGACCGCGAGCGCGCCGACTTCTTCCGCACGCCTCGAGCAGCTCAAGCGCGCCTTCGGCCAGCACGTCGTCGCGACCGAGATCCCGATCGGATCCGAGCACGAGGTCGAGGGCGTCATCGACCTGGTCGACATGAAGGCCTTCCGCGCGCAGCCCACGCCCGAGCGCGGTGCCGCCGATGAGATCCCGATCCCGGACGCGCAGCTCGAGCTCGCCCAGGAGTACCGCGAGAAGCTGATGGACGAGGTCTGCGAAGTCTCCGACGCGCTGATGGAGCGCTACCTCGATGGCGAGCGAGATCTCCCATGCCGAGATCGTCGACGCGCTGAAGGAGGGCACCAACCACGGCAAGATCTTCCCGGTCGTCTGCGGCGTGGCGACGCGCCAACCTCGGCACCACCGCGGCTGCTCGACGCGATCGTCGAGGACCTGCCCTCGCCCGTCAAGCACGGCGCGCTGCGGGTCGGCGAGGTGGAGCTGAACGCCAGCGAGCAGGACCCGCTGTTCGCCTACGTGTTCAAGACCCGGGCCGACCCGTTCGCGGGGCGGATCAACCTGATGCGCGTCTACCAGGGCGTGATGCGGGCCGACAGCCAGGCGCTGAACACCCGCGCCCACGTCAAGGAGCGGATCGGCCAGCTGCTGGTCTTCGCCGGCAAGGAAGTCGAGCACGTCGAGGAGTTCGGGCCGGGCGACATCGGCGCGGTGGCGAAGCTCAAGGAGACCCGGGCGGGCGACTGGCTGGCCGCGCGCGACGAGCCGATCGAGATGCCTCGCCCGAAGCTGCCCGCGCCCGGTGATGGCCTTCGCCGTGGCGCCGAAGAGCCGGGGCGACGAGGAGAAGGTGCTCGCCTCGCTGCGGCGGCTGCAGGAGGAGGACCCGACGATCGACCTGCACCGCGACCAGCAGACCGGCGAGCAGATCGTCGCGGGCCTCTCCCAGGTCCATGTCGAGGTGATCGTCGACCGCCTGCGCGAGCGCTTCGGCGTCGAGGTGACGCTGAAGCCGCCGCGCGTCCCCTATCGGGAGACGATCCGCGGCGCGCGCGGCGGTGCACGGGCGCCACAAGAAGCAGTCCGGCGGCCGCGGCCAGTTCGGCGACTGCCAGATCGAGATCGAGCCGCTGCACGATCGCGCCGAACGGCCGGCTACGAGTTCGTCGACAACATCAAGGGCGGCGTCATCCCCAGCTCGTTCATCCCCGCCGTCGAGAAGGGCGTGCGCGAGGCGATGGAAAGCGGCGTGCTCGCCGGCTACCCCGTGCAGGGCGTCCGCGTGCGGCTCTTCGACGGCGCCTTCCACTCGGTCGACTCCTCCGAGATCGCCTTCAAGCTGGCCGGCATCCAGGCGATGAGGCAGGCGCTCGGCCGACGCCGGCCCGGTTCTGCTCGAGCCGATCATGCTGGTCACGCTGTCGGTGCCCGAGGCGCACGTCGGCGATGTGATCGGCGACCTCAACAGCCGCCGCGGGCGTCCCCAGGGCATGGAGCCGGCCGGCGCGATGACCGAGATCAAGGCCGAGGTGCCGATGGCGGAGATGCTCTCCTACGCGCCCGACCTGCGCTCGATCACGCAGGGCCAGGGCGACTACACGCTCGAGTTCCTGCGCTACGAGGAGGTGCCCGCGCACCTCGCCCAGCGAGTCGTCGCAGGAGGCCGGCCAGGAGCGCGAAGCCGCTCACGCCTGAGCGCCACGGCTCGGAGCCGCCGGTCCTGCGACGCCTTCGCCGAGCGCGCGCTGCGTCCAGCTACCCTCCTGGGGGATGACAACGCGTTCGATCGTGACCTCCCAGCCGGACGTGGCGTGCGACGTGTGCGCCCGGCGCCTGCTGCGGGGCGAGCAGCCCGACGTACTTCCTGGCGGCCGGCCGGCGGCGGACCGTATGCGAGCTGTGCGCGCCACGCGCCGCCCACGAGGGCTGGCTGCGCGAGACCGACCAGCCGCGCGGTCGACGCTGCCGCCGATGCGGCCCCGCCGCGGGCGCAGCCTGTTCGACCGGCTGCTGCAGGTCGCCCGCCCGCCCGGACGCGCCCGGCACGCGAGCGCGATCCCCGCGCGAGCACTCGGGCCCTACGATGCTGTTCGACGAGCGGCGGCGCCGACGGCGCGGCTCACTCGATCCGCCGAGGCGAGCGCAGCTCGTCGCAGCTGCCCGCGCAGCCGGCAGCGGCAGCCCGCCCGAGCCGGCCCGTGGCGTCCGCCCCCAGCGTACCTGGAGCAGGCCGTCGGCGGCGTTCAACGCCAGCGAGTACCCACGGCGCGTCGCCGGCGTCTCGCGCTCGCTCGGCGCCCCCGAGGTCAGCGTGCGCTCGGCCGAGCACCTGGAGCAGCGTCGTGCGGATCGTCGTCGCCTGGGAGCTGTCGCTGGTACCGCTACGAGGTCGACCTGAGCGAAGGGCCCAGCGCGGTCGAGGCCGCCGGCGCAGGGCACCGAGCTCGCAGAGCTCGAGCGCGAGGAGCGCGAGGCGAACGCCGTCGCCGCTCGAGTCCGGCGCTGCTGGCGCTGGCGCAATAGACGCTGCGCCCCTTGCTTCTCCGGGTACGGAGAGTAAGATCGGCGCGCGATGATCTACTGCGTCGTGCCCAAGCCGCTCGCCGACGAGCTCTACCCGAAGATGGTGGAGCACTATCGCGACGACGAGAACGTCACCGTGATCGTCGACCGTCGCGAGTTCGACCGGCGCGCCAGGAGCGCCCGCACCGGCGTTTCGCCCGACGGCGCACAGCGGCGCGTGATCCGCGACCGCCGCCGCGCCCGGGTTCCCGGCGATCACCTGCCGCTGGCCCAGGCCTCCTAGCGAACCGCACCCGGCCACTCCGCAGCCCGGCATGAAGGTGATCGTGCACGTCGACGGGGGCGCCCGTGGCAACCCCGGCCCGGCGGCGGCCGCCGCCGTGATCTCCTCGCCCGACGGGCGAGACGCTCGGCGAGCACGCCCAGCTGCTCGGCACCGCGACGAACAACGTCGCCGAGTACCGCGCCCTGCTGCTGGGCCTGGCAAAGGGCCCGCGAGCTGGGCGCCACCGAGGTCGAGGTGATCGGCGACTCCGAGCTGATCGCCAAGCAGGTGCAGGGCGCGCTACAAGGTCAAGCACGAGGCGATGAAGCCGCTCTACCTGCAGGCGATGGAGGCCCTGCGAGGCTTCCAGAGCTGGTCGATCCGCACCGTGCCCCGAGCACAGAACGCCCGCGCCGACGCCCTAGTCAACGCGGCGCTGGACGGTCCCGCCTGAGGCGTGGCGCCCCGCGGCCCGTCTCTCGGCGCGTATAGGGCAGGCGACGTGGCCCGGTCGCGATGCCCGCCATGAACGACCTTGTCCCGCGACCCGATCGATCCTACTCGCGCAACGGCCGGCCCGCGCGTGTCGCAAGCGGAGCGTCGAGGCCGAGCGGCGCGCGAAGCGCCGCGATCGGCTCGACGCGGAGCCGAGCCTGGGCCGATTTCGCGATCGCCAGCATCTGCGAGTTGCGTCAGGTCCTCGAGCAGCGTGTTGGTCACCCAGTACAGCACCTTGCCCGAGCGCCATCCGATCACGTGGATGTGCGAGCCGTCGTCGACCAGTCATGTAGCTGCGCCCGTCGATCGTCTGCGTGCGGGCGTGGGCGAACAGCGGCGGGTTCAGCCAGTCGGTGCCCTCGAAGTCGTAGTAGCCGCCGAGCGTGTTCTGGCGCCAGACGACGACGTAGGCGTGGTGGAGCTTGTTCTGCTGGTTGCGCAGCGCGTAGGGCCGCACCGTTTCCTGGCTGGCCGGCGCGCGTCTGCAGGGTGGGGTAGAGGACCTGGAAGGGGAGCGACAGGGCCGCTTTGACCGCTTCGCTCTCGCCCGTCGTGGCGGTGAGCCCGAGCGTGCCCGCCGAGTGCGCTCGCGCCGGCCGACCGCGTGGTGGTGCGCCGAGGGCCTGCGTCGAGTGCGCGGAGACATGCACCTGTTCGCGGCCGTGAGGAAGTCGTTCAGCGTTGCTTTCTCCAGTTCGGGAGTCGAGGTCACGTACGAGCCGCCGCCGAACTGCGCGTTGACGTCGGTGGTCCTGAACTTGACCTGGCGCAGCGGCTTGGTCTGCGAGAAGGCGATCAGCTTGGCCAGTTCCTTGAGCGTCGTCCACCGGTCGGCCTGAAGTTCGACCTGATCGCCTGTGCCGACGGCCGTGGCGACCTGTGTCGATCCGGCCCAGCACGTCGCTCGGCGAGATCTGCTCGCGCAGGTCGCGCATGAAGTCCTGCTGGCGCGCGACCCGCACGAAGTCCGAGTCGAAGTGGCGGAAGCGCACGTAGGAGAGCGCGTTTTCGTAGCAGAGCTTCTGGTAGCCGGGCTGCAGGTTGATCGCCGAGAAGTTTTCCGCCGACGCGCCGCCACCGAGTAGCGGTGGTCGACGTTGACGAAGGCGCAGCCCAGCGTGTCGACGACCTTGATGAAGCCCGCGAAGTTGACGTCGATGATGCCGTTGAGGTGCCCTTTCAGTTCGGGGAAGACTTCCCGCTCGATCGTTTCGGCGGCCAGCACCATGCCGCCGTCGGTGCCCTTCTAGCTCGCTGCCGATCGTGTAGGCCGCGTTGATCTTTTCGTTCGGGTAGAGCTGGCCCGTTCGGGCGTGCGGATGTTGACCATCAGGTCGCGCGGGATCGACAGCACCGAGGTCTGGCCCTGTTCGGGGTCGAAGCGCACCAGCAGGATCGTGTCGCTGTGCGGCGCGGCGTTCGCGTTCTTCGGCGTTCTTGGAGCCCGCGCGGCGGTCGGAGCCGAGCACCAGGAAGTTCTGCGGGCCCGCCGAGTAGCTTTCCGTTTCCGTCACCAGCCCTTTGGGCGTCGCGATGTGGTCGCTCGCGGGGAACAGCTCTGTGGGCGATCTTCTTCGATCCGTTGATCGCGACCGTGCGCCGTCGCCGCGCCGCTCAGCGCGACGATCAGCACGCCGGCGATCCGCGAAGCGCAGCCACATGCCCCGCCACAGCGAGGGCGGGCGCTCGTCATTCATGGGGTGTCCGCATCGTGGCGCTCATCGCGGGAGAGGGCACGCTGCGCCGCCCGCCCGGCCGGCGACGGCGGCACGTCCCGAAGCAAGCGTAGCGAGCCGGACCGGAGCGCAGCGCCGGCACGGCGGCTACGCTCGTTATCTGTGTTCAGCGCTCGAAACCGTGAGCTGCTGGGCCTGTTGCCGTCCGCCCTGCTGGTGACGGCCGGGTTCACGGCGATCTTCATCCAGGCCGAAGGCAGCACCCCCGCGGCGCTCCACCAACCTGACGCTCAACCACGCCTCCAGCGTGTCGCTGAGCTACGGGCTGCTGTTCCTCGGCGCTGTGCCTGGCCGCCCACCTGGTGATCCGCTTCGCGCTGCCCGACGCCGACCCTACCTGTTCCCGCTGGTCGCCGTGCTCGCCAGCGTCGGGATCGTGATGGTCTACCGGATCGATCCCGTGCTGGCCCGCCAGCAGGCGCAGTGGATGGTGATCGGGTTGATCCTGTTCGCCGCGACGATCCTCGCCCTGCGGCGCGAGGGCGTGGCGCGTGCTCGAGCGCTACCGCTATACGATCGCCGCGGTCGGGATCGGCCTGACGGTGCTGCCGCGCCTGCCGGGCATAGGCGAGCAGGTCAACGGCGCCTACCTGGACATCCACGTCGGCAGCGTCTCCTTCCAGCCCGCCGAGTTCGCCAAGGTCGCGATCGTGATCTTCCTCGCCAGCTACCTGCGCGACAACCGGCAGGTGCTGGTCACGGCGGGACGCCGCTTCCTGGGCCTGACGATCCCGCCGATGAAGCAGTTCGGCCCGATGCTGATCGTCTGGGGAGCGGCGATGGCGACGCTGCTGCTGACCCGCGAGCTGGGCACCTCGCTGATGTTCTACGGCGCCTTCCTGGCGCTGCTGTACGTCGCCACGGGCCGCTTCTCGTTCCCCTTCATCGGGCTCGTCCTGTTCGCGCTGGGCGCGTGGTACGTGACGGGCCACGTCAGCCACGTGCACGCCCGCGTCGCTGGCGTGGGAACACCCCTTCAACCGCGTCCTCTACAACCGCCCGGTCGGCGGCAGCTATCAGCTCGGCGCAGTCGCTGTTCGCCCAGGCCGACGGCGGGCTGCTGGGCACGGGCTTCGACCGCTCCCTGCTGCGCACTGGCCAATCACCAGGTCGTGCACCGCCGATCCTGCCGGTCCCCGAAAGCGACATGATCTACGCGGTCATCGTCAACGAGCTCGGCCTGCTCGGGCGCGGCCGGGCTGCTGCTCGTGTTCCTGCTGCTCGTGGCGCGGGGGCTGAAGACGGCGGTGCTCGCCCGCGACTCGTTCTCCAAGCTGCTCGCGACGGGGCTCTCCTTCGTGATCGCCCTGCAGGTGTTCGTGATCGTCGGCGGCGTCACCCGCGTGATACCGCTGACCGGCGTGACGCTGCCGTTCGTCGCCTACGGCGGCTCCTCGGTCGTCATGAACTTCGTGCTGGTCGCGCTGCTGCTGGTCGTCTCCGACCGCGCGCGAAGACCCCACCGCTCCGATCCGCGCCCCTGAGCCGGTCGCGCGTCGGCCGCGGCGGCCCGCGGCGGACGCGTCCTTCGGGCGAAGGTGCCGGCGGGTGGCCGTCGAAGTTCTGCCCGAGCGATGCGCACCTCGACCGCCAGGAACGCCGTGCCCAGGGTGTCGCTGCGGACTCCGCACCGCGCCCCGCGCCATGGCCGCTACCGGGCGAGCGAGCGTCCGCAGGCTCGGCGGCGTGGGCTGTCATCGCGGGCCGGGCCTGCACGGGCGGCCCGTGGATGGCGCGGCTGCGCAGGGCGCTCGACGCCGACTCGTTCGAGCTGCACTTCCAGCCGATCGTCTCGCTGCAGGACGGCACCGTCTCCCACTACGAGGCGCTGCTGCGGCTGGTCGAGCACGGGGAGCTGATCGCGCCGGGCGCTTCCTGCCGGCCGCCGAGCGCTACGGGCTGATCAGGGAGATCGACCGCATGGTGCTCGCCCGCGTGGCGCGGCATGCTCGCCCGCGAGCCGGCCCTGCACGGCGTGACGGTCGCGATCAACGTCTCCGCCCTGTCGGTCACCGACCCCGCATGCTCCGCCACATCGCCGCGACGCTGGCGCGCCACCGGCTGGAGCCCGAGCGGCTCGCGATCGAGATCACCGAGACGGCCGCGATCTCCGACATGGACAGCGCCCGGACCTTCTGCGCCGGCGTGCTGGACCTCGGCTGCGGGCTGGCCCTCGACGACTTCGGAGCCGGCTTCGGCTCCTTTCAGTACCTCAAGCAGCTGCCCTTCAGCCACCTGAAGATCGACGGCGACTTCATCCGCAACCTGCCCGGCTCGCGAACCGACCAGCTGGTCGTGCGGGCGCTGGCGAGGATCGTGCGGGGCATGGGCCGCCAGACGATCGCGGAGTTCGTCGGCGACCAGCCCACGGTCAGCATGCTCCGGGCCTACGACGTCGACTACGCCCAGGGCTTCCACGTCGGCGCTCCCGGGCCGCTCCCGACCATCTCGCGCGCAGGCGCTGAGCGCCGGCCGCCCTCCTCGCGGCTGGCGCTCGGGGCCGGCGACGCTCTAGCCGGGCTCGGGGAACTGCCGGCGCATCGCCGCGTCCCAGGCGCGGTCGCCGAGCACCGCGTGCGTGGCGATCATCAGCTTCGCCGATGGCGTGATCGTGACCCGCGTCGGCGGCCGGCGCGCGCCGATCACCCGCTCGATCACCCTGGCGACCCGCTCCGGGCCGCCGCCGAGGTGGCGCATCGGCCCCTCGTAGGCGCCTTTGGTCAGCGCGCCGACCGCCGCGTTGAAGCCCGTGTAGGGGCCCTCGTCGACCATCGTCGAGACCTCGGCCACCGCGCCGGCCGCGGCCTCGCCGAACTCGGTCGTGATCAGCCCCGGCTCGAGCAGGACCACGTCGATCCCGAACGGGCGGACCTCGAATCGCAGCGCGTCGGAGAGCGCCTCCAGGGCGTACTTCGTCGCGTGGTAGTGGCCCCGCGCCGGGGAACGTCAGGCGCCCGCCCATCGAGCCGACGTTGACGATCCGTCCCAAGCGCTGAGCGCGCATTCCCGCGAGCACGAGCTGGGTGAGGCGCGACGACGCCGAACACGTTCGTCTCGAACTGCCGGCGGACGGCGTCCATCGGCACCGTCTCGATCGCGCCGCTCTGGCTGTATCCGGCGTTGTTGACAAGCACGCCCGACCGCGCCCTCGGCCTCCTCGACGGCGGCGACAGCGGCGCTCATCGAGGCCTCGTCGGTCACGTCCAGCGCCAGCGTCCTGGCGCCCGCTGCTCCAGGTCGGCGATCGACTCCGGCCGCCGCGCGGTCGCATACACCGTCCAGCCCGCGCCGGCCAGCCGCACCGCCGTCGCCCGCCCGATGCCGCTCGAGCAGCCCGTGATCAGGACCGCCTTGGAGGGCTCGGCCATGGCGCCAGCATACGGCTTCGCCGTTCGTGCCCTCCCGCCCCGGCATGGAGGTAGGCTCCAGCGATGACCACTATCTCCGCAGACGCCCTGCCTGACGCGCTGAGCGCCCCCGCGCGTGAATTCATCGCCCGCTCGCACCGCCTGCTGATCGGCGCCGAGCGCGCTCGAGGCGGCCGACGGCCGCACATTCGCGACGATCGACCCGGCCACCGGCCGCGAGATCGCCGAGGTCGCCCACGCCGGCGCCGAGGACGTCGCGCGCGCCGTCGCCGCCGCCCGCGAGGCCTTCTCGAGCGGCCCGTGGGCGTCGATGCCCGCGTCCGGGCGTGAGCGGCTGATGCACGCGCTGGCCGACGCGATCGAAGCCCACGCCGAGGAACTCGCGCAGATCGAGTCGCTGGACAACGGCAAGCCCGTCGGGCTGGCCCAGTACGTCGACGTCGCCGGCGCGGTCGGCCACATCCGCTACTTCGCCGGCTGGCCCACGAAGATCGAGGGCGGCGGTGCTGCCCGTCACGGCCCCGAACATGCACTGCTACACCCGCCGCGAACCGGTCGGCGTGTGCGGGCAGATCATCCCCTGGAACTTCCCGCTGCTGATGGCCGCCTGGAAGCTCGGGCCGGCGCTGGCGGCGGGCTGCACGATCGTGCTGAAGCCCGCCGAGCAGACGCCGCTGAGCGCGTTGCGGCTCGGCGAGCTCGCGCTCGAGGTCGGCTTCCCGCCGGGCGTGCTGAACGTCCTCACGGGCGACGGCGAGACCGGGGCCGCGCTGGTCGACCATCCCGACGTCGACAAGATCGCCTTCACCGGGTCGACGGCCGTCGGCCGCGAGATCGGCGCGAAGGCGGGCGCGCGCGCTGAAGCGCGTGACGCTCGAGCTGGGCGGCAAGTCCCCCAACGTGATCCTCCCCGACGCCGACATCGAGGCCGCCGTCAAGGGGTCCTTCCAGGCGATCTACTTCAACTCCGGCCAGGCCTGCAACGCGGGCTCGCGGCTGTTCGTCCCTGCCGACCGCTACGACGAGGTGCTCTCGCGCTCTCGCCGAGGCAGCCAGGAGCGCCCAGCTCGGGCCGGGCCTCGAGGCGGGCACCCAGCTCGGGCCGCTCGTCTCGGCCGAGCAGCAGGAGCGCGTGATCAGCTACATCGAATCGGGCCGCGAGCAGGGCGCCGAGGTGCTGGCCGGCGGCGAGGCTGCGCTGACCGACAGCGGCGGGTACTTCGTCGCGCCGACGCTGTTCAGCACCACCTCCGACGAGCTGCGGATCGCCCGCGAGGAGATCTTCGGCCCGGTGCTGGTCGCCTCGCCCTACGACACGCCTGGAGGAGGTCGCCGAGCGCGCGAACGCGGGCGAGTACGGGCTCGCCGCCGGGCGTCTGGACGCGCGATGTCGGCAACGCCCACAGGCTCGCCGCGATGCTGCGCGCCGGGATGGTCTACATCAACACGTGGGGCGTCGTCGACCCGTCGGCGCCGTTCGGCGGCTTCAAGGCCTCGGGCATCGGCCGCGAGCACGGCCACGACGGCCTGGACGCGTACCTCGAGAGCAAGACGGTCTGGACCGCGCTGTGAGCCGCGACGCTTCGTGAGCGTCGCCGCGGCAAGCGAGCCCCTGCCGGTCGGCGTGCGCCGGGCGCGGTGGGCGCCCGTGCTCGCGTCGGTGTTCGGGCTGCTGCTCCTCGCCGCGACCGCCGAGGTGGTGATCGACGCCGCCGCCGGGCGCTCGCCGCTGATCCCCAAACAGCCGGCGATCGCGGGCTGGCTGTCGGGGCTCGGCGAGCGGCTGGGCTACCGCGTCTTCCTGATCGCGCTGCTCGTCGCGGTCGGCTCCTACGCTCGGGCTGCTGCGCGCTGCGTCGGCCCGGCCACGGCCGGCGCGATCTCCAAACGCTGGCGCGATCGTGCTGCTGGCGGCGCTGCACCTGATCGTGTTCGTCGGGCCGGTGCTGATCTCCACGGACGTCTTCAGCTACATCGCCTACGCCCGCATGGGCGTCGAGCACGGGATCAACCCCTACCTGCACGGCCCCGCGGCGATCTCCGCGGGACCCGATCTTCCGTTACGTCGGGCACGACTGGCGCAACGTCGCCACCGCCTACGGGCCCCTGTACACGCTGCTGTCCTACCCGCTCGCGCCCGCTCGGCGTGGAGGGCGCGCTGTGGGCGATGAAGGTCGAGGCGCTGCTGGCCAGCGCCGGCACGCTCGCGCTGGTCTGGCGCTGCGCGCGCATGCGCGAGCTCGACCCCGTGGCGGCGATCCTGGCGGTCGGCGCCAACCCGCTGTACGTGATCTACGGGCTCGGCGGGGCCCACAACGACCTGATCATGATGCTCGCGATGATGGCCGCCGTCGCGCTGATGCTGGCGCCGGCCCGCCAGCGCCGTGCGGGAAGGCGCCGCGGGCGCGATCGTCGTCGCGGGCGCGCTGGTGAAGGCGACGGTCGCGGCGCTGCTGCCCTTCATGATCCTCTCCCGCCGCCGGCTTGCGCCGATCCTCGGCGCGCCGGCGGCGCTGCTGCCGCGGCGCGCTCGTCGCCTACGCGGCCTTCGGGGTTCACGGCGTCAACATCGTCGCCGCGCTCAATCGCGACGCGGCCTTCGTCTCGACCGACAGCTTCGCCAACGAGATCGCTCATCTGCTCGGCAAGCCGGGCGTCTTCCCCGATCGACCACGACCTGCTCAAGGCGGCCCTCGTGCTGATCGTGCTGCACCTGCTGTGGCGGACGTGGCGGGGCTACGACTGGGTCGCCGCGTCGGGCTGGACGCTGCTCGCGATCTCCGTGACGAGCACGTGGCTGCTCGCCTGGTACATCCTGTGGCCGCTACCTCTCGCCGTCGTCGCCCGCGACCGGCGCCTGCTGACGGCGACGCTGATCGTGCAGGCGCTCTTCGTCCTCCACCAGATCTCGCCGCTCCTGGCGCCGGTGCAATGAGCGAACGCGCCCGCCCAGCGCCGAGCCGGGAGGCTGGCGGATGGCTGCCCGAGCGGCTGCGGCCCCGCGACAGCGAGCAGCCCGGCACGGGCAGCCTGCGGCTGATCGAGACGACCGCTGCTGCTGCTGATTGGGCTCGTGCTGGCGATCGCGACGATCAACGACGTCGCACGGCAGACAGGCATCAACGAGCGCCTGATCGCCGATCTTGCGCACCTGGCGCGCCTACACCGGCCACGACTACCACAACCTCTCCGTTGACCAGGAACTGCTCGGCAGTCAGCCACGCACCGCGACGTCGTCTGCGGCAACGCGACGCCCGGCCCGCCCAGAGCGCGGGTGCAGATCTGCCTGGTGATCGACCGGCCCGACCATCGGCGGACGGCGCCGGGTCGCCGGCGGCTGGTACCTGCCCGCCGGCACCGAAGACGACGTGCGCCTGCGCCGCTACGGCTGCTTCGGCGCGGTGACCGCGGGGCTGTGCCCGCGAGCAGCGCCGCCGCCCCGCCGCTGCCCGCAGCCGCCCGCGCGACGCTTGCCCGCGCGGCCCGCCTGGTGGCCGCTGGCCGGCCTGATCGCTGCTCGCCGCCGTGCTGCGCCTGGCACGCTCGGCCTGCAGAGCTTCTGGTTCGACGAGGCCTTCACGCCGGTGCACGTGCTGCACTCCGAGCCTGTGGAGCACGCTGCACTCGGTCACGCAAAACCGAGAACAGCCCGCCGCTGTGGTACGTCGTCGAGTGGGTCGACTATCGGCTGCTCGGGACCGGCGCGGTCGCCCTGCGCCTTCCGTCGGCGCTCGCCGGGATCGCGCTCGTGCCGGTCGCGTGGGCGATCGGCGACGAGATCTGCGACCGGCGCGCGCCGCGATCGCCTCGGCGGCGCTCGTCGCCGTCGGCCCGCTGTTCGTCTGGTACTCGCAGGAGGCGCGCGTCTACGGCCTGTTCGTGCTCGCCGCGTCGGTTCGCGATGCTGGCTTCGTGCGGGCTCTGCGGAAGCCGACGGCCGTGCGTCTGTCGCATCTTCGCGCTCGCCGGGCGCGCTCGCCCTGCTCACCCACTACTTCGCCGTGTTCCTGCTCGCCGGGATGGGCCTGTGGCTGCTCTGGGATCCGCGCACCAGGCGTGCCTGCCTGCCCGCGCTCGGCGCGCTGGTGCTGGTCGGCGCTCGCGCTGATGCCGCTGATCTCCGCCCAGGGCGGACGCAGCACGCAGTGGATCGGGGCGTGGGCGCTGAAGAACGGATCGAGGCGATCCCCGGCTACTACCTGACCGGCTACTCCGGCAGACGCGCTTGGCCACTCGATCGAGGCTGCTGGTCGGACTGCCGCTGTTCGGCGCCGGCGTCGTTCGGGCTGTGGCGGATCTTCGGCCCTCGACGGCGCCGCCGACGGGTTCGGCGTCGGACGGTCTCGCCGACCGGCGACGCGCGTCTGGCTGGCCGCTGACCGTCGCCGCCGCCGGCAGTCCTGATCCCGCTCGCGATGGCGGTCGTCGGGTCCGACTACCTCGCACCGCGCAACCTGGTCGGCAGCAATGGTGCCCGTCACGCTCCTGATCGCCGTGCTCGCGCACCTGGCCGCGACCGCAGCCCGCTCGGGCCGACCCTGCTCGCGGCTCGGCATCGTCGCGCTGCTGGCTGTCACGGTCGGCGGTCGACCTCGACCCCCGGCTGCAGCGGGGAAACTGGAAGGGTGTCGTGGCGGGCCTGCCGAGGGGATCTGAACGGGCGCTGACGGTCAACATGCTCGGCTCGGCGCCGCTGCGCTACTACACGCCGGGGCTCGTCGCAGATGGCGGGAGGGACCTCGATGATCGGTCCGGGAAATCGTCGAGACCGGCGAAGAACCCGTGCGCTCCTCGGCCGGCAAGCCGCCGCGCGCCGGGTTCCACCTCGTCAGCAGGAAGGACTTCCACGGGCTGGTCTCCTACCGCTTCCTCGCGCGCGCCCCGCACCTGGTCTCCGAGCGGACGCTCCGCGCGCGAAGGTGATCACGTTCGAACATGGCCTGGTGCTCGTTCCCGGAAACGCCCGCGTGGCGCGCTAGGTTAGCTTTCCAGCATGGCGCAGTTGACCCTGGAGGCCCGTAGCGAGGCTCGGTTGGCGCTCGAGGCGGCTCGCGAGCACCTGCTTTCGCTGCAGAGCGAGGCCGGCTGGTGGCGGGGCGAGCTGCAGACGAACGTCACGATGGACGCGGAGGACATGCTGCTGCGCGAGTTCCTCGGCATCCGCCGCGCGACGAGACCGAGCGCAGCGCCGCCTGGATCCGCTCCCAGCAGCGGGGCGACGGGACGTGGGCGAACTTCCACGAGGGCCCCGGCGACCTCTCCACGACGATCGAGGCCTACTGGGCGCTGCGTCTGGCGGGGGATGAGCCCGAGGACGAGCACATGCGCGACGGCTGCCGAGTTCATCCTCCAGCAGGGCGGAATCCCCCGCGCGCGCGTCTTCACCCATCTGTGGCTGGCGCTCTTCGGGCTGTGGTCCTGGGATCGGGTGCCGGCGCTGCCGCCGGAGATCGTCCTGCTGCCGCCGCGGTTCCCGCTCAACGTCTACGACTTCGCGTGCTGGGCCCGCCAGACGATCGTCGCGCTGTCGCTCGTGAAAGCGCACCGCCCCGTCCGCAGGCTCCCGTTCGACCTGCAGGAGCTCGAGCCGCATCCGGACGCGCCCGCGACGGCGCCCCCACGGCGGCCCGCGCCGCGCCGTCGCCTCGCTCCCCACGGCGCCACGGGCTGGCTGCGCGCTCCGCCTGGCTGCGCCGCTGACGCGTCTACGAACGCCACCCGCTGGGGCCGCTGCGCCGATTCGCCTGCGCCCGGGCGGAGAGCTGGATCGTGCGCCGCCAGGAGGCCGACGGGTCATGGGGCGGGATCCAGCCGCCGTGGGTGTACTCGCTGATCGCCCTGAGCCTCGCCGGCTACCCGCTCGGAGCACCCCGTGATGCGGCGCGGCCTGGAGGGCATCGACGGCTTCATGGTCGAGGACCGCGACGACTCGCGCGGCGTCGGCGCTCCGGCGGGCGCCAGCCGCCGCCTGGAAGCCTGCCAGTCGCCCGTCTGGGATACGGCGCTGGCGATGGTCGCGCTGAGCGACGCGGGCCTGGCCTGGGACGACCCCTCGATGGTGCGCGCCGCGCGTTGGCTGCTAGGCGAGGAGGTCGACCCAGAGCGGCGACTGGTCGATCACGCGGCCCGGGCCTGACGCCAGGTGGATGGGCGTTCGAGTTCGCGAACGTCAACTACCCCGACGTCGACGACACCGTCGAGGTCGTGCTGGCGCTCGAGCGCGCCCGCGGCGCAGGCACGATCGCCGAGATCGACGCGCGCCCGCCGCCGCGCCGTGGCCTGGGTGGAGGGCATGCAGAGCTCCGACGGCGGCTGGGGCGCTTTCGACGCCGACAACACCCGCGCCCTGGTACGGGAGCTGCCGTTCCTCGACTTCGGCGAGGTGATCGACGAGCCCAGCGCGGACGTGACGGGGCATGTCGTGGAGATGCTCGGCGTGCTGGGACTCGCCGACACCCCAGCCGCGCGGGCCGGCGTGAAGCTGGCTGCTCGAGCATCAGGAGGCCGACGGCTCGTGGTTCGGTCGATGGGGGATCAACCACGTCTACGGCACCGGCGCGGTCGTCCCCGGGCTGATCCAGGCGGGTGTCGACCCGGACAGCGTCGCGATCCGCCGGGCGGTCCACTGGCTCGAGGCGCACCAGAACGAGGACGGCGGCTGGGGCGAGGACGCCCGCTCCTACGACGACGCTCGCTGGATCGGGCGCGGGCCGAGCACTCCCTCGCAGACCGCATGGGCGCTGCTGGCGCTGCACGCCGCGGGGATCCGCTCGCCGGCGCTGGCCCGCGGCGTCGCCTGGCTGGTCGCCGCCCAGCGCTCCGATGGTGGCTGGGATGAGCCCCAGTACACCGGGACCGGCTTCCCCTCCGACTACTACATCAACTACCACCTCTACAGGCTCACCTTCCCGATCATGGCGCTCGGTCGGTGCCTGGCCGCGCTGCCCGAGCCCGGACGGGAGGACGCCGTCGGCGGTCTGGCCGAGAGCCAGGGGTGACGCCGCACCCCATGACGGGGCATACCCCGTCCGGGGCACTTCGCAGGCTGGCCGAGCCGTCCTTCGCCGCGCCCGACGCCGAGGCGGTGATGGCGCAGGGCGGCGAGCGAGAACTTCCCGGTCGCGAGCCGGGTGCTGCCCAGGCGCGCTGCGCGGCCATCTGCTGGCGCTCTACGGTTACGCCCGGCTGGTGGACGAACTGGGCGACTGCGCGCCCGGGGACCGGCTCGCCGCGCTCGACTGGCTCGAAGGGGAACTGGACCGGGCGTTCGCCGGCCGAGGCGCGAGCATCCGCTGATGGTGCGCCTGCAGGCGACGTTGCGCGAATGCCGCCTGCAGCACGGGCCGTTCGGACGCCTGATCGAGGCCAACCGCCTGGACCAGCGCCGCGACCGCTACGAGACCTGGGCGGAGCTGCGCGCCTACTGCGCGCTGTCGGCCGACCCGGTCGGCGAGCTCGTGCTCGGCGATCTTCGGCCAGTCCGACCCCCGCGCGGATCGAGCTCTCCGACAGGATCTGCACCGCCCTGCAGCTGACAGAGCACTGCCAGGACGTCGCCGAGGACCTGCGTCGCGGCCGGGTCTACCTGCCGCTGGAGGACCTGCGGCGCTTCGGCTGCGACGAGGCCGAACTCGGCGCGGCGAGCGCCGGGGCTCCGCTGCGCGCGCGTACTGGCCTTCGAGGTCGAGCGCGCTCGCGCGCTGCTGGAGGAGGGCGCCCCCCTGATCGGGCAGCTGCGGGGGCGCGCCCGAATCGCCGTGGCGGCCTTCGCCGCCGGCGGTCGCGCGGCGCTCGCGGCGATCGAGCGGGCTGGCTACGACGTGCTCGCCGGAGCGCCCTCGGCCGGGGCCGCGCGACGCGCCCTGGCGCTCGCCGCGACGCTGCTCGAGCGGGGGGCGCGCCAGCCGTGAGCGCGCCCGAGACGGTAGCGGCCGCCTACGCCAGCTGTGAGGCCGTGACGCGAGAGCAGGCGGCCAACTTCTACTACGGCATCCGGCTGCTCTCGAGCGAGCGCCGGCGCGCGATGTGCGCCGTCTACGCCTTCGCCCGCCGGTCGACGACATCGGCGACGGCGAGCTGCCGCGCGAGGAGAAGCGCCGGCGCCTGGACGAGCAGTCCGCGGTGCTCGCCCGCCTGGCCGCCGATCCGGCGGGCGGGACGGAGTCGCTCGACCCGGTGATGGTCGCGCTGGCCGACGCCCGCACCCGCTTCCCGCTGCCGATCGATGCGCTTGGAGAGCTGATCGAGGGCGTCAGGATGGATGTCGAGGGCGTCAGCTATGAGACCTTCGACGAGCTGGTCGTCTACTGCCGCCGCGTCGCGGGCACGATCGGGCGCGTGTGCCTCGCGATCTTCGGTCTGCGACGGCAGGGCGGCGATCTCGCTCGGGCCGACCGGCTCGCCGATGAACTCGGGGTCGCGCTGCAGCTGACCAACATCCTGCGCGACATTCGCGAGGACGCGCTGCGCGGCCGGGTCTACCTGCCGCGGGAGGACCTGCGCCGGTTCGGCCTGCCCGCCGAGCAGGGACCCGAAGGCGCCGGTGCGCTGCTCGCGTCGATCGAGCTGGCCGAGCGCGACGGCCGCGATCCGTCCCAGGGCGGGGAGCTGGCTGAGCTTGTGCACTTCCAGGCAGCGCGGGGGCGGGAGTGGTTCGAGCACGGGCTTGAGCTCGCACCGATGCTCGACCGGCGCAGCGCCGCGTGCGTGCTCGCGATGGCCGGGATCTACCGGCGGCTGCTGGAGCGCATCGACGCGCACCCGGAGGTCGCGCTGCGCCGGCGCATGTCGCTGCCCGTCCACGAGAAGGCCTGGGTGGCGGTGCGCGGGATGATCGGGGTGGGCCCGTGAAGCGCGTCGTCGTCGTGGGGGGCGGGCTGGCGGGCATCACCGCCGCGCTGGACTGCGCGGATGCCGGCGCGCGGGTGACGCTCGTGGAGGTCAGGCGCAGGCTGGGCGGAGCGGCCTACTCGTTCGAGCGCGATGGCCTGCGCATGGACAACGGCCAGCACGTGTTCCTGCGCTGCTGCACGGCATACAGGGACTTGCTCGCCCGGCTCGGCAGCACCGGGCTCGTCTCGATCCAGCCGCGGCTGGAGATCCCCGTGCTCAGCCCCGGCCGGGCGCCGACGGTCCTGCGTCGCAACGGCCTGCCGGCCCCCCTGCACCTGGCCGGCGCGCTCGCCCGCTACCCGCTCCTGCCGGCGCGAGGCAGGCTCGCCGCGGCGCGCGCCGCGCTGGCGCTGGGCCGCCTCGACCCGGCCGACCCCAGCCTGGACCGCGTCACCTTCGGGCAATGGCTGGCCGACCATGGGCAGGGGGCGCAGGCCCGCGAGGCGCTCTGGGACCTGATCGCCCTGCCGACGCTCAACGTCCCCGCGGCGGAGGCCTCGCTGGCGCTCGCCGCGTTCGTCTTCCGCACCGGGCTGCTCTCGAGTCCGGGCGCGGGCGACATCGGCTTCCACATCGCGACCCTCCAGGAGATCATCGGCGATCCCGCCCGGGCGGCGCTGGAGCGCGCCGGCGTGGACCTGCGCCTGGGCTTCAGGGCCGAGCGCCTCGAGCAGTCCGCCGGGGGCTACGAGGTGCGCGGGCGCGGCGCCGACGGTCCGCAGGGCATCGCCGCGGAGGCCGCCGTCGTCGCGCTTCCACACGACCGCGCCGGGGGTCTGCTCGAGGCGCTGCTGGGCGAGCGGCCGGGGGAGGGCCTCGAGAGCTCGCCGATCGTCAACCTGCACGTCCTCTACGACAGGCCGGTGCTCGACGAGCACTTCGCCGCGGGCGTGCGCACGCCGGTCCAGTACCTGTTCGACCGCAGCGCCGCGGCCGGCGCCCCCGCCGGCTGTCAGTATCTCGCCGTGTCCCTGTCGGGAGCCACCCGGGAGATGGAGATGAGCGTGCAGGAGCTGCGCGAGCGCTTCGTGCCCGCAATCGCCGCGCTGCTCCCCCGGGCGCGCGAGGCGACGGTCCAGCGCTTCCAGGCGACACGGGAGCACGCGGCGACCTTCCGCGCCGTGCCCGGCGCGGGCGCCCTGCGGCCGGGCGCGCGCACCCGGCTGGACGGCCTCGCCCTCGCGGGCGCATGGACCGACACGGGCTGGCCGGCGACGCTCGAGGGCGCGGTGATCAGTGGACGACGGGCCGCGCTGGTCGCGCTCGGCGCACTGGGGCTGTCCGGGTCCGGCCCTCGGGGCAGAGATCCCGCGGCGCCTGACGCGGTGGCGGTGCGCGGATGAGCGAACTGCTGGTCGCGGCGCCGATGCGCGTCGAGGCGGTGCTGATCTCCTCGGCGGCCCGCGGTGCGCTCGTGCACAAGACCGGCATGGGGCCGCACCGCGCGCGGTCGGCCGCGCGGGAGCTCGGCGCGCGCACAGCCCGGGCGATGCTCGTGCTCGGGTTCTGCGGCGGGCTCGACGAGACGTCGGTTCCCGGCGAAGTGATCGTCCCCGAGGAGGTCTACGCCGCCCCCGACGAAGGCCACCCCGAGGAGCCGATCCGCCCGGTCCTCGCCAGCCAGCTCGTCGACCGGCTCACGGGGCTCGGCCTGAAGGTGCGGGTGGGGCGGCTGGTGTGCGTCTCGAAGCTGGCGCTGGGAGAGCGCCGCTCGGAGTTGCACGCCGGCGGCGCGATCGCCGTCGACATGGAGTCGCTGTGGCTGGCCGCCGGAGCCGGCGAGCGACCGTTCGGCGTGGTGAGGGTCGTGCTCGACAGCCCCAGCCACGAGCTGCTGCGCCCGCAGGCCGTGGGTGGCGCGCTGCGTGCGGCGCTCGCGCTGCGACGGGTCGCGGGTGCACTTCACGACTGGGTGCCGGGGGACTAAGGTAGGCCCGATGGCGGTCCGGTTCAGGCAGAGCACCCGCATCGGCATGTACCTGCTGCGCCAGCGCCTGGCGAAACGGGAGAGGTTCCCGCTGATCGTCGAGCTCGAGCCGCTGTTCCAGTGCAACCTCGCCTGCTCCGGGTGCGGCAAGATCCAGCATCCCGAGCACGAGCTGCGTCGCAGGATGCCCGTCGAGCAGGCCGTAGGCGCCGTCGAGGAGTGCGGAGCGCCGATGGTCTCGATCGCCGGGGGCGAGCCTCTGATCCACCCTGAGATCCACGTGATCGCGGCCGAGCTGATCAAGCGCAAGCGCTTCGTCTACCTGTGCACGAACGCGCTGCTGCTGGAGCGCAAGCTCGACAGGTTCGAGCCCAGCCCCTACTTCGCGTGGGCGATCCACATCGACGGGCTGCGCGAGCGCCACGACGCGTCGGTCGAGCGCGAGGGCACCTTCGACAAGGCCGTCGCGGCGATCGGGGCGGCAAAGGCGGCGGGCTTCCGGGTGACGACCAACACGACCTTCTTCACCCACGACTCGCCGCGGACCGTCCGCGAGGTGCTGGACTTCCTCAACGACGACCTGGAGGTCGACGAGATGATGATCTCGCCGGCCTACGCCTACGAGAAAGCGCCCGACCAGGAGCATTTCCTCGGCGTCCAGCAGACGCGCCAGCTGTTCAGCGAGGCGTTCGCCGGCGGGCGGCGCAAGCGGTGGCGGCTGAACCACAGCCCGCTGTTCCTCGACTTCCTCGAGGGCAAGGCCGAATTCGACTGCACCGCCTGGGGCATCCCCAGCTACTCGCTGTTCGGCTGGCAGCGGCCCTGCTACCTGATGTCCGACGGCTACACCGAGACCTACAAGGAGCTCCTGGAGAGCACCGACTGGAGCGCCTACGGGCGCGGGCGCGACCCGCGCTGCGAGAACTGCATGGCCCACTGCGGCTATGAGCCGACCGCCGTCCTGCAGACCACCCGCTCGCTGCGCCAGTCACTCCGCGCCCTCGCCGGCTGACTCGGCCTCGGCGGCGCGCAGATCGCTCCACGAGATGCCCTCGCGCAGCAGCGCAGGCAGGCCGAGCGCCAGCGCCGTGACCACCTCGACGGCCTGCAGGATGATCCCGTAGGCCAGGCCCTGGCCGGCGCTCACGCCATAGGCGGCCAACACCACCAGGCAGGCGGCCTGGAAGACGCCCACGTTCGACGGCGTCGCCGGCAGGATCGCACTGAGGTTGACCGCCAGCAGGATCGCCGCCGCCCCGGCGAGCCCGGCGTCGTGCTGCAGGCCCATCGCGACCAGCACCGAGTAGCACGCCAGCCACTGCAGCGCCCAGGCCAGCAGCTGCATCGCGACCGCGACGAAGCCGCGGCGGGGGCGGGCGAACACGACCAGGCCCTGCCGGGCGTAGCGCAGCAGCCGTTCCAACGTCGCCGCGCCGTTGCGCAGCCGCGGCGAGCGCGAGCGTTGCCCGAGCGAGACCAGACGCGGACCGGCGACAACCAGCGCGGCGATCGCCAGGGGGACAGCGAGCGCGATCACCACGGCCGTCAGGTGCCCGTGGCCGAGTGGCACGGCGCTGAGCGTGACGACCGCCAGCACCGCCAGGGCCAGCAGGTTCATCAGCGTCTGCGAGAACACCGTCCCGGCGACCACCGGCAGCAGCATCCGGCGCGAGCCGTCCAGACGCCGCGTCAGCACCAGCACGCGGGTCGGCTCCCCGATTCGCCCCGGGAAGACCGCCGAGGCCATCACGCCGATCATCGTCGCGCGGATCACCGCTCCCCAGCGGATCACGGCGTCGGGCAACGCAGCGCGCAGCACCTCGTGCCAGGAGACAGAACGGAACAGCAGCGAGCAGCCCATCAGCGCGACCGCCAGCACGATCCAGCCGGGGCTCGCCGTGATCAGGGCGTGCCCGACCCGCGCCAGGTCCAGCCTCGTGAGGGCGAACACGACCAGGCCGATCATCAACAGGACGACCAGCACGGCGGCCACGCGGCGCCGTCCACGGCGCGGAGGCGCGGGCGGAAGAGGCGCGGCGGCTCCCATCGGGCGGGGTCTATCAGGTCCGCGTGCGAGAGCCGATCCGCCCGTGCGCCCCGCTATCCTCCGTCGCCGCAGCGATGAGGCCCGCTCCATAACCGCGGCATCGGCCGCTGATGGCTTCTACGTCACCGTCACACGAGCGCACGTGAGGGCCTGCCGTGGAACCTCAGCCCAGCATCCAAGCCTCCCCGCCGCCGGCCGAGCATCCGCGCCTGGCCACCCTCCTGGACACCCAGGAGCTCGCCGCGATCTTCGCCGGCGGCTTCATCGGCGCGATCGCCCGTGCCGGGCTCGCGCAGGGGTTGGCCGTGGCGCCGGGCAGCTGGCCGTGGGCGACGTTCGCCGTCAACGTCGCCGGAGCGGCGCTGCTGGGCTACTTCATCACCCGCCTGCAGGAGCGCTTGCCGCCGTCGCTCTACGGCCGTTCGTTTCTCGGCACCGGGATCTGCGGCGCTCTGACGACCTTCTCGACGATGATGGTCGAGCTGCTGCGGATGCTCGACGCCTCGCACTGGGCTCTGGCGCTCGGCTACGGCGCCGCCAGCGTCGGCTGCGGCCTGGCTGCGGTGTTCGTCACGACGAAGCTGGTCCGCCGGGCGGGTCCCGCGCGATGAGCTTCCTCGGCCTCTGGCTCGGGGTGGGCGCGCTGGGCGGGGTCGGCGCGCTCGCGCGGTTCCTGCTCGACGGGATCGTCTCGGAGGCATCGGGGGCGCGCTTCCCTCTCGGCACGCTGCTGGTCAACCTCACCGGGACGGCCACGCTCGGCCTGCTGGTCGGGCTGGCGCTGCGGGGGGACGCCTACCTGCTCGCCGGCACCGCCCTGATCGGCTCGTACACGACCTTCTCGACCTGGATGTTCGAGTCCCATCGTGACGCCGAGGACGGCCGCGCCGGCGTGGTCGTGGTCAACCTCATCCTCAGCCTCGGGCTCGGACTCGCCGCCGCCGAGCTGGGTCGGGCGATCGCGGGCGGATGACCATGCAGCCGAGCCTGAAGCTGACCGCCTACATGGGCGACCGCGACCGCGACCGTGGGGGGCGGCGCCTGCTGGCCGACGCCGCGCTCGAGCTGTTCGCCGAGCACGACATCCAGGCGGGGGTGATGCTGCGGGGGATCGAGGGCTTCGGGATCAAGCACCGGCTGCACACCGAGCGGCTGCTGACGCTCTCGGAAGACCTGCCCGTGCTCGCCGTCGCGATCGACACCCATTCGCGCATCGAGGCCCTGACGGAGGACCTCCAGGCGATCTCGCCCCACGGGCTGATCACACTCGAGCGGATCCGCCCGTTCGCACCCGCGCAGGCGTCCTCTGCGCCGGCGCGGGACGGCTCGGCTGCCAAGCTGACGATCGTGCTGGGCCGCCGGCAGCGCGTCGGCGGCGCGCCGGCGCACGAGGCCGCCGTCGCCTGCCTGCACCGCCACGGGGCGCTGGGCGCCAACGTGCTGCTGGGCCTCGACGGGACCGTCCAGGGCGCGCGCCGGCGGGCGCGGATGCTCGCGTCCAACGAGGACGTGCCCACGATGATCCTCGCCGTGGGACAGGCCGAGCTCCTCGGCGCGGCGATCGCCGAGCTGGCGGCGCTGATCCCCGGAGCACAGATGGCGTTGGAGAGCATCCAGGTCTGCAAGCGCGACGGGCAATTCTTGGCGGGGCCGGCCCCGCCCCCGGCGCCCGCCTCGCCGCCCGCGGCGGACGGCCTCGGCTACTGGCAGAAGCTGACCCTGCACGGTGGCGAGCGGGCTCGCCCCGGACAGGAGCGGCTGCACGGCGCGCTGCTGAGGCGGCTGCGCCTGGCCGGCGCCGCGGGCGCGACCACGCTACGAGGCGTGTGGGGCTTCTACGGCGATCACGAGCCGCACGGCGAACGGTTCTGGTCGCTGGCACGCCACACCCCGCTGCAGACGGTCGTGCTCGACACCCCGCACAACATCGCCCGCTGGTTCGAGCTGCTCGACGAGCTGACCGCCCGGGCGGGGCTGGTGACATGCGAGGCCGTGCCGGCATTCCGCGCCGCCGGTCCGCAGATCGAGCTGGGAGAGCTGCGCCTGGCGGGGCCGGCGGACCCCTAGCCCTCGCCGATCGGGCCGAGCGGGGACGCCCGGCGCCCTGACTAGAATCGGCGGCCAACTGCGACAGGGGGCGCGCTGGCTGGATGGACGGGGGCACCGCGACAGATGGGACGCGTCGATTGCCCTCACGGCTCCTCTCGCTGGCCGCGCTGCTCGCGGCCCTCGCCGGCGTGGCAAGCGCCGCGCCGGCCGCGTCGGCTGTGGCGAGGAGGGCGACCCCGGCGGCCGCCACGCTGCGCGTCGGCGGCCAGCGACTGAAGCGCTGCTCGCTCACGCCGCTGGCCTACTGCGGCAGGCTGCCGGTGCCACTCGACTACGCCTCTCGAGCGGGGCCGGACATCTCGATCTCCTACCGCTGGTATCCGGCGACCCGGCCCGCGGGGGGCGCCATCGGGACCGTCGTGCCCGTGGAGGGCGGGCCCGGATACGCGTCGACGGGCTCGGTGCTCTACCAGTCGGGCGGATCGCAGGCGGGCTACCTGCCCATGTACGGGCCGCTGCTGGAACGGTGGAACCTGCTGGCGGTCGACAACCGCGGCACGGGACATTCCGCGCCTCTGCGCTGCCCCGCCATACAGGGCTTCTCGGGGCCGACCGGCACGTCCGCGTTCCAGCAGGTCGTGGGCGAATGCGCCGCGGCGCTCAACGGTCGCTGGCGCTATCCCGGTGGCTCGCCGGTGCCGGCGTCTGACCTTTTCACCTCGGCGCCCGCCGCGGAGGATCTCGCCGCGGTGATCCGCGCGCTGGACATCGGCAAGGTCGACCTGTACGGCGACTCCTACGGCTCCTTCTTCGCGCAGGTGTTCGCTTCGCGCTTCCCCCAGATGGTGCGCAGCCTGACGCTCGACTCGACCTACCGGGCGGTCGGGCTCGACCCCTGGTACCGCAGCTCGGTCGAATCGATGCCCGGCGACTTCCAGGCGGCCTGCAGCCGCGCAACGGCCTGCGCGCAGGCGGAGAGGAGTCCCGTCTGGGCCCGGATCGGCGCGCTCGCCGCGAGCCTGCGGGCGCGCCCCGTTTCGGGCAGGGTGCCGGGGCCCTCGGGCAGGTTCGAACAGGTCACGATGGGCGTGGTCGGGCTGGTCGACCTGGTCAGCGACGCGGCCGAGGACCAGCAGATCTACCGTGACCTCGACGCGGCCGCCAGGGCGCTCCTGCAGGAAGGGGACCCCGCGCCGCTGCTGCGCCTGTACGCGCAACGCCTGGCCGTCGACGAGTCCTACTTCGGGCTGCCGCCCAGCGAATACTCGGTCGAGCTGTACTTCGCCGTCGGCTGCCTGGACTACCCGCAGCTGTTCGACATGAGCGCCAGCCCGGCCGTCCGCGCGGCACAGCTCGCCGCGGCCGAAGCAGGCTTGCCGGTCGGCACATACAGCCCGTTCACGACCGCCGAGTGGCTGGCCCAGGACGAGAACACCGAGGCCTTCACCGGCTGCCTGGACTGGCCGGCCCCGACAGTTGCGCAGCCGCCCACCTCGGGTGGGATGCCGCTTCTTCCAGAATCGCTGCCCGTGCTCGTGCTGGGCGGGGAGCTGGACAGCTGGACCCCGCCCGTGGATGTGCCCAAGGTGCTCGCCGAGCTGGGGGGCCACGCCCGCTTCGTCGAGCTGGCCAACTCCACGCACGTCGTGGGGGAGGGGAACACGAGCTGCGGCTCGACTCTCGTCCGCGCCTTCGTCGCCCATCCCGACCAGCTCGACGCGCTCGATGCGTCCTGCGCGCCGAGCGTGCCGGCGATCCACTCTGTGGGCGTCTACCCCGAGCGGCTCGCGGCAGAGCCGCCGATCGAACCCTCACCCGAATCGCGGGGATCGAGCTCGGCGCTGCGCCTCGCCGCGGCGGCCGTGGAGACCGCCGGCGACGCGCTGGCGCGCTCCGCGGCGACCGAAGCTGCGCAGGATCACGGCCTCCACGGCGGCTCGGTGACGGTGGCCAGCGGCGGCACGAGGCTGACACTGACGGGCGATGAGCTCGTCCCGGGCGTTCCCGTGAGCGGCACCGTCACGCTCTCTCCCGCACCGCTGCCCGAAGACGGCCAGACGGCCGTCGCGGCCCTCACGGTCTCGGTGGCGGGGTCGCGGCCGGCATCGTTGACCGCGACCTGGACGACGGCGGGCACGAACTCGCTCGCCTACCTCGTCGGCCAGGTTGCCGGCGCGGGCGTGTCGGGCACGATGCCCGCACCCTGAGCCTCGGCTAGCCCGGCGCGGTCCCGGGGAAGCGCCGGGCCCAGCCCTCGTGCTCGACGCCGATGCCGTTGCAGAGGTAGGCGATCACGTGGTACCAGCCGGCGGTCACGATCAGCTCGATGATCTGCTCGGAGCTGAACAGCTCGGTCAGCGACCGCCACAGATCGTCGGAGATGGCGCTCGTGTGGTGCAGCTCGTCGGCCAACGCGAACACGCTCGCCTGCCGCTCGTCCCAGCACTCGTCGCGGTGGCTGCCGCCGACCGTCGAGCGCAGCTGCTCCTCGTCGAGCCCGACGCTGCTCGCGAATGCCGCCGCGTGCACGCCCCACTCGTACTCCGCCCCGGTCAGCGCGCATGTGCGATCGATCATCACCTCGCGCAACCCGGGCTCGACGGTCGCGCGGGAGCCGAGGATGCCCGCCCCCAGCGGCCGCATCCGGCTTGCCAGCTCGGGGTGGAGGTAGCAGCGTGCGGAACAGCGACAACGGTTCAAGCTCGGCTCCGGGTGGCATCCACCTGGCCAGCTGCGCGGCGACATCGGGCTCGAACGGAGACGCCAGCGGCGCCAGACGTGGCAGGGAAGCGGGGCTCATGTATGCTCCAATCAATCGTGATGCTTCGATTTTCACAGCAGGCGGCGGGAGCCTACCGCTTTTATTTCAGAAGCGCAAGGCGATGACTCCGGCGCCCGCGCCCAGGCCCGGCTCACCCGTCCGCGGATCGGCCAGCGGCCGTCCGATCATGGCGTTGCTGGACCTGCTCGGGCGGCGCTGGGCGCTGCGAGTGCTGTGGGAGCTGCGCGACGGGCCGCTGCAGTTCCGGACGCTGCAGCGCCGCTGTGACGGGATGTCCTCGAGCGTGCTCAACCAGCGGCTGGCCGAGCTGCGTGCGGCCGGGATCCTCGCGCCCTCGCCCGCCGGCTACGCCCTCAGCCAGGAGGGCGCGGAACTGCTCGACGCGTTCGTTCCGCTTCACGGCTGGGCCGAGCGCTGGGCCGCCCGCGCGGCCGCGAGCTGAGCCCGATCAGGCCTCCAGCATCAGCGTGACCGGGCCGTCGCCGACGAGCGCGACCGCCATGTCGGCCCCGAACACGCCTCGCTCGGCGCGAGCCCGCTCGCAGAAGAGCTCGTAGAGCGGCTCGGCCTGCTCGGCGGGGGCGGCGGCGATGAAGCTCGGCCTGTTGCCGCGGCGCGTGTCGCCGTAGAGCGTGAACTGGCTCACGCAGAGGATCTCTCGCTCGCCCAGTGGCTGGTTCATGTTGCCCCGCTCGTCGGGGAAGACTCTCAGCGAGCGGACGCGATCGGCCAGGCGCAGCGCCGTCGGGGGCTGGTCCTCCCGCGAGATTCCGAGCAGCACGAGCAGGCCGGGGCCGATGTCCGAGACCAGCTCGTCTGCGACCTCGACGCTCGCCCGGCTGACCCGCTGCACCAGAGCGCGCATCGCCGCCGAGTATGGCATACTTAAGTGAGTGCTTCAAGTATCGTGAACCGGTGGACATGGTCTTCCACGCTCTCGGCGACCCCACGCGGCGCGGCATCGTCGATCGCCTCAGCCGCGGTCCCGCCTCGGTCAGCGAGCTGGCAAGGCCGCTGGCGATGTCGCTGCCGGCGGTCGTCCAGCACCTGCAGGTGCTCGAGGCGAGCGGCCTGGTGCGCTCGGAGAAGGTGGGCCGGGTCCGTACGTGCCACGTGGAGCCGGCGGCGATGCGCGAGGCGGAGCACTGGATGGCGCAGCGGCGAGCCGAGTGGGAGCGCCGTCTCGACAGGCTCGGCGAGTACCTCGCCGAGCACCCCGAGCAGACAGGAGGACGAGCTGGATATGAGTGAGCGATCGACAGAGCACGCGACCTTCGTGATCGAGCGCAGCTACGACGCGGCGGCGGCGAGGGTCTTCGGCGCCTGGGCATCGGCGGAGGCGAAGTCGGCATGGTTCGGTCCACGCGACGGGGGAGGCCCTGGGATCGAGCTCGAGTTCCGCGAGGGCGGGCGCGAGCGCTTCGTGGCGAGCGGGCCGAACGGGGACACCTACACGTACTCCGCCCTCTACCAGGACATCGTCGAGGACCGGCGCATCGTCTACACGTACGAGATGTACCGGGGCGAGGAGCGGATCTCGGTCTCGGTCGCCACGATCGAGCTGGCCGATGCGGGCGGCTCGACGCGCCTGACCCTGACCGAGCAGGGCGTCTTCCTGGACGGGCACGACACGGTCGCCGCTCGCGAGCACGGCACGCGGGCGCTGCTGGAGCAGCTCGCCGGTGCGCTGGAGGGAGCATGATGCGGCAGGTGACGGGCACCCCTCGGAGCATCCGCGCCGACGGCGATTCGCGCTGGCCCGCCCTCTACGTCCTTTGCGCGGGGATGCTGATGATCGTTCTCGACGTCACGGTGGTGAACGTGGCCCTGCCCTCGATCCAGGATCAGCTGCACTTCTCGAGCGCCGCGCTCGCCTGGGTCGTCAACGCCTACCTGATCGCCTTCGGCGGCCTGCTGCTGCTCGCCGGTAGGCTCGGCGACCTGATCGGGCGCCGGCGCGTCTTCCTGGCGGGCCTCGCGCTGTTCACCGCCGCCTCGCTCCTGTGCGGGGTGGCGGGCAGCCAGGCGCTGCTGGTCGGCGCCCGCTTCGTGCAGGGCGTCGGCGGCGCGATGACCTCGGCGGTGATCCTCGGGATGATCGTGACGATGTTCCCGGCGCCGCGGGAGCAGGCGAAGGCGATCGGCGTGTACGCGTTCGTCGCGTCGGCCGGCGGCTCGGTGGGGCTGCTGGCGGGTGGCGTGATCGCGCAGTCGATCGACTGGCATTGGATCTTCTTCATCAACGTCCCGATCGGGCTCGCGACCGCGCTACTCGCGCGGCGCATGCTCGCCGAGGACCGCGGCATCGGCCTCTCCGCCGGCGCGGACGTGCCTGGCGGGGTCCTGATCACGGCCTCCCTGATGGTCGGCGTGTACGCGATCGTCGGTCCGGCCGCCGCGCACGGCTGGGGCGACACGCGCGCGCTCGGCCTGGGCGCCGCCTCGCTGCTGCTGCTGGCGGGGTTCCTGGTGCGCGAGTCGATCGCGGCGAGCCCGCTGGTGCCGCTGCGCGTGTTCCGCTCGCGTGAGATCGTCGCGGCCAACTCGATCCAGATCCTCTCGGTGGCGGGCATGTTCGGCATGTTCTTCCTCGGAGCGCTGTACCTGCGGCGGGTGCTCGGCTACGACGCCTTGGAGATCGGGCTGTCCTTCCTTCCCGTGACGGTCGCGATGGGAACGCTCTCGATCGGCTACTCCGAGCGGGTCGTGACGCGCTTCGGCGCGCGGAGCGCGCTGCTGGCGGGGATGCCGCTGATCATGGCCGGGCTCCTCCTGTTCGCCCGCGCCCCCGTCGACGGTTCGTACGCGACCGACGTGCTGCCGTCGATGCTGCTGCTGGGCGTCGGCGCGGGGCTGGCCTTTCCGGCGCTGATGGCCGTTGCGATGGCCGGTGTCGCACCGCAGGACGCCGGGCTCGCGTCAGGGCTCGTCAACACGACGGCCCAGGTGGGCGGCGCGCTCGGCCTAGCCGTGCTCGCCACGCTCGCCGCGTCCCGGACCCGCGCGCTGGGCCACGCCGGCAACGCGACCGCCGTGGCCCTCACGGGCGGCTACCACCTGGCCTTCTGGGTTGCGGCGGGGCTGGTGGCCTGCGCGATCGGCGTTGTCGTGTTCGGCCTGGCCAGGATGCCCCTGCGGCTGACCGCGCTGCAGGGAGAGGAGCTCGAGGAGCGCCCGCAGGAGGCGGGCTCGCGGGCGGCGTGAGAGTCCTCGGCGATCCGGGTCGCTAAAGGACGCGGCCCGCCCCACGGGCGGGATTCACGCCTGAAGCTCAGCCCGGCGCGCCCTGCAGGGCGGACTCCGCGGTGATGACCCGCCGCGAGCGTGCGGCTTCGACGACCCGGCTCGAGCCGTCGTCGAGCACCAGCACGCCCCCCAGGGCAGCCACCGCGCGGCCCGCTCCGGACCGCTCAGCACCGCCGCCTTGGCGTGGATCTCTGCGAGCACCGCGCTCGGCGCGAGCGCCGTCGCCTGGACGACGCCGGTGAAGGCGGGCCTGCCCGTCGCAGGGTCCAGCAGGTGGTGTGCCGGCGCTCCGTCGCGGCCCGTCCAGCTGCGAGCGCCGATGCCGGAGGTCGCGACGGCCGCGCGAGGCTCGTGGAAGGTGTGAAGGACCGAGCCGTCGAACGGGCTCTGCACCTCGATCGCTCGCTCCAGCCCGCCGTCGCCGCCGATCGCCAGATCGCCGCCGCAGTCGATCGCAAAGCTCTCGTGACCGATCAGCGTCTCGGCCAGCACGTCGGCGAACAGCCCCTTGGCGATGCCGCCGCTGTCGAGCATCACGCCGGCCGGCCGGGAGAGGGTCGGGCCCGCCGGATCGACCTCGATCAGCTTCCAGCCGCGCTGCGGCGAGGGGCCCGCGGGCCGGCGCGGCGGGGCGAGGGCGAGTGCGCGCCTCAACTCCAGGCGGGCACCCAGCTCGCCGTCATAGCCGGCGCTGCGAAGCGCTCCGACGAGCGTCGCGTCGACAAGGCCGCCGCTGATCGACCCGGCCATCCGCGCCGCGCGCGCCAGCGCCGCCATCAGCGGGGTGACCCGCACGGTCCTGCATGGATCGCGGTTCAGGCGGGAGAGCTCGCTGTCGGGAAGGAAGCGGGAGAACTGATCGTGCCAGTCCAGCATCCTCGTCCGCGCATGCGCGGCCGCCCGGGCGGCGCTTCCGGCGGACCCCTCGCCCATCACCAGCACGGCGCACGTGCTGCCGAAGCACTCGAACCGCTCGATCGCCTCGGTGCCGCTCACGACTGTTTCGTGGTGACCGAGGACGGGCTGCTCGAGCTGGATTCGCTGGAGCTGGAGCTCGATTCGCCGGAGCCGGTCGAAGAGCTGCTTTCCGTGGATCCGGCGGACGAGCTGCTTTCCGTGGATCCGGCGGACGAGCTGCTTTCCGTGGATCCGGCGGACGAGCTGCTTTCGCTGGATCCGGTGGACGAGCTGGTTTGGCCCGAGCTCGTCTTGCTCGCGACGCTGGGGGTGGCGGACAGGCTCGTGGTCGAGCGCCGTTTGGCGTTGGCGACGAGCGCGGGGTCGTGGCCCGAGGCGAGCTGCACGTAGACGCCCAGGAAGGCCGCGACGAACAGGCCGGCCGCGCTGGCCGCGACGGCGCGGCGGATGCGCCCCGCGCGCCGGCGCATCTGCGTCTGGCGGGCCCGGGCCATCGCCTTCGCGCGGCGCTTGTTCTCGGCGAGCTCGGGGGAGCCGGGCACGGGGGACGGGTCTCTGTCTCGGGGGTTCATGTTCGCTCCGTGGGGAGGGGGTTTGCGGTGTCGGGGCGAGGTTGCCGCACGGTTCTGCGAGCGGGACGGCGATCGCCTGGGAGGATGCTGGGTTCGTGCGGGGTCCTCCCGGAGACGCCCGCCTGCCAGGGGCGGGAGGCGAGCAGCCAGCGCGCGCTCAGCATCGCCAGCGGCGGCAGCACGGCGAGCGCCGTCATCGCCAGGAACCAGGTCTGTCCGGCGTCGGTGCCCTCGCCGAGCGAGTGCACGATCCCCAGGAGCCAGGCCAGCGCCGCGAAGCGGTGGAGCACCCGCCAGCGCTGCACCCCGATGCGGGCGCGAGCGTAGTAGGACAGACCCAGCAGCGCCAGAGCCCAGAAGGCGACGATGCCGGTGCTGGTCCACAGCGTCTTGTAGGAGCTGACGAACGGGATCGATATGTCGGCCAGGCCGGGGTGCAGGTAGCCGTCGCCGAGCAGCGTCAGGCCGTGAACGGCCAGCGCGGCCAGCGTGGCGAGCGAGAGCGCCTCGTGGGCGACCCGCAGATCCGGGCCGCGCACCTTGCGAAGCCGACCGCTCAGCAGCAGGCCGACGGCCACGCTCGCGCTCGAGAGGATCAGCGCCGCGATCCCCGCAGCCCTGCTGGCGAGCCAGAAGAGGTGGGGACCGGCGGCGGTGGCCAGGAGGCCGGTGTTGGAGAGAGACATGTCGTGGAGGGGGGGTCGCGGTTCTTTCGGCAACTGTTCCCGGGACGGCTGAACCGTCGCTAAGCGGGTCGTGAGCCGGATCTCATGTGTGCGGACACCTTGGCTGCCGCCGCTGGGGCGAGCCTGGACCTTTCCTTGGGGTCTGCTGAGAGCGCCGGGAGGGACCTCTCGGCGCGGGCGTGGACCTCAGCGCTGCTCGGAGCCCAGCGGCGCGCCCTGCGCCGCCAGCGGGAGGCGCACCAGGAACTCGGCGCCGCCGTCCTCGGCGTCCCGCACGGCGATCCGGCCGTGATGGGCCTGCACGACCCCCTGCACGATCGCCAGTCCGAGCCCCGCGCCGGCCCGGCCGCGCTCGCGCCCGCCCTCCTTGCGCCAGAAGCGCTCGAAGAGGCGCTCGCGCGCCTGCGCGGGTATCCCGGGTCCGTGATCGCGGACGCTGAGTTGCACCTCCTGGCCGTCCAGCGTGACGGCCACCTCGACCGGGGTGCCCTCGGGCGTATGCAGGATCGCGTTGCCGAGCAGGTTGGCGAACACCTGGCGCAGCTGCAGAGGGTCGCCTGAGATCAGCGCGTGCTCAGGCGCGCTCAGCATCGATCCTGCGCTCGGGGGCGCGAGCGCGTGCGTCCTGGACGGCGTCGCGGGCGAGCAGGGCGAGATCGACCGGCGCCCTGGTCCGCTCGGGCTCCTCGTCGAGCCGCGCCAGCGTCAGCAGGTCCTCGACGAGGATCCCCATGCGCTTGGACTCCTCCTCGATCCGGCGCATCGCGCTCTCGGTGCCGCCGGCGTCTCCGGTCGCGCCCATCCGGAACAGCTCGGCATAGCCGCGGATCGACGCGAGCGGGGTGCGCAGCTCGTGCGAGGCGTCGGCCAGGAACTGGCGCAGCCTCTCTTCGCTCGCCGTCCGGGCGGCGAACGCCTGCTCGAGGCGGTCGAGCATCGCGTTGAGCGCCAGGCCCAGCCGGCCGACCTCGGTCTTCGAGTTGGCGGGGCTCACGCGGCGGGAGAGCTCGCCCGCGGCGATCTGACCGGCCGTGACCTCCATCCGGTCGAGCGGGCGCAGCCCTAGTTTCACGACGAAGTACGCGCTCAGGCCGAGCGCGATCAGCGCGCCTGCGATCACCAGCGCCTCCACCAGCAACAGCCGGTTCAGCGTCTGTTCGACTTCGCTGAGCGGCACCGCGACGACGGTGACCCCGCTGTCCTCCGGATCGCGCTGGGCGTACACCCGGTAGTGCAGGCCAGAGCTCCCCTGCGAGCCGACCGTGAGCAGCGTGTTCAGAGGTACGCTCGCCGGGATCAGCGGCGCGGGCGGCAGCGTTTCGCTTTCGCTGTATTTGATCTGACGGGAGCCGATCACCCGGCCGGAGGCTTCCCGCCGCTGTCCGTATGTCCCGGGCGGCAGGTTCACGAGTGCGCCACTGCCCTCCGGGCCGCCGCCGGGCCCCGACCGGCTGGGCCCGCCGCCCGACCCCGACCCGCCGGACCCGGACCCGAGGGCCGGGCCAGCCGGCCGCAGCCCGGCGAGGTCGAGCACCTGCGAGAGCGCCCCGACTGCCGCGCGCGCCTGCTGATCGGCCCGCGACTCCAGGAACGAGCGCTGCTCGGCATAGGTGACCGCGCCGACGGCGATCATGCCCGTCGCCGCGAGAGCGAGCACGCTCACCAGCAGGCGGGCGCGCAGCGAGGTCATCAGGATCGCGGCGCCTGCAGCCCGTATCCGACGCCACGCACGGTCCTGATCAGCGATGGGCCGTGGGCGTCGAGCTTCTTGCGGAGGTAGCTGATGTAGGTCTCGAGGACCCGACCGTCCCCGCCGAAGTCGTAGTCCCAGACGTGGTCGAGCAGCTGCGCGCGGGTCATCACCCGGCGCGGGTTGAGCATCAGGTAGCGCAGCAGCCTGAACTCGGTGGCGGTCAGGTCGATCGGCTGGCCGGCCCGCGTCACCTCGTGTGACTCCTCGTCCAGTTCGAGGTCCGCGAACACCAGCCGTCCCGATTCGGCCGCCGCCTGCCCGGTGCGGCGCAGGATCGTGCGGATCCGGGCCAGCAGCTCCTCGAGGCTGAAGGGCTTGGTCATGTAGTCGTCGCCGCCGCCGCTGAGGCCGCGGACCTTGTCCTCGGTGGAGTCGCGGGCGGTCAGGAAGATGATCGGCACGCCGGCCCGCTGCGAGCCGAGGCGATCGGCTACATCGAAGCCCTCGATGTCGGGCAGCATCACGTCGAGAACCATCAGGTGCGGTTTGAAGCGGCTCACCGCGGCGATCGCCTCGCGGCCGGTGCCGGCGGTCTCGACGTCGAACCCCTGGAAGCGCAGCGCCATCGAGAGCACCTCGACCAGGTTCGGCTCGTCGTCGACGACCAGGATGCGACTACCCGCGCTGCCGTCGGGGGTGCCGGCGGCGGGTGTCTGCTCAGGATCCATGACGTTGCTCCTCCTCGCCGGTGCGATCTTCATCCTGGCCAGGATCGCCCGTGACGTTGAGCCTAGCCTGAGCGCCGGCTGGGAGTTTCCTGGGAGCCGCCGGCGGGCGCCGCTCAGGAGCGCTGCAGGCGCAGATCGAACTCGAGCGTCGCTTTGTCGGTCACGTTCACGAAGCCGCCGACGCTCGGGGCCGTCATGCCGAAGCGGCTCCAGGGGAACGTGAGCGAGCCGGCTGCCAGCAGCGTCGAGCCGGAGAGGCTCAGTTCGACTGGCAGCGTCTGCGTGCGCGAGACGCCGTGGATCACGAACACGCCGGTCGCCGGGATGTGCGCCACGCGGCCGCTCACCGCGGCGATGGTCACCGCGAGCGGACGGGAGAGCTGGAAGGTGGCGGTGGGGTAGCGGTCGCTTTCCAGCCCGATTTCACGGATTTTTTCGTCCCGCATCGAGCGGTCGCTGGTGAGGGTGCTCACCGCCACGTCGAAGGATGCCGCGCTGATCGTCAGACCTCCCGAGGCCTCCGAAAGCGTGGCCCCGCCGGTGATCTGCGATGTGCGCCCCACGGCGTCGCTCTGGGCGGGCAGGAAGGCGAGCTTCTCCCTCACCCGGTAGCCCGCGAGCGACCCCCGCGCGATCGACCAGCGGCCACCCAGGCTGCCGGCTGCCGTCGTCTGGGCGGTGGCCGCGGGGGTCAGCTTGAACGGCTTGGGCGAGGAGGTGGGGAACAGCACGAAGTAGATCAGCAGGAAGCCGGCCAGGCCGATCGCGAGGAGCCCGCCCAGCCCCCACGCCAGGAGCCGTTTGCGTCTCGAGCTGTCACTCTCGCCTGCCACATGCCTCCTGTCAGCGCCCAATCGGCGTCTGCCGCCCGCCGGGCGTTCGCCGCGGACGGCCCATCACACCGCTGGCGTCTCAACGTCTCCTTCGCCGCCGGTAAGAGCAGCGTATGAGCCGACTGTTCGAGGTCGGCCGTCCGCTCAGCCCTCCTGCTGCTCGGGCCGCTCGGCCTCCTCCAGGGCGAAGCGCCGCAGCCCGCCGCGAATCCAGTCGGGCAGCTCGGTTTTCTCCCAGGTGTCCGTCGCCACGCAGACGTGCCGCAGTCGGCCCCTTACGAGCAGGCTCTGCTCGCGCATGACGTCGATCTCGGTCGTGATCGCCGTACGGCCCAGGCGGGTGACCTGGGCGTTCAGGGCGAGCATGTCGTCGAATCGCGCCGGTGCGCGGAACTCGATGTTCGCCTCGGCGACGACCGCGTCCACCCCGCGGGTGACCATCTCCTGCCACGGCCCCACCGCCTCGCGCCACAGCTCGGTGAAGGCGACGTCGAAATACAGCAGGTAGTTGGCGTTGAAGACGATGCCCTGCGGATCGCACTCGCCGTAGCGGACGCGCAGCTCGTGGACGAAGGGTGCCGCCAAGGTCAGCGAAAGCTAGCCGATCAGGGTTGCGGCGAGGTCCGCTCGACGATCTCCTTCATCAGGTCGCCGAGGTCGCGGTTGGCCTCGTAGACCATCTGCTGGCGCAGGGCGCCGTTGCCCGCCCTCAACAGGTCCTCGACTCCCTGCAGCTCCTCAGCGCAGCCGAGCTCGAGGGCGTGCGGGAGCAGGGTCTCCAGCAGCTCGGCAGTCAGCTCGCGGACTCCACGGCAGCGCCCCGAGACATGGTCGAGCAGCTCCGCCTGCAGACCGTGGCGGGCGGCCAGCCAGCGATTCTCGTCGAGCACCTCCCAGGGCGGATCGACGGTGTCGGCGCCGGCGCGGGACTCCTCGGTGAGATGCCTCACGAGCGTGACGACCAGCGCGGCGAGCGCGACGGTGTGCTCGACCCTGGTCTGCGAGTCCATCGCCCTGACCTCGATCGTGCCTAGGCGGGGGTGCGGCCGGACGTCGTACCAGAGGTAGGTGTAGTCCTCGATGATCCCGTTCGCCACCAGCATCTCCACCCGGCGCTCGAAGTCCTGCCAGCCGTGGAAGAGCGGCGGCAGCCCGACGCGGGGGAAGGCCCTGAAGATCGGCACGCGCGAGGACATCAGGCCGGTCTGCTCTCCTCGCCAGAGCGGCGAGTTGGCCGACAGGGCGATCAGCAGGGGGATGTGGGGCCGCAGGTTGTTGGCGACCTGCACCGTCTCCTCCGGGTCGGCCATCCCCACGTGCACGTGCATCCCGAACACCAGCTCCTGGCGCGCCACGAACCCGAGCGAGCGGATCAGGCCGCGGTAGCGGTCGTCGCTGACGACGCGTTGATCCTCCCAGCGCGCGAAGGGGTGCGTGCCGGAGGCGCCGATCCGCAGCCCCGCCGCGGCGGCGCGGTCGCGCACCAGCGCCCTCAGCGCCACGAGCTCTTCGCCGGCCGCGGGGATGTCCGGACAGGGTGAGGTCGCGATCTCCAGCACCGACTCGAGCAGCTCGGGCTTGATCTCGCCCGCGGGGGGCTCCTCGCCGAGGATCGAGTCGATCGCGCTGGTCAGGTCCAGAGAGCTCGCGTCGAGGATCATGAGCTCCTCCTCGATCCCCACCGTGTAGCGGGGACCATCGAAGTGATGATCCATGCCAAGACCCTACCCGCGGGCGTGCGGAGAAGGACCGTCCGCCGCGGTCCGGCCCGACGCCGCGCGGGAGAGCTCCTCAGCTCACCTCGTAGCGGAGCGGCACCTCGCGCTCGCTTGCCCGCGGCGGGCGGTGATAGTCGCGCTTCTGCCGCGGCGGCAGCTTCACGCGCTTGGGAGGCGGCAGCTGCTCGTAGGGCACGAGCGAGAGAAGGTGCGCGATCAGGTTGAGCCTGGCCGTGCGCTTGTCATCAGCCTCCACCACGTACCAGGGGCTCTGTTCGCTGTCGGTGCGGGCGAACATCCGGTCCTTGGCTTCGGCGTAGTCGACCCAGCGGGCGCGCGACTGCAGGTCGACGGGGCTGAACTTCCAGCGCTTGCGGGGGTCGGTCAGGCGTTTCTCGAAGCGGCGCTCCTGCTCGGAATCGCTCACCGACAGCCAGTACTTGATCAGCGTGATCCCTTCGTTCTGCAGCGACTGCTCGAACAGCGGGCAGAAGCGCAGGAACTCCTCGTACTCCTCCTGGGTGCAGAACCCCATCACCCGCTCGACGCCGGCCCGGTTGTACCAGCTGCGGTTGAACAGCACGATCTCGCCGGCCGGCGGCAGCTGCGAGGCGTAGCGTGCGAAGTACCACTGGCTGCGCTCCCGCTCGGTCGGGCTGGGCAGCGCGACGATCCGGCAGGTTCGCGGGTTCAGGTAGGCGACGACCCGCTTGATCACGCCATCCTTGCCGGCGGTGTCGCGGCCCTCGAACAGCACGACCAGGCGCCTGCCGCTCGAGATGACCCACTCCTGCAGGTAGACGAGCTCCGTTTGCAGCCGGCGCAGCTCGCGCTCGTACTCCGCGTGGTTGAGTCGCTCCGGTCCGGGCACGCCGGAGATCTTCCCTCACGCACCGTCCGCACGCCCGTCCGGCGTTGCGAGGCGTACCATGGCCCGGATGGCTGACCAGCAGCCCGACCGCCCGGAGCCCGCTCGCACCGACACCCGGCCGCCGCTGCCCCGCGACAAAGGCGGATGGCAGGTCCAGCCGGCACCCGACGGGCGCGGCATGCCCCAGCAGTCTCCCAGCGGGCCGCCCGCTCATCGCAGGCCCGCCTTCCTGTGGTTCGTGCTGATCCTGCTCGCGTTCAACCTCCTGTCCGTCGTCCTGTTCCAGCCCTCGACGGGCGAACAGCGGGTGACGATCCCGTTCAGCCCTTACTTCCTCGAAAAGGTCAAAGACGGCGCGGTGAGCAGCATCAACTCGAAGGGCGAGTCGATCCAGGGCAAGTTCAAGGAAAAACAGCGCTACCCGCCCGAAGACTCCAAGGCGCAGCCCACGAAGGAGTTCGCCACCCAGGTGCCGAGCTTCTGGAACGGAAGCGAGCTCTCGGCGCTGCTGCAGGAAAAGGGGGTGAGGATCAACGCCGAATCGACCACCACGACCACGTCGCTGCTGGCCGAGATCCTGCTCGGCTTCGGCCCGACCCTGCTGATCGTCGGACTGTTCGTGCTGATCGCCCGGAGGGCGGCCAAAGGCGCGGGGATGGGGGCGCTGGGCAGCTTCGGGCGCTCCCAGGCCCGGCGGGTGGACCCGGAAACGATCCGCGTGACGTTCGACGACGTCGCCGGCATCGACGAGGCGAAGGCGGAGCTGTCGGAGATCGTCGACTTCCTGCGAAACCCCGAGCGCTACTCGCGGCTGGGCGGGCGGATGCCGCACGGCGTGCTGCTGTCGGGACCTCCGGGCACCGGCAAGACGCTGCTCGCCCGCGCCGTCGCCGGCGAGGCACACGCGGCGTTCTTCTCGATCTCCGCGGCCGAGTTCATCGAGGCGATCGTCGGCGTCGGCGCCTCGCGCGTGCGTGACCTGTTCGCCAAGGCCAAGGAGGCCGAGCCGAGCATCATCTTCATCGACGAGATCGACGCGATCGGGAGGTCCCGCCAGGGCTCGGCCGCGATCAGCGGCGCGAACGACGAGCGCGAGCAGACGCTCGACCAGATCCTCACCGAGCTCGACGGCTTCGAATCCTCGGATGCTGTCGTCGTGCTGGCCGCGACGAACAGGCCCGACATCCTCGACCCGGCGCTGCTGCGCGCCGGGCGCTTCGATCGCCGCGTGGCGGTGCAGCCACCCGACCAGGCTGGCCGCCTGGCGATCCTCAAGGTCCACACGCGCTCGATCCCGCTCGACGACGACGTCGACCTGGAGGCGCTCGCGTCCAGCACGCCGGGGATGGTCGGCGCCGATCTGGCCAACCTCTGCAACGAGGCGGCGCTGGCGGCGGCCAAACGCGACCACGGCAAGGTCACGATGGCCGACTTCACCGATTCGCTGGAGAAGATCCTGCTCGGCTCGCCGCGCGGGATCCTGCTCTCTCCATCCGACAAGGAGCGCACGGCCTACCACGAGTCCGGCCACGCCCTCGTGGGCATGCTCACGCCCGGAGCCGATCCGGTGCGCAAGGTCTCGATCATCCCGCGCGGCATGGCGCTCGGCGTGACGCTCTCCACTCCCGACAGCGACCGGGTCTCCTACACGCTGGAGGAGCTCGAAGCCAAGATCAAGGTCGCCCTTGGCGGGCGCGTCGCGGAAGAGCTCATCTACGCAAACATCAGCACCGGCGCCGAGTCGGACATCCAGCATCTGACGCAGATCGCACGCCAGATGGTCGGGCGATGGGGGATGAGCGAAGCGATCGGCCCGCTCGCCGTGCTGCCCAGTGAAGCGGCGGGGCCGTTTCTGCCGGGCGTGAGCGAGACGTCCGAGCACACCCAGCAGGTGATCGACGAGGAGACGCAGAGGATCGTCGAGGCGAGCCGCCAGGAAGTGACCCAGCTGCTGGGCGATCACCGCGACCAGCTCGAGAGCCTCGCGCAGGCGCTCCTGAAGGCCGAGACGCTCGACGCGCCCGAGGCCTATGCCGCCGCGGGCGTGCCGATGCGTCCCGTCGAGAGCGTCGCCGCCCCGGCCTGAGCCGCGGGCGGGCGGCTCACCGCGAGCCTCGCGCGCCGACCCTCCCGCCACCCGCCGCGGCGATCGGCGCCGCCTCGGACCCGGCGGCCCGCAGGGTCCTGCTGCGCCCGATCAGGTCGATGCCGACCGTGCTCACCGCGATGCTGACAAGGGCGGAGACGACGATCGCGGTCGCCGCCACGGGCGTGACGACGTGCTCGGCCAGGCCGATCGAGGCGACAGCGGCCGGGACCCCGAGCTGCGCGCAGGCGGCGAGCCCGGCCGCCGGGGGCAGCCGCACGAGCGCCGCGGCGAGCAGACGGATGAGGATGTTCAATGTCACCAGCGCCCCGGCCAGCGCAAGCATCGAGCCCGATTCGAAGAACCCGCCCAGGTCGAGCCGCGCGCCGAGAATCACGAAGTAGAGCGGGATGAAGAAGCCGTCGGCGACGCCCCGCACCTGTGTGGAGAGTCGTTTCGGGCCGCCGAGCAGCGCGACGACGATGCCCGCCCCGAACCCGGCGATCAGGATGCTGGTGCCGCTCTTCTGGGCGATCCAGGCGAGCAGGAACAGGACCAGGAGCGCCAGCCTCAGATCCAACGCCCAGCGTCGTCGCTTCGAGAGCTCGCGCACGTCGTGGACCCAGGGCCGGCCGGAGATGCTCCGCGCCGCCGCCAGCACCAGCACGGCTGCCGAAGCCACCAGCGCGGCGCCGAGCGCGGCGTGCCCGGTCCGCCCCGGCTGGAGCACGATCGGAACGGAGATGATCGTGACGATGTCCGCGATCGTGACCTGCGCCATCACGCGGAACGCCACCGGTCCGCCGACGCGGGCCTCCCTGATCGCGGGCAGCAGCACGGCGGCCGAACCGGAGGCCAGCACGACCGCGTAGATGGCCGCATGGCCGCCGCCGGCGATCGTCGACGCCAGCAGCCCGGCTGGGATCGCCAGCGCCGCGACGATCCCCGCCGCGATCGCGCCGCTGCGCAGCGAGGCGGGAAGCTGCGGGTCGCGCAGCGGCAGGTGCATGCCGACGGTCAACATCAGCATCGCGAAGCCGATTTCGGCGAGGAACACCAGGGTGGGCGCCACCGGGTCGACGGCCCCCAGCACCTGCGGCCCGACGAGCACCCCGCCGAGGAGCTCGCCGCCGACGACCGGTACGAACCAGCGCCGGTTCAGCGCGAGCAGCGGCCCGGCGAGTCCCGCCATCACGATCACCAGCAGCGTTCCGAACCCGATCATCGCCCCATCATCGCGTCGGCGCCGGAGCCTTGCACCGTCCGGGCGCCGGTCAGGTATGGTCGCCTCTGGGAAAAGGGCAGCCAGAGGGGAGCGAGTTCAGGATGTACGACTACGTGATCGTCGGAGCGGGGTCGGCCGGTTGCGTGCTCGCCGCGCGGCTCAGCGAGGACCCGGACGTGAGGGTGCTGCTGCTGGAGTCCGGTCCGCCGGACACCAACGAGAACATCCACGTGCCGCTGGGCTACCTGCAGCTGGGCGCCACCGAGGTCGACTGGGACTACCACTCCGCCCCCGAGGAGCACTGCGCCGGGCGCCGGATAACGCTGCCCCGCGGCCGTGTGCTGGGCGGCTCGTCCTCGATCAACGCGATGGTCTACATCAGGGGCAACCGCCTGGACTACGACGGATGGGGACGTCGAGGGCTGGTCGTGGGCCGACCTGCTGCCGTACTTCATCAAGGCCGAGGACAACGAGCGCGGCGCCTCCGAGCTGCACGGCTCGGGAGGTCCGCTGCCGGTCGGCGAGCAGCGCTCCGGAAACCTCATCTCCAGCGCCTTCGTCGACGCCGGGGAGCAGGCCGGGATGGCCCGCAATCCCGACTTCAACGGCGAGGAGCAGGACGGGGTGGGCCTCTACCAGGTGACCCAGCGGGGTGGCATGCGAGCGAGCGCGGCCGTCGCCTATCTGCACCCGGCGACGGAGCGGGCGAACCTCACCGTGATGCCCTACATGCACGTGCGCCGGCTGCTGTTCGAGGGCAGGCGTGCCGTCGGCGTCGAGGCCAGCCGGCTGGGCGAGGTCCAGGAGCTCCGCGCCGAGCGCGAGGTGATCCTCGCGGCAGGCGCATACAACTCTCCGCAGCTGCTGATGCTCTCGGGCGTCGGCCCGGCGGAACACCTGATGATGCGCGAAATCGAGGTACTGCTCGACCAGCCCGCCGTGGGCCAGAACCTCTCAGACCATCCGGCGACGCAGCTGGTGTGGAGCACCCCGGAGCCGGAGAGCCTCCTGCTGGCGCTCGAGCCGGCGGCGCTCGAGGAGTACGAAGCGAGCCGCACAGGCCCGTTCGCCTCGAACCTGGCCGAGGCCGGGGGCTTCGCCCGCGTGGACCCCCAGGCGCCCGCGCCGGACATCCAGTTCCACGTCGCGCCGGTGCAGATCGTCGACGAGGGCCTGCGCGACCCCGAGGCTCACGGGGTGTGGGTCTCGCCGTGCCTGCTGACCGAGCACAGTCGCGGCTCTGTGAGGCTCGCCTCGAAGGACCCCTCGGCCAAGCCCATCATCCACAACGCCTTCTACTCCGAGGGCGACGACCTCGAGCGGATGATCGCCGGCCTGCGGCTCGCGCAGGAGATCTGCGAGCAGCCTGCCATGCGGCCCTACTGCGCGGAGCCGTTCACCGTGCCGGAGGCCGACACGCGCGAGGCGCTGATCGCGCACGTGGCGCGAACGACCTTCGCGATCTATCACCCGGTCGGCACCTGTCGGATGGGCGCCGACGCCGAGGCGGTCGTGGACGAGCACCTGCTGGTCAACGGCCTGGAAGGCCTGCGCGTCGTCGACGCATCGGTCATGCCCACCGTGCCGCGCGGGAACACCAACGCGCCCACCATCGCGCTGGCCGAGCGAGCCGCCGACCTGATCCGTCACGGTCGGGCGCTGGCCGAGCCGGCGCGGGCCGGCGCGGGCTCGCAGGTCTGACAGCGCCCGGCCTCCACCGGGAGGCGGAATCCGCCCGGTGGGCGGAACCACATAGGCTTGCCGCCGTGGGCACCATCGAGAAGCTGCGCGCACGGCTGGCCGAGCTGGCCGATCTCTCCGCGCTCGAGATGCTCGCGTCGTGGGACCAGCTCGTGATGATGCCTGAGCAGGGCGCCCCCGGCCGGGGCCACCAGCTCGGCACGCTCGCCGGCCTCACCCACGAGCGCGCCACCGGGCCGGAGATCGGCGAGTGGCTGGCCGAGCTCGAGGGAGCGGACCTGGACGAGATCGACCGTGACGTGGCGCGCCTGGCCCGGCGCGACTGGGAGCGTGCCCGGCGCGTGCCCGCCGAGCTCGCCGCCGAGCTGTCCCGCGCCCACGCTGACGGTCAGGAGGCCTGGCGGATCGCGCGCGAGGCCGATGACTTCTCGTCCTTCGCGCCGGCGCTGAGCAGGAACGTCGAGCTGGCTCGCGCCTACGGCGAGTGCGTGGCGGGGAACGGCGGGAGCCCCTATCAGGCGCTGCTGGACGACTACGACTTCGGGCTGGCCGCCGCGGAGCTGGCGCGGCTGTTCGCAGCGCTGTCGGAGGGCCTCGCACCGCTGCTGGAGCAGGCGCGCGCCACGAGCGCGCCGGCGGAGCCGCGGATTCCCGCCGAGGTCCAGCGGGTCGCTGTGGACGCGATCATGAGCCGGATCGGCGTCACGCCGAGCAGCTGGCGCCTGGACGTCTCGGCGCACCCGTTCACCGCCTGGATGGGCAGGCGCGACACCCGCATGACGACCCGTTACGAGGACGGCGGTGTGGAGTCGCTGCTGAGCTCACTGCACGAGTACGGCCATGCCCTCTACGAGCGCCAGGTCGACCCGGCGCTGGAGCGCACGAACCTCGGCACGGGCACGTCGATGTCGATCCACGAGTCACAGAGCAAGCTGTGGGAGAACCACGTGGCGCGAAACCGCGCCTTCGCAGGGGTGCTCGCCGCGGAGCTCGGCAACGCGGGCCACTCGATCGAGGCGGGCGAGCTTCACGCCGTGATGGTCCATGTCGAACCTTCGCTGGTGAGGGTCTCGGCGGACCCTCTCACCTATCCGCTGCACATCGTGCTGCGCTTCGAGCTCGAGCGGGCGCTGGTCGAAGGCGACCTGGCCGTAGCGGACCTTCCCGCAGCCTGGCGCGACGGGATGCGGCGGCTGCTCGGGCTGGAGGTTCCATCCGACGCGCTGGGCTGCCTTCAGGACATCCACTGGGGGGCGGGCAGCTTCGGCTACTTCCCGAGCTACGCGGTCGGCTGCCTGATCGCGGCCTCGCTGTGGGAGGCGATCGAGCGGGACACCGGTCCCCGCGAGGAGGATCTTGCGCGCGGCGAGGTGGCGCCGATCCAGCGCTGGCTGGCCGAGCACGTGCACCGCCACGGGCGGCGCCTGGACACGATCCCCCTGGTCGAGCTGGCGACCGGGCGGGGGCTCGAGATCGAGCCGTTCCTGCGCTTCGTCGCGCCGTTCGCCGCGAGCTAGGCTCGCGCCCGGATCGCCGCCTGCGCCGCGGCGATGCGGGCGATCGGCACGCGATAGGGCGAGCAGGACACGTAGTCGATGCCCGACCTGTTCAGGAAGTCGATCGAGTCGGGATCGCCCCCGTGCTCACCGCACACGCCCAGCGACAGCCCCGGCTTGGTCTTGCGCCCCAACCATGCGCCCATCCGTATCAGCTGGCCGACGCCGGGCGTGTCGAGCGTCTCGAATGGGGACCGGTCGAGGATCTTGACGTCGATGTAGCGGGCGAGCACGCGGCCCTCGATGTCGTCGCGGCTGAAGCCCAGGGCGGTCTGCGTCAGGTCGTTGGTCCCGAACGAGAAGAAGTCCGCGACGCCCGCGATCCGGTCGGCCTGCAGGCAGGCGCGTGGCAGCTCGATCATCGTGCCGATCAGGTAGTCCTGCAGCGAGTGCTCGGCGGCGACCCGGGCGATCAGCTCTCGGGCCAGCTCCAGCTCGCGCTCGTAGGCGACCAGGGGGACCATCACCTCGAGGCGGCTGTCGGGCACGCGCGCGGCCGCAGCGAACAGCGCTCGCACCTGCATCTCGTAGAGCTCGGGGAACAGGATCCCCAGCCGCACGCCCCTGGTTCCGAGCATCGGGTTGGACTCCTGGAGCTGCTCCACGCGCCGGCGCGCCGGGGAGCCCTCGGGCAGCGTGGACGGGGCGGGCAGGAACTCGTGCAGCGGCGGGTCCACCAGTCGCACGGTCACGGGGCGCCCGTCCAGCGTCTCGAGGATCTCCTGGAAGTCGGCTTCCTGGAGCGGTCGCAGCGCGTCGATCGCCGCTGCTCGAAGGGTGTCGTCTTCGGCCATGATCACCGCGGCCATCAGCGGCTGGCGCTCGCCCAGGAACATGTGCTCGGTGCGGCACAGCCCGATGCCCTCGGCGCCCAGCTCGATCGCCTTGCGCGCGTCGGCGGGCGTGTCGGCGTTCGCCCGCACTCCCATCGTGCGCAGCTCGTCGCACCAGGCGAGCACGGTCTTCAGGTGCTGGGAGACCTCCGGCTCGATCAACGGCACGTCGTCGGTCGTGATCGTGCCGTGGGTGCCGTCAATCGCAATGATCTCGCCGCGACGCAGCGTGCGCCGGCCAATCCGCACCTCGTCGGCGAGCTGGTCGATCACGACTGCCGCGGCGCCGGTGACAGCGGGCCGCCCCATGCCGCGTGCGACCAGCGCGGCGTGACTCGCCTTGCCTCCCTCGCTGGTCAGGATCCCGCGAGCGGCGTGGAAGCCCGATACGTCGTCGGCCTCCGTGAAGGAGCGGACGAGGATCACGTCGCGTCCCTCCTCGGCGGCGGCGACCGCCTCGGCCGCGCTCAGCACGATCTCGCCCTTGGCGGCGCCGGGCGAGGCCGCGACACCCCGCGCGATCACCTCGAAGTCGGCGGCCGGGTCGAAGGTCGGGTGCAGCAGGGCGTCGAGGCTCGACGGGTCGATCGTCGCGATCGCCGCCTCCCGATCGAGCAGGCCCTCCGCGACGGCGTCCACCGCGAAGCGCACGGCGGCCTGCGCGGGGCGCTTCGCGCTGCGGGTCTGAAGCATGTACAGGCGCCTCTCCTGCACGGTGAACTCGGTGTCCTGCATGTCGCCGTAGTGACGCTCGAGCCTGGACAGGATCACGAGCAGGTGCTCGTGCACCTCCGGGAGCCAGTCGCGCAGCTCGGCGATGTCGCGGGGGGTCCTCACGCCCGAGACGACGTCCTCGCCCTGGGCGTTGGGAAGGAAGTCGCCCGATGGCTGCGGCGCGCCGGTCAGCTCATCCCTGGAGAACGCCACGCCGCTCCCGCTCGTCTCGCCCAGGTTGCCGAACACCATCTGCTGGACGTTGACGGCCGTGCCCCACTCGTCGGGGATCCGGTTGATGCGCCGGTAGGCGATCGCCCGCGCACCCTGCCAGGAGTCGAAGACGGCCGCGATCGCGCCCCGCAGCTGCTCGAGCGGGTCCTCGGGGAACTCGTAGAGCCGCTTGAACTCGAGCGTCAGCGCGCGCAGGTCCTCGGTGTCGAGCTCGGTGTCGAGCGTCACGCCTCGCCGCGACTTCGCCTCGACGATCGCGGTCTCGAAGCGCTCGCCCGGAATGCCCATCACGACGTTCCCGTACATCTGGACGAACCTCCGGTAGGAGTCCCAGGCGAAGCGCTCGTCGCCCGAGCGCTCGGCGAGCCCGAGGACCGTCTCCTCGCCCAGGCCGAGGTTCAGCACCGTGTCGAGCATCCCCGGCATGGACTCGCGGGCGCCGGAGCGGACCGACACGAGCAGCGGGTCGCGCGGATCGCCCAGGCGGCGGCCCGTGCGCTCCTCGAGGCGATCCAGGGCCCGCCCGACCTCCTCGTCCAGGCCCTCGGGGAGGCGCCCCTCGCGCATGTAGGCAACGCAGGCCTCGGTCGTGATCGTGAACCCGCCCGGAACGAGCTCGGGGCCGAGCACGCGTGTCATCTCCGCTACGTTCGCCCCCTTCCCGCCCAGCAGCTCCCGCAGCTCTCGGGAGCCGTCATGGAAGTCCATCACCCAGCGGCTCGCACCGGGCGAGAAGCCGTCAGCCACGGGCGCGACCACGGCGCTGATCGGCGTGGGTGGCGCCCCGGCGGCGCGCGTCGATCTCGGTGAGCACCCGTCTTAGCCTATTGGCTCGGAGGCCCGGGCCCGGCGCACAGGTAGGGTCTGGGGCCTGGTCGGCCGCCGCCGATCGCCCCGTACCGCCCGTCAGCGAAGGAGGACCACAAGTCATGCTCACCCTCACAGGCCTCGACGAGGTCAAGGCTTACGTCGGCAAGGAGCTCGGCGTCAGCGACTGGCACCTCGTCACACAGGAGAAGATCGACGAGTTCGCACGCGTGACCGGAGACGATCAGTGGATCCACGTCGACGTCGAGCGCGCGAAGCAGAGCCCCTTCGGCGGGACGATCGCCCACGGCTACTACACGCTGTCGCTGGCTCCCCGCTTCTCCTATGACATGTTCACCTTCGAGGGCTTCGCGTTCGGTGTCAACTACGGCCTCAACCGCGTCCGCTTCCCCGCGCCGATGCCCGTCGGAGACAGGGTCCGCATGCGTGCCCTGCTCGCCAGTGTCGAGGAGATCCCCGGCGGCGCGCAGATAACCTCGGAGCTGACCTTCGAGCGCGAGGGCGCAGACAAGCCGGTCTGCGTCGCCGAGTCCCTGGCGCGCGTCTACGTCGGCTGAAGTCGGCCACGGCGCGCGCGAACGCGCGGGGCGCCAGGCGCAGGCGCGCCGGGCGGCTGCCCTATTCGTAGGTGAAGCGATCAGCCGTGACGGCGGCGCTCTTGGACTTCCCGATCGACGCGACGACGTCGACGGCGCCCGTCGCCTTCCCGGCGGGCGCGATCACGGTGCAGCTGGTGGAGCTGGCACATTCGACCGACTTGGCTGTCGCTTTGCCGAACTTGAAGGCGGTCGTGCCGACGCCGACCGCGAACCCGCCTCCGACAACTACGACGCTCGTCCCTCCCGCCACCGGGCCGTGGGACGGCGAGACCGATTCGACGACGGGCGCGTACTTGAAGTGGTCCTTGCGGTTGATCGCGCTCGTGCCGCCGACCCCCTTGACGGTCACGTCGACCGTGCCGGCGGTGCTCGCGGGGGAGATGGCCGTGATCGACGTGCCCGAGAGGACTTTGAAGCTGGCGGCCGGCACCCCGCCGAACCTGACTTCGGTGGCGCCGCCCAGTTCCGTGCCTTCGATCGTCACTTCCGTCCCGCCCGTCGCGGGGCCGCCCTTGGCGGAGAGCTTGGTCACTGTGGGCGCCAGACGGTAGGTGAAGCGGTCGGCGGCCACCGGCGGGCTCGTGCCCGCGCCGCCGGTGACGGTGACGTCGACCGTCCCCGTGCCTGGAGGCGCGGTCGCGGTGATGGCGCTGGGCGATTCGACCGTGAAGGACGTCGCGGCGGCGGTCCCGAAGTGCACGGCGAGGACCCCGGCGAGGTTGGTGCCGGTGATCGTCACGATCGTGCCGCCCGTCGCGGGTCCGCCGGCGGGGCTGACGCCCGTCACGCCCGGCAGCGCTTCCCCGAAGGCGAGCATGGTCCCGCCGGCGGCCGAGACACCGGAGACCTGGCCCAGGCCGTGCACCTGGACGGGAACGTCGCTCGGGGCGCCGGTGACCCCGTCGCCGAGGCTGCCGTTGGTGTTCGTGCCCCACGCCATCAGGCCGCCCGATTCGATCATGGCGACGCTCTCCTGGTCGCCTGCGGATATCGCCGTGACGTGCGAGAGGCCGCTGACCGCCGTGGGGACGTCCACGCGCGATTCGATCGCGCCGTTGCCGAGCTCGCCTTCGCTGTCGTTGCCCCAGGCCATCACGGTCCCCCCGCTCATCAGCGCGAGCGCGTGGGTGCGCCCAGCCGCGATCGCGGTTGCGCCCGTGAGGCCTTCCACTTCGACCGGCACCTCGCTGTCGGCTCCTTCCGGTTCGCTCGCTTCGGCCGCTTCTTCGAGCACGTGGGCGTTGCCCAGCTGGTCGTGTTCGTCATCGCCCCAGGCCATCACGGTGCCGTTTTCGAGCAGCGCCAGGCTGTTCTGACCGTCGGCCGCGATCGCCTTCACGCCTTTCAGGCCTTTGACCACGACGGGTTTGTTGCTCGAGGTGGTGTTCCCAGTTCCGAGCTGGCCGCGTTCGTTGCCGCCCCAGGCCATGACCGTGCCGTTTTCGAGCAGCGCGAGGCTGTGTTCTTCGCCCGCGGCGATCGCCACGACGCCGCTCAGGCCGGGCACCGGCACGGGGACTTCGCTGTCGGTCGATTTGCCGTCGCCCAGCTGGCCGCTTTCATCGTCGCCCCACGCTTTGACGGTCCCGTTGGCCAGCAGCGCCAGGCTGTGGTTGCCGCCGGCCGCGATCGCCTTCACGCCGGTCAGGTTTTCCACTTCGATCGGCGCTCTCGTCCCGGCCACGCCTTCATCGCCGAGCTGGCCGTGGCCGTTGAAGCCCCACGAGTAGACCGTCCCGTCGGCCCGCAGGGCGAGGCCGTTGCGCGGACCGGTGGAGAGCGCCGTCACGAAGGAGAGGCGGCTGATCGGCATCGGCGAGGAAATCGAGGGTTCGGCCGAGTTGATCCCGACCTGTCCCTTGCTGTTGGCGCCCCAGCCGTAGGCCTTGTAGTCGTTGGCGGAGACCGTCAGGCGCGCCGGCGAGCTGTGGGCGGTGCCCGCCGGGTTGGTGAAGGCCGCGCGGAACTCGTGCCCGCTTTCGGAGAGCTGGGCGCCCGCGATGGTCAGCGTGTCGCTGCTCGCGCCGGAGATCGGACTCCAGGTCGAACCTTCGTCGGCCGGAGACTTCCCATTGCACCGTTGGCGTCGGGAAGCCGTTGGCTGACGATTCGAACGTGGCGGTGGCGCCCACCAGGACGATCGCGTTCTGCGGCTCCTCGGTCACCGTGGCGATCGTCTGGACCGTGAGCTTGGCCGCCGCGCTCGTGATCGAGCCGGCCGCGTTGGTGAACCGGGCCCGGTACAGGTTGCCGTTCATCGAGGGTTTCGTCCCTCCGATGGCGAGCTGGTTGAAGGTCGCTTCGGGGATCGGGTTCCACGTGGTGCCGGCGTCGGTCGAGACTTCCCACTGGACGGCGGGCCCGGGGAACCCGGTGGCGCTCGCTTCGAAGATCGCGAACTGGCCCGCGTCGACCGTCTGGTTGGAGGGGTTCTTCGTCACTTTCGGCGCCGTCACCACGGTCAGCGTCGCGGCTTCGCTGATGGCTTCGCCGGCGGCGTTGCTGAAGATCGCCTCGACTTTCGTCCCGGTTTCGGCGTCCTTCACGTTCGCGAGGCTCAGGACGGTCGACGTGGCACCGGAGATTTTTTTGTAGCTGGTGCCGCCGTTGGTCGAGATCTCCCATTGGACGGTCGGCGCGGGGAACCCCGAGGCGGTCGCTTCGAACGTCGCCGTGTGCCCTTCTTCGGCGGTGGTGCTCTGCGGCTGCTGGGTGATCGAGGGCAGCTTGGTGACGGTGAGGGTGGCCGCCTTGCTGGTCGCCGAGCCGGCGGCATTGGTGAACACGGCGCGGAACTCGTCGCCGCTTTCGCTGGTGAGGGTGCTCGCGATCGCATACGTCGTCGACGTGGCACCCGCGATCGGGTTCCAGGTCGTGCCGTTGTCGGTCGAGAGCTGCCACTGCACGGTGGGCGAGCCCGAGGCCGTCGATTCGAACGTGGCCGTTTGGCCTTCTTCGACGGTCACGCTGGTTGGTGCCTTGGTGACTTTGGGCGGGCTCAGGAAGGGGTGCGCGCCCGCCAGGGGCCCGCCGGCGAGGCGGGCGGAGGCGGAGGCGGAGAAGATGCCCAGCGACACGAGCGCCAGCGCGAGCAGGGTGAATAGGAGCCGGCCGGCACGAGAGCGGCCGCGACGCGCCGGCTCGGCCGAGCGCTCGCAGGCGTCAGCGTCCCTGGTGAGGCATGCCGTGGTCGTCCCTGCCATCTCCGTTCCCCCTTCTGCGGGCTCCGAGCCCTGTTCTCGCCCTCCGACGGCGCGATCTCAGCCGCGGGACATCATAGGGCCCGAGAGGCGGGAGCGCCAAGCGGTTTCCTCGGCGAGGGTAGACTGCCTCGGGTGGCGGAGTCAGACGACGAGCTGTTTGGCGCCGAGCACGTCCGCGCCTACCGCGAGACGGGCGGCGAGCGCGGCTATGACTGGCGCGGCACCAAGATCCTGCTGCTGACCACCCTCGGGAGGCATTCGGGCGAGGAGCGGACGACGCCGCTGATACATCGGACCGACGGCGACCGCTGGGTGGTGGTCGCATCCAAGGGAGGGGCGCCCAGCGACCCGGCATGGATGGAGAACCTGCGAGCAGAGCCGCGAGCGACGATCCAGGTCCGGGACGAGCTGATACCCGTCGAGGCCTCGGTCGCCGACGGCGACGAGCGCACGCGTCTGTGGGCCGTGATGACGGAGGTCTGGCCGGCTTACGACGAATATCAGACGCGGACCGACCGCGAGATCCCTGTGGTCGTGCTGCAGCGCCGCGTGTAACGCCTCGCGGCGTGGCTGCGGCGCCTGGTGTGCGGGCAACGGCGTGCCACGGCGCCGCGCCGTTTCGCCGCCGCGCCACGACGCCCCGTGGACACGAGCGGCTGACCCTCCGGATCGACGCTTCCCAGCGCCTGGACCCCGGCCTCGGCGAACCACAGTTCGCCGCCGTAGCTCGTGATGCCCTGGGGGGATGCGGGGAGGCTCGTCACGATCGGGTACTCCGCCACCTGCCCCTCCGTCGTGATCCGGCCGATCGACTCGTCGCCGTCGTCCGTGAACCACAGCGCCCCGTCCGGCCCGACGACGATGTTCCGCGGGGCCGGGAAACCGAAGTTGCCCTGCGGGACGGCGGCCCGGTCGGGTATCGGGAACTGCTCCAGCTGCCCCGACTCGGTCATGCGCCCGATCCGGCCGGCGTTCTGCTCGGTGAACCACAGCGCGCCGTCCGGCCCGACGACCAGCGAGTAGGGCTCGGTCGAGACGCCTTCCCCGCCGCTCTGCCCGCCGGGGATCCCCCGTTCGACCAGCCGGCCGTCCGGGGTGATCTCGCCGATCGCGTCCGCGGCCTCCTCGGTGAACCACACGCTGCCGTCGCTCGCGACAGCGATCGACGTCGGGGCGGCTGCCCGGGCGAGCGGGTAGACCGTCACCTGGCCGGCGGGAGAGATCCGTTCGATCGCGCTCGCGGTGAGATCCGCCACCCACACCGACCCGTCGGGCGCCGCCGCGAAGGCCTGGGGCCAGTCTTCTGATCCGAGCGGAGCGGGGAAGGCGTAGCGCGGCTGGGGCGCGCCCGATGGCTGCATGTCCTCGAGCGCGACGGTCGGGGACGGGCTGCCGGCGACCGGCTGGCCGGCCACGAGCCAGAGGTCGCCGTCCGGGCCGGTCCCGAGTGTGAGCGCTTCGACCCTCTGGGCAGGGCCCACGCCGAACGCCGGCCTGGTCGTGACGCGCTCGAGCACCTGTCTGGATACCCCTTCCGTCCGCGTGATCGCCAGGCCGCCCGGCCAGGCCTGGATCGCAACGGCCGGGGAGTCTGGCCCCGGCAGCTGGTGCTGGGCGATCGACACGCCCAGTGTCGCGGCGGGCGCCGCGAGGCACCCGGCGAGCGCCAGCAGCAGGACCGCGATCCGCTCACCCCGGGGCGGGATGTCCCGGCTCGACCGGGCCGCCTGAGAGCCGGGAGTCATCGGGGTGGGCCGCGAGCGGTTCATCGTGGTCCGATGAGGGCGGGCCGGGGAGCCTGCGGCACCGGCACGGCGTAATGCCGACCGTCGAGCTCGAACGTGACGGTTCCTTCGCCCACGGTGCGGACCAGATAGGCGCCGTCGGCGAGCTTCACGCGCCTGGCGCGGCCGGCAGCCGGGCTGAGCCGGACTTCACGCGCTCCGTCCGGGACGAGGCCCTCGACGAGGGCTTCACCCGTCGCGCCGGGGCCCACCGAGTAGGCGCTCATCAGGTAACCCTGCGCGGCCGCCGCGGGACGGACGCAGTTCAACAGGTCGCCCGGTCCGGCGCCCGTCGCCGGAGCGCTCCTGAGCAGGCACAGCTCGCCTTGGCCGGAGAGCACCCACGACGACGGCGCGCCCGCGAGGTGCAGCCGGCGCGCGGACGTGGGAGAGACCTGCGGACCGCCGTGGAAGGTCTCTTCGCTGTTGTTCCGGATGACCAAGGCGCGCGCCCTGCGGGAGAGGCGGTCCGTGGGCGCAGGAGCTCGCCCCAGAATCGCGAATCGCCGCGACGTCCTGGCCGGATGGCCCCTCGGGCGCGTGAGCCGGGCCGGCGCGCCGTCTGCATCGGACACCTCGGGTGGCTCTCCGTCAGACCGGGCGACTGTCGGCGTCGCCGTGGGCAACGTGCGCGGCCGCGGGAGCAGCGCTGTCGCGGTTGATCGCGAGCCGCACGCCGACAGCGCCGCGGTAGCCGCGGCCATGGCCGCCGCGAGTGTGGCGGCGGCCCATGGCCGGGGCGCTTTCAGTATTCGCCCCAATTGACGTACTGGTAGAGAGCGATGTTGTAGTACGGGACGCAACTGCCGATCATTCCGTAGCCGGGGGGACCGCTCGGGTACTCGGCAACCGCGAAGCCCCAGCCGCCCACCCACGGCTCGGTCAGCCCGCTGTCCCAGACGGCGGCGCCGACGCAGCGTTCTATGCCGTCGGATCTCGGAGCCTTGTAGCGATTCTCGGTTTCCTGCTCGAGCCACTGCGCGGCGTTGTCGGGGTCCATCGAGCGCAGGTAGTGAATCGCCGTCTCGTAGTGGGGCTCGATGCACGCGGTCCCCCAGGAGTACGTGCAGCCCCACCAATATTCGCCGCCATAGAACTTCTGCCCCTGCGCGGGCACGGCGGCGAGCGCCGGCAGCGCCAGCAGGGCGACGCCGACCGCCAGAGCGAGGATCGTCAGGCGTCGAGTGCCGCGGTTTCCTGATCGAGCTGTGCGCAACGCGCCTACCTCCGTTCGAGTGAAGGCCCCGCCATCCGCGTGTGACATATTCATGTGAATTCGGATGGTCTGGAGCCATTTGTGTTAATCCAGCGTGGGCAAGCTAGCGGGTGGATCGCTTCACCAAAAGGTGATTCGAGGGTGGTGAAACATGCGACGGATCACGTTTCTCGAGTGTCATCCGTCGCATGCCGCGGCGAGACTCCGAGGCGTCCGACGAGCTCACGGCTGCTGCGCACGCCGAGCTTGCGGCGCACGTGCCGGGCGTGGGTGCGAACCGTCTCGAGGTCTATGTGCAGCTCGGCGGCGATCTGGCCGTAGCCCTTGGCGGCCGAAAGCGCCGCCAGGACTTCGGCCTCGCGCGGGGTGAGGCGGCTCGCGAGCGTGCCTCCGGCATCGAGGTCGGTCTCACCGCCCGGGATGGCCGCGTCGCGGGGCGCGGCCGGCGTCTCCGCATCGGCCGCGACCGCGCACAACAGACGGGCGACGTCCTCCGCCGTGTTGGGGCGGTCTTCCTCCGTGCTAGGGCCAGACCTTCCGCCGTCTGCGTGCGGCTCCCGCGCGGGCGCTGCGTTCAGCTCGTGCAGTGAGGCGATCAGCGCGTCGGCGCCGCGCGGCTCGAGGGCGAGCGTCGCCGGCTTGCCCGGCCGGGCCGACTCGAGTGCGAGCAGCAGCGACCGGTATGCGCTCAAGGCGCTCAACAGCTCGGAGTCTGCGAGCCCCTGCGGGTCGAGCGCGCTGGCCGCGAGGCGCTCGCAGACGGTTGCGAAGCGGCCGCGCACCGTCACCACCAGTGGCGCCACGAGGCGCGCCGGCACGGTGACGAGCGGGATGGTCGAAGCGAGCTGAGGGGTGGTCTCGTGAGGTCCTGGCATGTCCACCGACGATGACAGTTGTCTGCGATGGAAGAGCTGTCGCCCTGCCGGACGACGGCGCGGGACGGTGGTTTGCGCCGATCCGGGCTAGCCTGAGCTCATGGCAGCCTCGGAGTGGGCAGGGCAGGGGGACGTCGCTCCCGGCGCCGGGCGCTCCGCGGCTCGGGCGACGGTGATGCCAGGCGACCTGACGCCGCCGCCGGACGTGCAGGGTCCGCGCGTGCGCAGGCAGCTCCTGATTCTGGGCACGGTGATCGTGCTGCTCGTCGTCCTCATCACGCTGGTCCCCGGCCTGGCGAGCCTGCGAACCCGCTTGACGCACGGGAATGTGGCGTGGCTGGCGGTTGGGGCGGGGCTGAAGGTCCTCTCGGGCGTCGGCTTCGTGATGGTCTTCCGCAGCGTTTTCTGCCGGAGGATGAGCTGGTCGACCAGCGCCGAGATCGGCTTCGCTGAGCTGGGCGCCAACGCCGTGGTTCCCACGGGCGGCGCCGGCGGTCTCGCGCTCGGGGCGTGGGCGCTCCGCCGCGGCGGCATGGACGGGGCGAGGATCGCCCGGCGCAGCGTCGCGTTCTTCTTCTTGACAAGCGTGCCCAACGTGCTCGGGGTGATCGTCCTGGGCGTGGGCATCGCCGTCGGTCTCTTCACCGGTCGTGCCGGCCTTGCGCTCACGGTCGTGCCGGCCGCGGTCGCGGCGGCGGCCGTCGGCCTGACCATCGCGGGTGGCCGCTGGGCGGGCCGGGCCGGTCGGCGGTTCGAGTCGCGGCGTGGCCCGAACTCCCGCACGGCCCGCGTGCTGCACGCGCTCTCAGACGGCGTCAACGAGTCGCTTGCGCTGCTGCGCGAAGGGGACCCCACGCTGCTGATCGGCCTTGTCGCCTACCTGGGCTTCGACGTGATGATCCTCTGGTCGGCCTTCCATGCCTTCGGCGCGGTGCCGGCCCTGGCGATCATCTGGATCGGCTATCTGATCGGGGAGCTCGGCGGCCTGATCCCGGTGCCGGGCGGGATCGGTGGCGTCGATCTCGGGCTGGTGGGAGCCCTGGTCCTCTACCACGTGCCGATCGGGGCGGCGACCGCCGCCGTGCTCGCCTACCGGGCGATCGCCCTGGTCGTGCCGGCGGCGCTCGGGGCCATCGCCTTCCTGCTGCTGCGCCGCTCGCTGGCCCGCGAGGCGCTGGCGGTCTCCAACTGCGAGCCCGGCGGGCAGGTGGAGATCATCGGCCGCGGGACCGTGCGCGTCACTACCTGAGTCGCCTCGCGCCGTCGGAGTCCGAGAAGAACAGCCCCGGCCGCGCAGCCTCTCTCTCGAAAAGCCAGCATGCGGCCGGGGCTTGCAGCGGCCACAAACACGACTGCCGTCCGGGGGGCGGATGACAGTCGCAGGGCACAGCTGCGCAACACAGGTTAGGACGCGGAGGGGCGTCCTTCACTCCCACAAACGGAGGGTCGCTCGCACGGGCTCCGAGAGGCCGGCGCGGCGGCCCCCCCGGCGCTCGCCGGAGATCTGTCGCAGAGGGTCCCCGAACCGGGCTCCCCGGCAGGCTCACAGGGCGCCGATCGGTCGACACCCGCGCAGCTCTTCGGGACGATGAGGCCAGGCCTCCTGAGCTACGCTGCAGCGATGGACGACCAGTCGATTCTCAGTCGCATCGAGGCGTTGGTCGACGAGGAGCACGCCCTGCTCGGTCGCGAGGAGGGCGACGCGGTCGACGGGGACGCACTGGACACCGACCGCCGGCGGCTGGAGGACGTCTCGATCGAGCTCGATCGCTGCTGGGACCTGCTGCGTCAGCGGCGAGCGTTGCGCAGCGCCGGGCAGGATCCCGAGCAGGCCGCGGTGCGCGACCCCAACACGGTCGAGAAATACCTGCAGTAGGGCCGGGATGATCGTCGCGCTGGGAGACGTGTACGCGCTGGTGCCGGCGCGCGATCGCGTCCGCCGGCTGATGGAGTCCACGCAGGCGCGCGTGCGGGAGCAGCCAGGCTGCGTCTCCTACGTGTTCGCCGAGACGCTTGACGATCCGGGTCACTTCCTCGTCGTCCAGCGGTGGCGAGACCGGGCGGCTTTCGACGAGCACTACGCCTCGCGGGTCTTCGCCGATTACCAGGCGGCGATCACCGACAGCCTCGAGCGCGCCTCGGAGCTGCGGGTGCACGACGTCCAGGCGAGCTATGAGCCGCTCGACTCCGCTCCGATGGACCCCCGCCGAGCCGATTGACCAATTCTTTAGCACGATCGTGCTATAAGATCCGGGGATGGACGGCACCTCGAGCCACACGAGGGCGGACGGGCGGCGCCTGCGCGGCGAGCGCACCCGCCAGGAGATACTCGCCGCCGCCGTCGACCTCGGCTCCCGGGAGGGGCTCGAAGCACTCACGATCGGCGGGCTGGCGGCCCACTCGGGGGTGAGCAAGAGCGGCCTGTTCGCTCATTTCGGGAGCAAGCGCGATCTGCAGCTCGCGACGATCGAGGCGGCGCGGGCGATCTTCATCAGAGAGGTCGTCGCGCCGGCGGCCGCGGAGACCGAGGGGCTGGCGCGCCTGCGAGCGACGCTCGCGGCCTGGCTCGACTACTTCCGCCGCGACGTGTTTCCCGGAGGCTGCTTCTTCCAGGCGGCGTCGCTGGAGTTCGACGGCCGTCCCGGGCCGGTTCGCGACCGGATCATCGAGGTGATGAGCGGGTGGCTCGACCTGCTCACGCAGCTGGCCCGCGACGCCGAGCTGGCCGACGGACAGGATCCGGCCCAGGTCGCATTCGAGCTCAACGCGATCGGGCTCGCGACGAACTGGCAGCGCCAGCTGCTGGGCGACGAGCGGACGCTCCTCCGCGCCGCCGCGGCGTTCGAGCGCGCGCTGGCGAACGCAGGAGCGCAGTGCGGCCGAGGCGGGGAATCGGCGCGGGTGCGGGCGTGAGCAGCGTGGGAGCCGGTCAACCAGCGATGCGTGGGGAGGGGCTCGTGAACGTCGAGATGCTGAACGTGGGCTGGTTCACCGCGCCGGCCGGGATCTTCCGGGCCGGAGAGGACATGGACCGGACGACCCGGTTCCCGATACCGGCCTATGTCCTGGAGACGGCGACCGAGCGGATCCTCGTCGACACCGGTCTGAATCCCGCGGCGATCGCCGATCCGGTCGCCCACTACGGGCGAGGAGATGTCTTCGCTGCGATCGCCCTCGAGCAGGAGCAGAGCATCGCGGAGCAGCTCGACGTGGGGTCGCTGACCAAGGTCGTGCTCACCCACCTGCACTGGGATCACGTCGGCGGGCTGGGGCTGATCCCGGCCTCGGTGCCGGTCGTGATCCAGCGCAGCGAATGGCAGGCCGGCCGCGACGAGAGGGCGATCGCCCGCAACGTCTTCCTCACGAGCGACTACGCAGGCGACGACCGCGAGGTGATCCTCGTCGAGGGCGACTGCGACCTGCTGGGCGATGGGAGCGTCGAGCTCCTGTTCACCCCGGGGCACACGCCCGGGCACCAGTCGATCCGCGTGGGCGATCTCGTGCTCGGTGCAGATGTCGCCCACTTCGCGGCGGGCCTGGACGATCACCGGTTCCCGATCTTCGCCGCGGACCACGAGCTGCAGGGGCGGGCGGCCGACCGCCTGCGGACGATGCGCGACAGCGGCATGACGGTCATGCCGGGTCACGATCCGGAGGTCCTGCGCCCCGGGCCGCTCGGCGCGCGCTGAGCAGGCGGGCCCACGCGCGAGGCTCGATGGCGCCGCTCAGGGCGCGCCGGCGCGCACGCCCGGAATCACATCTGAGGCGAGCCGTTCCATCTGCTCGCGCTCGTCGTAGAGGGGGTGCAGCTGGATCAGCTCGGCGCCGGCTGAAGACACCCTGCTGAGTCCGTCCGCGCATTCCTCCGCGGTTCCCGCGACGGCGACGTCGAGCAGCCCGTGCTGGCCGTAGAGTCGGTGCAGCGCCCGGTCGAGCTGCGCTCGCGCCCGCGCGGGATCGTCCTCCACGGCCACGTACACCCGCTTCGCGATCTGCAGGCCGGCCGCGTCGCGACCGGCCTCGGCAAGCTCGGCCCGCACGATCCTGACCTGCTCGGCGAACTGCTCGGTGGTGGACATGCCGGCGCCGAAGAACCCGCCGCCGTATTCGGCGACCCTGCGCAGCGCGCCGGGATGGCTGCCGCCGAGCCAGACCCGTGGGTGGGGCTTCTGGACGGGCTTGGGCTCCATCGCCGCGCCGTCGAGCTGCCAGAAGCGTCCCTCGAAGGTGATGCTCGACTCGGCCCAGCAGGCCTTCATGACGCGCAGCCCCTCGATGAAGCGGGGGATCCTCTCGCTCGGGGCGACGCCGAAGGCCGAAGCCATGCCGCCCGGTCCGCCGGCGGCGAAGCCGACCTCGACGCGGCCGCCGGAGAGCTGGTCGATGGTCGAGATCTCCTTCGCCAGATGCACGGGGCTGTGCATGCTGCTGACGAACACCGCGCAGCCCAGTCGGAGCTCCGACGTGCAGGCCGCCGCGAAGCTCATCGTCCCCAGCGGTCCCAGGACCGGCGCGGAGCCCAGCGTGTTCTCCTGAGCCCAGGCGCTGTCGAAACCGAGCTCCTCGGCGCGCGCCAAGTGGGCGCGGAAGTCCGCCGCATCGAGTTCGCCGTCGGGAAACAGCTGCGGGATGGAGATCGCGAAACGCACTGGTCGCCGGCCGCCTGGACCCAGGCTAGCGGGAGCCGGGCCGCCGTGTCACCCTTGTCCGTGGCGAGGCGCTCGACAGCACCGGGAAGGAGGCGACCAGCGAGACCAATGATCCACATCGAGAGGGCGGGGGACCAAGACGCGATGGGGGACGGACGATGGAGCTGAGGATCTTCGTCGAGCCGCAGGAAGGCGCGAGCTACGGCCAGCAGCTCGCGCTGGCACGTGCCGCCGAGTCACTCGGCTTCGGCGCGTTCTTCCGCTCAGATCACCTGCTTCGGATCAAACCGGGACCCGGGGACCCCGGTCCGACGGACTCGTGGGTCACGCTCGGCGCGCTCGCACGCGAGACGGACACGATCCGCCTCGGCACGCTGGTCACCTCGGCGACGTTCCGGCTTCCGGGGCCGCTGGCCGTCGCGGTCGCGCAGGTGGACGCGATGAGCGGCGGGCGAGTGGAGCTGGGGCTCGGCAGCGGCTGGTACGAGGCCGAGCACGAGGCCTACGGGATCCCGTTCCCCCCGATCGCCGAGCGATTCGACCGTCTGGAGGAGCAGCTGACGATCCTCACCGGCATGTGGGGCACGCCCCCGGGGGAGCGCTACTCGTTCGGAGGGGCGCATTACACCCTGACCGACAGCCCCGCGCTGCCCAAGCCGCTGCAGCGTCCTCATCCGCCGGTGATCGTGGGCGGCCTGGGCAGCCGGCGGACGCCTTCCCTGGCGGCCCGGTTCGCTGACGAGTTCAACGTCCCGTTCGCCTCCGCGACGCTCGCCGCGGAGCGCATCGCAGCAGTACGGGCGGCGTGCGAGAGCACGGGCCGCGACCCCGAGGAGCTGGTCTACTCGCATGCGGTGACGGTCTGCTGCGGGCGCGACGGGGCCGAGCTCGAGCGGCGCGCCGCCCGGATCGGACGCGACCTCGAGGAGCTTCGCCGCTCCGGCGCCGCCGGCTCGCCGGAGCAGGTCGCGGCACGGCTGGAGGAGTACCGACAGGCGGGAGCCTCGCGCTCATACCTCCAGGTGATCGACATGGACGACGTCGAGCACGTGGCGCTGATCGCGGCCGAGGTCATGCCGCGGCTCCTCTAGCGGGGCAGCGGCGGGATGGGCGCGGAGCCATCGGGGCCTGGCGCGACCTCCGCGGCGGACGAAAGAGGGCTGGCCGCCTACCGCAGCTCGCAGGGGCGCTGGATCGTCGCGGTGACAGTGCTCGGCTCGGGGATGGTGTTCCTGGACGGGACGATCGTCAACGTCGCGCTGCCGGCGATGGGGCGCGACCTCGGCGCCTCCACGAGCGAGCTGCAGTGGGTTCTGAGCGGCTATCTGCTGAGCCTCGCCTCGCTGATCCTGCTCGGCGGCGCGTTGGGCGACCGATTCGGCCGCCGCCGCGTGTTCACGATCGGCGCCGCCCTCTTCTCGGCGGCGTCGCTGCTCTGCGCGCTCGCGCCGAACGTGCAGACGCTGATCGCCGCGAGGCTCCTACAGGGCGTGGGCGGCGCGATGCTCACGCCGGGCAGCCTGGCGATCATCGAGGCTAGCTTTCGCCGTCAGGACCGGCCGCACGCGATCGGGGCCTGGTCGGGCCTGACCGGCGTCGCGGCCGCGCTCGGGCCGTTGCTTGGCGGCTACCTGATCACCGCCGCATCGTGGCGGGCCGCGTTTCTCATCAACGGCCCGCTCGGCGCGGTCGTCATGCTGACCGCGAGGCACGTGCCCGAGAGTCGCGACCAGGACGAGCGGGGCGGCCTGGACGTCGCCGGCGCGCTGCTCGCGGCGACCGCGCTCGCCGGGTCGACCTACGCGCTGATCGAAGCTCCGCACAGCGGCACGTCGATCGTGAACATGCTGGCCGCCGCGGCGGCCATCGCGGCGGCGGGGGCGTTCGTGGCGGTGGAGCGGCGGGTGGCCAACCCGATGCTTCCCCTGGGGATCTTCTCGCGCCAGTTCAGCGCCGCCAACGCCGTCACGTTCGTCGTCTATGGGGCTTTCGGCGGCGTGTTCTTCCTGCTCGTCGCGTTCCTGCAGATCTCGATGGGCTACTCGCCGCTCGCGGCCGGCGCCGCGGCGCTGCCCGAGACGGCCCTGATGCTGCTCCTGTCCGCCAGGGCGGGCGACCTCGCTCAGCGGATCGGGCCGCGCATCCCGCTCACGATCGGACCGCTTCTGGTCGCCGTCGGTGTGCTGCTGATGACGCGGATCAACCCTGGCGACAGCTACGCCACGAGCGTTCTCCCGGCGGTGATCGTCTTCGGGCTCGGCGTCACCCTCGTGGCCTCGCCGGTGACCGCAACGGTGCTGGCGGCAGTCGACCAGACCCACGCTGGCGTCGCCTCGGGCGTCAACAACGCGGTGTCCCGCGTCGCGAACCTGCTCGCCGTGGCTGTCCTGCCGCTACTGGGCGGCCTGACCGGGAAGCGCTTCTACGAGCCGGCGGCGATGACCCACGGTTTTCATGTCGCGATGATCGTCTGTGCGGGCCTGGCCGCGGCGGGCGGAGTGCTGGCATGGCTGACGATCGACAACGACCTGCTGGCTGCGCCGAGCGCGGGCGAGCCCGATCCCTCACTCACGCACGCATTCTCGTGCGCCGTCACGGGACCGCCGCTGCGGGGCGTCGCCCGAGCGCCGCTCCACGCGGCGCAGGAGCCCGGGGGCGCGTGAGGACCACGTGACGCCCCCGACCCCCGAGCAGATCATCGAACGCGTGCGGGCGATCCCGGAGGGGTTCGTGCGCACGTACGGCGACATCTCACCCGGCTCGCCGCGCTTCGCGGGCAGGGTCCTTCACGACACCGCGGAGGACCTGCCGTGGTGGCGGGTCGTTCGGGCCGACGGCTCGCTGCCGGTGGGCGAGGACCAGCGGTCACGGCTCGAGGCCGAGGGCGCGCACGTGCTCGCGACCGATCCGCCCCGGGTCGACATGCGCCGCTCGCACCTTCCGGATGGCGCCTTGCCCGATGCGGCGCCGGGCCGACGGTGCTTCGGGAACGGCGACCCGCTCTACGAGCGCTACCACGACGAGGAGTGGGGGTTCCCGGTGACCGACGAGCGGGGGTTGTTCGAACGATTGAGCCTGGAGGCGTTCCAGTCGGGGCTGTCGTGGCGCACGATCCTCGGGCGACGGGATGCGTTCCGCTCGGCGTTCGCGCGCTTCCAACCGGAGCTGCTGGCCCGATACGGCGACGCCGACGTGGAACGGCTGCTGGCCGACGCGGGCATCATCCGCAACCGGCGCAAGATCGAGGCGACGCTCGCCAACGCCAGAGCCACGGTCGCACTACGCGCCGCCGGGACTCCGCTGGACGAGCTGATCCGCGCACATGCCCCCTCCGGGCGCGGGCGAGCGCCCAGGACCTGGGCCGAAGTGCCGGCGACCACGGCGGAGAGCGCGGCCCTCGCCGGCGAGCTCAAGAAACGTGGGTTTCGCTTCGTGGGACCGACCACGCTCTACGCCCTGATGCAGGCCTGCGGCCTCGTCGACGACCACCTGGCGGACTGCCCGACACGACCGGCTGTGGAGCGCGAGCGCCGAGCCGCCGGCCTGGGACGGGCAAGCCGTCCGGAGGCTAGGCAACACTACGACGCCAATGGATGACGACTCTCCCAGGATCCTCAGGAGCGGGACCGCGCCGAGCGGGGGCGCAGCGCAAGCTCTCGCCGAGAGCATGGCTCTGGCCCGCGGGAAGGCGGAGCTGCGCCGGGAGCGCGACCGCCTGCTGCTGAGCCTCGGCGAGCAACGCGTTGCGGAGGCCTTCGGGTTGGCCCCCGCCGCGTCCGCGAGAGTCCTGGCGGACGCCCGCAGACGCATCGATGAGAGCGCCTCCGGGCAGGGACGGGATGAGATCACCGTGCGTCGCCTGCGCGAGCGGCAGGCGGTCGGGCTTTCGGTCGCGAGCGCGGATCGGGACCCGGCCGCGCCCGAGGGGTCCGCTCCTCGCCTCGCGGGGCGCTCGGCGCGGATCACCGGACCGGGAGGGTCGACCGCGAGCGGCAAGCGTCGGCCGGCGGAGCCGGCGAGCGAGCGATGGGCTCTTGCCGACGCGCACTACGCGACGCTGGGCAGCGCCTCCCCGACGCTCTGAGCACGCGGTCCGGGCGCCCGAGAATCACGCAGTTGTGGGATTCAAAGTGCCACGACCCGCTGTCACGCTTGGGGTGTGACGATCTGCACCCTGCTGGGACACCGTTGGCAGTGGCGAGGAGATACCTGCTCGCGCTGGTACGAGTGCGTCCGCTGCGGTCACCGGAGCTGAGGCTCCGCTGACCCGGCGAACATGGCGAAGGCCGGCGACTCCCGGCCTCCGCCACGCATCACTCCGCTCACCCTCCGTAGCCGGCTGGCGGTGAACCGCCCGGGCCGCCGGGGTGACCGGGGCCGCCGGGGCCCTGCATGACGCTGTAGGAGCTGTCGAGGTGGACGTCGACCGTGGACCCGTCGGACTTCGTGACGGTCGTCTCGAAGCCCTTGCCGGTGAAGTCGGTGGTCACGGCACCCGCGGTGCCGCTGCCGACGCTCTTCACCGCCGCGGCCTGGGCCTTTTCGGCAGCGCTGCCGGTTACGGCCTTCTCGGCGTCCTCGTGGGCCGCCGTTCCGTGAGCCGGACCGTTGAACGCGGGCGGGGTCTGCGTGCCCGACGCGGTCGGCGCCGCGGTGGTCGTGGTCGACGAGGTCGCCGCGCCGGCGAGCGCCGAGCCACCCAGAGCGAGGGCCGCAAGCGCTGCGACGGCCATCAGCCCCTTCTTGATTGGTCTGAGCATTTGTTGGTCCTTTCCATTGTCCGGGTTCGCCCCGGGTCAACAGGCACCATGGGCCCGCTCGGTGGCGATCTGCGTCGAGGATGCTCAGAATGGCCTGAGAGTGGATCGCTGACGGGCGCCGTGCCACCGGCGGCTGGGCGCACACCCGGCAGCTGAGCGCGGAGCGCCCGCGAGGACCGGGACCCGAGACGGTCGCCGCGCAGCTATGGTCAGGGCCTGTGGCGGGCGCGGCGCCGACCCTGATAGAGCTACCGGCGGACGACCCCGACCGGGCACGGCGGTTCTGGGGTGAGCTGCTCGGCCTCGAGCTGGACCCCCGCCGGCCGGGCGAGGGGGAGGGCTGGCAGACCCATGACGTCATCCCCGCTGTCGGGGTGCACCCGCGCGGACGCGGACCGGGCGACACGTTCTCCCTGCCGTACTTCGAGGTGGGAGACATGGAGGCGGCGCTCGAGACGGTCCGGACGCACGGCGGAGCGATGATCCACCCCGGGTCGGAGTGGTCGATCTGCAAGGACACCGAGGGAACCCCCTTCGGCCTGCACCAGCCCGCGCAGGCCCGCTAGCTCCGGCGCCCACTTTCCGCTGACCAGCCCGACCAGCGTTCGACGTCGATTGCCAGCACAGGTCCGACGGCGCGCTGCTGCGGGTAGCGCTCGACGAGCAGCTCGACGGCCTGCTTCGCCTCCGGCTCGTTCAGATCGAGGATCCGGGCGGCTCCGTCGGCTCGAACCCACCAGAGCGCGTTCCAGTCGACGTCGTCGTAGTGATCGACCAGCACCGAGGACCGGGGGTTCGCCCTGACGTTCTGCAGGCGTCGCAGATCGGTGGTGCGCTTCGGCTTGCTGTCGACCACGCTGTAGACCGTCTCGTGTGCGAGCGCGAAGACGATCGGCACGATCTGCGGTTTCCCTCGGGGGTCGACCGTCGCGAGGCGGGCCACCCTGGCGGCGGCGAAGCGGCGGCGCGCTTCGGCCGGGCTCACTCTCCGTGGAGCTCGGCGATCGCGCTCTCCCAACGCTCAAGAGCGCGTTCCACCGGCCCGAGAGGCGCGGAGGGGATCCAGCGCACGACCCGCCTGACACCGGCCTTCTCGAAGCCCTCGAGCACCTCCGGCTTGGCTGGTGCGCCCATCACCGTCAGGGAGATCGGGCGCTCGGCCCGCGCCCACAGCTCGCGCGCGCGGCCGAGCAGGTCGTCGTGCTCGCCGAGGTAGTTGGGCAGCCATGCATCCCCGAACCGCAGGACGCGATCGAGCACAGTCGGGCCGTTGCCGCCGACGAGCACCGGCGGGTGCGGCTGCTGGGCGGGCTTGGGCCAGGACCAGATCCGCTCGAAGTCGACGTGCTCGCCGTGATAGCTCGCCTCCTGCTGGGTCCAGATCGCCTTCATCGCCTCTACGCGCTCGGCCATGATCGCCATGCGTACGCGCGGATCGGTGCCGTGGTTTCGCATCTCCTCGCGGTTCCAGCCCGCGCCCACCCCGAACTCCAGGCGCCCCCCGGAGAGGTGATCGACGCTGGCCACCTCCTTGGCGGTGATGATCGGGTCACGCTCGATGATCAGGCATATGCCGCTGCCGACCCGCAGCTTCGACGTCGCGGCCGCGGCCGCGGTCAGCGCCACGAACAGGTCGTACGTGTGGGCGTATTTGCGCGGCAGCTCGCCACCGGCCGGGTACGGCGTCTCGCGAGCGGCCGGGATGTGCGTGTGCTCCGGGAAGAACAGCGACTCGTGCCCGCGCTGCTCGACCAGCCGCGCAAGGCTGCCCGGATCGACGCCGTCGTGGGTGGCGAAGTAGCCGATGCCGAACTCCACGCGGCGAGTCTAATGCGTTCGCGCAGCTACCCTGCCCGCATGGCGTGGCTGCGTCGGACGATGACTCTTGCTCTGACGGGAGCGGGGCTCGCGTGGTTCGGCTGCGCAGGCGCCAGCGCTCCGAAGGCGCCCGTTCCCGTCACGTCCTCGCCAGCAGGCACGACGCCCGCGGCATCCGGGTCGAACGGTACGGAAGGAACGCCTCTTCCAGAACCGGTCCCCAGCGTCATCGGGATGCCGCTCGGTGTCGCCGAGCGAGCGCTCCGCGCCAAAGGGGTCCCCTTCAGGTTGAGCGCTCTGCGTGGGCCTGCCAGCGAGATCGAACCGACGTGGATCGTCTGCCAGACCAATCCGGCTCCCCGCACGCACCTGGAGTCGGGTACGAGCGTCGAACTCATCGTCGCACGGGTCTGCTGAGGAGGAGCCGGACCTGCGTCGGGCGCCGTGGAGAGGCTAGGTGGTAGCGGTATCGTCGTCGAACCCATGGAATATCCCGCGGTTTCCGGTCTCCCACGCTTCGCGCAACCCGGGCGCGGCGAGGTCCCAGTCGGGCCGGATCTCGCTGCTTGCCTGGCGTAGGTCTCCCCAGAGATCGACGAACGAGGGTCGGCCCCAGAACCAGTAGCCGTTGTAGATCCTGTGGACGATCAGTCCGGGCTTGAGGATCAGGGTGTGGGGGATCATGGGGTTGTTCTCGGGGTCTGTGTACTCCTGGATGTCGAGGTCCTGTTGGACCGTGCGCCCAGGATCTGAGAGGAAGGTCCACTGGGCGCCCACAGAGGCCCGGAACTCTTTGAGTCCGTGGTCGTCGTCGGTGGTGATCGTGGCGATCTGGGTGTAGGCGACGGCGATCTTGGGGTGGTTGGCGGCGAGTTCGAGGTGTTGCTGATGCTCCTTCGGGCAGTAGTTGCCGCGGGAAAGGGTGAGGATCAGGGGGTCATCGCCCTGTAGCTCGCTGAGCTTGCGGGCGGTTTTGGTGTGGTCGGGAAGCTCGTAGTCGGGGAATGTGGCCCCGGGGACGATGTCCGCGCGCATTCTGCTGCTCCTTTGGTTTGTTTCCGCCTGATTTCCCACTCCCAGAGTCAGGCATCGCGGCGACCCATTTCATCATCATCAGGAGGTCGAACGGGCTGCCCGCCTGCGTGTGGTCCCCGACCAGCACGGTTCGGGAGACCAGGGAGGCGGACCAGGGTGTTCACGGGCGCGAGGTGCTGCGGAGACGATCAGGCTGCTGAGGATGAGCTCGTCCGAGACCTATGACGACCGGGCGCTAGGCGGCAGGGCGGTCGAGCGCGACACCAGGGAGCTGTTCGGCCAGGTGATGGGCTTCGTCGCTGTCGCGGTCGGGTTCGCCGCGCTCGGCGCGTACCTCGGCCGTAATCTCAGCGGTGGAACCGGCCTGGTGCTGTTCATCGGGGCGTTCGGATGCATCATCGGGCTCAACGTCGCCACCGCCAAGCGGCGTGAACAGCTCGCGATCGGACTCCTGTTCGGGTTGGGGCTCCTGCTCGGGCTCGCGGTCGCGCCCGTGATCGCCGACTACGCCAAGGCCGACCCGTCCGCGCTGTGGCAGGCGGCGGGAGCCACCGCGGCGTTCGTCGCCGCCTGCGGCACGTATGGCTACGCGACGAGCAGAGACCTCTCGTCGTGGGCACGCACGCTGCTCTGGGCGCTGCTGGGCCTGATCGTGTTCGGGATCGTCGCGATCTTCCTCTCGATCCCCAACAGCAACATCATCTACGCCGTCGCAGGACTGGGGATCTTCGGCGCGTTCACGATCTTCGACTTCAACCGGCTGCGCCGAGCGAGCCCGGACAGCGCCGTCGTGATCGCGGCCAGCATCTTCCTCGACATCTTCAACATCTTCCTGCTGTTGCTCGACCTGTTCAGCGGCGGGCGCGACTGACCGACCAGGAGGAGGAGATGGCCACCACGCACCCCACCCATGGCGCGCTGTCGGCGCTCGAGAACGCGACAGTCTGGCTGAACTCCGAGCCGCTCACGGCCGAGCGGCTCAGCGGACGCGTCGTACTGGTCGACTTCTGGACCTACTCGTGCGTCAACTGGCTGCGGACGCTGCCGTACCTCACGGCGTGGCACGAGCGATATGGCGACCGCGGGCTCGTCCTGGTCGGCGCGCACGCCCCGGAGTTCGGGTTCGAGCACGACCTGCAGAACGTCCGACGGGCGTCGCGCGAGCTGGGTGTCGGCCACCCGGTCGTGATCGACAACGACTTCACGATCTGGCGGTCGTTCGGGAACCAGTACTGGCCGGCCGTCTACCTCGTCGGTCGCGAAGGGCGAGTCAAGTTCGACCATTTCGGCGAGGGCGCCTACGAGGAGACCGAGCGGGCCATACAGCAGCTGCTGGGCATCGATGAGCCGATCGTCCGTGTCGACGCGAGCGGCTTGGCCGAGGCCGCCGACTGGGACACGCTGAGGTCCCCGGAGACATACCTGGGCTACGCCCGCGGCGAGCGCCGCAGCGACCCGCGGGCGGGCGGGCTTGCGCTGAACCAGTGGTCACTCGACGGCGAGTGGTCGGTCAGGGAGGAGGCGGCCGTGCTCGAAGCGCCCGCAGGCTCGGTCGCCTACCGCTTCCAGGCGCGCGATCTCAACCTGGTGCTCGCGCCGCCGACGGTCGACGCTCCCGTCCGCTTCAGCGTGCGCCTCGACGGTCAGCCGCCTGGTGATGCCCACGGCCTCGATGCCGACTCGTCCGGCGAGGGCGCCGTGTCCGAGCCGCGGATGTACCAGCTCGTCCGCCAGCGAGGAACGGTCGCCGAGCGCGACTTCGAGATCACGTTCCTCGACCCGGGCGTGCGTGCCTACGTCTTCACATTCGGGTGATCTTCGCGCCCGGTCCCCGGCCGGGCCGGCGGCCGTGCTCTCTGTGTGCTCGCCCCGGATAGGGCTGGCGGATCGATACGATGCATGTTGCTCATGGCAACCGATCCTCCGTTCACCGGGGGGCCGCCCATCTTGCGGGGTCGTAGCAATGAGTGCGCCCTGCTCGACGGCATGGTCGAGGCTGTCCGGAGCGGCGAGAGTAGGACCCTTGTGCTTCGCGGCGAGCCCGGCGTCGGCAAGACCGCGCTGCTGGACTACCTGGTCGCCTCGGCGCCGGACGTGCAGGTCGTACGCGCGATAGGCGTGGAGTCGGAGATGGAGCTGGCTTTCGCGAGCCTTCATCAGATGTACGGATCGCTGATGGATCACATGGGCCGGATCCCCCCTCCACAGCGCGAGGCGCTCGAGGTCGTGTTCGGACTCCGCAGCGGGATGGCACCCGATCCGTTCCTGGTCGGGCTGGCCGTCTTGAGCCTGCTCTGCGAGGCGGCCGAGGATCGCCCGCTCCTGTGTGTGATCGACGACGCGCAGTGGCTGGACCGCGCGTCGGCGCAAACCCTCGCATTCGCCGCACGGCGGCTGTTGGCGGAGCCGGTGGGGCTCGTCTTCGCGGCTCGCGATCCGGGCAGCGAGCTGCGCGGACTCGCCGAGCTGGAGGTGTCGGGGCTGAGCATGCGCGAGGCACGAGCGCTCCTTCGCTCCGCGGTTCACTTCCTGCTCGACGAGCGCGTCCGTGACCGAATCGTGGCCGAGACACAGGGGAACCCGCTGGCGCTGTTGGAGCTGCCACGCGGCCTGACGGCGACACAGCTGGCGGGCGGGTTCGGTCTGCTGAGTGCCCAGACACTGCCCGGGCGCATAGAGGAGAGCTTCGAGCGCCGCCTGCGGGCGCTTCCACAGGACACGCGCCTGCTGCTGTTGCTCGCCGCAGCCGAGCCGGTCGGAGATCCGATGCTGCTGTGGCGTGCCGCCGAGCACCTCGGCATGCAGGCGCCGGGGGCCGCCGCCGAAAAATCCGAAGGGCTGCTGTCGATCGGCGCGCAGGTGACGTTCCGTCACCCGCTGGTCCGGTCTGCTGTCTACGGGTCCGCGCCCGTGGAGACGCGCCGCGTCGCGCACCTCGCTCTGGCCGAAGTGACGGACTCCGAGAGCGATCCCGACCGGCGCGCCTGGCACCTGGCCGCCGCTGCGGCGGGCCCGGATGAGGCGGTCGCCGAGGAGCTCGAGCGCTCAGCGGGCCGCGCGCAGGCGCGTGGCGGGGTGGCAGCCGCGGCAGCGTTCCTCGAGCGGGCTGTGGCGCTCTCGACGGTCGCCGAGCGGCGCACCGATCGCGCACTTGCCGCAGCCGACGCCAGCTTGCGTGCCGGCACGTTCGACACCGCGCTGGCCCTGCTGGCCGCCGCGGAAGCAAGCTCGCTGGACGACCTGCAGCGAGCCCGTCTCGACCTCCTGCGTGCGGAGGCCGCCTTCTCCCAGAGCCGTGGCAACGATGCCGCCCCGCTGCTGCTGCGGGCGGCGAAGACTCTGGAGTCCCTCGATCCAGAGCTCGCGCGCGAAACGTATCTCGACGCGTGGAGCGCAGCCATGTTCGCCGGGCGGCTGGCCGACGACGGCAACCTGCACGACGTCTCCCGTGAGGCTCGCCGCGCCCCGCCGGCAGAGCACGAACACGCCTCCGATCTGCTGCTCGACGGCTTCTCGCTGCTGTTCACCGACGGACGCCGCGTGGCTGTGCCCGTCCTGCAACGGGCCACGGCGGGCTTCCTCGGCGAGGCCGCCACCCCCGAGGAGACGCTGCGCTGGGGATGGCTGGCGACGGCCGCCGCGGTCGAGGCGTGGGACTTCGACGCCTGCCTTGCGATCGCGACGCGCTGCGTCCAACTGGCCCGTGACGCCGGTGCGCTCGCCTTCCTGACCGTCGCAGTCAACGTGCTGACCCAGGCCGTGACGCTGGGTGGGGACTTCGAGGAAGCAGCGCTTCTGATCGCCGAGGCCGATGCTGCCAGGGACGCGACAGGCACCCGGGTCGCGCCGTACGGCGCGCTCGTGCTGGCGGGATTCCAGGGCCGCGAAGCGTCGGCGTTCAGCCTGATCGACAAGACCATCAGCGATGCCTGTGCCGGCGGACAGGGCACCGCCGTCCAATACGCGCATTGGGCGCGCGCGATGGTGCTCAACGGCCTCGGCCGCTACGAGGAAGCGCTCGTGCCGGCCCGTGACGCGAGCGAGGACACGCCCGAGCTGTTCCTGTCCGACTGGGCGCTGAGCGAGCTGATCGAAGCCGCGGCGAGGACCGGGGACGTCGGTCTGGGAGAAACCTCGCTCGCGCTGCTCGTCGAGCACGCGCGAGCGAGCAGCACCGATTGGGGCCTTGGCGTCGCGGCCCGCTCGTGCGCGTTGCTGAGCGAGCGAGACTCGGCCGAGCCCCTGTATCGCGAGGCGATCGAGCGGCTCGGCCGCACGCGGCTGCGCCCTGAGCTCGCACGCGCGCACCTGCTCTACGGAGAGTGGCTGCGACGCGAGAATCGACGCGTCGAGGCCCGCGCGCAGCTACGCACGGCTCACGACATGCTCGCCGCAATCGGGATGGAGGCGTTCGCTGAGCGGGCCCGGGTCGAGCTGCTGGCCACCGGAGAGCGTGTACGCAGGCGCACGCCCGAGACCCGCGACGAGCTCACCGCCCAGGAGCGGCAGATCGCGATGCTCGCGCGCGAAGGCCTGTCGAATCCCGAGATCGGCGGCAGGATGTTCCTCAGCCCCCGAACGGTGGAGTGGCATCTCAGGAAGGTCTTCGCGAAGTTGAGCATCAGCTCGCGCCGGGAGCTCATCTCTGCGCTGCCCTCGGCAGACCCCGAGCTGGCTTCCGTGTGAACTCGGTTCGCGAGCCGGAACTGCTGGGACAGACGGTCGTCGTGATCGGCGGCAGTGCCGGAATCGGCCTCGAGACCGCCCGGCGCGCTCGCGCCGAGGGAGCCATCGTCATCCTCACCGGCCGGAATCCCGAACGTCTCGAGCGGGCGGCGCTCGATGTCCACGCTGAGAGAGCTGCGGCCTTCGACGCGAATGACGCAGGTGCGCTGGAGCGATTCTTCAAGGGCCTGCCCGGTCCGATCGACCACGTCATGGTCACGGCGGGCCGCCCCACCTACGGGCCACTCCTCGGGATGGACTCGGCGCAGGTGCGCCTGGCGATGAGCGACCGTTTGGTGGTGGCGCTCGAGGTCGCACGAGGCGCCGCGCCCAAGATGAGGCCCGGCGGGACGCTGCTGCTGATGGGTAGCACCGGCGGACGGCGCATCGGTCACGGGCTCGGCATCGCATCCGCGGCCACCGCCGCCCTCCCCCCGTTCACCGCCGCCCTGGCGCTGGAGCTCGCGCCGGTTCGCGTCAACCTGATCGCGGCCGGCTTCGTGGACACCCCGCTGTCGGCGTCGCTGCTCGGCGACGGGCTCGAAGCCAGGCGCGACGAACTGCGTGCGACGCTCCCGATCGGGCGTGTCGTCGGACCGGCCGACGTCGGGACGCTCGCCGTTCACCTGATGACGAACACCGCCGTCACCGGCGCGACATACGACATCGACGGCGGCCAGCAGCTCCTCGCCTAGCAGCGGGGAGACAGCGGCAGAGTCCGCGACCAGGGAGCAGACCAGTGTCCTCCCGGGCGCGACTGCCGACGGGGCGGAGGATCGTGCGGGCTGAGGAGAAAACGGGCCGCAGACCGGCTCCCATCCGTACCACGACCCCAGAAGGAGCACGAGATGTCCGCAACCGATGTCGCACCGAGGACCGGCAGCGACCAGACGGCGGTTCGTCCTTTTCAGGTGGGCTTTCCCGAGGCGGAGCTCACGGAGCTGCGCAGGCGCATAAACGCGACGAGGTGGCCCGAGCGGGAGACGGTCACCGACGATTCGCAGGGCGTGCCGCTCGCGACGATCCAGGAACTGGCGCGCTACTGGGGCACAGACTACGACTGGCGCCCGTGCGAGGCGCGGCTGAGCGCCCTGCCGCACTTCATCACCGAGATCGATGGCCTGGACATTCATTTCATCCACGTCCGCTCCCGGCACGAGGATGCCCTGCCGCTGATCGTCACGCACGGGTGGCCGGGCTCGATCATCGAGCAGCTGAAGATCATCGATCCGCTCACCAACCCGACGGCACACGGCGCCAGCGCAGCAGACGCCTTCCATGTCGTGATTCCCTCGCTGCCGGGCTACGGGTTCTCGGGCAAGCCGGCGTCACCCGGGTGGGATCCCCCTCGAATCGCACGGGCATGGGTCGAGTTGATGAGGCGCCTCGGATACGCCGAGTTCGTCGCGCAGGGCGGCGACTGGGGCGCGGCGGTCACACAGACGATGGGTGAACAGGCGGCGCCCGAGCTGCTCGGCATCCACTCGAACATGCCCGGCACCGCTCCAGCCGAGCTTGAAACCGGGTTCCTGCACGGCGACCCGCCGCCATCTGATCTCTCCTCCGAGGAGAGGCGCGCGTATGAGCAGCTGAGCAGCTTCTACGCGACGCACGTCGCCTACGGGCTCATCATGGCGACGCGCCCGCAGACGCTGTACGGGCTGGCAGACTCGCCCGTCGACCTGGCGGCGTTCATGCTCGACCACGGTGACGGGACCGGGCAGCCCGGGCTCGTGGAACGGGTCGTCAAGGGCGATCCCCCCGGGGACGTGACGCGAGACGACCTCCTGGACAACATCACGCTCTACTGGCTGACGAACACGGGCGTCTCTTCGGCGCGTCTGTACTGGGAGAACAAGGCGGGCTTCTTCGCCGCCAAGAACATCGCGATCCCGTTTGCCATGAGCGTCTTTCCCGACGAGCTGTACCAGGCACCGCGGAGTTGGGCGGAGAGGGCGTATCCGAACAACCTGATCCATTTCAACGAGCTCGACCGAGGCGGGCACTTCGCGGCATGGGAACAGCCCCGACTCTTCTCGGAGGAGGTGCGGGTGGGCTTCAGATCGCTTCGCAAGTAGCCAGAGCTCCCGGAAGGGCCGCACTTTGCGGGCGACCTGTGAACAGTTCGAGACCGCGGGTTGCGGCTCCCGGCCGGTTGGGTATCCGTGGGTTGGATCCCGTCGCTCCTGTGTGCGGGATCCAGTGCGGGACCCGTCGCAGGCAGCTCTCGACAAGGAAGCCCCTCGCGAGCGTGGGCGTCGTCAGCGCCACGACGGGTCCCAACACCGGGGGCCGGGGTCGTCAGACCACCTTACGAAGGACGACATCACTTCCGATGTCTTACAGCCGAAACACGACCTAAGACATCATTAGTGATCGCGCCCAAGTCTCATAAAGCCGGTTCCTAACTTCTGGAACCGACAGGGCGGGCTAGGATCCGCGGCATGAAGGGGGCTTCGTTGGTGGTTGCGCTGATCGCCGTGCTGCTCGCCGCCGGCGGTGCCGTGGTGGCGGGTCCGGCTGTGCCTCCGGAGTGCCGTCCCAGCTGAGCGAACCCGAAAGCCAAGCGGTCGCCCGGATCGGCGCCGAACACGCGCTCGCCTGGTTCGTCCCACCACCCGGCTCGACCCCGCAGGCGAGAGAGCCGGCTGGGGACGGCGGCCAGCTCGCAGGGCCGGCTGGGGACGGCGGCCAGCTAGCGCCGCGGTTTCAGCCGCCGCACAACCTCCTGCTGTACGGCTGGTGGCTCGTCCCGGGGACGCCCGGACAGGCGATCAGCTATGTCAAACAGCACCCGCCGCCGGGTTCCGAGGAAGGCTTCAGCGTCAACGTCGAAAGTGGCCGTCAGAGCCCTGCCATCCCGACACTCCCCGTCGCGATCGGCTTCGAATGGCCCGGCGTTCCGCGAGCCCGCGGTCAGATCAGCCTCGAAGTCAGGGCGGTCCGGCTCGCCAACGGCACCACTGGGATCCGGGCGCTCGCCGCGGGGTTCTGGCTCACGCCGCGGCCGGCCAGCGAGGCGATCCCGGCCGGCGCCCGGCTCCTGCGGATCACCGCCATCTCGCGCATCCCCGAAAACCGGCCTGGCCAGCACCCGGTGACGATCACCAACCGGACGCGGATCGAACGCGTCGCCTCTCTCCTGAACGAACTGCCGCTCGTGCAATCGACGGGCCTCGTCAGGAGCTGCCCCGCCGGCTTCGGCATCACTCTCCGCCTCGCGTTCTACACCGCTCGACACGGACAGCCCGTCGCCGTGGTCCGCGACAACCTCGGCCCCTGCGGGGACGTCCAACTCGGACCTCAACGGGCACGAACAACCCACGCTCGAAGCGCAGAGCGAACTCGCCAACCAGATCTCCGAAGCGATCGGCGTCAAGCTCGATCTCGCCCCCGGCAGACGTCGTTCCCGCCGCTGAGGCGCGATGCCGGAGGAGGGACTCGAACCCCCGACACGCGGATTATGATTCCCAGGGTGAAAGACCCAAACAGCCCCTAGTTACGGGGGATTTGGCTCCCGTTGGTAACGCCGTTGGACACAACTGCCACGAAAGCCGCTCTCAACGCGACGAGCGCGGCGAGCCCCGCGGGGCCGAGCTCGGCCCGACACTGCGGGTCAATGAGTTAGGGCTGGGGACAAAGCACTAGCGCGACTAGGTGCGCGCGGGTCCGGGCTCCGAGCTTGCCCATCGCGTTCCGGACGTGCGCTCGCACCGTGTGCTCGGAGATGTAAAGCCGCCCTGCAAGCTCTGACGTCTCTAGACCCATGGCGATGAGGCGGACGACCTCGAGCTCGCGCGCGGTGAGCTGCTCCGCCTCGGCGGATGCGTACGGCATGAGGTTGGCGGAACACACTTAGGAGATGCCGAGTTCGAGGTCGTGGGTTTGCGATCTAGCGGCATCTCGCCGTATCGGCAGCAAGGCGAGCCGTGCATGCTGCATGCTCTGCCGCCACACCTTGTTCTCCGGCCGAGCCGGCGCTCGGCAATCAAGCGCCGCTCCGTAGGAGCACCCCGATCACGCATCGGCCTTCTCGCGAGCTCAGGCGCAGGACGAAGCACAGGAGAAGCTCGCGGCGATTGGCTCATCTTGGCCCGTACTGAGGGGCGGAACGCCGCTCGTCGAGGTGTTCGTCCATTAGAGTCGCGACTAGTATTCGTGTTCTGTTTTGAGCTAACCGAGACACCGCAAAATTTTCTGTTCAAACTCAACAGAGCCAAACGCGAGCCAACTGGACGCACGAGCTCCGGGTGGCGGCGGGGCGGGTGCCAGGCCGACGACCGGCACAAAACACCGGCCCTCCACGTTGTTCACAGCGCGCCGATACCGCGGAGCACTCCCAGTGTGTCCATGCTGCGCCAGGCCTCGACGATCTTGCCGTCCTCGAACCGATCGATCGTGATACCCGTGATCGTGACGTGGTTACCTGTAGGAGCCACGCCACCTAGCTCTCCGGCGTGCGTCATCTCTCCACGCCAGCGCGTCACGACCTTCTGTCCCTCGGCTATCTGGTCTTCAACGATCAGCTGCATGTCAGGAAACGCGTCGCGGTTCAGCTTGATCGTCCGCTTCATCCCGGGCAGCCCGTCGCCGGCGTGCGCGTCATGCGGATCGTGGTGGACGACGTCGCGCGCGACGAGCCCATCAAGGCTCGCGAGCTCACCGGTGCTCCAAATCTCAAAGACCTCTCGCGCTGCGGCCTTGTGTGCCTCGGACATCCGGTGCTCTCCTTCTAGAGACGGTTCGGTTAGGTGACGATGGGTGCATCCCAGTCGATCCGGTAGCGCTGCTCAGCGCCGAGCAACCGCTCGGGAGTGAGGAAGGTCCTCACCGCGACGGGCATCATGAGCCGCATCAGCGTTAGGGCCACGGGCCCAAGCGTCTTGCTTTCGTTCGTCCTGGCGGCGCGCGCTGCCACCTTTTCGACCCTGTCACGACGAAGCCGTTCGTAAGCCTGTAGCGCGCTGGCGACCGGTAGGTCGCGCAGGCAGCGGGCGAGCTGGATCGCGCTCTCTGCGGCGAGCGACGCGCCTTGCCCCGAGCTGGGTGATGGGGCGTGAACGGAGTCGCCGACGAGCACCATCCGTCCACGGTGCCAAAACGGCAGCTTCGGCATGATCTGTACGGAGCCGAACGCGGACAACTGATCGGGGCTCGTGTGCTCGAGCAGTTCGCGTCCCGGCTCGTCTTCGCTGTAGACCTCACGCAGCCGCTGGAGCCACTCGGCAGCGGGTGTGGCGCGCGTCTGGCTCATGGTCATCGGGTCCTTGTGAGGCAAGTTGCTGAACCAGGCGGTACGACCGTCGGGCTGTACCCAGTAGCCGAGGAATGCCCGCCTACCGAACACGAAGTAGGTCGCATCGGGGTCCGCTTCGATCGCGAGCTCCGCAGCACCGCCGAAGTTGAGCAAGGGGACGTGCTGCGGGTTAGGCGCGTGAGGATCGATCAGCCCTCGAACCGTCGAGCGGATGCCGTCGGCCCCGATGAGGACGTCCCCGCTCGCCGTGGTGCCGTCAGCGAAATGAGCGGTGACGACACCCCCCATATCCTCACTTGCGCCAATCAGCCGTTTTCCGTACTCAATCCGCACGTCATGCGCCGCGGCGTGATCGTGGAGCGCCCGGTTGAGCTCGGCCCTCCACATCGCCTGGCTCGGAGGCAGCCCGTCGAGCCCTGAGAGCTCACCCATTGCCCTACCGCGACCGTCCGCGATCACCGTACGGGTCATCGGTTGGCCGACCGCTCGGACCGCATCGTCGGCGCCGACGATCCGTAGCGCCGCGAGCCCGTTTGGCGCGACCGTGAGCATCCCGCCGATGCCGTCGGCCGGGCCGCCGTAGGCCTCGTAAAGCGTCGCGTCGATGCCGGCCTGCTGAAGTGCCAACGCGGTTACTTGGCCGGCGATTCCGCCGCCGACGATGAGTGCGTGCCGTGCGCTGCTCATTGATCACCTCCGAATATCTCCTGCCAGGCCCGAAGGTGCTCTGGCTGGCTTAGCGATTCGATCAGTCGTTCGACGAAGCTATGCTCGGCCTCCAGAACAGCGAGTCGGTAGTCCTCCTCGACTAGGAACAACCAGTGCACCCCGCCGTCGGAGGCGCCTTGGACAAGCGCGCGAACCGCGTCGATCTCATGGCTCAACGCCGTGAGCCGCCGCTTCAACAGCTCTACTGCTTCACCGGGAGGGAGCACGCTCAACAGCGACAAAGCAACCCCGAACAGCGGGTACTCTTGCTGCGGTTGCGCAACGAGTTCGCCGAGCCAGTCAAAGAGCTCCTGGCGACCGCGGTCGCTCAGCGCATAAGGGGTCCGCTCGGGGCGCTGGGTGTCCCGAACGCTTTCCTGCTTGGTGATGAATCCCGCCTTAGCCAGCTTCTCCACGACGGTGTAAAGCGATCCCGGGTTGTAATTGATGTTGCGATCCTTGCCGTGCTCTTTCAGCCGCCGCCCGATCTCATAGGGATGCATCGGCTCCATCAACAAGTAGGCGAGAACCGCCAACCCGAGCGGGTTGCTCACCTTCCGCGCTGTTCCTGCTGTCTCCATAGTCGAGATCTATTATACGGCTGCGACTAGTCGGCGTCAACTAAGTGATGGCCCCGAGCGCGGTCGCGACGGTCCCCCGAGCTCAGGTTCATCACGATGTCGCCGGGAAACACCGCGGGAACGGAGGTGCTGCGCGACCAGCCCGCGCTCGTGCGGATCATCGCCGGCCGGATCCTGATCCCATACGCGCGCCTGCCCTTCGCATCGGGCACAAGCTGGACGTTGGAGCCGAGCGACTTGTCAAAGCCGTCACGGACGAATCACTGCAGAGCGGCGTGTTCTACGCAAGCGCCGCCAGCACGATCACCGGACCGGTCATCACGGTTTTAGTACGGAGCTTTTGATGCGCTCGAGTGGACTCGAACCACCACGGGCCGTGAAGCCCACAAGGCCCTCAACCTTGTACACGGACGCAAGATGCTTACAGGAGCGTCCAGATCGTCCCAGTAGCGCGGTTTCGCGGACGCATCGGACGCATATTGATCCGCGAGTGTTGCCACGGTGTTGCCACTAGGGTGTGCTCGCGGCCACCACTGCGCAGACGGCGCGATCGTTGCTGGCCTCACCCCGCCAGCTCCCGCTCACGGTGGTCAACTTCGCCGGGGGTCATTTTCGATGTCAAGCGCGGTTTGTAGTGGAGGGTAGGTGAGTGTGTGGTCTTTGCCGAGCACGGCAAAGGGTGTGAGCGCGTGCTCGACCGCCGTGGGGTGCAGCCCTAGGTGCAGAACACGCCAGCCGCTGACTACAAGCGCGTCTGCGATCAGTCGTCGGTGACAGCGCCACCACTGCGCCTCGGCGCACATCAGGCACGTGGGTCGCTCTCGTCCGCGTGCTTCGACGCTGGTCAGCGCGCGATGGAACTCGTCGCTCGCCATGTGATCGGCGTAACCGCGGAACGCTGTGTGCTCCCAGCCTGTGTTGGGTGAGCCCGGGCGTGGACGACGAAACCCACCGAGTGCCCGCTCGTGCGTATAGGCGATGCCATGGATGAGCAGCGAGCTCGCCAGGGCTTCGCCCTCGAATTGGGGGTGGCGCCGCGATCGAGGAACGCTGCGGACGTCTACCAGCTCGCGTATGTACGCGGCTTTCAGCAGGTCGGTGAGCTCGTCAAGCGAGCGTGTTGAATGCCCGACCGTGTAGATGATGGGCGAGTCCATGTTTACCGGAAGACCGCCGTACTGCGAGAGGGAGCGCTACTGGGCCCGAGCTCGCTTCGCGGCGTGGCGGCGCGCGTAGAGCTTCTCCCGGATCGTCATGGCGCCAGGGTGTCCGCCGCCAGGCCAGGGGGTCAAGAGCAGCAGCAGCCGCACAGCCGAGGACGCGATGATCTCATGGCGCTCTCCTGGAGCGACCTCGATCAGCAGCCCAGCGCCGCCGCTCGCGCGCTCGCCGGAAGCCGTCGTTACCTCGATCGCACCGTCGATCACGACAAGCCACGTGCGCTCGTGAACCTGATGGTCGGAGAGACTCTCGCCCGCCGCGAGGTCCAGAACAACAACGCGCGCCGCGTCAGTCGAAGAAAGGATCTCCGGCAGCCGAGGCTCGAGGTCAAGCCCTTTGAGCTCCCAAGTGTTCACCACGCCTCCTTCATCAGAGCATTCGGGGTTTGATCGCGTAGCCAGACCAGCCTAATGGGCGGCGCAAGAGGAGAAGCCGCCCCTGGGGGGCGCAACTCCCCCAATCGCACGATCGACGGACGCAGTGCACGTGGCCCGGTAGAGCCGCAGCTCAGCGGGGAACAGCTCGGCTCCCAAGAGAGACTCATGCGCTCGAGTGGACTCGAACCACCACGGGCCGTGAAGCCCACCAGGCCTTCAACCTCGTACCCGCCTGCAAGATGCTTCCAAGAGCGCCCGATCGTCCCAATAGCGCTTTTCCGTTGACGCATCGGACGCATCTGGATCAGCGAGTGTTGCCACGATGTTGCCACGGACGTGAGCCCCAACCGCGCCGAGAGCATCGCGCTTCGGCGCGCTCTGTGTCCCGTTCGTGTTCCGTTCTGAGCGCACCGGTGCGTGGGGTACCGATACGTACATTCCGCCGCCCGCCGGCGACGTGTGGGACTTCGGCGAGCTTCTCGCACGATAGGCCCAAGATCCGACTCGACGCGGGATTCCTGAGTAGAGGACCAGAAGAGGCGCTCGTCAGCCGCGGGCGCTGGCGAGCGCGCCGAGCTTGCTCGCGATGCAGCCGAGCAGCTGGTGGTAGGAGTCGCAGAACGACTCCACGCCCTCGACCTCGAGCGTGTCGGTGATCTCGTGCAGCTCGACGCCGGCATGTCGAGCATCTGCTAGGACGCGCTCGGCGGCCCCGGGATCGTCGTCGAGGGTTCGCTCTATGCGCCCGTGATCCGCGAAGGCGCGCAGGGTGTGTTCGGGCATCGTGTTAATCACCTCCGGTCCGATCAGCTCGTCGACGTAGCGCGTGTCGGAGTAGCAGGGGTTCTTGGTTCCGGTGCTGGCCCACAACAGGCGCTGACGCTGGGCGCCCAGCTCCTCCAGGCGCGCCCAGGGCTGCCCGGTGAACTTCGCGAGGTATCGCTGGTAGGCGGCGCGGGCGCTCGCGATCGCGATCTCTCCGCGCAGGGGCGAGTCGTTCGGCAGCTCGGCGTCGGCCTTCGTGTCAATGCGCGACAGAAAGAACGAAGCCACTGACGCGATCTTGTCGACCGGTTCGCCGTCGTTCGCGCGCGCAGAAAGGCCGCGTTGGTAGGCATCGATCACCTCGCCGTAGCGCTCGATAGAGAACAGCAGGGTGATGTTGATGTTCACGCCCCGGCGCGTCAGCTCCTCGATCGCTGGCAGTCCGGCAGACGTGCCGGGGACCTTGATCATCACGTTGGGCGAAGCCAGACGTTGCCACAGGTCGCTGGCCTGCTCGATCGTCGCCTTGGTGTCATCGGCGAGGTCGGGTGTGCACTCGAACGACACGAATCCATCACGCCCGCCGCTCGCGTCGAAGGTGGGCCGCAGCTCGTCGGCCGCGGCCCGGACGTCGTCGAGCGCGACGGCGAAATACAGCTCCTTGAGGTCTCGCTGCCCACTCTTGGCGAGCATGCGCAGCTGCTCGTCGTAAAGGTCAGAGCCCGTGAGCGCCTTGGCGAAGATCGTGGGGTTCGACGTTGCCCCTGTGACGCTGCTGTCGCTGATCAGCTTGCGAAATTCTCCGCTCGACAAGAGCTCGCGTGACAGGGTGTCCAGCCAAATCGAGACCCCCGCTTCTTGCAGCTGTTTCAGCTTGACGTTCGGCGTCATCGGCTTCACCTCCCCGCTGCCGGCCCGCTGACGAACGAGTCGCGCGGCACGTCGCGATCGCGCGACGCCGCCATATTGATCTGCTGGCGCGAGCGGATCAGCGATCGCACGTGCTCGTTGACGTTCCAGACGTTCACGTTCATGTCTCCCAGCACACGTGCGTCCTTCATCCAGAGAGCAACGAACTCACCAACATCCCGCTCGCCGCGAAGCACACCTCGTCCCATTAGGTCGCGAAGCCGGTGAACTCCATGCTGACGTCGTACTGGGCGAGGAGGACCACCGGTCGATGGTGCCTCCACTGCTGACCAGCGCCGACACGTCGTGGAGGTTGCCGATGACGCCGCAACCGGGTTCGGTGCAGACTGGGCGGCGCTCATGTCGCGCTGACCGCCTGGACGAGCGAGCGGGTGCCGAGTCGCTCGAGGAGGTGGTCGCCGACGCGCAGCGCGTTGGCGATCGCCGTCAGCCCGGGGTTGACCGCGCTCGAGGACGGGAAGAAGCTGGTGTCGACGACGTAGATGTTGTCCAGGTCGTGCGCCTTGCAGTTGATGTCCAAGGCCGCGTACCGAGGGTCGCTCCCGAAGCGGACGGTCCCGCAGTTGTGCGCGATGCCGGCAAGTCCGATCTGCTGGCTGTGGACCGACCAACGCGGGATCGCCATGCTGCACCCGATCTGGGGTAGCACGTCCTTGAGCTTGGCCAGCAGTCGACGGTGGGCCTCGGCGTTGTGGTGGGTTCTGACGAGGTGGATGTTCCCGCGCGCGTCGAGCTTGACGCGGTTATGCCTATCGGGGAGATCCTCGGTCGTAAGCCAGAAGTCGAGCGAGTGCCTCGCGAGGTAGTCGAGCGCGGGCCCAGGCGTAAAGCGCGGTGCACCCGCGGCCAAGATCGTCCCATCGGACTTGCCGAGCATCTGAATGTGCCCGAGCGGCAGGTACGAGTCGGGAGCGCCCCAGTAGAAGTCGTTCAGCCCAAGGGTCTTCTGGAACCGGGTCCTGTTCGGCGTCCTCGAGATCACGATGACCGCCGAGTTCAAGTGGGCCATGTAATGGCGCCCCACGACATCCGAGGAGTTCGCAAGGCCGTTCGGATGGGAATCGCTCGTCGAGCGAAGCAGGAGCGCGGCTGAGTTGATCGCCCCACAGGCGACGACGACGATGTCAGCGCTGAAGGAGTCCTCGCTGCCGCCGCGGTCGACCACGACCTTACTGACCGAGCCTCCAGAGGCATCGACTTCCAGCCGGTCGACCCTCGCGTTGGTGAGCAGCGTGACGTTGGGGTGCCGCAGCGCCGGGCGCACGCAGATTACGTGCGCGTCGGCCTTCCCATCCGTAGGGCACGGGAACCCGTCGAAGCGGTCGCAGCGTATGCAACGGCCGCCGTCTGGATCGCTCTCGTTCAGGTCAAGGCCGATCGGAAGGTGGAACGGCTGATGGCCCGCCCGAGAGAGGTCGTGATGGAGCTGCTGGATTCGCGGCTCGTGGGATACCGGAGGGTAGGGGAATGGGCCCGACCGGTGTGGCTCAGTCGGATCCTCATCCGCCTGGCCGTGCACCAGGTAAAGCCGCTCGGCCTGGGTGTAGTAGGGCTCGAGATCTTCGTAGGAGATCGGCCAGCCCGGCGAGACGCCGCCGTAGTGCTCTACCGGCTGGAAGTCGCGCTCGCGCAGGCGGAGCAGCGCGCCGCCGTACACCTTGGTGTTGCCGCCGACGAAGTACTGCGCGTGAGGACGGAACGCGACTCCGTCCTTGTCGTACCAGTGCTCGCGGCTGGTGTAGCGCTCGCGGTCGAAGACCTCCTTCGAGTCCCAGTTCTCACGCTCGCGCGGCAGGTAACCGCCGCGCTCCAGAAGCAGGATCCTCTTCCCTGACGGCGCGAGCCTGTGCACGAGCGTGCCGCCACCCGCCCCGGTGCCGATGATGATCACGTCGTAGTGCTCCATCGTTCCTCCTAGACCAGCGCGATCGGCGAGGTCCACGCCCCGGTGGCACCACGGAGCTTCGGGTGGGTGAGGATGAGCGCGAACTCGCTCACGGAGTCGCGCGCGAGCTCCGACGTGTCGAGGTTCTCGACGACGAACACCCCGTGGCGCGCGTTGAGGAACTGCGGAACAGCGAACTGCGTGTCGGGATCCTCCGCCGGGATCGGACCGTAGCTCCAAGTGTCACATCCCGTGAGTGCGACGCCGTGTTGCACGAGCCACTCCGCGACCTCCACGCCGGGTCCTGGCTCCCCCGAGAGGTAGACCTCCGGGTCGCTCCAGTGATCCCCCCAACCGGTGTGGAACAGGACCGCGTCGCCGGGCTGTGGATCGATATCCGGAACGCCGATCACCTCGCCGGAGCCAAGCGGCGCGACGTCCACGAGCCACCCGCGGGTCACGATCTGCGGCACCGTCTCAGCTCCAAGCCGGTTGACGCCTGTCGCCCCCGCTAGCTCAGAGACGCTCCACCCGTTGTAGCCTCGATCGCCGATCTGCAGGTGGCTCAACGCGTCGAGGTGGGTGCCCAGCTGCTGGCTGCCGGCGACCTGCTCGGCGATCCAGTTGGCTCTGTTGGCTCCCACGCCGCCGTGGTTGATGTGGTGCGCGGTGGTGACTAGCGTCTGGCGGAAATAGCGGCCCGGGAACACGGGCACGTTCTCGTCGAGCACTCTGCCAAGGTCGTACATCCGCCCCGCCCGCACCGAGCTCAGCGCGGCGGCGCGCGTCGCCTCGGTGATGTGGTTGAGCATCCCGAGTTCATCGTCCCGACCAAATCGTGACGGCCACCAAGCGGTGGGCTCGGCAGTCACTCGGAGGACCACGGCACCCGAAAGTCGGCGTACAGCGTCAGGCCACCGTCGACGAAGATCGTCTGGCCGGTGATGTACGCCGCGTCGTCGGAGGCCAGGAACGCGCACACCCCGGCCATCTCATCGGCGGTGCCAGGGCGTGCGAGCGGAATGTGGTCGGCGACCATCGCCGCCTTCACGGGATCGTCGATCCAGGCGCGGTTGATCGGGGTGATCGTGGCCCCGGGCGCGATCGCGTTGACCCGGACGCTGCGGCCGGCGAACTCGAGCGCGAGCGTGCGTGTGAGGTTCTCCATCCCTCCCTTGCTGACGCTGTAGCCGAGGTAGTTGGGCCTGGGAATCGCCTGGTGGACGCTCGAGATGTTGATCACCACCCCCGGGATCCCGTCGTCTAAGAAACGCCTGATCGCCTCCCGGGCGCACAGGAACGCTCCACGCAGGTTCACAGCTAGCACGCGGTCGAAGTCGGCGCTCGTGAGCTGCTCAGACGGTCGCGAGATCTGGATGCCGGCGTTGTTGACGAGGATGTCGAGGGGCCCGAGACGCTCGGTTGCCTCGTCGAACATCCGCACGACGTCCTGCTCGGCGGAGACGTCGCCCCTGACCAAGACGTCGCGGACCCCCTCCCGGCGAACCCTCCGCAAGCAGGCGTCCACCTGTCCCTTGGTCTCTAAAGCCTCATCGGGTGCGGCCGGGTGGTTGATCGCAACATTCGCGCCGTGCCCTGCGAAGCGGACGGCGATCGCCTGTCCGATGCCCGAGGTTCCCCCGGTCACCATGACATTCTTCCCCTCGAGGCCAGAGACCTCGACGCGAGTTCCGCGCGGCTTAGCGATCGTCTGGCTCATCGCTCACCCAAGGGCGCGATCAGACGCCTTGCTGTCTCTAGCGTCGCGCCGAAGATCACGTGCGAGGTGGCCTCCCAGACGACCGCCGCCGGAGCGAGCCGCCACGGCGGGCGCTGGATCCGAAGTGCAGGCAGCGCAGAGCCGTGGGTTCCCGCGTAGATCGCCAGCCCGGCCATCGCGCCCCCGCCCCGCGTCGCAGCGGGCCAACGCATTGCCGCACCGCTGTAGGCGATGCCGAGGCCGGCGCCCGTCGAGTAGTGGATCACGCGCTGCGCTCTGAGGCGCTGCTCGTCGGTCAGTCGAACGTGAGCAAGCTTCGATGCGACACGGCCGGCGATGACAGCGGGTGGCATGTTCTCGGGGTGACCGCTGGGGTCGGCGCCGACGTCTCGCTTCTGCGCAGCGGTGGGCGGGAGCAGCGACTCCGTCCTCCTCTGAAGGCGCGGCTCGCTCAACGCCTTCACCCACGCCGCGAGCACGCCTACAAACAGCGCCTTGACGATGGCTGCGTCGGCGGGCAAAAACCCTGACGTGCGGTCTCCCGCGTGACGGCCTCGAGCGCCGTTTGTCCGTGTCGTAGTCATGAGGTCCCACGATCGCACGAGGCAGAACCTGGGCGATACGTGTGCGCGATCGTCCGATCGGGCTTCGAGGGCTCGCTGCGATCCGGTAGTCCTCACGGGCGAATGCGGATGATCGTCTTCCCGTTGCGTCGCTCGCTCGGGTTGAGGGCGACGACAGCGTCCTCGAGGCTCGCGACGTCGCCGATGTTGGTCCGCAGTCGTCCGTCGCGCACCCGCTGGACGATCTCGCTCAGTTGGGCACGGTCGGCCTCGACGACGAAGTCGACCGCCAGCCCGTCGACGGGCCGCGCAGCGGGCGGCCCGACGACCGTCACCAGTGTCCCTCCCGCCCGGATCAGCTTTGCGGACTGCTTCTGGATCTCGCCCCCGATGACGTCGAACACCAGGTCGACTTCGCCGACGTCCTCCAGCGCGTCGTTTTCGAGGTCGACGAACTCCTGCGCGCCGAAGTCGAGCGCCGTCTGGCGATCGGCGGCGCGCCCGGTGCCGATGACGTAGGCGCCAGCTTCATTTGCGAGCTGCACCACCATCGACCCGACTGCGCCGGCCGCGCCGTGGACGAGGACGCTCTGCCCCGCCTGAAGACGGCCGTGGTCGAACAGTCCCTGCCAAGCGGTCAGGCCCGAGATCGGCAGGCTCGCGCCCACCGTGAAGTCGACGTCGCCCGGCAGCGGCGCGAGGTTGCGCGCCTCGATCGCGACATACTCCGCCAGGGTGCCATCGCGATGCCAGTCCGCGAGGCCGAGAACCCGCTGCCCCACCGACACCCCCGTCGTGCCGTAGCCCAGGGCGGTGACCACTCCGGCCAGCTCGTGGCCGAGGATCGACGGCGCCCGGTCATGGCCACGGCGATCGATCCAAGTCGAGGTCCATTCCACCTCAGTCGGAACGAACCCAGAGGCATGAATCTCGACGATCACATCGTTTATCGCTGCCGTGGGCTGGGGTCGCTCCACCAGCGTCATCCCCGCCGCTCCCGCGGCCTGGTCCGTTACCACGATTGCTTTCATGGGAATCGTCTCCTCGCTCATGTGTCTCATTTGGTGGTTCACGGACTGACGCGGATGCTCGGGGTCACCGGCTCAGTCGATGGAGCAACACGGTCGACTTGTGCGTTCGGTGGTGCTCGAGCACGCGGCGAATCAACATCACCGGGGCCGCGACAGTTGCGACAAGCGCCAGGACGGCGGCGGCCGGCACAGCGGCTGCGATGACCATGACGCCCAGGAAGGGGGTCACGATGAGCCCGGCGAGAACGGCGAGTGCAACCTCCAGGGCGCGAAGGCCGAAAGCGGTCGCCTCGAGCACGTCAGCGGTGTCCTCACTCAGGCTCCGATCGGTCCCCGCGAGAGTGCTCCTGGTCACCGCTTGGGGCTCGCGGTGCTCCACCAGGCTCATCCCGGCTGTTCCCGCAGCCTCGTCCGGTACAACGATTGCTTTCATGGGGATCGTCTCCTCGTCATTTGTCGCTTTGGTGGGTTCACTGACGCGTACGGATGACCGTCTGCCCTTGATCCGCTCCTCGCGGCTCGCCATGCCGCGGCGGGGATGCACGCGTAGTTCTGGCACGGTCCACCGACCCTGTCCCGTCGGGGGCTAGTCGGCTTGCTCGCTCCTCGCTGACGTTCGCCCTATCGGCCGGTGTGGTCGACGGCAGAGACGTCCGTCGACACTGAAAGCCCGTTGCTGGCTGGCGGGGTCAGCTCCGGCTGGCCATCGCGCTCAGAGGTCAGAGCGTCCTTGAATCCCCGCAGGCCGCTGCCAAGGGAGCTTCCCATCTCCGGTAGCCGCTTGGCGCCGAACACGAGCAGCAGGACCAACAGCAGAAACAGGATGTGGATTGGGTTATCGAAGCCGAGCATGTGATGCCTCCGATCAGGTCGCGTGTTTAGGAGCCGTTCTGCCGGCCGGCCAGTCTGCGCCGGTCACCGTCTTCGGCACGACCGGGCGGGTTGCACCCGTGCGCGTGTCTCCTTAGAACGGTGCTGGCGCAGCTGTGCCGGCCCTTCTGCACCTACTCCCGGCCAGCCGCGTCGGCGGCAGCGGCGAGTTCCTTCACCGCCTTGAAGAACGCCGGCGACTGGCCCTTGAACAGCCCCTGCGCCGCCAGCCCTCCGGCCGCGCCGGAGGCCACCGCGCCGGTGTTCGTCGGGCGCAAGATCGACACGGCGGGGAGCCGCCGGTCAAGGAACGCCGTCGGCTCCGGCATGATCAGGTTCGCCTGCAGTTCCTCCGCGTTCGCGCGAGGCGCCCTCAGGTCCGGGAATTCGAGCCCATTGGTCGGGTCGGTGACCGCGGGGGCGTTGCCAGCCTTGTCCTGCCAGGTCTGGAAATGCATCACCTCGGTCGGCCCAATGCTCAGCAGCACGCGCAGCACCTCTGGGCTGCTGACCCGCTGAGCCAGCGACGGGTAGAGGCTCGATCCGCCCTGCTCAATCGCCCCGAAGTGGAAACCGGCGGTGTTGGCGATCGCCTGGAGATGCGCGGCCGGCTCCAGGTCGGCGTCGCTGCGTGGGATCGCCGGAAAGGCTCCCTTCGCCAGCCCCGGCACCGCCTGCGGGAACGAATCGCCGAGGTCCGGGTTTGTCATCGAGCTCCGGTAGCGCGCCCACCAGCTGGTGTCGATCGTGAGCTCGGTCAGATTGGTCAGGCGCCCGATCTGCCTCGCCCCCGACACGGTGCTGCTCGGGATCGTCCGGAAAGGATCCAGGTTGACTGGGGCGGCCCCCTTGGATACCAGGTAGGCGTTGATGAAGGCCGCGTGCGAGCGCTCGTCGTCGGCGTTGTCGTGGATGTACTGCGGCATGTCTTCGTCGAGCGCCTGCAGCGCCTTCTTGTACGGCCCGCACCCGCCGCCACCGGGCAGCTCGCTGTCCTGGATCCCGGCGAGTTCGTTGTACTGCTCCCACAGGTCGGCCTCGAGGAACTCGGCGGCCGCCAGGAACGTGAGAATCGCGATGTCGCCCTTAGTCACACCGTGGCGCCCCGCGCTGCGGTGCGCGTGGCGGCGAGGCTTGTTGGCCAGGGCGCTCGCGCCTCGCCCCAGTGGCCCGAGCCCAACGCCGAGCCCGACGGCCACGCCGGTCGCTAGGAACGTCTTGCGACTGACACCTCCCACGGCGTCGTCGGCTGTCGTGCCTGCTGCTTTGTCCTCCACGAGGCTGCAGGACTGCGGTGGATTCTTCACTTGCTTCACCTTTCTTTACGGTGTCGCTCGATAACGGCTTGCGTCGCATTACGTAATCGCCGACAGGGCGTGTGCTCAAGCTGGGTCCGCGATCAGCAGGTCGCTTCTCGCTATCACCGGCGCCCTCAAGTGACCGCAGCGGCTCACGGCCCACCCGCGCGAGGCCGTCCCGAATCGGTACGAGCGACTGTAGGAACGAGCTGCGCGAGAGCGGTCTCGGCGGCGAGGGGAAAGACTCGGGCGCTGACCCAGGTCACCCGCTGGCTCTGATCGCTTTGACCTATCGCTCGTTCGCACAGAGATTTTGTGCGACCAGAGCACGCGAGGCATCCTTGGTCGGCAAGAGGTGAGCCTCGGAGCGCACCTCAACACGATCGGACTCCAACACGAAAGGTATGCGCATGTCCCATACAGAATCTGTCCCCGCGTACGCTGGCACGGCCGACCTGCTCGACGACACGTCGCGCGATGCGTCGGTGGATGAGTTCGGCGTGTTCGCTTCCACGACTGAGGCGCTAACCCTCACGCTCCTGACCGAGCTGGTGCGGCGCGCGAGCCTCCAGCCAGAGGTCCCGAGCTCTGTGTCGGGCATCGTGGACGGCGTCTACGCCGCTGAGCGCGACCATTGGCTTTTCATCAGCAAGCTCTACGACCCGAACACGACCAAGTTCTGGATCCCAGATGCGTTCTTCGGCGGCGCCGGCGACGCTCTCGACCTCACCGCAGTCGGGCAAGGGGTCGCGGCAGGCGAGCACCTGTTCGTCAACAGCTATCTGGTCGGCGTCACGACGTGTGCCGCCGCGGGTCGACCGAAGCTTGCGCGCTACATGGCCGAGCTGGCCGCGGTCGAGTCAGAGCATCGCCTGCTCGGGCAAACGCTGGCCGGCGTGGATCCGCCCAACGACCTCGGCTTCGCAGCCTTCGAGTTCGATCGCATCAGTCAGATCGAGGAAGCGCTCGTCGGCGCCGGTTTCGGATTCGGCGAGCAAGGCGCCAGCGCCGGGCGCTTCTATGACCTCCCGCAGGAGCCGATCGCGCCCCGGGTCCCGATCAATTCGAACGAACCACGCTAGTCACACGCCATTCGCGCAACTGCGCGACCAACCGTCGCCCGGTTGCATGAAAGCAGGGAAGTGCTGATCGTCGACCGCGAGGACATCAAGTCAGGTGTGGGCCTTGTCGGCCCCCGACGCCGAGGGCAAGCACGAGCTCGTCGTTGCTTCCAAGCAGCGACTCGTCAGCGTCGGACCCGCTGTGCCCTGAGCGACTACACACGCCGGGTCGGCGGCCACCCTTGGCCGCCGACCTGGGTCCACACGGACCGTTCATGAGGCAAACGAATAGAGGATCTCGACATGCCCGTCGTGCACTACACCAACCTGCTGCTCGTCGTCGCGGTCGGCCTTCTCGCCCCGATCACCCTCGGCTTCTTCCCGCGTCTCCGGCTGCCGGCAATCGTGCTCGAGCTCCTACTCGGGATCGTGATCGGCCCGTCCGTCCTGGGCTGGGCCGAAGCCGACTTGCCCGTCTCCACCCTGAACCTCATCGGCCTGGCATTCCTCCTGTTCCTCTCAGGCCTTGAGATAGACCTCAAACGTCTGCGAGGCGGGATCCTGAAACTGACCGGGATGGCGTTTGCACTGTCGCTCGCGATCGCGATCGGCCTCGGCTTGGGCCTGAAGGCGGGGGGATTCGTGAAGTCGCCGCTGTTCATGGCGATCGTGCTCGCGGCCTCCTCGGTGAGCATCATCTTCCCTGTACTGAAGGACTCGGACAACAGCAGCGCGAGCTTCGGGCAGCTAGTGCTCGCGTCGGCCTCGATCGCGGAGTTCGGAGCGATCGCTCTGCTGTCACTGTTCTTCTCGGACAAAGCGTCGGCGAGCACCGCCGGGACGCTGGTCCTACTCGGTGTGTTCGCCCTCGTCGTGGCGACCGTGGGGATCGCGATCGCCGGTTTCGAGCGCTCGATCACGCTCTCACGGGTGCTGCGGCGCCTCCAGGACACGACCGCTCAGATCCGTGTTCGAGCGGCGTTCGTGCTGTTGATCGGGTTCACTGCGCTGGCCGACGAGGTCGGCCTCGAGACGATTCTCGGCGCGTTCGCCGCGGGCGTGTTGGTCTCGCTGATCGACCGTGACGAGGCGAGCCATCCTCAGTTTCGCCTGAAGCTCGAGGCGGCCGGGTTCGGCGTCTTCATCCCGGTGTTCTTCGTGACGAGCGGCCTGCGCTTCGACCTGAACGCGTTGTTCGCAAACGCGTCGACGGTCGCGCGCGTGCCGTTGTTTCTGCTCGCGATCTACCTCGCACGCGGCCTGCCAGCGATCGTGTATCTGCGGCTGCTCGGTCGCTCGCGTGCGGTGATCGCGGGCGTGCTTCAAGCGACCTCCCTTACGGTGATCGTGGCCGCGGTGCAGATCGGGCTTCAGCTCGGTGCAATCAGCCCCGCCAGCGGCGCCGGGCTGATCGCCGCCGGCTTGCTGTCCGTGGTCATCTCTCCGACCCTCGCGTTGTCGCTGCTGCGTCGCAGTCAGGCTAAAGCGCACGGCGATCAAGCCCATCGCGTCCGGCCTCGACCGACGCGACCTGCGTCTATACCTCCACAGCGGCAGGCAGCTATGAGTACGGAGAAGGGGCCTCTGTGACGAGGCCAAAGCCGGCGAGCGCACGGGGGCGATACGCCGCCGCGGCGCGGGTTCAGTCCTCCAGCTTTCCCTCCCACAGCGAGAAGAAGGCGCCTGAGGATCAGCGGATACCGCAATCCGGCCCCGCGGAAATGGGATCGGGCCGGCGTGCCCCTGTCCACCGAGGTTCTTCAGCTTCTCCGTAGCGGGGTCGAGGTGGTCGACCGCGGAGTAGGGCACCCGCGGGTCATCGAACCGAGGATTCAGAGGACTGTGGCTGGCTCGGGCACCAACGGCCCGAACTCACGAAGCACGGCATAGCTGCCCAGGTCAGCGCGCGCGATCCGGCTCATTGCTCGTAGCCGAGCGGAAACCTCGCCGTCCGCAAGAAGCCGCTGGCGGTCCTGCGAGGAGCGCAGCCGCGCGTATGAGATGAACCGTGTCGGATCCGCTCCCGCGAGCAGGGCCCCGCCGATGAAACCCTCGGTGCTGCGTAGGTACTCATAGAGACCGACGATCGCCTCAACGAACTCCGTTTGTGATCCGTCGGACACGACCCACACGTTCACGAGCAGCGCGCCGCTCGTCGCGTCGACCGCTCGTGCGGGCTGATTTGTCAATCGCATCTGGTCACGTCCGGCGCCGGGCCCCGTCAGGACGGGTTCGCGAAGAGACATCGTTCAGTTTCCTCTCTTGTAGTTGATCGATGCCTACCCAGAGAAACAGCAGACGCGCCGTCACACAACAAGACGTGACGGTGTTCCGATAGGCGTTCGGTATCGACCATCAGGCCCCGCGATCTCGCAGTCCGAGCGGGCTGCCCGCGCCCCTTACGAAAGGGGTGCGGGCAGCCTTGGCGACCGGGCGTTCGGCCCTATCGGATGCTCGGTGCGGGTGGCCGGGTGGGCACCCGCGGCGTGCCGGGTGGGGAGGGGGTCCCGGCAGAGGGGAAGCATTCAGGCAGCTTTCGGCAGGCCACGGGAAACCCCAACCGGACGGTCTTTAGTGGGTTGCCGGCGAGACCGCCGGCGACGTGGGCGAACGCCATCTGCTTGGGCCAAGAGCCGGCGGCTGGCGTCGAAGGCGTCCCGGATCAGCGTGCTCGCGTGGTCGAAGTTCGTCGGCTGCACGCCGTGCGCGTTCGGGCACGGCAGGATGATCAGCTCGGCAGCGGTGGAGAACCGCTGTAGGTCGAATTGCAGACGAGCGTCGGTGAGGACGCCGAGCCCGTCGATCGCGGCCGCGAGCGCGCCACGGGAGCCTCGGGCGGGCCCGCGGTTGTGATCCCTGGTGGGGAGAACGAAGACGCGCTCGGCGCCGAGGGCGACGGCGTGGGACAGCGGCGTGTTGTTGGCGACGCCGCCGTCGATCAGCGAGCGCTCGCCCAGACGAACGGGCGGGAACACGCCGGGAATCGCCGCTGCCCCAGTTATGGTGTCAACGGCGGGTCCGGCCGATAGCAGCACCTCGGCCTGCTCATCCGTGTCGAACGCGACGACGTGCAGCGGGATGGTGGCACGCGCGATATCGGTGAACTCGACATGCTCGTGCACAAGCCGGCGAACGGCGCCGTCGGACACGAGATGGTCCCGACGCCCGGCGAGACCGACGATCAACGCCCGGACGCTGAGCGGAAAGACGTCATCGCGCCGCAGCCGGCACCAGATGTCGGCGAGCTGATCGGCCGTCTCGACGGTTTGCGGACGCGACGCGATGAACGCCGCATTCAGCGCACCGACCGAAGTGCCAACGAGCAAGTCCGGCTCGATGCCGCGCGCATATAGGGCGCGCAGCATCCCGACCTGCAGCGCCCCGAGACTCGCGCCCCCCGAAAGGACGAACGCGGTGCGTGGACCCGAGGCGGCCTGTTTCGCGCGCGTCTGCCGTCGATGCCGTGCGGCGGTCGTCATCGCTCTACCTCGCGCCGGGTATTGAGCCTTGGCGCCAACTGGCTTCGCTGCGCGTTCCTGGCCGTTGAACGCCGCCTGAAATACGCCCCGAACGCCAGCAGCTCGCCGAGCACGCTCGCAGCCGCCAAGGCTCGAAACGCGGCCTGGACTGCGCCGCGCCCGACATGACGCCGCCGATGGTCGGCGACGGCGGTGTCGACGCGAGCACGTCCTCGGCTCGTGAACCTGGAGCTCATGCGGCAACAGCTCGGTTCTCGACAGCCATTGGGCCCAACACCGGCGCCTGTGAGACCGCGCGCAGAACCGCGACCGTCGGAAGGTGCTCTGTGTCGCGGCGGGAGACGATCGCTGTGGCCAAGACCGGGCCACCGTGGCTCAGCGGGACGAAGCGAACGCCGGCGCCGGCGTAGCGCTCGCTGACGCATTCCGGAAGCAGGGCCATCCCTGCGCCGGAGGCGACCGCAAGCAAGACCCGCTCGATCTGACCATCCGGCATCTCGATCAGCGCTGGCGAAATGCCCGCGTCGTGGCACGCCCCGATCACCGCGTCGTAGAACGGCCGGTCAACATCCCGCGGCAAAACGACCATGCGCTCGGGGGCGATCTGCTCGAGGCAAACGTGTCGGCTCACCGCCTGGGGATGGCCCACCGGGAACACCGCCACCGCGCGCTCTTCGCGTAGCGTCGTTACCCGAAGCCCGGCCGTCGGAACCGGCAGCGACACGACCGCCGCATCCAGCTCCCCTGCCCGCACCGCCTCGACGAGCTCGAGGCCGGCGCCCGGTTCCATCGTCGTCTGCAGGTCCGGCATCGTCATGGCGACCCGATGCAGCGCTCGCAGGATGACAGCCGGCAGCGACGACGGGATGTACCCGACGCGCAGCGCGATGCTCGGTCGCTCCCCTGCGCTGCGGGCGGCGAGCCGCGCCGCCTCGGCCTGCCGGAGCACCCGACGCGCCTCGGTGAGAAGCACCGCTCCCGCGTCGGTCAGCGACACGTTGCGCTGGGTGCGGTTAAACAGGCGCACCCCGAGCTCGTCCTCGAGCTTGCGAACCTGCTCTGAGACCGCGGGCTGAGCGACGTGCAGCCGCTCAGCAGCGCGGCGAAAATGTAGCTCTTCTGCGACGGCTACGAAATATTTGAGATGACGAAGCTCCATGGCCTCCCGCCCGTGTGTTGTCGATCCGCGCAGCATCGGCGGCCTGCAGCTCGGTTGCGTCTCGCCGCGGGCAAACCCAGGTTTGTGGCCGACGTGGCCGCCGACGTGTCGGACCGACCTGGGTCACCGGAATCTGCGGCGAGGATGCTGCTTATCCAGAACATCGCCAGACGATCGCCGATGAGACCGTCCGTGTCTGCACGGCCAGCACACAACCTACGGGGCGGCCAGCCCCCAACTTGAGCATCCATGGTGGCCGGAGGGTGGCCACCTTCGTGCAGCATCCGGGGGCTAGCACCAATGGTGCTGGCGTGCCCTTAGTGCAATCGTGTGGCGGCCATGCCTCTGCGCTGCTTGATTGTCGATGACAACGCGAACTTCCGGGAGGAGATGTGCGCCCTGCTCGAGGAGCAGGGGATCTCAGTGGTGGGTGGCGCCGCGTCTGGGACGCAGGCGCGTCGACAGATCGCCGCACTGCAGCCCGATGTCACTCTCGTCGACATCGACCTCGGCGGCGAGAGCGGCTTTGAGCTCGCCCGCAGTTTGTCTGACGGATCAAGCGCGGGCGAGGTGAAGAACCTGATCCTGATCCTGATCTCGACCCACGACCCAGGCGACTACGCCGACCTGATCGAGGCGAGCCCGGCTCTAGGGTTCCTCTCGAAGACGGATCTCTCGGCGGCGACGATCATGCGCATGCTCGACGCGGCGAATGGGGGCCGGCCTAGGCTGTCTGGTGGGCGTCGAGAAACCTGACGACGGCGAGCACGCGGCGGTGATCGTCATCGGTCCCGGGGAGCTGCAGCTTGCTCAGGATGCTGTGCACGTGCTTCTCGACGGTTCCCTCCGTGATCCACAGGCGCCGAGCGATGCCGGCGTTGGAGCGGCCCTCGGCCATCAGCGCGAGCACGTCGCGCTCGCGACGCGTGAGCTCCTCGAGGGGATCCTCGACATCCCGCGCCGTGAGGAGCTCCTGGACCAGAGCGGGGTCGACGACCGAGCCGCCACGACTCACTCGTCCCACGGCGTCGAGGAACTCCTCGACATCGACAACGCGGCTCTTGAGCAGGTAGCCAGTGCGGCGCCCGCTCGCAAGCAACGTCATCGCGTGCTCCACCTCCACGTGTGCCGAGAGGATCAGGAGCGCCGTCTCGGGGAACTGCTCGCGGATCAGCTGGGCTGCCTCGAGGCCCTCCGTCCGGTGGTCGGGAGGCATGCGGATATCGACCACCGCGAGATCCGGCTGCCGCTCGCCCACCAGCCGAATCAGCTCAGACCCGTCCCCCGCCTGGCCGACTACCTCGTACCCGCCCCGCTCGAGCAGGCTCGCCAAACCCTCGCGCATCAACACGTCATCGTCCGCGACGATGACTCGCGTACCACGCGGATCGACCTCGGTCACGTCGAGAGTATCCCGCAGCACGATCGGCGGAACTAGGCCAAGGCGCGTCGGGAAGGCAAACGGGTGAGCACCGGTCAGAACGCCGACAAAATGAGTGACCGGAAGATGAGCCGCAGGAGTATGGTGGGCTCGACTATGCCGTCACGTGGGATGGCTGTCGAAGCGGGGACCGACCTGCTCGCGCAGGCTCGCCAGATCCAAAGGAGCTGGGACCGTCTACTCGGCGAGGGCGCGCTCGGCCCCGACCTTCTGAGCGGGCCGGGGAAGCCGTGAGCGGCTCTCCCAGGCCGAGGGCGGGGGAGCACCTGAGCGCATACCTGGAGGCGGCAATCGATTGCGTCATCGTCGCGGACGCATCAGGCCGCATCGTCGAGTTCAACCCGGCCGCCGAACGGACGTTTGGCTATTCCCGTGAGGAGGCGCTGGGGCGCACGATGGCCGAGCTGATCGTGCCGCCTTCGCTTCGCGAGCGCCACGTCGCCGGCTTCGCTCGCTTCGCCGAGACCCGCGACGGGAACATCCTCGGACGCCGAGTGGAGCTGACCGGCATGCGGGCGGACGGCAGCGAATTTCCTGTTGAGCTGGCGCTGAGCCAGGTCGAGGCCGAGCCAGCTCTCATCTGCGGAGCGCTGCGCGACATCTCTGCGGCGAAGCACGCCGAGAGCCGTCTGCGCGAGCTCGCCGATGAGCAGGCCGCCCTACGGCAGATCGCGACCCTCGTCGCGTACGAGTCCTCTCCCGAGCGGCTCGTCGCTGCCGTTGTCGAGCAAGTCGCCCGTGTCTTCGAGGTCCCATTGGTCACTCTGATCCGCTACGAGCCGACAGCCGCGCTCGTGGTAGGCGGCTTCAGCGAGGGCGACGACGAGCCATTCCCGATCGGTTCGCGCTGGCCGCTGGACCCGCCGGGGCTACTGGCAACGATCCGGCACACCGGCCGCTCCGCGCGCGTCGAGGACTACGCGCAGGCGCCTGGCGACGGCGCTCGCGCGGCTCGGGCGGCAGGTATGCGCTCCGCGGTCGGCAGTCCGATTGTCGTCGCAGGACGCGTGTGGGGGGCGATCGTGCTCCTCTCGCCGCGAAGCCCATCGCTTCCCGAAGTCACGGGTGCGCGGCTCGCAGACTTCACAGACCTCGTCGGGACCGCGCTAGCGAACGCCGAGTCGCGCGCCGCGCTCACCCAGCTCGCTGACGAGCAGGCCGCGCTGCGGCGGGTAGCCACGATGGTCGCCCGTACGCCGGCGTCAGAAGAGCTCTTCTCCACCGTCGCTCGAGAGGTTGCATCCGTCTTGGACGTCTCGGGCGTGATCGTCACGCGCTACGACCCCGACGGATTAGCTCTCACGCTCGGCGAAGCATTTCGCTCCGACCTCACAGGCGCGGAGCGATTTCTCGGCGTCGGGACGCGGATGCCACGAGATCCCGGAAGCCTCGCTGCGCAAGTCTTCGACACGCACGGCCCGGCGCGGATCGATGACTTCTCGGCGTTGCCGGGAGCAGTCGGGGATCTTGCGCGTGCGGCACAGCTCGGTTCCGGCTGTGCAGGTCCAATCGTGGTCAATGGGGCTGTCTGGGGCAAGATGTGCGTCTTTTCGCGGGTAGGGGCGGTACTCCCCGCGGGAACCGAGGACCGCCTCCACGACTTCATCGAGCTCGTCGCCACGGCGATTGCGAACCACGAGGCGCGAGGCGAACTGGCAGCGTCAGAGGCGCGCGCTCGCGAGCTAGCCGACGAGCAGGCGGCGCTGCGGCGGGTGGCCACGCTGGTGGCCCGCGGCGTCAGCCCTGAGGAGATCTTCTGGGCGGTCACTAACGAAACAGCGCGCCTGTTCGACTCCTCGCAAGCGTACGTCGGACGCTTCCAAGCCGATGGATCTTCGATGGTCGTCGTCGGGGTGAGCGACGGCATCCGCGGGGTCTCGACCGGCTCGCGCTGGGAGCTCAAGGATTACATGCCATCGACCAGGGTGTACCGGACCGGTCGCCCCGCACGCGTCGAGCGGAGCGACTTCGAACACGCCTCGGGCCCGATGGCTGACGTGCTTCGGGGGATCGGCGCTGCCTCATCGGTTGGCGCCCCGATCGTTGTCGACGGCCGGCAATGGGGCGTCGTGACGGTCACGGACACCGACAAACGCCTCCCTGTCAACGCGGAGCAGCGCCTCGAGAAGTTCGCCGAGCTGCTGGGCACCGCGATCGCAAACGCCGACAGCCGAGCACAGCTCGCCGCGTCACGCGCGCGCATAATCGCAGCCGGCGACGACGCGCGCCGGCGCATCGAGCGTGACCTCCACGACGGAGCGCAACAACAACTGGTCACGCTCGCCGTCGCATTGCGCAGGGCCGAAGCGAAGCTTCCAGACGGGCTTGACGAGCAGCGGGCGGAGGTCAAGCGCGTCGCTGACCGTCTCGCGACGGCGATCGACGACCTGCGGGAGCTCTCGAGAGGAATCCACCCGTCGATTCTCACCGAGGGCGGACTGCCACCCGCGCTGAAAGCACTTGGCCGCCGCTCCTCGATCCGCGTGAAGCTCGACATCGGGTTCGAGCACCGGCTCCCGGACCAGGTCGAGGTAGCCACCTACTACACCGTCGCAGAGGCGCTCACGAACGCATCAAAGTACTCGCACGCTGATTGCGTATGGATCTCTCTTCGCGTCGAGGATGACCTGCTGCATCTCTCGATTCGAGATGACGGCACGGGCGGAGCGGACGCAAGTCGGGGGACCGGATTGACCGGTCTGACCGATCGACTCGAGGCGCTCGGAGGAAGGATCGAAATCGAGAGCCCGCTCGGAGTTGGAACACGCATCGAGAGCGAGATCCCGGTCGCTGACGCTACCGAGCAAGGCACCGAACCGAGCCGTGCGCGCTGGTCGGTGCCGACGCCGTCGTCCTCCGGCTGAGCACGCGGCCATCCCCGGCCGTTGAAGGCATATCGACTGCGCGTGAGAACGCAGCGCCCCAGAGCCGTGCCGGCTACGCCCGATACGCGTCGGCTTTCAGCTTGCCGCTGACCCGAGCGCTAACGTGTCGCCCGACCCGCGGGTATTGCAGGCGCCGGCGCCTGCGACCTGACGCCGCCTCGAGCGGGCGCCAGACCGCACCGTTCATCGGTGCGAGCGTCCAGAGGGGCTAGGGGATTCGGGCGGCGCTCTTCCACGTCCACGCGGTGATCGCTATCAGATGATCCGCGCTCGCGCTCACGCCACGGTTCCGGGGCGGCAATGCTGGTGAGCGTACATACCCGACCGTCGGGAGCGCGATGGCATCCGAACAACAGACGATGACTCAAGCCGACCGCAAGCAAGCCCCCGTCGCCGACTTGCCTTTCCTCGGGCCTGCTCCGGAGCTTGTGAATGTGCACGGTGCCGACCTGCGCGCATCGACGTGGAATCTCCACCATCAGAGAGGGAATTGATATGCAACCCAACGAGGGGAGCGCACATGGTCGCACGCCGGCTCAGCGCCATAGGGTGGTCGTCGTCGGCGGCGGTTTTGGCGGGCTCCAGGCCGCGAAGCACCTCGCCACCGCGCCGGTCGACCTAACGATTGTCGATCGGAACAACTTCCACCTGTTCCAGCCGCTGAGCTACCAGGTCGCGACAGGCGCCCTATCGCCCGGCGAGGTTGCGTATCCGCTGCGCGCGATCTTCAAGCGCAACCCCAACATACGCGTCCTGCTTGCAGAGGTCGCGAGCTTCGATCTCGAGCGGCGCGAGCTGGTCCTGCGCTCCGTCGATCACCTTCCGACACCGGAGCCGGTGCGCTACGACACGCTGATCGTCGCCGGTGGCTCGCATTACTCCTACTTCGGCCACGACGAGTGGAGCGCCCATGCTGCCGAGGTGAAGTCGCTCGAGAGCGCGCTGACCGTTCGCAGCCGCATCCTCGGCGCCTTCGAGGCCGGCGAGCTCGAGCACGATCGTCGACGCCGCGACGAGTGGTTGACGTTCGCGGTTGTCGGTGCCGGGCCCACCGGCGTCGAGATGGCCGGCCAGATCGCCGAGCTCGCGCACGACACCCTGCGCAGCGACTTCCGCAGCGCCGATCCCGGCAGCGCCCGCATCCTGCTCATCGAGACCGCCGACCGAGTGCTCACCAGCTTTCCCGCGTCGCTCTCCGCGAAGGCCGAGCGTTCCCTGCGCCAGCTCGGCGTGACAACGGTGCTCGCCAGCACCGTTGTCGACGTCGATGAGACCAGTGTCACGATCGCGCACGCCGACGGCGCGACAAAGCGCATCCCGACCCGCACCGTCGTGTGGGCAGCCGGCGTGACCGCCTGCAGGCTCGCCTCGACACTCGCGGAACTCACAGGCGCCGAGCAAGACCGAGCCGGTCGCGTCACGGTCGAAGCGGACCTAACCCTCCCCGGCCATTCCGGGGTCTTCGCCCTCGGCGACATGGTCCGCGTCAGGCGACGCGACGGGTCAGTAATGACCTTCCCGGGCCTCGCGCCCGTCGCGATGCAGCAGGGACGCTACGTGGCCACGGCTGTCCGCGCTCGCCTGGACGCCCACGCCGCGCCGCCCTTCCACTACCACGACAAGGGGAACGTTGCCACGATCGGCCGCGCCGCGGCCGTCGCCGACATCAAGGGCGTGAAGATCAGCGGCCGCCTCGCCTGGCTCACCTGGCTGCTCGTGCACCTCTTCTATCTCGTGGGTTTCGAGAACCGCCTCCTCGTCCTGATCCGCTGGATCATCGGCTTCGCGACACACGGCCGCGGATCCCGGCTGATCACGAAACAAGCCACGGCGCCCAGAGCATCGGTTGCTGTCACCGACGCTGCGCACGACGAGATGATCCACGACGCGGACGCCGCGAGGACGCAATCGGCTTGATCCCACCATTGCGAGCGTGCACCGGTCGTCTGACCAGCCGCTGCCCTCCGGCGCGCCGGCCGCCGCATACCGCGCGGGTCCCGGTCACTCCCACCAGCTCGGTATCTGCACCAAAGCCGGTAGCAGATCCCGATAAACGAGGATGCGCCCGCCGAGGGGGACTCGATGAAGCCAAGCGCTCGGCAATCGCGTGCACACCATCTGTCCCGGTGAAGTCAGCGAACGTATCGAGGATGGCCCGCATGCCACCTGCGCCTTATGCCACTTCTGCGGGAAAGTCAGGCGATTGAGCTGTGTTCTGCGCGGTTAGCGTTGGTTTCCGGCTCGCGGCCAGCGCATCTCACCGCTCCGGTCCGAACTCGCGTTGAGCGGGGTTCGCATCGGTCCGTCCTCCCAGGTGGCGGACCGCTGTGGGCTGTCCCACCGCCGCAAGACCCTCACTCCTCGCGAAGGTGAACTGGAGCGCCCGCTGCTGCGGACTCACGTGTAGCTTGCGCCGCGCGGCGCTCGTGCGTCGCTCCCGACCAAGGACTCGACGACCGTGGGGCGCGCGCTCTTGAGCGACGCCGCTCGCTCGCCCGCTGGGAGCATTTGTCTGGTGGGGGTTGCTGGCGTGCTGGCCGCTCGTCCCGAGCGTGCTCCCCGCCACCACAGCAGCCCCCACGACCGCAGCCGTGGCTTTCGCGCTGACGCCCCCCGCACCCACAGCTTTGCGCAACCACCCCCAGCAGACCGCGAGCAACGGCAGGAAAGCGCCCACGCCCGCAGCACGGCGCGCGTTTGCATCGACCCCGCGCACGCTCGCTGCCCTGCACGCCGGGCACGCAGCCAGATGGGCCATCGCTCGCTCAAGGGCGGCGCTCGACCCGCCGTTCCTCTCGAGCGTCTCGATCGTCGCCGCCCTGTAGCCGCACAGCCGACCCGTCTCGTAGAGCAGATGGAAGCGGGCGCGCTTTCGTTCACACGAGCGCACCGCCGAGCGTGCCTCATTCACCGGGACTCGGAGCGCCGTGGCGACGGCCCTGTATTTCAGTCCCTCGCGGAGCTCCGACCGGCACCCGGCGGCCGGTGCCGGCGTCGGACTTCGAGCGACGCACGACCAGCGCGCGCCCCTTCAGGTCGACGTCGCGCCACTCGAGCCGGTGGATCTCCGAACGGCGCAACCCCGCGTAGAGAGCGAGCGCATACGGAACCCGCAGATCAACTGGTAGAGCCTCGAGCAGCGCGGTGGCCTCTGCCACCGTCGCCACCCGCTCGCGCGGCGCCTCGTCGTTGGGCGGCAGCTCGACGCCGACGATCGGGTTGCCGCGCACGAGACGGCGGGTCGGGCGCGACGCCCACCCGTAGATCGCGGAGGCGACCGCGAGGTGGTTGGCGATCCTTGAGCGCGACAGGCCGTCGAGCGCGAGCCCGTCGACCCACTGCTGCCAGCGCTCCTCATCCAGCGCCCCGGCGTCCTCGGTCTCGAAGGCGGGGAGCAGTGTCCTGAACAGGTTGCGCTGGTAGCCGGCGAGCGTCGTGGGGGAGTAGCCGTCGCCCTTGCGGCCGCGGCGCTTTGAGATCGCGCCGGTGGACACACCGTCCCACCACTGCCGTGCGAGCTCGCCGAAGCTGACCTGCGCCCGGACTGGCTGTTCGGCGCGTGCGGCGGCGGAGCTCTTCCACTCGGCTGCCTGCTCGCGGGAGCGGAACGTCGGCGACCATCCGATGTCCCGCCGCTTGGCGCGGTAGGACGGTTTGCAGCGGCAGCGCGAGCCGCCCCGGGCCGGGCAGCCGGTCTGGTGGCGCACATAGACGGCAGGGGTCCTGGTCGTCGTCCAGCTCACGTCCCCGAAATTACCGGTCGCGTTGGACACGCCGTTGGACACATCTGCCAGAGATCGGGGCGTCCGTTGACGTTTGCTGACGCTGCGCCAAACGGCCCAGAAAGGCCGGTTTTCCCAGTGGCAGAGCGGAATCTGGCTCTAGCAAGTGGATGCCGGAGGAGGGACTCGAACCCCCGACACGCGGATTATGATTCCGCTGCTCTAACCGACTGAGCTACTCCGGCGGGGTGGCGCAGTTTAGCCTCGTGCGCATGCCTCCACCAACCCTGCTGGCCGTCCCGAACATCTCGGAGGGCGCAGACGCCTCGACGATCGCCGCGGTCGGCGACGCGATCGCACAGGGGGCGGCCGATCGCGGGCCGGGCACGCACGTCGGGGGGCAGCGTGCGGGCAACCCCGGCGTCAGCCTGATCGACGTCCATTCCGACGCTGATCACGACCGCTCCGTCTTCACCTTCGCCGGTCCGCCATGCGCGCTGGCGGACGCGATGCTGCGCCTGGCGAGGGAGGCGATCGGGCGGATCGACCTGACCCGGCCGGGGCGCACCGGCCAGCATCCCCACGTCGGCGCTCTGGACGTCGCGCCGGTCGTCTATCCCGATCTGGCCCTGCGCGGGGCGGCTTGCGCCGAGGCGCTCGCCGTCGCCGACCGGCTCGGAGAGGAGCTGGGCATCCCGGTCTTCCTCTACGGGGAGCTGACCGGAACCCAGCCGGGGGCGGGCCGCACCCGGGCGGAGCTGAGACGAGGAGGCGTCATCGGACTTGCCACGCGGATGACCCCCGGGGCGCCGGGCGAGGAGGCCCTGAAGCCCGACTTCGGGCCCCGATCCCTGGACCCCGGCACCGGCGCGACCCTGGTCGCCGCACGCCCGCCCCTGGTCGCCTTCAACCTGGAGCTCGCGCCGCCCGCGGCCGTGCAGGATGCGCGGCGGATCGCCATGTTGGTGCGCGAAGGAGGCGAGCACGGGCTGCCCGGGGTGCGGGCGATCGGCGTCCAGCTGACGGGCGGCGTCGCCCAGGTCTCGATGAACGTCGAGCGTCCCCTCGAGGTCTCGCTGGCGGAGGTCGTGGCGGCCGTGCGGCGGCACGCGCCCGTCGCCCGGGCGGAGCTCGTGGGGCTCGTCCCGGCGGCAGCTCTGGAGGGCTTCCCCGAGGATCTGGCGATGCCCGGGTTCGACCCCCTCCGCCAGGTGATCGAGAACGCATTAGGCTGCTGAGATGGCCCAGACCAGACGCAAGCGCCAGACCAAGCACCGCGGCAACGCCGCCGGCGTCGTCGAGTCGCGGGGGCGGACGGGGCGCAAGCCGACCGCCGACGAGAAGAGCGGCGCGGCCAAGCCGAGCGCTCAGCGCAAAGGACCGCCGCTGGACAAGCGTGACCAGCCGCCGAGCTGGCGGGCGGCGTTCTACAAGGCGATGATCGCCACCGTGCTGCTGCTGTTGATCGTGCTGCTGTTCCTCAAACAGGGCGGCGCCGCGATCGGCGCGTTCCCGATCGTGCTCGGCCTCTACACGGTCGTCAGCTACTACACCGACAAGGTCCTCTACGACCGCAGGCAGCGCAAGAAGGCACGGGAAGGCAGGGCGCAGTCGCGATGAGCTCGCCCGACGTGCGTTCGTTCACGGTCGGGCCGGTCCAGGAGAACTGCCACATCGTCCGCGCGGACTCGAGCGCCACCCGAGCCGTGATCGTCGACCCCGGCGATGAGCCCGAGCGGCTGCTCGCCGCCGCCGAGTCGCTCGGCGTGAACATCGAGGCGATCCTCCTCACCCACTGCCACTTCGACCACATCGGCGCCGTCGCGCCCCTCGCAAGGGCCACCGGCGCCCCGGTCTACTGCCCGAGGATCGAGTTGCCGCTGCTCTCCGACGTGATGAGCTGGGTGCCGCCGGGGTTCGGGCCCTTCGAGAGCTACGAGGCCGACCACGTCCTTTCCGGAGGTGAGCGTCTCGACCTCGCCGGGCTGGACGTCCAGGTGCTCTTCACCCCCGGCCACAGCCCCGGCCACCTGACCTACGCGATCGGCGGCGCGCTGCTCTCGGGCGACGTCCTCTTCCAGGGCTCGGTCGGACGCGTCGACCTGCCCGGCGGCGACTGGGCGACGCTCGAGCGCTCGATCGAGGGCCTGCTGCGCTCCTTCCCCGCCGAGACCGTCGTCTACCCCGGTCACATGGGCGTGACGACTCTCGGGCGTGAGCGCGACACGAACCCCTTCCTCAGCGAGATTCGCCTGCGCCTGCCCAGCACGCCGGTTGCCGCCGGCGCAGCGGCCCGCGGACTGAAGTTGAGCGGACCCGAGATAAAAGCCCCCCGGGGCACATTCGACGTGTTGGGCGACCAGGTGGCCGCCCGCCTGAACCTCGAGAACCGCGCCCGGTCCATCCTCGGCGCAGCCGGCTACGAGCGGATCGAGACCCCCGCCTTCGAGTCGACCGAGTTGTTCGCCCGCGGCGTCGGCGCATCGACCGACATCGTCTCCAAGGAGATGTTCAGCTTCGAGGACGCCGGCCGGGCGCTCCCTGACGCTGCGCCCCGAGGGGACCGCTCCGGTCTGCCGCGCCTACATCGAACACGGCATGCACAAGCGCCGCCAGCCCGTGAAGCTCTGGTACCTGTCGAGCTTCTTCCGGCACGAGCGCGCCCAGGCGGGGCGCTACCGGCAGTTCTGGCAGGTGGGCGCGGAGGCGATCGGCTCGGACGACCCGGCCGTCGACGCGGAGGCGATCAGCCTGCTCGCGATGCTCCTGTCCGAGATGGGGGTCCGAGGCGTCCGGCTGCGGATCTCCAGCCTCGGCAGCCCCGAGACCCGCAGCGAGTACCGCGAGCGCCTGCAGGCGCACCTCCGCGCCAACGAGGACCAGCTCTCCGCCGAGGTCCGCGAGCAGGATCGAGCTCAACCCGCTGCGCGCCTTCGACACCGACCACCCCGGCACACGGAGCCGTGATGCGCGACGCGCCGCTGCTGCTCGACCATCTCGAGCAGCGAGGACCTCGAGCACTTCCGCGAGGTGCGCGGACTGCTCGACGCGGCCGGCCTCGCCTACGAGGTCGATCCGACGCTGGTGCGGGGGCTGGACTACTACACGAGGACCGTCTTCGAGTTCACCTCCGAGGCCCTCGGCGCGCAGAGCGGCGTGGCCGGCGGGGGCCGCTATGACCGGCTCGTCGAGCAGCTCGGGGGCCGGCCGACGCCCGGGATGGGCTGGGCCGCCGGCGTCGAGCGGATCCTCCTGGCGGGCGAGCCGCAGCCCGCCGCCGCCGCCGCCGGTGGAACTGTTCATCGCGCTCGCCAGACCCTCGGCGGACGTGCGCCGCACCGCCTTCGTCCTCCTCAACGAGGCCCGCGCGGCGGGCCTGGCGCGCCCAGATGGAGCTCGGCGGACGCTCGCTGAAAGGCCAGCTCGGCCAGGCCTCCGCGCTGCGCGCGCGCTTCGTCGCGATCGTCGGCGAGCGGGACACCGTCCTGAAGGACATGCAGGCAGGCGAGCAGGAGACCGTGGCTAGCGACACGGTCGTGCATGCCGTGCTGCGAAGCCACCACGATCTCTGAGCGCAACGGGCCGGGCCGGCCCGCGGACCTACAGCGGGTTCAGGCGCGCCCGTTCGCGCAGCAGCGTCAGCAGCTCCTGCTCGGTCCTCACCGCCGGCGGCTGCACGAAGCTCGAGGCGTAGAGGTCGATCTCGGCCGGTCCATAGCCGAACGAGACCGCATCGGTGTACAGCGTCACCGAGATCCCGCTGCCGGCGACCGCCACGCGCGCCGCGATCCGCACGCCTTCGCCGTGCTGGCCGCCCGGTCCGGAGACCCTCAGCCGCCCCAGGCGAATCGTCACCAGCCGCGCTTTTTCACCCGGTTCGCCGGCGAGGCTCGCCCGCAGCACCCTCGCGAAGCAGTCCAGGCCGGCCTTCGACTCGGCGTAGGCGAGGTTGCCCTGCACCGCCGCGACGCTCCCCAGCACCTCGACGCTCGAGGAGATGCTTTCGCGATCCAGGCCGACTCCTCGGCGCAGGTTGGCCGAGCGTCCCCCGCCGACCGCGGCCTGTGCCTTCCCGCCGCACCGCGAGGCTTCCCGTTCCCGCTGGGTGGCGCCGGACGGCGCGGAGGCGGAGGAGCCCGGGACGTCGGCCGGTCCGAGCTCGACCGCCCTCGAGAAGGCCCCCGCGCGCGCCGCCGTCAGCGGCACCGTCAACGGCACCGTCACCTCCGGCGGGGCGATCGCAGTCGCGTGAGCTGCGTGCGGTGCCGCCCGCCCTGTCGTGGCCGGCGCCGGCAGGTTGCTCTTGCCGCACCCTGCAAACAGGACCATGCCCGCCGCGGCGGCCGCAAGCCCGGCGGCACGGGGGCGACTAGGCCGGGACATTGCGACTCCCCGCCAGGCACTGGGCGTCCGGCAGCAGGCAGGCCAGCGTGTCGACCGTGACGAACGCCCGTTCCCGCGCCGTCGCCGAGGACGCCTGGGGGCCCGCCGGGGCATCGCCGACCCGGTAGACCGTCGCGCCGCGCACCAGATAGACGTCCGTCTCGGAAGCGCCGTCGGGATTCACCCAGTAGAGGTCCCGCGACAGCGGCGGGCGCTCCGAGGGCTGCGCGTGCGCCGAGCGCCGGCAGCCGGGCGCCGAGGCGAGCGCGAAGAACCGCTGCGCCAGGGCGGGGCTGGAGAAGACGAACGCGTCGGCCACCACGTCGTCCCCGTTGGGAGCCCACCAGCGCATCTCATACCCCTCGGGGCGGGCCGCCGTCTGCGAGACGGGAGGGGGCGCAGGTTCGTTGTCGCTCCACGCGGTCTGCGAGCTGATCGTGCCCTCTTCGTAGAGTCGCCCGACCCGCTGTGGCAGCACCCCGGAAACGGCTTCCCGCAGCGGCGCCAGGCGCTGTGGCGGGCCCTGCGCGAGCGCCGGCGCGCCCCCACCCCCGCAGGCTCTGCCCCCCGGACCGGAGGCGCCGGGCAGCACCAGGTACACCAGCAGCCCTGCCAGGCAGGCCGCCAGCAGCGACGTCCCGACCGTTCTGGCCCGCCGCCGCCGGCGCCCTCGCGAGGGTCCGCCGTGATCGCGCTCGTCGCTCATCGGTCCAATGAACGTACCGTCGCGAACCGTCCAAGCCGTATACCCGCATTCAACTTTCCCGGCTCAGATGCCGAAAAGGGACGCGATGGCGCAGCTCTCACGTCCGTATCAGCTCGGTCTCCTGGCCGTCGCGCTGCTCGCGGCCGTCTGGCTGGTGCTGCTCCAGGGCCACGGCGGCAGCAGCTCGCCCGGCTCCTCCTCGCCGCCCGCCGCGGCGACCGCGACGAGCCATCCGGCCGCCTCGGGTGCCCACAACAGCTCACCCGGCGGCTCGACCATCTACAAGGGCTCCGCGCCCGGCGTCCAGGGCCTGACCCGCGACGTCGCCAAGGCGAAGGGCGCTGTCACGACCTCCCAGCAGAACGCACGTCAGCTCGAACAGAAGTCGGCGCAGGCCTCATCGGCCACCGCCTCCGGCGCCGTCTCGAGCGCCGCTGCCAGCGCGCCGTCGACCGCGTCGAGCGTCCCCGCCACGAAGGCTGCCGAGCCGGCGAAGGCGAAGTCGACGCCCGCCCATCGCGCGGCCGGGCGCAACGCGACGGTCGTCCGCCAGCGCGGCGTCGAAGCACAGCTGGCCCGCGGCAAGACGGTGCTGATCCTCTTCTGGGACGCGAAGGGCGCCGACGACGTGGCGACCCGCGCCGCCGTCGTGCAGGTGCGGTCTCAGCGCGGAAGCGGCGTCGCCGTCCAGGAAGCCTCCGCGAAGGAAGTCGCATCGTTCGGCACGATCACCCGCGGCGTGCAGGTCTACGGAACGCCGACCCTGCTGATCGTCACCAAGAGCGGCAAGGTCAGGACGCTCACCGGCCTGCAGGACGCCTACGCGATCCAGCAGGCCATCGCCGAAGCGCGTCGCGCCTAGCCTTACACTCGATCGGGTGAGCCCCGGCGAATCGCAGCTCTCAGATCACCTCGAACACCCCCAGGGCAAGGGACATCTCCCGTCGCACGCCTTCACCGGCGCGGCCGGCGGGGCCGCCTGCGGCGACCTGATCCGCGTCTCGCTGGCGCTCGACCCGGACAGCCCCGACGGCCCGATCGCCGACGCCGGCTTCGACGCGAGCGGCTGCGGCGCCGTGCTCGCCGCCGGCAGCGCGACCGTCGCGCTGCTGAACGGGCGCGGGCTGCTGGACGCCGCCCGGCTCGGAGCCGAGCGAGATCGACGCCGAGCTCGGCGGGCTGAGCATCGCCAAGCGCCATGCCGCCGAGCTGGCCGCCGACGCCCTGCATCGAGCGCTCGGCGCCGCCGCGCGCGCCGTGCGCCGGGCTTCGGCCGTGCCCGCGGCGGACGCTCGTCGCGATGAGCGGCGGCGTCGACAGCGCCGTCGCCGCCCTGCTCGTCGCCGAGGCCGGGAGCGGAGCCGGTCGGCGTGACGCTCGAGCTGTGGTCGGACCCCGAGAACGACGGCGAGCAGAGCTGCTGCTCGGCCCAGGCGGTGCGGGGCGCCCGCGCGCTGGCGCATCGCCTCGGCATGCCGCACCTCTCGATCGACCTTCGCGCCGAGTTCCGCGCCGGTGTCGTCGACGGGTGGATCTCCGGTCACGCCGCCGGACTGACGCCGAACCCGTGCATCAGCTGCAACGGCAACGTCCGGCTCGATGCGATGCTCGACCTCGGCAGGCGCCTCGGCGCCGAGACGCTCGCCACCGGTCACTACGCCCGCGTGGATGAGCGCTCGCCCGTGCCGCTGCTGCGGACCGCCGCGGACACCGCCAAGGACCAGAGCTACGTGCTCTCCGGACTCGCGCCCGCCTCGCTGCGGCGGCTGCGCTTCCCGCTGGGCGAGCTCGAGAAGCCGCAGGTCCGCGCGCTCGCCGAGCGGGCCGGGCTGGCCGTGGCGGGCCGGCGCGACTCCCAGGACCTGTGCTTCCTGGCCGGGACCCGCCGCGACGCCTTCCTCGAGCGCCACGGCGGCCTGCGCCCCGCGCCCGGGGCCGATTCGCACGCGCCAGGGGGAGGTGCTCGGCGAGCACTCCGGCGCCCACCTCTACACGGTCGGCCAGCGCCACGGCCTCGGTATCGCGGCGGAGCAGCCCCTGTACGTGCTCTCGACCGACGCCCTCACCAACACCGTCACCGTCGGGCCGCGCTCGGAGCTGCTGGCCTGGCGCATCGCGGTGCGCGAGATCGTCCTTCATCGCCCCAGCCGCGACGTCGACGGCGTCCGGGTGCGCGCCCATGGCCGGCGAATGCCCTGCCGGGTCGCACGGCGAGCTCGGCGCCGGCAGCCACCGCCAGGGCGGGGATCGAGCTGCTCCACGAGGCCGAGCGGACCGCTCCCGGCCAGCTCGCCTGCCTGTACGCCGGCGAGCTCGTCGTCGGACACGCGACGATCGCGGCCTAGCCCCCCGGGCTCGGCCTAAGATCACTGCCGACATGACCTCTGATGAGATCCGCGAGCGCTTCCTGAGCTTCTTCGAGGAGCGCGGCCACCGGCGCATCCCCTCCGCCTCGCTGGTGCCCAGCGCCCACGACCCGTCGGCGCTCCTGACCGTCGCCGGCATGCACCCCCTCAAGCCCTACTTCCTCGGCCAGGAGACGCCACCCGCGCCGCGGCTGACCAGCTGCCAGAAGGTCTTCAGGACGGTCGACATCGACAACGTCGGCAACACCGCCAGGCACCTGACCTTCTTCGAGATGCTCGGCAACTTCTCGTTCGGCGACTACTTCAAGGACGAGGCCATCGAGCTCGCCTGGAGCCTCTCGCTGGAAGTGTTCGGCTTCGAGGCGATGGACATCTGGGTGACCGTCTTCGAAGGCGACGAGGAGCTCGGGCTCGGCCCCGACCAGGAGGCGATCGACCGCTGGCTGGCAGATCGGCGTGCCGCGCGAGCGGATCGTGCAGTGCCCCCGCTCGGAGAACTTCTGGCAGGCCGGGCCGACCGGCCCCTGCGGGCCCTGCTCGGAGCTCTACATCGACCGCGGCGTCCGGTACGGCGCGCCCGGCGACCTGCCCGGAGGCGAGAACGAGCGCTTCCTGGAGTACTGGAACCTGGTCTTCATGCAGTACGACCAGCAGCCTGCGCCGGGTGGCGGCTCGGTGCTGCGCGCCGCTGCCGGCCAACAACATCGACACCGGCCTCGGCCTGAACCGGATGGCGGCGATCCTGCAGGACAAGCCGTCGGTGTTCGAGACCGACCAGTTCGCGCCGCTGATCGAGCTCGGCGAGAGCCTCTCCGGACGCAGCTACGGCGCCGAGCACGAGACCGACCGGGCGCTGCGGATCCTCGCCGACCACTCCCGCGCGATGACCTTCCTGACCGCCGACGGCGTCGTTCCCTCCAACGAGGATCGCGGCTACGTGCTGCGGCGGGTGATGCGCCGGGCGATCCAGCAGGGCCGCAACCTCGGCCTCGAGCCCGGCTTCCTGACGCGCTACTCGGCCGTCGTCCGCGAGCTGATGGGCGGCGCCTACCCCGAGCTGTCGAGCACGCCGAGTCGACCGACATGTGGCTCGCCGCCGAGGAGGAGGGCTTCGGGCGCACCCTCGCGCAGGGCATGGCGACGCTGCGCGAGCACATCGAGCGTGCCCGCGAGCAGGGGCTGCCGCAGCAGTCTCCGCCGAGGAGGTCTTCCGCCTGCACGACACCTACGGCTTCCCCTTCGAGATGACCAGCGAGCTGCTGGCCGAGGAGGGGCTGGGCATCGAGGGCGACTTCGACAGCCTGATGGAGGAGCAGCGGGCCCGCGGCCGGGCCGGCGGCCGCGGCGGCCGCGACGGCGGCGGACGCCGCCTGGACACGCGCGCCACCGCGGGCGCCTTCGCCGGCGAGAGCGGCTTCGCGACGCGCTTCACCGGCTATGAGACCGAGGAGCAGCCGACCGTCCGTCGGCGCGGTGCGCGGCCTGTCGGAGAACGGCGGCGGGCGCTACCTGGTGAAGCTCGCCGAGTCCCCCTTCTACGCCCCCGGCGGCGGCCAGGTCGCCGACGAGGGCACGATCGAATGCGCCGCCGGGGACTGCCGCGCCGCGGTGCAGCGACGTCTTCCGCGTCGGCGATGACCAGGCGCTGGAAGTCGTGCTCGAGCACGGCCAGCTGCACGAGGGCGAGCCGGTGCTCGCCAGGGTCGACCGCCGCGCCCGCCACGCCACCGAGGCCAACCACACCGCCACCCATCTGCTGCAGGCCGCGCTGCGCGAGCGCCTCGGCGGACACATCCGCCAGGCCGGCTCCTACGTGGGCCCGGACAAGCTGCGCTTCGACTTCAGCCACGGCCAGGGGCTCACCGAGCAGGAGCTCCGCGACGTCGAGGACCGGGTCAACGAGTGGATCTCCCGCAACGACCCCGTGCGGGCGATCACGACGACGCTCGACGAGGCCCGGTCGCTCGGGGCGATGGCGCTGTTCGGCGAGAAGTACGGCGAGGTCGTGCGGATGGTCGAGGTGGGGGAGGGCGACTACTCGCGCGAGCTGTGCGGCGGCACCCATGTGCGCAGCACCGGCGAGATCGGTCCCTTCCGGATCCTCTCGGAGACCTCGAGCTCGGCCAACGTGCAGGCGGATCGAGGCCGTCACCGGACCGGACGCCGTCGAGCTGCTGCGCGCCGCACGACCAACTGCTGGGGGAGATCGCCGGCGAGCTGCGCGCCCGACCGGAGGACGCCGTCGCGGCGGTCAGGGCGCTGGCCGAGGAGCGCCGGCGCCTGGAGAAGGAGATCAGGGAGGGCGCCGGCGGCGGGGGCGGCGCGTCCCGATCTCGACGAGCTCGCTGGGCGAGCCGCCGAGATCGCCGGTGCGCACCGTGCTCGCCGCGGTCGCCCAGGTACCCGACGCGAAGGCGCTGCTCGAGCTCGTCGACCGGCTCAAGGGCCGCCTCGGCGAGGCGGCGATCCTGCTCGGCGCCGCCGCCGACGGCCGCGTGCACCTCGTCGCCGAGCGTCGCTCCCGGGCTGGTCGAGCGCGGCGTGAAGGCGGGCGAGTCGTGAAGGCCGCCGCCGAGGTCGTCGGCGGCGGCGGCGGCGGGCGCGACACGATGGCGCAGGCCGGGGGGCGCGACCCCGAGAAGCTGGACCAGGCGATCGCCGCGGGCCTGCGGCGCGATCGAGGCGGCCCTCGCGGCTGATGGCGGGCCCGCCCGCCCGCCGGCTCGTCCCGGCGCCCGAACGCCCCGAACGCGCCCGTGGAGACACGCCGTGAGGGTGCTGGCGCTCGACTACGGCAGCGCCCGCTGCGGCTGCGCCGTCAGCGACCCGAGCGAGACGATCGTGACGCCGATCGACCCGGTCAGCGGCCCGGCACCAAGCGCGGGCTGGCCGGCTGCGGCGGCTGGCCCAGGAGCGCGAGGCCGAGCTGGTCCTGGTCGGCCTGCCCCTGGCGCTCGACGGCGGCGAGACCGAGCAGACGCGCGAGACGCGCGAGTTCGCCCGCCGGCTCGCCGCCGGCCTCGGGGAGGAGATCCCCGTCGAGATGCACGATGAGCGCTTCACCACCCGGATGGCTCAGCGACATGCCCGCCGGAGCGCGGGTCGTTCCGGACCAGCGAGGACTCGCGGGCGGCCGCCCACCTGCTGGAGAGCTGGCTGGCCGGTCGTTCGCGTTAGGGTCCTGACCTTGGCTCGCGGCGATCGATCACGTCCCGAACGGACCCCCGAGGAACGCGAGCGCGACCGCGCCGAGCGGGAACGCCGCCGCGGTCGCCCGGGCAACGTCACCGCCGCCGAGCCCGCCTCGCTCGAGCCCGCGCCGACCGATGGCAAGCCGCTCCCCGAGCAGGAGGAGCCGATCGGCGGCGAGCCTCCACTCGCCGCCGAGCCGGCCCAGGAGGAGTGGCTGGTGGAGCCGCCTCCGTCGGAGCCCGAGGCCGAACAGGTGCCTCTCCACGCCGAGCCCCCGGAGGAGGCATCGCCTCAGGAGCCGCCGGGCGCCGAGCCGCTCTTACCCGAGCCGCTCCCGCCGGAGGAGCAGGTCAGCGGGCATGCCGCCGGCGAGTCTGACGAGGAGCCCGCCACGCGCGACCTCGGACCCCCGGCCACCGCGGCGGCGGGCGGGGTTGCCGGCGCTGAGGCGTCCCGGGTCCCGGAGCAGCCCGCCGAGCACTCGGCGGGCGAGGACTCCGAGCCGCTCGCCGGCGAGGAGCTCTCGGGCGGTCCCGAGGCCGCTGAGGCGCCGCGCGCCGGGCAGGACGCCGAGCCCGACCTCGCCGCCGGCACCGCGGAGGAGGCCCACGAGGAGGACTCGACCACGGCGCCGGCAGCCGTCGACCCGCCCCCGGAGGCCGCCGAGCGCCTGCCGCCCCCGCCGCCCCGCGTGCGCGCGCGCAACACTCCTCCGATGCGTCGCGCGTTCAAACGCGCCGGCGCCGGCGCCGGCGCTGTCTCCGCGGGCCACCGGCGCGGCCGAAGGGGTGGCCTGCCCGCCTCGCGGCTGGCCGCCCTCGTCGCCCTGATCGCGGTTGCCGTCGCGGTGGTGCTGCTCATACGCTCCCTGACGGGTTCCTCGACCAGCAAGCCGCCGCCGGCGGCCCCGGTGGTCAAGGTGCTCATCCCCGAGGGCAAGACCCGGGTGCAGATCGCGCAGATCGCCGCCACCGCCGGCCTGAAGGGCGACTACCGCCGGGCCGCTCGGCGCTCGCCGCTGCTGAATCCCGTCCACTACGGCGCGCCCGCCGGCACGCCCGATCTCGAAGGCTTCCTGTTCCCCGCCACCTACGACATGGACCCCGGTGCGCCCGTCGGCCGGCTCGTCGAAGAGCAGCTCACCGCGTTCCAGGAAAACTTCGGCGCCGAAGACGCAGCCCGGGCGCACGCGCTCGGCGTCACGCCCTACCAGCTGCTGACGGTCGCCTCGATGGTCGAGCGGGAGGCGCAGGTGCCAGGGGACCGGGCGAAGATCGCCGCGGTCATCTACAACCGGCTCAAAGCGGGCATGCCGCTGGGCATCGACGCGTCGATCTACTACGCCGTGGAGATGGAGAAAGGGATCGCCACCTACACGCACGAACTGACCGAAGCACAGCTGCACATCAACTCGCCCTACAACACCCGTACCCACGTCGGGCTGCCACCGACGCCGATCTCGAACCCGGGCACCGCCTCGATCAACGCCGCGGCGCATCCCGCCAACGTCACCTACCTGTACTACGTGGCCGGCGCCGACGGCTGCGGCGAGCAGGTCTTCTCCGACACGCAGGCGAAGTTCGAAGCGAACGTCGCCGCCTACGAAGCCGCGAAAAGGAACAACGGCGGGAACCCGCCGAAGTGCAAGCACGGCTGATGCCGCGCCTTGGTGTCCTCGGCTGGCCCGTCTCACACAGCCGCTCGCCGGCGATGCACAATGCGGCGCTCGCCGAGCTCGGGCTGGAGGGCTGGCACTACCAGCGCCTGCCCGTGCCGCCGCAGCTGTTCGACGAGACGACCAGCGCACTCGGCGGCTCCGGCTTCCATGGCGCGAACGTCACGATCCCCCACAAGCAGGCCGCCCTCGCGCTGGCCGACCAGGCGACGCCCGCGGCCCGCGAGATCGGAGCTGCGAACACCCTGACCTTCGCCGCCGATGGGACGATCGCTCGCCGAGAACACCGACGCGCCCGGGCTGATCGCCGCGCTGGGCTTCTCTCCGGCGGGCATGCGCGCCCAGGTGCTCGGCGCCGGCGGCAGCGCCCGGGCCGTCGTGTGGGCGCTGCTGCATGCCGGCGCCGCCGAGGTTTCCGTCTGGAACCGCACGCCTGAGCGTGCAAGGCGTCTTGCAGAGGCGCTCGGGGCACGCGCAGTGCAGGTCCCGGAACCGGCCGATCTGCTCGTGAACTGCACCTCTGTGGGACTCGGCCTAGAACGCTCGGCCAGTGAGGATCGTGGGCTCAACCAACTCGGATTGACGGGCGATCAGACCGGGGAGTACTCATATGTCGCCGATCTGGTCTACCGCTCAGGATCCACCCCACTCCTTGCCGCCGCCGATGCTCGGGGAGCGCACACGATCGACGGACTGGAGATCCTCGTCGCTCAGGGCGCCCTCAGCCTCGAGCTGTGGACCGGGCGAAGGCCGTCGCTGGAGGTCATGCGACGCGCCGCCCGCCTGTGCCCCTGAGGGTACGGCCGGCGCGCACCCGGACCCGATCGCCGCAGGGGGGCCGCGATGAGCGAGGCCCCGAAGCCCGCCGAGCCCGACCTGCACGCGATCTTCGGCATGGACGGCGAGCGCGGCGACCCGGTCATCTCCGTCGATCGGCCCCCCGAGGAGCCCGGGATCGAGGCCGCGGCCGATGCAGCCCCGGAGGATTTCGGCGAGTTCGACAGCGAGCGGCTCGACGAGGCGGCGATCGAGCTCGACGTCGAGACGGGCTACACCGAGCAGACCGCTGAGCAGAGGCGGTTGGGAGAGCGAGCGGCGGCGCCGAGCCCCGATCGGGCCCCGTCGAGGGCGAGCCGGGCTGGTCTGGCATCACGAGTCCCTCCCAGAGAGGCTCCTCGGCACGGTTCCTGACCGACGTCATCGTCGACATGGGGCTCGCTTCGCAAGCGTCAGGTCGACGACTCGATCGAGACCTCCCGCAACTCCGGCACGACTCCCGAGCGGATCCTGCTCGACCAGGGGATCATCACCGCCGACGGGCTCGCCCGCGCCCTCGCAGAGCGCTACGGCCTGGACCACCTCGACCTGGGCGTGTTCTCGGTCGACATGTCGGCCGCCAACCTCATCAGCACCAACGTCGCCAAGCGCTACCAGGCCGTGCCGGTCGCCTTCGCCGACAAGCGCACCCTGCTGGTGGCGATGGCCGACCCCTCCAACGTCCTGGCCGTGGACGACATCGCGATCATGACCGGCCACGAGGTCCGCGTCGCCGTCGCGCCGCCCGATGACATCGCCGGGCTGATCTCCCGCCTGGACCGTCTGGAAGACGTCGTCGGCTCGCCCGAGGAGCTCGCCGAAGCCGAAGAGGACGGCGGCGAGGTCGTCGCGCTGCACGAGAGCTCCGAAGACGCGCCCGTCATCAAGCTTGTCAACCAGATCGTCGGCCAGGCCGTCGAGCGGGGCGCCTCGGACATCCACTTCGCGCCCGACGGCAAGGAAGTCGCGGGTCCGCTTCCGCATCGACGGGGTGCTCCAGGACATCACGACGATTCCCCGGCGGATGGCCGCGGGGGCCGTCTCGCGCGTGAAGATCATGGCCGAACTGGACATCGCCGAGAAGCGCCTGCCCCAGGACGGACGCATCGGCCTGGTCGTCGACGGCCGCCACGTCGACCTGCGCGTCGTGACGCTGCCCAGCGTCCACGGCGAGGGCATCGTGATGCGCGTCCTGGACAAGTCCAACGTGGTCGTCGACCTGGACAAGCTCGGGATGGCGGACCACGAGCGCGAGCGCTTCGAAGGCTCCTGCCGCGAGACGCACGGGGCGGTGCTCGTGACCGGGCCGACCGGCTCGGGGAAGTCGACGACGCTCTACGCCGCGCTGCAGATGCTCAACACGCCCGAGAAGAACATCATCACCGTCGAGGACCCCGTCGAGTACGAAATGTCCGGGCTGACCCAGGTCCAGGTCTCGGTCAAGACCGGGCTGACCTTCGCGACAGGGTCTGCGCTCGATCGTGCGCGCCGACCCCGACGTGATCATGGTCGGGGAGATCCGCGACCGCGAGACCGCCCAGATCGCCGTCGAGTCGGCCCTGACCGGCCACCTGGTGCTCTCGACGCTGCACACCAACGACGCGCCCTCGGCGATCACCCGCCTGATCGAGATGGGGATCGAGCCGTTCCTGGTCGCCTCGGCGCTGGAGTGCGTCGTCGCGCAGCGGCTGGCCCGCATGCTCTGCCCCTCCTGCAAGCGCCGGATCATCATCCCCGCCAAGGTTCTGCGCGAGAGCGGCTACAAAGCGCGGATGGAGCTGGAGGCCTACGAGCCGGTCGGCTGCCGGCGCTGCGGCGGCAGCGGCTACCGGGGCCGGGTCGGCCTGTATGAGGTGATGACGATGTCGCCGGAGATCCAGACGATGGCCCTGGAACGCCGGCCCGCCGAGGAGATCCGCGACCTGGCTGTCGCCCAGGGGATGGTCCGTCTGCGCGACGACGGGCTGCAGAAGGTGCGCGCGGGGCGGACCTCGATGGCGGAGATCGCCAGGGTCATCGGCAGCAACTGATGCGTCGCATATTTATGTCCAGTGGCAGATACCCCCTCCTGAAAAGCTGCCCGTTGAGCCGATAGGCAGGCCCATGGACATCGATTTCGCCGACCTCCTGATGGAGGTCGTCCACCGCCGTGCCTCGGATCTGCACCTGAGCTCGGGCGCCCATCCCGACCGTCCGCGTGCGCGGCAAACTGGCGCCGCTGGAGGAATACCCGAAGCTCTCCTCGACCGACACCAGGGAGATCGTCTACTCGATCCTCACCGGAGACCAGCGCCAGCGCCTGGAGACGAACTGGCAGCTGGACTTCGCCTACTCGATCCCCGGCCACGCCCGCTTCCGTGTCAACGCCTACTACCAGCGCGGCGCGATCGGCGCGGCCTTCCGCCTGATCCCCTTCGGCCTGACCTCGATCGACGAGCTCGGCCTGCCCGCCGCCGTGCACGAGTTCACCCGCCGGCCCCGCGGGCTTCGTGCTCGTCACCGGGCCCCACCGGCTCGGGCAAGTCCACCTCGCTGGCGGCGATGATCGACGAGATCAACTCCACCCGCGAGGAGCACATCATGACGATCGAGGACCCGATCGAGTTCCTGCACGGGCACAAGAAGTGCATCGTCAACCAGCGCGAGCTGGGCTCCGACGCGCAGAGCTTCTCGATGGCCCTGACCGCCGCGCTGCGCCAGGACCCCGACGTGATCCTGGTCGGCGAGATGCGCGACCTGGAGACGATCTCCACGGCCCTGACGGCCGCCGAGACCGGCCACCTGGTGTTCGCGACGCTGCACACCCAGGACACCGCCCAGACGATCGACCGCATCATCGACGTGTTCCCCGCCCACCAGCAGGGGCAGGTCCGGGTGCAGCTGTCGGTCGCGCTGCAGGGGATCATGACCCAGCAGCTGCTGCCCAACGCCGACGGCTCCGGCCGCGTCGTGGCGACCGAGGTGCTGGTCCCCACACCCGCCGTGCGCAACCTGATCCGCGAGGGCAAGACCCACCAGATCTACTCGGTGCTGCAGACCGGCTCGTCGGTCGGCATGCAGACGATGGACACCTCGCTGGCTCAGCTGGTGCGGGCCGGGCAAGATCAGCCAGAAGCTCGCCGAAGCGCGTTCCACGACCCCCGAGGAGCTGCGCCGCCTGCTCGGCGCGCCCTCGCTGGCGGCCGCCTAGGACGCGAGGCGTTCCAGATGAGCACCTACGTCTTCAAGGCGATCGACCTCGCCGGCGGCAAGGCCCGCGGCGAGGTCGAGGCCGAATCCAAGCAGGCCGTCTCCGACCAGCTCAAGCAGCGCGGGCTGATCGTCCTCGACATCGCCGACAAGCACGGCTCGCGCGAGATCGAGCTCGTCGTTCCTGAAGCGCGTCAAGGCCAACGACCTGGCGATCTTCTCGCGCCAGCTCTCGACGATGATCTCCTCGGGGATGAGCATCCTGCGCTCGCTCTACGTGCTGGAGGAGCAGACCGAGAGCAAGTTCCTCAAAGAAACGCATCGTCGCCGTCCGCAAGGACGTCGAGGCGGGCCTGTCGCTGAGCGACGCGATGGCCCGCCACCCCAAGGTCTTCAGCCCGCTGTTCGTCGCGATGACCCAGGCGGGGGAGACGGGCGGTGTGCTCGAGGGCTCGCTCATGCGCGTCGCCGACCAGCTGCAGAAGGACGCCGCGCTGCGCCGCCAGATCAAAGCGGCGATGGTCTACCCGATGCATGGTGATCATCTTCGCCGTCGCCGGTGATGATGGCGCTGGTCGCCTTCCTGGTGCCCGTCTTCGTCGGCGTCTTCAAGCAGTTCGGCGGCGAACTGCCCGCGCTGACGAAGGTCTCGGTGTGCGATCTCCGAAGCCGTCACCGGCTACTGGTGGCTGATGTTCGGCGGGACGATCGCGGTGGTCATGACCGTTCGTCGCGCTGGAAGAAGTCGACCCGGGGCCGCAGGCAGTGGGACCACTTCCGCCTGCACGTGCCGATGAAGATCGGCACGATCGTCCAGCAGGTCGCCGTGGCGCGCTGGTCGCGCACGCTCGCGTCGCTGACCAGCGCCGGCGTGCCGCTGCTGCAGGCGCTCGAGATCACCGGCAAGACCGGCGGCAACGTCGCCGTCGAGGAGGCGATGGACGGCGTGATCACCTCGGTCAAGCGCGGCGGCACGATCGCCGCGCCGCTCGCCCAGGCCCCGGTGTTCCCCTCGATGGTCACCCACATGGTCGGCGTCGGCGAGGAGACGGGCGCGCTCGACGCGATGCTCGACCGGATCGCCGAGTTCTACGAGGAACAGGTCGAAGCCTCCGTGAAGGCGCTCACCTCGATCCTCGAGCCGATCATGATCATCGTGATCGGCGGAATCGTCGGCTTCATCGTGATCTCGATGTACCTGCCGCTGTTCGAAGTCTACAACCACATCGAATAGAGGCTGCGGACGTCTCACCCCAGTTCGCGGCGATCTGCGATCGCGGCGAACTGCGTCGAGACGTCCTTCGCCGTGCGGGACCCGGAGGGTGTCATCACGTCGGCCTTGTCTCTGCACCACCCGGGCGCGAGATCGTCCCGGTCCTCAGCTCGGATGCCGTGATCGGCGATCTCCTCTGGTAGGCTCCGCACGACATTGGGGGCCGGATGGGGGGAGACCGACTGTCTTCGGGCGTCGTCGAGCTGCATCGGGTGATGCCCCGAACATCGGAATAGGGGGATGGTCAGATCATGAGGATCGGGACTCGGCTTTGCATCTGCGTGCTCGTCGCTCTCGCGGCGGGTGCGGTCGGGACAGGCGTCGCGTCAGCCAAAAAACCTGTGACCCTCCCGCTTCACATCTACGAAGCCGGCAACAGTGAACCGACGCTTCCCGCGCCTGTGAGGTTCGAAGCCGCCGAAGAAGGCAAAGGCCTCCTCACGGGCTTCTTCTTCCTCGTCGGAGGAACAGGATCCTTCACCACCGTCGCAGCCTGCCCCGGCCACCTGACGGGAAGTCTGACCAAGAACAACTCGACCAAGGACAAGGTCAAGCTCACCGGCGCCGTCATCGGGTCAGGCGGAACGTGCGACTCCTCCGGCTTTGCGCACGTGACGATGAGCGGCTTTCCGAAGACAATGGTGCTCACGGGCGCGGGGAAGCTCACGATCGGCCCGCTCGAGGTCACCCTCGCAGGGGTGAGCGGCCTGCCCTCCACATGCACGTACTTCGGGAAGTTGCCCCTGGGCGTGGAATCGCTCGGCGGCCCGCTTACGATGCACCTCGAAAGCGGCGGGCGCGGCTGGCCCGCGTTGGCTTCGACTCCCGGTTGCGGAGAACTCGCGATGACCGACCCCGGCCTCGTGAGGGGTTACGGCCCGGTCGAACCGCTGCTCACCTCGCTGCTCTGAGGCTTACGGACATCTCGCCCCAGTTCGCGGCGATCTGCGATCGCGGCTAACTGCGTCGAGACGTCCTTCGCCGTGCGGGACGGGGAGTTTCTCAGCACGCGGGCCGAGGCTAGCGCCGCTCGATCCGCAGCGCCCGCACGGCCCCTTCGGTCTCGACCGAGAGCGCGAGGCCTCCCGAGAGCAGCGCCAGCAGATCCTCGCCGACCAGCTCGCCCCGCCAACCCTTCAGCGTGCGCACGTCGGGCTGCTCGGCTCCGGTGCGCAGCGCTGCGACGATCGCCTGCAGGTCGGCTCGGGCGGCGAGCAGCTCGTATGCCAGGCCCGCCGCGCGGGCGCGGGTCCGCACGAGCGCCTCGGCCAGCGCGACCAGCGGCAGGTCCTCGGGCTTGGGCGGGGCCGACCGCGGGTCGCGGGGCGGGGGCTCTTCGGGCCTGCGCCTGGCGCGGGCGACCGCGTCGAGCAGGTCCTGCGCGCGGCGGCCCTGCGCGTTGGCGCCGATACCCCGGATCCGGCCGAGGTCCTCCCGCGAGGCGGGCCGGCGCCGGGCGACCTCGACCAGTGCCGCGTCGGGGAGAACCCCCTGTACCGGCCGGTTCTGGCGCGCCGCGGTCTGCTCGCGCCACTCGACCAGCTCCCGGGCGACTGCCCGCGCCGAGGCGTTCAGGCCACCGACCCGGGGCAGCCGTTCGAAGATCGCCTGCGGCTCGCGCTCGTCGCTGACACGGCTCGAGCGGCAGGCACTCCTCGAGCGCCCACTGAAGGCGTCCCAGCTCGCTCAGGCGCCGTTCCAGCTCGCCTGCGAGATCGAGCAGGTGCACCACGTCCTCGCGTGCGTAGGCGACCTGCTCGGCAGACAGCGGGCGCTGGTCCCAGCGGGTGAAGCTCGCCGTCTTGGCCACGCGCAGCCCGAGGACCTCGGTGAGCAGCGAGTCGTATGAGGACTGCGCGCCGAGGCCCGCGAAGCCCGCGGCGACCTGGGTGTCGAACACGTTGCTGACCTCGCAACCCAGCTCGCGGCGCAGCAGCGCCAGGTCCTGGCGCCCGGCATGGAGGACCACCCTCACCGCGGGGTCGCTCAGCGCCTGTCCCAGCGGCGAGAGGTCGATCCCCTCCGCCAGCGGGTCGAGGATCGCGATCGCCTCGCCGCCGTCGGAGCTCTCCGGCACCGCCAGCTGGATCAGGCACAGCAGCGTCCTGTAGCGGCCCTCGCCCATGAACTCGGTGTCGATCGCCAGCCTGCCGGCCGCGCGGGCGCGCTCCATCAGCGCGGCGAGGCCCTCGGCGGCGTTCGCGGCGCTCACGGCTTGGCCCCCGGCAGCAGCCAGAGGACGCCACGGCGCGGAAGTTCGGCTTCTTCTGAGACGTCCCTGCCGTGGGCGCGGATCCACCGCACGGGGGCGGTGCAGGCGGGGTTCACCGAGGACGCATGGTGCCCGCACGATGTGCTCAGGAACGCGTAGCGGACCCTGCCCGCGGCGATTTCCCGCTGCAGCTTGGCGACCGAGGTGAAGACCCGGCCGTTGTAGGTCGTGAGCACCAGGATGGGACGGGCGTCCTGGACGATCAGCGAGCCGATCTGCGTGGCCGACTCAGCTGCCACCTCGTAGTGGGCCGAGCCCTGATGGGCCCGCAGGTAGGCGCTCAGCGGGTGCTGCTCGTCTAGCGGCAGCGCGCCGACCAGGCCCGCGTCGCTGACCCCGTCTTTGATCGCCGTCGCGTCGGCTTTCACCCCGACGGCGAGCACCGCCACCAGCGACAGCGCCAGCGCGCCCGCCGCCAGCCCTCGCGTCACGGCCGCGCCGCCGCGATCGAAGCCCAGGCGGGCGATCAGCGACAGCGCGATCGCGCCCAGCGCCGAGAGCAGCACGATCCACCATGTCAGGGGATGCCCGTAGAGGAGGCGCTCGGCGTAGTAGACCGTGACGGCCATCGCGACCGCCAGCGCTGCGGCGCGAACCCAGCCGCGGGTCCCGACCGCCCAGGCGAGGCCGATCCCGAGCAGCGCCGCGACCGCGGGCGTGAAGGCCTCGACGTAACGGGGGTGCAGTCGTGCCATGTGGCTGAACAGGACGATCCCCGTCAGCAGCCAGATCGAGAGTCCGATCGCGCTCGCCCTGCGCATGCGCAGCGCGTCCGCGTCCCACCGCAGCGGCTCGAACTCGGCACTCGTGGCCGCGAGGCCCGGCTCGCCCGTCACCGGTTCGCCGCCGGGCTCCCGGCGCTCGCCCTCGCCGCCGGCCGAGGGTGGACCGCGCACGCCGAAGAACAGCGCCGGGATCCCCAGCAGCAGGGCGATCAGGAGCTCCATTCCCAGGCGCTGGCCCGAGAGCGGCCCGACCGTCGAGAGCAGGCGGGTGGGGGAGGGGGGAACGATCGGGATGTGGTCGCGCTGGGACTGCGTCGCGGTCGGGTAGACGTGTCCGGGTTCGTAGACGGTGCCCTGCGGTTCGGGCGATTTGCCGCTGAGGCGGTCCTTGCCGTTGAAGACGAACGCGGCGTTCCAGGCGCTGCCGTTGGTCGAGCCGATCGCGTACGGCCGTTCGCTCGCCGGCGCGAGCTGCGTCGCCGTCAGCCATGCCAGCGCGACGAGGACGTACAGCGCGCCGGCGCCGGCGAGCTGCAGGGCGCGCCGGCGCAGCGTCCCGGGCATGCCGAAGGCTGCCATCGCCGCCAGCCCGGGCAGCGCCACGAGCGACTCGAGCAGCTTCACGTCGAAGGCCACCCCCAGCGCGACGGCGCCGCCCAGCAGCCATGCGCTGCGCCCCGTTTCGATCGCGCGCACGATCGCCAGCAGCGCGAGCACCAGCAGCAGCATCATCACCGCGTCCATCGTGTCGCTGCGCGCCGTGATCACCTCAACCGGCAGCGCCGCCAGGGCGGCCGCCGCGGCGATCCCCGCCGCGGGGCTCCACATGCGCCGAACGGCCTCGTAGAGCAGCGGCACGGCGGCTATCCCCGCCAACGCCTCGGGCAGCTTCAGCGTCGTGGAGCTGAAGCCCAGCAGCTTGACGCTGATCACCTGGAGCCACAAGTCGACAGGGGGCTTGTCGATCGAGACGCTCCCGCCCGGCTCGAAGGCGCCGAAGAAGAAGTTGTGCAGCGACAGCCCCATGCTGCGCACCGCCGCGTCGTAGAACGGATCCGGGGAGACCTTGCCGAGATTGGTCAGCCGCAGCACGGCCGCGCCGAGCGTTATCAGGGCGACGATCGCCCACTCGCCGCCGCGTCTCGGTCCTTTCATGCGCGGAACGCTAGTCTCATCGGCTCGTGGCGAGCGACGACGAGGACAGCCAGGATCTGACGGGCGCAACGCATGAGCCGCGGGAGTGTATGCCCTGCCGCGGGACCGGTCGCGTGATATCCAACCTCGGCGGGAGCCCCAGCACGGTCGACTGCCCGTGGTGTCAGGGCAGCGGACTCCGCGCCCCGCGAGATCGACGCGCAGGCCCGGTGGCTGGCGCAGCGGGAGGCCGAGGGCGCCGACGAGGCGCAGACGCCCGAGCCGCCCCCCTCCTAGGGCACGGGCCCGCCGGCGCCACGGGGCGGCGGATGCTTCGGGTGAAGTCATCCGTCCAACCTTCCATGCACGTATAAAGCTCACCTCATGGACGGTCGATGCGTCGGCTGTAAAGCCAGTGCCGAGGTGCCAAGGCAGAGCACCCTAGGTGCGTAGCAAAGCCGGCGGCTCTCGCAAGGGGGACGCATCGTCGAATGAGGCGACTACCGAGGGCTGGCGCCCTGTAACCGGATCCGAGGAGGATCAATGCTCTACCGTCTGCGCCAGCGCTCGAAGGAAGAGGGTGGTTTCACCCTTATCGAGCTTCTGGTCGTCATCCTGATCATCGGCATTCTCGCCGCGATCGCCATTCCGTCGTTCCTGAGCCAGAAGAGCAAGGCCACCGACGCCTCCGCGAAGGAGCTCGCTCGCACGGCTCAGACCACGGCGGAGACCTTCGCCACCGACCACAACGGTGAATACACCGGCATCTCGGCGGCGGAACTCAACAAATACGAGAAAACGATCAAACTGTGCGACGGCAAAAAAGCCTCCGAAGTCGGTGAAGCCTGCCTGGTGTCCGCTGAATCCAAAGCGGCCACGGAATACGTCGTGAAGGCTGAATCGACCACGGCTGGCGCGGAAGCGCACACCTTCACGGTCACACACACCGAAGGCGGCAACGCACGGACCTGCACACCGGCCGGCAAGACCGGATCGGAAGGCGGCGGCTGCCAGAACGGCAAATGGTAGTGACGCTCTAGTCGCCTCGGCGACCGAGCAGTGAGACTCAATCGGAAGGCGGCCCTCGGGCCGCCTTCCGTCTTGTCGCCCGCCCGCCGGGACCAGCCGCCGATCAGGCGCCCGAATCCTCAAGCAGCGGGTGACGGACGTCGATAGAGATGCGATGAGCCCGCGCCGTCGCCATGCCCTTGCAGCCGAGCAGGGTTTCACCCTCATCGAGCTCCTGGTCGTGATCCTCATCATCGGCATCCTCGCCGCGATCGCGATACCGGTGTTCCTGGGCCAGAAGAGCAAGGCCACCGACGCCTCGGCGCAGCGAAGCCGCGCGTTCGGCCGCCCTGGCCGCCGAGACCTACTCGACCGATCACAACGGCAGCTACCTCGGCATCGAACCGAGCGTGCTGCACGGGTACGAGGTGGCCGTGCAGACCGAAGCCGGCAACAACAACGCCTACGTCAGCGCCGCCGAAGCGATCGAAGGCGGCAAGGGCTACACGTCACCGCGACCTCGGTCAACGGCGACACGTTCACCTGGAGCAGGAACGAACAGGGTGTCGTCACCCGCACCTGCGAAGTCAAGGCCGGCAACAACAAGGGCGGCTGCCAGACCGGCAAGTGGTAGCGGCGTCCGGGCCCGGACCTGCGCGAAGCGGTGCTCGCCGCCCTGTTGCCGGACGGCCGGGCGCTCAAGTGGTGCCCCTACGGCCGATCAGAGAGGTATGGAGGCGGCAACCTTCGCCGGAGTGCTGGGCGCGATCATGGGCTCGTTCCTGAACGTCGTCGCCTACCGGCTGCCTCGGCACGAGTCGCTGATCACGCCCGCCTCCCACTGCCCGGGCTGCGGCACTCCGGTCAAGCCCTACGACAACATCCCCGTGCTCTCCTGGCTGCTTCTGCGCGGGCACTGCCGCAGCCTGCGGCACCCCGATCTCCGTCCGCTACCCGCTGGTCGAGGCGCTGACCGGCGCGCTCTGTGTCGGCGCGGTCCTCGTACACGACTCGGCCGCGGGGATCGCGCTGAGCATCGGCCTGATCCTGCTGGTCGTGCCGGCCGCGCTGATCGACCTCGAGCACCGGATCATCCCCAACGTGATCACGCTGCCCGGCTGCCGTCCTGGCCATCGTGCTCGGACTGGCCCTCGACCCCGCCGGCGAGCCGACGCGCCTGATCGCCGGCGCCGCCGCCGGCGGCTTCCTGCTGCTCGCCGCCCTCGCCTACCCGGGCGGGATGGGCATGGGCGACGTCAAGCTGGCGGCGATGATGGGCCTGTTCCTGGGCTCCGCGGTCGCGCCGGCGATCCTCATCGCGCTTGTTGTCGGGAACGCTCGTGGGCGGCCGTGATCATCGCCCGCAAGGGCGTGGCGGCCGGTCGCAAGACCGCTGTGCCCTTCGGGCCCTTCCTCGCGCGCGGGCGCGCTCGTCGCCGTTTTCGTCGGGCAGCCGCTCGTAGATGTCTACGTCAATCACTTCGTTCACTAAAGCGCCGGCACCGAGCCGCCGATATCCCCCCTGCGGAGCACCCGCATCCCGCGCCAAGCGGCCAAACTCCTCATGAGACTCCCCTCAAGACTTCCCTCGCCGAACCTCAAGGCTCCGTCTCAGGCTCGGCCGGCGTCAGGGCGCCGAGGTGGTCGGGCTCGACATCCAGCCGGGCTTCGTGGCTGCGGTCAGGCGAAGGTCAACGGTTCGATCGTCGCCGAGCGCGCCGCGGCGCTGCCCCTGCCGGCCGACACGATGCGCGACGGCGAACTGCTCGACGAGGTCAGCGCTTGCCGACGCGCTGCGCGAGCTGTTCGCCGGCGCGAAGCTTCGGCAAGCGCGTGCGGATCGGCGTCGCCAACCAGCGCACCGTGCTGCGCACGCTCGAGCTGCCGCCGCTCACCGACCACAAGGAACTCGCCGCGGCCGTGACCTTCCAGGCACAGGACCAGGTGCCGATGCCGCTGAACAACGCGGTCCTCGACTTCCACCCGCTCGGCATCATCGACACCCCCGCCGGCCCGCGCCAGCGCGTCGTGCTCGTCGCCGCCCAGCGCGACATGGTCGAGCGCCTGCTCGCCGCCGTCCGCAGCGCCGGCCTCACCGCCGAGGGCGTCGACCTCTCGGCCTTCGCCCTGATCCGCTCGCTCTACCGGCACGAACCCGACCAGCAGGGCCGCGTCCTCTACCTGAACGTCGACGGCCTGTCGAACCTCGCGATCGCCGAGGGCACCGTCTGCCGCTTCACCCGCGTCGTCGGCAGCGGCCTCGAGGGCATGGCCAGCGAGCTGGCCGAGCGCCGGGGAATCGCTCTGGTCGACGCCCGCAGCCCGCCTGGCCGAAGCGAACCTCGGCCGCCGCCCCGCCGCCGGAGCCGCCCGCCGTGCCCGAGGAGCCCGCCGCCGAGCCGTTCCGCGCCAGGAGGCGGCCAGGAGGAGGGCCGCAGCGCCGCTCAGCGCCGAGGAGCTCGAAGCCCGCGAACGCGAGATGAGCTACGAGGAGCAGCTGTCGGCGATGAGCGAGGCTGCCGCGCCGACGCCCGCCACGGCTCCGTCCCGAGCCCGGCCGCGTCCGACGCGGATGTCTGGCGGGTGCTCGACAACGGCGTCCGCGAGATCTCCGGCGAGGTGCGCAACTCGCTTGACTTCCACCGCTCCCAGGACGGCGGCGGCGAGGTCTCCCATGTCGTCCTCAGCGGCGCCGCCCAGGACATCCCCGGCTTCGCCGAGGCGCTGCAGTCCTCGCTCGGCGTCGAGGTCCGGCCCGCGACCCTCGGCGTCGTCGACGGTGGGCTGGGCCGCGGCGTCTCCCCGCACCGGCTCGCGGTCGCGACCGGCCTCGCGGCCGCGGAGGCTCCGCAATGAGAGCCGTAAACCTGATCCCCACAGAGCAGCGCGAGCGGGCGCCTCCGTCGGCGCCGGGCCGCTCCGGCGGGCGCCGCCTACGCGGTGCTCGGACTGCTGGTCGCCGTGGCGTTGCTGGCGGTGCTCTACGGCAAAGCGAGCCGCGAAGTGTCCAGCAAGAAGAGCCGAAGCGGCGAAGATCGCCGCCCAGGCGCAGCAGCGCACAGGCGCAGGCGAACGAGCTGGCTCCCTACACGAGCTTCGTCGCGCTGCACGAACAGCGCGCCAAGGCCGTCGCGACGCTGGTCGACTCGCGCTTCGACTGGGCTCACGCGATCCACGAGTTCGGCCGGGTGCTCACCGGGCAGACGTCGCTGACCTCGCTGGACGGCACGATCGCGTCGGGCACCGGCTCGGGCTCGGGCTCTGGCGCCGCGAGCAGCGACCAGCGTCAGCTCGGCGACGCCGCCCGGCAGCGTGCCGACCTTCAGCATGACCGGCTGCGCGACCAGCCAGAAGACGGTTGCCCAGATGCTCCAGCGCCTGCGCCTGATCGACGGGGTCAGCGAAGTCACCCTGCAGAGCTCCACCAAGGGCAGCGCATCCGGGGGCGGCGGCGGCGCGAGCAGCGCGGCCGGCGGCTGCCCGGCCGGATATCCGTCATTCGCTGTCTCGGTGACCTTCCAGGGCCTGCCGACCGCCGGGAGCGCGGCTGCCGCGACGACCGTGTCCAACAGCGCGGGATCGGGAGGTAAGGTCGGATGACCGGGCGCGATCGCATCGTCGTGATCGGGCTGGTCGTGCTCGTCGTGATCGCCGGCGGCTGGATGCTCGTCGTCTCCCCCGAGCGCAAGGAAGCGACGAAAGTGCAGGCGCAGGTCACCACCGCCAAGAGCGAACTGGCGACCGCGGAAGGCCAGCTTGCCAACGCGCGCGCCGCGCAGGCGCAGTACGCCTCGGCCTACGCGTCGGTGGTCAGCCTCGGCAAAGCCGTCCCCGCCGGCCAGGAAGTGCCGTCGCTGATCTACCAGCTCTCGCAGGCGACCGGCCAGCGCAACGTCGAATTCAACTCGATCACCAACGCCGCCACGGGCGGATCCTCGGGCTCGTCGGGCACCGCCACGGCCACCGCCAGCGCGGCGAGCGCCAGCTTCACGCGGATGCCGTTCACCTTCGTCTTCACCGGCGGCTTCTTCAACCTCGAACACCTCTTCCGCCAGATCACCGCCTTCACGACCCACACCGCCTCCGGCAGGCCTGCAGGTCAGCGGCCGTCTGCTGACGATCCAGAGCGTCAAACTCGCACCCGAACCGCTCGGCCCGGGCAAGACGCCGAAGCTGGTCGGGGACATCACCGCGACCGCCTACGTGCTGCCCGCCGGCTCCGGGCTGACGGCCGGCGCAACCCCGACCTCCCCGACGGGCGCCGCGACGCCCGCCTCCGGGACCGGCTCCAGCTCTCCCACCGCCCCCGCCGTCGTGAAGGTGACGCCATGAACGAGCTCCTGACATCCGATCAAGGCGGACCTCTCGGACCGCCGGCTGCTCCCCGTCGTCGCGCTGGTGGGCGTATGCCTGCTGGCCGCGCTCGCCTACGCCGTCCTCGGCGGCGGCTCCAGCTCGGCGCCCAGCGCCTCGAGCACGCCGCCCGTCATCGCCGCGCGGGGGCTGGCGGTGAGCGGAACGACGCCGAAGACCGCCGTGGCGGAGACGACCGACGGCACCTCCTCCCAGCAGGGCGGCAGCGCCCGCAACCCGTTCTCCGCGCTTCCCGGCTCGACCGCCACCGTGTCGAGCGCCAAGAGCTCCGCGAGCACATCGAGCGGCGCCTCGTCCTCGTCCTCGTCCACCACCGGCTCGAGCACCGGCAGCTCCTCGACGGGCGGCTCCTCGGGCTCGGGCGGAACCACGAAATCGGAACCGTCCAAGAAGCCCAAGGCGACGCAGGTCTACCACGTGGCGATCGAGTTCGGCGTGCTGCCCGCGGGCACCACCCCCGAAGCGGCTCAGCTCACCTCCTACGAGAACCTCAAGCTGCAGACGGCCCTGCCCTCGGCCAAGCAGCCGCTGATCGTCTTCCGGGGCGTCACCGTCAAGGGCAGGAGCGCCACCTTCACTCTCATCGGCGAATCGATCCTGTCCGGCACCGGCGCCTGCCTGCCTTCGGCCACCCAGTGCCAGGCGGTCGACCTGAAGCCCGGCGAGACCGAGCAGCTCAGCTATCTGCAGCCGAACGGCGAAACGGTCGTCTACGAACTGCGCGTCGTGAGCATCGTCGGCGCCACGGCCACCACGTCCGCCGTGAAGGCCTCGGTCGCCTCGGTGGCGCGGACGGTTGCCTGGGCCGTGTCGAAGGCGGGCCGCGAAGTGCTTCGCCGCGCCGGTCTCCAAGCACTGCCGTTCCTGCGCTACTCCAGCCAGCCCGGCGTGCTCGTGTTCGCGCCGCCCAAGGCCTCCGGCTCGCGCGCACACGCCGCGGCGCCGCAGCGCCGCCGCTGAGGCGAACGGCCCAGCAAATAAGCTAGGGGCCGTGGAGCTCCGTCTCATCACCGCCGGCGAGTCGCACGGCCCCGGTCTCACCTGCCTGGTCGAGGGTCTGCCCGCGGGCCTGCGCCTGGACCCCGAGCAGATAAACGGCGACATGGCCCGCCGTCAGCTCGGCCACGGCCGCGGCGGGCGGATGAAGATCGAGCGCGATGCCGCCGAGATCACAGCCGGCGTGCGCCACGGCCTCACCCTGGGCGGCCCGATCGCCCTGCAGGTGGCCAACCGCGACTACGCCAACTGGGAGGAGCGGATGAGCCCCTGGCCGGTGGACGAGGAGATCGCCGAGGTCCACCTGCCACGCCCCGGGCACGCCGACCTGGTGGGCATCCAGAAGTACAAGCAGAGCGATGTCCGCAACATCCTCGAGCGCGCCTCTGCGCGTGAGACCGCGGCGCGCGTGGCCGGCGGAGCGGTGTGCAAGGCCTTCCTGCGCTCGGTTGGCGTGGAGGTCTACTCGCACGTCGTCCAGATCGCCTCGGTCCGCGCCCCGGCCGCCGATCGGGCGCTCACGCCGGAGGACTTCGCCGAGGTCGACGGCTCGCCGGTTCGCTGCCTCGACGCGGAGGCCAGCCGCGAGATGGTGGCCGAGATCGACGAGCTGCGCAAGGCGAACGAGTCGCTGGGCGGCGTCTTCGAGGTGCAGGCCTTCGGGCTCGTGCCGGGCCTCGGCTCGCACGTCTCCTGGGAGGAGCGGATGGACGGGCGCCTGGCGATGGCGATCTGCTCGATCCAGGCGATCAAGGGCGTCTCGATCGGCGACGCGTTCACCGTCGCCGGACTGCCCGGGTCGGCGGCCCACGACGAGATCTTCTACTCGGGCGAGCGGGGCTACTACCGCGAGACCAACCACGCGGGCGGCCTCGAGGGAGGGATGACGACGGGCCTGCCGCTGGTCGTGCGCGGGGCGATGAAGCCGCTGCCGACACTGACCAAGCCGCTGCGCTCGGTCGACACCGCCACGCACGAGCCCGCCCAGGCGCTGCGCGAGCGGACCGACTCCTGCACCGTCCCGGCCGCCGGCGTGGTCGGCGAGGCGATGGTGGCCTACGTGCTGGCGGGCGCCTACCGCAGCAAGTTCGGCGGCGATCACATCGACGACGTGCTCGAAGCGGTCACGGCCTACCGGGAGCGGATCGGGTGGCAATCGTCCTGATCGGCTTCATGGGGGCCGGTAAGACGACGGCCGCCACCTCGCTCGCCACCGCGCTGGGGCAGCGAGCATTCGATACGGACGCGTTGCTGGCCGATCGCTTCGGCCGCTCGGTCGCCGAGGAGTTCCAGAGCGCCGGCGAGGAGGCCTTCCGAGCGGGCGAGGAGGAGCTCGTCTGCGAGCTGCTCGACTCCGCCGGCCCGGAGGAGGTGATCGCGCTGGGCGGCGGCAGCGTGCTCTCCAGTCGCGTCCAGGAGGCTCTCGGGCGCGGCCACCTGACGGTGCTGCTGGACATCGACGCCGACACGGCCTGGGAGCGGGTGTCCGACAACGGCTCCGGCACAGGCCGGCCGCTCGCCTCTGACCGCGACGCCTTCGGGGCGCTGCACGAGCAGCGCGCGCCGCTCTACGAGCGTCTCGCCGCAGCGCTGATCCCGGCCATTCCGGTCGAGCGGCTCGCCGCGCTCGCCCCGTCGCTTCGTGTTCTGCACGACCTGCCCGGGAGGACCCGTCTGCTGTGGGCCACATCGGCCTCGGGCGACTACCCGGTGCTGATCGGCGAGAACCTGCTGGTCGAGCATGGGCCCTCGTTGCTCGACGCCTGGCCGATCCCGCGCGAGCGCTCTCGCGCGTTCTGCGTCAGCGACGGCAATGTCGCCGAGCACTACGGGAAGCTGATCGGCGAGAGCGCCCTGACAGTCACGATCACCCCGGGCGAGCAGAGCAAGACGCTCGCCTCGGCCCAGCGCGTCTGGACGGCGCTCGCCGGCCGCAGGGATGACGCGGGCCGACCACGTGGTCGCGCTCGGCGGCGGGGTCGTGGGCGATCTGGGCGGGTTCTGCGCGGCGACCTACCAGCGTGGCGTTCCCGTCGTGCAGGTGCCGACCACGCTCGTCGCCCAGGTCGACTCGGCCTACGGCGGCAAGACCGGCGTAGACCTGCCGGCCGCGAAGAACTACGTGGGGGCCTACCACCAGCCGGCCGGCGTGCTGGTCGACCCGGCCACGCTGCGCACGCTGCCCCCGTCCGAGCTGGCCGCGGGCTGGGTCGAGGTGCTGAAGACGGCGCTGATCGCCGGCGGGAGCCTGTGGGCGAGCGTCTCCGCCGGTGCGGAGCCGGACGAGAGCGTGATCTTCGCCTGCGCCCGGACGAAGCTCGCCACGGTCGCCGCCGACGAGCGCGACGCGGGGCGCCGTCAGGTGCTCAACCTGGGGCACACGGTCGGTCACGCGATCGAGACCGTCACCGGCTACTCCCGCTACCGCCACGGCGAGGCCGTCGGCCTCGGGCTGCTGGCCACGCTGCGGCTCTCGGGCCAGCCCGAGCTGCGCGCGCAGGTGCGCGAGCTGCTCGACGACCGCGGCCTGCCGGTCAGCCTGCAGGACGCCGACGTCGACGCGGTCCTCGATGCGATCAGGCGCGACAAGAAGCGGACCGGAGCGGACGTCCCGTTCGTGCTGCTGGACGGGCCCGGCCAGGTCAGCTACGGCTGTGCGGTGCCCGACGAGGAACTGCGGGCGGCCGTGCGGGAGCTCGCCACATGAGCGCGCCCGCCGGCGAGGGCTACAGGATCGCGGTGATGCACGGCGTCAACCTGGACCAGCTGGGCAACCGCGATCCGGAGCTGTACGGGTCGATGACGCTGCCCGAGCTGGAGGGGATGATCGCCGAGCAGGCCGAGACGCTCGGACTGCAGGCGCGCTGCTTCCAGACCAACCACGAGGGCGCCTTCGTCGAGCACCTCCACGGGCTGCGGGACAGCGCCGACGGGATCCTGCTGAACCCCGGAGCATGGACGCACTACTCCTGGGCGATCCGCGACGCGCTGGAGATCGCCGCCCTGCCGGCCGTCGAGGTGCACCTGTCGGACCCGCTGGCCCGCGAGCCGTGGCGGGCCGTGTCGGTGATCGAGGACCTGTGCTTCGCCGTCGGTCGCGGGGCAAGGGCCCCGACGGCTACGGCGAGGCGCTCGAGCTGCTGGGCGGGCGCGTGCGGGCGGGAGGGGCATGAGCGCCGATGCCAGCGCCTCTCGCCTGCAGCGCCTGGCGGGTGAGCTGGAGCGCCTGGAGCTGGACGCGCTCCTGATCGACTCGCCGTTCGACCTGCGCTACCTCAGCGGCTTCACCGGCTCCAACGGCCTCGCGCTCGTGTGGGCCGCCCGCGAAGCGTCGCCTCGCTTCCTGACCGACTTCCGCTACACCAGCCAGTCGGAGGTCGAGGTGGGGGAGAGCTTCGAGCGCCTGACCGTGACGGGGGAGCTGCGAGATTCGGTGCCCGGGCTGCTCGGCGCCGAGGGCGGTCGCCTCGGCTTCGACGACTCCAAGCTGACCGTCAAGGCGCACGCGCCGGCTGCGCGAGCTGCTTCAGGAGGGATGGGAGCTGGTTCCAGCTGGCGGGGTGGTGGAGCGTCTGCGCGCCGTCAAGGAACCCGGCGAGATCGCGCTGATCCAGGCAGCCTGCAGGCTCGCCGACGAGGCATTGCAGGGCGTGCTCGAAGACGGTCTGGTCGGGCGCACAGAGCGCGAGGTGGCGCTCGACCTCGAGACGCGGATGCGGCGCCTCGGCGCCGAGGCGCCCAGCTTCCCCTCGATCGTCGCAGCCGGCCCTCACGGGGCCCTGCCGCACGCCCAGCCGCGTGATGAGGAGATCCCGGCCGACGTGCTCGTGACGATCGACTGGGGGGCTCTGCACGAGGGATACTGCTCGGACTGCACGCGCACGTACGCCACCGGCGAGGGCATCCCGGCACCGGCGCGTGGGATCTACGAGCTCGTGCTCGTCGCCCAGGAGAAGGGGCTCGACGGCGCTCAGCGCCGGCCCGACCGGGCGCGAGGTCGACGCGGTCGCACGCGAGGTGATCGAGGCCGCAGGCGAGGGGGAGCACTTCGGCCACGGGCTCGGCCATGGCGTGGGTCTCGAGATCCACGAGGGGCCCCGCCTGTCCCGCACCGCCGGGGAGGAGCCGCTGCTGGCGGGAAACGTCGTGACGGTCGAGCCCGGGGTCTACCTGCCGGACGCGCTGGGCGTGCGGATCGAGGATCTCGCCGTGGTTCGCCCCGAAGGCCGCGACGTCCTCACGGGCCTGCCCAAGGAGCTCACTGTGTCGGCTGAGCCGCCCCTCGACTCGAGGCCGGTGCAGCCGCTATGGCGTCGCTCCCGCGGCCGATCGGCCACACCGCACCGGAGGCGGCGCGGCCGCACTCCCGCCGGCGAGATCGCGTCGAGCACGAGGAGGCCCGCCCATCATGCCTTCGCTGCTGGATCTCGCCAGCCAGGGAGTTCTCGCAACGACCGCCGACGAGTTCCAAGCCGGCCACGGTGACGCTGATGGACCCCCAGCAGCTCTACGAGCTGTGGGAGCGCCAGAACTGGTCCTCGCACACGATCGACCTCGAGCAGGACCGGCGCGACTGGGAGTCGATGGATCGCCGACCTGCGCCGCCAGCTCTCCTGGAACCTGTCGTCGTTCTTCATCGGCGAGGAGCGCGTGACGACCCAGTTCTCCGGGCTGGTCATGGCCTACGAGAGCCAGAGCGAGGAGGCCTTCCTGACGACCCAGCAGGTCGACGAGGCCCGCCACGCCCAGCACTTCAATCGCTTCTACGAGCAGGTCCTCGGCATCGACGGCACGTTCGAGGATCGCCTCGAGCGGGCCCGCAGGGACCTCAACCCGGCCTTCGTCGAGATGTTCGACGGCCTGCTCGTCGATTGGGCCGCCAGGCTCGTCGAGAACCCGGCCGACATCGGGGCGAAGGTCGACTTCGTCGTGCTCTACCACATGATCATCGAGGGCACGCTGGCGCTCACGGGGCAGTGGTTCCTGACCGACTACATGGAGCGCAAGGGGATCCTCCCCGGCTGGGTGGAGGGCTTCAAGCTGATCTCCCAGGACGAGCACCGCCACGTCGCCTACGGCACCTGGTTCCTGCGCGAGAAGGCGCGCGACGCAGGACATGCGCAAGCGGATCGCCAGGGTGCCTGGCCGAGCTGATCCCGCTCGCCTCCGACGTGCTGGTGCCGTCGGGCGCCGACCCGCGACGACTACGCGATGCTCGACTACACCGTGCAGGAGACCAACACCTTCGCCTTCAACGCGCTGAGCAGGCGGCTGAAGGTGATCGGCATCGACATGGCCGGGCTCGCCGCGGGCTCATCCGGCTGAGGCTTTCGCGGCGGCGCACCTCGCGGCGGGCGCCGGCTTCTGATAGAAAACGGGCGCGGCCCGTCTTCACCTGCGCTGGGGTGTCGTGGGCTCCGGGGCCGCGGAGCCAACCACTACAGGGAGATGACCATGACGCCCCGTCGCCTGCTCGCCGTTCTCACGGGCACGCTCGCCCTGCTCGCGATCGCACCCGCCGCGGCCCTCGCGCAGTCGCTGCCGGTCGAATACAACGGCCTCACCGGCTACACGCACATCAGCCCCACCGCCGTCCCGCCCGGCGCCGACAACTGGAGCTGTCGCCCCTCGCGCGCGCATCCCCGTCCGGTGATCCTGGTGCACGGCACGCTGGCCGACATGGCCGACAGCTGGCAGGCCCTCTCGCCGCTGCTGTTCGACAACGGCTACTGCGTCTTCGCCCTCAACTACGGCTCGCACGACGGCAGCGGCGAAGCTGGCGTCTACGGGACCGGAGAAATCCCCCGCTCGGCTGAAGAACTCTCCGCCTTCGTCGACCGCGTGCTGGCGGCGACCGGGGCGGGGCAGGTGGACCTGGTCGGCCACTCCCAGGGCGGGATGATGCCGCGCTACTACCTGCGCTTCCTCGGCGGCGCGGCGAAGGTGCACACGCTGGTGGGGCTGGCTCCATCCAACCACGGCACGACGCTCAACGGCCTGTTCACGCTCGGCAGCCTGCTTCCCGGCGCGGACTCGTTCCTCGGGATCTGCGTCGCCTGCGAAGAACAGGCGGCCGGCTCGCCGCTGCTGAGGAAGCTGAACGCCGGCGGGGAAACCGTTCACGGCGTCCACTACACCGTGATCGAGTCCAACAAAGACGAGGTCGTCACGCCCTACACCTCCGCCTTCCTGACGGGACGCAACGTGACGAACATCCTGCTGCAGGAACAGTGCGTGCTCGATCAGGGAGAGCACCTGTCGATGCCATACGACCACATCGCCGACGCCGACGTCCTGACGGCGCTCGATCCGAAGCACCCGGACGTTCCGGCCTGCACTCCGGTGCTGCCCATTGCGGGCGGCTGAGCGGCGCGGCGAGGGGGCGGGCGGGGGCCACACGTGTGGCCCCCGCCCCCGCGTGGGCGCGCGCACCGGAAGGTGGGAGACATCGGTTGCAGACGATCGTCGGCGGCCGTAGAAGATGTCCCGCCCTGCGTGCGCCGCCGCGGCCCGTGCCGGTCCCGCAGCCGTCGGGCGGGGCCGGCGATCCATGCAAAGAGCACCCATGGGTAGGTCGGCCGGGGTGGCGCACGCGGGCACGCCCCGCGATCTGTCCGACGCCCCGCTCCCGAACTCTCCGGGGCTGACGCTGTCGGCGACGCTGACGAACGAAGTAAAGATCGAGGCGGACACACTGCTGCCCTGACGGGACAGGTCGCGGCGCGATCGCCACGATCGAGCAGACGCTGGGCCAGATTCTCCGCGGGATCCTCCTATGATGCTCGCCGTGGGCGGTTCTCCCACCGGGCCACCGAGCGTGCCCGCGCCGACGCGGCAACGCGGCAGACCACACCGATGCTCGGCTCAAGGAGGACTGATCCGCCCTGATCTCCACCAACCAATTCAAAAACGGAAACCACATCGAGGTCGACGGCACGATCTACAAGATCGTCGAGTTCCAGCACGTCAAGCCGGGCAAGGGCGGGGCTTTCGTGCGCACGAAGCTGCGCCGCGCATCGGACGGCAACGTGATCGACCGCACCTTCAGGGCGGGGGAGAAGTTCCGCGACGTCAGGACCGAGTCGCGCAAGATGCAGTTCCTCTACGCCGACGGCACCGACGCGCACTTCATGGACACCGAGTCCTTCGAGCAGATCGCGGTCAGCGAGTCGACCGCTGGCCGGAGCCGCTGCGCTGGCTGAAGCCCAGCAGCGAGGTCGACGTCCTGTTCATCGACGGCGAGCCCGCCGACGTCCAGCTGCCCAGCGCGGTCGAGCTCGAGGTCAGCCAGGCCGACCCGGGCTGCGAGGCGACTCCGTCTCGGGCGGCGGCACCAAGCCCGCGACGCTCGAGACGGGCGCGGTGATCCAGGTGCCCCTGTTCGTCGAGCCGGGCCAGCTGATCCGGGTCGACACCCGCTCGGGCGAGTACGTCGCCCGGGCCTGAATGCGCCGCTCCGACCAGCGGCGCGCGGCCGTGGTCGCGCTCTACCAGCACGATCTGACAGGCCGGCCCCTGGCCGAGACGCTGGGCTCCGAGCGCCTCGCTGTTCGCCCGCGCGCTGGCCCACGCCGCGGCCGACCGCGTCCGAGGAGCTCGACGAGGTGATCGACCGCCACGCCCATGGCTGGTCGGTCCAGCGGATCCAGCCGCTGGAGCGCAGCATCATGCGGGTCGCCCTGATCGAGATGCTGCACCCCGACGCGGCGCCCGCGGACGAGCCGATCCCGGCCGAGGGCGCGATCGAGGAAGCTGTCGAGAGCGCCAAGACCTTCTGCGGCGCCGAGGCGCCCGGCTTCGTCAACGGCGTCCTGGCGGCAGTCCTGCGCGAGGTGCGCGAGAATGCCGGCATCCAATGAGCAGCGTCGAGGAACTTGACGATCTGATCGCGCGCCTGGGGCGCGCCGCCGAGCAGTTGCGCTCGGGCGAGCTCTCGCCCGACGCGGCCGCGACCCTGGTCGAGGACTGCGCCGCCCTGGCGACCCAGGCGGCGGCCGAGCTCGAGCAGCTCACGCGGGCCGAGGTCCCCGCGCCTGCGCCCGGCCAGGACAGCCTTCTCTAGGCGCGCCGAGCCGGCCCGTGAGCGCCAGCTACCCGGACCACCTCCGCGAAGAGGTCGAGCGCTACCTGGCGGGCGATGAGCTTCTCCGAAGAGGCGCTCACCGCCGGCTTGGAGGAGGCGATGCGCTACTCGCTGCTCGCCGGCGGCAAGCGTATCCGCCCGGTCCTCGCGCTCGCCACGGCGCGAGCTGTCGGCCTGGAGCAGCAGCACGTGCTGCCTCTGGCGGGGGCGATCGAGCTGATCCACACCTACTCCCTGATCCACGACGACCTGCCGGCGATGGACGACGACGAGCTGCGCCGCGGTCAGCCGACCTGCCACGTCAAGTTCGGCGAGGGCGTGGCGATCCTGGCCGGCGACGGCCTCTACGCGGAGGCCTTCAGGCACCTTCTGACCCACCAGCGCTCAGACCCGGCCCGCGTGCTCGCGGCGGCCGCCGAGCTGGCGGCGGCCACGGGCGTCAACGGCATGGTCGGGGGTCAGTACGCCGACATCAGCGAGCGTGCGCCCTCCGGCCCGGCCGCGCTCCGGCGCCTGCACGAGCTGAAGACGGGACGCCTGATCGGCGCCTCGGTGCTCTGCGTACTACTGTTGACGGGGACCGCCGACGGCCCTGAGAGCTGCTCCCTTCCGTCGCTTCGCCGCGGAGCTGGGGGTGCTGTTCCAGATCGTCGACGACATCCTCGACGTGACCGGGACCGACGATGCACTTGGAAAGCCACGAGGAAGCGATGAGCGCCACGGAAAGCGAACCTACGTGAGCGAGTTCGGGATCGACCGGGCGACGGAGCTGGCCGCCGAGTCCCACCGCATGGCGCGCACCGCACTGGCGGAGCTGGCCGACCGCGCCGAGGTCCCGCCCGGGCTCGACGGCGGAGCTCGAGGACATCGCCGACTTCATCTACACCCGCACCTCATGAGCCTGCTCGAGACGATCAACGGCCCCGAGGACCTGCACGGCCTCTCCGACCAGGAGCTCGCCCAGCTCGCCCAGGAGGTGCGTGAGCACATCATCGAGACGGTCGGGGAGATCGGCGGCCACTTCGGGGCGAACCTCGGGACCTGCGAGCTCGCCGTGGCGTTGCATTCGCTGCTCGACTCGCCCCGGGACAAGATCCTCTGGGACGTCGGGCACCAGGCCTACCCGCACAAGATCCTGACGGGCCGCCGCGATCGGCTCAGCACGATCCGCCAGTACGGCGGCCTGGCTCCGTTCTGCTCGATCGCCGAGTCCCCGCACGACATCATGGGCGCCGGCCACGCCTCGACCTCGATCGGCTATGCGGTCGGGATCAAGGAGGGGATGCGCCAGAGCGGCGGCGGCGAGGACGCGAAGGTCGTCGCGGTGATCGGCGACGGCGCGATGACCGGCGGGGTCGCCTTCGAGGCGATCGGCCAGGCCGGCGGCCTCGGCACCCCGATCGTCGTCGTGCTCAACGACAACGGGATGTCGATCGCCCCAAACGTCGGGTCGCTGTCGCGCTACTTCAACCGCGTCCGGCTCAACCCGAAGCTGTGGCACGCCCGCTCGGACCTCGAGGGCGGGCTGACGCGGCTGCCGGGCGGCATCGGCTCGGCCTTCGAGCGCCTCGGTCCGCACCTGAAGGAGTCGATCAAGGCGTTCTGGGCGCCCGGGGCTGTGGTGGGAGGAGCTCGACTGGGCCTACATGGGAGTCGTCGACGGTCATGACGTCAAGGCGCTGCGCGCCGCCCTGCGCGAGGCGCTGGCGGCCGAACGGCCGGTCGTCGTCCACATCGCGACGGTCAAGGGCAAGGGCTTCGCCCCAGCCGAGGACGGCGGCCTGGAGGGCATGGAGCAAGTGGCACGCGGCCAAGCCGAAGTCGATCCTGAACGGCTCGCCGACCCGTCCCGTTGCGCGCCCCGTCTCGGACGAGGCGCCCGCGCCGCGGCCCCAGTACACGCAGGTGTTCGGCGAGGCCCTGGTGCGGGAATGTCGCCGGGACGACCGGGTCGTCGGGATCACGGCGGCGATGAACTCGGGCACCGGTCTGAGCATCCTCCAGAAGGCGATGCCCGAGCGTTACTTCGACGTCGGGATCGCCGAGCAGCAGGCGATCCTGTTCGCCTCGGGCCTCGCGCTGGAGGGGATCAAGCCGGTCGCCGCGATCTACTCGACCTTCCTGCAACGGGCCTACGACCAGATCGTCCATGACGTCTGCCTGCAGAACCTGAACGTGGTCTTCGCCATGGATCGGGCCGGCCTGGTCGGCGACGACGGGCCGACCCACCACGGCGTCTTCGACATCGCCTACATGCGCTGCCTGCCCAACATCGTCCTGATGGCCCCCCGCGACGAGGCGATGCTGACCAGGATGCTGCGCACCGCCATCGACCACGACGGGCCGATCGCGCTGCGCTACCCGCGCGGCGAGGGGACCGGGGTGGAGGTGCCCGAGGAGCCCGAGGCGATCGAGATCGGCACCGGCGAGATCCTCCTCGAGGCCGAGGAGGCCGGCGCGCCCGCGGGTCGGCGGGTGGCGCTGATCGGCTACGGGACGGGCGTCGGCAAGGCGCTGGAGGCCGCCGAGGAGCTGCGTCGGGCAGGGATCGCGGTGACGGTCGCCGACGCGCGCTTCGCCAAGCCGGTCGACGCCGGCCTGATGGCCCAGCTGGCGGCCGAGCACGACCTGCTGGTGACCGTCGAGGAGGGCGTGCTGGCGGGCGGCTTCGGCTCGGCCGTCTGGGAGACGCTCAACGAGACCGGGACCCCGATCCCGCGGATCATGCGCGTCGGCCTGCCCGACCGCTACGTCACGCATGGCAAGCCCGCCCTGCTGCACGAGGAGGTCGGCTACACCGGCCCCCAGATCGCCGCACGCATCTCCGCCGCGATCTCGACCAGCCCCGGCGAGCGGCCCGGGTCGGCGGTCATCGGCGCCTGAGCTGAGCTCCCGCCCGGTTCGCCGTCGTCCCGCCAACCCGTCGCCGCTCGGTCAGCCGCTTAAAGCGAAACGACCCGCCGGGGAAGCGGGCCGTTTCGAGGGATGAAACGACCCGCCGGGGAAGCGGGCCGTCTCGGGGAGGAGGGATTCAGGAGAGATGCTCAGAGAGATGCTGCAACTCTCGATCGGTATTCATGATGGCCCCATCGGGGGCGTTCCTGTGTGACATCGCTCACATATGGATGGCCTCGACGACGCCGAACGCGGTGAGCATTGGCCCAGTCCGTCGCACGGATTGGCTGACGCCCGCGACGCGAGCCTTCGTGCAGCGCATGCCGAGGGACGGCATCTGTGAAAGGGTTTCCACGGCATGGTCAAGCGCCGTCTGGACACCCTGCTGGCCGAGCGCGGACTGTTCCCGTCGCGCACCCGGGCCGCGGCGTCGGTGATGGCCGGCGAGGTGCTGGTGGGGCGGGGAGAGCGGCGTGCCTCCAAGCCCGGCGAGATGATCGACTCGGCGGAGCTCCTGACGGTGCGCGAGGGGCCGGCCTTCGTCTCCCGGGGCGGGATCAAGCTTGCCAACGCCCTGGGCGCCAGCGGGCTCGACGTGCGGGGCAGGCGCGCGCTGGACATCGGCGTCTCGACGGGCGGCTTCACCGACTGCCTGCTGCAGCGCGGTGCGCTGCGAGGTGATCGCCGTCGACGTGGGCTACGGGATCCTCGACTACCGCCTGCGCAACGACCCCCGGGTGAGGGTGATGGAGCGCACCAACGCGCGATCGCTGACCCCGGCGCTGCTGCCGGCCGCCAGAGGTCTGTCCCGGAGCGGCCGCTGGACCTGGCGGTGATCGACGTCTCGTTCATCTCGCTGGGCAAGGTCCTCGGTGCGGCGATCGCCTGCCTGGAGGGCGACTTCGATGTGCTGGCGCTGGTCAAGCCCCAGTTCGAGGTCGGCCGTGAGCGGGTCGGCAAGGGTGGCGTGGTCCGCGATCCCGCCGACCGGCGGGCCGCGCTGATCGGGGTCGGCCAGACGGCGATCGAGCTCGGCACGGTCGTGCTGGGCTACCACTCCTCGGGTCTCCCCGGGCCGAAGGGCAACCTCGAGACGTTCATCCGGCTCGCGGCTGCGGGCCGCGCCGCAGGGGTCGACGACCCGGGGGCCCTGGAGGCCCTGGCGCGGGAGGTCGAGCCGTGAGGGAGATAACCGTCTTCACCCACCGTCGAGTCGACGACGTCCTGCCCGCGCTGGCCGAGCTGGTCGGCCAGGCCGCCGCCGCGGGGGTCACGCTGCGCCTCGACCCGGAGGAGACCGCCAAGCTGTGCCTGGAGCCCGCACCGGGGCTCGAGCTGAACGCCGAGGTCAAGAGGGACGTCGAGCTGTGCATGGTGCTGGGCGGGGACGGGACGATCCTCAGGGCGCTGGCCCACTACGAGGGCACGGGCGTCCCGGTCTTCGCGATCAACTTCGGCGAGATCGGGTTCCTGGCGACGGTCGAGCCCGAGGACCTCTCGGACGGCATCCGCCGCGCCCTGCAGGGGGATTTCGAGCTGCTGTGCCTGCCGGCGATCACGCTGGAGCTCCCGACGGGGCGCCTGGCGGCGATCAACGACGTGGCGATCCACCGCAAGGTCGGGGAGCGGGTGGCCGAGCTGGCCTACTCGCTCGACGGTGAGGAGGCCGGCAGCGTGCGCTGCGACGGCTTGGTCGTCGCCACGCCGGCCGGGTCGACGGGATACAACCTCGCCAACGGCGGCCCGGTGATGGCGTGGGGGGTGGAGGGCTTCGTCGTGTCCTTCATCGCGCCCCACTCGATGACCGCCCGCGCGCTGGTCGTCGCCCCCGAAGATCGCCTCACGATCCGCAACCATTCACACGAGCCGCTCGACGTGGCCGTCGACGGGCGTCCCGTGGGCGAGATCCCGGCCGAGAGCTCGATCGAGGCGAGGTTCGTCAAAGACCTGGGCACGCTGGCCCAGCTGCCGGGCTCGTCCTTCTACAAACGCCTGCGCGAGAAGTTCGGCCGCCTGGCCAGCTGAGGCTCAGGCGACGGGTGCGCCGCGCCGGTCGGCGGCGGCGACGTCGTCGGCCGGGCCGGAGCGGCTCATCGACGAGATGAAGCGCTCCAGCTGCGTCCTCGAGAAGCGCCGCTGGCCGCCCGGCGTGCGGTAGCAGGCGATGTGACCGGCGTCCGTCCAGCGGCGGACCGTCGCCAGCGAGACGCCGAGATAGTCGGCTGCCTGCGAGCTGGTGAAGACGAGCTGGCGCTCTGTGGGGGCGGTAGTCGGGGGCATGGTCGGCCTCGATCGGGTGGTTTTCGGACCGCTTGGCGGGCCGGATGCTTCCTGTTTCGTCAGATCGGCCCGTGACCTTGAGCCCAGATCAGGTTTGTGGACGTTTCGGGCGCCTCGCGACGGGAAGCGGCGGCTTGACGAGCCTCGCGCGGACCCCGACCTCGCCGGCCGGGCGCGTCGGCGCGGTCGCTCGATTCCCTGCCGCGAGCGGTCATATGGCGTGAGGAGCACCGCTGCCCCGGCGCGCTCAGACACCGCGATCCCGCTCACAGAGCCAGATCCGGCCCTGCACGCCGAGCTCCCACCGGGGCGCGGGTGCAACCATTGCTGCACAAACGTTCGCAAACTGGACTTCTCGCCTATACCTCGGTTATGCTGCCCAAACCTACTCATAGGCGGTGATAGTTCCGTGGATGGAGACACGGGCGCGCCGTGCTCAAGACGGCTCGAGAGGGCCCATAAGGAGAACATCATGAGTTGGCGCAACTAGGAAACGTCATTCCGGGTGCTTCGGCACCCGGGCATTGCAGGGGCGCTGCACAAGGAGTGCGGCGCCCCTGAAAGTGCTCGCGGCCGCGAGAGCGGACAGCCGCGACGCTGCTGTACGCCCTAGCGATTCTGGGGCTGGGCGATCGTGCGCGCCCGTCGGCCGAACTCGAGCTCCTGCTCGAAGTCGGCGTCCTCTCCGTGGGCGAAGGCGATGTTGCCCCGCTCGATCATCTGCACGAACTTCTCGACCAGCTCGGAGTCCAGCTGGCGCGCCCGCGACCCGACGCAGCTCGGCCAGCGCGTCCTGAGGAGTCATCGGAGAGCGGTAGCTGCCGCGTGCGGTCAGCGTGTCGAAGGTCGAGCAGATCGCGATGATGCGCGAGGCGAGCGGGATCTCGCTGCCGATCAGGCCTGCCGGATAGCCGCTGCCGTCGACCTTCTCGTGGTGGTAGAGGATCGCGTCGGCCACCGGCCCGTAGCCGTCCAGCCGCCCCACCAGCGTGGCGCCGTCGCTCGGGTGGCGGCGGATCACGGCCCAGTCCTCGTCGGAGAGCACCTCGGCGTTGAGGATCCGGTCGGGCAGGGCGAACTTGCCGATGTCGTGCAGCAGCCCAGCCGTGTGGATCAGGTCCTGCTCCTCCTCGTCGCAGCCCAGCTCGCGTGCGAATTCCCGTGCGTAGCGGGCCACGGCGGCGGCATGGCGGGCCGTGGAGCGGTCGCGCAGCGCCAGCGTCTCGACCAGCGTGGAGAGCACGCCCAGCTGCAGGGAGGCCAGGTGGATCGAGCGGGCTTCGAGCTGGTCGGCGCGGTCCTCCGAGCGCAGCAGCGCGACCATCAGGTACTGGAAGATCAGGACGACCAGGATGCTGCCGATCAGCACCGAGAGGCCCAGGTTCGTGTAGGCGACCGCCAGGATCGCCGCCAGCGCGCCGGTCGCGATCTGACCGGGCAGCAGCGGGATGAACAGATCGCGGATCTGGCGCCTTAGCCCCTGGTCCTCGAAGACCCGTTCGTCGAGCGCCACCTGGGCGAAGTTGAGGCTGTTGGTGATCATGAACACCGCGAAGGCGACCAGGCCGAAGGTCACGCTCCTGGTGAGGTGCGCCGTCCTGGGGTCGTGCACGTCTCCGATCAGGGCCAAGACGATCAGGCCCCCCACCATCGGGAAGATCGCGTGGCTCGAGAGGTTCCCCAGCGAGTACTCCACCGAGGTCCGCCGCAGGGCGGTCGTGACGAGCATCGCGCCGACGCCCAGGGCGACCGCCGGCGCCGGGCCGAGCAGCGTCATCGCCAGCACCAGTGCGATGAACCCGGCCGACAGGTTCTGCCCGCGCAACGTGAATTCCAGGCGCTCGCCCAGCAGGCACAGCAGGACGAGCAGCGCGACGAGCTCCACCGGGTGCCATTCCTGAGGCCTCGAGATCGCTGCGGCCGCGGCGATCACGCCGAGCAGCGCCGCGACCTCGACGGCCGAGTAGAGCCGCCTCTTCCATTCAGGCGTCAGCACTGTCTGCTCACCATGCTCCGGCTTTAAGGGCTCTCGCGTGCGGTCTCACGGGACGTGACCTATCGTCCCTATCGGCCCTTCGAGCGTCGTCCTTAACGGGCAATTTCGCCCGCGGGGCCCACTAAGGCGTGACGGTGTGCTCGCCCCGGGGCGCCTGCTCGCCTGCCGGGAGCGGCTGCGAGCCGGGCCGCAGCGGCGCGTTCGGGTCGGACACCTCCGGCGGCGGGTGCAGGCCGCCGATCGTGATGCTCAGGAAGGCCAGCGTGATCGCGGTCGCACCCAGCCCGATGACGAGGAACGCGACGCGTGAGCCCCACAGGGTGACCAGCGCGCCGCCCAGCAGCAGGCCGACCGCGGGGCAGAGCGCACCGATCGATTCGACCGCGCCCATCATCTGGCCCTGCAGCGACGGCGGGGTGAGGAACTGCACGCTGCCTATCAGCGACGCCCACTGCGACCCCGTTGCCGACCCCGCCGACGACGGCCGCCCCGCAGGCCGCCAGCAGTGTCGGGGCGACCGAGAAGCCCACGTAGGCGAGGCCCACCAGGAGCGTCCCGACCGTCAGCATCGCTGCGACGGAGCGCTGCACCGAGCGGGCGAACACCAGGCTGCCCATCACCGCCCCGACGCCCCATGCCGCGAGCAGGAAGCCGTAGCCGCGCGAGCCGGCCGACAGGGTCGACTTCGCGAAGACGATCTCGATCGGGCCGCCCGCGGCGAAGAACACCAGGGCCAGCGACTCGAGTCCGAGCAGGGCCCGCATAGCGGGGACCTCGTTGATGTGCCGCCAGGCGCGCATCAGGCGGGCGCGAACCGATTCGCCGCCGGCCTCCTCGACGTTCGGGCGCAGGTCGAGCAGCAGCGTCGCCGTCACGGCGAACAGGGCCGCGTCGATCAGCAGCCCCGTGGGCGCGCCCGCGACCGCCACGACGACCCCCGCGATCGCCGGGCCGAGCATGAAGGCCGCCGAGAAGACGATGTTGATCGCCGAGTTCGCCTTCCCCTCGGCGACCTGGACTTCGGCGGCGAAGGCCGGCTCCTCGCGCCGCTCTGGGCTGACACGAGCTTCGACTTCCTCTCGCGCCGCCCGAGCGGCCGCCGCCCGCAGCAGCGCGCTCGCCGCCAGCCCCGCCGTGCCGTCGAGCGCCGCCACCACCAGGATCGCCGGCAGCGAGAAGTTCCAGACGAGCACCGCCAGCAGCGCCGTTGCGACGCCCTCGAAGAAGTACAGCCCGCTCAGCTCGCTGCGCCGCGAGGACGCCTCGACCCGCGCCACCACGGCGGGCACGACCAGTGCCGGGACCACCTGGGCCGACACGAACAGGGCGGAGACCGCCAGCGCGCTGTGCGTGTTCTCGTAGACCGCGATCGACAGCGCGACGAAGCCGAACCAGTCTCCCAGCCGGTTCACCGAGTACGCGATCAGAATCCGACGCAGGCGCGAGGAGCTCATCGGCGGCACCTTCTCACGCTAGCCGTTGGCGCGGCCACCAGATGCGGTGAGCCGGTCGCCCTGCAACGCCGCGTGCAGAGGCCCCGCCGAAGCGTCCGGCGCGCTTCCGATCGGTCCATGCCAGGCGCTACCGTGTTTCCCTCATGGACGACGGCTCGCCAGGTGTCACCAGGCCCGTCACGGTGATCATCGCCGACGACCACACCGTGGTGCGCGACGGGGTGCGCGCCGTGCTCGAACGCGAGGCGGGCGAGTTCGAAGTGGTCGCCGAAGCGGCCGACATCCCCTCGATGGTCCGGGCGGTGCGCGAATACCACCCCGACCTGCTGACGCTCGACCTGACCATGCCCGGCGGCTCCAGCCTCGGCGCGCTGCCGTCCTGCTTCATCGCGCACCCCACCCTGGCGGTGGCGATCCTGACGATGCGCGAGGACCCCGAGTACGCCCGCCAGGCTCTGCGCGCCGGCGCCCGCAGCTACGTCCTCAAGGAGGCGGAGCCGGCCGAGCTGCTGCAGGCCTTCCGGCTGGCCGTGGCCGGCGGGAACTACCTGCACCCGAGGCTGGGGGCGCTGATGGCGACCGGCGAGGACTCCGGCAGCGACAGCGTCGTCCTCAGCGAGCGCGAGCGCGAGGTCGTGCGGCTGATCGCCAACGGCTACACCAACCCGGAGATCGCCGAGCGGCTGAACGTCGCCGAGCGGACCGTGAAGACGTACCGCGCCAGGGCGATCGAGAAGCTCGGGTTCTCCTCGCGGGCGGAGATCACGGCATACGTCCGCCGCGTCGGCCTAGCCGACTGAGCGAATCGATGGCCGGCGCCTGACGGCGTCCTCGGCGACTCGCGTGCAAAGCACGCCACGTCGCCTGCGTCCTTGTCAGGCTTGGCCCTCGATCCGCTCAGGTGCTGAGCGGTCCCACCAGGTTTTCGGCGACTCGCGCCCGGTGCGCCACGTCGCCTGCCTGTGCCCCGAAGGGTGCGTCCTTGCGAGGCTTGACCCTCGATCCGCTGATTCCACACGATCCAGCGGGTTGAGAACCTGATTCGTGCTCGACTCGGGTGCTCGCGTGCCCGAGAGGTAGGCTCCATCGGTGTCCTCCAGCCCGAACCTGCCGGTGGCGGGCCACCACCTGAAGGGCATCTCGCCGCGCGCCTTCCAGCACCCCGCCGACCGCGCCGCGACCGCCGCGCTCAGCTCCGTGCCCTACCTCGACACGATCGTGCGCAAGCTGATCGAGCTGGGCTACGAGCGCGCCCTGCGCCAGAGCTTCCTCGGCTCGGCGGTCAGGCTCTCCGAAGAGCAGCTCCCCGACGTCTGGCGGGAGCACGCCATCGCCTACGCCACGCTCGACATCGCCGAGGTGCCCGACCTGTATCTGAGCCAGTGGCCGGTGCCCAACGCGATGGCGATCGGCTCGCGCCAACCGATCGTGGTCGTGCAGTCGCAGCTGGTGAGCCTGCTCGACGCGCCCCAGCGGCGAGTGGTCTTCGCGCATGAGGCGGCGCACATCCTCGCCGACCATCAGCTCTACCGGACCGCCCTGGCGATCCTCGTGCTGCTCACCCGTACCGCCCGGCTGCCGCTGCCGCTGATGCCGGTACGCACCGCCCTGATGGAGTGGGGCCGGGCGACAGAGCTGAGCGCCGACCGCGCCGCGGCCCTGGTAACCCGTGACCCGGTCGCCGTGTGTCGCACGCTGATGTCGCTCGCCGGCGGGGCGATGGTCTCAGAGCTGGACCTCGACGCGTTCATGCGCCAGGGCCAGGACTACAGCGAGAAGGGAGGCGGTCTCGAGCGGCTCACGCGCCTGTCACTCGAGCTGGGTGTGACGCACCCGCTGCCCGTCAAGCGCACCCATGAGCTGATGGCGTGGGTGCGCTCGGGTGAGTTCGACCGGATCGTCGGCTCCGGCGAGTATCACCGCCTGGGGGACCCCGTCGACCCCCGGGCCGACGGGGGAGAGGCCGTCTCGTTCTATGCCGAGCGGATCCGCGAGGCGCTGCGCGACGCCGGCGAGTCGGTCGGCTCGGCCGGCCAGCAGCTGGCCGACTGGCTTCGTGGCGGGCGCGGCGAGCAGGGACAGGACGAGCACACCGAGGACCGCCCTTAGCGCTCGGCCCCGACGTGGCCCGCCGAGCTAGCCGCCGTTGCGCTCTGGTGCGGCAACCGTGGGCCGGCCCGCGAGCGGGACGGTCAGGCTGACGGTCGTGCCGCCGCCGGGCGCCGGCCTGAACTCCAGCTCGCCGCCGACCAGCTCGGCGCGCTCGCGCATCCCGCCCATGCCGTAACCGCCCTCCAGGCCGTCGCCGCGCGGGCCGAGGCGCTCGGCGCCGGGCATGCCCTTGCCGTCGTCTGTCACGGTCGCGCGGACCACCCCGTTGCCGCCCGTCAGGCGGATCACCGCCTGTGTCGCCTCGGCGTGGCGGCTGACGTTGGTGAGCGCCTCCTGCACGACCCTGTAGATGGTGCTCTCGAGCTCGGGGTCCAGCCGGCTCGGCTCCGCGTCCGCGCCGACAGGCAGGTCCTGCCGCTCGCGTCCGAACTCGAGCTCCGTTTTGACGTCCAGCCCGTCGATCGCCTGCGCCCGGCGCGCCAGCGCATGCAGGGCCGCCGCCAGCCCGAGGTCGTCCAGCGCCGCCGGACGGAGCTCGGTGATCAGGTGGCGCAGCCCGTCGATCTCGTTGCCCAGCCCCTCGAGCACCGTGTCGACCGCCGCCGCGAGCGCCTCCTTCTCGTCGAGGTCCCGCGCGTTGGCCAGCTGCAGGCGCAGCGCGCCGATGCCCTGGATGCTCTCGTCGTGGATCTCGCGTGCCCAGCGCGTGCGCTCGCGCTCGCGGGCCTCCATGCCGTAGCGCAGCCGTTCGATCTCGACCGAGCGCTCCGCCGCCAGGCGCACCGCGACGCTCTCCGCGAAGGCGCTCAGCGCCTCGCGGTCGGGGCGGCGGAAGTTCCCGTCGCGTCGCAGCGCGATCACCAGGCCGCTGCCGTGGCCCTCCATGCTCAACGGCTCGACCAGCACCGAGCGCGCCTCGAGGCCGAGTTCGTGCAGGAAGGCCGCCTCCTGGCCGCGGGGTCGGTCGATCGCGACGGGGGCGCCCTGCAGGTAGAGCGCTCCCAGCGCGCTGCCCTGCACCGGCGCGATCCGCAGCCTGACCGCGCCGCCGCTGGCTGCGGCGACGCGCAGCTCGCCCTTCTCCTCGATCACCACCAGCAGCGTGCTGGCGTCGAGCAGCGCGAGGCCGCGGTCGGCCATCAGCCGCAGCAGCCAGAGCTCTGATCCGGAAAGCACCCCAGTTGATTATGAAGACGGCGAGGTCGGCTCCGGCAGCCCGTGGCCGGCGGGCGGCTGCTCATCGCCCGGGCGCCGCTCCTGCCCGCCCTCGGCCGCCGCCGAGCGGGCCGCTGCGGCGCGCGCGCGGGCGAGCAGCCCGGTGGCGGTCGCGTCCGGCTCGCCAGGCGCGCCAGGCCGACCGAGATGCGAAGCCCCCGGCGCTGCCCCTTGGCTTCGACCTTGATCGCCCGCAGTCGGTCCAGCACGCGCCTGGCGACCATCTCGCCGCGCGGGCCGTCCGCGCCGGGGAGCACGATCAGCAGCTCCCGTTCGCTGGGCATGCCGACCCGGTCGAAGCGCCGCAGCTCCCGGCGCAGCGTGGCGGCGATGTAGGCCAGCGTCTGCTCGCGCAGCTCGCTCCCGTGATCGCCGGCCATCTCGTCGAGGTTGTCCACGACGACCAGCAGGCAGCTCAGGTTCGTGCCGTGGCGTTCCGCGCGGCCGATCTCCTCGCCCAGGCGCGCGTTCAGCTCCGACGCCCCGGGCCAGTCGAACGCACCGTCGGGTGCGGCGGTGAAGCTCGAGGTGGAGTCGCTGGCAGCCATGCCCTTGCCTTGTCGGAGTGTACGGGCGGGTCGGTGTCCGTTCCATGCCGCCAACCGCAGATTATGCCTGCGCCGGCCCGCGTACCGCCAGCGCTGCACGAACACATGTCCGCCCCCGCCCGCCCGCGCGATCCGTCGGCGTTCGCTGCTACACCTGCCCGGCATGCTCGGAGAGCTACGAGTCGAGAACCTGCTGCTGATCGAGCGGGCCCAGCTGCGCTTCAGCGCGGGGCTGAACGTGATCACCGGCGAGACGGGCGCGGGCAAGACCGTGCTGGCGCACGCCCTCGACCTGCTGCTCGGCGGGCGGGCACGCCCGGGCATCGTCCGCCCCGGCGCCGCCGAGGCCTACGTGGAGGGCACCTTCGAGCTCCCCGCCGAGCTTCCGCGAGCGCTCGCCGAGCTGCTGCCGCCCCGACGCCGGGGAGCTCGTCCTCGCGCGCCGCGTCGGCGCCGACGGGCGCACCCGCGCGTACCTCAACGGGCGCTCGGCGACCGTCGCCGACCTGCGCGAGCTGGGCGCGGGGCTGCTCGTCCTTCTACGGCCAGCACGAGCACCGCAAGCTGACGCTGGCCGGCGCGCAGCTGCAGATCCTCGACGGGCTCTGCGGGCCAGAGCAGACCGCCGCCTCGAGGCATGCGCCACCGTGTTCGCCCGCGTGCGCGAGCTCGAGCGGCGCCTGGTCGAGCTCGGCGAGCTGGCATCGCACCGCGAGCGGGAGCTGGGGCTGCTCGAGTTCGAGCTCGGAGAGATCGAGGGCCTGCGTCCCGATCCCGACGAGCACGAGCAGCTGCTGGAGGCGCGCGAACGGCTGCGCCGCCTCGACGCGCTGCGCGCCGGGCGCCGGCGCCGGCGCGCAGGCGCTCGCACCCGAGGAGAGCGACGCCCCGGGCGCGAGCCAGCTGCTCGCGATGGCGGCATCGGCGCTCGAGCGAGTCGCGGGCGTGGATCCCGCGCTGGACGCCATGCACGAGCGTCTGCGGACCGCGACGATCGAGACCCAGGAGCTCGCCCTCGAGTTGCGCGACTACTGCGCCGGCGGCCTGGAGGGCCTTCCGGCGCTGGACATCGAGGGGCTCGAGCCGACCCTCGAAGGGGTGGAGGAGCGACTCCAGGGGCTCGAGCGGCTGATGCGCAAGCACGGTGGCTGCATCGAGGCGGTGCTGGCCTACGCCGAGCAGGCGCGGAGCCGTCACGAGCAGCTGGCCGGCGCCGAGGTCGCCCTGGAGCGCGCCGACGAGCGAGCTCGAGGGCGCCCGGGGCGAGCTCGATGCGCAGGTGCTCGCCCTGCGCGGCCGCGCGGCATGACGCCGCCGAGGGGTTCGCGAGCGCCGTGCGCGAGCAGCTGGCCTCGCTGGCGATGGGCGAGGCGAGCTTCGCCGCGGTCCTCAGCGACGCCGAGCCGGGTCCGTCTGGCGGCGACGCGGTCGAGTTCACGATCGCCCCGAACCCGGGCGTGCCGGCGGGGCCGTTGCGCGAGATCGCCTCGGGCGGGGAGCTCTCGCGGGTGATGCTGGCGATCATGAGCGCGGCCAGCGAGGCTGCGCCCCGGACCACGCTCGTCTTCGACGAGGTCGACGCCGGCATCGGTGGGCGCACCGCCAACGCCGTCGGGGCGCGCCTGCGCGAGCTCGCGGCGCGCGGCCAGGTGGTGTGCATCACGCACCTGCCCCAGATCGCCTCGCTCGGCGAGCGCCATTTCTCGATCGTCAAGGACACCGGGGCGGAGCCCACCCGTGCCTCGGTCCTCGAGCTCGCCGAGCAGGAGGTCGTGGCGGAGCTCGTGCGGATGCTGGGCGCCGACAGCGACGACACGACCGCGCGCCGCCACGCGCGCGACCTCCGCCGCGCGGCCTGACCGCCGCGGACCGCTGCGCGGGGCGCCCGCGGGCGTTACCCTCGGCAGCAATGGCCGCGACCAGATCGAGTCCCCCCGGGGGCTTCCTCCCGGCGGCGGGCGCAGCGGGCGCTCCGGCGCCTCCGGCTCCCGGCGCGCCCGTGGCGGGGCCGGTCCGGCCCGGGCGGCGGACGAAGCTGCTGGTCAACCATCTCGTCCCGGGCGACATCGCCCTGATCGACCACCTCGACATCGACCGCGTCTCAGCCGAGGAGCTGATCGCTGCGCAGGCCGCTGCGGTGTTGAACTGCCGGCCCTCCTCCAGCGGCTCCTACCCGAACCTGGGGCCCCAGCTCCTGGTCGAGGCCGGAGTCGTCCTGGTCGACCTTCCCGACGACTCGATGTTCGAGGCGCTGGCCGACGGCGACCCTGTCCTGGTCCGCCCGCTGGCGCCAGTCGACGGCCACGGCGAAGCGGAGATCGTGCGCCGTGGCGAGGTGCTGGCGCGCGGCGAGATCCTCGACCTGGAGCGGGTCTGCGCCGAGACCGAGGCCCGGCGTCACGAGGTCGGCGAGGCGCTGGAGCGCTTCGCCCGCAACACGATCGAGCACATGCGCGACGAGCGGGAACTGCTCTCCGGACGGATCCAGATGCCGCGTTTCGCCACCGACTTCCGCGACCGCTCCACGCTGCTGGTCGCCCGCGGGGTGGGCCACCAGCGCGACCTGCGGACCCTGCGGCCCTTCATCCGCGACATGCGGCCGGTGATCCTCGCGGTGGACGGCGGCGCGGACGCGGTGCTCGAGGCTGGTCTGACGCCCGACATGATCGTCGGCGACATGGACTCCGCCGGCGAGCGCGCGCTGCGCTGCGGCGCGGAGCTGGTCGTGCACTCCTACCCCGACGGCCGGGCCCCCGGCCGGCACCGGCTGGAGGAACTGGGCCTGCCCTTCAAGCTGGTCCCCGCGCCGGGCACCAGCCAGGACGTGGCGATGCTGATCGCCGCCGAGAAGGGTGCCAGGCTGATCGTGTCGGTCGGCTCCCAGTTCAACCTGGTGGAGTTCCTGGACCGCAACCGGGAGGGCATGTCCTCGACGTTCCTGACCCGGCTGCGGGTCGGCGAGATCCTGGTCGACGCCAAGGGCGTGAGCCGGCTCTACCAGCCCCGGCCCGGTCTCACGCCGCTGCTCGTCGTGATCGGCGCCGGCGCTGATCGCGATGGCCGCCGTGATCGGGCTGACCCCGGCGCTGCGGGACGTCGTCGAACTGCTCTGGCTGAAGTTGCAGCTCCTCTTCGGCGCCCGAGGCTGATCGCTCCCGACGCCGAGCCCGCCTGAGGATGTTCGACTACCGCTATCACGCGCTGTCCCTCGCGGCCGTCCTGTTCGCGCTGGCCCTGGGAGTCCTGATCGGGGTGGCGATCGGGGACTCGAACCTGGTCTCCTCGGCCAAGAGCGGCATCGTCCACAACCTCAACGCCGAAGTCAGCGAAGCCCGCGGGCAGGCCGACCGGCTGCAGCAACGGCTGGGCGCCGAGGAAGCCTTCTCGAAGGGCCTCTACCCGCTGGCGGTGCACGAACTGCTCAACGGCCGCAACATCGGCCTCGTGTTCCTGGGCGGCGCCTCCGACCAGGTCGACTCCCTGGTGAGGGGCACCGTGACGGCGGCGGCGGGCAACCTGGCGACCGTCGTGGCGGTCCGCGAGCCGCTCGACCTGAACGGCATCGCCCAGGCGGCCGGCGGAACCCACTACGCGGCGCTGGCCAGCTCGCCGGCGCTGGTCGAACGCTTCGGCGAGCTGGTCGGGCGCCAGCTGGTCAGCGGCGGCGCGCAGGTCGACAGGGAGCTGCTCAGCCGGGTCAGGGACAGCCTGCTGAGCGCCTTCGACGGCCAGCTCACCCACCTGGAAGGGCTGGTCGTCGAGCGCTCCGAGCCGACCGGCCTGAGCGCGCAGGACAGCGAAGCCGAGGCCCGCTTCGAGGACGGCCTGCTCGCCGGCGTGAGCGCCGTCGGCGTGCCCGTCGTCGGGGTCCAGACCACCTCCACCGAGCCCTCCCAGATCCCCTGGTTCAAGAGCCACAGGCTCTCCAGCGTCGACAACCTCGACGCTCCGGCGGGACAGGCCGCGCTCAACTACGCGCTGGCGGGCTACGCGGGCAGCTTCGGCGTCAAGTCGACCGCCGATTCGCTGCTCCCGACCGTCAGATCGAGCGGCACGGGCCCCTGAGCGGCGTCCGCTCCCGCAGGTAGCTTCCGTCCATGCACGCCCTGCCCCTGGTCGTCTCGTTGCTGGTGGCGGGCGCGCTGGCCCCGTCGCTGCTGCGGTCGCTGAGCCAGGGCGGCCACACGCGTCCGAACTACCGCGGGCGCGCCCTGCCGTTCCCGCTGGGCGTGCTGACGCCCGCGGCGGCGCTGCTGGCGCTGGTGCCGCTGATGCTGCTCGCGCGCCTGGCGCCCGCCTCGGTGCTGCACCCCGAGGTCGTGCCCGTCGCGCTCTACTCGCTGGGCGTGATCGCCCTGGGGCTGATCGACGACACGCTCGGCCAGGACGCCTCGGGCGCCGGGCGCACGGCCGGCCGCGGGTGGCGCGGGCACGGGGCGGCGGTCCTGAGGGGCGAGTTCTCGACCGGGGCCATGAAGGCGGCCGGCTCGCTGGGGCTGGCGCTGCTGGCGATGGACGAGCTGGGGCTCTCCAACGGCCGCTGGCTGCTGGCGGCGGGCGTGCTGGTGCTGGCCACGAACGTCTTCAACCTGCTCGACCTGCGCCCGGGGCGCTCGACGAAGGCCTTCGTCGCTGCTGGGCGGGGGGCTGGCGATCGGCTCGGGCCAGCTGCGGCCGCTGTGGGCGATCGGCCTGTTCGCCGGGCCGGCGCTCGTGGCGGGCGTCTACGACCTGCGCGAGCGGGCGATGCTGGGCGACACCGGCGCGAACCTGCTCGGGGCGCTGGCGGGGCTGTGGCTGGTGCTGACGCTGTCCGGCACGGGACAGCTGATCGCCCTGGGACTGCTGGGCGCGATCACGATCTACGGAGAGCTGCGATCGATCTCCGCGCTGATCGAACGGACTCCGGGGCTGCGCGAACTAGACTCCTGGGGCAGGCCCTCATGACCTCGCCCCACTCCGACCGTCACGCCCAGCCTCCGAGCAAGACCCGGTTCATCTTCGTGACCGGCGGCGTGGTGTCCTCGCTGGGCAAGGGGATCGCGGCGGCCTCGATCGGACGGCTGCTGGTCTCACGGGGGATGACGGTCGGCCTGCAGAAGTTCGACCCCTACATCAACATCGATCCCGGCACGATGTCGCCCTACCAGCACGGCGAGGTGTTCGTGACCGAGGACGGCGCCGAGACCGACCTCGACCTGGGCCACTACGAGCGCTTCACCGACTCGAACACCAGCCGCGCCTCGAACGTCACCGCCGGGGGCGTCTACGACACGGTGATACGCAGCGAGCGGCGCGGCGACTACCTGGGCGGAACGGTCCAGGTCGTGCCCTCACATCACCGACGAGATCAAGCAGCGGATCTCGCTGATCGCGGAGTCCAGCGACGTCGACTTCGTGATCACCGAGATCGGCGGCACGGTGGGCGACATCGAGTCGCTGCCGTTCCTGGAGGCGATCCGCCAGTTCCCCGTCGACGTCGGGCGCCGGCGCTGCATGTTCATCCACCTGACCCTCGTCCCCTACATCGGCCACGCGGGCGAGCTGAAGACCAAGCCGACCCAGCACTCGGTCAACGAGCTGCGACGCATCGGCATCGCGCCGGACATGCTGATGTGCCGCTCCGAGGGCTCAGCTCTCGCCGGAGATCCGCAAGAAGATCGCCCTGTTCGCCAGCCTGCCCGCCGAGGCGATCGTCTCGGCCTGCGACGTCGACAACATCTACAAGGTGCCGCTGACCTTCCGCGAGCAGGGCGTCGACGACTTCATCCTCGAGCACTTCGCCGTCGAGGCGCCCGCCGCCCGACCTGGAGCGCTGGAAGGAGCCGATCGAGCGCTCCGAACGCGCGACGAACGTGGTGCGGATCGGGCTGGTCGGCAAGTACATCCAGCTCGAGGACGCCTACCTCTCCGTCTCCGAAGCGCTGCGCCACGCGGCCTCCCTGCAGGACAGCCGCGTCGAGATCGACTGGATCGACTCCGAGCAGCTTCTCGAGTCCGGGCCAGGCCGCGGAGCGTCTGCGGGCGCTCGACGGGATCCTGATCCCGGGCGGCTTCGGCGGCCGCGGCTGGGAGGGCAAGATCCATGCCGCGCAGGTCGCCCGCGAGCAGCGGATCCCCTACCTTGGCATCTGCCTCGGGATGCACGTGGCGGTCAGCGAGTTCGCCCGCAACGTGGTCGGGCTCGAGGGGGCCAACTCGACCGAGATGGACCCCGAGACGCCGCTACCCGGTGATCGACCTGCTGCCCGAGCAGAAGGAGGTCGCCGACCTCGGCGGGACGATGCGCCTGGGCGCCGACCCGATCAAGCTCCACGACGGCACGCGGGCGCGGGAGATCTACGGCGAGGCGGTCATCTACGAGCGCCACCGCCACCGCTATGAGGTCAACAACCTCCTGCGCAAGCGCATGCAGAGCGCCGGGCTGGGCGTCTCGGGCACCTCGCCCGACGAGCGCCTGGTCGAGGTCGTCGAGCTCGCCGACCATCCCTTCTACGTCGCCTCGCAGTTCCACCCCGAGTTCAAGTCCCGCCCGGAGCGCCCCGCGCCGCTGTTCCGCGACTTCATCGCAGCCGCGCTGTCAGCGCGGCAGGAGAGCGGGAGGAGGTCCGGGTCAAGGACGCTCGGCACCACCGCGGCCGACCGGCGACGGCCGCCGGGCGCGTCGTGACGGGCGCCGGGCGGACCGCGCGCGACCGGGACGCTCGAGCAGCGCCACCTCGGCGCCACGTTCGCCGAGCTGTGCCGGATCGAGAGTCCGTCGCGAGCACGAGCGCGCCTGCGCCGAGCGCGTGATCGCCGAGCTGTCGCACGCTGGGCGTCGAGGTGCATGGAGGACGGCGCCGGCGCGCACGATCGGCGGCGACTGCGGCAACCTGCTGGCCCGGATCCCGGCGCGGCCGCGGGAGAGCTCCGGACGGGCGCTCGGTGCTGCTGTGCGCCCACCTGGACACCGTGCCGCTGCAGGCGCCGGTCGAGCCGGTGCTCGCGAGGGGATCTGGGAGAACGCCAACGAGGGGATCCTGGGCGCCGACAACAAGGCCGCCGTCGCGGTGCTGCTGGCGCTGGCGCGCCACGTCCACCGACACGGCGCGCCGGTCGACGTCGAGCTGCTGTTCACCGTCGGCGAGGAGATCGCCGCTGGCCGGCTCGGCGGCGTTCGACGCCTCGGTCCTGCGCAGCGACCTGGGCTACGTCTTCGACCACGCCTCGCCGATCGGCGAGGTCATCATCGACTCGCCGTGCCACTTCCGCATCGAGGCGTCCTTCCGCGGCGCCGCCGCGCACGCCGGCATCCGCCCGCAGCAGGGGCGCAGCGCGATCCTCGCCGCCGCGCCGGGCGATCGCCCGCTGCGACACGGCCTGCTGGAGGGGGAGGGCGACGGTCAACGTCGGGACGATCGCCGGCGGCACGGCGATCAACGTCGTGCCCGAACATGCCGGCTTCGTCGCCGAGGTGCGGGGGATCGACGACCGCCACGGGGAGGCGCTGGTCGCCGAGCTGGTCGACCGCATCCACGAGGCGGCGAACCGGCCCGACTGCGACTGCGACGTCGACGTGAGCGTCCAGCGCACCTTCGCCGGCTACCGCCTGGCGCCGTCGGCCCCGGCGCTGCGCGCCGCCGAGGCGGCGCTGCGGGGCCGCGGCTACGAGCCGGTCAGGATCTCCAGCGGCGGAGGCTCGGACGCCAACACGCTGATCGCGCAGGGGCCTGCCGACGGTCAACCTGGCCAACGGCACCGAGCGCAACCACGAGCCTGGCGAGCGTGTCGCGCGCGCTGGCCCTCGAGGAGATGCTCGAGGTCGCCCTGGCCCTGCTGGACGAGGTCGCGGCGCTCGCGCCCGACCCGGCCCTGTAGCGTCCAGCGGCGATGCTGAAGCTTCGCCGCGCGACCGTCATCGACGCTGCTCCCGTCCCCGCCGGCGGCGCCGACTCCGGGCGAGCAGGAGCTGACCGTCGAGCTCGCGCAGGACGCCGGCCGGGCGCCGGGCGGCGATCGCGGACATCGCGCTGGTCGGCCCCGCGCAGCCGGGCGATGAGGTGATCGTCAATGTCGAGGCGCTCGACCTCGGCCTCGGCTCGGGTGGCTTCGACATCGTGCACGTCAACCTCACCCGCGGCCTGCGGGGCGACGGCGGGGCGGGCCGTAACGTCATGAAGCTGAACTACACGAGCCTCCAGCACGCGGTCGAGCCGGTCGAGGAGGAGAAGCTGCGGCTGCCGCTGGAGCGCCCCGTGGCGGTGCTCTCGCTGCACGGGCAGCTGGCCGCGGTGGCCTGGGCCTTCGCGCGGGCCAACCGGTCGGGCCGGCTGGGCTACGTCCAGACCGAGGGCGGGGCCCTCCCGGCGGACACTCGCGCACGGTGGCCGCGCTGCGGGCGCGGGGCATGCTGGCCGGCCACCTGACCGCCGGGGCGGCCTTCGGCGGCGAGGGCGAGGCGATCACGACCGCCGGCGCGCTCCACCACGGCCTGGCGACGCTGGGCTGGGACGCCGCCGTCTGCGGCCCCGGCCCGGGGATCGTCGGCTCGGGCTCGCGCCTGGGACACGGCGGCATGGTCGCCCTGGACTCAGCCCACGTGGCCCTGGCGCTGGGATGCCCGACGCTGCTGGTCGCGCGCATGTCCTCGGCCGACGGACGACCCCGCCACCGCGGCATCTCCCACCACACGCTCACCGTGCTCGACCTGCTGCTGGAGCCCGTGACGGTCGCGCTACCGGCCGGGATGCGCTCCCCGGTCGGCGCCGACCTCCGCGCCGGGCTGGGCGCGGTCTTCGGCGGGTCGGGCGCCGCGCGCCCCGCGGCCGCTCCGGAGGTGGAGCGGCCGGTGAGGATCACCCGCCACGACTGGCGCCGAGCCGAGGTCGACCTGCCCGCCTACGCGGCCAGCGGCCTGCCGGCCGAGACGATGGGCCGAGGCCTGGCGCAGGACCCGCTGTTCTTCGGCGCGGCGCTGGCAGGCGGCGCGGCGCTGGGCGAGCTCGAGGCGCGGTCCAGCTCGGGGGACAACGGAAGCGAGGCGGGATGAGCGGCCAGGGCGATCAGGCGGAGGGCTCGCCGCGGGCATTCGAGCCGCTGGGAGGGGAGACCGTCTACCACGGGCGCCTGGTCGACGTGCGGATCGAGCGCTACCGGCACGCCGACGGCGAGGTCGTCACGCGCGAGATCGTGCGGCACGCCGGCGCGGTGGCGATCATCGCCTATGACGACCGGCACATCTGGCTGGTCCGCCAGCCCCGCGAGGCGGTGGGCGAGCCGGATCTGCTGGAGATCCCGGCGGGACGGCTGGACGTCCCGGGGGAGCCGCCGCTGCAGGCCGCCCAGCGGGAGCTGGCCGAGGAGATCGGGCGCGGCGCGGAGCGCTGGGAGCCGATCCTCAGCTACTACACGGGCGCCGGGTTCACCGATGAGCAGGTCCATCTGTTCTGCGCCACCGGCCTGCACGAGCAGAGCGCCGAGAGCGGCGAGAACGAGCGCATCGAGATCGTCCCCTGGCCGATCGCCCGCATCGACCAGGCGATCGACCAGTGCCGCGACGCGAAGACCCTGATCGGCCTGTGCTGGCTGGAGCGGCGGCTGAACGCCTGATTGCACGGCCAAGGAGCCACCGCCGCGGAGGCGAAGCCCGCAACATGGCCGCCCCAGAGACCGTTCCGCCGCCGGCGGCCGACACCGAGCGGCTGATCGCCGACTTCCTCGCCTATCTGGAGCTCGAGCGGGGGCTGTCGCGCAACACCCTGGAGGCCTACCGCTCGGACCTGCACCAGCTCTCCCGCTACCTGACCGAGCGCGGGCTGAGCGTTCAGAGCGTCCGCCACGGCGACCTGGCCGGGTTCCTCGACGAGCTGGCCGACGGGCGCGACGGCCGCCCGCCGGTGGCCGCGACGACGCTGGGGCGAAAGGTCGCCTGCGTGCGGTCCTTCTACCGCCACCTGCGCCGCGAAGAGCTGATCGAGCACGACCCGACGGCCGACCTGCACGGACCGCGCAAGCCGCAGCGCCTGCCGAAAGTCCTCTCGCGCGAGGAGGTCAAACGGCTGCTCGAGCAGCCCCGCGGCGCCGGCCCGCTGGTGCTGCGCGACAGGGCGCTGCTGGAGATGATGTACGCCTGCGGCCTGCGGGCCTCCGAGGCCGTCGGGCTGGAGCTCGCCGACGTCGATCTCGAGGAGGGGCTGCTGTGCGCGCGGGGGAAGGGCGCCAAGGAGCGGATCGTCCCCGTCGGGCGCCAGGCCCAGGCGGCTATCTCGGTCTACCTGCGGGGCGGGCGCCCCGAGCTGGTCGGCAACCAGGTCCAGGGGCGCCTGCTGGTGAACCACCGCGGCGGCGCGCTGACCAGGCAGGGGCTCTACAAGATCGTCCAGGGCCACGCTCGCACGGCCGGCCTGGAGCAGAGGATGAGCCCCCACACGCTGCGCCACACCTTCGCCACCCACCTGCTGGCCGGCGGCTGCGACCTGCGCTCGCTGCAGGAGATGCTCGGCCACGCCGACCTCGCCACCACGCAGGTCTACACCCACCTCTCGGCCGACCGGCTCAAGGACGCCTACTTCGGGGCGCACCCGCGGGCCAGCACCAGCGGGCAGGCGCCGGAGCGGGCATCTCTGTAGACATCCGGCGATGAGCGCCAGCCACGCCCGGCGAGCCTTCGTGCTGGTCATCGACGCCTGCGGCGCCGGCGCGCTCCCCGACGCCGAGGCCTACGGCGACGTGGGGACCAACACGCTGGCCCACCTCGACGAGGCGGTCGGCGGCCTGCGCCTGCCGGTGCTGGAAGACCTGGGGCTCGGGTCGATCGTGGCGCTGGACGGGGTGGCGCCGAGTGCCGACCCGGCGATCCACGGGCTGCTCGCGCCGGTGGGGCCGGGCAAGGACTCGATCGTCGGCCACTGGGAGCTGATGGGGGTGACGCTCGAGCGGGCGCTGCCGACCTATCCGCAGGGCTTCCCCGCGGATCTCCTGTCGCGCCTGTGCGAGGCGATGGGCCGTCAGGTGATCTGCAACCGTCCCGACAACGGCCTGACGGCGATCGAGGAGTTCGGGGCCGAGCACCTGGGCAGCGGGGCGCTGATCCTCTACACCTCACAGGATTCGGTGCTGCAGCTGGCGGCGCACACCGGGCGGGTCAGCGAAGCGGAGCTGTACGAGGCGTGCGCCAGCGCCCGCGAGGTGATGACCGGCGAGCACGGCGTGGGGCGGGTGATCGCACGCCCCTTCGCCGGCGCCCCCGGCGCCTTCGAGCGCACCCACGGGCGCCGCGACTTCGCGCTCGCCCCGCCCGGGCGCAGCTACCTGCAGGACATCTCCGAGGAGGGGGCGCCGGTCCTCGCCGTCGGCAAGATCGACGACCTGTTCAGCGGCCGCGGCATCGACTCCTCGCTGCCCGCCGCCACCAACGCAGAGGCGCTGGACGCGGTGGCCGAGACGGTCGGGACGTTGGAGGAGGGCCTGGTGTTCGCCAACCTGATCGAGACCGACCAGGTCTATGGACACCGCAAGGACACGGCCGGCTTCCACCGGGCGCTGCGCGAGATAGACCAGCGGGTGGGAGCGATGATCGAGGCGCTCCGACCGGGGGACCTGCTGATCCTCACAGCGGACCACGGGGTCGATCCGTCGCACCCCGGCACGGACCACACCCGGGAGTACGCGCCGCTGCTGGCCCTCACCGGGCAGATGCAGCGCGCTGGGGCGGATCGCGGCGGGCGCGGCGGCATGCGTCACGACGGCGCGATGGCGGACGTCGGCGCCAGCGCGCTGGCCTGGCTGACGGGGCGGGCGGACCCGGAGCTGCCAGGCGAGTCGCTTCCTAAGCTGAGCCTCGATGCCAGAGCTACCCGAGGTCGAGACGATCAGGCGCCAGCTGGCGCCGCTGGTGGAGGGCCGTCGGATCGCCAGCATCGAGATCCTCGACCCGCGCTGGTCGCGTCCGCTCGCCCCGGGGGAGCTTGCGGACGCGCTGACGGGCAGGAGGGTCGAGCGCCTGGGCCGCCGCGGCAAGTACCTGCTCTGGCACCTGGAGGGGGACGTGCACCTGGCCCAGCACCTGCGCATGACCGGCTCGGTGCTGGCCGACCCCGACCCGGAGCCCGCCCACACGCGAGTGCGGATCGGGCTGGGGCCGCGCAGGCGCGGGAGCGATGGGGCGGGCCGGGCGGGCGGGGTGGCGCTGGCGATCGTCGACCCCCGCCGCTTCGGCACGGCGGAGCTTCTGCTGGGCGAGCCGGCGCTCGAGCTGTTCCTCGACGCCCGTCTCGGCCCGGAGCCCTTCGACGAGCGGTTCACCGCGGACTACCTGCGGGACGCGATGAGTGGCCGGCGGGCGCCGATCAAGGCGATGCTGCTCGACCAGCGCCGGGTGGCGGGGGTGGGGAACATCTACGCGGACGAGGCGCTGTTCAAAGCGGGGATACACCCGCTGCGTCCCGCCGGCCAGCTGTCGCCGGCCCAGCTGGCACGGCTGCGGGAGGCGGTGATCGAGGCGCTGGGGGCGGGCATCGACGCGCGTGGGGCCAGCATCGACGACTTCCGTCACGTCGACGGGGTGCGCGGCTCCTTCCAGGATCGCTTCCTCGTGCACCTGCGCGAGGGCGAGCCGTGCGTGGTCTGCGGCGGGACGATCTCGAAGATCGTCGTGGCCGGCCGCGGGACCTACGTCTGCGAGCGCTGCCAGCCCCGGCCCAGGGCGGCGGGACGGTCGCTCAGGCGGCCAGCAGCTCGTCCAGGCGCCCGTCCTCGGCGGCCTCGGCGAGCTCCCTGAAGCCGCCGACCAGGCGCTCGCCGACCAGTACCTGGGGGAAGGTCATCATCCCCGTCCGCTGCACCAGCTCGAGGCGCCCGGACGGGTCCTTGGCGAGGTTGACCTCGACGAACGCGACGCCCTTCGCCGTGAGCAGACCCTTGACGCGGGCGCAGAACGAGCAGGGGTCGGTTGTGTAGATCGTTACCTCAGCCATTACTTCATAAAGTATAGGGACCGGTTGACACGGAATTGGATCGGGCCGCCGGGGGGTTGTCAGGTGACCGAGGCGCGGGCCGTGCCCGGGCCGGGCGACGCGGCCCGCCTGCGCCGAGGCCGTCCCTAGACTCGATCGGGGATGCCCGGACCGGTCAAGACAGAGGCGGTCGTGCTGCGCTCGATGCGCTACGGCGAGGCCGATCGCATCCTGCACCTCTACACCCCAGCCCGTGGCCGGGTGGGGGCGATCGCCAAGGGCGTACGCCGCGCCCGCAGTCGCTTCGGCGGCCGGCTGGAGCCCTTCTTCCGCATCCATGCCGAGCTGCACGAGGGCCGGGGCGAGCTGCTGACGGTGACCGGGGCGCAGACCGTCGACGCGCATCCCCGGCTCCGCGCCGACGCGAGGGCGCTGGACGCGGCCGCCCGCGCCTGCGACGCGGTCGGGCGGCTGTTCGAGACGGGCGAGCCGCACCCGGGCGTCTTCAACCTGCTGTGCCGCCAACTGGCCCTGCTCGACGAGCAGGCCGGCGCGCCCCCGGCCGGGATGGCGAGGCCCGGGGAGCCCTCGAGGGCCGCGGCGGCCGCGCGGGCGGGCTCGCTGAGCTTCCGCCTGAAGCTGCTGCTGGCGGCGGGGCTCGCGCCGGCGCTGGGCGCCTGCGCGAGCTGCGGCGAGCCGGAGCACCTGGTCGGCTTCTCCGGCGCGGCCGGGGGAGTCGTGTGCGCGGCCTGCGAGGCGGGCTCGTTCCCGCTGGGCCAGGAGGCCCACGGCTTCATGACCGAGGCACTGGGGAGGTCGCTGACCGAGGCGCCGCAGGCCGGCGAGCCGGCGCTCGGGCAGGTCGAAAGGGCGATCGCGGCGACGCTGGAGCACCACGCCCACCTGCGGCTGATGCCGGCCTTCGCGGGCAGCTAGCGTGGCGCCGATCATCTGATCAAGAAGTTGACGTCCCCCGGGGTCACGCGGGCACCGGTATCGTTGCGCGCGTGGACGAGGGCGCGCCGATCGCATACCCGCTGGTGCAGAAGGGCATCCCGGTTCTCTCCAGCGACGGTCAGGAGGTCGGGACGGTCCATCACGTCGTCGCCGCCCCCGAGCAGGACATCTTCCACGGCCTGGTGATCGACACGCCGGCCCACGGCCGGCGGTTCGTCGAGGCGGCCGAGGTCGCCTCGCTGCACGAGCGCGGGGCGGACCTCGGTATCGACGCGGCCGCCGTGGCGAGCCTGCCCGAGCCGGGAGGGGGCGCGCCGGCGTACGTCGAGGACCCCGCCGAGACGCACTGGGAGCACTGGGCCCGGCGGCTGACGCTGCGCAGGGACTGGCGCGAGCAGGACTGATCGCCGGTGCTCGCCGGAGGCGGTGCCAGAATCGGTATGTGAGCGCCAGCAGCCAGCAGATCAGCGTCGCCGAGGAGTTCGCCGAGCGCATCCGCGAGCAGGAGGAGAGGATCCTCTCGCCCCTGGCGGCCCGCTCCTATCCGGCCCTGCGCGCCCATGCCGAGGTGGACTGCTCGCTGCGCACCCCCTTCCAGCGTGACCGGGACAGGATCGTCCACAGCAAGTCCTTCCGGCGTCTGACCCACAAGACGCAGGTGTTCGTCTCCCCGCGGGGCGATCACTACCGGACCCGTCTGACCCACACGCTCGAGGTCACGACGATCTCTCGCACCGTGGCCAGGGCGCTGCGGCTCAACGAGGACCTGACCGAGGCGATCGGCCTGGGCCACGACCTGGGCCACCCGCCCTTCGGGCACATCGGCGAGGAGGTGCTCGACGAATGCCTGCGGGAGCGCTTCGGGATGGGCTTCCGCCATTACGAGCACTCGCTGCGGATCGTCGAGCGCCTCGAGCGCGACGGCGGCGGGCTGAACCTGACCGAGCAGGTCCGCGACGGGATCGCCCGGCACTCCAGCCGGGCCGAGCCGCCCGGGACGCTGGAGGGGCGGATCGTGAGGGTGATCGACAGGGTGGCCTACATCAACCACGACATCGACGACGCGGTGCGGGCGGGGCTGCTCAGCGAGGGGGAGCTGCCGGCCGAGCCGATCGCCGTGCTGGGGCACAGCGGGTCGGCCCGCATCGACGCGCTGGTCCACGACATGGTCGAGCACTCCGAGCGGGCCGGCGAGATCGTCCAGGGCCCCGAGGCGGGGCCGGCGATGAGCGCGCTGCGCGACTTCATGTTCGAGCGGGTCTACCTGGGCCCGGCGGTGCGCGCCGAGCGCGTCAAGATCGCTGCGGTGATCAGGCGGCTGTTCGAGCACTACGCCGACCATCCCGAGCTGCTGCCCGCGGCGGACGGGAGGAGCGCCACGGAGGAGGATCCAGAGCTCGCCGAACGGGTCACTGACTACCTGGCGGGGATGACCGACAGGTACTGCATCAGGGAGTACACCGAGCTGCAGGTGCCGCGGGCCTTCGCCCGCTAGCGTTGCCCCCGTGGCGCTCTACACGAAGGAGTCGAAGGACCGGGTGCGGGACGCCGTCGACTTCGTCGAGCTGGTCTCGGCCCGGACCGAGCTGCGGCGAGCCGGGCCGGCCCGCTACGAGGGTCTGTGCCCTTTTCACGAGGAGCGCACGCCCTCCTTCGGCATCGACCCCACGCAGAAGGTCTACTACTGCTTCGGCTGCCAGGCCTCGGGCGACCTGTTCACGTTCGTGCAGGAGACCGAGGGGCTCGACTTCCGTGGCGCGCTGGAGCTGCTGGGCGAGCGATACGGGATCGAGCTGGAGCGCGAGCAGGAGGACCCGCGAGAGGAGGAGCGCCGCCGCAGGCGCGAGCGGCTGCTGGAGCTCCTGTCGCGTACCGCCGGGTACTACGAGCGCTATCTGTGGGAGTCGACCGAGGCTGCCAGGGCGCGCGAGTACCTGGCCGGCAGGGGGCTGGGGGAGGAGATACTCCGCCAGTTCCGCGTCGGCTACGCGCCCAGCGCCTGGGACCGGGTCCTGCTGGCGTCCCGCCGGGGCGGGTTCTCCGAGGAGGAGCTCTACGCGACGGGGCTGGCGCAGCGCTCGCGGGAGAACGGCAGGCCCTACGACCGCTTCCGCTCCCGCATCACCTTCCCGCTGGCCGACCTCCGCGGGCGGGTGCTGGGCTTCGGGGCGCGGGCGCTGGACCACGACCAGGCCGACGAGAGCTCGGGGCGCCGGCCGAAGTACCTGAACACCTCCGACAACGACGTCTACCACAAGGGCAAGAACCTCTATGGCGCGGACCTTGCGCGAGCGCCAGCCGCGAAGGCCAACGTGGTGATCCTCGCCGAGGGCTACACCGACGTGATCGCCCTGCACCAGGCCGGGATGCGCAACGCGGTCGGGTTGATGGGCACGGCGCTGACCGTCGACCAGGTCGGGGAGCTGGGGCGGATGGCTCGCACGGTGATGCTCGCGCTGGACTCCGACACGGCCGGGCAGGAGGCGATGCTGAAGGCGTCCAGCCTGGCGCGCAAACGCGAGACGAAGCTGAAGGTCGTACCGATGCCGGCGGGGCAGGACCCCGCCGAGGTGATCCACGCCGGTGGCCCCGCGGCGATGACCGCGGCACTGGAGCGGGCCATCCCCTTCGAGCGATTCCAGGTCGAGCGGGTGCTGGCCCGCGGCGACCACGGCAGCCCCGAGGGCAAGCAGGCCATGATCGTCGAGCTGAAGCCGCTGTTCGAGGAGCTCGACGACGGTCCCGTGCGCATGGAGCTGATCCAGATGGTCTCCAGCCGGCTGGCCGAGAAGGAGAACCTCGTCGAGCAGATCCTGGCCGAATCCTCTGCCGCGCCCAGGACGCCACGCTCACAGACGCAGCGCCGCAGCGCTCCTCGCGACGACGCCGGCGGGGCGCTGCGAGCGCTCTCACGCCGCGGCGACACCGAGCGAGCGTTCCTTGCGCTGTGCATCGCCGCGCCCGAGGAGGGGGCCCGGGCGCTGCGGGGTGTGGACATCGATGAGCACTTCTCCAGCGAGGTCCTCAGGCGCGCGGCCAGGCATCTACGCGATGGCGACCTGGCCGCGCCGATGGCGGAGCCCGCCGGAGGCGTCACCCTGGATGACGACCCTGAGCTGCGCGGGCTGCTGGCCGAGCTGATCGTCCAGGCCGGGGCGGAGGAGCCCAACCCGGGGATGCTGGAGGTGCAGCGGCTGCAGTTGGAGCTGGCCCGTCTCGAGCGGAGCATCCAGCAGGCCAGGGGACAGGAGGGCACCGACGTCAACGCGATCGCCCAGGAGAGGGCCAAGCTCAAAGTCGAGTTCGACCGGGCCTACGCACGGGTGCTGGAGGAGACCGGCGAACGGGTGCTCTGAGGAGGGGGACGGCGCGGGGGCGGCGGGGCGCCGAGCGTGATTGCTGCAACCGTGCTCGGGACGCGGGTGCTCCTCGGGCGGGCTTTGTGTCGCCTGCCACGAGAGGCGCTGCGTTTACAGCGAGGACACAGATTTGGCACTGCAAAGCGGGTTTCCGGGGTGATGTGACACATCCGACCGGAGAGAATCCCGGGCATGGATCGGGAAGCTCTGGAGGGCATGCTGGCCGAGGGGATGTCGCTCGCCGCGATCGGGCGGAGGATCGGGCGGCACGAATCGACCGTGGCTTATTGGGTACAGCGGTATGGGCTCGAGGCGAGAGGGGCCGCGAAGCACGCTGCGCGCGGCGGGCTGACGCGGGATGAGCTGGCTGCGTTGGTGGACGCTGGAATGACGATCGCGGAGATCGCGGCCAAGGTCGGCATGAGCAAGACGACCGTCCGCCACTGGCTGGGACGATACGACCTGAGGACCACCAATCGGCGCGGCCGGCGCATGGATCCTGCTCTGCAAGACGCTCGGTCGTCAGGAGCGACCGAAGTGGTGCACGAATGTCCGAGGCACGGCGCCACAGCCTTCGTCCTCGACGGACGCGGTTACTTCCGCTGCCGAAAGTGCCGAGCCGAGGCGGTGACCAGGCGACGGCGCAAGATGAAGGCAATCCTGGTCCAGGAGGCGGGCGGAGCTTGCCGACTCTGCGGCTACCAGGGCTCCATGGGTGCCCTCCATTTCCACCACGTCGATCCAGCCACCAAGCGATTCGAGTTGAACGCCAAGGGCGTCGCGTTGGCTCTCGAAACGCTGCGTGCCGAGGCCCGCAAGTGCGTGCTTCTGTGCTCTAATTGCCATTCCGAAGTCGAGGAGCGGGTCCCGGGGCAAGCCCGGGTACCGGCTTGACCTTTCGTAGACATCAATGGACACTACTGTCCGGGGTAGCTCAATTGGCAGAGTAACCGGCTGTTAACCGGTAGGTTGTGGGTTCGAGTCCCACCCCCGGAGCTGACTCGAACACACGACTCCAGGGCCTGCGGGTCCTGGAGATGGCGACCCGGGAGCAGTGGCTGTTCGGGGAGCGCCAGGTGCCACCCGACCCTCATAGGCGCGCTCGGCGGCTAAGGGCGCTCAGGCGTAGCGGTGATGGAGGATCAGCGGGTTGCCGTCGGGATCGCTGAAGATCGCCTGATGGCAGACACCCGAGTCGAGCATCTCCACGTGGAAGGTCACGCCCTTGGCTTCCAGCGAGTTGCGCGCCGCCTCGACGTCGGGGACCTGCAACGCGATCGGGGCGCTGTTCGGGCGCGCCTCGCTCTGCCCGAACGCGCTGGGGTCCATCACGGCGAGGGTGAGGGCGCCCGCCTGGAACTCCGTCGCGGGCCGCTCCCCCAGCGCTTGCCGCGCTCGAGGCCCAGAGTCTCGCCGTAGAACTCGACCGCTCGGTCGTGGTCGCGTGTGGGGACGCACACGAAATCGACGCCCGTCACCATCGTCTTCGGATCGCTCATCATTGTCCTTTCTCGGAATTGGGTCACACTCTGCCGGCCGGTCGAGTCAGGCGGGCCGCAGCGCCCTCATGACCGCACCGGGTCGCCGGAACACCCGCGGTCCGACCAGCACGGCGAAGATGCTGATCGCGAGCCAGGGCCGCAGGTGCGGCCGGATGCGCCTGATCAGCCCGTCCTGGTCGAGCTCGAAGAGCATCGCGTCGCCGATCCGTAGCACCGCCGACGCCGCGCATGCGTCGACCGCCACCCTGCTGGAGCCCTCCCCGATGGGCTCCTCCCAACGGACGCCTCGCAGGACGCCGTAGACGGTCTCGAGCAGGAACCCCACGTCCTCGCGCCCCTTGAACGTCATCGGCCGAGACAGCGGGGAGGGCAGCTCGACGTCGGGAGCCAGCAGCGGAGACGAGGCTCTCCATGTCGTTGGACTCCGATGCTGCGCAGTAGCGGGCCACGGCATCCTGCACGACTCCGATTATGCCGCTGCTCGTCCAGCCTGCCGGCGCGCCGGGAGGCGGCCGCGGGTCCGAGCCCGCGGCCTCGGGTCCCGAACGCGCCATCCGCTCGAGGAGCATCGGCGGCGTCGCCCCGGCGGATCATGAGCGGCCGACCAGGCCGCGATCTCGCGCGCCCGGGCCCTGATCGATGGCTCGCGAGGCGCCCGCCCGACGGCCAGACGCAGTGTCGCGGGCGTAACGAACCGTCGCGGCAGCCGCACCCCGGCGCCTGACCAGTCGAGGCGGGCGGCGTTCTCGTTCATGTCGCCCACGGCGGGGCAGGCGACGACGGCGCAGCCGCTGGAGAGCGCTCGGGCGAGGGTGCCGTGGCCGGCGTGGCAGACGACGACTGTCGCAACGGGGCATGGTCTCGCGAGTAGACGACCCAGTCGAGGACGGTGGCGTTCGGCGGGAACGGGCAGCGGGCCTGGAGGGCAGCCGCCGGTTCCACGTCGCCAGCACCCTCACGGGCGCGTCGGCCAGCCCGCGCAGCGCGGCCCGCAGCAGCCGTGTGCTCGGCGTCCTGGGCCGTCGAGGGGGCGATCAGCACGAGCGGGAGCTCCGCCTCGCCGCTGGCCGCGCCCGCCGGGTCAGCTGGCGCGAGATCCTCGGCGGGCGGCTCCCACATCAGCGGCCCGACGACATGCACGTGGGCAGGCCAGACGCGGGGGTACTCGAGCTGGGGGAAGGTGCCGACGATCGCGAGCTCGGTGGCTGATCCCGCCGTGGAGGTGATCGAGCGCTGGCAGGCCGAGCCGCGCACGCGTCTCGTTCAGCTCGCGGCGACCTCGCTCGAGCCCCTCTGGACGATCGGCTGCGCGCGGCGCCACAGCACCCTCCCGGCGGCCGTGGCGGGCATGCGCGCGCCGAGCGAGTAGATCGGGAACTCGGGGAGCCCGTCCGGGTAGACGTGGGGGATCAGCGTCGCCCAGGGCCGCCCCTCGGCCTCGGCGGCCAGGGCGGGGGCGAGGGTGAGGATGTCGGCGACGACGACCTCCGGGCTCCAGCTCCCGGACGAGCGGGCGGGTGTCGGCGGCGGCGTGGACGACGGCCTCGTAGAAGTCCAGCGGCTCGGGCCCCTGCGGGAAGACCTGGTACTCGGGCGCGGGCGCGAAGCTCGATCCCCTCGGCCTCGACGTGCCGCTGCCAGCGCCGCCAGGTCTGCAGCGTCACCTGGTGCCCGCGCGCGGCCAGCGCGCGGCCCAGGGCGATCATCGGGAAGGCGTGCCCCGGGTCGCCGAAGGCGCCCAGCAGGATCCGGCGGGAAGTGGGGGAGGGCGCGCTCAGGGCGGGCGCCGCGCCTCAGGCGGCGAGCTCGGCGAGCATCCTCATCTGCTCGAGGCGCTCGTCGCGGCCGAAGGCGGTGGGGGTCACGCCGAGCGTTCCGACGCCCGCGTCGCGGTAGGCGGCCAGGCGATCGCGGACCACGTCCTTGGGTCCGCACAGCGAGACGGTGTCGATCAGCGAGTCGGGGATCGCCGCCATCGCCTCCTCGCGCTTGCCTTCCAGGTAGAGGTCCTGGATCGTCCTGCGCCTCGGCCTCGTAGCCGTAGCGGCTGACGAGCTGGTTGTAGAAGTTCTGCTTGCGCGAGCCCATGCCGCCGACATACAGCGCGATGAACGGCCCGCATCGTGTTGCGGGCAGCCTCGTGGTCGTCGTCGATGCAGAGGCTGACGGTGGGCGCGATGTCGAAGTTCTCGAGGCTTTTCCCGCTGCGGTCGGCGCCTTCCTGCAGCAGCTTGAGCAGGTCGGAGACGTGCTCGGGGGAGAACAGGGTGGGGATCCATCCGTCTGCGATCTCGCCGGCCAGGGCGGTGTTCTTCGGGCCGATCGCGGCGAGGTAGATGGGGATCCGCTCCTGCACGGGGGAGATGGTGAGCTTCAGGGCCTTGCCGGGGCCGTCGGGCAGGGGCAGCTCCAGCGTCTCGCCGTGGAACTCGACCCGTTCGCGGGCCAGGGCCATGCGCAGCACTGCGACGTACTCGCGGGTGCGCTGCAGCTGCTTGGCGAAGCGCTGCCCGTGCCATCCCTCGGCGACCTGGGGGCCGGAGGAGCCGATGCCGAGGATCATCCGTCCGTCGGAGAGCTGATCGATCGTGGCGGCGGTCATCGCCGTCATGGCGGGCGAGCGCCCCGGCATCTGGAAGATCCCGGAGCCGAGCCGGATCTTGCTGGTCTGCCCGGCCAGCCACCCCAGCACGGTGGCGGTGTCCGAGCCGTAGGCCTCCGCCGCCCACACCGAGTCGTACCCGAGCCGCTCCGCCTCCTGGACGATCTGGAGTTGGTCCTCAGAGGTGAGGCCGAGACCCCAGTAACCGATGTGGATGCCGAGCTTCATGCAAGTTTCCTTTCAGCTGCAGGGGTTTCGTTGCCCGAGGAGATGGCCTGGCCTAGTCTTGGCGGCGCCCTCCGCGGCGGCCCGATGGCCTCGAGCGGCACAAGCCTATGCGAAAGCGCCGTCCCCACAGCAGCCCGATCGAGCGCCTGCGACTGGCGGTCGACTGCATGCCGGTCGCGACCAGGAGGGCGATGCTCGAGGGGCTGGCGAGCAACGAGCGGATCATCGTCGGCGCCTACGTCGACGGCCAGGGAGGCGTCTGCCCGATGCTGGCCGCCCACCGCTGCGGCGGGCGCACCGACTTCATCTCCTTCGCCAAGTCCTGGGACCGCTTCGCCCGCTCCCGGGGGACCGGCCGAGTGGCGACCGAGCGTGAGGTCAGGATCCTCGTCGCCCAGCTGCAGGCGAGCCTCGAGCAGGCCGATGGCCTGGAGCTCGACCGGGCCATCGCCGAGCACCGGGCCCTGCTGGCAGGTGGCCGCCGACGGGCTGCCAGGCGCCTGCCCGATCAGGCCGACCCGAGCGGCGAGATACGCGCGCGCCGGCTGCGGCTCGGATCCAGATCGCGGACCCCCGGGCCGATCGCTCCCGCGGCGCCTGCGCACGCGCCCGCCTGAGCTTCGCGCAGCGCGAGACACGCTGTGGACGCCGCGCGCGAGCCGGCGAGGCCACCCCACCGGCGCCGGCGGGCGCCTACAACGACTCGCCAGGACGGACGAACATGATCTCCGGCACGACGCAGGCGGGGGAGACTCGCAGCAGGAACCGGACCGACTCGGCGATGTCCTCGGGACGGATCATCTCCTCGGCGGGCACGTGCTCCTTGACGAAGTCCGTCATCGGCGTGTCGACGAAGGCGGGACACAGGGCGGTCGACTTGATGCCCTCGCCACCCAGTTCCTTGTTCATCGCTTCGGTCCACCCGACCACGGCGTGCTTGGTCGCCGAGTAGACCGAGAGCCAGCCCTCGCCGTGCTTGCCCGAGATCGAGGACGTGTTCACGACGATCGCGTTCTTGTCTCCGCGGCGGCCTGGCGGAGCATCGGCATGGATTCCCGGTAGAAGAGGACGATCGAGCGGAGGTTGATGTTCAGCTGCATGTCCATGTGCTTGGTCTGGATGTCGGCCACGGGAGCGCCGATGCCCACGCCGGCGTTGTTGACCAGCATGTCCAGCCGCCCGTATCGCTCCCGGTGTGCGGCGACGACCTTCTGGATCTCGGCTTCGTCGGCGACGTTCGCCGCGATCGACTGGATGTCCAGGCCCGCCGCCTCGAGTTCCCTGGCCGGCGCTCTCGAGCTTCTCGGGCCGCCTGGCCGCGACGGTCAGGCCGAAGCCTTCCTCGCCGAGCACCTTGGCGATCGCCAGTCCGATCCCGCTAGAAGCCCCAGTGACGATCGCTGCTCGCTGTGCCGGCATCTGCCATCCCTCCTGTCGTGAACCTGAATCGCGCCCAAGAGGGCAGCGGCGGGAGCATCCCACATCTGACTCGGTCCGGGCGCGCGTGAGAACCCGCTCAGACTCCTCATGCGCATGGCGCGCGCGTCGATGGTCGTAGTGTCCCGTCCTCAAACGAAGGAGCAGCAAATGAGCATCGATCCGATCGCAGGAGTCGCCGCCAACCTGGCCGCCCAGGCGGTCCCCAAGGCGGATTCCGTGGAGGCGGCCGGCGTGGCCGACCACGACCAGGACAGCGACGGCGCACCCGCTCCGGTACCTGCTTCCGCAAATGGCGCGTCGTCGGCGCCGGGGCAGCTCGACGTCAAAGGCTGAGCCCCTCGCCGCGCTGGTAGCGTCTGCTCCCGTGCCCACCGGAGAGATCCGTGGGGCACGGCGGGCCCGTAGCTCAGTTGGTTAGAGCTGCCGACTCATAATCGGTAGGTCCCTGGTTCGAGTCCAGGCGGGCCCATTTCCGACCAACCAGAAGCGCCCCGCCCAAGCCCATGTCGGCCGCCCGTGAGCCGTCCTGGTTCACCGGGGCCGGGTCCGTGTAAGCGGGTGCACTCGCGGATCGCCTGAGGCGGCGTTCGCAGGCCGAGCGGGTATGGCGCCGGTCGCCGGGGGCCCTTGCGCCTCAGCGAGACGAGGGTTGCTCTCCGGGGAGCCCCGCCGATGACGGTGCATCAGCCGCCGGGTCTGCCCCGGTGCTCCTCTCGACTGCTGACGGATCTCGCAGGAGCTCGCCGAGATCGTCGACGTTGGACGCCTGAGCGCCGAGATCGAGCACAACGACCTCGTCCCATCCCTCAGCTGCAAGCATGCCGCTGCGGGCGGCATCGTCGAGCAACCTGCTCCAGTCAGCCGTGTAGCGATCCATGATCGTCGCCGGCGCTACACGGCCACGGCGTTCCTGCCCGGCGACCGCGTCCTCGTGTGGCGCGTCGAGCAGGACGATCGCCGCCTCGCGTGCCTTCCGGATCCTTGCGCATGCGGTGATCAGCCGCCGCAGCCAGGCGTATGTGCCGCGAGACTCGGCGACGACATGCGGTCGCAATGCGATCGCACAGATCATCGCCAGGACGAACAAGGGATACGGGATGGGCACCCGGCGCAGCGAGGCCGGCAGTCGCCGCCGGAAGCGGTCCAGGTCGAGCACCGTCCACTGCGACGAGCTCGCTGCGCGATCGATCAGCACGGTCTTGCCCGCGCCTGGAATCCCGACGATTGGGAACCCACCACCGGCTTGTCCGCTTCCTTTGCGTAACGTTCAGCCCGCTGTCGTGGGTGGGACTCGGCCATTACTCCCGCCTCGAACAAGGCAGCGAGGACGCTCGGAAAGCCAAGCGCTCTCGCCAGTATCTATCCATGCTTCCCCCGTGAGGTGAGTGGGTCGGTGCCATCACTCCAAGTGCTTGCAGCCTCTCAGGGTCAGTGCGCCGCGGAATCCGTGCTTGCCCGCAGCGCCGTCGCAGAGACGCCGCAGTCATGCGGATGACGCCACCCGTCCACTCCCGGTCACAGTCTGGTCGCTGGTCCGAGTCCAGCCAGGCCCATTCGTTTTCGTTGTTGCGACGATCGTGCTGCAAAGGGGCATGTTCTGAAGTCTCGTCGCGTGGCTCCGGTAGAGGCCGGCGTCAATCCGAGCGTTATCGGGGCGGCCTCGCGGGGTCGCTGCGGCGGGTCTCCGGCAGCTCTCGCTTCGACGTGGAAGTAGGAGCGCGGATACACGTTGGCGCCTGCAGATGGAGAACGTCGGCGCCGGCGCCGTCGTCGTGGCCGCTTGGGACGAGCTGCATCGCGTCGCTGAAGAGCTCGCGCCCTTGGCGGTGGTGGCCCGGAATCACGGATGCGCCGCTGATTTCCCAGCTGATTTCCCCAGCGGTCCGTATCGGGGTCTCGCTGGCCTTCGGCCTGAGTAGCTGCCCCACAAGGTGTTTGAGCCACCGAAGGCTTACCAACCGGATCACGCGGGCCCTAGGCGCTCAGCGACTTCTGGTCTTGGGGTGGCTCGCCGAAACCGAGCGCCCCGGCAATCGACGGATGGGCTTGCAGGTAGTCCGCGACGTCACAGCGCACCTCCTCGGCATGCCGTGGCTCGACCGTCGCGCGGGCGCAGCGCGTTGTTCGTTAGTGAGATGAGCCGGGCAGCGAGGGTATCGATACCGTGCCGCTGACCGTACTCGCGGTTATCCCTGTGGCCTGCGGGTCGTCATTGATGATCCATAAGCCATTGGTCGCGGAGGTCGTGCTGTCAGCGCCTCCGCTGTGGTGAATGGTCACTTTGGTCGCGCCTCCGGGAAGGAGGCCAATCGCCGCTGAGGTGCCGTTTGAGCCTCCGTCGATGCCCGAGATCCCGCCAGCGGCCGCGTCGGCGTTGGACTGGCACTCAACGCCTGCGCCTTTGCCGGAGGTGGGAATCTTTGCAATGCACAGATCGTTGGGACCAGGCATGGCCCATACGTTCAGCGGTCCGCTCACCGCACTCGATACCTGCCCGACGTAGACAGCGAGATCCGGATCTGGTTCACCCAGCCCGCCGGCAGGAACCGGTTTGGCTGCCTGTTTTGCGAATTCGCGCGCCCAATTTTCAGGAAGCGGACGGCTGGAGCCGGACGCTGCCTTGGCGGCCGTCAGGAGCGGAAACGCACGTGCCAAAGCCTTTTCGTTCGACTCAACGCGCGCCAGAGCTCTCTTTGACCAGGTCACGCGCGGCTTGGTTGGCCGAGTGGCCGTGGCCGACCCCGCCGTTACTGCCGCGGCGGCCGCGAGAGCCAAGATCCCACCGACCAGGGCAATTCTCCTGTATTTGGCATTCAGCATGTTCACGTTTCCTTGTTGGTCGAGGTGGCGAGACGTGCGCGGGTTGATAGAGCCGCCGAGGAACTCAACCCCATTCGACCCACCCCCAGATCCAGCCGTTTGATTTCACCCAGGTCTGGGAGATAGCCTGGGCCGGGGGGTATTCCCCTGCGTAGTATTGGGTTTCCTTGCCTTTGCCCTGGCAGTGCGTGCCAAAGCCTGGATCCGTTTCGCCGCCACTGCCGAGGTAGGAATTGAGTGGGGTCGACTTGGCGCGTGCCGAAAGTCAGACCTTTGGAATACTATACACGTTTCGAGAAGCCGAAGCTGTCTGGCTGAGGGACGGCCAGTGCGCGAGTCGGACCCCGGGCTCATAAGCCTAGGCACCGTCAGCGCCGCGGCGGGCTGGGACGGGCTCGGCGACATCCGCCAGGCGTCGCCCGAAGGCAACACCTACAGGTCAGGCTCTCGCTAAGACGGACGCTCTGAGCCGCGGGTTCGTCCGCAAGGAACGAGAGCCTTCGGGCATGGCAAGAGCGAGGAAGTATCCGGAGGAGCTGCTGGAGCGAGGTGCCCTGATCCTCCGCGAGCTCGTCGGCGACGAGCTGTTCTGCGCCGTCGCGGAGCTCGTCGAATCCACCCAGCCACGGTTCGCTGCGATCGCCGAGCTACGCGCGGCGCTGCCCCAGCACGAGTTCCTTGCTTCGCGTCGGCTACGAGGAGCGGCAGCGGATTCGGAGAAGGGCAGTTCATCTTTGGCAAGCTGGTCTGAGACCGGTGAAAGTAGTCGACGCCGCCAAGGCATCGCCTACTCCCGCTAAGGACGAGCGGCAGGCTCGTTGGACGTCCGCCATCGGAGCCTGCTTTCGGCGATCGACCGTCCTCGGTGTTTGCGCGGGGCGAGCCCGCACAAACACCGAATCTCCGATAGCCGCTCTAAGAGAACTATGCGGCCGTGATTTTTTGGTCGCCCGGGGGGCCTTTGAGTTTGTCGCTGCCCGTCACTTTGACGGGATTCCCTTTTGAGTTGAGGAGGACGCCGGAACCGGCTCCGAATTTGAGGACGCTGTTGCCCACTTCGGGGAACAGGGTGCCGTGGTAGAAGTCGATCACCGCCCCACCGCAGATGACGTTGAACAGCATGCCGGCGACTTCGTCCTTGATCGGTGGGCCTGCCAGCAGACGACTCTTCCAGGGCAAAGCTTCCGCGATGATTTCAGCCTGAGCGCCGGTCGGGCACAGCGGGACCTTCGAGGTGCAGCCAGCGAGCGAGAACCGCTGGATCAGATCGAGGCCCGTGAGGTTCGGGTCGTTTTCGATCGTCTCGAAGTCCTTGAGGCTGCACTTGACCGTATGTTTTTCGACCTTGAAGGTCAGGGCTCCGCTGGTTTCCACCGGAACGATTTCGCCGGCGGGGATCAGTTTGCCGTTGCTGTACCACGATGGCACCGCCTGCGCCACGGCCGGCACCACCCCGAACATGGTCGCGGAGGCCAGCAAGGCGAGGGTCACGAAGCGGTTCTTGCTCATGTCTTCTCCTGTTCCGAGCGGACCGCCGACCAAGCTCTGGTAGCCCGCTCTCTGTTGCGAAGCAAGCGCTGCTGGAGGCTTTGATCCGCCCTGGGGCCGTATCGCATCCCCCGACTGCGTTCGGCAGGACCGATCCTAGCCGTATCCGTGGGGTCCTGTGTGACCGTCTTGCGACGGCCGAACGCTTGGAGCGGATCCCGGAGCGGCTCATGGCCCGGCCCGAGCTGCAGCAAGTCACGGACCGGGGTGTCGGCGCCGAGGTCGCGGTAGAGCCGCTCGAAGACGATCTCGTATCCGGCGAGCGTCGAGCGATTCGAGCCTGGTGTCCTTCACGCGATCGTAACACCCCGAGGATCAATGGCGGAGAGGCTTGTCGTCATGCTTCGGAGAATTGGGGTGGTGTCGTTGGTCGTGCTCGCGGCATCCGGGGTGGCAGCCGCGAGCGGAGCTGCAGAAGGGCTCGACTGGGGCGTAAACGGCTCTCCTCTAGCGGTGAAAGCGACCGCCAAGGTCAAGCTCGAGTCGCTCACGCCCACCAAGATCGCCTCGCCGGCCGCGGGCATCACGTTCGTCTGCGCGAAGTTCACCGCGACGGGTACGGCAACCGGCGGCGACCCGGGGACGCTGACTTTCAAGCCGAAGCTCGCGAAATGCGTGGTCGAAGGACAGAAGAAATGCCATGTTCACGCGTTTGACTTCCCGCCGTTCGCGGAAGGCCAGGCGGACTGGGTAGTGGTTGAAGAACCCGGGGGGGAAAGCTACGTTTATCCCACGTGGCAAGTCATTAACATCGAGGTTGAACCGCTGATGCCCCCCCTCGACTGGCGCATGGCGGTGAGCAAGTGTCCGCAGGAAGGCGAATATGAAATTGTCGGAGGGGTCGACTCGAACGTGACGTCGATGACGAACGCGGAATTCACGCTTCCGAAAGTTCCTCTCGAACATAGCCAGCTGACCGTGCGCGGCAAGCCCGCCATCTGGACGGGCAGCTACAAGTTCGTGCTTGCCGGCAAGGGCACCGTCTCGTTCGTCGTGGTCAAATTCTAGGTTTCGACGGCACCCGCTGGGTCGCGCAGCACCAGCGGGCAAACGAACAGGGGGAAGCAGACATGAGGAAGCTTGAGCTCTTTCGGATGGTCGCCGTTCTCGTGCTCGTGGGCATCGTGTGCGCGTTGGCGGCGACGGCGGCGTCGGCCGCGCCGCCTGAATTCGGCAAATGCGAACCGGTCAAGGCCGAAAAGGAAGGCAAGAAGACCGTCTACCACGGCGGGTTCACGGACTCGAAGTGCACGAAGGTGAGCGCCTCGAAAGAAGGCAAGTACGAATGGTACCCGCTCACGGGGTCGATCGCGTTCACGGCGGTCGGGACGCCCATGCGCGCCGAAGGCGGCAAGAAAAAGGGGAGCAAGCCGAATGAACTCGTCTGCGTCACCACGGAAGACCACGGCTCGCTCTCGACCTTCCGCGTGCGGATCGTCGTCATCTTCAAGGGATGCCAGAGCGGCACGATGAAATATGAGAGCGAAAAACAGGAAGAAGGCACGGTCGTGACCAGCGAACTCGAAGGCACATTGGGGATCGAAAAGGCTGGAGGGACCGCGAAGCAGGACAAGGTCGGGATCGCCTTCAAGCCCGTGACGGAAGAAATCCCGTGGTGGGAAATCTTCTGCGTGATCGGACCGAAACCGATCATCGTGGGCGGCACGGCAATCGCCCGTATTTCGCCGAACCACCAGTCCACGGGCCAGACTCTTACGTTCTCGGGCTCGAACGGCAAACAGAAGCCCGAACAGTTCGAAGGCGGCGTGAAGGAAGTACTGTCGGGGAAGTTCGAAGGTGCCGCGACCGAACAGGTGCAGATCACGACGACGCTGTCACTGACGCTGCCGGAAGCGGTGGAGCTCAACACGGTCGTCTGACGCGAACGCCGCTGGGCCATCGCGCGGTACGGGGGCACGTCTGACACGCCCTCGTACCGCGTATGGTCTCGGTACGACGCGAGGGGCCTGTACGGGGTCGAGGCCGGGCGCGTCGCCGTCGGGGTTCTCGTGGGTGTCCACCAAGGCCCATTTCCGAGAGCATCGAAATCGCCCGACTCGAACCGGCCCAAGCTGCTTGGCGGCTCGCGGGGGCGGCTCATGGTGCTCGAGGTGCAGCTACGGTCGGCCTCATGAGGAGTAGGGTCGAGCCCGGCCTACCCGCGCGACAACTGGAGAGGGACCGATGATCTGCACGTTGACCGCCCGTCGCTTGAAGCCTGGCGCCTACGACGCCTTCCGGGAGGCATGGGACCCGGGTGACGCCCGAAGTGATCGAGCGCTGGCGTCCGATCTACCACGCGCGGGACGTGAACGACCGGGATGTGGTGATCTCGTTCGGTTTCTTCAACGGCTCACATGAGGAGCTCCGCGATATCCAGGCTCGGGCGGGGCGTGGTGATCAGGTTGCTCGCATCGCGGCGACGGTCGAGGAGGTGCTGCTCGACGGAGCCTACGAGGTGGTCGAGGAGCTCGGCTAACTCTGGTCGTGCCAGCAGAACAGAACCGAAGATCGAAACAGAAGGGCGCGCGGCATGAACTCATCTGGTGAACCAGCGCCGATCATCGACACCTCTTGGATCGTCGAGCACGAACGCGATCCGAAGGTCCGTCTGATCGAGCTCGACGTCAGTCCAAGCGCCTACGAGAGCGGCCATATTCCCGGGGCGGTGTTCTGGAACGCCTACACCGACCTGCGCGACGCGGACTACCTGCCGATGGATCGGGAGCAGTTGGAGCACCTGCTGTCGCGCTCGGGCGTGACGCCGGAGACGACGCTCGTCTTCTACGGCTACGGCGCGGCGCTTGGGTTCTGGCTGATGAAGGCACATGGCCACAACGACGTGCGGATGCTCGTCGGTTCGCGCGACCAGTGGGCGCAGGCCGACGGCCAATGGAGTACCGACGTGCCGGAACCCGCTCGAAGCTCCTATCGGCTCGCTGACCCGGACGCGGACACGCTTGTCTCACGGGCTGACGTGGAAGCGGCGATCGAGCAGCCGGGAGGTGTGCTGCTCGACGTGCGCTCCGAGCCAGAGTTCAGCGGCGAGCGCTTTTGGCCGTCTGGGGCCGCTGAGGACACCGGACGCGCCGGACATGTTCCCGGAGCGCTCAGCGTGCCGATCGATCTTCTGCGCAGTGAGGCCGACACGTTCAGAGCCGCGGACGAGATGCGCGCTGCGCTTGAGAGGGCGGGCGTCAGACCTGAGCAGAAGGTGATCGCTTACTGCACGATCGGCAACAGGGCGAGCCAGGCTTGGTTCGCCCTGAAGCATGTGCTCGGTTATCCCGGACGTGAGCGTCTACTACGGCTCATGGGTCGAATGGGGAAAGGCAGCAGACACACCTGTCGAGCGCACGGACCCACCTCCTACCTGACCGATGACCGCCCGTCGGCCGCGACAAAGCCGCGGTGTCGGGCGGCGTGTTCCTCGTTGAGCTGCTCAGAGCAGGAACGGACGGCCCTTGGGCGGGCTCAGCCTACGCGCTTGAAGCCTGCGACGGTTGGCGCACAGGAGGTGAGTGACCGCCTAGAACCCGTAATCGAACGGTTCGTCTGGGAGCTGCTCCTCCGGTGGGTGGGAGGAGTCGCTCTCCGCGCGGTGGCGGAAGCGGTCAACGACGAACGCGATCACGACGCTGAGGATGAGCAGATCGACCACTTGCTGGATGATGAGAGCGTTGTGCGCGGCCTCCGAGACCGGGGAGATGCCGCTGGCACCCGTCGTGAGAGTCCCTACGGTGACATATATCGCGTCGTCCTTTGTCAGTGGGATGTTCCAGTTAGGTGGATTTCCCAACCGGTAGTAGAAGAGGGAGAGCTGCAGTAGGTAGGAGGCGAGAAGGAGCAGGAACGCGCTCACCACGAATGGCAGCGACGTGGTGCGCTCTCGCGCTGCGCGGACGATCTGCCACGCGAGAAACAGCATGAGGATGGTGAACGAGACCACGAAGACGCCGCCCAACAACGAGGTGCGGAGAGTCGCGTGCGCCGGAGAGCCCCAGAAGCTGATGGCGGATCCGGCCGTGAGGACGACCAGGCCCCAGAGAATCCAGCTCACGTCCTCGCGCGGCTCTCGGGCTCTCTGTTGTTCTGACTCTGTGGCCATGTGGACATTCGGATCGCGGCTGGCAGTCCGCGCTCACCCGGACCTTGTACGCCTGTGAGCTCCTACTCGCGGGCCGCGGGTGCGGTACTGGTCAAGCCCAGCTCGACGACTGCGGCGGTCGCCGAGCAGACGGCCAGAAGAAAGCTCCGTCTCATTCGAGGCCCCCCTCTTTTCCTCGCTCTGTTGATGCGATCCTGGAATGCAGCGCGATCCTAACTCGCCGTCACGGCGAGGTCAATCGAAGCTCCAGAATTGGACTCCTGGGACGGCTCGGGGCGGGAGTCTGCCGGGCTCGACCGCGCGTGCGCTCTGTGGATGGCTCACGCGCCGCCGGTCTGGTTCCGGGTTGCGCAACGAGCCGAGCATCTCGTAGGCGGGTCGCCACACGGCGCTCTTGATGACGCACGGCCCTCACTCAAACGGGCGATTTTGGCGCGTCGTCACTCAAATGTGCGATTCGGGTCTCTCCGACTGGGTGTTATGGATCTTCGCAGGACGCGGCCGTGTGTGGCTTCGTGTAGCTGAGTGACCGACCGGTCGAGCGGACCGGTAGCGAGGAGAGGCGCTTGTCGGAGGCCCCCTCAGGAGGATTCCGTCGGCCGCGGCGAGACACGAGTCACCGATCACGTCTGGAGAGGACGACCTGCGCATGGACGCGCCAATGACTTCAAAGGATCACCATGCGCATAAAGCTCGCCGCCCTGGCGGCATTCGCAGTCTTTGCCACTCCCGCATATGGCAGCACGTCGATCGCCGACCGACTCAGTGCCGACGGTGCGAGCATCGAAATTACCTCGACGCCCAAAGGCACGACACACATCGGCGTTGCGATCATGCAGACGCTCGGCGGCGCGGGGCTCAAATACCTGACGCTGCCGGCGACACAGAAGCTCTACACACCGCCCGCGGCCGATCCCGTCGTCGATGTGCAGGCATGGACCAGCCAGCACGCGATCGGAGCATGGGCGGGGCGCAAGCAGACGGTTCCCCTCGGCGAAGACCCTCACGAAGAACTCCCGAAAGAAGAACCGAAGGAACCGCCGAAGGAAGAAGAACGCCCGCATGAAGAACTGCCGGCGTCCTTCACACCAGGGCTCGACCAGGGCGTGGAAGCGGCGGACTTCCAGGCCGACGCGATCCTGCACCCGCGCGTCGCACGCGTCGAGTTCGGCCTCGGTGAATCGCACCTGGCCGAACACGTCGCCGCCGTCGCGGCCGCGCTCGCCAAGACGAAAACGACCCTGCAGCCCCTGTTCACCTTCGACGGACGCATACCCAGCGCGGCGGAAGCCAAAGCGCTGGGCGCTGTCGCGGCGGCCGCGCCCAGCGTCCGTCATCTCGAGTTCGGCAACGAGACGAGCTACGGCTACCAGTACGGTGACGGCTACAGCTCGGCCAGCTACCACGAACGGGCGCGTCGCTATGCGGTGCTCGTCAAGGAAGCGGCCGAAGCAGTCGCGCCATACGGCGATGGCATCCTCTGCCAGGCCGAGGACGGCGGCAGCGGCTCGAGCGTGTGGGTGGACGAAATGTTCGCGGCCGTCCCAGACCTCTCCCGTCATGTCGCAGGATGGGTGATCCACCCGTACACCTCATCAGGGGTGGCGAAGCTCGAACGGATGGTCTCGAACCTCGCCAGGCACGGAGACACGACGATTCCCCTCGACGTGACCGAGTGGGGCATACCGACGGACAACGGTCGGTCGCTCAGCGACGGCACGCACTACACGTATGCAGAAGCCGGGGCGCTCGTCCCGCGATGGGTGAACGCGCTGCGCGTGGCAGCCAAGAGTCATCCGATCGACAGCTTCATCGTCTACCAGGCCCGCGACCAGCAGCCGAGCGGCAGCACGACGAACCGCGAGGCGTACTTCGGGGCTCTGACCCGCAGCGACGGTCAGAAGGGCGCGTTCACGACGGCCGTCGAGGCGCTGATGGCCGAATAGCCGGCGGGAGAGCCGGGGCCCTCCCGCCGGCCCCGGCTCTTCGCCGCCAAGGACCGCCCGCGGGTCTTCCTGCTCTCTCCGGCCGCCGCCGACATCACCGGTGCGACGATCCCCGTCGACGGCGGCGCGATCCGAGCGATCTGAGCGCCCGCCTAGAATCGGCTCGCGCGGGCACGCCCAGCGGCCGCCTGCGGCCGGTCAAACCGACAGCGAGGGGAACCGATGCGGATGCCGACACTCGAGACCCGACGGTTCGCAGACGACGCGAGGTCGACCTCGCCTCGTCCGACGGTTCGCAGACGGACGGCGAGGTCGACCTCGCCTCGCGCCGATTCTGGCTCTGGCTCTGGCGATCGGCGCCGCCGGCTCGGCGGGCGTACCCGGTGAGGCGGCCGCCGGCACCCTCGCGCGGTGCCGGACCTCCGGGCTCGTCGTGTGGTTGAACGACAGCGCCGGTGGCGGCGCGGCGGGCAGCTTCTACTACGACCTCGAGTTCACCAACCTGTCCGGGCGAGCTTGCACGCTGACAGGGTATCCGGGCGTCTCGGCCGTGACCCTGGGCGGCGCACGGATCGGCGCACCGGCCCGCCGCGAACCGGTCGCCACCACGGGCTCGGTGAGGCTAGGGGCGGGCGCGAGCGCCGTGGCCATCCTGCGCATCGCCGACGCCGGCAACTTCGAGGCCTCCGCCTGCCGCGGCACGCTCGCCGCGGGGTTGAGGGTCTTCCCGCCCGGCCAGACCGTCTCCCGGCTGGTGCCCTTCCCGTTCGAGACGTGCTCGAGCTCCGCCGTAGCGACGCTCTCGGTGCGGGCGATGCGAAGGGCCTAGCCCTTCTTCAGGCGGGTGAATCGAGCCGGCCCGCCGGGCCATTAGGGTGAGCGGGTGCGTCTCCCGCGACAGCGGATCTCGGTGGCGATCGTCTCGCTCTGCCTGCTGGCGCTCGCCGGATGCTCCTCGCAGAGCGCCGAACCCGGCGCGGAGACCTTCTACAGCGAACACGCCGCGGGGGTGAGGAGCGCGGTGTCGGCGGCCAAGGCGGCCGCGACGGATCTCTCGGGGCTCTCGACTCCGCCCAGCCCGGCGCAGCTCGGCCGGCTGGCTCTGTACGCGCGGCGGCTGCGCCGCGCGGTCGTCCCGGCCGCCAACTGGTCGGTGTCCGAACACGGCGAAGAAGCGGACGTGATGCAGGCCGAGACCGAAGTCGGCGAAGGCGCGGGCTATCTCATCAAGGCCGCCTCCGCGTTGCACGCCTACGCGAACGGGCCGAACCAGGCGTCGCTGGCGCTCTACCGCAGCCAGCTGGGCCGCGGGCGCGAACTCTGGAACAACGGCGTGATCCAGCTCTGGTACCTGGCCCACAAGGCCGCGCCTCCGACCATCTAGCTCGGTCCAGTCCCGCGCCGCGCCGGGCCTCGCCGGGAGGGGCGAGCGGTTGTGGCCGTTTTGCCGCTTGGAGGAGGGGGTAGTCGAACTCTGTTATGGCGGACTCCGGACCGATGCGAGTCCCTCGACAGGACGGACCTCTGCGAGGCGGCGAGTTGAACGCGGCCGTTACCAGCGCGCTGGTGGGCATTCACACCCAGTACCTCGGGCGTGGGCCGACGACCGCCTCGACCTTCATGCACGGCAACGTCCTGGTGACCTTGATGTACGACGTGCTGACGCCCGCGGAGCGCTCGCTCGCGCGCCACGACAGATCCGACGCGGTGGGCCGCATTCGCCATCTGTTCCAGCAGACGATGGAGCCCGACTTCCGCGAGGCGGTCGAGCGTCTCACCGGGCGCCGGGTCGTCGCGTTCATCAGCGGCAACCAGTTCGACCCCGACATCGCCGCCGAGCTGTTCGTGCTCGCGCCCCAGGTCGGTCCGCCGCCCGCCTGACGCGCCCTGCTCGCTGCCCGGGGCGCCTAGGTAGTTTGCGCCGAGCGCTCCACGGCAGAACCCCGACCATGGAACCCGTCGGGCGTTCTACCTTTATCTGGTAGCGCCCTTGATCGACCGTCCCACGCGCGGTCGCACATAGCAGGATCTCTTCAGTGAACGCGCTCCTCGCTTTCGTAGGCCAAGTGTCTCTCCGCCGCATGGAGCGGGGAGCGCCTCGTTCATGCGCGCCGACCGCCTCGCCCCCGCGCGCCGCCCGGAAACGGTGAACGTGTCGGGTGACAGGGGCCGCGCAGCGGACGGGGATCGTCCCCGCACCGGGGCGGTGACGTCGGTCGGAGACGCGCCGCTGGTGGCGCCTTCGAGCGGCCGCTTCGCCGATCGCCATGACGCGGGACGGCGGCTGGCGGCCCGGCTGGAGCGCTTCGCGGCTGATCGCCCCGTCGTGATCGGCATGCCGCGCGGAGGAGTGCCCGTGGCGGCCGAGGTGGCACGGGCCCTGGACGCGCCGCTCGACGTGGCGGTCGTGCGCAAGATCGGCGCGCCGCAGAACCCCGAGTTCGCGCTGGGCGCTGTCGCCGAGGGCGGAGTGCATGTCCTCAGCAGTCGGGCCACCCACGCGCTCGGCCTGTCCGACGCGGCGCTGCGGGCTCTGATCGTGCGGGCGGAGCGGGAGCTGCGCGAGAAGACGCTTCGCTACCGCGGGGGGCGTGCTCCCCTCGAGCTGACTGGGCGCACGGCGATCCTGGTCGACGACGGTCTCGCGACGGGTCGCTCGGCCCACGCCGCCCTGCTGTCGCTGCGCAAGCGCGGCGCGGCCCGGGTGATCCTCGCCGTGCCCGTCGCCGCGGTGCAGTCCGTCGGTGCCCTCACCGGGCTGGCCGACGAGATCGTCTGCGTCGAGATGCCCGAGGATCTGTGGGCCGTCGGTCTCTGGTACGAAGACTTCAGGCCGACCAGCGACGAGGAGGTCGCCGCCGCGCTCGAGCAGCCGCAGCCGGCGGCCGTGATGCCCGCCGCCGTGCGCGAGGTGGCGATCGACGCCGGAGACGGCCTGCGCCTGGCCGGTGCGCTGACGGTGCCGGCCGGCTCCCGCGCCGTCGTGGCCTTCGCCCACGGCAGCGGCTCGAGCCGGATGAGCCCGCGCAACCGCGCCGTCGCAAGCGCCCTGAGCGACGCGGGCTTCGCGACGCTGCTGTTCGACCTGCTCAGCGAGGAGGAGGGAGAGGACCGGGCGAACGTGTTCGACATTCCGCTGCTCGCCTCGCGCCTGCTCACGGCGAGCGCATGGCTGGCCGCGGCTCCCGAGACCTCGGCCCTTCGCCTCTGCTATTTCGGCGCCAGCACCGGCGCCGCCGCCGCGCTCAGCGCCGCGGCGGATCTGGGCGACGGCGTCGGCGCCGTGATCTCACGTGGCGGGCGGCCCGACCTGGCTCGGGGGCTCGCCGCGGTGAGGGCCCCGACGCTGCTGATCGTCGGCGGCGCCGACACGGAGGTTCTCGAGCTCAACAGGCAGGCCCTGCGCCAGATGCGCTGCGCGGCCGAGCTGGCCGTCGTGCCGGGCGCCACGCATCTCTTCCAGGAGCCCGGCGCGCTCGAGCGGGTGGCACGGCTGGCGATCGACTGGCTCAACCGACACTGTCCGCAGGATCGCCCAGCCCTCTCCTAGTCCGGCCGCCCTCGCGGCGCTCGAACGCTTCTCCTCGCCGGCGTCCGACGAGCCGCCGCGGCGTCTCAGCCGACTCGCAGCGCTCCCCCGGCGCCACCGGCTCCGGCGGGAGCTCCCCGCCGCCGCTGGCTCCGGCGAGGCTCGGAACGCTTCTGCCCCGGCTTGCCCCGGTCGCCCGGCCGCCGGTCGAACGGCTCGGGCCGCGCGAGGTGGTAGCCCTGGGCGAAGTCGACGCCGAGCTCTCGCAACAGCTCGAGCGTCTCGGCGTCCTCGACGCCCTCGCCGACGGTCCGCAGATGGAAGTCCCTGGCGAGAGCCACGACCGCCTGCACGACGTGCCGGCTCGCCTCGTTGCGGGTGAGGTCGCGCACGAACTCGATGTCCAGCTTGAGATAGTCGACCGGTATCTGCTTCAGGTAGGTCAGGCTGTTGTAGCCCGTGCCGAAGTCGTCCAGAGCGATCCCGCAGCCCAGCGCCTGCAGGCGCTCGGCGAAGCGGCTCGCGGCGCACTGGTCCTCGGCGATCGCCGTCTCGGTCATCTCGAATATCAGCTTGCCCGGGGCGACCTCGCTCTGCTCGATGCACCTTTCGATGTGGTCCAGCACGTCGGAGTCTCCGACCGAGCGGGCCGAGATGTTCGCCTGCACCGCCGACCCTTCGCCGGCCAGGCGGGCCGCCTGCTTGATCACCCACCGGTCGATGTCGCCGATCAGGCCGTACTTCTCGGCGACCGGCAGGAACTCGCCCGGGGCCACCAGCCCGCCGTTGCTGTCGTGCATGCGCAGCAGCAGCTCGTGCTGCCCGATCTCGCCGCTGCGCAGGTCGACGATCGGCTGCGCGTGGAGCACGAAGCGGTCCTCGGCCAGCGCCTGCTCGACGCGGTCGATGCAGGCAAGCGTCTCCGCGTCGCGCCTGTGCTCTTCCTCTCGCTCTTTACGCTGCGATGCGTCCTGGAAGATCACGACGCATCCCCGTAGGCCCCCGTCGGTGTGGAAGGGCGTGGCCGTGTAGGAAACGGGCAGCTCGCCCCGGTGGGTGCGGAACTTGTCCTCGTCGACCCGCACCGTCACCTCACGGCTCAACGCGCGGGCGATCGGACATTCGCCCAGCGACCGCATCGCTCCGTCGGAGCGCCTCGGGTAGATGGCCTCGTTCAGGAGCTCGCCGTGCAGCTGCTCCCCGGGTCGCCCGAGCATCCCCGCGGCGGCCTTGTTGATGTAGGTGACGCGCCCGTCGGCGTCGAGCGTGAAGAGCCCCTCACCCATGCATTCGGTGACCGCCTGGGCGTAGTCGCGGGACTGCAGCAGCTCGGTCTCGGCGGCGACCCGGGCGGAGATGTCGACCGCCACGCCGACGACCGCCGAGGGACTGCCGTCCTCGTCGAGAACCAGGCGGTTGCGGACGTAGACGGTGAACAGCGACCCGTCCTTGCGCCGCACCAGCAGCTCCCCGTCCCAGCGCCCGTCTCGGCTCACCCCGGCCATCAGCGCTTCCGCCGCTGCGGCGTCCTGCGGAACCACCAGCTCCCTGGCGCTGCGGCCCACCGCTTCCTCGTTGGTCCAGCCGTAGAGCGCCTGCGCTCCGCGGTTCCAGCTGATCACCACGCCGGCCATGTCGGTGGCGATCACCGAGGCGTCGATCTGCTCGAGCAGGACCGACTCGAGGCTTGGGTGATCGGGACCGGCCTCGCGACGCGCTCCCCGCGCCGGTATCGCGTCCAGCGCGGCCCGCCAGAGGCCGATCGCGCCGAGGCCGCTGGCCGCGGAGCTGTGCTCGTGGGACGGGAGGGGCTCGCGCCCCTCGTGGCCGTGGTGCTCGCCCTCCCGAGCGCTGTCCCGGCCGCGTCGGGACTGGTACAGGCGCGTGTCGGCACGGCGGGTCAGGGTCTCCAGGTCCTCGCCGTCCTCGGGGTAGATCGCGAGGCCGAGCGAGGCCGGGGCGCGCCGCGCCAGCGCCTGGCCGACCCGGTCGGCCGTCGTTCGGGCCTGCTCGGCGTCGGTCTCGGGGAGGAGCGCCGCGAACTCGTCGCCGCCGAGGCGCCCGACGCTGTCGCCCGGGCGCAGCGAGGTTTCCAGCGTCTCCACCACCCAGCAGAGCAGCGCGTCGCCGGCGGCGTGGCCGAACACGTCGTTGACGGGCTTGAACTTGTCGATGTCCAGGACGATCAGCGCCCCGGTACGGCCGCGCCTGCGCATCGAGCTGATCTCAGCGTTGGCTCGCTCCTCGAAGCCGCGGCGGTTCAGGCAGCCCGTCAGCTGGTCTGTCCGGGAGGCCGTGGCGAGCGCGCGGTGCTGGCGTTTGTGCCTGTCGGCCTGCCAGCCGCTCATCGCGGCGGTGCAGAGGAGGACGAACGCGAACCCGATCTCGTAGGCGACGCTCGACCCGCCCGCGGTCAGCGCGACGGCGAGGTAGCTGAGGACGCTCACCGTGCCGACCGCGACGACCGACCCGAGCGGGTAGGACATCGCGGAGAACACGACCGGGATGAAGAACACCAGCACCAGTGGGCTGTCCGTACCGCCGTCGGCGATGGTGCCGAGCACGAGCAGCGCGAAGTCGCTCAGCGTCCAGCTGAGGAAGAACAGCTCCCGCAGGTGGCTGCGGACGATCGCTTCGCGCATCCGATAGACGGGGATGGTGCCGGCGACCGAGAGCACGAACAGCGCGGCCAGCCCGAGGCGGTGAGGCCTGTCCCAGGTCAGGGCGACATACAGCGAGCCGAGCCCGGCGACGCCGAAGGTCAAGGGTATGGCGGCGATGATCGTCGCTTCCCGCATCCGCAGCGCAGGCACGTCCAGGACGCGGGATTCGTCTTGACTGCGCACAGGGAGTTATCGGCTCCTGGCCCGATCTCCTAAGCGGCGACGATCACGACTGGACGTGCGCAGCGCGCCGCGTCACATGTGCCAGCTCTCACCCCGCCCTGATCCCGTGCTTATATGGATCGTTGAGGCTTGTGCGATGCAGAGCAGGGGAAAGCGACCGCGGCTCGCCCGTGTTGGGGCCCTGGTCGCAGTCTGCGTCGCGGCGGTCGCCATCGCGATCGCAGCGCTCCCCGACCAGGACGCCCCGCTGAGCCGTGCGGCGCCTGCGCCCGGCGGCGCTCCTGGCACCGGCGCGCTCTCGCCCTGCGGCACGGCGACCGCCGCGAGGGTCGCCTCGGTCGACGCCACGGTGGCGGCCCGCATCTACAACGACGAGCTCCGGGGCGGAGAGACGCGGGCGGACATGGCCCGGATCACCAGCTACGGACCGTTGCTGAGCGCGCTGGCGAGCAACAACAAGCCGGCCATCCAGGCGGCGGTCCACGCCTTGGTCTACATGCCCCACTGGCACATCGTGCGGCTGCGCGTGACGCGCGGCAGCCGGCTGCTGGCGGACATCGGCGGCCCGTACATCATCGCCCCGGTCTCGGGCACGCTGCGCCTGCACGGCAGGACGGTGGGTCACTACGTCACGTCGGTGCAGGACGACGCCGGCTACGTGAAGCTCGTGACCCGCTTCATCGGCGTCCGCGTCGACCTCTACAGGAGCGGCTCGTTCCTGATGGGCACGCTCGCCGGGGCAGGCGTCCCACCGAGCAACGGGTCGACCGTCACGGTGGGCGGCGGCGACTACAGGGTCGTGACGCTCTCCGCCCGGGCCTTCCCGACCGGCAGCCTGCAGGTCGCGCTGTTCGTCCCGCGCGCCGTCGGCGGCCTGGCCGCCAGGAGCTGCCAGGCGGTGGACGTGGCGGCGTGGGGCAACGTGGCGAAGCACGTCGCGGCACGGCTGAGGCCGCTGCAGACCCACTACCAGGCCCTCGCCGACCTGCTGGCGGCGGTCACGGGCGGCCACGTCTACGTTCGCTCGGGCTCCAGGCACCTCGCCGGCGGAGCGGGGCCGGCGCGGCTCCCGAAGGCTGGCACGGTGCGCTTCGCCGGGCGTACCTGGCCGGTCTTCTCCTGGGAACCTGTGCCCTCGCAACGCGTCTACTTCCTGACACCCGGGGGCTGATCGGATCGCGCTGAGTGACCGCAGCAGGCAGCGCACATACGCGCGCCGACGGCTGGGGCTGGCGTCGATCGCACTCACCCTCGTGGCAGTGGTCGCTGTTCTCCTCGCCCAGGACGGGCGCTCGAGCCGCTCGGTGCAATCGGTGTCGGGCGCGCGAGCCTCGAGCCGCGCGAGCCCCACTCCGCTCGCGCCACCGCCGCCACCGCCGCCCAAGCCGCTGGTAGTCAGGGTCCCCGCGGCCGCATCGGCGAGGTGGAAGACCGTGGCGCTGGTCCACGGGCAACCCGCGGCCTGGCTGGCGCAGCGTGACGGGGTCACGCTGATGCGCTTCGACCAGCGCCTGCTGCGTCTGGACCTCCATGCCGGCTCGATCGACGGCGGCACGGCCGGCTGGCGGTACGGCGACAAGGTCGCGCCGAGCGAGATCCACCATCTGGTCGCCGGCTTCAACGGCGGCTTCAAGCTCACATACTCCGACGTCGCCTTCGCCTCGGGCGGCCACGTGGCGGTCGCACCCAGCGCCGGGCTCGCCTCGATCGTGACCTACACCGACGGCGTCACCGACATCGGCGCCTGGCAGGCCGGCGTGCCAGACCCCTCGCGGACGGTCTACTCGGTGCTGCAGAACCAGCGGCTGCTGGTCGACCACGGCAGCCCGGCGGCGGACGTCGGGTCGTGCATCCTGTCCTGCTGGGGCGCGACGGTGGGCGACCAGACCGTTGTCGCCCGCTCAGGCCTCGGCATCACCCCGAGCGGCCGGCTGGTGTGGGCGGCCGGCGAGCAGCTGCTGCCGGGGCAGCTCGCCGGCGCACTGATCGCGGGCGGGGCCGTCCGCGCGATCGAGCTGGACATCAATCCCGACTGGGTCGCCGGCTACCTCTACGCCCACCACCCTTCCGGGCCCGCCGCGGTGCCCGTCGTACCCGGCCAACTGGGCATCGCCGGCCAGCTGCTGGAACCTGACGCGCGCGACTTCCTGACGATCGTCGCGCGCCGGTGAGCGCCATCCCCGACATAGCCTGCCTCGACGGCGAGCTGATGGGGGTCTCGCAGGCGCGCCTGCCGGTCGCCGACGAGGGACTCCTGCGCGGCGACGGCGTGTTCGAGGTGCTGCGGCTCTACGGGGGAGCGCCGTTTGCGCGCGCGCAGCATCTGGGTCGCCTGGCCACCTCGGCGCGCAACCTGCGGCTGCCGATCGACCTCGACGCGCTCGCGGGCGACCTGGACGCGCTGCTGGCCGCGGCCGGGGGGGCCGACGCGCTCGTGCGGATCGTCGCGACGCGCGGCGGGCACCGTATCGTGCTGCTCGAGCCGCTGCCCGACCAGCCGGCGTCGCTGACGCTGGGCTTCGTGACGTTCGCGCCGACGCGGGTGCTGGATGGCGTGAAGTCGCTGTCCTATGCGGCCAACATGCTCGCCTCGCGGCTGGCACGGGAGGGCGGCTTCGACGAGGCGCTGTTGGTCAGCCCGCACGGGCGGGTGCTCGAGCTGCCAACCGCTTCGTTCTTCTGGGTACAGGAGGGCCGGGTTCGCACACCGCCGCTGTCCGACCACATCCTCGACTCGATCACTCGCCGTGAGGTGATCGAGATCACCGCTGCCACCGAGACGGCCACGACCCGCGAGGACCTCGACCGGGCGGAGCAGGCCTTCGTGGCCTCGACCGTTCTGGAGGTCGTTCCGGTCTCCCGCATCGAGCAGCACGAGCTGTCCACGGCGGGGCCGACCGTCGCGCGCTGCGCCGGTGAGCTGCGCGCGCGCATCACTGCGAAGCTGAGCGTGCCGGAAGGAGGCGACGCATCGTGAAGGCGGTGAGGTTCGAGCGCTACGGCGGGGTGGAGGTTCTCCAGGTCGTGGACGTTCCGCGCCCGCAGCCCGGCCCGGGCGAGGTGCTGGTCCGGGTCAGGGCGGCTGGGATCAACCCCGGCGAGGTCTCGATCCGCGAGGGCCGCATGCACGCGCGCTGGCCCGCCACGTTCCCCTCGGGGCAGGGCAGCGACCTGGCCGGCGTGGCCGAGGAGCTCGGCGAAGAAGTCGGCGGCGTCGAGGTGGGGGAGGAGGCGATCGGCTTCACCGAACGACGCGCCAGCCAGGCCGAGCTCGTGGTGGTGGAGGCAGGGAACCTCGTGCGGCGCCCCCCGGAGGTCCCGTGGGAGGCGGCGGGCGGGCTGTTCATCGCGGGGAGCACCGCCTACGCCGCGGTCCGCGCCGTCGGGCTCTCGCCCGGGGAGACCGTCGCGGTCTCCGGCGCCGCCGGCGGCGTCGGCTCGCTGGCCGTCCAGCTCGCCGTCCGCGCAGGGGCTCGCGTGATCGGCCTGGCGGGAGAGGACCATCACCCGTGGCTGCGCGCGCACGGCGTGATCCCGCTGGCATACGGGGACGGGGTCGCCGAGGCAATCGTCGCGACCGCGGGGGGAAGACCCGACGCGTTCGTCGACACCTTCGGCGGTGGCTACGTGGAGATGGCCCTCCGCCTGGGTGTGCAGCCGGGTCGCATCGACACGATCGCCGATTTCGAGGCCGCCGGACGTCATCCCGTGCGGACCGACGGCACGGCCGCCGCGGCGAGCGCCGAGGTGCTGGGGGAGCTGGCGGCGATGATCGCCGGTGGCGAGCTCGAGGTCCCGATCGCGCGTGTCTACCCGCTCGCGCAGGTCCAGCAGGCCTACCGCGAGCTGGAACGGCGCCACACACTCGGCAAGATCGTGCTCAGGCCCTGAGCATCGCCGGGCCTGAGCATCGCCGTGGGCCTGCGCCTGGTCTCTCAGGCGTGCCGCGTTTCGATCCCCAGCGCCCTTCTCAGCGGCCCGCGTGCGAACAGCCTGTAGGCGACCTCGCCGATCGCCAGCGCGGCGAGCACGCTCTGAAGCACCCGTCGTCCGTTTCCCCTCGATGCCCCCATCTGTGTTCCTCCTTGAACCTCGAGCCGTGTCACACCCTCCTGTGTGAATCGTGCCCCCTGACGCTAGGGGATCGCCCGCCGCCAGTCAATCGCGGCAAGCCGGCGCCCGCGGGCGCTCGTGCCGGGGCGGGGTCGCGGGCACGGACTCCGCCGTGCTTGGAGGCTCGCCCTCGGGGCGGGGCTCAGCCCGTCGAGACGAGGATGCGCGCTGTGTAGGTGCGCGAGTGGCCGGCGGCCCGAGCCAGCACGGTGACCTCGGCGGGCGCCGTGCCGGAGCCCCCAAGTGCTCCGACGAGCCGGCTCAGCACAGCGGGAGAGACCCGGAGCGAGACGGTCGTCGCGTGATTCGCCCGAATCGATGCTCCTGCTCCCCCCAACTCGATGGTGCTCTTGCCGAGCCTGAGCTTACCGGCAAGCGCAACCGAGCATTCCTGGTTGCAGCCCAGCAGCAGCTGGAGGCTGCCGTTCTGGGCGCGCACGTCCTGGCTGGGCGAAACCGAGGCGACCAGCTGGAGGCTCGGCCCCGCAAGCGACGCGCTCTGGGCGGCGACCGATGCGCCGGGCGGTTTCGAGCCCGGGCCGGGTGCGGGATGGGTGGGCAGCAGCAACGGGGGCCGCGGCGACTGGCTGAAGTTGAAGTCTTCGGCGAGGCTGCCCAGTCCGGACGCTTCTTCGCGGACGTCGGGGCGGCTGTCGGGACGTCCGTCGGTTTTCGGGTTCAGGCGCGCCCCGCCCAGGAAGTCGTCCTCGATGAACTTCAGGTACGCGTCGTGGGAGAGCTGCTGGTGGTCGATGTATCCGGCCTTCGCGTAGGGGCTGATCACGAGCCCTGGAACCCTGATGCCGTAGCCGTTTTCGTCGATGTGCGGGGGCGCCACGTGGTCGTAGAAGCCGCCCCAGTCGTCCCAGGAGAGGAAGATCGCGGTGCTGCCCCAGCAGGGGCTGCGCATGATCGTGTTGATCAGCGTCGTCACGTACGCCTGACCGACTTCGATCGAGCCGCCCGGTTTGCCGCCGTTGGGGTGTTCGGAGACTTCGAAGTTCGGGTCGATCCAGCTGACGTTGGGCAGGCCGCATTTGCTCGTTTCGCCGACCGAGGAGTAGAAGTGGGTCAGCGACTGGATGTTTTCGGTCTGACCGTCTTCCTTGACGTCGTTGAAGTTCGGCAGCGGGTTCCAGATGCCCGGTGTCTTGGGCCCCTGGGTCTTCGGCGAGCAGACCGTTTCTTCGTTGGACTCGCAGTCGGGCTCCTGGCCTTCGAAGATGTAGTAGCGCCAGCTCACGTTGTGCTTGAACAGCAGGTAGGTGAGATCCGTCCAGGCGTTGGTCGCGTGGGTGGGACGGTGCGGCTCGATCGAGCTCGTGCAGCTCATCGGGTCCGTCGTCTTGAACGGGCAGTCGGCCGACCAGCCCGAGACCATGTTCAGGTGTTCGGGCAGGCTCCACGAGGAGACGCCCTCGAACATGTTGTCCTGCAGCGCGAAGTTCTGGGCGTATGTCCAGTAGTTGGGGATCTCGCGGGCGTCGTGGTAGCCGGTCACGTCGATGCACCCGTGGGTCAGCGTTTCGTTGCAGATCTTGCACTTCTTGGTGCTCGGCGAGCAGCCACGCTCGGGCACGTTCAGGAAGCCGTCCATTTTTCCGCCGGCGATGTCTTCCGCGGCTGCCAGCGAGCTGTGGATCGCGCCGTTGTTTTTCTCCTGCGGGTTGTGGTAGGGGAGCGCGCAACCGCCGTGCAGCGGGTCGGGCACGCAGGTGCCGGCGGGGATGCCGTTCGCGCCCGGGTAGGTCCCGAAGTAGGTGTCGAACGAGCGGTTCTCCTGCATGATCATCACGACATGCTGGATGTTGTGGATGCCTTCCGCCTCGGCGGCAGGGGCCAGCGCGCCCAGTCCCCCACAGACGAGCGCGACACACATGGCTCTGAAGACCTTCCTTGGCACCACGGTCGGCGAAGAATACCGATCGGGTCAAGCCTCATGTGACAGTTCTGTGCCAACCGCCGCAGCGGCTGGCTCAGCGCGAGAGTTTCGCCAGCAGCCGTCCGGCGGCGCGCTCGCCGGTTTCGACGGCGCCGTCGAGGAAGCCGATGTTCGCGACCGACGTGTGCTCGCCCGCGAACAGGATCCTGCCCTCGGTCCTGGCGGCGATCGCCCCGTATTCGGCCGCCTGCCCGACCCGGTAGTAGGAGTAGGCGCCGAGCACCCACGGGTCGAGTGCCCAGTGGTCCTCGTAGGCGCGTCCCGTGTAGGCGGCGCTCGTGCCGGGGAAGACGTTCTCGATCTCCCCGAGCGCCCAGGACGCGTCCGCGGCGGGTGCGCTGCCGTGCGCTTCGCCGCTCAGGCCGGTGTCCCCGGCGCGCGCGCCGGGGAAGGCCAGGTAGAGAGCGGGGGAGGCGGCTGCGCCGAGCTGGACCGTGTCGTCCCAGCCGCAGGCCAGGCGCTGCCATTCGCCGTAGGCCGCGCCGCTGTAGCCGAGCGCCGGCCAGGTCTTCTCGGCGAGTTCGAGGTGGATCTTGGCGTTGCTGCCCATGCCCATCGTGCGGATCACCCGGCGCTTCTGGGCGCTCAGGCCGGAGTGGCTGAGATCGACGGCGCGCAGCGTGCTGAAGGGCAGCGCCAGCACGACGTAATCGGCTGTCACGTCGTTGGTGGCACCCGAGGTCTGGAAGCTCAGCGTGATCGACCGGTCGGCGTTGGCCCGCACCGCGACGAGCTCCCGGTCGTGTTGGACGGCTTCGTTGGGCAGCTGGGCGACCATGCCGGAGACGAGCTGGTCGTTGCCGCCGACGACGTGGTAGCGCTCGTCGTCGCCCGGCAGCGGGACCAGCGAGGAGCGCGGGTTGCCGCTCACCAGTTCGATCAGGTCCAGCGCCGACTGGTCTGCGGGGTCGCCGCCGTTCTCCGTGACTGTGTTGGCCATCATCAGCTTCCCGAACCGGCTGGCGGCGCCGATCTCGGTGCTCTCGAGCCATTCGGGCACCGACAGCGCATCCAGGCGCGCTTCCCCCGCCGGGGTGCGCATCTGCCTGGCGGCGGCACGGAAGGCCGGGAAGCCGACGGCGGCCCAGTCGGCGTTCGCCTCCTCGAGGCTGTACAGGGCGCCGTCGATGAAGAACACCTCTTCGCCCTGGGGCAGGTCGCCCCCGTTGACGACCTCTTCGGCCAGGCCCAGCCGTGCGGCCAGGCCGCGCACGGCGGTCTGGTTCGAGTTCAGGAACGCGCCGCCGTGCTCGCTGATCAGACCCGCGGCGAAGAAGCCCCGGAGCGTCCAGCAGCGCCCGCCGGCCCGTTCGGCGTTGGCCTCGTACACGCTCGCCGCCAGCGGCGTGCCCGGGCTCTGCGTCCAGAGCATGTGCGCGCAGCGCAGTCCGGCGAGCCCCGCTCCGACGATCGCGATCCGCGGAGCGCCAGAGGGCCCGCAGACGGCGCGCGAGCGCCGCCGCGGGGTGTCCGGCGAGCAGGGCGCCGGCGCCCAGCCCGGCCCCCGCGCCGATCAGCTCCCTGCGCGTCAGGCCCTGCTCGCTCGCCGAGGCCGCTGCATCGCGCTCGGCGCCGAGGAGCTCCTCGACCGGCACGCCCGCGCTGAGCGCCCGCTGATGGGACGCGTAGGTCCGTCGCGCCGCCGCCATCGCGACCGAGCGCGGCGCCCGCATCCCGTCGCCACCGCGTCTTCCCCGCGCGTCCATGCCCTGGAGGGTAGACCGCGGGGGCCGCGCCGTTTAGGCTGGGTCGGGCCGGGGCAGACGACACCGTATGAGCTCTCAGACCGATCAGATCCCGCTCCTTCCGCTGCGCGGTGGTGCCGAGATCCCCCAGCTCGGCTTCGGCGTCTTCCAGGTGCCGCCGGCGCGAGACCGCCGAGGTCGGTCTCCCGGGCGCTGACGGCGGGCTACCGTCACATCGACACGGCGGCGGCCTATCGCAACGAGGCGGCGGTCGGCGAGGCCCTGCGGGGGAGCGGCCTGGACAGGGGCGAGGTCTACGTGGTCACCAAGTGCTGGAACGACGATCAGGGCTACGACCGGGCGCGGCGGGCCTGCAGGGACAGCATGCGACGGCTCGGGCTCGACCAGCTGGACCTGTACCTGATCCACTGGCCCGTCCCGGCGCACGACCTCTACGTCGAGACGTGGAAGGCGTTCATCGAGATGCGCGACGAGGGCCTGATCCGGACGATCGGCGTCTCCAACTTCACCGCCGCCCATCTGCGGCGGCTGATCGAGGAGACGGGCGAGACCCCGGCCATCAACCAGGTCGAGCTGCACCCCTACCTCCAGCAGGCAGGGCTGCGCCGCGAACACGACGAGCTGGGCATCCTCACCGAGGCCTGGAGCCCGCTCGCGCAGGCGCAGGCGCTGGCCGACCCGGCGATCGTCGAGATCGCCGAGCGCCACGGCAGGACGGCCGGACAGGTCGTGATCCGCTGGCACCTGCAGCTGGGCAACGTCGTGATCCCCAAGTCGGTCACCCCCGAGCGCATCGAGCAGAACCTCGACGTGTTCGACTTCGAGCTCGACGAGCCGGAGATGGCGGCGATCCAGGCGCTGGACCAGGATCGACGGATCGGCCCCGACCCGGACACGTTCATCCGACCGTGAGCGGCGCGGGCGCCGGGCGCGCCCCGCTGCAGGCCGCCGGTCGCGCCGGCCCGCGCGTCAGCGCTCGCCCGGCGCCGGCCCCGCGCCTCGATGGGCGTCGGCTGACGGGCTGGAGGGATCAAGGTTCCGCCCCGGGGGGCCGATGGTGTGTGTGTGAACCCCTCGAACGGAGCGATCAAGCTTCCGCGCGCGAAGGTCGATGCTGTGGTCGTGAATCCTGCGATGGAACCAGGCTCACATTCGCAGCTGCTGGTGAGCGCGGACAACGCCGCGAGCGCCGCCCTGCGCGAGCTGCCCGAGGCGCTGGTGATCGTCTTCGACAAGCGCCTGCGGTTCGTCCTGACCGCGGGGCAGGCGATCGAGCGCATGGGCAACCCCGAGATCTGCCGCGAGGGCAACTACGTGGCGGACGCGTTCCCGGCTGAGTTCTGGGAACGCTTCGAGCCGCTGTTCAGCTCGGCGCTCGAAGGCGAGACCCGCACCCGCGAGGTCTGGACAGCCGACGAGCGGCACTGCCTGGTTGTCGACGCCGGCCCGCTCTGCCGCGACGGCGGTCCCGCCGCCCCGGACTGCTCGAACGTCGACGGCGGCGTCGCGGTCGTGCTCGACATCACCGCCCGGCGCCACGCCGACATGATGGTCCCGCCCCAGGTCGAGGGCTTCGAGGAGGTCTTCGAGTACGCGCCGATCGGCACCGGGCTGCTCGACACCGAGGGCCGCTGGCTGCTGGTCAACCGCGCTCTGTGCGACATCACGGGCTACACATCCGACGAGCTGATCGGCAAGCGCTTCGACGGGATCATGCACCCCGAGGACGCGGGCAACGACCTGGGTCACCGCGAGCGGCTGCTGGCCGGTGAGATCCAGGCGTTCCAGGTGGAGAAGCGCTACTTCGACGCCGCGGGCGAGACGGTCTCCGCGATCCTCTCGATGTCGCTGGTGCGCGACCACAAGGGCCGCCCTCTCCAGTACATCGCGCAGCTGCAGGACATCTCGGCCCGCAAGGAACTCGAGGAGCAGCTCCTGCATCTGGCCGACCACGACCCGCTCACCGGGCTGCGCAACCGCCGCCTGTTCGAACACGACCTGCGGCTGCAGCTGGGCCGCTGCCAGCGCTACGGCGAGGCGGCGGGCCTGATGATCATCGACCTCGACGACTTCCGCGCGCTCAACCGCGAGCGGGGCGGGGGGGTCGGCGACGAGACGCTCAAGGCCGTCGCGCGGGGTCTCACGCGGCGGCTGCGCGAAACCGATCTGATCGGCCGGCTCGGCGGGGACGAGTTCGCGGTCCTGCTGCCGCACGCCGACGAGGAGGGCCTGGCCGTCGTCGCAGAGGGTCTGGCGCGGGTGATCCCGGCCTGCAGCGTCGACGCGGGCGAGGGCGTGATCCACCCGACGGCGAGCATCGGCTACACGCTGGTGCACCAGCGCAGCCCCGGCCTGCGTGAGGTGCTGGTCGAGGCCGAGCGGGCCCTGAACGCCGCCAAGCGCGCCGCTGCCTGAGCCGGATCGGCCGCGGGGTCCTCGTGGGCTCGCGGCGCCGGGCGTGGGCTTAAGGCCCGCCGAGGCGGTCAATACGCTCATCTGATGCAGCCAGAGCAGCGGCTCGCGGTTATCGATCTCGGGTCTAACTCGTTCCGGCTCGTCGTCTTCCAGTCCGGCGAAGGCTGGTGGAGGCGGACGGACGAGATCTACGAGGCGGTTCGCATCGGCGAGGGGCTGATGGCCACGGGGCGGCTGGGAGAGCGGCCCATGGAGCGGGCGCTGGCGACGCTCGACGTGTTCTCCCACTTCTGCAAAGCCAGCGGGCTGGGCCCCGAGGAGGTGGACGGGGTGGCCACGAGCGCGATCCGCGACGCGGAGAACGCCGAGCAGTTCCTCGTGCGCGCGCGCGATCGCTTCGCGCTTCCGATCCGCGTCCTGAGCCGCGAGCAGGAGGCCTACTACGGATATCTGGCGGCGGTCAACTCGACGACGCTGCGAAACGGCTGCGTGCTGGACCTGGGGGGCGGGTCGATGCAGCTGGTGCGGGTTCGTGACCGCCTGGCCCAGGAGTCGGGCTCCTGGCGCCTTGGCACGGTGCGCATGAGCGAGCGATACCTGCCCCCGAACGGGCCGGCGAAGCGCCGACAGCTGGAGGAGCTGCAGGAGCACATCGTCGCGGAGCTCTCCTCGGCCCCCTGGCTGGCCGGCGCGGGCAGCGAACCCGACGGCGGGCGACTCGTCGGCATCGGCGGCACGATCCGCAACCTCGCCGCCGCCGCGCAGCGCGCCGCCGGCCTTCCCTCCAACGGCGTGCAGGGCATGGTGATCGGCGTGGACGCCCTCGACGAGCTGGTCGAGCGTCTCGCCGCGCTGCCCGCCGAGGAGCGCGCCAGCGTGCCGGGCATCAAGCCCGCCCGCGCCGACCTGATCCTGGCGGGCGCCCTGGTCGTGCAGGGCGCGCTGCGCGCGGGCGGCTTTCAGGCGATCGAGGCGACCGAGGCGGGGCTCCGAGAGGGCGTCTTCTTCGACCGCCTCCTGGCTCCGGCGCAACCGCCGCTGTTCGAGGACGTGCGCACGGCGAGCGTGCTGAACATGGCGGCGCAGTACAGGGTCAACGTGCCCCACACCACGCATGTCGCAACGCTGGCGCTGGGCATGTTCGACGAGCTCGCCAGGCTCGGACTGCACGAGGGCGACCCGCGCGAGCGCGAGCTGCTGTGGGCGGCCTGCATGCTGCACGACATCGGCATGTCGATCGACTACGACGACCACCACAAGCACTCCCGCTACCTGATCGTCAACGGCGGGCTGCCCGGCTTCACGCCGGTGGAGACCGCGATCATCGCCCAGGCCGCGCGGTATCACCGCAAGGGAATGCCGACGCCCGGCCCGATGGCCGCGCTGTTCGGCGAGGGCGACGTGGAGCGGCTCAACCGCTGCGCGGCGCTGCTGCGCCTGGCGGAGGATCTGGAGCGCTCCCGCGACCAGCTGGTGCGTGGCACCGATCTCGACCTGGACGGCCCCGAGGTCCGGCTGCGGCTGATCGCCGAGGGCGACCCGGCGGTGCCGCGCTGGGCGGCGGGAAGGGAGCGAGAGCTGTTCGCCCGCGCCTTCCATCGGGAGCTGTCGGTGGCCGCCTGAGGCGCCGCGGCTAATACCGTTCCAGGGCCCGTTCCTGCCCGGCGCAGTCGAACAGCACGAGCGCGCCGGGGTAGACGACGGGGCTCCTCCATTCCCGCGGGACGAGCTCCCGGCAGGAGGCCAGCACGGCCTTCGTCGCGCCGTTTCCACCGCGCACGGCGTACTCGCCGCCGAGCAGCACCCAGCGCGCTTCGTGCCGGCGCACCATCCGTGCCAGGCCGGCGCCGTCGAGAGCGGGGTCGACGCCGCTGTAGCCGCCGACCGCCGCCGCGCGCAGGCCGAGCAGGATCATCGGCGCGGCCGTGTCAGAGGCCACTGTGAGCAGCGCGAAGCGGTGGGTGGCGCCATGGGCGCGAACGTAGGCGATCAGGGCACGGTCGATCGCCAGCCCGCGGGGGTCGAGCCCGACGCCGCCCTGGCCGGCGGCGGCCCTGGGCCCGGCGGCCGGGAAGGTCGACTCGACCGGGGCCAGCCAGGTCGTGCTCGCGTAGCCCGTGGGGACGACCAGGAGCAAGGCGAGCACCGCCGTGACGGCGATCGCGGCACCCGGCCTGCGCAGCAGCGCGACCAGCAGGATCGCGCCGAGGCACAGCGCACAGCCCACCAGCAGCACCGGCTCGAAGCGGAGCATGTAGTGCTGGCGGTGGATCAGCACGATCTCCGTCGCGAGCGTGCCCAGCACCGCCAGGAAGGCCAGCAGCAGGCCCGGCCACGGGGGACGGCGGCGCAGCAGCGACGGGAGCGCCACGGCGCCGGCGCCGACCATCGCGGCGGCCCCCGGCGCGATCGCCGACATGTAGTAGGGGTGGACGATGCCCTTGGAGGTGCTGAGGACGACCGCCTCGGTCATCAGCCAGCCGCCGAGGGTCAGCGTGCACGCGAGTCGCGGGTCGCGGCGGCCGGTCGTCCGCTCGGGGTCCTCGGCGGGGTCGGGCGAGCGCCAGTCCAGGAACAGCATCACCAGCACGGCGATCAGGCCGAAGAAGGAGAACGCCAGATACCAGGCGCCCTGATCGCCGAGGCCCACGCCGAACAGCCGCAGCGGCCCGGGGGAGCCGCCGAAGGGGACGGGTTTTCTCGAGTGGCCGACGTTCGTGTGCGGGTAGACGCGTCGCGGCGGCGCCGGCAGGGGGTGTTGGCGCTGCCTCGCCTTGGCCAGTCCGAGCTGCCTCGATCTGGGTACCGCTGCGCCCGGCCGGTCGACCGTCTGGCCGGGCCCGCCGTTCTGCCCTTCCACGCGCCCGAAGCCGTTGTATCCGAAGGTCAGCCCCAGCTCGGTGTTGTGGGTCGAGCCGCCCACGTACGGGCGCTTGGACGCGGGAGTCGATTCGACCGCGGCGATCCAGGCGAAGGAGATGACCGCCACGACCAGGCCCGCCGCCACCAGCTGCACGATCCTCCGCACGATCGGGACGGGCGCGCACACCAGGTAGGCGAGCGCGATCCCCGGCACGACCAGATAGGCGGCCAGCGTCTTCGTGTTGAAGGCCAGCCCGACCAGCGCCGCGGAGCCGATCAGCGCGAGCCAGCTCCCCGATTCGCATGCGCGGATCGCGGCCGCGCAGGCGAGCAGCATCAGCAGGACCAGAAGCGGGTCGACGCCGTTGGCCCTGGAGACCGCGACGAACGACGGGAACACCGCCAGGGCGATCCCGCCCACGATCGCCGCCCCGATCCCGAAGCGCCGAACCAGGACCAGATAGAGGACCGCGACCGCCACCACGCCCATCAGCGCCTCGGGCAGCAGCAGGCTCAGCGGCGAGAACCCGAAGATCTTCGCGCTGGTCGCCTGCGCCCACAGCGCCAGCGGCGGCTTGTCGACCGTCACCAGGCCGGCCTGGTCGAAGGAGACGAAGAAGAAGTTGTGCAGCGAGTCCAGCATCGAGCGCACGCCGGCCGCGTAGAAGATGTTGGCGTAGCCGTTCTGGGCGAGCCTGACGGTGTTCATGACGGCCGCCGCGGCGATCACCGCGCCGAGCCCGGCGAGCCGCAACGCGAGTCCTTCGCCGCGCAGCCGCGAGCGCAGGCCCTCGCCCAGAGGCTCGCGGGGCGCACCCGTCTCCGGCGGGGGCTGGGTCGTGGCGGAGGCTGTCTGCGGCAGGAGGTTCATGGGTTTCAGGGGTCGGTCCTGTGAAGTGCTGCTTAGCGGGCTGAGGTGGACCTGCGGGCCGTCACCGGGCGAGCGTTCCCACGAGCCGCTCGAGGTCATGCTCGTCGTTCCATGCCCCGACCGACGCTCGCAGCCACGGCCGGCCGGGAATGTTACGCACGATGACCCCATGATCAGCCAGTGACGCCCGCTCCGCCAACGGATCCTCGCTTGGGAAGGAGACGAGTGTGCTCGGTCCGCGCGGCGCCGGCTCGCGGCCGTCGGCGGCGAGCATCTCGCACAGCGTCGCCGCGAGCCCCACGGCGCGCTCGTGGACGGCCCCCGATCCGGCCGACTCGAGCAGCTCGGCCGAGGCGAGCGCCATCGCGAGGCTCTCCGCGCTCAGCGCAGGAGAGTCGAAGCGGCGGGCGTCCTCGTGCAGCTTCGCATCGAGCCCCTCGTTCGCGTCGAGGAGGTTGCCGTAGCCGCGTCGGGGCACCTTGATCCGCTCGCGCAGCGCGGGCGAGACGAACAGCAGCCCCAGCCCGTCGCCTCCGCACAGCCACTTCTGTCCCGCGCCGGCGTAGGCGCCGCAGCCCAGCGCGGCGACGTCGACGTCGATCGCGCCGGCGCCCTGCGCGCCGTCGAGCAGCACCGGGACGTCGACCTCGGCCAGCTCGGCCGGAGCCAGCGAGCCGCTGACCCAGCCTACGTGGGAGCAGGCGACGAGTGCCGTGTTCGGCCGGAGCGCTTCGGCCACCTCGGCGAGCGGCACCTCGCGGACGGCCACGCCGTGGATGTCCCGCACGGCGCCCAGCGCGCCCAGCAGGCCGGGGTGCTCCTCGTCGCTGGTGAGGATCTCCTGGCCGGGGCCGAAGTCCATCCCGACGATCACCTGGGCCATCCCCTCGGTCGTGCTGGTCGTCAGTGCGATGTCGGCCGGATCGGCGCCGAGGGCCCGGGCGTACGCCGCTCGCAGCGCCACGCCGAGCTCGCTGCGGCGTTCGAAGTGGGCCATTGCGCGGCCGTCGCTGAGCTCGCGCTCGAGCTCCGCTCGGGCGGCCGCGACGGCCACCGTGGGCAGCGGACCGTCGGTTCCCGCGTTCAGGTAGGCGAGCTCCTCCAGGACGGGGAATTCGGGGCGCAGTCCGGAAGGGTCCACGATGGGCGAGAATAGCCCGATGAGCAGCGGCGAGAACCAGCAGCCGATGTGGAGCCCCGCTCCCGAGCGCGTCCAGGGCACCGAGATGGCCCGGTTCATGGCCTGGGCCTCCGAGCGACACGGGCTGAGCTTCGACGGCTACGAGGACCTGTGGCGCTGGTCGGTCGACGAGCTGGAGCTGTTCTGGGCGGACATCTGGGAGTTCTGCGGCGTGCGCGCCTCCAGGCCCTACGAGCGGGTGCTCGCGTCTCGGGAGATGCCCGGCGCGGCGTGGTTCGAGGGCGCCGAGCTGAACTACGCCGAGAACCTCCTGGCCGGCCGCGACCCCGACGCGGTGGCCGTGCTGCACAGCTCCGAGACGCGCGAGCTGCAGGAGATGACCTGGGGCGAGCTGAGCACGCGCGTGGCGGAGGCCGCGGCGGGGCTTCGCTCGCTGGGCGTGGGCAGGGGCGACCGCGTCGTCGCCTACATGCCCAACATCCCCGAGACGCTGATCGCCTTCCTCGCCGCCAGCAGCCTCGGCGCGGTCTGGTCGAGCGCCGCGCCCGAGTTCGGTGCGCGCAGCGTGATCGACCGCTTCGCCCAGATCGAGCCGAAGGTCTTCCTGACAGTCGACGGCTACCGCCACGGCGGCAAGGACTTCGATCGCAGCTCCGCCGCGCGCGAGATCCTCGCCGAGCTGCCCACTGTGCGCCAGGCGGTGGTGCTGCCCTATCTCTCCGAGCAGGCCGACCCGGCCGCGATCGACCCGGCCGCGATCCACTGGTCAGCGCTGCTGGAGCGCGGCCGCGGCGCGGGGCTCAGCTTCGAGCAGGTGCCCTTCGACCACCCGCTGTGGGTGCTCTACTCATCAGGCACGACGGGACTGCCCAAGGCGATCGTGCACGGCCACGGCGGGATCCTGCTCGAGCAGCTCAAGAAGCGTATGCACCTCGACCTGCGCCCGGGGGACCGCATGTTCTGGTTCACCACGACCGGCTGGATGATGTGGAACTTCCTGGTCGGCTGCCTGCACAGCGAGGCCGCGATCGTGCTCTACGACGGCAGCCCCGCCCACCCCGACCTCGGCGCGCTCTGGCGGCTGGCCGAGCGGGCGGGGATCACGTGCATGGGGGTGAGCGCCGGGCTGCTTGCCAGCTGCGAGAAGGCCGCCATCGAGCCGGGCCGCGAACAGGACCTGAGCGCGCTGCGGGCGATCGGCTCGACCGGGTCGCCGCTCTCGCCGGAGAGCTTCCGCTGGGTCTACGAGCGCGTCGATCCCGATATCTGGCTGTTCTCCACCAGCGGCGGCACCGACGTCTGCACCGCCTTCGTGGCCGGCTGCCCGATGCTGCCCGTGTACGAGGGCGAGCTTCAGTGCCGGGCGCTGGGCTGCGCGGTCGAGTCCTGGGACGAGAACGGCAACAGCCTCCTCGATCAGGTCGGCGAGCTGGTCGTGACCGAGCCGATGCCCTCGATGCCGCTGTTCCTGTGGGGGGACGGGAGCGGAGAGCGGCTGTGGGAGAGCTACTACGCGATGTACCCCGGCATCTGGCGCCACGGCGACTGGATCAGGATCACGCCGCGGGGAGGCGCCGTGATCTACGGCCGCTCGGACTCCACGATCAACCGCCAGGGCGTGCGCATGGGCACCAGCGAGATCTATCGCGCGGCGGCACGCGTGCCGGCGGTGATCGACTCGCTGGTCGTGGACGTCGGGGGGGTGGGATCGGGTTCAACGCTCGGCGACGAGCTGAGGATGATCCTGTTCGTCGTCCTGGGCGATGGCGCAACGCTCGACGATGGCATCGAACGGGAGATCAGGACGCGGATCCGCGAGGACTGCTCGCCTCGCCACGTGCCCAACGAGATCCGTCAGATCCAGCAGGTGCCGAGGACGCTCTCGGGCAAGGCGCTCGAGGTTCCCGTCAAGCGGATCCTGATGGGCGTCCCGCCCGAGCAGGCGGCCAGCGTCGACTCGCTGGCCGACCCGGCCTCGCTGGACTACTTCGTCAGGCTGGCGGCTGAGATCGGGGCTCGGACGACGGAGACGGCGGCGAGCTGAGCGCCCGCGGGCACGGGCCGGTGGGCGCTCGCGACGGGCGCGCGGTCGGCCGGCGCGGGCCGACCGTCATTCGTAGGTGAAGGTCGTCGTCTCCTTGCCCTTGTAGGGCTCTTCGGCCGTCACGGTCGCCGATCCCGCGTTCGTCGAGGCGGGGGTCTGCAGGGTGCATTGTTCATACGAGCTGCAGACGACGCTCGTGGCCTTCAGCGCCTTACCGAACTCGAACGTCGTCGCCCCCGGTGCGAAGCCGATGCCTTTGACCGTGATCGGCGTCCCGCCGGCGAGCGGACCGTGATTGGGGCTGATCGAGCTGATCGCTCCCGCCAGCTTGACGGTCGCGTGGCCGACAGCGCTCGGAGAGCCGGCATTGACGACGACGACAGGGAGCTTGCCGGCGCTGTCGGGGGGCACGGTCACCTGCAGCTTGCCGGCGGACGCGCCGCCGGTGAACACCGATTTGGTGCCGGCCGGGCCGAAGCGGACTTCCTGGACTTCGGTGTAGCCGCTGCCGAGGATGGTCACCTGCAGACCGCCCGCGGCGCTGCCGTTCTTCGGGGTCACCTTCTTCACCGTCGGCGGCGCGACGAAGCTGAATTCGTCGCCGGCGCAGGTGACGCTGGTGCCCTCCGGCGAGGTCACGGTCACGTCGACTGTGCCGCTGCCGGCCGGCGAGGTTGTTTCGATCGCGGTTTCGGACAGCACTTTGAACGGCACCGAGGTCGATCCGAAGCGAACGGTTTCGACGTCGCCGAGGCGCTTGCCCGCGATCGTCACAGTCTCGCCGCCGCCGAGCGGGCCGCCGTAGGCGCTCAGCCCGTCGACCGCCGGACGCGCGGGTTCGCCTTCGGGCAGATATGCGAACGCGGCGTCGAAAGCGTTGCCGACGATCGTCACGCCGCTGAGGCCGCAGACGCCGCTGGCCCCTCTGTGCGCGACGGTGCGCCCGTCACCGAGTTCGCCCCCGCCGTTTTCGCCCCAGTCAACGACGCGTCCGTCGCCGAGCAGCGCCATGCCGTGCGGGAACTCTTTCGTCGGCGAGGTGCCGGAGATGGCGACGGCGCCGCTGACGCCGGGTACTTCCGTCGCCTTGACCCCGGTCAGCTGGCCTTTGCTGTTGAACACGTCTTCGACCCCGAGCACGTGGCCGTCGGCGAGCAGCACGAGGTCGCCGCCGGAGATCGCGACGGCGGTGCTGATCCCCGGCACCTGAACCGGCCGGTCGCCGCCGAGTTTGCCCCACACGAGCACGGCGCCGTCCGCACGCAGAGCCTCACTCTGCTGGAAGCTCTCGGCTACGTCGGTGACCCCGCTCAGCCCTTCGACCCTCTCGGGCGCGGTGTGCGTCATGGTCGTGCCGTCGCCCAGCTGGCCGCCGGCGTTTTCGCCCCACGCCCGGACCGTCCCGTCTTCGAGTGCCACGAGGTGGTGGGCGGACCCCCTCCCTGCGACCGCGCGTACGTCTTCCAGTCCCGGCACTTCGACCGGGTGACGGCTGCACGCTTCTCCTTCGCAGCTTTCGGGGCCTTCTTCGCTGCCGAGGCCGAGTTTGCCGTACTTGTTGGCTCCCCATGTCTCGACGTGTCCGTCGGGAAGCAGCGCGATGCCGCTGGCCACGGCCGTGACGCCGTTCAGCTCGGGCACGTCGCGAGGCTGGCGGAGGCATGGGTTGAAGCAGCCTTCGACTTCTTCGACTCCCAGGAAGCCGGCACTGAACGGCCCCCAACCGTCGACTTCTCCATCGGGCAGCACCGCGTCGAGCCCGGACAGCGCCGTCACCGCTTCGAGGCCGATCACGGGCGTGGGCAGGTCCTTGGCGGCTTCGCTGCCGTCGCCCAGCGCCCCGATGTTGCCGTTGCCCCAGCCCACCACCAGCGGCGTCGCGTCGCTCGCGGGCGCGGCCGCGAAGGCGCCGAGCGCCAGCGCGACCGCCGCCGACGCGACCGCCGCAGCGCTGCGGGTACCCAAGACGACATCCCTCCCGAACATGTGCACCGCCTCCGTCCCTCTCCGAGCAGTCTCGCCGACCGAAGCCCTCTCCAGACCCCACAGCCGAATCTACATCACGCTGTCAACCCATCTGTTGGGATCGCGTTACAGCCCCAGCGAGCGCCCGACGATCTCCTTCATGATCTCGTTCGCGCCCCCGTAGATCCGCGTCACACGGGCGTCGGCCCACGCGCGGGCGATCGGGTACTCGAGCATGTAGCCGTAGCCGCCGAAGAGCTGCAGGCAGCGGTCGGCGACGCGGCCCTGCAGGTCGGTGCACCACCACTTCGCCGTCGCGGCCTCCTCGGGGGTCAGCTCGCCGTCGTTCAGCGCGACCGCGCAGCGGTCGACGAACGTGCGGGCGATCTGGACTTCGCCCTGCAGCTCGGCGAGTGTGAAGCGGGTGTTCTGGAAGGAGCCGATCGGCTGGCCGAAGGCCCTGCGCTCGCGGACGTAGTCGAGCGTCCAGCCGAGCGCGGCCTCCGCGGCGGCGACGGCGCCGGCCGCGATCGAGAGCCGCTCCTGGGGCAGGTTCGAGACGAGGTACAGGAAGCCCTTGCCCTCCTCGCCCAGCAGGTTCCCGGCGGGCACGCGCACGTCGCTGAAGGACAGCTCGGCCGTGTCCTGGGCGTGCTGTCCGATCTTCTCCAGGTTGCGGCCCCGCTCGAAGCCATCCATGCCCCGCTCGATCACCAGCAGGCTGATGCCACGGTGTCGCTCGGACGGATCGGTCTTGACGGCCGTGATGATGAGGTCGGCGTTGATGCCGTTGGTGATGAACGTCTTGGAGCCGTCGACCACGTAGTGATCGCCGTCTCGCCTCGCCGTCGTGGTCATCGCCGCGAGGTCAGAGCCGATCCCCGGCTCGGTCATCGCGAGCGCCGTGATCAGCTCACCCGTCGCGATCCCCGCCAGCCACCGCTCCCGCTGGAGCTCGTCGCAGTAGCTCAGGAAGTAGGGGAGACAGATGTCGTTGTGCAGAGTGATCCCCAGGCCGAAGCTCCCGACCGCGGCGCGCTGGCACTCTTCGCCGATCACGAGGTTCAGGCGGAAGTCATCCACACCCGCCCCGCCGTGGGCCTCGGGCACGGCCATGCCCAGGAAGCCGCCCCGGCCGGCCGCGGCGAACACCTCGCGGGGGACGATCCCGTCGCGCTCCCACTGCCCGTAGCGGCCCTCCTCGCCGAGCACCTCCCGCTCCAGGAAGGTGCGGAAGCTGGCGCGGAAGTCTTCGTGGAGGTCCTCGAACAGGGCGCGTCTCACGCCGTGAGACCCTACAGGGGCGCCGGTTCGGGCAACGCGCCTGCCCGGGGCCTCGACGGTGCCCCGGCGGGGCTGCCCGGCTTGGCCAGCAGCAGCTGCACGTCGCTGTATGCGACGCTCGGCGAAGCCGCCCTCGCAGTAGCACAGGTACAGCTCCCACAGCCGCCGGAAGCGCTCGTCGATAGCCGAGCTCGGCCAGCGTCTCGCCTGCGCTCAGGAAGCGCTCCCGCCAGCGGGCCAGGGTCGTCGTGTAGTGCGAGGTGATGTCCTCGAGGTGAACGGGGCGCAGGTCGGTCACGCGGGCCAGCGTGCGCGAGATGACCTCGAGCGAGGGCAGGCAGCCGCCGGGGAAGATGTAGGTGTTGATGAAGCTCCGGCCGGCCTTCTCGACCTCGATAGGCGCGGTCGTCGATGACGATCGCCTGCAGCAGCATCGCCCCGTCGTGGCGCAGCAGCCGCGAGCAGCAGCGGAAGAAGCGCCCGAAGTACTGCCAGCCGACCGCCTCGATCATCTCGATCGAGACGAGCTTGTCGTAGCTGCCGGTCAGCTCGCGGTAGTCCTGGCAGCAGCACCGTCACCCGGTCGGACAGCCCGGCTCGCGGCGACGCTGCGGGTCGCGTAGGCGTGCTGTTCGCGGGAGATCGTCGTGGTCGTGACACGGCAGCCGTAGCGCTGGGCGGCATGGACCGCGAAGCCGCCCCAGCCGGTGCCGATCTCGAGCACGTGGTCCTCGGGACCCAGCTCGAGCTTGCGGCAGATGCGCTCGAGCTTTGCCACCGACGCCTCCTGGAGGCTCGCGCCGGGGCGCTCGAAGACGGCGCAGGAGTACATCATCGTCGGGTCGAGGAACTGGGCGAACAGCTCGTTGCCGAGGTCGTAGTGCGCCGCGATCCGCCGCCTCGAGCGCACAGGCGTGTTGCGCGCCAGCCAGCCCGCAGAGCGCTGGAGGGGTCTCAGCACCGGCGCGGCGATGCGCCGCAGGCGGTCCAGGTCGCCGACGTTGAGCGCCGCGATACGGGTCATCGCGACGAGGTCGTCGCACTCCCACAGCCCCGCCACGTAGGACTCGCAGAGGCCGATGCTGCCCCGCAGGAGGCTGCGGTAGAAGCGCGGCGAGCGCACCTCGATCACCGCCCGAAGCGGCCGCGACGGGTCGACCCGGCCGAGCACCGTCCGCCTGGCTCCCTCGCGGATCTCGAGCTCGCCGCCGCGGATGCGCGACAGCAGCCCGAGCACGATCCGCCGCGAGAGCCCCAGCGAGCGCTCGCCTGCCGGCGGGCTCCAGTCGAGCCGCTCGAGCGCTGTCGGCGAGGGCCCTCCGGGTCCCGGCTGCCCGACGCTCACGCCGGCGGCGCCCCCCGCCGCGGGCGTGGGTGGTAGGGAGCTCCGCGCAGGCGCAGCCGCGCGGCGTGCGTGTAGATGCGGGCCAGGATCGCGACGGTCTGCAGCGGATAGCGGCGCAGCATGCGCCCCATTTCGGCGCGTGTCAGCTCCCTGCGGGCGAGCGACAGGGTCGCGTCGAAGACCGGCGTCGAGACTGCCGGGTCGGGGCTGCTGTGCGCCGAGGAGATGTGAACCGCTAGACGCTCCGCCGGCTCGGTCATGCGCAGCTCGTAGACCTGGCTCATTCCCATCAGCGGCGAGACGTGCAGCTGCTTGTCCATCCGGCACGAGAGGAGCGACGCGGTGCCGTGGTCCGTCCGCTCGCGGACGGGCACGACGTAGGAGTGGCTCTCCCCCCATGGCGTGTTGGTGACGTGCGCGAGGACCGCCGAGACATGCTCGCCGCCCGCGGCGAAGCAGTAGTAGAAGCTGACCGGGTTGAAGCAGTGCCCGAGGCAGCGCAGGTGGGTCAGCAGCCTGATCGGGCCCTCGGGGCGCCGGCCGGTGCGCTCCAGCACGAGCGCTCGCACCGACTCGGAGAGCTCGACGCGCGGGTCGCCCAGGTGGTCGGCGCGGCGGAACCAGACCGGCGCGGGTCGCCGGGCCGACCACAGCGGCTCGCCGTCGAAGACCTCAGGCAGCTCGTCCAGGTCCAGGTAGGCCATGAACAGCCGGTGGCGGAACTCGTCGGCGAACGGCACGCCCAGCCGACGGTGGCGGACGGTGCCCTCGTACAGGGCGCTCCTCACAGCCGCGCTCCGAACGGCTTGCATGCGGCCAGGGCGCTACGGACGCCGTCCTCGTGGAACCCCCAGCCCCAGTAGGCGCCGCAGTAGTGGGTCCGCCGCTCCAGTCCGCTGATCTCGCCGTGACGGGCCTGCGCCGCCACACCGGCGGGGGTGAAGACGGGGTGCGAGTAGGAGATCCTGCGGATGATCCGCTGCGGGTCGATCGCCTCGGTGCGATTCAGCGTCACGCAGAAGTCCTCGTTGGTCCGCAGCCGCTGCAGGTGGTTCATCCAGTAGGTGACCGTCGAGACGGGCTTGGGGTCGGCCAGCAGGTGGAAGTTCCAGGCCGAGCGTGCCCAGCGCCGGCGGGGCAGCATCCTCGGGTCCGTGTGCAGGACCGCCTCGTTGGGCTGGTAGGGGATGCTCGAGAGCAGCTCGTGCTCGCGCCGGCTGGCGTCGCCGAGCATGGCCAGCGCCTGGTCGGAGTGGGCTGCGATGACGACCTGGTCGAAGCTTTCGGTGTCAAGGAGGCCGCTGCGGTCCTGCGCGCTGATCTCGACGCGGTCGGGGTGGCGGACGATCGAGCGCACCGGCGTGGAGAGCCGGATGCGCTCGCCGAACGGCGCCGTCAGCGCCTGGACGTAGCGCGCCGAACCGCCTGCGATCGTCGACCAGCGCGGCCGGTTGCGGATGCCGAGCATGCCGTGGTTGGCGAAGAACTCCGCCAGGAATCGCACGGGGAAGCTGTGCATCTGTCGCGGGTCGGCCGACCACACGGCCGAGGCCTGCGGGACGATCAGGCGCTCGACGAACAGCCGCGAGAAGCGGTGCCGGGAGAGGAAGTCGGCCAGCGACTCGCCGTCGTTTCGTGGCCGCTCCAAGAGGGCACGCAGCTCCCTGTTGAACCGCAGCAGCTCGAGCAGCATGCCCTGGAAGCGCGGGCTGAGGAGGTTTCGCGGCTGGCAGTACAGGCCCCGCGGCGTTCCGGCGTACTCGAAGTCCTCGTGCTCGCCCTTGACCGAGAAGCTCATGTGCGTCGGCTGGCGGGTGACGCCCAGGCGGTCGAGCAGCCTGGTGAAGCTCGGGTAGTTGCGGTCGTTCATCACGATGAAGCCCGTGTCGATGTGGTGAGTCTCGCTGGGAGTATCCACCCGGACCGTGTTGGTGTGCCCGCCGGCGTAGTCGGCGGCCTCGTAGAGCACGATCTCGTGCTCGGAGTGCAGCAGGTGGGCGGCGACCAGGCCGGAGATGCCCGCGCCGACGATCGCGATCCGCATCGTCTACACCGAGCCGCGGATGGGGGCCGCGGTCGTGGCTCGGGTGAGCTTCTCTGCGGGAGGGGGCAGCATCTCAGCCTTCCATACGCCCTCGCGCGCCGCGCGGATCATCGCGGCCGGCCGCGGGCGGTGGACCCCACGCGGAGCACGAGCACCCCCACGCGGAGCACAGGCACCCCATGCGGCGCACAAGCAGGAGTGCGAGACCGAGTTGTCGAACACATGCGCCGTGAAGCGTGCAGCGACCAAGACCCCGGAGGCTCCGCCGGCCAACGGCACCTCGGAGCACCAGAGCCTCTCGAAGTACATACAGGCTCGCTTCGACGACTGCTCGCGCTCGCAGAAGGACGTCGCCCAGTACATCGTCGACCATCTCGACGAGGCCGCCTTCCAGACCGCCGAGGAGCTGGCCCGTAGAGCGAACACGTCCAGCTCCACCGTCGTGCGCTTCTCCCAAGCGCTGGGCTTCGAGGGCTTCCCCGAGCTGCAGGCGGCCGCGCGCGAGGAATATCGGCGCGTGAACGCCAAGGCCGCCAAGGAGGGCGGGGCGAGCGGGCCTTCATCGTCGACGCCGCTGTTCTCGCTCGACCAGAACGAGTTCGAGTCGGCGCTCGCCGCCGACCACCTCAACGTCGAGGAGACCGCCCGCAAGGTCTCCCGCAGCGCCGTCGAGGCCCTGATCGCGGCGATCGTCCAGGCCGACAAGGTACTCGTGGCGGGAACCGACCAGATGGCGTTCTTCGCCAGCTACCTGCGTCACCTGCTGATGCTGCTGGACCTGCGCGTGGACGTCGTCGCGAGCCCCTCCCAGGAGGCGCTGAGCCGGCTGGGGCGGATCGACGAAGCGACGCTCGTGATCGGCCTCTCAGCGGGGCGCCCGCACCCGCTGGTCGTGAGGGCGATGAAGCTCGCCCGTCATCGCCAGGCCCGCACGGCGGCGATCACCGACGCGACCCTCTCCGAGGTCGCCAAGCTCGCTCAGATCAAGCTGTACTACTCCTCCAACAGCCCCGCATACGTGCGCTCCCACGCCGCGCTGCTGAGCGTGATCCAGGCGCTCGCCTACGGCGTCTACGCCCAGGACACCGCCTCCTACGACGACCGCATCAAGGCCTTCCGGCTGAAGTAGGTCAGGGCGGGCAGGCCGGCGGTGGGCATCCCGGCCGGTGCATCTGGGAGCATCCGCCCCCGATGCAGCGACGATCGGTGGGCAGCGACGGCGCCAGCCGTCTGATGAGGATCCCGCTGCTGTCCGAGCTCACCGCCGGGCAGTGTCAGATGCTGGCGCGCGTGGTCGACGAGCTGACAGCCGATCCGGGCGAGGAGCTGATGCGCGAGGGCGACTACGGATACGAGGTGCTCTTCATCGAGGAGGGCACCGCGGAGGTGCGCCAGGGCGTCGAGCTGATCAACACGGTGGGCCCCGGCGCGCTGGTGGGCGAGCTGGCGGTGCTCGACGCGGGCGGCATCCGCACCGGAACGGTGCTCGTCACCTCACCGTTGCGCGCGATCGTGCTGACGTCGCACTTCATGCACGAGGTCCGACTGCGCCTGCCCGCGCTCGGGGCCGCGATCGAGCGGGCCGCGGCCGAGCACCTCGAGCGCGACAGCCTGCGCCGGGCGGGCACGGGCCCGGACTGAGGACGCCGTCGACACTAGCCTTCGTCCCATGGGCACGCCCTGGGACGCCGCGAACTACGACCGCACGAGCCAGCCGCAGCGCCGCTGGGCCGGCGATGTGCTCGCGCGCCTCGGCGAGGTCCCTTCGGGCTCGACCGTGCTCGACGTCGGCTGCGGCACGGGCCTGGTCACCGAGCAGCTCTGCGCGCTCGTGCCCGCCGGCCGCGTGATCGCGCTCGACGCCTCACCCGAGATGGTGGAGCTGGCACGGGCCCGGCTGGGCGAGCGGGCCGAGGTCCGGTGCGTGGACGTGGTCGAGCTCGATCTCGACGGGGACATCGACGTCGTCTTCTCGACCGCGGCTGACGCGTTCGTGCGGACGTCGATCCTCGCAGCCCACTTCGAGCGGCTCCCGGAGGAGCGCCGGGAGCCGCTCGCCCGGGCGGTCATGGAACGGGTGCGCCTCCCGCTGGACTACGTCCGGCTGAACGTCTCGGCGCTGCGGCCCGGAGGCGCCGATGAGCCCGCTTGAGCTGCGCCACGCGACGATCCCCGACCTGCGGCTGCTGCTGGCCGAGCTGGAGGAGTTCTGGGACGGGCGCGAGACGGGCTTCCTGCACCAGGCGCTCTACGTCCACGAGTTCGGCGAGACGTCGGTGCTGGCCGAACAGGACGGGAGGATCCTCGGCTACCTGCTCGGCTTCGTCAGCCAGGCCGGGCTCGGCTACATCCACGTGGTCGGCGTTCGCCGCGACGCCCGCGGGCGCGGGCTCGGGCGGACGCTCTACCAGCGCTTCGAGGAGCTCGTCCGGGCGCGCGGCGCACGCGGGCTGAAGGCGATCACGAGCCCCGAGAACCAGGACTCGCGCGCCTTTCACGTAGCGCTTGGCTTCTCGGTCGCCGAGGTGCTCGACTACTCGCCCTCCGGCGGCACGCGGCTGGTCTTCACGCGACCGCTCGGCTGACGGGCGCGGCCGGCGCCGGTCGGGTATCGTCGCGGCAGCGACGAAAGGGGGGGACCGTCCGATGCGAGCCACCGTGATCCGCCGAGGCATCCTGGGCGTCGCCGTCAGCCTGGCGGCCGCCGCGCTCGTGCTGTCCGCTGGCGCGCTGGGCGCCAAGCCGACGCCCCGCGCCCACTTCAAAGGTCGCACCGCGGCCCCGCCGGTCGTCGGCTTCTACGCGCCCGTCACGTTCACCGTGTCCCCCGACGGCAGCACGCTCCGAGGGTTCACCTACGGAAGCTTGGGCTGCTTCGGCGCCGGCGGCTTCCGCCCTGGCGTCAGTCCCTATACCGGCGGCGCGGTGATCCACGTCGGCGCCGTCAGGAAGGTCGCGCCGGGGCGCTTCGCTGTCAGCGGCGCAAGATCGACCTACAAGCTCCCGAAATACAACCAGACGACCGTCACGACGGTCGCCGTCAAAGTCCACTTCACCAAGGCCAGGGCCGCGACCGGGTCGATCACCTTCTCGCAGACGATCACGGGGTCGTTCAAAGGAACCTGCGGTCCGACGACCATCGGCTTCACGGCGACTGGACACTGACGCGATCGGCTGCGGGCGCCGACATCGCGGCGCCGATCGGCGCATGCGCCGATCGGGACGGCCGCTGGATAGGGTCATCGCCGGTCCGCCCGGCAGCGATCGCGCGTCCCGCAGATAAACTGCTGCCCATGCGCGACGAGGCGACATTCCGGGTCAAGAGCGGCCTGGCCGAGATGCTCAAGGGCGGCGTGATCATGGACGTCGTCACGCCCGAGCAGGCCAAGGTCGCCGAGGACGCCGGCGCGGCCGCGGTGATGGCGCTGGAGCGCGTGCCGGCCGACATCCGCCGCGACGGCGGTGTGGCGCGCATGTCCGACCCGGAGATGATCTCGGGGATCCAGGAGGCGGTCAGCATCCCGGTGATGGCCAAGGCGCGGATCGGCCACTTCGTCGAGGCTCGCGTGCTGGAGGCCCTGGAGGTCGACTACGTCGACGAGTCCGAGGTGCTCACGCCGGCCGACGAGCAGAACCACATCGACAAGTGGGGCTTCAAGGTGCCCTTCGTGTGCGGAGCGACCAACCTGGGCGAGGCGCTGCGCCGGATCGGCGAGGGCGCGGCGATGATCCGCTCCAAGGGCGAGGCCGGCACTGGCGACATCGTCGAGGCGGTGCGCCACATGCGGCAGATCACGGGTGAAATCCGGCGTCTGACGATGCTCGGCGATGACGAGATCGCCACCGCCGCCAGGGAGATCGCGGCGCCGCTGGATCTGGTGCGCAGCGTCGCCAGGGACGGCTCTCTGCCGGTCGTGCTGTTCTGCGCGGGCGGCATCGCCACGCCGGCCGACGCCGCGCTGATGATGGCGCTGGGCGCCGAAGGGGTGTTCGTCGGCTCCGGGATCTTCAAGTCCGAGGACCCCGCCGTCAGGGCCAGGGCGATCGTCGAGGCGACCACCCACTGGCAGGACGCCGGGCGGGTGGCCGAGGCGTCCCGGGGGCTCGGCACGGCGATGGTCAGCCTCGAGAGCTCCAAGCTCGAGGGCGAGGAGCTGCTGGCGCAACGCGGCTGGTGAAGCTCCGTCGTATTCGGTGAACCGTGGATGAGGCTCGCGCCGTGACGGCCGTGCCCCTCGTGGGGGTGCTCGCGCTGCAGGGCGGGTTCGCGGCACACGAGAGGATGCTGCAGGGTCTCGGCGCCCGCACGCGCCAGGTGCGTGTCGCCGCCGACCTGGAGGGGCTCGACGGGCTCATCATCCCGGGCGGCGAGTCGACGACGATGACCCTCGGCGTGGAGCGCGAGCGGCTGGCGGGGCCTCTGCGCGACCTGGCGGCGGCGGGCACGCCCGTGCTGGGCTCCTGCGCGGGCCTGATCATGCTCGACCGCGACCACCTCGGGCTGATGGACATGACCGCCCGGCGCAACGCCTTCGGCCGGCAGCTGAACAGCTTCGAGGCGGATGTCGCGCTGGACGGGCTCCCAGGTGGGCCGATCAGGGGGATCTTCATCAGGGCGCCATGGATCGCCGAGCATGGGGGGGACGTCGAGATCCTGGGCGAGGTGGACGGGCACCCGATCGCCGCCCGGGAGGGCGCGATGCTGGCCGTCGCCTTCCATGCCGAGCTGGGCGAGGACGACAGGTTGCACCGGCTGTTCCTCGACTTGGTCGAGCGTGGCGGGATGGCCGTCCAGGGCCTTGACGAGGACAGCGGGTAAGTGCTAGCTTACCGTTAGCAATGGCTTACCAAGCAAGGGCATTCGAGGCGCTGGGCGACCCGACGCGGCGCGAGATCTTCGAGCGGCTGGCCGCTCACCCTCGTGCCGTCGGCGAGCTGGCCGAGGAGCTCCCCGTCAGCCGGCCGGCGGTCTCCCAGCACCTGCGGGTGCTCAAGGGCGCCGGTCTCGTCACCGACCGGGCCGCCGGCAACCGTCGGATCTACCAGGTCGACCCGACCGGAGTGATGGCGCTCCGCAGCTACCTCGACAGGTTCTGGAACCAGGCGCTGGCCTCCTTCAAGGAGGCAGCCGAGCAGACAGACAAGGAGAGCAGATGAGCACCGCCGTTTCTGAGACCGCCGTCCACGCCTCGATCGTCGTCGATGCGCCCGCCGAGCGCGCCTTCGAGGTCTTCACCGCCGACATCGCGAGCTGGTGGTCGCCCGACCACCACCTGCTGCAGGGAGAGCTGGCGACGATGATCTTCGACCCGCGGGTCGGCGGCCACGTCTATGACGTGGGCGTCGACGGCAGCGAGTGCCGCTGGGCGCGCGTGCTGGCCTACGAGCCCCCGCAACGGCTCGTGATCAGCTGGGACATCAGCCCCGCCTGGCGGCTCGAGACCGATCCCGAGAGGACCAGCGAGGTGGAGGTCCGCTTCCTGCCACAGGGGCCCGAGCGGACACTCGTCGAGCTCGAGCACCGCAACCTGGACCGCCACGGCGAGGGCTGGGAGGGCGTCCGCGGCGCGGTCGGCTCGCCCGGCGGGTGGCCGGGCGGCCTGGAGCGTCTGGCGGCCCGTCTGCGCGGCTGAGCGGGACTCGCCCGGTCTTGCGCCGGTCGTGCGCTACAAGGTGGGATGGCTGTTGAGCGCCTGAGCGTCGCGGCGCTGTCGATGACGCCCGTCAAGGGGCTGCGGATCGCGCGCCGCGAGCGCGTCCAGATCGACCGTGCCGGACTGCGCGGGGACCGTCGGCTGTTCATCGTCGATGACCGCGCCCGGATGGTCAACGGCAAGCACCACGGAGAGCTCAACGAGATCGCGGCCGAGCTCGACGAGGACGAGCGCCTCACGCTGAGCCTTCCGGATGGGCAGCAGCTCAGCGGCCCGCTGGTGCTGGGCGAGGAGCTCGAGATCGCCTTCAGGACCAAGGCGCGGCGGGCGCGGCTGCTGAACGGACCGTTCTCCGCGGCGCTCTCCGAGCACGTCGGCGTGCCGTTGCGGCTGGTCGAGCCATCCGATGGCTCCTCGGCCCTCGACCGCGGTCCGGCAGGTGCCGTCACGCTGATCTCCGGCGCCTCGCTGGCGGAGCTCTCGGCGCTCGCCGGCGCGGACCTCGACGCCCGCCGCTTTCGCATGTCGATCGAGCTCGCCGGCGCTGAGCCCTTCGAGGAGGAGCAGTGGCTCGGCCGCGAGCTGCGGGTCGGCGAGGCGATCCTGCGGCCCCTCGGCCACGTAGGACGCTGCCTGGTGACGAGCAGGGACCCCGACACGGGGGTCGTGGACGTGCCGACGCTGGATCTGCTGCGAGAGCTGCGCGGCGATGCCGCGACGACCGAGCCGCTGGCGCTGGGTGTCCACGCAGCGGTGCTCGTGCCCGGCGCCGCCGCGATCGGGGACGCCGTGGAGATGCTCGATACTGCCCGCCATGCGGATCGCCCTGGCCGCCGATGAGCTGACCGGCGTGGCCGGCCTGCTCGCGGGCGAGCTGCGCCGGCGCGGGCACGAGCCGATCCCCCATGGCGCGCTGGCCGCCGGCGAGCCCGACGACTGGGCGTGGGGGTCCGAGCGAGCCGCCAGGGATGTCGCGGAGGGTCGCGCCGAGCAGGCCATCGTCTGCTGCTGGACCGGCACGGGAGCCTCGATCGCGGCCAACAAGGTCGACGGGGTTCGCGCCGCGCTGTGCGCCGACGCTGCCACGGCGGGCGGTGCGCGCCGCTGGAACGACGCCAACGTGCTCGCGCTGAGCCTGCGCAGCACCTCCGAGGCGCTGCTCGGGGAGATCCTCGACGCCTGGTTCGCCGGTGAGCCCAGCGGCGAGGAGCAGGACAGGGCGAACATCGACCACGTCGGGCAGATCGGCGCAGGCCGTCGGGGTCGGGGCGCTCGAGAGGGGCCGCCGGCGCTCACACGGCGCGAAACCTGACGACCCCGTCGAGCTCCTCCTCGACAACCTGGCCGTCGTCGAGCAGCAGGTCGACATGTCCCAGCACCTCCGAGAGCGTCAGGTAGGCCTGCGTGACGGCAACGTTGCCCCACAGCTCCTGCGCGATCTCGTGGGCCGTGCGGGGCTGGGCGGCGATCAGAGCCCGGATCCGCTCGGCGCGCCGCCTGTGCATGCGGAAGCGTTCGTCGATCAGGGCGACGTGGTCGGTGATCGGGCGGCCGTGGCCGGGGAGCACCAGGTCGAGATCCATCGCGCGGGTACGTTCCATCGAGCGCATGTAGGTCACGAGCGCCTGCGGGCGCGGCCCGGTTGGCTGTGGCTCGGCACCCAGCGGCCGGGCGAGCAGCGGGTTGGAGGAGATGTGGGCGATCAGGTGGTCGGCGGCCAGCAGGATCGAGCGCTGCTCGTCGAGGAAGACCGTGTCGGACGGGCTGTGCCCCGGGCGGTGCAGGACCGTCAGCGTGCGGTCGCGCAGCTCCAGCTCGGCGCCGTCCTCCAGCGGGCGGGTGACCTCGACGGCCGAGCCCCAGGCGCGGAAGCCCGCGGAGACGGCCCGCAGCGCGGTCACGACTTCACGCGGGATGCCGTGGCGGAGCATGATGCCCTCGGCGAAGGCGTCGTCGAGGTCCACCTCGCTTCCGTAGGCCGCCAGGTACGGCGCCAGCGGCGCGAAGGCCGCGACCTCGGCGCCGGAGCGCCGCGCGAGGATCGACGCCAGCCCGAAGTGGTCCATGTGCTGGTGGCTGACGATCAGCAGCTCGATGTCCTCGATCGCGTGGCCCCGCGCGCGCAGCTGCTGCTCGAGCTCGTCCAGCGCCTTGGCCGAGTTGGGCCCCGAGTCCACGAGCGTCAGAGGCGAGTCCTCGATCAGGTAGGCGTTGACCCGGCCGACCATGAAGGGCGTCGGGATCGCCAGGCGATGGATGCCGGCGTCGGCGGCGAGCTGCAGGGTCTCGAGCTCTGCGGCCCGCTCCTCGTCGTTCACGAGCGGATCACGGACAGCACCTCGTCGCGGCGGCGCTCCATGTCCGGCAGGGAGACCAGCGACTCGAGGCACAGGCGGAGCAGCGGCTCGGTGTTCGAGGGCCGCACGTTGAAGTGCCAGTCCTCGTAGTCGATCGAGATGCCGTCCAGGTGGCTCTGGCGCGCGTCGGCGTAGCGCCCGGCGATCTCGGCCATCTTCGCCTCCTGGTCGACCACCTCGGAGTTGATCTCGCCGGAGATGAAGTAGCGCTCGCGGTAGGGCGCCAGGAGCTCGGACATGCTCGTCCCGCCGAGGGCCAGCATCTCGAGCACCAGCAGCGCGGGGAGCGTGCCGGAGTCGGCGCAGTAGAAGTCCCTGAAGTAGTAGTGGCCCGACACCTCGCCCCCGAACAGTGAGCCCTCCTTTCGCATCCGGGTCTTGAAGAAGGCGTGGCCGACCCGGTTGATGTACGGCACGCCGCCGGCGCGGCGCACCGTGTCGGGCACCGCCCAGGAGGCGCGCACGTCGTAGAGGATCGCTTCGGGGTGATCGGGGTTGCGGTTCTTGCCCAGCAGCGACTCCGCCAGCAGCGCCGTCAGGAAGTCGCCGGGCACGAACTCGCCGGTGGAGTCGATGAAGAAGCACCGGTCGGCGTCGCCGTCCCACGCGATCCCGAGGTCGGCGCCGGTCTGGCGGACCTTCTCGATGATGAACTGCCTGTTCTCCGGCAGCAGCGGGTTGGGCTCGTGGCCCGGGAACTCGCCGTCGGGCGTCCAGAAGTTCTCCTCGAGATCCAGTCCCAGTCGCTCCAGCGCCGGGCCGATCATCGGCCCGGCCATGCCGTTGCCGCCGTCGAGGACCACCTTCATGCGGTGCGGGGCGGCGCGGACGGCGTCGACGTCGATGAAGCCGAGCACGGCCGCGTGGAACTCCTCGTAGAGGTCGATCTCCTCGACCTCGCCGGGCTGCGCGGGGGCCCCTTTGGCGGCCGTTCCGCCGGCTTCCACGGCTGCCTGCACCTCACGGCGGACGTCTTCGATCCCCGAGTCGCCCGACAGCGCGATCGCACCCTCCCGGACCAGCTTCGCGCCCGTGTAGGCCTTGGGGTTGTGCGAGGCGGTGCACATCAGCCCGCCGTCCAGGCTCCTCGACCCGACCAGGTAATAGAGCATCTCGCTGCCGATCTGGCCCGCGTCGAGCACGTGCACGCCCTCCGAGAGCAGCCCGGCGCGATAGCGCGCGGCGAGCTCCGGAGCGCTCAGGCGCATGTCGTGCCCCAGCCCGACGCGCAGCGCCGACGCGGGCTTGCCCGCCAGCCCCGCCAGCACACGTGCGAAGGCTCCGCCGATCAGCTCGGCCAGCTCGCCGTCGATCTGCTCGCCGTAGATGCCGCGGATGTCGTAGGCCTTGAAGATGTCGGGCAGCTCGACCGTGCTCATGCGCCCAGCCATCCTAAGGGCCCGCGGCCCGCCGGCGAGCGCAGGCGACGGGGGATTCGTAGACTTGACCCTGTGTCAGGGCATTCCAAGTGGGCGAGCATCAAGCACAAGAAGGCGATCGTCGACTCGCGCCGCGGCGCTCAGTTCTCCAAGCTGACCCGGGCGATCACGGTGGCAGCGCGCGACGGAGGCGGTGACCCCGTCGGGAACCCCGCGCTCGACCTGGCGATCCGCAAGGCCAAGGAAGCCTCGATGCCGAAGGACAACATCGAGCGAGCGATCGCCAAGGGCACCGGGGAGGGCGGGGACGCCGAGGCGATCGAAGCGGTCCTCTACGAGGGCTACGGCCCCGGCGGCGTCGCGATCCTGGTCGAGGCGCTGACGGACAACCGCAACCGCACCAGCGCCGAGGTGAAACACATCTTCGGCAAGAACGGCGGCAGCCTGGGGGAGCCCGGGTCGGTCGCATACCTGTTCGACAAGAAGGGCACGATCGTGATCGACTCCGAGCGCTACTCCGAAGACGACCTGATGGTCGCCGTCGAGGCGGGCGCCGAGGACATCTCGACCGACGAGGGGGTCTTCGAGATCGTCACCGAGCCGGGCGCCTTCGCGGCCGTCCGCGCCGCGCTGGAAGAGGCCGGCGTGGAGATCGAGAGCGCCGAGATGGCCTATCGCGCGTCGAGTCTCGTGCCGGTCGAGGAGGGCCCGGCCGGCAGGCTCATGAAGCTGATCGACCTGCTCGAAGACAATGACGACGTGAGCGCCGTCCACGCCAACTACGACGTCTCCGCGGACGTGCTCGAGCGTGTCGCGGGCTAGGCCTTGAGCCGCCCGCCCGTCGCGATCCTGTGCGGCGGCCGCGGCACCCGGCTGCAGGAGCGCACTCAGGAGATCCCCAAGCCGCTCGTGGAGATCGGGGGCATGCCGATCGTTTGGCACGTGATCCAGCTGTACGCCGTCCAGGGGTTCCGGCGCTTCCTGCTGGCGACCGGTTACAAGGGCGAGCTGATCGAGCGCTTCGCCGCGGAGGAGCGCTGGCCCGAGGGCGTCACGGTCGAGTGCGTCGACACGGGCCTCGACACCCAGACGGGCGGGCGGATCAAGCGTCTCGCGCCGCTGCTGGCGGGCGAGGGGACGCTGTGCGCGACCTACGCCGACGGCGTAGCCGACATCGACCTGCAGGCGCTGCTCGAGTTCCATGCCGCACACGGCGCGGCCGCGACGATGACGGTCGTTCGGCCCGAGCTGCAGTTCGGCGTCACCGAGCTCGACACCGACGGCCGCGTCACCGGGTTTCGGGAGAAGCCGCGCTCGGAGCACTGGATCAACGGCGGGTTCTTCTGCTTCCAGGACCGCGCGCTGGACTACATCGAGGCAGACAGCGTGCTGGAGCGCGCGCCGCTGCAGCGCCTCGCCGTCGACGGTGAGCTGCGAGCTCATCGGCACGAGGGCTTCTGGGAGTGCATGGACACCTACAAGGACGCCGTGGCCCTCAACGACCTGTGGGCCTCGGGCCGCCCGCCCTGGCGGCTGTGGGAGCCCGCCGTGCGGAGGCGCGACGGACGGCCCGCGGGCGAGGAGCTGGAGGGCTCGCTCCGCTGAGCGCGCCAGGTGAGCCGGCGGGCGCGGCTCAGGCAGGCACCCGGCGCGCGCGGAACAGCCTCACCGGGTCCCGGATCCCCTTCAGGCGCCGTTCGCCGGCGAACGACCAATGGCAGGCGTCCCCGACCGCCTCGCGCAGCGCGGTCTCGGCGAGCAGGCTGCCCGGGCGCGCGACCGAGGTGATGCGGCTGGCGAGGTTGACCGGATGGCCGAACCAGTCGCCCGCCCGCGGCAGCGCCGACCCGAGCGCCGCTCCGGCCCGCAGCTGCGGGAACTGCTCGCCCTCCGCGTCGGCGGCGTCGATCAGCTCGAGCGCAACGCCCAGCAGCGGCTCGGGCTCGGGGCAGGCGAGCATCGCGGCGTCCCCCATCGTCTTGACCAGCCTCACCGGGGGCGCGGCGACCTCGCCGGCGAGGGTTTCGAGGCGAACCGCGAGTCGGCCCAGCTCGTCGGCCGGCACTTCTTCGCCCAGGCGGGTGAAGCCGACCAGGTCGGCGAAGCAGATCGCCACCTCGCGCGAGCCGGGCAGCTGACCGCCGTTGCGCTCGATCGCGCTGACGACCGTCGATTGCGTCGCGTTTTTCAGGTGCAGGGCGAGGATGCTGCTGACAAGGGGATTCACCAGCGGATAGAGCTGCTCGGCCGCCTGGGCGTAGCGGCGGGCGAGCTCGGACTCGCTCATGCCGGGCTCGAGCACGAGCTTCAACGGCAGCGCCCGCATGCTTTCGGCGGCCTGGGAGAGCCCGCGTCCGAGCACGCGCAGCAGGTCCAGGAGGTCCTCGTCGGAGATGCCAGCCTGGCGCGCCACGTGGATCATGCGGGTCGTCTCGAGCTCCGCCTCGGTGTAGATGGCTTCGTCGGCCTCGGAGACGGGCAGGCCGCTGGCGCGGCGCACGGCGATCAGGAAGTCCTCGTCGATTCCGCTCAGGGCCGCCACCTGGGCCGCGCTGTAGCGCTCGGCGCCGACGATCACCCGGTCAGCCTGCAGGTAGATGATCGTCCCCGCGGCGGTGCTGCGGCGCAGCTCGCTCAGCGTTACGCCCTGCTCGACGAGGGTTCCCAGCAGGTCCAGGCGCTCCTGACGCTCGGCTCCCTGCAGGCCGTCGAGCAGGCCCTCGGCCTCGAAGTCGATCGGCGGATCGCTCATCGCCCGGGCAGCGTAGGGCACCTCGCCGAGCGCCGGCGCGCCGAACGCTCCGCCAAGGCAGGCGTCCGGCGCCGGGCGCAGAATCACTTGCCGATGACCGTCCTCGGCATAGATCCCGGGCTGGCCAGCACCGGTTACGGCGTCGTCGCCCGCCGCGACGGCCGCCTGGTCGCGCTCGACGGCGGCGTGATCGAGACGGCGGCGGGTCTGCCGGCGGAGGAGCGGCTGGCGGAGATACACGGGGCGATCGAGGCGCTGCTGGTCGAGCACGAGCCCGACGCGGTCGCGCTCGAGGAGCTGTACTTCGGCCAGAACGCCCGCAGCGCCTTCGCCGTCGGCCAGGCCCGGGGCGCCGTGATGCTCGCCGCCGGCCAGCGGCGGGTGCCGTGCGCCGGCTACACCCCCCAGCAGGTGAAGGCCGCCGTCTGCGGGTCGGGACGGGCCGGGAAGGCTCAGGTCGCAAGGATGGTCGCCGCGCTGCTCGGCCTCGCCGAGACGCCCCGTCCCGATCACGCCGCCGATGCGCTTGCGGTGGCGCTCTGCCACGTCAACCGCGCGCCGCTGGCGGCGGCGCTGGCCTGTGCCCGCGAGGGCGCCGGCGCCGGAGCGGCGCGGTGATCGCGCTGCTGCGGGGCGAGGTCGCTGTGCGCCGCTCCGACCACGTCGTGATCCTGTGTGACAGCGTCGGCTACCGCGCGGCGGTCTCGGCCGAGACGCTGCGCCACGTGCCCCCGGTCGGCGAGCAGGTGACGCTGCACACGCACCTGATCGTGCGCGACGACGCGCTGGCGCTCTACGGCTTCCACTCCGAGCAGGAGCGCGACCTGTTCCTGATGCTGCTCGCGGTGCAGGCGGTCGGGCCGAAGGTGGCGCTGGCGGTGCTATCCGCGGGCCAGCCGCGAGAGCTCCTCGCCGCGCTGGCGGCCGGCGACGCGGCCCGCTTCCAGGCCGTGCCGGGGATCGGCAAGCGCACCGCCGAGCGGATCATCGTCGAGCTGCGGGAGAAGGTCAGCGGGGCGGAGGGCTCCGGCGCGACGCCGATCCTCGCGCGGCGCGGGCAGGAGCAGCCGAGGGCGATCGCCCGCGAAGGCCTGATCGAGCTGGGGTACACGCCCGCCGAGGCCGAGGATCTGCTGCGCGACGTCGAGGCCGGGACGGCCGAGGAGCTGATCGCCGCGGCGCTGCGCCTCGCCAGGAGCCCGGGGTGAGGCGATGAGCGGGCCGCCCGCCCGGATCCAGACGCCCTACCTGGTCGCCGAGGACGAGCTCGACCGTTCGCTGCGCCCGCGCAGGCTGGACGAGTTCGTCGGTCAGGCGACGCTGCGCGAGCAGATGGCCGTCGCGATCGAGGCGTGCGGCGCGCGCGGCGAGGCGCTGGACCACGTGCTGCTGGCGGGCCCTCCGGGCCTGGGCAAGACATCGCTCGCACAGATCGTCGCGGCGGAGCTGGACGTGCCGTTCGTGCAGACAGCCGGCCCGGCCCTGGAGCGAAAGGGCGACATCGCCTCCTTCCTGACCGCGCTGGAGCCGAGGAGCGTGTTCTTCGTCGACGAGATCCACCGTCTGGCGCGGACCCTGGAGGAGACCTTCTATCCGGCGATGGAGGACCGGCGCCTGCCGATCACGGTCGGCCAGGGGGCGGGGGCGAGGGTCGTGACGCTGGAGCTGCCCCCCTTCACGCTGATCGGGGCCACGACGCGGACGGGGCTGCTGACGACGCCGCTGCGCGACCGTTTCGGGATCCAGGCGCGCCTCGAGCACTACACGGTCGACCAGCTGGCGGTGATCGTGCGACGCTCGGCCGGGATCCTCGAGATCGAGCTCGACGAGGAGGGCGCGATCGCGATCGCGGCCCGGAGCAGAGGCACCCCGCGCGTGGCGAATCGGCTCCTGAAGAGGGTGCGCGACTTCGCGGAGGTGCGGATGGAGGGTGTCCTCACGGCCGCGGCGGCGGAGGCCGCGCTGGAGCTGCTGGAGGTCGACGAGCTCGGCCTGGACCGGCTCGACCGGGAGATCCTCGGCGCGATCTGCTCCAAGTTCGCCGGCGGGCCGGTCGGGCTCTCGACGCTGGCGGTTGCGGTCGGCGAGGAGCAGGACACGATCGAGGACGTATACGAGCCATACCTGCTCCAGCAGGGCCTGATCAAGCGGACTCCGCGCGGCCGAGCGGCCACTGCGGCCGCGTTCGAGCATCTCGGCCTGGCTCCGCTCGGAGGGCGCGAGGAAGCCGAGAGCTCGCTGTTTTGAGCATCGGGCGCGAGCGCGTTGCGACGCGGCCCGGCCGCGGCGGGATTCGTCAGGCGGGGCCTTCGCGGCCCTGCCTTGCGTAGTCTGTGTGGGAGACATGGCCCACCCGTTCATCTGCCCCAACTGCGGTCACCGCACCACCGAGGTCGACCGCAACATCGGCTTCACCCGCCAGCGCAAGGGCTGCGCGAAGTGCGGCTTCGCCTTCCTGTTCGAACTGCTGGACGACTACTTCCCGGCCCCGGACGCGGCGTTCTTCGTCTGCGACGGGGAGGGGCGGGTGATCGGCTGCGGCAAGAACTCGTTCGCTTTCACCGGCCTGGAGGAGGAGGACGTGATCGGCCAGCGGGTCGAGCAGGTGCTGGGGCTGAGCTTCGGAAACGGCGACGACCCCGTGGCCACGGTGCTGGAGTGGGGCGTGCGCGCGCTCGAGGTGCCGGTGAGCGTGAGCGGCGAACGCGACGTGGCGGCGCGGGCCAAGGCGGACATCTTCCCTGCCTATGACGATGATGGCGGGCTGCTGCTCGTGCTTACGCCGGACAAGTAGTCTGATCTGAGATGACCGACCGCCGGCGCAACTCCCTGATCCTGCTGATCGTCTTCGGGCTGGTCGCTGCCTCGCTGGCCGTGATCGCGACGAAAAAGACGCGGCTCGGCCTCGACCTGAAGGGCGGCGTGCAGCTTGTCTACCAGGGCCGACCGACGGCGCAGTCGAAGGTCGACGGCGAATCGCTGAACAGGGCGATCGACATCATGCGCAAACGGGTCGACCAGCTGGGCGTCGCGCAGCCCGAAATCCAACGCTCGGGCGAAAACGAAATCGACGTCGACCTGCCCGAAGTGAGCAACGCGCATCGCGCCGAATCCGAGGTCGGCCGCACGGCACAGCTGCAGTTCTACGACTGGGAGCCGAACGTGATCGGCCCCGACGGCAAACCCGCGCCGACCGAAGCGACCGTGACCGGCGGGCGCGAAGCGGGCTCCTCGGCCTACGGCCTGCCGCAGTACCAGGCGGTGCTGCGCGCCGAGAAACGGCCACCCGAATTCCCGGCGAAAGCGACGACGTACACGCCGGGATGCACGCCCGAACAGAAGAACGGCTGCATCTACGGCAGCTGGTACCTGATCGACACCAAGAACGAACGGATGCTCTGCAAGAGCACGCCGATCTGCGCGCCGGCGGAAACCGAACAGAACCTGTACGCCGACGGCTACAAACCGCCGGCCGGCTCCACGCCGAAGGCGGTGCGGATCAACCCGGGCACGGTGATCCTGCAGGCGCGACCGACCGAATCGGCGACGGGCAAGGTCATCAACCACTCGCCCAACAGCTTCTACGTGCTCAGGGACGACCCGGTGCTGACGGGCTCGGACGTCACCCATCCCCAGCAGGGCTTCGACGAAGGCGCCGGCGGAAACGGGCAGCCCAACGTCAACTTCGGCTTCAGCGGACACGGCAAGTCGGTGTTCGAAGAAGTGACCAAGAAGATCGCCCACCGCGGACAGGAAGCGCAGCTGCCGGGCGTGGCCAAAGAAGCGGCGCTGCAGCACTTCGCGGTGGCGCTCGACGGCCAGCTGATCACCACCCCGTCGATCGACTTCACGAAGTACCCCGAAGGCATCGACTCGTCGAACGGCTCGGAGATCTCGGGCGGCTTCACGATCAACTCCGCCCAGGAACTCGCCGAAGAGCTCCAGTCGGGGGCGCTGCCGATCAAGCTGAACCTGATCTCCCGCTCCCAGGTCTCGGCGACCCTGGGCAAACAGGCGCTCAACCAGGGCCTGATCGCAGGCCTCGTGGGCTTCCTGGTGGTGTGCCTGTTCCTGCTGGTCTTCTACCGCGTCCTGGGCGCCATCGCGGTGGGCGGCCTGGTCATCTACGGGATCTACTTCTTCGCGCTGATCAAGCTGATCCCGATCACGCTGACGCTGCCGGGGATCGCCGGGCTGATCCTGACGATCGGCGTCTGCGCCGACGCGAACATCGTGATCTTCGAGCGGGTCAAGGAGGAGATACGCGGAGGCAGATCGGTGATCTCGGGGATCGCGACGGGCTACAAGCGCGGGTTCGCGGCGATCGTCGACGCGAACGTCGTGACCTTCATGACGGCCTTCATCCTGTTCGCACTCGCCACCGCCGAAGTCAAGGGGTTCGCCTTCACGCTGGGCATCGGCACGCTCGTCTCGCTGTTCACCGCGGTGCTGGCGACGCAGGCGGCGCTCGGCGCGATGGGACGCTCGAAACTCGTCACCCACCCCGCGGCCCTGGGCGCGCACCAGAAACGCAAAGGCTGGACGTTCGACTTCATGGGCGCGTCGAAGTGGTTCTTCTCGCTGTCGGGCACGATCCTCCTGATCGGCGCGCTGGCAATCGGCGCCAAGGGCTTGAACTTCGGCATCGACTTCAAGTCGGGCACGCGGGTCAAAGCGTCTTTCGTGCTGCCCGCGAGCACGAACCAGGTCGGCGAAGTGCTGGCGGCGGCCGGCGACCACAACGCGGTCGTCCAGAAGATCAACGACCCGAGCGTCGGCGGCTCGGGCTTCCAGATCTCCACCAAGAAACTCGCCCCTGACGGCGTCTCGAAGGTGGAAGCGGCGCTGAACGAAAGGTTCCACATCAGGCAGTCCCCGAGCCGAACTCCCTACTTCTCATCGACCTCGATCGGGCCGACGTTCGGCAAAACGATCGCCAAGAGCGCAGTGATCGCGATCATCGCGTCGCTGCTGGTGATCTCCGCCTACATCGCGCTGCGGTTCGAGTGGAAGTACGCCGTGCCTGTGCTGATCGCGCTGATGCACGACCTGCTGATCACGGCAGGGGTCTACTCGCTGACGGGGAGGGAAGTCACGACGGCCACGGTCGCCGCTCTGCTGACGATCCTGGGGTACTCGCTGTACGACACGATCATCGTCTTCGATCGTGTGCGCGAGAACGTGCCGCGCATGCCCAGGGCGGCGTTCTCCCAGATCGTCAACCGCTCGATGTCCGAGGTTCTGACCAGGTCTCTGGCGACCAGCTTCTGCACGCTGCTTCCGGTCGTGTCGCTGCTCCTGTTCGGCGGCGAAACGCTCAAGGACTTCGCGTTCGCGCTGATGATCGGCATCGCCTCGGGCGCCTACTCGTCGATCTTCATCGCCTCGCCGGTGCTGACCCACTGGAAGGAGCGCGAGCCCGGCTACCGCGCCCGCCGCCTGCGGCTGATCCGGGAACTGGGAACAGTGCCGGCGTACGCGACCACGGCGGCCGGGGCTCCCGAGGACGTCGAGCCCGAGCAGCAGCGCAGGCGCACCCGCCGCGGGCGGCTGACCACCCCCGAGGAGCCCGGGCAGCAGATCTCCAGGGACGAGTTCCAGGAACTGGTCCGCGACCTCGACGTCGAGGGCGAGCCGACCGGCACTGCGCGTGCCCGCGTCGCGACCGAGGCCCCGCCCGAGGCGCCGCCCGAGGACGGCGTCGAGGCGGCCCCGCCCGAGCGCGACCCCGCTGCCGACCTGAACCCGGAGGACCTGGTGCTCAAGGACGAGCCCAAGCCGCGGCAGAAGAGCCGGCGGCCGAGAAACCGCCGCCACGGGAGGTCGCGCTGATGGGGATGCTCGGCTGGGTGATGATGGGCCTCGCCCTCTGGCACTTCTCGATCTTCCTCCCGGACCGCTTCTGGGGAGGGATCGTGGGCGCGTTCGTGGGGTCGCTGATCGGCTCGATCGTCACCGGGCTGATCATCTATGGGGCGAAGGTCTCCGCGCTGCAGATCCCGGGCGAAAGGGCCACCGACGTGACGGTCGTGCTCTACGCCGTCCCGGGCGCGCTGCTGGGGATGGCGGTCGTCTACCTGGAGGGCATGCGCCGCGAACGGGCGGGCACCCAGCCGCCCGCCATCTACTAGTGTCGTGAGTGAGAAGTTCGACGGCGTTTCCCGGTGCCTGCCCGCGTCTGACGCCCGCCGCCGTCGCCTCACGTACCACCGGTAAGCACGACGCCGCCGTCGAACTCCCCGCCCATCATCCAACTCGCGCCCGACTTCTGACTCACGACACTAGCCCCGCCGGTCCGCACGCCGCAGCGGTCCCCGTCCGGCCAAGGGCGGGTCGCTCAGCCCGCGAGGGTTCCGTCTCACCCTGGCCGTAGTCTCGCCGGCGTGCCCAGCGTGCGCTTCGAGGTCCCGCCATGCCCGCCCCGGGAGATATCCGGGCTCCAGCGCGCACTGGGTGTCAGCGGCGCCCTCGCACAGGTACTGGTGCGCCGCGGTCACGGCGACCCCGAGGAGGCCCGGGCGTTCCTGGCGGCCGAGGAGGAGCATCCCGCGGGTGCGTTCGCCGGGCTGCCGGACGCGCTGGCGAGCATCCTGGCCCACGCCAGGCGTGGCGCGAGGATCACGGTTCACGGCGACTACGACGTCGACGGGATCTGCTCGACGGCGATCCTGGTGCGCACGCTGCGGGAGCTGGGCGCCGACGTGGACTCCTACATCCCGAACAGGGCCGGCGAGGGCTACGGCCTGACGCTCGATACGGTCAGGCGCCTGGCGGCGCGGGGCACGCGGCTGCTCGTCACGGCGGACTGCGCGATCACGGCGGTCGAGGAGGTGCGTGCGGCTCGCGAGCTGGGCGTCGAGGTGGTCGTCACCGACCACCATGCGCCGCGGGCCGACGGGCGGCTGCCCGACGCTCCGATCGTGCATCCGGCGGTGTGCGGCTATCCGTTCCAGGATCTGTGCGCGACGGCGGTCGCCTACAAGCTCGCCCAGGCGCTCGTCGCGGCGAGCGGCGGCGACCAGCGCGCGCTGCGGCGCGACCTCGACCTGGTGGCGCTGGCGACGGTCGCGGACGTGGTGCCGCTGGTCGGGGAGAACCGGACGCTCCTGCGGCGCGGGCTGCGGGCGCTGGCGGGCACCTCCAAGCCGGGCCTGCGGGCGCTGATGGCCGTCGCGGGGGTGGACCCGGCGCGGGTGGGCGAGCGCGCCATCGGCTTCGCCCTGGCCCCGCGCCTGAACGCGGCGGGGAGGCTGTACAGGGCGGATGCGGGCCTCGAGCTGCTTCTGACCGAGGACGCGGCGCGCGCCGCCGGGATCGCCCGCGAGCTCGACGCGGCCAACGCCGAGCGGCGCGAGATCGAGCACCGCATCCGCTTCGAGGCCGAAGCGCAGATGGCCGAGCTGGGCGAGCGCGGCGCCTACGTGCTGGCCGGTGAGAGCTGGCACCCCGGGGTGATCGGGATCGTCGCCTCGCGGCTCGTCGAGGCCAGCGGCAGGCCGGTGGTGATGGTGGCCCTCGACGGAGCCACAGGGCGCGGCTCGGGACGGAGCGTCGACGCATTCGACCTGCTCGCGGGGCTGAGCGCCTGCGGCGAGCACCTGGGGCGCTTCGGGGGCCATCGCGCGGCGGCCGGGCTGGAGCTCGAGCGCGTGCGCCTCGGCGACTTCGCCGCGGCTCTGGCGGCGCACGCCGAGCGCGTGCTTCCACGCGGCGCGCCCGGCGCGGTGGAGAGGGTCGACGCGATCGTCGCCGGGCCCGAGCTGGGGATGGGCCTGGCGGAGGAGCTGCAGTCTCTGGCGCCGTTCGGGCGGGCGAACCCGCCGGTGTGCCTGATGGTGGCGGACGCGGTCTTCCGCGACGCGCGCCCGATGGGCGAAGGCAAGCACGTCCGCTTCACGGTCGAGTCGGGTGGGGTGCGCAGCCGGGGAGTGTGCTTCGGGCAGGGGTCGAAGCTGCCGGTCGCCGAGGGGCGAGAGGCCCGGGCGACGTTTGCCCTGGAGGTCAACGAGTGGAACGGGGTCAGCGAGCCCCGACTGCGGCTGCGCCACGCGATCGAGCTCGGCGAGCCCCCGCCCGAGCAGGCAGCCGAGCCGCTGCCCGACTCCGAGCGCGAGGAGCTGGCGCTGTTCTAGTGTCGTGAGTCAGAAGATGGTCGAAGGCACCGGCCGACCCCGCCGCGGGGGGATCGACCGTCTGGAGCGCTTGGGTCCGGCCAGCGCGTCCCCTACCCTTTGATCATGGCGGCGAGCGACGATCCCAAGAGCACAAGGGGAACACAGGTCTCCGAGCGTCCTGCGGCTGCGCTGCCGCCGACCGGCGAAGACCGTCCGACGGCCGTCGAGATTCCCCAGCCGGCGGGCCTCAGCTCCTCCGAGCGGCGGCTGCTGAGCGAGCTCTTCGCGATCGTCTCCGAGCACGCCGCCGACTCGGCCGTGGAGATCGACCGGGCCCGCGTCCAGGACGCGTTCGTGTTCGCCTGCGAGCACCATGCCGCCCAGCGGCGCAAGTCGGGTGAGGAGTTCATCGTGCATCCGGTCGGCGTCGCCCGGATCTGCGCCTCGATGCGCCTGGACACGGAGACGCTGTGCGCGGCGCTCCTGCACGACACGGTCGAGGACACCTCGGCCTCGATCGAGGAGGTCCGGGAGCGCTTCGGCGAGGAGATCTCAGGCGTCGTCGACGGCGTCACGAAGCTGAAGGGCATCACCTTCCAGTCCCGCGACGAGGCGCAGGCGAGCAACTACCGCAAGATGATGGTGGCGATGGCCACCGACGTGAGGGTCATCCTGATCAAGCTCGCCGACCGGCTGCACAACATGCGCACGATCGAGGCGATGCCCAAGCAGAAGCAGATCGAGAAGGCCCGCGAGACGCTCGAGATCTATGCCCCGCTGGCCCACCGCCTGGGTATCCACGCGATCAAGTGGGAGCTGGAGGATCTGGCGTTCGCGACGCTGCACCCGCGCAAGTACCAGGAGATCAAGGCGCTGGTGGCCCAGCAGCGGGACGACCGCGAACACTACGTGTCGGAGGCCGGCGAGTACCTGCGCAGCGAGCTGGCGGACGTCGGCATCGAAGCCCAGATCGCGGGGCGGGCCAAGCACTTCTATTCGATCTACGCGAAGATGACCAAGAAGGGCCGCGAGTTCAACGAGATCTACGACCTCACGGCGATGAGGGTCATCGTCGACTCGGTGAAGGACTGCTACGGCACGGTCGGCGTGATCCACTCGATCTGGAAGCCGCTGCCGGGCCGCTTCAAGGACTTCATCGCGATGCCCAAGTTCAACATGTACCAGTCGTTGCACACGACTGTGATCGGTCCCGAGGGAAGGCCGCTGGAGATCCAGATCCGCACCCACGAGATGCACGAGATGGCCGAGTTCGGGGTCGCGGCGCATTGGGTCTACAAGGGCCAGGCCGGCGGCGAGCAGGGGACTGGAGCCGGGCGGGGCTGGCCAGGCGGCGGCGGCGAGGACGCGAAGCTCAACTGGCTGCGCTCGATGCTCGACTGGCAGAAGGACCTCTCCGACCCGCACGAGTTCATGCAGACGCTGCGGACCGACCTGTTCGAGGAGGAGGTCTACGTCTTCACGCCCAAGGGCGAGGTCCGCTCGCTCGCCGCCGGCGCGACACCCCTGGACTTCGCCTACGAGGTGCACACCGAGATCGGACACCGCTGCGTGGGCGCTCGGGTCAACGGGAAAATCGTTCCGCTGCACTACGAGCTGCGCTCGGGCGACATCGTCGAGATCCTCACGGCCAAGCGCGAGCGCGGTCCCTCGAGGGACTGGCTGGCGATGGTCAAGACGACCCGCGCCCGCAACAAGATCAAGGCCTGGTTCAAGGCGGAGAGCCGCGTCGACACGGAGCACACGGGCCGTGAGCTGCTGCAGGAGCACCTGCGCAAACAGGGGCTGCCGGCGCAGAAGATCACAGGCTCGGCGCTCCTGGCCGACGTGATCCGGGAGGTGGGCTACCGCAAGGCGGACGACTTCTACATCGCGCTGGGCGCCGCGAAGGTCTCGCCGAAGCTGGTCGTGAACAAGGTCATGCAGCGCCTGAAGCAGGGCGAGTCGGCGGACGGGGACGACAGCGGCGCCGAGCTGCTGCGGGTCGGCCGCGGGCGCAGGCGCCCGAACAAGACCTCGGGCCAGTACGGGATCAGGGTCGAGGGAGTCGAGGACGTGATGCTGCGCCTGGCGAAGTGCTGCCGGCCCGTTCCGGGCGATGAGATCGTCGGCTACATCTCGCTGGGGCGGGGCATCACGATCCACCGCGCCGACTGCCCCAACACGGCGCTGCTGCGCAAGAACCCGGAACGCTTCACCGACGTCTCCTGGGAAGGGGACCAGTCGACCGGCTTCATCGTCGAGATCCAGATCGACGCCTGGGACCGCCACCGGCTGCTGGAGGACCTCTCGCGGTCCTTCTCGGAGTCCGGCGCGAACATCCTCGAAGCGCGCTGCCTGTCGATGGGCCCGATGGTCAAGAACAGGTTCGTCGTCGAGCTGGCCGACACCCACGCGCTGAAGAGCGCGATTACCCGGCTGCGCAACACGGACTCGGTCTTCGACGCCTACCGGGTGACGCCGGGCGCGACGGACTGAGCCGCGCGCTGCGCCCGATCGGGCGGGGCCTTCGCCGCCCGTCAGGAGATGACGTTCAGGGCGTCGGGCAGGATCGAGTAGCGCGCCTCGGTCACCTCGCCGAGGTAGTCGCCGTCGACCTGCAGCGGCAGCGGCCGGTCGTCGGCGGTGCGGACCACGAGCTCGCTGGCATCGGGCAGCCCGGTGACCTGGCGGTTGCCCGACACACGGGCGCGAGGCGAGAAGGCCCGCCAGGCGATCGAGGGCATCGTCAGCAGCGTCGCGCGGTGCAGCACGCCGCCGGCCAGCCTGCCGGAGTCCAGCGCGGCGCCCTCGGCGATGTCGATCGGACGGTCCTGGAAGTAGGTGAAGGGGGAGCCGTTCTGGACGATCGCCGTGACGCCGTCGAGCTCGCCGGCAGGGGTCTGCGCCGTCAGCCGGGGCGGGCGCACCAGGTAGCGGCGGAAGAACGTGCTGACGGCGACCCAGGTGAAGAAGTAGGGCCCCAGGCGCGCCTTCAGGCGCGGGTTGGCATCGACGCGCTCGACGACGCTGGCATCCAGCCCGAGCCCGGAGGAGAAGGTGAAGCAGCGGCCGTTGACCACGCCCAGGTCCACCTTGCGGGGCCTCCAGTCGTCGGCCATCGCCAGCAGGTGCTCGGTCGCGTCGACCGGGTCACCGGGGATCCCGAGCATCTTGCCGAACACGTTGGCCGACCCGCCCGGCAGGCAGGAGAGCGGGGTGGGGGAGCCGAGCAGCCCGTTTGCGGCTTCGTTGACCGTCCCGTCGCCGCCGAAGGCGACCACGACGTCGTAGCCCTCGTGGGCGGCCTCGCGGCACAGCTCGGTCGCGTGGCCACGCGCCTCGGTGTCGACCGCGTCGACCTCGAAGCGGCCCTGAAGGGCGTAGACGACCAGGTTTCGCAGCCGGTCCGAGACGGTGCTGGCGTAGGGGTTGACGATCACCAGCATCCGCCGGCGCGTTCCGGGCACGGCGAAGCGGAACGGCTCGTCTCGCTCCAAGGGCCGATCATCGCGCTGGCGCGTCGAGGTGCTCACGCCCTGGGCTACACCGCCGCGCGGGCACGGTTACCGGACCTCGAAGGTCGTCTTCTTCGCGGTGACTTCGCTCCAGCGACCGCTCACAGATGCCGATGAGGTTGCTAGACTTTCGCGCACATAGCAGCAAGACACATCCAGAGGGGTGGAGGGCCTGGCCCTGTGAAACCCCGGCAACCGCCGTCAAGTCACAGACGGAAGTGGTGCCAATTCCAGGCGATGTGTGGCGGGCCTCGCGCTCTTCGCCACACGTGACAAGGCGAAGATCAGAGCGAAAGGACCCACATGGCTGCCACTCATCTGCAGTGCCGGGAGTGCAAGACCGAGTACCCGCTCGAGGCGCTTTACGTCTGCGAGCGTTGCTTCGGCCCGCTGGAGGTCGCATACGACCACAGCGCCACCAGCCGCGACGTCGGTGAGCTGCGTCGCCGCATCCAGGGCGGCCCCCAGAACATCTGGCGCTACGCGGACTTCCTGCCCCTCGCCGGCGGCCCCCCGGGCCCCTCGGGCCGGCTCGCCTCACGCGTCGGCCTGCCGGCGGGCTGCACGCCGCTGATCCGGGCCGACCGGCTCGCGGCGAGGCTCGGCCTGCGCGAGGTGTGGGTCAAGAACGACGCGGCCAACCCGACCCACTCATTCAAGGACCGTGTCGTCTCCGTGGCGGTCACCCGCGCCCGTGAGCTGGGCTTCGAGACGATCGCCTGCGCCTCCACGGGCAACCTGGCCAACTCGGTCGCCGCCCACGGCGCCGCGCTGGGCATGGACTCCTACGTGTTCATCCCCGCCGACCTGGAGGAGCAGAAGGTGCTGGCGACCGGCGTCTACGGGACCAGGCTGGTCGGCGTGAAGGGCAACTACGACGACGTCAACCGTCTCTGCACGGAGCTCTGCGCGGAACGTGACTGGGCGTTCGTGAACATCAACCTGCGCCCCTACTACGCCGAGGGGTCAAAGACGCTGGCCTTCGAGATCGCCGAGCAGCTCGGGTGGGAGCTCCCGGATCGCTGCGTCGTTCCGGTCGCCTCCGGCTCGCTGTTCACGAAAATCGCCCGCGGCTTCCAGGAGTGGACCGAACTCGGCCTGCTCGACGCGGCGGACGGGTCCAAGCCCGAGCTGCCGCGGATGAACGGCGCACAGGCCGAGGGGTGCTCGCCGGTCGCGAGCGCCTTCGCCGAAGGACACGACGTGTGCCGCCCGGTCAAGCCGAGCACGATCGCCAAGTCGCTGGCGATCGGCAACCCCGCCGACGGTCCCTACGCGCTCGACCTCGCCCGCCGCACGGGCGGCTCGATCGACGCTGTCAGCGACGAGGAGATCAAGGCCGGCATCCGGCTGCTGGCCGAGACGACGGGGGTCTTCACCGAGACGGCCGGCGGCGTGACCACGGCCGTGCTGGCCAAGCTGGCCGAGCGCGGCGACATCGACCCGGACGAGCGGGTCGTGCTGGTGATCACAGGCGAGGGCCTGAAGACGCTCGACGCGGTGCGCGGCACTTTCGAGACGCACGAGATCGCCCCGACGGTCGAGGACTTCCACGCCCGCGTGCCCGAGCCGGTCGCGGTGCGATGAGCGTCGTCGTGAAGATCCCCACACAGCTGCGGGCCGCCGCCGGCGGGGAGGCGGAGGCCGCGGTCGAAGGCGCCACCGTCCAGGAGGTCCTCGACGGCCTGTTCAGCCGCCACGAGGAGCTCCGCGCGCGCATCTCCGACGAGGACGGCTCGCTGCGACGCTTCGTCAACATCTACCTCTCGGGCGAGGACATCCGCTTCCTCGACGGGCTCTCGACGCCTGTGGCCGACGGGGCGGAGTTGACGATCCTGCCCGCCGTCGCCGGCGGTTAGGGCGACGCCCTGACGGCGTCGTTGGAGGGCCCCCTGCTGTGGCCGGGCCGGTCGAGGTCCTAGGGATGCTGGACGGGCGCCGCTGAGGCGGGGCTCGCGGACCGGGCGTGATGGGCCGACGCGCTGGCCGGCGTCGAACCGCTGAAGCCGACCGTCGAGACGAGCCCCGCGGCGCACATCGCGGCGATCGTCAGCCTGCGCATCCGTCGCGGCGTCAGCCAGGGGATGTTGTGGGTCTGCAGCCAGCTCCTGAAGCCCGTCGCGGCCGACGCGGCCGCCATTGCACAACCGGCGCACATGCCCTCAGCGTAGCGCTCAGACCTGCTCCTGCGCGCCGTCTCGGGCCTCCAGGCGCCTGTGCAGCTCGGCGGCCCGGCCGGCTGCGACGGCCCTGGCGGCCCGGGTCTCGGTCAGCTCGAGATCGTGCGCGCGGGCGAAGTCCAGCAGCTGCTGGCGCTCCTCGTTCTCGCGGGCGGCACGCAGGAACAGCCAGCAGAACAGGCCCAGGGTCAGGAAGGACTCCTCGACCATCATCACCGCCCCGGCGATGTTCTGGTCGGCCAGCGGCGAGATGTTGTGGATGGCGTCGCCGTGCAGGTAGAAGGAGTAGAAGACGGTCCCGGACCACAGGAAGACGTTGCCCAGGACGGCGCCGGTGAGCCGCACGGCGACGATGTAGATCAGCTTCCCGAGGTTGCCGAACCAGCTCGGCATCGGCAGCGGCCCGAACAGGCACATCCACATGTTGATCCCGAGCGCTAGGAACATTGCGTGCTCGAGCGCGTGGATGCCGGGATGGCGCAGCGCCGCTTCGTAGAGGACCGGCAGATGCCAGACGTACAGGTCGATCGCCCACAGCGGGAAGGCGATCAGCGGGTGGGCGAGGATCCGCAGGCGATCGAAGACCCGGACGGAGCCGATCCGGAAGGTCAGGATCGGCGCGATCAGCGGCCCGGTCAGGCCGAGCACGATCAGCAGCGCGCCGATGTCGCCCAGCAGGAGGTGCTCGGTCATGTGGATGTAGAGCAGCTCCTGGCTGAGCGGGCCGAGGCCGCCGATCGACGCGGCGATCACGGCGCAGCCCACGTAGAAGCAGGCCTGACGCCAGCCGGGGACGGGATGGTCCCTGCCGGCCAGCAGCCGCACGCGTCGGGCGTAGAAGAACGCGATCAGGGCCAGGGGGCCCAGCACCACCGCGGCGGTGACGATGTCGGCCGTGTCGGCCAGGGGGAGAGCTGGCATTCATCAAGCAGGGTACGCCAGCCGGATGCCGATTGACGGGCACCAGGACGCTGTGAGGGGGAGTCTCCGGTCCGCGGAGCCCGGGGCGGTGATGCGGCCGAGCGCCCGCTGCCGGGCGGGCGCGCCCCAGGCCACGCAACGCATCGCGCACGCTCCCGGGGGCCTGGTTTTTCTTTTTTTCTTCACGGGTATTGAGGTGGCCATGAGTAGCATGGGGTTGGCTATGGGCATGAGCTCCGAGACACTCATCCGCCCCGCCGCCGAGGGGATCACCGAACGGGTCGATCCGATCGCCTGCCTCGACGAGCGAACCATCAGCCAGGCGAGGGAGAGCGCTCCGGACCGACCGGGGCGCTACATCGAGGTGCAGGGCTCCGGGCGCACCCTGCTGATCCCGGTCGGGACCGACGTGATCCACATCGGACGCGGGCTCTCGGCCGACCTGCACCTCGACGAGAGCTCCGTCTCACGTCGCCACGCGATCCTGGTGCCGCGTGCCGCCGGGGCCCGGATCCTCGACGATCGCAGCTCCAACGGGACGTTCGTCAACGGCCGCCGCGTGCAGCAGGCCGAGCTCGGCAACGGCGACGTGATCGTCATCGGCCGCGTCGTGCTGCGCTACCTCGAGTTCTAGCCCGCAACGGCGCGCGGCCGAGCATCTGGAGCCCTGCCGGAGCGGGCCTCGAGGCCCGCTGCTGACGCATCCGCGGCGCTCTGAAGGTCACTTCCGTTTCACGAGTCGGGTTGACACCTGGTGGTAGGATTCGCGAGTTCGAGGGGTGTATTCGATTGTCCGGGTTCGAGGGAGCGCGGGCAGCTGGGAGGCGAGCATGATGCGTGAGGGATCGCTGGGGACACGGATCGTCGGGCCGGCCGGAGCGCGCGCGCTCAGGCGGCTTGCACTGGCGGTGGTGAGCTGCTTCGCGCTGCTCGCGCTCGCAGCTGTGCCGGCGGGGGCGTTCGAAGACTTCTCGGGCGGCGCCTTCCAGATCCTGCCCCCGGGCGCCGAAGGCGGCCTGCAAGAGGGCAAATACTCACGCGACCAGGCGAAACTCTACGAAAAGCTCACGCCCAAGAAGGGCAACGTCACGCAGGAAACGATCGAAGCCGACTACCTCCCGGAGAAATTCGGCGACAACGCCGGCGGCGGCGTGCTGCGGACGGAAAACCCCAAGGCCGGGGTGGAAATCATCCGCGACAAACACGACATCCCGCACATCAACGGCGCCACCCGCTCAGACGTCATGTACGGCTCCGGATGGGTCGCCGCGAAGGACCGCGGGCTGCTGCTGCGCTTGGGCCTCGGGCCGGCCTACACGGCCGCGCTCGGCGTGCCCGGCGTGAACGCATTCGGGCTGCTGCTCGAACAGCGCTCGTTCAAACCGAGCGCCGAAGCGATCAAATTCGTCGAAGAACAGAAGAAAGTCCTCGAAGAAAAGGGGCCCGAAGGCGAAAAAGTGATCCAGGACCTCGAAGCCTGGGTCGAAGGCGTCAACGGCTACGAGAAATCGCTCTCCAAACCCGAACTGCCGACAGTGACATTCACCGACGCGATCGCCGGGTTCGCCTTCATCGGCTCGATCTTCGGCAACGGCGGTGGGGCGGAAGTCCAGAACTCCGAATACCTCGGCCGTCTGGAAGCCAAATTCGGCGCCACCGCCGGTCAGGAAATCTTCCGCGACCTGCGCCAGGTCAACGACCCCGAAGCGCCGACGACGGCGGCAAAAGCATTCCCCTACGACCAGGAACCGGTCGGCCCGACCCCGGGCGCGGTGCAGGTCGAACCGGGCAGCGCGAGCCTCCTGGCGCGCAAGGCCGCCGCGGCCCTGGCGGCGTCGAGGAAAAAGATGTCGAACTTCCTGCTGGTCGGCTCGAAAGACGCGGCCAACGGGCACCCGAAGGCGGTGATGGGGCCGCAGCTCGGCTACTTCTACCCGGAGATCGTCTTCCAGGCCGACCTGCATGGGCCGGGCATCGACGCCCAGGGCGTCGTCGCGCCGATCTCGCCCTACGTGTTCATCGGCCGCGGCCGTGACTTCGCCTGGTCGTTGACCAGCGCCGGCAGCGAGAACACGCAGACGTTCATGGAGAAGCTCTGCAACCCGGACGAAAGCCCGCCGACCAGGGAATCGACCTCCTACGTCTACAACGGCAAATGCGTGCCGATGCACCTGTTCGACGCCGGTGAAATCGGCGCGGCGGGCAAAGAAGCGGCCCACGAGGTCAAGTTCTACGAATCGGTCCACGGTCCGATCGAGGGCACCGCGATCGTCGAAGGCGCGCCGTACGCGATCTCGCTCGACCGCGCGACCCGCGGCCGCGAGCCCGCGGGCGAGGTGGCCTTCGCCAAGCTGGACTCCAACAAGGTTCACAACCCGCAGGAGTTCTTCGAAGCGGCCAACGAACTCGACACGACGTTCAACATGGGCTACATCGACAACGAACACATCGCCTACTTCTCGGCGGGTCGCCTGCCGGTCACCGCGGCGGGCACGAACCCGAGCCTGCCGACGCTGGGCACGGGCGCATACGACTGGAAAGGCTTCCTGAGCCTCGAACAGCACCCGCATGAAATCGACCCGGCGCAGGGCTACTTCACCAACTGGAACAACAAGCCCGCTCCGGAATGGGGCGCCGCGTCGGACAACTGGGCCTACGGCCCGATCCACCGCTCGCAGCTGTTCACGGGCTTCGCCGAAGGCATGACCGAGGCCAGCGACGTCTCGATCATGAACAAGGCGGCCACCCAGGATCTGCGCGCGGTGGCTGTCTGGCCGACGATCGAAGAAGTCCTGAACAGCCCCGGTCCGGCGCCGAGCGCGCTGGCCCTGGAAGCCCGCAAGACGATCGCGAAGTGGGTCAAGCAGGGTGCCAGCCGCTACGGCAAGGAAGGCCCCAAGGCTCCCGCCGCGGCGATCCTCGACACGGCATGGACGCCGATCGGCGAAGCGGTGCTCAAGCCGGTGCTGGGCGAAGGGCTGACGAACGAACTCAAGGGGATCATCGGCCCGGACAACGGCGAGAACTCGGGCGGCTCCTCCTACGGGAGCGGCTGGTACGGGTACGTCTACAAGGGTCTGCGCCAGGTGCTGGGCGACGCGATCGGCCAGCCGCTGAGCCGCGGCTACTGCGGCAGCGGAGTGCTGGAAGCCTGCCGCAGCTCGCTGTGGTCAGCGATTCAGGGCGCGGCCGAAAAACTCCAGACCGAACAGGGCGCCGAAATGAAGGCATGGCGCGCGGCGAAGGTGCGGATCACCTTCCCGCCGGGCATCCTCATGGAAGTGAAGAAAGGAAAAGCGCTCCCGGTGACGATGTCCTGGACGAACCGTTCGACGTTCCAGCAGGTCATCGAATTCACCGGACACGGCGAAAAAGAATAGGCCGCTAGAGCAGCCGGGGCCGCGTGTTCGACAGCGCGGCCCCGGGCATCCGCGGCGGGCGGCGCCGCGGGCACGAGAGGGCCGCGTCGCGGCAGGGGCGCGGCTCTCACGCTGGGCGGGCTGGCACCACGGCCTGGCACTGGCAGCCCGCCGGGCGGTCAGTCCCGTACGGACGCTGTCCCAGGTGGACTCGCCGCGCTCAAGCCTCGAGCGTCGCCGGCCGATACGGACGCGGTGACCGAGGACCGCGACCCCCTGCCCTACCTCAACGACGCCGAGCGGCGCCTGCTCGGGCCCGTGGTGGTGCGGCTGTTCAGGACGAGCAACCCGCGCTTCGAGCGCGCGCTGCAGAGCAGCGGCCTGGAGGCCACGGCCCGGATGGCCTGCGTGAACGCGCTGAGGCTCTACGCGATCGTCCTCTTCGCGCTCGGGGTCCTGTGCCGGCTGGGCGGCGTGACCCCGCTGGCCTACGTCTCCTACGCGCTGGCCGCGGGCGCCATGGCCTGGTCGTTCTGGTGCCTTTACACGGTCGTCGCCCCCGAACGGGACTTCCGGCGCAGGCGCGCCTCCCCGCCGGGCGCCGCCTGAGAGGCCGTTCACGAGATCGACGCCCAAAGGGCCTCCGAAGGGGTACCTTGAAGTGGACATGAGAGCCGGCTTGCTCACCTGTGTCCTTGACCGTTGCGTACGGGTGGCGAGGGCAGCGTGAGCATCCCGATCGCCAGCGGCGTGCAAGGTGGCACGGGCCATCCGGTGCTCGCCACCGACACGGTGCTGGTCGGCCTGCTGATCGCGGGCCTGACACTCGCGGCGGTCCTGATCGCGCTCTACGTGCGCCGGCGTTCCCGGCGCGCCCCGCCGGTGGACGACCAGTGGCGGGCGCTGGCCGTGATGGGAGAGCTCTGCCCGCACGGCTGGCAGGCGCAGATCACCCTCTACGGCTGGGGGGCGCCGGTGCCCAGCGACGCGCCGCCGTCACGGGCGCCGCTGATCGAGCTCGAATGGAAGCAGTTCGACGAGCAGCAGGGCACCGTGGCGATAGCCAGGCGGGCATGGGCCGAGACGATCCCGCGGGCGCTGCAGGCGATGATCGACGACCGCCAGGCCGACCTGACCCTCGAGCAGATCGAGGAGGCGGCCGGGGGAGAGGACGTCTGGCCGGCCTGAGCGGCCTCCCAGGCCCGGAGCCGGCGCCCACACGGTCCCCGCTGCCTTACGCTTAGCCGGTGCGCCGACGGATCACATACGCGAACGTTGCCGCCACGCTGGCGCTCGTGCTGGCGATGAGCGGCGGCGCCCTGGCCGCGTCCCACTACCTGATCAACTCGACAGGACAGATAAACCCGAATGTCCTCAAGCAGCTGAAGGGCGCGCGGGGACCGCGCGGTGCGCAGGGACCCCGGGGCACGCCCCAGATCAACTCGATCCACCAGATCAACCCGCATGTCCTCAAGCAGCTCAGGGGTGCGCGCGGCCCCCGGGGCGTGCCCGGCCCGAACGGAGTGGTCGGGCCACAGGGGGTGCAGGGGTTGCCGGGCCATCAGGGCAGCAAAGGTCAGCAGGGAGAACGCGGTCCCTCGGCGCTCACGGTCGCCTCCGGCGGCGAAACGGAGAGCGGGGACTTCGCGCTGAGCGTGCCGGAAGCCGAAGGAGGTGCGACCTACAGCACCGGAGTGACCTTCGAGGTTCCGCTTCCCGCGGGTGCGAGCAATGTCTTCTTCCTCGCGCCCGGAGCGCACGAAGGGTCCTGCCCCGGAGTCGGACAGGCCGCACGCGGCACGCTGTGCCTGTATGAGAACGCGGCGGTGAACCTCGGGGCGCCGGTCGCCTCGGACCCCGAGACTGACCCTCCCGTGTCGGGAGAATCCGGGCGCTTCGGTGCGGTTCTGAGCTTCCCCGCGGCTGCGCCGGGAGCGCTGAGCGTCGCGGGAACCTACTCGGTCACCGCGAAATAGAGACGCGCCGGCCTCCCACGGCGAGCGCTCAGTGCAGCAGCGGCGCGCCCAGCAGCGCCGCCAGCACCCCGACCGCGCCGCAGGCCAGCAGCGTCGCGACGATCGGGGCGCGCAGCACCAGCAGGGCCAGCGCGGCGGCGCCGCGAGCAGCGGGTACTGCCACCCCTCGCCGCAGCGCCAGCGCCAGCGGTATCGCCGAGCCGATGATCGCGCCGGCGGCGGCCGGGCCGGCACCGCCCAGGAAGGCCAGGGCCGCGCTCGTTGCGCAGCAGCCGCTCGAATCGCCCGGCCCCGAGCAGGATGAAGGAGAAGGACGGGGCGAACGCCACGACGGCCGCCAGCACGCCCGCAGCCGAGGCCGCCCTGCGGCGTAGCCGACCGCGGCGACGGTCTGCACGAGCGGTCCCGGCGTGATCTGCCCGAGCGCGACCGCGTTCAGGAACTGGGCGTGGGTCATCCAGTGGTAGGTGCCGACCGCGTCGGCCTGCATCAGCGGCACGATCACGAAGCCGCCGCCGAAGGAGAGCGCGCCGACCTTCAGCGCGATCCAGGCCAGCGCGCCGGTCCCCCCGGGGTCGCGCCGCGGCCGCCAGCAGCGGCCAGGCGTGAGCGAGCCATCGCGCGGGCGTCCCGAGCCCGTGACGGGCGAGCTCGAGCAGCGCCGCAGCCGACCAGCACCAGCACGAGCCACGGTCCCGTCAGGGCCGCGGCGAGACCGCCGACGGAGCGCGTAGGCGCGACCATGGCCGCCGCTCGGCGCCTGCCCGACGCCACATCGGCCGGCGATGTCGAGGCCCGCCCTGGCGGCGACCGCCGCGACGGCGCTGCCCGCGCCCAGCCCCGCTCCCCGCACCCAGTCGGGCGGCGAGCCGGCGAGGAACAAGGCGGAGAGGGCGAGGATCATGACGCAGCCCCGGCGCGATGAAGGCGACGCCGCCGACGAGCGCGCCGGCGGTGCCGCCGCAGCCGCCAGGCGCAGTAGATCGCCAGCTGTGTCGAGGCCGGCCCGGGGAGGATGTTGCGTCGCGGCCAGTGCGCGTCTCGAAGTCGGCCTCGCGCCAGCCAGTGCCGCCGCGTCACGCACAGCTCGCGGAGCAGGCTCGATGTGGGCCGGCGGGCCGCCGAAGCCGATGCAGCCGATCCGGCCCCATTCGCGCACGATCACCCCGAGCGAGGGGCGGTCGTCCAGGCCGGTCGCGACCGGGGTGTCCGCGGGAGCTGGGCGCACGGCAGAAACTTCGCAGAAGGGCGAGCGCGGGCGTCGTGCGACGGAGGCCTGGCCGCCCCGCCCGGCGCCCGACTGCGCGATCGCCGCCCCGGCCGCGGCGAAAGGGTTGGACATCCGCACGGAGAACAGGTGGGCATGACAGAGGGCGGCGAACCAGCGCTGCGCGAGGCGGACCTGGCGAGCGGCTGGCTGGCTCAATTCGAGAGCTGGCACGCGGAGGCTCGGGCGGCGGGCCTCGAGGAGCCCGACGCGATGGTGCTCGCGACGGCCGGCGCGGACGGCGACCCGTCGGCGCGGAGCGTCCTGCTGAAGGGCGTCGACGAGCAGGGCTTCGAGTTCTTCACCAACCTGGGCTCCCGAAAGGCCCGCGACCTGAAGGCGAACCCGCGTGCGTCGCTGGTCTTCCCCTGGTACGCGCTGCGCCGTCAGGTGATCGTCATCGGGGACGTGGAGCCGGTCGACCCCGAGCGGGCGGACGCCTACTTCGCGAGCCGGCCCTACGGGTCGCAGATCGGCGCGCTTGCAAGTCGCCAGTCGAGCGTGATCGACGGGCGCGAGGGCCTCGAGGCGGCTGCCGCCGAGCTTCGGGCGCGCCACCCCGCCGGCGGCACGGTCCCGCGGCCGGAATGGTGGAGCGGCTTTCGCGTCAAGCCGAGGAGCGTCGAGTTCTGGCAGGGGCGCCGCGACCGGTTGCACGACCGGCTGCGCTTCGTGCGCCGCCGCGACGGCGCCTGGGGTCTGGAGCGGCTCTCGCCCTGATCGACGCCGAGCGCGCCGGGTCTGTCACTGGTTCTGGGCCGCCAGCGATCCCCAGGCCGCCTGCAACAGGTCTGAGAGCAGAGCGACCTCGTCGTCCTCGTCGCGCGCGTCGATCTGGTCGATCACGCGCACGACCCGCATGGCGACGGTGAGCGGGTCAAGCGGCCAGGCTTCGGCGGGCTCCATCAGATCGCCCTCCGGCGGCGGTGTGAGCGGGGGAACGGCATCACCGCTCCAACCCCTCCACAGTAGCTTCGATGCGCCCGGTCCGCGGCGGATCGCGCATCGGTGCGATATGGCGGCGCCGACCCCTGCTCGCCGGGGCCGCGGGGCCCGCCTCACGCCCGCGATCGAGCGGGCTCGCCATCACGCTTCGTTCACACCGGCGGCCACCCGGCGAGAGGGTTGACAGCAGTGGGAGCATAGGGACGACGGGCCCTCGGGCGCCGCCGTGAATCGCGGCTTCTCGAGGGGAACGGATTCCGACGTGCAGCTTCGGGGACCCTTCGGACAGCCGTGTCCGGCCTGATCGGCCCGGACGGGCAAACCTCAACCCGAAGGAGCGTCAATGCCGTATCTGAGCGTCGGTAACGAGAACTCCGGGACGATCGACCTGTACTACGAGGATCACGGCTCGGGTGAGCCGATCGTCCTGATCCACGGATACCCGCTGAGCGGGCGGGCATGGGACAAGCAGCTCGCGCTCCTGCTCGAAGCGGGTCGTCGCGTGATCACCTACGACCGGCGCGGGTTCGGGAATTCCAGCAAGCCGACGATCGGCTACGACTACGACACCTTCGCCGCCGACCTGAGCACGCTGATCGATGAGTTGGACCTCCGCGACGTGACCCTGGTCGGGCACTCGATGGGCACCGGCGAGGTCACTCGCTATCTGGGCTCATACGGCTCCGAGCGGATCTCCAGGGGCGTGCTGGTGTCCCCGATACCGCCGTTCCTGCTGCAGACCGACGACAACCCCGACGGGCTGCCGAAAAGCCTGTTCGACAACTTCATGAAGGAAGCCAGGGCAGACGGTCCAGCCTGGATGAAGGGCTTCCTGGACAACTTCTACAACATCGACGAATTCGGCGGGACCCTGGTCAGCGACCAGGCGTTCCAGGCCAGCTGGAACATCGCCGCCGCCGCGGGGGCCGTGGCGACCGTCGCGTGCATCCCGACGTGGGAGACCGACTTCCGCGAGGACCTGGACAAGATCGACGTGCCGATGCTGGTGATCCAAGGCGACGCCGACCGGATCCTGCCCTACGAGAAGACCGGCAAGCGCCTGCCGGGGATGATCAAGGACATGGAACTGGTGACCATCCAGGGCGGCCCGCACGCGATCGCCTGGACCCACACGCTGCAGGTCAACAAGCCGCTGCTGGCGTTCATCGGGGCGGACGTGCCGGTGACGGCCGCCTGAGTAGCGCCCCCGCCGGGTCCCGTCGCATCCCGGCGGGGCCCGGGTCACGGGCGTCTGACTTGTGCCCGGTGGCCGGTCCGTCCCCTCGCGGGCCGCGCGTCTCAGCCGCTCGGGCGCTGGGAGTGCGCGGCGCCCGCACGGCGCTCGCCGCGCACGAACTGGTAGGCGAACGCGCCCAGCGGCGCGCCCAGCAGCGGGCCGGCGAGGTAGACCCAGAAGTCGCGCCACTGGCCGGACACGAGTGCGGGCGCGAAGGAGCGGGCCGGGGCGAAGGTGCCGAGCGCCTCGGCGGTCGCGCGGCGGGGCAGCCCGGGGACCTCGCTCACAGCGTCTCCAGCGGGACGCCGATGATCGAGAGCCTGCGGGTCAGCCCGTCCAGCGCGAACGCGCGGAGCTCCTCGGCGGAGGCTCCGAGATCGGAGGCGTCGGCGCCCTCGGGAGGGGTCAGCGAGTCGGCGACGGCGGGCAGCAGCTCGCGCAGCGTGGCCCGCACGACGTCGCCCATGCCCGGGACCTCGCTCACGGCCCGGCGCAGGAACCACACGCCGTAGCCGATGTGCCGATGCTCGTCCTGGTGGATCTTGGTGTAGCCGGCGACGAATCCGGGCAGCAATCCGTTGCGCTCCATGAAGCGGGTGGAGAACTCGAACGTGGTCAGGCCGAGCGTCGCCTCGAGGATGAGGTGGTAGATCGTCACGAAGGCGACCTTCGCCTCCACGTCTCCCGGGTTGGCCACGAGACGCTCGTGAGCGGCGATGAGCTTCTCGTCGAAGATGGTCACGAACGCGGGGGAGACGGCGCGACGGGCAAGAGCGCCCGCTCGACCCAGTTCTACTCGATGCTCGGCTCACGGGCGATCTGGCACGAGGGCTGGAAGGCGATCACCACCCACCCGACGCTGTCGGGGTGGAGCAACTTCAACGCCGACGAGTGGGAGCTCTACCACACCGACGTCGACCGGGCCGAGCTGCACAATCTCGCCGCCGAGAATCCGGAGAAGCTCAACGAACTCGTCAACCTGTGGTTCGCCGAGGCCGGCAGAAACGACGCGTTCCCATTGGACGATCGCAGTGCGCTCGAGATCCTCACCACACCCCGCCCGCAGCTGACCAGCCCACGCTCGCGCTACCGCTACTACCCCGGCGTGGCCTCCGTCCCCGAGGCGCAGGCGGTCAACCTTCGCAACCGCTCCTATTCGATCGGCGCGCTCGTCGACCTGCCCGGCCCCGGGGCGCAGGGCGCGATCTTCGCCTACGGCTCTCGCTTCGGCGGCCACGCGCTCTACGTCAGGGACAACCGCCTCCACTACACCTACAACTTCGTAGGTGAAACGATCACGACGATCGCCGCCGAGGAGGAACTGCCGACAGGTGAGAACCTGATCGTCTCCGCGTCGTTCGAGAAGGACGGAGAAGACTCGCCCGGAACGGCGACCGGCATGCTCTCGATCTACCACGGCGAGGAGAAGGTGGGCGAGCAGCGCATCAAGACCCAGCCTGGCTCCTACGGCCTCAGCGGAACGGACCTCACCGTCGGACGCAGCGAGCGGGCCATCGTCGCCGAGCTCCCCGGCGAGCGGCCCTGGCCCTTTTCGGGCGGCACGATCAAGTTCGTCGCGGTCGACGTCAGCGGCGAGCCCTATGTCGACCTGGAGCGTGAGGCCCAGGCGATGCTCGCTCGCGAGTAGGTGGCGGCAGCCGGCGTGCGCCGGTCAGGGTCGCGCTGCTGGTCCAGCGCGAACCTGCCGCGGGTCTGAGTCCCAGCGGTTCGGCCACGGCCTGAGCAAGCGCGCCCGGCAAGATTCGAACTTGCGACCTCTCGCTCCGGAGGCGAGCGCTCTATCCACTGAGCTACGGGCGCAGGCGCGCCGCGCGGCCGGCGCCGTCCTGGCCTCGGAGCTTACCGCCGGTTGCATGCGCTGTCCGACCGCCGGCCCTGTCCCGCGTTACCGTTGCGTGCATGGATCTGTCGATCTTCTTCGCCGGCACGGCCGGGTCGGTGCCCAGCGCCCGGCGCGGCCTGCCCGCGCTGCTGATCCGCAGAGGGGGGGAGAAGCTGCTGTTCGACTGCGGCGAAGGCACCCAGCGCCAGCTGCTGCGCTCGATCGGCCTGCTCGACATCGACGGCGTCTTCCTCACCCACTTCCACGCCGATCACTGGCTGGGGCTGCCGGGGATGCTGAAGTCGCTCGCCCTGCGCGAGCGCACCGCGCCGTTGACCGTCTACGGGCCGCCCGGTCTGAGGGACCTGATCGCCGGCACACGGCTGGCCTTCGGGCGGCTCCCATACGGGCTGGACCTGGTCGAGCTCGCACCCGCAGAGGCCGTCGAGGGCGACGGGTACAGGGTCGCGGCGATTCCCGTCCGCCACAAAGGGCCGTCCTGTTACGGCTACGTGCTCGTCGAGGACACGCGGCCGGGGCACCTCGACGCCGCCCTGGCGGAGCACCTCGGCGTGCGGCCCGGACCGGACTTCGGCCGTCTGCAGCGCGGCGAAGCGGTCGACGGCGTGCGCCCCGAGCAGGTGATGGGCCCCGAGCGCGAGGGCCGCAAGATCGTGATCTCAGGAGACACCGCGCCGTCTGAGGCGCTGGCGATCGCCGCACACCAGGCCGACGTGCTGGTCCACGAGGCGACCTTCCTCGAGGAGGATTCCGAGCGGGCGCGGGAGACATTCCACAGCACCGCCCGCCAGGCCGCCGAGCTGGCAAGGGACGCCGAGGTGCGCCTGCTGGCCCTGACCCACATCTCCAGCCGCTACGGCGGCGGCGAGCTGCGCGACGAGGCCCGCTCGGTGTTCGCCGCCACCGAGGCGCCCCGGGACTTCGACACGATCGAGGTCCCCTTTCCCGAGCGCGGCGGCGCGACGCTGCTGCGATGGGCCGATCGGCAGGCCCGGGAACGCAACCGCACGGAGGAGGCCGGGGCGTCCCCGGAGGCCGTCGCTTTCCCCTGATACATTCCGCCTGATCCTTTAACCCGGTCCCGAGAGGCCAGGAAGGAAACGATGGAAGGCAAAGAGAAGGTTGTCCTCCGCGAGGAGGAGGTCCGGCGGGCGCTGACGCGCATCGCGCACGAGATCCTCGAGCGCAACTCCGGTGATTCCGTTCCCGCCCTCGTCGGCATCCACCGTCGCGGCGCGTTCCTTGCCCAGCGCCTGCAGGTCCTGCTCGAGGACATGCTCGACGCCGAGGTCCCGCTCGGCGACCTCGACATCGGCTTCTACCGCGACGACGTCGCCACCCGCCCCGACGCGCCGGTGCTGCACGCCTCCCACATCGACTTCGACGTCACCGGGCTGACCGTCGTGATCGTCGACGACGTGCTCTTCACCGGGCGCACCGTCCGCGCGGCGATCGACGCCCTGTTCGACTACGGGCGCCCCCAACGCGTGCAGCTGGCCGTGCTGGCCGATCGCGGCCACCGCGAGCTGCCGATCCGCCCGGACTACGTGGGCAAGAACCTGCCGACCTCGCGCGGCGAGCACGTCCACGTGCGCCTGCGCGAGCTGGACGGCGTCGACGAGGTCGCGATCGCGACACCAGAGGCGATGGAGGTGAAGGCATGAACCACCTGCTCTCGATCGAGGATCTTGACCGGGCGGCGATCGAGCGGATCGTCACCCAGGCCGAGCGCTTCTCGGAGGTCTCCGACAGGGAGATCAAGAAGGTGCCCGCCCTGCGGGGAAGGATGGTGCTGAACCTCTTCTACGAGGCCTCGACCCGCACCCGCAGCTCCTTCGAGCTGGCGGCCAAGCGCCTGTCGGCCGACGTCGTGAACTTCGCTTGCCAGCGGATCGAGCGTCGAGAAGGGCGAGTCGCTGAAGGACACCGTCCTGACCCTCAGCGCCCACAAGCCCGACGCGATCGTGCTGCGCACGCCATGGGCGGGCGCCTCCGAGCTCGTCTCGCGCTGGTGCTCCGCGGCGATCGTCAACGCGGGGGACGGCAAGCACGAGCACCCGACCCAGGCGCTGCTGGACGTCTACACGCTACGCCGCCGCCTGGGGGAGATCGACGGTGCCAACATCTGGATCGTCGGCGACGTGACCCACTCCCGCGTTGCCCGCTCGAACATCCTCGCCTTCCAGCGCATGGGCGCCAAGGTGACCGTCGTCGGTCCTCCGACGCTGATACCGCGCGGCATCGAGCGGCTCGGCTGCGACGTGCGCTTCACCCTCGACGACCTCGCCGAGGCGGACATCGTCTACGCGCTGCGGATGCAGCACGAGCGGATGAGCGAGATGTGGGTTCCGTCGCTGCGGGAGTACGCGACCTGGTACCAGATCAACGGGCGGCGCCTGACGCCCCGCCAGATCCTGATGCACCCGGGTCCGGTGAATCGCGGCGTGGAGCTCTCAGGCGAGGTGGTCGACTCGCCGCAGGCCGTGATCACCGCCCAGGTCGAGGCGGGCGTGGTGGTGCGGATGGCGGTCCTCTACGAGCTGCTCGCCGGCGCCCGCGAGCAGCGGGCGGGCGCGGGCGTCGAGCCCCTTGGCGCCCCGGCCGGGATCGGTGCGACGGTCGGTGCGCATGCGCGCCACATCGGGGCAGGCGGGCAGGCATGAGCGCACCCGAGCCGCTGATCGGCGGAGCCGGGGCGCCCGCGCGAGCTGCTGCTGCGCGACGTGCGCGGGCTCGACCCCCGAGAGGGCATCGACGGGCGCCTGGACGTCCGCGTGCGCCAGGGGCTGATCGCCGAGCTCGGCGACGCCGGGACGCTGCAGGCCGCCGAGGGCGAGGAGACGCTCGACGGCCACGGCCGGCTCGCGCTGCTGCCGGCCTTCTTCGACCCCCACGTGCATCTGCGCACCCCGGGGCAGGAGCACAAGGAGGACCTCGAGACAGGCACCCGCGCCGCAGCCGCGGGCGGCTACTGCGGCGTGATCGCGATGCCCAACACCGACCCCGTGCTCGACTCCGCGCCGCTGCTCGGCTCGGTGCGCGAGGCTGCCTCGCGCCAGGCGCGGATCCCCGTCGGCTTCCTCGCCGCGATCACGCGGGGGCTGGAAGGGGAGCAGCTGACCGAGATGGCCGAGCTGGCCTGCGAGGGGGCGCTCGGCTTCACCGACGACGGCAAGCCAGTCGCCAGCGCCGGGATGCTGCGCAAGGCCCTGCAGTACCAGCGCCTCTGTGGCGGTGTGCTGGCACTGCACGAGGAGGACCGGACGCTCTCCCGTGGTGGCGCGATGCACGAGGGCGAGGTCAGCGCCGCCCTGGGAATCGCCGGGATCCCCACGATCGCGGAGTCGATCGATGGTCGCCCGCGACATCGAGCTGGCCGGCTACGAGAGAGGTCGGATCCACCTCCAGCACCTCAGCTGCGCCGGCTCGGTCCGAGCCCTTGCGGCGGCGAAGCAGCGAGGGATCGCCCTCAGCGGCGAGGCCAGCCCCCACCACCTGCTGCTGACCGAGGAGGACGTGCGGGGCCTGGACACCCGCATGAAGATGCATCCGCCGCTCACCGAGGAGTCCGACCGCCTGGCGCTCGTGGAGGGCCTGCGCGACGGCACGATCGACTGCGTCGCCACCGACCACGCGCCGCACGCCCGCGACGAGAAGGAGGTGCCCTTCGAGCAGGCCCCGATGGGCACGACGGGCCTCGAGACGGCCTTCGCCGCGCTGTACACCGGCCTGGTGCTGCCCGGCGTCCTCCCCCTGGCGCTGCTGGTCGAGCGGATGACCGCCGGGGCGGCGCTGTTCGGGCTGGCGACCCCGCGGATCGCCGTCGACGGGCCGGCCAACCTGGCGCTGGTCGACCTCGACGCGCGCTGGGTGGCCGGCGAGCACGGCTGGGAGAGCCGCTCTGAGAACTGCTGCTTCGCCGGACGGGCCCTGCGGGGCCGTGTGCTGGCGACGATCGCCGCCGGAGTGCTCGCGCACCGCGACCGGGCGCTGGCGATGGTGGAGGCCTGATGGGGCTGCTTTCCCGCCAGCGCGCGAGCCTGATCGTCGTCGACGTCCAGGAGGGGTTTCGCTCCTACGACGCCTTCGCCGGCGTGGCCGCGGCATGCGCGAAGCTGGTCGAGGGCGCGCACATCCTGGGCATCCCGATACTGGCCAGCGAGCAGTACCCCAAAGGTCTCGGCAGCACGGTCCCCGAGGTCGGCCTCCAGGGCGACCCCGTGATCGAGAAGACGGTCTTCTCCGCCGTGCGCGCCGACGGCTTCACACTCGCCGGCAGCGACCAGGCGATCGTCTGCGGGATCGAGACGCACGTCTGCGTCAGCCAGACCGTCCACGACCTGCTTCAGCGTGGCATCGAGGTGCACGTCCCCGCCGAGGCGGTCGGCTCCCGCCACGAGCTGGACCACCAGCGCGGGCTGGAGCGCCTGGAGCGTGCCGGCGCGGTCGTCAGCACCGTCGAGACCGTCCTGTTCGAGCTGCTCGGCCGGGCCGGCACCCCCGAGTTCAAGGCCGTACAGAGCCTGATCCTCTGACCCGGACCCATCACTGCGCCCCGATGCCAACCGACCCCACGACCCCCGACCAGACACCCGGCTACGTGCTGCTCGAGGACGGCACCCGCTTCGAGGGCTTCGTGTGCGGCGCGGAGGGCCACGCGCTCGGCGAGGTGGTCTTCACGACGGGCATGTCCGGCTACCAGGAATCGATGAGCGACCCGTCCTTCGCCGGGCAGCTGATCACCTTCACCTACCCCCACATCGGCAACTACGGCGTCAGCGCCCAGGCAATGGAGTCAGACCGGGTGTGGGCGCGCGCGGCGATCATGCGCGAGGCCTGCAACAACGAGGATGCCCCCACCGCCGAGCGTGGCTGGGTGGATTGGCTGACCGACTGCGGGGTGCATGCCATCACCGGCGTGGACACCAGGAGGCTGGTCCGCCACATCCGCCAGGCCGGAGCGATGCGCGGCGGCGTGTTCCCCGCCTCGATCGAGACCTCGCGGGCCCGCGAGCTGATCGCCGCCGAGCCGCAGATGGCCGGTCAGGACCTCGCTCGCGTCGTCACGCCCGAGCGCGTCACCAGCCACGGCAGCGGCGAGGGACCCCGGATCGCGGTGATCGACACGGGCATCAAGGCCTCGATGGTGCGCGAGCTGGTCGCTCGCGGCGCACGCGTGCAGCTGCACCCCTGCACCGACAGCGCCGAGCAGCTGCTCGCCGAGGACCCGGACGCCGTGTTCCTGGCCAACGGCCCGGGCGACCCCGCGGCGCTCTCCTACATCGTGGACACCGTCCGGGAGATCGTCGGGCACAAGCCCGTCTGGGGGATCTGCCTGGGCCACCAGCTGCTGTGCAGGGCGGTGGGCCTGGAGACCTACAAGCTGCCCTTCGGGCACCGCGGCGCGAACCACCCCGTCCGAGACCTATCGACCGGCAGGGTCGAGATCACCTCCCAGAACCACGGCTTCGCCGCGCTCGGACCGGGCGGCGGCCGGACGATCGAGCTCGATGAGCCCGTCCGCTGGGAGACCGACTTCGGCGCCGCGGCGCTGTCGCACGTCAACCTGTACGACCGCACCGTCGAGGGCCTCGAGCTGCTCGACGTGCCCGGCGGCACCGTCCAGTACCACCCCGAGGCGGGGCCCGGCCCGCACGACAGCCTCTACCTGTTCGATCGCTTCCTGGAGCGGATCGGGCAGGGCGCCTGATGCCGCGCCGCGACGACATCCAGAAGATCCTGATCCTCGGCTCCGGGCCGATCGTGATCGGCCAGGCGGCCGAGTTCGACTACTCCGGGGTGCAGGCCTGCAAGGTGCTCCGCGAAGAGGGCTACGAGGTGGTGCTGGTCAACTCCAATCCGGCGACGATCATGACCGACCCCGAGTTCGCCCACGCGACCTACATCGAGCCGCTGCTGGCGGGGCCGGTCCGCAAGGTGATCGAACGCGAGCGGCCCGACGCGCTGCTCGGCACGCTCGGCGGCCAGACCGCTCTGAACCTGGCCAAGGAGCTGCACGACGAAGGCACCCTGGAGCGCTTCGGCGTGGAGCTGATCGGCGCGGACTACGACGCGATCGCTTGCGCCGAGGACCGCGAGCTCTTCCGCGCCACGATGGAGCGGGCCGGCCTGCAGATGCCCCGCTCGGCGATCGCGACCAGCCTGCAGCAGGCACGAGAAGCGCTGCCCGACCTCGGACTTCCATGCGTCGTGCGGCCCGCTTTCACGCTCGGCGGGCGCGGCGGCGGCATCGCGCGCAGCCAGGGCGAGTTCGAGCGGATCGTCACCCAGGGGCTCGAGGCATCGCCGATCGGGCAGGTGCTGCTGGACGAGTCGGTGATCGGCTGGGGGGAGTTCGAGCTCGAGGTGATGCGCGACCGGGCCGACAACGTCGTGATCGTCTGCTCGATCGAGAACGTCGACCCGATGGGCGTCCACACCGGCGACTCCGTGACAGTCGCGCCCCAGCAGACGCTCACCGACCAGCTCTACCAGCGCCTGCGCGACCAGGCGATCGCGGTGATCCGCGCTGTCGGGGTGGAGACGGGCGGCTCCAACGTCCAGTTCGCCGTGAACCCCGAGACGGAGGAGATCCTGGTCATCGAGATGAACCCGCGCGTCTCGCGCTCCTCGGCGCTGGCCTCCAAGGCGACGGGCTTCCCGATCGCGAAGATCGCCGCGCGCCTGGCCGTGGGCTACCGCCTGGATGAGATCGACAACGACATCACCGGCGTCACCCCGGCCTGCTTCGAGCCTACGATCGACTATGTCGTCGTGAAGTGGCCGCGCTTCGCCTTCGAGAAGTTCCCCGAGAGCGCGCCGACGCTCTCCACCCACATGAAGTCCGTCGGCGAGGCGATGGCGATCGGGCGCACCTTCCAGCAGGCCTTCGCCAAGGCGCTGCGCTCGCGCGAGCTGGACAAGCCGCCGTCCCTGCAGGAGATCCCGGACGAGGAGCTGCTGGCGAGCCTGGCCGAACCCCGCCCGGCGCGCTTCGAGACGATCCTCGAGCTTCTCTCGCGCGGCACCGGCGTCGAGGCCGTGCAGGAGCTGACGAGGATCGACCCCTGGTTCCTGCGCGAGCTCCAGGCCCTCGCCATCGAGCCCGGGGCGCCCTTCGCCGGGAATCGCTCCTTCCGCTCGGTCGACACCTGCGCGGCCGAGTTCCCCGCCCGCACCCCCTACTACTACTCCGGCTGGGAGGGCGCGGCCGACGGGGCCCCGGCGGAGCACGAGGTGGAGCGCGGCGAGCGCGAGTCGGTCGTGATCCTCGGCGCAGGGCCGAACCGGATCGGGCAGGGGATCGAGTTCGACTACTGCTGCGTGCACGCCGCGATGACCGTCCGGGAGTCCGGCCGGGACGCGGTGATGGTCAACTGCAACCCGGAGACCGTCTCGACCGACTACGACACCTCCGACCGCCTCTACTTCGAGCCGCTGACCCTCGATGACGTGCTGGCCGTCGTCGAGGTCGAGCGCGACGGCGGGCCCCTGGCGGGCGTGATCGTGCAGTTCGGAGGGCAGACGCCGTTGAAGCTCGCCGCGGGCCTCGTCGAGGCGGGGGTGCCGCTGCTGGGCACCAGCGTCGAGTCGATCGATCTGGCCGAGGATCGAGGCCGCTTCGGCGCTCTGCTCGCGCGTCTCGGGCTGAAGGCGCCTCCCTTCGCCACGGCCCGCTCGGTCGAGCAGGCGCTGCGCTGCGCCGGCGAGGTCGGCTTCCCGCTGCTGGTCCGCCCCTCCTACGTGCTCGGCGGTCGGGCGATGGAGATCGTCTACTCCCACGAGGGCCTCTCCGACTACCTGCGCCGAGAGGCGGGGGAGGGAGGGAGATCTACCTGGATCGCTTCCTGGAGGACTCCCTCGAGGTCGACGTCGACGCGCTCTGCGACGGGGCCGACGTGTGGATCGGCGGGATCATGCAGCACGTCGAGGAGGCCGGGGTGCACTCCGGCGACAGCGCCTGCGTGCTCCCCCCGCACTCGCTCGGGGAGGAGATGCTCGACCAGATCCGCGCCGCGACCCGGGACATCGCGCTGGAGATCGGCGTCGTCGGCCTGATCAACGTCCAGTACGCCATCCACGCGGGCGAGCTGTACGTGATCGAGGCCAACCCGCGTGCCTCGCGGACCGTGCCGTTCGTCTCCAAGGCGGTCGGGGTCCCGCTGGCCAAGCTCGCCTGCCGGGTCATGCTCGGCGAGCGGATCTCCGCGATGGGCCTGCCCCAGGAGCGCCAGGGCGTCGGCTTCGGGGACCACATCTCCGTGAAGGAGGCCGTGCTGCCGTTCGACCGCTTCGAGAACTCCGACGCGGTGCTCGGCCCCGAGATGCGCTCGACCGGCGAGGTGATGGGCATCGCCCGCGACTTCCCGACCGCCTTCGCCAAGGCGCAGGCCGCCGCCGGCGTGCCGCTGCCGAGCGAGGGCACGGCCTTCATCACGGTCACCGACGAAGACAAGGCCGGCGGGTTGGGGATCGCGCAGACGCTCCACGACTGCGGCTTTCGCATCGTCGCCACCCGCGGCACCGCCGACGCGATCGCCCGCATGGGCGTGCCGGTCCAGCGCCTGAACAAGATCGGCGAGGGCTCCCCGCACGTCGTCGACTGGATCGAACGGGGCGACGTCGACCTGGTCGTCAACACGCCCACCGGCGTCGGCGCCCGCACCGACGGCCACGAGATCCGCCGCGCCGCCGTCACCCATGGGGTCCCATGCCTGACGACGCTCTCCGCCGGCGTCTCCGCCGCCCGCGCGATCGCCCGCGCGCGCATCGACGGCGAGCCCGAGGTGCTGTGCCTGCAGGACCTGCACGGGATCGGCAGGCCGGACACCTCGCCGCGGCCGGACGGAGCCGGGGTCGCGTGAGCGCCGGAGCGCCCCGCCCGACGGGCATCGGGCGCCGGCTGCTGAGGGTGACGGGCACGCAGGAGCTCGGCGCCTACCGGCTGCTGCAGGGTCGCCGACCCGGACGGTCCCGCACCCCAGCCGGGCCAGTTCGCGATGCTGGCCGCCGCCGAGCGCTGGGGCGGCGGGCGCGACGAGCGCCCCTTCCTGGCCCGTGCCTTCTCCGTGCGCCCGCCACCGCGAAGGCGAGTCGATCTACCTGCTCGAGGACGTCGGCCCGGGCACGCGCCGGCTCTGCGAGCTGGGCGCCGGCGATGAGCTGTGGTCGCTCGGCCCGCTCGGGCGCGGCTTCAGCGCGCCGACCGACGGCAGGCGGGCGATCCTGCTCGGCGGCGGGGTCGGGATCGCGCCGCTGGCGATCCTGCAGGACACGCTTCTTGCGGCGGGCGGGAGGGTCGTCGCCAGTGGTGCTGCTCGGCTTCCGCGACGGCGCCAGGGTCCGCCGGGGCGGAGCTGCTCGACGGCGCGCAGCGTGGCGAGCGACGACGGCTCGGCCGGCCACCACGGGCTCGTCACCGAGCTGCTCGCCGCGGAGCTCGGCCCGCGACGCGATCAGGCCACCGTCTACGCCTGCGGCCCGGCCGGGATGCTCGAGGGGGTCCGGGCGATCTGCGAGCAGGCCGCGCGTGCCCGCCCAGCTCGCCCTCGAGGCGCGGCATGGCCTGCGGGTTCGGCGCCTGCTACGGCTGCGTCGTGCCCCGTCGCGGCGGCGGCTACCTGCGCGTCTGCCTCGACGGTCCGGTGATCGACGCGGCCGAGCTGGAGCACGTCGAGGCGCACGCGGGAGCGCCGGCGTGAGCGTCGAGTTCTGCGGCCTGCGCCTGGCGCACCCGGTCATCAACGGCTCGGGCACCTTCGACGCGATCGCCGCCCTGCGGCGTCTTCGGCGAGGATCTGCGGGAGGCGTTCCCGTTCGCCGCATACGTCTCCAAGACGATCACGCTGGCGCCGCGCGCCGGGCAACCCGCCGCCGCGGCTGTGGGAGGCGCCGGCGGGTCTGATCAACTCGATCGGCCTGCCCAACAAGGGCCTCGAGGGCTACCTGCGCGAGGACCTGCCCGCGCTTCGCGGGCCTGCGCAGCGACCCGGCCGCGAGCGGCGACGGCGCTCGCTGCCGCGTTCCGCTGTCACCAACGTGATGGGCTCCACCGGCGAGGAGCTCGCCGCCTGGTCGAGGCGTGCGACCAGCAGCGAGGCAGATCGCGGCGATCGAGCTGAACGTCTCCTGCCCCAACGTGCGGACGGGCCTGGACATCGGCGCCGACCCGGCGCAGCTGCAGGGCGTCGTGGCGCAGGTGCGGGGCCGCACCGCGCAAGCCGCTGATCGTCAAGCTCACGCCGAACGCCGCCGATGTGCCGGCCTGCGGCGCGGCCGCCGAGGAGGGCGGGGCCGACGCCGTTTCGCTGATCAACACGCTGCGCGCCATGGCGCTGGCCCCGGGCGCGATGCCCGCCCGGCGCCTGGCTGGGCGGCGGGACCGGCGGGCTCTCCGGTCCGGCGATCAGGACGGTCGCCCTTGCCCAGGTCGCGGCTGTGGCGGCCCGCGTGGAGATCCCCGTGGTCGGGATGGGCGGCGTTCAGAGCGCCGCGCACGCCCGCGATCTGCTCGATGTGGGGGCGACGCTGGTCGCGGTCGGCACCGAGAGCTTCCGCGACCCGGCCGTCGCGGGGCTCGAGGATCGCCGCGGGCCTCTGCGATCCTTACCAGAAAACCCCTGCAAACACGACCTGCGGGACCGTCCAGCAGCCTCGACGCACCTACACCTCAGGCTGAGGTCCAGGTGAATTCGGCCTTTTTGGCTTGATCGGCGCCCGCGGTGTGTAGACTCGCCGCCCATGGTGACGGCGACCGGCCCGACGTCCACGAACACCTCGACCGCCCCCGAGCGGTCCCTCAACCAGAGGATGGACGCTCTGGCCCGGGCGAACGAGATCCGCATCCAGCGGGCCCAGCTCAAGCGCGACCTGAAGTCGGGCCGGCGCTCGATCCACTCCCTGCTGCTCGACCCGCCCGAGTACGTCGAGACGGCCAAGGTCTTCGACATGCTGCTGGCCGTCCCCAAGTACGGCCGCGTCAAGGTCAACAAGATCCTCGTCCACTGCCGGATCGCGCCGAGCAAGACGATCGGCGGGCTCTCCGAGCGCCAGCGCTCGGAGCTGATCTCGCTCTGCACCACTAGCGCCATGCCGCAGATTCCACCGCGCCCGTCACTAGGGTGCCCGGGCGTGGCGCGCGTGTTCGTCATAACCGGCCCCTCGGGGGTCGGCAAGGGCACGCTGATCCGCGGCCTGATGGAGCGCATCCCCGCTCTGGAGCTGTCTGTCTCTGCGACCACGCGGCGCCCCGCCGCCGGGCGAGCGCGACGGGGTCGATTACCACTTCCTGACGCCCGAGGAGTTCGACCGCCGCGTCGCGGGAGGGCGACTTCGTCGAGCACGCCGACTACGCCGGCCGCCGCTACGGGACGCTGCGCTCGGAGCTCGAGGGGCGGGTCGCGCAGGGCGTGCCCGTGGTGCTGGAGATCGAGGTCCAGGGCGCCCGGCAGGTCCGCGCGGCGATGCCCGAGGCGGTCCAGGTGTTCATCGCGCCGCCCTCGCTGGCTGCCCTGCGCGCGCGCCTGGTCGGCCGGGGCACCGACGACCCGCAGGAGGTCCAGCGCCGCCTGGAGGTCGCCGAGCAGGAGCTGACCGCCCAGCCGGAGTTCGCCCATGTCGTCGTCAACGACCGCCTCGACGAGGCCCTGGAGGAGCTCACCGAGATCGTGCCGGAGAACTGGACTGAGGCCGATCGGCCCTGCCCCGACACCCCCCGGCTGGCGGGCCACCCGCCACTACACTCTCCAGGACAAGAGAGGCAAGTCAACCTTGATCTCCCCCCGCATCGACCGCCTGCTCGAGCAGGTCGACTCGAACTACGCCAGCGTGATCGTCGCCGCCAAGCGCGCACGGCAGATCAACAGCTACTACCACAACCTCGGCGAGGGGACCTTCGACGAGTTCCCGCCGCCGATGGTCGACACGGCCTCGAAAAACTACCTCACGATCGCCCTCGAGGAGGTAGCTGCCGGGAAGATGAAGTACCACTACCGCTAGCGCCCGGCGCGCGCAAGCGCGGCCGCCACCGCTTGCCAGGCGGCGCGCCAGCCGACAATCTGTAGGTCATGGCCCGGATCCTGCTCGGCGTCAGCGGCGGCATCGCCGCCTACAAGTCGCTCGAGCTGGTCAGGCTCGCCACGGCCGCCGGCCACGCGGTGCGAGTCGTGCAGACCCCGACGAGCAGGCGCTTCGTCGGCGAGGCCTCCTTCGCGGCGCTGACCGGCGGCCCCTCGCTCACGAGCGAGTTCGAGCGCGACCCGTGCGGGGCGCCTTCCCCGGCCAGCCGCTGCCCACCCATCAGCCGATCAGCCACCTGGAGCTCGTGGCCAACGCCGACGTCTTCCTGATCGCGCCGGCGACCGCCAACACGATCGCCAAGCTCGCCGCCGGCATGGCGGACAACCTGCTCACGAGCTGCGCCCTGGCGGCCACCTGCCCGCTGCTGCATCGCCCCGGCGATGAACAACCGCATGTACGAGCACGGCGCCACCCAGGAGAACCTCGCGACGCTGCGCCGCCGCGGCGCGCTGATCGTCGAGCCGGACGCGGGCCGCCTGGCCTCCAAGGGCGAGCACGGGGTCGGCCGCCTGGCCGAGCCCGCCAGGCTGCTGGCGGCCTGCGAGCAGGCGCTCGCGGCCAGCCCGCGCCGACGCCGCGGCAGCCGAGCGCAGAGCATGCGCGGCCTGCGGGTGCTGATCACCGCCGGCGGCACGCGCGAGCCGATCGACAGCGTGCGCTTCATCGGCAACAGCTCCTCCGGGCGGATGGGCCTGGCGCTGGCCGCAGGCCGCCCGCCAGCGCGGCGCCGAGGTCACCCTCGTCGCGGCCAACGTCGCCCTGCCCGCGCCGGAGGGCGTGCGCGTGCGCCGGTCGCGCACCGCAGCCGAGCTGCAGGGCGCCGCGGCGAGGAGTTCGATGGCTGCGACGTCCTGCTGATGGCGGCCGCCGTCGCCGACTTCGCCCCGCCGGCGCCAGCCGGGGCAAGATCAAGAAGGGCGGCCGGGAGCGGCTCCAGCTCGTCCTGAGCCGACCGCGGACGTGATCGCCGGGCTCGCCGCGCGGCGGCGGCCCGGCCAGACGCTGGTCGGCTTCGCCGCCGAGCACGGCCAGCAGGCGATCGAGCATGCCCGCGGCAAGCTCGCCGGCAAGAGCCTGGACGCGGTCGTCCTCAACGACATCTCGCGGACCGACATCGGCTTCGACGCCGGCCGAGAACGAGGTCACGATCCTGACCGCGCCCGATGGCGACGGCCCGGTGCGCGAGCGCCACGTCGCGAAGGCCGGCAAGGAGATCGTCGCGGCGGCGATCCTCGACGCGGTCGGGACGCTGCGGGACGCTCACTAGGGTATTGCGATGGACAACGTCCCGCGACGTCTACGAGCTCTACCGCCGCGGCTGCGAGTTGCTGGAACACGGCGATCACCAGGCCGCGATCGTGCCCCTGAGCAAAGCCCGCGACCTCGAGCCCGACAAGGCGTCGATCCGCGAGGCGCTGGGCCGCGCCCTGTTCCACGCCCAGCGCTACGAAGGCGCCGCCGCGGAGTTCGAGGCGATCGCCTCGAGCTCGCCGACGAACGACTACGCGCTCTTCTGCCTCGGCCGCTCGATGCAGCAGCTGGGCCGCCACCGCGAAGCCTGCAAGCCGCTCGCGCTGGCCTGCTCGCTGCGCCCCGAGCGCGGGGACTACCGGCTCTACCGCGACCGTGCACGGCGGGACGCCGAACGGGCCTGAGCCGGCAACGGGCAGGGTTGCCGATGCTATGCTCGAAACACAGCTTTCGTGTCGTCGCGCAGGCGCCGGCAGCAGTACCGAGAGTGGGCGCCCGCCCGCTTTTTTTGCGTAAGGACCAGGATTGACAAGAACATGAACGCCGTGCAGACAGAGATCGAAGAGCGGCTCGCCCACAACGAGCCCGACATCGAGGTGCTCCTGGCAGAGGTGCTGGGCGGCCGCTGCCTGCGCGTCTTCATCGACCACCCCGATGGTGTCGACCTCGCGATGTGCGAGCGCGTGACGGTGCTGCTCAACGACCTGCGCGAGCGCTACTCGCTGGAGGTCTCCTCGCCGGGGAGCGAGCGCCCGCTGACCAAGCCGGCGCACTTCCGCCGCTTCGTCGGCCGACGGGCGCGGGTTCGCGTTCGCCACCCTCGCCCCGTCGACCGGCAGGTCGGCGCGCGCGACGCCGAGCCGCACGCGGTGCGGAGCTTCACCGGCGAGCTGGTCGGGGCTTCCGACGAGGAGGTCACGCTGGCCGCCGACGGTGGGGTCATCGCGATCCCCTACTCGGAGATCCGCCGTTCGAACCTGATCGAGGAGTAGAGGTAGACCATGTCACGCGAAATCCTTGAGGCCATGCACGCGCTCGCCCGCGAGAAGGGGATCGAGCCCGAGAAGCTGATGATCGCGCTCGAGGACGCCCTGCTGTCCGCCTACAAGAAGCAGCCCGGCTCAGCCAAGTACGCCCGCGTCGAGATGGACCGCGAGACGGCCGACTTCAGGGTCATCGAACTGATCATCCCCGAGCGCCTGGAGGCTCACCTGATCGTCGAGACGATCGACGAGGAAACCACCATCGACCCCGAGACGGGGGAGATGCGCGAACCCGAGGAACCCGAAATCGACCCGAAGAAGTTCGCCGAATACCGCGACCAGATCGACGAGCGCGACGTCACGCCCGACGACTTCGGCCGGATCGCCGCCCAGACCGCCAAGCAGGTGATCCTGCAGCGGATCCGCGAGGCCGAGCGGGACATGATGTACGAGGAATACCGCGACCGGGTCGGCGAGCTGATCACCGGCATCGTGCAGCAGTCCGACTCCCGCTACACGCTGGTGCAGCTGCGCGAACGCGTCGAGGCGCTGCTGCCCAAGTCCGAGCAGGTCGACGGCGAGCGCTACGACCACTCGCAGCGGATCAAGGCCGTCATCAAGGAGGTCTCGCCCTCCACGAAGGGCCCCGCGATCATCGTCTCGCGGCGCGACCCGGAGCTGATCAAGAAGCTCTTCGAGCTGGAGGTCCCCGAGATCGCCGACGGCCTGGTCGAGATCGCCAACGTCGCCCGCGAGCCCGGCTACCGCTCGAAGATCGCCGTCATCTCCCACACCGACGGGGTCGACCCGGTCGGCGCCTGCGTCGGCCCGCGCGGCTCCCGGGTGCGCATGGTCGTCTCCGAGCTGCGGGGCGAGAAGATCGACATCATCCCCTTCAACGACGAGCCCGCCCGCTTCGTCGCCAAGGCGCTCTCGCCGGCCCGCGTCCGCGAGGTGCTGGTCGACGACGACGCCAAGCAGGCGACCGTGATCGTGCCCGACGACCAGCTCTCGCTGGCGATCGGCCGCGAGGGCCAGAACGCGCGCCTGGCGGCGCGACTGACGGGCTGGCGCGTGGACATCCGCTCGGAGACGGAGTTCGCCGCCGAGGAGGCCGAGCACGGCTACGAGGAGGAGGAGGTCCAGGGCCGCTGCGCGGCGATCCTCTCAAACGGCCGCCGCTGCCCCAACGCCGCGCTGCCGGGCTCGCGCTACTGCGGGATCGAGAGCCACCAGGCGCTGGCCAACATCGACAGCGACAATGTCGCCGACCTGGCACGGGGGCGAGCAGCCCCGCCGACGAGGAGGCCGCGCCGGAGCGGCGCGGAGCTGGTCCCCGAGGGCGTTCCGGCCGAGCCCGTCGAAGAGGCCGCCGCGACAGGCGCGCCGCCCCAGGCACTCGAGCAGGCGCCCGAGGACGCCGCCGAGGAGCCGTCGACATAGCGGCCTTCACGCCGGGGCACAGAGCAACGCGCCGAGCAGGCTCGCAGGGACATACCCCGCTGCGCCGCTGCGTCGGCTGCGGACGGGTCGCCCCGAAGACCGAGCTGGTGCGCGTCGCGCTCGCTCGCCGCAGCCGGCGACGCGGACGCGCTGGCCGTGCTCGATCGCGACATGCGCATGCCGGGCCGCGGCGCCTACCTGTGCCGCGAAGGGGACGGCGAGCGGCCGCGTGCGGACTGCCTGGCTCTCGCCGCTGCGCCGCGGCGCCGTCCAGCGCGCGCTGCGGGCGCGTGCGATGGTCGATGCCAAGCTCGTAGAATCGGTGAGCCGATGACAAAGAAGCGCGTACACGAGATCGCCAAGGAGCAGGGCCTCACGAGCAAGGAGCTGCTCGAGAAGCTGCAGGCCGCCGGCGTGCGAGGCCAAGGCCGCTGCCTCCTCGGTCGAGGAGGCGAGACGCCCTGAAGGCGCTGGGGCTCGACGCCTCGGGACCCGCCGCGACCAACGGCGCGGGCTGCAACGGGCGCCAAGCAGCAGAGTGCCCCCGCAGCCAGCGACCGGCGCCCCTGCCGCGAAGGCGCCCGCCGCCCCCAAGGCGCAGGCCGCCGCGCCCGCCGCTGCCTCGCCCGCGGCGCCCAGCCAGCCCGGTGCGCCCGCGCCGCGCAGGCCCCCGCGGCTGCCCCGCCTCCGCTCCGGCCGCCGCGGCCGGCAGCCCGTCCGCGGCCGAGCGGGTGCGCCCCACGCGCGACTCGCGCACCGGCGAGCGCACCCCCGGGGACGTCGGACCGGGAGGGCGGCGGCGCGTCGTGATCGACTCGCAGGCCTCGCAGGCGCCAGCAGGGAGGCCCCTCCAACCAGCCGCAGCGACGGCCCCGCCGCGGCCGGCGCCGCCGTGGCACCTATGACGAGACGATCGCCCCGATCGACACCGCGGCGATGGAGGCCACCGACCTGATCCGGGTCAACTCCGGATCGACAGTCAAGGACGTCGCCGAGTACCTGGGCGTGGCCGTGCCGGAGATCATCAAGAAGCTGATGTCCCTGGGCGAGATGGCGACGCTCACCCAGACGCTCTCCGACGACGCGATCCAGGTGCTGGCGGACGAGTTCGAGAAGGAGATCGAGATCGTCCACGCCGCCGACGACGTCGAGGTCGAGCCCGTCTACGAGGACGAGGAGCAGGACCTGGTCGAGCGCCCGCCGGTCGTCACGATCATGGGGCACGTCGACCACGGCAAGACCTCGCTGCTCGACGCGATCCGCGAGACCGAGGTCGTCGCGGGCGAGGCCGGCGGGATCACCCAGCACATCGGCGCCTACCAGGTGCGCCACGCCGGCAAGGAGATCACCTTCCTGGACACGCCAGGCCACGAGGCCTTCACGGCGATGCGCGCCCGCGGCGCGAGCGTGACCGACCTGGCCGTGATCGTCGTCGCGGCCGACGACGGCGTCAAGCCGCAGACCGAGGAGGCGATCGACCACGCCAAGGCGGCCGAGGTGCCGATCATCGTCGCGGTCAACAAGATCGACAAGGAGGGCGCTCAGCCCGAGCGGGTGCGGACCGAGATGACCCAGCACGGCCTGCAGCCCTCCGAGTGGGGCGGCGAGACGGAGTTCGTCGACGTCAGCGCCAAGACCCGTGACGGGCTCGACTCCCTGCTGGACACGATCCAGATCGTCACCGACCTGGAGGAGCTGAAGGCCAACAGCGACGCGGACGCCTCGGGCGCCGTGATCGAGTCCAAGCTCGACCCCGGCCGCGGCCCGGTCGTCACCGTCCTGATCCAGCGCGGCACGCTGAAGGTCGGCGACGCGCTCGTCGCGGGCGCCCACTTCGGTCGCGTGCGGGCGATGCACGACTGCGGCGGCACCAAGATGAAGCGGGCGATGCCCGGCCAGCCGGTTGAGGTGCTCGGCTTCGACGGCGTGCCCGAGGCCGGCGAGCACGTCCGCGTGGTCGAGAACGAGCGCCGTGCCCGCCAGCTCGCCGGCGAGCGGGCGAACCGACTGAAGACCGAGGCGCTGGCGAGGCGCTCGGGTCGCAAGGTCTCCCTCGAAGACGTCTTCAAGCTCGCGCAGGACGGCACCGTCCAGGACCTTGCGCTGGTCGTCAAGGCGGATGTCGCCGGCTCGCTGGAGGCGATCGAGGACGAGATCGCCAAGCTGCCCCAGGACGAGGTCAAGGTGAACATCGTGCACCGCGGTGTCGGCGGGATCAACGAGTCCGACGTGATGCTGGCGGCCGCCTCCGAGGGCGTGATCCTGGCCTTCAACGTGCGGCCCGTCGGAGACGCGCGGACGATCGCCGACCGCGAGGGCGTCGAGATCCGCTCCTACGCGGTCATCTACCGGGCGATCGAGGAGCTGCGTGCGGCTATGCAGGGAATGCTCGCCCCCGAAGAGGTCGAGACGACACTCGGGCAGGCCGAGGTGCGCCAGCTGTTCAAAGCCTCGCGGATCGGCACGATCGCGGGCTGCTTCGTCACCGAGGGAAAGGTCACCCGCGGCGCGCACGTGCGCGTCGTCCGGGACGGCACGGTCATCTACGACAGCACGATCGAGAGCCTGCGGCGCTTCAACGACGACGTCCGCGAGGTCGCCAGCGGTTTCGAGTGCGGGATCGTGCTTGCCAACTTCCAGGATCTGAAGGAGGGCGACCTGCTGGAGACATATGAGACCCGGCAGGTGGAGCGCGAGCTGGCCTCCTGATCGTCTCCCGAGAAGGGACGCCAAGGTCGGCGAGGAATTGGAGATATGCAATGACCACGGGACGCATGCGTCGGGTCGACGAGGCGGTTCGCCAGGTCATCGGAGACGCTGTCGCAGGAGAGCTGAAGGACCCCCGGGTGGGATTCGTGACGATCACCGACGTGAGAACAAGTGCAGACCTGAGCCACGCCCGCGTATACGTGAGCGTGCTCGGCGCCGACGGCGGCGCCTCCGACGAGCAGGAGCGCCAGGACAGCCTGGAGGGCCTGCGCAGCGCACACGGCTTCCTGCAGGGACGCCTCGCCGGCGAGCTGCGGCTGAAGCGCACGCCGACGCTCGAGTTCGTCTACGACGACACGACCGACAGGGCGCTGCGGGTCGACGCGCTGATCGACGAGATCGGCCCGGCATGAGCGTCGTCGAGAACGGACAGGACACCCGCGAGCTGGTGCTGACGCGGCTGCGCGAGGACACCTCCTTCGTGCTGGCCACCCACGAGAACCCCGACGGCGACGCACTCGGCTCACTGGTGGCGATGCAGGGCCTGCTGACGACGCTGGGCAAGCACTCGGAGATGTTCATCTCACCCGCGGACCTGCCGCTGCCGCGCGAGTACCGAGCCTTCCCGCTCGACGGACTGATCCAGCAGCCCCCGCCGGACATCGCCTCGCGGACGGTCGTGTTCCTGGACTGCGGCAACATCGACCGCAACTCGGCCAGCGTGCTGCGCAACGGCGCCCATCTGCTGAACATCGACCACCATCACGACAACACCCGTTTCGGCACGCTCAACCTCGTCCAGCCGCAGGCGTCCTGCACGGCCGAGATCGTCTGGGACCTGATGGGCGGCCTCGATGTGAGCCCCAGCCCCGCGATCGCCGAAGCCCTCTACATCGGGCTGATCACCGACACAGGGCGCTTCATGTACGAGAACACGACGCCGCGCTCGCACCGCATGGCGGCCGAGCTGATCGAAGCGGGCGTCGCCGTGCCCCTGGTCTACCGGCGGCTCTACGAGGACATGCCCACCGGCAAGCTGACGCTGCTCGCCCTGGCCCTCGCCCGGCTGCAGCGATTCGACGAGGGCAAGCTGACGATCGCCACGTTGAGCGCCGCGGACTTCCAGTCCGCCGAAGCGGAAGACAGCTACTCGGAGGGGATCATCGACCAGCTGCGAGCCCTTCAGGGCACGAAGGTCGCGGCCCTGGTTCGCGAGCTCTCGGCGGGGAGCGCAAGGGCCAGCACAAAGTCTCGCTGCGCGCCACCGACGACGACGTCGACGTGTCGGCGATCGCCCGCGCCCAGGGTGGCGGCGGGCACCGCCGCGCGGCCGGTTTCACGACCCCGCTGGGCGAGGAGGACCTGCTGGCCTTCCTGCGCGAGGCGATCGCCGCCCAGCTGCAGCCGCACCCCGACGGTCGTCCCGCGCCGACGGCGGCCTGAGCCGCTCCCGCGCCGCCGGGCCCAGAAGATGGACGGGGTGCTGCTGATCGACAAGCCCGCGGGGATCAGCTCGCACACGGCGGTGGCGGCCGTGCGTCGAGCGCTCGATGGGGTGAAGACCGGGCACGCCGGGACGCTGGATCCGTTCGCAACGGGGCTGCTGCTGATCCTGATCGGCCGGGCGACGAAATCCCAGCGGGCGCTGATGGGGCTGCCCAAGAGCTACGAGACGGTCGCCCAGCTGGGGGCCACATCGACGACGGGCGACCCCGAGGGGGACATCGAGTGGACCGGGCGGATCCCGCCCGACCCGCCGGAGCTGCCGACGGGGGAGGTGCGCCAGCGCCCCCCGATCTACTCGGCGATCAAGGTCGGCGGCGAGCGAGCCTACCGCCGCGCCCGGCGAGGCGAGAGCTTCCAGATGCCCGAGCGGATCGTCACCGTCACGCGCTTTCAGCAGCTGTGGCGGACCGCGGACGCTGCGCCGGGGGAGGGCGTGCGGGCAGCCTTCGCGATCGACTGCGGCTCGGGAACCTACGTGCGCTCGCTGATCGAGCAGCTCCAGGACGCCTACTGCCTGACGCTGCGGCGCACCGCGATCGGACCGTTCGACGTGCGGGACGCGATCGCGCCGCCCGCCCGCGGGGGCGCCTGGGAGGGCCCGCCGGCGGGGCCGGCCTTCATCGAGCTCGAGCGGGCCCTCGAGCTGGCGCGTCACTAGGCTTTGGCGCCGTGAAGGTCACCCGCCTGCCCGATGCCCGCGCGTGCAACGGAGCGCAGCGTCGCGGTCGGGACCTTCGACGGCGTCCATCTCGGCCACCGCGAGGTGATCGCCGGCTCGGACAGCGTCCTGACGTTCGACCCGCACCCCGTCTCGGTCGTCGCCCCCCAGCACACCCCGAAGCTGCTCACGACGCCCGAGCGCAAGGCGGAGCTGGTGGCCTGCCTGGGGGTGCAGGAGATGATCGTGGTCCCGTTCGACGCGGAGTTCGCCGGTCGCAGCGCGGACGAGTTCATCGACGAGGTGCTGGTCGGAGCGCTCGGGGCGACGCAGGTCGCGATCGGCGAGAACTTCCGCTTCGGGCATCGTGCCCAGGGCGACTGGCGGCTGCTCGCGGCAGACGAGCGCTTCGAGACGGTGGTGCACCCGCTGCTGGAGGTCGACGGGGAGATCGTCTCCTCCAGCCACATCAGGGGACTGCTGGGCGCCGGGGAGGTGGCCGAGGCGAACCGGCTGCTGGGATCGACCTTCGAGATCGTCGGCATCGTCTCCCACGGCGACAAGCGCGGGCGCGAGCTGGGCTTCCCCACGGCCAACCTGATCCCGGCCGAGGAGCTCGCCTTCCCCGGCCACGGCGTCTACGCCTGCCTGGCCGACGGGCGCCCCGCCGCCGTCAGCATCGGCGTGCGCCCGACCTTCCAGACGGGCAGGGGCGAGCTGATCGAGGCCTACATCCTGGACTTCGAGGGCGACCTCTACGACCGCCCGCTGCGAGTGCAGTTCCTACAGCGCCTACGGGGCGAGCGCCGCTTCGACACGGCCGAGGCCCTGGTCGAGCAGATGCGCCGCGACGTCGAGCGCACGCGCGAGGTCGTCGCAGCGCTCTGAACGCCGTCTCGGCTGGCAGCGGGGCGCCGGCGCTCGCTGCGCTGAGGAACCCGGCTGCGGGCGCTGCCCGGCGCGCCGAGCGTGCGGCAGCGCCGCGATGGTCTGCTACCGTGCCGATTTCGATGGCCGCAATCACATCTGAGCGCAAGCGCGAGATCGCCGCGAAGTTCGGCTCCAACGAGCAGGACACGGGCAACACCCGGGTCCAGGTCGCGCTGCTGACCGAGCGCATCAACCACCTGACCGAGCACCTTCGCGACCAGAAGAAAGACCACCACTCGCGCCGCGGGCTGCTCATGCTGGTCGGACGGCGCCGTCGCTTCCTGGACTACCTGCAGCGCGAGGACCTCGAGGGGTACCGCGCGCTGATCCAGGAGCTAGGCCTGCGCAAGTAGGTCCAGGGCCGAGCCGGCGATGACCGTCATCGCTCCCGGCACGCCGGCGCCGAGGTTCACGCTGCAGCGGGCGGATGGGGAGGGGTTCACGGAGGCCGACCTGCTGGGGCAGGGCACGATCCTGGTCTTCTACCCGTTCGCCTTCAGCCCGGTCTGCACCGACCAGCTGCAGCTCTACGAGCCGCTGCGCACCGAGCTGGCCGACCGCGGCGTGCAGCTATACGGCGTCTCGTGCGACTCCACCTGGGCGCAGAGCGCCTTCAAGGAGAAGCTCGGGGTGCGCAGCGAGCAGCTGTCGGACTTCGAGCCGAAGGGCGCCGCCTGCGCCGCCTTCGGGGTGCTGCACGCGGGCGGCTTTCCCCAGCGCGCGCTGGTGATCGTCGGCCCCGACGGCGTGGTCCGCTGGAGCTATCAGGCACCCTCGCCGGGCGAACTGCCCGGCCCCGACCTGCTCGCGCAGGGTGTCGTCGCCGCGTTCGGCGACGGCCCAGCCGCCTGAGCACCGACAGGGTGCCCACGGCGGCCCGGCTTTCGGCCCTCTCGCGCCGGGTCCGGCCAGTCCGGTTCGCTAAGCTCCCTGCGTTCGGATATTGAGATAAATGAAACGGACCGCCGACCGACGGGCGGAACAGGAAGGCAGTGAATATGAGTAGTGATGCCGTGACGCGGGTCTCCGCGGAGATCGCTGGTAGCGAGATCTCGTTCGAGACCGGCAGGATGGCCAAGCAGGCCTCCGGCGCAGTCGTCGTCCGCCAGGGCGACACGATGGTCCTCGCGACCGCGGTGGCGGGAGCCTTCGCGACGTCGACTTCCTCCCGCTGACGGTGGACGTCGAGGAGCGCATGTACGCCGCCGGCAAAATCCCCGGATCCTTCTTCAAGCGCGAGGGCCGGCCCGGCGAGAAGGGCACGCTGACCGCCCGCATGATCGACCGCCCGATCCGCCCGCTGTTCCCCAAGGAATGGCGCTACGACACGCAGATCGTGGCGATCCCGCTCTCGATCGACCACGTGCACCCGTACGACATCCTCGCGATGAACGGCGCCTCGGCGGCGCTGATGATCTCCGACATCCCGCTGCCCACGCCGGTCGGCGCAGTGCGGATCGGCAAGATCGACGGCAACTTCGTCGTCAACCCGTCCGAGCCCGACCTGCTGGAGGACGCCGAGAACCCCTCCGAGCTCGACCTGATCGTCGCCGGCACCGAGGAGGCGATCCTGATGGTCGAGGCGGGCGCCAACGAGATCCCCGAGGCCGAGATCCTCGACGCGCTCGACATCGCCCACGCGGAGATCAAGAAGCTGTGCGCCCTGCAGCGCGACCTCGCGGCCAAAGTCGGCAAGGAGAAGAAAGTCTTCGAGACGATCTCCGTCGACCCGCAGCTGCTCGAGGAGATCCGCGCCTCCCACGGCGCCGCCCTCGACGAGGCCACCCAGGTCGAGGACAAGCTGGATCGCCAGGACGCGACCAAGGCGGTCGAGACCGCGATCCTCGAGCACTACGCCCCGGCGCCGCCCGAGGGCGCCCCGGAGGACGTGCTGCTGGCGCGCCAAGGTGCGCCGCGCGGCGGTGCAGATGGCCTTCGACAAGCTCGAGAAGTCGATCATCCGCGAGCGCATCGCGGTCGACAAGAAGCGCCCCGACGGGCGCGCAGAGGACGAGATCCGCGACATCTCGATCGAAGTCGGAGTGCTGCCGCGGACGCACGGCTCGGCGCTGTTCACGCGCGGCCAGACGCAGGCCTTGAGCGTCGTCGCGATGGGCACCCTCAAGGAGGAGATGCGCCTCGACACGCTGGGACTGGAGACGAAAAAGTACTACTGGCACCACTACAACTTCCCGCCCTTCTCGGTCGGGGAGGCGGGCCGGATGGGCGGCGTCAAGCGCCGTGACATCGGCCACGGCGCGCTGGCCGAGCGGGCACTCGCGCCGATGATCCCCTCGATCGAGGAGTTCCCCTACTCGATCCGGGTCGTCTCGGACATCCTCGAGTCCAACGGCTCCTCCTCGATGGCCTCGGTCTGCGGATCCTCGCTGTCGCTGATGGACGCCGGCGTGCCGATCAAGCGGCCCGTCGCGGGGATCGCGATGGGCCTGATCAAGGAGGGCGAGGACTACATCGTCCTGACCGACATCGCGGGCGTCGAGGATCACCTGGGCGACATGGACTTCAAGGTCGCCGGGACCGAGCGCGGCATCACCGCCCTGCAGATGGACATCAAGATCACGGGCGTTACCTTCGACATCCTGCGCGACGCGCTCACGCAGGCCAAGGAGGCCCGCACGTTCATCCTCGGCAAGATGGCCGACACGATCGGCGCTCCGCGCGAGCAGCTCTCGCAGTTCGCCCCGCGGATCCAGACGATCCAGATCGACCCCTCGCAGATCGGCCTGCTGATCGGCAAGGGCGGCGAAACGATCCGGGGCCTCTCCGAGGAGTTCGACTCGCAGATCGATGTCAACGACGACGGCCAGGTCCTGATCTACTCGGCCAACGGCGACCAGGGCGACGCGCTGGTCGAGCGGGTGCGGATGATGATGAAGGAGGTCGAGGTCGGGGACGAGTACCTCGGCAAGGTCGTCAAGACGACGACCTTCGGCGCCTTCATCGAGCTCGCCAAGGGCACCGACGGGCTGCTGCACATCTCCAACGTCTCGCCCGGCTCGCGAGTCGAGACGGTCGAGGACGTCCTCAACAAGGGCGACGAGGTGACCGTGCGGGTGGTCGAGGTGGACCGCGAGCGCGGCCGCATCGGCCTGCGCCTGGCGGACGATCCCGACATCGCCGGCAAGACGGTCGAGGAACTCGCCGGCGTCGGCACGGGCGGTGGCGGCGGCGGTGGCGGCGGACGTGACCGCCGGCCCTCGAGCAACGGCCGCGACCGTTCCGACCGGGGACGGCGTCGCGACGGCGATCGTGGCGAGCGCGGCTCCGGCCGGCCGCGTCATGGCCGCGACCGCGACTGACGCCGGCGTTCGGGCCCACCCACCGACGGGGTCCGAGCACCGCATAACCACGCTCGACTCGGGTGTGCGGATCGTCACCGAGCGCGTCCCAGGGGTGCGCTCGGTGGCCCTCGGCTTCCTGATCGCGAACGGCTCGACCGTGGAGCGTGACAGCGAGGCGGGGATCTCCCACCTGCTGGAGCACATGCTGTTCCGCGGCACCGCCAGCTACGGCTCGGAGCAGATCGACCAGATCTTCGACCAGATGGGGGCGGAGATCAACGCGGGCACCGACAAGGAGGCCACGACCCTCTACACGAGGGTGCTCGACGGGCACCTCGAGCGCGCCTTCGACGTCATGGCCGACATGATCTGGCGTCCGCGCTTTGGCGAGTTGGAGGCCGAGCGGGAGGTGGTGCTGGAGGAGATCGCGATGTACGAAGACGACCCGCAGGACCGGGTCTTCGACCTGCTGGGCCGCGCGATCTTCGGCGAGCACCCGCTCGGCCGCGCCGTGATCGGCACGGCCGCGGCGGTCGGCGGGGTGACGCGCGACCAGCTGGCCGCCTTCCATGCGGAGCGCTACACGCCCGATGCGATCGTGATCGCGGCAGCCGGCTCGGTCGAGCACGACGACTTGGTCGCGCTCGCCGGCGCCGCTCACCCGGCCGAGGGGGAGTGGCGGCACGCCGGGCCCGAGAACGGCGCCGCCCATGCGACGCCGGACTTCCAGCCGCGCGTGAGCTTCCTCGAGAAAGACACCGAGCAGTACCACGTCTGCGTCGGCGGGGCGGGCATCGCCCGCGACGACGAACGGCGCTTCGCGCTGCGCGTGCTCGAAGGGATCCTCGGCGGGACGTCCTCCTCGCGGCTGTTCCAGGAGGTCCGCGAGCGTCGCGGCCTGGCCTACTCGGTGTTCTCCTACTCGAACCTCTACGCACGCACCGGCGAGATCGGCCTGTACGTCGGCACGCGGCCGGAGAACCTCCAGGAGGCGCTCGCGGTGGTCGCCGAGGAGCTGCACCGCTGCGTGGATGACCCCGCAACCGAGGAGGAGCTGCTGCGCTCGCGGGAGAACCTGAAGGGCAGGATGGTGCTGGGCCTCGAGTCGACGGGAGCGAGGATGGGCCGCCTGGGCGGCTCGGTGCTCAACGACATGCCCGTGCTGTCCACCGACGAGGTGATCGAGCGGATCGACGCGGTCGGGCTGGAGGACGTGCGCTCGCTGGCCGCCGAGCTGTTCGAGCCGCACCGCCTCTCGGTCGCGGGCGTCGGCCCCGAGGAGGCGAGTTTCCGCGCTGCGATCGCACCGCTGCGAGCCCCCGACGAGCAGGCCGAGGCCAGATGATCCGCGTCGCCGTGGCCGGCGCCGCCGGCCGCATGGGGGAGACCGTCTGCCGGGCCGTCGAAGAGGCCCCCGACATGGAGCTGACCGGCCGGGCGGACCCGATGCTGCAGACGAGCCTGTCCGACGTGCTCGAGCGGGCCGAGGTCGTCGTCGACTTCACCCGGCCCGACACCGCTCTTCAGAACGCCCTGGACTGCCTCTCGGCCGGAGTGCACGTCGTGATCGGGACGACCGGGTTCGATCTGGCCGCGCTGGCCGAGGCTGCCCGCGACGCCCAGGCGAACGCCCTGGTCGCACCGAACTTCGCGATCGGCGCGGTCCTGATGATGCGCTTCGCCGCACAGGCCGCCCGGCACATGCAGAAGGCCGAGATCATCGAGATGCACCACGACGGGAAGATCGACGCCCCCAGCGGCACCGCCGCCCGCACCGCCGAGCTGATGGCGGAGGCCAGCGGCGGCGCGCCGCCGCCGATCCACTCGGTCCGGCTCCCGGGCCTGGTCGCGCACCAGGAGGTGATCCTGGGCGACCTCGGCCAGACGCTGACGATCCGCCACGACACCATCAATAGGGAGTCCTTCATGCCCGGCGTGCTGCTCGCCGTGCGCCGCGTCAAAGAGCTGCCCTTCCCCCTGACAGTCGGGCTGGAGAGCCTGCTGTTCGACCAGTAGGCGCGCCGGTTGGGCCCGCTGACGCGCTCGCCGGCGTGAGATACTGACGCCATGATCGACCTCGGCGCAGTCCTGACCGCCCTGGTCACCCCGTTCGACGACCGCAACGAGGTCAACGAGGAGTCGTTCGTGGCGCTGATGCGCCACTTGGCCGACAACGGCTCGGACGGGTTCGTCGTCGCGGGCACAACCGGCGAGGCTTCGACACTGAGCGAGGACGAGCAGCTCGGTCTGATCGCGCTGGCCGTCGCCGAGCGCCCGGCGGGCAAGTCGATCATCGCGGGCACCGGCACGAACGACACCCGCCAGGCCGTGCATCTGACCGAACGCGCGACCGAGCTGGGCGTCGACGCGGTGCTGTCGGTGACGCCCTACTACAACCGTCCCAGCCGCCTCGGCCTGCGCCGCCACTACGAAGCGGTGGCGGGCGCCACCGACAAACCGACGCTTCTGTACAACATCCCCGCCCGGACCGGAACGAACATCCCGCCCGGCCTGCTGGCCGAGCTGGCGCAGATCGACGGGATCGAAGGCGTCAAGCAGGCCAACCCCGATGAGTTGCAGCCGATCGCGGGATTGGCGCTCTACGCCGGCGACGACGCCACCTTCGCGCGGGTGCTCGACATGGGCGGCGCCGGCGTGATCAGCGTCTCGAGCCACATCGTCGGCAACGAGATGCAGCGGATGGTCGCCGAGCCCGAGCATCGAGCCGAGATCGACGCCTCGCTGCATGACGTCTACGAGACGCTGTTCCTGACCGCCAATCCGACCTGCACGAAGGCGGCGCTGAACCTGCTCGGCCACGACGTGGGCGGCCTGCGCCTGCCACTGGTCGAGGCCACGCCCGAGGAGACCGCCGCAGTGAGGGCGATGCTGGAACGCCACGGCCTGCTCGCGAGCACCCCCGCGTGAGCGGCGCGGTGCGCGTCCTGCCCCTCGGGGGGTTGGGTGAGATCGGCAAGAACATGACGGTCGTCGAACAGGACGACCGGATAGTGGTGGTCGACGTCGGCCTGCGCTTCCCGACGCCGGAGATGGTCGGCATCGACCTCGTCCTGCCCGATTTCTCCTACCTGCGCGAGCGCGCTCGCGACATCGAGGCGATCGTCGTGACCCACGGGCACGAGGACCACCTCGGCGCGCTGCCATGGGTGCTGCGGGAGCTGGGCGAGGACCTGGACGCGCCCGTCTACGCCGGGGCGCTGACGATCGCGATGGCCCGCTCCAAGCTCGACGAGCACAAGCTGCGAGACGTCGAGCTGAACGAGATCGAGCCCGGCGAGGTGCTCGAGCTCGGCCCGTTCTCGCTGGAGCTCGTGCACATGACCCATTCGATCCCCGACTCCACCGCCGTCGCGCTCGGAACCGACCTCGGCACGGTCCTTGTCACCGGCGACTACAAGTTCGACCAGACTCCCGTCGACGGTCCGCCCGCCGACGTCTCGCGGCTGGCCGAGCTGGGACGCGAAGGCGTGCTGCTGCTCTGCGGCGACTCCACGAACGTCGACCGCGAGGGCTTCTCGCCATCGGAGTCGGTCGTCGGCCCCCACCTGGAGGAGGTCTTCGCACGCTGCGACGGGCGGATCGTCGTGACGAGCTTCGCCTCCAACATCCACCGCGTGCAGCAGGTCGTCGACGCCGCCGAGGCGCTGGGGCGCAAGGTCGCGCTCGTGGGCCGCTCGATGCGCAAGAACGTCGGCATCGGACGAAGCCTGGGGCACATCGAGATCCCAGACGGCATGCTGGTCGGCCCCCGCGAGATCGGCGACCTCCCCGACGAGCGCGTCGTGATCATCTCCACCGGCTCACAGGGCGAGCCGCTGTCGGCGCTGCGACGCATGGCCTACCGCGACCACCGCCAGATCGAGCTCCAGCAGGGCGACACGGTCGTCTTCTCCGCCACCCCGATCCCCGGCAACGAGCGCGCCGTAAACGAGACGATCGACCGTCTCTACCACATCGGCTGCGACGTGATCACGCCGCGGGATGCCCCCGTGCACGCCTCCGGGCACGGCTACGCCGAGGAGGTGAAGCTGATGCTCAACCTCGTCAAGCCGCGCTTCGTGATGCCGTTCCACGGCGACTTCAAGCGCATGCGCCTGCACGCGCAGCTCGCCGAGGCGGTCGGGGTCCCGCCGGAGGACGTGTTCCAGGGCGACAACGGGCTGCCGCTGGACCTCGACGAGCGCGGCGCCCGCTTCGGCGATCGCGAGCACGCCGGGATGATCTTCGTCGACGGCGTGGAGATCGGCGACATGGCAGATGTGGCCCTGCGCGACCGGCGCATGCTCTCCGCCGACGGGATCTTCATCGTCGTCGTGACCATCGCCGGAGACGACGGCAGCTCCGTAGCCGACCCCGAGGTGATCTTCCGCGGCGTCCCGTTCCTGGACGAGGCCGACAAGCTGCAGGAGGAGATCCGCGCGACCGTCGAGGTCTCTCTCGGCCGCGCCGCGCACGAGCAGATCCGCGATGTGGACGAGCTCCAGCAGATCCTGCACGACGACCTGGCGAAGCTAGTCTACGACCGCCTGAAGCGCCGGCCGATGGTCCTGCCGGTCGTCGTCGAGGTCTGAGCCCCCGGGCAGGCGCACGACGAAGCGCGCGCCGCGCCCCTCGGCGGGCGACTCCAGCCGCACGCTGCCCCCGAGCGAGCCGGCGACGGCCTGCACGATCGCCAGCCCCAGGCCGAACGAGCCACCGCGGTCGCCCGCGCCGCGGACGAAGCGCTCAAAAAGCGTCGGCGCAAGCTCCGGCGGCACCCCGGGGCCGTTGTCCTCCACGACCAGCTCGACCTCCTCGCCGACGGTCCGGGTGCGGACGCCGATGCTCGTGCCGGGCGGCGTGTGCTTGATCGCGTTCTCGATCAGGTTCAGGGCCAGCCGGTGCAGTTCGTCGCGTGAGGCCAGCAGCGCGGCAGGCTGAACGTCGAGTGTGATCTCGTGCTCGCCGCTGACCGGACCCAGCTCCGCGGCGGCCTCGACGACGATCCCGCCGAGGTCGCAGCGCTCCCGGGGGGCGACGCGGGCGGCGTCCGAGCGAGCCAGCAGCAGCAGGTCCGCCACCAGCCGTCGCATGCGCTGCGAGGAGCGCAGCGCCGAACGGGCCGTCTCGCCCTGGTCGCCATGAAGGGACTCGGCCAGCAGCTCGAGGTTGGCGAGCACGCTGGTGAGTGGAGTCCGCAGCTCATGCGAGGCGTCGGCCACGAACTGGCGCTGGCGGGCCAGGGCCGCCTCCGTCTCGCCGCGCGCGGCATCCAGCTCGCGAAGCATCCCTTCGAGCGTTCGCGCCAGCTCGGCGACCTCGTCGTCGGCCTGCGGCTCGGGCACTTTCCGGGACGGGTCGCGGGTGCGCGCGATCGCCGCCGCCGCGGAGGTCAGCTCGGCGATCGGCATCATCGCGCGGCGCGCGAGCGCGATGCCGGCGAACAGCGCGAGGATGCTCCCCACGAGGACGCCGCCGAACAGCAGGATCTCCACGCGATGCACCGTCGCCTCGGTCGGGCCGACCGGCCGCCCGTACTGGAAGATCAGCTTCCCGATCGGCTGGCCGTCTTCGCCGACCACGACCAGCGGGCTGCTGATCACACGGTATCCGTTGGCGATGTGCGGTCCGGGGGAGTAGGGGCCGAGCGAGTGGGCGTTGTCGGGGTACTGTTCCTCGACCCGGCCAGCCTCGGAGAGGATGCGGATCACCGAGTGCTCGCCTGCCGGCGCGATGTAGCGCAGCGCCGGCGTGATCGTGAACGTGTTGCGCACCGGGTTGACGACCGCGCGCATCTCGCCCACCAGCTGGTTGGCGGTGTCCGTCACCCCACGGTTGAAGTCGTTGCGGATCCGGTGCACCGTCAGCGAGCCGATCGCCACGGCGAAGCCGCACAGGATCACAAACGTCAGGAGGGCCGAGACGCCCGCAAGGCGCACGCGGATCGGCAGCCTGTCGAATGATCCCGACAGGCGCGAGAGGCCTTCGCGGGAGCTACGCGCGAAGGACGTAGCCGGCCCCCCTGATCGTGTGCAGCAGCCGGGGCTCTCCCTCCGCCTCGAGCTTGCGGCGCAGGTTCGAGACGAACACCTCGATCGTGTTGGTCGTCGAGAACGGGTCGTAGCCCCACACCTCGTCCAACAGCCGCTGCCTGGAGATCACGATCCGCTCGTTGCGCATCATGTACTCGAGCAGCTCGAACTCGCGCTGGGTCAACTCGACCTGGCGCTCGCCGCGGAGCACCTCGTGCGTGTCGGCGTTCAGCGTCAGATCGCCCACCCGCAACGGCGCCGAGCCCCGCGGGGGACGGCGGCGCAGAAGGGCTCGCATCCGCGCCAGCAGCTCCTGGCGCTCGAAGGGCTTGACCAGGTAGTCGTCCGCACCCGAGTCGAGCCCCTCCACGCGTGACTCCACCGCGTCGCGCGCGGTCAGGATCAGGATCGGAACGTCGTCCTCGGAGCGCAGCGAGCGCGCGACCTCGATCCCGTCCACCTTGGGAAGACCCAGATCGAGGATCACGAGATCGGGGGCGAAGGCCCGGCCCTGTTCGAGCGCCGTCTCGCCGTCGGCGGCTGTACGCACCTCGTAGCCCTCCATGCGCAGCGACCGCTGGAGCGCCTGGGCGATGTCCTCGTCGTCCTCGACGACGAGGACGCGGGCGGTGCGGGAGAAGTCGTTCATGTCTTTATGTAACTGGCAGGCGCTAAAGCGATGGTAAGCCTCCCAGGCAGGTTCCGGGCATCCGGTGTCGAAGTTGCGCGCGATGGCAAACACCCGGAAACGCCCATCGGGCACACGCGCCGGCGGTGCCGCGGGCTCGCGTGCGCGTCCGCGCAAACGTGCGCGCAAGCGTCGCGGAGCGCCACGATCGCCGTTCTCCGGTCTGTTCTCGGGCGGCCCGCCACGGCTGCCGGCGCTCGAGCAGCGCCAGCGCGACGTGCTCGGGCTCGCGCTCGTCGCGGTCGGGGTGTTCATGGGCATCGTGCTGTGGGGGTCGGGCGCGCCGGCACCGGGCGGGCGAGCCGGGCACGCCCTGAGCGTGGCGTTCGGGTGGACGCTGGGCCGTGCGCGCGTGCTCGCGCCCGTGACCCTCGTACTCGCCGGAGGCGTCCTGCTGCTGCGGCCCGTGCTGCCCCCGATGAGGCCGCTGCGGACCGGCTCGGTGTGCCTGTTCGCCGGCATCACGCTTGCGCTCTCGGCGGGGCTGCTCGGGCTCAGCTCCGGCCCGGGCCATGGTGGTCGGCCGTGGAGCTCGGCGCACCTGCAGAGTCACGGCGGCATCGTCGGCGAGGGCCTCTACCGCTTCACCCACCCGCTGGTGCAGGACGTCGGGGTGGGGATCCTCGTCGCGTTCCTGCTGCTCGTCGGCGTGATCCTCATCACCGGCGCCTCGCTCGCGACGGCGCTTCGCGCCACCGGAGCCGGCCTCGCGGACACCACGCGCATGGTCCGCCGTCTCGGCCCCCGGTCCCCCCGTGATCCGCGAGGGTCAGAGCCCGAGAGCGGCCAGGCGCAGATCGTCAACCCGCCCGAGCCCCGCCCCGAGGAGCTGATCGTCCGTGCGACCCACGTCGAGGCCCCCTCCCGCGACTGGATGCTCGACGAGGACGACCCGGCGGACTCGCCGGAGCCTCCCCGGTCAGGGCCGCCGGCGGCCGACGAGCATTCCGGCGAGCCACAAGGCCCGCTCGCGACGCCCGAGGAGGAGGACGAGGAGGAGCACATCGCGGGCGTGGCCCACGCCGATCCCGCCGACCTGACCCCCCAGGGACGGCTCCGGGGCGCGGTGACCGACGACCCCGACTTCGTCTGGAAGCTCCCCGACGCGAGCGGGCTGCTGATCCGCTCCACCGGGGAGCAGACCCGCCCCGACACGGCCGGGCAGGAGCGGACCGCCAGCGGCCTGGTCGAGGCGCTCGGCCACTTCGGCGTCCAGGCGAAGGTGATCGGCACCGTCGCCGGCCCTCACATCACCCGCTACGAGCTGCGCCTGGCGCCGGGGACGAAGGTGGCCAAGGTCGCCCAGCTCAAGGACGACCTCGCCTACGCCCTCGCCGCCACCGACATCCGCATCCTCGCGCCGATCCCCGGCAAGCAGGCGGTCGGCGTCGAGGTTCCCAACGCGCATCGCCGCATCGTTCGCCTGGGCGACGTCTTCCAGGAGCCGCCCAAGGACTGGTCGCCGCTCACGGTCTGGCTGGGCAAGGACGTCGCCGGCAAGGCGATCGGGGCCGACCTGGCGAAGATGCCGCACATGCTCGTCGCCGGCACCACCGGGGCGGGGAAGTCGGGCGCGATCAACGCGATGCTCTCGAGCGTCCTGCTGCGCGCCACGCCGCACGAGGTGAGGCTGGTCCTGGTCGACCCCAAGCAGGTCGAGCTCAACCACTACGAGTCGATCCCTCACCTCCTGACTCCCGTCATCACCAGCCCGCGGATGGCGGCGAACGCGCTGGCGAACCTGGTCAAGGAGATGGAGCAGCGCTACGGCATCATGTCGCTGGCCCGCACCCGCAGCCTGGTCGAGCTCAACAAGGCTCGGGCCAAGCGCAGCGAAGCGCCGCTGCCCTACATCCTCTGCGTGATCGACGAGCTCGCCGACCTGATGATGGTCGCGCCGGCCGACGTCGAGGACTCGATCATCCGCCTCGCCCAGAAGGCACGAGCGGTGGGCATCCACCTGGTGCTCGCCACGCAGAGCCCCCGGGTCGACGTGATCACCGGCATGATCAAGGCCAACGTGCCCTCCAGGATCGCCTTCGCGGTCTCCTCCCAGACCGATTCACGGGTGATCCTCGACCAGAACGGGGCCGAGTCGCTGCTGGGACAGGGGGACATGCTGTTCAGCCCTGTCGGCAGCTCGCGGCTGCAGCGAATCCAGGGCGCCTACATAGACGAGGCGCAGATCGCAAAGCTGACGGAGCTGTGGCGCCGCCAGGGCGAGCCCGAGCTGCGCGAGGAGCTGCTCGCCGAGGTCGAGAGCGAGGCGCAGGGGTCCGGCGGCGACGAGTTCGACCCCGACGAGGACCCGCTGCTGAGCGACGCGATCAGGCTGGTCGTGGAAATGCAGACCGCCTCGACCTCGATGTTGCAGCGGCGCCTGCGCCTCGGCTACACCCGGGCGGGGCGGATGATCGACATGCTCGAGCGCCGTGGCGTCATCTCGGGTTACGAGGGATCGAAGCCGCGGCAGGTGCTGATCACCGAGGCGGACCTGCCGCGCGTGCTGGCAGCGCTCGGCGAGTCCACCGCCGCCGTCGGCGACTGAGCACCGCCGTCTGGCCGCAACGCGGACGCCCGCCCGCACGGTCGTGCCCGGCGCGGCCACGTGAGCGGTAGTTTGCTTGAACATGGGCGAACTCCTCGAAGCGCTGGGGCATGTCGCGTTCTACGCGCTGCTCGTCGGCGTGTTCGCATGGCTGGCCTACCTCGCCTTCGGACCACAGGTGTTCGGGTTGCCCGTGCTGCTGGGGATCCTGACCGTGTTCACCCTGACGACGCTGCTGTCGAACATCGGGCCGATCGCGATCGGACTCGTGCTGATCGGGGTCCTGGTGCTGTGGCTCGTGATCGGGATGGCGATGTCGCTCGGCCCGCAAGGGGTTCCCGACGACGGCGAACGGCCACCCGAGGAGGAGTCGGACCGGCCGCGATGAGCGGTCCCTGCAGGCGCCGGTGTTTCACCCGGCGCACACCCCGGTGCGGCTCGACGGCGCGGGCGCGGGGTGACAGAGCCGGTGCACCGCTGAAGCCCGCAATTTGCGACGTTAGAATCGGCGCCTGTGCGAGCGCTCGTATCCCAGCCCATCGAGCCCGTCGGCGTCTAGCCTCTGCACATGCCTGAGATCGGAGCAACGCTGCGCGAGGCGCGGATGCGAGAGCGCATCGACGTTTCGGAGATCGAGGCGCAGACGAAGATCAGGGCCAAGTACCTGCGGGCGCTGGAGAACGAAGAGTGGGGGCTCCTGCCCGGGCCCACCTTCGTCAAGAGCTTCCTGCGCACCTACGCACAGGCGCTCGGCCTGGACGGCAAGGCGCTCGTCGAGGAATACCGGCTCCAGAACGAGCGACCGAGCGAGAGCACGCTCGAGCCGATCGTCTCACCTTCGCAGCGAAACCGCGGGCGGGGTCGGGGAGGATCGGGCGGCGGCGCCTCGCGCGGATACATGATCGCCGTGGGCGCGATCGTCGTCCTGATCGTCCTCCTGATCGTGGCGCTCGTCAGCGGCGGGCCCTCGAACAACACGACCACGAACGGGAAGATCGCGAAACCGCACACGACCGCCACACGGTCCCCGCGCCATCACGCCGCCCGCACGCCCGCCGCCGGCCAGATCGTCGCGCTCTCGCTGACGCCGACCGCGGCGGTGTACGTGTGCCTGCTGGGCGAAGGCGGGCGCAAGCTGATCCCCGGCGTCGAACTGCAGCCGGGGCACGGCACGCCGACATATCACTCCCGGCACTTCGAACTCACCCTCGGCAACAACGCCGTGACGATGTACATCGACGGGCGGCCCCGGACCGTCCCCGCCTCGAGCCAGGCGATCGGCTACTCGATCACCAAGGCGAACGGACGTAAACCGCTCACGCCCGAACAGCAGCCCACATGCAGATGAGCGCCCGGTGAGTGCCCGCGCCGGCATCGTCGTGACCGGCACCGAGGTGCTGACCGGCCGTGTCAGCGACCGCAACGGGCCGTGGCTTGCGGAAAGGCTCAGCGAGCTCGGCGTCGAGCTCGCCCACACGGCGATCGTCGGCGACCGCCCGCAGGACATGTCCGCGGCGCTGGCCTTCATGGCCGACCAGGAGATGGACCTGATCGTGACCAGCGGGGGGCTCGGGCCGACCGCCGACGACCTCACCGCCGAGGTGGTCGGCGCATTCCAGGGCCGCCCGATGGTCCTCGACGAGGCGCTCAGCGAGCGCATCGCCCGGATCGTGGCGCCGCTGATGAAACGTTGGCCCGGCATCGACCCGGAGGCGGTCGCCGCGGCCAACCGCAAGCAGGCGACGGTCCCGCGGGGCGCCGAGGTGCTCGAGCCTGTGGGCACCGCACCCGGCTTGGTCGTTGCGCCCGCCGACGGCACGGGTCCCACCGTCCTGGTCCTGCCCGGCCCGCCGCGCGAGCTGCAGCCGATGTGGGCCGATGCGCAGCGCAGCGCAGGGATGCGTGCCGTGCTGGCGGCGGCCACGGTCCACCATCAGGAGACCCTGCGACTGTTCGGGATCCCGGAGTCGGAGATCGCCGAGACGCTGCGGATCGCCGAAGGCGAGGGCGTGGATCTCTCCCAGATCGAGGTGACGACCTGCCTGAAACGTGGCGAGATCGAGATCGTCACGCGCTACGAGCCCGAGCGGGCCGATGTGTACGAGGCGTTCAGGGACGTCGTCCGCGCACGACACGCCGACACGCTGTTCTCCGAGGACGGGCGCACTGTCGATCAGCAGGTGGCCGATCTGCTGCTCGGCGACGGCTCGGCTCCACCGAGGACGATCGCCACGGCCGAGTCGTGCACGGGCGGGCTGATGGCCGCGCGGCTGACCGAGCGGCCCGGATCCTCCGACTACGTGCTGGGCGGCATCGTCGCCTACTCCAACCAGGTCAAGGTCGAGCAGGCGGGGGTGGCTCCTGAGCTGATCGAGCGTCACGGCGCCGTCTCCCAGGAGGTCTGCGAGGCGCTCGCCCGGGGCGCCCGCACGCGCCTGGGGGCCGATGTCGGGATCGGCATCACCGGGATCGCCGGACCGGGGGGCGGCAGCGCCGAGAAGCCCGTCGGCCTGGTCTGGCTGAGCGTGGCGGCCGGGGAGGGCGAACCGCTGACCCGCTCGGTGAACCTGCCCGGCGGGAGGGCCGACGTGCGTGACCGCGCGACGACGGTGGCGCTTCACCTCGTCCGCCGCGCGCTCTCGGGCGAGTGACGGCGAGCGCCGTCTGACGGCGCCGCCAGGCACGGCGCTAGCATCGCCACGCCATGTCCCGAGGTGCGTCCGCTCGGTTGTTCGTCGCCCTCGACCCGCCACCATCGGTCGCCCAGCGACTCGCCGAGTGGGGCCGGGGCGCCTCCCGCGCCGTCGGCCCGGGCGACCGCGGCCCGGCCCTGCGGGTGCTCGAGGCGTCCTCCTTGCACCTGACGCTGCTGTTCCTCGGCGAGCGCCCAGTCGAGGAGATCGAGCCCCTCGCCGCCGGCCTCGCCGCCGCGGCCGAGGCGGGAAGGCCGTGCGAGCTCGAGCTCGGGGCACCCGTGTGGCTGCCGCGACGTCGCCCCAGGGCGCTGGCGGTGGAGGCGCGCGACTCCTCCGGCGAGCTGGAGCGCCTGCAGCGGGCCGTCGTCCGGGTCCTTGGCGCGGACGCCCCGGACCGCGGCGCGCCCGCGAGGCGCTTTCGGGCGCACATCACCGTGGCCCGGACGAGGGGCGGGCGCCCCCCGGGAGACGGCATGGAGCTCCCGGCGACGCCGCGGCTCGGCTTCCTGGCCCGGGAGGTCGTCCTGTATCGCTCCTGGCTCGAGCCGCAGGGAGCGCGCTACGAGCGGGTGGCCGACGCGCCGCTCAGCGAGTCGGGCGGCTGAGCGCCGCTCTAGTCTTCGGATTCCTGCTCGGCTTCTTCGGCGCCGCCGGGGTGGCATTCCGAGGCGCCCGAGGCCCGAGCTTCCTGGCAGGGCCATTCGACGGTCGCACATTCGCCGCCGCCTTCCGTCGCGCAGGACTCGACCGCTTCGGGCGGTTCGATCGCGACGGCGCACATCGGCGCGCCCGAGGCGGCGTTCCGCGCCGGAGAGGAGCCGTCTTCGCAGCTGGGTTCCGAGCCGTCCCCGCACGAGAAGGTGCCGCCCGCCGGGCCGGGCAGGCTGCCGTCTTCGCAGCGCGCGGGAGCGAGCGTCACGGTCGGCGCCGCGGGACCGCGCGACGTCTTCCTTCGGGCGCCCCCGCGCGGCCCCGAGGCTCCCTTGCGGCCATGGCTCCGGCGCTTGGGACAGGAGTGGCGCGCGTGCCTGGACCGCCTGCCGGGCGCGCTGCTCGAGGTCGGGCAGCTGCCTCGGCGGGAGTGCGAGGCCCTGGCGGGCGCTCCGGTGGGTGCCAGCAGCAGGGCGAGCGTCGCCAGCAGCGCCGGGAGCGCGGACAGGCGCAGCGTTCGGGCGATGCTCGGCAAAGGGGGCTCCCTGGGTCGGCTGGTCGGGCGGGCGCGCATGCATCGTCGTGCCGGCGCCCAGCCCATCGGTGCGGGAGCGATTCTGGACGAACGGCCGGTCGTAACGGTGAAATCCGGCCTCCCGGCGCGGCTCCTGCGCGGTCCGTCGGGAAGGCGATACGAACAGCTGTTCCGTCCGAAGCTCTCTCTAGGTTTCCGTGCTCATCTCGAACCGGAGGAGTCCGACCATGTCCGTGACCGAGCAGGAGAAGGCCGCGAAGGCGCGCGACGCCGCGCTTCAGGGCGCGCTGACGCAGATCGAGCGCGAGTTCGGCAAGGGCACGGTCATGCGGATGGGCGACGAGGGCGCGCAGGTGCGCTGCGAGGTGATCCCGACCGGCGCGCTGTCGCTCGACCTCGCGCTGGGGATCGGCGGCGTGCCCAGGGGCCGGATCGTCGAGCTCTACGGACCGGAGTCCTCGGGCAAGACGACGCTGATCTACCACGTGCTGGCCGAGGCCCAGAAACTGGGCGGCGTGTGCGCGTTCATCGACGCCGAGCACGCGATGGACCCCTTGTACGCCAAGACGATCGGCGTCGACATCGACGAGCTGCTGGTCTCCCAGCCGGACTACGGCGAGCAGGCCCTGGAGATCGCCGACATGCTGGTGCGGTCGGGGGCCGTCGACGTGGTGGCGATCGACTCGGTGGCCGCGCTGACGCCGCGGGTCGAGCTCGAGGGCCAGATGGGCGACCAGACGGTCGGGGCGCAGGCGCGGATGATGTCGCAGGCGATGCGAAAGCTGGCGGGCAACCTGAACCGCACGAGCACGCTGTGCATCCTCACCAACCAGATCCGCGAAAAGGTCGGGGTCATGTTCGGCTCCCCCGAGACGCAGCCGGGAGGCCGCGCGCTGAAGTTCTACGCCTCCCAGCGCCTCGACATCAGGCGCATCGAGACGCTCAAGGACGGCACCGAGGCGGTTGGCAACAGGGTGCGGGTGAAGGTCGTCAAGAACAAGGTCGCCGCGCCGTTCCGCCAGGCGGAGTTCGACATCGAGTTCGGCAAGGGAATCTCCACCTCCGGATGCCTCATCGACCTGGGACTGGAGCACAACATCATCGCCAAGTCCGGATCGTTCTTCTCCTATGGCGAGGAACGCCTGGGGCAGGGGCGCGGCAACGCGAAGGCGCACCTGGACGCCAACCCCGAGCTGGCGAAGGAGATCGAAGTGAAGATCTACGCGGCGCTCGACATCGGCCGTGACCTCGTCACGCCGATCGATCGCGACAAGGATGCACCCGCGCCGCTCGCGTCAGAACCAGCGGTCGCGGCGGCGTAGCCGCCGGCGCGAGAGCGGGGATACCCTTCCCGCATGAAGCGCTACCACCTGACCACCTTCGGCTGCCAGATGAACGAGCACGACTCCGAGCGAATGAAGGGCATGCTCGAGTCGCTGGGCTACGAGGAGGCGCCGGAGCGGGGGCAGGCCGAGCTGATCCTGTTCAACACCTGCTCGATCAGGGAGGCGGCGGACAGCCGCTTCCTCACGCACCTCGGCGAGGCCCGCAAGCTCAAGCGGGAGCGGCCCGAGGTGGTGGTTGGGGTCGGTGGATGCTGGGCGCAGTCGCTGAAGGAGGAGGTCTTCGAGCGCTTCCCGTTCGTGGACGTCGCCTTCGGGCCGGGACAGGTGCACATGCTCGCCCAGTTCCTGACGAGCGACTCGCTGACTGCGCAGGGCTTCTTCGAGTTCGAGGGCTTCACCGGCCACCTGCCGGCCCGCCGCCGGCGCCCCCACCAGGGCTGGCTGCAGATCAGCGTCGGCTGCAACTGCGCCTGCTCGTACTGCATCGTCCCCTCCACCAGGGGACGCGAGGTCAGCCGCCCGCCGCGGGAGCTGGTCGAGGAGGTCAGGGCGATGGCGGCCGACGGCGTGCGCGAGGTCACGCTGCTGGGTCAGAACGTCAACTCCTACGGGCGTGACCTCAGCGCGGCTGCGGTGGGGGAGCGGCCCACCTTCGCCGGGCTGCTGGCGGCGCTGGACGGCGTGCAGGGAATCGAGCGGATCCGCTACACGAGTCCCCACCCGAAGGACATGCGCGAGGACGTGATCAGGGCCCACGCCGAGCTGGCGAGCGTCTGCCAGCACATCCACCTGCCTTTGCAGTCCGGCTCGAGCCGGATCCTGAAGGCGATGCGGCGCACCTATGACAGGTCGCGCTACCTGGACCGGGTCGCGATGATCCGCGTGCACCTGCCCGACGTGGCGCTCAGCACGGACATCATCGTCGGCTTCCCGGGCGAGACGGAGGAGGACTTCGAGCAGACCCTCGAGGTGGTGGAGCAGGTCGGCTTCGACAGCGCCTTCACTTTCGTCTTCTCGCCGCGGCGCGGAACCGAGGCCGGCACGATCGCCGACGGCCTCGTGCCCCACCCGGTCAAGGTCCAGAGGATGGAGCGGCTGGTCGAGCTGGTCCAACGCAGGGCCCGCGAGCGCGCCCAGCGGTTCGTCGGGCGGACGCTTGACGTGCTGGTGGAAGGGAGCTCGCGCACCGACCCCGACCGGCTGCGGGGGCGCACGACGCACAACAAGGTCGTGAACTTCACGGGCCTGGCCGCCGCGGGCGAGATCACGCCGGTGCAGATCGCCTCCGCGACCAGCCAGACGCTGGCCGGGGAGGAGCGGCTCCTTGCCCGCGCGTCCTCCTAGCGGCTCGCCCTCTGCCGCGGCCGCGGCGGGCCAATAGGATCGGGCGAAAGGGACGGGAGGAGCACCCGCAGCGATGAAGATCCGCGCAGCAGTCCTCGAGGAGTTCGCCAGTCCGCTGGTGGTCCAGGAGGTGGATCTGGCCGAGCCCGGGCCGGGCGAGGTGCTCGTGCGGCCTGGTCGCGTGCGGCGTCTGCCACACCGACATGTACACCGCCTCGGGCGTCGACCCGTCGGGCTACGCCCCGACCGTGCTGGGCCACGAGGGCGCGGGCGTCGTCGAGCGCTGCGGCGAGGACGTCTCGCTGCGTGCGCCGAGGGCGACCACGTGGTGACGCTGTTCTCGCCGCAGTGCGGCGAGTGCGTGCACTGCCGGAGCCCGCTGACGAACCTCTGCCTGGCGATCCGCGAGCAGCAGAACCTGGGCTACCTGCCCGACGGGACGACGCGCCTGTCCCTGGACGGCGAGCCGCTGCGCCACTTCATGGGCACCTCGACGTTCGCCGAGTACACCGTGATGCCGGAGATCGCGCTGGCGCGGATCGACCCGGAGGCGCCCTGGACCGGGCCTGCCTGTTCGCGTGTGGGCTCTCGACGGGCCTCGGCGCGGCGATGCAGCACGGCGGCCGTGCAGCGAGGGCTCGACATGCGTGGTGTTCGGCGCCGGCATGGTGGGCCTCGGCGCCGTCGCCGGCTGCCGGCTGCAGGGCGCCGAGCGGATCGTCTGCGTCGACCTCTCGCCGGAGCGCCTGGAGCTCGCCCGCGGCCAGGGCGCCACCGACCTGCTCCAGGCCGGGGAGGGGACCGACGCGGTGGCACGGATCCTCGAGATGACCGGCGGCTTCGGCGCCGACTACACGTTCGAGGCGACCGGCAGCGTGGCGGTGATGCGCCAGGCGCTCGAAGCTGCGCGCATGGGCTGGGGCCTGTGCACGGTCTGCGGCGTGGCCGGGCGGGGCGAGACGCTCGAGGTGTGCCGCGCCTGCTGATCACCGGCCGGCGCGTCTGCGGCTCGTCCTTCGGCGGGCCTGAAGGGCCGGCGAGGACGTGCCGGCGCTGATCGAGCCGCTACCTCGCCGGCGAGATCGACGTCGACCCGTTCATCTCCCACCGGCTGCCGCTGGAGGACGTCAACCGCGGCTTCGAGCTGATGGAGGCCCAGGACGGGATCCGCAGCGTGCTCGAGCTGTGAGCGTCGGCCGCGGGGCTCAGCGCGGCGGCGGCGTCGGCGCTCGCGCCGCTCGCGCGAGCCGGCCAGCTCGCGACGCGGCTATGCAGACGCGGTTGCGGCCGCTGCGCTTGGCCCGGTAGAGCGCCGCGTCGGCCTCGGCGAACACCGCGTCGTAGTCGAAGCGCTCGTGCCTCGGAGGCGCCGACGCCGAGGCTCATCGTGATCGACAGCCCGCCGGCGAGCATGTTTCCGGCAGATGCCCTCGCGCAGGCGGTCGGCGAGCTCGGCGGTCTGCTCGAGGTCCGAGCCGGGCACGAGGACCAGGAACTCCTCGCCGCCGAGGCGGTAGGCGAGGTCGAAGGCGCGCAGCTGCTTGCGCAGCAGGTAGGCCACCTCCTTGAGCACCACGTCGCCGACCGCATGGCCGTGGGTGTCGTTGACCGCTTGAAGTGGTCGAGGTCCGCCACGATCACGCCGACCGGCTCCCCGTGATCTCGGACTGCTGGGCCAGCTCGTGGATGCGCCGCCTGCAGCGCCTTGCGGTTGAGCATCCCCGTGAGCTGATCGATGACCGCGTCGTTGCGGTGCTGGATCTCGGAGCTGCATCAGCGGCGTCGAGAGCACCGCCACGCACAGGACCAGCGCCAGCGGCGCGATCACCAGCTCGGGGCTGTCCAGCACACCGGCGGCGTCGTGCCGAAGCCGACCGGCAGCACCAGCGCCGCTCGCGATCGCCACGCCCGCGACGACGCCGCGCATCGAGAAGCGCGTTGCTAGCGTGATCACCGGGATCGCGAGCCAGGCGATCGCGGACGATCCCCGGCGCCGCCCTGCAGGGCGACCGCCCCGGCGATCGTCAGCTCGCTTCCGACCCAGGCCGCGAACATCACCAGCTCGGGCCGGGCGACGCGGGCATCAGGCGGTCAGCCGCCGCGAAGAACGCCGCCGCGGGGACGAGGAACAGCAGCGGCCACCAGCCCAGCCAGGGCCCGACCGCGGCGATCGCCACGAACAGGATCGCGAACGTGCGCTGGCGCGCCGGGCGTACCCGCTCCTCCATGTCCATCATGCGCTCGCGGTCGAAGTCGTCGCGGCACAGCCAGGAGCCCTGGCTCGACTTGCCCTCCCCGGGCTTGTCCTTCTGCTCCACCATGTTCATAGCTCGACACCCCTCCGTCGGACTTTGACCCGCCGGACGGGCCATGGACGGAAGTTCCCTGGGGGGAGGGGGCCGCCCCGGCGATCATCGTGGCGGCGAGCAGCTTCGAGACGAGCATGACGTGACCTCCCGGTCCTGGCTTCGGAGTGTTCGCCGACTGTTGCGCTCGACCGTGAGGGGACCCCGAATGGGCCGTGAGAGCCGCCGCAGAGCTTCGTATGGGGCCCGTAAGAACCCGCGCCGCGATCATCCGTCCCCTATGCGAACATATGTTCGTGCGCTGGAGCAACCTGACCGTCTCGGAGCAGCCCCAGCATCGCCTGCCCGGATACCGCGATCCGGCTTCGGTGCGCCGGTTCACGGCTCCCGAGGCGCTCGACATGCGCTTCTACGAGGTCCATGCCAAATCGGTCCTGAATCGCGTGCCGGCCGCGTCGCAGATGCCGTTCCGCTGGACCGTCAACCCCTACAGGGGGTGCGGCCATGCGTGCACCTACTGCCTAGGTGGGGACACGCGCGTCCTCATGTCCGACGCGCGGACCAGGCCGATCTCGGAGCTGAACGTCGGAGACGGATCTACGGAACGGTTCGCGAAGGCGCATACCGGCGTTTCGTGGTCACCGAGGTGCTCGACAAGTGGTCGAGCATCAAGCCTGCTCTCGAGGTGAGCCTCGAGGATGGCACGCGCCTGATCGCCAGCGCGGACCATCGCTTTCTGACCGGGCGCGGTTGGAAGCACGTGACTGGCGCCGAGCGGGGTCCGCTGCAACGTCCGCACCTGACCCTGGAAAGCAAGATGCTCGGGCCGGGCGGCTCGGTCGACCCGCCGACGGAGGACGACGACTATCGTCGCGGCTACCTGACGGGCATGATCCGCGGCGACGGCACTCCTGGCAGCTACCGGTACGCGCGCCCGGGTCGCGCCACCGACGAGGTACATCGGTTCAGGCTCGCGCTTGCTGACGAGGAGGCGCTCGTTCGGACACAGCGGTATCTCGACCACTTCGCGGTCTCCACATCACGGTTCTTGTTCGCCGCCGCTTCCGAGCGCCATCGCCAGATGACGGCGATTCGCGCCCAAGCCCGCGCGAGCGTCGAGCGCATCCGAGAGCTGACGGCGTGGCCGACGCTCCCGAGCGCGTCGTGGACGAAGGGGTTTCTCGCTGGGATCTTCGACGCCGAGGGATCGTGCGGGGGCGAGGCTCTCAGGTTCTCCAACGGCGACGATGAGATCCTTGATCGGATAACGGCGGGGCTTCGCATGTTCGGGTTCGACCACGTTGTCGAGGAGCCGAGGAGCGATTCCCGCGTCAGCTGCGTACGAATTCGCGGTGGGCTTGCGGAGAAGATGCGGTTCTTCCTCGGCACCGATCCCGCGATCACCAGGAAGCGCACGATCGAGGGCTCGGCGCTGAAGTCCACCGCGCGCCTCGGGGTGACCGGGATCCGCTCTCTCGGCTTGGTAACCCGCATGTACGACATCACGACCGGGACGGGCGACTTCATCGCGAACGGAGTTGTCAGCCACAACTGCTTCGCCCGTCCGACCCACACCTACCTGGGCTTCAACGCGGGCCGCGACTTCGACCGCGAGATCGTCGTCAAGGTCAACGCCCCGGAGGTGCTGAGGGCCGAGCTGGCGAGACCCTCGTGGAAGGGGGAGCACGTCGCGCTGGGGACGAACACCGACCCCTACCAGTGGGTGGAGGGCCGCTACCGGCTGATGGAGGGCATCTGGGAGGCGCTGCGCGACGCGTGCAACCCCTGCTCGATCCTCACGAAGTCGCCGCTCCTGCTCCGCGACCTCGAGCTGATGCTGGAGATCTCGAGGCGCGCCACCTTCACGGCCTGCCTGTCGATCCCGACGCTGGACGAGAAGGCCTGGAGGGAAACCGAGCCGCACACCCCCAACCCGAGGGCGCGCCTGGAGGCTGTCGGGGAGCTCAACCGCGCGGGCATCCCGACGGGTGTGCTGATCGCGCCGCTGATGCCGGGGATCAACGACGCCCCGCATCAGGTCGAGCCGCTGCTGGAGGCGGCGGCGCAGGCCGGCGCGAGCAACGTCGCCGGGATCGCGCTGCACCTGCGCGGCGAGGTGCGAGAGGTGTTCATGGACTGGCTGGCGGCACAGCGCCCGGATCTCGTGCCGCGCTACCGGCAGCTCTACCGGCGCGCCTACGCGCCCCAGCCCGAACGCGAGCGCCTGGCGCGGATGGTGCGGCGCGGCGGGGCGCCGGGCGCGTTCTGGCGGGGGCGGCGCGGCGAGGCCGACGGTACGGGCCACCGCGAAGGGGTCGAGGCTCCCGCGCAGCAGTCGCTGTTCTGAGCCGGCGGGCGCTCAGCGCTTCTCGCGCTGCCCGGCCTCCATGCTGCGGGTGATCTCCTCGAGCCCATGCGGCGCGCCACCCGGCCGGCCACTCCGGCGCGAGGCCGGCGAAGACGGTGCTCAGGCGCAGGGGGATGGGGGCGACATCGACCTCGCCGCGGTTGCCCTCGATCGCCGAGACGACAGCCCGGGCCACATCCTCGGGAGTACGTGTCCCGACGCCCGTGGGCAGCTCGACTTCCGCTTCGGCGAACATCCCGGCGTCGCGGATGAAGCCTGGGAACACGGCTGAGACGCCGACCCCGCTGGTGCGCAGATCGGCGCGCAGCGCGGAGGCGAAGCCGCGCAGGCCGAACTTGGTCGCGTTGTAGAGGGCGGTTCCCGGGGTGGCCGCCTTGCCGGCCAGGGAGCACATGAACACGAGGTGGCCGCGACCCCTCGAGACCATCTCGGGCGCGAGCTCGCGCGCCAGCACGATCGGCGCCCGCAGGTTGACGTCCAGCGCGCGGTCGATCTCGGTGACGGAGAAGGAGTCCAGCGGGCCCGAGGCGGGCAGCGCGGCGTTGGCGACGAGGATGTCGAGCGCCCCGGCCTCCCGGACCAGCCGCTGCACCTCGCCCCGCTCGGCCAGGTCGACGGCGATCGCGCGGGCCGAGCACTCCGCTGCCAGCGGCTCGAGCACGTCGCTGCGGCGACCCGTCAGGATGAGGTTCGCGCCGCGCCCCGAGAGGGTGCGGGCAATCGCATGCCCGATGCCTCCGGTGGCGCCGGTCAGCAGGACGGTGGAGCCGGAGATCTGCACGAACTGTGAGCCTATCCCCATGAGGATCATCGCGCTGTTCGGTCCGACGGGGGTCGGCAAGACAGCCGTGGCGATCGAGCTGGCAACGCTCCTGCGCCTGCGCGGCGAGGACCCGGTCGCCGTGTCGGCCGACGCGCTGCAGGTATACGAGGGCCTGGAGACCCTGACCGGCGCGGCGACGGTGGCCGAGCAGGCCCAGCTCGAGCATCGGCTGCTCTCCTTCCTGCCGGTCGACGCCAGCTTCAGCGTCGGTCAGTACGCGCAGCTCTCCCACGCGCAGATCGACGAGCTCCTGGCGCAGGGCAGGCGGCCGATCGTGGTCGGCGGGACCGGGCTGTACCTGCGCGCGGCACTGTGCGAGCTCGACCTGCGCCCGCCGCCGCCCGAAGGGCGTGCGCGAGCGCTGGACCCGCGAGCTGGAGCTGCGCGGGCCGCAGGCCCTGCACGCCACCCTCGCCGGCCTGGCGCCATGGGCCGCCGAGGGCATCGACCCGAACGACCGCCACCGCGTCGTGCGCGCCCTGGAGCTGCTCGACCTGGGGGAGCTCGAGCCGCCAGGGGGCCCCTCGCAGCTGTGGAGCAGCGAGCTTCGCCACCCGACGCTGCTGGCCGGCCTGACGATGCGCCGGGAGGATCTCTACGCGGCGATCGACCGGCGCGTGGAGGAGATGGTCGCCGCGGGGCGCCCGTGAGGAGGTGCTGCGCGCGAACGCCCACGGCGTCTCCGAGACGGCGCGCAAGGCGCTCGGCTTCGACGAGCTGCTCGAGGGCGACGTCGAGCGGATGAAGCGCCGCACCCGCAACTACGCGCGCCGGCAGCTGACGTGGATGAGGAAGCTGGCAGACGTGCGGGTGATCGACCTCACCGGACGCGACCCGGCCTCCGTGGCCGGCGAGATCCTAGACTCCGACGCCGCATGAGCATCCGATTCGAGAAGTGGCAGGCCCTGGGCAACGACTACCTGATCCTCGAGCGCGACGAGCTGACCTTCGAGCTGACCCCCGCGCGGGTGCGCCGCCTCTGCGATGCGCATCTCGGGATCTTCGCCGACGGCGTGCTCCTGCTCTCGGCCCCCGCCGATCCGGACGACGTGGCCGACCTGCGCATCTTCAACCCCGACGGCTCGGAGGCCGAGCTGTCGGGCAACGGCGCGCGCGAGGCGATCCTGTACCTCCGCCGCCGCGGCTGGACCGAGGAGGACCGCTTCTCGATCCACACCGCCGCCGGCAGGATCAGCCCCCGGATCACAGGCCCGGAAACATGCCGGGTCGACATGGGCCGGGCGAGCCTGACCTCCGCCGACTACCCCGGCGGCCCTCCGGACGGGCGCGGCATCGCCGCCAGCGGCGGGCGCGAGTGGAGCTTTCAACACGTGTCGATCGGAAACCCGCAGTGCGCGATCCACGTCGGGAGCCTCGACGAGCTCGCGGCCCTCGACCTGGCGCGGATCGGCCCCGGCCTCGAAGGCTCGGGGCAGTTCCCCAACCGCACCAACGTCTCGTGGTACACCGAGGTCGAGCCGGGGCTGCCCGGGAGGATCCGCGCGCGGATCTTCGAGCGCGGGGTGGGGGAGACGCTCTCCTCGGGTACCGGAGCGACCGGCGCGGCCGTCGCCCACGTCCAGGAACACGCGGGCGCGCAGCGGCCCCCGTCGGTGACGGTGCTGCTCGACGGCGGGCTGCTGGACGTCGAGGTGGGGGAGGATCTGCGCGTCAACCTGACAGGCTGGGCGCGCCCGGTGTTCGCGGGCACGATCAGCTACGAGTTCGAAAAGGAGCTGCATGAGACCGAGTAGGCGCCTGGAGCGCATCCCGCCGTACGCCTTCGCCCAGCTCGAGCGGAGGATCGCCGAGAAGCGAGCGCAGGGCGTCGATGTGATCAGCCTGGGGATCGGCGATCCCGACCGGCCCACTCCGGCGCTGATCGTCGAGGCGATGCAGGAGGCGGTCACCGAGGCGGAGACCCACCGGTACCCCTCCAATCGCGGCCGCGAGGACTTCCGCCAGGCCGTCTCGGATTTCTACGAGCGACGCTTCGACGTCTCGCTCGACCCGGAAACGGAGATCATCCCCGCGATGGGCGCCAAGGAGGCGATCTTCAACCTCAACCTCGCATTCCTGGATCCTGGCGACTACGCGCTGGCGGCCGACCCGGGGTACCCGGTCTACACGGGGGGCCCCTGGCTGGCGGGCGCGGAGCCGGTGCTGATGGCGCTCGAGCCCGAGCGCGGCTTCGTTCCCGACCTCGGCGCGATCGACGAGGACGTCGCCAGGCGGTCCAAGCTGATGTACCTGAACTACCCGAACAACCCCACGGGGGCGGTCGTGCCCGACGGCTTCTTCGAGCGCGTCGTGGAGTTCGCCCGCGCCTACGACATCCTGGTCGTGCACGACAACGCCTACTCCGAGATCGTCTTCGACGGCTACAGAGCGCCGTCGTTCCTCGCCACGCCCGGCGCCAAGGACGTCGGGATCGAGGTCTTCTCGCTCTCCAAGGGCTACAACATGACCGGCTGGCGCTGCGCTGTGGTGGTCGGCAACGCCGAGGCCCTGGAGGTCTACTGGCGGCTGAAGACGAACATCGACTCGGGCCTGTTCGAGGCGGTGCAGCTGGCGGCGATCGCCGCTCTCTCGCCCGACGCGGACGCGGAGGTCGCCTCGATGAACGAGCTGTACCTGCGCCGCCGTGACCTCGTCTGCGCCGCGCTGCAGGGGATCGGCATCGACGTGACGCCCCCGCACGGGACAATCTACGTGTGGGCGCCCGTCCCTGACGGGTTCGAGAGCTCGGCCGCCTACTGCGAGCACGTGCTCGACCAGGCCGCCGTGGTGATCTCCCCCGGAGCGATCTACGGCCCGGCGGGCGAGGGCTGGTTTCGGATCTCACTCACCACGCCCGACGATCGCCTGCTCGAGGCCGTGCAGCGGCTCGGCGCGCTGGCACGCTGAGGGTTCGCCACCGACGCACGCTCTCGACGCCCCGAGATCGTCACAGGAGGGCCCGCCGGAGGCCCTAGACTGATCCTGAATGGACAGGAGCCGCAGCGGCCGCAGCACACAGAGCGCGGGGAGGAACGGATCCGAGCCCGCCCAGCGGGCACGGCAACGCGCCTACTGCGTGGCGGCCCTTGCCGAGGGCGACGATCTCGCCGAGCTCGGTGAGCTGCTCCGCACGGCCGGGGTGGCCGTCGTGGGGGAGATGCTCCAGCGCCGTGAGAGCCCGCACCCGAACACCTACCTCGGGCCGGGCAAGGTCGCCGAGGCGAAGGCCGCCGCGAAGGCATGCGACGCGAACCTGATCGCCTGCGACGACGAGCTGACGGCGCGCCAGGAGCGCAACCTCGAGGAGGCCATCGGCCTGCCCGTGGTGGACAGGACCACGGTGATCCTCGACATCTTCGCCTCCCACGCCGGCAGCGCCGAGGGCAAGCTCCAGGTCGAGCTGGCGCAGCTCGAGTACAACCTGGCCCGCATGCGCGGGCTGTGGAGCCACCTCGAGCGGCTCGGCGGCGGCATCGGCACGAGGGGCCCCGGTGAGACCCAGATCGAGACCGACCGCCGTCTGGCTCGCAACCGCATCGCGGTGCTGCGCCGGCGCCTGGAGCACGTCAAGGGCACCCGCGCCGTGCAGCGCGCCGAGCGCGAGCGCGCGGCGATCCCCACCGTGTCGCTGGTCGGCTACACCAACGCCGGCAAGTCGACGCTGCTGAACGCCCTGACAGGCTCGGAGGTGGGCGTGCGCGACCGGCTGTTCCACACGCTCGACCCGACCACCCGCACGCTGCGGATCGCCGGCCGGCCCTTCCTGTTGACAGACACGGTCGGGTTCATCAGCAAGCTTCCCCACCAGCTGGTGGACGCCTTCGCGGCGACGCTCGAGGAGACGCGGCGGGCGGACCTCCTGGTCCACGTGCTCGACGCCTCGGCCGGCGAGGCGCACGCGATGGAGATGAAGCGGGCAGTCGAGGAGACCCTCGAGGAGATCGGCGCCGGCGACCAGCCCCGGCTGCTGGTGCTGAACAAGGTCGACCTGCTCGACGCCGAGGTGCGAGGCGAGCTGCGCCACGCCCACCCCGACGCGGTGCTGCTGAGCGCCTCCACGGGGGAGGGCCTCGAGGAGCTGGAAGAGCGCATCGAGGCCGAGCTGGCCCACACGCTGAAGGCGCTGGAGCTGCTCGTGCCCTACGCCGACGGCGGCAGCCTCGCCGCGCTGCACGAGCTGGCCGGCGAGGTCAGCCGTGAGGACACCGCCGAGGGCGTGCGTGTCCGCGCGCTGGTGCCGGCCCGCCTGGCCGAGCGGTTCGCCCGCTTCGCCGTGGCCTCCTAGCGGCGCCCGCTCGGCGCGCGGGATCTACAGGCCGGCCGCTCGCAGCGCGCTGGCGTGCGTCTGGCGCTCGATCTCGTCGTCGAGCGGCGCCAGCCCGGAGACCTCGACTCCGAGAGCCCGGGCGATCAGCCAGTCGGCGAACCAGACGTTCTTGGGCAGCAGCGGGCCATGCAGGTACGTGCCGATCGTGTTCCCCGTGACGGCGCCCTCGACCCCGCTGCGCCCGTCGTTGCCGTAACCCTGCAGCACACGGCCGAGCGCGCCTGGCCCGGCGCGAGCCTGGTCCGCCCGCCGTGGTTCTCGAACCCGGCCAGCACCGTGCCGGGGCCCGCGCCGGGAAGCTCGGTCGGCTCGATCGCCACGTTGCCGATCAGACGCTGTCCCTCCTCGCGCACCGTCTCCAGGTCGAGCAGGCCGACGCCCTCGATCCGCTCCTGCCCGAGCGTGTAGGAGCGGCCCAGCAGCTGGTAGCCGCCGCAGACGCCGAGGATCACCGCGCCACGTCCCGCGGCCTGACGCAGCGCCCGGGCCTTCGTCTCCAGCAGGTCGTCGGCGCACAGCCGCTGATCGCGGTCCTGGCCACCGCCGATGTAGAAGAGGTCGTGCCCGCCGGGGTCGAGCTCATCGCCGAGACCGCTGGCGGTGAGCTCGAAGCCGATGCCCCGCCAGGCGCAGCGGCGCTCGAGCACGATCAGGTTGCCCCGGTCGGCGTAGATGTTCATGAGGTCCGGGTACAGCGCGCAGACGCGAAGGCGCCGCCCGCCGCGTGCGATCCGCCGGCGGGCTCAGCCACCGAGCATCACCACCTCGCTGCCCGAGTGCTCGGCGGTCTCGGGGATGATCCGGCCGGGCTCGGGCGAGAGCCCGGCGGCAGCTGCCTCCCGCCAGAGCTGGCGCTCCTCCAGGCGCTCCAGCTCGACGATGTCGCGCTCTGGCGGATCGGCCCGGCGCGCCGTCGGGAACGACCAGGCGCTCGCGCTCGATGCGGATCAGGTCCTCCCGCCCGGGCGACCCTGATCGCGCGGCTGATGTAAAGGCAGTCCGTCGATGCGCGCGCGCTCCGGGGACGGGCCCAGATCGCCGCCCCGGCTGTCGAAGCAGTCGACCTCCGATGACGATCGCGCAAGCCAGCACCCCGCCGGCGCGCAGGTGCGCGCGGACGCTGGAGAACAGGCTCGCCGCGCTGGGCGGGGCCGCGCAGCAGCTGCAGTGTCTGCATCGGCACGAGGCAGAGGTCGTGGGAGGGGCCGTCCAGGTCGAACTGGCGCGCGTCGGCCACGACGGTCCTCATCGAGCAGCCCGCCCGCCCGGTCGGCGAGCGCGGCGAGCAACGCCGGGGAGAGGTCGAGCGCCGTGACGCTGATGCCCGGCGCGCGCGAGGTCGAGCGACACGCGCCCCGTCCCGGCGCCGAGGTCCAGGACCCTGGCCCCTGCCGAGACGGCGCAGCGCGCGGCGAGCTCCCGCCACAGCGGGAGGTCGGCACTGTAGCCGCCGCACTCGAGGTCGTGCCAGACGACCGCCCGATCGACCGCGCCGCCGACGCCCGGGCGGGAGGGTTCACGCCATGCGCTGCCCGCCTCCCCTCTGGAGACGAGCAGCTCGCGCAGCGCGAGCATGGCGGTGTAGGTCGGCAGGGCGTAGAGCGGCCGGTCGGGCTCGCCCCGGCCGAGCGCCTCCGAGAGCGCGTCGGGCAGGTCAGGGCGGATCACGATCCGCTCGGGCTCGATCCCGGCGTACTTCAGGCGGGCGGCCAGATCGGCGGCGCGGCTGCCGCTGCAGATCACCGTCTCGACTCTGCCGGCCAGCAGCTCGAAGTCTGCATCCCAGATCCAGGACACGTCCCGGCCGTCGGCGATCTGGTCGTTGAGGACGCCCAGCAGCGTGTGCTCCCCCGGCTCGAGGGCCAGCGTGCGCAGGACCTCGTTCGTGCCGGCGGGGTTCTTCACGAGCAGGATCTGCATCTCGCGCCGTCGCCCCTTCCCGTCAGCCGACGCGCCGGGAAGGGCGAGGCTGAGCGTCTCGGCGCGACCGAAGGCCGGCGCGGTCGCGGCCAGACCACTGACGATCCCATCGAGGGGGACGCCCAACGCGCTCGCCAGGGCGGACGCGGCGAGCGCGTTGTAGACGTTGTAGAGGCCGGGCAGCGCCAGGGTCACCTCGGCCCGTCCCGCGGGCGTCGTGAGGGTGAAGCTCGCGCCGCGCACGCCGCGCAGGCGCACGTCCGTGGCGAGCACCTCGGGCTGTGGCCGCGAGCGTCCGCAGCCGGGGCAGTGGTAGCGACCCAGGTGCCCGAGGTAGACGGCGTCGAAGACGTAGGGGGCACCGCATTGGCGGCAGTGCTTCGCATCGGCCGCGTGGGCCATCCCGGAGAGCGCCAGCGAGTCGTCCTCGACCCCGAAATACAGCACCCCATCGCCTCCCGTGCGCTCGCGGCCGAGGTCCGCCAGCAGCGGGTCGTCGGCGTTCAGCACCGCCTGCGCGTCGCTGCATGCCAGCACCTCCTGCCAGCTGTCGGCGATCGCCTCGAGCTCGCCGTAGCGGTCGAGCTGGTCGCGGAAGAGGTTGCCCAGCACGATCACCCGGGGACGCAGCTCGGCGGCGACCCTCGCCAGCCACAGCTCGTCGACCTCGAACAGCCCGAGTCGGCCGGCGATCGCCTGGCCGGGACGGGCCGCGTCGAGCAGCGTCGTCGCGATCCCTCCGGCCATGTTGGCGCCGGCGCGGTTGTGCACCAGCTCTGTCCCCTGAGCGGAGAGGATCCCGGCGGCCATCGCGGCGGTGGTGGTCTTGCCGTTCGTCGCCGAGATCACGACGCTGCCGTCTGGCAGCCTTGCGCCGAGCGTCCCGATCGCGTCCGGTTCGATCCGCATCAGCACCTTGCCGGGGAGGCTCGTCGCACCGGTTCCGCGCAGACGCGACAGTGCGCCCGCGCCCCGCGCGACGGCGAGCTTGGCTGCCAGCAGCACTGGCCTCAGGCCTCCGCTTGCGCGTCGCCGGCGACCGCCGGCTGACCGTCGGGCGATGCCGGCGGCGGGCTCTGCGAAAAGGCCGACTCGCCGCTGTGGGAGGCGGGGACGAGCATCGTCACGGGACCCCGCAGCGCGCGCACGCGCAGGGGCAGCTCCCCGATCGGGTCGCCGTCGGCGTACATCGTGAACGGGCGGTCGGCGCTGAGCGCGATCTCCCTCGCCCGGAAGACCTTCACGCAGGGCTCCTCGACGTGGGTGCCCTTGAAGACCTTCGGGAAGATCCGGGTCAGGAAGGCGAGCTTGCTGACGCTTTCCAGGACGACGACCTCGAGCAGGCCGTCGTCGAGCATCGCCCCGGGCGCGGCCCGCATGCCGCCTCCATAGGCCTTCGAGTTGGCCAGGCCCACCGAGTAGGCCGAGAAGGAGTGCCGCTCGCCGGGCGGGTCGAGCTCGATCTCGAAGCGCGCCGGGCGCCACGCCGCGAGGGCACGCAGCGCGCCGTAGGCGTAGACCAGGCCGCCGAGCCACGGCGGGGCCTCGTTGGCGATCCGGTTGGCTTCGGAGTCGAAGCCGACCGAGGCGATCCCGACGAACGCCTTGCTGGCGCCCTGGGAGTCCACGACGCCGAGGTCCATCGGCCTGGTGTGCCCGGCGGCGACGATGGCGGCGGCCTGTACGGTGTCGTCGGGTATCCCGAGCACGCGGGCGAGGTCGTTCCCGCGGCCGCCGGGGACCACCCCGAGCACCGCGCCGGGGATCTCCCGGAGCTCATCGGCCAGGACCCCGACCAGCCCGTCCCCGCTGAGCGCGACGACCGTTTCACCGGCGCCCGCCGCTTCCCGTGCGAGCTCGCGGGCGTGGTCCAGGTTGCTGGTGTCCTCGCGGCGGACGGTCAGGCCGTGCCCGCGCAGCGCCTCCTGCACGGCCGGAGCGAGACGGGCGGCTCTGCCGCCTCCCGCGGCGGGATTGACGATCAGGCAGTGGCGGTCCGGCACGAGCCAAGCCTAGATGGTGCAATCAACCATCTCTTCTCCAGGCACGCAGCTCTCCCAGCCGGAGAGCTCAGCCGGCGGACGGAGCTCGCGCCCTGTCGCGCCGGCGCCGTCCCACCGCCGCGGCGATGGCGAGCGCCGCGATCACCACGAACAGCCCCAGCAGGACCCCCGGCGCGACGCCGATTCCGCCGAACGGGAGCGAGACGAGCTCGACGATGCCGAGGCCGATCGCGAGCAGCACGAGGACCAGGAGGATGATCAGCAGGATCCCGCGCAGGCGGGCCAGGATCCCGGCGGAGGAGGCGGGTATCAGCAGTCCCATCGCACGCAGGGCGAGCATCTGTCGTCCGCTCGGCGCCTCCTGGCCGAGACGCTCCACGGCGTCCTTCAGATCGCCCGCGCGCCGTTCGGCGAGCGCCAGCGAGGCGTCCGCCATGCGCCGCAGCTGCATCCTTTCCTGCGGACGCGCGGCCGCGATGGCGCGCTGGAAGTAGCCGCGCGCGGCCTCTGCGTCGAAGCGCTCCGAAGCCCGGGCCCCGAGGATCGCGAGAGCGGCGGCCTTGTATTTCGTCTCGGCTTCCAGCTCCTCGTCGGAGCGCTGCTCCAGCGACTGGATCGCCTCCATGGAGCCGCGCTGCTCCATGCGGATCTGGCGTTGTTTGGGGGCCATGGGGCAGCCATTCTAGGGACTGCGCCCCGGCGCGGCCGAAGCGGGCCCCCGCCTCACGCAGCGGTGAGCGGGCGACTCGCCAGCCGGTATGCTCGCCGCGTGCTCCATCCGGCTCCCGCGCGCCCTGCGGCGTCCCGCTCGATCGCCTGCCTGCTGGCCGTCATGGCCCTGCTGGCGGCGGGCGCAATGGGCGCCGCGCCGGCCCCCGCGGCGAACATCGAAGGCGGCAACGCCTTCAACGAACTCGCCCAGAAGGCTCAGGAACAGACGACCTCGACCGCCACGAAATCGACCACGACCGGCGCGACGAGCGAAGCGAAAAACTCGAAATCGACGATCTTCATCGGCGTTGGCGCCGCGGCCGTGCTCCTGCTCGCGATCGCCTTCGTGATCGTCCGCGATGCCCGGCGGGTCGCGCCGGCCGGCGCGACGGACCTCGGCGAAGGGCGCCCGGGCCAGGACGCGGCCGCCCGGCGGCGCAACAAGCGGGCGAAAGCCAAGGCCGCCCGCCAGCAGCGCAAGAAGAACCGCTAGCCGTTGGCCGCTAGCCGCGTCCGCGTCCGCCGACGCGCACCGGCCCGGGCGGGCGGACGGTGCGGCGCACCCGCGGAGGCGAGGGCGGCGACGGCGAGCCGTGGGGGCCGCGCCGAGGGTTGCGGGGCAACGGGCTGCGCGGATGCGGGTTCAGCGGGCCACCCGGCAGCGCCTTCGAGCCGCCGTCCTCTTCGGATGAGGAGTCGGGCACGTCAGGCACGTAGGTCGACTCGTCGTATCGGAAGGGAATCCACAGCATCAGGGCGGCGATCGGCAGCTTGATCAGGCCTGCGAGCAGCACGATCCACATCCATGTCTGCATGTTGTCTCCGATGGTACTACTGCCCGGTGCGCGCGGACGCGAAAGATGACCTGAACAGCCTCGACGGGGAGATCTGCGCATGCAGGGCCTGCCCGCGCCTGGTCGCCTGGCGGGAGCAGGTGGCCCGCGAGCGTCGTGCGGCCTTCGCCGAGGAGGAGTACTGGGGCCGCCCGCTGCCGGGCTTCGGCGACCCTCGAGCGCGGATCCTGCTGCTCGGCCTGGCGCCCGCCGCCCACGGCGCAAACCGCACCGGGCGGATGTTCACGGGCGACCGCTCGGGCGACTTCCTCTACGCGGCGCTGTGGCGGGCGGGGCTGGCCGACAGGCCGGTCTCCTCGGAGCGGGGCGATGGCCTGAGGCTGGAGGGCGTGAGGATCACATCAGCCGTGCGCTGCGCTCCGCCGGCCAACCGCCCGACGCCGGCCGAGCGCGACCGCTGCCTGCCGTGGAGCGTGCGGGAACTCCGGCTGCTGCGCGAGGTCAGGGTCGTCCTCTGCCTCGGCGCGTTCGCCTGGGACGCCGCGCTTCGCCTGCGCGCCGAGCTCGCCGGCCCCGGCTGCCCGCCGCCGCGTCCGCGTCCTCGATTCGGCCACGGCGCCGAGGCTCCTGGCGAGCCTTGGCCGCTGCTCGGCTGCTACCACCCGAGCCAGCAGAACACCTTCACGGGCAAGCTCACCGAGGAGATGATCGACGCGGTGATCGCCGGCGCCGTGGCGCTGGCGGAAGGCTAATGTGAACCCGTGGCCTACACCGACGCCGACGCCCGCGGACAGTTGCTGGCCGTGCTGGGTGAGGTGGCCGACCGCCTGGCGGTCGCGCTGGGCCTGCTGTCGAGCGCGTACGAGCTGCTCGACGAGCATGCCGGGGAGGAGCTGGAGGAGCAGCTGTTCCGCCCCGTGCAGCTCGCCTACGGTCGCCTGCGGCGAAGCCACACCGATTTCGCCGCGCGCCACGGCCTCCCCGGCAGGGAGTTCGTACCGGCGCCCCAGGGCGCGCCCGCCCGAGGACTGCGCGGGCTGATCGACTCCGGCGTCCAGGCGGTCGCGGAAGCCGACCGCGAGCTCTCCACGCTGCAGGACTCGATGCTCCCCGTCGAGGTCGGCGACCGGCAGCTGCGCACCGAGCTGGCCGAGGTACGCGAGACGATCGGGCCGGTCGGCTCGCGCGCCCGCGAGCTGATGCGCACCTTCGGGCGCTGATAGCGGCTCGGCGGCGATCCGGGTCAGTCGACGGGCTGCCCGTTGGCGCTCAGCAGCACCTCGATGTTGCCCCGCGTCGCGTTCGAGTAGGGGCAGACGGCATGCGCCATGCGCACGAGCTCCTTGGCCTCGTCGGGGTCGCTGACGCTGGGCAGGGTCACGTCCAGCTCGACGGCCAGACCGAAGCCGCCCTTGCCGTCTGGCGAGAGCGAGACCTTCGAGTCGATCGCCACGTCGCCCGTCTCCGCCTTGGCGCGACGCCCGGCGACACCCAGGGCTCCCTCGAAGCAGGCGGCGTAGCCGACGGCGAACAGCTGCTCGGGGTTCGTGCCGCCGCCCTGGCCGCCCATCTCGGCCGGCAGGCGCAGGTCGACTTCGAGCGCGCCATCGCTGGTGCGCCCGTGCCCCTCGGCACGGCCGCCCGTCACATGGGCCTCGGCCGTGTAGATCGTGTTCGCCATCGACTGCGCCTCCTCCGGTTAGCGGGTTGGGATCGTGATGCTAGGACACGTCATCGCCCGCCAAGGCGCACGGCGCCTGAGCGCTCGCTCCATGGACCGCGCAGGGTTGACATAAGCACCAGCGAGGAGCGGGAGCCGTCGGGGAGGAGGTGCGCCTCGCGCAGCAGGCCCCGCCCGACGAACCCCGCCCGCGTGTACAGGCGCCGGGCCCGTTGTTTCCGGGCAGCACGTCGAGCCACGCACGGCCGGCGCCGTGGGCGGCGAACGCGCGCTCGAGCACGAGGTCCAGCGCTGCAGCGCCGAGACCGTGGCCGCGGTGCTGCAGCGCCATGCGGCGCAGCTCGACGCTGCGCTTGGGCCGTCGAGGGCGGGCGGGAGACCGCGCTGGGATCGCCAGCTTCACATAACATGCATTATCGAGCACAGACAGGTAGTGGGTCAGCGGCCACTCAGTCAGCGACGGTGTGCCTGAGGTCGGAGACCAAGAGGCTGAACGGAACGAGGAGCAGGCCGAGCGATCTCCGGTGTGCGCGCAGCTCGACTCTGGGGTCGCAGTCCTCCAGCTCTCGCTCGAGCGCTCCTGGGCGCCGCAGCCGACGCGCGTGGTGCGCGAGCGCACAGTAGTTGACTCCGATGCCGAGCAGGTAGACGCCGAACAGGCACGTCGGCCAATGACTGGCTGCAGCAATGACCCAGACTCCCAGCACCACCCCTACGACCGCTGCTGCAATGAACTCGGCATTCACGAGTATTCGCCTGCGGCGCGATCCGTGTGCGCCGTGCATGTCCAGAGCGGCGAGCCTACGTGCGTTCACACATCGAATGTTCCCAGTCCCCGCACGGCATGTCGATTTCCGGGCTGCGCGTTCGTCATTAAGCTCGAAAGGACCCACCGGGTCGATCTGACCCACGACTTCAGGAGCGACCATGACCGGCTCTTCCACCGAGGGAATCAAGACGGTGCTTCATCCCGTGTCCGATCTGGCTGCGGCCAAGGCGGTGTACACAGCCCTGCTCGGCATGCCGCCGAGCGCCGACTCGGACTACTACGTCGGCTTCGAGGCCCCAGGCCAGCACGTCGGGTTGCTGCCGGGCGGTGGGCCGCAGGGCATGACCTGTCCGGTGGCCTACTGGGAGGTCGCGGACATCGAGGCGAAGCTGGCCGAGGTGACAGCCGCCGGCGCCACCGTGAAGGAGCCGGCGCGCGACGTGGGCGGCGGCCGTCTGGTGGCCACCGTCACCGACCCCGATGGCAACGTCCTCGGGCTGCTTCAGGACCAGTGAGCGCCGAGCGGGTGGGAATCCGATCCGGCGCTCACCGTCGTCGCGACACCGAGCATCGGCTGACGATGGAGAGACGATGAGCACCGCCACAAGGACGGCCCGGAGGCCCTCTGCGCCGCACCCCGCCGACAGCCACGACCTGATCCGCGTACATGGCGCTCGCGTCAACAACCTCAAGGACATCACTGTCGAGATCCCCAAGCGCCGGCTGACGGTGTTCACCGGCGTCTCCGGCTCGGGCAAGAGCTCGCTGGTGTTCGGCACGATCGCCGCGGAGTCCCAGCGCCTGATCAACGAGACCTACAGCGCCTTCGTGCAGGGCTTCATGCCGACGCTGGGCGCGGCCGGAGGTCGACGTACTCGAAGGGCTGACGACCGCGATCCACGTCGACCAGCAGCGGATGGGTGCCGACGCGCGCTCCACGGTCGGCACTGCGACCGACGCCAACGCGATGTTGCGCATCCTCTTCAGCCGACTCGGGCAGCCGCACATCGGCTCGCCCAGCGCGTTCGCCTTCAACGTCCCCTCGGTCAGGGCGAGCGGTGCCATCACCGTCGAGCGAGGTGCCGGCAAGACCCGGACCAAGAAGGCGACCTTCACCCGCCTCGGCGGCATGTGCCCACGCTGCGAGGGCCGGGGCTCGGTCACCGACTTCGACCCGTCCGCCCTGTACGACGACCGCAAGTCGATCAACGGGGGCGCCATCACCATCCCCGGCTACAGCATGGACGGCTGGTACGGCCGCATCTTCCGCGGCTGCGGCTACTTCGACCCGGACAAGCCGATCAGCAAGTACAACAAGCGGGAGCTGCACGACCTGCTCCACAAGGAGCCGACCAAGATCAAGGTCGACGGGATCAACCTGACCTACGAGGGGCTGATCCCGAAGATCCAGAAGTCGATGCTCTCGAAGGACCTAGACACGCTGCAGCCGCACATCCGTGCCTTCGTGGAGCGGGCCGTCACCTTCACCGTCTGCCCCGAGTGCGACGGCACCCGGCTCAGCAAGGAGGCCCGGTCGTCGAAGATCGAGGGGATCAACATCGCCGACACCTGCGCGATGCAGATCACCGACCTCGCCGAGTGGGTGCGCGGCCTGGGCGAACCGTCGGTGGCGCCGCTCCTGAAGGCGCTGGAGCAGGCCCTCGACTCGTTCGTGGAGATCGGGCTGGGCTACCTCTCTCTCGACCGGCCCTCGGGCACGCTGTCGGGCGGCGAGGCGCAGCGCACCAAGATGATCCGCCAGCTCGGCGCGTCGCTCACGGACGTCACCTACGTCTTCGACGAGCCCACCGCGGGCCTGCACCCCCACGACGTCCAGCGGATGAACGACCTGCTGCTGCGGCTGCGGGACAAGGGCAACACGGTGCTCGTCGTGGAGCACGAGCCGGAGACGATCGAGATCGCCGACCACGTCGTCGATCTGGGCCCCGGAGCCGGTACGGCGGGCGGCACCGTCTGCTTCGAGGGCACCGTCGACGGGCTGCGTGGCAGCGGCACCACCACCGGCCGCCATCTCGACGACCGGACCTCGCTCAAGGAGACGGTGCGGACCCCCACCGGAACGCTGGAGATCCGCGGCGCGGCGACGCACAACCTGCGCGACGTCGACGTCGACATCCCGCTCGGGGTGCTCGTCGTCGTCACCGGCGTCGCCGGCTCCGGCAAGAGCTCGCTGGTGCACGGGTCGATCCCCGCGGGCGAGGGCGTGGTGTCGATCGACCAGGCCGCGATCCGCGGCTCGCGGCGGAGCAACCCGGCGACCTACAGCGGGCTGCTCGACCCGATCCGCAAGGCGTTCGCGAAGGCCAACGGCGTGAAGCCGGCGCTGTTCAGCGCCAACTCCGAGGGCGCCTGCCCCAACTGCAACGGCGCCGGCGTCATCTACACGGACCTCGCGATGATGGCCGGTGTCGCCACCATCTGCGAGGAGTGCGAGGGGAAGCGCTTCCAGGCGTCGGTGCTGGACCACCACCTCGGCGGCCGCGACATCAGCGAAGTGCTCGCGATGTCGGTGACCGAGGCGCAGGAGCTCTTCGGCGCCGGCGAGGCGCGCACGCCGGCCGCGCACGCCATCCTCGACCGGCTCGCCGAGGTGGGACTCGGCTACCTCAGCCTCGGCCAGCCGCTCACCACGCTGTCCGGCGGCGAGCGTCAGCGGCTCAAGCTGGCCACCCACATGGGGGAAAATGGGTCCCGCCGGCCCGGACTCTACGTCCTCGACGAGCCGACCACCGGCCTCCACCTCGCCGACGTCGAGCACCTGCTGGGCCTGCTCGACCGGCTGGTCGACTCCGGCAAGTCGGTCATCGTCGTCGAGCACCACCTGGCGGTCATGGCGCACGCCGACTGGATCATCGACCTCGGCCCCGGCGCCGGCCACGAGGGCGGCCGGATCGTCTTCGAGGGCCCGCCTGCCGACCTGATCACGGCCCGCCCATCCCTCACCGGCGAGCACCTCGCGGCCTACGTCGCGAGGTGACCGAGGCCCTCGGGACCCCATCTCGGGAGGCTGTCAGCAGGGTGAGGGGCGCCTCCACCGCTCGGGGGTCAAGTGCACAGGCCCGGGGGTCGATGACAAACGAGGCTGATGCAGTCCGCCCTCCACATCGCGGAGCTCCTGATCGTGCTCGGCTTCCTGGTCGTGTGCGGGATGAAGGGCAAGTGGGGATTCGTCGTCCTCGGGTTCCTCCTGCCACTGCTGTGGGTCATCGGCGCCCTGAAAATCGCCAAGCCGAACTCGTGGTGGGCCCGGCAGTACTACGGAGACGCGTCGATGTCGGAATCCGAACAGCACTTCGTCCTGAGCAGGCGCAAGCGCGAGCCGCTCGAGCCGGATTGACCCCCACCGACATGCGTGCAGGGACGCCCGAGCCCGTCGCGGCGCTCGACTAGCGTGGGGTCATGGGCCACGTGGCGCAGGCATCCTCGACGCGCCGCCGTGACGCCCGCAACCAACGCAAACGCCCAGGAGGCCTCATGAGACTCGCAAGCGCAGCAGCAGCGACTGGAATGGCCGGCGTTCTTCTCGCCGCCGTCCCCGCCATGGCCGCCGCCGAAAACAGCCCCGCCCTGCACACGGTCAGCGTGCAGGGCGCGGGCACGGCGCCGATCAGCCCCACCGCCAACGAGGCGGCTGCCGTGGCCGCCTACCGCGCGGCGATGGCCGCGGCTGTGGCCGACGCGCTTTCGAAGGCGCAGTTCCTGGCCGCCCAGGTCGGCACGACGGTCGATACCGCGGCGAGCCCGGGGATCCAGGAGGGCGCCGGCTACCTCAGCTGTCCCTCCGAAGTCGAATACACCGGCGAACGGCCCGACTTCGGCACGAGCTCGGGACCGGTCTTCGCCGCTGCGCCGGTCGCCGCGGGGACGGCACGCCCGACGGTCGTCCACCGCAAGCGCCACAAGCGCCACACTGCCAAGAAGGCCGTCGCGTCCTCGTGCACCGTCTCGGCGGGCCTGTCGATCACCTACGTCCTCAACTGAGCGACCACGACCCCGACTCCTGGAGGGCTCCCACCCATGCCGCTAGACCAGACCATCGTCGGCCAGGTCGTCTCCGAGCAGATGGAGGCGATCGAACGCGACCACGGCAATGACCCCGACGTGCAGATCGGCGCGGTGATCACGATCGTCGAGGTGCTCAAACGCGAGGGCGAGGACCAGATCGCGTCCAACGTCAGGATCCGGACCAATCTCGGCGATCCCTACAGGGTCCTCGGCTTCATCCGAGCGGCCGAACAGAACGTCATCAGGGGGTTCGACCAGGCCGCCGAGTAGCCGTCCACCCTGGTCCCTGCCCGGTCTCAGCAGTGCGAACGATCCCGCACGATCCTGACCTCAGCTTTAACAACGTCTGGCACAGTTGTCCCGATGGCACGGAACGTAAGGCGGCGCCTGGCACTGGTGACGGTCTTCGCGGCCCTCCTGGTGGGCGGGACGGCGGTCGCTCTGGGCGCGACGGGCTCCTCATCCACCCCGCGTCATCGTCGTGCCCACGCGCACGCCAGCGTGCACCGCGCCGGAGCGCTGCTTCCCGCCGCGGCGGGCTACCTGGGCATCTCCACGGCCGAACTGCGGAAGAAACTGCGCTCGGGCCAGACGCTGGCCCAGATCGCCGCGGCCACGCCGGGGCGCACCGAAGCCGGCCTGATCGCCGCCCTGCTGAGCGCCGAGCAGGCGCGCGTGCAGACGCGCACGGCCCAGCTGCCGACACGTATCAAGGCCCTCGTCAACGCTCCCGGCGGCATCCGCGCCGCCGCTCGCGCCCGTCGCAACTCGGTCCGCGAGGCCGTGTTGTCCTATCTCGGCCTGACCCGCCAGCAGGTTGCGCGTGACATGCGCTCCGGCAAGACCCTCGCCCAGATCGCCGACTCCGAGCCGGGCAAGTCCTCGTCCGGCCTGATCGAAGCGATCCTCGCCCCGGCCACGCAGCGACTCGACGCGGCAACCGCCTCGGGCCAGCTCAGCAGGAGCGCCGAGTCGGTCAGGCTGGCCTATCTGCGTGCCCGTGCCGCTGCGCTCGTGAATCGCGCGCACCCCGCCGGCTCGGCCCACTGAGCGCCCGCCGCGACGCCCCCCCGCCGGGCGCCCGTCGATCTCTCCCCCACGTCGTCCTCCGGACGGCTCAGTCGGGGACCCAAGGCCTCTGCCAGCCGCCCACGCGGGCCGTCAGGCGATCCGCTGAGGACGGCCCCCAGCTGCCCGGCGCGTAGCTCTCCACCGCCGGCGGCGCGTCGAGCAGCGTCTGCACGATCCGCCAGCACTGCTCGACGCTGTCCTCGCGGGTGAAGTGGGTGCTGTCGCCGATCAGCACGGCGTGCAGCAGCACCTCGTACGGCGTCGGGTCCTCCCCGCCCTCCTCGGCGAACTCCATGTCGAGCTCGATCGGCGCCGGCCCCCGCCTGTCGGCGCGCTGGGCCTCCAGCACGATCCGCAATCCCGTCGCCGGGTCGACCTTGACACAACCTGGCTCGGCTCGGGCCGGCGCTGCGGCTCGCCGGAGAGGAACGCCAGCCGCGGGGCCCGCTGGAAGACGACCCGCAGCTCGGTCTGCGTGACCGGCAGGCGCTTGCCGGTGCGGATGAAGAATGGCACGCCGGCCCAGCGCCAGTTCTCGATCTCCAGGCGCAGCGCAGCAAGGTCTCCGTCTGCGATTCGGCGGCGACGCCGTCGATGTCCCGGTAGCCCTCGTACTGCCCGCGGACGTAGCTGCCTGCGGGTCGGCCGCCGGTATCGAGGCGAACACGGCGGCCTTGGCGTCCTTGACGCTTTCCGGGTCCGCGCCGGCGGGCGCCTCCATCGTGGCGGCGGCCAGCAGCTGCATCAGGTGGTTGACGACCACGTCGCGCAGCGCGCCCGACCGGGTCGTAGAAGTGGCCGCGGTCCTCGACGCCGAAGGCCTCGGCCATGGTGATCTGGACGGCGGCGACGAAGTTGCGGTTCCACACCGGCTCGAGCATCGCGTTGGCGAAGCGCAGGTGCAGGAACTCCTCCAGGCCCATCTTCCCCAGGAAATGGTCGATCCGGTACAGCTGCGGACTCCTGCAGGTGCTCGTGCAGTTCCCGCGGAGAGCTGCCGGGCGGAGGCGAGGTCGTGTCCGAAGGGCTTCTCGACCGCCACGCGCGCGCCGCTCGAGCAGCCTCGCGCCGCGTCCAGTCCGGCGACGACCAGTCGCGAACAGGCTGGGCGGGATCTCCAGGTAGAAGACCGGCGTGCGCGCCGGCGCCGTCGCCTCGGCGACGCGCGGTAGGTCTGCCTGCTCCGCGAAGTCCCCGCTGACGTAGGACAGGCGGGAGGCGAAACGCTCGAAGACCTTCTCGTCCAGCTCTTCTCCCGTCGCCTCGATCGATTCGCGGGCGTGCCCGCGGAGCTTGTTCGGCGTCCCAGTCCTCGACGGCGACGCCCACGATCGGCAGTCCAGCAGCCCGCGCGCCTCCAGACGGTAGAGCGAGCGCAGGGTCATCTTCCTGGCCAGGTCACCGGTGATGCCGAAGATCACCAGGGCGTCCGCCGCTGGAGGCTGCTTTGCGGGTCGCTCATCCGCTCGGCTCCCGCGCGGGCCGGACGCCTATCCCGCTCACCCCAGCACGAGCTGTACGATCGCCGAGATGCCGACGGCGACGATCAGGCCGCGCAAGCGCCGCGGGCGGCAGCCGGCGGCCGTAGCGGGCGCCGAGCTGGGCGCCGAGGATCGACGCTCGCGGCGATGATCCCCGCCGGGCCCCAGGCGACGTGGGCGGCGATCACGAAGTAGAGGCCCGCCGACGCCGTTGACCAGGCCCGCCAGCACGTTCTTCAGCGCGTTCGTGCGCTGCAGGTCCTGGGCGAGGGCGACGCCCAGGACCGCCAGCAGCAGGATCCCCTGGGCGGCGCCGAAGTAGCCGCCGTAGACGCCCGCCAGGTACACCGCCAGGGCGGTCAGCGGGTGGCCCGGGCCGCTGCAGGTCGATCTCGCGCGTCGCCAGCCAGCGGCTGATGCGCGGCTGCAGCACGGTCAGGACGAGCGCGCCGGCGATGAACACGGGCACGATCGCCTTGAACGCCGCGGCGGGCAGCACCAGCAGCAGCACCGCGCCGGTGATCCCGCCCGAGCACCGACATCGTGCCCAGCCGCAGCGCCGTCGCGCGCTGGCCCGAGAGCTCGCGCCGGTAGCCGATCGCGCCGGAGACCGACCCGGGAACGAGGCCGATGGTGTTCGAGACGTTGGCCGTGACCGGCGCGTAGCCGAAGGCGAGCAGCACCGGGAAGGTGATCAGCGTGCCGCTGCCCACGACGGTGTTGATCGTGCCCGCGGCCATCCCCGCCAGGGCGATGCAGACGATCTCGCCGAGGCTCAAGTGGTGTTCGCGATCGCGCTCGGGGTGGGCGGGTCGGCGGGGATGGCGTGCCCTCTAGGGTTTGTGGCGTGGACGTCGAGAAGGCTATCCGTACCCGCCGGACGCACAAGGCGTTCGGGCCGCGCGAGGTTGCGCCCGAGGTGCTGCGGCGAGCTGTTCGAGCTGGCCAGCTGGGCGCCCAACCACCATCTGACCAACCCCTGGCGCTTCCGCGTGCTGGGTCCGCGCACGCGGGCGCGGCTGATGGAGCTCGCCGAGTCGGAGCAGCCCGGCTCGGCCGTCAAGCTGGCGCGCGCGCCGACGCTCGTCGCGGTGTCAGCGCGTGCTCGACCGGCGAGCCCGCCCAGGACCGCGAGGACCTGCTGGCCACGGGCGTCGCCGCCTACATCGTGCTGCTCGGCGCCCATGCCCGCGGGCCTGGCCGCCTACTGGCGGACGGTCCCGCTGCTGGACGATCCGCGGGGGCGCGCGCTGCTGGAGATGCCCGCGGAGGAGACGCCCGCTCGGCGCTGCTGTACCTGGGCGATCCCGTCCAGCCGCAGCGGGTCCCCGAGCGCGCGCCGCCTGTCGCAGGTCGTGATCAGCCTGGACTGATCGGCGGCTGGCGGCGGGGAGCCCGCGGCCGCGTTACGGTGAGCCGGTGCGTCCACGTCCCGATCGCGCTGCGAGCCCGTCGCGGGGCTGTCCCGGCGTCCGCCACGAGGACGAGGTGAGCGCCACCGCGGGGTGCTGCGCGCCGCCCTGCTGCGCCCGGGTGACCGTCACGGGCCGCTCGTGCCGATGCTGGTCGTCCTGACCGTCCTGACGGGCGTCGTCGACGCGGCCAGCTACCTGCAAGCCTGGGCCACGTCTTCGTCGCGAACATGACCGGCAACGTCGTCTTCCTCGGCTTCGCCCTCGCCGGTGCGAGCGGGCTGTCGGTCGCGAGCTCGCTGATCGCGCTCGGCGCCTTCCTGCTGGGGGCGCTCGGCGGCGGCTCGGTCGGCGCGCGCCTGGGCTCCCACCGGGGTCGGCTGCTGCGTGGCGCCGGAACGATCCAGGCGGCGCTGTCGTGATCGCCCTGCTGATCGCCGCTGATCGCCGGCGCGCCCGGGTCCGGTGCCACCCGTTACGCGATCACGGCGGTGCTGGCGATGGCGATGGGCATCCAGAACTCGACCGCCCAGCGCCTGGCGGTGCCCGAGCTGACCACGACCGTACTGACCCGCACGCTGACCGGCCTGGCCATCCGAGACCCTCTCGGCGGGCGGCGGCCTCGCGTCCCAGCGGGTCGCTCGCCGTCGGCGGCGATGCTGCTGGGCGCCCTGGCGGGTGCGCTGATGGTGCTGCACGTCTCGATCGCGGCGGCCCTGGCCCTCGCCTCGGGGCTGTCGGCGGGCGTCGCGCTGGCGGCGCATCTCGTCTCGCGCGGCGCCCCACTCTGGTCACGCCCGTGACCCGCTCTGCCCTAAAGCTTTCGCATCGCAGAGCCGATTCTTGACTCATGCTCCCTCGATGGACCGGCCGTGCCCTGGCGGGTGACGCGCGGCGGCGGTCGCCCTGACGGTCGTGCTTGGAACGCTGGCCGCCGTGATCGCAGGCTCCCAACGGCAGTCGCGCGCGCAAGTTCTGCAGAGCTTCAGGTTGCGGGGATCCGCCTCGGCGGACCTGATCGGGACGTACATCGCCCAGCAGGCCGACCGCCAGAAAACGACTGCGGAACGCTTCCTCTCCTCCCCCACCGTCTCGCGCGAGCAGTTCGAACTGATCGCCTACGCCTTCGGCAGCAACGCCGCGGTGCTGGCCGACACCGAAGGGAAGGTGCTCAATGTCCTGCCCTTCGACCCGACCATCATCGGGCGCAGGCTGACTGCGCGCTATCCGGCCGCCGACACGGCCGCGAGGGCGACGCTGAGCGGGTCGGCCGCCGTGTCCAACCTCGTCGACACCGGCCATTACGCCGGCCGCGTCGCGGCGATCGCCGTCCCCTTCCAGAGCCCCGGCACAGGCCGCGGGTGTTCGCAGCCGCCTATGGCGTCGGCGGCACCCAGCTCGACGCGTTCGTGGACCGCACCAGCACCTCACCGGGCCACGAGGTGCTGCTGCTCGACGGCTCCGGCGGGGTGCTCGCGGCGAGCCCGCGCACCTCGGCCGCGACACTCGCCACCGCCGAGCCGGCGCTCGCGCGAGCCGCGGCGCGTTCCGACGACGGCTCGCTGAACGGGCCCGGCGGGCCGAGCACGTTCACCGTGGTGCGGGTTCCGGGGACGCCGTGGAGGGTCGCCATCGAGGTGCCCGACTCCTCGCTGTACGCCTCGGTGGCGGGTAGCGCAACGACGATCCCCTGGCTGGTCTTCGCGCTGGTCAGCCTGCTCGGGTTGCTGCTGGTGACGCTGTTCGCGATCTCGCTGTCCGACCGCGCCCGCCTGTCGGCCCTCTCGGGCGAGCTCGAGGCGATCGCCCGCACCGACCCTCTGACGGGCCTGTTGAACCGCCGCGGCGTGCAGGAGAACCTGACCGCCTTGGCCGCGCGCGCACGCCGCCACGGCCAGCCGCTTTCAATCCTGATGATCGACCTGGACCGCTTCAAGGACATCAACGACCGCCATGGCCACGAGGCCGGGGACCGGGTCCTGTGCCTGCTGGCGGACTGCATGCGCGACGCGCTGCGCACCGAGGACGTCTACGGGCGCATGGGCGGGGACGAGTTCATCGCCGCCATCTCGGACGCCGATCGGGCCGCCGCCGAGAAGATCGCGATGCGCCTCGCCGATGGCGCCGCCTCGGCGGACCTGGGCGATCTCGGCCTGAGCGAGGGCATCCCGCTCAGCATCGGCGTGGCCAGCGACCTCCACGCCGTGCCCGAGGACCTGATCCGCGCCGCCGATGCCGACCTCTACCGCGTCAAGCGCATCGCGCACCGCGCCCACCACATGTCCGCTTCCGCCGCCGGCTGAGCGCCGAGCCTGCCCCTATTTGACGACCAGCGTTCCTTCCATGCCCGCCTGCCGGTGGCCGGGCACCGTGCAGAAGAACTTGTAGACGCCCGGTTTGAGGCTCAGGCTGAGCGTCTTGGAGCCGCCCTGGAAGGTGGGCGTCGCCCCGAGGATCTGCCCCGAGGAGCTTTCGACCGTCAGGTTGTGGCCCAGCGGCGAGCCGTTGGTGAAGGCGATCGAGACGGCGCCCGCTTTGGCCGTGAGCGACTTGGTTGTGTATTCCAGCTGGCCGCTCGGGTTCGCCGAGAGGCTCAGCGACTGGGCCGACCCGCTCGCCGGGGCCGGCGTGGTGGTGCTCGCCGCGCTCGATGTCGTGGGGGCCGTGGCCGTCGTGGCGGAGGATGTGCTGCCGCTCGAGGAGCCTCCGCAGCCGGCGAGGGCCACCAGGCCGATCAGCGCCGTCAGTGCCGCCGCCCGAGAGCCGCGGGGGCGTCTCGCCTTCACTTGAACCGCTGGATCGAGCTTCACGTTCGGAACCTCCATTCTCGGGGCCGTTCGATTGCCAGGACACCCCACGAGGGGAATCCTTCCCAGCGGGCCGCCGGGGCGCCCGTGATTGCATGCTAACCCGGTGCTCGCCCGAACGCCGGCGGACGACGATATTGGGCCTCGCCGTCTCCCTGGGGAGACGCCTGCTCATCGTTGCTGAACATTGTGGCCTGCGGAAGAGGAGCGGGCCGGCCATGGGCGATAGCCTCTACCTGCGATGGGCCGGTCGACCTCGACATCCGGCGGCGGTGACGCGGGGGCACCCGGCGCACAGCGCGGGCACTCCGTTGGCCAGCGGGCCGCTGCCCGCTCCGCGCTCGACGTGATGCTCACCGACGCGGCGATCGACGACGGCGGCGTGCGGAGATTCATCAAGCCGACGGCCGCCGTGAGGCTCGCCGCGGCGCTCGCCCGCCATCCGGAGCGGCTCGCGAGCCGCGTGGGCGGGCTCGGCCGGAGCTCGCGCGCGCCGCCGCGGGGCGCTCCGAGCAGGCGCCGGCGAAGGGCGACCGGCGCTTCACCGACCCGGCCTGGAACGAGAACTGGCTGCTGCGGCGGCTGCTGCAGTCCTACCTGGCGACGGTCGAGGTGGTCGACGAGCTGATCGACGACGCCGAGCTCGACTGGCGCACCGAACGCCAGGCCCGCTTCGCGGCGGGCAACATCCTCGACGGCCTCGCGCCGACGAACTTCCCCTGGTCCAATCCCGCCGTGCTGCGCGAGATCGTCGACAAGGGCGGCGCGAACCTGGTCGGCCGGCGGCCGGCGCTTCGTGCAGGACATGTCCAAAGCTCCGCGCCTGCCGGCGAGCGTCGACACGAGCAAGTTCGAGCTCGGCGGGAACCTGGCGCTCTCGCCCGGGTCGGTCGTGCTGCGGACCGACGTGTTCGAGCTGATCCACTACCGGCCGAGCACCGAGAAGGTGCTCGAGGTCCCGCTGCTGTTCGTGCCGCCGACGATCAACCGCTTCTACATCCTCGACATCGCGCCGGGGCGGAGCGTCGTCGAGCACCTTGTCGCCGCCGGCCAGCAGGTCTTCATGATCTCGTGGTGCAACCCCGGCGCCGAGGAGGGGCATTTCGACCTCGACACCTACGCGCGGGCGGTGCTCGAAGCCCGAGACGCGGTCGCCGAGATCACCAAGCAGCGGGCCGTTCACGTCAACGCCGCCTGCTCGGGAGGGATCATCACCTCCGCCGCGCTCGGGCATCTGGCGGCGAGCGGTGACCTCGAGGAGGTCGCGAGCCTGACGCTGTGGGTGTGCGCGCTCGACAACGCCCGCGCGGGCACGACGGCGGCCCTCGCCAGCCGAGAGCTCGCGGCGGCCGCCGTCGCGGAGTCGGCGCGCAAGGGCTACCTCGACGGTCGCGCGCTCGCCGGCGTGTTCGCCTGGCTTCGCCCGAACGACCTGATCTGGAACTACGTCGTCAACAACTACCTGCTCGGCAAGGATCCGCCGGCGTTCGACATCCTCTACTGGAACCAGGACTCGGTGCGCCTGGCCGCCGGGCTGCACCGCGACTTCGTCCACCTGGCGCTCGAGAACTCGCTGACCCGCCCGGGCGCGATGGAGGCGCTCGGAACCCCGATCGACCTCTCGGCGATCGACGTGGACAGCTACATCGTCGCGGGCGTCAAAGACCACATCGTGCCCTGGGAGAACGCCTACCGCAGCACGCAGCTGCTCGGCGGCTCCTCGCGCTTCGTGCTCTCGACGAGCGGACACATCCAGGCGCTCGTGAACCCCCCGGGTCCGGCGAGCCGCTCCACCTACCGCGCCGTCGATGACGGCGCCCGCGGATCCGCGACGCCTGGCTCGCGCAGGCCGACATGAAGCAGGGCAGCTGGTGGCCGGACTACGTGGCATGGCTCGCGGAGCGCTCTGGCGCGCTGCAGGCCGCGCCGAGGTCGCTCGGCAGTCGTGCTCACAGGGCGACCGCCAAGGCGCCCGGGTCCTACGTCCGCGCCGCCTGAGAGATGAGCGGGCCGGCGACGCGGCACCCATTCGGCTGTTGTCGTACTCGTGCGACTCGCCGCGCCCTGCCTCGCGCCGTGCGGCTGCTGGACCAGACGACATGAGCCCTGCCGTGCGCGCGACGCGCCGACGCATCGAATGCATCCGCGCCGCCGGCCTGAACCTGCGGGTCTGCCGCCGCGGCAGCGGGCGGCCGCTGCTGCTGCTTGACGGGCATCGGCGCGAATCTCGACATGTGGCGGCCGTTCGAGCGCCTCGTGCGCGGACGCGAGGTGATCGCCGTCGACGCGCCCGGGACGGGTCTCTCAGACCGGCCGCGCTACCCCCTGCGGATGCGGGGTCTCGCTCGCGTGATCGCTCGCGCTGCTCGACGAGCTCGAGGTCGAGCAGGCCGACGTCCTCGGCTACTCCTTCGGCGGCCTCCTGGCGCAGGAGCTCGCGCACCGGGCGCCGGAGCGCGTCAGACGGCTGATCCTCTGCGCGACCGCTCAGGGGCTGCCGGTCGTCCCACCGAGCCCGCTCCCGGCGCTGATGCTCGATGACGCCCGCTCGCTACTACCACCCGCGGCTCTTCCGGCTGATCGTCCCGCACATCGCCGGCGGGCGCACACGCCGGGACCCAGGCCAGCTCGAAAGCCAGGCCGCCGCGCGGCTCGCGCGGCCACCGCAGCTGCTCGGCTACGGCTATCAGCTTTACGCCGCGTCGGGCTGGACGAGCGTGCCGTGGCTGTGGCGTGTTACCCAGCCGACGCTCATAATCGCCGGCGACGATGACCCCATCATCCCGCTCGCCAACCCGCGGCTGATGGCCAAGCTGATGCCCGCCGCGAAGCTCCGCGTCGTGCAGGGAGGCGGCCACCTGTTCCTGATCGACGAGCCGGAGAGCGTAATCGAGGACATCCACGCATTCCTCGATGCGTGACGTGGCCGAGCCAGCGGCGCTCTGACCGGTCGGCGAGCGCCCAATATCTGCTTGCGCGCCTGCTTCCGTGGCGAAGCGCTCGTCCCATTCGACAAGCGCGGCGCTATCTCAAGGGACGACGAGCAGTAGTCGGACCCAGCCAGCTCGGCGTCGGTAGCGCTGTGATTTCAGCGATTTTGGCTCTACCAAGCCGATTCGAGTCCACATGGGTCGCCGCTAAAGCGTTCTGTCCGATCTCAGTATTCGTAGGGCGGCGGGCTCGGGCTGGGTTTCGGGGTGGGAGCCGCGGGAGCGGGCGCGGAGACACCGGCGCCGGCGACGTGCCAGGTGCCGCCGAAGCTTCCGATCCCCTGGCCGTTGGTCTGCCCGGCCGCGTGATCGCCGGAGAAGCGGTACAGCGGCATGCCCCGCAGCGTCACCTGCAGCGTGCCGTCGCTGCGGCGCAGGATGGCAAGCGAGCCGTGCACGCCCGCCCCGTCCTCGAGCCTGGTGTGACGGGAGGGAACGGTCAGGGGAGGCCAGAAGCGCAGGCATTCGCGGCTGCGGCAGAGCAGGTGGTGGGTGGTCTCGGGCGACAGCGCGTAGAGGGAGCGCCCGACAGGGCTGACGACGATCGTCTCCCCCATCGCCGCGTCGGCGCGGCTCTTCAGGGTCAGGGTGCTCGTGGCGGCGAGCGCGACGGCGCCGGCCGCCGCGCTGAGCGCCAGCGTCGCCGCGAGCACGGGCGCGATCAGTCGCCGGGGCGTGCGCGGGATGGGCGGGTTGTTCACGGTGACCTCCTCGGGGGCCGGAAATCGGGACCTAGCGCATAGATGCCGCCACGGGCACATTCCTTCCCGCGCGGGCCCGGCCGGCTCCGCCTAGGGCTCGGTGTGGATGACCACGTCGGCCAGCCCCTCGATCCGCTGGCGCAGCTCGTCCTCCAGCTCGCCCGCCAGCTCGTGCGCGTCGGTCAGCGACTCCCTCCCGCGCCCGGCCAGCGTCAGGAACAGCACCCGCCCCGCATCGGTCGAGAGCAGCCGCACCCGCTGGGCCTCGCCGCCCGTGCGGGCACGCACCAGCTGCTGGACGGCACGGATCGTCTCGCCGTCGGCGGCGCCGCCGGCGGGTCGCGCCCGGAGCGGCCGCTCGAGCGGCTCGAGGTGAGTCTGCACGTCGCCGACCCCCGGACGGCGGCGGATCGCCTGCTCGACCCGCTCGGAGATCTCGTGGGCCGAGCGCAGGTCGAGGTCGTCGGGGAACTTCAGGTGCAACGAGACGCTCGCCTCGTCCCCCTGCTCGAAGACGGTGATGTCGTGGGCCTCCTTGACCAGCGGCTCGGACAGCGCGATCGCCAGCACCCGTTCGCGCAGCTCGAGCCCGCGGCTGCGCGGCTCGACGTGCACCACCACGTCGCTCCCCGGCAGCGCTCCCTCGACGGCCTGCTCGATCATGTCGGCCGCCCGGTGACCCTCCACGACGGCCTGGCCTGGCGGCACGCCGACGACGACGTCGGCGAAGAACCGCCCAGCCGACTCGCGGACGCGCAGGCGACTGAGCTCGATGTCGCCGCCCAGCTCCTCGATCGCCCGCTCGGCCGCCTCGCGGGCCTCGGCGGGCGTGCGGTCCATCAGCACGTTGGCGTTCTCTCCCAGCAGGCGGCCGGCCGCCACGAGGATGATCGCCGCAACGAGCAGCGCGGCCACCGCGTCGCCCTCGGCGAACCCCGCGTCGGCGGCCAGCAGCCCGGCCAGCACGACCACCGATCCGAGCATGTCGGCGCCGAAGTGCAACGCATTGGCCCGCAGCGCGGGGCTCCCGTACCGGCGGGCCGCCAGCAGCGAGACGACCGTGCGGCTCACGTCGAGCGCCAGCGCCAGCCCGATCACCGCGAACTGGTACCAGCGGATCTCCGGCGGACCCTCCCCTTCGATCAGGTGGCGCAGCGCTTGCACGCTGACCAGCACCGCGCCGCCGATCAGGATCGCCGCCTCGCCGAGCGCGCCGAGGTTCTCGGCGCGGCGGTGGCCGTAGGGATGGCCGCGGTCGGCGGGGCGGCCGCCGAGCCGGACGGCGAAGAAGGTCAGGACCGCCGCGACCACGTCGCCGCTGGACTCGATCCCGGCGGAGATCAGCCCGAGGCTGTGGGTCGCGAGCCCCACGCCGAGCTTCAACGCCACCAGCACGCCCGCCACGGCGATCGACATCAGCGTCGTGCGCCGGGCCCCCGCGCGGTCCTCGATCTGCGCCGCGTCCATCGCCTGACACTAAACCGGCGGACGCGGCCGGAACGGCATCGCGGCCGCCTCCGATCGAGCCACGTCCTCCCGTATCGTGGAGCCGTGCCGCACGACCACAGCGCTCACGTCCACGCCGGGCGGGCAGATCGCTCCCGGTTGCGCCTGGCGCTGGTCCTGATCGTCGCCCTGATGGCGGGCGAGCTCGCGGCCGGGGTGGTCGCGAACTCGCTGGCGCTGCTCTCCGACGCCGGGCACATGCTCACCGACGCCGGCGCGATCGGCTTCTCGCTGCTGGCGCTGCGCATGGCCGCGCGCCCCGCGGCGGGGGCGATGACGTTCGGCTTCCGGCGCCTGGAGATCCTCTCGGCGCAGGTCAACGGCGTGACGCTGCTGGTCCTCGCGGCGCTTCATCGTCTATGAGCGCGATCCACCGCCTGATCGACCCGCCGCAGGTTCGCGCCGGCCTGGTGCTGGGCGTGGCGCTGGCGGGCGCCGCGGTCAACCTCGCCGCCGCGCTGACGCTGTCCGGGGCCGAACCGCTCGCAGCCTCAACGTCGAGGGCAGCTTCCAGCACGTCCTCGACCGACCTGTACGGCTTCCTCGGCACCGCGATCGCGGCCGTCGTGATCCTCGCGACCGGCTTCGAGCGCGCCGACCCGATCGCCTCGCTGGCGATCGCCGCGCTGATGATCCGCTCGGGCGACGCGCTGGTGATCGCCTCGGCGCGCGATCTTCCTCGAGGCCGCGCCCGAGGGGCTCGACCCGCAGGCCAGATCGGCCGCAGGCGCTCGTGCAGCCAGCCAGGGGTGATCGAGGTCCACGACCTGCACGTGTGGGAGGTGACCAGCGGCTTTCCCGCGCTCTCCGCGCACGTGCTCGTCGACGCCGACAGCGATTGCCACGCGCGCGCGCCGGGCGATGGAGGCGACGCTGCACGAGCGCTTCGGGCTCGACCACACGACCCTGCAGGTCGACCACGCCGGCGGCGAGCTGCTGGAGATCGCGCCCTCGGCCGGCCCGCCCTCGCGCGCCGGCTGAGCTCGACGGCCGCGTTCCACGGCATATCGTCATGGCGATGCGGATCCTCGTGGGCGTGCTCGGCGGCCTGCTCGTCGCTCTGATGCTGGTCGAGATCTTCGTCGCGTTCCTGCTGCCGCGGCGCGTCAAGCGCGACCCGCGGATCGTGCGCTCGGTGTTCGCCTACGCGTGGCTGCCGTGGCGGCGGCTGGCGCGGGTGCTGCCCGCGCAGGCGGCCGACACGATGCTCGGCGATCTACGGCCCGTTCGGCGCTGCTGCTCAACCTGGTGCTGTGGGTCGCCGCGATGATGTTCGGCTACGCCTGCCTGCAGTGGGCGGCAGGCTCCCACCTCGGGCCGATGAGGCGCCACGGTCGGCTTCGGCGACGACCTGTACTTCAGCGCCGCCACGATGACCACCGACGGCACCGTCGAGCCTGGCCGCGCAGACGACCTTCGCGCGGGTCGTGCAGGTGATCGACGCGGGCAGCGGCCTGGCGGTGCTCGCGATCGTGATCGGCTACCTGCCCTCGCTCTACCAGGCGTTCTCGCGACCGCGAGGCCACCGTCTCCCAGCTCGATGCCCGCGCCGGCTCGCCGCCGAGCGCCGGTCGGCTCGTGCGCCGCACCGGCGCGCACGAGCGGCTGGCCCGGCGCTGAACGGCTACCTGAGCCGGCTGGGAGACGTGGGTGGCGGAGCTGATGGAGACTCACCTGGCCTACCCCATGCTCGGCCTACTTCCGCTCCCAGCACGTCAACCAGAACTGGCTGGCGGCGATGTGCACGGTGCTCGACGCCTGCACGTTCACGATCGCTGCAGCGCCCGTCAGGGCACGGTCGACCCGGCGCGCTTCACGTTCGCGATCGCGCGCCACGCCGTCGTTGACCTGAGCTACAGCTTCCACGTCAACCGACCCCGCCCGCGGAGGACCGCCTGCCCGCCGCCGACCTCGAGGAGCTGTTGCGCCAGCTGAAGCGGCACGGCGTCGAGCCGGAGGCCCGACGCGCGGAGATCCTCAGCAGCGCCTGACGCGGATGCGCGCGCTGTACGAGCCTTACGTGAACGCGCTCAGGCTGCGCCTGGAGCTCGCGCTGCCGCCGTGGCTGGCACCGGAGTCGCCGACCGACAACTGGCGGACCACCGAATGGCACTGACGCTCCGGTCCTCTCGCCTGAGACGCGGCGCGGCGCGGGCCGGAGCTATCTAGCCTGGCCGCTCGGGCGCACGAGGATCTCGTTGACGCTCACGTTCGGCGGCTGTCCGATCGCGTAGAGGATCGCGTCGGCGATGTCCTCGGCAGATCAGCGGGGTCGACGCCGGCGAAGCTCGTTGGCCATCTGCTCGAGCACCTCGGGCCGGTTGTGGCCGGGCAGCTCGGTGGCGACGGCGCCGGGCTCGATCAGCGTCACGCGCACGCCGATCGCGACCCCCTCCTGGCGCAGCGACTCAGAGAACGCGCCCACGCCGAACTTCGTGAGGTTGTAGACGCCAGAGCCCGCGCGCGCGACGCGTCCGGCGACCGAGCTGACGTTGACGATGTGCCCCGAGCCCTGCTCGCGCATCAGCGGCAGCGCTGCGTGGGTGCAGTAGAGGACGCCGAACACGTTCGCGTGGATCATCCGCCGCCACTCCTCTGTGGGGGCGCTCTCGATCGGGCCGAGCAGCATCACGCCGGCGTTGTTGACGAGCACATCCAGGCGGCCGAGCTCGGCGTGGGCGCGCTCGATGAACGCGCGCGCCTGCTCCTCCTCGCCGACGTCCGTCGCGCACGGCGATCGCCCGGCCGCCGTCATCCGCGATCCGCTGCGCGAGCGCCTCGATGCGCTCGGCGCGGCGGGCTGCCAGGGCCACGGCGGCTCCCGCGCGGGCGCACGCCAGCGCGGTGGCCTCGCCGATGCCGGAGGAGGCGCCGGTCACGGCGACGACCCGCCCGGTGAGATCGACGATGCTCATGCGCCGAGCTTATCCGGCTCGCCTCATCGCGCGCGCGGACGCTGCCGATAACACAGTGAGCCGCGAACGGCGCTCCTTTTGGGGCGCCGGCGGGTTTCATCCCCTGGGCGCGCGGGAATCCCTGGATCGTGATCCGGCAGGCAGGTGAGCACGTACTCGACGTCGAACGAGCTAGCAGGACCGCGCCTACGGCTATGAGATGATTGACAACGCAACTATCGTGGCGTATAATTCCGACTCCAAGCATCGGATTAGAAGGACGCACATGTCAGACTCCCCCACAGAACACCACACTCGACGCTCGATCGCACGGCTCCGGACGCGTCGAGGAGCCTCGTCCCAGGCCGACGACGCCCCGGTGACCCCTGCCGCGGCACGGCTCGACAGCCCGATCGAGCGCATCGATGTGGATCCCACCCACCGCACGCCCGACACGTTCATCCCCGAGTCCGTCGACCAGCTGCTCGCCCACTCGCGCCGCTACCCCCTGCTCACCCCCGCCCAGGAGATCGACCTGGCCAAGCGCATCGAGCGCGGCGACCTGCACGCCAAGGAACTGCTCGTCAACTCCAACCTGCGGCTGGTCGCCTCCAACGCCCGGCGCTACCAGAACCAGGGCCTGCCGCTGGCCGACCTCGTCCAGGAGGGCATGCTCGGCCTGATCCGCGCGAGCGAGAAGTTCGACTGGCGCAAGGGCTTTCGCTTCTCGACCTACGCGACCCTGTGGATCCGTCAGGCGATCCAGCGCGGCCTGGAGAACTCCGGCCGCACGATCCGCCTGCCCGTCCACGTCGCGCAGCGCTCCCGCAAGGTCGGGCGCGTCGAGCGCGAGCTGTCGGTGCGGCTGGGCCGCGAGCCCACGCTCGAGGAGCTCGCCACCGAGACCGGGCTGCCGATCGACCAGGTCGAGGAGGTGCGCCACCAGCGCGCGGCGCTCGTCAGCCTCGACCAGCAGATCGGCGAGGACGGCGACACCGCGCTCGGCGACCTGCTGCCCTCCGACGCAGAGGCGCCGGAGGAGACGGCCTGGGAGAACGAGCGCGAGCGCATCGTCCACCGCGCGATCTCGCAGCTGCCCGAAACCGAGCGCAAGGTGCTGACCCTGCGCTTCGGCACCGGCCGCGAGGAGCCGCAGACGCTGACCGCGATCGGCAAGCGCCTCGGCTTCTCCGCCGAGCGTGCCTCCCAGCTCGAGCAGCGGGCGCTGAAGAAGCTCGCAGAGTCGCCCGAGCTGGCGGCGCTGCGCGAGGCTGCCTGAGCTCTCCCTCCTGATTGGCCTCGACCCCCGGCACGCGGATGCGGCCGGGGTCGAGTGCTTTGTGCGGCGCCTGCATCGATGTGAGGACGCCGATATCGCGATCGAGTTCGGCGCCCCGCGGGCAGGATCTGCCCGAAGGCTAAGCTGAGACGCGACGCGAAGCCAGCTCGGGAGGTTCAGGATGGAGCAGAAGTCCCTGTGGGAGCGGACGGTCGAGCTGACGATCAAGGTCGGCGAACGGATCCTCGCGCCGATCGAGCGGTTCATCGGCCGGCGCTCGCTGGTCGGCGACGCGACCTTCTTCCCGCTCGAGCGCTTCCCCTGGGTCGGGCACATCGAGGACAACTGGACGGTGATCCGCGAGGAGGTCGAGCGCGCTGCTCGAGGACCAGGCCGCGCTGCCGAACTTCCAGGACATCTCCAAGGACCAGATCGAGATCACCGACGACGACCGCTGGAAGACGTTCTTCCTCTACGGCTACGGATTCGAGGCCAAGCTCGGCGTGGAGATGTGCCCGCGCACGGCCGCGCTGATGCGCGAGATCCCGGGGATGAAGACGGCGATGATCTCGATCCTCTCCCCGCGCAAGCACATCCTCGACCACCGCGGCCCCTACAAGGGCGTGCTGCGCTACCACCTCGGGCTGATCGTGCCCGAAGGACGCCGAGGCCTGCCGGATCCGCGTCGGCGAGGACATCCGCCACTGGGAGGAGGGCAGGAGCCTGATCTTCGACGACACCTTCAACCACGAGGTCTGGAACGACACCGACGAGACCCGCGTGGTGCTGTTCGTCGACGTGCTGCGCCCCCTGCCCGTTCCCCGACTCGGCGATCAACGAGGGCGATCGTCAAGGCGATCGGCTACTCGCCCTTCGTGCTCGACGCCAAGCGCAACCAGGAGGCCTGGGAAGCGCGCTTCCGGGCGCGCGGCGCCACCGCCAACGGGGCTGCGCCGCACGCGGCCCCGACCGCCCGTTAGCGCCGGTCCCCGCCTAGACCGAGCTGGAGGGCAGCCCCAGTTCGCTGGTCAGCTGCTGGGCCTGGGTGTTCAGCATCGTGAACTCGCCGGTGACGATCAGCAGCCCCAGCACGATCATCACGACCCCGCCCACGCCGATGATCACGGGGAAGTGGCGCTTGACGACCGCCAGGGCGATCGTCATCCGCTCGAAGGCGAGCGCGATCAGCAGGAACGGGATCGCCAGGCCCGCCGAGTAGAAGGCCAGCAGCAGCGCGCCGTGGGCGGCCGAGCTGGAGATCGCCGCCTGGGTGAGGATCGCCCCCAGCGTGATGCTCGTGCAGGGCGTCCAGGCGATCGCGAACGCGGCGCCCGCCAGCAGCGGGCCCGCCGCGGCCGGCCAGGCGCAGCAGCGTCTCGGAGTGCCACTCGCGGTTGAACATCCCCACGAACGGCGTCGCCAGGAACACCAGGCCCATCACGATGATCAGGATCCCGCCGATCTGCTCGAGGGCGTGTTTGTGGGTGTTCAGCGTCGAGCCGATCACCGTGGCGCTCAGGCCCAGCAGGATGAAGATGGCCGAGAAGCTCGCGATGAACAGCAGGCTCGGCACCAGCACCCGCCTGGCGCCGACGCCCTCTTTGAGGTCGGTCGGGCGTGACGCCGATCACCGTCGAGAGGTAGCCCGGCACGAGCGGCAGCACGCACGGCGAGAGGAACGAGACCAGCCCGGCGGCGAGCGCCAGCGGGATCCCCACGCCGGTGGCGGTGTCCGAGGCGCTGGCGATCGTCAGCGCCAGGTGGCCGCTCATGGCGCCTCCCCGTCGCCGCCCACCGCGAGGCCCGCGCGGGCCCGCAGCTCGGCCACCTCGCGCTCCAGCGCGGGCCACGCGCTGCTCGAGGCTCAGGCCGTTGCCCTCCACGGGCAGCCCGTTCGCCGAGGCCAAGGCGGGCGGGGCGCCGTCCTCCTCGCCATCGGTCTCCCCCACTCCGCCCAGCAGCTGGGTGTAGCGCTCCTCCTTCTGCCCCGGCCGGCGCTCCAGCCGCGCCGACCAGGCCGCGCCCGATCAGCCGCTCCAGGGTCTGGCTGACCTCGACCAGCTCGCCGAACGCGTGCATCCGCTCGGCGCGCTGCTTGAGCTCGCCCGGGGTCTGCGGGCCGCGCAGCATCAGCACGCACATGACCGCCTGCTCGGCGCCGTCCATCGGCAGCGCCTCGGCCAGCAGGTGGCGGTACTTCGGCGCGCGGCTGCCGGCGCCGCTGGCCAGGCGCGTCAGGCCGCGCCGCTCCAGCCGGTGCAGGGCGTCGCGGATCACGGCCTCGTCGTAGTCGACCACCGGGTCGCGGTTGGTCGACTGGTTGCAGGCCAGGCGCAGGGCGTTCAGCGACAGCGGATAGGCGTCCGGCGTCGTGCGCTGCTTCTCGAGCAGGCAGCCGAGCACGCGGATCTGGTCGGCGGAGAGTGCGATAGGGCCTGCAAGCACGGCAGTTTCGAGTCTACGCGACGGAAAGGCGCGTGCCGACTGCGGACACTGCGGAGAACCCCTTCGCTTGCGACGGGGTTCCCGACGAGCTCCTGTCGGTCTCGCCCCGATGTCCGGTCGCGCCCCGGCGTCGAGAGTGGTGAGGCACGCAAACGATCGCAACGAGTGGAGGCACTCATGAGAAAGGCATTGGAGATCGGAGGGATCGTCGCGGCCGTAGTCCTGATCGCATTCGGCATCGGCGCGATCGCGATGGGCGCCAGCGGTCAGAGCACGGTCCACGACAGCCTGGCCGAACAGAAGATCGTCGGGACGCCCGACATGACGCCCACAGCCATCAAGGCCGAGGCGGCCAAGTCGGGGCTGAACGTCAGCAAGCTGAACATCCCGAGCTGCTCGGTCGCGAACGTGAAAGTTGAAAGCGGCGCCAACGCGCGCTGTTTCGCCCAGTACATGACGATCCACGCGCTCGAGGCAACCGGCGGCCTGTACTACTCGCAGATGCCCCGGTACGCCACCGCCAACGGCGAAGGCACCAACCTGGAAGCCAAGGCGCTCAAGAGCGCCAAGGGCATTCCCGTCGACAACCCCGCACGGGAAGTCTGGATCCAGGAGACCGCGCTGGCCACGGCGCTGAACTCCAGCTACATGGCCACACAGGTCGGGCTGTTTGGCATCGTCGTCGGCATCGCGCTTCTACTCAGCGGGCTCGGCTTCGCGATCCTCGCCGTCGGCGGGGCGCTTCGCAACCCCGACACGGCGCTGCGCTTCCTGCGCCCCCGTGACAAGGGCGTACGTCCCGGCGCCACGCCGGCACCCACCGGCGCGTAGCACCTCTCCCTCCGACGCCGGCCGCCGGGTGCAAGCTCAGCCCGCGGCCGGCGTCGAGGCGTGCCCGGCCGCGGAGCGCCACCGCCCCCCGCCGCTACAGTCAAGCGGGTGAGCGCCCAGCCCTTCGCCTCGGGCCGATCGGGCGACGGCCGGCATGGCCCGACGCCCGATCTGCGCCCCGAGGACATCCCCGCGACGCCCGTCTCGCTGCGCCGGATCGCGCGCCTGTTCTCCCCGTACCGCCCGCGCCTCACGCTGCTGCTGAGCCTGATCTTCCTGGCGGCGGGACTCGGCGTGATCAGCCCGTTCCTGCTGCGGGAAATCATCAACACCGCCTACCCGCAGCACGACACGACGCTGCTCGTCGAGCTGGTCGGCGGGATGATCGCGCTGTCGGTGATCACGAGCGTGATCGGCGTCGCGCAGACCTGGATCTCCAACCAGGTCGGCCAGCGCGTCATGCACGACCTGCGCGCGGCGGTCTACGCGCACCTGCAGCGGATGTCGCTGGCGTTCTTCACCCGCACCCGCACCGGCGAGGTGCAGTCGCGGATCGCCAACGACATCGGCGGCATCGACAGCGTCGTCACCTCGACCGCCACCTCGATCGTCCAGAACGTCACCACCGTCGTCGCGACGATCGTGGCGATGTTCCTGCTCGACTGGCGCCTGGCCGTCTTCTCGCTGATCCTGCTGCCCTTCTTCGTCTGGTTGACTCGTCGCGTCGGCGAGGAGCGCCGGCGCATCCAGTCGGTGCGCCAGAGCCGGCTGGCCGACATGTCGAGCCTCGTCGAGGAGTCCCTGTCCGTCTCGGGGATCCTGCTGGGCAAGACGATGGGCCGCTCACCCGAGCTGGTGCGGCGCTTCGGCGACGAGTCCGGCGAACTGGCCGATCTGGAGGTGCGCGCGCGTATGGCCGGGCGCTGGCGGATGGCCACGGTGCAGATGAGCTTCGCGATCATGCCAGCCCTCGTCTACCTGTTCGGGGGCATCGAATTCGCGGGGGGCCCCGCGATCTCGGTCGGCACGGTCGTCGCCTTCACGACGCTGCAGACGCGGCTGCTGTTCCCGATCCAGTCGCTGCTCTCGGTCGGCCTGGAAGTGCAGACCTCGCTGGCCCTGTTCGGGCGGATCTTCGAGTACCTCGACCTGCCCGTCGACATCGTCGAGCGGCCCGACGCCCGCGCGCTGGCGGACGTGCGCGGTGACGTGCAGCTTCAGGACGTGTGGTTCCGCTACTCGCCCGACGCGCCCTGGACGCTCTCGGAGATCAACGCCGAGATCCCCGCCGGGACGCGCACCGCGCTGGTCGGCGAGACGGGCTCGGGCAAGACGACGCTCGCCTACCTCGTCGCCCGCCTGTACGAGCCCCAGCGCGGAAGCGTCAGCATCGACGGGGTCGACATCCGCGACATGACCCTGCAATCGCTCGCGGGCACCGTCGGCCTGGTCTCCCAGGAGACCTATCTGTTCCACGCCTCGATCCGCGAGAACCTGCGCTTCGCCTGCCCCGAGGCCAGCGACGAGGAGATCGAAGAGGCGGCCCGCGCAGCCCAGATCCACGATCTGATCTCCTCGCTGCCCGACGGCTACGACACGCCCGTCGGGGAGCGCGGCTACCGCTTCTCGGGCGGCGAGAAGCAGCGCATGGCGATCGCCCGCACGATCCTGCGCAACCCGCCCGTGCTGATCCTCGACGAGGCGACCTCGGCGCTGGACAACGAAACCGAGCGGGCCGTCCAGCAGGCGCTGGACGATCTCGCCCGCGGGCGCACCACGATCGCCATCGCCCACCGGCTCTCGACGATCCGCGACGCCGACCAGATCCTCGTGCTGGACGGCGGGCGCATCGTCGAACGGGGCACACACGACGAGCTGGCCGCCGCCGGAGGCCGATACGCGGCCCTGCTCAGCGGCGCGGCCGTCGCGGTCGACGAACCGCTCAGCGCGCCGCTCTAGGGGGCCGAGGCTGCGGCGAGGCGCCGCCTTCAGGCGCGCGCGTCGATGTTCAGCCGCACGTAGTCGATCACGACCGGCTCGCCGACCAGCTCGAGCACGTCGTCCATGAAGGGCTCGCGCAGATCGGCCGGGAGACGCTGGACGTGAGGGCCGAGCACGATCGTCTGCAGGAACTCGCGCGGCTCCTCCGGCTCGGACGGCGCCGGGGTCATCCAGCAGCTCGCCTGGGCGAAGCCGGCGCGGCGCAGCCGCTGCTCGGTCTCCCCCGGGCCGGCGTAGTTCCAGGGCCCCTGCCAGCCCTCGAAGTGCTCGGCGTAGGGAGCGCGCGCCAGCACCTCGCGAGCCTTACCGCGCAGGACGTCGATGTTGCCCTCTCCCCCGCACTGGGCCACGAAGTGCCCGCCCGGGCGCAGCGCCGGGCGCATGCGAGCGAACAGCCGGTCGTGGTCGGCGATCCAGTGGAATGTGGCCGTCGAGATGATCGCGTCGACGGGCTGCTCGAGCTCGAGCTCCAGCAGGTTGCCCTGGCGCACCTCGACGCGATGCGCGTAGGGGCTGTCGGGTCCGACCAGCCGCCTCCTTGCCGCCGCGATCATCGAGGGCGACGCGTCCAGCGCGATCACCCGCCCCCGCGGCAGGCGCTCCAGCAGCATCTCCGTGATCCGTCCCGAGCCGCAGCCGGCGTCGAGCACCGTCTCCGATCCCTCCAGCTCCAGGCGCGCCAGCACCCCCGCGCCCAGGGCCTGCATGATCCCGGAGATGCGGTCGTAGGAGGTGCCGTCCCAGTTGCACGCCGACATACGCGCGTACGTTATCACGGACGCTGGTCGGGCGGGTCAGGGTTCTGCGTCGGCGAGCTCGGCGATCAGTCGCGAGAGCGCCCCGCCCTGCCAGGCCAGCGGCGAGCGTGGCGGCACGGCGGACTCCTCGACCGCCAGGCGGGCGCCGGGGATGCGCGGCTGCCCAGGCTTCCCCGACATCGAGCGGGTGGCCCGGATCGACCTCGTCGCGGCTGGCCACGACGATCGTCGGCGCGGCGATCGCCTCCAGCTCGGCGAGATCGTCGAAGGGAGCCGAGCGCGGGACCGCTTCGAGCGCGTCGGCGACCGCCTCCGGGTGCTCGTGGGCGCCGAGGCGTTGGCGGAGCACCGTCTCCACCGTGGCGCGCATCGCCGGCGCGAGCGCCGCCAGGTCGTAGGCCTCGACGAAGCCGTCCACGCCCCCCTCCCTCAACCCGATCGCCAGCGCGTCCCAGCGCTCGAGCTCGGCCGGAGTGCGCGAGCGCGCCGGATCGAAGGCGGGCGTGATCAGGACCAGGCCCGCGACGCGGTCGGGGTGCGCAAGGGCGAAGCGCACCGCCGCATGCGCGCCCATCGAGGCCCCGGCGAGCACCGCGCGCGCCACCCCGGCGGCGTCCAGCACCGCACCGAGGTCGTCCGCCTGGCGGGCATAGCCGTAGTCGCCCTCGCTGGCCGGCGAGGAGCGCCCGTGACCGCGCGCGTCGTAGGCGAGGACCTCGTGGCCCGTTCGCTGGAGCGAGCGCGACCCCATCACCACGTAGCGGCGGGTCGCCGTCAGGCCGTGCAGCAGCACGACCGCCCGACCCTGGCCGCTGCGCTCTGCCGCGAGCGTCGTGCCGCCGGCGTCGACCGACAGCTCCGCGACGTCCACGGGCGGCGCGCGCTCAGGCCGGCAGCGCGGCGGCGTGCTCGCCGACCAGCTCGGCCGACCGGGCGGGGCGCTCCCAGAAGAACAGGTGCCCCACGCCATCGAGGATCTCCAGGCGCGCGCCCGGGATCAGCGAGGCGATCAGCCGCCCGTTCTCGACCGGGAGCATCTGGTCCTCGGTCCCGTGCACGACGAGCGTCGGCACGCGCAGCTCGGGCAGCCGTGCGCTCGTGTCGTGCCCCATCACCGCCTGGAGCTGGGCCATCACGACGGGCACGGCGACGGCCCGCCGTTGGGCGATCCCGTGGAACGTCTCCCATGCCTGCTCCTCGGCGGCGTAGGCACGTCGACACGTTCGCCTCCCAGCCCGCCCTGATCGCCCGCTCGCGGTCGCCCGAGAGCATCGCCTCGCCGAGGGGCTGCATCACCTCGGGCGCCGCCAGCGAGCTCCCCGGGCCCCCGCAGTAGGTGCAGCCGAGGGTCAGCGTGCGCACTCGCTCGGGCTCGGCCAGCGCGAGCTCCTGCGCGATCATGCCGCCCATCGAGATCCCCACCACGTCGGCCCGGTCGATCTCCAGCGCGCTCAGCAGGCCCGCGGCGTCGCTCGCCATCTGGGCGATCGTCACTTCCCCCGCCAGGGGCGTGCTCGCGCCGACGCCGCGGTGGTCGTAGGCGATCACCTCGAAGTCCTCGCGCAGCGCCGACATGAACGGCTCGCCCCAGTGAAGGGCGGTCCCGCTCATGCCCATGATCAGCAGCAGCGGCGGCCCCGAGCCGCTGCGTTCGACGTCCAGCTGGATGTCCCCCACGCGGACCGGCGCCATCGGCGGATCCTACACCCGTCCCACCGGATCCAGATCGCCGCGCGCCGTCCGCGCCTGGCGGGGCTAGACCGGCAGCGCCAGCTGGTCGGGCCGCTCGGCGGCCCGCTGGGCCCCCGCCGCGCTCGACGGCCCGAGCTGATCGGAGCAGAGGCCGGCGACCCTCACGCCCAGCAGGCGCACCGGCCGGGGCGGCGAGTAGTGCTCAAGCAGCCTGAGCGCCTCGGCGGCGACCAGCTCGCCGTCGCGGGTGGGCTCGGCGATCGTCCGTGCGCGGGTGACCGTGGTGAAGTCGTCCAGGCGCACCTTGATCCCGATCGTGCGCCCGCTGCGGCCGTGGGCCTGGAGGCTCCCGCACAGCTCGAGCGCCATCCTGCGCAGCGCCGCCCGCAGCTCCCCCGGGTCGCTAACGTCGGTCTCGAAGGTCCGCTCGCGAGACTCCGAGACGACTTTTCGGGCCGCCGCGACGGCGCCATCGTGTTCGAAGCGCGCCCGGCGCCCCAGCTCGCGCCCCAGGTTCGGGCCGAAGCGCTCGGCCAGCAGCCGCTCGGGAGCGTCCCCGAGGCTCGCGAGCGTCGCCAGACCCATCTGCTGAAGGCGCGCGACAGTCTTGGGTCCGATCCCGGGGACCAGCCCCGGCGGCGAGGATGCGAAACGCTCACATGCCTGCTGCCGGGTCAGCACGACGAAGCCCGCCGGCTTCTCGGCGTCGGAGGCGACCTTCGCCACGAGCTTGTTCGGCCCGATCCCGACCGAGCAGGTGAGCCCCACCTCGGCGCGGATCTCGGCCACCAGCCGGCGCATCGCCGCACGCGGCGAGAACAGACCCTCGAGGTCGAGGTACGCCTCGTCCAGTCCGACCACCTCGACGCGCTCCACCTGGCGGCGGACGATCGCCATCATCCGCGCCGAGACCTCGCGGTAGACGGGGAAGTCGGGCGCCAGGAACACGGCCTGCGGGCAGAGCCGTCGCGCCCGTGAGGCGGGCATCGCCGAGCCGACCCCGTAGCGGCGGGCCTCGTAGCTGGCCGTCGTGACGACCGCCCGCGGGCCGCTCCCCGAAACGACGACGGGCCGCCCGCGCAGCTCGGGATGGCGTCCGAGCTCGATCGCCACGTAGAACGCGTCGGCGTCCAGGTGGGCCACCCAGGTGCTTGGCTGACTGCTCGACACGGCAGCTCGAATCTAGCGCCGCGCTCGGCCGCCACGGGGCCTCCCGAACCGGCCGCGCCTCAGCCCCGCCCGGCGGTCATCGTCTCCCCGGCGCCGTCGCCGACCGACCGGCGGGCGGGCTCCGAGGAGCCGAGCAGCTCCCGTCGCGAGGCCACGCCGAGCTTCCGGTAGATGTGGCTCGCGTGGGTGCGGACCGTCTCGATGCTGATGTGCAGCTCGGCCGCGATCTGGGCGTTCGAGCGGCGCCGCTGCAGCCCGGCCAGGACGTCCGCCTCGCGCGGTGTCAGCAGACCGGCCCCCCGCACGCCGTGCCCGTCCCGCGGCGTCAGCTGCAGACCCCGAGAGGCCAGGTGGATCGCGTTGAGCACGTCACGCGCCTGCGTGGTGAGCGCCAGGCAGGCGGACGCTCCGAAGGCAAGCAGCTGGGCCGACTCCACGCTCGAGGGACGCTCGGCCAGCAGCAGCAGGTGGGTGCGAGGATGCCGAGCGGTGAGCGTGCGGACATCGGCGAGGCTGGGCAGGCGGGCCGAGTCGAGGATCGCCACGCTGGGCTCGCGCGCCCGCAGCACCATCGCCAGCTGCGGCCCCCACAGGTCGGACGCCATCAGCTCCAGGCGCGGGTCGTCCTCGATCAGCCCCCGCAGCCCGCGGGCGATCAGGTCGTCGAAGCGCCCCAGCGCCACGGTGATCGGCTTGCCGTCCGACATGACCCGGATCCTATCGGCTCACCAGACCCAAAGGGTGAGGTCAGGGTCACCCGTTTCATAGCCCTGGTAGTAACCCGAAGATCACCCCTGAAAGGGGATCCGAGAGGCCCCGTGGGAGCGGGACACTTTCAAGGAGCTGAAAGACGCATCTCGTGGGGGGTGGCTGCGGGGACGCGACGAGACAGGACCAACGTGGCAAGACGCTATTTGGGGGACCCACCCATGGAACGGGACCGAGGAGGCAGCGAGGGATGAGACGGAGGCAGAGCGTCCGTCGCTCCTTGGGCGCCCGGGTTCGGCTGCGGCCCCGCGGCCACGGTGGCCACCCGCTCGGGCGCGCGTCGCGGCTGCTTGCGCTTGGGGGCCTCGCGCTGCTTGCCCTCGCGATCCTCGCCCCGATCGGACTGGCAAGCAGAGGGGGCGAAGCCAAGCCGCGCCCGGCGGCCGCTGCCGCAGGGGGCGAAAAGGCCAATCGCGCCGCCGAACGACAGTCGGCCCGCATGCAGCGCGAAAACGAACGCGAGGCCCGCAGGCAGGAAAAGCGCCAGTCCCGCGAAGGGCACCGCCTGGCGCTCAAAGAAAAGCAGGGCAACGTCGTTTCTCTGAGCTGCACGAAGGTCACCGTCGAATACACCGGCTTCAAAGCCGTCCAGGGCAGCCCCAACGAGATCACGCAGTGGATCACGATCAAAAACCCGCCGCCCTCGATCTCGAAAACGCCGATCGAATTCCCCGAAGTCATCTTCAGCTTCGAAGGCACCAGCGGGACGGACGTGATCCCGATCGCGTTCCCCGTCGGCCACTACGTCGTCGACGTACACGCGAAATGGGACACCAACGGCAACAAGGGCAACTTCGACATCCACGGCAACCTGACCTGCGTCCCCCACCCGGCCTTCACGATCCAGAAGCTCCAGGCGATCGACGGCGGCGGCAAGCCGCCGACGACCGAACAGCTGGCCGGCGCCGTCGGGCAGAAGGTCGACTACGAGATGCTCGTCACGAACACCGGCAACACGCCCCTGCAGTTCGGCCAGCTCAGCGACACCCGCTGCGACCCGGGGACGATCGCCGGCGGATCGGGCGCCCCGGTCGAACCGCTGGGCTCGATCACCTTCACCTGCAGCCACACGCTCACCACGGCCGACGAAGGCAAGCTGTTTGAAAACGTGGCCACGATCACCGCCAACCCCGAAGAAGGAGAAGGCTCGCAGCTGCCCCCCCACGAATCGAACGTCGTCAAGGTCGGACCCGTGACGGGCCCCGGGAAAGAAGAAAAAGAAAAAGAACCCGAAACCCCGCCAAACCCCAATCCGAACCCGAACCCCAATCCGAACCCGAACCCAACGCCCAAACAGGAAGTCCGCGACACGATCAACACGAGCGGCGGCAGCCCCGGCACGGGCGCCAGATCGGGAGTCCTCGGCTTCGCCGCGGCGACGATCCCGGCGCTGCACGGCCCGCAGGGCTGCGTCCGCGGGCCGTTCACCGCCAGCGTCAGGTCTGCGAACGTCGCCAGCGTCACCTTCTACCTGGACGGCCACAGGCTCCGCACCCTGACCGCGGCCAACGCCCACAAGGGCCTGCTCTCGATGCGCATCAACGCCTCGAAGCTGAAGGTCGGCGCCCACCGCGTGATGGCGAAGATCACGATGAAGACGGGCACGACGACGGCGAAGGCCGCGAAGGCGACGCGCATGCTCGTCGTCGTGCGCTGCCACTCGGCGGTCATCACCCCGCGCTTCACGGGCTAGGGTGCCGCTCGCCATGGCCGTCGGCATGCCGTCCCCCGGGCGTCGTGCGTCCGCGGTCGCGCTCGCCCTGGCCATCTCCGCGCTGGCCGCGCCGCCGGCCGGCGCCGCCGCTGCCCACGCGGTCTTCACGCGGCTCTCGAACCTGCGCACCTCGACCCGCTGGGCCTACCCCGCCACCGAAGCCGTGATCCGAGCCGCACCGGCCGCCCGCTCGCGGCCGATCGGGCGGCTGCGCTTCCTGACGATCGACGAGCAGGCCGAGCTCTACGTAGCGCTCGCCTCGGTGCGCCTCTCCTCGGGCCGGACGTGGGTGGAGATCGAGGTGCCCGGGCGCCCCAACGGCCGGCTCGGCTGGGTCCCCCGCGCGGCGCTGGGCCCGCTGGAGCGAACCGACAGCTACCTGATGGTCGATCGCGCGACGCTGACCGCCACCCTGTTCCGCGACGGCCAGGCGATCTTCAGCGCCCCGGTCGGGGTGGGCAAGCCGAGCACGGTCACGCCCGCAGGGCACTTCTACGTGCTGGAGAAGCTGCGCACCCTGAACGCACCCTCCTACGGTCCGTTCGCGATCGGCACGAGCGCCTACGCGCCGACGCTCAGCGAATGGCCGGGCGGCGGCGTTGTCGGCATCCACGGCACGAACGAACCACAGCTGATCCCCGGCCACCCCTCCCACGGCTGCGTGCGGATGCTCGACGCGGACATCGCGCGGCTGTACGGCCTGATCGGGCTGGGGACGCCGATCGACATAGTGTGAGCTCCGGCTCCGCGTCGGTGCGACGAGCGGGCGCTGGTGTCTCATCCTCGGGTACGCTGTGCGGCCCATGGACCTCACCTTCAGCCCCGGGGAGATCGCCTTCCGCGACGAGCTGCGCAACTGGCTCGCGGCGAACCCGCCGGACCCCGAGCCGCTGGACGGGGGCGAGGACGCGCACTACGCCTGGCGCAGGGACTGGCAGCGGCGCCTCTACGACGCGGGCTGGGCCGCGCCGGCCTGGCCGACGGAGTACGGCGGCCGCGGCGCGAGCCTGACCGAATCGGCGATCTACTACGAAGAGATCGGCCGCTCCCGCACGCCGCTGGCGGCCAACACGCTCGGGCTGCTGCTGGGCGGCCCGACGCTGATGGTGTGGGGCACCGACGAGCAGAAGGAGCGCTACCTCAGCCCGATCCTCTCGGGAGAGGAGATCTGGTGCCAGGGCTTCTCCGAGCCGGAGGCCGGCTCCGACCTGGCATCGCTGAAAACGAAGGCCGTGAGGGATCCCGCCCACCCCGAGGACTGGGTGGTGACCGGGCAGAAGGTCTGGACGAGCGGCGCCCAGTACTCCAAGTGGTGCATGCTGGTGGCCCGCACCGACAGCGAGGTCGCCAAGCACAAGGGGCTGACCTACTTCCTGATGGACATGGAGCAGGAGGCCGTGCAGGTGCGCCCGCTGCGCCAGATCACCGGCGAGGCCGAGTTCAACGAGCTCTTCATCGAGGAGGCGAGGATCCCCGACGCGAACGTCATCGGCGGCGTCGGCAACGGCTGGAAGGTCGCCCTCACGACGTTGATGAACGAGCGAGCCGGTCTGGGGTTCGCGCTGCAGATCCGCCTGCGCCAGCTGCTCGACGACGTGATCGGGATCGCCGCCGAGCGGGGCCTGCTGGAGGATCCGCTCTACGCCGACGAGCTGGCCGAGCTGCACGTGCGATGCGAGTCGATCCGCCTGCTTGCCTGGAAGGGGCTCACCGACGTCGAGCGCTACGGACAGCCCGGCCCCGAGGGCTCGCTGGTCAAGTGGCTGTGGTCGGACACCAACCAGCGGCTGACGCAGCTGGCCGTCGACATCGTCGGCCCCGAGGCGCTCACAGCCGGCACCAGCTGGAGCTATGAGTTCCTGCGGGCCCGCGGCAACACGATCGAGGGCGGGACGACCGAGGTGCTCAAGAACATCGTCGCCGAGCGCGTGCTCGGGCTGCCCCGTCTGAAGGTGGCCGCCTGATGGACTTCGGTCTGACCGACGACCAGCGCGAGATCCAGCGCACCGCCAGCGACATGCTGGCCGAGCGCGCCCGCCCCGACCGGGTGCGGGAGCACGCCGAGGCGGGCACCAGCGACGACGCGCTGTGGGGCGAGCTGAGCGAGCTCGGCTGGCCTGGCATCGCGATCGCCGAGGAGCACGGCGGCCAGGGCCTCGGGCAGATCGAGCTGTCGATCCTCTGCGAGGAGCTGGGCCGCTCGCTGGCGCCGGTGCCGTTCCTGCCGACCGTGATGGCGGCGACCGTGATCGAGCAGGACGGCTCCCCGGAGCAGCGCGAGCGCTGGCTGCCGGGACTCGCCTCGGGCGAGATCATCGGTGCGCTCGGCACGGCTCTCGACGGCACGGCTGAGCTCGTGATCGGCGGGGCGCAGGCCGGTGTGATCGTGCTGATCGACGAGGACGGGTCCGGCCGCCTCGTCACCCCCCAACAGGCCGAGGTGAGCCCGATCGCGTCGATCGACCCGACCCGCTCCACCGCCCGTGTGAGCATCGCCGAGGACGCAGGAGAGGCGCTTGGCGACGGCGCATGCGCCGGGCTGGGACGCGCGCTCGTATCGGTCAGCTCGGAGCTCGTGGGGGTCTGCGAGCGCGCCCTGTCGATGACGGTCGAGTACGTCAAGGACCGCAAGCAGTTCGGGGTGCCGGTCGGCTCCTTCCAGGCCGTCTCCCACCGCTGCGCGCAGATGCTGCTCGAAACGGAGAAGGCCCGCTCGACAGCGGCTTTCGCCGCGTGGACCGCCGACGCCGACCCCGCGCAGCTCGCCGAGGCCGCGGCGATGGCCAAGGCCGCCGCGTCCAGCGCCGGTCGCGAGGTCACGGCGAGCGCGATCCAGATGCACGGCGGGATCGGCTTCACCTGGGAGGCCGACGTCCACTGGCTCTACAAGCGGGCGCAGCTCGATGCGGCGCTGCTGGGCGGGGCCAAGCGCCATCGCGCGCGGCTCGCCGCGATCCTCGCCGACCGCCTCGGCGCCTCGGCGACCGCCTGAGCGCCGCGCCCCCGGCGCGATCCAGAGCCGTGCGGGGCCGGGCCCACCTCCGGCGAACACGCCCGCCGTGGCGCAATAGCATCCTCGAATGCCCCCAACCCACGCGGCGTTCCTTCGCGGTATCAACCTGGGACGGCGCCGGGTCACCAACGACGAGCTGCGCGCGCACCTCGCGGGCATCGGCCTGGGCGAGGTGGCGATGTTCCGCGCCAGCGGCAACGTCGTCTTCCACGCCGCCGAGGGACGGTCCGAGGCCGCCCTGAAGGAGCTGATCGAAGCTGGTCTGCACCGCCAGCTGGGCTACGAGGTGAGCACCTTCCTACGCTCCTCCGGGGAGCTCCTCGAGATCGCCGCCAGGCAGCCGTTTCACCCCTCGACCGTCGCCGGCCTGGCGGGAAAGCTGCAGGTCGTCCTGGTCGGGGAGCGCCCGTCCGCGGCGACCCGCCGGGAGGCGCTCTCGCTGGCCGACGAGCGCAACGCGCTCGCCTTCGGATCCCGCGAGCTCTACTGGCTCCCCGCCGGGCCGATGAGCTCCTCCGAGCTCGACCTGAAGGCGCTCGAGCGGCTGCTGGGCCCGACGACGATTCGCACGAAGGGAACGATCGAGCTGATCGCCGCACGGCATTTCGCCCCTGACGCCAAGGGTATGTAGGGTGGCCGTGGAAACGACCTGGAGGGAGAGAGCCTTGCCTGAGCCGTTGCCCCGCGGCCGCAGCCCGTTCGAGCAGTCAGGCGTCCTGCGCGACGCGCAGGGAGTCGCCGCGTACGTCGACCGGCCGGCGTCGCTGGTGGAGATGCTGCGGGCCAGCGTGAAACGAGACGCGTCGGCGACGGCCGTGCTGGAGGTCGGCGGGCCCTCGTTGACCTACGGTGAGCTCTGGCACCAGGCGATGATCGTCGCGGGCGGACTGCGCGCCGAGGGAGTGCAGCGCGGCGACCGGGTCGCGATCCGCCTGGGCAACGGGATCGACTGGGTCCTCGCGTTCTTCGGCGCGCAGATGCTCGGCGCGGTCGTCGTCCCGGTCAACACCCGCTTCACCGAGGAGGAGGTCGCCTACGTCGTCGGGGACTCCGGCGCGGTCTTCACCTTCGCCTCCGGCCAGGCGCTCCCGCAGGGCGAGCCGATCGCGCTCGACGACCTCGCCCCGGAGGACCTGGCGGCGATCTTCTACACGAGCGGGACGACCGGCTTCCCGAAGGGTGCGATGACCTCCCACGGCAACTTCCTGACCAACAGCGAGAACGCGCTGCGCTGCAACCCGATCGACCGCTCCGAAGGCCCGGAGATCTCGACCCTCGTCTCCGTCCCCCTGTTCCACGTCACCGGCTGCAACAGCCAGCTGATCCCGCTGCTCGAGCTCGGCGGGCGGGTCGAGATCCTCTCCGGCCCGCTCGACTTCGCGGGCTTCTTCGAGGCCGTCGGCCGGCACGGCGTCAACCAGCTCGTCTCGGTGCCCGCGATCTATCACGCGGTCGTCAACCACCCGAGCTTCGCCGAGCTCGACGTCAGCCACGTGCGGTGGATCTCCTACGGCGGCGCGCCGATCTCCGAGAGCCTGGTCCACCGCATCATGGAGGCGTTCCCCAACGCGCGCGTGGGCAACGGCTTCGGCCTCACGGAGACCTCGTCTCTGACCTCCTTCCTGCCTCACGAGGAGGCGGCCGAGCATGCCGACTCGGTCGGCTTCGCGATGCCAGTCGTCGACCTCGCACTCGACGGGGTCGGCGAGGACGCCGACCGGGCGGGTGTCGGCGAGCTGCTCGTCCGCGGCCCCAACGTCGTGGGCGGCTACTGGAACAAGCCAGAGGCCACCGCCGAGACGTTCGTCGACGGCTGGCTGCACACCGGTGACCTCGCACGGGTCGGCGAGGACGGGCTGCTCTACATCGTCGACCGCAAGAAGGACATGATCAACCGCGGCGGCGAGAACGTCTACTCGATCGAGGTCGAAAACGCGCTCGCCGGCGCCCCCGGCGTCGGCGAGGTGGCCGTCGTGGCGGTCCCCGACGACATGATGGGCGAGAAGGTCGGCGCCGTGATCGTCCCCGCCGCGGGCGGCCCGCTGGACCTCGAGGCCGTCCTCGCCCACTGCCGGACGCACCTGGCCGACTTCAAGGTCCCGCAGTACATCGCCACGCGCGAGGAGCCCCTGCCCCGCAACCCCGGCGGCAAGCTCCTCAAGAAGCAGCTGCGAGAGGAGACCGAGTGGGGAAGGCCACTGCGCTGAGAGAGAGCGCCGCGAGCCAAGGAGCAGCACACCGCAACGCACGACAGGGATGAGGAGGAGAAGGCCGATGACGCAGGTGCAGACGGTGCAGGGAGTCCTCGACGCGGCGGAGCTGGGTGTCGTGTTGGCGCACGAGCACGTGCGCTTCCGCGACGAGGCGGTCGCCGAGCAGTGGCCCGGCCGCTACGACGAGCAGCTCGAGCTGGACGCGGCGCTCGTCGCCGTGCGGGCCGCCAAGGAGCATGGCGTGCAGACGATCGTCGACGCCACGGCCATGTTCGGCGGGCGCGACGTGCGGTTCATGAAGCGTGTGGCCGACGAGACGGGCGTGCGGATCGTGGCCTGCACGGGCATCTACAGCTACGACTACCTCCCCCACTACTTCGAGAACCGCGACATCGACACGATGGCCGACCACTTCGTCGAGGACATCGAAGTCGGCATCCAGGGGACCGGGATCCGGGCGGGCTTCCTGAAGTGCGCCGCCGACGCCGCCGGCGTGACCGAGAACGTCGAGAAGATCCACCGGGCCGTTGCGCGCGCGAGCGTGCAGACGGGCGCGCCGATCATGGCGCACTCGATGCCCGCCGTCGCGACGGGGCCGCGCCAGGTCGAGATCTTCGAGCAGGAGGGCGTCGACCTCTCGCGCGTGCAGATCGCCCACTGCGGGGACAGCGAGGACGTCGCCTACATCGAGGGGCTGCTCGAGAAGGGCGTCTACGCCGGCCTGGACCGCTACGGCCTCGAGATGTACCTGCCGATCGACAGGCGCAACGCGACCGCCGCGGAGCTGCTGAGCCGGGGCCACGCCGAGCGGCTGACGATCTCCCAGGACTTCTGCGCCAGCATCGACTGGTTCCCGGCCGAGGCCGCCGAGGTCTTCGAGAGCCAGGGCGCGATCCGCAACTGGTCGATGACGCTCGTCTTCGAGGAGGTCGTGCCGGCCCTGCGCGAGCTCGGCGTCATGGACGATGCGGTCTTCCAGACGATCTTCGTCGAGAACCCGCGGCGGTGGCTGGTTGGGGAGTGACGGACTGGCAGACGAGCTTGTCCTGACACGAGCAGAGTCGCGATCGTCTTGTCAGCGCTCCCGGACCGCGTAGGTGAGGTGGGTCACCCGCTGCGTCGGCTCCGCGCGGACCGGCTCCAGGGCCACGCGGCGCGCGTCCACGCCCTCGAACAGGCGGATTCCGGAGCCGAACAGCACAGGTGAGAGCGCGATCGTGAACTCGTCGATCAGGCCGGCGTTCACGTACTCCAGGATCGTTGCGCCGCCGCCCGCGATGCGGACGTCCCGGTCGCCGGCGGCCTCGCGCGCCTGGTCGAGCGCGGGCTCGATGCCGTCGCCCACGAAGTCGAAGGTGGTCCCGCCCGGCCGCTCCCAGGGGTCACGCTTCTCGTGCGTCACGACGAACACCGGCGTGTGGAACGGCGCCTGCTCCGGCCACGCCTGCTCGCCGAGGTCGAACATGCGCTTGCCCATCACGCTCGCGCCGGTGCGCTCGAACGTCTCCCGCGCGATGTCGTTCTCGCGCCTTCCTCGCCGCCCTCGCCGAGATTCAGGTTCTCCCGGAAGAACCGCTGCGGGAATATCCACTGCTGCAGCTCCATCCACTGCGCCGGCGGCCCATCGGGGTCGTCCATGCGCTCCTCGGGCGCGATGAACCCGTCCAGCGACATCGTCACGCTGAAGAACACCTTCCCGGCCATCAGCCCTCGACTCCCTTCCGAGCGATCTCGGTGACGTAGGCAGCCAGGTTGCTCAGGGTCTGCCGGCCGCCCTCGATCGCGTGGTACTTCTCGACCGCCTCGTCGCGGCGCTCCTTGGTGGGGAACACCGTGCGCATCTCGATCCGGGTCGACCCGCCGTCGGGCGCGAACGTCAAGACCGACTCGAAGGCGTTCGGGTCGCCGCGAGACTCGCCGTGCAGCAGCGCGATCCGCTCCGGCGGGACGATCTCGGTCCAGGTGATCCACTCCTGGTAGTCCGTCCCGTCCGGTCCGTGCATCACGAAGTCCCACTCCCCGCCGACGCGGAACTCGAACGCCCGCGTCGTGGTGGTGAACCCCTCCGGTCCCCACCACCGCGACAGGTGCCGCACCTCGGTGAACGCTTCGAACACCAGCTCCCGCGGGGCACTGATCACCCGGGAGATCACGATCTCGCGGTCGGCCGTCGCGGACTGCGCCGGCGCTCCTCGTCCCGTCGCGCTCATCAGCTACTGCGCATGCCTTGCCCGCTTGAGGTCCTGGATGTACTCATCCAGCCGGTCAAAGCTCTCGTTCCAGAACCGCTCGAAGCCGCCGGTCCACTCGTGAACCGGTCGCAGCCCGCGGGCGTCAAGGCCGTACAGGCGTTGCCTGCCTGCCTTGCGGTCCCGCACCAGTCCGACCTCCCGGAGCACCCGCAGGTGCTTGGACGCCCCCGGCTGGGTCATCCCCAGCTCCTGGGCCAACTCGGTCACCGACCCCTCACCCGCCCGCAGCAGCACCAGGATCTCCCGGCGCTGCTGCTCGGCGATCGCGTTGAAGACATCCGACGTCGTCGCTGCTCGTGCCATGGCCCAATCGTATACCGATATCGGCATACGTCAAGCTGAGAGGAATCAGAGGGTCCTCTCAGATGACGCTCGTGACCCTTCTCGGCGGCTGCGGAAACGCGGATCCCGGAGCCGGCACGCGCGACGGCGTTCCCGCGCCCAGCCATCGTGGCTACGCCGGAATGTCCTGAGCGCGTCGCCTGGGCGGGCACACCGCGTCGGCGTATGAGCAGAACACGCAGCAGTCGCCCGGCTGCGGCTCGAGCATCTCTCCGCAGCCCGTGCATCGGTAGAAGTGCTGGCAGGCGTTCTCGGGCATCGCCTCGCGCGCCTGGGCTCCGCACGACGGGCAGGTGATGATCGCCTCGATGGCTTGAGCGTAGCGGGGCTACTCGAGCCCATCTTTGACACGCGATCGGGACCATCGCGACGACGAGCTGCGCCCGCCCGTCAATCCTCAGACGGAAGCGACGAGCAGCTCGGGTCCGTCGACGGCGGTGTGGACGTTGTTGACCGCCGGGTTGGCGGGGCGGGCCGACAGCCTCTCGGTGGGCAGCGCCCCGCACAGCGCCAGCGCTTCATCGGCTCCGAGCGACGGGTCGAGCCAGGCGCGCTGGGCGTCGGCGTCGGCCAGGATCACGGGCATGCGGTCGTGGATCGCGGCGGCGACGCGGTTCGGCGCCGAGTCGCAGGTGAGCAGCGCGACGCTGTGCAGCCAGTCCCCCTCGACCATGGCGGGAGTCCACACTGCGGCGAACGCGAAGGGCACGCCGCCGTCGACCCGGAAGTGGAAGGGCTGGCGGGGCGCTGAGCGCTTCTCGGGTTTGAGCCACTCGTAGTAGCCGTCCGCGATCTGCAGCGCCCGGCGCTGCCCGCGCGGGATCAGCCGCCGGTAGGCCGGCTTCTCGGCGACCGTCTCGACGCGGGCGTTGATCATCAGCGGCCCCTTGATCTCTGTCGCCCAGGAGGGGACCAGCCCCCATCGCATCAGCTCCGCCTGCGGCTCGCCCTTCGGCGCGGCGATCGTCAGCACCTGCTCGGTCGGCGCGATGTTGAAGCGGTGGGTTCCCTGCGCGCCGGGGATCGGGACGCGGAAGCGCTCGTTGAGCTCTTCGGGTCCCGCGGTGTTCGTGTAGCGCCCGCACATGCCGCCACACGATAGGCGCCCGCTAGAGCGTCGCCGTGATCGCCTCGAGCATGCGAGGCTCGACCGGCAGGTCCGCCAGAGAGGCCGCGATCTCGGCTGCCTGGTCGATCGTGGCGGTGCCCGTCTCGCTCACCCACCGCGCCAGCCAGCGCAGCGCGTACGCGTCGTACTCCCCCGGGCTCGCCGCCGCGATCAGGGGCAGGAACCGCGCCGCGGTGGCCAGCTCGATCGGCCGGCCGCGTTCCAGGCGGACTTCCTCGGCGAGCGCGACCGCATAGCGCAGGTCGCCCCGCTCGAGCGCCTGCTCGAGCTCGGCGGCTGGTCTCCACGGCCTCGGTCCCATGCGAACACATGTTCGCATGAGGGTCAAGTCCTCTACGCGTGCCGGCGTGGCCGAACGTCCGATTGCGCGTCAGCCGCAGACGGCTAGCGTGTGTCGTCTTGCCAATCGCTACAGGGGGTGGTGCATGTCCTTGAGATCGAAGCGACGCGGCGCGAGGGCCGCGTGCGCGCTGGCGGTCACGACGCTGGCCGGCATCGCGCCGGCGGCGGCGAGCGCCGAAGGGAACTTCGTGATCGGCGACCAGAACGCCGCAGTCGGCGCCCCGGTCACGTTCTGGGGCGCGCAGTGGTGGAAGCTCAACTCGCCGAGCCGCGGCACGGCCCCGCCGTCGTTCAAGGGCTTTGCCAACTCGGTCTCTTCGCCGACCTGCGGCGGGACCTGGACGACCGATCCCGGCAACAGCTCCGACCCTCCCCCGGCGCCGCTGCCGGGCATGATCGAAGCGATCGTCTCAGACTCGATCACGAAGTCCGGGCGCACGATCTCCGGCGACGTCGTCGAGGTGGCGCTGATCGAAACGAACCTCGGCTACGAGCCCAACCCGGGTCACGCCGGGACCGGCACCGTGGTGGCGATCGTCTGCCGGGCCGGCGAAGAAGAACCGGGAGGCGGCCCCGGCTAGGTAGCTGACCGCACGGCCGTGTGCGGCGGCCTCGCTGCGGCGCCGATCCTGTAGAGCACGTGCGAGCCCAGGGGATGCCGGGCGCCCAGTAGCGGGTGGACGAAGTCCTCGGCGGGGTCGCGGCGCATTCCCAGGCGCTCCATCACGCGTCGCGAGCGCGAGTTGCCGACGGCCGTGTAGGAGACGATCTCGGGCAGGGAGAGCCGCGCGAAGCCGTCCTCGAGCGCCGCCGCGGCGGCCTCGCTCGCAAGGCCCCTGCCCCAGTACGGGCGGGCCAGGCGCCAGCCGACCTCCACGGCCGGCGCGAACGGCATGTCCTCCCCCACCTCCGTGAGCCCGACGAACCCGGCGAACGGCACCTCGCCGACGATCTCAACGGCCCACAGGCCGAACCCGCGGCGCTCGAACTCCAGCGCGATGCGGGCCATCTGCTCGGCGCTCTCGGCGCGGGTGGCGAGGGCCGGGAAGTGCTCCATCACAGCCGGGTCGGCGTTCATCCGCGCGAACAGCTCGAGGTCGCCGGGGTGCCAGCGGCGCAGCAGCAGGCGCGCCGTGCGAAGGCTCGGCCCCGCTGCCGGCTCCGCGCCCGCCCCGCCCCGCACTCGGGCTCCGGAGGCGGCTCAGCCGCCGAGGTGGACGGGGAGCGTCTTCAGTTGGTTGATGAAGGGCGATTCCACGAAGGACGGCGCGCCGGCCCCGCCCTTGCCCGTGTCGAGCGCGATCCGCGGGTAGCGCCGCAGCGTCTCCTCGATCATCACCTTCAGCTCGAGGCGCGCCAGCGCGGTGCCCAGGCAGAAGTGGCGGCCGCCCGCGCCGAAGGCCTGGTGCTCGGCCTCCCGCCCCAGGTCGAAGCGTTCGGGCTCCTCATAGCGGGTCTCGTCGCGGTTGGACGAGACGTACCACATGACCACCTTCTCGCCCTTGCGGATCGGCTGCCCGTGCAGCTCGGTGTCGCATGTCGCGGTGCGGCGGAAGTGGGCGAAGGCGGGGAACATGCGCAGCGACTCCTCCACGGCCGCGGGGATGCGCGAGGGGTCCTCGATCAGCAGCGCCATCTGCTCACGGTCCTCCATCAGCGCTCGCATGCCGCTGCAGTAGGTGGCCTTGGTGCTGTCGTTGCCGGCCGCCATCAGCAGGAAGAAGCCCATCACGATCTCGTGTTCCTCGAGGTGCTCGCCGTCGACCTCGGCGTGGACCAGCACGCTCGTCAGGTCGTCAGTGGGGTTCTCGCGGCGCTGGGCGATCAGCTCCCCGCAGCGCGCGAAGATCTCCGGCACGAGCTTGCCCATGATCGCCTCGATCCCGTCCGGGTTGAGGTCTTCATCGCCGCCGCCCAGCGTTGCGTTCATCAGCTCCGCCCACATCGCGTCGTCCTCGGGCGGGACTCCCATGAAGCTCCCGATCACGCGCGAGACGACCGGCTGTGCGACGTCCGTGACGAGGTCGCAGCGCTCGCGGCCCTCCAGCCGGCCGATCACCGTGCGGGCGATCTCGCGGATGCGGTCCTCGTGCTCGGCGATGCGCCGGGGCGTGAAGCCGAGCTGGAAGAGCGCCTTGACGCGGTCGTGCTTGGGTGGGTCCATGCCGATGAACATCGCCCTGCTCAGCTCGACCGGGAACACGCCCGCGGCGGTGATGCCGCCCAGTTCGGAGGAGTACGTCCGCCAGTCCCGGCTGACCGTGTGCACGTCCTCGGCGGTCGTGACCGACCAGAAGCCGGCCTCGTCGGGGAACTCTTCGATGCGGTCGGTCCAGTGGACGGGGCACTCGCTGCGCAGGCGCTTGAACACCTCGTGAGGAGGCCCCTCCTGCCACAGCTCGGCGTCGGTCAGTTCCACGCTGCGGATGTCGCCCTCGGCCGTCGCCATCGGGACCTCCCTGATCGTTTCCCGGGTGCCCGACCGATACTACTGGCTGCGCGGCCAGTCCCGAGGGCTCAGCGCCGCGGTCCCCCCGGCGCACCGCTGCGCTCGGCGGCCGCCAGCGACCTTCCCGCGAAGATCAGCATCTCACCGAGGTGGGCCTGGACCGTTTCGAGGCTGTGTTCGCCCGGGTAGGTCGCGCTGGTCGCGCTCGCGCCGGCGGCGCGCAGCCGGGCGGCGAACGGAGCGTCCTCGGCCGGGTTGGCGATCCGATCCGACGCGCCGCCGTAGAGGAAGGCGTGCAGGCCGAGCCGCGAGATCGCGCCGCGGTCGAGATGCAGCTGGCCTTCGAGCCCGTTGAAGAAGCCCAGCCAGCTCTCCACGACGCCGAAGCGGTAGGGGTTCGCCAGCGTCAGCTCCATCGCCCCGTAGCCGCCCATCGAGACCCCCGCGATCGCGCGGCCGGCACGGCTGGCGAGCGTCGGCATCCTACGGTCGACGATCTCCTGCACTTCCAGCACGTAGCTTTCGTAGTGGAGATCACCCAGGTTGCGCCAGTTGTTGGCGCCGGGGCCACCCTGGATCATCACGGCGATCAGCGGCGGGATCGCGTGCGCGGCGATCAGCCGGTCCAGTTCGCCCTGCAGCCCGATTTCCAGGAAGGCGCTCGCCTGCTGGCTGTTGCCGTGCAGCAGGTAGAGGACGGGATAGCGGGTGCTCGGCCGTGCGCGCTGCGCTCCGGCGGCGGGGTATCCGGGGGGCAGGTAGACGTAGAAGGAGCCTCCGTGGTGCAGCGCGACGGAGCGGTAGGAGGCCTTCTCGATGTGACTGCCCGCGGCGTCGGTGGCGATCGGCCGCAGCGCCGGCAGGGGGAGCAGGCCGGGCGCCTGGCCCGACGTTCGCGCCGGCGCTGTGCGTCCGGGCCCCTGAGGCGAGTCCGATCGGTTCGCGCAGCGCGAGCGCTGCGCTGACCGCCAGGAGGGCGCTCAGCAGCACGGCGATCAGCACCCTGCGGGCCCGCGCCCAGGGCGCCGGCAGGTCGGGCGCCGCGGCCGGAGCGGAGCGGGCCGGCGGGAGGGTGGGAACCCAGGCCGGCGGGAGCACCTCGGCGGTGGCGAGGCGCTGCCCGGGCCAGGTCCACTCGCCGAGGCTCTCGAGCCACACCTGCGTCCGAGGGGCTTTCAGGCCGGGCGACATCCAGGTGATTGAACGGACCGTCAGCCCGAAACCCAACCCCTGCACGAAGCCGCCCAGCCCTGTGCCCGGGAGCTCAGGCGGTGCTCCAGACCTCCCCCACGCCGCCGAAGCCGAGCGCCTGCTTGGTCGCTTCGGTGAGGTCGAATTCGCGGCCTTCCACGTAGGGGCCGCGGTCGACGACGGGAACGCGGATCGAGTGGCCGCCGTAGCGGAGCGTGACGAGCGTGCCGCAAGGCAGCGTCTTGTTGGCCACGCCGAGCGTCGAGCTGGTCAGCTGCCCGCCGCAGGCGAGCCCGCCGCCGCCGCCGTACCACGACGCCAGGGCGAGGCGGTACACGTTCATGCGCCCCAGGCGGCGATGCGCGGAGCTGTTCAGCGCGTCGCCCTGGAAGTGCAACCGCAGCAGACGGGTGCCGAGCCGCCGCGGCGTGAACGTGAGCCGGAAGCGCCCGTGCGTCGCGGTGTGCGCGAGCGAGACGGTCCTCCAGCCGTGCGCGGCGAGGATCTGCAGCGAGACCACACGGCCGGCGTGGCCGGGACGGTGGTCTTCGAGCAGGGTTCCCGTGACCGAGGTGCTGCGGTTCTCGAGCACGTTCAACTGCTCGCTGCGAACCTTCAGTGAAGTCGCCATCGGCGTCGCGATCGACACCGGCTTGGCGGAGACGACGCCTACCGGCGCCAGAGCGGGCGCAGGCTGAACGGGCGTCCCGGGGACGTACATGTGTGGTGAGACCTCCTTGTGGGTCCGCCTACGGGGTTAGCTGTCGGGCTCGCGCCCGGCGGCACGCGCGAACGGGACGCGCGTCAGCCGGGCGTTACCGCCGCAAAGGCGGCGGATTCGCCCCGTCCGGTTCCAGCCCTGAGGCGGACCCGGCAGTGGTTCCCCCGTTCGCTCCCATCCACGGGAGCGACTCGGCGAGTCGAACGGTTGTTCGTCGAATGGTAGGTGTGTCAGACCACCGACTCTGTGACCGGCGTCACACAACGAGCAAGTGGCAGGCGTCACGAAATCTGCCATTTGCAGGGCTTTTGCCGACACGCAGCGGGTCGGGCGGACCACGCAACGGAGCGACCCCGGCACGGCCCGCAGGGCTGTGCCGGGCGTCGCGCGGACGCCCCGCCCTGGCCCCCGCCCCCCCACCGTCCCCGGATATCGACGGGGCCCGGCCCGATTCGCGGCGCTCGTTGACGGCAAGCTCGCCGATAGGCGACAATCGGGGAGATGGCCAATCCGGATCGTCTGACAGCACTCGACTCGACGTTCCTGCACCTGGAGGATCACTCGACGGCGCACATGCATGTCGCCTCGGTGATGGTCTTCCAGGGCAGCGCCCCCAGCCATCAGGAGCTGATCGACCACGTGATGGCCCGCCTGCACCTCGTGCCGAGATACAGGCAGCGCCTTGCGCATGTGCCCCTCGGTCAGGGCCGGCCCGTGTGGACGGATGACCCGCACTTCAACCCCAGCTACCACATCCGCCACACCGCACTGCCCAAACCGGCCGACGACGCAGCGCTGAAGCGGCTGGCCGGGCGCCTGTTCTCGCAGCGCCTGGATCGCTCCAAGCCGCTCTGGGAGATCTGGCTGGTGCAGAGCATGTCGGGCGGTCGCTTCGCGCTGGTCGCCAAGACGCATCACGCGCTGGTCGACGGGATCTCCGGCGTCGACATCACGACGGTGCTGTTCGACACCGCCCGCCAGCCCGCCGTGCCCCCAGCGCCGCCGACGGCGTGGAGCGCCAAGCCGCTTCCCGGGCCGGCCAAGCTTCTCGGCGAGGCGCTGCTGGAGCGCTCCACGGTGCCGAACGAGATGCTGCGCGGGGCCCGTGCCCTGATGCGCGCGCCCCGACGGGCCGTCTCGCAGGTCAGGGATGGACTGGCGAACGTCGGCGCCACGACGCTCGCCGGCATCAACGACCCGGCGCCTCCTACCCGTTCAACGTCGACATCGGCCCGCACCGGCGCTACACGTTCCTGGACGCCGACCTGGCCCGCTTCAAGGCGGTCAAGGACTCGCTTGGCGGCACGCTCAACGACGTGGTGCTCGCCTCGGTCAGCCTCGCGCTGGGGCGCTACCTGCGGCGCGAAGGGGTCGACACCGAGGGCCTGGTGCTGAAGGCGATGGTGCCGGTCTCGGTGCGCGCCAAGGAGCAGCGCGGCGCGCTCGGCAACCAGGTGGCGGCGATGTGGGCGCCGCTGCCGGTCGGCATCGAGAGCCCCGCCGAGTGCCTGCGCAGGATCGCCACGGCGATGGAGGACCTCAAGAAATCCGGCCAGGCCGTCGGCGCGCAGGTGCTGACGAACCTGGCCGGCTTCGCGCCGCCGACGATCCTCAGCCAGGCCGCGCGCCTGCAGGCGCGCCAGCAGTACTTCAACCTCGTCGTCACCAACGTGCCCGGGCCGCAGTTCCCGCTGTACCTGCTCGGCCGCGAACTGCGCAACCTCTACCCGGTCGTGCCGCTCGCCGCAGCGCCAGGCCCTGGGGATCGCCGTCATGAGCTACAACGGCCACCTCGGCTTCGGCCTGCTCGGCGACTACGACGCGCTGCCGGATCTCGACGCGATCGCCGACGACCTGAAGTGGGCGATCGCCTCGCTCCATCGCGCCGCCGGTCTGCGCCCGACGCGGGGCGCCGGCGCAAACGCAAAGCCGCCGCCGGCAAGCGCGCGCCGGGCGACGAGCGGGCGGCGGGCGCCCGCGGCTCGCTCCAGCAAGCCCGCCAGCGCCGGCTGACGTTGCCTGTGCCCTCCAGGGTGCGCCTGGCGCTCTGCCAGCTCAACGCCACCGTCGGCGACATCGCGGGCAACGCCGAGCGGATCGCGCGCGGGCATGCGGGCGGCGCGCGAGGCCGGCGCCGAGCTGGTGCTGTTCCCCGAGCTGGCGCTGACCGGCTACCCGCCCGAGGACCTGCTGCTGCAAGGAGCACTTCCTCGCCGACGCGGCGCGGGCGCTCGCAGGAGCTCGCCGGCGACGCGCGCGGAGATCGTCGCGGTCGTCGGCTTCCCCGAGCGCGCCGAGGACGTCTACAACGCCGCCGCGCGTCCTCGCCGACGGGCGGGTGCACGCGATCTACCGCAAGGTCTACCTGCCCAACTACGGCGTCTTCGACGAGCAGCGCTACTTCCAGGCCGGCCCCGGGGGCGCGGTGGTCGACGCTCGGAGCGACCGGCGCATCGGCCTGACCGTCTGCGAGGACATCTGGGAGCCGGGCCCCCCGGCGAGCGAGGAGGCGCTCGCCGGCGCGACGCTGATCGCTCAACATCTCCGCCTCGCCCTACCACGCCGGCAAGGGCGCCGAGCGCGAGCGGATGTTCGCCCAGCGCGCGCGCGACAACCTCGCCTGCGTCGCCTTCTGCGGACTCGTCGGCGGCCAGGACGAGCTCGTCTTCGACGGGCACTCGTGCGTGATCGACCACACCGGCACGACGATCGCCCGCGCCGCCCAGTTCCGCGAGGAGCTGCTCGTCTGCGACGTCGACCTCGACGCCGCCGCGGCGGCGCGCCTGCGCGACTCGAGCCACCGCCCCGCCGCGCGCCGCGTCAGCGAAGACGGCGAGCTGCTGTTGCCGGCGCTCCCTGCGCCGCCGGCGCCGAGCCGGCGCCCCGCCATTGCCGGACCGGCGCAGGCTGCGCCGAGCCGCTCGCGCCGGTCGAGGCGGAGGTCTACGCGGCGCTCGTCGCTCGGGCTGCACGACTACGTCGAGAAGAACGGCTTCCAGCACGTCGTGCTCGGCCTCTCCGGCGGGATCGACTCGGCGCTCGTGGCGTGCCTGGCCGCCGACGCGCTCGGTCCCGAGCGGGTGAGCGTCACGATCATGCCCTCCCCGTACTCCTCCGCCGCGACCCAGCAGGACGCGCGAGACCTCGCGGCGGCGCTCGGCGTGCGACGTCCACGAGCTGCCGATCGAGCCGAAGCGATGGGCGCCTACGAGTCGACGCTCGCCGAGCGCTTTCGCCGGGCGCGAGCGCGACCTGACCGAGGAGAACCTGCAGGCGCGCATCCGCGGCAACCTGCTGATGGCGCTCTCCAACAAGTTCGGCTGGCTGGTGCTGGCGACCGGCAACAAGTCGGAGATGTCGGTCGGCTACACGACCCTCTACGGCGACCTGGCGGGCGGCTTCGCCGTCATCAAGGACGTCCCCAAGACGCTCGTCTACCGCCTGTGCGAGTGGCGCAACTCGCCCGCCGGCGCGAGCCCGCCGCCGGGCTGCCGACGCCCCGCGCGCCCGCGCCGATCCCCGCCTCGATCATCGCGCGGGCGCCCTCCGCCGAGCTGCGCCCCGACCAGCGCGACGAGGACTCGCTGCCGCCCTACGAGCGTGCTCGACCGGATCCTCGAGGGCTACGTCGAGCTCGACCGCAGCCGCGAGCAGCTGATCGCCCAGGGCCTGCCCGAGCAGGACGTCGACCGCGCGATCCGCCTGGTGGACCTCGCCGAGTACAAGCGCCGCCAGGCGCCGCCGGGGATCAAGATCAGCACGCGCGCATTCGGCCGCGACCGTCGCATGCCGATCACCAACCGCTACCGGGGCTGAGCCACCCGACCCGCTGCCTGCCCGACCCGCCTGGACGGCGCGCGGATACCCTGCCGGCGTGCGTCTCGCCCGCTCATCGCCGCGGTCCTGCTCTGCGCGCTCGCGCTGGGCGGCTGCGGCGACACGCTGCAGGACAAGCCGATCCCCCACAACATCCTCGAGGGCATGATCGTGCAGCCGTTCCCCGTCTACTGGCTCGGCGACACCTTCCAGGGCCTTGCGATCACCGAAGTCGACCACGACCCCAGCGGCGCCTTCACGCGTGCAGTACGGCAACTGCCTCGCAGGCGGGCAGGGGATCTGCGTCCCGCCGCTGCGGATCGTCACCTCGCCCGACAACAGCTTCCTCCCCGGCGGCTCGCATCGCGGCCCCGGCGACGCTGATCAGGGGCGTCGCCGCGCTGCTGGCGCAGGCCGGCCGGACGATCGCGATCCCCACGCGGGCCGGTCGTCGTCGACATCTACGCGAAGCGCCCGCGCTGGCGCTCGCGGCAGCGCGGACGATCGTGCGATCAACCAGCCCGCGCTCGCCCCAGGCGGCCGCTGCCGCCGCCGCTCCCCGACACGGGCTTCGGCGAAAGCCGCTGCCCTCCAGCGGCCGAACCCCGTGGCTCCTGTCGGCTAGCCGCGAGCAGGAGCTGGCGCAGCGGCGAGCCGCCGCTACTCGGTCGCCGACTGCGCGCCGGGCACCGGGCGCACCGCGATCGTCATCCGCGTGACCGCGCAGGTGCGGTCGGCGTCGTCGCTGAAGCGCACGTCCCACACCCAGGTCGTGCGGCCGCGGTGCAGCCGCGTGGCGAGCGCGTGGACCATCGCCCTCGGTGACCGGGCGCAGGAAGCTCGTGCTGTTCGACGAGGCCCACCGCCATCTCGCCCTGCGCCGCCACGCGCCAGCGCGGTCGCCATCGAGGCCATCGACTCGGCGATCGAGGCGTACACGCCGCCGTGGACGAGCCCGGCCGGCTGCTTGAGCTCCTCGCGCACCGTCACCCTGCGCGCCGCACCTCGGTCTCCGATCAGCGACAGCAGTTCCAGCCCGTAGAGGCGGTCGAAGCCGTCGGATCGCCATGCTGCAGCTGCTCGGCGCTCGCGCGTCCCCATCGCGCCGCCACGATAGCCTACGGTCCTCCGCTGCGGCCCGCCCGGCGCCCTCACGCGGTGGCGGACGGTCACACGACCATGAGCCGATTGGACGAGCTTCCACCCGACCAGCGCGCCGCGCTCTCCTGCTGCTGCGCCAGCACAAGAGCTACGCCGAGGTCGCCGCGCTGCTGGGCATCCCCGAGCGGCCGTGCACGACCGCGCGCACGCCGCGCTGGCGGTGCTCGCGCCCGCGCCAGGCGCGCGAGCTCGACGCCCGGCGGCGCGCTGGAGATCGGCGACTACCTGCTCGGCCAGCAGCAGGCGTCGCCGAGCGCCTGCGGACGCGCACGCTACTGAGCGGCTCCGCGCCCGCGCGCGCCTGGGCGCAGGCGCTCGCGGCGCGAGCTCGCGCCGCTGGCCGACGGCGCGCTGCCCGAGATCCCGCCGGCCCGACGCCGAGCGCCGCGCGCACAGCGCGCGGGCGACCGAGCCCTACCCCCTCGCGCCGAGGCGGCCGCCGCCAGCGGGCCGTGCGGAGCAGCCGCGGCGCCGAGCTCGCGGCTGGGCGGCGCGCTGCTGCTGGCGCGCGATCGTGGCCGCGGTGATCGTCGCGGTCGTCCTCGTCATCGGCGGCGGCGGCTCGGCACGAGGAAGACCGGCGTCGACCACGACCGCGCAGCGACGAGCACGGCGAAAGCGCGGGCCCAAGGAAGACGGCCGCATCGTCACTGCACTCGCCGAACCCCAACAGCAGCAGCGTCGGGCACGGTCGAGATCCTCACCGAAGGCGGCAAACGCGCCTTCTACATCGAGGCCGAACACATCCCGGCGACCAAGGGCTTCTTCTACGCGATCTGGCTCTACAACTCGCCCAGCAGCGCGCTGCCGCTGAGCAAAAGCCCGCCGGTGGGCGCGAGCCACAGGCTGGCAGGCGGCGGCGCTGCTGCCCGCAAACGCCGGCCACTTCCGCGAGATCCTGCTGACGCGCGAGACCAGCACGCGCCCGACGCCACCCGGGCACGTGGTGCTGCGCGGCGCCTTCAGCCTCAGCAGCTGAGCGGCGCAGCAGCTTGCCCGGGTTCATGATCCCGGCCGGGTCCAGCTCGCGCCTTCAGCGCGCGCAGCGCCGCGCACGCCGCCTCCGCCCGATCTCGCGCGCCATCCACGGCGCGTGATCGCGCCCGACGGCGTGGTGGTGGGTGATCGTGCCGCCGCCCGCGACGATCGCCTCGCTGGCGGCCTCCTTGACCGCGCGCCACTGCTCGATCTCCTCGCCCTCGCGCTGGCGGGCGAGGAAGGTGAAGTACAGCGACGCGCCGGTCTCGTAGACGTGGGAGACGTGGCACATCACCAGCCCCGGCGTCCCGCCGTCGCGCAGAGCTCGCTCGATCGCCGCGCCGACGCGGCGCGTGCAGGCGCCGAGGTTCGACCACTGCGTGGCCGTCTCGAGCGTCTCGACCATCACGCCGTGCGTGAGCAGCTCGTCGCGCAGGTAGGGCGCCGCGAAGCGCCCCTGCAGCCACGCCTCGCCGGGCGAGCGCGCCGACGGGCAGCCCGCCGCGAGCGCGCGCCAGCGCAGGGCGCGCCGCGCGCCGGACGGCGACCTCGTCGCTCGCGCGCCCTCGAAGCCGAGGATCGCCAGGCAGCCCCCGCCGTAGCCGCGCAGCGCCGAGGTAGGCGCGCCCGAGCCGCGCCCTTGACGCCGCCGCTGCCCGGCCAGCGCCAGCGACATCCGCGTCTCCTGCTCGTCGGAGAGCCGCGCGACGTCGGGCAGGACGTGCTCGCGGGCGAGCGCGCGCAGCGCCTGCGACGCCGGCCGCGAAGTCCTCGAAGAACACGCCCTCGTAGACTGCGCTCGCGCGGGCGCCGGGCGCACGCGCAGCGAGAGCTCGCTGATCACGCCGAGCGTGCCCTCCGAGCCGACCAGCAGCTGGCGCAGCCCGGGGCCGGCGGCGCTGGCGGGCAGCGCCGGCAGCGCGATCTCCCCGGCCGGCGCGGCCAGGCGCAGGCCGAGCACCATCTTCTCGATCGCGCCGTAGCCGCTCGAGGCCTGCCCCGCCGAGCGGGTCGCCGCGCAGCCGCCGAGCGAGACGTACTCGAAGGACTGCGGGAAGTGCCCGAGCGTGAGCCCCCGCGCCGCCAGCTCGCGCTCGAGCGCCGGCGCGCGCATGCCCGCCTGCGACGGTCGACCGTCGCCGACTCGCTCGTCGAGGCTCAGCACCGCGCCCATGCGGCCCAGTGTCGAGCGCCAGCACGGCCGCGTGCTCGCCCGCGCAGCGGCGCCACGCCGCCGACCACGCTGGTGCCGCCGCCGAACGGCACGACCGCGATCGAGCGCGCCGCGCACAGCTCGCAGCACGCGCCCGCAGCTGATCGTGCCCGGCGGGGTAGCACGACCGCGTCGGGCGCGCCCTCCGGCTCGCCGCGCGCGCAGCCGCACGAGGTCCGGATAGCCCTTGCCGGCGGCGTGCAGGACGCGTTCGCCGTGGTCCTCGCGCACGCTGCTCGGCGCCGACGATCGCCGCGCAGCTGCCGCGCAGCGTCCGCTCGGCCAGCGCGAGGGCTCGAGGCGCACCTGCTCGAGCGCCACCGGCGGGCGCGGCCGCGTCGGCCACGCCGACCGTCTCGCGCAGGAAGCCAGCGCGTGGGCGGGCAGGGCGCCGGGGTGGGCCGGCTCGCCCCAGCCCCACCAGCGCATCGCCGGCGCGGCGCGCCGCGCTCAGCCACTGATCCGCTCCAGGCCGTCGAGCGCCTCCTCGATCGTGGCCGGCGGCCGCCCGGCGCACCATGCCGCCGACCCGCGGATGAAGCCCTTCCGCGCCCGGCCGTCAGCCTCGGCGCAGCTCGATCGTCACCTCGGCGGCCGACGGACGCCTCGGCCCACTGGCGCCCGCAGCGGCACGACGTCGCACCTCGGTCTCCGAGGAGCGTCAGCACGCGCGCGAACGGGCGTGCCCTCCACCCGCTGCGCCCACAGCATGCGCTGCGCGGAGCTCTCGTCGGAGCGCACGACGTCGAAGTCGGCCCGCACGACCTTGCCCTTGCGCGTCCTCATCACCTCGGTGAAGGCACCCGTCGTCCACGTCCTCCACGCGGGTCACCCGCGGCCACCAGCGCGGCAGGTGGTGGGGGTCGCTGACGATCTCCCACAGCTCCTCGCGCGGGCGCGGCGATCGTGCGGCTGCGGCGCGCGGTCGGCATCGCGGGCAAGCTTAGGACTCGTAGCTCAGCAGGGCGTGGACCTCGCGCCCGCGCGAGCCGCTCGCGCCCGCGCAGGAACGCGAGCTCGATCAGGAAGCCGCAGCCGGCGACCTCGCCGCCGAGCTGCTCGACGAGCTCGCACAGCGCCGCGGCGGTGCCGCCCGTGGCGAGCAGGTCGTCGTGCACCAGCACGCGCGCGCCGCTGGACGAGCGCGTCGGTGTGCAGCTCGAGCTGCCCCGCGCCGTACTCCAGCAGGTACTCGGCGCTGACCGTCTCGTAGGGGAGCTTGCCCGGCTTGCGCGCGAGCACGAAGCCCGCGCCGAGCTCGAGCGCCAGCGCCGGGCCGAGCAGGAAGCCGCGCGCCTCGGCCGCCACCACGCAGTCGACGCTGCAGCGGCCGGGCGATGCTCGGCGAGCGCGCCGACGGCCTCGGCCAGCGCGCCCGCGTCGGCCATCAGCGGCGTGATGTCCTTGAAGCCGATCCCCGGGCTGGGGAAGTCGGGTATGTCGCGGATCAGCGCGCGCAGGCCTCGGCGCTGGGGGCGGGCGGGCGTGACCGGCTCAACGCACGATCTTGCGCAGGTCGCGGATCAGCAGCAGGTGCTTGAGGTGGGTCGCCACCGCCGCGAGGTTCTCGAGCGCGTCGACGGCCTCCTTGCGGCGCTCGGGGTTGCGCGAGCGCAGCGCCGGCGCGAGGATCTGCTGCAGCAGGTTCGCCTCGCGGTCGGCCGAGGAGCGGAACACGCGCAGGTTGCGCCCGCCCACGCCGTAGCGCGCGAGCTCGGCGACGGCGGCGATGATCTCCCGCTCGGTCTCGTCGAAGTAGCGCACGCCGCCGCGCAGCTCGCCCTTGACGACGCCGTACTCTTCGAGCTCGCTGCACCAGCTTGGCCTCGGCCTTGGTCTCCTCGAGCACGTCCTCGATCGAGTACAGCGCGCCGGTGGCCTCGCGCACGCTCACGCTCGGCCGCCACGCGCGCGCGCCCTCGCGCCCGCGACGGCCGGGCACCGGCGGCGGCGTCGTCGGAGCGCCCGGCGGCGAGCTCCTGGCGGATCACGCGCAGCGGCAGGAACTCGTCGCGCTGCATGCGCAGGATCGTGCGCAGGCGCGCCACGTCGCCCTGGGTGTAGAGCCGGTAGCCGCCGGGCGTGCGCCGCGGCGTGAGCAGCTTCTGGTCCTCCAGGTAGCGGATCTTGGAGATCGAGATGTCGGGGAACTCCTGCGCCAGCGCCTTGCAGACGGCGCCGATCGTCAGCGACTTCTGGCGCTTGCCCGAGCTCCGCGCGCCTCGGGTCCGGCGCAGCTCGAGCTTCGAGCTCGCTCGGCGCTCGCGATCGGGTGTCGCCTGGGTCGCCATCAGCGCGCGTGGAAGGTCAGCTTGTACTTGCCGATCTGCACCTCGTCGCCCTCCTCGAGGCGATGGGACTCGATCCGCGAGCGGTTCACGTAGGTGCCGTTCAGCGAGCCGCAGTCGTCCAGGTACCAGTCCTCGCTCGCGGCGGATCAGCAGCGCGTGGTCGCGCGAGACGGTGACGTCGTCGAGGAACACCTCCGAGTCGGGGCGCCGCCCGATGCTCATGCGCTCGCCGTCGACGGGAAGCTCTCGCCCACGCGCCCGCCGCCGGCGCGGATCACGAGCGCCGGGCCGCGGGCCGTGACCTCGCCGATCTCGACCGGCACGAGCTCGCCGGCCTCGTCGATGCGGTAGGTGGCGGTGACCGGATCCCCGCCGGCCCCGCCGCGGCCGCCGCCTCCGGCGCGCGCTCGAGCAGCGCGCCGCAGCGCTGGCAGTAGTTGGCGCCCTCGCCGTTGACGAAGCCGCACTCGGTGCAGTGCAGGGCCATCGCCCGCCCTAGACCGGCCCGCGGCGGTCGCCGCCGCGTCCTATCGCGTCCCGCGATGCCATGAGCGTCCTCACTCGGGCCTCGGCTGCCGTTGGCCAGGATGTCCGTGAGCCTCTGGACGTCCTCGCCGGTGATCGTGATCTCGCCGTCGTCGTGCTTGTTGCGCAGGCGGTTGACCAGCTCGGCGCGCAGGATGTCGATCTTGCCGTGCAGGATCCGCCGCTGGTAGGAGATCTCGGTCTCCTCCTCGGTCAGCTGGCGGATGACGTCTTTGAGTTCGACATCCGTCAGCGAGCCAAGGTCGGGGAACGTCTCGTCCATCGTGGCTCTTCTCCTCTCGCGGACTTGCGCCGCGCCGCGGTTCCCGGGCGGAGACGCCGGCGCGGCCGGCCGGAGGCGCCGAGTATAGCCCAAAAGGTCAGGCTGAGCTTGAGGCTATGGGTCCGGCGCCTGGGCTGCGGCGAGCTGGGCGCGGCCGCGTGCGCACGTACAGCGCGCTCGCCACCAGCGCCAGCGCGAGGCCCGACGTAGAGCAGCACCTCGCCCAGCCCGTGCAGCCCGGCCATCGCGAAGAAGAGCGAGCCCATCACCGGCGCGACGGCGAGCCGCCCGGGCCAGTTGATGCGCAGCTCGACGCCGTGCGCGCAGGCCGTAGCGGCCGAGCGCGAGCATCGACCAGCTCGCGCGCGGCCAGCACCGCGAGCGCCCAGCGCGGCAGCAGCTGGAAGCGCCAGGTCACGACCACGCCCGCAGATCACCAGCAGGCGGTCGGTGACCGGGTCCATCAGCGCGCCCAGGCGGCTGTACTGGCCGGTCAGGCGCGCGGCGATCCCGTCGGCGTAGTCGCCCCAGCCGATCACGCGCGAACAGCGTCGCCGCCAGCGCGCCTGCCCGTCGCTGGCTGGACAGCGCGACGACCAGGAACACGGGGATCAGCGCCAGGCGCGCGAAGCCGATCGCGTTGGGGAGCGTCCACGGCCGCAGCGGCTCGCCGGCCCGCGTCTGCGGCGGCGGCGGCCCGGAGCGGTCCAGCCCGAACAGCCGCGCGAAGCTCAGCCGCCGCCAGCCGCAGCCGGGCGCGCGCGGGCTCCCGGTCGGACTCTAGGGGAGGCTCTGCCACAGCTCGTCCACGGCCCGCAGCGAGCGCCGCGGGCTCGCCGTCCAGCGGCAGCCCGGGCGCCTGCTTGCGACCGCGGCGCACCTGCACCTCGATCTCGCCCGACTCCAGCGAGCGGCGCCCGACGGTCAGCCGCAGCGGACAGCCGAGCAGCTCGGCGTCGGCGAACTTCTCGCCGGGGCCGATGTCGCGGTCGTCGTAGATGACCTCGATCCCGCCGCTCGCACGAGCGTCGCGTACAGCGCGTCGGCGGCGTCGCGCTCGGGCGTGCCGGGCCTGCCGAGCGCGACCAGGTGCACGGCGAACGGCGCCAGCGCCCGCGGCCAGGAGATGCCGTGCTCGTCGGCGAACTGCTCGACGGCGGCGGCGACGATGCGGGCCGGGCCGATCCCGTAGGAGGCCATCCAGATCGGCAGCTCGGCGCCGGTCTCGTCGAGGTAGGTGGCGCCGAGCGGCTCGGAGTAGCGGGTGCCGAGCTTGAAGATGTTGCCGATCTCGATCGCCGGCTCGACGCGTCAGCGGCTCGCCGTCCTGACAGTGTCGCTCGCCGACCTTCTCGACCCCGGGCGTCGCGCAGGCGACCTCGACGTTGGCGGCGTAGCCGTCGCCCAGCACGACCTCGTCCTCGCCGGCCGCGCAGGGCGCCATGTACTCGTGCGCGCCGTGCGCCGCCCATCATCCCGACGTCGCCCTCGACGCGGTAGCAGCGCAGGCCCGGTGCGCTCCATCATGCGGTCGTAGGCGCCGACGTGCAGCTCGTAGCGCGCTCCAGGCCCGCCGGGTCGCGGTCGAAGCTGTAGGCGTCCTTCATGATGAACTCGCGCGTGCGCAGCACGCCCGGCCCGCGGGCGCGGCTCGTCGCGCTCCTTGACCTGGAAGTGGTAGACGATCAGCGGCAGGTCGCGGTAGGAGCGCACGATCTGGGCGATGTGGAAGGTGACGGCCTCCTCGTGGGTCATCGCGAGCACCAGCTCCGAGCCCTTGCGGTCGGTGAGCTTGAACAGCTCCTCGATGTCGTAGCGCGCCCGGTCTTGCGCCACGGCTCGGCCGGCTGCAGCACCGGCATCAGCATCTCCTGGCCGCCGATCGCGTCCATCTCCTCGCGGATGATCGCCACGACCCGCTGGTGCACGCGCCAGCCGGCCGGCAGCCACGTCCACATGCCCGGCGCCCATCTGGCGGATCAGCCCGGCGCGGACCATCAGCTTGTGCGAGATCGCCTCGGCGTCGGCCGGGCGGCTCCTTCTCGGTCGGCAGCAGGTATTCGGAGAGTCGTGGCATCGCTAGCTGGCACCGGGCCGTCGCGGCCGCGGCAGCGACGAGCGTATACGGATCGGCTCGGCCGGGACCATCCTCGAGCCGCCCGGCGAGGGTGCCGGGCGACTCGAGGGCTGGCCCCGCTTCAGGACCGCGCTGTCGCGGGTCAGTGTTCGAACCCGTAGGCCTGAGCCTGGATGGCGACCGTGTTGACCAGGTTGCCGAGCGCGATGTTGACGTCGTAGAGGTGCAGGCCCCATTCGGGTCCGAGCGAGTTCCTCGGCGACTTCGTTGTCGGCTTCCAGTTCGGTCACGGCGTTCACTGACGCCGCCGGCGATGCTCACCTGCAGCCAGCTGGCGCCGTTTTCGTTCTTGCACTGGGCCGTGTACTCGCCCGCGCGGCGACCCACGGCGTGGATCGCGGTGGGCGTCGGCGAGCACGGCGCCGAGCACGCCCGGGAACGGCGTCGTCGGCGCGTACGGCAGCAGGCGCGCCCGCGCCCCGTTCTGGCTGAGCAGCGTCGGGTTCACGCACAGCACCTGCACGCCCGGCGGCCGCGGCGCCCTGCCCGAGCAGCGGGCTGTCGGGCCGTCCGAAGAACGAGCCTTCGGGCGGTTCTTTCAGGAACGTCGAGTAGGCGATCACGCAGCCCGTGTCGGTCGCGGCCGTGGCAGGCGGGGACGTTCTGGAAGGTGCCGCCCTCGAGCTTGCCCTTCGGGCACGAGCACGTTGCCGCCGAGCAGGATCGCCGAGACGAGCTGCTTGCGCAGCGTCGGGTTCGGGTCGAACTCCTGCTTTGATCAGCTTCTCGAGCATCAGCGCGCCCTGGGAGTGCCCGATCAGGACGATGCCCCGGCCCTTGTTGTACTTGTGCATGTATTCGTTGAACGCGTCGAGCACGCCGGTGTAGGCCTTCAGCGGCGTCTTCGGGCGTGATCGACGCCTGTTGATCGCCTTCAGCGTCAGCTGCGGGTACATCGGCGCGTAGACCTTGCAGTCCTGCGAGAAGCGCGAGGCCTGGTCGATCGCGATCTGCGTCTCCTGCGGTTCGATCGTCCAGGTTCGCGTTGGGTCCTTCCTGTTCGGTGACGGTCGGGTACACGTAGAAGCAGTCGATCGGCGGCTTGCTGTGCCTTGACGGGCTTCTCGACCGTTTCGTGGCGCTCGTCCCCGTGTAGGTGACGACCGTCGCGGTCGCGGCTTTCGATGCACGGGTCGGGCTTCTTGCCCGGCTTGCACAGCCACACGGTGCCGCTCTTTCGCCGATGCGCCGTCGCGGCCAGCGACGAACGCGCCAGCGCGGCCAGCGCCAGCACCACCGCCAGGCGTCCCGCCGTGAACGCGCCCGTGCGGCGCTGCGTGTCAGGCGAGGCTCCATCTCTCGCTCGACATCCCTCATCCCCTCGATCGTGCGACGCGGCCCACGGCTCCCCGCCGCGGTTACCCGGCGATTTTAGTCATATCTGCGGCAAAAGACTCAAATCATCCCGCTCGACGGCACCACGCCGAGCAGCGCGCGCCTCGAGTTCGCGCAGCCGCTCGGTGTCGCCCGCGAGCCGGCGCGGCGTCGTTGTAGAGGAACGCCTCGGCCAGGCGCACGATCGCGTAGGCCAGCAGGTCGGGCGCGACGGCCGGCTCGAAGCCCGGCCCTCACCTCGTCCTCGATCAGGCTCTGGACGGCCGCGACCATCCGCGGCTGCACGACGCCCGTCGCTCCAGGTGAGCACGCGCAGCGCGCAGCTCCGGCTCCTGGGCCAGCAGCACTCCGCAGGCCGCGCGCCGCGGCCAGCTCGCGGTTGAAGCTGTCGAAGCTGTCCAGCAGCGCCCGCGCCCCGCGGCCGCCGACGCGCGCGAGCGCAGCACCAGTCAGCCGCTCCTCCCCGAGCTCGGCCGAGCAGCTCGCCGAGCAGCAGCTCGCGGGTGTGGAACCAGCGGTGCATCGTCGCGCGCGCGAGGCCCAGCTCGCGGGCGATCGCCTGCACGTCGATGCGCTCGCCCGCCAGGTAGCGGGAGCTCGCCAGCGCCAGCGCAGCCTCCCTCGTGGCCGCCGCCGGCCGGCCCGGGCGGCCCGTGGCGACCGGTGTGCGTGCGGGTGGGCGGGACCCCGACATCTCGCAAGCCTAACCCGCGCCGCACGGCCGCTCGGCACGGCCCGGCCGCGCGAGGCGATCGGCGCCTTTGATAGAACAGCCCTCACCGACGAACTTCGACGACACCCGACAAGGAGCCCCGATGGCCTACTCCGTCCCGCCGCTGCCCTACGCCTACGACGCGCTCGAGCCGCACATCGACAAGGCGACGATGGAATTCCACCACGACAAGCACCACCAGGCCTACGTGGACAAGGTCAACGCGGCGCTGGAGGGCACCGCCGCTGGCCGACGCGGCGATCGAGGACGTGCTCAGCGACCTCTCCCAGGTGCCCGAGGGCAAGCGCACCGCCGTCAAAAACAACGGCGGCGGGCACTACAACCACACGCTGTTCTGGGAGAGCATGAGCCCCGACGGCGGCGGCGAGCCCGGCGGCGAGCTCGCAGCGGCGATCGACGCGGCGTTCGGCTCGTTCTCCGACTTCCAGGCCAAGCTCAAGGAAACCGGCGTCAACCAGTTCGGCTCGGGCTGGTCGTGGCTCGTCCACGACGGCTCGGGGCTGGCGATCGTCGGCAGCGCCAACCAGGACACGCCGCTCTCCGACGGCAAGACGCCGCTGCTGGGCGTCGACGTGTGGGAGCACGCCTACTACCTGAAGTACCAGAACCGCCGCCCCGACTACATCGACGCGTGGTGGAACGTCGTCGACTGGAGCCGGATCGCCGAGCGCTTCTCGGCCTGCTCCTGACCCGCCGGCTTGTCAAGCAGCTCGAGCCGGCCGCACGGGCGGCCGGCTCATCAGCTCAGCAGGACCCCCTCGCCTTCACGCGAAGGGGTCGGTGGGCGGATCCTCGCCGGCCGTGTCGGCTGGGACGGCCGCTCGAGAACGCAGCGGATCAGCGCCTGAAGCGCCGCCCCGCGACGGGCGAGACCGCCTCGTCGAGCACGACCGCGGCTCCGGCGGGCTCACCCTCGGGGGCGCATGCGAGCATCGCCTCGAGCACCTCGGCGGCGGCCGCGTCGTCCTCTGCCGCCGCGGCGGCCTCCAGCGCGGCGATCCGCTCCGGCGTCATCTGCGTGTCGTCCTCGTTCTCGGCCAGCCACGCGCGCGCCTCGGCGGCGGCGTCCTCGTCGCGCTGCACCGTCTTGCCGGCGGCGTAGTAGCGGTCGATCTCCTTGAACAGCTCGTCGACCAGCTGCTCGGTCGGCACCTTCTTCAGCGGCTCGCCCTTGGAGTAGATCATCCCCATGTCCTTGGCGCCGGTGATGCCGAAGTCGGCGTGGCGGGCCTCGCCGATGCCGTTGACGGCGCAGCCGAGCACCGAGACCTCGATCGGGTCCTCGTAGGCTTCCAGGCGCTGCTCGACTTCGGCCACGACGGTGTCCATGTCGAACTGCAGCCGCCCGCAGGTGGGGCAGGCGATCAGCACCGGGCCGCGCTCGCGCAGCTTGAGCGCCTTGAGGATCTCCCAGGCGACCTTGACCTCTTCCTCGGCGTGGAAGGTCGACAGCGAGATGCGGATCGTGTCGCCGATCCCGTCCGCCAGCAGCGTGCCGAGCCCGACGGCCGACTTCAGCGAGCCCGACCACTTCGTGCCGGCCTCGGTGACGCCGAGGTGCAGCGGGTAGGGGATCCGCTCGGAGAGCATCCGGTTGGAGGCGATCGTGTTGGGCACGGAGGTCGACTTCATCGAGACCTTGAAGTTCTTGAAGTCCAGGCGCTCCATCAGCTCGACCGTCTCGATCGCGGCCGTGACGAGCGCCTCGACGGGGTTGTCGTACTCGAGCTGGCGCAGGTGCTTGGGCAGCGAGCCGGAGTTGACGCCCACGCGCAGCGGCGTGCCGCGCTCGCTCGGCCAGGGCGATCACCTCGGCGACCTTCTCGGGGCCGCCGATGTTGCCGGGGTTCAGGCGCACGCAGTGCGCGCCCGCCTCGATCGCCTTCAGCGCGAGCGTGTGGTTGAAGTGGATGTCGGCGATCACCGGGATCGGCGACTCGCGCGACGATCGCTCTTCAGCGCCTCGGCGTCCTGCTCGCGCGGCACGGCCACGCGCACGATGTCGGCGCCCGCCTCGGCGACGGTGCGGATCTGGCGCATCGTCGCGTCCAGGTTCGCCGTCTCGGTCTTGGTCATCGTCTGCACCGCGACCGGCGCGCCGCCGCCGACGGGCACCTCGCCGACGTGGATCTGGCGCTGTGAGGCCATAGGCTGATTCTAGATGGCCGGATCGCCGCATCGTATACGCGACCGCGCGCAGGTCCGCCACTGGCGCGGCCTCGCGGTTCGCCTGACTGGCCGCGCGGCGCGCGCCCGGGCCCGGCGCCACGCCGCGCTTCTTCCCCGCACGGGCGCGCGCGCAGGGCGCCCGCGTGCTCGACGTCGGCTGCGGCGCGCTCGGCCTGCGGGCGCTCGAGCCGGAGCTCGACATCACCGGGACCGACCTGTCCGAGCAGCCCGGGCTATCCCGGGCCCGTTCGTGCGGGCCGACGCGGCGCTGGGGCCTGCCCTTCGCCGACGGCGAGTTCGATCTGGTCTACTGCTCCAGCGTGATCGAGCACGTCCCCCCCGCCAGCCGGGCGGCCTTCGCGGCCGAGCTGCGCCGGGTCGGGCGCTGCTGGCTGGTCCAGACCCCGGCCTACTCGTTCCCGCTCGAGCCGCACTCGCTGCTGCCGGGCGCCCACTGGCTGCCTGCGCGGTCTGCGCCGGCGCTACTGGCGACTGGGCGCCGCGCGGGCGCTGGGAAGAGATCGAGCTGCTGCGCAGAGGCGAGCTGGAAGCGCTGTTCGGGCCCGGCTCGCGCCGAGCGGCTCGGGCCGCTCGCCAAGAGCTGGATCGCGATCGGCTCGCGGCGCCCTGAGCCCCACGCGCCGGGCCGGGCGGGCGCTAACGGTGCAGCGTCAGGCCGCCGTTGGAGAGCGAGTTGATGTCGTTGCTGAGTCCGATCGCCGCGACGACCAGCACCAGCGCGATACCGGCGACGCTGGCGCGCTCCATCACCGCGAAGGGGATCGCCCGGCCCCTGACCTTCTCGGCCAGCGCCCAGAAGAGGTGGCCTCCGTCGAGCGGCAGGAAGGGGAACAGGTTGATGATCGCCAGCGACAGCGAGAGCAGCGCGAGCACGTACATCGCCTCGGCGACGCCGAAGCTGAAGGCCTGGCTGGCGACGTCCGAGACGCCGACGATGCCGTGCAGCTGGCGCGCGGGCCTGCTGGCTGGTGAAGATCTGCGCTGACCTTCGAGACGGTCGTGCTGGTGACGCTCCACATCTGGCTGACGCTGGCCCCCAGGCGCGGCGCCCAGCGAGTCGCGCCGCAGCACTTCGCCCGAGGTGATGCCGACCAGCATCCGTTTGAGGCGGGCTCGTAGCGGGCGTGTAGCGCGGCGAGACGTCAGCCGTCGCGAGCCGCCGCTGCCGACCAGGAACGTCACGGGCCGCGCGCCGGGCAGCCCCGCGTCGAGCGGCCGGGCAGCGGTCGCGCGGCGATCGCGCCGATGAAGTTGAACGATCCGCCCTTCAGCGACACGGGACGCCCGTCGACGGCCAGGACGACGTCCCCCTTGCTGCAGCACGCCCGGCGGCGGGCTGCCGGCCTGCACGGCGACGATCTTGGCGCGGTCGCCGCGGGGGTGCTGGGCGCTCAGCCAGTAGACGCCCGAGCAGGATCAGGAAGGCGATCAGGATGTTCATCGCCGGGCCGGCGGCGATCACCACGACCCGCTTCCACACGGGCTGGCGGAAGTAGCCGCGGTGCTCCTCCCCCTCGGGCATCGCCTCGGCGGGGTTCATGCCGGCGATCTTCACGTAGCCGCCCAGCGGGATCGGGCCGATCCCGTACTCGGTTTCGCCGCGCTTGAACTTCACCAGCATCGGACCGAAGAACAGCGAGAAGCGTTCCACGCGCATGCCGACCGCCTTGGCGGCGGCGAAATGCCCGAACTCGTGCAGGATGACCAGCGCCGAGATGCCGAGGATCGTCAGGACCCAGCTCACTCACCGCAGTGTCGCAGGCCGCGCCGCACCGCCCCGCCGGTCGCAGGCGCAGCCGGTGCCGCTCAGCGCAGCGCGGCGACGGCCTCGCCGGCCAGCTCCGCGGCCCGCCGGTCGGCCTCGTAGAGCGACTCGAAGCTCTCGCACCGGGCCCGCCGCGAAGCTCAGTCGAGCGTCGCTTCGATCACCTCGGGGATCTCCAGGAACCTCAGCCCGCCGGCCAGGAAGGCGTGGACGGCGACCTCGTTGGCGGCGTTGAGCACGCATGGCGCCGTGCCGCCCGCCCGCGCCGCTTCGCCGCGCCAGGCGCAGGCAGGGAAACGCGTCCAGGTCGACGGGCTCGAAGCTCAGCGCGCCGACCTCGGCGAGGTCGAGCGGGGCGATCGGCAGATCGACGCTCTCGCCGCCGTGCAGGGCGTAGGAGATCGCGATGCGCATGTCCGGAGGGCCCATGTGCGCGAGCATCGCGCCGTCGGCCAGCTGCACCATGCCGTGGATCAGCGACTGCGGGATGGACGACCACGTGGATCTCGCTCGTAGGGCGTCCCGAACAGGTGGTGGGCCTCCATCACCTCGAGGCCCTTGTTCATCAGCGTCGCCGAGTCGATCGTGATCTTGCCGCCCATCGCCCACGTCGGGTGCGCCAGCGCCTGCTCGACGCTGACCTCGCCCAGCTCGGCGCGAGAGCGCCCGCGGAACGGCCCGCCGCTGGCGGTGATCGTCAGGCCGCGGACGGTGCCCGGCGGCTGCCCGGCGATCAGCTGGTGCAGGGCGGTGTGCTCGGAGTCGACCGGCACGATCCGTGCGCCGGTCGCCTCCGCCAGCGCCGTCACGAGCTCGCCGCCGACGACCAGCGACTCCTTGTTGGCCAGCGCCAGGTCGATCCCCTCCCCGAGCGTCGCGACCGTCGGTCCGAGCCCGGCCGAGCCGACGAGGGCGTTCAGCACCAGGTCGGCTTCCGACTCGAGCACCAGCCGCACCAGGCCCTCAGGGCCTCCCAGCACCTCCCCATCGGTCCACGCCTCCGCCGCGCGCGCGGCGGCGTCGCGGTCGGCGAGGGCGATGCGCCCGACGCCATGAGCGCCGGCCTGTTCGACCAGCTCCTCCCAGGAGCTCTCGGCCGAGAGGCCGACCAGCTCGAGCTCGCTCGCTGCGCAGGCACACGTCCAGCGCCTGACGGCCGATCGAGCCGGTCGAGCCGAGGATCAGCAGACGCCTGCGCGCGCTCACGGCGCCCCCGCCCGTGCGCCGGGGCGCGATCTCGTGGCGGCGGGCCGGATCCTGCGCATCGGCCGATCATAGGGCCAGGACGCCGACCTGCAGGGCGCGCGGGGCGGGCCGGACGGCAGGTCAGGCCGCTGACACTCCCGGGCCATTTATTTAGGCACCTTTCAAGCTTCGCTCAGGGCGCTTTGAGGAACGTCGGCCACAGTGTCTCGCAGAGTGTTCCTCGCTCTGACCCTCATCCTCCCTCTGGTCTGGCTGGTCGTCGCGGCGCTCGTCGTGGCGGCCTGTCGGGCCGCCTCCGGCGCCGACTCGGCCCGGGCACGACCGGCGGGAGAGCTCAGATTCCCGAGCTCTCCCGCCGCGTCGAATTGACAGCTCCCCCGGCTAGGGCTTCGCGGTCAGCCAGGGCGTGTAGGTCACCGTGCCGGTGGCCGTGTCGCAGTGGCCGGTGTTCGGCCCGGTGGAGCAGCCCCACCAGTTTTCCGCGGCGCTGACGACGGTGCCGGTTTCGCCCGTGGCTCCGGCGGTGTTGCCGTGGATGATGTTCCCCTTGGCGGTGACTGTCGCCTGCCCGCCCGCCGGCTGTCCGACCGTGGGCGAGGTCTGCGTCACGAGCACCCCGGTCCCGAAGCCCTCGATCGTGTTGCCTTCGAGCTTCGCCGTCAGTTCGCCGAACGCGTAGCCCAGCTGGTCGGTCGTCAGGTAGACGCCGTAGCTTCCCGCGCCGGTCCCGGCCACGTGGTTGCCGACGAACGTCGGGCCCTGTCCGGCGACGGCCCCGCCGTAGGCCGCCAGGCCGACCGGGCAGCCGCTGACCTTGTTGCCCTTGACGGTCGCCGAGACGTAGGGGACGAACACGAAGATCCCGTAGCCGCCCGTCTTGCACGTCGAGACCTTGTTGCCTTCGATCAGGTCGGCCGTGCCGCCGGAGCCACCGTTGTTGTCGGTGTGTACGCCGCTACCCGACGCGGTGATGGTGTTGTCGATGAACTTCGTGCCCTTCGACCAGTTGGCCGAGATCGCATCGTTGGCGGCGGTCACCTTGTCGTGTTCCATCACGCCGGCGCCTTCGAAGTCGAACATCGCGATCGACGCTTCTTCGCCCTGCACGTTTTCGACCGTGTCGTGGGTGAAGTCGAAGCTCCCGCCCGAGGACGCGTAGATGCCGCGCAGGTAGATGTCCGCCACGGTCACTTTCGAAACGGTCAGGTTGTTGAACGTCCCGAGTGCGTAGTTGACGATGATCCCGTTGCGGGCCGCGATGTTCTTGCCGCCAACCGTCACGCCCGTCAGGGCGGGGTTTTCGCCCTCGAGCTTGAGCTTGGTGATCGTCACGTTGTCGGCCTGGACCAGCACGATGTTGCTCGCCGCTCCTGCGCAGAGGGACCCGGGCGAGCAGATCGGGTTCGCGACTGCCGGCTCGATCACCGTCGAGCTGCCCGAGCCCTTCAGCGTCACGGACTTGTTCACGACGACGTTCTCGGTGTAGGTGCCGGGTCCGATCGTGATCGTCGCGCCCGGGGCGGCCGCGTTGATCGCGGACTGGATACTGGTGTAGGCGCAGCCGCTCGCGCAGACCGTCTTGCCCATCCCCCAAGCCGACCCTACGGGCGCGGCCAGGCATCCGACGACGACGGCACAGGCCAGCATGACCTGAGTCTTGCCTCTCATGGTTCCCTCCATCTCCCAGTTCCCCGCTCCCCCTCCGGGCGGGCTCATCGGTGATTCTACGTGTTTCGCCCCCGAGAGGTGAGGAAATCCCGCGGCGGGACCGCGACGGCTCTGCAATACGGCCGGCGCGACGGTTCGACGGCGTCGAAACGGGGCACCCAGAGAGCATGCCATTCGACCCTCGACAGCCCGACCTGGCGGTGATCGTGCCACTCGATCGATACGCACCGCGCTCGGCTCGGCAATGTGTCGCCCAGGTGGACAGCCCGTCACCGGATCTCCGCGACGCGGTCGTGCTGCTGTGCAGCGAGCTGGTCACCCAAGCCGTCGAGCGATCCTCCGGCAGCACGGTCGAGGTGCGCGTGTGGATGCCGCAGGACGTGGTGCGCGTCGAGCTGCTCGGAAGCCGTCAACAGGTCCCTCCGCTCGCCGGGGATCGGCCCGACTACGCGACGCTGCTGCTCGAGCAGATCGCCGACCGGTGGGAGCTCGAGGACGACGAGGACTCCACCCGTGTGTGGTTCGAGATCGACCGCCACGCCGCGCGAGCGCCGATGGCGAACGTCTACTGAGGCGCCGGCCACGGGCGACTGTCGGCCTGCCAGGCCAAAGATCCATCTCAGTGCACGTAGGCCGCCCAGATGTAATAGCCCGCGACGGCCGTGAACAGCACCGCGTCCAGGCGGTCCAGCGCGCCGCCGTGCGGGCCGAACAGCCCGCCGGAGTCCTTGGTGTGCGCCTCGCGCTTGATGAACGACTCGAACAGGTCGCCGATCGGCGCGACCAGCGCGACCCCAACGCCGATCACGAGCGCGTGCGTCCCGGGCAGCCATTCCTCGTAGCGCCCGGCGATCCAGACGCCCAGCACGGCGAACAGCATGCCGATCGCCAGGCCCTCGACGGTCTTGTTCGGCGAGATCGTCGGCGCGAGCGGGCGCCGGCCGAACATCCGCCCGCCGAGATACGCGCCGGTGTCCCCCAGGAAGGTGCCGACGAGCACGTCGATCACGATCGCTTCGCCGTGGGGCAGGCGGCGCAGCAGCACGGCGTGGGCCAGCGCGAACCCGATCCAGTAGATCCCCAGCAGCGTGATCGCCAGGCCGCCCACGCTCGGCCGGGGCGAGAGCAGCGTCAGACCGAAGAGCACGGGCAGCGCGATCACGGCCGCCAGCAGCACCTGGGACTGGCTGCCGTAGAGCGCGGCCGCGAGCAGCCCCGCCAGCGCGAGGAGCCCGGCCAGCAGCACGGGGTGCGCCCGCCGATACATCGAGTAGAGCTCCTGCATGCAGACCCCGCCCAGGACGAACAGCCCGAGCGCGAAGACCAGGCCTCCTTCGAGCACCAGGAACAGCGCCACAGCGATCGCTGGGATCGCCGCCAGCACCCGCCCGCTCAGCTCCGAGCGGGGTTTGCGCCGCCGGCGGCGGTTGGCCGCGCGGGCCCGCTCGCGCCCGCGCTCGGTGCGCGCCGCCGGCGTGGCTGGATCGGCGGCCCCGAAGGGCGGGTCGCTGCGCTCGCGCGCCATCAGCCGCGTCTCACCGGCCACCGAAGCGCCGCCTGCGGGCCGCGTACTCGGCCAGCGATTCCTCCAGCGCCTCGCGGGTGAAGTCCGGCCAGAGCTCCTCGCGGAAGACGAGCTCGGAGTAGGCCGATTGCCAAAGCAGGTAGTTGGACAGGCGCCGCTCCCCGCTGGTGCGGATGATCAGGTCGGGGTCGTGCATCTCCGGCGCGTACAGGCAGCTGCGAAATTCCGCCTCGCCGCCCCCCGGTAGCGCGACGCCGCGTCCAGGATCTCGGCCCGCCCGCCGTAGTTGAAGGCGACGAACAGCGTGATGGTGGTGTTCGCCGCGGTCGTCTCTTCGGCCCAGTTCATCTGCTCGGCCAGGCGCTCCGCCACGCCCTCGCGGCGGCCGATGAAGCGCATGCGCACGCCTTCCCGGTGCAGCTCTGGCGTTTCGTCGGCGATGCGCTGGGAGAACATGCTCATCAGCCCCTGCACCTCCAGGGCCGGCCGCGACCAGTTCTCGGTCGAGAACGAGTAGACGGTCAGCTCCTCGATGCCCAGCTCGGCGGCGTCGCGCAGCCGCGCCTTGACCGTGTCGGCGCCGGCGCTGTGCCCCTCGTTGACCGGCACGCCCCGCGCGGCCGCCCAGCGTCCGTTCCCGTCGGTGATGATCGCCACGTAGCGAGCCATCGAGCCCTCCGCGGCACTGTCCCCTGCCGCACCCGGCTCGGCCGCCGAGCCCGGTTGCCCGGCACCACCCATCAGACCGCCAGGATCTCCTCTTCCTTGGTCTTCAGCACGCTGTCCAGATCTCCCACCCTGGCGTCGGTCAGCTTCTGCAGCTCGACCTCCGCGCGGTGCTCGTCGTCCGAGGAGGCTTCGCCGTCCGCCTTCAGCTCGCGCAGGTGCTGCATCGTGTCGCGCCTGACGTTGCGGATCGACACCCTGCCCTCCTCGGCGAGGTTGCGAACCACCTTGACCATCTCCCGGCGGCGCTCTTCGGTCAGCTCGGGCACGACCAGGCGGACGACGTTGCCGTCGTTGGAGGGCGTCAGGCCGACATCGGACTCGTTGATCGCCTTCTCGATCGCCTTGATCGACGATTTGTCGTACGGCTGGACGCTGAGCAGGCGCGCCTCGGGCGCGGAGATCGTGGCGAGCTGGTTCAGCGGCGTCATCGCGCCGTAGTAGTCGACCGTCACCCGATCCAGCAGCGAGGGGCTCGCGCGACCGGTGCGGACGGTGGAGAACTCGTGCTGAGCCGCCTCGACCGCCTTGCCCATCCGGGCCTTGGCGTCCTCGAGCAGTTCGTCGATCAACGTCTCAGCCATCCAGATCTCCTCCCGGTGTCTTTACGAGCGTGCCGACGCGCACGCCCGAGATTATCCGCGCCAGGCTCGTGTCGTCGTCCATGTTGAAGACGTTGATCGGCATGCCGTTGTCCATGCACAGCGCCAGCGCCGTCGAGTCCATCACCCGTAGCCGACGCTCGATCGCCTCCATGTGGGTGATTTCGGGGATGAACTCCGCGCTCGGGTCGAGCGCCGGATCGGCCGTGTAGACGCCCTCCACCCCGTTCTTGGCCATCAGGATGATCTCCGCGTGGATCTCCGCCGCGCGCAGCGCCGCGGCGGTGTCGGTCGTGAAGAACGGGTTTCCCGTTCCGGCGGCGAAGATCACGACGCGGCCCTTCTCCAGGTGGCGCATCGCGCGCCGGCGGATGTAGGGCTCGGCGACCTCGGAGACGCCCAGCGCCGACTGCACCCTCGTGTTGGTCCCCATCCCCTCCAGCGCGTCCTGGAGGGGCAGGGCGTTCAGGACCGTCGCGAGCATTCCCATGTAGTCCGCAGTCGCCCTGTCCATGCCCGCCGCGACGCCCTGCATACCCCGGTAGATGTTGCCCGCCCCGACGACGATCGCGACCTGCACGCCCTGGTCGCGGACATCGGTCACCTGGCTGGCCACGGCCGTGACCCTGTCGGGATCGGTCCCGTACTCGAGCTCACCCATCAGGGCCTCGCCCGAGAGCTTGAGCAGGATGCGTTTGAAGGCGGGGGCCATCGGCGGCAGCCTATCCCTCAGAAACCCGTCAGGAGAGTGTGGGCCAAGCGAGCCAAGGACGCGGGGAGCGTGGCGCGCTTCGCACGCGAGCGACCTGGGACGCCGGCTCGCGCCTCGCCCACGCTCTACTGACCGACGGCGAAGCGGGCGAAACGGCGTATCACGACGTTCTCGCCCGTCGTGGCGGTCAGCTCGTCGCGCAGCTGCTGGACGGTCTTGCCCTCGTGCTTGGGGTTGTGCATCTCCTGGTCGAGCAGCACGATGCTGGACAGCCACGAGTCGAGCTTGCCCGCGACGATTTTCTCGCGCACGTTCTCCGGCTTGTCGGCTGCTTCCTGCTCGTAGATCCGCGCCTCCGCCTCCCGCGCCTGTTGGGGCACCTCCTCGCGGGTCACGTACGCAACGGTCGGCGTCGCGGCGATCTGCATCGCGACCTCGCGGGCGAAGGAGACGAAGTCCTCGTTCTTGGCGACGAAGTCGGTGTTGCAGTCGACCTCGATCAGCACGCCGACCTTCGAGCCGGCGTGCACGTAGGCCTGGATCGTGCCCTCGGTCGCGGCCCGCTCGCCCAGGTCCTGGATCTTCTTGCCCTGCCTGACGCGCAGGATCTCGATCGCCTTGTCGATGTCGCCCCCCGACTCGGTCAGGGCCTTCTTGCAATCCATCATGCCCGCGCCCGTGCGCTCCCGCAGGGCCTTGACGTCCTTGGCTGAGATCTCGACTGTGCTCATGAGGCGCTCTCCGCTTTCGCCGGCTCGGTCTCCGCGGCAAGGGCGTCCCCGGTCTGCTCGGGGTCGGGCTCGCCACCTGTCTGGTCCTCCTCCGCCACCGCCAGCTCAGCGACGAGCTCCTGCGGCTCGGGCACCTCCGGCTCGGGCACCGCGGGGGCGGGCTCGGGCTCAGGTGCGGAGGGCGTCTCGCCTTCGGCGCTTTCGGCGACCGTCTCGGCCGGCGCCGACTGCGGGTTGGCGGGCTGGCGCGCGTCGACCCCGGCGCTCATCGGCGTAACCGACACGCTGCCCGGCTCGAGCGTCGCGGGATCGGCCGGCGCCGCGGGCACCGGCACCGACTCGGGCGCCGGCTGCTGCGCGGCCGCCGCCGCTGCGGCCGCTTCGGCGGCGGCTTTGTCCTCGGCGTCTTTCTTTGCCTGCTCCTCGGCCTCGCGCTTGGCCTGCTCCTCGGCTTCCCGCTTGGCCCGGGCCTCGGCCTCGGCCCTGGCGCGCTCCTCGGCCTCCTTGCGGGCCCGTTCCTCCTCGGCGCGGAACACCGAGTGGCCCTCGGCGACGACCTGGCCGATCGCCTGCGTGATCAGGGCGCAGGAACGGATCGCGTCGTCGTTGCCGGGGACCACGAAGTCGATCCCGTCGGGGTCGCAGTTGGTGTCGACCAGCCCGATGATCGGGATGCGCAGGCGCCGCGCCTCTTTGACCGCGATCTCCTCCGTTTTGAGGTCGATCACGAACATCGCGTCGGGAACGCGCTGCATGTTCTTGACGCCGCCCAGGTTGGCACGCAGCTTGATCAGGTCGGCCTGGGCCGACATGCGCTCGCGGGTCGGAAGCAGCTCGAGCTGCCCCTCGGCCTCGTAGCGTTCCAGGTCGTGCAGGCGGCGGATGCGCTGGTTGATGGTCTGGAAGTTCGTCAGCAGGCCGCCCAGCCAGCGGTGGTTGACGTAGGGCATGTCGGCCGCCTCGGCGACCTCCTTGATCGTGTCGCGGGCCTGCTTCTTGGTGCCGACGAACAGCACCGTGCCGCCGCGATGGGCGAGCGTGCCGGCGAACTCCTGGGCCTGGGCGAGCAGCGCCTGCGTCTTGAGCAGGTCGATGATGTAGATGCCGCCGCGCTCGCCGAATATGAAGCGGCGCATCTTGGGGTTCCAGCGGCGCGTCTGGTGGCCGAAGTGAACGCCGGCCTCCAGCAGCTCCGCGATTCCAACTTCAGCCACGGGCTACTCCCTTGTCTATTCAAATTGATGCCGTGCGCGGAACGCGGACCCGGAGATCGAGAATTTCTCGCTCCGGGCAGGGCCGCGATCCGTGACCGCACGGGTCGATGGTCCGAACCGAATCTCTCAGGATACCCGTTCGGCGCGCTCCAGCCCGGCCCGCAGGTCGGCGGGCAGGCGCGAGCGCAGCTCCAGGGGTTTTCCCGTGATCGGGTGCTCGAAGGCGAGCCTGGTCGCGTGCAGGAACTGGCGCTCCAGGCCGAACAGCCCGGGTGTCCCGTACTCCGGGTCGCCGCACACCGGGTGCCCGATCGCGCGCAGGTGGACCCGGATCTGGTGCGTGCGCCCGGTCTCCAGGCGCAGGCTCAGCAGCGAGCTGGTCGGCAGCGCCCGCTCGAGGGTGAAATGCGTGCGCGCCTCGCGCGCGCCCGCTCCCCCCACGGCCATGCGGGTGCGCACCCGGGGATCGCGACCGATCGGGGCGTCGATCGTGCCCGTCCGCGACGGCGGGCGTCCCTCGACCAGGGCCAGGTATTCCCGCTCGATCCGCCGCTCGGCCAGCTCCGCCTGCAGGCGCCTGAGCGCCTTCTCCGAGCGGGCCAGCACCATCAGGCCGGACGTGTCGCGGTCGAGGCGGTGCACGACACCCGCCCGCTGCTCCTCGCCCCCGGCCAGCAGCGGCGCGAGCAGCTGGGAGAGCGTGTCCTCGCGGTGGCCCCGGGCGGGGTGCACGACGAGCCCGGGACCCTTGTCGATCACCAGCAGGTGATCGTCCTGGTAGACGATCTCGTAGGGCGCCGGGCCCTCTTGCCCGCCGTCCGGCCCGGTCGCGCCCTCGGGGCTCACTGCTCGCGCCGGGAACGGTCGATCACGATGAACAGCACGACCACGCCGATCGTGATCGACGCGTCGGCGAGGTTGAACGGCGGCCAGCCCAGCGGAAGCTTGATGAAGTCGGTCACCGAGCCGCTGCGCAGGCGATCGAGGACGTTGCCCAGCGCCCCGCCGATCAGCATCCCCGTGGGCAGCCAGATCAGCGGGAGCCGGGCGTGCCGCGCGAAGTAGACCAGCAGCACCATCAGCGCGACGGCGATCAGGATCGTCACGCCCAGGTGGCTGCCCGGCAGGAACCCGAAGGCCAACCCGTGGTTGCGCGTGTTCGACCAGCTCCACGCCGGGCAGGAAGCCGTGTTCTTCGCCCGGGACGATCGACGCGCGGACGGCCTGCTTGGCGAGCTGGTCGACGCCGACCACCAGCGACCGCCACCGCCGCCGCGGCGAGCCAGGCCCGCGCCGCCCCCGCTGGACGGCCCGCGCCGCGATCCGCCGCGCCAGCCATCGGGCTCAGCCGTGGATCAGGCCTTCGACCAGGACCCGGTTGACGATCTGCAGCGTGAAGATCGCCAGCAGCGGGCTGAAGTCGATGCCGCCGATGCCCGGTATCAGCCGCCGGAACACGCGCAGGAACGGTTCGCAGGTGTCCCTCAGGAACTGCAGCACGGCGTTTGTCGCCCGCGAGTAGGGCGGGCGCAGCCCGGCCGCGAACAGCAGCTGGACGACGATGTGCACGATGATCAGGATCGTGTAGACGTAGATGATCGCCGAGAGCACTCCGGCGATCTCGGTCCGGGCGGTGGCGAGGATCATCACCGCTCCTCCAGGACGGCGTCGAGGGCGTCGCTGAACGCCGCCCTGATCCCCGCCCGCTCGAGCGCGTCCAGGCCGCGGGCGGTGAGTCCGCCCGGCGAGGCCACCTCGCGGCGGATCGCCGACGGTGTCGTTGTCCCTGCGGCGCAGCAGCTCGGCCGTGCCGGCCAGCGTCTGGACCACGAGCTCGGCTCCCTGCGTCGGCGGGGATCCCCCTGCGCACGCCCGCGTCGATCTGTGCCTCGGCCACGAGCGCGACGTAGGCCGGCGAGCAGGACATCAGGCCCGTCGCCACGTCAACCAGAGCCGTCCTCCAGCACGACCAGGGTTCCCAGCTCGGCGAACAGCGCGCCGACCGCCTCGTCGGTCTCCGGATGGCGGCCGGGGCCGCGCCGCCTGCACGACGGCGCCCTGGCGCACCTCGACGGGCAGCGACGGGATGAAGCGGTAGACGGGGCGGCGGGGGTAGGCCTCTTCGAGCACGGCCAACGGGGTGGCGGCGAGGATCGAGGCGACCGCGCCGGCGTGCGGGGCGACCTCCTCGGCCACCGACTGCAGCTGCGCGGGCTTGTGGCAGAGCACGACCAGGTCGGCCTGCTCGGCCACCTCGGCGTTGCTCGACATCGCCTGCCCTCCCGAGCTCCTGCGCCAGCGACTTGGCGCGCCCGGCGACGGGGTCGGCGCACAGCGACCGGACGCCCCCAGCCCCGCGCCAGCGCCCGCGCCATGTTCCCGCAACCGATCAGACCTATCTGCATAGCCGGCTCAGCCTATCCGTCGAATCTGTCGGCCTGATCAAGGCGCGATCCGGACGTCGGGACCGCCAGCCGTGCCTACGACTGGTTGAAGAAGCCCTTCTCGATCAACCTCGCCCGCTCCTCGGCCGAGATCTCGACGTTGCGCGGCGTCAGCATGAAGACCTTGTCGGCGATGCGCTGCATGCCGCCGTCGAGGGCGTAGGTCAGTCCGGAGGCGAAGTCGATCAGGCGCTTCGACAGGTCCGTCGTCGGAGCTCTGCAGGTTGAGGATGACCGGGATCGAGTCCTTGAACTTGTCGGCGATCTGCTGCGCGTCGTTGAACGACTTGGGGACGACCAGGTGCACACGCACGTCGCCGTTGGTCCGGGTGCCGACCGGTTTGAGCACGGTCGTCGAGCGGCCGCCGCCGCGGGAGCGGCCCGCCGTGGGCGCCTCCGCATCGTCGTCCTCGGCGAAGATGTCGTCGTACTCGTCCCTTCGGCGGCGCAGGCGGCGGACGTTCGGACGCTCCCTGTAGCGGTCCTCGATCTCGGCCTCCGGCGCAGCCTCCTCCTCGTAGTCGTCGTGGTACTCCTCGGCGAGGCCGAAGTAGACGAGCGCGCTATGCCAGGAGTCGCGGAAGGCCATGATCGATTGCGTGTTCGCCCGACGGGGCGATTTCCCTGCAGATGCTAGTAGCTCGCGCGCGCCTCGGTGTCGGGTCGGCGGCGGTCAATCATATAGCCTCGTGCCGATCCGCACGATTGTTGCGCCCTCCTGGACCGCGACCAGATAGTCCTGGGAGGTCCCCATCGACAGATGCTCGAGGCCGTGCGGTCGGCCAGCTCGCGCAGTGCGGCGAACCAGCGCCGACTCTCCTCCGGATCCGCCGAGAGCGGCGGCATCGTCATCAGCCCGGCGACCGGCAGCGGAGCCATCTCGAGGTAGCGCCCCAGTTGCTCGGGGGCGATCCCCGCCTTGCCCTCCTCGCCGGAGACGTTCACCTCGAGCAGGATCCGCAGGCCCGGTCTGGCCCGCTCGGCGTGCCGGCGCAGCTCCGCCAGCGCCGACTCCGAGGCGACCGAGTGGATCAGGCGCACGTGCGGCACGATCAGCCTCACCCGCCTGCTCTGCAGCTGGCCGATGAAGTCCCACTCGAACAGATCGCCGTGGGCGGCGAACTTCTCCTGCAGATCCTGGGCGCGGTTCTCGCCGACCAGCCTGATCCCCGCCTCGGCCAGCACGGGCAGGTCGGCCGCCGCGACGTACTTGGTCGCCGCCAGCACCTCCACCCCACCCCGCCCGGAGCGCGTCGCGCCCGGGCCGGCCGCGGCCGTCGCGATCTCCGGCGCAGCCGCTGAGGTTCTCGCGGATCCTCGGCGCCTGCAGCCCTCCGATCAGCTCAACCATGCCACCGCCGCCATCCGTCCGGCCTGCTCGCCTTCGCGGCGGTGGGAGAAGTACCGCTCCTCGCAGATCGTGCAGCCGCCGACGTTGGCGACCTCCACGATCCCCGCGGCCCGCAGCCGGCGCCGCGGCGATCGCCCGCAGGTCGATCGGTTCGCGGTCCGCGCCCGCGCCGGCCGAGTGCCGCGTGCACCTCCGACCCGACCTCGTAGCAGCAGGCTCCCGCGCAGGGCCCGATCACCGCGTCGATCCGCGCGCCGCGGTCCGAGCTCGCCCACCGCCTCGACGCCCTCTCGAGGACGCCCGCGGCGAGCCCCCGCCAACCGGCGTGGAGCATCGCCACGGCGCCCTGCCGTGCCCAACGCGACGGGCAGGCAGTCGGCCGCTCAGGACCAACACGCCTGTGCCCGGCAGCGCCGTCGCCTGGCCGTCGGCACGCTCCAGCTCCCCGTTCTCCGCGGGGTCGGGGTCGGGTGGCGCCGACACGCGGTGCCACTCTCGCGCCGTGAACCTGATAGCCCCGCGCCGAGCCCGCCAACCCCAGCCGCCCGCGCAGCGCGTCGCGGTCGAGCCCGGGCCGAGTCGCGCGCCGGGCCGGCGACGCTCGACATGTTGCCGTCGGCCCGGTCGGTGAAGAGCACCGACCCGCCCGGGAGCGTCGCGATCACCTTTCCACCCGCTTGCGCGGCGCCTGCATGTCGGCCTCGAGGGCCGCGCGCAGCTCCTGATCGCGCCCGGCCGGCCCCCCTTCGCGCTTGCTGGCCAGCGCGGCGCGCAGCCGCGCTCCGACCTCGGGTCCCTCCGGCACGCCCGCCGCGAGCAGGTCGTGACCGTTGATCTCCAGCTTCACGTGGCGCTCCGTTGCCAGCCAGTCGCGCACGGCCGCCTGCCCCTGCTCGCCGGCACGGGCGGAGAGGCTCCGGTGATGGCGACCTTCTCCACGGAGCTCCCGTCGAGCTCCGCATAGACCGCCGCCGGGCCCCGCTCCGCAGCCGCCCGGATGCGCCTCGCGAGCCCCTCGACGCCGTTCGCCCCCTCGAAGACGCGGCCGGCGAGCTCACCACCGAATTCGAGCGCGCCCATGCGTTCGAGCATGCCGTCGGCACTCGGGTCGTCGTCGTCCTCGAGCGGATGCATGGCGAGGGCCATCAGCAGCACGTCGCGCGCGCCGTCTCCCGGCAGCAGAGCCTCGGCCTCCGCGGCGAGCTGGTCGTCGAAGCGCTCGGGAAGCCCGAGCGCGCCCAGGATCCCCAGCTCTCCCATGGCGTCGAACGCCGCGCGGCCATCGGCTTCGCGCGCGGCCAGCCAGAGCTCAGCCCCGATACGCCCGCCGGACACCGTCCCCAGGGCGCCGGCTGCGATCGCACGTGAAGCCAGCCCCAGGGTGGCCGGCTCGATCTCGAACCTCAGGCGAGCCGCGTAGCGGGCGAGCCGCAGCAGCCTGGTCGGGTCGTCCAGGAAGCTGCGCTCGTGCAGCACCCGCAGCCTGCCCGCGCCGAGATCCTCCAGGGCGTGATCGACGGCCAGCAGCTGGCCGCTGCGCTCGCCGCCCAGCGCCAGCGAGATCGCGTTCACGGTGAAGTCGCGGCGCGCCAGATCCTCCTCGACCGTGCCGGGGCGGACCTCGGGCAGCGCTCCGGGCGAGGGGTAGGACTCGGCACGCAGCTCGGCGACGTCGATCCGCCCGTACTCCCAGGCGATCGATGCCGTGCCGAAGCGCTCGTGCAGGGTCGGCTCGACGGGGCGGCCGTAGGGGCGCTCGCTCGGCGAGATCGCGCCCGCCAGCGCTGCGGCGAGCCCGGGCGAGTCATCGACGACCGTCACGTCGAGCTCGCGGGGCCAGTGGCCCAGCAGCAGGTCACGCACGGCGCCGCCGACCAGCGCGACGTCTCCGCGCAGCCGCGCCTGGGCGAGCAGCTCCCCGCCGCCCGGCAGGCCCTTCAGCCGCTCGATCGCCTCCGCGGCCCGACGGATCGCGTGCGTCCCGCTCATGCCGGCTACCTCACGTCGCGCGAACCGCGATCCCCGCCGCCGCAAGGTGCGCCTTGGCCTCGGCGATCGTGTGCCGGCCGTAGTGGAAGATCGAGGCGCAGAGCACCGCGTCGGCGCCCGCCCGCAGCGCCTCGACCAGGTGCTCCAGGGTGCCCGCCCCGCCCGAGGCGATCACCGGCACGCCGACCGTCTCGCTGACGGCCGCCGTGAGCGGCAGGTCGTAGCCGTCGCTGGTCCCGTCGCGGTCCATGCTGGTCAGCAGGATCTCCCCCGCTCCCCGCTCTACGCCCTCCCTCGCCCACTCCACCGCGTCGCGCCCGGCGGGTTTGCGACCGCCCGCGACGTAGGCATCCCAACCGTCCTGCCCCTCCGTGCCTGTCGGGGTGCGAGCCTTGGCGTCGATCGCCAGCACCACGCACTGCGCGCCGAAGATCGCTGCGAGCTCGTCGATCAGCTGCGGGCGCGCCAGGGCGGCCGAGTTGACCGAGACCTTGTCCGCCCCGGCGTCCAGCACCGCCTGCGCGTCGTCCGCCGAGCGGATCCCGCCGCCGATGGTGAACGGCACGAACACCTCGTCGGCGGTGCTGCGGGCGAGCCGGGCGATCGTGTCGCGCTTCTCGTGCGTCGCCGTGATGTCCAGGAACACCAACTCGTCTGCGCCCTCACGGTCGTAGTGGGCAGCCAGCTGCACCGGGTCGCCGGCGTCGCGGATGTCGACGAATTCGACGCCCTTGACGACGCGGCCATCGTCGACGTCCAGGCAGGGGATGACGCGCTTGTAGTGCACCCGCTCACCGTAGCCTCTCCGCCATCGTGTGGCGCGCCGGCAACCGGCGCGAGAGCCGCCATCGTGTGGCGCGCCGGCAACCGGCGCGAGAGGCGGCCGCCTGCCCGCCTCATCCCTCCAGTGCGGCGATCGCCTCGGCGATGGTGAAGCGGCCCTCGTAGAGCGCCTTGCCGACGATCACGCCGGTCAGGCCGGTCAGGCCGAGCTCGTCGCGCAGCGCCGCGAGCTGCTCCAGGTCGCCGAGCGACCCGATGCCCCCCGAGAAGATCAGCTCGCCCTCCCCCGCCTCGCGAGCGGCCCAGACGACCTCGTCGCGGTTGGCGCCGTCGAGCATGCCGTCGTGGTCGATGTTGGTGAAGACGAACTCGCTGACGCCCTGCTCGCGCAGGCCCTGGAATGCGTCGCGGGCGCGGATCTCGCTGGTCTGCACCCAACCGTGGGTCGCGACGAGGCCGCCGCGCACATCCACCGACACGGCGATCTGCCCCGGGTCGCTCGCTGCGAGCACCTCGGCGAGCATCGCCGGGTCGGTGAAGGCGGCCGTGCCGAGGATCACCCGCCGCGCGCCGGCCTCGAGCGCATCCAGGACAGCCGCGGCCGAGCGCAGGCCGCCGCCGAACTGCACCGGCACGCCGCTCTCGGCGACGATCCGCCTCAGGTGCTCCAGGTTCACCGGCCTGCCCGCCCGGGCCCCGTCGAGGTCGACCACGTGCAGGCTCTGCGCCCCGGAGGTGACCCAGCCCATGGCGGCGGACAGCGGGTCGCTGTCGTAGACGGTGCTGGCGGCGAAGTCGCCCTTGACCAGGCGGACCGCGCTGCCCTCCAGGATGTCGATCGCCGGGTAGAGCTTCACCGCGAGGCGGATCGCAGGCCCGTGCTTGCCGGCTCGACGCCAGCCCCGGCGGCGCAGACGCGGGCGAAGTTGGCCAGCATCCGCAGCCCCGCCGCCGAGGACTTCTCGGGGTGGAACTGGACGCCGTAGAACGACCCGCGCTGGACGGCCGTGGTGAACCGCTCGCCGTACTCGGCCGTGCCCAGCACGTCGGCTGGGTCGGCCGGACGAGGCGCGAAAGAGTGGACGTGGTAGAAGGCGCAGCGCTCGGGCAGATCGCGCAGCAGCGGCGATCCCCTCGAGGCGAAGGCGACCTCGTTCCAGCCGATGTGGGGCAGCTTCAGGGCGCCGGCCTCCAGCGGCAGCACCTCGCCCGGGACGACGCCCAGGCCTCGTGCGCCGCCCATCTCGCTGGAGCGAGTCGAACGCGATCTGCATGCCCAGGCAGATGCCCAGCACGGGCGCTCCCGCCTCCAGGCGCTCCAGCAGCAGCTCGTCCAGGCCGAGCGTGCGCAGATTCTCCATCGCCCGCGGGAACGCACCGACACCGGGGACGATGAGGCCCTGCGCCGAGCGCAGCCGGGCGGGGTCGCTCGTGACGACTGGGCGCGCGCCGATGTGCTCGACGGCCTTCTCGACGGAGCGGCGGTTGCCCATCCCGTAGTCGACGATCGCGATCTCCACCGGCTCTCCGACCAGCAGCGTGCTCATGCGGTCAGCGTTCCCTTCGTGCTTGGCACGCCGGTCTCCCGCGGGTCGATCGCGACAGCCTGGCGCAGCGCCCGGGCGAAGGCCTTGAAGGCGGCCTCGATCATGTGGTGGGCGTTCGTCCCGGCGCTCACCTGCAGGTGCAGGGTCAGCTTCCCCGCGTTGGCCAGGGCTCGGAAGAACTCCTCGGTCAGCTCGTGCTCGAAGCCGCCCGTCGAGCCGGGCGGCAGGTCCGCCTCGAAGAACGTGAAGGGTCGGCCCGAGATGTCGATCGCGCAACTGGCGCGGGCCTCGTCCATCGGCACGGTGGCGTCGCCGTAGCGGACGATCCCGGCCCTGTCGCCGAGCGCACGGTCGAGTGCCTGCCCGAGCACGATCGCCGTGTCCTCGGCGGTGTGGTGGGCGCCCGTCTGCAGGTCGCCGCTGACGGCGACATCCAGGTCGAGCCGGCCGTGACGGGCCAGCAGGTCGAGCATGTGGTCGAGGAAGCCGACGCCCGTGGTCCTCTCGCCCGCGCCGCTGCCGTCGAGACCCAGCGTCAGGTGCACGTCCGTCTCGCCGGTCTTGCGCTCGATGGTCGCCGTGCGGCTCATGAGGGCCCATTCTGGCCGATGCGGGCCTCCATCGACTCGGCGTGGGCCTCGAAGCCCTCCGCCCTGGCGATCGGCGCGCCGGCCGCGGCCAGCTTGGCGGCGCCCGGGCCGATCCTGACCTCGGTCATCCGCCGCCGGAAATGGCGGGGAGAGAGACCCGAGGCGAAGCGGGCGGCGCCGCCGGTCGGCAGGATGTGGTTCGAGCCGGCGACGTAGTCGCCGAAGGCCGTCGCGCTCTCGCTCCCGACGAACAGGCAGCCGGCTGCCTGCACGCGCGAGGAGAGGCGCTCTACGTCCTCGCCGATCAGCTGCAGGTGCTCGGCGGCGAAGGCGTTGGCCAGCGCGATCGCGTCGGTCGCGGATCCCACCTCGACGATGGCGAAGGCCGCATCGCCCACGGTGGGGTACTCGACCAGGGCGCTCTCGAGGGCTGCCTGCAACTGGTCGCAGACGCTTCGGGAGCTGGACACGGCGGCCACCAGGCTGCCCGCCCCGTGCTCGCCCTGGGCCACCATGTCGAGCGCCGCCAGACGCACCTCCACGGGGCCCACCTCCGCGCCGAGCGCGACGAGGAGGTCGGAGGGGCCGGCGAAGCCGTCGATGCCCACGAGCGCGGACAGCTGGTGCTTGGCCTCCTGCACGTAGAGGTTGCCCGGCCCGACGATCACGTCGACGGCGGTGACCGTCTCGGTCCCGTGGGCGAGCGCCGCGATGGCCTGCGCTCCGCCCATCCGGTAGACCCGCTCCACGCCGCACAGCCGGCAGGTCCCCAGCACGGCCGGGTCGATCTCGCTGTCGGGCCCCGGGGGTGCGCATACGGCCACGTCGAGGACTCCCGCCGCCCGCGCCGTGACGACCCCCATCACCACCGTGCTGGCGTAAGGCGCTCGCCCGCCCGGCACGTACACGGCGGCCGACCCGACGGGGATCTCGCGCAGCCTCAGCCGCTGGCCCTGGGGCAGCTCGACGGTCGCCTCCTGGCCGATGCCGGCCTCAGCGACCAGCGCGACGTTGGCGATCGCGACCTGCAGGCCGGCCACGAGCTCGAGGGGCATCTGCCTGATCGCGTCGTCCAGCTCCGCCGGCGAGACGAGCAGCGGCCGCGGCTCGGCCCCGGCGGTGTCCAGGCGGCGGGTCAGCTCCAGCACCGCCGCGTCGCCCCCCTCGCGCACGGCGCGCAGGATCTCGGCGACCTCCGCCGCCACCGACTCTGCGCCTGGGACCAGCGCGCGAAGGCTCGCCGCTGCGGCGACCGGACCGCCCAGCCGGGCGACCTCGGCCTCCTGCAGGCGCAGCGTCTGCATCTCAGTCTCCGGCCGGCGCCGACAGCGCGCGCACGCGGTCGAGCAGATCGTCGATCGCGGCCGCCTTCAGCTTGTGGGCCACCGGGTTGGCGATCAGCCTGGCGGTGCACTCCACGATCTCCTCGCGGATCACCAGGTTGTTCTCCCGCAGCGTCGTGCCGGTGGCGGTGAGGTCGACGATCGCCTCGACGATGCCTGTCAGGGGCGCGAGCTCGACGGAGCCCTTGACCTCGACGATCTCGGCCTGCCGGCCGGTCTGCTCCAGGTGCCGGGCGGCGATGCGGGGGTACTTCGTGGCGACCCGCATGACGCCCAGCCGCCGCAGCGCCTCGACGGCCGGATCGGGGCCGGCCTTCCCGGCCAGCACCATCATGCAGCGCCCGTAGCCCAGGTCGAGCAGCTCGTAGACCTGGCGACCGCCTTCGCCCTGGTCGGCGCCCCGGCCGCCCTGCTCGAGCAGCACGTCCTTGCCGGTCACCCCCAGGTCGGCCGCGCCCGCCTCGACGTAGGTGGGAACGTCGGAGGGGCGCATCGTGATCACGCCGATGTCCTCGAACAGCAGCTTGCGGTCGTTGGAGCGCAGCTCGGCCGTGTCCACTCCGAGGCCCGCCAGCAGCTCGACGGTGCCGGTGAACAGCGCGCCGCGGGGAACGGCGATGGTGAGCCCGTTGACTGCGCTCATGCCGGTGTCCCGCTGACGCCGGCCCCGGGCTCCCCGGCGCGGGCGAGCAGCGCCCCCGTGCCGCGCTCCTCCCCCGCCAGGGCCAGGTGCAGGCGGTCGATGCCGAGCGCGAAGCCGACGGCGGGCAGCCGCCGCCCGAAGCGCCCCAGGAGGTCGTCGTAGCGGCCGCCTCCCCCGATCGGCGCGCCGAGGGCGGGGTCGTAGACGTCGAACACCGCTCCGGTGTAGTAGCCGATGTTGCGCACCAGGCCCAGGTCGAAGATCACTCGCGCGGCGACCACCGGCTCGAGCAGCTCGTGGACCCGGCGCAGGCCGGTGATGGCCTCCTCCGCCTGCGAGGGCGCCTGTTCGAGCACCTCCTGGCCGCCGCGGCGCTGAGGCACCTCGAGCAGCAGCTCCGCCGCCTGCGCCGAGAGCCCCGAGTCGCCCAGCCGGTGCTCCAGCTCCACGAAGTCCCTCATCACCAGCGCCCGCAGCAGGCCGTCCCGGGCCGCCTCGGGCACGCGCAGGCTGGCCATCAGCGCGGGGAACAGCGATGCGTCGCCCAGCCCGACCCGGTAGTCCTTCAGCCCCGTCGCGTCGAGGGCGTGGCATAGCACCGTCAGCGCCTCCGCCGTCCCCTCCGGCGCGGGCGAGCCGATCAGCTCGATGCCTGCCTGCAGCAGCTCGCGGGGCTGGCCCCGGGCCGGTGCCACGCCCCTGTAGCAGTGGGCGAAGTAGCAGAAGCGAAGCGGTGGCTCCGCGCCGGCGTAGCGGCTCGCCACCACCCTGGCGATCGGCACGGTCATGTCCGAGCGCAGCACCAGCACGGCGCCCGTCTCGTCGAAGACCCGGTAGGCGGGCTTCGCTTCGGCCATGTCGGCCCGGGCCAGCACCGACTCGTACTCCAGGGCGGGCGTGTAGACCTCGCCGTAGCCGTGGCGCTCGAAGACGGCGCGAAGGGCGTCCGTGATCGCCCTGGCCTCGCGTGTCTCGTCGGGCAGCACGTCGCGCGTGCCGCTGGGGATCGGGTGGATCATCGCGATCCGGAGGTTACGCGTGGACGGGCTCTGTGGCCACGCGCTCGATGCGCGCGCCCAGTTCCCTCAGGCGCTCGTCGATCCGCTCGTAGCCGCGGTCGATCTGGCGGATGTTGCCTATCTCGCTGCGCCCCTCGGCGCACAGGGCAGCCAGCAGCATCGCCATGCCCGCCCGGATGTCGGGCGACTCGACCCGCTCGCCGCGCAGGCGCCGGGGACCCGTCACGATCGCCCTGTGCGGGTCGCACATGACGATGTCAGCCCCCATCAGGATCAGCTTGTCGGCGAAGATCAGGCGGTTCTCGAACATCCACTCGTGGACCAGGATCGAGCCCTCGGCCTGGGTGGCCAGGGCGACGGCGATCGAGGTCAGGTCCGCCGGGAAGGCCGGCCACGGGCCATCCTGGATCTTGCTCTTGTATTCACCCACGTCGGCCTGCGCGACCAGCCGCTGGCCCCCGGGCACGACCACGTCGTTGTTCTGCAGTTCCGAGCGCAGCCCCAGCCGTTCGAAAACCAGCCGGATCATCCGCAGGTCGTCCGGGACCGTGTCCTTGATGCGCAGTTCGCCGCCGGTCACCCCGGCCAGGGCCATGAAGCTGCCGATCTCGATGTGGTCGGGAGCGACCTCGTGCTCGCAGCCGTGCAGGCGCTCCGCCCCGTTGACCGTCAGCAGGTTCGAGCCGATGCCCTGGACGTCGGCTCCCATCTTGACCAGCATCCGGGCGAGGTCCTGCACGTGCGGCTCGCAGGCGGAGTTGCCGATGACCGTCGTGCCCGGCGTCAGCGCCGCGGCCATCAGGGCGTTCTCGGTGGCCATCACGGACGGCTCGTCCATGAAGACGTCCGTCGGCCGCAGCCCGCGCGGCGCCGTCAGGACGATCTCGCGGCCGCAGTCGACGCTGGCCCCCATCGCGCGGAATGCGTCCAGGTGCGGGTCCAGCCGCCTGCGACCGATCACGTCTCCGCCGGGGGGCGGCATCACGGCGCGGTGGAAGCGGGAGAGCAGCGGGCCGGCCAGCAGGAACGAGGCGCGGATCAGCTCAGCGAGCTCGCGGTCGATCTCGACCTGGTGCACGTCGGCCGCGCAGAGCGAGACCTCGTTCGGGCCCCGCCAGCTGACCTGCACCCCGATCGCGCTCAGGATCTCCAGCATCGCCTCGACGTCGCGTATCCGCGGAACGTTGCGCACGAGGACCTCGTCCTCTGTGAGCACGCTCGAGGCGAGGATCGGCAGGGCGCCGTTCTTGTTCCCGGCCGGGACCATCGTGCCGGACAGCGGCGCGCCGCCTTCGATGACGAACTTCTCCATGAGCTTGCGGCGGGCACCGCGGGCCAGGATCGGGCCCATGGCGTGCCGTTCGGAGAGCGTAACAGCCATCTCAGCAGTCAAGTTCGCGCCGATCGGCCCGGGACCTGCATCGCGGCCGGCCTCTCCGACCGCCTCCCGCGAAGCCCCCCGGAAACCTCTCGACAGGGGTGCCCGAAGCGCCATGTTGCAATTCGCATTGCAGCACGGCGACCGGAGAATCGGCTCTGGCGAGCCATTTGTCGGCGGTCGGGGACACCCGCACACATGTTCGCAGATCTTCCGTCCGCGCCGGCTCCTACCTTGCGAACACATGTTCTCATCACTGCGGACATCGCCACTTGCCCAGCGAGCGCTCGGAGCGCTGGATCTGGCCCGCTCGTTCCTCTTGCTCGAGGACGACTACGACGTCGACTGGGAGGTCGACCGGGACGAGCCATCTGCGCCGATCCACGCGCACCGGGTGCCGCTGCGCAGGCGGGCCGGGGCGCGCCGAGCGGGCTCCCCCGCGCCGGCACGCCACGACTGTCTTTCACCCACCTCATACGGACAGCCCGGGACGCGAAGGACCGCTGGGGCTACGCGCGAGAGCTCGCTCTCGGCGCACCGCGGGTCATACCCTGAAGGGCAGAGGCGGACCGGGCGCACGGAGACGCGCGCGGCTCGCCGGAGCCCTTCGGGGTACGACCGGCGCGCCTGAAGGCACGCTGCCACGAAGCTCGGCGAAAGGAGCAGAGATGGAGCAGAGGGTCAGCTTGATCACGCTTGGCGTCCGCGACCTCCAACGGGCGCGTGCCTTCTACGAGGCGCTCGGCTGGCGCTCCGGCGCCGCGCCGGCCGATGACGTCGTCTTCTTCCCCGCGAACGGGATGATCGTCGGGCTGTGGGATCGCGACGCGCTGGCGCAGGACAGCGGCGTCGAGGACACCGGCGGATATGGAGGCGTCACCCTCGCCTACAACGCGCGCAGCCCCGAGGACGTCGACCGTACGATCGCCGAGGCGCGCGGAGCCGGCGCGTCGATCCCGCGCGAGCCGGCCGACACGTTCTGGGGCGGCTATTCCGGCGTGTTCGTCGACCCCGACGGCCATCCCTGGGAGGTGGCCCACAACCCTCACTGGACGCTCGACGAGCAGGGACGGGTCACCCTGCCCGGATGAGAGGCTGGCGCGTCACCGCCGGGGCGCCCAGAACGACGTCGAGCCGCCCGCGCCCCATTCGGGCAGGCGGGCGGCTCGACTGTTATGAAGAAACCGGCGGCGTCCTACTCTCCCAGGCCCTTGCGAGCCAAGTACCATCGGCGCTGAGGGGCTTAACTGCTCTGTTCGGAATGGGAAGAGGTGTTTCCCCCTCGCTGAAACCACCGGAAAGACTCGAGAGACCGGCCCTGCAAGACGGCGCAAAGCCTCCCAACGGTCCTTCAAAACTGCACAGCGCCACACCGGGTACCACGATTGCCCACTGGGGGCAAAAAAATCCGTCAAGCCCTCGACCCATTAGTACCGGTCTCCTTCGAACGTTGCCGTCCTTCCAGATCCGGCCTATCAACCTGGTGGTCTACCAGGGGTCTTACTCCCTCTAGGGGATGGGAGAGCTCATCTTGAGGCCGGCTTCCCGCTTAGATGCTTTCAGCGGTTATCCGATCCACACGTAGCTAGCCTGCTATGCCCTTGGCAGGACAACAGATACACCAGAGGTGCGTTCATCCCGGTCCTCTCGTACTAGGGACAAATCCTCTCAACTCTCCAACGCCCACGGCAGATAGGGACCGAACTGTCTCACGACGTTCTGAACCCAGCTCGCGTACCGCTTTAATGGGCGAACAGCCCAACCCTTGGGAGCAACTCCACCCCCAGGATGCGACGAGCCGACATCGAGGTGCCAAACCGGGCCGTCGATGTGGACTCTTGGGCCCGATAAGCCTGTTATCCCCGGAGTACCTTTTATCCGTTGAGCGACGGCACTTCCACTTGCTACCGCCGGATCACTAAGACCTGCTTTCGCACCTGCTCGACTTGTCAGTCTCGCAGTCAAGCTCCCTTACTACCTTTACGCTCTACACACGATTTCCAACCGTGATGAGGGAACCTTTGTGCGCCTCCGTTACATTTTGGGAGGCGACCGCCCCAGTCAAACTACCCGCCTGGAACTGTCCAGCGCCCGGATTCACGGAACGCTGTTAGAAATCCAATACACCAAGGGTGGTATCTCAAGGTTGGCTCCACGCCGGCCGCAACCAGCGCTTCAAAGCCTCCCACCTATCCTGAGCGAGATGCACCGAACTCCAATACCAAGTTGTAGTAAAGGTTCACGGGGTCTTTCCGTCTAGCCGCGGGTACTCGGCATCTTCACCGAGACTGCAATTTCACCGAGCTCCTCGTTGAGACAGCGCTGAAGTCGTTACGCCATTCGTGCAGGTCGGAACTTACCCGACAAGGAATTTCGCTACCTTAGGCACTCTTGTTACGTCCCGATGGGACGGCTAGGTCGTTTCTTGTTCCGCCTAGCTCTCCATGTCGCCATGGAGGTCGGACCATATCTTCACCCCTGACGCGAGGTGTCCAGCGTATGGCCTCTGAGGATTCTGTCCAGGATCTCGTCCATCGGCCTGCGACGTTGCTTGCCTTCCTGGTTCATCGCGTAAGCGATCTCCACGATGGTCGCCAGCCCTGCGGGCCGACGATGCAAGCCGAGCTCGAACAGATGCATAGCATCTTCGAAGAGCTCCATGTCGCCGCGTCTAGACGAGAAGCACATATACCGCCGCATGAACGGCAGCAGATGGGCCGAGATCTTCGCCCGCGAGTTCACCGCGAGCACGAGAACGTCCGGATTGCCTGGCTTGGGCCAGATCCGACCGCATCCCAAGACCTCTTTCGTCATCTCGAGCAGCTCACGTCGACACCGGTGTTGGTACACGAAAAACTCCGGCTGGACGTAATAGCCCAAGGGATGGGTGGCGCGCCTCTTGATGGAGATGCACCAACTGCCCTCTCCCTCGACGACGCCGGCTATGAACCAGCGACGTCGCTCGATCCTCGACAGTCTTTCCTGCTGATTGTCCGCACCCGGCACATTTTCACGGTACCGCCCGATTGCGACGGTACTCGTAGTGCGGGATACTCGGATGTTCCAGCATATAGCTGAATTTTGTAACAGCCTTATTGTCAACCGTTATAGTTACGGCCGCCGTTTACCGGGGCTTAGCTTCGCTGCTTCGGGTCAAGCCCTAACAACTCCACGTAACCTTCCGGCACCGGGCAGGCGTCAGCCCCTATACGTCGTCTTTCGACTTAGCAGAGACCTGTGTTTTTGGTAAACAGTCGCTTCAGCCAATTCACTGCGGCCCTCTCGGGCTCCACTCGCGAGGAGTTTCACCCTACTGGGGCGCCCCTTATCCCGAAGTTACGGGGCGATTTTGCCGAGTTCCTTAACGAGGGTTATCTCGATCACCTTAGTATTCTCTACTTGCCCACCTGTGTCGGTTTTGGTACGGGCACGCGCTTCCTCCCTAGAGGATTTTCTTGGAGGTATGGCGTCAGGGACTCGCCGGCTTAGAGCCAGCTGGCATCGCACCTCAGGTTATGCGGCCCCGCATTTGACAAGGGCCACCCCTACATGCTTACCCCAGGACAACCATCGCCTGGGTTCCCCTAGCCTTCCTCGTCCCCCCATCGGTCAAACGGAAGCGACGTGGTACAGGAATATCAACCTGTTGGCCATCGACTACGCCTTTCGGCCTCGCCTTAGGTCCCGACTAACCCTGAGCAGACGAACTTTACTCAGGAATCCTTGGGCAATCGGCGGAGGGGATTCTCACCCCTCTTTCGTTACTTATGCCGGCATTCTCACTTCCCAAGCCTCCACGGCTGGCTTACGCCGCCGCTTTACTGGCTTGGGAACGCTCTCCTACCGCGCGATCGACCCGAAGGTCTCACGCACCCGCAGCTTCGGTGACTAGCTTGAGCCCCGTTACATTGTCCGCGCTCGAACACTTGACCAGTGAGCTGTTACGCACTCTTTCAAGGGTGGCTGCCTCTAAGCCAACCTCCTGGTTGTCTATGCACTCGAACATCGTTTCCCACTTAGCTAGTACTTAGGGACCTTAGCTGGCGGTCTGGGCTGTTTCCCTTTTGACGCTGAAGTTTATCCCCCAGCAACTGACTCCCGGAGTACACGTGATTGGTCTTCGGAGTTTGCCTGAAGTCGGTAACCTGGTAGGGCCCCTAATCCAAACAGTGCTCTACGGCCAACACGCAATTTATCCGAGGCTATACCTAAATATATTTCGGAGAGAACCAGATATCACTGAGCTTGATTAGCCTTTCACTCCGACCCACAGGTCATCCGCCCAGTTTTCAACCTAGGTCGGTTCGGCCCTCCACGAGGTCTTACCCCCGCTTCAGCCTGCCCATGGGTAGCTCGCTCAGTTTCGGGTATACCGCCTACGACTATGACGCCCTATTAGGACTCGCTTTCGCTACGGCTCCGCTCATCGCTTAACCTTGCCGCAGACGAGTAACTCGCCGGCTCGTTATGCAAAAAGCACGCGGTCACAGAACAAGTCTGCTCCCACCGCTTGTAGGCACGCGGTTTCAGGTACTATTTCACTCCCCTTCCGGGGTACTTTTCACCTTTCCCTCACGGTACTAGTCCGCTATCGGTCACCAAGGAGTACTTAGCCTTGGAGGGTGGTCCCCCCAGTTTCAGTCCGCGTTTCACGGGTGCGGACTTACTCAGGAACGCCTGACAGGAGATCGTGCAGTTTCGTCTACGGGACGGTTGCCCTCTATGGTGCGCGGTTCCACACGCTTCGACTACCACACGATTTTGTAACTCCTGCCGAGCCGGACACGGCTCGGAACAGGCGCCCTACAACCCCCGCCAGACAACGCGTGTCCGCTTACATCTGGCAGGTTTGGGCTGATCCCCTTTCGCTCGCCACTACTCAGGGAGTCTCGGTTGATTTTCTTTCCTCGGGGTACTGAGATGTTTCACTTCCCCCGCTTGTCCTCGCCCGGCCTATGTGTTCAGCCGGGGATAACGCCGCATTACCAGCGCTGGGTTTCCCCATTCGGGAATCCACGGGTCAATGGCTATTAAGCGCCTAACCGTGGCTTATCGCAGCCGTTCACGCCCTTCTTCGACTCTTGGTGCCAAGGCATCCACCGTGTGCCCTTACTATCTTGACGGTGATCAGGTCCGGATCGGATCGGTCGCCCTCCGCCGCCCCTTGCGGGGAGACTCGGAGCTCCGTCACCGACGGACCCGGTGATACCCGTTTTCAGCCGCCGCTTATCGATGGCGGCTGATGTGGCTTCTGTGCAGTTTTCAAGGACCGTGGAGAGGCTGCTACGCCGGCCGGCGCCGCGTGCTTCGGTCGCGTGCTCGTTGACGCGTCCCACGCGGACACCGGCGGACGCCGGTCTCTCAAAACTCAACAGCATGCTGGGATCGATTGCGGCCGCGCGCGGGCCGCGCCCCAAGTAGCGGGGGGCTCGGCGGCCGGCGGCCATCCAGCCAGGTTCGGTCGACATGCTAGGCCCGGTCTGCTCGGACACCCTTGGCCACCGGCACCCCGAGGGCGTGGTCGGGCCGGGGCCGCTCGGACCCGCTCATCGGGCGGGTCCTGGACCGGGGCACCGCTAGGTGCTCCCTAGAAAGGAGGTGATCCAGCCGCAGCTTCCGCTACGGCTACCTTGTTACGACTTCACCCCAGTCACGAGCCCCACCTTCGACGGCTCCCTCCCTTGCGGGTTAGGCCACCGGCTTCGGGTGTTGCTCACTCCCGTGGTGTGACGGGCGGTGTGTACAAGGCCCGGGAACGTATTCACCGCGGCAATGCTGATCCGCGATTACTAGCAACTCCGCCTTCATGCAGGCGAATTTCAGCCTGCAATCCGAACCGAGACGCACTTTAAGGGATTCGCTCCACCTCGCGGTATCGCAGCCCTCTGTATGCGCCAATGTAGCACGTGTGTAGCCCTGAACATAAGGGGCATGAGGACTTGACGTCATCCCCACCTTCCTCCGGTTTGTCACCGGCAGTCTCGCATGAGTCCCCAACTGAATGCTGGCAACATGCGACGGGGGTTGCGCTCGTTGCGGGACTTAACCCAACATCTCACGACACGAGCTGACGACAGCCATGCACCACCTGTGAAAGTGCCCCGAAGGGAAGGCGTGTTTCCACGCCGGTCACTCACATGTCAAGCCCAGGTAAGGTTCTTCGCGTCGCGTCGAATTAAACCACATGCTCCGCTGCTTGTGCGGGCCCCCGTCAATTCCTTTGAGTTTTAGCCTTGCGGCCGTACTCCCCAGGCGGGCAACTTAATGCGTTAGCTTCGACACGGGGGGAGTCGACACCCCCCACATCTAGTTGCCATCGTTTACAGCGTGGACTACCAGGGTATCTAATCCTGTTTGCTCCCCACGCTTTCGCGTCTCAGCGTCAGTCACGTCCCAGCGAGCTGCCTTCGCCATTGGTGTTCCTCCTGATATCTGCGCATTTCACCGCTACACCAGGAATTCCACTCGCCCCTTCCGGACTCTAGCCCGACAGTATCCACCGGCATTCCAGGGTTGAGCCCTGGACTTTCACAGCGGACTAATCGGGCCGCCTACACGCTCTTTACGCCCAATAATTCCGGACAACGCTTGCACCCTACGTATTACCGCGGCTGCTGGCACGTAGTTAGCCGGTGCTTCTTGTGAAGGTACCGTCACTCCGGACGGCTGTTCACCGCCGAAGCTTCGTCCCAACTGAAAGGGGTTTACAACCCGAAAGCCTTCTTCCCCCACGCGGCGTTGCTGCGTCACGCTTTCGCGCATTGCGCAAGATTCCCCACTGCTGCCTCCCGTAGGAGTCTGGGCCGTGTCTCAGTCCCAGTGTGGCTGATCGTCCTCTCAGACCAGCTACCCATCGAAGCCTTGGTGAGCCGTTACCTCACCAACAAGCTAATGGGCCGCGGGCCCATCTCGATGCGGAGGCCGAAGCTTCCTTTCCCCTTGCGGGCACATCCGGTATTAGCCCGAGTTTCCTCGGGTTGTCCCGGTCATCGAGGCAGGTAACCCACGTGTTACTCACCCGTTCGCGGCTCTGCCCCAGGGCAAGCCCTGGTTCGTCGCTCCACTTGCATGTGTTAAGCACGCCGCCAGCGTTCGTCCTGAGCCAGGATCAAACTCTCCGTGAAGAACTTCACGAAAAGCTGTCATGGAGTTGCCGGTCGCGCCAAGGCGGCCGGCGGCCGGGACCTCATACACCGTGGTCCCGAACCATGACGGGGTACTTCTCTACTTGACTCTTTGCCGTCGCTCGCGAGCGCGCTCGAGGCGCTCCCGCCGACGGGTCGAACCTGGACGCACACCACGATCCATTCGGATCGTAGATGCGCATGCTGTTGAGTTTTCAAAGACCGTCCAGCCTCCTCGAAAGGGCTTCCTTCGGAGGAGACCGATGGCCCAGCGCCCAGGGGCGCCTGCGGGCCGACCAGGGAGTATAGCGCGGCGGGCGGCCTCCGCGCTACCCTCGCCGGCATCGCGAGGACTGCCTCAGGCGCACGCAGAAGCGCCGGCGGCCGACCCGCAGGACGCTGCCCGTCGGCCCGGCTCGGCGCGCGAGGTCCATGTCCGCCGGCGCCCGAGCTGCTCGCTCGCCCAGCCAGACGCCGCCCTGCTCGATCAGCCGCCGGGCCTCCGAGCGCGAGATCCCGAACTCCGCGGCGATCAGCGCGGGCAGGTGCACCGTCGCCCTCGGCGCGGCAGGCGTCGCCTCCTCGATCTCCTCGGGCAGCTCGCGCTGGCCGAACACCCGCTCGAACTCCGCCTCGGCCTGCGCGGCCGCCTGCTCGGAGTGCAGCCAGGCCGACCAGCTCGCGGGCCAGCCGGCGCTTGGCGTCGCGCGCCGAGCTGCCCTCCAGCCCCGCGGCCGGGCGGTCCCGCGCGGCCGGCGCGCGGGTCGAGCAGCAGCCGGTAGTACTCCTCCATCGCCTCGTCGGGGATCGCCATCGTCTTGCCGTACATCTCCTCGCGGCGGGTCGGTCATCCCGATCTGGTTGCCCAGCGACTTGGACATCTTGCGGTGCCCGTCGGTGCCGACCAGGATCGGCATCGTCATGATCGCCTGCTCGGGCTGCCCGTAGTGGCGCTGGATGTCCCGGCCCAGCAGCAGGTTGAACTTCTGGTCGGTCCCGCCCAGCTCGACGTCGGCGTCGATCGCGACCGAGTCATAGCCCTGCAGCAGCGGGTAGAGCAGCTCCAGCAGCGAGATCGGCTCCTTGGCGGCCCACCGCTTGGCGAAGTCCTCGCGCTCCAGCAGCTGCGCGGCCGTGGTCGTGCGCACCAGCCCCAGCAGGTCGACCATCGGCATGTCGAGCCACTCGCCGTTGTGGCGCACCTCCAGCAGCCGCGGGTCCTGGTCGAGGATCTTCGAGGCCTGCCCCTGGAAGGTGGCCGCGTTGGCGTCGATCTCCCCTCGCTGAGCATCGGACGCAGACTCGAACGGCCAGAGGGGTCGCCGACCCGGGCCGTGTAGTCGCCGATGATCAGCACCACCCGGTGGCCCGCGTCCTGGAACTCGCGCAGCTTGCTCAGCACGACGGCGTGCCCGAGGTGGATGTCCGGCGCAGTCGGGTCGATGCCGAGCTTCACCCGCAGCGGACGCCCCTCGCGCGCGGCCTGCGCGAGCTTCTCCTCGAGCGCCCCTCGGGGCAGCGAGTCGACCGCGCTGCGGCTCAGCCGGGCAGCCTGCTCGGCAGCCGAGTACGGGTCGTTTGACATCGGGGGCAATGCTAGACTCTCGCCGGCGCGAGGGCCCCTCGCTGCCGCACCGCGGCGGCCCGCGCCGCCGGGATCGACCGCTCCGGCGCGCCCGGGCCACCGCTCCGTTCCCCGCCGATGAGCGTCGAGGTCCTTCCCGACATCCCCCCGCACCGCCGCCGGCGCCCAAGCCGCGACTGAAGCGGCTGCGGTTCGCGGCGATCCTCCTGCGCCGTGCTGCTGCTGGGCCTGGTCTCGTTCGTGTTCGGGATGTTCGTCTCGATCGCCTCCGACCTGCCCTCGCTGACGCGCTTCTCGCAGCTCAAGGACGCCCAGAGCTCCGACCTGCTGACGACGTCGGCCACCCCATCGGCGTGCTCAGCCAGCAGAACCGCGTGATCGTCACGCCCGAACAGATCCCGAAGATCGTCAAGCAGGCGGTGATCTCGATCGAGGACAAGCGCTTCCAGACCAACAGCGGGATCGACATCCGCGGCATCGCCCGCGCGTTCGTCCAGGACATCCTGCACAGAGGCACCGTGCAGGGCGCCTCCACGATCGAGCAGCAGTTCATCAAGAACGCGCTTCAGGCCCAGTCGCACCGCACGATCTTCGAGAAGCTCAGGGAGGCCGCGCTGGCCTACCAGCTCTCCCACAAGTGGTCCAAGGAAAAGATCATCACGGCCTACCTCAACACGATCTACTTCGGCAACGGCGCCTACGGGATCGAGGCGGCCGCCCAGACCTACTTCGGGCACGACGTCAACCACCTCGGCTGCGGCATGCCCGCCCACCAGCTCTGCGTCGAACAGCTCCAACCGTGGGAGGCGGCGCTGCTGGCCGGGATCATCCAGTCGCCAACCGCATACGACCCCGCCGAGCACCCGCTGGCGGCGCTGGAACGCCGCAACGTCGTGCTGCGCCAGATGCTCGACCAGGGCTACCTGACGCGCCCGATCTACGAAGAAAGCGTCAGACAGGCGCTGCCGTCGCCGCACCAGATCCAGGCTCCGCAGGCACCCGACCGTCGAAGGCGTCGACGCCGGCTACTTCACCAGCTGGGCCCAGCAGCAGGTGATCGAACGCTACGGCGCGCCCCGCGCCTTCGACGGCGGCCTGCGCGTCAGGACGACACTCGATCTCGAACTCCAGCGGGCGGCCGAACAGGCCGTCAACAACTACCTGGCCTACACCGGCGGCCCGACCGCCTCGCTGGTGGCGATCGAAAACTCGACCGGCGAGGTGCGGGCGATGGTCGGGGGTCGCAGCTACAGCGAAACGCCCTTCAACCTCGCGACCCTCGGCGAGCGCCAGCCGGGCTCCTCGTTCAAGGCCTTCGACCTGGCCGCCGCGCTCGACGACGGGATCTCGCCCGAATCGGTCTGGACCTCGAAGCAGAAGACCTTCATCGTCCCGAACACCCACGGCACCGAAAAGTTCGTCGTGCACAACGACGAAGGCGCCTACTCCGGCTCGAACACGCTGACCGGCGCGACGGCCTTCTCGGACAACTCGATATTCGCCGAAGTCGGCCTGAAGGTGGGCACGCGCAAGATCGCCCTGCTCGCCCACAAGATGGGGATCACGACGCCGCTGTCGACCAACCCGGCGATGACGATCGGGGGCCTCACCGTCGGCGTCACGCCGATCGACATGGCCCACGCCTACGAGACGATCGCCCACGGCGGCGAGCGCGTCAGCGGCACGATGGCCCTCGCCGGCGCGCCGGTGGGGATCCAGGAAGTCGAAGCGCCGGCAGCCCGCTGCCCGACGGCTCGCACGTCGACACAACGTCGCAGACGAAGCCGCGTGCTCCCCGCCGCATCGCCCAGACCGAGACCTCGATGCTCGAAGCGGTCGTCCAGTACGGCACCGGCACGCGCCGCCGCGCTCGGCCAGTTCGCGGCCGGCAAGACCGGCACGACGTCAACTACGGCGACGCCTGGTTCGTCGGCTGGGACTCCAAGTACACCGTCGCCGTCTGGGTCGGCTACCCCAACAAGCTGGTCCCGATGACGACCGACTTCAACGGCGGTCCCGTGCTCGGCGGCACCTTTCCGGCCCTGATCTGGCACGACTTCATGTTCTCCGCGCTGGGGGTCGACAAGACCGCGCCGAACACGCCGGCGGCCAAGAAGGCTCCACCGGCAAGGGCGGTCGCGGAATCGACGACGGTAGCGCCGAAGCCGCGCCGGCCCACGACGGGCGCACGAGGGGCTCGAGCACGGCGGCGACGAGGCAGCGAGCAGGCGCCGCGCCCGCCGCCCCGGGCCCCGCGGCGCCGGCGCGAACGGCGCCGGCGCCGGCGGCGCCCGCAGGGGCGCGCACTGCGCCGAACGCCCCGGCGCCACGCCCATCCACGCCGGCCTCACCGCCGGCGCGCCGCCAGCCCTCGGGGCCGGCGGCGCGGGTCGAGGGCTTCAGTTCGTCGGAAGCTCAGCTCCTCGCCGAAGCTCTGAGGCGTTTAGCTCTCGGCTTGTCCCAGGTCTCTAGTGAGCGCTGGCTGCCGCCGCAGGCGCGCTGACGCGTCAGCGCGGCCGGGCGCCCGACAGCAGCAGGCGCGCGGCCGCCCCACGGTGCCGTCCCGGGCTCACGCTCAGGCCCGCACGCGCCACGGCCGCGACACGTTCGGCTCGCCCTCCGCGCAGAAGCGCCAGGGCAGCTCGGCCGCCTTGGTGATGCCGACCCGCGGCCCCGCGAGGACCGACGGCGCGGCCCCCTCCCGGGCGAGGATCCGCACGGGGCCCGCTGCCAGGGATGTTCCGTTCTGCTCGAGCCCGATGCCCAGCGCCTGCGTCAGGCGACCCGGCCCCGAGCAGAGCTCGAGGTCGCGAGCGTCCCCTGCCCGCGCAGCGCGGCAACGCGTCGCGCCCGCATCAGCTCCACTCCCTCCCGCGGCGCGAGCGCGCGGATCAGCACGCCGGCGCCCACGCCCTCGGGCTCACAGACGGCGTTCAGCAGCGCGTGGATGCCGTAGGAGCGATAGACGTAGGCGCGGCCGGGCGCTCCGAACAGCGTGCGCGTCCGCGCGGTCAGGCCGGCGAACGCGTGACAGGCGGGCTCGGACTGGTGGTAGGCCTCTGTCTCCACGATCACGCCGCTGCCGTGCTCGTACACGACGGTGCACCCGATCAGCTCGCGCGCGACCTCGAGGACCGGGCGCGCGTAGAAGTCGGCTTCAAGCGCCGCCATCGAGTGCCTCGCGGGCCAGGACCAGCTGCTCGGCCAGACGCGCCGAGGAGGTGCCGCCCTCGGAGACCTTCGACTCCAGCCAGGAGCTCTGTGCCAGCACCCGGCGGAACTCGGCCTCGTGGGCGCCCAGCAGCTCGCTCTGTCCACTCAGCTCGGCGGAGCTCAGCTGGGAGAGCTCCCTGCCCGAGTCCACCGCCGCGCGGACCAGCCCGGCGACGACGCCGTGAGCCTCCCTGAAGGGCATCCCCAACCGCACGAGCAGGTCCGCCACGTCGGTCGCGGCGATCAGCTCGTCGGAGGCCGCCGCCAGCATCCGCTCGCGGTCGAACCGCGCGCCGGCCAGCATCCCCCGCGCGGCGGCCAGGCTCAGCTCGAGCGTGTCGACCGCGTCGAAGAGGTGCTCCTTGTCCTCCTGCAGGTCCTTGTTGTAGGTCAGGGGCAGGGCGTGCATCACCCCGTGCAGGGCGGCCAGGTGCCCGACCACCCTGGGCGCCTTCGCGCGAAGCAGCTCGGCGGCATCGGGGTTCTTCTTCTGGGGCATGATCGAGGAGCCCGAGCTCCACGCGTCGGGAAGCTCGACGAAGCCGAACTCGGCACTCGACCACAGCACCAGCTCGGCGCCCAGCCGGGAGAGGTGGGTGGCGCAGGTCGCCGCGGCGGCCAGGTAGTCCAGGATGAAGTCGCGCCCGGAGACTGCGTCGATCGAGTTCGGCGCGACCTCCTCGAAGCCGAGCTCGTCCGCCAGGAAGCGCCGGTCGGTGTCGAAGTTCACACCGGCCAGGGCGCCCGCGCCGAGCGGCAGGCGCCCGGCCTCGGCCCGCGCCCTGGCGAAGCGGGCCCTGTCCCGTGCGAGCATCCAGAAGTAGGCCAGCAGGTGATGGCCCAGGTAGACGGGCTGGGCCCGCTGCAGATGGGTGTAGCCGGGCATCGCCCAGTCGGCGTGCTGCTCGGCCCGCTCGAGCGTCACCGCCATCAGCGCCCGGATCGCCTCCAGCGCGTCCGCGGCGGCCTCGCGGGTGTACATGGCCAGGTCGGTGACGACCTGGTCGTTGCGCGAGCGGGCGGTGTGCAGCCGCCCTCCACCGGCCCGGCGATCTCGGTCAGGCGACGCTCGACGGCCATGTGGATGTCCTCGTCGTCCGCCTGGAAGGGGAAGCGGTTGCCTGCGAGCTCGGCCTCGACGGCGTCCAGCCCCGCCAGCAGCGCGTCGCGGTCCTCGGCGGCGATGATCCCCTGCCGGGCCAGCATCCGGGCGTGGGCGCGAGACTGGGCGATGTCCTGCGGCCACAGCCGCCGGTCGAAGTCGATCGACGCGTTCAGGCGCCGGAAGTCGGGGTGCTGGGGCTCGTGCAAGCGCGACACGCGCGAGAGTCTAGAGCGGGGTCCTGCCCAGCACGGCCCGCAGCGCCTGCGCGACGCGAGCGACCTCGCCCTCGGCGATGCCGGGGAAGAAGGGCAGGGCCAGCGAGCGGGCAGCGACGGCCTCGGCGACGGGGAACTCGCCGGGGCGGTGCCCGTAACGCTCGCGGTAGAAGCTCATCAGGTGGATCGCGGGCAGGTAGGGCTTGGATTGGATGCCGCGCGAGGCGAGCTCGCCGACGGCGCTGTCGCGGTCGACGCCGGGGGGCAGCTGGACGACGTAGACGAACCAGCCCCGCACGTCGCCGCCGCGGTCGGGACAGGGAAGGGTCAGGCCCTCCAGGCCGCCGAGCGCCTGGCGGTAGAGCTCGGCGGCCGCCGCCCGGCCCTCGAGCATCCCGTCGAGACGATCGAGCTGGGCGATGCCGATCGCGCAGGCGACGTCCGAGAGCCGGTAGTTGAAGCCCAGCCGGTCGTGGTCCAGCCAGCCCATGTCGGGTGCCCGGCCCTGGTTGCGCTCTGAGTCGACGCGCTGCTTGATCGCCTCGTCGGCCAGCGAGATCATGCCGCCCTCGCCGGTGGTCAGCTGCTTGTTCGCATAGAAGCCGAACACGGCCGGGTTGCCGCGGGCGCCGACGGCGGGCCCATCGGCGTGGCGGGCTCCGAGCGCCTCGCAGGCGTCCTCCACCAGGCCCAGCCCGTTCGTCCGGGCGAGCCGCTCGAAGGCGGGCATCTCGGCGGGGTAGCCGAAGATGTGGACCGGCAGCAAGGCCCGCGTGCGGGGAGTGATCGCGGCGGCGGCGGCCTGGGGATCGAGGTTGAGGGTGACGGGGTCGATGTCGGCGAACACCGGACGGGCGCGCTCGTAGATCGCGGCGTTTGCCGAGGCGACGAAGGAGAACGGGCTGGTCACCACCTCATCGCCGTCGGCGACCCCGACGGCGCGCAGCGCCAGGTGAAGCCCGGCGGTGCCGCTGCTGACGGCGCTGGCGAGCGGCGCGTCGAGGAAGGCGGCGAAGCGCCTCTCGAACTCGGCCAGCCGCGGCCCAAGCGAGAGCTGCCCGGAGCGGAGCACCTCGAGCACAGCCCGCTCCTCCTCCTCGCCCAGCACCGGGCGGGCGAGCGGTATCGTGGCGGCGGGGGCCGCTAGACCCTGTCGGGCGATCTGTGCGTCTCCTGCGGGTCCGGACGCCGTCCCGGCTGCATGCCGTACTCCAGCGAGTCGACCAGGGCGTCCCAGGAGGCGGCGATCAGGTTCTCCGAGACGCCGATCGTGCCCCAGCTGTCCTGTCCGTCGGTGGCGTCGATCAGCACGCGCGTGACGGCCCCCGTGCCCTTCGTCTCGTCGAGGATCCTGACCTTGAAGTTGTCGAGGTCGATGTCGTGCAGGTGCGGGTAGATCTCGCCGATCGCGTCGCGCAGGGCCCGGTCCAGCGCGTGCACCGGCCCGTTCCCCTCGGCGGTGCGCAGATAGCGCTCGCCCTGCACCCAGATCTTGATGGTGGCCTCGGTCTCGACCTTGCCGTCGACCCGCTTCTCGACGGTCACGCGCCACGACTCCAGGCGGAAGAGAGGCTCGTACTCGCCTGCCTCCTTGCGCATCAGCAGCTCCAGCGACCCGTCGGCGGCCTCGAACTGGAAGCCCTCGTGCTCGAGCTCCTTGACCCGATCGAGCACCCGCTGGGCGAAGTCCGATCCCTGCTCCCCCGCCGCGACGCCGATGCCGGCCTCGCTGGCCTTCTCGGCGATGGTCGCCTTTCCGGAGAGCTCTGAGACGAGCACGTCGCGACCGTTGCCGACGACGGCCGGGTCGACGTGCTCGAAGGTCTGCGCGTCGGCCTGGACGCCGGCGGCGTGGAGGCCGGCCTTGTGGGCGAAGGCGTGCTTGCCCACGTATGGCTGGGCCGGGTTGGGCGAGCGGTTGAGCAGCTCGTCGACGAAGTGGGCCGTCTCGGTCAGGCGCCGCAGGCGCCCGGGCTCGAGCACCTCGCAGCCCATCTTCAGCTGCAGGTCGGCGATGATCGTGACGAGGTTGGCGTTGCCGGTGCGCTCGCCGATGCCGTTGATCGTCCCCTGCACCTGGGTGGCCCCGGCTTCCACGGCGGTCAGCGTGTTGGCCACGGCGCAGCCGGAGTCGTCGTGGGTGTGGATCCCCAGCGCCACGCCGGGCAGAGCTTCGCCGACGACGGCGAAGGCGGTGCGGATCTGCGGCGGCAGGCAGCCGCCGTTGGTGTCGCACAGGACCAGCCGCTCGGCGCCCGCCTCGGCCGCGGCCCGCAGGCAGTCGAGCGCGTAGCCGGGGTCCAGCGCGAAGCCGTCGAAGAAGTGCTCGGCGTCCAGCAGCACCCGCTTGCCCGCGGCCACCAGGAAGCGGACGGAGTCGGCGATCATCGCCAGGTTCTCCTCCCGCGAGGCGCGCACGACCTTCTCGACGTGCAGCACGGAGGCCTTGCCGACGATCGTGCAGAGCGGCGCGAACGACTCGGCCAGCACGCGCAGTCCCTGGTCCTGCTCGGCGCTCGCGTCGCGCCTGCGGGTCATGCCGAAGGCGACCACCTGGGCGTGGCCGAGGCGCTCGTCGGCGAGCAGCGAGAACAGCTCCTGCTCCTTCGGGTTCGACGCCGGGAACCCGGCCTCGATCATGTGCACGCCGAGCTCGTCGAGGGCGTGGACGACGCGCAGCTTCTCCTGGGCGGTCAGGGTCAGCCCGCCGCCGCCCATGCCGTCGCGAAGGGTGGCGTCGTATAGCTCGATGCGGTTGGGAAGGGTGCTCAACGGGGATGTCCTTTCGGGCGCCTGAGTGCGAAGCGGCTCGGGAGGAGCGACCGGCCGCGGGCGCAGCGCCCTAGCCGGTCGCCCCGGTAATTCGCTCCCCGGGAGCGGCGGCTTCGCCCGTTGGGGTCTCCAGGGCGCGCGGGTGCACGACGTCCAGCCACTCCCTGTAGCGCTCGCTGCGGCCGTGGATCGCCTCGTCGAAGGCGGCCTGCAGGACCCTGGTGGTCTCGCCGGGGCTGCCGCTGCCGATCGGATGGTCGTCGACCTGCACGACCGGCACGAGCTCGGCGGCGGTGCCCGACATGAACATCTCCTCGGCCAGGTACATCTCGGCGCGGGCCACGTTGCGCTCCACCACCGTGTAGCCCAGGTCCTGGGCGATCTGCACGATCGAGCGGCGCGTGATGCCGTCGAGGATCGAGTTGTGCTGCCCCGGCGTGGCGATCTCGCCGTCGCGGACGATGTAGATGTTCTCGCCGGTCCCCTCGCAGACGTGACCGTGATCGTCGAGCAGGATCGCCTCGTCGTAGCCGGCCTTCAGCGACTCGACCTTCGCGAGCACGCTGTTGAGGTACTGACCAGAGGCCTTGGCGTGCGGGATCAGCGAGTCGGGGCTGATCCGCCGCCAGGAGGAGACCTTCGCGCGGATCCCGTCCCGCTTGCCGTCCTCGCCCAGGTAGGCCGCCCACTCCCAGCAGGCGATCGTCACGTCGACGGGCGCCTCGAGCGGGTTCAGGCCCATCTGCCCGTAGCCGCGGAAGATGATCGGGCGGATGTAGCAGGAGCGAAGGCCGTTGCGGGCGACCAGCTCGAGCGTGGCGGAGCGCAGCTGCTCGGCCGAGTAGGGCACGGGCATGTAGTAGAGCTCGGCCGATTTGAGCAGCCGGTCGACGTGGTCGGCGTTGCGGAACACGGCGGGCCCGATCTGGGTGTCGTAGCAGCGGACGCCCTCGAAGACCCCGGTCCCGTAGTGCAGGCCGTGCGTCAGGACGTGGACCTTCGCGTCCTCCCAGGCCACGAAGTCTCCGTTCATCCAGATGAGGTCGGTGGGCTCCACTTTCGTCGCGACTCCTATTCGATGTTGTCGAGCACAGCCCTCGTGGCCTGCGCCGTCCCGGCGCTTCCGCCCAGGTCGGCGGTGCGCAGACCCCCGTCCAGTGCGCGCTGCACGGCCGATTCTACAGCGGCGGCCTCGCTTTCCAAGCCGAGCCCGTGGCGCAGCATCATCGCCGCCGAGAGGAACATGGCCAGCGGGTTGGCGCTGCCCTGCCCGGCTATGTCGGGCGCCGAGCCGTGGACGGGCTCGAACAGCCCCGGGCCGTCCTCGCCGAGCGAGGCGCTGGGCAGCATCCCGATCGAGCCGGTCAGCATGGCGGCCTCGTCGGAGAGGATGTCGCCGAACAGGTTCTCGGTGAGGATCACGTCGAAGTGTCGCGGCGAGGAGATGAGCTGCATCGCGGCGTTGTCGACCAGCACATGCTCCAGCTCGATGTTGGGGAACTCCTGGGAGTGCACGCGCACGACCGTCTCGCGCCACAGCCGGCTGGTCTCCAGCACGTTGGCCTTGTCGACGCTGGAGACGCGCGTGCGCGCGGCCCGGAAGCCGGCGCGGGCGATCCGCTCGATCTCCGCGACGGTGTAGGCGCAGAGGTCGCTGGCGCTGTCGGGGGTGCGCTCCTTGGCGCCGAAGTAGATGCCGCCGGTCAGCTCGCGCACGACCAGCAGGTCGGTTCCCTCGATCCGCTCGCGGCGCAGCGGCGAGGAGTCGTAGAGGGCCGGGATCGGCTTGACGGGACGCAGGTTGGCGTACAGCCCGAGCCCCTTGCGCAGCCCCAGCAGGCCCTGCTCGGGGCGGGGTCGGTCGGGGTCGGTCGTGTCCCACCTCGGCCCACCCACCGCGGCCAGCAGCACGGCGTCGGCGTCGCGGCAGGCGGCGAGCACCTCGTCGGTGAGAGCGGTTCCATACGCGTCGATGGAGGCTCCGCCGAAGAGGCGCTCGTCGAACTCGAAGTCGCCCACGGCTTCCAGCACCTCGAGCGCCGGCTCCATGATCTCGGGGCCGATCCCGTCGCCGGGAAGGGTGACTACGCGATGCGCCACGGGCGGCGACGCTACCAGGAGAGCACGCTGCTCACAGCGCCGTCGTGCCCACCCCGACCCAGCCGGCCTCGCGCTCGCGCGCGCCCTCGTAGGCGGCGATGTCCTGCTCGGAGGCGAGGGTGACCCCGATGTCGTCCAGCCCGGCCAGCAGCCGGCGGCGGATCTCGTGATCGATCTCGAAGGCGACCTCGCGGGCGGGCGGGCCTCCGATCCGGACCTCCTGTGCCTCGAGGTCGATCTCCCCCTCCCCCGCGTGCGCGAGCGCCCGGCAGTCCTCCTCGCCGAGCACGACAGGCAGCAGCCCGATCTTGGTGCAGTTGGAGTAGAAGATGTCGGCGAAGCTGGGCGCGACGATCGCCTGGAAGCCGTAGTCCTGCAGCCCCCATGGTGCGTGCTCGCGCGAGGAGCCGCAGCCGAAGTTCTCGCCGGCGACGAGGATCGGGTTGGCGGGCAGCTCCCAGCCGGGCTCCTTGGCCCAGTCGAAGAACAGGAACTCCCCGAAGCCCGAGCGCTCGACCCGCTTGAGGAACTGCTTGGGCATGATCTGGTCGGTGTCGACGTTGGATCGGTCGAGGTGGCTTACGGCTCCGGATATGACTTTGATGGGCTCCACGGTCTTTCCTTGGGTTGGTCGGCGAGCCGTCCCGGCGCGCCTGTGATCTGAACGTCCGACGTCCTGTCTGCCGCGTCGGTCGGGCTCACGCCCTCCCTTCCACCTACGCTCCCACCGGGGGCACCGTCCCGCCGAAGATGGCGCCCTCGGCCCATTTGAAGTGCAGTTCGACATCTGTGAAACCGGCCTCGCGCAGCCATTCCAACTGGCTCCAGGCCGAGTCGGGACGATCTTCGCTGCCGTCGTCCGGCAGCGCATCGGCATGCTCGTGCCCGGCCTGTCCGGTCCAGGCGGCGTCGTTGAGCGCCATCTGCTCGTCGAAGAGCCCCGTCAGCGGACCGGTGATCGTGACGACGTCGAGGTTGACGAACATCGCCCCCGGCTCGAGCAGCTCGAAGAGCTCGGCGAACAGCCCACGCTTGCGCTCGGCGCGCAGGTGGTGGATCGCATAGGAGGAGATCGCGGCGCCGTAGGGACCGGCGTCCGGGAGCGCTGCGCGCCAATCGGGCCGGGCGAGGTCGGCGCGGACCGCCTGCCAGCCCGATGCGGGCGGCCCCAGCCGCTGCTCGGCGCGTGCGAGCATCGGCTCGGAGAAGTCGACGAGCACCGCTTCGGAGCCTGGGGCGGCAGAGCGCAGCAGCGCGCTCATCGCGCCGTCACCGGCGCCGAGGTCGAGGAACCTCCCGACGGGCCGCCGATGGCGTTCGAACAGGCGCCGAACGAGGTCTTCCTGGACATCGAGCAGCGGCAGCACGGCCTGGCGACGCTCCAGGAACTCGGCGACGAGGCGCGGGTGCCGCCACGCGGCCGGCTCGGCGGTGTCGCTCATCGCCACTCCCTGATGTCGACGAAGCGCCCCTCGATGGCCGCCGCGGCGGCCATCTGGGGAGAGACCAGGTGGGTGCGCCCGCCTCGGCCCTGGCGGCCCTCGAAGTTGCGGTTGGAGGTCGAGGCGCAGCGCTCGCCGGGGGCGAGGATGTCGGGGTTCATGCCCAGGCACATCGAGCAGCCGGCCACCCGCCAGTCGAAGCCGGCCTCGCGGAAGACGCGATCGAGGCCCTCCGCTTCGGCCTGGGCCCGCACCTGCTGGGAGCCGGGCACGACCATCGCGTTGACCGAGCCGGCGACGCGCCGCCCGGCGACGACCTCGGCGGCGGCGCGCAGGTCGCCGATCCGCGAGTTGGTGCACGAGCCGATGAAGACCCGGTCGACGGCGATCTCCTGGATCGGGGTGCCGGGCGCGAGGTCCATGTAGTGCAGCGCCCGTTCGGCGGCCTCGCGGTCGGCCGGGGCGTCGAACTCCTCGGGGGCGGGCACGCTCTCGGTCACCGACCGGACCATCCCGGGATTGGTGCCCCAGCTGACCTGCGGCGAGATCGCGGCGGCGTCGATGGTCAGCTCGCTGTCGAAGAAGGCGCCCTCGTCGCTGGCCAGCCCGGACCAGTGCTCGATCGCCTTCTGAAGCTCGGCGCCGGCGGGCGCGCCGGGGCGCGCCAGGTCGGTGAACCAGGCGAACGTCGTGTCGTCGGGCGCGATCATCCCGGCCCGGCCGCCGCCCTCGATGGTCATGTTGCAGACGGTCATACGGCCCTCCATCGAGAGCGCCCGGATGGCGGGGCCGGAGTACTCGACGACGTGCCCGGTCATGCCGCCCACGCCGAGGCGGCCCAGGGTGCCGAGGATCAGGTCCTTCGCGGTCACGCCGAAGCCCAGATCGCCCTGGTACTCGATCCGCATCGACCGGGGCTTGTGCTGGACCATGCACTGCGTCGCCAGCACGTGCTCGACCTCGCTGGTCCCGATCCCGAAGGCCAGCGCCCCGAAGGCGCCGTGGGTGGAGGTGTGGGAGTCGCCGCAGACGATCGTCATGCCGGGCTGCGTGACACCCAGCTCCGGTCCGATCACGTGCACGATGCCCTGGCGCTCGGATCCCAGGGAGTAGACCGGGATCCCGAACTCGGCGCAGTTGCGCTCGAGCGTTTCGACCTGGACGCGGGACAGCTGGTCCTTGATCCGCGCCGCGACGGGCGTGCCGTCGGTGGGGGTGTTGTGATCGGCGGTGGCAAGCGTGCGGTCGGGGCGCCGCACCGGACGCCCGGCCAGCCGCAGCCCGTCGAAGGCCTGCGGGCTGGTGACCTCGTGGACGAGGTGCAGGTCGATGTAGATCAGCCCTGACCCCTGGCCGCCGACCTCGTGGGCCTCCCAGATCTTGTCGAACATCGTCTTGGGCATGCTCATCGACCTCTCTGCTCGGTGGTGCTGTCGTTTTTCAGGTGGACCCCTCCCGGGGTCCCGATCGTCGTGCGGGTGTTCTCGCGCGGCGGCGCGGCCGTCATCAGCTGCGCCTCAACCCGGCGGAGACGACGGCCAGGAAGGCCGCCTCCTCGGAGCCGGGGTTCTCGAAGTGGTGGGGCAGGTCCGCATCGAAGGTGACGCAGTCGCCCTCGGCCAGGCGGTGTGACTGCCCGTCGCAGATCAGCACCACGCCGCCGCGCTCGACGAGGACGGTCTCGCGGCTGCCGGGCTCGTGCATCGGCGGGTCATCAGGGGCTCCGGTGGCGCCGCCCCGGGCGAGCACGTGGCGCGAGAGCTCGGCCCGCTGGCCGGGCTGCTCGGAGGTCAGCACCTCGAAGCTGTGTCCGCCCCGCCTGTTGCCGCCGCGGCGACGCTGGCCCGCCCGCACCACCGTGACGGAGCCCTGCTCGTCCAGGCGCAGCAGCTGGGAGAGCCGCAGCTCGAGGCCCGCGGCGATGCGGGCTGCGACGGTCAGGGTGGGGCTGGTCTCGCCGCGCTCGACCTGCGAGAGCATCGGCGCGCTGACCCCGCTGCGCTCGGCCAGGTCGCGCAGCGACAGTCCGCCCGCTTCGCGCAGCGCCTTGACGCGGGCCCCGATGACGGTCGGTTCGAGCGCGTCGGAGGGCGTTGCGTCGAGCTTGCTGTTCGTCGTCGTCCGTGCCATACAAGCGTACGTTATCACGGACAAGCGCGAAGATGCGCCACGGATCGTCGATCCCCTTCGGCCGGTGCTCGCCGCGGGGCCGCCGGGCACTTTCCCGCTGGGCTGCTCGGCGCAGCCGCGGGAGGTGCCGACTATGCCGTCGGCTCGGGGAGCCCGACCGCCTCGCCGGCCTGCGAGCGGGCGAGCGCAACCGACAGCGCGCGGACGTAGGCCCGGCCGGCGGCGTCGATGATGTCGGTCGACACGCCCTGGCCCGCGCCTGTCGAGCCGTCGAGCTCGACTACGACCGAGACCTCGCCGAGCGCGTCGTGGCCCTCGGTGACGGCGCCGATCGTGAACTCGCTGAGCACCGGCGCGGTCGCCGTGGCGGCGTTGATGGCCTGGAAGATCGCGTCGATCGGGCCGTCGCCGACGAAGCTGCCGGTGGCGGTGCTGCCGTCGGGCAGTGTCACCCCCACCTTCGCGTGCGGCGAGCGCCGCGAGGACGACTCGACCTCGAACCAGTCCAGCGCGTACCCCGGGATGTCCTCGCGCAGCTCGTCGGTCACGAGCGCCTCGAGGTCCATGGCCGTCACCTGCTTCTTGCGGTCGGCCAGCTCCTTGAAGCGCTTGAAGGCGACGTTCAGAGCCTGACCGTCGATCTCGAAGCCCATCTCCTCGAGGGCTTTGCTCAGCGCGTGGCGCCCGGAGTGCTTGCCCAGCACGATCGAGTTGCTGCGCAGCCCGACGGTGGTCGCGTCCATGATCTCGTAGGTGGTGCGCTCCTTCAGCACCCCGTCCTGGTGGATGCCGGCCTCGTGGGCGAAGGCGTTGCGCCCCACGATGGCCTTGTTGGGCTGAACCGGATACCCCGTCAGCCGGGAGACCAGGCGGCTGGTCCGGGCGATCTCGGTCGTGTCGACGCCCGTCCACAGCCCGAGCGAGGGCTCGCGGGTGCGCAGCAGCATCACGACCTCCTCCAGCGAGGCGTTGCCGGCCCGCTCGCCGATCCCGTTGATCGCGCTCTCGACCTGGCGGGCGCCGGCTTCCAGGCCCGCCAGCGAGTTCGCGACGGCCAGACCCAGGTCGTCGTGGCAGTGCACCGAGACGATCACCTTGCGCAGGTCGGGGACCAGGCGGTAGAGCTCTTCGAACATCGCCCTGTACTCGACCGGCATCGTGTAGCCGACCGTGTCGGGGACGTTGATCGTGGTGGCGCCCTCGTCGAGCGCCACCTGGATCACCTCGGCCATGTACTCGACGTCCGAGCGCGAGCCGTCCTCGGGCGAGAACTCGACGTCCTCGGTGAGCTCCCGGGCCTGGGCGACGGCGGCGCGGACCTGGCCGATCACGTCCGCGCGGGTCGTCTGCAGCTTGCGCTCGATGTGGATGTCGCTGGTGGCGATGAAGGTGTGGATGCGCGGGCGCTCGGAGTCGCGGACGGCGTTCCAGGCGGCCTCGATGTCCTGCTTGCTGGTCCGCGCCAGGCCGCAGATCACCGGTCCGTGGACCTCCTGGGCGATCGCCTGGACGGCCTCGAAGTCGCCAGGCGATGTGATCGGGAACCCGGCCTCGATCACGTCGACGCCCAGCCTGGCCAGCTGGTGGGCGATCTCGAGCTTTTCCTGCCTGTTCAGGGAGATCCCGGGCGACTGCTCGCCGTCGCGCAGGGTGGTGTCGAAGATCAGAACCCGATCGGCCGGGTCGCGCTGCCTGTCGGTGTCGGTCATGTCGCTCGTGCTCCTTCTCTGTCTCGCTTTCCGTTCCTCTCCGCTGGGTATGCGGCTACGCGGCCGCCACGCGCTATTCCCCCCGAGGGGGGAGCAGGAGAAGAGTCAGAAGCGAGCGCTGCTGCGACATTCACAGCGCAGGTTAGCACCGCGATAGGAGCGGTGGGATAGCGGCGCGATGGGCCTCGGGGGCTTGACCGCACGGCTTCGCAGGACGGCCCCGGCGGGGGGCGATCGGCGGCTGCTTCTGGTGGTACGCGCCTCTAGGGCCGCCAGACCGACAGCCACAGCGTCGCGCTGCCGCCGTATCCGGCGATCGCCACCGCGCGGCCGAAAGGAGCCACGGCCGCCTCGCCCGATCGGGTCGCAAGCGTCTGGTCGGGTGATCCGCCGGCAGGGCGGATGAAGAACGGGCCGGCCGCGACCAGTACGCGGGTCGGGCCGAACAGCACGTCGCCGCCGCCGTCGGCAATCAGCGGGACGACCCCGGCCGGCGCCGTCGCGGAGACGGCCGGTGTGCCGACGAGCGCCGTCGCCGGGAGCGGAACGCCGGAGATCCCCGCGAGCACCCAGCCGAGGGCGCCGCCGCCGGGGACCGCGGCGGCGGTCAGGTAGAAGGCCTTCGCGCCGGGCGCAGTCAAGGTCTTCGGCGCAGCGAACGTCCCTGAGCGCAGCAGGCTGGCCATCACCGGGCCGGGGGTGTTCCCCACGGCCTGATCGGACGAGCAGGCTCCGGCGATCCACGAGGCGAGCCCTTCGCCCGCGCCGGAGAGGGCGAGCGTGAGATCGGAGACCGGTCCCGCGGTCAGCGTGACGGTGCGCCGGAAGCTGAGGCTGCCGGGCGCCGCGAGCAGCACCCGGCCGCTGCAGGCGCTGACGAGGTAGAGCCGGCCGGAGGAGTCGAACTGCGGGAGCGCGCCCTGCGCAGCGGCGCCGACCGAGCGGGTCCGGCTGAAGCCGTGTCCGGGAGCCCGGGATGCGAGCTCGACGCCCCCCGCATGCCCACAGCCGCTCGCCGAGCGGCAGGCGCTCCAAGCGGCGAGGACTCGTCCGTCGGGGGCGACCGCCAGCTGCGGGTACAGCTCCGTCTTTCCGCCGGTGAAGCCGATGTCCGAGAAATGGCCGAGCAGCACCGGCGCCGACAGACGCCCGAGCATCGGCCCGAAGACCGCCTGCGCGGTCTCGAGGAAGTCGCTGACGTCATAGGTGCCCCAGGCGAGTGTCACATCCCCTCCCGCGAGCGCGAGTGACAGGCGCAGCGTCGGGTTGACTCTGCCCAGCGCGACCGTCCGCCGGACGGTCCGGCCCCGTGCGTCGCGCACGAGCAGATGCAGGACGACGATCGGGTAGCAGCTCCGCCTCATGGGAGCAAGCGCGCAGGCGCGGTCCTGCGAGCTCGGCGGGAACCCGCTGACGGTCTGCCAGGCGACGGCCGCGTCTCCCTTGGAGTCGACTGCCACGACCGGCGCGGTGTAGGGCGAGTTGCGCGCCTGGGACAGCGCCAGCGGCGCGGACCAGCGAGCGATCGCGCCCGCGGGGAGCGCCAGCGCGGCAAGGGTTGCCGCGAGAACGGTGAGCGGACGAATCATGGCCTGGACGCTATGGGCGCGACCGCCTCCCATCGTCGGGGGAAACCCCTGGAAATCCAGCGGTTATCCCGCAGCAATGCCGCGCCGACCACGGACCATTGCGCGTCCCGTGACCGTCATGGCGTGAGGACCACCTTGCCGACGTTCCTGCGCTCGACGATCATCGTCTGCGCCTCGCCGGCGCGCTCGAAGTCGAAGGCCCCGGCGATGACCGGTTTGATCGTCCCGTCGGTCAGCATCGCGCTGAGCGGCTCGATCCACGGTCCGAGCGTGCCGCGGTCCTTCCACAGCGTCAGCATGTTCAATCCGATCACGGCCTTCGATTCGGACATCTGCTTGATGAGACTGAAGCGAGGCATGCGCACCACGGCGCGCAGCGCCGTGACGAGGTTGCGCCGCTCACCCGAGACGACCGCCGAGGCGCCGAAGGCGACCAGCCGCCCGCCGGGACGCAGCAGCGAGTAGCTCCTCCTGAAGCTGCGCCCGCCGATCGCATCGAGGATCACGTCGAAGCTGCCGATGTCGCGCTCCCAGCCGGGCGTCGTGTAGTCGAGCGCCCGGTCGACAGCCCAGCTCGCGGATCCGCTCGTGCTTGGCGGGACTGGCCGTGCCGCAGACCTCCGCGCCGAAGTGCTTGGCGATCTGCGTCGCGGCGATGCCGACGCCACCGCCGGCCGAGTGGACCAGCACCCGCTCGCCGGCCTGCAGGCTCCCGTAGCCGATCAGGCCCGCCCAGGCGGTCGCGTAGTTGACGGGGATCGCGGCGCCCTGCTCGAAGCTCAGCTCATCGGGCAGAGGCACGACGTCGCCGGCGGGTACGACCACCTGCGAGGCGTAGCCGCCGAACTGCGTCCCGGCGAGGACGCGCTGCCCGGGGATCAGCCCGACGACGCCCTCGCCGAGCTCGAGGATCGTCCCGGCGACCTCGTAGCCGACGACGCAGGGCGGCTTGGGCGCGTCGGGGTAGAGGCCCATGCGGGCCATCACGTCGGCGAAGTTGATGCCGGCCGCCGCGACCTGGATGCGGACCTCGCCGGCGCCCAGCGGTGGATCGGGGAGCTCCTGCACCTGAAGGACGCCCGGGCCCCCGTGCTTGGTGATCACGACCGCCCTCATCTCGCCGCCCCCATCGCAGCGGCCACACTATCCGATCAGCCCAGGTCGACCGACCACCCGTCGACGAACCCCTCCGAGGCGACGATCTCGATCGACCACCTCACGACCGACGGGCCCGTCGGTCGTGACGACCATCGCCGCGCGGCGGTGCTCGGCGCCGGTCGGGCTCCTGGCCCCGATGTGGGGTTGGGCGTGTGCCCGACGGCGGCCGAGGAGATGTTGATGCCGTGCTCGCCGAAGATCGAGCCGACGCGACCGATCATGCCCGGGCAGGTCGTCGTAGCGGAACACCGTCACGTAGCGCTCGAGCTCGATCGTCAGCCGCCGGCCCTGCACCTCGACGAGGTGAGGGATCTGCTGGGGCCGATGCCCGTGCCGGCGACCGCCACCCGCTCGCCGCCGGCGACGACGGTCACGCGGATCAGCTCGTTGAAGTCCTCGGCCTCGGAGACGGCCTTCTCCTCGAAGACGATCCCGCGCTGCTGCGGCCATCGTCGGCGCGTTGACGAGGTTGACCGGCTCCTCGGTGCGGCCCTGCAGCGCGCCCACGATCACGGCGAGCCCGAGCAGGCGGGTGTCGAAGTCGGCGATGCGCCCGAGGAAGGCCGCCTCGATGCGCTCCACCGAGCTGCCCTCGGCGAGGCTCATCGCCAGCCGGCCCGAGCTGCGTGGCCAGCGGCAGGAACGGGCCCGAGCACCTCCATGTCCTCGGCCGCCGATCGCGGGGATGTTGACGGCGCGTCGAGACGACGCCGCCGGTGAGCGCGGCGACGACCTGCTCGGCGCTCTGGTAGCCGGCCCGGTCGGTCGCCTCGGCCGTCGAGGCGCCCAGGTGCGGGCGTGACGACGACGTTCGGGATCGCCGAACAGCGGGTTCTCGGTCATCGGCTCGCTGGGGAAGACGTCGAGCGCCGCGCCCGCGACCTTGCCCGAGTCGAGCGCCTCGCGCCAGCGCCGCTTCGTCGATCAGCCCGCCGCGGGCGACGTTCAGCACGCGCACCCCGTCGCGCATCGTCGCGAACGCCTCGGCGCTCGAGGAAGCCCTCGGTCTCGGGCGGTCTTGGGCAGGTGGATCGTGATGAAGTCGGCCTGGCGCGTAGACGTCGTCGGGCTGTCGGCCTTCTCGACGCCCAGCTCGCGGTAGCGCTCGGCGCTCACGAACGGGTCGAAGGCGAGCACGCGCATGCCGAAGCCGCGGGCGCGCTGCGCGACCAGCTGGCCGATCCGCCCGAAGCCGAGGATGCCGAGCGTCTTCTCGTAGAGCTCGACCCCCGAGAACTTCGAGCGCTCCCATTTGCCGCGCGGTCAGCGAGACGTACGCCTGGGGGATGTTGCGCGCGAGCGCCAGCAGCAGCGCCATCGTGTGCTCGGCGGCCGTGACGACGTTCGACTCGGGCGCGTTGGCGACGACGATCCCCCGCCTGGTCGCGGCCGCGACGTCGACGTTGTCGACGCCCACGCCGGCGCGGCCGATCACGCCGCAGGCGGTCGGCCCGCTCGATCAGCTCGGCGGTCATCTTCGTCGCCGAGCGGATCAGGATCCCGTCGTAGTCGCCGATCCGCTCGGCCAGCTCTCCGTCGTCCCAGTCGACGCCGAGGTCGACGTCGAAGTGCTCGCGCAGCAGCGCCACGCCCGAGTCGCCGATCTTCTCCTTGACGAGCACCCTGCGGGCGCGCGCCGCTGCGCGGCGAGGTGCCGCCGCCGCGCTCATGCCCGAGCCTCTCGAGCGACCCAGTCGATGCAGGCCGTCAGCGCCTGCACGTCGGCGGGCTCGATCGCCGGGAACATCCCGATCCGCAGCTGGTTGCGCCCGAGCTTGCGATAGGGCTCGACGTCGACGATCCCGTTCGCGCGCAGCGTCGCCGCGACGCGCCGCGGCGTCGACGGCCTCGTCGAAGTCGATCGTGCCGACGACCAGCGAGCGGTTCGCCGGCTCGGCGACGAACGGCGTCGCGAACGGGCTGCGCTCGGCCCACCCGTAGAGGTGCTCGGAGGAGGCGCGCGTGCGCGCCGACGCACCAGTCCAGCCCGCCCCGCTCGAGCATCCAGTCGACCTGCTCGGCCAGCAGGAACAGCGTCGCGACGGCCGGCGTGTTGTAGGTCTGGTCCTTGCAGCGAGTTCTCGAGCGCCGTGCTGCAGCGAGAGGAACTCCGGGATCCAGCGCTCCGACGCGTGCAGCGCGGCGATCCGCTCCTGGGCGGCGGGGCTGAGCAGCGCCAGCCACAGGCCGCCGTCGGAGGCGAAGCCCTTCTGCGGCGCGAAGTAGTAGACGTCGGCGTCTGCGATACTCGACGGGCAGGCCGCCGGCGCCCGAGGTCGCGTCGATCGCGACCAGCGCGTCGCCGCGCTCCGGCGGGTCGCAGCACGGGCACCATCACGCCGGTCGAGGTCTCGTTGTGCGCCCACGCGATCACGTCCGCGCCCGCCTCGGCGGCGCGCGTCGCCGACGCCGGCCGGGTCGGGCGCCTCGCCGGGTCGGCGCGCGACGATCGATCGGCTCGGCCAGGAACGGCGCGCCGCGTCGTGACGGTCGCGAACTTCTGCGAGAACTCGCCGTAGGCGAGGTGCAGCGCGCGCTCGCGCACCAGCCCGAACGCGGCCGCGTCCCAGAAGGCCGTCGTGCCGCCGTTGCCGAGCGCCACCTCGTAGCCGTCGGGCAGCGCGAACAGCTCGCCCAGCCCGGCGCGGATCCGCCCGACGAGCGCCTTCACGGGCCGCTGGCGGTGCGAGGTGCCCATCACGGCGGCGCCGTCGGCCGGCCAGCGCGGCGCGCAGCGCCTCCGGGCGGACCTTCGAGGGCCCGCAGCCGAAGCGCCCGTCGGCGGGCTTCAGCTCGCTCGGGAATCACCAGTGGCTGTCTGCGGTCGGTGGCTCGTCGTCATGTGGGCTCCTCGCTCCGTTCGGACCTCGATGGGGCTGGTCGATGATCTGAGGGTGCCCAGGCGCGCGGCGGTCGATGCTCGTCGCTTCCCGGTGGTGACTCCACCCGAGCGCCAGTCGCGACGACGGATGAGCGAGTGTAGCGAACCGCGGCCGAGCCCGCCGGCCGTGAGCGGGCCGCGTGCGCCGCTCAGCGCTCGACGGCACCGCGAGCGACGCCGCCTCGCGCCGCTCGAGCGCCTGCGCTGGGCGGCCCGCAGCCGCAGCCCTCGGCGAGAGCCGCGTCGGCGCCAGCCGGCGCAGCCGTCGCAGCCGCCGGGTCGCGCCAGCAGGCAGAACTCCGGCGCCGGGCCGAGCACCAGCTGGCGCCGCCACAGGCCGAGCGGCCCGGGGTCCATGCCGTCGCCCGAGCAGCTCGCCGAGCGACCGGCTGCGCCGCCCCGGCGCGCGGAGACCCAGACCGCCACCGTGGCCTGGTCCGAGCGTCGCGCGCTGCGCCCTCGCATCAGCGCGTAGAGCCCGCCCGCGCCGGCGCCGGCACGCGTGCCGCCTCGTCGTGGGCGCGTGCGGTGGCCGCGGGCGCCACGGCCGCCTCGTCAGCACGCCCGAGCGCGGCGTAGTCCTCGACGCAGGTACCAGTCCTCGTAGCCGCCGCCGACGCGCGCCCGCCGGTCGCCGCGAGCCAGGGCAGCTCGGCTCGCCGCAGAGCAGCGCGAGCCGCGCAAGCCGACCGGCGGCGTGCGGGCGAGCGAGCGGTGGAAGCGCACGCAGCGCGCGCTCGTAGGCCTCGCCTCGGCGACGCCCTCGGCGGGCGGTGCCAGAAGACGTAGGCCAGCACCGCGCGCGTCCTCGGCCCTCAGAAGGCCGGCTTGATCCAGTCCATGTGCGAGCGCAGCTCGCTGCCGACGTGCTCGACCTGCGGTGTCGGCCTGCTCGGCGCGCATGCGCTTGAAGTTCTCCTGGCCGGCGCGGTTCTCGGCGATCCACTCGCGCGCGAAGTCGCCGACTGGATCTCGGCTGAGGATCTTGCGCATGCTCGCGCGGGTCTCCTCGGTGATGACGCGCTTGCCGCGCGTGTAGTCGCCGTACTCGGCCGTGTTGGAGATCGAGAAGCGCATCCCCGCCAGGCCCTTCTCGTACATCAGGTCGGCGATCAGCTTCAGCTCGTGCAGGCACTCGAAGTAGGCCATCTCGGGGTCGTAGCCGGCCTCGACCAGCGTCTCGAAGCCGGCCTGGACGAGCTCGGAGGCGCCGCCGCAGAGCACCGCCTGCTCGCCGAACAGGTCGGTCTCGGTCTCGTCCTTGAAGGTCGTCTCGATCACCCCGCCGCGGGTGCAGCCGATGCCCTTGGCGTAGGCGAGCGCGAGCGCGCGCGCGTTGCCGCGTGGCGTCCTGCTGCGACCGCGATCAGGCCCGGCACGCCGCTGCCTTCGGTGAACTGGCGGCGCACCAGGTGGCCGGGGCCCTTCGGCGCGACCATCGCCACGTCGACGCCCGGCGGGCGGCGTGACCTCGCCGTAGTGGATCGAGAAGCCGTGGCCGAACAGCAGCATGTTGCCCTCGGCGATGCCGTCGCGGATCTCCTGCTCCCAGACCTGGCGGTGCAGCTCGTCGGGCAGCAGGATCATCACGAGATCGCCGCGGCTGGCGGCCTCGACGACCGGGCAGCACCTCGAGGCCCTGCTCGCGCGCCGTCGGCGACCGACGCGGAGTCGGCGCGCAGCCCGACGACGACCTCGACGCCGGAGTCCTTCAGGTTGAGCGCGTGGGCGTGGCCCTGCGAGCCGTAGCCGATGATGGCGACGGTCTTGCCGTCGAGCAGGTGTGAGGTCTGCGTCGTCGTCGTAGATCATGCGCCGCAGGCTATCCGACCGACGCTGGCGCCCGGGTCGGGCCGTCGCTCACGCGCTCGGCGAGCGCGACGAGCGTGCGGCCGGGGACCTCGAGCGCGCCGTCGGCGGCGCGTGTACGGCGCGAAGCGCCGCTCCAGCGAGGCCCTGATCTCGGCGATCTCGCGCCTCGGGCGGCGACAGCACGGCGTCGTGGAAGGTCGCGCGAGAGGTCGAGCGTGGACTCCCAGCAGCTCCTCGAAGCTCGGGGTGGCGCTGGTCAGCTCGAGCGCCTCGATCGCGGATCGCCGGCGAAGCCGGCCTGCTCGAGCAGTCTCGCGCACGCGCTCGCGGGTCGCCGAGCGCGAACGGGCCCGGGGGCCGGCGCCGGCGCGGGCGTGGCGAGCCCGCGCTCGAGCAGCTCGCGCGCCGGGCAGCAGCGCCCAGGGGTTGCGCTCGATCGCGTCCCACACCGCCAGCGCCAGGCGCCCGCCGGGGCGCAGCACGCGCCGGGTCTCCGCCAGCGCCGCCGCGGGATCGGCCATCAGCATGTAGCCCCAGCGGCACAGCACGGCGTCGACGCTCGCCAGCGGCAGGTCGATCCATTCGGCGTTCAGCACCTGGAACTCGACGTTCGCGACGCCGAGCTCGGCGGCGCGCTCGCGCGCGCCCGTCGAGCATCGCCTCGGCCTGGTCGGAGATGATCACCCCGCCGATCGGCGCCACCAGCTCGGCGGCGCAGCAGCCCGGTCTCGCCGAGCCCGGCGGCCAGCTCGAGCACGCGCTCGCCCGGCTGCGGAGACGATCGCCGTCGACCATCCAGTGCGAGACCGGCGCGCCGCCAGTGCGCGCATCACCTCCTGGCGGCGCACCCAGCCCGGCGCCGCCGCTTCCCAGCCTTGCAGGCTCGCCTCGCGATGCGCCTCGGGATCGAAGCTCATCGCGAGCTCCCGGCGCAGCAGCTTGCCCGAGGGCGTGCGCGGCAGCGGCCCGGCGCTCGAGCCGAAGTCCTTGGGGACCTTGTAGGGCGCGAGCGCGCGGCGCGCAGTGCTCGCGCAGCTCGGCCAGCGTCGACGCCGCGCCCGGCCGCGGCGACGACGATCGCCGTGACCGCCTCGCCCCAGCGGCGTCGGGGCGCCCGAGCGACGGCCGCCTCGAGCACGGCCGGGTGCGCCTCGAGCACCGCCTCGACCTCGGCCGGAGCGACGTTCTCGCCGCCGCTGACGATCGTGTCGGCCTTGCGCCCGATCACGCGCAGGCACCCGCGCTGGTCGAGCGCGCCGAGGTCGCCCGGTCGCAGCCAGCCGTCGCGCAGCGGGCGCCGAGCGGCGCGACGGTCGGGCCGCGCACGAGGATCTCGCCGTCGGCGGCGATCCGCACCCGGGTGCAGAACAGCGGCGGCCCGGCGGTCTCGGCCGCGGCCCGCCGGCCGCGCGAGCGCGGCCAGCGGCGTGGTCGTCACCTGCGAGCAGGTCTCGGTCAGCCCGTAGGTGAGGCTCACCGGCACGCCGGCTCGCGCGCGCCCGGCGACGAGCGCGCCCGGCACGGGGCCCCCGCCGGTCAGCGCGCAGCGCAGCGCCGGCGGGCGCTCGAGGCCCGCGTCGAGCAGGCGCGCGAGCGTGGTCGCCACGAGGCTGACGAGCGTCACGCCCTCGGCGCTCAGGGCGTGCAGGGCGCGGTCGGTCTCGAAGCGCTCGTGCACGACCGCCGTCGTGCGCGTAGATCGCCGAGCGCATCAGGATCGAGAGCCCGCCGACGTGGGAGAGCGGCAGCGCGCACAGCCAGCGCTCCTCGCGGTCGAGCCCAGCGCGACGCCCGAGCCGAGCGCGCTCCACAGCAGGTTGCCGTAGGTCAGCTCGACCGGCCGCGGCGCGGCGGTGGTGCCGGAGGTGTGCACCACCAGCGGCGGTCGCGTCGAGGTCGTGCGCGCGACGGCTCCGCGGGCCCGGTCGCCACGCCCGGCGCCGGCCGAGCGGCTCGTCGACGACCAGCGCCGCGCCGGCCGCGACCCGCTCGCGCTCGGCCGGCGCCAGGCGCAGGTCGACGCGGCACGGCGACCGCGCCCAGCAGCAGGCAGGCGTGCAGCGCCTGGGCGAAGGCGAGGCCCGCGGGCAGCGCGATCGCGACCCGCTCGCCGCGGCCGCGCCCCGCGCGCGCGAGCTCGCCGGCGCCGGCGCGCGCGGCGGCGTGCAGCTCGGCGTAGGTCCAGCTGCCCGACGGGCGTCTGCGAGCGCGGCGCGCCGCCCGGCGCGAGCGGCGCGCGCGCGCCAGCCATCCCTCGATCACCATGGCGCACAGGCTAGCCTTCGCGCGATGAGCACCAGACTGGATCGCCGCCGGCGCGGCGAGCCTTCACCGACATCCGCTACGAGACGTCCGCGCGGCGCCGACGCAGGGGATCGCGAAGATCACGATCGCCCGGCCGGAGGTCCGCAACGCCTTCCGCCCGCGCACCGTGATCGAGATCTCGCAGCGCGCTGGAGCGACGCCCGCGAGGACCCGCGGATCGGCGTGATCGTCCTGACCGGCGAGGGGCCCGACGCGTTCTGCTCCGGCGGCGACCAGCGGGTGCGCGGGGACTCTGGCTACCTGGACGACGACGAGGCGGGCCGCGCGGGCGTGGGCCGCTTCCACGTGACCGACCTGCACGTCCAGATCCGGCGCACTGCCCAAGCCGGTCGTGGCGATGGTCGCGGGCTACGCGATCGGCGGCGGCCACGTGCTGCACCTCGTCTGCGACCTGACGATCGCCGCTGACAACGCCCGCTTCGGCCAGGTCGGGCCCGAAGGTCGGCTCCTTCGACGGCGGCTTCGGCGCGGGGCTGCTGGCGAACCTGGTCGGCCCGAAGAAGGCCAAGGAGATCTGGTTCCTGTGCAGGCAGTACTCCGCTCGAGGAGGCGCTGGAGATGGGCCTGGTCAACACGGTCGTGCCGCTCGAGGACCTCGAGCAGCGAGACGGTGCAGCTGGTGCCGGGAGATGCTCGCCCTCTCCCCCTTCGCGCTGCGCCTGCTGAAGGCGAGCTTCAACGCCGCCGAAGACGGGCTGAGCGGGCATCCAGCAGCTCGCCCACGACGCGAACCTGCTCTTCTACGACAGCGAGGAGGCGCAGGAGGGCCGGACGCGTACAGCGAGAAGCGCAGGCCCGACTTCTCGCGCTTCCCCAAGCGAGCCTAGTGAGCGCGTGTTCGGATCTGGGTGATGGCGGCGCGCGTGCGCACGCTGCCCGCGGCGATCGCGCCGGTGCTTGTCGGCACCTCCCTGGCGCTCGGCGCAGGCACGTTCCACCCGCTGGCCTTCCTCGCCGCGCTGCTCGGCGCGATCCTGATCCAGGTCGGCACCAACCTCTCCAACGACTACTCCGACGCGCGCCGCGGCGCCGACACCGAGGACCGACTCGGCCCGGTGCGGGTCACCGCCGGCGGCCTCGTGCCCGCCCGGGCAGGTGCTGCTGGCGACCTACGTCACGTTCGGCCTGGCCGTCGCCTGCGGCGCCTACCTGGTGGCGGTGGCTGGGCCCGAGCTGCTGGCGGTCGGGGCCGCCTCGATCCTCGCCGGGGTGCTCTACACGGGCGGGCCGCGGCCCTACGGCTACGAGGGCCTCGGCGAGCTGTTCGTGTTCCTGTTCTTCGGCATCGTCGCCGTCGTCGGCTCCTACTTCGTGCAGGTGCAGTCGCTGCCCTGGCAGGCGTTCGTCTGCGCGGTCCCCGTGGGTCTGCTGGCCAGCGCGATCCTGGTGGTCAACAACGTCCGCGACCTCGAGACCGACCGGCGGGCCGGCAAGCGCACGCTTGCCGTGCGGCTCGGGCGGGACCGCACCAGCGGACCTCTACGTGGCGATGCTGGCCGTCGCGTTCATCACGGCGCCCCTCCCCTGGCCGCTCGGATCGATGAACGCGTGGCTGCTGCTCCCGTGGCTGGCGCTGCCGCTGGCCGTGGCCGTGGCCCGCGTGGTGCGAACCCGCGTCGACGGCCCGTCGCTGAACGGCGCGCTGGCGCGCACGGGCGCCCTGCAGCTGGTCTTCTGCCTGCTCTACGCGGCGGGGATCCTGGCGAGCCGGCGGCATCGGCCGGTGAAGCTCGGGATCCGACGCGAGACGCTGAAGCTGCGCACGCCGCTGCGGACCTCCTACGGGGAGCTCGCCGAGCGCGAGCTGGCGATCGTCGCGCTGAGCGACGACGACGGCGTCGTCGGCTACGGTGAGGCGGCGCCGCTGCCCGCCTACGGCGGTCCGGACTGGACCGCGTGTGGCGCGCGCTGGAGAGCTACGCGCGGGTGCTGGCAGCGCCGCGGCGAGCTCGCGCGGCGGCGCGCTGCTCGAAGCGTGCCGGCAGGCCGACGACCTGCCCGCAGGCGCTCGCCGCGCTGGACATGGCGCTGTGGGACCGCGCGGGACAGCGAGCCGGGCGGCCGGTGGCGGCGCTGCTCAGCGACGACCCCGCGCCGAGCGTGGCGGTCAACGCAACGCTCACCGCGCTCGACCGGGCCGGCGCGGCCGACCAGGCCGCGCGGGCGGCGAGCGAGGGCTTCGGGTGCCTGAAGCTGAAGGTCGGCCTCGGCGACGACGCGGGCCGGGTGGCGGCCGTGCGCGCGGCGGCCGGCCCGCAGGCGCGCGCTGCGGCTCGACGCCAACGGCGCCTGGGACGTCGAGCAGGCTGTTCACGCGATCGAGGCGCTCGCCCCCGCCGGGCTCGAGCTGGTCGAGGAGCCCACGCATGGGCTGCAGGCGATCGCGACGCGTGCGCGAGCGGGTCGCCGTGCGGATCGCGATCGACGAGACGGCCGCCGAGCACGGCGCGCTGGGCGCCGGCGTGGCCGACGCGGTCTGCCTGAAGATCTCGCGCTGCGGCGGCATCGCGGGCCTGCATCGCCGCCGCCTCGCTGGTTCGCGCCTCCGGCGCGGAGGTGTACCTGGCCTCCACCTTCGACGGCCCGCTGGGCGTCGCTGCCGCCCTGCACGCCGCCGCGGCGCTCGCCTCGCGCGGCCCGCTGGCGCACTGCGGCCTTGCGACGCTGGGGATGTTCGACGGCCTGGAGGACCCGCTGCCGCCGCGCGACGGCGCGATCGAGCTGCCCTCAGGTCCCGGTCTCGGCGTTCGAGCGTGGACGGGCTCCTTCTAGGACGCGGGCGACGCGCATCGGGGCGCTCCAGCGGCAGCCCGTGCCCGCCGGCGACGACCTCGATCGACCCGTCGGCCAGCAGCGGCAGCGCGCGCCGGGCGAGCGCCACGAACCTCTCGTCGCGGTCGCCCGACCAGCAGGAGCACAGGCATCGTCAGCCCTCCAAGCCTCGCCCACAGCGGCTCCATCTTCCCCACGCTCAGCCCGCGCATGGCAGCGGCCAGGGCCAGCGGGTCGTTGCGGCGCTGGTCGGCACGGGCCAGCTCTCCCACGGCCGGCGGGTCGCCGGCGAACAGCGGCTGCGTGCGCCACCGCTCGATCCAACCCTCGAACGGCTCCTGTTCCAGCGCCCGCGCCAGGCGCTCGTCCTGCTCGCGCCGGTCTGCGCGCTCGCCGCGGGTCCTCGATGCCGGGGTTGGCCGCGATCAGCACCAGCCGGCTGACACGCTCCGGAGCCGCCAGCGCGACGTGCAGCGCGACGCGGCCCGCCCAGCGAGTAGCCGCACAGCGCGAAGCGCTCGGCGGCGAGGCGGCGAGCACGTGCTCCACGCAGGCGGCGAACGTGATCGGCGCGCGGCGCGGCGGCCGCCGCCGTGCCCGGGCAGGTCGATGGCCAGCGGGCGATAGCGTTCAGGGTCCAGTCGCTCGACGACGCCGTCCCAGCGCCCGGCGGGTGCCACTGAACCCGTGCAGCAGTACGACGGTCTCCGGCACGCGGCGCATCCTATGACGCACCACCACCGACACCCATCTCCTGCTCCGCGCCTTCGTCGACGAGCTCGCGCGCTGCGGCATGCGCGCCGCCTGCACCGCGCCGGGATCGCGCAGCGCGCCGCTGGTGCTGTCGCTGGCGCAGCGAGCCGCGGCTGCGCTGCTACTCGCACGTCGACGAGCGCTGCGCGGGCTTCTTCGCGCTGGGCTGGCCAAGGCGTCGGGCCTGCCCGTCGCGGTCGCGTGCACCTCGGGCACGGCCGCCGCCGGACTCCTGCCCGCCGCGGTCGAGGCGCGCGAGGCGCGCGTGCCGCTGCTGCTGCTGACTGCCGACCGCCCGGCGGAGCTGCGTGAGAATGGCGCCGGCCAGGCGATCGACCAGCTGAAGCTGTTCGGCAGCGCGGTGAAGTGGTTCTTCGAGGTCGGAGCTGCCCGCGGCGGACGCGGCGAGCCTGCGCTGGATCAGGACGCTGGCCTGCCGCGCCTACGCCACGTCGATCGAGGGCGCGCCCGGGAGCGGTTCACCTGAACTTCCCGCTGCGCGAGCCGCTGGTCAGCGACGACGAGCTGCCGCCCGACGCCAGCGGCAGAGCGGACGGGGGCCCCTACGTCCGCCGCCATCCGGTGCCGCCGGCCTACCAGGACATGGAGACGCTGCTCGAACTCGCCGACGAGCTCACGACGCGGCGATCGTCGTCGCCGGTCGCCACGAGCGCGAGCCGCAGCTCGGCCCGCCCGCGGCGGAGCTGGCGCCGCGCGGCGGGCTGGCCGCTGCTCGCCGACCCGCTCTCCGGCGCGCGCCGCGGCGAGGCGGCGATCGCCCACTACGACGCGATCCTCAGGCACGAGCCGGGGCTCGACGGCCTCGCGCCGGACCTCGTCATCCGGGTCGGCGACCTTCCGGTCTCCAAGCCGCTGCGCAGCTGGCTGGCCTCGCTGGCCGGCACCTCCCAGGTCGCGCTCGACCCGGAGGGCGCCTGGCAGGATCCCGCCGGCGTGCTGTCGGCGAGTCTTGCCGCTGGACCCCGCGCTCGCGCTGGAGCGCCTCGCGCAGGCCGTGCGCCGCGTCCGACGCGGACTGGCTGGCCCTGCTGGCGCAGCGCCGACGAGCGCGCCGCCGAGGCGATCGCGGGCGTGATCGGAGCGACGGGGCTCTCCGAGCCGGCCGTGGCCGCCGAGCTGGGAGTGCTGATGCCGGCGGGTTCGACCCTGTTCGTCGCCTCCTCGATGCCCGTGCGGGACATCGAGAGCTTCTGGCCCGTCCGCCCAGACCCGCCCCGGGTGCTCTGCAACCGGGGCGCCAACGGGATCGACGGGACCGTCTCGAGCGCCTTCGGCGCCGCGGCGGCGGCGGACGAGGGGCCGGTCGCGCTCCTGATCGGCGACGTCGCGCTGGCCCACGACATCGGCGGTCTGCTCGCGGCCGGGCGACTGGGGCTGAAGCTGACGATCGTGCTGCTCGACAACGGCGGCGGGGGGATCTTCGACTTCCTCCCCGTCTCGGGCGCCCGCGCAGCGCTGGCTGAGGACCCCTCCGCGCCGACGCGGCGCGGATGCGCCGGACATCTACACGCGCCACGTGGCCACGCCGACCGGCCTGAGCTTCTCCCGCGCGGCCTCCCTCTACGGCCTCGAGCACGAGCGCGTCGAGGACCTGCGGGGCTTTCGGCTGGCGCTGGAGCGGGCGCTGGACGCCGAGCGCTCGACGATCGTGGAGGTGGGGGGCGATCGCGCCTCCAACGTGCGCCTGCACCGCCAGGTCGCCGAGGCGGTGGCGAGCGCCCTCAGCCGGTGAGCAGCGGCAGCAGCGCGGCGAGCTTCACCTCGGTCTCCGCCAGCTCACGCTCCGGCACGGAGTCGCGGACGATCCCGTTCCCGGCATAGCAGCGCGCGAGGCCGCCCGCCAGCAGCGCGCAGCGCAGCGCGACGCAGAACTCTCCGTCGCCGTCCGCGTCGGTCCACCCGACCGGGCCCGAGTACCAGCCGCGGTCCAGGCCCTCGAGCGCGGGGATCAGCGGCGCCGCGGCGCTCAGCGGCTCGCCGCCGACGGCCGGCGTCGGGTGCATCAGCCCGACCAGATCGAGCACGTCGATCGGCGCGGCCAGCTGCGCCCGGATCGGCGTCGCGAGGTGCTGGATGTTGGCGATGCGGGCCAGCTCGGGCTCGGCCGCCGCCGTGACCCACACCGAACGCGCCCGCAGCATGCGCTCGATGCGCCGGACCACGATCGCGTGCTCCTCGCGATAGCTCTCGTCGCGCAGCAGCTGCTCGCCGAGGTGATCGTCGACCGCCGGGTCGGCGCTGCGTCGGGAGGACCCTGCCAACGCGAGCGTGCTGACGCGCTGCCCCTCGCGGCGCACCAGCAGCTCGGGGCTGGCCGCGATCAGCGCCGAGTCGCCGCGGCCGACGCAGAGGACGAAGCACGACGGGAACTCCTCGCGCAGGACCCCGAAGACCGCGGCGGGCTCGTACTCCGCCGGGGCGTGGACCTGGACTTCGCGGGCCAGCACGATCTTCTCCATGCGCCCCTCCCGGATCATCTCGACGGCGCTCGCGACGGCGCGCTCGTAGTGCTCGGGCGGCATCGCGCTGACGACGTCGAAGCGTCCCGTCGGCGCCGGGTCGAGCAGCGGCAGCGCCGCGTTTCGCATCGTCGCGAGGCGCGCCAGCAGGCCCTCGAGGCGTTGCTCGGCCGTGTCGTCGGGCTGGAGCAGCGCGCACAGCGTCAGCCGCACCTGCGGCTCGCCCCGGCGCTCCCCGCGTGACAGGGCGAGCTCGGGCACGATCAGGCTGGCCGGCGCGAACCCGCGCCAGTGCGGCGAGCGCCCGCCGTCGGGTGCGAAGGAGAAGCCGCCCACCGCGACCGGTCCGGACGCATCGGGCCCCTCTGGAGGGTCGGCCACCGCGGCGGCGGCAAGCTCCCGCCAGCGCGCCGCGACCTCGGCGAAGCGCGACGGCCCCGCGGCCCGCAGCTCGACTGCCGCACCCATGCACGCCAGCGCCCGGCGCCCTCGCGTCGGCTGCTCGAGCAGGAACCAGGGCTCGCCCGCGCGCCGCGAGGCGCACACCGCTGCCGCTGGGTCCAGCGTGCCGGGCAGCTCGATCGTGATCGCGGCCAGACGCGGCCGGCCCGTCGCCCGCGCGCCCTGCAGGGCCCCGGTGAGCCTTGCCGGCGAGGCGCTCCTGCTCGACGTCTGTCAGCGCGAACGGCGAGCCTGAGGCGGTCGCCCGCAACGATCAGGTCTCGCTGCGACCCCGCGAGATCGCGATCTCGCCGGTGCGCATCATCTCGATCAGGCCGAAGGGGCGGACCATCGTCTCGAACGCCTCGATCTTGTCGGTCGTCCCGGTCACCTCGATGATGATCGCCCGCTTCGTGACGTCCACGACCTTGCCGCGGAAGATCTCGGCGATCTGCATCAGCTCCCCGCGCTGCGTGCCGTCGGCGGTGACCTTGAACAGGGCCAGCTCGCGTGCGACCGTGTCCCCCGGCTCGAGGTCGCGGATCTTCAGCACGTTGACCAGCTTGTGCAGCTGCTTGGTGACCTGGTCGATCGGGTGCAGCGCCCCGTCGACCGTCAGCGTCACCCTCGAGACCTCCTCGTCCTCGGTCGGGCCGACGGTGAGCGTGTCGATGTTGAAGCCCCGCCGCGCGAACAGCCCGGCGATCCGCGTCAGCACACCCGACTTGTTTTCGACCAGGATCGACAGGACGTGCTTGCGTCCCGTGCGCAGGTTGGTGGCGGCCTCGAGCTCCTCGAGGCTGAGAGGCTCCTTTGTGCCCGGTTCGCCCATCGCCCTAGCCCACCATCTCGCGGGCGGCGTGGCCGGCGGGGATCATCGGGTAGGTGTTCTCCTCCCGCGTCACCCTGACGTCGACCAGCACGGGGCCCTCGATGGCGATCGCCCGCTTCATGTCCTCGACCAGCGTCGTCTTGTCCGCCAGCCGCAGGCCGGTCACGCCGTAGGCCTCGGCGAGCTTGACGAAGTCGGGGAACTCGCCCATGTCGACGTGGCTGTATTTCCCGTCCCAGAACAGCTCCTGCCACTGACGGACCATGCCCAGGTAGCCGTTGTTCATGATGAAGACCTTGATCGGGATCTTGTTCTGAGCGCAGGTCGCCAGCTCCTGTGCGTTCATCTGCACCGAGCCGTCGCCGGCGATGCAGCACACCAGTCTGTCCGGGCAGCCGACGGCGGCGCCCATCGCGGCGGGCAGGCCGAAGCCCATCGTGCCGAGGCCGCCCGAGTTGATCCAGCGGCGCGGCTCGGGGAAGTCGTAGTACTGGGCGGCCCACATCTGGTGCTGGCCGACGTCGCTGGTGACGATCGCCTGGCCCGCCGTCGCCTCCCACAGCGCGCTGAACCATGTACTGCGGCTTGATCTCGGTGTCCGCGCTGTCCTCGTAGGCCAGCGGGTACTTCTCGCGCCACCCTTCGATCCGTCCCCACCAGGCCTCCAGCCTGCCGGGATCGGCGCCGATCGCCCGGTACTCCACGAGGAGCTTGGCGAGCACGTGCTTGGCGTCGCCCACGATCGGGATGTGCGCCGGCACGTTCTTGGAGATCTCGGCCGGGTCGACGTCGATGTGGATGAACTTCGCCCGCGGGGCGAACTCCGAGAGCTTGCCCGTGATGCGGTCGTCGAAGCGCGCGCCGACGGCGCAGATCAGATCCGCCTCGTCCATCGCGTAGTTGGCCGTGCGGGTGCCGTGCATCCCGAGCATTCCCAGCCACTGGGGGTGCGGCGCGGGGAACGCGCCCAGCCCCATCAGCGTGCACGTGATCGGGAAGCGGTCGGCCGTGGCGAACTCGCGCAGCTCCTCCGCGGCGTCGGCGTTGACGACGCCGCCCCCGGCGTAGATCACGGGCCGCTGCGCCGCCGCGAGCGCCTTCGCCGCCTGGCGGATCTGCTTCTGGTTGCCCTCGACCCGCGGCTGGTAGCCGGGCAGGCGCACGTCGGAGACCGGCTCGTAGTCGATCTCCGCGCGGGAGAGGTCCTGCGGGATGTCGACGAGCACAGGCCCGGGGCGCCCCGTGCGAGCGATGTGGAACGCCTCGTGGATCGCCCGCGGCAGTTCCTGGGGGTGCTGGATCATGAAGGAGTGCTTGACCACGGGCATCGTGATGCCGATCGTGTCGGCCTCCTGGAAGCCGTCCGTGCCGAGCAGCTCGGTGCGCACCTGGCCCGTGATGAACACGACCGGGACCGAGTCCATCATCGCGTCGCAGATCGGGGTGATCAGGTTGGTCGCGCCGGGGCCGCTGGTCGCGAACGCCACGCCCACCTTGCCGGTCGCCTTGGCGTAGCCCTCGGCGGCGTGGCCGCCGCCCGCCTCGTGGCGCACCAGGATGTGGCGGATACCGCCGTCGACGAACGCGTCGTAGGTCGGGAGGTTCGCTCCTCCGGGGAGGCCGAAGACGACATCGACGCCCTCCGCCTTCAGACATTCCATCAAGGCATCGACTGCCCGCATCTCACCGACCTCCTTTCGCGAATATCTAGAACGACCAATGGCGGGGCGCCCGCCCCGCGTAGGGACAGCTGAGTCTACCAGTGGGTTTTCACACACCCCCGGCGCCGGAGCGGCGGCTCAGGAGCTGCCGAGCGCGACCCCGATCGTGAGCGACGATGACGCCGCCGACGGTCACGATCAGCAGCGAGGAGCGCATCGAGACGCCCAGGAACCGTTTCCTGACCCAGGCGATCGCGAACAGCTCGACCGCGACGACGCAGCCCGCGACGACGAGCGCCTTGTTGACGTCGGGGATGATGAAGGGGAGCGTGTGGAAGATCCCACCGAGCGTCGTCATGCCGCCCGTGATCGAGCCGCGCACGACAGCCGAACCGCGTCCGGTCTGCTCGCCGGTGTCCGACAGCGCCTCCGACCAGCCCATGCTCACGCCGGCGCCGAGCGCGACGCCGAGGCCGACGACGAGCGCGACGTGTGAGCTCGAGGCGATCGCCGCGGCGAAGATCGGCGCCAGCGAGGAGACGGTGCCGTCGATCATCCCGACCAGCGCCGGTTGCACCACGCGCAGCACGAATTCCGGCTCGTCCTTGAAGCCGGCGCGATGGATCAACCGCGCGATCGTCGAGTCGCTCGCCTGCTCGGCCGTCTTCACATGCGTGCTCATGACCTGTCAAGCCTAGGCGACCGACCGGCTTAGGCTGGCCGAATCCGGCTTAGGGCAGCCGAAGGCGGCCGGTGCTCCGGGCCCCGACTCAGCGGTGGGCCGCGGGCGTGCCCGGCGGGGCGGGAGCCGCGACCCGCTCCCACGATTCAGGCGCGATCGCGACCTCGGGGAACTCCAGCTCGGCGCCGCAGCGTGTGCAGAGCGCGTCGTAGATCTTCGTGATCCGGCCGCAGTTGGGGCATTCGCGGCGCAGCTCGTCGCGCTCGAAGCGGTATGCGATCGCCGCCATCAGGCCGAGGAAGGGCACCAGGCCGGAGATCAGGAACCACAGCAGGAACGAGCTGCCCTTGAGCTTGCCGACCAGACCGCCGGCGACACCGAAGCAGACGGCGATGACGACGTAGGCCATCGTCCGCCGGCGGCTCTACAGCAGCACGCGCAGCGCCCAGACGAGCGCCACGACGGCCAGCACGAGCAGCAGCGTGCTGAACAGGAACGAGAGAACGTGACCGATGACGCCCAGCAGAAGCCAACCGGCGACCAGCAGCACGAGCGCTGCGACAGCGGTGCGCCCGAAGGAGGAGCGTGAAGGCGTCTCGTTCATCTACCGAAGCTTAACGGTAATGCGGCCGGACAGGGAGGGAATCCCCGTCCGGCCGCATCAAAGGACGCGCGCCGAGGGAAGCACACGCCCGCCGTCGTGGGAGGAGCTCAGTTCATCCGGCCCAGCGGACCGAGATCGCGGGCCATCCTTGCCGTCGCGACGTCCGCGCTACCGAGGCCGGCTCGCTGACGACCCGCCCCCAACCCGACGCTTGCCAGCTGGTAGCGGCGGATGCGGGGGCCGTGCCGTCCCCCGTCCGCCTCGACCTCGGGCAGCAGGATGAACCGCCGAGGAGATGAAACGCTTGAGTTGGCTGCCGAACGGTTCATGTCGAGCATATTGCCGCGCGGGCCCCTCGATGGCTTTGGCCCCGCGTCCAAAATGTCGAGCAGGCTGCTGTCCGGTTTGGCACCCGTCCGGCCGGGGGACGGCGCGCTCGAGCCGGACGCCCGGCGCGGCCCGTGCCGCGGCTCAGACGGCGAGCTGCTCGTTGATGAGCCGCGAGACCTCCGTGCCGTCGGCTCGCCCCTTGGTCTCGCGCATCACGTGCCCGACGATCGGCCCGATCGCCTTCGCGTTGCCTTCGCGCACCCGCTGGGCCGCGTCGGGGTTCGCGGCCAGCGCGGCGGCGACGACCGCAGCCAGCTGCTCGTCGCCCTCGATCTTCGCGAGCCCCTGCGCCTCCACGATCGCGGCGGGCTCGCCGCCGTCGGCCAGGAGTCGCTCGAGCACCTGCCGCCCCGCGCCGACCGTGACGCGCCCGGCGTCGAGGAGACCGACCAGGCCCGCGATCGCGGCCGGCGTCACACGGGAATCGGCCGGGTCGTCGATCTCCCCCAGGCGGCCCAGTAGCTCGCCCGAGATCCAGTTCGCCAGCTGCTGAGGCGACGGCGGCGGATCGGCGCCGGCGGCCAGGGCAGCCTCGAAGTAGTCGCCCAGCTCGCCCCGGAAGGCCAGCAGCTGCGCGCTCTCGGCGCTCAGGCCGGACTGCCGGCGCAGCCGCTGCGCCCTGTCGGCGGGAAGCTCGGGCATGTCGGCTTCGGCGGCCTCGAGCATCGCCCTGTCGATCGCCACGGGCACGAGGTCCGGCTCGGGGAAGTAGCGGTAGTCGTGGGCCTCCTCCTTGGAGCGCAGCGAGGTGATGGCGCCCGAGGCGGGGTCGAAGTGCAGCGTCTCCTGCACCACGGTGCCGTCGCCTTCGACGATCTTCTGCTGGCGGGCGATCTCGGCCCTGATGCCGCGTTCGATGAAACGGAAGGAGTTCATGTTCTTCAGCTCCGTCTTCACCCCCAGCTCCTCGCTGCCCGCGCGGCGCACCGAGATGTTCGCGTCGCAGCGCAGCGAGCCCTCCTCCATGTTCACGTCGCTGACCCCCAGCGCGCGCATCGTCGTGCGCAGCAGCTTCAGCCACTCGCCGGCCTGCTCGGCCGAGCGCAGATCCGGCTCTGTGACGATCTCCGCAAGCGGCGTTCCGCCGCGGTTGAAATCGACGATGCTGGCGTCCGATCCGTGGATCCGCCCGCTGGCGCCGACGTGGATCAGCTTCGCGGCGTCCTCCTCGAGGTGGACGCGGTGTATGCGCACGTCGCCCAGGTGACCGCCGCGGCACAGAGGCTCGTCGTACTGGGAGATCTGGTAGCCCTTCGGCAGGTCGGGATAGAAGTAGTTCTTGCGGTGGAAGATCGATCGCGGCGCGAGCTCCGAGCCGAGGGCCAGTCCGATCATCAGGCCGAAGTGAACAGCCCTGGCGTTCGCGACGGGCAGGCTGCCGGGGAGTCCCAGGCACACCGGGCAGGTGTGCGTGTTGGGAGGGTCGCCGAAGGACAGCTCGCACCCACAGAACATCTTCGTCGCGGTCGCCAGCTGCACGTGGATCTCCAGGCCGATGACCGCCTCCAGAGCGGCCCCGTCGTTCTCGGCGCCGTCAGACACGGGCGGGACTCCGGTCGAACTGGAAGGCCCCCTCGAGCGCGTGGGCGGCGTCGAGCAGGCCGTTCTCGCTGAAGGCCGGACCGGCCAGCTGCAGCCCGACCGGTAGGCCGGCGCTGAGGCCGCAGGGGATCGAGATGGCTGGGATCCCGGCCAGCGACATCGGCACGGTGCAGTAGTCGCTGAGGTACATCGACAGCGGGTCGGCCGTCCTCTCGCCAAGGGCGAAGGCGACGGTCGGGGCGGTTGGCGTGAGGATGAAGTCGACCTGCTGGAAGGCCGCCGCGAAGTCCTCGGCGATCTTCGTCCGCACGCGCTGGGCGCGGCCGTAGTAGGCGTCGTAGTAGCCGGAGGACAGCGCGTAGGTGCCGAGCATGATGCGGCGCTTGACCTCGGGGCCGAAGCCGTCGTGGCGCGTGCGGGTGTACATGTCGAGCAGGTCTGTCGCGTCGGGGGCGCGCAGCCCGTAGCGCACCCCGTCGTAGCGGGCGAGGTTCGAGGAGCACTCCGCCGGGGCGAGCACGTAGTAGGCCGAGAGCGCGTGCGGAGCATGGGGAAGGCGCACCTCGACGAGCTCCGCGCCGAGTCCCGCAGCCGTGTCCAGTGCGGCCCTGAAGGAGTCGAGGACGCCCTCTTCGATGCCCTCACCGGTGAGCTCCTCGGCTACGCCCAGGCGCACCCCGTCCAGACGCTCGGCGGTCGGTGTGTCGATCTCGCCCGGGAAGGCCAGGGAGGTCGCGTCGCAGGGGTCCTGGCCGATCATCATCCCGAGCATCAGGGCCGCGTCGCGCACGTCGCGTGTCAGGGGCCCGGCCTGGTCCAGCGACGAGGCGAAGGCGATCATCCCGTAGCGGGAGACGGAGCCGTAGGTGGGTTTCAGCCCGACGATCCCGCACAGCGCGGCCGGCTGGCGGATCGAGCCGCCCGTGTCGGTGCCCAGCGCCCATGGGGCCAGCCCCGCGGCGACGGCCGCGGCGCTGCCTCCCGAGGAGCCGCCGGGCACCCGCCCGCGGTCCCACGGGTTGCGCACCGGCCCGTAGGCGGAGTTCTCGTTGGAGGAGCCCATCGCGAACTCGTCCTGGTTGGTCTTGCCCAGCAGGCTCGCGCCGGAGGCGAGCAGGCGCTCGACGGCCGTGGCGGTGTATGGCGGCAGGTAGCCCTCGAGGATCCGGGAGCCGGACTGGCTGGGCACGTCGCGCGTGCAGAACAGGTCCTTGACGGCGAGCGGAACGCCCCGTGCCGTGGCCGCGCCCGGCTCGGCGTCGGCGACCCAGGTGAAGCAGTTGAGCCCCTCCTCGCCGGCGGCCCTGTCGGCCGCGGCGCGCTCGCGGTAGACGTCCATGAGCTCCTGCGCGGAGGCCGTGCCGGCGGCGATCGCCTCGGTCGCCTGGGCGGCCGTCAGCTCGAGCAGCTCGGCGCTCATGCCTGCGGGCTGGGGACGAGAAAGCCGCCCTGATCGACGGCGGGCGCCTGGGACAGGACGACCTCGCGGGGCAGGCACGGCCGGGGCTCGTCGGGGCGCAGGCGTCCGGTCACCTCGACGACGTGAGAGGTGGGCGGGACCTGGTCGAGGTCCAGCTCGCCGATCGTGGCGACGTGATCGAGAACGGCCGAGAGCTCGCGTGCCATCGGCTCGATCTCCTCCTCTCTGAGCGCCAGACGCGCCAGGCGGGCAACGTGCAGAACCTCCTCGCGCCGGATCACAGTGGCGCATTCTACGGAGCGCCCGCGGGCGACAGGCGGGCGGGCGGCCGCTACTAGGGGCGCGGTCGCGGCTCGGGCCGCGCCGGGCCGGTAGCGCGAGGGGCGTTCGTCGCGCAGCACGAGCCAGGCGCCGAGGACGATCAGGACCGCACCGGCCAGCCCCAGCCACGCGCCGCTGCACAGCCCGGTCGCCTGATCGGGGCGCTCCAGCACCCTCACGACCGCCCCGATCAGCCCGATCAGCCCGACCGTCACGCACCACACCGCCGTGGCGACGGCCAGCGCCGGGCTGTCGCGCTCGGTCAGCGCGGCCGTGACCATTGCCAGCGCCGCCGCCAGCGCGGCCAGCAGCAGCGCCCCGGCCGGACCGAAGGTGTCCCACAGGTCGAGGTTCCCGCGGGGCCTTCGTACCAGGGCTCGAACAGCGACACGATCACGCAGACGATCCCCGCCAACGCCACCAGCTCGCCCGCGCGCAGCTTGCCCATCACATGGCCTCCCCGTCGATCTCGGCGAGCATGCCCTCGAGCTCCGCCTGGTAGTGAGCGGCCTGCACGGTGTTGCGCAGCAGCATCGCGATCGTCATCGGCCCGACCCCCCCGGGCACCGGGGTGATCGCCGATGCGAGCTCGGCGACGGCGGCGTGGTCGACGTCGCCCACCAGGCCGCTCTTGTTGCCCGCCTCCTGTGGGGTCAGGCGGTTCATGCCCACGTCGATCACGACGGCGCCCGCTTTGACGTGCTCGGCGCCGAGCATCCGTGGCCGGCCGATCGCGGCGATGAGGACGTCGGCTCGGCGGCACACGCCGGCGAGATCGCGGGTCCGCGAGTGGGCGACCGTGACGGTCGCGTTGGCAGCCGTAAGCAGCTGGGCCATCGGCTTGCCGAACAGGTTGGAGCGCCCGACGACGACAGCCTCCGCGCCCTCCACCTGCACCCCCGCCTCGTCGAGCAGCACCATCACCCCAGCCGGCGTGCACGGCCGCAGGCCCGGCCGGCCGAGCGAGAGCAGCCCGGCGTTGACCGGCGTGAGGCCGTCGACGTCCTTTTCGGGAGCGATCACCCCCGTCAACGCGGGCCCGTCCAGCGGGTCGGGAACGGGCAGCTGCAGGAGGATGCCGCTGACGGCAGGGTCGCTGTTCAGCGAGTCGAGCTCCTCGGCGACCTCCTCCTCGGACACGCCGGCGGGCAGGCGGCGGTCGAAGGGCACGATGCCGACCTCCTTGCAGGCCCGCTGCTTGGCGGCGACGTACACCGCCGATGCGGGGTCCTCACCGACCAGGACCGTGGCCAGCCCGGGCGGCCGGGAGTAGGCCTGGACGAAGCGCCCGACCTCCTCGGCGACCGCCGCGCGAACCCGCCCCGCGATCGCCTTGCCGTCGATGAGCGTTGCGGCCATTGCCAGATGCTATGCCCTCGGGGCGCGGGACAGCTGGCGCTTCAACGTCTGCTGACGGGCGCGTACTCCGCCATCAGCTTGCGTTCCGAGCCGTCGCCGGCGAAGCGCACGACGATCACGCCGTCGGGCTCGACGCCCGTGACGACGCCATCGCCGAAGGCGGCGTGCACGACGTCCTCGCCCAGCCTGAACGTCTCCGGGGCGGCATTCGCACGGCGGGCGCGCACCGAGTCCCCGGGCCGGCTCCCCCACATGGTCTCCGCGGTGCCCCCCGAGCGCGCGCCCGCGAGCGAGGCGGCGCTGACGAGCGCCCCGGGGCGGAAGCCTCCTTCCTCGTGCTCCTCGAGCAGGTCGCCGGGGATCTCGGCCAGGAAGCGGCTGGGCATGCCGTAGCTCTGCGCCCCGAACACCGCCCTGCGCCGGGCGTAGGTGAGGTAGAGCTGGCGCATCGCCCGGGTGATGCCGACGTAGAACAGGCGCCGCTCCTCCTCGAGTCCGCCCTCGTCGATCGCCCTCGAGTGCGGGAACACGCCGTCCTCGCAGCCGGTGATGAAGACCGTCGGGTACTCGAGCCCCTTGGCGTTGTGGAGGGTCATCAGCGTGATCAGGCCCTCGTCGTCGCTGCGGGTGTCCGCGTCGGCGACCAGCGCTGTCTCCTGCAGGAACCGGTCGAGCGTGCCCTCGCCCGTCTCGGCGGCGGCGGCCGCGTCGAACTCGCGCCCGACCTCGACGAGCTGCTCGAGGTTCTCGATCCTGCCCTGCGCCTCGATCGTCCGCTCGGCCTCGAGCGCCTCGATATAGCCCGTCTGGGCCAGCAGCGCCTCCAGCAGCTCCGCGATCGGCGCACCTGGGCCCGGCAGCCGGCCTGGCTCGAGCGCGGCTCCGGTCATCGTCCGCAGCTCGGCCATCGTCGACATGAAGCGGTCCAGCGCCTTGACCGCGGCCGCGCCCAGGCCCGGGACCTCCCGCGCCTCGCGCGGCGGCGTCCCAGATCGGGATGTCCATCGTGGTGGCGTGCGCGATCACGCGCGCGAGCGAGGTCTGCCCGATCCCCCGCCGGGGCGAGTTGGCGACGCGGGTGAAGCTGACCACGTCGAACGGATTGGCGAGCAGCGAGAGGTAGGCGATCGCGTCCTTGATCTCGGCCCGCTCGTAGAACTTCGTGCCGCCGATCACCTGGTAGGCGATCTCGTTGCGCACCAGCGTGTCCTCGATCACCCGCGACATCGCGTTGGTCCGGTAGAGCACCGCGATCTCCGAGCGCGAGGCGCCCTCGTCGAGGAGCCGCTGGATCTCGCCCGACCACGAAGCGCGCCTCGGCGTGCTCGTCGGCGAGCGCGCGCAGCCGGATCTGATCGCCCTGGCCCAGCTCGCTCCACAGCCGCTTGGCGATCCCGCCGCGGTTGTTGGCGATGACGGCGTTGGCCGCCCCCAGGATCGTCCCGGTCGAGCGGTAGTTCTGCTCGAGCTTGACCACACGGGCGTCGGGGAAGTCATCCTGGAAGTCGAGGATGTTGCGGATGTCGGCCTGGCGGAAGCTGTAGATCGACTGCGCGTCGTCGCCGACCACCGCCAGGTTGCGGTGCCCCACCGGCCCGGCGTAGGACGGCCGCTCGCCCGGCGCGGCTCCTCCCCGCCGCGCCGCGGCGCGCGGACCGCCGCCGACGAGCAGCTGCAGCATCCGGTACTGGGCGCGGTTGGTGTCCTGGTACTCGTCGACGAGCACGTGGCGGAAGGTGTCGGAGTAGCGCTCCCTGACCTCGTCGAACAGCTCCAGCAGGTTGACCGTCCGGAACAGCAGGTCGTCGAAGTCCATCGCGTTCATCCGCAGCAGGTCGCGCTCGTAGATCTCGTAGACCTCGGCGATCATCTCCTCGAAGGGCGAGCCGACGGCCTGGCGGTAGGCGGCGGCGTCGAGCAGCTGGTTCTTGGCAGCCGAGATCTGGTTCTGGATCGCCGCGGGCGTGTAGCGCTTGGGGTCGACGCCGACGGCGTCCGCCGAGCGCTTGGTCAGTCGCCGGGAGTCGGCCTGGTCGTAGATGGTGAACTGGCGGGTGTAGCCCAGCCGGGCAGCCTCGGCGCGCAGGATCCGCGCGCAGGCGGCGTGGAAGGTCATCAGCCACATGCCGCGGGTGCCGTGCCCGAGCAGGCGCTCGACCCGCTCGCGCATCTCGCTGGCCGCCTTGTTGGTGAAGGTGATCGCCAGGATCTCGCCGGCCTGCGCCTGGTCGGTGTAGATCAGGAAGGCGATCCGGTGGGCCAGCACGCGGGTCTTGCCGCTGCCGGCGCCCGGCCAGGATCAGCAGCGGGCCCTCGCCGTGCGTGACGGCCTCTCGCTGGGGCTCGTTGAGGTCCTCGAGCAGCTCCTGGAGGTGTTCGGCGTGGGGGTTCTCGCTCATCGAGCTCCAGAATAGATGCGCCCCCGGCAGCCCTGCACGTGCCGGCGGCTCGCGCGGCCGCGCGTGCGCGGCGCGGCTCAGCCGCCGGCGGGGTTGGGGCCGCGGACGGTCCGCAGCGGCCTCACCTCGGCGACCGGCTGCGGCTCGTCGGAGAGCTCGGCGAGCATCGCTTCGAGCGTCGCGATCCGTCCGCGACAGCGCCTGGATGGCCTCGGCGATCGGGTCGGGCAGGTGGATCCAGTCGGCGTCGGGCCCCTCGACGCGGCGGCCCGTCGACGCGGACCGGGTGGCCGGGGTTGCCGACGACGGTCGAGTTCGGCGGGACGTCGGTGATGACGACGCTGTTGGCGCCGATCTTCGCGCCGTGGCCGATCGTGATCGGGCCGAGCAGCTTGGCGCCCGATCCGATCGTGACGTTGTCCTGCACGGTCGGGTGGCGCTTGCCGGTCGCGAAGCCGGTGCCGCCCAGGGTGACGCCCTGGTAGAGCGTCACGTCGTCGCCGATGTCGGCCGTCTCGCCGATCACGACGCCGGCGCCGTGGTCGATGAACAGGCCCCTGCCCGATGCGTCGCGGCGGGGTGGATCTCGATCCCCGTCACGCGCTCGGACGACCAGCGAGATCAGGCGCGGCAGGACCGGCACGCGGGCGGCGTGGAGGGCGTGCGCGACGCGGTAGCCGAGCAGCGCGTGGATCCCGGGCCAGGTGGCGAGGATCTCGACCGGCGGCACGCCTCGCGCCGCCGGGTCCCGATCGCGCGCGGCGAGGACATCGCGTCGGATCTCTCCGGCCACCCGAGCGAAGGCGCTGAAACCGGGCATGGCAGAAGCGTAGCGGGATCCTTGCGCCCGCAACCTATTTCTCGCGGCCGGCCGAGGCTGGCGGCCAGGGTCATCCGGGCGAAGAAGGCCTGCGAGATGTAGCGCTCGCCCGAGTCGGGCATCACGACGACGATCCGGCTGCCCTGCGGACTCGGGCCGGCGGGCGACCTCGAGGGCGGCCCACAGCGCGGCGCCGCAGGAGATGCCGGCCAGCAGGCCCGGCGCGTTTGGCACAGCGCCAGGCGGTCTGGATCGCGTCGTCGTCGGAGACGGGGATCACCTCGTCGATCAGCTCCCGGTTGAGCACCGGCGGCACGAAGCCGGCGCCGATCCCCTGGATCCGGTGCGGGCCCGACGCTCCCGCCGGAGAGCACGGGCGAGCCGCTTCGGCTCGACCGCGACCACCTTCAGGGCGCGGGTTGACGCGCTCGCGCAGGTACTCGCCGACGCCCGGTGATCGTGCCGCCCGTGCCGACCCCGGCGACGAGCACGTCGACTCGACCCGTCCAGGGCGCCGGCGATCTCCGGCCCGGTCGTGCGCCGGTGGGCCTCCGGGTTGGCGGGGTTGGAGAACTGGTCGGGCAGGAAGACGTCGTCGCGGCGGGCCATCGCCCGGGCCGCCTCGACGGCCTCCCCCATGCCACCCAGCGACTCGGTGATGTCGACCCGCGCGCCGTATAGGCGCAGCAGGCTCTCGCGCTCGCGGCTCATGCCCTGCGGCAGCGTCAGCACGAGGTCATAGCCCTTGGCGGCGCAGACGAACGCAAGCGCGATCCCGGTGTTGCCGCTGGTCGCCTCGACGATCGTGGTGCGGCCAGGCTCGATCCGGCCTTCGGCCTCGGCGGCCTCGATCATCGCCACGCCGATCCGGTCCTTGACGCTGCCGCCGGGGTTGAAGGACTCGAGCTTCGCGAACAGCCGCACGCCGTCGGCGGCGTCCTCGAGCAGTGCTCGGCAGCTCGACCATCGGCGTCTCCGCCCACCAGCTCGGAAATGTTGATCGGGATTCGGGGCATCGCCCGACAATAGTCGAGCGACTGCGCCGCCTGTTGCCCGCTCAGGAGAGCGGCTTGGCCATCAGGAAGTGCGGACCGATCCCCGCGATCTCGAACTCCTCGCCCTCCACGCAGAAGCCGGCTCGCTCGTAGAACGTCCGGGCGCCGGACCGCGCGTTGCACCACACGCGCGCGCCGCCGGCCTGCGAAGCGGCCTGTTCGCAGGGCCGCCAGCACCCTGGCTCCCAACCCGCTCCCCCGCAGCTCGGCGCGTGTCGCCATCCCGCGGACCCTCCAGTCGCCCGGCGCGGGTCGCGCGGATGGCGGTCTGGCATCACGCTTCCGACCGCCAGGACCTCCCCCTGGCGCGATCGCAGCGAAATGCAGCGTCGCCGGGTCCTCCTCGCAGCGCGTACATCGGACCCGGGCGGTTCGGCCGAGGCCGCAGCACGGCCATCCGCAGCGGCCGACCGACGGCCGCGTCGACGCAGCGCACACGCAGCACGCCGGCGGGCGCGCTCACTCCCGCTCGGGGTTGACCGGCAGGCGCACGCGAAACCTGGTCCGGCCCGGCTCGGACTCGACCCCCAGGCTGCCGCGGTGGCGGTCGACGACGATCCGCCTGGCTGTGTCGAGGCCGAGCCCGGTCCCGCGCCCAACCTCCTTGGTCGTGAAGAACGGGTCGAAGATCCGCTCGCGCACCTCCGGCGGGACGCCCGGCCCGTCATCGACGATGTCGACCTCGACACAGGCTCCGTCGGTGCCCGCGAGGATCGTGATCGTGCCCGAGTCGCCGAGCGCGTCGATGGCGTTGTCCAGCAGGTTCGTCCAGACCTGGTTGAGCTCCGCCCCGTACGCCTCGAACCGGGGCAGGTCGGGGTCGAACTCCCTGCGCACCTCGATCGTCGTGTGCTTGAGCTTGTGGCCGAGGATCGTCAGCGTCGTGTCGATGCCCTCGCGGAGATCGATCTCGACGAGCCCGCCGCGGTCCATGTAGGCGTAGGTCTTGACCGCCGCGACCAGCTTGCTCATCCGTTCGGTCGACTCGGCCAGCTCGGCGGCCAGCTCGCGGGCCAGCAGCGAGGCCGCGATCCAGCGCACGGCGGCCTCGGTCGCGGGACCTGCCAGGTCGTTGATCCGCCCCAGCAGCTCGGCGTCGACCCCGGCCCCGGCGAGCGGCTCGACGAGCCTGTAGGCGTCGCCGATGCCCAGATCCTCGAGCACGTCCCCGAGCTCGTCCTCCGCATCGGCCAACTCGAGCTGCGACAACGACGCCCGCGCCCTGGCCGCGGCGAGCACCTCGCCGCTGGATCTCGACCAGCTGCTCTGCCTCGGCGCGCTCGACGCCGGACTCGACGAACACGCCGATCGTCGAGCCGAGCACCTCCAGCGCCTCCGCCAGCTCCGAGGAGGCGCGCTTGGCGGCGGCCGCCGGGTTGTTGAGCTCGTGCGCCAGCCCGGCGGCCATGGTGCCGAGCGACTCGAGGCGCTCGCGGTTCTGCTCGATCGCGGTTATGCGCCCGACGACGGGGCGCACCTGAGCGAGCACGAGCTGCATCATCGATCGATTCTCGACGGCCAGATCGACGAAGTCCCGAGGCTCGATCGCCGCCAGGAGGAGGTCGGTCTTCGCCTGCACGCGAACGCCCATCGGCGAGCCGGTGAGCGCCGCGATCGCTCCCATCCACGTGGGCGAGGCGTGCTCGCCGGAGGGCTCCACGGCTCGCCGCTGACATCCCGGTAGGTCTCGGCCGTTCCCGCGAGCAGCAGGTAGACGGCGTGCTCGATTTCACCGTCCTGGGCCATCACCTCGCCGGCCTTGTACTCGCGCAGCTCGGCGCGGGCGGCGACCTCGGCGAGATGCTCGTCGTCGAGGCCGTCGAACAGGTCGATCGGTCGCAGCTGATCGATCGTCGGGCGAGCTCACGCGCTGGCCAGGTACTCGTGGATCAGCGACACCGCCATCGACCCCTCCCCCACGGCGCTTGCCACCCGCTTGATCGACCGCGATCGCACGTCTCCCGCCACGAACACGCCTGGGACGCTGCTCTCCAGCGTGTACGGCTCCCGGGCGAGCGGCCAGCCGTGGTCGCGCACGTCCGGGCCGGCGAGGATGAAGCCGGCGGGGTCGCGGGCGAGAACGCCGTCCAGCCAGTCCGTGCGAGGAGCGGCGCCGATGAAGATGAAGCAGGCGTCGACGTCCTCGGCCGTCTCGTTCCCGTCGGGGCCGCGGATCCGCAGGCGCCGCAGGTGCCCGTCCTCCCCTTCCGCGGCGACCGCCTGGGTGCCGGTGCGCACGTCGATGTTCGCGAGCGCGGCGATCTGCTCGATCAGGTAGTGCGACATCGACTTCTCGAGCGAGCTGCGGACGAGCATCGACACGCGCATGGCGTAGCCGCTGAAATACACGGCCGCCTGCCCGGCCGAGTTGGCGCCGCCGATCACGACGACGTGCTGGTCGGCGCACGAGCGCGCCTCGGTCAGGGCGGCGCCGTAATAGACCCCCGCTCCGGTCAGCTCGGCGAATCCGGGGGCGTCCATGCGCCGGTAGGAGACGCCCGAGGCGACCAGCACGCAGTTCGCGCTGAGCTGCGCGCCGCCGGTCAGCTCGACGATCCGCCCGGCTCCCTCCACGCGCAGAGCGACGGCGTCGTTGACGCTCAAGAGCTCCGCGCCCAGCCGGCGGGCCTGGTCGGTGGCCCGCCGAGCCAGGTCGGATCCCGACAGGCCGGCGGGAAAGCCCAGGTAGTTCTCGATGCGGCTCGACTGGCCGGCCTGGCCGCCGGGCGCCTCGCGCTCGACCAGCACGGTCCGCAGGCCCTCTGAGGCGCCGTACACCGCGGCCGCGAGCCCCGCTGGGCCGCCGCCGACGATGACCAGGTCGTAGTGCTCGGCGGCGGGCTGGCCTGCGATGCCGAGGCGCTCGGCGAGCTCGAGCACGGTCGGGCGCTCGAGCACGCTGCCGTCCTCGAGCAGCGCGACGGGCAGGCGATCTTCGTCCACGTTCGCGACGGCGATCAGCTCCCGCGCCTCGGCGTCGCGCTCGACGTCCAGCCAGCGTGCGGGGACGCGGTTGCGGGCCAGGAAGTCCCGCAGCTCGTGGGTCTCGCGCGAGAAGCGGTGGCCGATCACCCGTACGCCGCCCGATTCCAGAGCCGCCCCGGCCTCCCAGGTGGTCAGCAGGTCCTCGACCACCGGGTAGAGCTGCTCCTCGGGCGGATCCCAGGGCTTGAGCAGGTAGTAGTCCAGCGAGACCTGGTTGATGGCCGCGATCGCCGCGTCGGTGTCGGCGTAGGCGGTCAGCAGCACGCGCTTCGCCTCGGGGTAGATCGTTCGGGCCCTGAGCAGGTAGTCGGTTCCGTCCATGCCCGGCATCCGCTGATCGGCCACCAGCATCGCGACCGAGTCTCCGCGTGCCCTCATCTCGGCCAGCAGGTCCAATCCGTCCTGCCCGTTGCCGGCTCGCAGGATCCGGTAGTCCTCGCCGAACCGGCGTCGCAGGTCGCGGGCGACGGCGGCGAGCACGACGGGCTCGTCGTCGACGGCGAGGATCGCTGGCCTGCGCTCAGCCACGGACCGCTCAGCCGAGCATCGGGGAGGGCGGGATCCTCGTGCTGCCGACGATATCCGGGATCACCATGGCGACCTCGTCGACGTAGCACCAGGACCACTGCTCGCCGGGCTCGAGCGAACGGATCAGCGGGTGGCCGTTGACACCGGCGTGGAGGCTGGCGTGCCGGGAGGGCGAGTCGTCGCAGCATCCGACGTGCCCGCACTCCAGGCAGATGCGCAGATGCAGCCAGACCCCCCCTTCGCGCAGGCAGTCCTCGCAGCCATCCACTTCGGCCGGAAGCTCGGTGACGGTGACCGTATCCAGATGGGTGCATGCGGCCATGGGCGCAGCATAGACGCGCTTGGAACCTTCGCGGGGTCGTCCGGGATCCGATTACACTTTTCGGCCGGGGATGGAGGTCCCCATGGAGAGGACGCAAGGAGGGGGCTGTCTCGGCGCTCCCGCGCACGGCCGCAAGGCCCGGGCGGCGAGCGTCGAGACCTAAGCCCAGCGGATCGGCTCCCCCGACGTTCGGAGCGGTCCCGCTGACGATCGAGTACGAACGCCCCGACCTCGCCCACGTGCCGCTGTGCGAAACCTACCGGCTGTGGTTCGGGCACCGGCTGTTCAGCGGCCCGCCTGCCCGGCGCGGGCGCTGATCGTGGCATGCCACGCGCCGCTCAGTGGATCTGCCCGATCAGGTTCAGGCGGGTGGTGCGCTGCGCGGTGATCGTGACCGGCTCGGGCACGGTCTCGATGGGTGCGCCGCTCTGCCTCGCGTCGGCGAAGCTGCCCTGCACCTCGTAGCGGCCTGGCGAGAGCGGGAACACCGCGAAGCGACCTTCCCTGACCGCGCGACTGGCGATCGCCCTGCCGCCGGCGAGACGCCTGACAGTGATGGTGCCGGCCAGGGGATTGCCGGTCCGACACTGCGTGCTCGTGCGGGCCGGACCGCCGAGCAGGAACAGCCCCGAGATCAGCTCCGTCGGTCCGCTCGTCACGGCCCTCGCCTGCGCCGGGCCGGGCTGCGCCGGCTGGCTGCAGAGCGGCTGCAGCCAGATCGTCACGAGTTCGGTGCTCGCTCCCGCGCGCGGGCTCTGGCGAGCGACGATCTGCCGTCCCTGGGGCGTGTTCGGCGCGACGAACTCGCCGTGGCCAGGCAGCTCGCGGACCAGGACTTGGCAGCCGGAGGCGCCGAGCGCCGCTCGCGCCGACGCCAGGCTCACCCCGACCACGTCGGGGGCCCGGCAACCCGACTGGGACCCCTGGGCGGCCGCCGCTCCGGGCACGGCCGCGACGGCGAGGACCGCGAACGGCACCGCTGACCTGTGGTGGCGTGTCCTTGCCGGTCTCATCGACGTGCTCAAAAAGCTTGACAATCCTACCCAGAGCTGTCTTCAGGGGGCCTCCGCTCCCCGAGCGGCCGCGCCGCGGCGCGCCAAGAGAGCTCCTACAAACGGGTGAAATTCCCGCTAACTGGCGGATTTTCTCGGCTCGTGCACCAACCTTTAAGCGTCAGACCTACTCATATCTGCTCAGCTCTCATGGCCCTCATTACCCCCCCGACCTCGCTTCGTACACGCTTCGGCTACCGCGCGCGCCTGGTCGAGCGCCACACCGGCCCCGGCGGCCCGGGTCGCACGATCGAACGCTGGGTATGGCTGTGGCGATGGGAGACGTGGGCCAGCGAGTCAGAGCTCGCGCGGCGGCCGCGGGCGGGCTGGTCGCTGACCTACGCGCGCGCGCTGGTCGCCAGCCAGGACGCGCTGGACGACTACGAGCTGTCAGCCGAAGCGCTCTAGACGCCTGAGTTCGCCCGCGGCGGCGTTCCGCCGCGGCGCGTGGCCGCGGCGGAACGAGGTCGATGAGCTGCGTCGCCGATCCGGCCCGACTACCGGACGCCGTGCGCCAGCATCGACAGCTCGACGTCGAATGCGTCGTTTTCCTCGCCGAGCGCGTTGGGGTGCACGGGCACGCCGGTCAGGGCCCCGCGCGAGGACTGCGCCGGCCATGGTGCGTGATGTGCTGATCTCATCCCTCTCCCCTTTCCCCGTCACCAAGACGGGCCCCGGGCATCCCCCATCCGATGCGGCGGGCGTGAGACTCCTCCCCGAGCCCGATGAGTCAAAGCAGCGCGAATGTACCAGATGGCCCTGGCCCCCCCGATCGCCGCGGGCCACGCCGCGGGGGATCGCGAAAAGCGTAAGTACCGGCCAACCGCTCGGGCGCGAAAGCGTTTAACCGTCATAGGGCCCACGAGAGAGTTCTGGCCCCCTACAACCGGCGACACACTCGAAAGGAATCGTTCCTATCACCGAAGTTCCCGGCGCTCTGATCAGCGGCACCATCACAGTCTGCTCCCGGCGAGTAACTCTGATGCTCCCGGTGAGCACGAGGCCCCGGCCCACCCCACAGGGGCCGGGGCCTCACCGCTCTTTCGCCCGCACATCTCCTCCGAATAACGCTGACGGATGTGAAGCGCTTCCCTCGCACCGTTGCGTCACCCGAGAGAAATCGCTCGCTCTCGGGCCAACCTCCTCCGGTCCCGCGCGTTCTTTAACCGTAAGGAGACGGAGCAGTTCCGGGGCACGAGGATCATGACTTCAGGTGAGCCCTTCACCATCGAGGAGCACGGCGTGAGCGGACATCACCGCCTGTCGCTGGCGGGTGCGCTCGATTTCGACGCCGAGCCCGCCTTCCGCTCGACCGTCAGCCGCCTGTGCGTCGACGGGGCTCAGGAGATCGAGCTCGACCTCCGCGGCCTGACCTCGATCGCCCCGTCGGGACTGCGAGCGATCCTGAGAGCCCAGAGTCTGTGCGCGGAACATGACTGCGATCTCGTCCTCGTAGCCAGCCCGCAGTCCGCGATCCACAGTCCCTTCGAGAGCGCCGGGATCGTTCACCGTCTGCACTGGCGCGAGCTCCCAGATGCGGATCGGCGAGCCTCATAGGCCGCCTCGACGCCGTCTAGATGTGGTACATGCTCCCCCGGCCTCGCGCATCTCGCGCTCGATCACGTCGGCGATGGTCGTCTGCTCCAGCACGCGTCGAGCGGCCGCCGCGGCGTCGGCGAAGATCCCGTCGGAGTCCCTGCCCAGCGGACCGTCGAGCAGCTCGACGATCTCCAGCACCGTCACCGACTCGGGCGGGCGGGCGAAGCGGTAGCCGCCCTTGACCCCTCGCTGCGAGCTGATCACCCCGGCGCGGCGCAGCACGGCGAACAGCTGCTCGAGGAACTGGACGGGGACGTCCCGCTTGCGGGCGAGCTCGCCGATCGGGACTGGATCGGCGCCGCCGCTGCGCCCCAGCTCGGCGAGGGCCAGCACCGCATACGGGGACTTTGAGGTGATCGAGATCATCGCGCGCTCAGCGCGATGCTATGGAACCGGCCGGCTGAGGCGGGTCCTGGGCTCGGCTCAGAGCCAGCCGCGCTCCGTGGCGATGAGCACTGCCTGGGCCCTGTCCACCGCGCCGAGCTTGCCGTAGATGTTGTGCAGGTGCGTGCGCACCGTGCTGGTCGAGAGGGTCAGCTCGTGTGCGATCTGCTTGTAGACCTTGCCCTCGGCCAGGCGTTGCAGGACCCCGAGCTCGCGACCGGAGAGCGGGCAGGGATCGACATGGCGCTGGCGCTGGACGGTCGAGTTCGGCAATTCGTACATCACCCGTCGCAGCTCCTGCGGGCCGAGGCCCACGCCTCGTGCCGTCTGCAGGAGCTCGGTGGGGTTCACGCGGCCGCCCTGCTCGTAGTGGGCGAGCATGTCGGCCAGCCGGATGAAGGCGGCCTCGCCTTCGGCGTCCGGGTTGTGGTGGCGCTCGATCGGGGCGGCCAGCGAGGCTGGCAGCCCCCAGCGGCGGATCAGCACGCCTCCGACGAGCGCGTGGTCGACGCCCAGCTCGCGGCGCTCGGAGTGGATCCGTTCCTCGGGGGTCCTGGCGCCGCGGTGCACCTGGCTGGGGTAGCCGGGGTACGCGTGGAGCAGCACGAGCTTGCCGACGTCGTGCAGCAGGCTGGTCACCGTGAGGCGGTCCCGGTTCTCGTAGCCGACCTCGCTCGCCACGCGGTCGGCTGCGTGCTGGGTGGCCAGCGCGTGCAGGCGGAAGCGCTCCGGCGCGGCGTCCCACACGCTGGCCCGCTCGAAGAAGTCGAACGTCCGCACCTGGTTGGCCAGCGCCTGGACCGTCTGCGCGCTGAGCAGATCGACGGCGCCGACGGCCGTGTCGACCTTGCCGCCGCCGTGCTGGGCGCGGTTGGCCATGCGCAGCACCGCGATGATCAGGGCGACATCGGACTCGACGGCCGACACCACGTCGGCTGTCGCGACGTGGTCCTTGGAGATCACCGACAGCAGCCGGTTGCGGGACTCGGCGAGGGCGGGGAACGCCTCGAGCGCTTCGAAGGCCATCGTCAGGCGGCGGCCGTGCCCCTCGTTCTGGTGGCGCTCACCGGCAGCGGGCGCGGCGACGCCCGGGCGCCTCGCAGCCGTCGCGGGGCGTCCGCTCTTGGCGCTGCTCGTCTTCTTGGAGTCGGCCTTCTTGGCCGCAGCCGTCGCCTGCATTCGAATTGGTTCCCCTTCCTTGGGTCCGCCGGCCATCCGGGTCGACGTGTCCGCTTCGGGGTCCTATCGGCATCCGCGGCGCGAGAATTTAGGGGTATTTCCCGGTCAGGCGCCCTGGAGCGCCTTGTCGATGCGCCTCAGCGTCTCCTCGCGCCCCAGAAGGGCGATGCTCTCGAAGATCCCCGGCGAGATCGTCGTGCCGGTCAGCGCGACCCGCAGCGGCTGGTAGATGTCCCGCGGCTTGGCGCCCCGCCGCTCGATCACGCCCCCGAGCGCCTCCTCCAATCCGGCCTCGTCGAAGCTCTGCGCCTGCGCCAGGGCGTCACGGGCGTCCGCCAGCGCGGCGCGGCCCTCATCGCCGAGCCAGCGCTCGCGCGCCTTCGGGTCCTCGACCGGCCCGTCGAGGAGCGGCCCCGCCAACGGCCAGAAGTCCGCCAGCGTGTGGATCTTCTCCTGGCTGATCCTGGCCGCCTCGGCCAGCCCTTCCCGGCCCGTGAAGGCCTCCAGGCGGCGGGTCAGCTCCTCGGGTGCCAGCGCGCGGATGTAGACGCCGTTGAGCCACTTCAGCTTCGTCTCGTCGAAGCGGGCCGGGTTGCGGCTGACCCGGTCCAGCGTGAAGCGCTCGATCAGCTCCTCGCTGGAGAGCACGGTGCTGTCGTCCCCGGCGCCCCATCCCAGCAGCGCGAGGTAGTTGCGCACCGCCTCGGGCAGGTAGCCCGCCTCGCGCAGCTCCTGCACCGAGGCGGCCCCGTGGCGCTTTGAGAGCTTCTTGCCGTCCGGGCCGTGCAGCAGCGGCAGGTGGGCGTAGATGGGCGGGGGCGTCTCAGCGTCGAAGCCCGCCTGCCGCGCCGCCTCCAGCACGAGCAGCTGCTTGGGGGTGTTGGAGAGGTGGTCCTCGCCGCGCACCACGTGGGTGATGCCCGCGTCGAGGTCGTCGATCGCGACGGCGAAGTTGTAGAGGACCGAGCCATCCGCCCGGGCTATCACGGGGTCGTCCATGTGCACGTGCTCGAAGGTGGTCTCGCCGCGAATCGCATCGTGCACGATCGTCGCCCCCTCGTCGGGCACCCGCAGGCGCACCGCGCCCTCGTCCTGCGGCTCGCCGCGGAAGCCGCGGTCGGCGCCGTGCCGGGCCTTGTAGGCCTTGACGTCCTGCGCCGTCGCCGTCGAGCGGTAGGCCAGGCCCGCCTCCAGCAGCGCCGCGAGCGCCTGCTGATGGCGCTCGGTCCGCTCGGTCTGCAGGATCGGGCCCTCGTCCCAGTCGAGCTCCAGCCAGCCCAGCGCGTCGAGGATCTGCTCGATGTTCTCCGGGGTCGAGCGCTCCCGGTCGGTGTCCTCGATCCTCAGCACCATCTCGCCCCCCTCGTGGCGGGCCAGCAGCCAGTTGAACAGCGCCGTGCGGGCGCCGCCGATGTGCAGCGCGCCGGTCGGCGATGGTGCGAAGCGAACCCTCATAATCCGCCGCCATGCTAATCGGCGCCCACGTCTCCCCCGCCGGCGGTCTGCCCAGGGCGATCGAGCGGGGCGTGGAGCGCGGCTGCCGGGCGATCCAGATCTTCAACCAATCCCCCCGCATGTGGCGGCCCACCGCCCACGGCGAGGAGGACTTCCAGGCGTTCCGGGAGGCGATGGCCCCGAGCCCCGTCGACGCGGTCCTGATCCACGCCGTGTATCTCGTCAACTGCGCCAGCGACGACGCCGAGATCCGCGCCAAATCGCTGGCCTCGCTGACGTACTCGCTGCGGGTGGGACGGGGGATCGCAGCCGCCGGGGTGGTGCTGCACCCAGGGTCTGCGAAGACTGGGGACCCCGCCGCGGCGATCGCCCGCGCCGGCGAGGCGATCGCGGCGGCGCTGGCCGACAGCGAGGGCTGCCAGCTCCATCTCGAGAACACCGCCGGGGCGGGCGGCACGCTGGGCCGCTCGCTGGAGGAGCTCGCCGCGCTGCTGGAGGCCTGCGGGGGCTCAGAGCGGGTCGGCTTCTGCCTGGACTCCTGCCACCTGCTGGCCTCGGGCTATGACATCCGCACGCCGGCCGGCATGGACGCGATGCTGCGGGAGGCCCGGCGCCTGTTCGGCGCGGGCAGGATTCGCTCGCTTCACCTCAACGACTCGCAGACGCCGCTCGGCTCCAACCGCGACCGTCACGCCAACGTCGGCCAGGGGGAGCTGGGAGAGGACGGCTGCGCCGCGTTCCTTTCCGCGCCGGGGCTGCAGCGACTGCCGTGCGTGCTCGAGACCCCCGGGGAGAAGCGCGAAGGAGCCGGCCCGGAGGAAGTGCGCCTCGCCGCCGCCCTGCGCGAGCGCGGCTTGGCGGTGCGCCGCCGGCGTGTCTCAGCCGGCAAGCGCCGGTGACGCCGCGGAGCCCCTGGGAGCGAGCACGCTCTCGAGCTCTGCCAGCAGCGTGGGGGTGTGCGCCACGCGATATGCCTCGCCCAGTCGCAGCTGTCGCGGCGGACCGCTCGCCATGTCGATGTGGATCACGACCTCCGCCGCGCCTGGGAAGTCCTCGATCGCCTGCTTGAGGCTGTCGATCGCGCCGCTGGAGAGCTCTGCGGCGCTGACCCGAAGGTGCACAGGGCGGGCCTGCGCGCTGGCCGTCGCGGCGGCCGCGGCCGCCTTGGCTCGCGCCCGCTCGATCTCCTCCTGGCTCGGGGCGAAGCGCTGGACGCTCTGCACCACCAGGCACGTGCTCCCCGCTTCCTTGTGGTCGACACGGCCCTTGACCAGCACGATCTCGTCGGCCACCAGCACCGCCTCGTGCTCGGCCAGCGCCTTGCCGAACACCAGCAGCTCGACCGAGCCTGCCAGGTCGTCCAGCGTCGCGAACATCATGTGGTCGCCGTTGCGGGTGCGGATCCGCTTGGTCTCGGTGATGATCCCCCCGACCGTCACGAGGTCCTTGTCCCGCCGATCGGCCAACGAGGAGAGCGGGCAGTCCACGCGGGCCCGCAGCGCCTCCCTCAGCGGCTTGAGCGGGTGCGCCGAGACGAACAGGCCGATCGCCTCCTTCTCGGCCGCCAGCAGCTCGGGCTGATCGAACTCATCGGCGGGGATCGGGGGATGCACCGGCCGCGCGAGACCGCTGCCCGCCCCGCCCGCCGCCGGCGCGGGACCGTCCTCGTGCAGGTCGAAGATCGAGCCCTGCCCGATCTGCGCGTCCTGCTGGATTTTCTGGCCTTTGGCCTGGGCCTGCTCGAGCACTTCGAGCATCCCCTTGCGACTCGCCCCGGTCGAGCCCAGCGCGCCGCACTTGATCAGCGCCTCGATCGCCTTCTTGTTGACCGTGCGGTTGTCCACCCGCTCGCAGAAGTCCCACAGCGAGGTGAAATCGCCTCCCTCGCGCGCCCGTTTGATCGCCTCGACCGCCTGGTAGCCGACGCCCTTGACGGCGTCCAGCCCGAAGCGGATGTTCCCCCCCCACGACCGTGAACTCGTGATCGGAGAGGTTGACGTCGGGCGGCAGGATCTCGATCCCCATCTCCTCGCAACGGGCGACGAAGAACGGGACCTTGTCCTTGGTCGACATCACCGAGGAGATCAGCGCCGCCATGTACTCGGCCGGGTGATTCGCCTTCAGCCAGGCCGTGCGGTAGGCGATCAGCGCGTAGCAGGCCGCATGGCTCTTGTTGAACGAGTAGTCGGCCGACTTTTCGTTCGTCTGCCACAGGAACTCGATCACCTCCGGGCGCGTGCCCGAGGCGCGGCAGCCCTCCACGAACTCCGGCTTCAGCGCCGCCATCGCCGCGCGGTTCTTCTTGCCGATCGCCTTGCGCAGGTCGTCGGCCTTGGCGCCCGAGAAGCCCGCCAGCTCCTTGGAGATCTGCATCGCCTGCTCCTGGTAGAGGATCACGCCCTTGGAGGACTCGAGGATCGGCCCCAGCCGCTCGTCGGCGTAGGAGATCGCCTCGGGGTGGTGCTTGCCCTTGGCGTACACCGGGATCTGATCGATCGCCCCCGGCCGGTAGAGCGCGTTCAGGGCCACCAGGTCGTTGAATTCGTCGGGGCAGACCTTTTTCAGCGCCTCGCGCATGCCCTCCGACTCGAACTGGAACACTCCTGTCGAGTCGCCCCGGGCGAGCATCTCGTAGGTGCGCGGATCGTCCAGCGGCAGCGTCGTCATGTCCGGCCGCTGCCCGGTCGAGCGCTCGATGATGTCCAGCGCGTCCTCGATCACGTCGAGGTTGCGCAGGCCCAGGAAGTCCATCTTGAGCAGTCCGATCTCCTCGATCGGCTTCATCGAGAACTGTGTGACCATGCGGTAGGAGCGCTCGCCGTTCTCGTCGGTGCCCGCGTCGGCGAGCTGCAGGGGGACGATGTCGGTCAGCGGGCGGTCGGCGATCACGACCGCGGCCGCGTGGATCGAGGAGTTGCGGACGATGCCCTCGAGGCCCTGGGCGACGTCTACGATCTGCTTCGCCGCGGGGTCCTCGTCGCACGCCTTGCGCAGTGGCTGCCCCGTCTTCAGGCATTCCTCGAAGGACGGCGCCCGGCCCATGACCGGGTCGGGGATCAGCTTGGCCAGCCTGTCTCCTGTGCCGTAGTCGAAGCCCAGCACCCGCGCCGCGTCCCTGGTCGCCGCGCGCGGGAACATCTTGCCGAAGGTGACGATCTGGGCGACCGACTCGCGGCCGTACTTCTCGGTCACGTAGCGCATCACCCGCTCGCGGCCGCGGACCGAGAAGTCGATGTCGATGTCGGGCATCGACACGCGCTCGGGGTTCAGGAAGCGCTCGAACAGCAGGTCGTACTCGAGCGGGTCCACGTCGGTGATCGACAGGCAGTAGGCGACGATCGAGCCGGCCGCCGAGCCGCGGCCGGGGCCGACGGCGATGCCGCTCTCCTTGGCGAAGCGCACGAAGTCCCACACGATCAGGAAGTACGCGTTGAAGCCCATGCGGTCGATCACCGCCAGCTCCATCTCGACGCGGTCGCGCGCCTCCGCCGGGACCGGATCGCCGTAGCGCAGGCGCAGACCCTCCTCGACCCGCGCGCGCAGGTGCTCGCTCTCCTCGCTGCCGTCCGGCGTCGGGTAGCGGGGGATCAGCTGCTTGCCGAGCTCCAGCTCCACCGAGCAGCGCTCTGCGATCTCGAGCGTGCTGGCGATCGCCTCGGGCCACTCCGAGAAGGCGGCCGTCATCTCCTGCGCTGTCGCGCAGGTAGAACTCGTTCGTCTCGAAGGTCATCTTGGGAGCGGCCAGCGTGCTCTTCGTCTGGACGCACAGCAGCGCCGTGTGGTGGTCGTAGTCCTCGCGGCGCAGGTAATGCACGTCGCCCGTTCCCACCAGTCGCCCGCCGACCTCGCGCGGCGATCCGCACGATGCCCTCGTTGCACTTGTCCTGCGGGGCCAGCCCGTTCTTCTGGACCTCGAAGTAGACGTTCTCCTGCCCGAAGATCCGCAGCAGGTCGTCAGCGTGCGCCCGGGCGTCCTGCGGGCGGTCCTCCAGCAGGCGCTGGCAGAAGCGCGAGGCCAGGCAGCCGGTGAGCGCGATCACGCCCTCCGAATGGCGCTCCACCTGGGCCAGGTCGAGCGTCGGCTTGCCCCGCTGCAGCCCCTCCAGGAACCCGGCCGAGGAGAGCTTGACGAGGTTCCGGTAGCCGGTGTCGTCCGCCGCGAGCAGCGTCAGGTGGTTGCGCTCGGCCCGGGTCCCCCCGCCGGGGTTTCCCGTCGCGGCGGTGTGGTCCTCGACCAGGTAGATCTCACAGCCGACGATCGGCTTGATGTCGTGCTTGCGGCAGGCCTTGTACAGCTCCACCGCCCCGTTCATCACGCCGTGGTCGGTGAGCCCCAGCGCCGGCTGCCCGAACGCGGCCGCTCGCGCCGCAAGCGCCTCGATCTTGCACGCGCCGTCGAGCAGCGAGTACTCGGAGTGGACGTGGAGGTGGGCGCAGCACGGGTTGCTCACGGGTAGAGCAATGCTAGGAGGCCGCCCGGCGGACGCTCAGCGCGACCGTCGCTCTTTGCGTCGATTCCGAATGCGCCTGATCAGCGACTGGCTGTGCTTGTTCGCCGGGCGCCTCGGGGGCTCGGGAGCGGCCGGCTGGGCGGGCTCCGGCTCGGCCTCCGCCGCGGCCGTCCCGCCCGCGGCCTCGGCGCCTTCCGGGGCTGCTCGGCGCCTGCTCGCCGGGGGCCGCCGGCGGCGCCGGGGCCCGTCCCTCGAGCGGGCGTTCCTGCGGCTGCGTCGCGCCGGCGGGCTCCTCGGCCGGGCTCGCGGCCTCGGGCTCCTGGGGATCCTCCGGCAGCGGCGGCGCGCTCAGGGCGCGTGCGCGCAGGCGCTCGACCGCCGCGGCCAGCGCGTCGGCCATCTCGGCTCCGCGCGGCTGGCCGATCGGCGCTGTCGCGACACCCGAGGCGCGGGGCGGCGCGGCGACGGTGGGCGCGGCGACGGGCGGCGGCTCCGGAGCCCTTCGCGTGCTCGAGAGCAGTGCGCCCAGGCGTCCGACGATCGCGCGGATCTCGCCCAGCACGCGTTCCATGCGGCGATGCCCCTCGCGGATGCTCGCCAGCTCCCGTTCGGAGCGCTCGCGCGCGCTGCGCTCCGCCAGCAGCCCCTCCTGGATCTCGGCGGCGCGTCGCTCCAGATCGGCGACCCTGCTCTGCAGCTCCCGTTCGGCGGGGCGCAACGCGGCGCGCTCGGCGGCCGCTGCCTGCTCGGCCTCGGCTAGCTGCCGCTGCAGCGCCTCGACGCGTCCTGTCAGCTCGCTCGTCTCGCGCTCGCCCGCGGCCAGTCGCTGCGCCAGCCGCTGCGCCTCCTCGCGGCCCTCCCGCTCTGCCCCCACGAGCTGATCCTCGGCCTCCACCCGCAGCTGCTGCTCGGCGTACTCGCGCTGCTTGACCCGGCGCAGCTCGCTCTCGCGCTCCACCGCCGTGCGCGCGCTCGGCCTCGAGCGCCTGGGCCATCCGCTGGCGCTCCTCCTCGGCCTCGCTCAGCCGCAGCTGGAGGCTCGTGACGTGGCGTTCCAGCGTCAGCGACCGTGGCTTCGGCCGCCTCCGCCCTGCGCAGCAGGGCCGCTTCGCCGCTCTCGGTGGCGCGGCGCGCGCGCCGTTCGGCCAGGAAGTCGGGCTCGCCGACTCGCCCGCGGCCCTCGCCGCCCTGTCCGGGTGTCTCGCTTTCCTCGACCATCACCTCGCAGGGCAACTTACGGCCAGGACCGGACGGCGCGGGCGCGCCCCGCCGGTGCCCGCAAGCCGTGCTCCTCTATCCTGCCCAACCATGGCGGGCGCCCCGACAGCCGACCCCGACGAGCGCGATTGGCGCCTCCAGGGCGAGCTGCACAGCGAGGACCGGGCAGGGGCGCTTCGCTCGCTGCTCGGGCGCGTCCGCGACCGGGACGAGATCCACGACGTGGAGGAGGCCGTCCCCGACGAGGTCGTCGTCACCCACGACGGGGACCGCCTGTTCGCCTACGCGGCCGACCGCGGCACGATCGAGCGGGCCCGCACCGCGATCGAGCAGGCGCTGGCGCGCGACGGCGTCGAGGCGAAGCTGACCCTGACCACCTGGTCGGAGGACCTCGACCAGTGGATGGATCCCGACCTCCCCGCGCCCGAGCGCGAGGCGGCTCAGCGCGCCGCCGAGCGCGTCGAGACGCGCACCTACGTCGTGAAGCTGGGGAGATGGATCCGGGAGGAATTCGAGCAGTCGATGCGCGAAGCCGCCGACCGGCTCGGGCTGCGCCTGGAGATCGTCGAGCACCCGCACCTGCTCGACTCCCAGGTGGCCCTGACCGTCACCGGCCCCTCACGCAAGGTGGACGAGTTCGCCGCCGGGATGAAAGCCGAGGAGCGGGCGACGATCCGCACCGAGACGGCCGTGATGGCCAGCCCGCTCTGAGAGCCGCCGGCATCGACGATCTACTCGCCGAGGCGTCGAGCCAGCAGCACCGCGCCGAGCAGCCCGATGCCGATCGCCGCCGTCCACAGGAGCACCCTGCGGACTGACCTTCGCCGGCGCGCGTAGGAGCGGGCGCCCCTCCAGACGACGCGTCGCGCGAGCGGGTGGCGCAGGTACCAGCGCCCTCCCCGCCAGGCGGCGTACCGAAGCAGGCTGCGCCGCCGGCGCCTCACGCGCCCCAACCTACTCGCGCTCGCGCTCGTTGTGCAGCCGCCAGGCCATCCGCGACTGCAGCGAGAACAGCTCGATGAACCCCGGCGAGGCGGCCTGCGAGAACAGTCCGCCGGACTGCTCGAAGGAGGCCAGCGAGGCGTCGTAGACGGCATTGGCCGAGGCGCGGGTGACGACTCGCACGTGACCCTTGTAGAGCTTCAGGCCGATCGTGCCCGTGACCCGCTCGTTGACCCGCTCCATGTAGGCGTCCAGATCCTCGCGCAACGGCTCCCACCACAGGCCCGCATAGACCAGGTAGGCCCACTGCCGGTCCAGCTCGCCCTTGAACTGGTTCTGGTGGATCGTGCAGACCAGGCGCTCGAGCTCCTTGTGGGCAGGCAGGATGAGCGCCGCGGCCGGGGCCTCGTAGATGTCGCGCACCTTCAGGCCGACGATCCGGTCCTCTATGTGGTCGATGATGCCGACCCCGTGGCGGGCGCCGATCGCGGCCGTCCGTTCGATCAGCTCGACCAGCCCCAGCCGCTCGCCGTTCAGCGCGACCGGGACCCCCAGCTCGAAGCCGAGCTCGATCGTCTCGGGCTCGTCGGGCGCCGCCTCGGGACGGGTGACCAGCTGGAAGACGTCGTCCTCCGGCGCGTGCCCCAGGTCCTCGATCCAGCGCCCCTCCGAGGAGCGGCCCCAGAGGTTGTCGTCGATCGAGTAGGGCGTCGCCTCGGTGCCGCCCTTGATCGGGATCCCGTTCGCGCGGGCGTAGGCGATCTCCTCCTCGCGGCCCATCTGCCACGAGCGCACCGGCGCGATCACCTTCAGCTCGGGCGCCAGCGTGGCGATCGTCGCCTCGATCCGGACCTGATCGTTGCCCTTCCCCGTGCAGCCGTGGGCGATCGTGTCGCAGCCGCTGGCCCGCGCCCGCTCGACGGCCAGCTTCGCGATCAGGGGACGGCCAAGCGATGTGAACAGCGGGTAGCCGTCGCCGTAGACCGCGTTGGCCTTGATCGCCGGGGCGAGATAGTCGCGGGCGAACTCCTCGCGAGCGTCGACCACGTGGCACTCGGCGGCGCCCAGCATCCGCGCCTTGCCCTCGATCACCTCGTAGTCCTCGCCGGGCTGGCCCAGGTTGACCGTCAGGCAGACCACCTCGGCGTCGTAGGAGTCCTGGATCCACTTGAGCATCACGCTCGTGTCCAGGCCTCCGGAGTACAGCAGCAGGACGCGGTGGACCTGCTCGGGGTCCGCCTCGTAGGAGGCCGTGCGGGGGTGGCCGATCGTCGGGTCGCTGCTCACGGCGGCCAATTTATCCGGACTGACCCGGCGCCGGCGCCCGCTCGACGGCGCGGGCGCGTTCCATCAGCGGGTAGCGGATCGGGCCGCGGCGAAAGCCGAAGCGGGCGTAGAGCCCCTCCGCGTCGGCCGTGTGCAGCAGCCAGTGCACGTCCGGCGCGCCGTCCCCTTCGACGATCTCGCGCACCAGCTCGACGCCCAGGCCACGGCCCCGGTAGGGGGCGAGCACGTACACGTCGGCCAGGTAGGCGACCGTCACGCCGTCGGAGACGGCGCGGGCGAAGCCGACCTGCTCGGCACCGAGGTAGAGACCGACGACCCTGCGCGAGCCGGCGATCGTGCCGATCACCCGCTCGCGGCTGCGCCCCCTGCCCCAGTAGGACTCGCCGCTGATGAACGCGTGGATCGCCTCGACGTCGAGCCGCCCGGGATCGTCGTCGAGCTCGAAGCCGCCCTCCAGCGCGCGGCGCATCAGCCCGCCAGCGCCCGCGCCAGGCGCCCCAGCCCGTCCTCGAGCTGCTCGGGCGCGCTCGTCAGCGGCGGCAGCAGGCGGACCGTGTCGGGCCCCGTGGCGTTGAGCACCAGCCGCTGCTCGACGAGCGCCCTGCGCACCACCTCCGGGGCGGAGACGTCCAGGACGCAGGCCAGCATCAGGCCCGCGTCCGCGGACAGAGACCACGTGCGGAAGCTCCCGCAGTCCCGCCGCGAGGCGCGCTCCGAGTTCCCGCACCCTCGCCAGCAGCCCCGCGTCCTCGGTCGCCGCGAGCGCCGCCAGCGCGGCGGCGCAGACCAGCGGCCCGCCCGCGAAGGTCGAGCCGTGGTCACCCGGCTGGAGGGTGTCGGCGAGACGCTCGCCCGTGATCAGCGCGCCGATCGGCAGGCCGCCGCCGAGCGCCTTGGCGACGGTCATCGCGTCGGGCACCACCTCCGCCTGCTCGTAAGCCCACAGCGTCCCCGTCCTTCCCATCCCGGTCTGGATCTCGTCGAAGATCAGCGCCGCACCGTGCTCGTCGCAGGCCTCCCGGGCCGCGCGCATGAGCTCGTTGGAGAGGACCCTGACTCCGCTCTCCCCCTGGATCGGCTCGAGCAGAACGGCCGCGGTGCTCCCGTCGACCGCCTCCCGCAGCGCTCGCGGCTCGGGCGCCACCGCCCGGAAGCCGGGGACGAGCGGCGCGAAGGGCGCCTGCTTGGACTCCTGGGGAGTGGCCGAAAGCGAGCCGTAGGTGCGCCCGTGAAAGGCGCCGTGCAGCACCACCACGTCCCCTTCCCGCCGCGCCTTGCGGGCGAGCTTGATCGCCGCCTCGTTGGCCTCCGTCCCCGAGTTGCAGAAGAACACCTTCCCGCCCAGGCTCGAGCGCGACAGGCGCTCCGCCAGGCGCATTCCCGGCTCGGTGTAGAACAGGTTGCTGGTGTGCATCAGGCGCCCCGCCTGCTCGCGCACCGCCGCCACCACGTCCGGGTGGCAGTGCCCCAGGCTGGTCACCGAGATGCCGCACAGGAAGTCCAGGTACTCGTTGCCCTCCGAGTCCCACAGCAGCGCCCCTTCGCCCCGCACGAACTCGACCGGCAGCCGCGCGTAGGACGGGATCAGCCGTTCGGACTCGATCCGCTGCAGCTCGCCGAGGCTCACCCGGAACACCCGCGGTCGCACCTGACGCGACAGTTCGACCTCGCGCCTGTCCCACAGAGCGCAGAGGGCACCGCCGGGATGCCCGCGCAGCCGGCATCCCGGCGGTGCCCTCGAAGCGACCTCACGGGTCTTCCTCGATCTTGGTGCCGATCCCGGCGTCGGTGAACAGCTCCAGCAGCAGCGAATGCGGAACCCTCCCGTCGAGGATGTGGGCGGCGCTGACGCCGGCGTCGATCGCCTCCAGGCAGGCCTCGAGCTTGGGGCGCATCCCCCCGTCGAGGCCCTCCAGCTCCGCCCGGACGCGGCCCGCGCCGGCCTGGCCGATCAGGCTGGCCGGGTCGCCCGGGTCCGACAGCCAGCCGGGGACGTCGGTCAGGAACACGACCTTGTAGGCGCCCAGCGCCCCCGCCACGGCGCCGGCGGCCTCGTCGGCGTTGACGTTGTAGGAGTGCCCCTCGCGGTCCGCCCCGACCGAAGCGATCACGGGGATGTAGTCGCTGGCGACGTGCTCGATCACGCCGACGTTGACCCGCTCGATCCGGCCGACGAAGCCGATGTCCCGCCCTCCCGGCCCCGCTCGCCGCGCGACCCGGAACAGCGAGCCGTCGTCGCCACACAGGCCGACCGCCGGCTGGCCGTGGCGTTGCAGGCGCAGCACGATCTCCTTGTTGACCTTGCCGACCAGCACCATCTTGGCGACCTCGACGGTGACCTCGTCGGAGACCCGCAGGCCTCCGACGAACTCGACCGGCAGCCCCAGCCGCTCCATGTACAGGGTGATCTCGGGCCCGCCCCCGTGCACGACGATCGGGTTCAGCCCGACGTACTTGAGCAGCACCACGTCGCGGGCGAACTCCTCGCGCAGCGCCGCGTCCTCCATCGCCGCCCCGCCGTACTTGATCACGACGGTCTTGCCGTGGAACTCCCTGATGTAGGGAAGCGCCTCGAGCAGGGTTCCTACGTCACGCATCGATTCCCCCTCTGCCCCTGAGCGCAGGGGTCATCGTTCGTATTCCGTGCAGCCCGAAGAACGAGGACCCCGCGCATCAGGTGGTGTAGTCGGCGTTGATGGTCACGTACTCGTGCGAGAGGTCCGAGAAGAAGACCTCCGTCTCGGCGCCCTCCCCGGGAAGGCCGAGCTCGTATTCGACCTCGGGGCGCGCCACCGCCGCGGCCAGCTGCGACTCGTCGTAGGGGATGGCGGCTCCGGCGGAGCAGACCTGGATCCCCTCGATCCAGACGTCGACGGGCAGCGGCGCGGTCCCCGGCATCGCGGCGCCGACGGCCTGCACGATCCTGCCCCAGTTCGGGTCTCCGCCGTGCAGGGCCGCCTTGACCAGCGGCGAGTTGGCGACCGCTCGCGCGGATGCCTCGACACTCTCCTGGTGGCCGCCCCTGGCGATCACCCGCGCCGCGCGCCCGGCGCCCTCGCCGTCGACGACGAGCATCACCGCGAGCTGGCGAAGCAGCGCATCGAGCGCCTCGCCGAAGCGCAGCTCGTCCTCGCTCTCGGGGGCGATCGCGACGCCGGAGGCTCCCGAGCAGAGCAGGATCGCCGTGTCGTTGGTCGACAGCTGCCCGTCGACGGATGCCCGGTCGAAGGAGCGCTGGACGCAGACCCCCCAGAGCAGCTCGGCCGTCTCGGGCGCCATCGCCGCGTCGGTCTCCACGAAGCAGAGCATCGTCGCGAACCGCGGCGAGATCATGCCGGCGCCCTTGCACTGAGCGGTCACCCGCACCGTGCCGGAGGGCAGCTCGACCTCGAGGTTGGCCCGCTTCTCGAACGCGTCGGTCGTCTGGATCGCCGCCTGGAAGGCGGGGTCGCCTGCCTGCGTCGAGCTGCCTGCTCGCCTGCAGGATCCCCTTGAGCACCGCGTCGACGTCCAGGAACTGGCTGATCCCGCCCGTCGACGCGAGGGCCACCTCGGCGGGGTCGACGCGGGCGGCCAGCGCCGCCGCCCCCTGCGTCTTGGCGGCGTCCTCCAGGCCGCGCCGCCCCGTCGCGGCGTTGGCGCAGCCGGAGTTGACCAGGACGGCGCGCAGCGCCTGCAGCCGGCAGCGCTCCCTGCTGAGCAGCACCGGCGCGGCCGCCGCGCCGGAGGTGGTGAAGCGCGCGGCGCTGACGGGGCGCTCGGCGTCGCAGACCAGCAGCCCCACGTCGGGCCTGCCGGAGGGCTTCAGCCCAGCCGCGACGCCCGCGGCCCGGAAGCCGTCGGGGAGGCCCGTCTCGCCGCCCAGCTCGCGCACGTGTCCCGGGGCGGGGACCCAGCGGGAGCGGAAGAACGGCTGAGCGCTCATGCGAGGCCGCTGTCCTCGGACAGCCCGAACATCAGGTTGAGGTTCTGAACCGCCTGGGAGGAGGTGCCCTTCCAGAGGTTGTCGATCGACGAGAAGACCAGCACCTTGCCCGTGTGGCGGTCGGCGGCGGCGAAGATCCGGCAGTAGTTGGTCGCGACCACCTCGCGGGTGCCGGCGGGAGCATCGGCGACCTCCACGAACGGCTCCTGCGCGTAGGCGTCGTCGAACAGCTCCCGTAGCTCCCGCTCGTCGACGGCCCGGGTGGGCGTGACGTAGCAGCTGGCCATCTCGCCCTGGTCGAGGGGCACCAGCGAGGCCTGGAACTGCACGCGCAGGTCGGGCTTGGACGGGTCCAGCGCGTGCAGCTGCTCCTCGATCTCGGGCGTGTGACGGTGTTCGGCGACCTTGTACGGGAGGATGTTCTCGCCGGCCATCGACAGGTGTGTCGTGTCGTCGAAGGCCCGTCCCGCGCCGGAGATGCCCTGCTTGGCGTCGACGACGACGTCGGCGATCAGCCCGGCCCGCGCCAGCGGCGCCAGCGCCAGCAGCGTCGCCGTCGGGTAGCAGCCCGGGTTGGCCACGATCGACGCGCCGGCGATCTCGGAGCGGTGCAGCTCGGTGAGGCCGTAGACGGCGCGCTCGAGCAGGTCGGGTCGGGGATGCGGTCCGTACCAGTGCTCGTAGGTCGACAGGGTCGACAGGCGGAAATCGGCGCTGAGGTCGACGACTCGGGCGCCGGCCTCCAGCAGCGCTGCGACCGCCGGAGCGGCGGCGGCGTGCGGGTAGGCGACGACCGCAGCGTCGATCCCCCCGAGCGACTGCGGGTGGAGCTCCTCGATCGTCAACGGCACGCGGTAGCGGGGTATAGATGTGCGAGCGATCGGCCGACCTCGGAGCGGCCCGTCACGGCGACCAGCTCGAAGCCCGGATGGCGCCACAGCAGGTGTGCCGCCAGCGCGCCTGCGAAGCCCGTGGCTCCCGCGACGATCACCCGCGGCGCGCCCGCCGCCACCGGCTGTCCATTGCCCTCAGGCACGGAGCTCCCCTCCGAGCTGCGCCACCGCGGCGACGATCCGCTCGCGCACCGGCGCCACGTCCTCGTCGGTGAGCGTCCGCTCCAGCGACCGGAAGGAGAGAGCCAGCGCGAGCGAGCGCCGACCCTCGCCGACCTGCTCGCCGGTGTAGACGTCGAACACCTCGGTGTCCTCCAGCATCTCCCCGCCCGCTTCCCGGACGAGCTCGAGCAGCCGCTCGGCGGTGACGGACAGCGGCAGCGTCACCGCCAGGTCCTGACGCAGCACGGGGAAGGCGCCGTAGGGACGGAACGAGACCACCTCGGGCGACGCCGCCGCGAGCTTGCCCAGGTCGATCGCGAAGGCGGCCGTGCGGCCGAGGTCCCACGCCCCGGCGACCAGCGGATGGACCTCCCCGACGAAGCCGAGCTTCGTCCTCGCCGGCCGTCACCGCGGCGCTGCGGCCGGGGTGAAGGAACGGCCACTGCTCCGACGGCGCGACCGACCAGCTCAGGTGGAAGCGCTCGCAGCATTCCTTCCAGCAGCGCCTTTGCCGCGAAGAAGTCCGCCTCGGAGCGCTCGCCCCGCCAGGATCGCGGCCCGAGCGCTCCCGTCAGCAGCACGCCGAGCGCCTGGTGCTCGTCGGCCGGCGCCACCTCCGCGCGACGGTCGGGGTCCCCGCCCTCACGGGCGCGATACACCGTCCCCGACTCGAAGATCGCGATCTCGGGCCTGTTGCGGGAGAGGTTGTGGCGCGCGGCGTCGAGCAGCGATCCGAGCAGCGTCGGACGCATGATCGACTGATCCTCCGAGAGCGGGTTCTCGACCGTCACGACGCTGCGCAGCGGGTGCTCGGCGGGGATCAGCAGGCGGTCCAGCAGGGCCGGGTCGGCGAAGCTCCAGCCGACGACCTCGTGCAGGCCGCGCCCGACCATCGCGTCCTCCGCGGCGCGGCGGACCTTCTGGGCGTGGCTCAGCCTCCCGGCCGCTCCCCGGCGGGCGGGCAGCGTGGCGGGCAGCCGCTCCAGGCCGTCGATGCGGGCGACCTCCTCGATCAGGTCGATCTCCCTTGTGACGTCGTCGCGGCGCAGCGCCGGCACGCCGACCCGCAGGCCCTCGTCGGTCGGCTTGGCGTCGAAGTCCAGCGCCTGGAGGATCTCGAGCTGGCGCACCTTGGCGACCGGGACCCCCAGGATCGCCTCGACCCTGCTCTCGCGCAGCGCCAGCTGCCGCGGCGGCGGCCCGTCGCCGCCGATGTCGATCGTCCCCGGGGCCGGTGTCGCGCCGCAGAGCTCGACCATCAGCGCCGAGGCGACGGCCTGGGCGTGCATGCACTGCTCCGGCTGGAGGCCCTTCTCGAACCGCCCCGAGGCCTCGCTGCGAAGGCCCAGCGCCCAGGAGGTGCGGTGGATGTTCGGCCCGTTCCAGGTGGCCACCTCCATCAGCACGCGTCGCGTGTCGGGCGCCACCTCCGAGCGAGCCCCGCCCATCACCCCGGCGATCGAGGTGGGGCCCTCGGCGTCCTCGATCACGACCATCTCGGCGTCGAGGGTGCGCGTCTGGCCGTCGAGTGTCTCCACCTGCTCGCCGTCGTGGGCCCTGCGCACCGTCAGCTGGGCGCCCGCCACACGGTCGAGGTCGAAGGCGTGCAGCGGCTGGCCGGTCAGCAGCATCGCGTAGTTGGTGATGTCGACCACGTTGTTGATCGGGCGCTGGCCCGCGGCGCTCAGGCGCGCCTTCAGCCACGGCGGCGAAGGCCCGATCGTGACGTTCTCGAACACGCGGGCCGTGAAGCGCGGGCACAGGTCGGGGCACTCGACGCGGATGCTCACGCCGGCAAGCTCGCCAGGCGAGCCCAGATCCTGCTCCCATGGAGCACCGGCCAGCGGGGCGCCCGTGGCGGCGTGCAGCTCGCGGGCGACGCCGTAGACGCCCAGGCAGTCGGGGCGGTTGGGGGTGATCTCCAGCTCGATCACGTCCTGGGAGATCGGCAGCACTTCGGCCAGCGGCGTGCCCGGCGCGAGCTCGGCGTCGAGGCTCATCCCGTCCAGGACCATGATCCCGCCGCGACTGGCCCTGGTCGATCTGCAGCTCGTTCTCGGCCAGGATCATCCCTTCCGAGACGACGCCCCTCAGCTTTGCCTCCTCGAGCTTGCTCCCGTCGGGCATGACGGCGCCGGGGCGAGCCACCGCGACCGTCTGACCCGCCTGCCACGTTCGGCGCCCCGCAGACGATCCTCACCGGGTGCTCCCCGCCGAGGTCGACCGTGCAGACCTTCAGCCGATCTGCGTCAGGGTGCTGCTCGGCGGAGAGCACGCGCCCGATCACGAAGCCCTCCGTCGAGGGCACGCCGTGATGGTGGATCGCCTCGACCTTCGTCCCCGTCATCGTCAGCCGCTCCTCGACCCGACGACCTCAAGCGGCGGATCGCAGTATTCGCGCAGCCAGGGCAGCGGGACCCTCACCTCACCTCGCCTCTCCGATCCTCCCGGGAGAGGGGCCCGCCGACCGGCACACGTGCGGTCGGTCGCGCACTGAGCGCAGGGGCATGCCATTGAACCGGCCCGCGCCAGCACGACGGTTCGATGGCATGCCCCGAGCATCAAAATTGCTCCAGGAACCGCAGGTCGTTCTCGTAGTAGAGCCGCAGGTCGGGGATGCCGTGCTTGAGCATCGCGATCCGCTCCACTCCCAGGCCCCAGGCGAAGCCCTGCACCTTCTCGGGGTCGTAGCCCGGCGCGTTCGCGTCGGTCGTCGGCACGTGCGCGTAGACGTTCGGGTCGACCTCGCCGGCGCCCAGAACCTCCAGCCACCCCTCTCCCTTGCACAGGTAGCAGCGCGAGCCGTCGGGAAGGAAGCCCTTGCCGGCGCAGTGGAAGCACGACACGTCCACCTCGACGCTGGGCTCGGTGAAGGGGAAGAAGTGCGGGCGCAGCCTCACCTCGCGCTCCTCGCCGAAGACGGCCCGGGCGAACTCCAGCAGCGTGCCCTTGAGGTCGGCCAGGGTGATGTCCTCGTCGACCGCCAGGCCCTCGATCTGGTGGAACTGCGGGGTGTGGGTGGCGTCGTAGTCGGGCCGGTAGACGCGCCCCGGTATCACCACGTACAGCGGCGGCGGATGTGACTCCATCGCCCGCACCTGCATCGGCGAGGTGTGGGTGCGCAGCACCAGCTCCGAGACGTATCCCGTTGTCCGCCGTCGATGTAGAACGTGTCGGTGCGCGCGCGGGCGGGATGCGTCGGGCTGTGGTTGAGGGCGTCGAAGTTGTAATGGACCGTCTCGACCTCCGGGCCCTCCATCACGGTGAATCCCAGCCCCAGGAAGATGTCTTCCAGCTCGCGCCGCGTGGCGGTGATGACATGCAGGCTCCCGACCGGCTGCGGCGGCGCGCCGGGCAGCGTCACGTCGACCGTGTCCTGCCCCAGCCGCGCCTGCAGCTCGGCGCCGGCGAGCGCCGCGGCGCGCGCCTCGATCAGGCCCTCGAGCTGCTGACGGGCCTGGTTCGCGGCCTTGCCCACCGCCCCACGCTCCTCGGGCGGGAGCGTCGCGACCTCGCGCAGCAGCCTGGGCAGCTCGGCCTTCCTTCCGAGGTAGCGCACCCGCAGCTCCTCGAGCTGCTCGCTGGAGGAGGCCGCCGAGATCTCCTGCTCGGCCTGCGCACGGAGCTGCTCGATCCGTTCGATCATGACGCCGGGACCCTAGATGGTCGGCGGGTCATCTCGTACAGCGCCACCGTCGCCGCCATCGCCGCGTTCAGCGACTCGCTCGCGATCGGGATCCGCGCCCGCGCCTGGCAGGCGGCCATGCACGTCCTCCGGCAGGCCCTCCCGCTCCGCGCCGACGAGCAGCGTCACGTCACCACGGGCGGGATCCCACGGACCCGCCAATGCCTGCTGCGCCTCGGCGCTCAGCGCGATCCGGTGCCCTGGCAGCTCCAGCGGCGATGCGACCCTGGACAGCTCGACGCTGAAGAGCGCTCCCATGCTCGCCCGTACCGCCTTCGGCGAGTGGGGATCGGCGCACCGCGGTCCGAGCGCCACGCAGGACGCGCCGAAGGCCTGCGCCGAGCGCAGGATGGTGCCCACGTTGCCCGGGTCCCCGACCCCGTGGAGATAGAGGCAGACCGGCCCCTTCACCGCGACCCAGCGCTGCTCGTAGACGCCGATCACGCGGGTGCCCGAGCCGAGCGTCGAGACCTCCGCCAGCGCGTCCGCCTCGACGTCCAGGAAGCTCTCCCCGCCGAGGCCCGAGCCGGCCAGCCTGTAGCCCTCCAGCGCCGTGCGGCCGGCGTTCCGGGCCGCATCGACGAGGTCCTCGCCCTCCGCCAGGAACCTGGCGCCAGCGGCGCGGCCGCGCTTTGTCTGAAGGCGTCGCAGCGCCTTCAGGCGGGGGTTGTGGGTGGAGGTTATGACTGTCATCTCTGGCTCTGGGGTGCTGGTGTCCGGGAAATCCTGATCGGTGTCGAGAAACAAAAAGGGCGCCGTCCTTTTCAGGAGCGACGCCCGGGAGGCTGTCGATGTCGGCTGCCCTCTTGCGCTCAGGCAGCCGACGCCTCTCGGGCGACCTCGGCGAAACGTCGGAAGGCGTCGGCGTCGCGCACGGCGATGTCGGCCAGGACCTTGCGGTCCAGCTCGACCCCGGCCAGCTTCAGGCCATGCATCAGCTGCGAGTAGCTCATGCCGTTCTGACGCGCGGCGGCGTTGATCCGGGTGATCCACAGGCGCCGGAAGTCGCGCTTGCGGTTGCGGCGGTCGCGGTAGGCGTAGGCGTCGGCCTTGAGCAGGGCCTCCTTCGCGCGGCGGTAGTTGGAGTGCGCCTCGCCGCGGAAGCCCTTCGTCAGCTCCAGCGTGGCGCGGCGCTTCTTGCGCGCGCTGACCGACCGCTTGACCCGCGTCACTTGCCCACCCCCAGCATCCGCTTGATGCGCGGCACGTCGTGCTCGTCGATGATCGCCGGGCGACCCAGGGCGCGCTTCTTTTTCGGCGACTTCTTCTCGAGGATGTGGCTCGTGAAGGGGTGCCGGCCGCGCACCTTGCCTGTGGCGGTGACTTTGAAGCGCTTCTTCGCGCCGGAGTGTGTCTTCATCTTGGGCATGGCGAGCGGATGATTATGGCACGGACGGCCGCGACTGTCGGGGGTGGGACGGGAGCCCGTCCCGGCGCCGGGCGCCGCTCAGGCCGCCGAGGCGGCCTCGCCGCTGGGGTGCTCGACCGCCTGGTCGCCCTGCGCGGGCGCATCCTCAGCGGCGGCCTGGGCCTCGGCGGGAGCCTCCTTCGCGGTCGCCGAATCCTCCTCCTGAGCACCGCCGGGGGCCTCCTGCGCGTCGGCGGTGGCCTGCGAAGCCTCGGGGGCGGACTGCGGAGCCTCGGCGGACGCGGCGGCCTCGGGCGCCTCGCCATCTCCCAGACGCCCAGCCAGCACGGCTTTGGAGGGAGCCATCATCATCGTCATGTTGCGCCCTTCCTGCATCGGGCGCTGCTCGACGACGCCGAGCTCGGAGAGTTCGTCGGCGAGCCGGTCGAGGATCGCCGTGCCGCGCTCGGGGTGGGTCACCTCGCGCCCGCGGAACATGATCGTGACCTTGACCTTGTCCTTGTGGCGCAGGAACCGCTCGACGTGGTGCTTCTTGGTGTCGTAGTCGTGCTCGGCGATCTTCGGGCGGAACTTGATCTCGCGCACCGTGATCTGCTGCTGGTGCTTGCGGGCCTGCTTGACCTTCTGGGCCTGCTCGTACTTGTACTTGGAGTAGTCCAGCACCCGGCAGACGGGCGGGCGCGCCTCGGGGGCCACCTCGACCAGGTCGAGATCGCGTTCCTGGGCGAAGGCCAGGGCGTCGGGCGTCTTCATCACGCCGATCTGCTTGCCCTCGTCGTCGATCAGCCGCACCTCGGGCACGCGGATGCGCTCATTGATCCTGGTCGTGTCCCGCTCGGGCGGGCGCCGGTCGAACCTGCGGGGAACCGGCACTAGCTGTCCTGGCCTCTCGTCAAGCGAACGCTACGCGAGGCGCTGTGAGGTTGTGCGAGGCTTCAATGCGGCTGAGTATAGCTCCCCCGTATGTGCTGGGCGAACTCCGCCGCCGGGACGCTGCCGGTGTCCCCCGCCCGGTGCTCCCGGACGGCGACGGTTCCCGCGGCCTCCTCGCGCTCGCCGACGATCAGCATGTAGGGGATCCTGCGCAGCTCGGCGTCGCGGATCTTGCGGCCGACCGACTCGCCCCGATCGTCCAGCTCGACGCGCAGGCCGCGCTCGAGGAGCTCGTCCCGGACCGCCGTTCCGTACACGTTGAAACGGTCCGAGACGGGCAGCACGATCGCCTGCACCGGCGCCAGCCAGGTCGGCAGCTCGCCGCCGTAGTGCTCGATCAGGATGCCGATGAAGCGCTCGAAGGAGCCCAGCAGGGCGCGGTGGATCATCACCGGCCGGTGCTCCTGGTTGTCCGCGCCCGTGTAGGTCAGCTCGAAGCGCTCCGGCATCGAGTAGTCGAGCTGCACCGTGCCGAGCTGCCAGGAGCGTCCCAGCGAGTCGGTCATGTGCAGGTCGATCTTCGGTCCGTAGAAGGCGCCGTCGCCCGGGTTCAGCTCATAGGCCAGGCCCTCCGCGTCGAGGGCGCCCGCCAGCGCGCCCTCCGCGCGGTCCCACATCTCGTCGGTCCCGATCCGCTTCTCGGGCCTGGTGGACAGCTCCAGGCGCGGCTCGAAGTCGAACATCTCGTAGATGAAGAAGCCGAACCGCAGGCATTGCACGACCTCCTCCTGCACCTGGTCCTCGGTGCAGAAGATGTGGGCATCGTCCTGGGTGATGTGGCGGACGCGCATCAGGCCGTGCAGCGTGCCGCTCGGCTCGTGACGGTGCACCAGGCCCGCCTCGGAGTAGCGGATCGGCAGGTCGCGGTAGGAGCGCCGCTCGTCCTTGTAGATCTGGATGTGGGCGGGGCAGTTCATGGGCTTCAGCGCCATCGGACGATCCTCGACGTCCGTGAAGTACATGTGGTCGCGGTACGTGTCCCAGTGGCCCGACTGCTTGAACAACTCGACGTCGAAGAGGATCGGCGTTTTGACCTCCCGGTATCCCCGCCTGCGGTTCTCGGTCCTCCACATATCGGTCAGCGCGTTCCAGACCGCCATCCCCGCGGGCTTCCAGAACGGGCTGCCGGGCGAGAGCTCGGAGAACATGAACAGGTCGAGCTCGCGGCCCAGCTTGCGGTGGTCGCGGGCCTTGGCCTGCTCGATCCGCTCGAGGTGCTCGGCCAGGTCCGATCTGGAGAAGAAGGCCGTGCCGTAGATGCGGGTCAGCATCGTGCGGTCCGAGTCCCCGCGCCAGTACGCGCCGGCCACCGAGTTCAGCTTGAAGGCCCGCACCGTGGCCGTGGTGGGCGCATGCGGGCCACGGCACAGGTCGGTGAAGGGCCCGTTCGTGTAGAGCGAGACGGTCTCCAGCGGATGGGCCGGGTCCGCGGCGGCGATCAGGTCGTCGATCAGCTCCACCTTGTAGTCCTGGCGCTCCGTCCACGAACCGCTCCCGCGCCGCCGCGACGGGCACGTCCTCGCGGGTGAACTCCTCTGCGGCCTTGATGTGGGCCCGCATCCGCTCTTCGATCCTCGGCAAGTCCGCATCCGAGACGGCCGTTCCGGCGGGGAACTCGAAGTCGTAGTAGAAGCCGTCCTCGATCGGACGGCCCGATCGAGATCTTCACGCCCTCGTAGAGGTCTATCACCGCGGCGGCGAGCACGTGGGCGGCGTCGTGCCGGATCAGCTCCAGCGCCTCCTCGCCGCTGCGGTCCGTCATGATCGAGATCCGCGCACCGTCGGGCAGGGGCCTCGCCAGGTCGCGCACCTCCGGCCTGTTGCCCGTCAGCTCGTGGCTCACCTCGACCGCCAGCGCCGCCCGGGCAAGGCCGGGGCCGATCGCGGCGGCAGCGTCGACGCCGGTCGCGCCGTCGGGCAGCTCCAGCTCCTTGCCGTCGGGCAGTGTCACGGTCAGCGCCATCGCAGCGCTGGACGTTATCCGGGGCCCGCCGCCGACGCGTCCCCGGCCTGCACGGCCGCCCCGCCGAACGCGTCGTCGGCCCCGCGCTCGTAGGCGTCGCAGAGCATCGCCCCGGCGGTCGGCCCCCGAGTCGCTCGGCCCGCGCGGGTCAGGCGCCCCGGTCGGGTGGCGAATCGGGCGACTCGCCACCGTCCGGGTGCTCACGCTGCGCCGCGTCCTCCTGCTCGGCGGCGATCACATCGGCTTCGCTCACCCCTTCGGCGGACTCCAGTGCGCTGCGGGCAGCGTCCAGGTCCTGCTCCTCGACGTAGATGTCGCAGCTTCCGAAGCCCGTTGAGCGCGGGCCGAGCGCTCCCTCCTGCCATGCGTTGACGCCCGCTTCCGAGAGCCGCCCGAGAATCATGTCGGCCTCGAATTCGTTGCTCGCGGTCGTCAGGTGCGCGGGCACACCCTGGCCGTCCTCTCCGCGGGCGGGCTGTTCGGCCTCGGACATCGCCAACGACCATACAGGCGATAGGGGAGCGTCGGGTTGTGAGAAACACCCGATGCGGACAATCGTCTGCGATGGGAGGATGCCGTCATGCTCGACGAAGCGCCCCACCGCATCGCGATCACCCTGTCGCCCGCCCAGGTCGAGGAGGTGCTCCGCGCCGCCTGCTCGGAGCGACCCCGCGGCGTCTTCTCCCCGATCGCCGCCGCGCTCGCCGACCCGCGGACGCGGGAACGGGCGCGCGGCTCCCAGGCCCCTCCCGGCCGCGCAGCGGAGGACGTGGACGACGACAGGAGACTGTCCCGCTCGCTGATGCGCGGTCTGGCGATGCTCACCTGCTTCGCAGGGGACAGCGACGAGCGCGGGATCGTCGAACTGGCCCACGAGCTCGGCATGAGCGCCAGCACCGCACATCGCTACGCGATGACGCTGCTCGAGCTCGGCCTGCTCGAGCGCAGTCCGCGAACGCGCAAGTACCGGCTCCCCGGCGAGCTCGCACGCTGAGGCACGTGGCATGTCGCGCAGGCCGTCCCCCGACGTCGCGACAGACCGCCGTCTTCGTCCCGGCGACAGCCACCCGCTGCACGGCCGCGCCCGCTTCCCGGCGCTCGTCGCCACGCTCGCACTCGGGGTTCTCGCCGTCGCCCTCGGATTGAGCCCATTGGAACGCGCGAGCATGACTCCTCGCCGGGGTGCCGAGGAGGCCGCGCGTGGCTCAGCGCCGCCGGCCCGTCCCACGTCGCGCAGCCCCGTCCGCGCCGGCATTCCGCTGCGCAGTCAGCCCGGCGGGGTCATCCAGGGCCGCCCGACCCGGCGCCGAGCGAGCTGCGCGCGGCGAAGTCGCGCATCGCGCCCACCAGCGGGTTGCGGTCGTCGGCATGGCCGACCAGTTCGATCCTCGCCGGCGCGACGTCGCGCAGCGGAACGGCGCGCACATCCGTCAGGACATGGCTGAGGATCGTCGCCGCCGCGGCGGGCACCAGCGTGATCGCCGAGCTGCCCGCGAGCGCGGCGAGCACCTCCTGCGGGTTGCATGCCCGGTCGCCAGTCAGGCTCGCGGGGCGACCGCCGCGGTGGTCGTCGAGGCTCCAGAATCCCGCCCACACCGGGTCGACGTCCTCGGCGAACCCGACGAATGTGTCGTCGATGATGTCCTCCACGCGAGCCTCCCCGCATGCCGCCAGCCGGTGACGGCTGGGGACGAGGGCTACTCGCGGCTCGTTGCGCACGAACATCCGCCACACCGCGTCGTCCGGTGGGGGAGTGTGGCTCACCGCGATGTCGACGTCGCTCAGCCACGAGGCCGTCGGTCGCGTCGGGAAGCACAGTTCGCGGTAATGGACCCTGATCTCGGGGTAGGCCACCCCGAACGCCTCCATCTCGACCCTGCTGTCGAGACTGGGCGGGGCGCCCACGAAACCGAACTCGATCGTGCCCTGCTGCGCCCTTGCAAGGGAGTGGGCGGTGCTCTCGGCCGCATCGATCGCCGCCAGGGCCAGGAGCGCCTTCTCGTAGAGGGCTTCGCCGGCGGCTGTGGGCCGCACACCGCGCGAATGGCGCTCGAGCAGCTTCAGGCCGACCTCGTCCTCCAGCTGCGCGATCGCCTGCGACAGTGCGGGCTGCGCGACGCGCAGGCGGCGGGCCGCGCTCGTCATCTGGCCGTCGTTGATCACCGCGACGAAGTAGTCGAGCTGGCCGCGCTTGAACGGCATACCGTTGGCGGAGGACGCTGCAGGCGCCGCAACCGGCTCCGGAGTGATCCGGGGCTTCGCGGATCCGACGGCGTCTGTGCTTCTAGGTCGTGGCACGGGCGAGGCCTCCCCCTCGAGCCACGCCTTTGCAGACTGCTGCGCATCTGCATAGGCCGCTGGCGATGTTTCCTCGCCGAAGCATACCGACCTTTGGACTCCTGGCATAAGCAGCGCATATGCATCGAGCGGGAAGATCTATTGGACGCGGACGGTCCTGAGGAGAACACTCACCAGATACCTGAGGAGGGACCGATGGCGTTGATCTCCGGCCTTACCGCCTTGGCTTGGCTCTTGGTGCTGGCGTCCGTTCTGGCGATGTGCAGAGCAGCAGCGACGGGGGACAGATCGTCATCAGCCTCCAGGGCCTCAGATGCGAGCAATGATCTCGAAACCACTTGGATCGGTCGACGCCGGCCAGACCGGAGGCCGTCCAGGGCAGCGTGGAGGAGCGCCTCCTTCCTCCAGGCACGGCTGACCGGGCGCGGGGGTATTTCTCTCTCGGTACCCTCGCGCTCGGCCGCGCCTGCCCTCGAGCGACAGTCGGGGGCGACGCGACTCAGAAGCTGCAGGGGCGGGCGCGGCGGTCGACGCCGACTTCCGTGATGCCCGCCGACGTGATCTTGATCCGCGTCGGCACGTTCCCCCGCTCGAGCAGCTTCAGCAGCACCGACTCGCCCTTGGTCTCGATCCCCGAGCGCAGCGGGTCCTCGAACGCCTCGGCCCGCAGGGCTGCCGCGATCTGCACGTAGACGTGCTTTTCCGCGCGCCCGTCCTGGACCTTCCAGCGATACGTCTCGCCCTCCCGCGGAGCGGGAATCAGGGTCGGACCGCCGATGATCTCCGGCTCTCCGGTCATGGGGCACAGCTTCGCTCGCCCTCGCCGCCCATCGCCAGGGCCCCCTGGCCAGCATCCCGCCCGGGCCGTTTGGACATCTGCGCAACCCCGGCCGGCCCGTTCCAAGAGGCCCCGCCCGCCGGCTGAACCCGTCCGGCGGGGCGGAAGCCTGTCCCCCCTGCCAACCTTCCTCTCCCTCTCGCGTTCTACTCACGGGGCGTTGCGCCCAAGGGGCACGGCGGCCACCGCAGAACCACCAACCAAGGGAGGTCCCGACGGCGCCCGGAGAGCGGCGGCGCAGGCGCACCTGGAAGGGGTCCGATCTGGGCCGGCGGAGCGCTTGCGGCGCGGTGCAGGGATGAGTAGCTTTAGGTAGGCAACAGTCCCAGGATCGAGGGGTCAGGGAGAGGATCGGTTGGCCGAGCGCAGTCGCATCTTCACGGCGGGCTCCCTGGTCAGGCTGCGGTTGGCCTCGGACGAGTGGCTGGTCGCATCGCTGCGACGCGGCGACATCGCGGCATTCGAGGCGCTCTACGAGCGTCACTCATCTGAGCTGCTGGCCTTCTGCGTCTACATGCTCGGATCGCGGCAGGACGGCGAGGACGCTGTGCAGGCGACATTCGCCTCGGCCTACCGCGCGCTGCGGGCCGACAAGCGCCCGATCGCGCTGCGCCCGTGGCTGTTCGCCATCTCGCGCAACGAGTGCCTCAGCATCCTGCGCCGGCGACGCCCCGTCGTCGAGCTGACGGGAGACGTCGCCCAGCGCGGCGACCCGCTGGAGGAGCTCGAGGTGCGGGAGGAGGTGAGACGGGTCTTCCAGGGGCTGCGCGAGCTGCCCGAGTGCCAGAGGGCCGCCCTGATCCTCGCCGAGGTCCACGGCCTCAGCCAGGCCGAGATCGGGACGGTGCTGGGTGTCCGCGCCGAGCAGGTGAAGGCCTACATCTACCAGGCCCGCTCGGCGCTGATCTCCGAGCGCCGGGCGCGCGAAGCCAACTGCCTCGAGATCCGCGAAGAGCTCGCGAGCGCACGGGGAGCTGCGCTCCTGCGCGGTCGTCTGCGCCGCCACATCCGCTCCTGCAAGGAGTGCAAGGTGTATGCCGACGGCGTCGCCCGTCACCGGCGTCAGCTCGGGGCGCTGCTGCCGGTCGCTCCGCTGATGCTCAGGTTCCGGGCGATCGAGGAAGCGCTGGGCATCGGCGGGACCGACCCCTCGGCGTACGCGGGCCAGGCACTCGGAGGCGCGACGGTCGAGCTCGCCGGTGGCGGCCTCACGGCGGTCCTGGTGAAGGTGGCGGCCGGTGTCGCGGCGATCGGCGCGAGCGCAGGCGTGGGCGTCTCGGTGCTCGCGACACCCTCGGGCGTGCCTCCCGCCGGATCGTCCGCGAGCTCGACCGAAACCCCCTCTGCCCTCATCGCTCCAGGCTCCTCGGCCAGGCCGGCCGGCCTGGCCGGGATCGTTCCCGCGAGCAGCCGAGCACTGCAGGTCGGCGGCGAAGACACCGGGTCGGGCGCCACTCCGGCGCCGGGCGCGGGCGGCGGCGAGAAACTGGAACTCAGCAACGCGCAGGGCGGCACGCCGGTCGTGCCGGGCACGGACGGTTCGTCGGTCGCACCCGGAGGCGAAGGAGTCATCCGAGGCGAAACGCGCGGAGCCGGCCACGAACGCAGCGCGCGAAGCGGCGGCACGACCGTCAAGGGCGAAGCGGCGCGGACGGCCGCTCAGGAACGCCAGCAGCGCCAGGGAGAACACCAGCGAGCGAGCGAAGCGCGGCGGCGGGCACGCGAAACCAAGTCGCCGAAGTCAGCCTCAGGCGGCTCGAGGAGCGAAGAAGAACGCATCAAGATCCGCGAAGAACGCCGGAAGGCCCACGAAGGCGAAGGGCCCGAAACCGGCTCCGGGGCGCCCAGGACCGAAGAAGAACGCCGCAAGGCCAAGGAAGAACACCAGAAAGCCAAGGAAGAACGCGAAGCGAAGCAAGCGCCCTCCGGCTAGCCGTCTGAGCGCCGGTCCGCCCGCCGCCGCCCGCGCGCGCCCTCGGACGTCCTACTTGGTGTATTTGAAGCGGTCCTTCTTCGTGATCGCGCTCGTGCCCACCGAGGTCGTGACGGTCACGTCGACCGTGCCCTTCGTGCCCGCGGGCGAGACCGCGGTGATCGTGTTGACCGAGTCGATCGTGACTTCGCTCGCCGCCACCGCTCCGAACTTCACCGTGGCTGGCGCGAGGAAGCCCGTCCCGCTGATCGTCACCGTCGTCTTCCCGGCCGAGGGGCCCTTCTTGGGCGAGAGGCGCGTCACCGTCGGAAGCGCGGCCAGACGCTGCTCGCAGGCACTCGTTTCGTTGCTCCACTCCTGCTGGTACCAGTAGAGGTCCGAGTTGATCACCTGGTTGTACTTCGATCCGTCCGGCGCTTTGCCGAGCGGTTCGCCGAATTCGCTCGCGGGCTTGAACGTGCGGCACTTGTCGCCGACCTCCATGCCCCTGGCGTCGTACCACGCGTTCAGTTCGGGGTCCGTGACCGACTCGCTGTGCTCGTGCACGAGGCCACCGCCCAGGGCCGCGTCGGAGGCGTTGCCGTTCGGGTGTTCTTCACCCGTGTCGCAGTTGGTTCCCTGCGTGTATGGCACGTTGGCGTAGACGATTCCCGTACCGCCCGTGATGAAGCCGTGATAGGCGCAGTACTTCGGGTGGCTGGCACCCACCGAGCATTCGCGTCCGGCCGCTTCGAAGCAGCTTTCGACGTGTTCGGGCGTCAGCAGGAAGTACTCGTGGCCGAGACCCGTCGGCAGTTTGTTCGCTTCGACGAACTTGACGATCTCGCCGCGAAGCTGTTCGTCGGTGAGGCAGACCGGCGCGGAGGAGCAGCCGTTCGCCGGGTAGGGGTCGGTGTCGAGGAGCGCGCCGGCGAACGTCGATTCGTAGCTCGCCGCTTCGCCGGATTTCTCGTGGTACTGGACTAGCACCGAGTCCGTGTTCTGAAGGCCGCCGCTGTCATGGGCCAGGTCTTCGAACCACCTGTCGATCCCAGCCGTGTAGCCCGCGGGGTATTCGGGCGCCCCAGAGGGATCCCAGTAGAGCGCGTAGTTCGCGTTCGACGTCATCACCGGGCCGCCGTGATATTCGAGCGGCTTGCTCGAGTTCGGATGCGCGTGTTCGCGTTCCTGTTCGTGGGCGAGCGCCCGCGCGGGCGCGCCGCCCGGCAGGGGTTCGTAGCTGATCGTCCTTCCGTGCACGTGCACGATCACAGCCGTCGCGCCGGACACCCCCAGCCCGAGCGTCCCGGCCAGTGTCAGCGCAGCGAGCGCCAGGCGGACCCGACAGCGGCTCCTGACCTGGGTACTGCGCGCCGCGAACCGGTTCCTCATGACCTCTCCCTCTCTCCCTCCCGCAGCCGTGCATCCGGAATTGTAGGGCCCTTCCGCCCGCCCTGGCATCGGCCGCGGTGGCGACGCGCTCACGGTGCTAGATCGCCGGGTTGATCTCGACGGATTCTTCGCTGGTCTGCGTCGCGTCGAGCGCGATGCCGGCCTGTTCGTAGGATCCGCCGGCGAAGGAGGCTTCGAGCACCTGCTTCGGTTCTTCCACGAACGCTTCCGGCTTCTGCCTGCCCTTGATGGCCTTGAAGGCGAGGACGCCGCCGGTCGACATCTTCGCGGAGCTGACCGGCGCGATCGCCCCGCCGCGGACAGCGACGGCGCTTGCGCCGCAGTCGAACTGGAGCAGCGGGCCGGTCCTGCCAACCGGGAAGAGGGCGAGCCCCACCTTGTCCTTGGCGGCGGTCGATCCCAGCTTTTCGACGCCCAGCACCCCTTCCAGGGGCAGGGACACGATCTCTCCGGCTTCGGCGCCCGAGCTCGAGCATGCGATGCCGGCGTCCTGGCAGCCGGTGAAGCTCAGCACGACCCCGGCCACCTGTTTCTGGCGGCTGTAGCTGCCCTTGCCCGCCTCGCCGGTGCAGCTCACCCGCGCCCGGCCCACCGTTTCGATCGTGGCCGCGCCCTTGGCCAGGGCGATCGTGAAGCCCTTGGCGCGGACCCCCGGGTCCCATTCGTGGTCGAGCTTGCCCGGAGCCGAGGTGCAGGACGAGCTCCCATATGAGCCGGTGCCCTTGGCGACCTTCACGCAGCGCCCGTATTCGGGGGGGCTGGACGGCGTCGTGAAGACCGACGCCGAACCGACGCACGCTTTGTCGCAGGGCGAGCCCACCAGGGCGCTGCGGGCGTCGCCGGACAGCGCCACGCTCCAGCCGAACTCTTCGCGATTGGCCGTTTCTTCGCCGCCAGTCAGCTTTTCGCCGTCCTGCGACCAGGTCGAGCCGTTGCGGCGGAAGGCCCATGCGGCGCCGTGGAAGCCGTTGTCGACGCGCCCCCCCAACAGCGCCTCGCTGCCGTCTTGCGAAAGCGCCGCGCTGTAGCCCAGTTCCCCTTCGCCTACCTCTTCTGTGCCGCTCAGCGGTTCGCCCTGGCGTGTCCAGGAGCCGCTCGAGCGCGCGAACACCGACCCGGTGCCCGCGTAGCCCGCTCCGTGAGGCGCCCCGACGAGCGCCGTGTTGCCGTCTGCCGAGAGCGCCGCGCTGTAACCGAACCAGGTCTCGCCGCCGGCGTTGGTCGTCAGTTCGGCCTGCTTGCTCCAGGTCGATCCCGTGCGGGTGAACACCCAGGCTGCGCCGACGCCGTCCGATAGCCCCCATTCCCCGATCAGCGCCGTGTCGGCTTCGGCCGAGAGGGCGACGCTCCAACCGAAGAACCCGGGGTTGCCACCGCCCGTCAGCTTTTCCCCCTCCTGGCTCCATGTCGATCCGGAGCGCGTGAAGACCCAGGCCGCGCCGCGATGTTCGTCGTCCTGGTAGCCGCCCGCGATCGCCGTCGAGCCGCTCGCGGAGATCGCCACGGTGCGCCCGAAGTAGCCGGCGCCGGCCTCCCCTGCCCCGGTCAGCTTTTCACCCTGCTCGGCCCAGGTCGAGCCCGAGCGGGTGAACACCCAGGCCGCGCCGACGGCGCCGTTGTCGGAGGGTCCGCCGATCATGGCCGTGTTGCCGTCCGCCGACAGCGCCACGCTTTCGCCGAACCAGGCCCGTCCCACCGTCCCGCTGCCGGTGAGCTTTTCCCCCTGCTGGGTCCAGGTCGAGCCCGAGCGCGTGAAGACCCACGCCGCGCCGGTGTATTCGTTGTCGGCCGGTGCCCCGACCAGCGCCGTGTTGCCGTCCGCGGACAGAGCCACGCTCATCCCGACGTAGCCGTAGGGCCCGGTCAGCCCGCTGGCAGTCAACTTTTCGCCCTGGTGGACGAACGGGTCGATCCGCAGCGGGTAGCGCGCGCCGCGCGCCTCGACGCGGATCAGCAGCCGGTTGGCGCTCAGCGCCAGCCGGCTCGGCAGCTCGCGACCGGTGGCGTCGACGGCGCTGAGGCCGTCGTAGCCGAGCACGACCCCGCCGGGCCGCCTCAGCACGACGCTCCCACCCCCGGGAGCGGCGATGGCCCGGGCGTCGCCCGACAGCGCGATCGAGAGCGTCAGCGGCCCGCCCGCGGGGCCCGTCGGGGCGGCCGGCAGGGTGAAGCCCTGCTCGAGTCCCAGCGGCCCGTTGACGTACCACTCCCGCACTCCGGCGCGGGAGAACAGGACGCGGTTGCCGTGTGCGCTCGGAGCGACCGGCGCGAGCGGGCGAAGATGCTGCCCGAACCCGATCGCGCGCAGCCGCAGGCCGACCGAGGTGGAGCCCGAGGTCACCGCGACGCCCTGCGCCCCGAATCGCGCCCGCAGCCGCTGCGCTGGGTTGGCCGCGGCGAACCCGCCGACCGTGGCCGCGACGCGGTAGGAGCCCGCCCCCGCGCCCAGCGCGGCCGACACCGGCCCTCGCGCCGCGACCGGGAGGCTGAGCAGGGCGCTGCGCGAGAGATCGCCGGCCCGGGCGACGGGCCGCGCCCGCCCCTGTCCGCCGCCGGCGCCGCCCAGGACGAGCGCCAGGGCGAGCAGCGCCGCCGCCGACGCGGCACCCCACCGGGCCGCCGGCCGAGGTCGTGGGACCGCCGCAACGGGAACGGACGAGATCGTCAAGCCTCCTCCACTGGTGGGCGAGAATACTCCCCGGCCGGCCGCGCCCCGGCCTTCCGTCCAGTCGGCCCGGCCGGACCCCTGGAGATCATTCGAGCCGGGGCATGCGGGCGAGCGTCCCGCCGAGGAAGATACGCCCCGTGGAGACCTCGAGCGGCATCTCGGGCGGGCGCTTCCCGCGGGTCCGCGGCCTGCGGGCGAGAGTGTTCGCGCTGGCCCGCTCGATCCGCGAGGAAGACGAGGCGGCGGTGCAGGCGATCGTGCGCCTCAGCCAGTCCCGGCGCCTGTTCGAGCCGCTCGCGTTCACCGTCGGGGCCTTCGCGATGCTGATCGTCGGGCTGCGGCTGCTGTTGACCAACTGGCGACTGCTTGCCGTCCAGATCCTGCCCGCGATGTGGATCTGGCTGGCGATGGCCGACATCAAGGCGCACGTCCTGCACGGGAAGAGCTTCCACGTCATGCGCGGGCCGATCCTGATCCCCGTGAACCTCCTGATCATCGCGATCACGATCGGCGCCTACTTCCTCAACGCCGTCTTCGCCTTCGCGATCGTCGGGCCGAAGCCCCCGCGGGTGCGCCCCGCCTACGAGCTGGCCCGCGACAAGCTGAGGCCGATCATCCTCACCGGGGGCATCATCGGCCTCGCGCTGAGCCTGTCCGCGACGGTCGTCACGCGCGCGGGAAGGCCCTGGTTCACCATTGCGCTGGGCATCGTCACAGCGGTGATGATGGTCACCTACGTCGCCGTGCCCGCGCGGCTGATCGGCTTCAAAGCCGTTCAGTCGAAAAGGAACAAGCTCACCGCCACCGCGATCAGCTCGGGGATCAGCGTCACGGTCTGCACTCCCCCCTACCTCCTCGAGCGCCTGGGGATCCTGATGATCGGCACGCGGGCGCTGCTGATCCCGGGCGTCGCGGTGCTCGCCTTCGCCGCCCTGCTTCAGGCCGGCACGACCGGCGCGGTGCGGGCGATCAAGATGAGCGCCAGCCTGCTGCCCGAGCCCGAGGTCGCGAGGACCGCGGCCGAGGCTCCCGACCCGGCCGCGTGAGCCGGCGCAAGGGCCGCGCGGACGCGGCCGCGGGCGCGGCGGAGCCCTCCGCGCCGACGCGCGCCGCAGGGGCGCTCGCGCGGATTAGACTGGACGCGGCCCCGTTCGAGAGGAGAGACACCATGTCGCAGGTTTCGCAGGTCGGTCGGGTGATGGTCCCGGTGGCCGACCAGGATGCGGCGATCGCGTTCTACAGGGACGCGCTCGGCTTCGAGCTGACCGCCGACGTCCCGTTCGGGAACGGTGATCGCTGGGTCGAGGTCACGCCCGCCGGAGGCGGGACCTCACTGGCGCTCGTGCCGCCTCAGGGCGAATACCAGGCCGGGCGCATGACGGGCATCGCGCTCGACACCGCCGACGCGATCGAGGCGCACGACCAGCTGCGGGCGAGGGGCGTCGACGTGGACGACGATCTGATGGGCGGCGCCGGCGGCGTGCCGAGCATGTTCTTCTTCCGCGACGCCGACGGCAACCAGCTGATGATCGTCCAGAGCCCCTGACAGCCCCGACGCCGGCCCGGACGCCGGATGTGAGGGCGTCAGTAGTAGTCCTCGACGGTCATCGACCAGCGCGCCGAGTCGCGCCCGCCGGAGACGGTCAGGCGATAAAGGCCCGGGCCCGCTGTCGAAGACGTGCGTCTGCCGATTCGCCTTCTTCCAGTTCGAAGCCGCCCGGCGCCCGCCGCCGTCCCCAGGTTGCGGGCCTCGCGCGCTCGGACCGCCGCAGACGACCAGCAGCAGGCAGGTCCCCTGGAAGGCCATCGGTAGGTCACCCGCCAGCGGCGGCCGAGGATCCGGAAGGCGACCGACCGTCCGTCGTCGACGCCCGAGAAGGTCGTCAGCGGCCGCCAACGCGGCGTCTCGGCGACCGACAGGGCCACGGTCGACGCCGCGCGCGCGCGGAGGCCGGCGGGCTCGGGGACTGGCCGACGACCACGCCCGGCTCGATTCCGGCGCCGCCACGACGCTCGCGCCGTAGCGCAGGCCCGCGTCGGCGATCAGCGCTCTCGGCCGCCGCGGCCGAGCTTGCCGACGACGCCCGGAACCGCCACGGGCGGCGGGCCGGCGCTGAGCACGACCTGGACGGTCGATGCTCCCCGACCCGGGTCCCGGCCGCCGGGGTCTGCGCGATCGCGATGCCGCTGGCGGCTTCGGAGTAGCGCCTGGAGAAGACCGGGTGCAGGCGTGCAGGCGCTGGCGCGGGCCTCCACGCCGCCGCGGGGAAGCCCGCTGCAGCTCAGGAACGGTCGTGCGGGCGCGTCGCCGCCGAGCAGCGACGGCAGGCGCGACCGCGACGAGCCAGCAGCGCGAGCACGCCCGCCAGCCGCGGCGAGGGCCTTGCGGCGGCGCCGTGCCCGCCGGCCGGCGCTCGGGCGCCCCCGGCGGAGGCGAGCCGGGACCGCGCGGGCGCACACGCGTGCGGGCCGCCGGGGAGTCGAGCCTCGTGGCTGCGGCCAGGTCGACGCGTGCGCGGATCGTCCAGCGGCTCGCGCAGCGCGCTCGCGCCGCGGCTCGGTCGGCTCTCGGCCGACGCGCTGCTGCGGCGCTGGCGCTCGGCACCCGCCGTCGGCGAGCCGGTCGTCTCCGACCGCAGCGCCTCGGCCATGGCGTCCGCCGTCGGGGTAGCGCTCGGCGGGGTCCTTGGCGAGCGCGCGCCGCACGACCTCGCGCAGTCGCGGCGGGCACCGCCGGGCGGCAGCGGCGGCGGCGGATCCTGGAGGTGGCGCAGGCCGAGCTCGACCGGGCGAGCCGTCCTCGAAGGGCGGGCTGCCGGCGAGCATCTCGTAGAGCACGACGCCCGCGCTGTAGACGTCCGTCGCAGCCGTCGTCGGGCGTCCGCGCGCCTGCTCGGGCGACATGTAGCGGGGGGTCCCGGCGACCGTCGGCGAGGGGAGCTGCGAGCTGCCCTCGGCGAGCCGGGCGACGCCGAAGTCGCCGACCTTGACCCTGCCGTCGTCGCTGAGCAGCACGTTGGCCGGCTTGACGTCGCAGTGCACCACCCCCTCGCGGTGCGCGCTCGCCAGCGCGCGGCACAGCTGCTCGGCGATCGTGCGCGGCCTGCTCGCCGGCAGCGGCCCCGCCGCGCAGCCGGTCGGCGAGGCTCTCGCCCTCGACCAGCTCGGCGACGTAGTAGGGGCCCTCCTCGGCATGGCCGATGTCGAAGATCTGCACGACGCCGGGATCGCTGACGCGCGCCAGCAGCCGCGCCTCGCGCTGGAAGCGCTCGACCCAGGCGCTGTCCTCGGCCCACCAGGGCTTGATCACCTTGACCGCGACGGCCCGGCCCGAGCCGCCTGTCGACGCCGCGGTAGACGCGCCCGAAGGCGCCCTCGCCGAGCATCTCGTGAAGCTCGTAGCGGCCGTCGAGGGCGCGGCCGGCGAGATCGGGGGCGCGAGGCATGGCCACCGAGTATTCCGCGCGCGCCACCCGCGAGCACGCCGGCAGCGAGCCCGCGCCCGAGCCCCGCGCAAGCCGCCGGGCTCCCTGGCGTGGGAACGCCAGCGAGCCCTCCCGGCTATCCCAATTCGAGTGCCGTGCCCGTGAACGTCCCGCTCTTGACCGCCTTGGGCTGCTTCTTGCCTTCGGCGATGCCGCACGTCGGACCACCCGTGAAGCTCTCCGAGACCGTCCCGCCGACGACGCTGAGCGGCGAGGAGAAAGGTCCGCCTTCGAGTTTGCCTTCGATCGGCACGCCGGCGATTTCGGTGAGCGGCATGAGCAGCCCGCCGGAGGTGCCGTTGACCTTCGGCGTCCACTTGACCGTCAGCGAGGTGGCCGTCGTGGTGGGTTCCGCGGAGATGCTGCTCAGCGTCCAGCAGCCGACTTCTTCCTTCGTCGTGAGGTGCTCCACGTAGGTGGCCGAGGTGGCCGCGGCCGCGCCGCTGCAGCCACCCAGGGTGCCTTTGACCGTGATGCTCTGGACGGCCGGGGTTTCGGTGAGACCGGGCGACAGCTTGATCGTTCCGCTGTTGGTCTGGCACGTCTCGAGGGCGTGTTTTTCTTTTTCTTCCTGTTCTTTTTCTTTGCGTTCCCGTTCTTCGCGTTCTTTTTGCCCTTCGCCATCCGAGTTGGGCGTCGTAACTTCGGTGCTGCCCGCTTCGCTGGTTCCTTCGGAGTCGGTGTTGGTCACGGTCACCTCGTACGTGGTGTTCGGTTCCATGGGCGCGAGGTAGCCAAGCGACCAGCCGTTCGTGACCGTCGTGCTCAACACGGGCGGACCGGGCTTGACCGGGGTGGCGGTGACGGTCGCGGATCTGAGCAGCCCGGCGGTTTCGGGCGCCGGCGTCCACCCGACCGTCAGCCGCAGGTATTCGTTTTCGCCCGATTCGTAGAGGCCGACGCTGGTGGTGACTCCCGTCGGCGCGCCCGGCGCCTGCAGCGGCGGTTCGCCTGTCTGCAGGTAGGCCCGCGTGTTTTCGTTGTAGATGCGGTCGCCGTGCGTGTCTTCGGCGGAGAACGTGGGGTTGCCTGCCCCCGCGCCTTCGAGTTTCGCGAACGAGCGCGTTTCGCCGAACCACGTCCAGACCACGCTGGCTGCGCCCGTGTACGTGGTGCTTTTGCCCCCGCCCCCGCGTCCGCTGCCACCGCAGCTGGTCGACAGCAGCGCCTCGCCGGTCGGATAGCCGTTGGAGGCGAATCCCGTCGCGTAGACCTTCTCCTGGATGCCTCCGCAGGAGTGACCGACGATCGAGAAGGCCGCGCCCTGATCGAGCACGAGCTGGATCGGATTGGCAGCGCCGGCGGCCGGGACCGCAAGCAGGCAGACGAGCGCCGCCGCGAACGTGCCGAGCAGGGCACGCCGCGGAGATGCGGGCAGGAGCTTCGAGCTGGCTCGGCGGGCTGAGCTTGTCAAGGAGTCTTCCCTTTCATCCACGTACATGGCTGGTCACGACCGACAGCTGCTGTCCTTTATAGACATCTCGCCGAGCGAGATGTCACGTTCCTGATGAGAATTTCCTTTCGAAGCGAAGGCTTCCCCGTCGGTCCCCGCGCGCTCACCGGGGCATTGGGCGGGCGGCTCGCGGCGGCAGGACGCGATCAGCTCGGCCCGCACCGGCCCAGCACGGCGGATCGTGGACCGCGGCCCGCTCATCCCCCTGCCCGGTTTCGGTTCCACTCGACCCAGCCGACCCCGTCGCGGCCGTCGGCGGCGAGCAGCCGGCACATCGCCCTGGGGAACTCCGCCACCCTCCCGTCCGGCGCCACGAGCCGCAACGGCCCGAAGGCCAGCGGCGACACGGCGACCGAGAGCTCGCCGTAGCGGATCGTCGCCCGCGAGATCAACCCGTCGGGCTGAACCTCCTCGGAGGCGCTGAGGACGTCGAGCTCCTGCAGCGGCCCGTCGGGGGGCTGCAGGTAGCCGAGCCCGACCGGCGGGGCGCCTGGGAGCCGGAACTCGACGCCGTGCAGCCGCGTGCCGTCCCCCAGGTGCCCCGCCGACCACACCCAGTCGGCCGACCACCAGTCGCGCGGGCCCCAGGAGTGGTCGCGCTGGCCGAGTCCCTGGATCTGGATCTCCTCCTCGCCCACCGTCACGGTGCCGTGCACGCGACAGGGAACCTCGTAGCGCGTCGCCACCCGGTAGGCGTACGGCATGCCGAGCGTCTCCCAGGTGAGGTCGAACCCGACCGTCACCGGCTCGCCCGGCTCGCCGCGCAGCAGCTCAGCCGGGTCGCCGTGCGACTCGCCGCCGCCCTGCAGGCGCACGCGAAAGCGCTCCAGCGCCTCGACGCACTCGTGTTCGACCAGCAGGCCCTCGCGGGCGACGGTCAGCTCATCGCCGGCGGGCAGCGGCGCGGCGAAGTCGACCACTGCGACCGTGGGCCGGTCGGGTCCGCAGACGAACGCCGTGATCCAGGCGCTGCCGAGATTGGGGTAGAGGCCGAGGCGCGTGTACAGGCCGGTGCGGCGGTCGTCGGCGACCACGTCGAAGTACCAGCTCTCGTTCCACAGCTGCTCGGCCCCCGGCGGGTGTCGCCCCTCGTCTGCCCGGTCGGGGCGAAGCGCCGGCGGGCGCCCCGAGCCGGGCGCGGGGAGCAGATCGAGCGACTCCAGGTCGAGGATCTGCTGGGCGTAGCGGGCGAGGCTGGTGAGGAACATCTCATCGCCCCGCTCGGTCCGCTGCACGATCATCGCCGGCGCGATCGTCATGACCAGGCCGAGGAAGGCCTGGCGGCGGTACTCCAGCCAGCAGTCCTCCCACTGCAAGCCGCGCACGCCATGGGCCGCCAGCGCCTCGTGGTACCCGCGGAGCAGATCCTCCTCGTGCAGGCGCCGATCCGCCGTGGTCAGCGACCCTCCGAGGAAATATGCGACGTCGGTCATCGCCGGGCCCCAGCCCACCGTCTGCCAGTCGACGACGACGAAGCGATGCGGCGCCTCGTCCTCTCCGAACAGCATGTTGTCCAGTCGATAGTCGCCGTGCACCAGCCCGAGCGGCGGCCTGCGGTCGCCCACCCAGACGTCCAGGCTCGGCACGAACCGCCGGCACACCTGCTCGTGCTCGGGATCGAGCCGCTCGCCGTAGCGGTCGAGGAACGCTGCCAGCAGCTGCGTGAGCAGCGCCTGGTTGAGAGGGCTCTGCTGGTTCAGCCACGGGGTCGCGCCGAGCTGCGGGTCGGCGAACACGGGAGCGTGCAGCGCAGCGAGCTCGCGTATCGCGAGCTGCGCCTGCGCGAGGCCGCATCCGGCGATCTGATCGCCCTGCTCCGCCGGGGCGATGTCCTCCAGCAGCAGCGTGAACCAGCCCTGCTCGGGGTCGATGACCGCGAGGTGGCACTCCGCCAGCGGCCCCCCGATCCGCGTCGCGAGCTCCCGATAGAAGCGGATCTCGCGGCCATAGGCGCCCATGCCGACGCCCGTCGCGCGGCTCGTCTCGTCGGCGGAGGCCGTCTTCATGACCACCGAGGACGGTCCCGCGCCCGCATCGGAGCCATAGCGGATCAGCAGGCGCGCGCTCTCGCTCATCTGGCCCGTGCCGATCGGCTCGACCTCGAAGCTCTCGACGGGACCCGTGCCAAGCGCCTCGCTGAGCCACCCCGCGGTGAGCTCGTCGGGGTGTCGAAGGACGGGCGCGTCCACTCCCACCGCCTGCATGGGCGCCGATCCTATGCGATACCTCAACCCTCCGCCGGCAGCCGGAGCGTCTCATCCGCCGGCACGCCTTCGCCGATCTCCTTCGCGCGCTCGATCTCGGCGTTGACCACGGCGCCGAAGATCAGCGCGACGTTCGTCAGCCACAGCCAGAACAGCAGGATGATCGCCGCGGCGAAGGAGCCGTAGGTGACGTTGAAGCTGCCGAAGCTCGCGACATAGCTCGAGAAGCCTGCCGACGCCACCAGCCACAGCGCCACGCCGACGACCGCTCCGGGCAGGACCCACCGGAACCCGCGCATGCGCACGTCGGGCGTGACGAAGTAGATGTAGGAGAACACCAGCAGCGCACAGGCGAAGGCGGCGGGCCAGCGGGCGATCCGCCACGCCGTCGCGGCTCCGCGTCCCAGCACTTCGCCCGCGACGCCGCCCCCGGCGAACATCAGCACCAGGGTGGCGAGCACCAGCGCCATCAGCAGGAAGACCGAGGCGAGATCGATCAGCTTCCTGCGCAGGAACGTCCGTCCGTGTGAGCAGTCGAAGACGACGTTCAGGGCGCGCCGCGTCGCCTCGAGGTATCCCGTGGCGCCGTACAGGGCGGTCAGGCTCGCCACGACCAGCGCCGCGGCGGCCGTGCCTTTGCTCTTCACGGCGGCCTTGACCGCGGCGTCGAGCGGCGCGAGGGTCACATCGGGCACGACGCCCCGGAGGTGCCTGACGACGTCGTTGTAGGTGTCGGGGTACTCGCCGAGCACTCCCAGCAGCGACACCGCCAGCAGGAGCGTGGGGAACAGCGACATCAGCGCGTAGTAGGTGAGCGCGGCCGCGTGGTGGGTGCCCTGGTCGTCGTAGAAGGACACCAACGAGCGCTTCGTGAGACGCCAGCGGCTCATCAGCAGGAAAGCTATCGGCGCGAGTGGCCGGGCCTCCCGGCCGCGTGTCGCGAGCGCGCGTGTGGCGGCGCTCCGTGGGGGCTCCACGGCCGCGCGCAAGCCCCGGCCGCGGCCGCCCGCGGCCGGTTCACTCGAACTCGGTCACCGAGTAGACATCCCGCTGGCGCAGCACGACGGGAGTGTCGAGGATGCCCTGGGACTGGGCGTGGTGGATCGTGAAAGTGTCCCGGCCGAGCTGGAAGATCGCCTCCACGACGGTGCTGGTGGCGTCCGGCTCGCCGACGCGGACACGATGGTCGGCGCCCATGTAGCGGCACTCGATCTCGCGGATCCGACGCTGGCGCGAGACGGCGCCGGTGCAGGCCTCGGCCGCTTCGCGCATCGACTGGTAGACGCGCTCGGCGTCCTGCTGTGGGTGGTCCGGCACCACGCGGGGCGTCACCGGTGCCGCTTGGCCGCGCGCTGCGAGCCCTCGACGCGCGGGTAGCGCTTTCGCTCCGCAGCCGTCATCTTGCGGATCACGAGCTTGCCCTGGGCTACCTGCTCGCGGATGTCCTTGAGCTTCTGTTCGTGGCGTTCCTGCTGGCGGAGCTGCTGGGGTCCTGGCATCTGCGCTCCTCGTCGCGCTGCCGTGCTCGCGAGTTCCGCGGGGCGGCGATCCGGCCCGTGGCAGCGAGAGTTGTCACCAGGAGGATATCGCCTCTGATGGAATCCGCCCAATTTTCCGTAAGGCCTGAGGCGGCGCCGGGGAGCCGCCTCACGGACCTCGTGCGCGAGGACGGCCTCCGCCATCCGTTGGTTGACGCGTGACAGCGTCGGCGGCGACAGATACGCTGCGTGCTCACGTTGGGGGCGGCACAGTCGAACCGGCTGCGTGGCGCAACCAGAGAAAGGGGCCTCGATGAGCGCCACCCAGACGTCCCCCGACCGCGCTTCGGGAGAGGATCAGAAGCGGCCCAGCGCGCCGTCCGAACACGCCGATGGACCGGAGAACCCGGGCCCGATGTTCTGGCGCAAGACGCTCGCCCCCTACGCACAGCCGAGCTTCGCCCGCGCGATGCTCGATCTGGCGACGTCGGTCGTCCCCTATCTGATCCTCTCGGTCGGGATCTACCTGCTGCTGTCGGTCTCGGTGTGGGCGGCGCTCGCGCTGGCGATACCCGCGGGCGCGCTGCTCGTGCGAACGTTCATCGTCTTCCACGACTGCTCGCACGGCTCGTTCCTGGCATCCCGGCGCGCCAACACGTGGCTCGGCATCGGCCTCGGCCTGCTGCTCTACTCGCCGTTCCTGCGCTGGCGCCACGACCACGCCGTGCACCACGCGACCTCGGGAGACCTGGAGCGCCGCGGCGTCGGAGACATCCGCACGCTGACCGTCTCCGAATATCACAGCCTCCCGTGGCGAGGGCGCCTGGCCTATCGCCTGCAGCGCAACCCGCTGGTGATGTTCGGCGTGGGACCCGTGATCGCGCTGATCGTCGGGCCGCGCATCGTCGCGAAGGGCGCCCGCCCGCGGATGCGTCGCGCGGTGCTGATGACGAACGCGGCCCTGGCGGTGCTGGTCGGCGGGCTGTGCCTGCTGATCGGCTGGCGCGACTACCTGCTCGTGGCGGGGCCGCCCGCGCTGCTGGCGGGCTCGGCGGGCATCTGGCTGTTCTACGTGCAGCACCAGTTCGAGGACGCCTACTGGGAGAGCGGCGAGAGCTGGAGCTACGCCGACGCGGCGCTGCGCGGCAGCTCCTTCCTGCGGCTGCCTCGGGTGCTCCAGTTCTTCTCGGGCAACATCGGCTACCACCACGTGCACCACCTGAGCGCGCGGATCCCGAACTACAACCTGCAGCGGGCCCACGAGGAGAACCCGATCTTCCACAGCGTGCCGGAGCTGTCGCTGTGGGACGGGATCCGCGCGGTGACGCTGAAGCTCTGGGACGAGGACGGAAGGCGCCTCGTCACGTTCGGCCAGGCGCGCCGGTCGATTGCCGCGGGGGGCGTCTCGAGGGGCGTCACGGCCGAAGCCTGACCGCCGCCGGAGCGAGCGCGGGCGGCGGCAAGGGCCCGCCCTCAGGCGGTCATTCGTAGGTGTAGTGGTCGGCGCTCGCCTTCTTGCTCTTGCTCTTGCCGACCACCGCTAGCACGTCCACGGTGCCCGCCTTGGTGGCGGCCGGCGAGCTCACCCTGCAGCTGGTCGTGATGCAGGCGCTGCTCGGCACCGAGATCTTCCCGAACAGGAAGGTCATCCCGGAGACGAAGTTCGTCCCGCCGATCGTGATTTCGGTGCCGCCGGCGAGCAGCCCCGCCGCCGGGGCGAGCGAGGTCACGGTCGGCGTCGCCGGCTTGCCGTACTTGAACCGGTCCTTGCTGTTGATCGCGCTCGTCCCGCTGGGGGTCGCCACCGTCACGTCCGCCGAGCCTTCGGCGTGTGAGGGGATCACGGCCGTCAACGACGTTTCCGAGGGGGCGGCCTTGACCTGGGTCGCGCGCTGACCGCCGACCAGCACCCCGGTGACGCCCAGGAACCCGGTGCCGGTGACGGTGATCTGCTGGCCGCCGCCGTCAGGCCCCTTGTTCGGCGACACCTTGGTCACCGTCGGCGCGGACCCGGGGGGCACGCATTCCAGCGCGTTGTCCGGGCGCGTCTTGCTGGTGCCCGTTTCGGTGACGACCTTCACCTGGCATTCTTTGCGGATTTTCACGTCCGGCACGACGGCCGTGATCTTCGTCGGGCTGTTGACTTCGTATTTGACGGCCGGTTCTTCGCCGAAGGTCACCGATTTGACTCCGACGTAGTTCTGGCCGCTCAGCGTTACGGTCCCGCCGGAGGTGAGGACCGCGTCGGGCATCACGCCCGTGACGGTCGGAACACCGGTCAGCGCTTCGGCGGCCGCTTCTTCTTCTTCGATCTGTTCGGGGGTGCGGTAGGCGTAGCGATCGGCTTCGGTCACCGCGCTGGTCCCTTCCGGCGTCGTCACCCTCACGTCGAGGGTGCCGTGACCGGCCGGCGCGGTCGCCTTGATGATGTTCGTCGATTCGACCGTGAAGCTTTTCGCGGCGACCGCTCCGAACTTGACCGCCGTGGCCCCCGAGAGGTTCGCTCCCGAGATCGTGACCGACGTTCCGCCCGCTTCGGTCCCGCGACCCGGGAGGACCGACGTGACCCTCGGCGCGGGCGAGCTGCTGACGGCCGCCAGAGCGGCGTTGATGCCCGGCGTGAGGTGGCCGCCCGCCGTGACCGACACCTGATTCGCGCCTTCCAGCGAGCCCTTGCCGTTGTAGTACTGCGTTTCGTAGGCCCCCGTCGTGGAGAAGTACTCGACCTTGTATTCGCCCGCCGGCAGCCCGGTGGCGAGGAATTCGCCGTTCGGCCTGGTGGCCGCCGCGGTCGCGAAGCCGCCGCTCGAGTTGTAGACGTAGACCTGGATGCTGGGGATGGCGGCTTTCGTCGCCGCGTCGGTGACCTTGCCCCCGATCTCCCCGCCTTCTTCGAGGGCCGCGTCGATCGCGCTCGTGACGGTGCCGGCTTTGAGCGTCACCGTGTTGGCTTCACCCGCCGTCGCCTTGCCGTTGTAGTACTGCGTGATGTACCCGAGCGCACCCGCTTCGAAGCTGACGGTGTATTCGCCCGTCGGCAGCCCGGCGATCGTGTATTCGCCGGCGAGGTTCGTCTTCGAGCAGCCGATCACTCCGCCGCCGTGCTTCTGCGCGCAGACGTTGACGTGTCCGATCGCGGCTTTGCTCGCGGCGCTCGTGACGGTGCCGGTGACCTGGGCGCCCCCGACCATCGCCGCGCTTATGCCGCTCGCCTTGGACCCGACCGTCACCGCGACCGGCGTGGCTTCCGAGGATGAGGACTTGCCGTTGTAGTACTGCGTCACGTAGTTGTGCCCGTTGCCCGTGAAGGAGACCGTGTAGGAGCCCGTGGGCAGGCCGGAGATGGTGTATTCCCCGCTGGGCCCGGTCGTCGAGCATTCGCTCGTCGCGCCGCCGCTCGCGCAGACGTAGATTCCGGCGATGGCCGCTTTCGAGGAGGCGTCGGTCGCGACGCCCCCGATCTGGCCGCCTTCGTGCATCGGGGCGTTGATCGCCGGGGTCGTGTGGTGGGCCGTGACGGTGACCTTGTTCGCTTCCGAGCTCGAGGACTTTTCGTTGTAGTACTGCGTGATGTAGTCGAGTCCCGCGCCGCGGAAGACGACCGTGTATTCGCCCGGGCTGAGACCAGCGACCGTGTATTCGCCGCTGGTGTTGGTCGTCGCGCAGAGTTCTCCCGCGCAGACCTGGATCCCCGAGATCGCCGCTTTCGTCGCCGACGAGGTGACGACACCCGCGATCTGCCCGCCCGGATGCATCGCGGCGCTGATGCCTTCCACGTCGATGCCTCCCGTCACGGCGACGATCTGCGCTTCGCCGAACGTCGAGGAGCCGTTGTAGTACTGCGTCGCGTATTCGCCGGAGGTCAGCGAGAACTGGACCCTGTACTGCCCGCGCGGAAGGGCGGTGATCGTGTATTCGCCGCTCCCGTTCGTCGTCGCGCACCGTGCCGCGAATTCGTTGGCCGTTTCCGACGCGCAGACTTTCGCGCCGGACAGCGCCGCTTTGGTCGCGGCGTCGGTGACCTTGCCGCTGATCTCGCCGCCCGGCAGGAGCGCCGCGTTGATTTCGGAGGCGGTACCGCCCGAGGTGACCGAGACCAGGTTCGCTTCGGAGAAGGATGCATGCCCGTTGTAGTACTGCGGCGCGTAGTCGAGCGTGCTCGAGGACCCGGGCAGGAATTCCACCACGTATTCGCCGACCGACAGGCCCGAGATCGTGTATTTCCCGCCCGCGCCGGTCGTCGCGCAGGCCCCGACGTATTCGCCGCTGTGCCGGCGCGCGCAGACCTCGATCCCTTCGATCGCGGCTTTGGTCGAGGCGTCGGTCACCGTGCCGGTCACGGTCCCGGCGAGCCCCATCGCGGCGTTGATGCCGGTCGTCGTGCCGCCGACCGTGACGGTCACGAGGTTCCCTTCGGAGAACGACGCCTTGCCGTTGTAGTACTGCGTCGAGTACGTCGTTCCGTTCCCGTAGAACTCCACCGTGTATTCACCGTCGGTGAGCCCGGCGATGGTGTAGGCGCCGCCCGCGCCGGTGGAGGCGCAGCCGCTGGAGGAGCCGACGTGCTCGTAGGCGCAGACCTCGATCCCTTCGATCCCGGCTTTGGTGGTGGCGCTCGTGACCAGCCCGCTGATCTTGCCGCCTTCGCTCATCGCCGCGTTGATCCCCGACGTGGTGCTCGGGGCGGTGACCGAGACCGGGTTCGCTTCGCCCGAGGCGGCCTTGCCGTTGTAGTACTGGGTGATCAGGTTCAGGCCGCCCGAGTTGCCGTAGAACGTGACCGTGTAACTGCCCGTCGGCAGCCGCTGGATCGTGTATTCGCCGCTCGCGTTCGTGTTGGCGCATTGCGTCGTCGTACCCGAAGCGCAGACCTCGAGCCCGTTGACGGCGGCTTTGGTCAGTGCGTTCGTGACCGTCCCGGCGATCTTGCCGCCTTCCTGCAGCGCGGCGTCGATCCCCGATGTCGTGCTGCCCGCGGTCGCCGACACGGCGTTGGCCGCTTCGAGGGAGGACTTGCCGTTGTAGTACTGGGTCAGGTAGTTCGCGCTCGAGGAGAAGGCGTCGAATTCGATCTTGTATTCCCCGCTCGGCAGGCCGGTGACCGCGTATTCGCCTTTGGCGTTGGTCAACTGGCACGAGCCGGTGTACGCGCCGGTGCTGGCGAGCCGGGCGCAGACCTCGATGCCCTGGACGGCCGCTTTGGTCGAGGCGTTCGTGACCGTGCCGGTGACCTTCGCGGCTTCCTGCAGCGCGGCGTTGATGCCCGACGTGGTGGTGCCGACGGTCACCGAGAGCGGGGTCGCTTCGGCGAGCGTCCCCTTGCCGTTGTAGAACTGCGTCAGGTAGCCGGCGCCGGTGGAGTAGCCCTCGAATTCGACCTTGTATTCCCCGCTCGGGAGCCCCACCAGCGCATATTCGCCGGCGGTGTTCGTGAGGACGCACGATCCGACGTATCCGCCGGTGCTGGCCAACCGCGCACAGACGTAGATCCCCTGCACGGCGGCTTTGGTCGCGACGTTCGTGACCGTCCCGGTGATCTTCGCGCCTTCCTGCAGCGCGGCGTTGATCCCGGACGTGGTGCTCCCGGCGGTCGCCGAGACCAGTTCGCCTTCGCTGAAGGTGGCCTTGCCGTTGTAGTACTGGACGATGTAGTTCTGATCGACGCTGTAGTAGGCGCCGGCGAATTCGACCTTGTATTCGCCGCTGGGGAGCCCCTCGACCTGGTAGACGCCGGCGGCGTTCGTGAATGCGCAGCCCGCGTAGGAGCCGGCGCTCGTCCGCGCGCAGACCTCGATCCCTTCGATCGCGGCTTTGCTCGCCAGGTTCGTGACGGTTCCGGTGATCTTCGCGCCTTCCGCCAGCGCCGCGTTGATCGCCGGCGTCGTCGCCCCGGCCGTCACCGACACCGGGTCCGCTTCCGAGAGCGTCGCCTTCGCTTTGTAGTACTGCGCTACGTAGGAGACGCTGCCCGAGTTGTAGACCGTCACGAATTCGACCTTGTATTCCCCGCTCGCCAGCCCCACGATCACGTATTCGCCGCTCGCGTTCGTGAAGCCGCACTGGCCCGTGTATTCGCCGCTGCTCGTTCTCGCGCAGACCTCGGCGGCTTCGATCGGGGCTTTCGTGGTCGCGCTGGTCACCGTGCCCGTGACCTTGCCGCCTTCGTGCAGGGCCGCGTTGATCCCCGAGCTGACGCTGCCTGCGGTCACGGAGATGGCTTCTGCTTCGGCCAAGGTGGCCTTGCCGTTGTAGTACTGGGTCAGGTAGCTGCGGTTACCGCCCTGGTTCGGCGGCGAGAACCCGACCCTGTAGGAGCCGGTGAGGAGGTGGCCGATCCGGTATTCGCCGCTCGCGTCGGTGATCGCGCAGCGTTCGGCGTATTCCGAGCTGGCCGGGTAGGCGCAGACGACGACCCCCTGCAGGGCGGCTTTGGTCGAGAAGTCCGTCAGCTTGCCGGTGATCCTTCCGCCTTCCTGCAGCGCCGCGTCGATGCCCGGGGTCGCGGATCCCGTGGTCACCGAGACCGGGGTCGCTTCTTCGTAGTTGGACTTGCCGTTGTAGTACTGGGTCAGGTAGTTGAGGCTGCCCGAGTAATAGGGCGCGGCGAATTCGACCGTGTAGCTGTCCGTCAGCAGGCCCGGGATCGTGTATTCGCCGCTCGCGTTCGTGACGGCGCAGCCTTCGGTGCCGGCACTGCTGGGGTACGCGCATACGGTGATCCCCTTGATGGCGGCTTTCGAGCTCACGTTCGTGACCTTGCCCGTGATGCTGCCGCCCGCCGTCAACGCCGCGTCGATCCCGGACGTGGTGGCGCCTTTGGTCACCGTCACGCCCGTCGCTTCGCCGTAGACGGTCTTGCCGTTGTAGTACTGGGTCACGAAGTTCAGACCGCTTTTTTCGGTTGCGGCGAAGGAGACGACGTATTCCGCAGCGGCGAGTCCTGCAAGCGTGTATTCGCCGCTGCCGTTGGTGGTCGTGCAGCGGCCCAGGCCTTCGCCGGCTTTTTCATAGCCGCAGACGCTGATGCCCGAAATCGCGGCTTTGCTCGCCGCGTTCGTCACGGTGCCTGCGATCTGGCCACCGCCCTGGAGGGCGGCGTCGATGGCGCTGGTGGTGGAGCCGACCGTGACCGCCACTGGCTGCGCTTCGCCGTAGACGGCCTTCCCGTTGTAGTACTGGCGCAGGTAGTTGAGGCTGCTTTCTTCCGGGGGCGCGAATTCGACCGTGTACTGGGAGGTCCCCAGGCCCGTGAGGGTGTATTCCCCGCTGGCGTTGGTGAGCGCGCACCGACTGCCATAGATGGCCGAGCGGTCGGAGGCGCACACGCTGATCCCGGCGATGGCTGATTTGCTGGAGGCGTCCGTGACGGTCCCCGAGACCTGGCCTCCGCCGGCGAGCGCCGCGTCGATCCCGCTCGTGACGCCTCCGCCCGTGACCGTCACCGGTTGGGCTTCGGAGTATCTGGTCTTGCCTTTGTAGTACTGGGTCAGGTAGTTCAGCGAGCTGTCCAGCGGCGGTTTGAATTCGACCGTGTACGTCCCGGGGGCGAGCCCGGCGATGGTGTATTCGCCGCCCGCTTTGGTCGTCTGACAGCGTTCGAGGAATTCGCTGGAGTATTCGAAGTATTCGTATTCCGTTTCGGCGGTCTGATAGGCGCACACCTGGATGCCCGCGATCGCCGCTTTGGTGGCGGCCGAGGTGACGTGCCCGGTGATCTGGCCTTCTTCCGCCGCGCTCGCCGCGGGAGCGAACACCAGCGAGCCGAGCGTCGCGCACGCGACGAGCAGCGCCGCGAGCCACGGCGCCGTTCGTCGGAACGGCCGCCGTGCCACCATGCGCGCCTGCAAAGCGTTCATCTTCCCCCCAAAATGGACTCGCTCCATGCCCCCCCGGGCGCCGAGCACAACTCGGTCGGCAAACTAGCACATCTGCTTGCACCCGTCATCCCGGCGGGAGTCCGGCGCTAACCTGAAGTCTCGGCAGATGCAAGGGGGGCGAAACGCTGGGCACGACCCCATGAGACGCGCAGGTGGACGGATCCTGCAGGCGACCGCGGCGCTGCTCGTTGCGGTGGCGCTGGGCCCGGCGAGCGCTGCGGTCTCGGCCCAGCCGCTCGTCACGATCGCGAGTCCGCTGAACGACAGCATCAGCAACAACCCGACCCCCGAATTCTCAGGGGCGGCGCAGGAACTCGGCACGGTCCTGCTCGTCGTGCACGCGGGCGCGACCACCGCAGGCCCGATCGTGCGGGAACAGGAAACCGACCTGATCCTGTCAGGCACGTGGCTGCTCGAACCGCTCGAACACCTCGCAGACGGCACCTACACGGCACAGGCGAAACAGGGCGGCGAAGCGAGCACGCCCGTCACGTTCACGGTCGACACGGCCCCGCCTGTGGTGACGTTGAACCCGACCGGCTCGCCGACGACCGATCCGACGCCGTCCTTCACGGGCACGGCCAGCGACATCACCCCGGTGACCGTCGCCATCCACTCCGGGGCCACCAAGACCGGACCGCTCGTCTCGAGAGCCACCGCCACCGGCACCGGCGGGGGCTGGGCGTCCGACACCGCGAGTCCCGCCCTGGCGGTCGGGCAGTACACCGCCGTCGCGACCCAGCCGAGCTCGATCGGCAACGGGGCCGGCATGAGCGCCCCGGTGAGCTTCACCGTTGTGCCGATTCCGCCGGTCGTGCTCTCGCCGCCGGCGGCGTCGTTCAAGTGGATCCCGTCCTCCCCGCACACCGGCGAGACCGTCACGCTCGTCTCGACATCGACCGACGCCGACGCGGCGATCACCGCCTCCGCCTGGGCCCTGGCGGGCAACGGCGTGTTCGCGCCGGGCGAATCGACCGTCGCGACCAGCTTCTCGAGCCCTGGAGCCCACGTCGTGCAGCTGCGCGTCCTCGACGCCGCCGGCCTGTCGAGCGTCGCCGCCCGAACGATCGAGGTCACGACGCCGCCGCCGAGCCTGATGGCGCCCTTCCCCATCGTCCGGATGCTGGGCTTCTTCAGCGCCTCCGCCACGAGGATCGGCCTTCTCAGCGTGCTCGTCCCGATCGGGACCACGGTACGGGTCACATGCCGCGGCGGCGGGTGTCCCGCGAGATCCGAGCGGCTCGTCGCGGGCGCGGGGAGCGGCCGCGACACGGGCACGGTGCGGGTCAGGCTGCGCCGCTTCGAGCGCACCCTCGGTCCCGGGGCGGTCCTTGGCATATGGGTCTACCGCGACGGACGGATCGGGAAGTACACCCGCTTCGTGATGCACCGCGGCAGGCCGCCCACGCGGACCGACCTGTGCCTGAACGCGGCCGGGACGACGCCGCTCGCCTGCCCCTGAGTCGGGCCTCGCCCCCGCCGTCGGCGGTGGCGCGCGTCAGCGCTTCTCGAAGACGAGCCGGTAGTGATCGAGCAGCTCGCGTTCGAAGCACACCTTGTTGGCGCTCACGCCGGAGGTGAAGGCGAGCCGGAAGTCGGCGCTCGTGAGCCAGCGCGGCACGAGCCGCAGCTTGAGCAGGGTCTTGGCGAGGCTCCTGGCGCCGATCCGGGCGTTCCACTGGGTGATCGTCTCGATGTAGTCGAGCCTGCCGTTGCTGCTGGAGACGAGGCCAAAGCCCGGCTCCGCGCAGCGCACGACCTGCTCGCTGCCGAAGGGCAGCCAGGAGCCGGGGAACTGACGCCCCAGCAGGGCCAGGCACCAGGCGTCCGAGCCCCGCGGCGGACTGCCCAGCAGGGCGTCGAGGTCGACCTCGCCGGCGGGAGGCATGTTGCGCCCGAACACCATCGTCTGCAGGTAGAAGCGGCCCCCAGGCGGCAGGACGCCGGCCACCCTCGAGAAGAGATCGCGATAGACCTCCTCCTGGCGACCGCCGCGGAAGTCCTCTGGGGAGCAGAAGTGCTCGAACGCGCCCAGGCTTGCCACGGCGTCGAACGAGCCGTACGTGTCGCGGCCGATCAGCCGCGCATCCTGGAGGTGGACGTCCAGGCCGTGCCGCCGGCAGGCCGCGAGCTGCGTCGAGGACAGCGTCACCCCGACGCCTTCGGCGCCACGACCGCGGAGGTAGTCGAGCAGCGCCCCCCAGCCGCAGCCCAGGTCGAGGACTCGCCCTCCCGCGAGGATCCCGGTCTGCTCGGCGATGTACTCGTGCTTTCGCCGCTGGGCCTCCTCGAGGCCGATGCCGAAGTCGCCGTCGTACTTCGCCCCGCTGAAATCCGCGAGCTCCCCCATGCTGAGCCGGAAGATCCGGTCCGTCAGCGAGTAGGTGAAGTCGATGTCCGCACGGTCGGCCATCGGCGCCCACCTTGGCAGACCGCGGGCGTCGCCACCATCGGCGCCCGCGCAGGCCGGTCCGTCGAGGGCGGCGCTAGCCAGGCGCATTCCGCGCGTCGCGCCCTTACACTGGCTGTCGGTGTCGTAGGCCGGCGGCGGCACAGGCCGTCGGTCCCCCCTTGCCGCCGGGACACGCTCATCTCCGTATCGACCGCCAACAGACCTCCGATCGCCGACCCGAGGCCGGCGTCGGGGTCGCGGATCGATCACATCGCCAACATCCTCGCGATGACCGTCCCGTTCGCGCTGGTCGCCTTCGCCGCCTGGCGTGCCTGGGGCGGGGCGCTGCACTGGACCGACCTCCTGGTCCTGGCGATCTTCTACTCACTGACCGGTCTCGGGATCACGGTCGGCTTTCACCGGCTCTTCACACACCGCAGCTTCAAGACCGGCAACAGGCTCAGGTTCCTGTTCGCGACTCTCGGCTCGGCGGCGATCGAGGGCCCGCTGATCGAGTGGGTCTCCAACCACCGCAAGCACCACCGCTTCTCCGACCGGCCAGGCGACCCGCACAGCCCGCACGATCACGGCACCGGGCTGCGCGGGGCGCTGCGCGGGCTGGCCCACGCGCACTTCGGCTGGATCCTGAACGGCGACGCCGCTGCGACTCCCGAGCGCTATGCCAAGGACCTGCTCGCCGATCCGGTGGCGAGCTTCGTCGATCGCACCTTCATCGTGTGGGTGTTGGCCGGGCTCGCCCTGCCCTTCGGCCTGGGAGCGCTGCTCACCGGGTCACTGGCGGGCGGCCTGACCGCACTGCTGTGGGGCGGCGCGGTGCGCATCTTCCTGCTCCACCACGCGACGTTCTCGATCAACTCCCTGTGCCACTTCTTCGGGCGCCGCCCGTTCGACACCGCCGATCAGTCGCGCAACCTCGCCTGGCTCGCGCTGCCGACGCTGGGCGAGGCCTGGCACAACAACCACCACGCCTTTCCGACCTCCGCCCGCCACGGACGGCGCGGAGTGCAACTCGATCCCTCCTGGTGGCTGATCAGCGGCCTGGCCCGAGGCGGTCTCGCCTGGGATGTGGTGGGGGTCTCCCCCATGAGGGTCGAGGACAAGCGCGCCTGAGGCGGTCAGTCGTATCGCGGGTCGGGCTGCCACTCGCGCTCTGAGAACACCAGACCGCCGTCGGGCTTGAGCTGGGCCGTCCAGCAGTAGATGCCCAGCTTGAACAGGGCCGGCTTGCGCTCGATGCGCCAGGAGCCCTCGGCCGGCTCGGTGACCGTCGCCCGCTTCTCGCGCGCGAACGCCTCCACTTCGCGACGCGCGGCCGCCAGCCTCGCCGGGTCGCCTCGGCAGCTCTCCTGCGCTCCACCGCCCACGTCTCAGATCGTAGTCACGGCGCGGGGACCGCGCGGCGCCTGCGGGATGCTGCGACGGGCATGCCCCGGCAGCCCGATCCGGCAACCCTCCGAGCCGTGAGCCTGGCATCGGAGCCCGAGCGCATAGATTGGGACTCGGACGCCGAACCCCCGACCGAGCAGGAGCCACTGATGCCGAGCTACACGATCAAGAACCTGATGGAGATCGACGACGCCACCCCGCCCGACATGCCGCAGGTGGAGGCCCGATTCGCCCGCAAGCACCTCGACTCGCGCCAGCTCGGCGTGACCCACATGCGCTACGCCCCCGGTTTCCGCTCGCCGATGGGCCACAGCCACCGCGAGCAGGAGGAGGTCTACGTCGTGCTCGGGGGCTCGGGGCGCGTGGCGCTCGACGATGAGGTTCGCGACGTGCGCGCGTGGGACGCGATCCGCGTCGCCCCGGAGGTGGTCCGCGCCTTCGAGGCGGGTGAGGACGGTCTCGAGCTGCTCGCCGTCGGCGGTACCCGCCCGCCCGATGGCGACGGCGTGCCGAAGCCCGGCTGGTGGCCCGAAACCTGACGCGGCCTCACCCGCAGCGGAGCCGGGGGGCCGGCGCGAGAGTCGGCGCCATGGAGGACCTGGATGGGAGCGCGGCGAAGAACCATCGGAGGGCCGCCGCCGCGATGCGCGCGCGCCGCGGGACCGATAGTGTCATGACCACACGATTCGATGGCCGACGGGGCATCGAACGAAACTGACGACGGGGGGCACTGCAATGTCGGGCAGGCACGCAGTTGAACCGCATCGACGTCCTCGCCGGCGCACGCCGCTGGTGGCGCTGCTGATGGGACTCGTCCTCGGGGTGCTCGCGCTGAGCGCCCCCACCGCCCTGGCCACCGGCTCGGGCGTGGGCACGACCGAAATCACCTGTGATCACGTGACCTTCACCTACGAAGGCTTTCCGAACGCCGAAGGCAACACGGTCAACGAGACCGTCACGTCCAACCACGAAGTCGTCGCCAGCAAGACCTTCACCTTCAACGGGCCCACGGGCACCGACATCGTCCCGATCGTCGCGATCCCCGGCACGTACCTGATCGACGCACACGCCACCTGGCGCATCAACGGCTTCAACGGTGGCTTCGACCACCACGGGAAAGTCAGGTGCCAGGCTGGCTTCACGATCCAGAAGCTGCAGGAAATCAAAGGCAGCGGGGCGGGCTTCACGACCTCGCCGATCAACGGGAAAATCGGCCAGACGGTCGACTACGAGATCGTCGTCAAGAACATCGGCCTCGTGCCGCTGACCTTCTCGGGCCTCACCGACGGCAACTGCGACGCGGGCACGATCGAAGGCGGCCCCGGCGCGGGCGCGGTGGCGCCGGGCGAATCGACCGTGTTCACCTGCTGGCACGTGCTCACCGCGATCGGCACCTACACCAACGAAGCGAGCGTCACCGGCACAGCCAGCTTCGGACCGCCGATCACCGAGCCCTCCAACAAAGTCGTCGTGAACGTTCCGTTCGAACCCGAATTCTCGATCCAGAAGCTCCAGGAACTCGTGGGCAGCGGGCTGGGCTTCACGACCGCGCCGATCACGGCGGGCCTGGGCGAAACGATCGACTACGAGATAGTCGTGACCAACACCGGCAACGTGCCGCTCACCTTCTCGGAATTCGTGGATGCCCACTGCGCCTCGATCGCCGGCGGTCCGGGTGCGGGCCAGCTCGGCGTGGGCGAATCGAGCATCTACACCTGCAATCACATCCTGACCGAGAAGGACGTCAAGAAGGGGCCCTACGAAAACACCGCCAAGGTGAAGGCGGCTCCGCCCGTCGGCGAGGGCAACCCGGTCTCGCACACTTCGAACACGGTGATCGCGAACATCCTGGGCGGGACGGGCACGACCGAATTCAGCTGCACGAAAGTCGTCTTCCACTACACGGGCTTCCCGAACGCCGAAGGCAACACCGTCATGCAGACGATCAGCGTCGAAGGCACCGTCATCTCGACGACCACCTTCGTGTTCAACGGACCGAGCGGGTCGGACACGGTGTCGATCAAACTGCCGGAAGGCAAGCACGTCATCGACGTGCACGTCACCTGGCACACCAACGGCGCCAACGGCGGCTTCGACCACCACGCCAGGGTGATCTGCGAAAGCGGCCCGGGGTAGCCTAGGCCTTCAAGGTCCTGAGGTGCTTGTCCTTGCCGGCGCTCGTGCCGGCAAGGTTGGCCGCGACGATCCGGAAGTGGTAGGTCGTCCTGGGGTTCAGCCCCGGGATCGTCGCGGCCACCGCGACGGGGCTCGTTCCCGATCCCGGCAGCGGTTCGCACGGCGCGCTCTGCCCGTAGGCCGTCGTTGGTCCGTATTCGAAGGTGCAGGCACCGACGGCGCCCCCGTTGGGGTTCACCGTCGCATTCAGGGTCGCCGAGTTCGCCGTCACGGCGGTGGCGGCGAGCGTCACCACGGTCGGCTTGGGCACTTCGAGCGCGCCGAAGCCGCTCAGGCCGTTCGGCGCGCCGACGCCCGAGGGCCCGTCGAAGCCGGCGGCAGCGTCGCAGGCGGTCGTTCCTTCGCAGTCGACCTTCCCCGAGCAGTTCGTTGACTTCCGGCTCGCCACACGGCCCGGCAGCCTCGCCGTCGCAGTACCCGTCCCCTCCCGGGTCACGTCGTAGAACGAGCTCGCCTGACCGAGATGCTGGTAGAGGGTCGCCGCGGGATAGGCCAGGCCGTGGCCGCCGCCGGCCAGGCCGAACATCGCGGCGATCAGGGGCGATGAGAGCGACGTGCCCCCGACCGTCAGCCAGCCCGGTTTGAAGGCCGTTTCGAAGCGGTAGCTGTCGTAGATGTCAAAGCCCGTGTAGGGGTCTCCCACGGCGGCGACGTCGTTGCCCAGGCGGGCACTGCCGCAGCCGGTGCTCGACCATCCCGGCGCAGACTGCTGCCAGGAGGGTGCGGTGAAGACCGTGCTGCAGCCGCCGCCGCTGGCGCTGAAGCGTTTGAAGCGTCCCTTGGAGGGAGGCCCGCTGTCGTTCCAGACCGACTCGCTCTTGCGCGCACCCGACGCGGCGAGCTTCAGCGACGTGCCGCCGACCGAGACGACGCTCGGCAGCGAGGCGGGCTCGTCGGGCACCCCGGGCGCCGCGCCCAGTTCGGCGACGGCGTCCCAGTTCAGGTAGCCGGAGTCCCCCGCCGCGGCCGCGATCACCACGCCGGGGTGGTCGTAGGCGGCCTGTTCGGATGCGCCCAGAACCGGCTCGAACCCTCCGTAGGAGTTCGAG
>CAVXEL010000001.1:0-338199 GCA_963760785.1 uncultured Solirubrobacteraceae bacterium | reverse complement strand
ACATCCAGACTGACTTTGCCAGAGGCGCGATTCGCTGTAGCGTCAGCAGAGGAGCCGCCATCTCGGCGGACCGCGTCAGCCGGACGAGGGAAGGAGCAGCTCGTGAAGGTCGAGGACTATGCGCTGATCGGGGACCTCCGGACGACCGCACTGGTTGGACGGAGTGGATCGGTCGACTGGCTGTGCCTTCCGCGCACCGACTCGCCAGCGTGCTTTGCAGCACTGCTCGGCACCGAGGAGCACGGGCGCTGGCTGATCTGCCCATCCGACCCCGTCAGCCAGGTCTCGCGGCGCTACCGCGACGGCACGCTGATCCTCGAGACCGATTTCCACACCGACGCCGGCGCCGTCAGGCTGATCGATTTCATGCCGTTGCGCCGGGGCGGCGCGCCACAGCTCGTGCGAATCGTGGAAGGACTGCACGGCGAGGTGGCGATGTCCATGCAGTTCATCACGCGGTTGGACTACGGATCCCTCATCCCGTCGGTGGAGCCGACTGCCGACGGCATCGTCGCACTCGGAGGTCCCAACGCCCTTCATCTCTCGACGACGATCGAGTTGCACGACGAGAACTCGACCACGGTGGCGGAGTTCACCATCAGGGAGGGAATGCGGGAGCGCCTTTCGCTCATGTGGTACCCGTCCTACGGCGAGCAGCCGGCGGTCGAGGACCCCGACTCGGCACTCGCCCGTACGGACGCCTGGTGGCGCGAGTGGTCCTCACGGTGCACCTACGGCGGCGAGTGGCGCGAGGAGGTGCTGCGCTCGCTGATCACGCTGAAGGCGCTCACCGACGAGGAGACCGGCGCGATCGTCGCCGCCCCCACCACGTCGCTGCCGGAGGAGCTCGGCGGCTCGCGCAACTGGGACTACCGCTACTGCTGGCTGCGCGACTCGGCGCTGACTCTCGATGCCCTGCTCTTGGGCGGGTACGTCGAGGAGGCGCTCGCCTTCGGCCGCTGGGCGTTGCGAGCAGGCGCCGGCGACGCCTCGAAGCTGCAGATCATGTACGGGATCGAGGGCCAGCGCCACCTGGCCGAGCAAGAGCTCGACTGGCTTCCGGGCTACGAGGGATCGCGACCGGTGAGGGTCGGCAACGCGGCCGCCGAGCAGTTCCAGCTCGACGTCTACGGTGAGGTCGCCGGCGTCGCGTACGTGACGAGCATGGTCACCGGGCACGTCAACGCGGACGACTGGCCCCGGGTCCGTGCGCTGGTCGAGTACCTCGAGCAAGCCTGGGAGCAGCCCGACGACGGGATCTGGGAGGTCCGCGGTCCGCGCAGGCACTTCGTTCAGTCGAAGGTGATGGCCTGGCTCGCGTTCGACTGCGCGATCAGGCTGGCTGAGCGCTTCGAGCTGGAGGCGCCGCTGGAGCGCTGGAAAGGAATCCGCACCCGGATTCATCAGCAGGTGTGCGAGAGAGGCTACGATCGCAAGCGGCGCACGTTCACTCAGTACTACGGTTCTGAGGAGCTCGATGCGGCCGTCCTGACGATTCCGGTCGTGGGCTTCCTGCCGGGTATCGATCCACGAGTCACCGGGACGATCGACGCGGTGCGCGCCGAGTTGGGCCGCGACGGATTCATCTCGCGCTACTCGACGGCGGCGACCGACGATGGCCTTCCCGGAGCCGAGGCGCAGTTCCTCGCCTGCTCGTTTTGGCTCGTCACCGCGCTCGCGATGAACGGACGGAACGCCGAAGCGCGGGAGCTGTTCGAGCGGTTGCTGGGGCTGAGCAACGACCTGGGGCTCTTCTCGGAGGAGTACGACGTCGCGCACCAACGGCTGATCGGCAACTTCCCGCAGGCATTCACTCACCTGACGCTGGTGGAAGCAGCGAAGACGCTGGCGGTGCGGGGCGGCCCCTCCGCCGCGCGATACGCCGACCGCCAGCCGGCGCTCGTGAGTCCCCGATGGCGACGACCTCACGCTCCGTCATTCCGAATATGAGGACGAGCCGGACAGCGGCCCGCATCCTTCGCCGTCAAGGTGATCGGGCTGGTGCCCCGGGCTGGGGGCCAGGCGGTCGCAGGTTCAAATCCTGTCCCCCCGACCATTTGCCCGAAGGTCGAACCATCCCGGCTCCTAGTTCAGGGGCCGGGATGGGGCGGCTTGCCGATACGACGGGGCGCGTTCGGCGTCTGATCGAAGCTCTGACGCTGGTCAGGGATTGATTGAGGTGGCATTCGACCGACGCTGCTCGTCGTGCATTGCGAAGCGCGCCGAGCCTCGGCCGACACGCTCGCTCGTCGTCCAGGGCGGCAGTATCGGGTCTCCGTCACGAGACGCCCGCTCGGGTGAGTAAGCGATACCCGAGCGACTCTCGTGAGAACCGGGGGTCTGTAAGGATGGCCGCGTGCCCTCCGGCGAAGACACGCCGCGTTCACGCCGATCGCTTGGCACTTCGCGCTTGGAAGCATTCAGCGACGGCGTGTTCTCGATCGCCGCGACGCTGCTCGTGCTGGACATCGCGATTCATCCGCCGGGCACAGCGCTGGAACAGGTGCTTGACGCCTGGCCGTTCTACCTCGGGTATGTCCTCAGTTTCCTCACGATCAGCGCAGCGTGGCTCAACCACACCCAGCTGACCGATCGGCTCGCGAGGTCCGACCCGCTGCTTCTGCGAATCAACCTGCTGCTACTGCTCGTGGTGGCGTTCCTGCCGTTCCCGACCCGGCTCGTCGCCGACGCCCTGCACCACGAAAGCAGCGAGCGCGTCTTTGTGACGCTGTACGGGCTCACGCTGCTGGCAATCCGCATCCTCGCGTTCGCCTTGGACGCGTACGCCCGGCGCGAGCGCCTCTACTCACCCGCGCAGGAGGGCGAAGAGCAGCTGGACGAACCGCGAGAAGTCCTGCCCGTCCTCGGCGGCTACGTCATCGCGATCCTCATCGGACTCGCTGTGCCCGGAGTGGCGATAGCGATCTACTTTGCCCTCGCGCTCTACATGATCCTCTTCAGGGAGATCCGGCGGCACCCGTCCCGCGTCCACAGATCTCACGAGTGACGGTGGTTCGCGTGCTACGAGCTGGCGGGGTCCGCTACGAGCAAGTCACGCTGCCCCAGCCGTTTTCAGCTGCGGGAGCCGTTTCCGCGCGATCAGTCGGGACAGCTAGCCCGCCGCGTACTCCTCCTCGGCCTTCTCGAGTTCCTTCTCGAACTCCTTGGCGTCGACGTCGATTTCCTTCTCGGTCGACTTTTCGGCGCGCGTGAGCGCCTTGTCGAGCTGCTCTTCAAGGCGCGACTCGCCGATCACGAACAGCGTCGCCTCTCCGGCTTCGATGAGGTCGCCCAGTTCCTTCGCGGCGTCCGCGGGGATGCCCTTTTTGAAGTGTCCGCCAAGGCCGCCGATGACGCCGCCCACCAATGCCGCGGGGATGACCGCTGGCGCGGCCACGACCCCGACGGCCGCTCCGACGGCGATGCCTCCCCAGGCACCGTGCTGGGTCGGCTTCTCGTGCTTCTCGACGTGGACCTTGCCGTCGGCGTCCTTGGTGACCAGCGCGACGTCATAGGTACCCACGAGCTTCGCCGCATGCAGCTCGAGAAGGGCATCGTAGTCCGCCTCCGCACCGGTCTGGTCGGCATAGGTCGCGGCGTATATGAAAACGGGTCTATCGCTCATGTGATCTCCTGTCAGGGGGTGGTTGCAGATGGGCCTTTTCGCGGCTTGGCGCGAGTCTGGCCTTCATCACTTGCACTTCGACGTCGTGGCTTCATGGAGTTCCGCGGCGGAGTGCTTCAACGCTTCGATCTGAGCTGGGAGCACGGTGGCCGCATGCGAGAGCGTCGAGGCGCTGGGAGCGCTGGCGACTCCCTTCACGGTGGCCTCGAGGGCTGCCACGGAACTCTTCACGGAGCTGATCTGCGGCGCGAATTCGCCTTTCACCGCCGACGCCATTTCATTGGTGCTGGTGGCGACCTTCTGAACGTCCGTGGAGATGGTGCTGATGTTCGATCGGCTCACTTCGACCTGCTCGAGCGTCTTGACGGAGTTTTCGAAGTTCGTGACCTGCGTGCAGTAGGCGGGCTTGCTGCTGCTCCCGCATCCTGCGATGAGTAGCGCCGCGGTCAAGCTGACTGCGGCGAGTGCGGCGATCGGTTTGGGGTGCATGGTCGTCCTCACTGCTCTTCCGCTTCCTCGGCCTCGAGCTCGGCCTCGACGAGCGCGACGACGACGATCCCCAGCGCCTCGGTGATCTTCGCCGCGGCGGACACCGTCCGCGGCGTGCCGACGATCGGCGCGACGGCGATCAGGATGTCTTGAACCTGCTCGACCGTGACGCCGGCGTCCGCCGCGGGGCCGACGTGCATGAGATAGGAGGCAGCAGGCGCGTCGACGGCCACGAGGGCAGCGATTCGCGCGGTGAGAAGCGAGTTCTCGTCCAGTCCGCAGCGCGCGAGCGACTCCGCGGTCATCGCGGCGAGCGTGTCCAGGACGGGGGTATCAGAGGATCCGTTGGTCATGTTGGGCCTTTCCCGTTGCCGGCGCGGGCAAAGCCGGACCGTCGCACAGCCGACCCAACGTCGCATCACCCGGACCGGCTGAAAGAGACTGCTCGCGTGGCGAAGCGATCGTCGCTACGGATGGGAGTCGAGAGTGCCGCTCTGGACGAGTAGCAGGAGTGCGGGTCGACGAGGTCAGCGTCTCCCGTTGCGCGGAAAGCGGCGTCTCGACCGCACCTTGACCTTGCTCCGAGAGCGACGATTAGAAGAAAGCCCTGCAAATCGGCGCCACCGACCGGCTTCGTTCGCGTTCACAGGCGGCGAGCATAACGGGCGAGGGAACCCACTTGAGGTCGAACAATCGAACGACTCGATGATCCATGGACGGAAGCGGGAGTCACAAACGGCCTCCCTGCCCCGTATACCCCCAAGATGGCCGATGTGCCCACTGACGAGGAGCTGCTGCTGGAGGGCGGCGCGAGCGGGTTCGCCCTGCTCTACGAGCGCCGCTACCCGCTCGTTCGCGGGTACCTGCGCCGCCGGGTCGGCGCCCACCCGGACCTCGTGCTCGACCTCGTCGCCGAGACATTCGCGCGCGCGCTCGAGCGCCGCGGCCAGTTCGACCCGCGCCGCGGCGCCGCCGTCACCTGGCTGCTGGGGATCGCCCGCAACCTGCTCGTGGACGCGGCCCGTCACGGCCGGGTTACCGACGCCTCGCGCCACCGCCTCGGCATGGAGCGGATCACGCTCGCCGACGAGCAGCTGGAGGCGATCGAGCGCGACGCCGGCTCGGAGCTCGAGCGCTCGCTCGACAAGCTCCCGGTCGAGCAGCGCGAGGCGATCGAACGGCGGGTGCTGGAAGAGGAGCCCTACGGAGAGATCGCCGCGAGCATCGGCTGCTCCGAGCAGGTGGTCCGCAAGCGCGTCTCGCGCGGCCTTGCCGCGATCAGGCGCAACCTGAGGGAGGGAGCATGACCGACCCGTACATCTCACTCGGCCGCGAGCTGATCGCGGCGGCGGAGCGCCAGGGCGCGCCGAGCCGCCGTCGTCGTCGCCTGCGCGAGTGGCTCTCGCACCCGCTGCGCGCGATCACTGGCACCTCGCTCGCGCTGCTCGCCGGCGGCGCGATCGCGCTCGCGGCGACGGGCGTGCTGGAAGGATCGCCGGTGAAGCCCGAAGTCCCGCTCAACCCCGCCGCCGGCAACGGCCTTCCGGTCCCAGGCGCACCCGACCACGTGCTGCTCAGCGTGCCTGACCCCGCCGGCGGCCCGGCGTGGGGGATGCGTGTCCTGCACACGACGCGCGGGCAGATCTGCATGCAGGTCGGGCGCCTGCAGGCCGGCCAGCTCGGGGTGCTCGGCGTGGACGGCGCCTACGGCGACGACGGCCGCTTCCATCCGCTGCCCACCGACGTGCTGCCGCCCGGACACGGCGGCTCCGAAGCGGAGGGCGGCTGCGTGCGCGCAGGCCGCACCCTGATCGAAGAAGTCACGCGCGCCGATCGCAGCGCGGTGCGTTTTCTGCCGGGAGAGTTCCCGCCGCCGGGCCACCGCACCAGGCTGCCCCCCATCAGCGATTTGCGCGCGCTCGCCTACGGCGTCCTCGGCCCGCACGCCGTGAGCGTGACGGTACGGACGCCGTCCGGCGAGACGACGGTGCCTGTCACGGGCCGCGACGGCGCGTTCCTCGTCCTCGAGCCTGCCGGTGACCTCCAGAGTCGATCGATGGTCGGCGTCGGAAGCGGAATCTCGGGCGAAGCCACCGCACGCTCGGTCGAGGTGACGCCCTTCCGGTTCGATCGCGACCGCGGCTCGCTCGTAACCGCCTCGACGTTCCGCTTCGGCTCGCGGATGTGCTCTCAGGGCACAGGGCCTGGGCTTAGTCCGCCGTGCCCGATCCGCCGCATGCGCGGGCCGCTGCGACCGGCTCCGCTGCGCAACCTGCACGAGCCGATCCACCTGACCCTGCTGCGCCAGAGCCCCAAGGCCTGCCGGGCCGCGTTCCTGCTCGAACCCTGTTACGAGGCCCTGCTCGCCTTCACGGCTCCCTACGGTGTCGACTCTGCGAGCTCGGACTACTACATCCACGGGTTCGCGCAATGCGACGAAGGCGGCAGGCCCGACACCGGATGGTCGCTCGAACACGACGTCCGCGCCCACGCCCTGGTCCGCACCACCTCGCTCGGCCTGTTCCGCTACAGCACGCGCTGCGCGGCCCACGAGGGCTTCGAAGTCCGCTACGTCAAGGACGAGGAAACCGCGCCAAGCGGCACGGTCGTGCTCGGCTCGGTGGCGCTCTCGCAGGTGAAGCCTCCTCGGTAGGCCAAGGGCGCGCGGGTCCGGCACGAGCTGCTGGGGAGGGTGGCGGCCGGCGGCGCCGGCTGAGTGAGCAGCATCCTTGCCCGATCACGGCACGGCGATCTCGAACCGTCCGACCGTCGGGAACCGTTGACCTTTCTCTCCGGGGTGGTACTGGGAGGCGATCACCTGGTAGAGCGGCCCTTCGTCGAGGCTATGCCCCACGCCGGCTTCGCGTGGCGGCGTTGACTCGGCGTAGAAGACCCGTCCGGTGTAAGACGTTGCGCAGCTGTTTTCGAGCGGCACTGTCAGGTGGACGCTCGCGCCGGCGGCGAGTGTCTGTTCGCTCGGCTGGCTGACGATCAGCGCCGGTGTCGAGCAGCCGGCGACTTCGCGCGGCTCGAGTTCGACGACGTAGCCGCTCGCCTCGTTTCTCACCGCGAGCCGAGCCTGGAAGGTGATCGCGAGCGCGGGCCCGGATGGGGTGCCGTTGAAGCGCTGCGTGCGGTCGGGGTTGCTGCTGCGCGCGTCGGCGATCAGAGGCGAAGCCGGATGGGCGACCCGCGGCAGGTAGCTCACGTGCAGCGGCGAGCTCACGTCTGTCGAGGTCGGTGAGGGGGCGGCCTGCGGGCCGGCCGGGGGTTTGCAGGCTTCGCGGTCGGTGCGCGCGGGGATCTGGCAGCGGGTGCCGTTGCGGAAGCTGATGGTCAGGACGGCGCCTCCGGGGACGTTGCTGACAGAGCCGAACGGGCCGCTGCCACCCGAGTTGATGCTCGTGTTGCTGTGTGGCTGGGCGGGGAGGACGATCAGATAGGCGCCCTCTGACCCGTAAGGCTTGATGGCGAAACTTCCGCGTGGAGTTCTGACCCTGATGCTGGTCGCGTCGGGACCGAGCAGCCCGAGTGCGACCTGGCGCAGCTGGCGTTCCGGGCAGCGCACGCCCCAATCTTCCTGTCCGGGGAGGTCGCAGTGGACGCGCTCGCCTGGCCACAGGTTTTCGCCCGCGAGCGGGAGCCCGTCGGCTGTCACGGTCAGCGGCGGGCTTGTCATGAAGGCGAAGCCGTCGCTGGCTGCCGTCGGGCACGAGTCGATTCCGATCGCGTCCGCGGGCAGGAAGGGGTGAAAGCGCCCGTCGGCTTTGAACGCGTAGCCGGTGCCGAGCCCGCCGACTTGGCCATCGACGACGCGTCCACCTTGCAGGCAGACCAGACCGCGCGTCGTGCGGATCACCCGCATGCCCCACGGCGGGCCGCCCTGCGGGTCGGCTGCGCGCAGCGGCAGCAGTCGCAAGCTCGAGCCGATCGGCTGCCCCAGCCCGGTGTTCGGGTTCGCAGGCAGCACGAAGGCCGGCGCCAGCGGTTTGCCGACCGTCAGCAAGAGCGCGCCGCCGCCGGCGCCGACCAGCGCCAGGCTCAAGAGCGCGAGCAGGACGAGCGTGCGTCCATGGCCCACACGCGGACCGCGCTTCGGCGTTGTTGCATCCTCGCGCTCGATCCGGGCGAGGATCGCGGCCAGCGGTGGCGGCGGGCTTGTCGCCTCCGGTCGCGCGGCCCGCAGGCGCTCGTAGATGTCGTTGCTCGTGCTCATCAGGAGTCGGCTCCAACAGCACAGGCCCGCTCGTGTCCCTCGCTCTCGAGCGCCCGGCGCAGCCTTCCTCGCGCCCGGTGCAGGCGCACACCGGCCGCCGCTCGAGTGCACCCCATCACGCGCGCGATCTGCGCGTGATCGAGCCCCTCCCAGTAGCAGAGCAGCAGCACTTCGCGGTCGGTCGCAGAAAGGGCATGCAAGGCCCTGGCGAGGGACTGATCCGGGAGCGTCAATTCGGTCGTGTCCTCCACGGTCATGCTGCGCAGTCGCCCATGAAGGCCTCGACGCCGGCGCTGGCTGCGGCGCTCCTCCGCCAGCACCCGCCGAGCCACACCGTAGAGCCACGGCAGTGGATCCGCGGGCAGACTTCGCCGCCTGCGCGAAGCAACCAGGAAGACACGCGCGGTGACCTCGTCGGCCGTATCCCGGTCCGAGCGCCGCAGCGCGTACGCGTACACCTGCGCGGAGTACGCCTCGTACACGCGGGCGACGGCATCCGGCTCATCTGGGGTCACGACAACACTATGGCCGGACCCCGAGGATTGATTACACCCAAACCCGGTCCTGGTGGCCGGGGCGGGGGAGGTGGACGGGAAGCGCTGAGAAGGATCACACGTGATCTGGCGCTCCTCAACGGGCGGGCGGTCAGGGCCTTCAACGGGCTCGGCGCGTCGACATCTTCGAGTGATGCGTGACCTGTAACGATCTGGGCGATCGAGCCCACTTCTTGGTTGTGAGCAACTTGACCGGCGAGCCAGTCTCGCGAAGGCTTCGGGTCCCTGCGAGCAACTTCGAGGCGCTCTACAGATCTGAGGTTCGCGCCGTGATGGGGTTCTTCGGCCGCCGCAGCTGTGACCCGCAGGCCGTTTTCGACCTGACGGCCGACACATTCGTCGAGGCGATGCGCTCGTTCGCTTCCTCGCCGCCGGCGCGGGGCAGCGAGCGCCCATGGCTCTACTCGATCGCCCGTCGTGTCTATGCGAAACATTGTGAGCGCGACGCACGCCGACAGGATGCTGCGCGTCGCCAGGAGACCTGTCGGCTCATGGATGCGGATGAAACCGACGAGATCCTCGCGCGCATCGATGCCGAGCGTCCCGGGCGCGAGCTGCTCGCCCAACTGGCGCAACTGCCTCTGAATGACCGGGAAGCAGTCGAGCTCGTGGACCTCGACGGTCTCTCCCCCAGGGAAGCAGCGGTGGTCATCGGCCTATCGCCAGGCGCGCTGCGGGTACGGCTATTCAGGGCGCGAGCCCGCCTGAGGAAAGGAAGCTAGAGAAGCCATGTCAAAGCTCGAGGACAGACTGTGGAGCGATCTCCTTGGTGAGCCGGAGGCCGACCGGGCCCTTGCCGCCACACAGCCCGCGGGGAGACGCAAGCCCGCACGGCGCGCGCCGCTCGCCGTTGGCGGGCTGGTGTTCGTCGGGGGTCTCCTCGCCGCTGCTCTGATGCTGACGGGTGGCAGCAGCACGACACCCGCCTACGCTGTCGCGCTCAACCCCGACGGGTCGGTGACGCTCACGCTGAACGAAGTGCTCGGCGTGGCAGGGGCCAACGAAGGTCTTGAGAAGCTCGGCGTGAGGGTGCGCATCGCCCGTCCAGAAGCCGGGTGCACGGCCACCGCCGAACCGATCCACGGCCCCGGAGAACCGAGCGCTCAACAGCTCATGAGCATGGTCGAGCCCCAGAGAACCGCGGGGGAAGGGTGGATCATCCACCCCGACGCGATCCCGCAAGGCGACACGGTGCTCATCACCGCGCAGCTCGCAAACGGCGGCCGGCCCGTCATATACCGAGGCAAAGCGATCACCGCTGTCGGGTCGAGCATCGGCCTGTACCGTGGAGCCGCACCGACCTGCCAACCCCCCGCCGAGTTCTACACCGGATAGCCGGACAGCACGGCCCTGCTACCGTGCATGTATCAGGTTGGATCTCGATCCAACATCGCAGTGCCAGCGCTCGTAGCCTTTGCTCATTGCAACTCCCGCGTTCGCAGCACGCATCGACGCCGGAGGAAGACAATGGCTGCAGGAACAGTGAAGTGGTTCAGCGACGACAAGGGTTTCGGGTTCATCACGCCCGATGACCAGTCCAAGGACCTGTTCGTCCACCACAGCGCGATCATCGGGGAGGGCTACCGCTCGCTCGCTGAGGGCGCGAAGGTCACGTATGACTCGGAGGCCGGGGACAAGGGACCCAAGGCGGTCAACGTCCAAGCCGTCTAGGCCATTCGCGTCTGCCATCGGTGACGTTGGCAGACGCGAGCGCCGATCTGAGAGGAAGCGCTCATGTCTGGAACACCCGCCGGCCATGACACGCTGGCCATCGAGCACGAGAGCGTAGATCGCCTCGCCAACGTCGTCGTCACCGTCGTGCCCGTCGCCTTGCTGGGCTTCGCGATCTGGCTGGCGTGGGGGGGAGCGCTGCACTGGCAGGACCTGGCGGTCCTGGGGGTGTGCTATCTCGTCACCGGCGCCGGGATCACCGTCGGCTACCACCGTCTGTTCACCCACCGGAGCTTCAAGACCGCTCGCCCGCTACGCGGGCTGTTTGCGGTGTTGGGATCCGCCGCGGTGGAGGGACCGGTGATCGAGTGGGTGTCCACCCATCGCAAGCACCACCGCTTCAGCGACCTTCCCGGTGACCCCCACAGCCCCCACACCGATCACGGTGTCGGCTGGCGAGGTGCATTGCGCGGGCTTGTTCACGCCCACGTCGGTTGGATGTTCCGCGGCGTGGACCGTGCCAGTGAGGAGCGCTACGCCCCGGACCTCCTCGCCGACCCACTGATTCGCGCCCTCGATCGCACGTTCCCGATCTGGGTTCTGCTCGGGCTTGCGTTTCCGTTCGGTCTCGGTGTCGCGCTCACCGGCTCGCTGGTCGGTGGCCTGACGGGCATGCTGTGGGGTGGAGCCGTCCGGATCCTCTTCCTTCACCACGCGACCTTCTCGATCAACTCGCTGTGTCACTTCTTCGGACGGCGTCGCTTTGCCACCGGCGATGAATCGCGCAACCTCGCCTGGCTTGCGCTACCGACCTTCGGCGAGGCGTGGCACAACAACCACCATGCCTTCCCGACCTCGGCGCACCACGGTCTCACCCGCCGGCAGCTGGACCCGGGCGGGTGGCTGATCGACGGTCTCGAGCGGCTCGGGCTCGCCTGGGACGTCGTGCGAATCGCCCCGCGCGCGCAGCAGGCAAAGCTCGCACCCAGCGGTGCCAGCCGGCGCCTGCGCTAGCTACCGGGACGTTCCTCTCCAGACACGCGGTGGCGACGGCTGACCGGCATCCTTTGGTAGCTGACGTCGGAGCGGTCGGCGTGAAACCGACAGCTGTCAGGGCGTGACGAGCTGGTGCAGCTCGTAGCCGACGGTCGTCGCAGGGGGTGGCTGGGACCCGACGATCGTGACGATGGCCGGGCCCAGACGGTCCCGGTCGAACCGCTGCGCGTACTCCTCCGACTCCCAGACCTCGACGATCTGCCACACCCCGTCGACTTCGCCCGCCGAGTGCATGATCAAGCCGAGCGGATGATCTGTCGAGACGGCCAGGTGCGAGGTGATCGCGTCGTAACGCTCCCGCGTGAGCTCCGGCGGCCGGATCACCCTCAGGATTGCCATCGGCTGCTTACCCTCCTCCTCGACTCTGCGGGCGAAGCATCCTACACACGGCCAGCGAGACCGGTGCCGTGACTGGACGGTTGGCGCACGGCACGCGCTCCGGGCGTCGGGCTGGGGAGGGAGGGCAACCGTCCTGATCGCGGCCGATCAGGCCCCTCACCACCACTTGCCCTCGCGAGCGCGGTCGGTGCCGCCCGTCGTGTCCAGCGCGTCGAGCGCCGCCATGTCCTCGTCGGACAGCGTGAAGTCGAAGATCTGCGCGTTCTCCTCGATCCGCTCCCGGTGGGTCGACTTCGGGATCACCGGAACCTGGTGCTGAACGCACCACCGCAGCAGCACCTGTGCCGGGGTGCGCCCCGTGCGCTGCGCGATCCGGACCACACTCTCGTCTGAGACGTGCTGGCCGGTCCCGAGGGTGCTGTAGGCCTCGAGCGCGACGCCTCGCTCCTCGCACGCTTCGAGCAGCCCCCGCCGGTACTCGAACGGGCTGAACTGCACCTGGTCGACGACCGGCGGCACGGCCGAGGTCCCGATCACCTGCTGCAGCTCGCCGACCTCGAAGTTCGAGACGCCGATCGAGCGGGTGTGGCCGAGCTCCCGGGCCCGTTCCATCCCTGGCCACGCCCAGAGGGGATCGCCCTTGGGCCAGTGGACGATGTAGAGGTCGACCTGGTCGACGCCGAGACGCCTCAGGCTCTTCTCGGCCTCCGCGGCGGGGTCGCTGCGCGCCGGATAGAACTTCGTCGTGAGGAACACGTCCTCGCGCGGCACTCCGCTCTCCCGGAGCCCCTGCCCGACGCTCTCCTCGTTGCCGTAGGCCTGGGCCGTATCGATGTGCCGATACCCGAGCTCCAGCGCCCAGCGCACCGCGTTGACGCACTCCGGCCCGTTTGGCACCTGCCAGACGCCCAGGCCGAGCATCGGCATCTCGTTCCCGTCCGCGAGCAAGCGGACGCGTCCGTCTGCTGTCACTGCGCCGACTGCCATTGCATTCTCCTTGGGTCGATGGGACACCGGATGATCGGCTCGCCGCGACCCGCCGGATCCAGCGGCTCAGACGGCCTCGGCCGAGTCGCAGCCGTAGAGGTGTTCGCGCAGCTGGTCGCAGCTCTCAGCCGACCAGCGCTCGCTGGTCTCCAAGGCCTCGATCACTTCCTCTGCGGTGCGCAGCAGGCGCCGGTTCTCCGGCTCGCCGAACAGGAGGGCGTCGGCGGCCTCGAGCAGTTGCTCGCGCTCCTTTGCGTGCAGCTTCGCTGTCCCCTGGCGGTCGATGGTTTCGAGCAGCGCCGTGTAGTGGGCGCCTCTCGCGATCATTGGCTCTGCTGCGGTCATCATCATGGCCTTCCAGATTAGCCCGCCCCGGCCCGGAGACCGGTCGTGCCCCCGGCGCCCGCAGCCGAGGCCCCGGGAGGCGATCCGCTCGACCCGGCGAGCCAGCTCCCCTCGCCGGGCCACCGCGACCGCCCGCGCTCAGCGGGACGGCAGCACTCCCGGATGGGCCTGTTCGTAGCGGATGCGCGCTTCGATCACGTGGAGGATCGCGGCAAGGGGCGGCATCGCCGGGGCGCCGCGGGGCAGCGGGTGGCGGTGCCGGCGTTCTGCAGCGAGCTGGCGGCGGGTGCCGGCCAGGAGGGCCGCGAGCGTCGGCGGCGGCGGCGCCGAGGCGTCGATCCCCCCGGGCCCGTTCGGCACCGGCTCCGTTACGGTGCGTCCGCCGCGGAGCAGGATCGTCGCGAGTATGCGGCCACGGAAGAACTGGCCGTCGTAGACGACGATGAAGACGTGCTCGGGCCCGCTGGGACGCAGTGTGCGCACGTCTCGGGGCGTGGCGAGCGTCACCGAGACGACGTCGGCTTCCGCGATCCCGGTGATGATCGTCCGCCCGGGCAGCGTGCGCCGTTCGAGCTGGGGGCGCGTCGGCGCGCCGGCGCCGTGTGAGCCCGGGCCGGCTTCCTGGCCGCCCTGCGTGTCGAACTCGACCGGGCCCTGGCGACGTTCCAGTCCCGGCGTGCCGCCGCCGCCCGAGCCCTCGGGCCCGGCGTGCAGGGTTCCTGAGGACGCCTCGATCGCGGCGAGCCGGCCGTCGACAATCTGCCCGTAGGCGGTGGAGCGGTTCGCGCCCGCGACGAATCCCCACGGGGCGCCGCCATCTGGGTCGGGCGCGCGTGCCTGCGGGATCTGGGGTCCGGGCGGGCCCGGCACGCTCCGCGCCGGGTTTCCCCCGACGGTGCGGCCTTTGACGACCGCGGAGATGCGCAGCGGAGCGTCCCAGTAGCGGCCTGGCAGCACGGCGAGGAACCCGCGGTTCGCGTCCAGGCGCAGGGGTCGCGGCGCACCGGCGCCGAGCAGCACGGGCCTGGTGGCGTCGGCTCGCAGCATGCCCGCGATGACCGTCCGCAGCGGCCGCGGAGAGTAGGCGAAGGGATCGTCCAGATAGGTGAGCGGTTCCGCCGTCGGCGGGAATCTGGTCAGGTCGCTCGGGGCGTTGCATCCGCCGCCGCCGAGTCCGTATTCGCGCGTCAGGCTCAGCGCCAGCGGCGCCGCACCAGCTCGCGGCAGGACCAGCCGACCGTTCTCGAGCATCCCGGCCTGCACGCAGATCAAGCGCTTGGGCTCATAGCCCGGGCCGAAGTTCGCGCGCGGGTTTGGCGTTCCCTGCCAGCTGCGCAGTGCCCATTCAGCGCCGCCCGTGGGGTCCTTGGCGCGCAGCGTGACGCGTACCGTCCGCGGCAGGGGGATGTCTGGCGCGGACGGTTCGGAGTCCCTGGCGGGGAGGGGTTCGCGGTATGCCGGGACCGGCGGTTCGGTCAGGGGGCGGTTGGATCTCGGGTCGAACAGGTCGCTGGAGCGGCTGTACGTCAGCGTGCGCCCGTCGTGCATGCGCGCCGTCAGCGTCAGCACGCGCGGATCGATGTGGCCGTCGAGCACCGCCAGGAAGACGCCGTCGTGCGGATCGACCGCCAGCGCGCGCCCCGCGCCGGCGCCCGTGAGGGTCAAGCTCGCCACGCGGGGCGAGGCGGCGCCGTAGACGAGCGTCCGGGCCGCGTTGTTGCCCCAGGGGAAGCCCGTCCTGCCACCGCTGCCGGGAACGAAGCGGCGCATCGATACGAACAGCGGTTGGGCCCCCAGTCGCCCGCAGACCACCGGCGTCAGCGACGCTTCGAATTGGCTTGGCACGTTGCGACCGACCTCCTCGGAGGCCTGAGCGCAGTCCTCGTCGGGTAGCGCCTTGGGTTCGAGGTCCGGCCCGCCGCTCACCTGCCAGGAGGACAGACCGGAGGGGTCCGCGACTTCGAACGCCGAGGACGGCGCCAGATCGATCGAATGGGTTCTTCCGTCCCTGGTCACGACGACGACCCGCGGCTGCACTTCTTCGACGTAGCCCCGGTAGACGGTGATGAAGCTTCCCTGCGGACCCAGCGGCAGGGTCCTCGGCCCGCCCGGCCCGTAGACGGTCACCGACCGTGCGCCGGCGCCCGCGACACCGTTCACCACCGTTCGCGCGTCCTGTGTCCCGGCTCCCACGAAGACCCTCGCGCCCGTCAGGACCGGACCGTCCGGCGCGTCCACGCCGCATGCGTCCACGCCTCCCAGCGGCAGCGCGCGGAACACGTGGTCCAGGCCGACGATGCCGAACTGTCCGTCGAGCACCTGCCCGACGGCGGTGCAGGTCTCGCCGGCCCGCGTTCGCGAAAGGCGAATGTCCCACGGAGGTTCCGCCGGGTTGGGATCGGTCGAGTCCAGTCCCGCCAGCCGCACCGTCTGGGGCAGCGGCACGCCGCTGGATCGCAGGTCGGCCGCGTTCGGCGACGGCAGCGGCGCACCGCGCGTGATCAGGATCGCCGCGGCCGCCGCGCCCGCCAGCAGCAGCGCCAGCACCACCCCCGTCAGCAGTGCCCGGCCGGTCACGCCGCCGCGCGGAGCCGGCGGCTCGCCCAGCCGCCGGAGCTCGTCGCCCAGCGCCTCGAGCACGGCAAGCGGACGCTCGCTCATCGCTGCTCTCCCGTCGCCAGCTGCACTTCCAGCACCCGGCCAAGCGAGCGCAGGCCGCGCGAGACCCGGGCACGCGCCGCCAGCTCCGAGATGCCCAGATCGTGCGCCACCTCGGCGTAGGAGCGCTCCTGGACGATTCGCAGCTCCAGCGCACGCCGCTGGTCGACGCTGAGCCGCAGGAGCTCACCGCTCAGGATCGCCCTCAGCTCCGCGATCCCCGCCCGCTCCTCGATCAGCGCCAGATCGTCCTCGTGAGCGAGCGGGGTCTGGATTCCCAGGCGCTGGATCGCGCGGCGCTCGACCTGCCCGCGTCGCTGGTAGCGCGACAGGCAGCGGCGCGCGATCGTGTAGAGCCAGGCCTGGCGCTCCTGCCGGGATCTGCCGCGCAGGCGCCTCCATCCCAGGTAGGCCTGCGCGAAGGTCTCTGCGGTGAGGTCCAAGGCCACCTCCGGGTCGAGCGTCCGACGCGCGAAGAAGACGAGCATGCCTTCGCTCTCGCGGCGGTACAGCTCGTCGAACTCGGCGACATCTGCCATCACCCTCAATGTGCCAGTGGCCGGCGAAACGTGACGCCCGCCGTCGCCGGCTCTCACCTCCACGTCGCCCGGGAGGTCCGTTCGCCTGATGTCAGCGGACCGCCGCGCTCACGCCGCCGGCGGGCAGGCTTCGCGCCCGCAGCGCCAGCTCGAGCTCGAAGCGGGTGTCGGGATCATCGAGGGCGCCGCCGAATATGTCGCGCAGCCGCCCGAGTCGGTAGCGGACGGTCTGGGGATGGACGCTCAGCTCCCGAGCGATCGCCTTCTGAGAGCCGCGGTGGCGCAGCCAGCAGCGAAGCGTGTCCTCGAGCCGGGCTCTGCTGCGCGGCGTCTCGCCCGCCAGCGGATCGAGCGCCCTCGCTCCCAGCCACGGCATGACCTCACCGGCCGCCAGCAGTGCGAGCTCGGCTGCTCTCTCCTCGGCGACGATCAGCTCCGGCCTGCCGCTCTCGAGCTCGCAGGCCAGTCGCGCCCATCGCCATGAGCGGTGCGCTTCCGAGGGTGCCACCACCGGCCCCAGCGCGACCGGCGCGCGCAGCTCGCGGACGGCTCGCCGCGCCTCGCGCGGGAGTCGTAGCGGCTCGGGCACGAGCAGGCAGGCCCGACCCTCCATCTCGCCCTCTAGCGCGTCGCCCGTGAGGCGCCGGCGCAACGGGCCGGCACGGTCGGCGGCGACTACGACGCATGCAACGACCGAGGGCAGCAGCCACGCCGCCCGGTCGGCCGCGAGGCGGATGGCGCCCTGCTCGTACGGGCGCTCCGCGAGCAGCATCGCGAACAGATCGCGTCGCTGGCGCTGCAGTTCCCCCGCCTGCTCGAGCTGCGCCTCGCTGTAGCCCTCGACCGACTCGGCCGCGAGCTGCTCGATGTAGGAGAACATCCGCTCCGCCAGGCGCCGCTGCAGCTCGGCGTCCGCGCCGGCGTCCGCAGCGAGCTCGCTGATGCGCCGCCACGCGACGCGTGCCCCTACCCGGTAGGCGGCCTGCAGCGAGTCCAGGGTGCGCCCCGCCCGATGCTCTCCTCGCCCGAGGCTCCGGTACACCGCCATCGAGCCGACGTCCCCCGAGCCGATGAAGTGCCGCAGCGCGAGTTCCGTACCAGTGCGTATACCCGTCCCGAAGTCCCCCGCGAGCGGACGCGCGTAGGCCGCAACCTCGCGCTGGATCGCGCCGATGATGTCCTCCGCCAGCGACGGCAGCACCGAGACGATCGAATCTGCCAGCGGCGCCGGGAGCCAGTTTTCTGTGTCAGAAGCATAGGTTCTGAGCTCGGAATCGCTGCGCATGGCGCAAGACACTACTCCCGCGGCCAAATACGGTCGTGCTCATGTCATCTCAGATGAGGCTCGAGGCGGGTGCCGCGTCGGCGCGGACGGCCGACGGTCCGCAGGACGGCCTGCGCTTTCCCGAGGTCGAGGGGCGCGCCTCGACCACGGCGACCTGCCGCGAAGTGCTCGCCGACGCGGCGGGCGCCGTCGATCCCGGGCTCGAGGCGCGGATTCGCGCGACGGGCAACTGGCGGCGCGAGTATGCGGCCCATCTGCGCGAGCTGACGCTGACCGCGGCGCGCGCCCATCGCTCGCTCGCGGTCGCCGAGCGCGGGCTCGAGTCGATGGCGGAACGGCTGCGCTACCGGCACCGCGGCCGCGAGCTGAGCCTCGAGCAGGCCCTCGCCACGGAGGGCAGCGCCCGCGGCGTCTCGACCGGGACGATCACCGGCACAGGCCCGTCGCGCGGCGCGCTGCGCGTTCCCTATCGCGGCGCTGAACTGGAAGGCGACGCTCTGCTGGCGCAACTCGAGCGCTGGACGCTCGCCTCCGTGATCGAGCCGTCTGTCGCGAGCCGCGTGGCGGAGGTCGTCGCGAACCCGGGCTGGCTCGCGCTGGGCGGGCGCACCGTCGTGCTCGTCGGCGCCGCCTCGGAGATCGGGCCGCTGGCGCCGCTGTGCGCCTGGGGCGTGGACGTCGTCGCGATCGACCTCCCGGCGGAACCCGCCTGGCAGCGGATCCGCGCGATCGCAGAGCGCGGCGCGGGAACGGTGCGGGTGCCTCTGGATGAGAATGGCAGCCCGGGCCTCGATCCCGTCCGCTCGCTCCCCGACACGGTCCGCTGGCTGTCGCACCTCGACCGCACAGGCCAGCTCGTCATGGGGATGCATGCGTATGCCGACGGTGGAGCCCACGTCCTCGTGAGCGCCGCCTTCGACACCGTCGCGGCACACATGCTCTCGACCGACGCCGCCGGCGCGGTTGCGTTCCTCGGGACGCCCACCGACGCGTACGTCGTCCCCGAGGAGGTGATGGCTCATGCGCGCGCCGCGCATGCCTCACGGCGGGCACGAAGGGTGCTGCAGGCGCCGCCGCGGGCGGTTACCAAAGGGCGCGCCTTCAGCGCGCCCTACGCCGACGGCGAGCCTGTCGCCGACGCGCTGATCCCCCAGCAGGGGCCCAACTACGCGATCGCCAAGCGACTGCAGCAGTGGCGTGGAATCGTCGCCCAGGCAGACGGGCAGCGCGTGTCGTTCAACGTCGCGCCCGCGACGTTGACCCGCTCGGTGACGAAGAACGCGCTGCTTGCCGCGGCGTACAACGGCGCCCACCATTTCGGGATCGAGATATTCAGGCCGGATACGACCAGGGCGTTGATGGCGGCGCTGCTGGTCTACGACCTGCAGCAGCCGCCCGCCCCGGGCCGTGAGCCGGAGGAGCTGTTCAGCCAGGGCGCCGCACACGGCGGCCTGTGGCGGGCCGCCTACGATCCGCGGTCGGTCCTTCCCCTCGCCGCCGTCGCCGGGCTGCCCGGCAGCCTGCGCAGGCGGGGCGCACTCACAGCGGGCTGACGCCGAACGAACGCCAGGCGTGACTACCTGCGGGAGCTGCGGACCAGCTCCCAGGCGACCCACGCGAAGATCGCCACGAGCATCGCCAGAACGAACAGTTCGCGCGCCGCCAACAGAACCGCTTCGCGAGCAGCCATGAGACAAGGCTACCGCCGTTGCCCGCTGAGGCTCCGCGGTCGGGCCGGGTGCGCGGCGCGATCAGTCGAGCGGGCCGACGGCGTACCAGCCGAGCTGCAGCTCCGGGGCCGTTCGGCACGTCTTGCGGAGCAGGCCGAGCAACTCGTCGCGCTCGAGTTCCAGCAGTTCGGGACGGTCCCACCCCGTGGCCTGTTCACGTCCCCACGTGACCCGGATCTCCGAGCCGACCTTGTAGAACCGGCCTTTGGCGCGCTCCCCGGCGAGTCGTTCCATCAGCTGCGCCAGCGCGTCGGGTGGCGCGTCGTGCCCCGAATGCATCGTGATCCGGAATCTCATCGGTGTCCTCATCGGCCGCGCCCGGCGGCGAACTTGAGCCGAGCCTGGGTAGGATCGGAAGCGGTGGAGCGCACACCGGAGCCGCAGGCCATCCTGATGGCGCCTACGGAGGCGGCCGTCTTCCTGGTGCTCCGCCTTCGCGAGGGCGGCGAGGACGGCGCCGGCGAGCTCCTCCAGGACGTCGGCGGCCTGATCCGCGCGGTCGGGTTCCGCATCCCCGACGCCGGCCTGAGCTGCGTCGTCGGCATCGGGTCGGATCTGTGGGATCGCCTCGTGGGCCGGCCCCGGCCCGCTCAACTGCATCCGTTCGCGCAGGTGAGCGGCGCACGGCACACCGCCGTCGCCACGCCGGGAGATCTGCTGTTCCACATCCGCGCCAGCCGCCTGGACCTGTGCTTCGAGCTGGCGCAGCGGCTGATGGAGCGACTGCGCGAGCAAGCAGAGGTGGTCGAGGAGGTGCACGGCTTCAAGTCCTTCGACGAGCGCGACCTGCTCGGCTTCGTCGACGGCACAGAGAACCCTGTCGGCGCGGCCGCGCCCACCGCGGCGCTGATCGGCCAGGAGGACCCCGACTTCGCGGGCGGCAGCTACGTGCTGGTCCAGCGCTATCTGCACGACCTGGACGCGTGGGATGCGCTGAGCGTCTCCGAGCAGGAGCGGATCATCGGGCGCACCAAGCTCAACGACATCGAGATGTCCGACGATGTCAAGCCCACCAACTCGCACGTCGCCCTGAACACGATCGTCGACGACGACGGCCGGCAGCGCCAGGTCCTCCGCTACAACATGCCCTTCGGCCACGTCGGCGAGGAGGAGTTCGGCACCTACTTCATCGGCTACGCGCGCAGCCCTGACGTGCTCGAGCAGATGCTCGAGAACATGTTCATCGGGCGCCCGCCGGGGAACTACGACCGGATCCTGGACTTCTCGCGGGCTGTGTCGGGGTGCCTGTTCTTCGTGCCCACCGTCGAGTTCCTCGACGACCCGCAGGCGCCGGCCGCCGGGCCCTGCGGCGCCGATGCCGAGCTTCCCGGCGATCCGGCCGGCGGCGAGTCGCTGGAGATCGGGAGCCTGAAATGAGCAGCTCCGCGCCGATAGAATCCCAGCCGTGCCGACGCGCTCCGCGCGGGGCGCGAGGAGACCCGGTCCTTCCCGAGCAAGGGCGGTGCGCATGAACCATCTGCTTCGTTCGCTGGCGCCCGTCAGCGACGCGGGCTGGCAGCTTCTGGACGACGAGGCGCGTCAGCGGCTGGAGCCCGCGCTCGCCGCCCGCAAGGTCGTCGACTTCGCCGGACCGCACGGCTGGTCGCACTCAGCGACGAACCTCGGCCGCACGAGCCCGCTCGCCGCCTCGCGAAGCGAGGGCGTCGTGGGGCTGGCGCGTCGGGTGCTGCCGCTGGTCGAGGCCCGGATCGATTTCGAGATCTCGCTGGAGGAGCTCGCCGACGCCGATCGCGGCGCCGGCGACGCGGCGCTCGACCCGCTCGACCTGGCGGCCCACCGCATCGCCGTGGCGGAGAACGCCGCCGTGTTCCACGGCTGGAGCGGTGCCATCACCGGCATCACCGAGGCCTCGCCGCACGACCCGGTCCCGCTTGGCGACTCGGTCGAGCACTATCCGAGCGCCGTTGCGACGGCGGTGGAGCGCCTGCTGGGCAGCGGCGTCGCCGGGCCCTACGCACTTGCGCTCGGATCCGAGCAGCACCGGCTGGTGCTCGAGACGGTCGAGCGGGCCGGCTATCCGCTGCGTGAGCACCTGGCGCGGATCGTGGAGGGGCCGATCGTCTGGGCCCCCGGCGTCGTGGGCGCCGTCCTGCTCAGCCAGCGCGGCGGCGATTTCCTGTTCGACTCCGGGCAGGACCTGTCGATCGGATACGACTCCCATGGCGAAGGGACGGTGCGCCTCTATCTGCAGGAGAGCTTCAGCTTCCAGGCGCTCACCAACGACGCCGCCGTGGCGCTCGTGAAGTAGCTCTCGGGCCCTCGGGCTCAGCCGAGCACTGGGCGTACTACCCTAGAGCGATGCCGATTCCACGCTTCCTGAGAGGTCGCGGCGAGAGGGAAGAGGCGGTCCTGATCGACGATCCTCGCTTCGAGGGCTGGGAGACGGTCAGCACCTTCGAGGAGCGCCGGACGGCCGTCGCCTGGCGCGACCAGCTGCGCTCGATGGGCGTCGACGCGAGCTGCGTCGCCGATCATCCGCTCGACCAGTTCGGCCGGGGAGACATATATCTCGTCGTGCCGCCCGGGCAGTGGTCGCGAGCCAACGAGATCGTCGAGAACCTCGACGGTTGAGCTGCTTCCCCGGCAGGCACCGGGCCCCGGCCTGAAAGCCGGGGACAGCGGCCTGTGACTTTGGGGCCGTCATAGACTCCAAGCCCGGAACCCAACCGTCGCGTCGATCCCTCCGGAGGAGCCCCATGTCCACGTCGCCCGCAGATTTCAACGCCCAGATCATCGAGGAGTTCCGCGGCAACGAAGGGCGGGTCGGCGGCATGTTCGACGGTCTGCCGATCCTGCTGCTGCACCACACCGGAGCGAAGTCGGGCGTGGCCCGCGTGAACCCGCTCGCATACCAGGCCGACGACGGGCGCTACGTCATCTTCGCTTCGAAGGCGGGCGCGCCGTCCAACCCCGCCTGGTATCACAACCTCAAGGCCAATCCCAACACGAGCGTCGAGGTCGGGACCGACACCGTCGACGTGGTCGCCAGCGAGGCGACCGGCGAGGAGAGGGAGCGCCTGTTCAGCACGCAGAAGGAACGCGTGCCGAGCTTCGCCGAATACGAGCAGAAGACAGACCGCGTGATACCGGTCGTGGTCCTCACCCCCGCCTAGCGCACGAGCGCCGCCCCGCGGGACGGCGCTCGCGATCGCGTCCGTGGGGACGGCCCGCCCGCCGCCGACAGGGCGCCCCGGGCCCACCCGGAGCGCCCCGTCTCCAGGCGAGTCCTATGAAGGGGCCTGGTCGATGAAGCCACAGACCTGGCGCACACGCTCGCCGGCGGTGACGAGCACGTCGAAGCCGATCACCAGCGGCTCGCTCGCTCCGTCCGGCCCGGCCTGCCACTGGAAGCGCGTCAGGTCGTGGTGGGAGTCGACCGGCCCGGCCAGCGCGAACCGCATACCGGGGAACCGCTCCTGGGTCGCCGCGATGAACGTGTCGATCTCCTCGACCCCGCGCAGCTCGACCTGCGGGTCGGTGTAGGTCGCGTCCTCGGCGTACAGCTGCGCGAGCTCCGCCCTGCGCCGAGTGGGGTCTGTCACGTTCCAGATGTCGATGTAGCGCTGCGGGATGTCGTTCATGGTTCCTCCTTCGGGGTTTGGACTGATGCGAAGTCCAGCGCCGCCGTGCGCCGAGCGCAATTACGCGAGGGGTAAGCGATGCCCCGCGAGCCCGGCGGCGCCTACCCGGCAGGTAATGGCCGGCCCGCGGGGGTGGCGCTAGGGTCATCGCGTGCCCAGGACCGCGACCAGCGGCGGCTTTGGAGATCTGATGCGCGGATGGCGCAGGCGCCGGAGCCTCAGCCAGCTCGAGCTGGCGCTCGACTGCGGCATCTCGGCCCGCCACCTGAGCTTCGTGGAGACGGGCCGCTCGACGCCCTCGCGCGAGATGGTCCTGCGCCTGGCCGAGGCGCTGGAGGTGCCGCTGCGGGAGCGCAACGCCCTGCTGCTCTCCGCCGGCTACGCGCCGGTCTACCCCGAGCGTGAGCTGGACTGCCAGGACATGCAGCCCGTGCGTCGTGCGCTCGACCGCTTCCTGCGCGCGCACGAGCCCTACCCGGCCCTGGTGGTCGACCGCCACCACAACCTGGTCGCGGCAAACGACGCGCTCGGCGCGCTCACCGGCGGATGCGCGCCCTGGCTGCTCGACCCGCCGGCGAACGCCGTGCGGATCGCCCTGCACCCCGACGGCATGGCAGCACGGACGCTGAACCTCGGCGAGTGGAGCGCGCACCTGATCGCACGCCTGCGCCGCGAGGCTGCGGTCGCGCTCGACCCCGGGCTCGACGCGCTGCTGGACGAGCTGCTGGGCTATCCCGGCGTGAGCGCCGAGATCCCGCCCGACAGCGTCGGCCAGGAGATCGCCATCCCGCTGCGGATCCGCGACGGCGAGCGCGAGCTCGCCTTCATCTCGACGATCGCCACGTTCGGGAGCGCCATCGACGTCACGCTCGCCGAGTTGTCGATCGAGGCGTTCTACCCCGCCAACGCCGCCACTGCCGAGCGTATGCTCGCCGCCGTCCTCTGAAGCTCGCGTCAGCCCGGGGCAGCCGCCGTCCCGTGAGGCGGCGGGAGTCCGCCAGGGCCCCGGCTACCCCTGCCGCGCCCAGGGCCCGACGCCGCCGATGCGCTCGATCTCGATGTGGGTGATGTAGCCGGGCGGCGGGTCGTCGGTGGCCGGGAACCTCACGTCGGGACCGAGGTAGACGTGGGCCAGGCGCTGGAGCAGCTCCGCGGCTCCGCCCTGGGTGATCCGTGCCCGTCCGTGGATGATCAGGTACTCGACGAGCCCCCGCTCGTTGTGGGTGTCGGCCTCCAGCGAGAGGACCACCCGGGGGTCGCGGCGGATGTTGTGGACCTTGCGGCGCTCGGCCAGGTGCCCCGCGACGATCTCGTTCTCCTCCAGACCCACCCAGATGATCGAGACCTGGGGGGTACCGTCGGGATCCAGCGTGACCAGGTGAGCCAGCGCCGGGCCTTCGAGCACCGCTCGCGCCGACTCGGGGAGCGTTGTCGGGCTCACGGATCCTGCGTGCTGTACGGGTCGTCTTCGCCGCGCAGGTCCCGATAGCGACGGTCGAACAGCTCCAGCGCGGCGGTCACGTCCGACGGCCCGCGCACTTCGTGCCTGACGTTGACCGGGGCCTCGGGCAACGACTCGGACGGCTCGGCATCGCCATGTTCGACCAGCTCATCGTGCTCGGCCGGGGAGAAGCGCAGCTCCACCGCGCCGCCCTCCAGATCCAGCACGCCGAGCTCGAGGCGCTCGTAGCGCACCATCGCCAACCCGTCCGGCAGGCGTTCGACGTGGACGCCGGGCCACTCGTCGAGCTCGTTGGCGATCTCGTCGATCAGGTCCAACCTGGCCATCGCTCGATCCTAGCGCCGGCTGGCCGCCGCGCGTAACGTGTCTCTATCGTCAGCGACGCGCCCGCCCTGCTCGTGTTCGGGGACTACGAGTACCCATACACCCGCGCGGCCTACCGGGGCATCCAGGGCGCCGAGCATCGCCTGGGCGAGGGCATGCGCTTCGCCTACCGCCATTTCCCGCTGAGCCCCGGACCTGATCGAGGCTCTGCAGGCGGTCGGGACCATCGGGCCTTGATCGCGGCGGTCGTGTTCGACCTCGACGGGGTCCTGATCGACTCCGAGCCCATCTGGGATCGGGTGCGGCGCGAGGTCGTGGAGCGGGCCGGTGGGGCGTGGCGCGAGGACGCCACGAGGGCGATGATGGGCATGAGCGCGCCCGAATGGTCGCGCTACATGCACGAGGAGCTGGGCGTCCCGATGGAGCCCGAGGAGATCGACAGGGAGGTCGTCGCGCGCCTGCTGGACCACTACGACAGTTCGCTGCCGCTGCTGCCGGGTGCGCTCGACGCCGTCCGGACGCTCGCCGCGCTGTGGCCCCTCGGATTGGCCTCCTCGGCGAACAGGCCGGTGATCGACCGGGTTCTCGAGCTCAGCGGGCTCGCGCCATGCTTCGCGGCGGCGGTGTCAGGGGAAGAGGTCAGGCACGGCAAGCCAAGCCCGGACGTGTATCTCGCGGCGGCCGCCGCGCTCGAGCGTGGATCCCGCGTCCGCCGCGGCCGTCGAGGACTCGAGCAACGGCCTGCGCTCGGCCGCCGCCGCGGGGATGGTCGTGATCGCCGTGCCCAACCGCGCCCACCCTCCCGACCCGGACGCGCTCGAGCTCGCTTCACTCACGCTGAGCTCGCTCGAGGAGCTCACGCCGGCCGTCGTGCGCGAGGCGGCCGGAGAAGCCCCGCACGGTCCGTGATCGGCAGCACTTCCTCGCGCAGGACGGAGAACCGAAGTCCCCGAGCCTGCAGCCGCCCGATCAGCGCCTCGCCCATCGCCATGGCAGGCGTCAGCTGGCCGGCGGCCGCCGGGAGTTCGTCATGGGCCAGACACAGGCACGCCTCGCCCAGGATCTTGGCCGACTCCAGATAGCCCGGGTCGCCACCGGAGAGCTCCACCAGGACGCGTCGCCCGCCGCCCTGCCCACGCATGAGGATGCTGAAGCGACGCTGGCGCAGCTGCGCCTCGGTCGGCTCGGGGCGCATGTCGATGCGCTTGGAGATCCGCCGGCGGACCGCGGGCGACTGGGCCAGCAGGACGGCGAGGCCGCCGCCGAGCACCAGCGCCGCCGCCACCGCTGCGCGCTCGACTGCGATCTGCTGGCGATAGACGAATTCGGGGCCGTAGCGATCGATCGAGGCGGCCGACCGCAGCACCGTGCGCGTGTCGAGCCCCGAGCCGGGAAGCGCCCAGGTGGAGAGCTCGCGCTCATACCGGGGCAGGGAGCGGAGCGCTCGCGGGCCACGGCCTCCCGTCTTAGATTCCCGCGGGCGGCGCTCGGACCGGGCCCGCCGCGCCTGTCGCCGGCGCGCCATGATCACCAGCGCCGACCTCAGCGAGCCGGTCGAGAAGCGCCCGGCCAGCTCGCGAAAGCCCCGCAGGTCGAGCCGCACGAGCGCCTCCACCCGCAGCGGGACGCCCTCGGGGAGCCGCCCGACGGTGAACAGGGCGCCGAGGTCCTGCGCGGCGCTCTCGAACCCGCAACCGTGAACGAGCCTGGCGCCTGTCAGGCGAGCCTGCTCGTGGTGGCGCAGGTACATGCGATCGATGAACTCCGATTCGCCCGCCAGGTCGACGTAGTCGGTCCCCGCTCGCGCGCAGGCGGCGACGAGGGGCTCGCCCAGCTCCAGGTAGGGGCCGACGGCGCTGGCGAGCAGGCGCGTGGAGGCCGCCAGCGCCGTGACGGCCCGCTCGTCCGCGACGTCAAGCGCGACGATGGCGATCTCGACGCCGGCTCCGCGGGTCGCGTGGAGGCGATCACGCAGCGCGTCCAGTCGCGAGCCGCTGCGAGCCGCGATCGCCAGCCGCGAGCCAGGGGGCGCCGCGAGGGCGAGGTGTTCGGCCGTGCGGGCGCCCGCGACGCCCGTCGCGCCGACCACGGCTATGTCGAAGTGACGCCGACCGGGCACTGTGTGGGCGGCGAGTCTAGATCGCCACGGCCTGCGGGCGGGCCGTGGCGAAGCGGATCACCGTCTCGACCCCGCTGCCGTCCACGATGATCATCGCCGTCGATGCGTCCTCGTGCGCGAGCGTGATCCGCCGTGGAGCGCTCACGAAGAAGCGCAGCGCGGGCTGGCTTGGAGCGCCTCCGCCGACCGAGAGCACGACGACATCCCGCTCGCGGTCGAAGTCGATCGCTCGCAGCGCCCGCCACATGCCGGGCTGCGAGCGCGAGCTCTCCCCGGTCAGGTGCACCGTGCACAGCACGGCCTCGCTCGCCAGCGCGGACATATAGCCCACCCACTGGTCTCGATCGAGCTCCTGTACCTGCATCGCGCCATCCGATCTGTCGCGGGCGAACATCTGCGGGCACTATCGATCAACCGGGCCCCGCACACGATCCAGTTCTGGCGGGGCCGGGGTCCAGAAATGGACCCTCCTCAGGCAGAGCGGGCTTGCAGCGACGCCTGATCGGTGATCAGCAGCGTGCGGCGAGTGGACTCCAGCCAGCCGAGCTCGCGCAGTGTCTGAAGCGCCTGCGCGACACCGGCGCGCGATGCCCCCGTCCAGCTGGCCAGCTCTTCCTGTGACAGCGGCGAGATGATCTCGATTCCGCGCTCGGTGCTCCGCCCGTAGCGCTCGGCGAGCTCGAGGATCCTCGCCGCGACGCGTCCCATCGTGTCCGAGGCGGCCAGCTGGGAGCGTTTGACCGTCGCGTCGCGAAAGCGTCGCGCGACGACGCCCAGCAGCACGACCGCGACCCGCGGCGTCGTCTCGAGATGGCGGCGGAAGGCCTGCCCGGGGATCACCAGCGCACGCACCGGCTCGAGCGCGGTGACCGTTGCGACACGCGGCTGCCCGTCGATGAAGCCGAGCTCGCCGATGATGTCGCCGGGGTCGCGGATGCTGAGGAGCAGCCCGCGCTCGTTCTTGCCGTCCTGCTCGACCTTCACCCGCCCGCTCAGCAGGAGCATCACGCGGTCGTCGGGCTCGTGCTGGTAGATCAGGATCGCGCCGCGGTCGAACCGCCGCAGGATGCCCAGCTGGTGCAGGGCGGCCCGCTCGTCGTCGGTCAGCTGTGCGGCGAACGTCTCGAGGACGGGCTCGGCGATCTCGGGCGCGGACACCAAGGGATTCTCGCTCAGGCCGGCTGGAGGTTGCGGGATTGGTAGGCCATGTGCGCGACACCGAGCTGCTCGAAGACGTCGGCGGCCTCGCTCAGCGTCCGATCGGCCGCGCGCGGATCCTCGGCGAGCAGGCTTCGTCCGAGCAGCATCGCGCAGCGCGCCGCGTCGAGCGGTCGTCCGAGGCTCGTCCAGCCCGACCGCGCCTGAGCGAACGCGTCGCAAGCGCCGTCGGGCCCGGCGATCAGACCGCGCGCTTCGAGCGCGGCGAGCCGTGCCGCCGGGTCGTGCACCCGTCGCCCGAGCCTGACCGCCTCCGCAGCGGACAGCTGGGCCTGGGCGCTTCGCCCGGCGAGCGCCCGCGTCAGCGTCAGCGCCGAGTGGGCGTGGATCGAGGGTGCCAGCAGCGCGCCGCGCTCGCAGATGGCGACGGCGTCGCGCAGCGCCGACTCCGCTCCGTCGAGGTCTCCCCGGTCGCGAAGCGTCGCCGCGCGCCCGACCAGCGCCGCGTTGCACGCCTCCGCCCAGCTCGCCCGCCGCGCCAGGTCGTGGGCGCGCGCGAAGAGCTGCTCGGAGCCGTCCCAGTCGCCCTCGCGCCAGCGCAGCTGTCCCTGCAGGGACTGCGCCAGGCACAGCCGCCCGACCAGGCCCTCGCGTTCGGCCAGGCGCGCGCTGGACTCGCACGCCACCTCGGCCTCGTGCCAGTCACAGCGGTAGAAGGCGATCTTCGCGAGCGCCGAGATGATCTCGATCTGCGCCGGGACGTCGCCGATCCGCTCGGCCAGCTCGAGCGCCTCGAGGTAGGTGGCCTCGGCGCCCGCGTAATCGCCTTCGTTCTCCTCGCGGTTGGAGCCGGAGGCCAGCAGCGCGACGACCGCCTCGGAGGGGTCGCTGCCGCGAGCCAGCTCCACCGCCCGGGCGAGGTTCTGGCGGGCCTTCTCGCTGTCGCCCATGCGCCCGAACAGGCGCCCCAGGACCGCCAGGGCGCGGCTCGTCACGCGCGGTTCCCCGAGCCCCTTGGCCAGGCGCAGCGCGCGCTCGCAGGCGTAGATCGCAAGTACGTCGTTCCCGAGCCGGTCGTACAGCGCGGCCGCCTCCTCGTAGAGGCGGATCAGCTCCAGCGAGGCGGGACCCTCCTCGAGCAAGCCGATGCCGGCGCGAAGCTGCTTCATCGCGCTGTCGATCTCGCCTTGCTGGACATGGGCGGCGGCGATCCGGCCGTGCAGCAGCGCGGCGTGCTTGGCGTCCCCTGACTCCGCATGCGCCTCCAGGCAGTGCTCCCACTCCTCGACGGCCTTGCCCGCGCGGCCCAGGCGCAGCTCGAGCTCGCCGATCCGCTCGGCGAGCCGAAGCTCCGTGTGATCGCCGGGCTCGGCGAGGCTCACCGCCGTCCGGTAGTGGGTCAGCGCCTCCTCGTTCGTGTACAGCGCGACAGCTGCGTCGCCGGCGGCCTCGGAGAACCTCACGGCCCTGCCGCGCAGCTCGGAGAGCTCCGGCGCAGGGAGGTGCGCCCGCTCGGCGAGGCTCGCGGCGCGCACCAGGTGGTCGGCCAGCAGCGACGCTGCCTGCTCGCCTTCTCGCCGCTCGATCAGAGAGCCGATCTCGGCGTGCCTGCGCGCGCGCACGGCCATCGGCAGGGTCTCGTATGCGGCGTCCCTGATCAGGACGTGCTTGAAGACGTACTCGCGCCGTCCCTCCGGCTGGGAGGGGTCGACCGCCGCGATCAGGTTCTTCGCGCACAGGCTCTCGAGGCTCGTGCTGAGAACGCCCTCGCCCGCCAGCGGCTCGAGCGTCTCCTCGGAGAAGCTCCGTCCGAAGACCGCCGCATGTCCGATCAGCCGGCGCTCGCGCCCTGCGAGCGAGTCGAGCCTTGCCGCCAGGAGCCCCTGGACCGTGTCGGGCAGCCTGCCCACGCCGGCGGCGCCCTCGTCCATGAAGCGATCGACCAGGGCTTCGGCGAACAGCGCGTTGCCGCCCGAGCGGGCGGCGAGTGTTTCCGGGGTGTCGATCACCGCCGAGCTGTCGCGGGCGAGCTCGTCGATCAGCTGCCGCGTCTCGGCCAGCGACAGCGGCTCGAGGAACATGCTTGTCGTGGCGCCGCGCGCGGACCCCCAGGCGGGACGCCTTTCGAGCAGGTCCTCGCGGGCGAGGCACACCTGCATGACCGGGGCCGCAAGCCAGCGGGCCAGGTATTCGATCAGCTCCAGCGTGCCCTCGTCGGCCCAGTGGACGTCCTCCCAGACGATCAGCAGCGGGCGTTGAGCGGCGAGCGCCTCGAGCACCGCCCTCACCGCTCCGAGGAAGCCCTCGCGCGCTTCGCGCTGGTCGCGCTCGCTCGGCATCGGCTCGCCCTCGGCGCGGTCGGCGAGCAGGACCTGGGCGAGCGGCGCCAGGCGCGCCTCGGCCTGCCCGGCGCCCTCCGCCGCCGCGACACTCGGGCCGAAGCGCAGCGCGAGCTTGCTCCGCACCTGCTCGGGGCCGTCGACCGGGCCGATCGAGCACTCCTTGCGCAGCAGCTCCACCAGCGCCGTGTAGCTGCCCGAGCCGAACGCGTGGCAGCGACCGCACAGCGCGTCGAAGTCCGTGGCGCTCTCGCGCAGCATCCGCTGCGTCTCCTCGACCAGGCGTGTCTTGCCGACGCCCGCCTCGCCCAGGACGGTCACGAGGTGCGCGGTGCCGTTGCGCGCCGCGATCTCGAACAGGGCCTGCAGCTGGGCCTTCTCTGCATGCCGCCCGACCAGCGGCGTGCGGGATCTGCCGGGCGCCGGCAGGCCGCCGGGATCGCGCAGCTCGAGGACCTCCCACGCCTTGACGGCGTCGGCCTTGCCCTTCAGCGTGAGCCGCCCCAGCTCCCGGAACTCCGCCGCCGAAGCGCAGGAGCTGCGCGTGCGCTCGCCGACCAGCACGCCGCCCACCGGCGCCGCGCCCTGCAGGCGCGCAGCGACATTGACGGCGTCGCCGACGACCGTGTACTGCCCGCCGACCCTCCCGGCTAGAGCGTCCCCCGTGTTGACGCCGACCCTCAGCGCCAGCTCCACGCCGAACTCGGGCCCGATCGACTGGTTCAGCTCGCTCATCGCGCGCTGCATGCCGCACCCCGCGCGGATCGCCCGCTCGGCGTCGTCCTCGTGGGCGATCGGCGCGCCGAAGACCGCCATCACGTTGTCGCCGATGTACTGGTCCACGTAGCCGCCGAAGTGCTCGACCTCCCGCGCCAGCCGCGTCAGGCAGCGGTCGGTGAGCGCCTTGACCGACTCGTGGTCGAGGCGCTCGGCCAGCGAGGTGTAGCCGACGAGGTCGGCGAACAGGACCGTGACGGTGCGGCGTTCCTCGTTCGGGTCGCCCGCGGCGTAGTTGCGCTCCAGGCTCGCGCCGCAGCCGATGCAGAAGCGCGCCCCGCTCTCGATCTGGGTTCCGCACGTCGAGCAGACCGCGACGAGCGGCGCCCCGCAGGACATGCAGAAGCGCGCGGACGCGACGTTCGCCGTCTTGCAACGCTGGCAGGCCCCCTCGCTGTGCATCGCCCCAGCATTGTTGCGCTCCGTTGCCAGGCTGTACAGCGACGTGAGCCCGGGCTCGTTCAGGTCGTTGGCGGTCAACCGCGCCGGCCGCTCAGGGGGCGACGATCGTGGCTGGATCGAGTTCGATGTCCATCGCGATCTCGAACGCGAGGTTCGTGCGACCAGAGCTCACGCCGAGCTCGCCGACGATGGGGTGGCTGCCGAGCGCCGTGAACGAAACCTCCCATTCGTGGGGCGAGAGGCCGATCGTGGGGTTCAGCACCTTCGCCGGCGCCTCCATCACCCCCTGGTAGCACGCTCCGCTGCCGCCCTGCCCGTCGCGGAACTGCTTCAGGAACACCTGGCGGGCGTTTCCTTTGATCATTTCGATGACTTCCCGGACGATCACGATCGCGGACGGCGGCGGACCCGTGGCGGCGAGCGCGGTGTCGTCGACGGGGTACCCAGCGCGGCGCGTCAGCTCGGTGGCCACGCTCATCGCGTCGGCCGGCGCGGGGGCCGCCGCGGTCCCGGTCACGCTCGCGAGCGCCCCAACGGGTTCGACGGTGCTGAGGCTCAGCAGCTGCGTCCAGGCGGCGTGGCGGGCGATGCCGTAGTTGCCGCCGAAGACGGTAAGGCTGATCCCCGCGCCGCTCCAGCGTTCCGGCGTGAAGCGCCCGAGGCCCTTGGGGTAGCCGAAGTCCTCGCGCCCGGAAACCAGCGACATCGGGGTGTCGACGTACACGTGCGGGGCCGTCAGGCACAGGTGTTCGCCTCCGCCGCGCGGCCTGGCGCGGACGGGCAGCCAGATCGACATCTGGGTCTCGGCCGCCGTGCCCTGGTTCGCGTAGCCGGGCGCGCGCGAGCCGAGCTGGTCGAAGCTCCCGATCTGCAGCACCGCCCAGTGGCCGAGCGATTCGTAGACCACCTCACCCGCCGCCGGTCCGTTGAGCATGGTCTCGATCAGCGCGTCGATCTTGCCCTGGTCGGCCGCCAGCACGAGGCAGAGGAAGTGCCCGCCCAGCGAGTAGAACGGCGGCGGCACGGCTTCGCGCGGGCCGTACAGCGCGTAGGTCGGGCTCACGGCAGCTCTCCCCAGCCCACGCTCCGCGTCGCGCCGGCGGCGGCGCGATCGGTCAGCCACGTCGTGCTCTCGCCGCGGATCGGCCGGTCGTGGCCGATCAGCGCGCGGGCTGCCTGCATGCCCGAGGTGACCGCCGCCTCGACACAGCCTCCGTCGATCCCGCTGCGCGTCCAGTCGCCGGCCAGCACCAGGTTCTCCACGCCCGACTCGTCCGATGCAAGGCGCCGCGAGACCGATCCGGCGGGGGTCAGCACGTAGCGGTCGCTGCCCGTCGTGTTCGCGCGCCAGTACTGGGCCTCGAGGCGATCTGCGCCGCAGCGACGCTGGCGGTCGGCGAGGATCGTCCACTGGACCGAGCCGCCGGGATCGCGCGTGAGGGCACCGGGCCACAGGCTGCCGAGGTGGCGCTCGAGGAACAGACGCGCCTCGTCGCGCACGCCGGCTGCGGCACGTGCGCCTGTCGGGCCCGAGTCGGCCAGGACTCCGCAGAAATAGGCGAGGCCCCGGATCCCCTCCTCGGGCACGTGGTCCTCGGCGTCGAGCAGGTAGGTCATGTCACACCAGGTGCTCAGCCGCCCGTCGGGGGTCTCTGCGACCGAGTTCGCGCCGTAACGCCAGCCGAGCCGCGAAGGCGGGCGGGTGAGCCAGAGCTGGAAGGACTGGGTGGCGACCGTCGAGGAGGCGTCGAGCATCGCCGCGAAGCGCTCGTGGCGGCCGGCGATCTCCGAGCAGATCCCGTCGAGAGCCGAGACGGGCACGCCGAGCACCACGTCGTCGAAGCTCTCGCCGTGGCGCAGCAGGTGTGGGCTCCGGGCCAGCGGGTTGGGATCGAGCTCGAAGTCGATCGCCTGCTCGCGCAGCAGCTCGCCCTGCTCGAGCTGCTCCCACAGCGGCTCGGACGGCCAGCACTCCAGCGCCCCGACAGGGATGAGCGGCTCGTAGGTCTCGCCGAGGACCCCGGCCTGGCGGACGATCTCGATCGCCTCGACGCTGGATCCGTCGGGCGACAGCCGCAGGTCGGTCGCGGCGTGGAAGAACTCGAAGCGCACTCCGCGCCGCCGGAGCAGCTCGTACATCGGCGCGACGACCGTGTCGCCCATGCCGGCGCGCATCTTGTAGAGGACCGAGCCGCGATAGGCGAACAGCAGCCGCAGGAGGTTGCTCGCCGCCGTTCCCGCAGCGGCGTCGGCCGCCGAGATCTCGCCGCCGGGGTAGGCGAAGGCGAGGTCATAGACCGCCCGCAGCAGTGGCGCGCGCTGTGCGGGCGTCGCGCCGACGGTGACCTCCTTGGCCCCGTGTGAGACGAGCCAATCGCACAGGTCCCGATCGTTGATCACGTCCCAGCCGCGATCGAGCACGCCGTCGGCGACGATCCCCGCGATCGTCGTGGCGAGCGTGTCGAAGGCGGTGAAGAAGACCCTCAGCCGGGCGTCCTGCTCGCAGCGCGTGCGCACCACGCGCTCCCAGAGCCAGTCTCGAAAGCGTGTCAGCAGGGCGGCCACCAGCCGTTCCGCCGCGCCGGTGCGCCTGCCCGAGCGGCGCATGCCCGCCGCCAGACGACGCGCGAGCCTCAGCAGAGTCTCGCCGCCCAACCCCCTTCGCGAGCCGCCGGCACCGGCTCCCGGGGGTCGGACGCTGCGCCAGCGTCGAAGCGCCCAGTTGCACAGGGTGAAGGTGATCTCCCAGAAGTCCGGCAACGGATGATCGGACCCGGGCACGTGCCCGTTGCGAGGAAAGGTGACGTGGAAGTGGCGAGGGCCGCCTGCGTCCGTGTCGCACATGACGAGGTCGTCGCAGCCTTCGAAGGCCTGCTCGAGGGTCCCGAGCGGATGCTCCGGCGGGCGATCGAGCTCGTCGAGGGCAGCTCGGATCATCGCGAACGAGTTGTCGTAGAAGCCGAACCAGACGTGCAGGCCGTGCTCCTCGATGCGCCCGCCCTCGGCAAGGTTGCGCCCGCTTGCACACTTGCCGCCGAGCCGCCAGCCGGGCTGGTAGACGGTCACCTCGAAGCGGCCGGCCAGCTCCGGTGCGCTCAACTCGAAGGCCGCCGCGATAGCCGCCGGTCCGCCACCCAGCACGGCAACCCTGCGACGGCCCCCCGGTGACATCAGTTCAAGCACCCCTTCGGCAGTGAAGGCGGGAGTGTAGGGAAGTTCAGCCTGGTGCGACCCTGCCCGCGGGCGCTCTCTCTTCGCGGGGGGGCCGGACCGTATACTCGCGGCGATGCTCGACGAGCGAATCGAGGTCATGAAACGTGCATGTGAAGCATGGACGACGCGTGACTTCGACGTGTTCCGCGACGTGTACACCGCCGACGTCGAGGCCGACGGTGGGGCTCTGTGGCTCGAACAGGGCACCGTCAAGGGGGTCGAGGCCGTCGTTGCCAACTACGCGAAGATCATCTCGATGTTCGAGCGCAACGACGTGTTCCCCGAAGCGTTCATCGAGGCGGGTGACACGCTCGTCGTGCCGCTGCTGTGGCGCGGGCGCCCTCCCGGGAGCGATCGCTTCATCGAGCAGAGCCTGGTCTGCGTGCTCGGCTTCCGTGGCACGCGGATCTCCACGCTGACCTGGGCAGCCGATCTCAAGCAGGGCTTGGACGTGGCGGGGCTTCCCGAGTCGGCCGCCGACTCGCTCGTCCCGCTCGAGCTCCCCGCCCGCGCGCAGGAGGGCCCGGGCGAAGCGGTCGACTCCGCCGGCTGAGCCGGGCCGCTCCCCTCGGCACGGGCGGAGCGCCCCGGCGCTCCCGATCTGGAGCACCGGGGCTGCTGCGCCGCCCCCCGTGAGCCGTTCGGCCGCCGTTCCCGGCCGTGAGGCTCCTCGGCCACGTGGCGAGGGTGACCTTGCCCGAGATGCCTCCACCGTAGAGGGCGACGGTAGGCGGATCGCCGGGCCGAAGTCATGGTGCAAGTCAAGCCCGTCCGGGCGGCCGGCGCCATCGAGTTCTGGACGCCGTCGTGTCCAACGTTGGACCCGACCAGATGTGAACAACGAGTACCGCCCGCGTCCATCCGGTCGTGGCGGTGCTACCGATGGCCGACCCGGCCACGGTGTTCGAATCGCAGAACTTCACACTCACGGTCACCTACATGGGAGGCGCCGTGCCGATGAACGTGGCGCGGGTCTGCGAATGGACCCACATGTGCACGGCCAGGGACGTTCACACCGACGATGCCGGGCCGTCTCGGGGCTCCCCAGGACGGGCGATTCCGGGACCTACAGCTTCGAGGTCCAGGTCACCGATCAGTCGCAGCCCGCGCAGGCGATCACGCAGGCCGTCTCGATCAAGGTCGGCTAACCTGGGGCTCGACGAAGGGAGCGGAGCGTGGGCCGGTTCATCTCGCGGGGTTTCAAAGGTCGGCAGGTGGCCCCCGGCATCGCGACGCGGCTTCCGCCGGGGCAGTACCTGGAAGAGGGCTTTCCGGTCCTCACCGCCGGTCCGACACCGAACGTTCCCGCCGAGACGTGGCGCTTCGTGATCGACGGCATGGTCGCGCAGAAGCGTGAATGGACGTGGGACGAGTTCGGCGCGCTCCCGTTCGAGACGGTGCCCTGCGACATCCACTGCGTGACGAAGTGGTCGAAACTCGGAACCAGCTTCGCCGGCGTCTCGCTCGACACGTTGCTCGCCGAGATCGAGCCGGCCGGGTCCTACGCGATGGTGCACTCCTTCGGCGGGTATACGACCAACCTCGCCTTCGAGGACCTGACCGCGGGAAAGGCCTGGGTGGTGACGCAGTGGGAGGGCGAGCCCTGCCCCGCGAGCACGGCGGGCCGGCTCGCCTGCTGGTCCCCCACCTGTACTTCTGGAAGAGCGCCAAGTGGGTGCAGGGGCTGCGGGTCATGGACCACGAGGAGCCCGGTTTCTGGGAGTCCAACGGCTACCACATCCGCGGCGACCCGTGGATGGAGCAGCGCTATTGGAGCGACTGACGCCCGTCGCGCAGCGCGCTCCCGGCCAGTGGGAGATCGGCACGGAGCCGTTCGGGCCGAACGGCTGGGGCCCTGTCTCGCCGAGAAGGATTGCGCCGCGTCGCGCGCGGGTCTATGGTCGTGAGCGACGGAGCCCTCCGGGCGGCACGCGACGCCCGGGAGCCCGCCCGCCTCCACGGCCGGCACGCGCGGGGGATGGCGCGGGCTCCATGAGCCAGCCGCTCCCCTCCGGAGGCCTCCTGGAGCGCACAACCGATACGAGACCCCGAAAGATGGTGAGGCCGATGCCCGAGACGAAGACCCGACGTCGCCCGGCCGCGAAAAAACCTGCGGCCGCGAAAAAATCTGCGGTCGCCAGCAAAGCGCCTGCCCGCAAAGCGGCAGTCAAAGCGCCCTCGCGAAGGAAACCGAAAGCGAGGACCGCGGCCGAGCGCACGACCGATCTCTCAGACGAGCTGATCAAGGAGCTCGAGGACGGAGCGCAGAACGCGCTCGAGGCTGTCCGCAGGTTCCTCGGCACAGTCGAGGAGGCGCTGCCCACCGGCGGGCGGGATGCATCCAGGGGGCAGGAGATCTCCGACGCCGCGATGGAGATGGCCAAGCGGCTCGTCCACACGCAGTCCGAATTCCTGCGCAGGGTGGTCGACAGCGCGGGCAAGTCGGTGAGCCGCTCGGGCAGGAAGCGCTAGCGCCGGCGGGGCGGCCGGCCGACGGTCAGCCGCCCCTGCACGGGCGCTCGGCGCCCGACGCGCCGCTGCGGGCGGTCATTGCGCCAGCAGTCGCTGGATCGCGGTGGTGTAGGCGCCCTTTTCGCCGTCGCTGTGGGTCAGCGCGCCGAAGAACAGTTCGTGGTTCGCCCCCGTCGTCCCCTGGTCGCGCAGCTGGTAGATGACGAAGCTGTGGATGGGATGCCGCGCGGCCGCCGCGATCAGCTTCGGGATCGTCCGTTCGACGACCTGCCCCGCTTCGGCGTAGGTGAGGTGGAAGCCGTTGTCGAGCGTCGCTCCGTTGTTCGACGGCTCACCCCACTCGGTGACGTCGATCGGCGTCGTCGTGTCCCCCACGGCGGCGAGGTCCGCGACCATCCGTTCCATCTTCGGCACGCCGGCCGTGTCGGGTTCGGCGGCGGAGCGCTGGTTGGAGTACGGGTGGATCGTCCAGCCCGCCACGTACTGGGACAGGTTGGGCACCGCGGCGAACATTTCGTCGACCCATACCGCCGATCCCGAGCCGCCGTCCTCGGCCTGGGCCAGGACGCCGATCCCGTGCGGGTTCAGCGCTTCGGCCGCTTCCTTGACGCGCAGCGCGTACAGCCGTGCGCGGGCCTTGTAGGAGGCGGACTGGTAGCCGTCCCCGTACTGGTAGCCGTAGCTCGTCTCGTTGCCGAGCTCGACGCTCGTCACGCCCGGCAGCCGGTCGAGCGCCACCAGCCCTTTCGCTTCGGCCGCGGTGATCATCCTGCCGTCGAAGATCGCCAGCGGCTGGATGGTGGCGCCGCGTTCGGCGTACAGCCGGTCCCATTCGGCCAGCCACGGCGCGCCCGGTTCGCCGGCGCCGAACTCCAGGCGCACGAGCTTCGAGTGCAGCGACGCGACGCCGGTGAGGTCGGCCGGTTCGGTGCCGGCGTTGATGCCCGGCTGGAAGCCGCGCGGGCCTTCTTCCTTCGGGGGTTCTTCGCGGGGCGCTTCCAGCGGGTAGGCGATCGCGACGCTGTTGGACCACCGGCTTTCGTGTGGCGCCTTGACACGGTAGGTGACCGTCACGCCAGGATCGGACGGCGGCGTGTAGCTCGTCCCGGAGACGCGGGTCGACGTCTGTTTCTGGCCCGGGGCCTTCGCCTCCACGCGGTAGGTGCCCGCGCCGACCCGTGTCCAGTGCAGCGTGTCGCCCGACGCCGACAGGGTCGGGCCAAGGGCGAGAGTGGCCAATAGCGCGGCGAGCATCAGGGTCGGAGCGGGGCGGCCCCCGCTGCGAGAGCTCGTTCATACACCAGATGCACGGGGACCCTCCAGGGTCGTCGGTCGGGTGCGACCGTTTACATAAGCAGACACGCGCCGAGCGTGCGCCGCCGAGCGCCCGATCGGTAACAGGCCGTTAACACGACCGCCCGGTCAACCAGCCTCGGCCAGGACCTGCGCGAGCGTCCGGCCGCTGAGCACAGACGCGGGCTGCTCGACCACCATGTCGGACCCCTGTCGCGCCAGCTCGTCGCGGCGCTTGATCAGCAGCCATTGGGCCTTCGCGCCCGGCCGTGTGCGCTGCAGCGCGAAGCCGCCGCGCAACTTATCGCCCGTGCAGGACGAACACGGCGTGACCGCGTTCGATCGCATCCGGCCACGCGACTCGTCCCCCCTGCTCGTAGGGCCCCTGATCCCACACGATCACCCCGCCGCTCTCCGAGCGGCCCTCGAATGTGTTGTGCGGCTTCGTCGTGGTCCGCGACCTGGACGGCCAGGCGCTTGACCGCGGGGTCGAGTGACGGGCCCTTCGGCATCGCCCACGAGCGCATCGCGCCGTCGACCTCCAGGCGCAGATCGAAGTGGTGCGCGGTCGCGGCATGCTCCTGCACGACGAACACGCCCGGCGCTCACGCCTCGAATCGCGAACTGCTCGTGTCCCTCGACCTTCGCGTCGCGCACGTCCACAGCGGTCACCTTCGCCCCCGGCGGACCGCCGCCCAACAGATCCAGGAAACGCTCGATCGCCTCCGGAGGCCCCTCGACGTGCACGGCCACCGTGCCGTCGTCCTCGTTTCGCACCCACCCCATCAGGCCGAGCTCGAACGCCCGCCGTCGCGCCGCCTCCCGGAAGCCGACCCCCTGTACCCGGCCGTCGATCGAGGCCCGGATCGCCCGCGCCGCCGTCAATGCGAGCGGTCGGGCCTGAGCCGGAAGATGGGCATGCGCTGAGGGTACCCGCCGGTCCTCGCGTCGCGCGGCTCGCGGGATCGGGATCGCAATGGCACCGGCGCCGAGACCGCGCCCGCGGCCTGTCGGTCCGCCCGCCCCGCGCCGATAGGACCCTGTGAGCGCTTCCCCTGACGGACTGGCCGGCAACAGGAGCCTGATCGCGTACACCGCCGCGGCGATGTACGCAGGCGCCGCGCTGGACGAACTCATGACGGGCTTCATCCCCGGCGACCCGATGCTGTCGCTGAGCTCGCTGCTGGCGGCCGTCGCGATCGTCTCGGCGCTCGTGATCGCCGGGCCGCGGCTGCCGCGCTGGGCGCTCGCGACGTTCGGTCCGCTCGGCGTGCTGCTGATCGCCCAGGCGCTCGCCGGCGCGCCCCGGGCGGGCGACGCCGCGGTGCTCTACATGTGGCCCGTGGTGTGGATGTCGTTCTTCTTCGGGCGCCGCGGCGCGATCGCGATCGTGGCGACGATCGGGCTCGCCCACGCGCTGGTCCTCCTCACGCTCTCCGGGGGCGCCGGCTACGCGGGCCGGTGGCTGGAGGTGATGATCTCCGTGTCGGTCGTCGCCGTCGTGATCGTGCGGCTCGCCGAGCGCAACCAGCGCCTGCTGAGAAGCGTCGCGGGCGAGGCGCGGGTGGACGCGCTGACGGGCCTGATGAACCGCCGCGGCTACGACGAGCGGGCCGCCGTCGAGGTGGCTCGCGCCCGCCGGACGGATACCCCGATGACGGTGGCGATGTTCGACATCGATCACTTCAAGCGCATCAACGACCAGCGCGGCCACAAGGTCGGCGATCGGGTCCTCGCCAGGACCGGGCGGGTGCTGGTCGAGGCCGCGCGCGACATCGACCTCGTTGCTCGCCTCGGTGGCGAGGAGTTCGTCGTGCTGTCGCCCGGATGGCGCCTGCCCGACGCGCACGCCTTCGCCGAGAGGGTGCGGGTCGCGATGCGTGCCGGCGGACCCGCGGACGTGCCCGCGGTGCGGATCAGCGTCGGCATCGACGCCGCCGGCGCGGCGCACGACGCGACCGCGATGCTCAAGCGCGCCGACCTGGCTCTGTACGAGGCCAAGCGCGCCGGACGGGACCGGATCGTCGCGTTCGCCGGCCCGGATCCCTCGCCGTCGACCGCCGCGCGCCGCACGCGCGCGGCAGACCCGTGGCACCACGGCTCGTCCCGGACTCACTGACACGCCGAAGCGCCCCGCCTCGCGCTTGTTCGGCGCGCGCCTCACGCTCCGCTCGATTGGCCTAGGCTGATTCCCGTGTCGCCAGCCGAGCTCTCTGCCGACCTCGACGGGCTCGCCCGCATCGCGCGCGGATCGGCGAGTGACGGCGAGGCGCGGGCGGCCGAGCTCCTGGCGGGGATGCTCCGCGAGCGCGGACTCGCTCCGGCGCTCGAGCGCGAGCGGGCGGTGGGCGAGTTCTGGCTGCCTGCCATCCTGCCCGCCGCCGCGGCGGTGATCGCAGGGCTCACGGGACGCAGGCGGCGCGCGCTCTGCGCGCTGCTCGCAGCCGGCGCCGCCGCTCTGATCGCCGACGACGTCGACAACGGCGCCCAACTGCTGCGGCGCGTGCTGCCCGGGCGCGAGACGACCAACGTGCTCGCCTGGGCAGGTGACCTCGAGGCGATCGAGACGGTCGTCGTGATCGCCCACCACGACGCCGCCCACACCGGCCTGCTCTTCCATCCCGGCCTCGTGCCTGCGATCAACCGCCTGTTCCCGCGCTGGTACGCCAGGCAGAACACCTCCGTGCAGACGGGCAGGCTGCTGGCCGCCGGCCCCGCCCTGGTCGCGCTGGGCAGCACGCTCGGGTGGCCGCGCCTGCGCAGGCTGGGGACGGTTTGGAGCGCCGCGACGGTCGCGCTGCTCGGCGACGTGGCCCGCTCGCCGGTGGTCCCGGGCGCGAACGACAACCTGAGCGCCGTCGCGGTGCTGCTCGATCTGGCCGCCCGCCTCGCGGAGCGTCCCGTGGCCGGAGTCAGGGTGCTGCTGCTCTCGACGGGGAGCGAGGAGTCCTTCATGGAGGGCATGCGCGGCTTCATCCGCCGCCACGGCGCCGCGCTGGCGCCCGGTCGGACGCGTTTCCTGGCCCTGGAGTGCGTCGGCTCGCCCCACCTGGCGCTGCTCGAGGGCGAGGGCATGCTGGCGATGCGCGACTACGACTCCTCCCTGCGCGAGGAGGTGCAGGCCGCCGCCGAGGCGGTCGGCGTGCCGCTGTGGCGTGGCCTGCGGCTGGGCGCCGGCGCCACCGATGCGCTGCCCCCGCTGCGCGCGGGGTATCGCGCCGCGTGTCTGGCGGCCTGCACCGACCTGAAGACGCCCGCCAACTATCACTGGCCCAGCGACGTCCCCGAGAACCTCAGCTGGGAGACGATCGGGCGGGCCGGCGACGTCGTCGAGAGCCTCATCCGCCGCCTCGGCGGCGAGCCGGGACGGTCGCCCGCGCAGAGCGCCGCCTCCGTTCAGGCGCTGTGAAGGCACCACCCCGGCAACTCGCTGAGCAGTTGGAGGGTCTCGGCGTAGATCCCCGGGGACTCGCTCTCCCGCGGCCCCGCGACGTTGAGGGCGCCCGGCGCGGGCAGCCTCGCGACGATAGCCTCGATCCTCTCCAGGTGCTCACCGCCGTCGAGCAGGTCGATCACCTCGAGCGGGCGGCCCAGCCCGACAGCTACCCGCCTGGTGAGGGTCGTCCCGGGCGAGCGCACCGCCCCGCGGGTCACTATCAGCGTCCCGTCGCTGTCGCGTACGTTCCAGGTGCTCCGCTGCCGCGGATCGGCATCGGGCGTCTCCCGCAGGCACGGGTAGAGGGCGAGCAGGCCGGGTGGCTCGAGGAGATCCTCCGCCCATCCTCCCCGCGGGCACCAGCCCCCACAGCCGATCGATTCGGCGATCGCGAAGTCCAGGGCGGCGCGGTCGACGCCGGTCTGCCCGCCCGAGACGATGCGCCCGATCCCGCTCGCTCTGGCCACCGATCACGCTCCGGCGGGCGTCACCGCGTCCGGGGTCACCCGCTCACCCTAACCCGCCGCCATCGACAGGTCGTTCCAGCGGCGCTAGAGTCACACCATCCGGAGGAGCCCTCCGTTTCTCTCCAGCCGATGCCGGACACCTCGACAGCCGATCGTCCCCCCGCGATGCGCGCGGACGCCCGCCGCAACCGCGAGAAGCTGCTCGCGGCCGCGATCGCGCTGTTCGCCGATGCCGGGGAGGACGCGCCGCTGGAGGCGATCGCGGCCCGGGCCGGGCTTGGGATCGGGACCCTCTACCGCCACTTTCCCACCCGCGAGGCGCTGGCCGAGGCGGCCTACCGCAACGAGGTGAAGCGGCTCTGCGATGCGGCCGGCGAGCTGCTCGACAGCGAGCCGCCCGACGCCGCCCTCTCCCGGTGGATGGACCGCTTCGTCACCTATGTGGCCGCCAAGCGCAGCATGGCGAGCATGCTCCAGTCGGTCATCGCCTCCTCCGACGCGACCCTCTACAGCGACGCCCGCCGAGAGATGGCCGCCGCGATCACCTCGCTGCTCGACGCGGCGGCGCGGGCCGGGACGATCCGCGCCGACGTCCAGCCCGACGACGTGCTGCGGGCGATGAGCGGCATCTGGCTTGTCGCCGACGGGCCCGACTGGAGCGAGCGCTCCCGACGGCTGCTGGGGCTGCTGATGGACGGCCTGCGCTACGGGGCGAGCGGAACGGCGGCGGATGCCTGAGCCGCCGACGCCGCACGGCGCCGAGCCAGAGCTGATCGACCTGCGGCACCTCGGGCGCCCCGGCGTGATCGGTGCCTGGAGGCTGGGGGACACGATCGTCGACCCGGGACCCTCCTCGACCCTGCCCGTGCTGCTCGCGGCGCTGGGCCCCCGCCCGCCCCGAGTGCTGGCCCTGACGCACATCCACCTCGACCATGCCGGCGCCAGCGGCTCCCTCGCCCGGCTCTTCCCCGACCTGGAGATCTGGGTCCACGAGCGCGGCGCGCCGCACCTGGCCGACCCGAGCCGGCTGCTGGCCAGCGCCTCGAGGCTCTACGGGCAGGACATGGAGCGCCTGTGGGGTGAGGTGCTGCCCGTGCCCGCCGAGCGGATCCGCGTGCTGAAGGGAGGGGAGGAGCTGGGGGACATGCGGGTCGCGTACACCCCCGGTCATGCCTCCCACCACGTCACCTACCTGCACCAGCCGACCCGCTGGGCCTTCAGCGGCGACGTGGCAGGGGTCCGCATGGCCACAGGCCCGACGATGGCTCCGACCCCGCCGCCCGACATCGACCTGGACTCCTGGCGCGCCTCGATCGAGCAGCTGGAGAGGTGGGAGCCCAGCGCGCTGGCCGTGACCCACTTCGGCGCCCACCGCGATGTCGCCGGGCACCTCGCCGAGCTGCGCCGCTACCTCGACGAGGTGCAGGCGGACGCCGCCCAGCTCGACGAGCGGGAATTCGCCGATCAGGTTCGCGCTCGCGTGGCCGCCCGCGGCGCTGACGCAGACATCGCCGCGACCTACGAGCAGGCGATGCCGCCTGCACAGAGCTACGCCGGGCTGCGTCGCGCGCTCGATCGCGCCCGGCAGGCCCGCGCGGGCGGCTGAGAGCAGCCTCGCAGCGCGCCGGGACCGGTCGACCACGGCAGCGCTTCCGAGCCCGCGAGGCGGACTCGCCCGCGCCCGACTGGCCGGATTTCCGATTGAGCCGCGCCCGGACGATGGCGAACATGAAGTTGGTGACAGCGCCATGAGGCCAGCCCTCCGAGCCGTCGCGGTGCTCTGCGCCGCGCTCGCCGGCACCCCGGTCCTGGCCGCCTCTGCGGGCGGGCGGACCCCCGTCCGCGCGGCGCGCGCGTCGTCGCATCTGCGGGTGACCCAGGTCGAGTACCGCCTGATCCTCTCCCAGGGGTCGGTCGCGGCGGGGACGCTCGACCTCGCAGAGATCGACCGTGGCTCGGCCTCCCACGACCTGCGCCTGCGCCGCGACGGCGGCGGCCCGACCATCCAGGGCCGGCTGCTCTCGCCCGGCGGTAGCTGGAACGGGGTCGTCCACCTCAGCCCCGGTGTCTACACGCTGTGGTGCTCGCTGCCCGAACACGCCCGCCGCGGGATGCACACCACGCTGCGCGTCCTGCCCTGAGCGGCGGCGGAAGAAAACCGGCCCGGGGCGGTCTCTGATGGGTGCGGGCCGATTGGCGGGCCGCACCCGACAGATAGGAGCGCCACCGTGCCCAGGCCGATCATCTCCCTCGCCGCCATCTCCGCGGCCTCGCTGCTGCTCGCCGCCTGCGGCAGCAGCTCCTCCAGCAGCAGCGGCTCCACCTCGACGCCGGCGACGGCAACCCAGGCTGCCGCGGCCGCGCCGGCCTCGGCGGTCGTGGTGAGGACCGCCTCGAACGCGAAGCTCGGAACGACGATCCTGGTCAACTCCAGCGGCATGACCCTCTACCACCTCTCGGGAGAGGGCAACGGGAAGTTCATCTGCACCCCCCAGGCCTGCCTGGCCGTGTGGCACCCGCTTACCGTCGCCGCCGGGACGAGCCCATCCGGCACCTCCGCACTGGGTAGTGTGAAGCGGCCCGACGGCAGCCGGCAGGTCACCTACAACGGTGAGCCCCTCTACACCTTCGCGCCCGACGCCAAGCCAGGCGAGACCAACGGGCAGAACCTGAAGGACGTCGGCACGTGGACCGTCGTGACCGTCGGCTCTAGCTCCGCCTCAGGGACCTCCTCCTCACCGTCCACCACCACCACAACGCGGGGTTACGGCGGCTACTAGACGGGTCGACAGCGCGGGCATGCGCGCCCGGATGGCATGCCTGATCCGGCCGCTCAGGCGGCGCGAACGCCCCGGGCCCGGGCGGCCCGCACCCTGACGGCGAGGATCGCGATGTCGTCGCGCGGGCCCCGCCCCAGGTCGACCAGTCCCAGCAGCGCCTGGATCGCCTCCTGGGCCGACTCCGGGGGCGCGCCCGCCAGCGCCGCGAGCATGTCGCCCGGGCTCAGCACCCGGGCCGGCGCATGCGCCTCGGCCAGGCCGTCCGTGTAGAGCGCGACCGAGTCGCCCACCCCCAGCACCGTCGAGGACTCCCTGATCGCCGCGTCGGGGAAGATCCCCAGCAGCGTGCCGCCCGCGCCCAGCTCTTCGCTGGACCCGCCCGCCCGCGTGAGAAGCGCCGGAGGGTGCCCCGCGGCCGCGATGGTCAGGCTGACCCCGGCGTCGACGAACGCCAGCCTGGCGAGGATCGCCGTCGCGAAGCGGCCCTCGAAGTCCTGGTCGAGCATCGCCCGGTTGACCCGCGCCAGGACGTTCGCCGGGCCGCCGCTGCCATCGAGGGCGTAGGCGACGGTCGTGTGACGCAGGAAGGCCGTGAGGACCGCCGCCTCGGCGCCCTTGCCGCAGACGTCCCCGACCACGAGCCAGCACCCCTCGCCGTCGGCGAACACGTCGTAGAAGTCGCCTCCGACTTCGCTGCCGGCGCCCATCGGCCGGAAGAACGACTCGAGGTCCAGGCCCGGGACCGCAGGCAGCGCCGCCGGCATCAGGCTGCGCCGCAGCGTGTGAGCGACCCGGGCGCGCTCTGCGTACAGGCGCGCGTTGTCGTAGGCCAGCGCCGCGCGCCCCGTCAGGTCCTCCAGCACCCGCAGCTGGCCGGGCTGCGGGCGTCCCGTGTGCACGTAGGACATCACTCCCAGCAGGCGTCCCCGAGCGACCATCGGCACGACCGTCGCCGAGTGCGCCGGCGGGTCCTCGCCCGACGGGGTCCCATCGCTTTCGAACGCTCCGTCCAGGGCGGGCACCGCGGCCAGGTCGGTGATCACCTGCGAGGCGCGATCGCTCAGGGCGCGCGCCACCGGGTGGCCCGCCAGCGTCTCGGGCCGCTGCTCGCGGCGCATCCGTTCGACCCGCGTCGCGACGGCTGGGTCGACCGCCGCGGCGACCGTCGTGGTGATGTTCCCCTCTTCGTCGATCAGGTCGATCACGCACAGTTCCGCCAGCTCCGGGATCGCCGTGCTGGCGATCCTGTGGAGCGTCTGCTGGGGGTCGAGCGACATGTCCAGCCTGGCCGTCGCCGCGATCAGCAGCTCGAGCCTGCGGCGGTCGGCCCGCATCCTTTCCAGCGAGACGTGCACCGCGATCGTCGTCAGGATCGCCAGCACGGCACCCACGCAGGCGATCGCGCCGAAGTTCGTCGCGACGTCCGAGTAGGCCAGCGGCGCGAGGAACGCCAGCAGGCCGACGATCGAGGTCGCGATGAAGCGGCCCCGCGGCTGGAAGGCCGCGGCGTGTCCGATCGCGAAGAAGTACAGGAGGGCGAACGGGCTCGTCGCGCCGCCCGTCGAGGCACACAGCACGACGATGATCGCGATCCCCCACAGCTCCGCCGCCCAGGCCAGGCCGAGCCCGGCGCGGCCTCGGACCAGCGCCCAGGTCAGCGCCAGCGCCGTCAGCATCGCGTCGCCCGCGACCGCCGCCGCGCCGGCCGGCGAGCTGACTTCCGGTAACAGGAACGCCGTCGCGATCAGCGCGCCGCCGATCACGTAGAGAGCCGCCGCGCTCGCGACCGCAAGACGGGTTTCCCCGCCCCGTCGCGCTCCTCCCGTGTGGCTGGCGCTCCTGATCGACATCGACATCGCTCCACGGCGGCGGGCATCCAGCCCGATCCCGAACCGGACCAGCCCCCGTACGCCACCAAGCCTAGACGCAGGCGGGCCCGCCGGGGTCCGCCTGGATGATTCCGTGCGCCGTGCGCCCCCGGCTCAGCCGGGCAGCGAGCCGAGGTTCGCTTCGAAGACTTCGCCCGCCGCGGGCGGGCTCACCGCCGGTATGGGGCCGAAGTCGAACAGTTCCTCGACCACCGAGCCGGTCAGTCTGTGGCCCTGCGCATCGACCGGGAAATCGATCTCCAGGCGGCGGATCATGTGGCTCGTGTCGATCCATGCCTGCACCGGGTAGCTGCTGGTGCCGGTCGCGGCGATCAGCTTCGCCATCGCCGACTCCGTCGCCGCGCGGTCCCGCGAGGGCAGCAGTTCGGCCGCCCGCCGGAGGTCGATGGCGCCGGTGTAGCGGATCGTGGGCACGCCCCGGATGGTCGCTCTGCCCGCCGCGCGCACCGACCCGCCGCTCGCGCGCAGGTACTGGAGGTACTGGCCCGGGTTGGTCTGGCCGCTGCCCAGCGACTGCGCTTCCACGCCCAGGTCCTGGGCCACCTTGTCGAGGTCGATCTTCAGCCACCGGGCGCCCCCGGGGAGCCTGCCGGCGAGCAGCGGCGAGCCGACGTAGATCGAGCGCCCAGCCAGCAGCTCGGTCATCTGCAGGCCGCCGGCCGGCAGGACCGAGCGCGCCGCGGCGGGCAGGCCCGACATGTCCATCACGATCTCGCCTTCGTCGGTCCGCAGGTTGAGATCCCCGTGGCCGCTCAGCGCGAGCTGGCCCGCTTCGCCTCCGGCCAGCGTCACCTTCACCGTGAGCTGGGCGCCTTCCGCGTGGGTCGTCGTCTCCGCCGCCTGCGCCACCGGGTCGAGCGCCGCGACCGGCCCGCTCGCGCCGCAGCCGCTCGTCACGAGCGCCAGCGCGCCGGCCCCCAGCAGGGTGGCGATCAGCGCGGATGCGGAGCGGGGGCGCATTCTCTGGGTGAGATCGGTCGCGCGGGGAGGGTCCATTAGCCTGCTGCCGTGCCCGACGACCGATTGGCCAACGAGGATAGCCCGGCCCCGGCCGCCGGCGCGCCGGCCGCTCGGCGCGGCGGGGACGGCGTCGGCGAGACGATCGCGACCGTCGTCGAGGCGGACCTCGGCGAGCTGCTGACCCTGATGCGGGCCTACTGCGACTTCTACGACGTCGACCCCTCCGACGAGGCCCTGCTGGGGATGGCCCGGGCGCTGCTGGCCGACCCCTCGCGCGAGGGCGTGCAGATGATCGCTCGCGACGGGCGCGGCGGTGCGGTCGGCTTCGCGACGCTGTTCTGGAGCTGGTCGACCGCCCGCGCCGCGCGCGTGGGGATCATGAACGACCTGTACCTCGTGCCCTCGGCGCGCGGCCGGGGCCTGGCCGACGGGTTGATCGCCGCCTGTGCCGAGCGCTGCCGTGAGCGCGGAGCCGTGGCGCTGGAGTGGGAGACCGCGCAGGACAACGTGCGCGCCCAGCGCGTCTACGACCGCGTCGGCGCCCGGCGCGAGAGCTGGCTCACCTACGTGCTCGAGATCCCAAGCTCGTGAGCGACCGCGACAGAGCGCTCTCGCGCCGCACGGCCCGCTCCGGGCGCGCCCCGGGCGAAATGTATGCTCGGCCGATGGGGCGTGCGCACACCGGGGAGCAGCGAAGGCTCGCAACGCCCACGGCGATCGTCGCGGGACTGGTGGCGATGGCCGTGCTGCTGTGCGCGGCCGCCGTCCCGGCGCTCGGGCAGCCCGTCGAGATGGCCGCCCCCTACGAGTACCTCGGATGGGGCGATCCGCAGCCGCCGACCTCCGTGATGGCAGCCACGGGCGTCCAGGACCTCACGCTGGCCTTCATCCTCTCCAAGGGCAGCTGCAACCCCGAGTGGGACGGAGCGCGCCCGCTCGCCGGCGGGGGCGATCAGGCCGCGATCGAAGCGATCAGGGCGGCCGGGGGAGAAGTCGTCGTGTCGTTCGGCGGCTGGAGCGGAAAGAAGCTCGGCAGCGCCTGCAAGAGCGTCGCCGCTCTGGCGGGCGCCTACCAGAAGGTGATCGACGCCTACGGCCTGCACGCCGATCGACGTCGACATCGAGCACACCGAGTTCACCAACGCAAGACCCGCCAGCGGGTCGTGCAGGCGCTGGCGGCCGTGCAGGGCGCCAACCCCGGGCTCGAGATCTCGATCACGATGGGAACCGCCGAAGCCGGTCCGGAAGCGGCCGGCCTCAGCCTGATCGCCGACGCCGCCGCGATCGGCTTTCAGCCCAGCTCCTGGACCGTGATGCCGTTCGACTTCGGCGTCCCCAGGACGGACATGGGACACGCCTCGGTGCGGGCTCTGGAAGGCCTCGCGGGCGACATCGCCGGCGCCTATCACCTGTCATCGGCCACCGCGTACGAACACGTCGGCGTGTCCTCGATGAACGGCAGGACCGACGAAGCCTCCGAGACGGTCAGCCTCGAAGACTTCCAGACGATCCTCGCCTTCGCCGGCCTGCACCACCTCGCCCGGGTGACCTTCTGGTCGGTCAACCGCGATCGTCCCTGCAAGGGCGCCGAAGCAGCGCCCGAAGAAGAATGCAGCGGGATCGCCCAGCAGCCCTTCGCCTTCACCAGCACGGTGGCCGGCTACCACGGCTGAGCCGTCGTCGGACCGGCTCTGTCCAGCAGCTCAGCCGGCGGCCTCGGCGGCCAGCGCCGCGAGCAGCATCGCCATCTGCTCCAGCGCCTGCTCGTGGCCCTCGAGCCGGTAGGTCCCGGCCAGCGTGCGAGGGTCGTTGTAGCCCAGCTTCGCGCCCTCCTGGTCCTCCCAGATCAGCATCTTGAGAGGCAGCTCGATGCCGACGCGCCGGTCGGCTGCCATCAGCGGCGTGCCGCCCTGGGGGTTGCCGAACTCGAGCACCCGCTCCGCGCCGAGCTCCAGGCCGGCCTCGCTGGCAGCCGCGCCGTGATCGATGCGGGCGAACCGCTTCACACCGCGATCGTCCAGGGCCTTGACCAGACGGCTCTCCACCTGGTCAGCGTCACCGCGTGCCGGCGTGACGATCATGTGGGTGTTCTAGCCGATAACGACCGGCAGGGGAAGGCTGAATCGTGGCGAAGCCGTGGCGGAGCTCCTGGCGTGCGGCCGCGATCGCAGCGCCGCGGGTTACCTTCTGGCCACTGCCCCGTGCAGCCCGAGTTCTCGGCGGGTCCGTACCGAGCCGCCGCTGCCGTCGAGCCCCCGGCGTCTTGCCCGTGGCGCAGCCTTCGGCGCCTTCCGGCGTGAACTGGACCGCGTTGGAGGGCCCGCTTTCGCCGGCGCTCGTCCTGGCGCGCAGCGTCGCCGTGTAGGTGACGCAATTGGTGAACCCTGTCACGCGGGTTCCGCTGCCGACCGGCTGTCTGACGAAGCTCGTGCCAGGATATCGTGATCAGGTATTCCAGGCCGGTGCCGTTGCCGTTGCCGCCGGAGGTGAACTTGATTTCGGCTTGCGTGTTCAAGGGCGTGACTTCGAGCGTCGGGGGGTTCGGCGGCACGGGCGATTCTGCCGTTCGTTCGAGGTCCGCGCCGCCGGCGATCGGCACGATCGCGAACCCCGCCGAGGCGGTCCCGCAGAAGACGCAGAAGCCGGAGCCCGTCTTCAGGAACTGCCACGTGGTGCCTTTCGGCGGCACGTAGCCGGGCTTCAGAACCCCTTCGACGATCGCTTCGTCGAGGATCGTTTCACTGAATTCCGCGACGACCTGGTCGAAGACGACACCCGATTCGACGTCGATTGCGAGCTTGAAGCTGTAGCTCGCCGAGCCGCTCAGGCCCGCGCGCCGGCCTGCGGGTCGAGCCGGGACATCTTCACCGCCGCGTCCAGCGCGGAGGCGGCGCCGCCCATGTACAGCCCCTTGACGGGCGGCACGTCGGAGTAGAAGCGGCCGTGCCCGATCTTCACGTGCGTCTCGCCGGTCAGCCGGCGATTGGTGGGGTCGGCGCTCACCCAGACCGGCTCGCCGTGGCCGTCGGTGCCGGGCAGCAGCGCCTCCAGCCAGGCGTGCGTGTCGACCTCCAGGGAATCCGTGCCGTGATCCTCGGGCGCCGCCCACAGGTACCCCGAGACGTAGCGGGCGGCGATCCCCCGGCGGCGCAGCAGCAGCAGCGAGAGGTGCACGAAGTCCTGGCACACGCCGGCTCCGGCCGCCAGCAGGTCCCTGACGCTCGAGCCGACGTAGGTCGCGCCGGGCCGGTACTCGAACCGGTCGGGTATGAGCTCGCACAGGGTCCTGAGCGTCTCCAGCGGGCTGCGCTCGTCCAGCTCCCGCTCGATCTCCCCGAGTCCCTCCACGGAAGGCTGGTCCTGCCACGGCAGGGCGAACTCGCCGGCGGCGTCGAGGTAGGCGGCGCTCGAGAGGCTCTCCCAGGCGCCCTCGGGCGGGTCGGGGGGTCGGGCGGCGGCGAGGTCACGACCCGGGCGCGCATGTCGATCGTGAGGTGGTCGTGGCTGGCGGGGATCCCGAACTCGATCACCTCGGTCCCGAAGTAGTCCAGATGGCGGCTGACGCGCGCCTCGGGCTCGATGCGGGTGTGGAACTCGTCGCAGCGCTGGGTCGAGGTGGTGGCGGGCCGCACCCGCAGCGAGTTCAGGTTGTCGGTGACGGGCGCGTCGTAGTGGTACTCGGTCAGGTAGCGGATGGCGAAGTGCAAGCGAGCCTCACCTCCTCAGTCCGGCCGAGGCGCCGGCGAAGTAGCGCTCGGCGACGTCCTGGTCGATGCGGGCGAGCTCCTGCTGTGTCTGTTCGCAGATGCCTGTCAGCTCGGCTCCGTCGGGGAGGGCGCGGCGCTGGAAGTCCAGGTCGGCGGCCAGCCGACTGACCCGCAGCACCGGCTTGGAGTTGCGCGGGCCGGCGTCGGCGACGGTGAACACCTCGTGCAGGGAGTCGACGCACGCAGCCACGCTATCGGGGTAGGCGCGTTCGAAGAGCAGGAAGCGGGCGACGGGGTGGGCGTTGGGCGGCTCGGTCACGGCGCGCAGGTAGGCATGGAAGCCGCCGACGGCCTGCAGGAGGATCAGCGCGTGCGCGTCCGAGGGCGCCGACTCGCGGGCACCGCCCTCCGCGGGGGTGCTCGGCAGGGCGACGCGCAGCATGCGCAGGACCATGTCGGCGATCTCGATCAGCCCGCCCGCGTCGAGGAAGCTCTTGGCCTCGTCGCGCAGCATCGAGCGATTGGCCACGCCCCAGATCAGCGCGGTGCGCTCCTTGACGTACTGCGAGGCGAGGGCCGTGCTTGCCGGTGCCGCCCAGCCGGGCTGGCCGCCGCCCCGCAGGCCGAGGCTGGTCGTGTTGATCGCCTCCCACATCTCCGCGCTGATCACGTCGCGCACCGTCCGCGCCCCCTCGCGCGCCCGCTCGATGCTGGCCAGCATCGAGCCGGGGCGCTGCGGGTCGAGCGTCAGCTGGTCCAGCGCCTCGCGCCCGCGCGCCTCGCCGGTCTCGACGTCGCCGAGGATCGCCAGCAGGCCGCCCGAGCCGAAGCTGACGCCCCGAATCCCCTCGGAGGTCCCCTGCAGCTCGGACTGGAAGACCGCCTCGACAGCCCGCGCGGCGAACTCGGCGCGGGCCAGGTTGCGACCCAGCCAGTACAGCTCGGCGGCGATCCTGGCGAGCATCAGCGCCCCGGCCGGGCCGCTCCGCGGAGCGACTGCTGCTGTTGCTGCTGCTGCCCCGTCCAGGCGCCGTAGCGCAGATCGGGCAGGGCGGGGGGCTGGGTGTCGGGAACGGGAAACCCGCCCCCCCAGCCGCTCGCGCCGGCGCGGTCGGCTTCGTCGGCGTCCTCGAGCACCCATGTGTCCTTCGAGCCGCCGCCGCGGGAGGAGTTGACGATCAGCGATCCCTCCTCGAGGGCGACCCGGGTCAGCCCGCCGGGGACGATGTCGATCCGCTCGCCGAACACGGCGAAGGGGCGCAGGTCGACGTGGCGAGGCGCCAGCGTGCCGTCCTCGCAGACGGTCGGCACGGTCGACAGGCGCACCACCTCCTGGGCGATCCAGCGGTCGGGGTGGGCGGTGATCACGTCGCGCATCCGCTCGATCTCCTCCTCCGAGGCGTGCGGGCCGATCGTCACGCCGCGCCCGCCGGACTCGCCGGTCGGCTTGATGACCAGCTCGTGCAGGCGGCCCAGGACGTGCTGGAGCTCCTCGGGCTCGGAGAGCAGGTAGGTGCGGACGTTCTCGAGGATCGGCTCCTCGCCGAGGTAGAAGCGGATCATGTCGGGCACGAAGCGGTAGATCGCCTTGTCGTCGGCGACGCCCGTGCCGAAGGCGTTGGCGATCGCGACGCTGCCCGCCCGGTAGGCACGCACCAGGCCGGGCACGCCCAGCAGCGAGTCGGGGCGGAACTCCAGCGGGTCGACGAAGTCGTCGTCCAGGCGCCTGTAGACGGCATGGGCGCGCTCCAGGCCGCGGGTGGTGCGCATGTAGAGCACGTCGTCGCGCACCACCAGGTCGGAGGCCTCGACCAGCTCGACCCCCATCTGACGGGCCAGGAAGGCGTGCTCGAAGTAGGCGGGGTTGGCCGGTCCGGGCGTCCAGACGACGACTGTCGCCTCGCTCTCCGCCGACGGCGCCACGGCGCGCAGGGCGCGCAGGAGGAGCTGGGGGTACTGCTCGACCGGGCGCACCCGGTAGGAGGCGAACAGCTCCGGCACGAGACGTGCCATCGCCGCACGGTTCTCGAGGACGTAGGAGATCCCCGAGGGGATCCGCACGTTGTCCTCGATCACCTTCCAGGTGCCATCGCTGTGGCGCACCAGGTCACAGCCGGCGACGTGCGTGTACACGCCGCCCGGCGGGCGGATGCCGTGCACGGCCCGCGCGAAGTGCCGGGCAGGACGCAACCAGCCGCCAGGGGACAAGGCCCTCGCGGACGATCTCGCGGCGCGTGGTAGACGTCGTCGACGAAGTGGTTCAGCGCCCTGATGCGCTGCGCCAGCCCGCGCTTGATCGCCCGCCATTCCTCGCCGCTGAGCACCCTTGGCACGAGGTCGAGCGGAAAGGGTCGTTCCATCGTGCTGCCCGTCCCGCCGGCGCCCACCCCGCTCGTCTCGAAGGTGATCCCCTGCTGCATGAACAGCGCGTCGCGTCGCCTGCCGGCCTCGGCCAGCCCGTCCCGCCCGAGCCGCTGCAGCTGCTCGATCAGCTGCAGGCGGTCGGGCGTGGCGACCCGTCGGGCTCGAACAGCTCATCCAGGAAGGGCGCCTGCGGGCGGTAGTCGGCCATCGGCGCCTGTCTCCACGCCCGAGCTCACGTCGAGATTCTCCTCGGGGACGGAGCGCTCCGCCTTGGACGGGTGGAGAAACCAGGCCGCGCCGCGATGAGCACCTGTCGCAAGCGCGCCGGCGCTGTCGGGACGGGGAGATCCGCCTCCGTGCGTCGGCTAGGTCAATCGGGCCAGTGGCCGTGCCGGTCGAAGTACTCCCGGGCGCGGTCCTCGGCCTCGCGCTCTCGATCGCCGCTGGCGCCGGCCCTGAAGAGCCAGTTGATGAAGAAGATCGCCAGGCCGGCGCTGACGATTCCGCCGCCGCCCTCGAGGTCTGCTTTCGCCGCCCAGGGCCATCACGACCAGGCCGGCGATCACGACGGTGGCGGGCAGCACGTAGCGCAGGGCCACCATCAGCGCGGGGTGCGCGGCGTCGTGGTCCGGCTCGTCGCGGGTTCCCCCCGGATGCGTCTTCTCCCGGCTCATGGCGAGTTGGTTCGGATCGTTCGGGGGATCTGCGCTCATCAGACCATCCTAGGCCGCGCGCTCGCCGATCAGCGGCTCCAGGGGCCGTGCCGGGGCGGGCGGCTCGACGCTGGCGCGTCGGGCGGTGCGCCGGGCCCAGGCGCCGGTGCTGGCCACGCCCAAGGCGAGCACGGCGCCGCCGCAGCCGGCGATCAGCCACCAGGCGGCGTGGCTGGCCGACGCCAGTCCCGGCGCCGGCGGCGGAGGCCGCGCCGGTGCCGAGGATCGAGCCGGTCAGGGCGACCCCAAGCGTCTGGCCGACCTGGCGGCTGGTCGAGGCCACCGCCGCGGCGACGCCGGCCTGGCTGTCGGGCATCCCCGAGACGGCCGTGTAGGTGATCGGCGGGTTGACCGCGCCGAAGCCGGCTCCGAAGATCGCATAGGAGACGAACAGCAGGTACAGCGGCGTCGCCGCGGTCAGCCCGGTCAGCATGCTCGCCGCGGCGAGCATGCACAGCGCCGGCGAAGACGAGCGCGGTGCGCGGCCCGCGACCGCTGACCAGCCGCCCCGACAGCGGCGAGAAGGCCATCGCCAGGACGGCCATCGGCAGCGTGCACAGCCCGGCCTGCAGGGCCGAGTAGCCGCGCACGTCCTGCAGATAGAGGGTGTTCAGGAACAGGAAGCCGCTGAAGCCGGCGAAGGCGCAGACCGCGATCAACGTGGCTCCGGAGAAAGGGGCGCTGCGGAAGAAGCGAGGCTCGATCAGCGGATCGGCCGCGGCGCAGCTCGTAGGCGACCAGACCGGCCAGCGAGAGGCCCGAGACAGCGCGAACAGGCCGATGCGTCTGCGCCGAGAGCCACCCGGCGCTGGGCGCCTCGATGATCCCGTAGGTCAGGCTGACGCGAGCGCGAGGATCACGAGCACCTGGCCGACGGGGTCGACCCGGCGCGGGCGCGCGCCGCGGGATTCGGGCACGAACAGCGCGCTCAGGACGACCGCGGCCAGGCCGATCGGCACGTTGATCCAGAAGATCGCCCGCCAGCCGACCGTCTCGGTGAGCGCGCCGCCGACGATCGGGCCGAGCGCCAGGCTGATGCCGACCACGGCGCCCCACGCGCCGATCGCGCGAGCACGTTCACGCGGCTCGGTGAAGACGTTGGTGATGATCGACATGGCGACCGGGTTCAGCATCGAGCCGCCGACGGCCTGCAGCGCGCGCGCCGCGATCAGCCAGCCCAGGGTGGGCGCGAGGCTGCACGAGCAGCGAGCCCGCGGCGAACACCAGCAGTCCGATCTGGAATATGCGCCTGCGGCCGAGGCGGTCGCCGGTCGATCCGGCCAGCAGCAGCAGGCTGGCCAGCACGATGCGTGTAGGCGTCGATCGTCCACTGCAGGCCCGACAGCGACGCGTGCAGTTCGCGGCGGATCGAGGGCAGGGCGACGTTGACGATCGTGTTGTCCATCGCCACGATCAGCAGGCTCATGCAGCAGATCGCCAGGATCGTCAGCCGCCGGCGGTCGCTGAGCTGGGTTGTACCGTTCACGCCTGCACTAGTTCTAGCGGCCGCCCGGCGGACCCCGGCGGGGAGTGCCGCTCCGGGAAAGGCAGGTCCACGCCGGATGCCGACGATCGACGAGATCACGCATCGCCGACGATCCCGACGCGCTGGGCGGCGCTGGGCTTCGCGGTGCAGCGGGACGTCTGCCAGCTCGGCGGGCGTGCGCCTGCGCCTGGCGGGCGCGCAGAGCGGCGGAGGGCATGCTCGCGCTGGTCGCTGCGGGAGCTGGCCGGCGCGGAGCTCGACGGCCTGCCCACGACGATCTCCGACCGCCCCGCTGCCCCCGCCGGCGCTGGCGCATCCCAACGGGGTGCTCTCGATCGACCACGTCGTCGCGGTCTCCCCCGACTTCGAGCGCAGCAGTCGCGGCGCTGCAGGCGGCGGGGCTGGACCTGCGCCGGGTGCGCGAGGAGCCGACCCCGGCGGGCGCGCCGCGCCAGGCCTTCTTCCGCCTCGGCCAGGGAGATCCTCGAGCTGGTCCAGGAGCCCGAGGATGTCGTCGGTCGCGCACGGGCGGCGCTGACCGCCCCGCGCGCTTCTGGGGGCTTGCGCTGCTCGTCGACGACCTCGACCGCACGGCCGCAGATGTCGCCCGCACGCCGGCGAGGCCCGCGCCGCGGTGCAGCCGGGGCGGCGGATCTCGACGCTGCGCGCTCCGCCGGCCTCGCGATGCCGCGTCGCGCTGATCAGCCCGCGAGCAGGACGACAGGCGCGGACCGGCCATGAGCTGGGAGCGCTGGAACGCCGTCGACGAGTACACGGCCGGCCTGCTGATCGGCCCGCGACCCGGTGCTCGAGCGGCGCGCTCGCGGCCAGCGCCGAGGCGGGACTGCCGCCGATCGCGGTCACGCCCAACCAGGGCAAGCTGCTGCACCTGCTCGCTGCGCATCCACGGGGCGCGCAGCATCCTCGAGCTCGGCACGCTGGGGGCTACAGCACGATCTGGATGGCCCGGGCGCTGCCGCCGGCGGCGGCCGCCTGATCTCGCTGGAGCTCGACCCCGGCTACGCGCGGGTCGCGGCCGAGAACGTCGAGCCGGGCCGGCCTCTCCGAGCCTCGTCGAAATCCGGGTCGGGCCGGCGCTCGACTCGCCTGCGCGCGCTGCGCGCCGAGGATGCCGGGCCGTTCGACCTGGTCTTCATCGACGCCGACAAGCAGCGGCACGCCCGAGTACTTCGCGCTTCGCGCTGGAGCTGACGCGGCCGGGCAGGCTGATCCTCATCGACAACGTCGTCCGCGACGGCGAGCTCGCCGACCCCGACAGCGCCGATGCGGGCGCCCAGGGCATGCGCCGCTTCCTCGACTGCTCGCCGCGGCGCGGGGAGCCTCGGGTCAGCGCGACCACGATCCAGACCGTCGGCAGCAAGGGCTACGACGGCTTCACGCTGGCGCTGCGTCGAGCGACTAGCTGCGCTCTTCCGCCGACGCCGACGGGCCGGCTAGCCGCCGGCGAGGATGTTCGCCGCCGGTGCGGTGCGCGAGCGACATGATCGAGATCATCGGGTTGACCCCCGGCGCGGTCGGGAACGCCGAGGCGTCGCCGATCCACACGCCGCTGCGTGTCGTGCAGCTCGCCGCGCCCGTCGGCGACCGACTCCGCGGGGTCCGAGCCCATCCGGCACGAGCCCATCTGGTGGGCGGTGAAGGCGGCGATGTCGTTGGCTGGCCAGCGAGCCCTGCTCGATCTCGGCGAGGAACGCGTCGAAGTCCTCGCCCTCGCGCCAGCTGAGCGCGGGCCGCTGGTAGAAGGTGATGATCTCCCTCGCGCCGGCCGCGCGCTGGAGCTTCGCCAGCTCGACCATCGCGCGGCGGAACATGCTCGCGTCGAGCTCGTCCGCGAACGACCAGCGCGTGACGCGCGCGGCCGTGCTCGTCGATCACGACCTGGCCCTCGCCGTGGTCGCGGGCGACCGAGATGAACGGCGCGATGTGCGCGCAGGCTGCGCCAGCGTCGCCTTGTGCGCCTCGCCGTCCTCCCACGGCAGCGACATCGCGACGATCGCCGGGGCGACGGTCGTCGCCTCGATCAGGAAGCCCCAGCTCGCCCTCGCAGCTGCTTGAACTGGTCCGAGAGGGCCGACTGGATCTGGCCGATCCAGCCCTCGATCGGCTGCTCGTAGACGCCGCCGACGAGCGCCGCCGGGTGCAGGCGCAGGTGACGGCCCGCCGGCGGGGCCGCCGATGCCCGAGCGCAGCAGCAGCGCCGGCGACTCGATCGCGCCGGCGGCGACGACGACGGTCGGCGCGTCGCACCGTCGAGCGTCGTGCGTCGAGCCGTCGGCGTGCGTGACGGTCGCCAGCACGCCGGCCGCGCGCCGTCGGCGTCAGGATCCGCTCGGCGCGGGCGCCCACCACGAAGCGCGCGCCGGCGTCGGCGGCGTCCTGCAGGAAGGTCTTCATCGTCGACTGCTTGCAGCCCGCTCTGGCAGCCCGCGTAGCAGTAGCCGCAGGTGCCGCGGGTCCTCGCAGGACGTGTCCGCGTTGCGGGTCAGCGGGCGGTGCGGGTAGCCGAGCGCCTCGCAGGCGGCGATCAGCCGTTTGTGGGTGCGGTTCTGGGAGGTCGCCGTGTCGTTGACCCCGAGCCGCTCCCAGACCGCGTCGATGTGCCGCTCGTAGTCGGGCTGGTCGATCCCCTCGACGCCCAGCGCCGCCCACTCCTCGCGGATCGCGCTGGGGCGTGCGGATGCAGTTCATGTAGTTCACGACCGTCCCGCCGCCCAGCGTCGAGCCGGCGAGGATCGCGATCGAGCCGTCCTCCGAGGCGGCCAGCCCGCCGCCCAGGTACAGCTCGAACATGCCCGGCAGCTCGAGCTGCTTGAAGTCGGACTCGTTGCGGTACTGGCCCATCTCGAGCACGACGACCGAGCGCCCGCGCGCGGGCCAGCTCGGCGGCGATCACGCCGCCGCCGGCGCCCGAGCCGACGACGCAGACGTCGGCGCTGAGCGTCGCCGTCTCGCCGGAGATCACGCTCGACGCGCGATCGTCTTCGGCGCCTGCTCGGGCGAGGGCGGCGCGGACAGCGGGCCGGGGTAGCCGATCGCCTCCCAGTTCGGGTTGCGCCCGTCCTCGTCGGGCAGGCCGTAGAAGAACAGGAACGTCATGCGCGCGCAGCTGCCTGACCCCGAGCTTGGCCTCGGGACTCGGCGTCGGCGATGGCGTGCAGCAGCTCCGTCCGCGCCCGCAGCGGCAGCTCCGTCGAAGCCCTGCGGCGGCGAACGCGTCGAGCAGCTGCCCGAGCGCCTCGATCTCCTCGGGCAGGGCGGTCTGGGCGAGCAGGCCCTCGATCTGGGCCGGCACGCCCAGATCGGAGGCGCGACGCGCGCGTAGAAGGCTCTCCTGGGCCGCGCCCTCGCCGCCTGAGAGCGACGGCGCGAAGGTGTCGCAGACAGCCTCCAGCGTACGGCGACGCGCGTCGCTGAGCACCCCAACGGTTACAGCCATCTCTCCTCCTCGCTCGGGGTCGACACTATAGTCCGGCACCGATGGCCGGAGAGCTGAAGCTGGGGCTGAACACCGGCTACTGGGCGGGCGGGCCGCCGCCCGGCGTGCAGGAGTCGATCGCCGAGGCGGAGCGGCTGGGCTTCGACTCGATCTGGACGGCCGAGGCCTACGGCTCGGACTGCCTGACGCCGTTGGCCTGGTGGGGCGCATCGACGGAGCGCCTGAAGCTGGGCACGGCGATCGTGCAGATGTCGGCGCGTCAGCCGGCGGCGACAGCGATGGCTGCGATGACGATGGACATCCTGTCGGGCGGCCGGTTCATCCTCGGGCTCGGCGTCTCGGGCCCGCAGGTGGTCGAGGGCTGGTACGGGATGCCGTTCGCCAAGCCGCTGGCGCAGGACGCGGAGTACATCGGGATCCTGCGCGACATCTGGGCGCGCAAGGGGCCTGTCACGGCGGACGGCGATCACTACAAGCTGCCGCTGCCCGGAGGCACCGGCCTGGCGAAGCCGCTGAAGTCCTCGATCCACCCCCTGCGCGAGAACATCCCGATCTTCCTCGGCGCCGAGGGCCCCCGGAACATCGCGCTCTGCGCGGAGCTGTGCGACGGCTGGCTGGCGATGCTGTTCGCCCCCGAGCAGCAGGACGTGTACGCCTCCTACCTGCAGGAAGGGTTCTCGAGGCCCGGCGCGCGCCGCACCGCGGCGGACTTCGAGGTCAACGCGACGGTCCCCCTGATCGTCTCGGAGGACATCGACGCGGCGGCCGACGCGCTGCGGCCGTTCTACGCGCTGTACTTCGGCGGGATGGGCGCGAAAGGAACCAACTTCCACGCGAACGTCGCGATCCGCATGGGCTACGAGGCCGAGGTCGACGAGATCGCCGAGCTCTATCTGGCGGGCAAGAAGGACGAGGCGGCGGCTAAGGTGCCCCGCAAGCTGATCGAGGACATGTCGTTGATCGGCCCGCGCGCGAAGATCCGCGACGACCTGGAGCGCTGGCGCGAGTCGATCGTGACCACGCTGCTGATCTCAGGCGACGCCGCCACGCTGCGCGACGCGGCCGAGCTGGTCCTGGGCTGAGCTTCCCGCCGGGCCCGCCCGCCGCGGTTTCCGGAGGGGTTCGACGGGCCCGATTGCCTTTTTGTCTATCGGCGCACTCTCTGTTTCTGATTGTGCTAGCGGCCGTCGATGCCTCACCCGTATGAGTGAGCTCGCCGCCACCGCGTTGCCACAGCCGATCGCGCCGCCGAGCGTGGAAGAGGTCCCGGTCGCCGAGCGCGCGGAGGCTCCGCGTGGGACGGCGATGGCGGGCGGGCACGACACGACGGCCGGCTCGTGGCTGCTGGGCGACGTGATGGACCGCGAGCGGATGCTCGACATGGACCGGCCTGATCGCGCCGGTGCGGCGCAAGTCCTTCGCGGTGATGGCCGTCGCGCTGCTGCTGTGCGGGCCGTGGCTGGGCTGGTGGACGGTCGCGCTGCTGGCCGGCGCCGGGTGCTGCTTCAGGGCGGCCGACGCCCTCGTGGCGCGGGTCAGCCACCCCGAGTACGTGCTGTTCGCGCGCCTGGGTCGGATCGCAGGTGATGATCGCTGATCGCCGTGCGTGCTGACGGGCGGGCCGCAGCTCCCCGGCGCTGGCGTGGCTGGCGATCCCGATCGTGACGCTCTCCGCGCGCTTCCCGACGCGCGGCGTGATCCTCGGGCTGGGCGTGACGGTCGTGATGATGGCGGCGGTCGCCTTCGGCGTCGACGCGCAGGCGGTGATCTCGAGGCCGCCGCTGCTGATCATGCCGCTGGCACTGACGATCGCGGTGGCGATCCTCTCCACGGCGCTGATGAAGTCCGACGTGATCCACCGCAGCGAAGCGGTGATCGACCCGCTGACGGGGATGCTCAACCGCAACTCGCTGAAGGACCGCACCTTCGAGCTGGCTCACCAGTCCGAGCGGACCGGACAGCCGGTGGGACTGATCGTGGGCGACATCGACCACTTCAAGCAGGTCAACGACTCCTTCGGCCACGCCACGGGCGACGCGGTGCTGCAGGACGTCGCCTACCTGCTGCGCAAGCAGCTGCGGGCCTTCGACCTCGCCTACCGGATCGGCGGCGAGGAGTTCCTGGTGCTGCTGCCCGGCGCCGACCTCGAGCAGTCGGCCGCGATGGCCGAGCGCCTGCGCGAAGGGCGTGCAGGCCGACACGGTCGGGGGCGGGCTGCGCGTGACGATGAGCTTCGGCGTATCGGCCTCCGAGCGCGACCACGCCTTCGACTACGCGGAGGTCTGCGGGCAGGCCGATTCGCGCGCTCTACGAGGCCAAGCGCGGGGGTCGCAACATGGTCTGCGGCGGCCTGCCCGCCGCGGCGCGGCCGGCCGCTGCCTGACTGCGGGCGGGACGCTCTCACGACCGACCGCGGTGGCGGGCTAGGCGAGTGAGAGCACGGCCGACCGGGCGAGCGGGCGATGCCGGCCGTCGAGCGCCTGCACCGCGAGGAACGGTCCCGCGCCCGCGGCGGAGAGCGCCGTCTCGAACCCGGCGGATGGCGCTTGCGAGCGCACGGCCAGGCGGGCCGGGTCCTCGCCGGCCAGCAGCCGCCAGGAGCGCGCCTCGGTCGACCCGTTCCAGCTCGCGTGGACGGTCTGCGTCGCCGCGCCGGCGCGGCGATCGCGGGCAGCTCGGCCGGCTGTGCCCGTCCAGGGCAGGCGGAAGGCGCGGTAGGACTCGTAGAGCTGCCGAGCAGCGCGTCGAACACCAGCCGCCCGGAGGGCGTGAACTCCGAGACGCGCGGGACTTCGCCCCAGCCGACGAAGACGTTGCCGCTCGGCGAGCTGCTGCACGCTGCCCTGGCTGCCGGAGAGCACGCCCGGCGTGGGTGTACTGGCCGACCAGGGACGCGGTCATCGGCCCTCGTCGAGGTCGAGGACCAGCCCGCGCGACAGCTTCTCGACGTCGGGCGCTGGCGCCGTTGTCGAACAGCGGTGAGCGTGCCGTCGCGCGTGGCGCCGGGCGTCGTGCTGCCAGGCGAAGCTCGTCGCCGGGCCCGAGCTGGAAGTCGCTGCGCGTGCCCGCCCAGGCGCCAGACGATCGTCGCCGCTGCCGCGGCGAGCTTGTAGACGGTGTGCGTGCTGCGCGAGCCGACACGAGCAGGTTGCCGTCGCCGTCGAGGTCGACGGAGTTGATGTGGAAGTAGTCCCAGTCGGGCGTGACGGGCGCGTAGGACTCGTCGAGCGGGCACGTGGTCGAGGCTGTGCCACTCGAGCAGCAGCCTGCCGGTGGCGAGGTCGATCTCCTGGAAGACGGCGTCCTGGATCGTGCCCTCGCGCGGGCCGCCGACGGCGCGCAGGTCGGCGTTGCGAACGATGTAGCTGGTCAGCAGCGCGCGTGTCGCGCGGGGTGATGACGAACTCGTGCAGGTCGCCGCGCAGCCCGCCGGCGGCCTGCACGCGCCGCACGGTCGCGATAGGCGGTGTCGGCGATGACGTACTCGCCGACCCCGTGGCCGAGCTCGATGTTCGCCCTCCCACCAGGTGAGCACGGGGCTGCCGCGATAGCTCTGGACCTGGAAGTTGGTCGTCACGCTGCCCGCGCAGCGGGTTCTCCCACAGCGGCCTCGCCCTAGGCGGTCCACGATCACCGCGCCGGCCTGCGCGTTCGGGTGCGTTGTATGGCGCGATGAAGATCGGGTCCTCGCTGGCCCGGGTCGAGCCGGATGACGGTCGAGCGCGGGAAGGCGCAGGTCGGGCCTGGTGATCCAGGAGGGCGTCGTGGGCGGTCGCGGCGAGGCGCTCGATGCGACGGCGCGGGAGACCAGCTCGCCGGCGCGCGCCGGCCAGCGCGAGGCCGGCCGCGCCGCGGCCGGCGAGCCTCAGGAGGTCGCGTCGGGTGAGGTCGGGAGCACGCGACTCTAGCCCCGCACAGCCAAGCGTCTTCACAGAAAGGATTCCTGAAGTCGCTCATGAGAGTCGAGGTCGAGGGCGCCCTGCAGACCCGCGACGGCGTCGGCGGCGAGGCCGCGCAGAGAGCCGCCGGGCGCAGGATGAGAGAGCCCCTGGGCGCGGGATAACGTAGCGGCCATGCCAGCCCGCAGCCCGGACTCGGTCAAGCGCCTGACCCTGATCGCGTGCATCCTCGGCTCGGGCATCGTGCTGCTTGACGGCACGGTCGTCAACGTCGCGCTGCCGACGATCCAGCGCGCGCTGGGCGGCGGCCTGGCGGGCCAGCAGTGGGTCGTCGAACGGCTACCTGCTGACGCTGGGTTCGCTGATCCTGATCGGCGGCTCGCTGGGCGACCTCTACGGCGAGCGGCGCGTGTTCGCGCTCGGCGTCGGCGGGCTTCGGCGCGGCCTCGACTGCTGTGCGCGGCGGCGCCCGAGCATCGGCGTGCTGGTGGCTGCCCGGGCGCTGCAGGGCATGGCGGGGGCGCTGCTCGTGCCCAGCTCGCTGGCGGTGATCGTCAACACGTTCCCCGAGGACGAGCGGGGCGCGGCGATCGGCAGCTGGACCGCCTGGGGTGCGATCGCGGCAGTGCGTCGGGCCGCTTGCCGGCGGCGAGCTGCTGGCGATCGCGCTCGTGGCGCTGGATCTTCCTGGTCAACGTGCCGCTGGCGATCGTGCTGCGTGATGCTGATCCTGACCGTCATCCCGCGCGCGCGCCCCGCGCGGCGGGGGCGCCGGAAGGTCGACGTGTCGGGCGCGCTGCTCTGCGCGGCCGGGTCTGGGCGGGCCCGTGTTCGCGCTGATCGAGCAGCCGCGACTGGGCTGGTCGAGCCCGGCGGTGATCGTCCCGCTGGTCGCCGGCGTGGTGCTGCTGGCGCCTGTTCGTCGCGTACGAGTCCCGCGCGAGCGATCCGATGCTGCCGCTGGGCCTGTTCCGCCGCCGCAACTTCGCCGCAGGCAACGTCGAGACGTTCGCGATGTACGCGGGCCTCTCGATCGTGTTCTTCTTCCTGATCCTGTTCCTGCAGCAGATCGGCGGCTACTCGCCGCTGAAGAGCGGCCTGGCAACGCTGCCGGTGACGCTGGTGATGTTCGTCCTGTCCCGTCGCTTCGGCGCGCTGGCCGACCGCTACGGGCCGCGCCTCTTCATGGGCGCCGGGCCGCTGATCGCGGCGGTCGGGCTGCTGCTGTTCCAGCGCGACGGGGACGAAGCTGGACTACCCGACCGAAGTGCTTCCGCGCGCTGCTGATCTTCTCGCTGGGCCTCTCGATGACGGTCGCGCCGCTGACGGCCGCGGTGCTGGCCGGCGCCGAGCACGCAGGCGGGGATCGCCTCGGGCGTCAACAACGCGATCGCGCGCGTGGCCGGCCTGCTGGGCACCGCGTCGGTGGGCGCGGCGATCGCCGCCTCGTTCGCCGCCTCGATGGACAGCCGCCTGGCCGGCGTCGCGCTCGGCCCGCGTGCGCGGGCGGCGGTGGCCGAGGCCAAGCGCCTGCCCCTGGGCCGCCCCGCGGTGCAGGGCGTCCCTCCCGCGCCAGGCGCATGTGGTCTCCTCGGCGGCGCGAAGCGGCCTCGCTGCACGCATTCCACCTGGGCATGGCGATCGCGGCCGCGCTGGTCGCGCTGGGTGGCCTGGTGGGCGCGGCGCTGATCCGAAACCGGCGCCAGGAGGACGTCAAGGCGAGCGAATGCGGCTCGGGACAGCTCGTCGGGGTGAGCGGCCCGGACGCAGCGTCGGCGGCGTGAGCCTGCTGTCCGGCGCGCCTGTTTGACTGCGCGCCGTGAGCCGGAGCTCTCTGCGCAGGTGCATGCTCGTGCCGGCGGCGGCGTTGGCGATCGGGCTCGCGCTCCCGGGCGTGGCGCTCGGGAACGTCTACTGCGTGGCAGAGCCGTCGTGCTCGGGGACCGAGGTGGGGGAAAACGGCGAAGCGCTGCAAACCGCGCTGGAAGACGCGGAAAAAAACCACCCGGGTCCGAACTCCGTCCTGATCGGGCCCAAAAGGTTCGAGACGCGCGGGGGGCTTTCACTACTCGGGCGCGGAAGCCGTCACGATCCGCGGAGCCGGCTCCGGCGACACGCTGCTCGCGGACAGCACAAAAGGTGTGACCTTCACGCTAAGCAGCGCCGGCTCCACGCTCAAGGGCGTTGGCGTCGAAACATCGGACTTCGAAAGCGCCGAGGGGCTGCTGCTGAACGGAGGCACGGTCGAAGACGTGGCCATCACGGGCGGCGGCAACCTCATAGCCCAGCCCGTGGGGCTGCGGATCGACGCCGGGGTCTTCAGGCACGGGACGGTCGAGATGGATGAAGAAGGCACGAACACGGCCGTCAACTTCGGCGGCCCCGGCGGGGAAATGACCGACTCGACGATCATGGGCCGCTACGGGGTTCAGGGCTCGACGACGATGGTCCTTCGGCGCTGCCGCATCAGCAGCGGTCTTGTCGGCATCGAAACCTTCTACCCCAAACTGACGGTCGAAGACTCGCTGATAGACCTGCGCGGCAGCTCGTCGGCCAGAGGGGTCGCGGTGGCGGCAAACGGCACCGGCAACGCCACCGCGACGCTGCGCGGCCTGACGATCGTCAACGGCGGGGCGAACTCGATCGGGCTGGAAGTGCGCGCCTACGCGAAAAGCGGCGTCACGTCCAACGTCCTGCTGGAAGACTCGGTCCTGTACGGCCTCGGACATGCGGTGCGCCAGGAAACGGAAGGCAGCGGGATGACGGCGGAAGTCAAGACGGCGTACTCGAGCTACGAAGCGGCGGGCGACGTGATCGTCGAAAAAGGGGGTGCGGACCCGCTGGTGGCCGAACATCCGGTGTCGGGCGCTGCGGGCTTCGTCGGCGCGGTGCTCGGCGACAAAGGCTTCAGCGAAGGCGACTGGCGGCTGGCTGCGAGCTCCCCCCTGATCGACGCTGGTGCGCCCGGCGTGCTGGCGGGGGGCGAATCGGAAACCGACCTGGCGGGCAACCCGCGCATCGTCCACGGCCGCCGCGACGTGGGCGCCTACGAGTACCAGTGGCGCGCGCCGGAAGTCGGCGCGTGGACGAGCAACAACTCGCCCTTCGCAGGGCAGTACGTCACGCTGAGCGGGTCGGCGAGCGCTCCCGAACCGGGCGACGCGATCACGAGCTACCAGTGGAGCTTCGACGATGGGGGGGTCGTCCCGGCCGGCGCGAGCGCTGTGCACTACTTCAAGACGGCGGGCATGCACACGGCGACCCTGACGGCGACGGACGCGCTGGGTGTGACTGGATCGGCGACGGTCCAGCTGTCGGTGCGTCCGGTGACGGTCTGCATCGTCGAACCGTGTGGCGGCTGCGGTGAATCGCAGAAGTGCTTCAACCCGCTCAACGGGCTCTCAGGCCTGAGCATCAAGCCGGTTGCGTTCAAGGCGGCGCATCGCGGGGGCAGCGTGGCGAGCGCGCGGGCCGGGGCGCGGGTGACCTTCACGATGCACGACGTGGGGGGCGCCGTGACGTTCACGGTCGCCCGTGTCGTGCACGGCGTCAAGCTGGGCAACGTCTGCCTGGCGCCGGGACACGGGCGCCACGGCGGGCGCTGCATCCTGCACCTCAAACTGCACGGCTCCTTCACTCGGCAGGGCGGCGCCGGCTCGAACTCGTTCCGCTTCACGGGGCGCCTGGCGGGGCGCACGCTCGCCAAGGGCAGCTACGTGCTGAGCGCGACCGACACGATCGGCCACGGTCACCGCCAGCAGGCGGCGTTCCTGGTGAACGGCTGAGCGAGCCCGGCAGGCCGTCGCTAGACGGGCTGCCGGGCGTAATCCCGCATCGCCTCGATCAGCGGCCCGAGCCGCCGACCCCGCTCGGTGAGCCTGTACTCCACCGTGGGGGGGCTGGTGGGCAGGACGGTGCGGTCGACCAGGCCGGCGGCCTCGAGATCCCGCAGTCGCTCGGAGAGCATGCGCGGCGAGATCCCCGCGACCGCCTCTGCGAACTCGTTGAAGCGCAGGGCTCCGGTCAGAGCGGCGTAGAGGATCGAGAGCTGCCAGCGCCGCTCGAGCAGGGAGGCAGCCTCCCTGACCTCGAGCGGCACGGGCTCACATCTACGGGGCGAGCGCGACATCGCGTACCGGCTCCAGCGCGCGACCCAGGACCTCCCGGACGGTCATCACCGGGTGGAAGGTCATCTGACCCTTGACGTCCTCGGGGATGTCATCGAGATCGCCTCGGTTGCGCTCGGGCAGGATCACGTCGGTCAGCCCGGCGGCGTGGGCGGCAAGCACCTTCTGCTTGAGCCCGCCGATGGGCAGCACGCGTCCCTGCAGTGTCACCTCGCCGGTCATCCCGACGGTGTGCTTGACGGGCCGGCCGGAGAGCAGCGAGGCCAGGGCGGTGACCATGGTCACGCCCGCGCTCGGGCCGTCCTTGGGGATCGCGCCTGCGGGAACGTGGATGTGGAACTCCTTGTTCTCGAAGGCGTCCTCCTCGATGCCCAGTTCCTCGGCGTGTCCGCGGACGTAGGAGAGGGCGATCCGCCCGGACTCCTTCATCACGTCACCCAGCTGCCCGGTCAGGACCAGGCTGCCGCCCGACGGGCCGCCCTTCATGGCGGTCGCCTCGACGAACAGCACGTCCCCGCCGGCGCCGGTCACGGCAAGGCCGGTGGCCACGCCGGGTGTCGCGGTGCGGGCTGCGGACTCCTGGAAGAACTTCTGGCGTCCGAGCGCATCGCGCACGGTCTCCAGGTCGATCTCCACGGGGGTCTTCAACGTCGAAGCGTCGTCGGACTGCGCCGAGGCGATCCTGGTGGCGGTCTTGCGAAGCACCGTTCCCAGGTTCCGCTCGAGGTTGCGCACGCCGGCCTCGCGGGTGTAGTCGGTGATGATCGTCGTCAGGATCTCGTCGGAGACGCTGACCTCGTCCTCGCGCAGGCCGTTGCGGTCGCGCTGGCGCGGCCACAGGTAGCCCTTGGCGATGGACAGCTTCTCGGCGGTGGTGTACCCGTCGAAGCTGATCACCTCCATGCGGTCCAGCAGCGGGCCGGGGATCGTGTCGGCGACGTTGGCCGTGGCCAGGAACATCACCTGGCTGAGGTCCAGCTCGACGTCGAGGTAGTGGTCGCGGAACGAGTGGTTCTGAGCCGGGTCGAGCACCTCGAGCAGCGCCGCCGAGGGGTCGCCCCGCCAGTCGGCGCCGACCTTGTCGACCTCGTCGAGCAGGATCACCGGGTTCATCGTCCCCGCGTCACGCAGCGCCCGAACCAGACGCCCCGGCAGGGCGCCGATGTAGGTGCGCCGGTGGCCACGGATCTCGGCCTCGTCGCGGACGCCGCCGAGGGACATGCGCACGAACTCGCGTCCGGTCGCCCTGGCGATCGACTCGCCGATCGAGGTCTTGCCGGTGCCGGGCGGCCCGATCAGGGTGAGGATCGCCCCCGACTTGGGGTCGGCCTCGATGCCCCGCTCCTGGCGCAGCTTGCGCACCGCCAGGTACTCGGTCACGCGGTCCTTGACGTCCTCCAGGCCGGCGTGGTCGGCGTCCAGCACGGCACGCGCGGCCACCGGGTCGAGGTGCTCATCGGAGCGCTTGCCCCAGGGCACGGCGATCAGCCAGTCCAGGTAGGTGCGGATCATGCTCGACTCGCCGGTCTGCTCGCCCATGCGCTCCAGGCGGGCCAGCTCCTTCAGCGCCTGCTCCTTGACGTCCTCGGGCATGTCGGCCTCGTCGATCTTGGTGCGGTACTCCTCGGCGACCGATGCGTCGTCCTCGCCCAGCTCCTTGCGGATCGAGTCCATCTGCTTGCGCAGGAAGTAATCGCGCTGCTGCTTCTCAGCGCCCTCCTGCACGTCCTCGCGGATGCGCTTGCGGACCTGCAGCTCGGCGAGGCTCTCGCGCTGGAGCTTGACGGCCAGCTCGAGTCGGTCGGTCACGTTGATCGTGCGCAGCAGCTCCACCTTCTGCTCATAGCTGAGCGTGGGGGAGTAGCCGGCGGAGTCGGCCAGCGCGCCGGGCTCTGCGATCGCGCGCAGGAACGCGGAGATGCGCCCGTCGTCGCCGCGCAGCTCGAGGATCTCCTCGACGGTGGCGCGGTACTCGCGCTCGAGCTCCCTGGTGCGCCCGTCCACGGGCACCTCGTCGGGACGCTCGTCGACCTCGACGCGGAGCTCGCCGCCGGGGCCGGTCTCGGCCTTGCCGATCAGTGCGCGGTGCTCGCCTGAGAGGGCGACGGCGCGGCCGCCGCCGGGCAGGCGGATCTGCTCTGAGACCTCGGCGATCGTGCCGACCTCGAGGAACTCGTTCTCATGCCGGGGGACCAGCACGACGCGCTTGTCCTCGCCGACGTCGATCGTCAGCGTGATCCCCATGTTGGGGAACACGACCGTGTCGTCGAGGGGGATCAGGCGAAGTCTTTGGGTGGTGGGCTCGATTGTGGGGTTCTCTGAGGGAGATGAAGGTGTCATGTGGGTTCTGGCTCCATATGAGCTTACGAAAGTTTAGTTAGTATAGCGCTTTTGGTTGCGGATGCAAGTACCTCTGGGAGATGCTGGAAACCCGCATTGCAGAGCCGTTTCTTGAGGATTTCCGGGTCGCGAGATGACCGCTCCGGCACAGTGGTGGGCGAAAGGACGGCCTCAGCCGGACGGCTCGTCGAAGCTGACCTGCACGTCCTCCTGCTCGAGGCGCTCCTCGATCTCGGCCGAGGACCTCAGCGCGCGGCGATCGGCCTCGAGCAGCGGCTCGGAGAAGAAGCTCCGTGGCCACAGGCGCCGGGCTCTGACGGCGTTGACCTCGGCGGCCACGATCGTCAGCTGGGCGCCCAGGTAGATCCAGGCCAGCAGGCCCAGGACCAGGGCGAAGACGCCGTAGAGGGGAGTGGTGCGCTTGAGGACGTGGTCGACGTAGTAGCCGCCGAGGTGCTGCAGCAGCTGCCAGAAGACCGCGGCGGTGACGACGCCTGGCATCAGCGTCCGCCAGGACAAATCCGCGGCGGTGAGCAGTTTGAAGGCGACCATGAACAGGGCGAGGTTGAAGGCGAAGGCGACCAGCACGCCCGCGACCACGGAGAGTGCGGGGTGGCTGGTCGTGCCGACGAAGCCGGCGGCGACGGTCGAGACGACGGACAGCGTGCCGAGGATCGCCAGCATCGCCAGCCCGCGCAGCCGGGAGTGCAGGAAGTCGGCGCGGCGCTTGAAGGGGACAGCCCAGATCCGGTCGAGGGCGTTCTGGGTGGCGCCGGTGATGCCGAGGCCGGCCAGCAGCGAGCCGACGATCCCGACGGCCAGCGCCAGGCCGCTGCCATGCAGCGAGTGCAGTTTGAGCTGGTCGCTGATGATGGGCACCTGGCCCAGGGTGCCGTCGAGGATCTGCTTCTTCAGATCGGGGTTGCCCTGCAGGACGAAGCCGAGGATCGTCACGAAGACGAGCAGCAGGGGGAAGAGCGAGACGAAGCCGTAGTAGGCGATCAGCGCTGCGAGCTGGCCGCCCTGGTCGTCGCTGAACTTCTTGATGACAGCCGCGGGGAAGCTGAGGACCCGGCTCGCCTGCTGGCGGCGGTCCAGGGCGTGGAGGCGATCGGTGAGGCTCACCGCCCGCTCCATCGCCGGACGCGCCGAGGGGTTGACCGGCGGATAAGCGTCCCCGCCGGCGATGTCAGATCGGTGGTCATGACCTCTGGTCTACCCGATCGGCTCGGACAGGCACTGGCCGGGTGTCCGAGGGGGCCGGGCGAAAGGGAGGGGGGCCTCGCCGGGCCGGCGGTCGACATCGTGATGTGGAGCAGAGATCGGGATATGAGTGGAGACAGGGACGGGCGGGCGCCCGTCCCGGCGCGGGTGACCCCGCAGAGGCGATCGCGCTGGTCGCCCGCGCCAAGCGCGACGTGCTGCTCCGGGTGCACAGACGTAGGCTTCGCGCGGAGGACCTCGAGGACTGCTACAGCCAGGCGACGCTCGAGCTTGTCGTCCTGGCCAGGGCGGGCCGGCCGTTCTCGAGCAGGGCCCACATCGCCAACGCGCTGGAGCAGCGTTTCCTCGCGAGGGTGCAGGACCGCCGCAGGGCGCTGTCGGGCCGCAGCCCGATCCAGGCGGCGTTGGAGGGAGCGGTCCCGTTCGAGGCCACCGAAGTGCGGCTGGAGCTGCCCGACACCCGCTGCGAGCCGGAGCGGCTTGTGGTCGCCCGCGAGAGCCTGGACGAGCTGCGGAAAGGTTGCCGGGCCCTCACGGCGGACCAGCGTCTGGTCCTGGCCTCGCAGCTGGCGCAGGTGTCCTGCCCGGATTTCTGCCGCGCACATGGTTGGAGCGCCGAGAAGTACCGCAAGGTCGCACAGCGGGCTCGGGCTCGGCTGCGGGAGCTGATGTCCGCCAGCGACTCGGGCGTCGACTAGGGGCTTCGACGACGCTCGGGCAGGAAGTCCGCGAGCTCGGTGTCGGGGTGAAGCTCCGAGAAGACCGAGCCTGAGACGGACACGAACCGGAGCACGGGCAGCAGCACGTCGAGATAGGCGTGGGCGGCGTCGGCGCCTCCCCACTCGTAGATGCCGGCGTAGCGCCCCGCCCGCGGCTCGACCATCCAGAGCTTGGTGCCGAACCCCTCGAAGCCGCTCCAGAAGGGCGTGGTGAGGATGCACAGTCGCTGGAACATCCAATGCGGCAGCGAGGCGGAACGGACCAGCTTCAACGTGAACCCGACCTCGATGACCGCGCGAGGGCCGTCGGGCAGCGGCCTGACCGTCTCGCGGAACACCCGGTAGGAGCGTCCATCGCAGAGCCGGTAGCTCTGGCCGAGGCGTGAAATCGCCAATCGGAGCTCTCCGCGGGAGGCGAGCACCGGAAAGGCGGCAAGCGAGGAGAGGACGAGACGCCGGGCGCTCCCGGGATCACGCCGGGTCGGGCTGGTCGTCGGGGGCGGGACGATGGCCACGGGTCTGTCAGTGCTGATGCTGGAGCCGTTCGGTCTCGTGCCGTATGTCGGCCTCGGTGATCGGTGCCCGGAAGTAGACCTCCCAGGCGGTCAGGACGAGGCCGATCGACCAGGCGCCGGTGAACCAGGCCGGCCACGGGTAGCCGCCGCCGACGGCGGCCCAGATCGCCCAGATCGCCGCGTTGATCACCACGAAGGCGACCAGCTGGCTGTGGAAGTCGCGTCGCTTGCGCAGCCGTGACAGAGCTAGCTCGCGGTCGCTGGTCGGCTCGGGCTCGTTGTCGGTCATGGGGGAAGGATCTCGCCTCGGCGGGCGCCCGGAATCAGGGGATGCCCCTGGAAACGGGCCGGGCTTTCCACGGATTCGCCTGCCTCTGTCCCGCCGGCTGTGCAGGCGTCGGAACAGTCGCCGACACGCCTATGACCCAACACCCCCCCACTCATGGGCGTGCCGCCCGGGCCGCCGGCTGTCGGTCTCACTCACGACGGCTCGGTGCAGCCCTGGCCCGCGAAGGCGGCCGGCAGCCGGAGCTCTCCCGCGTCCGGCTGCCGGCCGTCCGCGGATGCGACGCCGGTGAGGGTGCAGGGTGGTGATCCGTCGCGCGCCGCGGCAGGTCTATCGCGTCTTCGGCGAGGAGGAGTTCCTGTCCGCGGACGCGGCGACTGTCGAGCCACCTGATCCTCAGGGCGCTGCCGGCGCGCGGGGCGCTACTGGGATTCTGCCCCCGCTGGCGCTTGTCGTCGTAGCCGGAGCGGTGCTCCTGGCGGTGGTCGTCGAGTTCGCCTCGACCGGTCGGCCGTCCGACGGTCGGAGCCCGTCGTCGCCTGTCGATCGGGGGCGAATCGCATCCTCCGTCTCGGCGCCGACCCCGCGGCCCCCCGATCGCGGGGCGGGGCGGTCGCGGCGGGACACCCGACCGGTTGCCGCGAGGCGACTGGGACCCCACGCGCGCTCCGGGGAGGCTCGACGGGTCCCCCGAGCTTCGCCGCCGCGCCAGGCCGTGTCGACCCCTCCGGCGGGCGCCGCGTGGGCCGGTGGGGGATCCGGGCAGGAATCCGAGTTCGGCTTCGAGCGTTGACGGGCCACTCGGACCATCACCGCCCTCACGTACGCCTGCAGACGCGGTCGCTGTGGAGGCTTCGTGTCGCCCGGGAAATGCCCCGGTACCTGCTGGGTGCCGTGTCGGTGATGGGAGTGGCCGCGAGTGCTCGCTTCGCGATCGCGCCTCCCCAGCCTGCCGATGGCCCGACGCCGATCCGTGTGGCGGCTGAGCCGGATCGTGCGGCGGAGGCATATGCCGTCCTCTTTGCCCGTCGTTACCTCACGTGGAACGCGTCGGATCCGCTGGGCGCGACCAAGAGCCTCGAGCCGTTCGCCGGTGGTGGAATCGAACCGGATGCCGGGCTGGCGCTGCCGACGTCCGGATCGGAGCAGGTCTCCTGGGCTGAAGTCGTGCAGGGCCGTGAACCCCAGCCAGGCAGCCACGTCTACACGGTCGCCGCGCAGACGGACTCCGCCGGACTCCAGTACCTCACGGTCGGCGTCACGCGCACGGGCAGCGGCGCGCTGGCGCTCTCGGGCTATCCGGCGTTCGTGGGCGCGCCAGCGAGCGCACCGGCCGATCCACCGCAACACCTCCCGCCCGTGGAAGACCAGTCGCTTGAAGTGGTTGTGCGCAGAGCGCTGGCGAACTACCTCTCGGGCTCCTCGAACGAGCTCGCGGCAGACCTGACGACCGGCGCGCGGGTGTCGCTTCCGACCAATCCCCTGCGACTGCAGGCGATGCAGCGGCCCACATGGGTTCCCGGCGGCGCCTCGGTGCTCGCGGTTCTCCAGGCATCGGACGGCCGTGGCGTCCGTTACACGCTGTCGTACGAACTCGACGTGACCAGATCTCAGGGGCGCTGGGAGATCTCCGCTGTTCAGGCCGACCCCGATGCATGAGGCCGCGAGAATCCTCGCTGCCGGCCGTCTGCGTTGGTGCATGGCCGTCCTGCTGGCTTCTCTGTGCTGCAACGCAGCCGTGCCGTCGGCGAGGGCGGCGGTGCGGGGCACGGAACCAGCAGGGATGGCACGCGCGCAGAGTCCGGGAGGGGGAGCGAACTCGCTCGAATCAGCGGCGGCCAGGGCAGGTGAAACAGGCCGCGCGGTGGCGATGAGCCTGATCGGGCTCGCCCTTGCCGTGGCGGCCACCGTGCTGGCCTTCCGAAGGGACTTCAAGGAGGCCGCCAGCGTCTGCGCTGTCGGGATCGTCGCGGTTCTGCTGGCGACGCCGGCGGGCGTGAGCCTGCTGCGTGACACGGTCGCCTCCCTGTTCGGATCGCAGTGATCGAGATCCGCTCGTATCGCCGCGTCTTCGACCTGGAGCGGCGTATCTACAGCATCGACAGACTGCGCTTGAACCCGACAGGGGTGCCGGTCCGCGGTGTCGTCTATCTGCTGGTCGCCATCTGGTTCGCGTTGCTCCTCAGCGCCGCGCCGATCATCGGGGGCCTGGCTCGAGCAATCCCCTGGTACCTGCGCGACCTGGCTGCACCGGGAGGGCTGGCGGCGGTGCTTGCGGTGGTGCGGATCGATGGCCGAGCCTTTCACCTCGCTGCGTGGGCTCGGCTGCGCATGCGTGTGATGCCGCGCCGTCTGTGTCGTCTGCAGCCGCCCTCGACGGTCGGCGCGCGGTGGGCGCCGCCCGAGCTGCTGATCCTTCCCGACGGCTCGGACTCGCGCCTCAGACGACTCCGCTACTCCGGGCCCGGAGCGGTGCTGGTGCTCGTGGAGCACTGCCGATCGGGAGCGCTCGAGCGCAAGGGCATCGGACTGGCGAGCGGAAGCGCGGCCCTGAGGCTCTGGGGACATGGCGGTCAGCGGCCGTTGACCTCTGGGCAGGTGATCCTGCTCGAGAAGGACGCCCGGGTGGTGGTGTCGCCGACGGGGAGTCGATCGAAGAGGTGAGACCCCCGATCGCATTCACCTACGGCAACTGCGTCTTCGGCGAGGGCCCTCAGGATGGCTGGGCGGCATTTGCCGTGACGCTCGCCTCCTATGAGTGGCTGGACAAGGAGGAGAAGCGCGAGCGGTTCATGACGCTGCTGGGCGCGTTGGAGGCGATCGAAGCCGACGTCCAGATCCTGCGGGTCTGTGGAGTCTGGGATGCGGCACGCGAGCTGGGCCAGGTCGATTCTGACGAGCGCTCTGCCGGCGCGCAGCGCTTCGGCCGGGAACCAGAGCGCCGCCGCTACCTGAGCGAACAGCTCGAGGGTCTCCGCGGAGCCGGCGCGGCTGAGCCGGCGATGTTCGTCGTCGTGAGCCTGCGCGAGCCAGAGCTCGACGTCGCGTCGTACGTCTCCCGCGCGGCAACGCAGCGGCCGCGGGACTGGTGGGACGCAGCCAGGCGTGCGCTGTCGCAGCGCGACCGACGCCTGCTCAGCGCCGCCGAGCTGGAGCGCGCGCGGTTGCGGGCCGACCGGCTCCATGCGGTCCTGGCGGAGTTCGTCCCCGTCCGCCAGGCGCGCGGCGTCGAGCTCCAGTGGCTCGTGCGGAGGTCCTTCTGCCGCGGTCTCGGCGAGCCGCTGGTCGATGGCCTGCACGAGCCGCGGGCGCTGGTCTTCGAGCGCAACGGCGAGGCGGTTCTCGCCCCGCTCGAGGCCGACGTCCTGAGGTGGGCGAACAGCGAAGTCGAGCACCGGGCCCGATCGCTGAGGGTCGAGTCGGAGCTCGGTACGAGCTGGCAGGCGCAGCTGGTACTCGGTGCCGTTCCAGAGCGCGTGCAGTTCCCCGGGCCGCGAGCCGAGCTGATGTTCGCAGCCCCCGAAAGCCTTCCGTTCCCGCTCGACATGTGCCTCACGGCGCGTTTCCTGCCAAACGAGCTGGCGCTGCGGCTGGCACGCAGGAAGATCCAGGACGCCGATCAGATCTTCCGGGCGGAGTCCACCGGTGAGCAGGGCGTCTCGGACCTGGGATACGAGCGCACCCAGGAGGCTCGCGATCTGCTCACGTACCTTCAGGCATCGAGTCGGCCGCCTCTGCTCAGGGCGACGATCGCGCTGGCGGTGGGGGCCAGCTCGGAGCGCGAGCTCGAGGCCCGCGTCGAGTCGACCAGGCGCGCCTTCGGCGAGGTGCGGCTTCACCGGCCACTGGGGGACCAGCTGCAGCTGTTCATGCAGCATCTGCCGGGCCAGCGCACGAGGGTCGCGGGATTCGACGACACGCTGACGGCCGAGCAGATCGCGGCGATGATGCCGACTGCGACTCATCTCGCCGGAGCCCGACGCGGGTTCTACCTGGGCCACACGCTGTCCGGGTCCAGACGGCCCGTTCTGTTCAACCTGAGCGAGGGATCGGAGCGCGACGGAAACACGACGATTCTCAGCGTCGGGGCGCTCGGCTCGGGTAAGACGACGCTCGCCCAGAAGCTCCAGTACGAGGGGTTCCTGCAGGGGGCGCGCGTGATCGACTGCGACCCGAAGGGCGACCACCGCTTCCACCTGTTGGAGGATGTCGCGCCGCACGTCGAGTGCGTCACCCTGCGGCCGGATCCGGCTCTGCGGGGGATGCTCGATCCGCTCCGGGTGGCTCCTGACCACCTCAAGCAGGACGCGACCGTCTCGTTCCTGCGCGATCTGCTCCCAGCTCGCGCCGAGCCCGCCTGGGAGACGGCCATCGTCAGTGCGGTGGACCGGGTCATCAGAGGGAGCGCAGCGCCGACCTGCCGCGAGGTGGTCCACGCCCTCGGGGAAGGCGATGAGATCGACGCCCAGGTCGCCCGGACCTTGGACGTCTACGCGCGTTCGGGCCTCACTCAGCTGGGGTTCGCCGACGCGACGGTCGCACTGCCGGAGGTCGGCGGTCGTCAGGTGACATATCTGCCGATCCGCGACCTTCCGGCCCCACCGCCGGGAGCGGCCCGCTCGGAGTACTCGATCACCGAGCGGGTGGGGGAGCAGATCGTGCGACTGATCGCGATGTTCGCGCTCCATCTGATGAGCTCCGAACGGAGCCGACTGAAGCTCTTCTCGTTCGATGAGGGCTGGCGTCTGCTGGCGGACCCGATCGGCAGGATGCTGCTCGCCTCGCTTCAGAGAATGGGGCGCTCGGAGCTGGCCGTGCCGATCATCAGTACGCAGCTGGTCGACGACACACTGGTCGGGGAGCGCGAGTCGTTCGAGAGCCTCGTCGGAGCGACATTCGTGTTCGGGGTGCGCTCGCAGCAGGAGGCGGCCAGGGCGCTGACCCTGCTCGGCCTGGATCCGGATGACCGCGGAATGCGCCAGCGGCTGCTGGAACTCGATTCGGGCCGTTGCCTGTTTCGCGATCACCAGGGGCGGATCGAGGCAATCCAGGTCGATCTCATCGTTCCCTCGCTGCTGCGCGCCTTGTCGACGACGCCGGCCACGTGAGAGGCGTGCCGCGGTTGTCGAGGTCGCTGACCACGACACTCTTCGTTCTCGCGTTCATGGGCTGGGGCCCGAGCAGCGCTCTCGCCCTCACACATCCGGCGCGAGCCGACGCTCCCCCGGCGCAGGGCACGGCTGCGCCCGAATCCCCTCGCGCGCCCAGCGGGCCTCCACTGCTGGGCCCGGGCGGCGAGGGCGAAGCCGAACGCGGCGCGGAAGAACCCAGCGGCTCGCAGCCCGAAGCGGATCCGCTCGTGGGGAACGGGCTGGGGAGTCCGAGCTGCAGCTCGATGCTCCTGAGCGAACTCGCCAGGACGTCTCGCCGCGACTGCGAAACGTCGGGCTTCGTCGCGTCCGCCGCACCCACGGGCGGTTACGGGATCGACGTCCACATCGATACCGGCTTGTTCGGCATCAGCTCTGGCCTGTTGCAGAGCATCGTCCAGGACCTGTTCGTGACGCCGCTGTGGCTGGCGCTCGTGTGGGCGGTGCATGCGCTGATCGTGATGCTCGAGTGGAGCTTCTCGATTGACCTCCTGGAAGGGGGCCCGGGGAGTGCGGCGTCGTCAGGGCTGGCGCGCCTGGAGAAAGCGTTGACTGCACCGTGGCTGGCGCTCACGCTGTCGGTGGCGGCGGTGCTCGCGGCCTACCACGGGCTCGTGCGCCGACGTGTGGCGGACACCCTCGGCGAGGTCCTGTTGATGGGGGCGATGATCGGGGGCGGACTATGGCTGATCCTCGACCCGGCGGCGACCGTCGGGACCTTGAGCCAGTGGAGCGACGAGGCCGGGCTTGGGACGCTCGCCGTGACGGTCCGGGGCAGCCCGGCCACTCCTGGGGAGGCGCTCGGGTCGAGCATGAGCGGGCTGTTCGCCACCACGATCGAAGGTCCCTGGTGCTATCTGGAGTTCGGCGACGTTGACTGGTGTCGGGCACCTGAGCGCCTCGACCCCAGACTTCGGACCGCTGGGCTGAAGATCGCCCAACAGCAAGTTGCGCGGTCCGGATGCGGCTCGTCGGCCGGCTGCGCTCGCGAAGGCACCGGCGCCGCTTCGGCTCAGTCTCTGACGGCCAGCGCGCGGCTGCTCCGAGAAGCGCGCACCAACGGAGCGCTCTTCCTGGCCCTGCCCGCCAACGGGCCGGCCCGCAACTCCATCAACGAAACGAGCTCGCTGCTTCGAGTGCTCTGTCAATCGGCCGAAGCAACGAGCTGTCGGGGAGCGACAGCGGCGCAGGCCGAGTTCCGCACCGGCGGCGGCACCTGGCCGCGGGTGGGGGGCCTGCTCCTGATCGCAGGCGGTCTGGCCGGGATGATGCTGCTGATCGGCTACATCGCATTGCGCCTCTTGATGGCCGCGATTCTGAGCCTGTTCTACCTCCTGCTGGCGCCCGGGATCGTGCTGGCGCCAGCGCTGGGAGCACACGGCCGTTCAGTGTTTCGCGGTTGGGCGGGGCGCCTGTTCGCCGCCGTCATCTCGAAGCTCATCTTCGCCTTCCTGCTCGGCGTCGTGCTCTCGGTGATGGTCGTCCTCGAGGGCCTCACCGCGTTGGGCTGGTGGGCGCGGTGGCTGCTGCTCTCGGCGTTCTGGTGGGGGACCTTCACGAGGCGTGACCAGTTGGTGCAGGCCGCACGACGGCCCGACGCCGCTCCGCAGCGGGCGGTGCGGCGAAGCGCCGTCCGGCGGGTGGACGACGGGGTTCAAAGGGTCCGGTCGGTTCGTGAGCGCCGTCGACAGAAGAAGCGTGCCCAAGAAGCCGAAAGGCTCAAGCAGCGGGCTCCCGAGACGCGCCAGCTCCCGTCCGGCTCAGGGATGCCCCTGAGCCGGCGCGGTCCGATCAGGGGTCCGGCCGGGCGGGTGCAGCGTCGGGACGGTGGCGGCCAGTCTGAGCGGCTGCGTCAGCTGCGCGAGCGACTGACACAGCGGGAAGGCCAGCTCGCGCGGATCGAGCAGGCCGAGGCCGGGGCGGTCGGCTCGGGCGACCGCAGGCGCGCAGCGGTGCTCGCGGTCCGACGGCAACTGGTCGAGGACGAGATCCAAGCGGACCGGCGTGCAGTCGACCGGGAGGTCGGAGGACTGCCGGGGCCGAACACGGCAGGAGCGGTCGTTGCGGATCGGATCAGGCAATCGTCGTTCATCGAGGAGCAGGCCCGGCTCCCGCCCGCGCGACTTGTGCGCGCGGGGGAGCCAGGTCGTGACTATCCGGCGTTGGCCGAGCTCGCCGGCTACCGGCTGGGCGAGTACGAGCGGTTGGGCCCTGGCCCGCAGCGCGCCGCGCGCGTGGAGATCGACCGCGAGCTGGCCATACGGCGGGGAGCCGTGTCGCGGCGTGGAGAGCCGGAGCCGGTGCTCGACGTGCCCGGGCGGCCGGGCCGCGGTGACGAGCCGCTCGCGCGGGCGCCCATCCAGCCGACGCGTCGTGCTGGCGGCGCACCGGGGTCCGCTGGCGGGAGCGGGAGCGCGGAACCGCCGGAATCGAGCGTCATGCGCGACGCGCGGGAGGTCGCAGCGGGTCGAAAACGACAGCTGGGGATCGGTAGGCCGTGAGCGAGGCGGCACGCCGAGAAGCGAGCACCGGCAGGCGCCTGTCGCGTTGATGGGCCCTCGCGCGCAGACGGCCTCCGGTGGGCGCCTCGCCGGAGCGGTGGCGGTTGGCGGCGCAGCTGTCGTGGCGGGCGTCTTCGCATCGCTGGCTGTTCTGGCCGTTCTGACCGGCGCTGTGCCACCCGGCGGGCTGCCGGTCTCTTCGGCCGCCGGCGCGAGGGTTTCGGCTCTGGCACGCACAGACATACCCGTCGCCTACCTGCGGCTCTACGAGGATGCGGCGCGACGCTACGGCCTGGACTGGTCGATCCTGGCCGGAATCGGGAAGGTGGAGTGCGACCACGGTCGCGACCCGGACCCGTCGTGCTCCCGGCCGGGCGCGGTCAACGCCGCTGGAGCGGGCGGACCGATGCAGTTCCTCGCGGCGACCTTCAGCCTCTACGGGGTCGACGCCGACGGGACCGGGCGTCGCAGCCGGTGGGATCCTGCCGATGCGATCTTCAGCGCGGCCAACTACCTCCGCGCTTGCGGCGCGCCGCGTGACTATCGCAGCGCGCTCCTGGCCTACAACCACGCGGCCTGGTATGTCGCCGAGGTCGAGCGGTGGGCGGCGAGGTACAGGGCCCAACCCGCATCTGCCGCGCGCGGAAGCCCGGGACCTCCGACAGGTTCGATGGCCGGGCTCCAGTCCCGAAGTGCGACGCCGGTGCTGCCGATCGAAGGCGAGCGTGCCCGGCTGGAGCGGGACGACGGCCACGTCGCGCTGATCCCGCGAGACGTCCCCGCCACAGTTCAGGCGATGCTGATCGCCGGCAACGAGCTTCAGGATCTCCCTTATGGCCCGGGCGGGCATCCCAATCCACTTGGAGCTTCGGAAGAGGATTGCTCGAGCACGGTCAACTACGTCCTCTACAGGGCCGGTGTGAGGACCCTGGCCGAAATCGTCAGGGACAACCCGCTCGCGCAGGACTACACGCGTTGGGGCGCGCCGGGGCCGGGCCGCTGGGTCACGATCTACGCGACCTTCGCGCCCACGCCGCACGTGTTCGTCGTGATCGCCGGACTGCGCCTGGACACGAGCCGCGACGGCACCGACGTCGGTCCCAACCGCGACCAGGATGGTCCGCGCTGGCGAATCTTCCCCCGCATCCCCGCCTGGGCCCGCTGGTCGATCCGCCACCCGCCCGGCCTGTAGTGTCTCCGTCGATGCCTGACCGCCAGGTCGACTACCTGCTGATCGGGGGTGGCCTCGCCTCCGCCAACTGCGCCCGCTGGCTGCGCGAGGAAGGCGGCGAGGGCTCGATCCTGCTGGTGGGCCGGGAGCCCGACCCGCCGTACAACCGTCCCGAGTGCTCCAAGGGGTATCTGCGTGCCGAGGAGAGCCGCGAGGACACGTACTTTCGGCCGGACTCCTTCTGGGAGGAGCAGGACATCGAGCTTCTGACCCGCACGAGCGTGACGAGCTTCGATGCCGCTGCCCGCACTGCGAAGCTCTCGAACAAGCAGGAGATCGGCTTCGGCAAGGCCCTGCTCGCCACCGGCGCGAACGTCAGGAGGCTGAACGTCGAGGGCTGTCAGCTGGATCAGATCCACTACCTCCGCACGCTGGGAAACGCCGACGCGATCCGCGAGGGGGTGGCCGACGCGGAGCGGGTCGTGCTGATCGGCGGCTCCTTCATCGCCTGCGAGGTGGCCGCCTCGCTGACGATGCTGGGCAAGCGCTGCACGCTTGTCATGCAGGAGGAACTGGCCCTGGAACGGAACTTCGGCAAGCACTCGGCGAGCTTCTTCCAGCGCCTGCTGGCCGAGCACGGCGTGACGCTCCACGGTCAGGACGAGCTGGAGCGCTTCGAGGGCGACGAGCGTGTCAGCAAGGTCATCACGCGCTCGGGGCTCGAGCTGGAGGCCGATGCGGTCGTCGTCGGCGCCGGCGTCACGCCCGACGTCGCCCTGGCCGCCAAGGCGGACCTGGTCATCGGCGAGCGCGGCGGGGTGCGGTGCAGCTCGCGCCTGGAGAGCTCCGTGCCCGGGATCTTCGCCGCGGGGGACATCTGCGAGTACGACTCGCCCGTCCACGGCCTGCAGCCGGTGCGGATCGAGCACTGGGACGTCGCCTTCAACCACGGCAGGACAGCGGCCCTGAACATGCTGGGCAAGGATGTGCCCCACGAGACGGTTCCGTACTTCTACTCCGTGTTGGGCGACTGGGCCGAACTCGAGTACGTCGGTCCCGCCTACAGCTGGGACGAGGAGATCACCAGGGGCTCCGAGGCGGAAGCGAGCTTCACGACGTTCTATCTGAAGGACCGGAGCGTCAAGGGCGCCCTCACGGTCGGCCGCTCGGACGATCTCGATGTCGCCCGCCGGCTGATCACGAGCGGGCAGGCACTCGACGACTCCGCCCGCGCCGCGCTGGGCGACGCCGACGCGGACCTGGCGAGCGTCGGCGCCTAGCCGGCGCGAGCCGACCTGGCGTGGCGCTCGTCACCACCTTCACCGCCGAAGCGCAGCACCTGCTGCGACGCCCGGGCATGTTCGACTGGTCGACCGTCACGCTGCTGGCGCTGGTCGTCTACGTCTACGCGGTCGAGGTCGAGCGGGCCAACTGGAGCGCGATCCTGGCCGGCCTGGCCTTCTGGCTGATGGACTGGGCCAACGAGCTGATCAACGCGCTGGTCCTGCACTTCAACGGCCACGCCGCCCTGTGGACCGTCACCGGGCGCAGCAGCTACGTGATCCTGATCGGGCTCACCATCGAGATCTCCCTGTTCTTCGCCATCAACGGCGTGATCTTCACGAAGCTTCTTCCTCGGGACCGCTCCGTGCGCATCCTCGGCCTGCCCAACCGTTGGGCGCTCGCCATAGGGCTGTCGCTGGTGTCGGTCGGCGTCGAGCTGCTGCTCCACGCCGACGGGGTCTTCCACTGGTACTACTGGTGGTGGAACGTGGCCAGCTTCCCCGTGATCGTGGTGTTCGGCTACCTGACCTTCTACGTCGTCTGCTTCTGGGTCTACGACATGGACGATCGCCGGCGCCAGATCGCAGTCGTCGGCTCCCTGGCCGCGCTGGACCTGGCTGCCGGCCTCGTCTTCGGGCCGCTGCTCGGCTGGATCTAGAGCGGCCGCGAGCCGGCCGCACTAGGCGGCCCGCTCGTGGCACTCCTTGGTCTGCTCGGGGCGCAGCCGGTGCACGACCGCGAGCTGCTGGTCTGCTGCGGAGACGTGGGGCGTGAGCTTGGCGGCGCGGGACATGGTCCAGGCCAGGCCGCCCAGCAGGAGGATGTCGGCGACTGCATTGATGGCGATTGCCAGCGAGAGGGACATCTGTTCGTTCCTTTCCGGTTGCTTTCCACTGCGTACGTGCAGGGTGCTCCGCCGGCCTCAGGCGAGGCTTGTCGTTGTGTTGGAGCTTGCTGAGAGTCCTGCGGCGCCGTCGCGGGGGAGGTCGCCGATCCGGTGAGGCCGGCCAGGTGTCCATACGTCCAGAATTGGCTGTTCGAACATACGGACCGGGGTTAGGCTCGAAATGCCTCGGATGGGCTTGCGGGGCGCCGAGCGATGTCTGGACGAGGAGGACGCCGATGGACGCCACTGGCAGCGCACGCGAGACGGGGAGTACGGCGGACGGCGTGTTCTCCGGTGGAGGGATCAAGGGCCTGGCGTTCGCCGGAGCGCTCAAGGCCACCGAGGAAGCGGGCTATGACCGCTGGCACGAGCTGGCCGGAACCTCGGCCGGCGCGATCACCGCCATGGCTCTGGCCGCGGGTTACAACGCCGAGACCCTCAACGCGTCGCTGGAGGCGTTCGACTTCGGCCGCATCGCCGACTACGGGACAAGGATCCCACTGGTCGGTGAGATCGAGAACCTGCTCCTGCACCGCTCGCTGGTGCGCGGCGACGCATTGACCGAATGGATCCAGACGCTGCTGCGGGAGTCCGACGACGTGGCGGAGGACGCCACCTTCGGCCAGTTGGAAGCCGCGACCGGCAGGAGGCTGATCGTGGTCGGCACGGACCTCGCCCACGGACGGATCGTGACGTTCCCCGACGAAGTGGCCCTCTACCGGGACGATCAGGACGAGCCACTCGAGCCCGCGGCCTTCCCTGTCGCCAAGGCCGTCCGGATCAGCGCCGGCTACCCCTACTTCTTCCCGCCGATCGGCGGGATGTGGGACAGGCAGACCGGCAGAGAGGCCGTCTTCGTCGACGGTGGCGTGGGCTCCAGCCTGCCGCTCTACGTCTTCGACAAGCCCGAGCCGCAGCACCCGACCTGGGGTTTTCACCTCCACGGGGGACGCGACGCGAGCGAGACTCAGCCCGCCGAACACAAGATCGGCGGCCCCACCTGGTCGCTCGAGATGCTCGAGGCGGTCCTTGACACCGCGATGAACGCACTCGACAAGTTCGAGCTGCACCGGTTCCCCGGCCGCGTCATCCCGATCCCCACCGGCGCGGTCTCGACGCTGAACTTCAACCTCACCAAGACCGAAAAGGAAGAGCTCTACAACTCGGGCTTCGACGCCGCAGAGGGCTTCTTCGCTCAGCAGCCCGCACCGGAAAACACGTTCGGGAAGGTGCCCCCCGGCTTCGGCCCAGGGAGCAGCGGCACCGCGGGAGCCGCGGCGGGTGGCGACGCCGGCGCGGCGGCGCATTAGCGGATACGCGACGCATCGGCGCGACCCAACGGGCCCCCACGACCAGATGCCATTCCAGATACTGGATCCAATCCCATCGGGAGCGCGCGAGTGTTCGACTGCCTGATCCAGATGAGCTCGGCTCTCACGCCGCCCCCGTTTCGCGACGTGGATCGGGACGGGCAGCGCCGGCACAGCCGCTTCAAGGTTCTGACGACCGACTACATCGAGCGACTCGAGCGGGAATTCGCGAGCAATCTCGTCCCGGACGCGGACAGCTTTGAACTTCAGCGATGCGATCTGACGGAGGCGCAGCCGTCGCACACGTGGCTCGGCCAGATGTCCCGCCATGCCGCGCTCGCTCTTGGCGAGGAGTTCGAGTCCGCGGAGGGTGACCCGGGGATACCCGCTCTGCTGAATTGGGATCGACGAGTGGCAGTACCGGCCCCGTGGAGGTCGTTTCTCCGCGCCCAGCGACCGGCGACTCCCGACGGCTTGCGGATCGAGCCGGGCGCAGACCCTGACTGCAATGACTACCTCGTCTCGCTCCGCGCGCTGCCGGACGCGAGCCCGGAGGGAGAGCCCATTGACACAGACACGGAGTCCGCGCCCCGGCTGAGAGATGGAGCGGACGAGCAGCGGCTCCTCGAACTGCGGCGATTCGTCGCAAAGCTCTACGCTCAGCGCCGCACCCGCATCTTCGCAAGTCACCTGAGCGACCGGATCTACAACCTGTGGCTGGCCCCTGGGGTGGTGCGCCCGCGCGGCGAGGCGGAGAACGGCCTGGTGATGCTGCCGTTCGTCACCCGAGTCAGGCGCCCGTTCGAAGCTGAGTTCCGGCGCACGATCTCCTTCAGCATCGTCTTCGTCCCCGTGGCGATCGGCGCGGACGGAGCCGAAGGCCCGCGGAAGCTGTCCGTGAGTGAGATCAACCAGCTCATCACGTCGCTCGGCGGGGCCAGCACGCATGTTCCGGAACACGCCGATGACCAGTTCGAGCTGATCGGCGGTCCGATGTGCGATTACCTGAACTCGTTGGGGATGCACGATGCCTGGCCCGTCTCGAAGTCGCTGGCTGCCAGCGCCCTCGCCGGCGCCCCGCCGGCGGGCACGATGAGACAATGGGTGGAGCTGCTGTACACGGCCTCGTGCGAGGCGATGTTCGCCTCGCAGGGCTGCCTCGGCAGAGCGGAGGGCGGCCCTCGTGGCTCCGCGCTCGCCGACGAAATCCTCAAGGCGATCCGCATGTCCACCGCCTGGTCGACGCTCGTCCTCAGCGACGATCTCCAGCCATTCGAGGCCGGAACCTCCCAGGTGGTCGACGGGGTGTGGTGGCCACCCCGCAAGAAGGACTGCCTTGGCGTCGGGCGCGTCGACAGCGGTGTCCCGGAGAAGCTACAGGCTTTGCTGCGCGGCCTGGTGTCCGACAGCACATTGCCCGTCACGAGCGTCGATCGCGTCGACGACATGGAGTGCGGTATGCCAAGTGCGCTCATATGGCGCATCGCCCAGCTGCAGTGTGTCGTCACCGCGTATCACACCGAGAGCGAGCACTTCCCTGGTGTCTCGGCGCTTTACCTGTTCAGCTGGATGAGTCACGCGCTCGTGGGCGTCACGAGCCTTCGCGCGATGGTGGGAGCCCTCGGCCTCGAGTCGGAGCGAAGCGGCCAGAGCGACGTCGTCAGCCTTGCCGAGACCTCGCACCGCCTCACCCTGGAGATGGAGGAGATGTTCGACCTCAACGTGGCCTGGCCCGAATACGGTCACCTCTATGAACGGCTCCGCGCGCAACTGGGGATCGCAAACGTCTACCGGCGAGCTCGCGACCGGCTCGACCGACTCTCTCAATACGCGGACATCGTCATCCGCACCGAACAGAACAGGGATCTCGAGATGCTGCAGTGGATCGCGGGACTCCTCGCGGTGGGCATCATCGGCGTAGGCATCGTTCAGGTCTTCGCCACCGAGTCAGGGCACCTGGCCGGCTGGATCTCGATCGCTGTCGCGCTCGTCACGCTCGCCCTGGTCCTGCTTCGCTTCTATCTGCGAGGGCACCCTCCACGATCCGAGCCGTAGCGTGTGAGGGGCTTGCGTTCGAGTGTTACTGCGGGCGCGCCCCTCAGCCCGGCGCTCCCGCCGCGGCCTCCCGCGTGGCGAAGCCGGTGGGAACGCGGTTGAGCTCGTGCGAGGAGATCACCCGGTCGATCAGCCCGTAGTCCCGGGCCTGCTCGGCCGTGAAGTAGCGGTCGCGGTCCATGTCGTCGTGGACGCGCTCGAGTGTCTGGCCGCTGTGCTGGGCGTAGATCTCATCGATGTGGCGGCGCAGCTCCAGCGTCTCGCGGGCGTGGATCTCGATGTCGGCCGCCTGGCCTTCGAAGCCGCCCGAGGGCTGGTGGATCAGGATCCGGCTGTTGGGCAGGGCCATGCGCTTGCCCGGCGCGCCGCCGGCCAGCAGCAGCGAGCCCATGCTCATCGCGACCCCGAAGCAGATCGTCTGCACGTCGGGCTTGATGAACTGCATCGTGTCGTAGATGGCAAGGCCCGAGTAGACGATCCCGCCCGGGGAGTTGATGTAGAGGGAGACGTCCTTCTGGTCGTCCTCGCTCTCCAGGTGCAGGAGCTGGGCGACCACGAGGTTGGCGACCTGGTCGTCCACGGGGGTGCCGATGAAGACGATCCGCTCGTTCAGCAGGCGGGAGTAGATGTCGAAGGAGCGCTCTCCCCTGGGGCTCTGCTCGACGACCATCGGGATCAGTGACATGGTGGGCTATCCTTTCGACAACTGGAAGGTTGTCAAGCACAATAGCAACCAGTTGGTTGTCAAGGAGGCGACGGTGATGGAAAGCCAGACGGAGGTCCGCAGAGAGGTCGAGGTGGACGCCTCGCCCGAGGAGGTCTGGGAGGCGCTGGTCACCCAGGAGGGCAGGGAGCGATGGCTCGATGAGCCCGACCGGGAGATCCACATCGAGCAGGCCGATCCCCCAGCCGGCTGGTGTGGTGGTGGGCCTCGCCGGAGGAGCCCGCGACCAGGGTCGACTTCCGCATCCTCGCCATGCCGGCCGGCAGTCGCGTGGTCGTGGTCGAGACCGCACCCCGCTTTCCACTCGCGGCGATGGTGGCGAGCCTGTCGCTGGTGGCGGCTTGAGCGACCAGGTCGGCAGCGTCTTCGCCGCCCTTGCCGACCCGACCAGGCGGACGATGGTGCAGGCGCTGCTGCGCGACGGCTCGACCAGCGTGCCCGCGCTGACAGCCGACCTGCCCATCAGCCGCCAGGCCGTGGCCAAGCACCTCGCGACGCTGAACGAGGCGGGACTGCTGGAGCGAATGCCCTCTCCCGGTCGCGAGGTGCGCTACCGGCTCAGGGGTGAGGCGCTCGCTCCGGCTGCGGCCTGGCTGGACGCGGCTGAGACGGCTTGGGGGGCGCGGCTTGGACGTCTGAAGTCGGCCGTCGAGGGGCAGGGTTCGTCCCCCAGCGAGTAGACTCCGCCCGTCCATAGGTCGGTGGTCAAGGGAAGCCGGTGCGAATCCGGCGCGGACCCGCCACTGTTACCGGGGATGCCAGCCGCAGCGCGTTCACAGAGCGCGAGCCACTGGACCGCCACAGGCGGGATGGGAAGGCGCGGAGGGTAGGCCCGGGAGCCAGGAGACCTGCCTCCGGCCGAAGCCCACAAGCCCTCGTGGAAAGGGGTTGGCTCAATGAATTCGTTTCGTTCTCTGCGGCTGGCGTTCTGCGCCGCCGTGATCGTGCCGGCAGTCATCTGCGGCGATTCGCTCGCCGCGACGACGTCGGTGCAGCTACGCGTCGAGGGGTCCTCGAAGACCTTCTTCGAAGGACCCGTGACCACGGGTCCCGAGACGATCCAGACGCCCTCCAGCAAAGGATCTCACCCGTGCAACTACCTTGAAAACGGCGGCGTGAACGCCGGCACCGTCGGCGCGGTCGGTGGTCCCACGACGGCGCTGCACGACGCCGCCCTGGCGGCGGGCCTCGAATTCGACGCGACCTGGTTCGGCGAAGAAGGAAAGCCGGGTGACTTCTTCATCACCCAGGTCGGCTCAGACAAGGACGAAAGCACCCCGCCGTATGACTCGTGGGGGCTGGCCGTTAACTACAAGTCATCCGAAGTCGGCGGCTGCGAGGTCGCTGTGGAACCCGGAGTCGAAGTGCTCTGGGCCTACAACTTCTTCAACCTCACTCACCTGCTGCGGATCTCCGGGCCGGCAAGTGTGCAGGCGGGTAGCCCCTTCACCGTTCACGTCGTCGACGGCCAGAACGGCGAAGCGATCTCCGGCGCGAGCGTCGGCGAAGACACCGCGGGCCTGACCGGCACGCTGCCGGGAAGCGCCCCCACCGACGCGAGCGGGAACGCGAGCCTGACGCTCACCCACGCCGGGACGTTCACCCTCAAGGCGAGCCGCTCGGACTCGGTCCGCTCCAACGGCTTGGTCGTCTGCGTGCACAACCCCGGCGAAACAGCGTGTGGCAGCGCGCCGACTGGCTCGACCGGCTCGGGGGTGGCCGGGTACAAAGCCGCGAGCACCCCCTACAAGGGCCCCTACGCGCTGGTCGCCGCGGTGACCAGCGTCCTCGACGGCCACCACTACCCCCGCGGGCGGGCGCCTCGCGTGCTGGCGGGGACGATCCACGCCCACAGCGGCGTCACGTCGGTCAGCCTGACGCTCCGCCGTAGCTACCGCGGGCGCTGCTGGGCCTACGACGGACTGCGCGAGGAGTTCCTGAAGGCGCGCTGCGCGACCGGCAAGCCTTTCCAGGCCTCCGCCGCTGCCGGCTTCTCCTACCTGCTGCCGGCCGCGCTGGCACCCGGGCGCTACGTGCTCGACGTGACCGCGCGGGACGTGGCGGGCAACACCGTCGCGCTGGCACGCGGCACCTCCCGGCTGGTCTTCTATGTCGGCTAGGAGGCTCCCCGGGGCTCTCCGCTGGGCACTGGCGGTCGGGGCGATCACGGCCGCGTGCGCGCTGCCCGCGGCCGCGGCGAGCGCCGGCCGCGGCCAGGCGGGTCCGAGCGCGCTCGTCTCGGCGTCCGCCCCGGCGGTGCAGACGATGGTGGTCGGCGCGGGCAACGTGATCCTCTCGCCGGCGCGCACGATCCTCGCCTCCGCCGTCAGCGTCCGGGTCGGCGGGCGCAGCTGCGGCGTCGCCGCGGGCACGCCGCTCGCCGCCCTGGCCGACCTGCGCCGGGCCGGAGGACCGGGCTTCGCGATCCGCGACTACGGCCGTTGCGGCGCCTCCGACAGCGGCTCGGGGGAGCTGTTCGTGTACTCCCTCGACGGCGAGACCAACCATGGCCAGAACGGGTGGGAGTACAAGGTCGGCAACCTCTCAGGCAGCACAGGGGCGGGCGATCCGAGCGGCCCGCAGGGCGACGGGCGGCTGCTCAGATCCGGTCAACGGGTGCTGTGGTTCTGGTGCGGGGCGTTCGCGGGCGGCTGCCAGCGCACGCTGGAAGTCAGCGCGTCCTCCTCCGTCGCTCGCGGCGGTCGGCTGACGGTCAGCGTGACGGGCTACGACAACGAAGGCCGAGGCAAGCCGATGTCGGGAGCGCGCGTGCGGGTGGCGGGCAGCTCAGCCACGACGGGGGCCGCGGGGCGGGCGACGCTGCGCGCCCCCTCAGCGGCGGGCCGCTATGCGCTCAGCGCGTCGCGGGCGGGATCGGTCCCGTCGTTCCCGGAGACGATCCAGGTGCGGTGAGGGGGCTTCCATCACAGCTGCCGCTCCTGCTCGGCTGCCTGCTGGCGCTGTCGGGCTGCGGGCTCGGGGCCGGACCGGCGCCGCGGGCGGTCAGCCTGCTGGTCACGACGGGCTTCGGCGATCGCGTGCTGCACGAAGCCGGTCATCCGCGCACGGCGGGCCAGGAAACGGTGATGAGCCTGCTCCTGCGCAACTACGCCGTCAGCACTCGCTTCGGCGGCGGCTTCGTGCAGGCGATCGACGGCCTATCGGGCGGGCAGCAAGGGGGAGCGCCGATCGACTGGTTCTACTACGTCAACGGCGTCCAGGCGGCCAAGGGCGCGGCCGCCACGAACGTCCATCCCGGCGACCACATCTGGTGGGACCTGCACGACTGGAGCCAGACCGAGGACGTGCCCGCCGTCGTCGGCTCCTTCCCCGAGCCGTTCCTGAACGGCCTGGACGGCAAGCGCCTGCCCGTGCGGGTCGAATGCGCGAAGGCCGATGCGCCTGCAGCACAGTCAGCTCGCGGCTGCAGGCCGCGGGGGTTCCCGCCGCGACGGGCGCATCAGCCCCGAAGGCGGCCCGCAGACGCTTCGCGTGCTGGTCGGGCCGTGGCCCTCCGTGCGGGTCGACCCGGCCGTCGCCGGGATCGAAGCGGGCCCCCACACCAGCGGCGTCTACGCGACCTTCCCCCGCAACGGGGCCAGCCTCACGCTGCTCGATCAGAACGGGCGAGCCGTCGCGCACGCTCGGCTCCTCGGCGGGCCTGATCGCTGCCACGCGCCAGGGCGAACAGTCGCCCGCCTGGGTCGTCACGGGCACCGACGAGGCGGGCCTGCACGCTGCCGCCGCGAGACTTCGAAGCGAAGCGACTCTGCGACACCGCTTCGCGCTCGCCGTGACACCCGGCGGGCCGATCCCGCTGCCCGAGGCGAGCGGATGAGGACGCTCGACGCGGCCGCCCGCATCGCCTACCGGCGTCGGGCGAGCCCGCTTCATGCCGCCCGCGGCACCGATCGCGGCGCGCCTACGGCGCGGCGCTGGCGACTGCGCCGCGCTGATCGTCGAAGACCCCGTGCTGCTCGGCGGCGCTGCTGGCCGTCGGTGCTGCTCGCCGCGGCTGCCTCGGGGGTCGGGCGCGCAGCTGCTCGGCGCGGCCCGCGCGAGCGATGCTGCCGATCGTGCTGATGGCGGTGCTGGTCAACGTGCTGGTCAGCCGCCAGGGGCTCACCGTGTTCGCCCGCCTGGGCGAATGGGGCCCGCTGGGGCAGGAGAACCTGACCGTCGAGGCGGTCGTCTACGGGCCGTCTTCGCCCTGCGGCTGCTCGTCGTCAGCCTGGCCTGCCTGCTCGTCGTCTGCGCGGCCGACCCCGACGAGCTGCTGCTGGCGCTGCGCCGCGTCTCGCCCCGCTCGGCGCTGACGGCCGCCTTGCGACCCGCCTGCTGCCCGTGCTCGGGCAGGACGCGCGGCGCCTCGCCGAGGCCCAGCGCTGCCGCCCCGACGGCGGCGCCCGCGGCGCGCGGGGCAGGCTGGCGATCCTGCGCGCGACGGTCGCGGGCGCGCTGGAGCGCTCGCTGGACGTCGCCGCGGTGCTCGAGATGCGCGGCTACGGCGCGGCGCCCGACGGGCGCGCGCCCGCGCCGCGCGCCGCGCTCGCGCCACGACCTCGCCTTCGCCGCCGCGGCGCGGCGCGATCCTCGCGCTGGCGCTCGCTCGCCCGCTCGGCGGCGCGGCGCGCTTCCACGCCTACCCGCTCGTCTCCTTCGCGCCTCACGCCGGCCACGCTCGCCGCGGCGGGCTGATGCTGCGCGCTGGCGCTGGCCCCGTTCGCCGACCGCAGAGGGATCGAGCCATGAGCGTCGCTGAGCTTCGAGCGGGTCTCCTACCGCTACCCCGGCGCGGCGCGCAGCCCGCCCTGCGCGAGGTCAGCCTGGCGCTCGAGCCGGGCGAGTTCTGCGTCGTGGCGGGTGGCTCGGGGTCGGGCAAGTCGACGCTGCTGCGCGCCGCCGCCGGGCTCGTCCCGCATTTCCATGGCGGCGAGTTCTCGGGCGCCGTGACCGGTCGCCGGCCTGGACACGCGCGAGCACGGCCCCGCCGCGATCGGCGCGCGTCGCCGGGACGCTGCTGCAGGACCCCGAGAGCCAGGTCGTGATGAGCACCGTGCGCGCCGAGCTCGCGCTGGCGCGTCGAGAACCTCGGCCGCGCCGGCGCGGCCGTCGCCAGGGCGGTCGAGGAGTCCGCCCTCGCGCTGGGCATCGGCCACCTGCTGGACCGCCCGACCGCGCGAGCTCTCCGGGGCGAGCTGCAGCGCGTCGCGCTGGCGGCGGCGCTCGTGGCACGCCCGCAGCTGGTGCTGCTCGACGAGCCGACATCCCAGCTCGACCCGGTCGCGGGCGACGAGCTGATCTGGCAGCTGCGCCGGCTCGAACCAGGAGTCCGACACCGCCGTGCTGCTGATCGAGCATCGTCTCGAGCGCTGCCTCGCGGCCGCCGACAGGGTGATCGCGCTGGAGCGCCGGACGGGTCGTCTGCGACAGCGGCCCGCGCGGCTTTCAGGAATGGGCCGCGTCGAACGCGCCGGCGCTGCAGACGCCCGCCGCGCGGCTGATCGCCGGCGTCGGCCTCGCGCCGCCGCCCGCCGGCGTCAAGCAGGCCCGCGCCGCTGCTCCGCCGCCACGGCCTGCTGCCCGTCCCCGCCGCCGGCGACCCCGCCGTCCCCGGCGCGAGCGACCCGCCGGCGCTCGCGCGCCCGCCTGCGCGCGGCGCGCGGCGGAGCCGGCGCCGCCGCGCTGCAGCTGCGCGGGGTCTGGCACGAGCTGCGCGACGGGCCGGCGATCCTCAGGGGCGTCGAGCTGACCGTCGCGCCGCGGCGAGGCGGTCGCGCTGATGGGCCGCAACGGCGCGGGCAAGTCGACGCTGCTGCGCCACGCCGCCGGACTGCTCGAGCCCACGCGGGGCAGCGTGCGGCGGGCGGGAAGGCTGGCGCTGCTGCTGCAGAACCCGGGCGACTACTTCCTGCACGAGCGCGTCGCGCAGGAGGCGCCGCCCGAGCTGCTCGAGCTCGTCGGCCTGAGCGGCCTTGGCGGGCGCACATCCACGTGACCTGTCCGGCGGGGAGCGCCAGCGACTGGCGCTGGCGATCGTGCTCGGCGGCGAGCAGCCAGCCGGCGACGCTCGCGCTCGACGAGCCGACCCGCGGCATGGACCGGGCGCCAAGGCCGAGCTCGCGGGCTGGCTGCGCGAGCGGGCCGCCGCCGGCATGGCGGTGATCGTGGCGACCCACGACGCCGAGTTCGCGGCCGAGCTCGCGCCGGCGGGCCGTCCTGCTGGCAGACGGCCGCGTGATCGCCGACGGCCCGCATCGAGGAGATCCTGGCGGGCGGCTGGTACTTCGCCACGGAGACCGCCCGGATCCTCGACGGCGCGGGCGGCGCGCTGCTGCCCGGCCGAAGGCGCGGCGCTGCTGCACGGCCCGGCCCGGAGCGCCCGCGTCGGGCGCGTCGGAGAGAGTGGTGGCGGGTCGGTGAGCTGGCAGCTGGCCTCCTTCGCGATCGTCTCGCCTCGCTGGCCGGCGCGTTCTGGTGGTACGAGCGCAGCCGCCCGCCCGGCCAAGCTGGTGGCGATCGTCGCGACGCTCGCCGCGCTGGCGGCGCTCGGCCGCGACGCCTTCGCGGCGATCCCCGACGTCAAGCCGATCACGGCGATCGTGCTGGTCAGCGGCGTCGCCTTCGGCGCACGACCCGGCTTCGCCGTCGGCGCGATCGCGGGTCTGGCCTCCAACGTGCTGCTCGGCGAGGGGCCCTGGACGCCCTGGCAGATGCTCGGCTGGGGCCTCGTCGGGTCTCGCCGGGGCGCGGGCTGGGACGCCTGTCGGGTCGCGCGTCCCTCGCCGCTGGTCGCTGGCCCTCGCCTGCGCCGCTCGCCGCCGAGGCTGTTCAACCTGGTCGTCGACCTCTACACCTGGACGGGCACCGGCAGCCACAGCCTGGCCGGGCTTCGGCGTGGTGCTGGGCACCGCGCTGGCCTTCGACCTCACCCACGTCATCGCCAGCTTCGCCTTCGGCCTGGCTTTCGGGGCGGCGCTGCTGCGCATGCTCCTGCGCGTCCGACGCCGCCTGCAGGTGAGCTGGCAGGGCCCGCCGGCGCAGCGCGGGCCCAGCCCGCGCCCGCCGCCGCCTCGACCGGGTGCTGGGCGGTCCCGCTCGCCGGCGTCCTCGCGCTGCTGTGCGTTCCCGCGCTGGTGCTCGGCCTCAGCGCCTGCGCCGGCGCGACCCAGACGACCGGGACCGCAGGCGCGCCTGCAGCCGCGAGCGCGGGCCGCACGCGTGGCGGTCGGGCGCGAGCTCTCCTACCTCGCCGGCGCGCAGAACGCCGACGGCGGCTTCGGCGCCGCCCCGGGGCAGGCCAGCAGCGAGCTCTACTCGGCCTGGGCCGCGATCGGCATGGCCGCCGCCGGCAGGAGCCCCCTGGCGGTGCGTCGCGACGGGCACACGGTGCTCGATCGCTGCGCGCCGAGCGCGGGCAGCCTGCAGGGCGCCGGCGACCTCGAGCGCACGATCCTCGCCCTGCGGGCCTGTGGTGCCTCGGTCCATTCGCTGCCCGGTGGCGATCCGGTGAGCCGGCTGCTGCGCCTCCGCGGCTCCGACGGCTCCTTCGGCGGCCTGTCCAACCTCACGGCCTTCGCCGTGCTCGCCCTTCGCGCGGCGGGATACCCCGCCACCTCGCCGACCATCGCCGGCGCGGCCCGCTGGCTCGCCCGCCAGCAGGACGCCGACGGCGGCTTCGGCTTCGCCGACCAGGGGCGGCGGCAGCGACGTGGACGACACGGCCGCCGTCGTGCAGGCGCTCGCCGTCGCCGGGCCGCGCTGGCACGCGGCGCGTGTCCCGCGCCGTCGGCTTCCTGGCGCGCTCCCAGAACCTCGATGGCGGGTTTCCGCAGCAGTCCGCCGGGACGTCCAACGCGCAGTCGACCGCTTGGGCGATCCAGGCCCTCGTCGCGGCGGGGCGCGCGCCTGGAGCCGTGACCCGGCGGGGCAGCCGCAGCCCGATCGCCTACCTGGAGAGCCTGGTGGGGGCCGACGGGAGCGTGCGCTACTCCCGCACCGGCTCCCAGACCCCCGTGTGGGTCACCGCCCAGGCGCTGACAGGGCTGGCCGGCAGGCCGTTCCCGATCGAGCCCGTCGGCGGCTGAGACCGCCCGGACCCGTCCGGGCCCCGTCCTCGGTTTCAGGGCCTCGTAGCATTCGCCCTAACCTTCTCGGGATGAGCGAACACGCTTTCACCGCCGGATCGGCCCGCCCGCGGCTGCTTGCGGGACGCGCGCCGTCACGGGCCGCGGCCAGTCCCCTGAACGCACTCGCCCTGGCCGGCGCCTGCGCGCTGGCGCTCGCCGGCGTCTGGGCCGTCGCGGAGCTCGTGCCGGCCGTGCACCTGAAGGACGCCGTCGCGCTGTACGAATTCACGACGCTGAGCCGTCCGCGGCTGGACTCGATCGCGCGTTTCCTGCTGCACCTGCTGGATCCCGCCCTGTTCATCCTCTGGGCGATCGCGCTCGTCGCGACAGCCGTCGCCCGCGACAGGCCGCGGGTCGCCGTCGCGGTTCTGGGCGTGCTGGCCCTCGCGCCGCTCAGCGCCGAGGAGCTCAAGCCGCTGCTGGCGCACTCCCACGACAGGGTCGGCAACGTCCAGATCAACGCCGCCTCCTGGCCCAGCGGCCACGCGACCGCCGCGACCGCGCTGGTGCTGTGCGCCGTGCTCGTGGCGCCGGCCCGACTGCGCCCCGCGGTCGCGTCCGTGGGGGCCCTGTTCCTGCTCGCCGTCGGCGCCTCGCTGCTGATGCTCGCCTGGCACATGCCCAGCGACGTGCTGGGCGGCTACCTCATCGCCTCGCTGTGGATGGCGCTGGCCGTGGCCGGCCTGCGCCTCGCCGAGCGGATCCGCCCGACCCGCGACGCCCCGGACGTCGACGCGGCCGCGGGCGCAGCCTGATCCGCCTCGTCCACATCGGCCCGGGTGCGCCGCCCGGGCGGGGGAGCTGGGCGCAGCTCAGCCGGTCTGCCCGGCCGGGCCGGTGCCGTGGGCGCCGGGATCCCACAGCGGCTCGGCGCCCTGCTCCCCGGTCGCGTTTGCGGCGCGGCTGAGGATGAACAGCAGGTCCGACAGCCGGTTCAGGTAGCGCACCGCCTCCGGGTTGACCTCCGGGCCGATCGCGATCGTGCGACGCTCGGCGCGCCGGCAGACGGTCCGGCAGACGTGCAGGTGCGCCGCGGCGGGAGTGCCTCCGGGGATGACGAAGGAGCGCAGCGGCGGCAGCGTCTCGTTGACCTCGTCGCATGCCTGCTCCAGCCAGGCGGTGTACTCCGGGCCGACCCGCAGGCGCGCGCGGCCCTGCTCGGCGGCGTCCGCCTCGGCGGGCACCGACAGGTCGGCGCCGACGTCGAGGAGGTCGTTCTGCACGCGCGCCAGCCATGCCGCGAAGCTCGCCGGCAACCCCTCGGCCAGCAGCGCCAGCCCGATCGCGGCGTTCAGCTCGTCGACCGTCCCGTAGGCCTCCACCCGGGGGTGGAGCTTCGACACCCGGCTCATGTCGCCCAGGTGCGTCTCGCCGCCGTCGCCCAGCTTGGTGTAGATGCGGGTGAGGTTGACTGTCATCGTCGGCCGCTGCCGTCCCGCCGCGGGCGGGTCGGACTCGAATCATAGGCCCCAGCCGTCGCGCATCCGTTCGATCGGATACGTTCTCGCACCTCAGATGCGGATCGGGGTACCGAAGGAGACCGCGGCGGGAGAGCACCGGGTTGCGCTCGTGCCGGAGGTCGTCAGCAAGCTGCGAGCCAAGGGCCTCGACGTCCTCGTGCAGAGCGGCGCGGGCGCGGACGCCCTGCTCGGCGACGACGCCTTCAGGGAGGCGGGCGCGGAGATCACCGAGGACGCCCATGAGGTGTGGCGCAGCGACATCGTGCTGAGCATCGCGCCGCCCGACCCGCAGGCGATCCGCGGCCTCGGGTCCGGCTCGATCCTGATCGGCTTCCTCTCGCCCCTGACCAGCCCGCAGACGACCAACGCGCTGGCGCAGGCAGGCGCCACGGCGTTCGCGATGGAGGCGATCCCCCGCATCTCCCGTGCGCAGGCGATGGACGCCCTCTCCTCCCAGAGCAACGTGGCCGGCTACCGCGCGGCGCTGCTCGGGGCGCAGGAGCTGGGGCGGTTCTTCCCGATGCTGATGACCGCCGCGGGCACGATCCCGCCCGCAAAGGTGCTGGTGCTGGGCGTCGGCGTGGCCGGGCTCCAGGCGCTCGCCACCGCCAAGCGCCTCGGTGCTCGCACGACCGGATACGACGTGCGCCCCGAGGTCGCCGAGCAGGTCGAATCGCTCGGTGCGCAGTGGCTGGACGTCGGTGTGGACGCCAGCGGGGAGGGCGGTTACGCCCGCGAGCTGACCGACGAGGAGCGCGCGCGCCAGCAGCAGGGGCTGACCGACGCGATCAAGGGCTTCGACGTGGTGATCACCACCGCCCTCGTTCCCGGGCGCCCGGCGCCGCGGCTGGTCACGGCCGAGGCGGTCGAAGGGATGAAGCCCGGTTCGGTGATCGTCGACCTGGCGGGGGAGGCGGGCGGCAACTGCGAGCTGACCGAGCCGGGTCAGACCGTCGTTCGCCACGAGGTCAAGATCGTCTCGCCCCTGAACCTTCCGGCGACGATGGCCGAGCACTCGTCGCAGCTGTTCGCTCGCAACGTGCTGGCGCTGCTGGAGCTGTTCGTCGGCGAGGACGGCTCGCTGCAGATGGACTTCGAGGACGAGATCATCAAGGGTGCCTGCGTGGTGCGTGCCGGGGAGATCGTCAATCCCGGCGCCAAGGCCGCGGCGGAGGCGGCCCGATGATCCTCGCCAGCACGCTGACGACCAACCTCGCGATCCTCGTGCTGGCCGGGTTCATCGGCTTCGTGGTGATCTCGAAGGTTCCCAACACGCTGCACACGCCGCTGATGTCGGGCACCAACGCGATCCACGGGATCGTGCTGGTCGGCGCGCTGCTGGTTGTGGGCCTCTCGGGCAACGACACCTTCAACAGGGTGATCCTCGTGATCGCGATCACCTTCGGCACGATCAACATCGTCGGTGGCTTCCTCGTCACCGACCGCATGCTCGAGATGTTCAAGGCCAAGCCCAAACACAAGGAGGACACCCCGCAGGGCTCAGGCGAGAAGGGCGGCGGAGAGGGGGAGAGCCGATGAGCTCGCTGCCGCTGGCCACCTCGTGGATCCAGAGCGAAAGCTTCATCTACGTCCTCTACATCATCGCCTTCTCCCTGTTCATCCAGGGGCTCAGGGGCCTGTCTGGACCGACGACGGCGGTTCGCGGCAACCGCATCGCCGCGGTCGGGATGGCGATCGCGATCGTCGCCACGCTGCTCAACCCGAACGAGGGCAACTGGGGCCTGATCGTGCTGGGCGTGGCGCTCGGCGCGGCCGTCGGCGTGCCGGCTGCCCGCCAGGTGAGGATGACGGCGATGCCGCAGATGGTGGCCCTGTTCAACGGCGTCGGAGGCGGGGCGGTCTTCCTGATCGCCTGGGCCGAGTTCCGCCGACACGGCTCCACCTACGGCTCCCACACCATCCACCTGATCGGCCGGTTCGGCACGGTGACGATCAGCGGCGGCGCCGTCGCGACGTATGTGGCGGTCTTCTCCGTGTTCGCCGCGATCGTCGGGTCGATCTCCTTCTGGGGCTCGAACATCGCCTTCGGAAAGCTCCAGGAACTGATCCCGGGCCGGCCGATCTCGCTCGGCTCGGCCCAGCAGGTGGTCAACCTGGTGCTGCTGGTGCTGGCGGTCGCTGCCGGGGCCGACCTGGTCGCCGGGGCACATTCCGAACTCCTGTTCATCGGCATGCTGTTCTTCGCCGCGCTGCTCGGCAACGCCATCGTGCTGCCGATCGGCGGTGCGGACATGCCAGTGGTGATCTCGATGCTGAACGCCTTCACGGGGCTTTCGGCGGCTGCCACGGGGATCGCGCTGAACAACCCGGCGCTGATCGTCGCGGGCATGCTCGTGGGAGCGTCCGGCTCGATCCTCACGAACCTCATGGCCGTCGCGATGAACCGCTCGATCCCCGCGATCATGGCCGGCGGGTTCGGAGGCGGCGGCGCGATCGAGGGCGCCAGCGGCGCCGGCGAGCACGCGGGAACCGTCCGCTCGACGACCGCCGCCGACGCAGCCATCCAGCTCGCCTACGCCAACCGCGTCGTGATCGTCCCCGGCTACGGGATGGCCGTCGCGCAGGCCCAGCACGCCGTTCGCGAGCTCACCAAGGAGCTCGAAAAACGCGGCGTGGAAGTCAGCTACGCGATCCATCCGGTGGCGGGACGGATGCCGGGGCACATGAACGTGCTGCTGGCCGAGGCCGACGTGCCCTACGACCAGCTCAAGGAGATGGACGATGCCAACCCGGAGTTCCAGCGCACCGACGTCTCGCTGGTGATCGGCGCCAACGACGTCACCAACCCGGCGGCCAAGAACACGCCCTCCTCGCCGATCTACGGGATGCCGATCCTCGAAGTCTCCGACAGCCACTCGGTGATCGTGATCAAGCGCTCGATGAACCCCGGCTTCGCCGGCATCGAAAACGAGCTGTACTACGACCCGAAGACCGAGATGCTGTTCGGCGACGCCAAGTCGGCCGTCAGCGAAATCACCGCCGAGCTGGCCAACATCTGACCCCAGGCGCCCCTCCCGGGCGAGTCCCGCCTCTGCGAGACTTGCGCTCGTGATCGCGCGCAGCCAGGCACTGGCCGCCCTCGCCGGCGACGAGTTCGACGTGGTCGTGGTCGGCGGCGGCATCACCGGCGCCGGCGTCGCACTGGACGCCGCCTCGCGGGGCTACAGCGTCGCGCTGGTGGAGCGAGCCGACTTCGCCTCGGGCACCTCCAGCCGCTCGAGCAAGCTGGTCCACGGCGGGCTCCGCTACCTGCAGAACTTCGACCTCGGCCTGGTGCGCGAGGCGTTGCTGGAGCGCAGCCTGATGGTCGCTCTCGCACCTCACCTGGTTCGCCCCCTGCCGCTTGTCGTGCCGGCATTCGAGGGGGCGCGGCCCGACCGCCTGGTGGGGGTGGGGCTGAACCTGTACGACGTGATGTCGGTCGATCGCGACCGGCTTCGCTCCCGCCGCTCGCGTCGCGCCCGCGGCGAGCGCTCGCGCGCCGAGCCCGCGGAGGGGGCCGAGCACCCCATGAAGGGGCACACCCCATCGGGAGCGCTTCGCAAGCAGGAGGAGTCCTGGAGCCCGGCCCGCCACAGGATCGTCTCCGGCGAGGAGGTGCTCGAGCTGGTGCCCGCCCTGGCCGGCCGCGAGCCCACCAGCGGCTACCTGTTCTACGACTGCCAGACCGACGACTCCCGCCTGGTGCTGACCGTGCTGGGCGAGGCGGAGCGCTTCGGCGCGGTCTGCGCGAACCGCCTCGACGTGACGGGTCTGCTGGAGCGCGACGGGCGCGCCAGCGGCGTGCAGGTCAGCGACGTCGAGTCGGGCGAGTGCTTCGACGTGCGGGCCGAGAACGTGATCAACGCGACCGGCGTGTGGGCCGACCAGCTGCGCCCGCAGGAGCTCCACCAGGAGGCCGAGCTGCCCCGGATCCGGCCGAGCCGCGGCACGCACATCACGGTCAGCTTCGAGGACCTGCCGCTCCTCGGCGGGGCGATCGTCCCCGCCGGCTCGGGGCGCTCGATCTTCGCGCTGCCGTGGCTCGGGCATGCGCTGATCGGCACCACCGACAACGACTACGAGGGCCCGCTGGATCACATCGAGCCCTCGGGCGAGGACATCGACTACCTGCTCAGCGCCGTCAACGAGTTCTTCGGGACCGAGCTCGGCCCGGATCGGCTGACCGGAGCCTTCGCCGGCGTCCGCCCGCTGATCTCGACCGGCGACCCGAAGAAGTCGGTCGACATCTCCCGCAAGGCCGAGCTCTACGAGACCTCCTCGGGAATGATCACCATCACCGGCGGCAAGCTGACGACCTGGCGGCGGATGGCGAAGATGACGGTCGACCGGCTGGTCGAGCGCGACGCACGCGAGGCGCCCTGCCGCACGCACGAAATACCGCTCGGACAGGCCGTCGCCGTCGAGGAGCTGCCCCGCGTCGAGGGGGTCGCCGAGGAGGCCTACGCGGCGCTGGCCGGCCGGTACGGCCACGGCGCCCACGAGGTGCTCGCGATCGCCGGCGAGCGCGGAGAGCTGGCCCAGGCGATCGTGCCCGGCTGCCCCGACCTGCTGGCCGAGGTGGCACTGGCAGCCCGCCTCGAGCAGGCGCGCAGCATCGGCGATGCGCTGCTGCGCCGCACCCGCCTCGGGCTGCTGGCGGCCCGTGAGCTGACCGGGAAGGGCGAGCAGGACCCGCCGACGGGCTCGCCGCTGGGACGGGTCGCAGACGTTCTGGCACGCGAGCTCGGCTGGAACGAATCGCGCCTGGCGAGCGAGCTGGACGCGTTCGCCGCGGAGGCTCGTGCCGAGGGGATCGCCGCCGGGGCGCAGCGCGGCGAGCGCGCCGCCTACCTCGCGCCCAGCGCCCCGGAGGCCGCACCATGATGGCCCCGCCCAGACGCCTCACCGCGCGCTCGCTCGACGTGGAGCTGTGCGAGCGCCCCTGGCTGATGGGCATCGTCAACGCCTCGCCGGACTCCTTCAGCGACGGCGGCCTGCACGACGGGCTGGAGGCGCAGATGCGCCTCGCCAGGGAGCTGCTGGCAGCCGGGGCCGACATCCTGGACGTCGGCGGCGAGTCGGCCACCACCGGGCGGCCCCCCGTCCCCGAGCGGCAGGAGATCGAGCGGGTCGTGCCGCTGATCGAGCTCGTCGTGAACGAGCTCGGCGCGACGGTCTCGGTCGACACCTACAAGCCTGCCGTGGCGCGGGCGGCGATCGAGGCCGGCGCGAGCATCGTCAACGACGTCAGCGGCCTGCGCGACCCCGAGCTGGCGGACGTCTGCGCGGCGAGCGGCGCCGGACTGGTTCTCATGCACACCGCCGCCGCCCCCCGCGAACGCCGTCAGGAGCCCGACCTCTACGGCGACATCGTCGCCGAGGTACTGGAGTTCCTGCGCATCAGGATCGAGCTGGCGGTGTCGCGAGGGATGAAGCGCGAGCAGCTGATCGTCGACCCTGGGCCGGACTTCGCCAAGACGCCGGCGCAGACGATCGAGCTGCTCTCCGAGGTGGGGCACATGCACGAGCTCGGCAGGCCCGTGCTGATGGCGATCTCGCGCAAGGACTTCATCGGCGCGCTGACCGGGCGTCGTCCCCGCGAGCGCCTCGGCGGCACGCTCGCCGCGCTGGCTCACGGCCTCGACCACGGGGCGCACATCTTCCGACTGCACGACATCAGCCCGGCGGCCGACTACCTGGCTGTGCGGGCCGCGCTGCGCGCGGAGGCCCACGTCAGCGAGGACGTGCGGCTGATCGAGGAGATCCGCCACGACCGGATCGGAGCCGACTGAACGGAGCCTCTCGGGCCACCGCCCCGGGCGCGAGCCCGCCGCGGGTGCGCCGGTGCAGACGCTAGGCTGAAGGCGTTCACGGGTGCCTGCCGCTGACCAACGCGGCGGGACGCCAACCGCCCATCCAAGAGAAGAGAGGGAACACCCCATGGCTGTACTCGACCGCTCCGAGCTGGAGGCGAGCCCGCTGGCCGATCTCCACGCGATCGCAGACCAGATCGGCCTCGACGGCTTCCGGCGCCTGCGCAAGGCGGACCTGATCGACGCGATCCTGGGCGAGCCCTCCAGCGAGGCCGCGTCGGGCGACGAGGGCGGCGAGGGCGAGCCTGCGCCGCGAGCCAGGGCCCGCAAACGCCGCACCCCCCGCCTGCGCCGGGGCAAAGAGGACTCCGAGGAGGCCGAGGAGGCCGACGCCGAACCTGAGGAGGAGGCCGAGGTCCAGGAGGACGCCGAGGAGGGTCGCTCGCGCTCGCGCCGTGGCCGTGGCCGAGGACGCGGCGAGAGGGGAGAGGGCGCTGCCCGCCCCGCCGCCGAGGACGCCGAGCGGGAGGAGCGCGTCGCCGAGGGCGTCGTCGACGTGCTGGGCAACGGATCGGCGTTCCTGCGCATCGACCCGCCCGAGCCCTCCGACGAGGACGTCTACATCTCCGCCGCGCAGGTGCGCCGCTGCGAGCTCGTCTCGGGCGACCGCGTCGCCGGGCCCGTCCGCACGCCCCGCCGCTCGGAGCGCTATCCGTCGCTGGTCCGGATCGACACGATCAACGGCTCGCCCGCCGACGCCGTCTCGGACGGCGCCCGCTACGAGGACCTCCCCGTGGCCTGGCCCAGCGAGCGGCTGGCGCTGGGCGCCCAGGACCCGACGCTCGAGGCGATCGAGTGGCTCACGCCGCTGGGCAAGGGCTCGCGGGCGACGATCGTCGGGCCCCGGGCGGCGGGCAAGTCCGAGACGCTGCGACGGCTGTTCGAGGCGTTGAAGGACCGCGAGGGCCTCGAGGTCAGCGTCGTGCTGGCCGGCGCCCGGCCGGAGGAGATCGCCCAGTGGCAGGAGGCGACGCCCGCGCCCGGTGGCGGCGCTCAGCTTCGCCGCCTCGGCGGACTCGCAGTCACAGGCGGTCGAGCGGGCGCTCGACACAGCCAAGCGGCTGGCGGCCCGAGGCGGCGATGCGGTCGTGCTGGTCGACGGCCTCGACGGGCTCGCGCCGCAGGCTGCCCGTCGCGTGCTGGCCGCGGCCCGCAACCTGCGCGAGGCCGGGTCGCTGACGCTGATCGCGACGGCCGGCGCGCCGCTCGGAGGCGAGACGACCGTGATCGCCCTCGACGAGGGCTTGGCCTCGACCGGACGCCAGCCGATCCTCGATCTCGCGGCGAGCAGCACGCTGCAGGTCGAGCTGCTGGTCGGCGAGGACGGCGCCGAGGCGATCAGGAAGGCCCGCGCCGCGGCGCTGGAGGCCAGCAGAGCTTCAGCGGCGGTAGGCGACCCGGCCCCATGAGGGCTCGGGAGCCAGCTCGATCGGCTCGCCCGCGCCGACGGCGCCGGTGCGGGCGGGCTGGACGTAGGCGAAGCTGCCGCTGCGCTCGTCGAAGGCGACGCCGAGCTCGCCCTCCTTGACGCGCTGGTCCAGCCAGGCGCCGCGGAAGACGAGGCGCCGCAGCCAGTGCACCAGGGAGCGCTCGGCCGGCCCGACCAGCTCGGGCCAGCAGTCGTTGACGTGTTCGCCGAGGCCCGAGGCCGGATCGATGATCTCGCCGTTGACGGCGAGGTTGACCAGGTCTTCGAGCTCCTCCTGGCCGAGGCGCCCGCCGACGAATCCGAGCTTCAGCGCAGCCTGCTCGCAGCGCTGGGAGAAGTCGGCCTCGTTGAACGTGAAGCGGAGCTCGCCGTATTCGAGGACGAAGTCCTCGCCGGAGTCGTAGTTTTCGCGTCGGGCGGTTTCCATTTGCGTCGCCGAGCTCGCAGCTGCCGCGGCTCGTCGGGATCATACGGCCGGTTCCTTCACGGCCGACTGCGGTGCATGGCTTCTTGCATGCACGGGTCTCGAGGCGCCACGCCCGGCGCCCGGCGTCGATAGCCTCCACGGCCGATGGCACGCCTCTCCGAGCATGGACTGCGCAAGTCGGTTGGCGTGTCGGGCATGTTCGCGACGGCCTACGGGAACGTCGGCTCGTCGATCTACTACGCGCTCGGCCTGGTCGCCGCGCACGCCCTCGGTCTCACCCCGCTGGTGTTCCTGTTCGCCGGCGGGCTGTTCGCGCTGACCGCGAAAACCTACGCCGAGGGCGCCTCGATGTTCCCCGAAGCGGGAGGCTCCTCCTCGTTCGCCCGGCACGCCTTCAACGACGTGGTCTCCTTCTTCGCCGGCTGGGCGCTGAGCCTCGACTACATCCTCACGATCGCGATCTCGGCGTTCTTCGTGCCCCACTACCTGAGTGCGTTCCCGGGCCTTCGCGCGCTCAAGCACAACCCCGGCGACATTGTCGGCGGCCTGATCGTCGTCGTCGCGCTGACCGCTCTGAACATCCGGGGCCTGGGCGAGTCGGCGAAGCTGAACTTCGTCCTCGCGATCGTCGACCTGAGCACGCAGATCCTGCTGGTGGCGGTGGGTGCGGTGCTGGTGCTGAACCCCTCGCTGCTGGTCAACCAGGTCCACCTCGGCGTGGCCCCGACATGGAAAGAACTGATCTTCGCCCTGTCGCTGGCGATGCTCGCCTATACGGGGATCGAGACCGTGGCGAACATGGCCGAGGAGTCCACCGACCCCGGCAAGCAGGTGCCGAAGGCCGTCAACCTGGTCGTCATCGCCGTGCTCGCGCGTGTACGCGGGCATCTCGGTCGTGGCCCTCTCGGCGCTGCCCGTGATCCACCACGGCGTCGGCTACAGCCCCGAGCTCAAACAGACCTTCACCCAACCAGGCTATGCGACGGCGCTGGGGCACTTCTTCGAAAACGACCCGATCCTCGGGGTGATCTCGCGGCTGGGGCTGCACGGGACGGTGCTGAAGTTCGCCCAGTACTACGTCGGCATCCTCGCCGCGACGATCCTGTTCATCGCCACCAACGCGGGCATGATCGGCATCTCGCGCCTGTCGTGGTCGCTGTCCGAGCACCGTCAGCTGCCGCAGATCTTCTCGCGGCTGCACCCGCGCTTCCGCACGCCCTGGTTCACGCTGATGTTCTTCTCGGCCTTCGCCTGCGCGCTGATCCTGTACGGCAACACCGAAGTGCTGGGCAACCTCTACTCGTTCGGCGCGATGCTCTCGTTCACGATCGCGCACGCCGCGATCGTGGCGCTGCGCGTCAAGGACCCCGACCGCGAACGGCCCTACAAGGCTCCCTGGGATGTGCGAATACGCGGCGTCGAGATCCCGATGACGGCGGTGATCGGCGGTATCGGCACGGCGGCGGCCTGGGTCGCCGTCACGGTGCTCCACGGCGAGGCCAGGCTCGTCGGGCATCCCCTGGATGATCGCCGGCATGGCCGGCTACTACTACTACCGAAAGCGCCAGGGACTGGATCCCCGCAAGTCCTACAAGCCTTCCCCGCCCGGAGCGCCCGGCGGACTTCCAGGAGCTCGACTACCGCACGGCGCTGGTGCCGATCTTCGGCTACGGACGTCAGCGCGTCCGCCCTGAAGGCGGCCGCGAAGCTGATCGGCGAAGACGGGGTCGTCTACGCGATCTTCGTGCTGCCCGTGCCGCAGCCAGCTCTCGCTCGAGGCGGGGCTGGAGGAGGAGGAGGCGCAGGGCCGCTCGGTGCTGGAGAGCGCCCGCATCCAGGCCAAACGCCGGGGCATCAAGATCCGCACCGGCCTGATCCGCACCCGCAACCCCGGCTCGGCCCTCGTCGAGGAAGCCGAACGGGTCGGCTCGGACGTCATCTACTGGTCCACGATCCACGCCCCCGCGGGCGAGCAGCGGCATCGGTCCGACGGCCGCCTACCTGCTCAGCCGGCGCCCCTGCCGGGTGATCATCGAGACCGACAACCGCGCCGCCCGACGCGGGCCGCCGGCGCCCGCGGCGGCCGGCAGCGCCGGCGCTCAGCGGCTGAGCGCCGAGCGCAGCGCCTCGTCGAGGTCGGGGTGGCGGTGCTGGTAGCCGAGCATCAGCGGCTTGGCCGGAACGACGCGGGCGCCGGCGGTGACGATCTCCGCCATGTCCCCGTAGAGGGCGCGCAGCGCCAGGCCCGGCACGGGCAGCAGCGCGGGCCGGTGAAGGGCGCGTGCCCAGCGCGCGGGAGAAGTCGCGGTTGGAGACGGGCATCGGGCGCGGTGGCGTTGACCGGTCCGCTCCCAGCGCTCGTCGCCCAGCGCGGCCAGCATCATGCCCACGACGTCCTCGGCATGGATCCAGGGGATGTACTGGCGACCGCCCGCGATCGGGCCGCCGATGCCCAGCCGGAAGGGCGGGAGCATCTTCGCCAGCGCGCCGCCGGCGCGTCCAGCACGACGCCGGTGCGGACCCGCACGACGCGCATGCCAAGCTCCTAGGCGCGCTCCGCGCCGCGGCCTCCCAGGCGACGCAGACCTCGCGCCAGGAAGTCCTCGCCGGGCGGCGCCTCCTCGTCGAGCGGCTCGTTGCCGTGGGGCCCGTAGTAGCCGATCGCCGAGGAGCTGACCAGCACCGCGGGGCGGGGCTCGGCGGCCGCGCAGGCCCTCGAGAGGTGCTCGGTCCCGGCCACGCGGCTCTCGCGGATCGCCCGCCTGGCCCTGTCGCTCCAGCGCTGGGCTACGGGCTCGCCCGGCCAGGTGCACGACCGCGTCGCGGCCCGCAAGGGCCTCGGCGGGCGCCGGCTCGCTGATCGCCTCCCAGGCGAAGGCCTGCACGTCCTCGCCGAGTCGCCGGCGCGTCCGCTCGGGGTCGCGGGTCAGCACGCTGACCTCGTAGCCGGCGCCTTTCAGCTCGGCGACGAAGGCGCCGGACCGATCAGGCCGGTCGCGCCGGTGACGGTCACGCGCCGGGAGCTCATCTCTCCCGCTGCCTCAGATGCGCCCGTCGAGCGGCCGCCGCAGGTCGCCGGGGTGTTCGTGTCGCCCTGCGCATAGCCGACCTCCTGGCCGGCCATGGCGAGTCCCGCGACGCGCGCCTGCTCGCCGACGGCGGCGGCGACCGCGGGAGCGACGTCGCGGTTGAAGACCGACGGGATGATGTAGTCCTCGCGCAGCTCGCTCTCGTCGACGATCGCCGCGATCGCCCTGGCCGCGGCCATCTTCATGTCCTCGGTGATCGCCGCTGGCCCGCACGTCGAGCGCGCCGCGGAAGATCCCGGGGAAGCAGAGCACGTTGTTGATCTGGTTCGGGTAGTCCGAGCGGCCCGTCGCCATGATCCGCACGTACGGGGCGGCCTCCTCCGGATTGACCTCGGGGGTCGGGTTGGCCATCGCGAAGACCATCGCGTCGCGGTTCATCCGTGCCAGCGCCTCGGCGGGCAGCGCCCGCGCGCCGGAGACGCCGATCAGGAGGTCCATGCCGTCGATCACGTCGGCCGGCGTGCCGGAGCGGCACTCGGGGTTGGTGACCTCGGCGAACCAGCGCTTGACCGTGTTCATGCTGCCGTCCAGGTAGTCCTCGCGCTGGACGTGCAGCACGCCCTGGGAGTCGGCGCCGATGATCTCGGTGACGCCGGCCGCCAGCAGGATCTTCGTGACGGCCATCGCCGGCCGCGCCGAGCCCGATCACCAGCACCTTGAGGTCCTCCAGGTCCCTGCCGGTCAGCTTCACGGCGTTCAGCAGCGCCGCCATCACCACGACGGCCGTTCCGTGCTGGTCGTCGTGGAACACCGGGATCTCGAGCTCCTCCACCAGCCGCTCCTCGATCTCGAAGCAGCGCGGCGCGGAGATGTCCTCCAGGTTGATGCCGCCGAAGCCGGGCGCCATCAGCCTGACCGTGCGGACGATCTCGTCGGTGTCGGTCGTGTCCAGGCAGATCGGGAAGGCGTCCACGCCGGCGAACTCCTTGAACAGGCAGCACTTGCCCTCCATCACGGGCATCGCCGCCTTCGGGCCGATGTTGCCCAGGCCCAGCACGGCCGTGCCGTCGGAGACGACGGCGACGGTGTTGCGCTTGATCGTGTACTGGAAGGCCTTGTCCTCGTCGTCGGCGATCGCCAGGCAGACCCGGGCGACGCCGGGCGTGTAGACCATCGAGAGGTCGTCCCGGGTCTTGAGCGGCTGCTTGTTGGCCTGTTCGATCTTGCCGCCGACGTGCAGCAGGAAGGTGCGGTCGGTCGTGTCGATCACCTCGGCGCCGCTGACCGCGCCGATCGCGGCCGAGGATCCGCTCCCAGTGATCGCGCCCGGAGGCGTCGACGACGATGTCGCGCAGGCTGTGGCCGGCTTCGGCCTCGACCACGTCGACCGCGCCGACGAGCCCGCCGGCCTCGCCGATCGCGCTGGTCGTCTGCCCGAGGACGCCGGGGCTGTCGTCGAGCTTCACGCGGATCGTCAGGCGGTACTGCGCGCTCGGTGTTGCGCTCACTTGCGGGTGCTCCCTCGGTCGTTGGCGGCACGGGATGTTAGGAGGTATCCGTTCCGCGCGGATACGTAGAGTGACTTGGCGATGGCCGTGAACACGAAACCGGGCGGCGCGGGCGCACAGGGCGGGCGGGTCGCCGGCGCGCCCCGAGGCGAGCGCAGGCTGTTCCTGATCGACGGTCCCAGCCTCGTCTACCGCGCCTTCTTCGCCCTGCCCGAGTCGATCGCCACCTCGACGGGGGTGCCCACCAACGCGATCTTCGGCTTCGCCTCGATGCTCGTCAAGATCGTCACCGAGTACGGGGTCTGCCCGACGGTGGTCGCCTGGGATGCCGGCACCTCGGGGCGCAGCGAGCTGTTCTCCGAGTACAAGGCGGCGCGCCGCTCGCGCCCGGACCTGCTCAAGCAGCAGTGGCCCGCGATGGAACCGCTGGTCGAGGCCTTCGGCTACCGCAACGTGCGCATCGAGGGCTACGAGGCCGACGACGTGATCGCCTCGCTGGCCGAGCGCGCGCTGCGAGCCGACCCCCCGGTGCCGGTGATGATCGTCACGGGCGACCGCGACGTCTTCCAGTTGATCGACGGCGACGGGCCTTGTCAAGGTGATGGCGACCGCCCGCGGCATCACCGAGACGAAGATCTATGACCGCCAGGCGGTGATCGACCGCTACGGGATCCCGCCCGAGCTGATCCCGGACTTCTACGGGCTGAAGGGAGACACCTCGGACAACATCCCGGGCATTCCCGGGCATCGGCGACAAGACGGCCAGCGAGCTGCTGCAGTCCTTCGGGTCGCTGGAGGACGTGCTGGCCAACGTCGAGCGGGTCAGCGGCCCGAAGCGCAAACAGAACCTCCTCGAGCATGCCGAGGAGGCGCGGCTGTCCAAGCAGCTGGCGACCGTCCAGCGCGACGTCGACGTCGACCTCGACGTCGCACTCGAGGCGGGTCGTGAGCCGGACCGCTCACGGGTGCGCGAGGTGTTCAGGGAGTTCGAGCTGCGCGACCCGCTGCGCCGTCTGGAGGAGGCGCTGGGCGATCCCGATGTGGCCGCCCCGCCGAGCGCGGCCGAGGTGACGCTGACGGCCAGCGTGAGGGCGGGCTCACCGGCGGACATCGCCCGCCTGGGCGGCGAGCAGACCGAGCTGAACGTCGTCGTCGCCGAGACCGAGGCGCCCGAGGGCGAGCTGTTCGCCGAGGGCTCGCCCTGGCGCTTCGCCGTCGCCGCCGACGGGCAGGTGCTGACGGGCGACTGCGCCGGGCCCGAGGAGGTCGTCGCGGCCGGCGCCGGGCGCCCGGTCGTCGCCCACGACGCCAAGGCGCTGCGTGTCGTGCCCGAGCGGCTGGCCCACGACACGCTGCTGGGTGCCTACCTGCTCGAGCCCGCCCGGCGCGGCTACCCGTTCGCCGAGCTCTGCGAGGAGCGGGGTCTGGCCAGCGACCTCGAGGACCCGCTGGCCGCCCGGGCGGTGATGCTGGGCGCGCTCGCGGACTGGCAGCGCGAGCAGATCGCCGAGCGGGGACTGCAGGGGGTCATGGACGACATCGAGCTGCCGCTGGTGAGCGTCCTGCGCGAGCTCGAGGTACTCGGCGTGCGCCTGAACCTCGAGCGCCTGGCGGAGATCACCGAGCGGGTGCGGGAGGAGATCGCGGGACTCGAACGGGAGATCTTCGAGCTGGCCGGCGACGAGTTCACGATCGCCTCCCCCCAGCAGCTCGGCGAGATCCTGTTCGAGCGCCTGGGGCTCTCCCGCAAGCGCCGCGGCAAGACGGGCTACTCGACCGACGCCCGGGTCCTTCAGGCGATCCGCTCCGAGCACGAGATCGTGCCCAGGATCGAGCGCTGGCGGGAGCTCTCGACGCTGATCAAGACCTACCTCGACGTGCTCCCCGACGAGGTCGACGAGCGCTCCCGCATCCACACCACGTTCCTGCAGGCCGTCGCGCAGACGGGCCGCCTCTCGAGCACCAACCCGAACATGCAGAACGTCCCGATCCGCACCCCGCTGGGGCGCGAGATCCGGGGCTGCTTCGAGGCGGAGGAGGGGTCGATCCTGATCTCGGCCGACTACTCGCAGATCGAGCTGCGGGTGCTGGCGCAGGCGGCCGAGGAGGAGGCGCTGATGGAGATCTTCAGGCGGGGCGAGGACGTGCACACCGCGACCGCATCGCGGGTCTTCGGCGTCTCGCCCGAGGAGATCGACCCGGGGATGCGCTCGAAGGCGAAGATGATCAACTACGGCATCGTCTACGGCCTCTCCGACTACGGTCTGGCCGACCGGCTGAACATCCCCCGCGCCGAGGCGAAGGAGTTCATCGACGCCTACCTGGAGCGCTTCCCGAAGGTCGCGGCGTTCATGGGCGCGACGATCGAGCGGGCCAAGGAGGAGGGCTACGTGAAGACCCTGTGGGGACGCCGCCGCCAGATCCCCGAGCTGCGCGCCCGCAACTACCAGGTGCGCACGCTGGGCGAGCGGCTGGCCGTCAACACGGTGATCCAGGGCACGGCCGCCGACATCATCAAGCTCGCCATGGTCCGATCCCACGCCGCGCTGGCCGACGCGGGGCTCGCCACGAAGCTGCTGCTGACGATCCACGACGAGCTCCTGTTCGAAGGGCCGCCCGGCGAGGCGGGCGCCGCGCGGGAGCATCATCGAGCGGGAGATGGTGGGGGTGTGGGAGCCGCACCAGCCGCCGATGGCCGTCGACATCGGCCAGGGCGCCACCTGGCTGGAGGCGAAGTGAGCGGCTCCGGGTCACTCCGCCTCGGCGGGGCAGGCGGAGTGTGCCCGCCGCGGGAGCAACATTGAGCCGGGGGCTGGCGGTGCTGCTGGGCGCGGCCGCGGGCTGCCTGGTCGGCATGCAGGCGCCGATCAACTCGCGGCTGGGACGGACGATCGGCGGGCTGCAGGCGGCGAGCTTCTCGTTTCTCGTGGGCACCGTCGCGCTCGTCTCGATCACCTTTCTCCTGCGCGGGGGGTTCGGCACGCTGGGCAGCATCGGGCGCGTGCCGTGGTGGGCGCTGGTCGGCGGCCTGCTGGGCGCGATCTACGTGTTCGTGGCGCTGGAAGCGGTGCGCTCGCTGGGGGCCAGCGGCCTCACGGCGGCCGTGATCGCAGGGCAGGTCGCGATCTCGGTCGTGATCGACCGCTTCGGGCTGCTGGGGGTGGCGCGCTCACCGATCAACACCCAGCGCATCGCGGGCCTCGTGCTGTTGATCGCGGGCGTTGCGCTGGTCGTGCGAAGCAGATAGGCGGGGCGGTGCCTGTATCTAGCCGAGCGCGTCGGCGAAGCCCTCCCGCCAGCTGGGGAGCGCCGGCGCCCAGCCCAGCTCGCGCCTGGCGCGCGCGTTGCTGGCGCCCTGCGCGCGGGTCATGATCGCGACCCCGTAGCTGCCGGCCAGTGGGCGGGCGAGCCAGGCGGGGACCCGCCGTGGAGGCTTCGCGCCGAGCGCCCGCGCCAGCGCGGGCAGCCACTGCGAGACCGGGGCGGGGTCGTCGTCGACGACGTTGTAGGCGCCGCTGTCGCCCGCCCGCAGCGCCGCGAGGGTGGCCCGGGCGGCGTCGTTGACGTGGACGAACGACCACACGCCACCGCCGCCGCCGACGATCGGCAGCCGGCGCCTGCGCACGTCCTCGGCCATCGACCCGGTGCTCGAGATGGCGCTGCCCGCGCCGTAGAAGTAGCCGTAGCGGAGCACCACCCCGCCGCCGTCGAGGACGGTCTGCTCGAGGCCGCGCACCGCCCCCGCCGAGCGCCTGAAGTTGGGTGGCGCCTGCGCGTCTGCCAGCAGCGGGTCCCCCTCGTCGTGCAGCGTGCCGGGCGGAGCGGGGGCATAGGAGAAGGCGATGCTCTGGGCGATGATCCGTCTCGCGCCGGCCTGCACGGCGGCGTCGATGAGGATCCGCGTGCCGTCGGTGCGCAGGCGGTCGTTGAGCGCGAAGTCGCGCTCGATCGTCCGCGGGTCGATGCGCACGGGCAGCGCCGTCAGCTGGTGGATCACCGCCTCGGGCGCCGCCTCGGCGACCGCCGAGCGCATCGCGGCGGCGTCCAGGGCATCGAGCACCACGGCGTGGGCGCCGCTCGCCCGCAGCTGCTGTGCGCGCTCGGGCGAGCGAGTGCAGCCCGTCAGCTGGTGCCCCTCGGCGAGCAGCATCGGCACCAGCTGGCGCCCGATCACGCCGGTCGCCCCGGCGAGGAAGATCCTCACGAGGCGACGGCCAGGCTTGGCGCGTCCACTGCCGGCTCCATGCGCGCGCAGGACATGCCCTCGCTGAAGCCGGCGGCGCCGAGGCCGAATGCGGCGTTGAAGCGCGAGCGCAGGTTCTCGACGGCGATCAGGTGGACCAGCTCGACGAGCTGGGCGTCATCGAAGATCGCTGTCAGGGACTCGAGCAGCTCGTCGCCGACCTTCACGGGGGTCACGGTCATCGCGACCGCGAGGTCCAGCACCGTGCGCTCGGTCGGGTCGAACCGCTCGCTGTCCCGGTAGCGGTGCAGGTCGCGCAGCTGCTCGTCGCTGACGCCCTTCGCGCGCGCCTCGAAGGAGCCTATGTCCTGGCACATCTCACAGCCCTGCATCACGGCTGACTTGAGCACGGCCAGCGCCCGAAGGTGCTCGGGCACGCGTGGGCGCGAGGCGACTGTCTTCTCGAGCACGGCATAGCCGAGCAGCTGGCGCAGCCGGTGCGCGCGGATCGGGACGTCGGGGGTCAGCAGCGGCTTGCCCGTCATGCGCCGAACCTCCCTGCGGGCTCCGGCGTAGACAAGTCGGATGAGGGGGTGTCGCCGGGCGGGGACGCCTTCGATGCGAGTCATGTCGGCTCTCTTTCCGATCGGGGTTCGCTGGTGGCCTGGGCGCGGGCGCGGGGCGGCACCCATGCCGGCTCAACGATATGCTCGCTTTGGTCCACCGTAAAGGACCATTTCCGAGATGAAATCGGGTACCACCCCAACAGTCTCACTCCCTGAAGCGGCACACCCCATCCGGGGCACTTCGCAGGCGGGTCTGGATCTGCTGGTGGAGCTCGACAGGTCGGCCGGCCTGCCGCTGCGGGCGCAGCTCGAGGGCGGGCTGCGCGAGGCGGTCCGCTCGGGACGGCTGGCGCCCGGCACCAGGCTGCCGGCCTCGCGCGCGCTGGCGGGCGACCTGGCCGTCTCGCGGCGCCTGGTCGTGGACGCCTATTCGCAGCTGCTGGCAGAGGGCTACCTGGTCGCGCGGGCCGGCTCGGGAACGTTCGTGGCCGAGGCGGCCTCGGCAAGCGCGGCTCCAGCACCCGCGCCGCCGCCCCGTCCCCTGGCGTTCGACTTCTTCCCGGGCCACCCCGACCTGGCGAGCTTCCCGCGCCGGGCGTGGCTGCGGGTGCTCAGGGAGACGCTCCGCGAAGCCCCCGACCAGGCCCTCGGCTACCCCGATCCACGCGGCGCGCCGGAGCTGCGCCGAGCGCTGGCCGGCCACCTGGGACGTGTGCGCGGCGTCGTCGCCGCCCCCGAGGCGATCGTCGTCTGCGCCGGTGTCGCCCAGGCCTTCGCGCTGATCGCCCGGACGCTGGCCGGGTCGCGGATCGCGGTGGAGGACCCCAGCCTGCCGGTGCACCGTCAGATCCTGGCGGCGAACGGCGCGGTGCTCGCGCCGCTGCCGGTCGACGCCGACGGCGCCCGGGTGCTGGAGCTCGATGCGCTGGAGATGGCGGGCGAGCCGATCCGGGCCGCGCTGGTCACTCCCGCCCACCAGGCGCCGACGGGCGTGGCTCTGTCCTCGGCGCGACGCGCGGAGCTGCTGGCGTGGGCCAGGCGACGCGAGGGGCTGATCGTCGAGGACGACTACGACGCGGAGTACCGCTACGACAGGGCGCCCCTGGGGGCGCTTCAGGGCCTCGCGCCCGACCGGGTGCTCTACGTGGGGACGGTCAGCAAGACGCTCGCGCCGGCGCTGCGCCTGGGGTGGATGGTCGTTCCCCCGCACATCTCGGGACGGATCGTCGAGCAGAAGATGCTCGCCGACCACGGCAGCCCCACGATCGACCAGCTGGCGCTGGCGAGGCTGCTGGACAGCGGCGCCTACGACCGCCACCTGCGCCAGGCGCGCAGGCGCTACCGCTCCCGCCGCGATGCGCTCGTGCGCGCCGTCACCACGCACCTGCCCGCCGCGCGGGTGACAGGCGTGGCGGCGGGCCTGGCGGCGATCGTGCGTCTGGGCCGGCCCGTGGACGGGATTCGGCTCGCGACCGCCGCCCGCCGGCGCGACGTCGGCGTCTATCCGCTCGGCTACGGCTACGTGGAGCCGCGCCCGCTCGACGACGGCCTGGTGCTGGGCTACGCCAACCTGGCCGAGCCGGCCATCGATGAGGGCATCCGGCGGTTGGCGGCCGCGCTCGGCGAGCTCCCGCCGGCGCCGGCGCCGACGTAGGACGGGGGCGCGATCGCCAGGTACTGGTTGAACGCCCAGCGCGACAGCCAGCCCGCCTCGAAGGCCCTCACGATCTCCGTGACGGCCCGGCTCGGCGTGATCTGCCCGATCGCCCGCTGCACGTTCAAGAGCCAGCGGAACTTGCGCTCGTGCACGTCGGAGAAGGCCGCGTAGCCCGTCAGGGCCTGCGCGCGGTTGCGGGCGCCGTCGACGACGGCGCGCAGCTCGCGCCCGCAGGCGAGGCCGAAGTAGAGGGCCGTGCGGATCCCCTCGGCGGTCAGCGGCAGGCAGTGCCCGGCCGAGTCGCCGACGAAGAACACGCCGTCCTCGACCGCGCTGCGCAGCTGGTGGGGAATCCAGTTGCCCTGGTAGCCCTGCGCGGGGAGGCCGAGGTCCCCGGACAGTCGCACGGTCGGCTCCTTGACGTGGTGGGAGGGCCAGAACGAGCCGACGCCGACCCTCATCTCGTCGTCTGCGGGGAAGCTCCAGGAGTACCCGGCGCGGATGTAATGGGCGTCGAGCCACAGCTCCATCTCCGAGCCCCTTCCCGGCGGATGCACCTCGAGGCCGCGCGAGAGTCGCGCCTGGGGGGGCTGGATCGGGGCCGCGTTGGACAGCACCCGTCGCCAGCCCAACGCGTCGACGACCAGCGGCGCCTGCAGTTCGCCGCGGTCGGTCTGCACGGTGGTGCCGTAGCGGCCCGTGACCGTGGCGGTCTCGAACTCGGCGTCGCCGGAGCGCTCCCACAGCAGCGCGCACAGCTCGCGGTAGTCGAACGTCGAGAATGACCAGGGCAGCTGCCAGCGGGCGGTCCGGTAGGGGGTGTGGACGACCAGCTCGTCGAACGTCTGGCGGTGGGAGGCGGTCAGCTCCATCGCGGCGAGCCAGCTCGTCGGCATCGCGCACGCCGACGTCTGGCGCTCCCCGATCTCGTAGCGGTCCACGACCATCACCCGCGCGCCCGAGCCGGCCAACTCGCGGGCGACCGCGAGGCCGGCGAAGCTGGCGCCGCAGATGAGCACGTCGCAATCGCGCTCCAAGCGGGTGCGGTCGGCTCCCCGCTTCGTCGCTCGAACAGGCATGTGCCCAGCAATGATACGGCTGCGCTACGCTTCGCCCGGTGCAAACTTTGATGGAGAATCCGCAGGCCCGCGTCGTCGACGGCTCGAACGGGCTGCTGTTGGAGGTCGACGGCCAGATCGTCCCCAACTACGACGCGACCTTCCGCCCGATCGAGGAGGGCGAGGTCGTCACGGGCCACGTCGTCCGGATCGACAAGGACGAGGTGCTGGTCGACATCGGCTACAAGTCCGAGGGGGTCATCCCGGCCAACGAGCTGTCGATCCGCAAGGCGGTGGACCCCAACGAAGAGGTGCACCTGGGCGAGGAGGTCGACGCGATCGTCCTCACCAAGGAGGACCAGGACGGCCGCCTGATCATGTCCAAGAAGCGCGCCCGCTTCGAGAAGGCGTGGCGGCGCATCGAAACGGCCGCCGAGTCGGGCGAGCCCGTCGAGGGCACGGTCATCGAGGTGGTCAAGGGCGGTCTGATCATCGACCTGGGCGTCCGCGGCTTCCTGCCCGCGTCGCTGGTCGACATCCGCCGCGTGCCGAACCTCGACGAATACATGGGCACGAAGATCGAGACCAAGGTCATCGAGCTCAACCGCTCGCGCAACAACGTCGTCCTGTCGCGCCGCGCCGTGCTCGAGGAGGAGCGCAAGGAGGTCCGCCAGCAGATCCTGGACCGCCTGCAGCCGGGCCTCGTGGTCGAAGGCCAGATCTCGAACATCGTCGACTTCGGCGCCTTCGTCGACCTCGACGGGATCGACGGTCTGATCCACATCTCCGAGCTCTCCTGGTCGCACGTGAACCACCCCAGCGAGATCCTCTCGATCGGCGACACCGTCAAGGTCAAGGTCCTGGACATCGATCGTGACCGCCAGCGCATCTCGCTGGGCCTCAAGCAGACCCAGGAGGACCCCTGGCAGCGGATCGTCGACACGTACAGCGTCGGCGACGAGCTGGCGGGCAAGGTCACCAAGGTCGTCACCTTCGGCGCCTTCGTGGAGATCCTCGACGGGGTCGAGGGGCTGGTGCACATCTCCGAGCTTGCACCGCACCATGTCGAGAGCCCGCGCGAGATCGTGCACCCCGGCGACGAGATCCGCGTGAAGATCCTCGAGATCGACTCCGAGCGCCGCCGCCTGTCGCTGTCGGCCAAGCGCGTCGAGGACCAGATCCTGCCGGTTCCCCGCCCGGGCGGCGTCGAGCCCGAGCCGGAGGCCTCCGAGGAGGAATCCGCGCTGGCCGAGGCCGAGGCCGCCGTCGAGACAGCGCCTTCCGATGAGGCTGCGCCGCCCGCCGTCGAGGAGCCTGCTGCCGTCGAGGAGCCTGCTGCCGTCGCGGAGCCTGCTGCCGTCGAGGAGCCGGCTGCCGTCGAGGCGCCTGCCGCCGTCGAGGAGCCTGCTGCCGAGGAGGCGCAGGCAGAGGAGTTCGTCGGGGAGAACGTCGCGGGCGACGCCGTACCGCTGCCGGACGCAGCAGCCGCCGAGGCCGAGGCCGCCGGCGGTCCCGAGCAGGGCTAGCGCCGCCCGCCCTGGGCCGTTGCGGGAGGTTCCCTTCGTCGGTCTGACGGGTGGGCTGGGCGCGGGCAAGTCCACGGCGCTGGCAGCACTGCAGCGCCTCGGCGCAGAGACGATCTCGAGCGACGCGATCGTGCACGAGCTCTACCAGGGCGATCAGCTGCGCGACGCTGTTGTGGCGCGCTGGGGCGGGGAGGTGGCGCCGGGCGGCGTCGTCGACCGCGCGGCGGTCGCGCAGCGGGCGTTCGCGGCGGATGAGGAGCGGCGCTGGCTGGAGGGCGAGATCTGGCCGCTGGTCGGCGCGCGTGTCGCCGCGTGGCTCGAGCGGGCGCGGGAGCGGGAGCCCGCGCCGGCGGCGGCGGTCGTCGAGGTGCCGCTGCTGTTCGAGGCAGGGCTGCAGGACCTCTACGACGCGACGATCGTCGTCGTGGCCGACGAGTCGCTGCGGACCGAGCGCGCGGCAGCGCGGGGCCACGCCCTGGTCACCGAGCGCGACGCCCGCCAACTCACCCAACAGGAGAAGGCGCGGCGGGCGACCTTCGTGGTCCGCAACGACGGCACCGTCGAGGAGTTGGAGGCTCAGCTGTCGGCGGTCCTTGCCAAGCTAGGGGGATGACCCGCCGGGCTCTGGGCACGTTCGTGGCGATCGCGGCGCTGGCGCTGTTCGCGGCGCTGCTGAGCTCGATGCTGAACCGGGCCGTCCACAACCAGGGACTGCCGCTGAGCGACGCGGGCATCATCCGCCAGCAGGCGGTCGAGAAGCACCTGGACCCCGCGCTGATCGCGGCGGTCATCTACACGGAGAGCAAATTCGAACCGCGCCAGTCCTCGGCGGGGGCGGAGGGCCTGATGCAGATCCTCCCTGCGACGGCCTACTACCTGGCTTCGCTCTCGGGCGGGCGGAGCTTCACCGCCTCCGATCTGGCCCGCCCCGAAATCAACGTGGCCTACGGCAGCTACTACCTGCGCTACCTGCTGGATCACTACGGCGGGGACGAGATGCTGGCGGTGGCCGCCTACAACGGCGGGCTCGCGAACGTCGACCGCTGGGTGGCGCGGGCCAACGAAGGCGGCAGGGGTCTGACGGTGGAAGCGATCCCGTTCCCGGAGACGCGGGAATACGTGCAGCGGGTGCTCACCGCCCAGCAGGCCTATCGGGAGACCTATCCGAGGGAGCTGGGGCTGCAGTAGCAGCCCTGAGAGACCGCCCTGGCAGCGGCTAACCTGGGTCGAGCCGCATGCCCGACTTCAAGCTCGACTCCGTCTTCACGCCCACGGCCGACCAGCCGAAGGCGATCGAGTCGCTGGCCGAGGGGATCGTCGGCGGCGAAAAGTTCCAGACGCTCCTGGGCGCCACTGGGACGGGCAAGACGATGACGATGGCCGGGGTGATCGAGGCGGTGCAGCGCCCGACGCTGGTGATCGCCCACAACAAGACCCTGGCGGCCCAGCTGTGCAACGAGTTCCGCACGTTCTTCCCGGAGAACGCGGTCGAGTACTTCGTCTCCTACTACGACTACTACCAGCCCGAGGCGTACGTCCCCAGCAGGGATCTCTACATCGAGAAGGACTCGGCGATCAACCAGGAGGTCGACCGCCTGCGCCACGCCGCCACGGCCGCGGTGTTCGCCCGCCGCGACGTGATCGTGGTCGCCTCGGTCTCGTGCATCTACGGCCTGGGCTCGCCGGAGGTCTACGAGATGAACATGCAGATCCTCAAGCGGGGCGAGGAGATCGACCGCGACGAGCTGCTGCGCAAACTGGTCTCGATCCAGTACACCCGCAACGACCAGGTTCTCTCGCGCGGGACCTTCAGGGTGCGGGGGGAGACGCTGGAGGTCTTCCCCGCCTACGCCGAGACGGCCTTCCGGGCGACGATGTTCGGCGACGAAGTCGAACGGCTGCAGCACTTCGACCCGCTGACCGGGGAGCTGATCGCCGACGACCTGGAGCACGTGGCGATCTGGCCGGCCACCCACTACAACGTCCGGGAGGGGACGATCGAGGCCGCCGTGGCCGAGATCGGCCGGGAGCTGAGCGAGCGCTGCGAGCAGTTGGAGTCGGAAGGCAAGCAGCTGGAGTCACACCGTCTGCGCCAGCGCACCCAGTACGACATGGAGATGCTGCGCGAGGTGGGCTTCTGCTCGGGGATAGAGAACTACTCGCGGATCCTCGACGGGCGCCGCCCGGGCGACCGGCCCTACTGCCTGATCGACTACTTCCCCAAGGACTTCGTCTGCTTCATCGACGAGTCCCACCAGACCGTGCCGCAGATCGGCGGCATGTTCGAGGGCGACCGCTCGCGCAAGCAGACGCTGGTCGAGTACGGCTTCAGGCTGCCCAGCGCGATGGACAACCGTCCGCAGACCTTCGAGGAGTTCCTCTCGATCACTCCGCAGCTGACGTTCGTGTCGGCCACGCCGGGCGAGTACGAGCGGGCCCGCTCGACGCGGGTGGTCGAGCAGATCGTGCGACCGACGGGGATCGTCGACCCGGTTGTCGAGGTGCGGGAGACCAAGAACCAGATCGACGACCTGATGAACGAGGTGAGGGCCAGGGTGCAGCGCGACGAGCGCGTGCTGGTCACGACGCTGACCAAGAAGATGAGCGAGGACCTCTCCCAGTACCTGCTGGAGATGGGCTTCAAGACGCGCTACCTGCACTCGGAGGTGGACACGCTGGAACGCATCCAGATCATCCGCGACCTGCGGCTGGGCGAGTACGACGTGCTGGTCGGCGTCAACCTGCTGCGGGAGGGCCTGGATCTGCCGGAGGTCTCGCTGGTGGCGATCCTCGACGCGGACAAGGAGGGCTTCCTGCGCGGGGAGACCTCGCTGATCCAGACGATCGGACGCGCGGCGCGCAACGTGGACGGCACGGTCCTGATGTACGCGGACAAGGAGACCAGGGCGATGCGGGCGGCGATCTCGGAGACGGACCGCCGGCGGGAGATCCAGGTCGCATACAACGAGCGTCACGGCATCACCGCGGCGACGATCGTCAAGGGCATCTCCGACATCGCCGAGTTCCTGCAGGCCGAGTCCAAGGTCCCGCGAGGGCGCAAACGGCGCTCCTCGAGGCGACCGTCGGACCGGGAGATGCCCGCCCACGAGCTGGAGCGGATGGTCGTGGAGCTCGAGGAGGAGATGCTGGCGGCGGCGGAGGATCTGCGCTTCGAGTACGCCGCCCAGCTGCGCGACGAGCTTCGCGAGCTGCGGCGCGACCTGCAGGAGATCCGGGCCGGTGAAGGACCGCTGGCCGCCCAGGAGGCAACCGATGCTTCCGGCGGGCCCATACCCTAGGATGCCGCCGTGGACTTCGACCGCCAGTCGATCGAACGCAGGGACTTCCCGATTGGCCGCCGCGGATACGACCCCGCCGCGGTCGACGCTCACCTGAGGGCGCTGGCCGCCGAGTTCGAGGAGCTGCAGCGCGCCGCGGCGAGCGGCGGCTCGGACCTTTCGCTGGCCTCGACGGCCGGCACCCAGGTGCAGAGCATCCTCGAGGCGGCCGAGGCCGCCGCGTCGGAGATCGAGCGCGGCGCCCAGGAGAACGCGCGAGGAGTTCGCGAGGCGGCCGAGAGGGACGCCGAAAGGGCGCGCGAGGAAGCGCTGGAGAAGGCGCGGGCCCACGTCGCGGCGGTCGCCCAGGTGACATCGGGGCTGCTGGAGCGGGTCGGCTCGATGGACGCCGAGGTCAACGCGCTGGTCGGCAGCCTGCGGGCGGGAGCGGGACGCCTGGCGGCGGACCTCACGGCGGTCGAGGCGGGGATGTCCGAGCTCTACGGGGCCGCGTCGGGCCGGTCGCTCACGGCACCGGAGCCCGTGCCCGAGCCGCAGCCGGAACCGGAGCCGTCTGGCTTCGAGTCGGCGCTGGAGACGGCGATGGACACCGCTCTGGCCCCGCCGCCGGTGGCGGCGGCCCCGCCACCGGCGCCCGAACAGGCGCCCTCGGTGGGAGCAGCGGATGTCGACGGCGCCAGGCTGATCGCGCTGAACATGGCGCTGAACGGGGAGTCGCGCAGCGACACCGAGCGCTACCTGGCGGAGAACTTCCAGCTGCCCGACCGGCTCAAGCTGATCGACGAGGTATACGCAGCCATCGAAGGCTAGGCCGTGTCGGACCTCGAGCGCGAGTTCCTCGACCGCTACGCCGCCGACGATCGCGTGGTCGGGGTGCGCTTCGGGCAGGCGATGATCGAGGTGCAGGTCACCGACTCGAGCGCCGTGAGTCTCCCGGAGACGTTCCACGGGCGTCCGGTGGTGCTGCGCAGCTTCCCGGGGGAGGGCTCCCCCGCGCCGGGTGGCCGGGGCGAGGCCCGCCCCGGCCCGCTTTCGAAGCTCTTGCGACCGGGTCTCTGAATGCGACGTCTGTTCGCCGTCCCAAGCGGACTCCACACATGGGGTCCATCCGTGGCATGCTGCTCCGACAGACGGGCTTTCGCCCGGCAAGGATCAGGGAGAAGGGGGCCATGCCGAAAATCCCGCCGTTCCACACGACCTCGCTCGAGTACACGCCCCACCACCGGAACGTTCATCACGACAACGCCCTGTGCAAAGACGGCCAGCGAATCGAGCTGAAGCACCGCAGACCGGGCGCGGAGGGTCGGCCGCTCTGCGATGAATGCAAGCGCCTCGACCACGAGGGGCGGTAAATCGCCCGCGAGGGTCGAACGCCTGTTCGATCCTGGGAACTCACGCGGAGACCCCAAAATCCGCATTAGCAAGCCGATTCACGGCCGTACGTGCTGTGCCTGCATAGTTGCCTCATAGAATGGCTCTTCTATGCCATCCGCGGAGAAGCTGGTCGTCTCAGGAGCCAGGGAGCACAACCTCAAGGACATCTCGGTCGAGCTGCCGCGCGACGCGCTGGTGGTGATCACAGGGCTGTCGGGCTCGGGCAAGTCGAGTCTGGCCTTCGACACGATCTACGCCGAGGGGCAGCGCCGCTATGTCGAGTCGCTGTCGGCCTACGCCAGGCAGTTCCTCGGGCAGATGGACAAGCCGGACGTGGACTCGATCGAGGGCCTCTCGCCGGCGATCTCGATCGACCAGAAGACGACCTCCCGCAACCCCCGCTCGACGGTCGGGACGGTGACGGAGATCTACGACTACCTGCGCCTGCTGTGGGCTCGGGTGGGCAAGCCGCACTGCCCGATCTGCGGGCGCCCGATCGTGGGCCAGTCGGCGGAGCAGATCATCGACCAGGTGATGGAGCTGGCGGAGGGGACGCGCTTCATGGTGCTCGCCCCGGTGGTGAGGGGCCGCAAGGGGGAGTACGGCAAGCTGCTGGACGAGCTGCGGGCGGACGGGTTCGCGCGGGTGAAGATCGACGACCGGGTGCGGATGCTGGAGGAGTCGATCGTGCTGGACAAGCGCTACAAGCACGACATCTCGGTGGTGGTGGACCGGCTGGTGATGCGCCACGACGTGCGCAAGCGCCTGGCCGACTCGATCGAGACGGCGGTCGGGCTCGCGGACGGGCTGGTCGAGGTGGAGATGGTGGGCTCCGGCCGTTCGGCCTCCGCCTCGGAGTCGGCCGGGGGCGAGGGCGGGCGTGGCGAGGGTGAGCCGGCGCGTCATGCGACGGGGGCGAAGGGCGCGCGGGCGGCGGGCGCGCGGATCACCCCGGGGATGTCGCCCGACCCGGGAACGATCTTCACGTTCTCGGAGCGCTTCGCCTGCCCCGAGCACGGGCCATCGCTGGTCGAGCTGGAGCCGCGGATCTTCTCGTTCAACTCCCCGCATGGCGCCTGCGACCGCTGCACGGGTCTGGGCTCGCAGATGGAGATCGACCCGGAGCTGATCGTGCCGGACCCCTCGCTGTCGATCAACGAGGGCGCGCTGGCGCCGTGGGCGGGCAGCAGCTCCAGCTACTACGAGCAGGTGACCGAGGCGATCGGAGGGACCTACGGCGTCGACCTGGATGCTCCCTGGGAGGATCTGCCGGCGGAGCACAGGGACCTGTTCCTGTACGGCACGGACGGCGAGCCGGTGCAGGTCACCTACCGCAACCGCTACGGGCGCCAGCGCTCGTACGCGACGCGCTTCGAGGGCATCGTGGCGAACCTGGAACGCCGCTACCGCGAGACGGACTCGGAGTGGACGCGGGAGAAGATCGAGGAGTACATGTCGCTGCGGGCCTGCCCGGCCTGCGGCGGCGCGCGGTTGCGCCCGGAGTCGCGGGCGGTGCTGGTGGCGGGGACCCGGATCGAGGACTTCACGGCGCTCTCGGCGCGCCGGGCGCTGCAGTGGCTGGAGGAGGTCGAGCTGTCGGAGACCGACCGGCACGTCGCGCGCCTGATCCTGCGCGAGATCTCCGAGCGGCTGCGGTTCCTGGAGAACGTCGGCATCGGCTACCTCTCCATGGACCGGGCGGCGGCGACGCTGTCGGGCGGAGAGGCGCAGCGGATCCGGCTGGCGACCCAGATCGGATCGTCGCTGGTGGGCGTGCTGTACATCCTCGACGAGCCCTCGATCGGGCTGCATCAGCGTGACAACGAGAAGCTGATCGCGACGCTGGAGCGCCTGCGCGACCTGGGCAACTCGGTGATCGTGGTCGAGCACGACGAGCAGACGATGCGGGCGGCCGACCACCTGGTCGACCTCGGGCCGGGCGCGGGCGAGCACGGCGGCCGGATCGTCGCGCAGGGCACGGCCGCGGAGGTGGAACTGGTGGCCGACTCGCTGACCGGGCAGTTCCTCTCGGGCGAGCGGACGATCGAGCTGCCCTCGCGCCGGCGCACGCCGAGCGGCTACATCGAGATCCTGGGAGCGACCGAGCACAACCTCCGCGACATCGACGTCCACGTCCCGTTGGGGGTGCTGACGTGCGTGACGGGCGTGTCGGGGTCGGGCAAGTCGACGCTGGTCAACGACGTGCTCTACAAGGCGGTCGCGAACCGGCTGCACAGGGCGCGCAAGCGCCCCGGCGCCCATCGGGCGATGAGCGGCGTCGAGCAGCTGGACAAGATCATCGCGGTCGACCAGTCGCCGATCGGGCGCACCCCGCGCTCCAACCCGGCCACCTACACGGGGCTGTTCGACGTGATCAGGGACCTGTTCTCAAAGACCCAGGAGGCTCGCGCGCGGGGCTACAAGCCGGGCCGCTTCAGCTTCAACGTCAAGGGCGGCCGCTGCGAGGTCTGCCGGGGCGACGGGCAGATCAAGATCGAGATGCACTTCCTGCCCGACGTCTACGTCCCGTGCGAACAGTGTCACGGCAAGCGCTACAACCGCGAGACGCTGGAGATCCGCTTCAAGGGCAAGAGCATCGCCGACGTGCTGGACATGCCGGTCGAGGAGGCGCTGCACTTCTTCGAGCACATCCCCAAGATCCGCCGCCGACTGGAGACGCTCGAGGCGGTCGGCCTGGGCTACGTGCGCCTGGGCCAGCCCGCGACGACGCTCTCGGGCGGCGAGGCGCAGCGGGTCAAGCTGGCGACGGAGCTCTCGAAGGTCGCGACGGGGAGCACCCTGTACATACTCGACGAGCCCACGACGGGCCTGCACTTCGCGGACGTGCAGCGACTGCTCGAGGTGCTACAGCGGCTGGTCGCGGCGGGCAACACGGTGGTGGTGATCGAGCACAACCTGGACGTGATCAAGAGCGCCGACAGGCTGATCGACCTGGGCCCCGAGGGGGGCGAGGAGGGCGGCATGGTGATCGCGGTCGGCACGCCCGAGGAGGTCGCGGCCGAGCCCGCCTCCCACACGGGGCGCTTCCTGGCCGCGCTCCTCACCCCGAGCGCGAGGCGGCCCAAGGCGCCGGCGGGCAAACGGCGCGCCAAGCTCGCTGCCGCGGCTTAGGAGCGCCGGCGCGGCGCCGGCCACGCGCGGAGACCGCCACCGCCCGGCGCAGCTGCGAAGCTGCGCCGGTGAGCGCTCTGAATGGCACACCGGCGGGGGCGCACCCCGGGGAGCATGCGGTGGATCGCCATGCCGGCGAGCTCGCGGCCCGGGCCAGGCTGTGGGCGCAGAAGTGGCGCTGGTACGAGCGCAACGCCCTGCCCTGGAACCGGGCCCGGATCCACTGGGAGCTGATGCGCCGCGGCGCGTTCGCCCGCTGGCCGCTCGAGGGCGATGTCCTTCAGGCGCTGCGCGAGGGCAGGCTCGAGGTGGGGGAGGGGGCGCTGTTCGAGCCCGGCGTGTGGATCACCGCGCCCGGCGCGGCGCGGATTCGGATCGGCCAGGGCACGTTCCTGAACCGCGATGTGATGGTCGCCTCCCAGGAGCTGGTCGAGATCGGTGCCCACTGCATGCTTGCCAACGGCTGCTTCGTCTCGGATGCCAGCCACCGCTTCGATGACCCGGAGAAGCCGATCACCTGGCAGGGCTTCGACACGAAGGGGCCGACACGGATCGGCGAGAACTGCTGGCTGGGGGTGGGCGTGGTGGTGACCAGCGGCGTGACGATCGGCGAGCGCTGCGTGATCGGGGCCAACAGCGTCGTGACCCGCGACATCGAGGCGTTCTCGATCGCGGCGGGCTCACCGGCCCGCGTGTTGCGGCGGGTCGAGTACGAGAACCGCTAGCGTGCCGGCGATGGATCTTCAGGAGGCGATGCGCTGCGCGCCGACCACCCGACGGTTCAGCGACGAGCCGGTCTCGCCGGAGGTGCTGCGGCGAGCGCTCGACGCGGCCCGCTTCGCGCCCAGCGGAGGCAACCGGCAGGGCTGGCGGGTCGTGGTCGTCACCGACCCGCGGACCCGGCTCGCGCTACGCGATCTCTACCTCCCACGGTGGCGGGCCTACATGGAGATGACGGGCGCCGCGCAGATGCTCGCCGACCCCGCGGCCTTCGACCCGAGGCGCACCCGGATGGTGCGGCTGGCCAACGAATACGCCGAGAAGCTCGACGAGGTTCCTGTGCACCTGGTGCTCGGCGTGCGCCTGGAGGACCTGGCCGTCACCGACGCCGAGTTGCCCCGCCAGAGCATCGTCGGCGGGGCCTCGATCTACCCGTTCGCCCAGAACCTGCTGCTCGCCCTTCGCGACGCGGGCCTCGGCACGGCGATGACGACGCTGCTGGTGCCCGCAGAGGCCGACGTGAAGGAGCTGCTGGGCATCCCCGAGGATGTCGCCCTGGCGGCCCACATCGGCGTCGGCCACCGCGCCGAGGAGTGGCCGAAGCAGCTGGCGCGCCGCCCGGTCGAGGAGTTCGCCTTCGCCGAGCGCTTCGGCGAGCCGCTGCGCTGACCGCCCGCCGCTGCGCCGAGGACCGTCGCGCGCCTGGACCCAGCCGGCCGGGCGCGCGACGGCCGCGGAGGTCATTCGGCCGGCGGAAGCGGGACCGACTTGAAGGGGGTCGTGCCCTGGGCGACGCTCAGGCCGAGGCCCGTGACCTTGTTGGCGTAGGCCAACTCCTTCGCCAGCGATCCGACGCCGTTGCTGGCGGGGGTCGGTGCGAACTCGACGGTCGAGAGCACGCCCAGGGCGTTGCCGGAGGAGTCCAGGTAGGCGCTGCCCGAGTCGCCGGGGATGCCCGGCGTGGCGGTGTAGGCCTGCTGGCTCCAGCCGCCGCTTTCTTCGCTTTCGCCGAGGCTGATGCCGGTCTTCGGGCTGAGCGCGCTGATGCCGAGGCGGAGAATCGAGTTGCCGTAGGAGAAGACCTGGCTGCCTTTGGCGGCGACGCTCGGGGCCAGGCCGTCCGGACCGCCCCAGAAGGGGACGGTCGGGTTGACGTTCCCCAGCTGCGCCGGTTCGATCCTGATCAGCGCGAGGTCGTTGTAGGCGCAGGTCTGCGGATCTGTCTCCTTGGCCTGTTGCATCGCGATCCAGGAGTTGTAGGCGAGCGTGCCGATCTTCTTGCCCGACTGGACGCCTCCGCTGACGAGGTCGCCCGAGTAGATCGGCGTGCCGAGCGGCAGGGACTTGGTGGAGCAGCCGTTCGTTTCGGTGTCTTCGCCGGTGGAGGAGCAGTGGGCGGCCTGGCCCAGGTAGACGTTGCCGGAGCTGTCCGTGTAGAGGAAGTTCGCGGTGCACTGCCCGGCGCCGCCGAGGAACGAGGAGGCGCCCGTGAAGGTCATCACCCCCGGGTGGATCGTGGCGCTGGAGGCCGGCGCCCACGCGCCCGCCGAGGGGACGCCGAGGCAGAGGGCGATGACGAGGATCAGCGGCGCGACGAGTGTCGACGGCCGGCGGCGTGGCTGCATGGGTGATTCCCCTTGTTCGGAGGGCAACGACGCGGAGGCGGCGCGGTGTACGCGCGCTCTACAGCGACGGCCCTGTTTGACTGAACCCGCCCATGCGCTACCCGCCTGGCGCGGCGTCAAACGCCGGATGGACCCGGTGGGAGCCGCGGCGGTGCGCGCGGCGGCGCCCGTCAGGAGAGCAGCGTGCGCAGCTCGTCCAGCTCGGCCGGGTCGATCTTGTAGGTGTGCTCCGGGGCGGGATAGCGCCGCGCGCGGACGTCCTGGGCATAAGCGGCGACGCCGTCGTTCATCTCCTGCTGCAGGTTGGCGTAGCGCTTGACGAACCGCGGCCCGAGCCCGTCCCGGATCCCCAGCAGGTCGTGGAAGACGAGCACCTGGCCGTCGGTGGCGGGGCCGGCGCCGATCCCGATCACGGGCACCTCGAGCAGTGGCATCAGCTCGTCTGTGACGGCGCTGGGGATCGCCTCGAAGACGAGCGCGAAGCAGCCGGCTTCCTGCAGCGCGAGCGCCTCGTCGGCGATCCGGGCGGCCGCCCGAGCCGTGCGTCCCTGCGCCTTCCAGCCGCCCAGCGCGGTCGAGGTCTGGGGCGTCAGCCCGACGTGGCCCATCACGGGGATGCCCGCGCCGACGATCGCCCTGGCTCGGCGCACCGACGCCTCGCCTCCGCCCTCCAGCTTGACCACGTCGCAGCCGGCCTCCTTGACCATCCGCATCGCTGTGGTGATGGCCTGCTCGTCGGAGACCTCATACGAGCCGAACGGCAGGTCGCCGATCAGCAGCGGCGTGCGCAGGCCGCGGCGGACGGCGCGGGCGAGCACGAGCATGTCGTCCAGCTCGACCGGCGTGGTGGCGTTGAAGCCGAGCACCGTCGTGGCGGCCGAGTCGCCGACCAGCACGAGGTCGACGCCGGCCGACTCGGCCGCGCGGGCGCTGGGGTAGTCGTAGGCCGTGACCATCACGATCGGATCGCCCAGCCGCTTCTTCTCGACCAGCAGCGGCAGGGTCATCGGCAGGCGATGGTCGGGTGGGACCTGCTCGACCGGGTGGACGTCGGGATGGCTCGACATGGGGGGTTCCTCTCTGACGCTCGGTTGACGCGCGCTCAGGAGAGCAGCGTCGCCACCTCGTCGTCGATGGTGATGATGCGGTTGGTCTGCGCCTGCACGTGGACGACCCGGGGCTCGTATCGCTCCAGGTCGGCCTCGTCGTAGCTTCCGTACGAGATGACGATGATCGTGTCGCCGCGGTGGACGAGGCGGGCGGCTGCGCCGTTCACGCAGATCTCGCCCGAGCCACGCCGGCCGGGGATCGTGTAGGTCTCGAAGCGGGCGCCGTTGTCGACGTCCACGACGTGCACCTGCTCGTGGTCGAGCACGTCGGCGGCCTCCAGCAGCTCGGGATCGATCGTGATCGAGCCCACGTAGTGGAGGTCGCAGTCGGTCACCGTCGCCCGGTGGATCTTGGACTTGAGCATCACGCGCTGCACGTTGCGATCGCCTCTCCTTCAGCGGTTTGACCGGCCGTCCGCTGCGCGGCCGGCTCGAGCACGACGTTGTCGATCAGGCGCACCGCGCCGACCCGTACGGCGATCGCCAGCAGCGCCTCGCCCCGCAGCACCTCAACCGCCTCCAGCGAGACGGGGTCGACCAGCGCGACGTACTCGACCTGCACGCCGGCGTCGGCCATCTGCCCGAGGGACACGTCGAGCAGCGCGCGCGCCGAGCGCTCGCCCTGGCTCGCCAGGCGCTCCGCCGCGGCGAGCGCGGCCGGCAGCGCCAGAGCCTGCCGGCGCTGCTCGGGGGTGAGCAGCGCGTTGCGGCTGGACATCGCCAGGCCGTCCGCCTCGCGCACGGTCGGCAGCGAGCGGATCCGGACGGGCAGGTTGAGGTCGGCCACCAGGCGGCCGATCACGACGACCTGCTGGGCGTCCTTCTGGCCGAAGTAGGCGATATCCGGCATCGCCATGCAGAGGAGCTTCGTCACGACGGTGGCCACGCCGCGGAAGTGCCGGGCGCCCCGCGAGGCGCCCTCGAGCCGCTCGCTCACGCCGAGCACCTCGACCGAGGTGGCGAAGCCGGCCGGGTAGACGTCCTCGACTGAGGGGACGAACAGCAGATCGGCGCCAGCCTCCGCGGCGAGGCGGGCGTCGCGGGCCTCGCTGCGGGGGTAGCGCTCCAGGTCGCTGCGGTCGTTGAACTGAGCGGGGTTCACGAACAGCGAGACGACGGCCACGTCGCACTCCTCCGCCGCGGCGCGGATCAGCGACAGATGGCCCTCGTGCAGCGCGCCCATCGTCGGCACCAGGCCGATGCTCAGCGCCTCGCGGCGGGCCGGGGCGAGCGCCTCGCGCAGCTCGGCGACGGTGTGCACCACCCTCATGGGCAGGCGGGGGTCGGGGTTGATGTGCTCATCGGCTTCGGTCCAGTTCCTTGCGGATACCGGCGCGACTCGGATGCGGTGCGAAGAAGTGCTCGAAGGTCCATCCCGGGAATTGCCGGTGACGGCCTGTGGCTGATGATACAGCTGAGGAGGCGGACTTGGAAGGGCCTCAGCCGTCTTTGGGCCCTCGTTCGAGGTCTCTGCCCTTGCGCTGGAACCAGCGGCCGAGCGCGATCGATCCGAAGGCCACGACGAGGAACGCGACGGCGGCGAGCACGTAGGCCATCTCCCAACTCTCCTCCGATCGGACGGCGCGTGTCGCCACGTCGGGCCGCCCGCGGTCACTCCTCGGCGAGCTCGTGCCAGCAGGCCTCGTGGTAGATCTCGCCGGTGGGCTGGTCGAGCTGCGGCTCGACCAGCCGCGAGCTCAGGCGCTCGTTCTGGCCTTCGAGGAGGACGACAGGCTCATAGACGCCGATCACGTCCCCGCAGCGGGCGCACCTCCATTGCTCATCCACGTCTCTCAGCATCGCGGTCGCGCGGGGGCCGAACGTCAGTAGTCCGCCGCCGTCCGACCGTGCGGCAAAGCCTGCCGCCGGGGCCCTCTGCCCGCCGGCGCGCGCGCGGGTGGCTCCCGCGGACTTCCGATAAGCAGAATCGATGGGACACCGGCGAACCCGTATTTGTGGGCGCGCCGGAGGTGGGCTACGTTGGAGCAGTCGATCAGGTGGTTTTCCGTGCATGCCCCACATGGCGCGGTTTGAGTCTTCAAAGAGACACCGCCGTCGACCCGGGCCGCGCGGTCAACTTCTAGGGGGGGATTGCGCGGCCCGCCCCTTGCGTGGCGGGCAGCAGCGGGCCGCGGGCGAGCCCCGCTCGCGCCCGCGCCGTCCAGCCGCTTCGGCTCACCAGGAGTCGATGTTGGGGCGCTTCTTGCCTGCCCGGCGCCGCCAGTCGGGGGCGAGGCCGTCGAACAGCGTCGCGATCCACCGTCGCGACTCGGCGGGGTCGATCACGTCGTCGATCTCGCCGTAGGCGGCCATGTTGATCCCGCGCCCGCGCTCGTAGGCGGCCGCCACGGTCTGCTGGAAGACCCGCTCGCGCTCCTGCTCGTCCTCGATCGCCTCGAGCTCGCGGCGCATCCCCAGGCGCACGGCGCCCTCCAGGCCCATCGCGCCGAACTCGGACGTGGGCCAGGCGACGGTGAAGAGGGGCGCCTTGAAGCCGCCGCCGGCCATCGCCTGGGCACCGAGCCCGTAGCCCTTGCGCAGCACGATCGTGCCCATCGGCACGGTGAGGTTCGCGCCGGTGAGGAACAGCCGCGAGAAGTGGCGCACCGTCGCCGTGCGCTCGGCCGCCGGCCCGACCATGAAGCCGGGTGTGTCGCAAAGCAGCAGCACCGGCAGCTCGAAGGCGTCGCACAGCTGCAGGAAGCGCGCCGCCTTGTCGGCGCTGTCCGCGTCGATCGCGCCCCCCAGGTGCGTCGGGTCGTTGGCGAGGACACCCAGCGGGCGTCCCTCGAGGCGCGCCAGCGCCGTCACCATCCCGGCGCCGAAGCCCGTGCGCAGCTCCAGCACCGTCCCCTCGTCGAACAGGCCCTCGACCACGCGGCGAACGTCGTAGACACGCTTTCGCTGCTCCGGGATCAGCTCGCGCAACAGCTCCTGGTCGGGCGCCGGCCCCGGATCGGCGGGCCCGGAGAAGTAGGAGAGGTAGCGTCGCGCCAGCGCGACGGCCTCCGCGTCGTCGGCGGCGCGCAGGTCGACCACGCCGTTGCCGTGCTGCACGTCGATCGGCCCCACGTCGGCCGGGTGGTGCACGCCCAGGCCCCCGCCCTCGATCATCGCCGGGCCGCCCATGCCGATGCTGGAGTCCTCGGTTGCGATCACGACGTCGCAGCAGCCCAGCAGCGCGGCGTTCCCCGCGAAGCAGTACCCGGAGGCTATGCCCACCAGCGGCACGAGTCCGCTGAGCGAGGCGAACAACTCGAAGGCCCTGCAGTCGAGCCCCGCGACGATCGGCATGTCCACGTCACCGGGCCGGCCGCCGCCTCCCTCGGCGAACAGCACGACCGGCAGGCGCCGCCGCTCGGCGACGTCGAACAGGCGGTCCTTCTTCATGTGGTTGCGCATGCCCTGCGTGCCCGCAAGGACCGTGTAGTCGTATGACATCGCCACGCATGGCTGGCCCTCGACCGCGCCGACGCCGCCGACCAGGCCGTCGGCCGGCGTCCTTGCGATCAGCTCCTCGCGGCTCCGGCGCTGCTCCTGGGCGGCGAACAGCAGCGGACCGTACTCCACGAAGCTGCCCTCGTCGAGCAGGTCCGAGAGGTTCTCGCGCGCCGTGCGCCGGCCGTGCTCGTGCCGGCGGGCGACCGCCTCGGGCCGCGCCGCGTCGAGGCCGATCTCGTGGCGCTCCCGGACCGCCCGCAGGTCGGAGCGCTCGCCGCCGGAGTGCGTCGGGTGCTCCCGGGAGACCTCCTCGTCCAGACCGTCCCGGGGCTCGAGCGTGAGCAGCAGCTGACCCTCCTCGACCGCATCGCCGATCGCGACGGCCAGCTCGCCGACGACCCCGTCCGTCTCGGCCAGCACCTCGTGCTCCATCTTCATCGCCTCGAGCACGATCAGCGGGGCTCCCGCGCCGACCCGCTCCGCTCGTCCGCTGGGAATCGCGACGACGACGCCCGCGAAGGGCGCCCGGACGGCCAGCTCTGCCGAGGTTGCCATCGGGAGATCATCGCTCACGCCGCGCGCGGAGGCCGCGTGAGCCGCTCGCACCTGCAACAAATCACGGCTCACGGACGTGGAATCGACCGTCTAGCATGCGCCGATGGAGTCCGCCGCGGGCCGATCCACCGCCGCCCAGCGCCGCGAGGCGCTCAAGGAGGTGCTCGCACAGGCCCGTTCCTGCACGCGCTGTCCCGAGCTCGCCGCGACCCGCAGGACGGTCGTCTTCGGGGCCGGCAACGCCGACGCCGAGCTGATGTTCGTAGGCGAGGCGCCCGGGGCGACGGAGGACGAGCAGGGGCTGCCGTTCGTGGGGCGCGCCGGGAAGTTGCTGAGCCAGCTGCTCGAGGAGATCGGACTTGAGCAGGGACGAGGTCTTCATCGCGAACACCCTGATGTGCCGCCCGCCGGGCAACCGCGACCCCAGCCGGTCGAGATCGACAACTGCCGCGACTACCTGCTGCGCAAGGTCGAGCTGATCGAGCCGGCGGTCATCTGCACTCTCGGCAACTTCTCCACGAAGCTGCTGCGAGCCGATCCGACCGGCATCACCCGTCTGCACGGTCGGCCCGAGGTCATATGCTCGGCGCGCGGACGGTGCGGCTCTACCCGATCTACCACCCGGCGGCCGCCCTCTACACGCCGCGGATGCTGGAGACGCTTCGCGAGGACTTCTCCCACCTGCCCCACCTGCTTGCGCTCGGGCCGCCCGAGCAGCCGGCCATGCTGGAGCCCACGCCGGAGGTCGTGGAGCTCGAGCCGGAGGCCGAGCAGCCCCGGCAGGAGCCCGAGGGGGCACCCCAGGCCGATCAGCTGGGGCTCTTCTAGTCGCGCCCCGTCGTGCGTCCAGAATGTGTCCAGAATGTGTCCAGAGGATGTCCGCCGACAAAATCCCTGCAAAAGAGGGGTTTCCGGAGCGGTGTCGAAGAAAAGTGTCCAGGCCCTAAAGTCGACGGTCCCCAGCTGCCGATGAAGGTCCTGTCTCCATCCCTCCAGGAGTAACGACCGGCCCGCGCACCATTCTCCCGCGGGCCGGTCTTTTTTTGGCCGCGACCGGCGTCCGCCTGCCGGGCCAGAGCAGGCTCTAGAGTTTCGGGGTGGCTGTTCGCAAGCTCGAGACCGCTGGCCCCGCCGAGACCGAATCGCTCGGAGCCGAGCTCGCGTCGAGGCTCCTCGACGGCGACTTGGTGCTCGTGCGCGGCGATCTGGGCGCCGGCAAGACGACGCTCGTGCGCGGCGCGGCGCGGGCGCTGGGAGTGCGCGATCCCGGTCACCAGCCCGACCTTCAGCATCGGCCATCGCTACCGGGGCGAGTCGCTGATCGTCTCGCATCTCGACCTCTACCGCCTCGCGGGCCTGGCCCAGGAGGACCCCGGCCTGCTGGCCGACTACCTGGGCCCGGGAAGGATCGCCTTCGTCGAGTGGCCGCAGGAGGGCGAGGCGGAGCTGGCCGACCCCGCGCCTCGTCGTCACCCTCAGCCATGGCGGAGGCGATCGTCGGCGAGGTCGAGGTCAAGGAGCGCTCCCCGCCGCCCGGGGCGGGTGGTGGCCGATGATCGTGCTTGGCATGGACACCGCCACCGCCGCGACGGCCGTGGCGTTGCGCATGGCCGACGGCCGCATCGCCGAAGCGCGCGACGATCCGGCCGCGGGCGCCCACCCGGGCCACGCGACGCGGCTGCTGGAGCTGGCTCGCGAGCTGCTGGCCGGGGCGGGCATCGGCTGGTCGCAGGTGGAGCGCCTGGCCGTCGGCGCCGGCCCGGGGACCTTCACCGGCCTGCGCGTGGGGGTCGCCACCGCCCGCGGCCTGGCGCAGTCGCTGGCGGTCGAGCTCGTCGCCGTCTCGAGCGCGAGCGCCCTCGCCCACGGAGCCCTGCGCGAGATTGGCGGGGAGATCGCGGGCGAGCCGCTGATCGCCGCGATCGACGCTCGCCGCGGGGAGATCTTCGCCGCCGCCTACGACCTCGCCGGGCGCGAGCTGGCGGCTCCCCGGGCGCTGGACCCGGAGCGCCTGGAGGAGATGCTGGCCGGGCTCGGCCCCGCCGGCGAGCCGGGGCCGGTGGCCGTGGGTGACGGGGCGCTGCGCCATCGCGCCGTGCTCGAGGCGGCCGGCGTGCGCGTGCCGTCCGAGCGCTCGCCGGCCCACCTCCTTCGCGCCGGCGCGATCTGCGAGCTGGCTGTCGAGGTGCTCTCGCCCGGGCCCTCCGAGGGCGTGCTGCCCGACTACGGGCGCCGACCCGACGCGGAGCTCGCCCTGGAGAGCGCCGGGGCGCTCCCGGGAAGCGCGGCATGAGCGAGCGCTCGACCGCCCCGCCGCCCTCCGAGCCCTCGCCGGCGATCCGGATCAGGCGCCTGAGCTATCCGGACCTGCCCCAGGTGATCGGGATCGAGCGGCGGGTGTTCCCGACCCCGTGGTCGCTTGCGATGTTCGTGCTGGAGCTCTCCAAGCAGACGGGGGTGTGCCTTGCGGCATGCCGCGGCGAGCGCTTGGTCGGGTTCCTGATCTGCTCGCGCTATGACACGGTCTGGCACATCATGAACATCGCCGTCGACCTCGATCACCAGCGCCAGGGCCTGGCCTCGGCGATGCTGGCCGAGCTCTACGAGCAGGTCGACGACCCAAAGGCGCGCTTCACGCTGGAGGTGCGCCGCTCCAACGCCGTGGCGATCCACCTCTACGAGCGCGAAGGGTTCCGCGCCGCGGGGATGCGTCGCCGCTACTACCAGGACAACGGCGAGGACGCGCTGGTGATGTGGCGCACGCCGGCGACGCTGGCGGGTTCGCTGGACGATGTGCCGAATCCCGGGCGCGATATGACGATCCTGGCGCTTGAGACCAGCTGCGACGACACCTGCGCCGCGGTCCTCGACGAGGACGGCAGGGCGCGATCGAACGTGATCTCCTCCCAGCGCGCCCACGACCGCTTCGGCGGCGTGGTCCCCGAGATCGCCTCCCGACACCACCTCGAGCTGGTCAACACGATCGTCGAGCGGGCGCTGGCGGAGGCCGGCGCGACGCTGGACGAGGTCGACCTGATCGGCGCCACCCAGGGGCCGGGGCTCGTCGGCGCGCTGCTGGTGGGCCTCTCGACGGGCAAGGCGCTGGCCGCCGCGCGCGAGCTGCCCTTCGCCGCGGTCGACCACCTGCAGGGGCACGTCGCGGCGAACTTCCTGACTCGCAGCCGAGCCCGGGCGGGCTCCGTTCGAGCCGCCCTTCGTGTGCCTGATCGCCAGCGGCGGGCACACGCTGCTGGCACGGGTCGAGGACCACGACGGCTTCGAGGTCCTGGGGCGCACGCTCGACGATGCCGCCGGCGAGGCCTTCGACAAGGGGGCCAGGATGCTCGGCCTCGGCTACCCCGGCGGGCCGGCCCTGGAGGCGCTCGCCGCCGGCGGGGACCCGCAGGCCTTCGCGTTCCCCGGCGCCCCGGGCGACGTCCGTGGCGGCTCGCCCCGCAAGGCCTTCGCCCGCGGCCTCGACTTCTCCTTCGCGGGCCTGAAGACCGCTCTGCTGTACGCGATCCGCGAGCTCCCCCCGGCACAGGCGCGGGCAGCCGCGCCCCGGACCTCGCCGCCTCCTTCCAGGCGGCGATCGTGCAGAGCCTCCTCGGTCCGGGCCGAACGGGCGCTGGAGCGGACGGGGCTCGATCGGCTGGCCGTCGGGGGCGGGGTGGCGGCCAACGGCGAGCTGCGCCGGCGTCTGGAGGAGCTGGGAGCGACGGTCCACGTCCCCGAGCGCAGCCTCTGCACCGACAACGCGGCGATGATCGCCAGCGCCGCCCGCTATGCGCCACGCCTCCGCTACCCCGACTATCTCGCGCTCGACGCCTACGCCACCGGCGAAGTGCCGCGATCACGCTCCTGACCGTCTACTCCAAGCCCGACTGCCACCTCTGCGCCGAGGCGATCGAGGCCCTGACCCGGCTGCAGCGGGAGCTGGGCTTCGAGCTGCGGGAGCTCGACATCACCGGCGACGAGCGGCTGCATCGGGCGTACTTCGAGCGCATCCCGGTGGTGTGCCTGGAGGACGGCGAGGAGCTGTGTGAATACTTCGTGCAAGAGGCTGTGGTGCGCGAGCGTCTAGAGTCACGCCGATGAGCTACGGAGAGCCGGTTGCGGGGGCCGTTCAGTCTGAACGGGATGATGGGGTGTCTTCCAGCGAGCGCCTGTCGCTGGGCGTCGCGGCGCGCCTGTCGCGCTACCTGCAGGTGCTGACCCAGGCCAAGAAGATGGGCAAGGAGACGATCTCCTCGCAGGAGCTCTCCGACTACACGCACGTCAACTCGACCCAGATCCGGCGCGATCTGTCGGGCTTCGGCAAGTTCGGCAAGCGCGGCGTGGGCTACAACGTCGAGGCGCTCGTCACCCAGATCCGCAAGATCCTCCGCACGGCCGGCCAGCACAACATCGCCCTGATCGGCGCCGGGCACCTCGGCAAGGCGATCGCCTCCTCGGAAATCTTCGCCGACCACGGCTTCAGAGTCGTCGCGATCTTCGACAACGACGAGACCAAGGTCGGCAGTCAGGTCGGCACCCAGACCGTTCGCGACATCGGCCACCTGCGCCAGGTGGTGGAGGACGAGGACATCGTCGTCGGCGTGCTGGCCGTGCCCAACCAGGCCGCACAGGGACTGGCCGACGAGCTGGTCGAGGCGGGCGTGAAGATCATCTTCAACTACTCCGAGTCGCTGCTGGACGTGCCCCCCGAGGTGACCGTCCACACCTCCAGCCCCGCCGTCGATCTGCTCTACGCGCTGTACTTCTATCTGACCTGATCGGCCTGCCGGCATCGGCCCCGCCGCCGGAGCAGGCCTCCGCCCGAACCGCGACAGATCGTCAACGCGATGAACAGCGAGGACCTAGACAGAGCCTTCGAGCGCTTCGCCGGCGCCGCGGACATGACCGTGGGGGTCGAGGAGGAGTTCTCGATCCTCGACCCCGAAACGCTCGAACTGGTCCCCCGCTACGAGGAGCTGCGCGGCGCCGCGGACGCCGACCCGCTGCTGCGCGAGGCGATCGCGGGCGAGCTGATCTCCTCCGAGCTCGAGATCATCTCGGGCACCGGGGCCGAACCTGCAGGACGCGCTCGCCCGCCAGCGCGAGCGCCGCGGCGCCACGTTCGCGCTGGCCGCGCAAGCACGGCGTCGTCGCTGGGGGCCACCGGCACCCACCCCTGGGCGGACTACCGCGAGCAGCCGATCATCGACACCGAGCACTACCGGCGCGTGGAGGAGGGCCTGAAATACGTCGCCTGGCGCAACAACACCTTCAGCCTCCACGTCCACGCCGGCGTCAGCGGGCATCGATCGGGCGGTGCAGGTCTGCGATCGCCTGCGGCCGGTGCTGCCGCAGCTGCTGGCGATCTCGGCCAACTCGCCGTTCCTCGACGGACGCGACACCGGCCTTCACTCGGCGCGCAGCCAGAGCTTCACGAAGAGCTTCCCGCGCTGCGGGATCCCCGATGCGTTCGGCGGCTGGGACGCCTACCGCGCCTACATCGAGTTCCTGCTCGATACCCGCTCGATCGTCGAGTTCACCCAGGTCTGGTGGTCGGTCCGGCCGCATTTCAGCTTCGGCACGGTCGAGGTGCGGATCTGCGACGCCCAGGCCACCGCCCAGGAGTCCGAGGCGCTCGCAGCGCTGATGATCGCCTGCGTCGCCCAGGCGGCGCGCGACGTCGACGAGGGGCTGCCGTTCGAGCATCCGCGCGCCCCGGCTGATCGAGGAGAACATGTGGCGGGCGATCCGCTACGGGCTCGACGGCAGCCTGATCGACCTGGCAGCGGGCGCGCGAGTACCCGGCGCGCGAGGCGAGTCGAGCGGCTGCTGGCCTGGACCGAGCCGGTGCGCGGCGAGCTGGGCATCGAGCCGGTCTTCCCCGAGCGCAACGGCGCCCAGCGCCAGCGTGCGATGATCGAGGCCGGTGCCGGCCGCGAGGAGGTCTTCGCCGCCTCGGTCGCCGAGACCGGCAGGTCCTACCCACAGGAGGTTCCCGTATGAGCGCTCCAGGCGAGCAGCCGCCCCCGGGGCGCGGGGCCAGCTCGGGCCGAGCCCAGCGAAGAGGAGCTGCGGGCCGCCTACGAGGCGGAACTGGCACGGATCACGGCGACCGACATGATCGCCCAGACGGCCGTCTCGCTGCTGAACATCGGCGCGCGGCGGCTGGGCGCCGCCCGGCGGAGCGGGCGAGCCCGGACCGGGCGCCGACACGGGGCGCGACCTCGAGCAGGCCCGCGACGCGATCGACGCGGCCAGGGCGCTGCTGGAGATCCTCGAGCGTCGGATCCCGGCACGAGCTCGGCCCGCTGCGCGACGCGCTGTCGCGGCTGCAGATGGCCTATGCCGCCGAGGTCGGCGCGGGCCCCGGCGAGACGGCCGCGCCCGCCGGTGCACCGGCGGGCGAGGAGGGCTCCGCGCGGCCCGCGGCGGGCGAGCAGCCGGAGGGCCATCGCGGGCCCGGCCCGGCCGAGTCCAGCGGCCGGCTGTGGGTGCCGGGCCGGTGAGGATCGGCTGGCCCGCAGAGTGGGCCAGCGGGCTTGCGGCCACTGCCCGCCAGATGGCACCCGGCCGCCGCGCACGATAGACTGCGCCCGCGTTTGCCCCGGATAGACGCTCGCGCTGAGCGATCCGGGCGGACATACGTGCGCGCGACAGATCCTCGCGCGGCACTCCAATCAGACCGCGGAGGATTTCTGTTGAGCAGCTTTCTGACGAACCATGGGGTCGTCGTCGCCCTTGTTTGCGCCGCCTGTGCGGTGGCCTACGGCCTGCTGACCACGCGCGCCCTGCTGTCGCTCTCGCCGGGCAACGAGCGCATGCAGAGCATCTCGCTGGCGGTACAGCAGGGCGCCAGGGCCTACCTGAACCGCCAGTACGCGACGATCGCCGTCGTCGGCGTCGTTCTGTTCGTCGCCCTGATCTTCATCCAGAACATCGCGGTCGCCTGCGGCTTCGCGATCGGCGGGCTGCTGTCCGGCTCGACGGGCTACATCGGCATGAACGTCTCGGTGCGCTCCAACGCCCGCGTCGCCGAGGCCGCCAGACAGGGTGTCACGCCCGCGCTGCGAGTCGCCTTCCGCGGCGGCGCGATCACCGGGATGCTCGTCGTCGGCCTGGCCCTGCTCGGCGTGGCCGGCTACTACGGAGTGCTGACCGCGATCTTCAACGACAGCCCCAAGACCGCGGTCGACGCGCTGATCGGCCTCGGCTTCGGCGGCTCGCTGATCTCGGTCTTCGCCCGTCTGGGCGGCGGGATCTTCACCAAGGCGGCCGACGTCGGCGCCGACCTGGTCGGCAAGGTCGAGGCGGGAATCCCCGAGGACGACCCGCGCAACCCGGCGACGATCGCCGACAACGTCGGCGACAACGTCGGCGACTGCGCCGGCATGGCCGCCGACCTGTTCGAGACCTACGCGGTCACGGCCGTCGCCGTGATCCTGCTCGGCGTCCTGACGTTCCACGAGGCCACGCGCGTGGCGCTCTATCCCGCTGGTGATCGGCGGCGCGGCGATCATCGCCTCGATCATCGGCACCTTCGCCGTCCGTCGCGAGTCCGGGCAACGTCGAGCGCGCGCTGCTCCAGGGCCTGGTCGTCTCGGGCCTGATCGCCGCGGCGGCGTTCGCGCCGATCACCTACTGGATGATGAAGACCTGACCTTCAGCAGGTCGGCAGCGCGGTCAACACGCCCAAATGGTGGCACCTGTACCTGTGCTCGCTGATCGGCATCGCGGTCACGGCGCTGCTGTTCGGACTGACGGAATACTACACCTCGACCCGCTTCAAACCGGTCAAGAAGACGGCCAAAGCGTCGGTCACCGGGCACGCCACGAACATCATCCAGGGCTTCTCCTCGGGCCTGCAGGCGACGGCGCTGCCGGCGACTCGTGATCGTGCTCGGCATGCTTCGGCGCCTGGAAGCTGGCGGGCGGTGGCGTGACCGGCATCTACGGCATCGGCGTCGCGGTCATGGGCCTGCTCTCGCTGACCGGGCTGATCGTCGCGCTCGACGCCTTCGGGCCGATCACCGACAACGCCGGCGGGATCGCCGAGATGGCCGACCTGCCCGAGGACGTGCGCAAGGTCACCGACCGCCTCGACGCGGTCGGCAACACGACCAAGGCCGTCACCAAGGGTTACGCGATCGGCTCGGCGGTGCTCGCGGCGGTCGTGCTGTTCGCCGGTTTCCAGAAAGAAATCGAAGCCAAGCTCGGCCACGTGGTCAGCTTCGGGATCAACGAACCGCCCGTGCTGATCGGGCTGATCCTCGGCGGGCTGATGGTCTGCCTGTTCGCCTCGCTGTCGATCGAGGCGGTCGGCCGAGCCGGCGGCGCGGTCGTCGAGGAGGTGCGCCGCCAGTTCCGCGAGCACCCCGGGATCATGGACTACTCCGAACAGCCCGACTACGCCGCCTGCGTCGACATCGTCACCAAGACGGCCCAGCGCGAGATGATCCTTCCCTCGCTGCTGCCGATCGTCCTCACCCTGATCGTCGGCCTGATCGACGTCCAGGCGCTCGGCGGCCTGCTGATCGGCGTGATCGTGGTCGGCTTCTTCTTCGCGGTGATGATGACCGCCGGCGGCGGCGCCTGGGACAACGCCAAGAAGCTCATCGAGGACGGCGCCTTCGGCGGCAAGGGCTCGGATGCGCACGCGGCCTCGGTCACGGGCGACACGGTCGGCGATCCCTTCAAGGACACTGCCGGCCCGGCGATCAACCCGATGATCAAGGTCGCCAACATCGTCGCGATCCTGATCATCCCGCTGATCGTCTGAGAGACGGCGACGCCACCGGCCCACACCGCTCCCGAGAACGCAGGCAGGCGCCGGCGATGGCGCCTGCGCCGCCCCTGCCCGTGGCAGAGGACCTAAGCTCATCTCAGAGATGACCGGCCGAGGGATGCACCGCGTGAGCACGTTCGTGCTGTCCTTCCTGATGCTGGCGATCGGGCTGGCACTGATCGTGCAGGCGCTGAGCGGCCACGGCGGGGCGCTGTCGGCCCGTACGCTGCTGGGCGTGCTCTTCGTCGCGGCGGGCACCGCGCGCGCCTACCTCGAGGTGAGACGGGGACGGCGCGCATGAGCTCGCCCGACGGGTCGGCCGACGGCCGCGCGCACGACGGCGCCGAGGGGCCGGATGGCGCCGCCGGGACCGAGCACGAGCGGATCTCCGCGGAGCTCGCCGCCAGGTCGCGGGTGATCGCGCGGCGCAGCATCGGCTCGCCGATCCTGTTCACGATCGTCTACTCCTCGCTGGGCAGCGCGATCTACTTCTCGCTGGGCGTGATCGCGGGCCATGCCCTGGGCCTGACACCGCTCGTGTTCCTGGTCGCGGCGGTGCTCTACACGCTGACCGCGATGACCTACGTGGAGGGCGCCTCGCTGCACCAGGACCGGGGCGGCGCGACTGTCTTCGCTCGCTACGCCTTCAACGAGCTGGTCAGCTTCGTCGCGGGCTGGGCGATCCTGCTGGACTACGTGATCCTGATCGCCGTCACGGCGTTCTCGGCGACCCAGTACCTGCAGGTGTTCTGGGCCCGGCTGGGGGACAGAGGAGCGGCGCTCGGCCTCTCGCTGGCCTTCATCGCGCTGGTCGTGCTGAGCAACATCCGCGGCTTCGGCACCCGTCGCGCCCGCCGGGTCGGGCTGCTGCTGGCGGGCGACATCGCCGTGCAGGCCTTCATCGTGGTGCTGGGGCTGGTGCTGTTCTTCAACCCGAACGTCTGGCTCGACCCGATCCACCTCGGCAGCGCGCCGAAGTGGTCGGACCTGATCTTCGCGCTGACGATCGCCGTGATCGCCTTCACCAGCCTGGAGTCGGCGTCGGGCCTCTCCGGCGAGGTGCGAATCAGCCGGGTGGGCCTCAAGCGCCTGGTGGGGAGCACGACGGCCACGGTGGCCTTCCTCTACGTGGGGATCGCGCTGGTCGCCGTGACGGCGTTGCCGGTGCGCCACGGGCACACCGCCCTCGGCGGGCGCTACCAGGACGCTCCGATGATCGGCATCGTCAAGCAGGTCCACCCGCACTGGCTGGAGCAGGGGCTGCTCTACCTGGTCGCCGCGCTGGCGACGGTGACGCTGCTGGCAGCCGCCAACTCGGCGATGCTCGGCCTCTCCAGGCTGGCCTACTCGCTGTCGACCAACCGCCAGATCCCCAGCGGTCTCGGCCGCCTGCATCCGCTCCGCTCGACGCCCTACGTGCTGATCATCATCGCCGGCCTGATCGCGGCCGGGCTGGTCGTGCCGGAGAACCTCGACTTCCTGATCGGGATCTACGCCTTCGGGGCGACGCTGGCCTTCACCATCGCGCACCTCTCGGTCTGCCGCCTGCGCTACACCGAGCCCGACCGCGACAGGCCCTACCGCGTGCCCTTCTCGATCGAGTTCAAAGGCGCCCAGCTGCCGCTGCCGGCCGCCTTCGGCGCCGTTGTCTCGGCATTCGGATGGCTGGCGGTGATGGTCGTCCACGAACCGGCCCGCTACGTGGGCCTCGGCTGGATGATCTTCGGGCTGGCGATGTACGTGATCTACCGACGCGCCGATGAAACCTCGCTGCTGCGCCGCGTGACGGTCTCACCGCAGGTGCTCCGCTCCGAACCCGAGACGCAGCGCGACTACGGCTCGGTGCTGGTGCCGCTGTTCGGGACGGAGCTGGACGACGACATCGTGCAGACCGCGGCCCTGCTGGTGTCGGGCGAGCCGACCGACGAGGCGGCGATCGACACGGCCACGATCGAGGCGCTGTGGATCTTCCTGATCCCGATGTCGCTGCCTCTGGACGCGAGCCTGCCCGAGGCGCAGATCAAACACGCCAGGCAGGTGCTGGCCAGGGCGAAGGCGGTGGGGGAGGAGTACACCGGGGTTCACGTCGCCACCGCGACGGTCCGCACCAGGCGGGCCGGGTACGCGATCGTCGACGAGGCCCGCCGTCGCGGTGTCGAGGCGATCGTGATGGGCGCGGAGGAACCGTCCAGCATCCGCGGCGGAGCCCGGCTGGGCGGCATGGGCGGCCCCCTGGAGGGTTACGTCGGGGACGTGACCAAGTACGTCATCCGCAAGGCCAGCTGCCGGGTGATCGTGACCGCCCCCGCGGCCAAGGACTCGCCCGTCGAGCTCGCCCGGCGTGCGCATCGAACCAGCGCGCCCATGGTCTAACCTCCGGCCTATGTCGATCGCAGGGACCAGATGTTCGTACTGATCGTCGGCGCCGGGCGGGTCGGCTCGGCTGTCGCCAAGTCGGCGCTGGCAGCCGGCCACGAGGTATCGGTGCTGGACGCCGACCCGCTCTCCCACGAGCGCCTGGACGCAGGACAGTCCCAGAGCTGGGAGGACTCGGGCGGACAGTTCACGGTCGGCACGGCGCTCGAGACCGACGCTCTGATCCAGGCGGGGATCGAGCGGGCCGACGCATTCATCGCCTCGACCGCGGGGGACAACACGAACCTGGTGATCGCGCAGATCGCCCAGAAGCGCTTCGGCGTGGGCAAGACGATCGTGCGGGTGATGGACCCCGCGCGGGCCGATTGGTACGGCGAACAGGGACTGCAGACGATCTCGCCGACCAAGCACGCGATCGACATGTTCGAGCGCACGCTCGAATCAGAGGAGGCCTAGGCCGTGTACGCGATCATCGCCGGCGCGGGGAAGGTCGGGCGCAACCTCGCCCGGGAGCTGCTCAGCAAGGATCACGAGGTGACGCTGATCGAGTCCTCGCGGGCCAGCTACCTGGCCAACGAGGAAGAGTTCGAGCACGCCGTCCAGTACGGCGACGCGACCGAGCTGTGGGTGCTCGAGCGGGCCGGAATCCAGCGCGCCGACCTGGTGATCGCCGTGACGGGGGATGACGAGGACAACATCCTGGTCTGCCAGGTCGCCAAGGAGAAGTACCTGTGCGACCGGATCATCGCCCGCGTCAACAACCCCCGCAACCACGACCACTTCCGCCTGCTGGGTATCCAGCCGGCCGTCTCGGCGACCGACCTGATCCTGCGGCTGATCGAGCACGAGGTGCCCCGCTACGGCCTCGTGCACCTGCTGGCGCTGGAAGAGGAGCGCCTGGAGATCATCGAGCTGGAGGTCGCCGCGGACGCTCCGACGGTGGGGATGAAGGTCACCGAGATCCACCTCCCCGAAGGCGCGCTGATCATCTCGGTGCTGCGGGGCGGGATGGGCTTCGTGCCGAAGGCCGACACGACCATCGAGGAGGGCGACGAGGTCCTGCTGGTGCTCGACCCGGGCCTCGAGGAGGAGATCACCGCCTACTTCGCCGCGACCGGGCAGCACGCCTCGATCTGAGCGCCACGCCGTCTGCGCGCCCGCACGCGGCGCGGGGCCTGGCGTCAGGCGTGCCGGTCCTCGGGCGATCGGACCCGGCCCGGTCTCCTCTGGCCGGTTGACTATCCTTGGGGCCGCAGTCCGGGATGGTGTAATTGGCAACACGCGACACTCTGGATGTCGAATTTGGGGTTCGAGTCCCTGTCCCGGAGCTGAATCGACCGTGCCTGGACAGCGCCGCGCCAAGGCCTCGATGCGGGCCCCCGACCCCCTTCTCGGGCTCGGTATCGCCGCGCTGAAGCCCTCGCCGGGCCTTCGACGCCGCCCTCGGCTGTAATCTCTGCGGCGAGGGGCATGATCACCCACCGGGCAAAGTTCAAGCGCCTGAAGCTCCATGGGCACCAGGTGGCCTATCGCGTCGCGGGCGAGGGCCCCGTGATCGTGCTGGTTCACGGCATCACCTCGGACTCCTCCACCTGGGAGCGGGTGATCCCGGGCCTGTCCCGCCGGTTCACGGTGATCGCGCCCGACCTGATGGGGCACGGCGGCTCGGACAAGCCGAAGGGCGACTACTCGCTGGGGGCGCAGGCCAGCAACCTCCGTGACCTGCTTCTCGCGCTGGGTCACGAGCGCTCGACGCTCGTCGGGCACTCGCTGGGGGGCGGCATCGTGATGCAGTTCGCCTACCAGTTCCCGGAGCTCTCCGAGCGGCTGGTGCTGGTCGACAGCGGCGGTCTCGGCCGCGAGGTCAGCCCGCTGCTGCGGGCGGCGACGCTGCCCGGCGCGGAGCTGGTGCTCCCGGCGCTGGCGGCCTCACGCCTGCTGGCCGTCGGGTCGCGCGTCGGCTCGGTGCTCGACCGCCTGGGGCTGCGCCTGGGGACGGACCTCGAGCAGATGGCGCGCGGGCACGGCACGCTCTCGGACCCGCAGGCGCGGGCGGCCTTCGTGCACACGCTGCGCTCGGTCGTCGAGCCGGGCGGGCAGCGGGTCAACGCGACCAGCCGCCTCTACCTCGCGGGCCACCTGCCGTTCCTGCTGGTCTGGGGCGAGCGCGACTCGATCATCCCGGTGTCCCACGCCCATGCCGCCCACGAGCAGCTGCCGGGCAGCCGGCTGGCGCTGCTGCCCCGCTCGGGGCACTTCCCGCAGCTGGACGAGCCCGAGCGCTTCCTGGAAGCGCTGCTCGACTTCATGGACTCGACCGAGGCCGCCGACGTCGACCCGAAGGTGTGGCGTCGTCGGCTCTCGCGCCCACGCTCGCCGCGGAGCGAGTGAGCCGCGCCGGCCGGGCGTCTCAGGCCGCCGCCTGCGAGGCCCAGTCGCGGTACAGCTCGAAGTAGCGCCCTTCGGCGGCGATCAGCTCGTCGTGGGTGCCCTGCTCGGCGATCCTGCCGTGCTCGAGCACGACGATCCGGCCGGCCTGGCGGATCGTGGAGAGGCGGTGGGCGATCACGATCGCGGTGCGTCCCGCCAGCAGGCGGCGCAGCCCCTGCTCGATGCGCCCCTCGGAGTGCAGGTCGACGTTGGAGGTCGCCTCGTCGAGGACCAGGATGCGCGGCTCGGCGATCAGCGCGCGGGCGAAGGCGATCAGCTGGCGCTGCCCGGCCGAGAGCTGCGAGCCGCGCTCGCCGACCTCGGTGTCGTAGCCGTGGGGCAGCTCGGAGATGAACTCCTCCGCGCCGACCGCACGAGCCGCGGCGCGGATCTGCTCGCGGTCGGCGTCGGGGCGCCCGAAGGCGATGTTCTCGCCGACGGTGCCGGAGAACAGGAACGCCTCCTGGGGCACGATCCCCATCTGCGAGCGCAGCGAGCCGCTGGAGACGTCGCGCAGGTCGTGCCCGTCGACCAGCACCCGTCCGCTGGTGGGGTCGTAGAAGCGGGCGACCAGCTTGGCCATCGTGGACTTGCCCGCGCCGGTGGCGCCGACCAGCGCGACGGTCTGGCCCGGCGGGATCTCCAGGTCGACGTGCTCCAGCGCCAGCACCGGCTCCTGCGGGGCCTGCTGTCGGCCGCGGGGAGCGTAGGCGAAGGAGACGTCATCGAAGGTGACCGCGCCGCGGATCCGCCCCAGCTCGATCGCATCGGGGCGGTCTGTCAGCTCGGGGCGGACGTCCAGCAGCTGGAAGATCTTCTCCAGCGCGGCCATGCCGGACTGGTAGGTCGCGTACAGCTGGGATAGCTGCTGGATCGGTTCGAACAGGTTCGACAGGGCCGCCACGAAGGCCACGACCGTGCCGACCGTGATGTGGCCGTTGATCGCCTGCAGCCCCCCGTAGACGACGATCACCGCGACAGCCAGGCCGGAGAGCAGTTCGACGCTGGGGAAGTAGGCGGCGTTGAGCCGGACGGTCGTCATGTTCGCCGCCTGGTTGTCGGCGTTCAGCTCGGTGAAGCGCCGCTCGTGAGCGTCCTCCTGGGCGAAGCTGCGCACGACCCGCACGCCCGAGAGACTCTCCTGCAGGTCCGCCGTGATCGCGCCGATCGTCTCGCGGGTGCGCCGGAAGGCGCCGGCCGAGACGATCCGGAACCACAGCGAGCCGGCCAGCAGCAGCGGCAGCACGCAGAAGGTGATCAGCGCCAGTTTGACGTCGAGGTAGAGCAGGATCCCGACCGTGCCGATCAGCGTCAGCCCCGACTGGAACAGCGTCACGACCGAGTCGGTGACGAGGCTGTCCAGCGCCTCGACGTCGTTGGTCATGCGCGAGATCAGCACGCCCGCTGGGCGGCTCTCGTAGAAGCCGATGGGCAGCGTCTGGAGGTGCTTGAAGATACGGATCCGCAGATCGGCCAGCGCGCGCTGCCCGACCCAGCCCACCAGGTAGGTCTGCAGGTAGGTCATCACCCAGACCAGGAAGGCGGAGAACAGGAACGCGATCACGACCAGGAGCAGGACGTTGAAGTCGCCCGGCACGATGCCCTTGTCGATCGCCGCTTTCGCAAGTAGCGGCGGCGCCAGCGTGGCTGCCGTGCCGATCACCAGCGCGATCAGCATCGCTGCCACTCGCCCCCGGTAGGGGCGCAGCAGGCCCAGCAGGCCGCGCAGGCTGCGCCCGCGCGTGCCGCGGCTCGCGCGCTCGCCCGTCCACTGTGGGCCGAAGCCCCTGCCGACGGCCGGGCTCACAGGCCGCTCACCTCCCGCTCGCGTGGCTTGCGGGTCAGGAAGACCTGGTCGGGCAGCCCCTTCTCGACGATTTCCCGGTAGAGCTCCGAGGCGTCGAGCAGCTCGTCGTGGTCGCCGTGGGCGACGATCCGGCCGCGGTCGAGGACGACGATCTCGTCGGCCAGGGAGATCGTCGACAGCCGGTGGGCGATGACGAACGTGGTGCGCCCCGCCATCGCCTCGTCCAGCGCCAGCTTGATCGCCTGCTCGGTCGAGGCGTCGACCGAGGAGGTGGCGTCGTCGAGGATCAGCACGCGCGGGTCGGCCACCAGCGCGCGGGCGATCGCCAGGCGCTGGCGCTGTCCGCCCGAGAGCGAGAGGCCCCGCTCGCCGACGCGCGTCTCGTAGCCCTGGGGAAGCGCGAGCACGAACTCGTGCGCCTGCGCCCGCCGGGCGGCCGCTTCGACGTCGGCGAGATCGGCGCCGGGCCGTCCGTAGGCGATGTTCTCCGCGACGGAGGCCGAGAACAGGAAGGGGTCGTCGCTGACGATCGCGACAGCCTGGCGCAGCGAGCTGAGCTGGACGTCGCGGACATCGGCGCCGTCCAGGCACACCTCGCCCTCACTGGCGTCGTAGAGCCTCGAGATCAGCGAGACGAGGCTGGTCTTGCCCGACCCCGTGGCTCCGACCAGCGCGACCGTCGTCCCGGCCGGCACGTCTAGATCGACGTCCGACAGCGCTGCCCGCTCGCTCGGGGAGGCGAGCGCAGCCGGGACGGCGTGCCCGTTGGAGCTCGCCGGCGTGGTGGAGGGATGATGGTGGCGGGCGCCGAACTCCTCGTCCTCGTCGTAGCGGAGCGTCACCCCGCGCAGCTGCACGTGGCCGTTGCCGGCCGGCAGCGCCGGCGCCTCGGGCCGCTCGAGGATCCGTGGATCGCGATCGAGCACCTGGAAGATCCGCGCCCCCGAGGCGGTCGCGCGCTGGGCGAGCCCCAGCGTCACGCCCAGCGAGCGCATCGGCCCGATCAGCATGTTCAGGTACAGGTAGAACTGCGTGAACTGCCCCAGCGTCAGGTGCGAGTGGATCACGCTGTTGCCGCCGATCAGCAGCACCGCCGCGAGCCCCAGCTGGGGCAGGAAGCCGATCATCGGGTTGTACCGGGCCTCCAGCCTGGTCGCGACCATCGACTGGTCGAAGACGCGCGCCACCGTGTGGCGGAAGCGCTGCAGCTGGTAGGGCTCGCGGGCGAATGACTTCACCACCCGGACGCCGGAGATGTTCTCCTCGGCGTCAGCGGTCAGCTCGGCGATCCGCTGCTGGACCTCCTGGATCGCCGGGCGGGCGCTGTGCCCGTAGCGCTGGGAGATCAGGACCACGAACGGCACGGGCGCAATCGCGATCAGTCCCAGGGCGGGGTTGATGGCGATCATCGCGACCGCGGCCAGCACGATCGTCAGGGCGGCCTGCAGGATGAACACGAGGCCGTAGCCGAGGAAGAAGCGCACCGCCTGCAGGTCGACCGTCGCGCGGGACATCAGCTGTCCGGTCTGCTGGCGGTCGAAGAAGCCCAGCTCGAGGCGCTGGAGGTGCGCGTAGAGCATCTGGCGCAGGTCGAACTCGATCCCCAGCGAGATGCGCCCGGCGATCATCCTGCGCAGGTAGGTCAGCACCCACCGTGCCAGCACCGCCCCGGCGATCACCAGCGCCAGCACCATCAGTTCTTCGCGATCCTGCGCACGCCTGGCCAGCTCGTGCAGCTGGGCGTGCGAGGCCCCATGCTGGATCGCTTCCACGGCCAGCCCCGTCAGGTAGGGCACCAGCACCGTCATGATCATCGCCAGGCAGGCCAGCGCGGCCGAGATCGCGACGCCGCGCCGGTATGGGCGGAGGAAGCCTAGAAGTCGGTAGAAGGTACTCATAGTTGTCCAGTCAACGATTATCGCAGCCCGGTCCAGTCCCGGACCATAAGCTTGAGCGGTGCCCGAGAACGCGAGCCACGTTCCCGGCCCGCGGGCCGGCCTGTGTGACACCTGCGCGCATCAGCAGGTGGTCCGGACCACACGCGGTTCGAGCTTCTCGCTCTGCAGACGCTCCCGCGAGGATCCAGCCTATCCGCGCTACCCGCGACTGCCGGTCCTCGCCTGCCCGGGTCACGAGCCCAGGAAGGGCTGAAGGGCAGACGGGCGGCGCTCAGGAGCCGGGACGCGCATGGCCGTGGACGAAGAACTCGTCCGTCGCCGCGATCCGGGCGCTCCAGCCGAGCTCGCCCAGCAGCCGCTGGAGCTCCTCGGCCTGGAACCAGTGCTTGACGATCCGGTACTCGCGCCCGTCGGCCAGGCGCCGCAGGGCGAGCTGCTCGCCGGGGTCGCCGAGCCGGTGATCGCGGGCCGAAGCGTTGACGCTGGGCGCGCTGTCGATCAGGAACACGCGGCCGCCGGGCTCGAGCGCGCGGGCGACCTTGTCCATGAAGCTGCCGAACAGCTCGCGGGGGACGTGGGAGAGCCAGAAGGAGAAGAAGCAGACGTCGTAGCGCCTCTCTGGCTCCCACGAGAAGAGGTCCGCTTCGATGAAGCTCACGTTCGGCGCCCCGACTTTGGCGCGTGCCAGCTCGAGCACCTCGGGGGAGGCGTCGATCGAGGTCACGCTCGAGGCCGTGGCGGCGAGCATGGAGGTCCACAGCCCGGTGCCGCAGGCAAGCTCCAGGACACTGCCCTCGGGAGCGAACCCGGCCAGCGCCTCTTCCAGCAGCGCCACCTCGGCGAACCATCTGGCGTCCGCCTCGTCGCCGCGCTGGTAGCGCCCGCGGCGATACCACCAGTCCTCGTACTCGCCGGCCCGCTCGCGGTAGTAGAGCCGCTGCTCGGCCAGCACGTCCCCGATCGGCGTGTCCACGTCGATCCTCAGCCGGCTGCGACGGCGACGCTCTCGGGCTGGGGCTCGGCCGTCACGAAGTCCCTCGCCCGGACCAGCGCCAGCGCCGCCAGCGCGCCCAGGAAGGCGATCATCGCCGCGATCAGCAGGATCGTGGTGAAGGCGTCGGTGAAGCCGACCCGGTAGGAGTGCACCAGCGCCAGGCGGGCCGGGCCGGGCAGCCGCCCGGCGATCGCGTGGACTTCGCCCGAGACCAGGGCGCCGGCGAGATGGCCGTGCGCGGCGGCCAGCGCCAGGTGCCCTCCGGGCGTCGTGCCGAGCGCGGCGGTCGTCTTCGCTGTCACCTGGTGCTGGAAGATCGCGCCGAGCCCGGCGATGCCGGTTGCGATGCCGACCTGGCGGAAGGTGTTGTTGATGCCCGAGGCCATGCCGCTGCGGGCCACGGGGACCACGCCGACCGCCGTCGAGGCGAGCGGCGGGTTGATCAGGCCGATGCCGGCGCCGGCGAGCAGGAAGCCCGGGACGAGCGTCGTCCAGCCGGAGCTCGCGTCGACGGCGGTCATGGTGAGCAGCCCGGCGCTTACCAGCAACAGGCCCGCGCCGAGCAGCAGCCGCACCGGAACGCGCACCGACAGGCGTCCGGAGATCGGGGCGACGAAGAACGACACCAGCGTCACGGGCAGGAAGCGCAGACCGGCCTGGAGGGGGCTGTAGCCGAGCACGTCCTGGATGTAGAGCGTCAGGTAGAGGAACATCGAGAACATCGAGGCCGAGACGGAGAACGCGACGATGCTCGCGCCGGTGAAGGCGGGCCGCCGGAACAGGCTGAGGTCGAGCATCGGGCGCTGCTGTGCGCGCTCGGCGAGGATGAAGGCGACCATCAGGACGCCCGAGGCGATCAGGAAGCTGACGATCTCGGTCGAGCCCCAGCCCTTCTGGTTGCCCTGCACCAGGGCGAAGACGAGCAGGAACAGCGAGCCGGAGAAGGTGACCAGCCCGATCCAGTCGACGCCTCGGGCGTCCGGGTCACGGGACTCGGTCACCTGGGCCATGGTCAGGAAGACCGCGCCGATGCCGATCGGCACGTTGACGAAGAAGATCCACTCCCAGCCGATGCCCGAGGTGATCACGCCGCCGACCACCGGCCCCACCGCGACGGCGGCGCCGATCACGCCGCCGAACACCCCGAAGGCGATCCCGCGCTCCTTGCCCTGGAAGGCGGAGGCGATCAGCGCAAGCGACGTCGCGAACATCATCGCGCCGCCCGTCCCCTGCACGGCCCTGAAGAGGTTCAGGGCCAGCGGCGAGCCGGCCAGCCCGCAGGCGGCCGAGGAGGCGGTGAAGATGATCAGGCCGGTGACGAACACGCGCCTGCGCCCGACGAGGTCGGCCACCGACCCGGCGGTCAGCAGGAAGGCGGCCAGGGTGAGCGAGTAGGCGTTGACCACCCACTGCAGGTCGCTGAAGCTCGAGTGCAGCGAGCGCTGGATGTCGGGCAGCGCGACGTTGACGACGGTGATGTCGAGCAGCAACATGAAGATCGCTACCGACACGGCGATCAGCGTCCACCACTTGCGCTCCATCCAACTCCTCCTCTGCTCGGGGGGCCTCGGCATGGCCGACCGGCGATGGCTGCCCCGCACTATATGAACGGACCGTGGTCCTTCCGGGGCGCGTGAGGACGGCTGTGCCGGGCGGGAGGGCGATCTCCCTCCTCCCGCGTGCCCTCTAGGCCGAGGAGGAGCCGTCGAGGTGCCGCGCGAGGAACGGCACGATCGATTCCCACAGCTGCGCGGCCGGCCCGGGCCGATAGGAGGGCCGGTAGTCGGCGAAGAAGGCGTGCCCGGCGCCGGCGTACACGCCGACCGCCACGTCATGGCCGCTCGTGCCCGCCCGCGCGAGCAGCTGCCCGCCGAGCTCTGGTGAGGGGTTCTGGTCTTCGGCCCCGACGGCGCCGAGCAGTGGGCAGGACAGGCGCTCGGCCAGCTCCAACGGCGGCGTCGGGCGCTCGGGGGTCGAGCGCTGCTCGGGGGTGGACCGGTCGATGAACCCGCCCCAGCAGTCGACGGCGGCGTCGAGGCGGTCGCTGGAGGTGGCGAACAGCAGCGTGTAGCGCCCGCCCATGCAGAAGCCGATGCACCCGACCTTCCCGTGCACGTCCTCGCGCGAGCGCAGCGTGTCGGCGGCGCCCTCGAGATCGCCCAGGACCCGCTGGTCGGGTATCGAGAAGAGGCGCGCCATCAGCGCCTGCAGGTCGTCCATCGGCGGCGGGCCGCCTTCACGGGTGTACAGGTCGACGGCCAGGGTGACGTAGCCGATGTTGGCGAACCGGTTGGCGACGTCGCTGATGTGCTCGCCCAGGCCGCCGGCCTCGTGGATCACGATCATCGCGGGATGAGAGTCCGCCCCGGCGGGGCGGGCGAGGTAGCCGTTGACCATCTCGCCCCCGGCGCCGGGGTAGGTCAGGTCCTCTGCGACGATCCGCGTGGGGTCGGTGACCGCTCCTGGCACTCCCTCGGGGCTCGGCTTCACCTCGGTCTGGCTCATCGGAGTCTCCTTTGCGGTGGGGTGCGGCTCGCTAGAGGATGGCTTTCGGGTAGGCGCGGGTCGCGGCTGCGAGCATGATCGCGAAGAAGGCGCCGACGACGAGGAAGTCCAGCCAGAGCACGCCGGCGCCGCCGACGCCGACCAGCATCTGGCGCAGACCCTGCACCTCGTAGGTGAGGGGGTTGACACGGGCCACTGCACGCAGCCATTCGGGCATCACCGACAGCGGGTACAGGGCGCTCGAGGCGAAGAACAGCGGCATCATGATCAGCTGGCCGATGCCCATGAAGCGCTCGCGCTCTTTGACGGCGGCGGCCAGCAGCATCGACATGCAGGCGAAGGCGGCGGTACCGAGCATCAGCATCGTCAGCGTGCCGAGCACGCCCGCCACGCTCCAGCGGACGTCGATCGAGGCGGCGGCCAGCACCGCCAGGAGCAGGAGCGCCTGGACGAGCGCGCGGACGCAGGCGCCGGCGGCCTTGCCGAGCACGATCGAGCCCCGCGACAGGGGTGTCGCCAGCAGCCGCTGCAGTTGGCCGACGTCGCGTTCCCAGATCACGGCCAGGCCGAAGAAGATCGCGATGAACATCGCCGCCTGGGCCATCACGCCGGGGGCCAGGTAGGCGCGGTAGTCGAGGCCTCCGATGCTCAGCGAGTGGTTGTTGCGCAGCGCTGTGCCGAAGATGAACAGCCACAGCAGCGGCTGGACCGAGCGGGTGAAGATGTCCAGGTGGTCGTGGCGCAGCTTGCGCATCTCGGCCTGGGCCATCGCCAGCGTGCCGGACGCCATCCGGCCGAGGGCGCCCGAGCCGGGGACCCGGGTCGCTCTAGCCGAGGCGGCGGGCGACACGGCGCTGGGCGCGGACATCGGCGAGCCTCCCTTCCTCCTCGGCATTGCCCTCGCCGCCGATCCGCCGGCCGGTGACGGCGGTGAAGACGTCTTCGAGGCTGTCGGCCTCGTAGCGCTCGAGCAGCTGGCGGGGCTCTCCCTGCTCGACCAGGCGGCCCTGGTCGATGACGGCCAGCCGATCGCACTCGCGCTCGGCCTCCTCCATCCCGTGGGTCGTGACGAGGATCGTCGTGCCGGCCTGCTCGCGCAGAGCGGCCAGGTGCTCCCACACCATTCGCCGGGCGGTCGGGTCGAGCCCGACGGTGGGCTCGTCCAGGAACAGAACCGCAGGGCGGTTCAGCAGGGCCGTGGCGATCTCCAGGCGGCGCAGCATCCCGCCGGAGAGCGTGCGGGCGAGGCGGTCGAGCATCGGCTGGAGTTCCATCGTCTCGATCGCCTCGTCGATGCGCTCACGGCGCTCGCGCCGCGGCACACCGGTGACGCGCCCGTAGAAGTCGAGGTTCTCATACGCGGTCAGCGCCCCGTCGACCGAGATCGCCTGGGGGATGTAGCCGATGCTGGCCCGCACGGCGAGCGCTTCGCTGCGCACGTCGTGTCCCGCGACGATCGCTCGCCCGGCGGTCGGGGGGAGCAGCGTGGTCAGGACGCGGATCGTCGTCGTCTTGCCCGCGCCGTTGGGCCCGAGCAGTCCGAACACCTCGCCTGGGGCGACGGCGAAGGACACGCCGCCGACGGCCCGCACATCGCCGAAGCGCACGACCAGGTCGTCGACCAGCAGCGCCGGCGCGGGTGCAGTGGCAGGGGCGGGAGCGGCGCTCACGAGGAGCCCTCCACGCCGGCGCCCAGCGGGCGCTCGGGGGGGAAGGCGCCCTCCTGCTGGGCGTCGAGCTCGCGGATCCGGCGCCGGACCCGCTTGCGGGTGTCGGACAGCTCGTCGTGGAGCTTTGACAGCTCGGCGGCGCGATGGCGGACGAGCTCGAGCTGGCGGTCGATGTGGCCCAGCGACTCGTGCAGCAGCTCGCGGCGGCGTCCCGGCTCGACGTCCTCGCCGCGGAGCTTGGCGCGCACCTGCGCGCGGGCCTCCTCGGCCGACAGCAGCGTCTTGAGCTCCTCGAGCGTCAGGCCCAGCAGGTCTTTCAGGCGCATCACCTCGCGCAGCCGGTCGACCTCGGCCTCGGTGTAGAGGCGGTGCCGCCCCGACGGGCGCCCGGAGGACTCGGCCAGCAGGCCGACTTCCTCGTAGTAGCGAATCGTGCGCGGCGTGGTGCCGACGAGGCGTGCAACGTCGCCGATCCGCAGCGCCGGGGCGGGCGCCCGGGTCGGGCTGGGCTCCTCGCCGGCGGGCATCTGGCGCCTCGTGCTCAACGCGCTCCCGCCGCGACACTCGGCTGCGCCGGGTCGGGCGTGGCGGGCATGAGCTCGCTCAGGCCATGGGTCCCGGTCTCGCTTGCGGCGAGGCTGACGTGCCTCGGGCGCATCAGGCACACGAAGCTGCCCAGCAGCGACACGGCCGCCAGCGCCCAGAGGGCGAGGTGCATGTTGGCGATGAACGGTTCGAGCTTGGCGGGGGACAGGCCCTTCGCAAGGCCGGAGAAGATCGCGAACAGCGTGGCTTTGGGGATGGCGGAGGTGACGACGGCCATCACGAAGGCGATCGAGAGGACCGCGCCGGTGTTCTGCAGGAGCGTCCGCGCTCCGGCGGCGACGCCGCGGCGGTGGGCCGGCACGACGCCCATCATGGCGGCCGTGTTGGGGCTGTTGAACATCCCCGAGCCGACGCCGACGAAGGCCAGCCACAGAGCGCTCTGCCAGTAGGGGCTGTGGACCTGGAGCGTGGTCATCGCGGCCAGGCCGATCGCGCTGAGCAGCATCCCGATCGCGGCCAGCGCCCGCGAGCCGTGCCGGTCTGCGTGGATGCCAGCGAGGGGGGAGGCGATCAGCATCCCCAGGGCCAGCGGGATCAGCTTGACGCCGGCCGTGATCGGCGAGTTCCCCTGGGCGCCCTGGTAGTAGAAGACGAAGAGGAACATCAGGGCGAAGCGTGCGAGGCCGTTGATGAAGGCGGCGGCGCTCGCGGCGGCGAACAGGCGGTTGCGGAAGATCTGCAGGTCGAGCATCGGCGCGGGGGAGCGTTTCTCGATCGCCACCCACGTCGGCAGCAGCACTGCGGCCGCCAGCAGGGCGCCGATCACGATCGGGTCGTGCCAGCCGCTGAGGCCGCCCTTCGAGACGCCGAGCACCAGGCCCGTGAGCCCGACGACGAAGGTGGTCGTGCCGGGGATGTCGAAGCCGCGCACGGTGTCGGGCTTGGAAAGCTCGTGCAGCACCAGCGCGCCCCAGAGCGCGCCGGCCAGGGCGAAGGGGACGTTGAACCAGAAGACCCAGTGCCAGGAGATCGCCACGAGCGCGCCGCCCAGCACGGGGCCCAGCACCAGGCCGACGGCGGCGACCATGGTGTTGGCGCCCATCGCAAGCCCGAGCTGCTCCCTGGGGAACGCGTCGGTGACCAGCGCTGCCGCGTTGGCGAACAGGAACGCCGAGCCGATTCCCTGCAGGATCCGCCACAGGATCAGCACGGTCGCGTCCGACGAGAAGCCGGCGCCCAGGGAGGCGAAGGCGAACAGGAGGAAGCCGCCGACGTAGGCGCGCTTTCGCCCGAACAGGTCGCTGAGGCGCCCTGCGGTCAGCACCAGGACGGTGGCCGCGATGAGGTAGGCCAGGATCACCCAGACCAGCGCGAGGAGGCTGGCGTGCAGCGAGCGCTCGAGATCGGGCAGGGCGATGATCAGGGTGCCGGAGTTGGTCGCCGCCAGGAGCATCCCCAGGCTGGTGCACGACAGCGCCCACCAGCGGTAGTGCTCGTGATCGGCCGCGACGCCGAAGCGCCTGCTCGGCTGCTGCTCGGCGACTGCGCCCACCCTGCGATCCGCCTTCCTACGAAATTGACGTGAACGTAAAGATCAATATAGCAGGGCGAGGCGGCTCGGCGGCTCGCGGCGGCGGCCGGCGCGCTCCCGTCGGAGGGTCTTCGGAGGGGGCGCTTTCGGACGAGCGAGGGGTGCTAGAACATGTGCATGTCATCGAGCACGCACAAGGTCGAGAAGTCAGACCAGGAATGGCGCGAGCAGCTGACGCCGGAGCAGTACGAGGTGCTGCGCCGGGCGGGCACCGAGGCGCCGTTCACCGGCGAGTACGTCTACAACAAGGAGTCGGGCGACTACCGCTGCGCGGCGTGCGGGGCGACCCTGTTCGCGGCCGACACGAAGTTCGACTCGGGCACGGGCTGGCCCAGCTTCACCGAGCCGGCCATCGCCGAGGCGGTCGAGCTGCGCCCCGACAACAGCCTCTTCATGCGCCGCACGGAGGTCCTGTGCCGGACCTGCGGCGGGCACCTGGGCCACGTCTTCGACGACGGTCCGGGTCCGACGGGGCAGCGCTACTGCATCAATTCCGCAGCCTTGGAGTTCATGCCGCAGGGTGCCGGAGGGGCGGCGGCAGAGCCGGACGCTCCCGCGGCTGGCTAGCCTTCTGGGCGATGGTCATGCAGGAACAGTCCCGGCGGCTGGCCGAGCCGCTGCGCTGGGGCCGCCGCGAGAGGACGATCGTCGCGGTGCTGCTTGGCTGCATGGTCCTCGCCGTGGCGGGCCTCACGGCCTACGGCCTGAGCACCGACTCCGCCACGAAGCCGGGCTGCATCGACGTGGTGTTCGCCAGCACGCTGGGCGGCGCGGACCTCAAAGGCTGCGGCGCGCACGCCCGCCAGATCTGCGCGGCGGGGCACGAATTCCGCTCCATCCAGCCCGAATTGAGAGCCGCCTGCAGGCGGGCGGGCTACACCTTCGGCAGCTGACGACGGCCCGGCGCTTCGCGCCGAACCCGCACTTTGCGGGACCTTGGCGGAGCGTCTAGACAAATGTCGAAAGGCCGCGCCCGACTCTTGTCCAGGATGGCCCTACCAGGCTCGCGGCGGGCCGGATTTCATACCTGCACTGTCATCGGTGCGCGCTCCGCGTGGCGTGCTCGCATCGCATCTCAACTGTAGGAAATGGAGGCACATGAGCTGGCTCGCATACCCAAGTTGGCTGAACGCAGGAGATAACGCGTGGCAGATGACCGCCGCGACCTTCGTGGGCCTGATGAGCCTGCCGGGACTGGCTGTCCTCTACGGCGGGGTCATGCAGAAGCGTTGGTCGGTCAACAGCATGATGCTCACGTTCGTGGCGTTCTGCCTTGTCTTGGTTGCCTGGTGCCTGTGGGCCTTCAAGATGGGCTTCGGAAGCCCGATCGGCAGCGGACACGGGTTCTTCGAATCGTTCTGGGGCAAGTCCGGGACGGTGCTCTCGACGGGCGCGGAGGAGGGGCAGGCGATCATCCCATCGGTCACCGAAGGTCCGCCCTTCCACTTCCCGGAGGCCTCGCTGGTCTACTTCCAGTTCGTGTTCGCGGCGATCACGCCGATCCTGATGTTGGGCTCGGTGCTGGGGAGGATCAGCTTCAAGGCGTGGATCCCGTTCGTGCTGCTGTGGATCACGTTCGTCTACACGGTCAACGCGTTCCTGCTGTGGGGCGGCGGCTACTTCGCCTTCCACGGTGCGCTGGACTACTCGGGTGGGTACGTGATCCATCTCGCGGCGGGGATCTCCGGATTCGTGGCTGCGGCGGTGATCGGACCACGCCTGCAACGAGATAGAGAGGTCGACGCCCCCAACAACCTGCTGATGGTGGCGGCGGGAGCGGGTCTGCTGTGGCTCGGCTGGAACGGCTTCAACGGAGGGGACTCCTACTACGCCGGCGCGAACGCCTCGGCGGCGGTGATCAACACCAACCTGTGCACCGCCGTGGCGATGCTGGTGTGGATCTTCTGGGACTACGCCTTCCGCGAAAAGCCGTCCCTGATCGGCTCGGTCAACGGGATGATCACAGGGCTGGTGGCGATCACGCCATCCGCCGGTTTCGTCAACGGCTTCGGCGCCATCGCCGTCGGGGTGATCGCCTCGACGATCGTGTGGATGTCGATCCGCTTCCTGAGTCGAGCGCCCGTGTTCAGGAACGTCGACGATACGCTCGGCGTGATCTATACGCACGGGATCGCCGGACTGTGTGGCGGTCTCATGGTCGGCCTGTTCGCAGATCCAGCGCTGGTCGAGTACATCGGCGTGCATGGAGCATCGAACCTGCCTGGGAAAGCCAGCGTGTTCAACGGTGGCAGCTTCACGCTTCTGCGCTGGCAGGCCGAGGCGGCCGCCTGGGTGATCGTGTTCAGCGGCGTGATGACGTTCGTGCTGCTGAAGATCGTCAGCATCTTCCTGCCTCTCCGTCTCACCGACGAAGAGCTGGAGATCGGCGACCACGCGATCCACGGCAACGAGGTGTACCCCTCGGACGTGCCGACGCTCGGGGGCCCGCACGCCCCGGCGTGGCAGCCAGGGACCTCGATGCCAGCGGGGGCAGGCGCCTAGGGCAGGGACGCTCGACACGAGCGTTGACCCGCGCCTCCGATCCCCACGGACGCGCAGGTCGGCGGAAACAGGTGGACAGCGGCCCCGCTTCGGCGGGGCCGCTGCCTCGTCCGGCCCGGGCCGGGGAGGGCGAGCCCGCCCGGTCGGGCCGATGGCTCAGGGCGCCTCGCGGGCAAGCCGCGCCGTGCGAGACTGCCCGGCATGAGCGAGCCCTACGGGATGCATGTGGAGTTCACCGCCAGGCCGGGACGGGCCAACGAGCTGGAGCGCCTGCTGCTCGACACGGCCCACCGCATGGGGGACGTGCGGGAGTGCACGATCTACATGGTCAGCCGCTCGCCGGATCACCCGGAGACGATCTGCGTGACCGAGGCGTGGAGCAGTCGTGAGGCCCACGAGCTCTCCCTGCAGGAACCGGCGACGCAGGCGCTGATCGAGCGCACCCGTGAGCTGATGGCCGGCCCGCCGCGAGCGAGCGTCCTGCACCCGACGGGCGGGAAGGGAATCTAGGGCTGGACGGCGATGCCGACCGGGCAGGAGACCCCGGTCCCGCCAAGGCCGCAGTAGCCGCCGGGGTTCTTGGCGAGGTACTGCTGGTGGTAGTCCTCGGCGTAGTAGAAGGGGTGCTCCGCGTCGGCAGGCGCCAGTTCCGTGGTGATCGTGCCGTGGCCCGCCTCGGTCAGCACCTGCTGATAGGCCTTCAGAGACGCCTCGGCGGCAGCGCGCTGCTCCTCGTCCTTCCAGAGGATCAGCGAGCGGTACTGGGTGCCGACGTCGGCGCCCTGGCGCATCCCCTGGGTGGGGTCGTGGCCCTCCCAGAACAGCTTGAGCATCTCGGCGTAGCTGGTCTTGGCGGGGTCGAAGGCGACCAGCACGACCTCGGCGTGGCCGGTCTGGGCGCTGCAGACCTCTTCGTAGCTCGGGTTGGGCGTCGTGCCGCCGGCGTACCCCACGGCGGTCGTATAGACGCCCTCGGCCTGCCAGAAGATTCGCTCGGCTCCCCAGAAGCAGCCCATGCCGAAGATCGCCGTCTGGATCCCCTCGGGGAAGGGCCCCACGAGCGGGGTGCCGAGCACCTCGTGGCGGGCCGGGACGCGGACGGACTCCGAGCGCCCGGGAAGCGCCGCTGAGGGGTCCACGATGGTGGTCTTGTCTCGTCCGAAAAGGCGCATGCAACCAGGCTAGCCGATACGCGGCCGCGTATCGGTACGCCCGCGCGCTCAGCGCGGCTCGAGGACGAACACGGCGATGTCGCGCGTGGTCAGGGCGCTGTAGTCGTCGAAGCCTTCGTACTGCTGGTTCATCGACTTCCACAGCCGCTCGCGCTCCTCGCCCTCCGACACGCGCGCCGTCACGGACCTGCGCTCGCCGCGGATCTCTACCTCTGCGTCGGGGTTGGCCTTCAGGTTGAACGACCAGCCGGGCTCGTTGCGGTTGCCGGCGTTCGAGCCGATCACGATCACGTCGCTCCCGTCGTGCATGAACACCACCGGCGCGGTGCGGGGCTGCCCGGAGCGCCTGCCGGTCGAGGTCAGCAGCAGGACCGGGGCGCTTCCCACCTTGCCTCCCAGCCGTCCGCCGCTGAGCCGGTACAGAGGCACGTTGAGCCTGCCGGCCGCCCGAAGCGCCCAGGCGGGCATCGAGGAGGAGAAGCGCGACAGCGTGTGGTCGCTGAGCATCGGGCGGGAGTATGCCACCGCGCCGGCCCTCCCGTCCCGTGGCGACGGGGCTGGGCGCGGAGGTAGAGTGCGCCGCTATGACCGAGCGGCCGCCGGTGAGCTACGAGGTCCGCGACCGCGTCGCGCGGATGACGCTCGACCGGCCGGAGAGGGGCAACGGGATCACCGCCGGGCTCGTCGCCGGGCTGGCGGCGAGCGTCGAGCGGGCCGACCTGGACCCGGCGGTGCACGTGATGCTGCTGTCGGGCAACGGCCCTGGCTTCTGCGGAGGTTACGACCTGGTCGAGAGCGCCGAGGGCATGGGCGCGGCGGCGGGAGGCGCTCGCCCGCCGGCTGGCTCGCCGACCGACCCCGCCACGATCGCGGCCAACCACGACCCGTCGGCGACCTGGGACCCGATGGTGGACTACGCGATGATGAGCCGCAACGTGCGGGGCTTCATGAGCCTGTTCCACGCGAACAAGCCGGTCGTCTGCATGGTCCACGGCTTCTGCGTCGCGGGGGGCACCGACATGGCGCTGTGCTCGGACCTGCTGGTGATCGAGCGTGACGCCAAGATCGGCTACCCGCCGGCCCGGGTGTGGGGCTCGCCGACGACGGCCCTGTGGGCCCACCGGGTGGGGGCGCAGCGCGCCAAGCGGCTGCTGTTCACGGGCGACTCGCTCTCGGGGCTGGAGGCGGTGGAGTGGGGGCTCGCGATCGAGGCCCCGCCGGCGGAGCTCCTTGCCGAGCGCACGGAGATCCTCGTCGAACGGATCGCGCGAGTGCCGGTCAACCAGCTGATGATGATGAAGCTGCTGGTCAACCAGACCCTCTACTCGCAGGGCCTGCACGCGACGCAGGTGCTCGGGACGGTGTTCGACGGCATCACCCGCCACACCGAGGAGGGCTACGAGTTCCAACGCCGGGCGGCCGCGGGCGGCTTCCGCGAGGCGGTGCGGGCGCGTGACGAGCCCTTCGGGGACCTCGGGCGCTCCAGCTTCAAAGGCTGAGGCCCTCCCTGCCCGTTTTGCGCCCCCGGGCGGCGGGGGCTAGAATGCGCGGACCCCGCGGATGTAGCTCAGCTGGCTAGAGCGTCGCCTTGCCATGGCGAAGGTCGAGGGTTCGAATCCCTTCATCCGCTTTCAACAAAAGCCCCGCTAATCGCGGGGCTTTTTGTTGCTAGACCGTCCGGCGTCGGGCAGGGCAGCGGCCATGGGTAGCACTCGTGAGTAGCAAATGCGGTCCGGGCTGTCGCGGATGCCGCAAGCTCCGAGGGGCCTGGTGACCGGCGTGATGATGGTGTGCTACGTCGCCGTACCGTCGCGACTCATCGGCATCAGATCCGCGTCTTCGCGACGCGACAAGCTGGCCGCGAGCGCCCTCGGTGGGGCGCTGGGGGCAGCGGTCTGCACGCCGCCCTACGTGCTCGCTCGTGTAGGCGTCCTGATGCTCGGGTCCTCCGCACTCTTCATTCCCCGGGATCGTGGTGTTGAGCATCGGCGCAATGCTCCACGCGGGCGCCACGGGCGCGGTCAAGACGGTCAAGATGAGCACCAAGCTGCTCACCCCGGATCCACTGAAGCCACCCGGCAACACGGATTCGCCGGATCGTCCTGCCCGAGCCGACGCAGCGGCGTTTCGACCCGACGAACCACATCAGCTCTAGACGTCGATACGGCGAGAACCATCTCGATTCGGTTGCGTTTCGCTGGCAGGAGACCCGTCGCTTGCGCAACCCGGTGCGTCTGAGCCCTCGTCAACCTTCACTGGACGCCGGGAATGCCTCCCCGAAGTCGCCTAGCCTAGGCGCCGCCAGTTTCAGCCATCTTCTGCTGCGCGTCGGCGAGCGCGTCCTTCAGGGCATGGACCCGGCTCCCCTCGGCCTCGCCGACCGTCTTCTGCACTGCGCGTGTGACGGCGGGCGTGACCTTCTCGGCCTCGGAACGTGAGTAGGCGACGATCAGGCCGGCCCCTCCGAGTGGGATGGTCCCCGCTGCTTGCTCTTCGAACGTGTCGGCTGCCTTGTGGTGGAGCAACGCGCCGGCGCCAGCGCCCATCGCCGCTCCGATCGCGGTAGCGGCGAGCAGCGGCGGCGCGAACAGCCCGACCGCAAAGCCGACGGCACCTAGGCCCTCGGCCCCCTTGCGGACCATGTGGTCGGTCTGCTCGACGGACAGGTTGCCCTCGAGGTCCTTGCTGACGACGACGGCGCCCGCGAGGTCGCCGCCGCATTGCAGCACCGCGTTGTAGTCCTCCTCGGCGGCGTCCTTGGAGAGATAGGCCCCGATCAGGACGTCGATCGTGTCATGTAGCGGCATCGCTGGCTCCTCTCATTCGGCGTCCGCGTCATGCCGTGAGTGCGTGCGCCGCGTGCCCCTGATGGACGGCCGTGTGGAGTTCGTGCGCCTCGTCTCCCAGGTGGGGATTTACGTCGAAGACGACCTTCTTGATCCTGCCGGTGAAGGCGAACGGCTTGCGGCTCTCGTATCCGAGATCGACGACGCCGCCGTTGTCGCGGCCGATGTCCATGCCCGCGTAGCCGGAGAAGCGGATCGGGACGGTGTGATCCATCCGGCCACCGCCGACGGCTCGATCGCCGATCAACAGTGTGACCTCGCCACCCGTTGCCGGCTTTGCCTCGTCAGCGACGAACTGCATGCGTACTGTCACCTCGCCCTCTGGGAGGGGCTCCTCGGCCTGTTGGCGAAAGACGAACACCCCCATCATCGAATAGGTGTGTGTCAGCCGGCCACCGTCTATGAACAACGAGAACCCACCGAGGTGGTCGGCCTCGGCCACGATCACACCTTCGGCACCGCCGGGAGGGATCACGAGCTCGGCGCTGATGACGTAGGAGTGGTTGTAGACCCGCGGGATCATGCCCGGCAGGATGTTCTGGACATCGCCGCGGAACTCGTACTTGGTGATTTCCGGGAGCGGCGGCACCATGCCGAAGAAGACGGCGAGCGGGGCCATCAGCGGCAGCACGTTGTACCGCTCGGCCTCTTGCCAGAAGAGGTCCGTGAGCTCCTTCACCTTCTCGGGGTGCTCTGCGGCTAGGTCTCTGGCTTGGGTGAAGTCGTCGGGCAGGTAGTAGAGCTCGGTCGGATCGCTGTCGGGATCCCACACGCCCGGCGCATAGGGCTTGAGAGCCTCGGGGGTCAGCACCCACGGTATGCGCGCGGTCTTCATCGATAGCCACCAGCCGTCCTTGTACATCGCGCGGTTGCCGACCGTCTCGAAGTACTGCTGCGTGTGATGCTCAGGCGCCTCTGGGTCGGCGAGCGAGTCAGCGAACGTCATCCCGTGCATGGGCTGCTGCTCGATCCCGTCGATGTGAGTCGGCATCGGGATGCCGGCGATCTCGAGGATCGTCGGGGCGACGTCAATGACGTGCGTGAAGTGACTCCTCAGAGCGCCGGCTTGCGTGACCCGCTTGGGCCAGTGCACCACGAGCGGATCGCGCGTGCCACCGAGATGGGAGCCCACCTGCTTTCCCCACTTGAACGGCGTGTTGCCCGCCCACGCCCATGCGGCCGAGTAGTGAGGTGCCATCATCTGGTTGCCCCACGCCTCGATGCCGCCATAGCGCTCGGCTAGCTGCAGCTGCATCTCGTCGGTCAGCGGGATGCCGTTCTGCATCGTCAGCTCGTTGAAGGAGCCGGTGATCGTGCCCTCCATGCTCGCTCCGTTGTCACCCCAGATCCAGAGAACGAGCGTGCTGTCCAGCTCGCCGAGGTCCGCGATCGCGTCGATCACCCGGCCGACGTTGTGATCGGCGTTCTCCGAATAGCCGGCGTAGACCTCCATCTGTCGCGCGTAATAGCCTTTGAGCTTCTCCGGCACGTCCTCCCAGGCAGGGAAGGCATCGTCGCGCTGCGTGAGCTCCGCGTCGGCGGGTATCACCCCGAGGGCCTGCTGGCGCGCGAACGTCTCCTCGCGCAGCTGGTCCCAACCCTGGTCGAACTTGCCCTTGTACTTCGTCGCCCAAGCCTCCGACACGTGGTGCGGAGCGTGGCTGCAGCCGGTGGAGAAGTAGGCGAAGAACGGCTTGCTGGCGTCCTGGCCGCGGAGCGCGTGCAGCCACTCGATCGTCTTGTCCGCCATGTCGTCGGGCAGGTAGTAGGGGTCCTGCTCGTCGTTGAGGGCCGCCGGAGTCCCGATGATCTTCTGGTTCTCGGCGAGACAGGGATCCCACTGGCCAGAGCCCCCACCGAGGAACCCGTAGAAGTAGTCGAACCCCCAGCCGACCGGCCAGCGATTGAACGGGCCCGCGGGTCCCTGCTGGCCGTCCGGAGTCAGATGCCACTTGCCGAACGCGGCGGTGCTGTACCCGTTGTCGCGCAAGATCCTCGGCAACGGGACGCAGTCGTCGGGAACGAACGCCGTGTAGCCCGCGAATCCGGTCGAGAACTCGCCGATCGAGCCGAAGCCGACCGCATGGCTGTTGCGCCCGGTCAGCAGCGCCGCACGCGTGGGCGAGCACAGCGCCGTGACGTGAAACCGGTTGTAGCGCAGCCCCCCCTGCGCGACCCGCGTGTAGTTCGGCGTGTCGATCGGGCCGCCGAACGTGCCTGGGTTGCCGAAGCCTGCGTCGTCGATCAGGACCAGCAGCACGTTGGGTGCGCCGTCCGGTGCCTCGACGTGGCCGATCGCCTCCCAGTCCGGACGCGAGCCATCTAGCGTCCGGTTGGCGACTCCCGTGAACTGCGGCCTTCCGATCGGAAGCTTGCTTCGATCTGGCTGGCTCACGATCCTGACCTCCAGCGTTGTCGCCTGTTCGGGAAGCGCTCCCGCGACCCGCGGCGCGTTGGTGCGCGCAGCGTCGCGGCGACCCGAGCATACTGCGCGCGCGCGAGACGAGGCATTTGGTCAAACGGCCGCCGGGCACCTCGCCGACCATCGGAGGCAGGTGAGCTGGCTCGACTGACGTCAGGAGGCGATCGCTGGAGCGCGGGCGGACCGCCACGCGGCGAACGAGATCGCGATAACCCACACCGCGAACGTGAGGCCGACGATCAGAGCGAACGAGCCCTGCGGCGAGAACGCGCCGGTTCCCGCCTTTACCGCGAGCGGACCGACGACGTTGATGAGCGCCACCGGAACCCCGACCCACACCGTCCATGAGGGGAGCGCCCGGGAGGTGAGGGTCGAGACGGTCACGATCACGATCCACGCGCTGAACGCGAACCCGGCCGAGTTGTAGGCCATCCAGCCCGCGTCCCACAGCGCCCGCACAAGCGCAGGGTCCGTCGCTGGGCGGTAGGCGACCGTCATGAAGAGCGCTGTCCCTGCACCGAAGATCCCGGCGCCGGCGACTGCGGTCACCAACGCGGCCATTGCAAGCCAGCCGTCTTGATCCTCGGTGCGCCTGATCACTCGATACAACGCCGCGGCGAAGATCATGAGCACAGGCAGACCAAGGGCGAGCAGCAGGTCGCTCGCGAGTATTTGACTGCGGTGGAGGGTCGCATACCGTGCGATGCGGGCTCCCGTCGAGCCGGAGTCAAGCGCGGCTGCGGGGCTGAGCGCAAATCCGGCGAGATACAGCAGAGCGGAGACTGCACCGGCCACGGCGACTGGCTTCGCCGGTGAAGCGCCGCCAGTGCCGGTGCTCGAGAAGGTGCGTGTGCTGATTGTGCGTGTGGCCATAGGGGTCACCTCGGTGAAGCTGTGGTCGTATGTTGTGGTGGCCCGGCGGAGCTGGGAAGAGCCCCCGCCGTGTGCCTCGCGAGCGCTTCGACGTGAGGCTTGAGGCCCGAGCGCAAGACGCGTCCGAGCAGCCAGGAGAGCGTCACAGCGAGCGCGCGGCCCGTGCCGCGCAGTCTTGGCCGGAACCGGATCCTCCAGGTGAGCGCGGTGTGTTCGCCGACCGCTCGCAGCCGGATCTCGCCCTGGTGGCAGACGAAAGGGGATCCCTTCGTCACGCGGTAACGGTAGGAACCCGGCGGCTCGTAGGCGAGCACCTGCTCCGTGACGCTCGCGCCACCGAGCTTGAGAAGTCGTTCGGATCCACGACCGTCCGGGTCCGGCGCGCCGTCGGCTACCCGGCGGACGGAGCCGGCGCCAATCCATGCGGCCATGTTCTCGTGGTCTGCGATCACGTCCCATGTGGTGTGGACCGGCGCGGCGATGCGCACGGTCCGCTCGACCGCGTGTGTGTCGGCGCGGGGCCGTTTGCTCGCCGGGCGCGGCGTGAATCCCCAATGCTTGTCCGAGGCCGCGGACATCCAGAGCAGCTCGACGGAGAACTGCTGGGGGTCGTTGACGTACACGACGCCCGCGCCGGGCAGATGAACGGGCCTGCAGTTCTCCCGCGCCCCGGCGCTACGGGCACGACGGTATAGCTCGGCGTGATCGCGCCTGCTCCGAGCACCGAATGCGATGTTGAGGATGCCTTGGTCGCAGATCCTGTAGCCCGCCGGGCGAGGACGCCCAACCGGGTCGAGGTACTGCACGAGCTCGACGAGCACGCTCCCGGCGGTGAATACGGCGCTGCGTGTCCGTGCGCCAGCCAGTCCCCACAGCACCTCGTGTTCGGGCGCTCGCAGCGGCGCGCCCGAGCGCTGCAGGCCGAGCCCGTCGGAGAAGAACGCCTCGGACTGGGCGAGGTCGGGGACCGACAGCGTGACCGAGCGCACCGCGACCGGACAGCCGGACGCGGCGGGTCGGAGTCCAGACCCCGAGAGCGGGTCGTCCTCCATGACCTCGACGAACACCCCGTCCGGGTTGCGCACGCATGCCCGGCGCCCGCCCGCGGGACCCACTGGGTCGCTCAATGGCGTTGAGCCCAGGCCCTGCAGGCGCGTCAGGGTCTCGTCGAAGTCGGCAACCGACACGCCGATTCGCGTGTAGCCGATGTCGCATGCCCTGCGTTCGTCGGCCATCAACCGTGCGAGCGGTCGCTCGAACTGGAAGAGCTCGAGCTGGAACCACTCGTTGCGGTCCACCAGCCACCAGCAGGTCGAGGCGACGCGCGCGAGGCCCTGTACCGCTGCTGCGATTGGACCACGCATCATCAGGCGCGAGCCACCCGCGGGCCAGAAGCCCAGCCCCTCTCGAAACCACCGCTCGGTCGCAGCCAGATCCACGACCGAGAACGCCACCTGGTTCAGCGGCGGCTCCACGCGACGATCCTCGCCGGCGCGCTGCGCCGACGCCTCCCTGCTCGCCGCGGTGCGCCCGCCGGCGGTCACGTTCCTTGCCTTCATGCGATTTCGCTCCTCACTTGGCGCTCCCGGCAGGGCCGGTCGACGGTCCCGCGGCGCACTAACCTGATCGCCGTCGATCGCGAACCGACGGTGCATGAGCCTGTGGTGTTGTCAGCGTACGCGGCCTCGATCGAGCTCGCCTGTCGGCAACCCACAAGAGCGACCTCGGGCGTTAGCGAAAGCTCCAAGCGCACCCGTGACGGGATCCCTAGCGTCAGGCCAATCCCGAGAAAGGAGGGCACCATGCCCATGCTCTATGACCAGATCGAGACCAGCTACGTCGCCGGGGAGTCGCTGCCCTGGATTCCGTTCACCCCCTACAGCGATGAGGTTCTGTTGAAGTACTGGAAGATCGATCCGGTGCGCGGCGAGATCGTCGTCTCGATGCGCTTCCCACCCGGACTCGAGCTTCCCACCCACTACCACACCGGGATCGTCGTAGCGCACACGATCCGCGGTGCGTGGCGCTACATCGAGCATGACTGGGTCTCGCGCCCGGGCGACACGGTCTATGAGACCGCGGCATCGTCGCACACGCCGCAGAGTGTCGGCGACGAGGACGCCGAGGTGTTCTTCTACATCGTCGGCGAGCTCGAGTTCGTGGACGAGAGCGGCAACCTGCTGGCACGAGAGAACGCCAAGACGGCGCTCGCGCGCTATGCGGCTCACTGCGAGGCCAATGGTCTGCAGGCTCAGGACCTGACAAGCTTCACCGGCTGACGCTGGTCCCGATGGCGGTCCGCGCCGGGTCCCGCGCCCAGGGAGCCGAGCGCGCCACGCTGGCTAGCACAGCGGGGCGGTCGGTCGGGCCGACGGTATGGTTGCGCTCGATGGACCCGGAGTTCGAGCCTGCACGCCAGCCGATCGCGCGGCGCGCCTGGTCGGAGATCCTCAAGCCGATCGCCGCCGAGCTGCGAGCCGGCGCGCCCGAGCTGGCGATGGCGGTGGTGACCGACATCCGCGAGGGATTCCCCGAGCTCTTCCCGACCGAGGATGACTTCGAGGAGAATCGCGCGAGCACGGAGGCGAACATCGCCCTTTTCGCGGAGCTGATCTTGGAGGGCCGGGCGCCGCGTGAGGCAGAGCTGCCTGCCGTCGGCGTCGCCTATGTGCGCGAAGGTGTCCGCCGCGGCGTGCCGCTTGCGGCCTTCCTGCGCAGCTTGCGCCTCGGCCACGCTGCGGCGTGGAGGGCGCTGCTGGCTCAGCTCGAGCAGCGCAGCGGCGATCGCGACCAGCTGGCTGCAGCCGCCGACCTCGCCTCCGCTTGGCTGTTCGCATATGTCGACGTCCTGTCGACCTTCGCGGAGGAGACCTACACCAAGGAGCGTGAGCGGTGGGTGCGAACCGCGGCGGCCGTGCAGAGGGACACGATCGACGCGATCCTCGACGGACGCGCGATCGACGTCGCCTCCGCCTCGACCCGGCTGCGCTACGAGCTCGAACGCGAGCACGTCGCGATCGTCGGCTGGTTCGACGCCGCCGAGGAGGGGCGCGACACGGTCACAGCCCTGGAGGCGATGATCGCCGAGCTGGCGGGGCATCTGGGCAGCGACCGGCCGCTGAGCGAGCCGCTCGGCCTGCTGGCCGTCGCCGCGTGGGTCGGCAGCCGATCCGGGTTCGACGCCGCTGGGCTGGAGGGCCTGCGCGTCGACGCGAGCCTCGGACCGGGCGCGCGCGTCGCGCTCGGCGAGCCGGCGCGTGGCATCTCCGGGTTCCGCGACAGCCACCGCCAGGCGCTTCGCGCGCGCCGCGTGGCGACGCTGGCGGGACGCCCGCCCGGCACGGTCACCCGCTACCGCGGGGTCGCGCTGGCTGCCCTCGCCACAGCCGACTTGGAGCAGGCGCGTGAGTTCGTGGCGAGTCAGGTGGGTGGGCTCATCGGGTCCGATGACGCGTCTGCCCGGCTGGTCGCGACTCTGCAGATCTTCTTCGAGGAGGGTTCGAGTCACGGCCGGGCCTCGAAACGGCTGGGTGTTCACGAGAACACCGTCCGGTACCGGATAAAGCAGGCCGAGGAGCTGTTGGGACGCCGCGTCGAGGAGCGCACGCTCGATCTACGTGTCGCGCTCGCGCTCGTGAGCGTCGTCGGTTCGTCCGGCGACGCCACCGCCGGACGCTGAACCCCGCGGATCCCCGCCCGAGCCGGGGATTGTCGGATTCCACAGCGCGACCCAAGCGAGCCGTGGAGATTCGACAAGAGCGGCTGGAACGGGCGCCCTAGGGTCCGTTGCCATCCACGAATACACCGTCGAGGGAGGGACCGACGGGGGTGAGGTAGAGCCGGGCGGCTGGAGCGGGACAGCGACAGTCGGACCTTACGGCTGGTTCGCCGCCCAACCCGGCTCGGCTCATGATCGGCGCACCACGAAAGGAAACACTAGCCATGAGGCAGATCTCAACCAGCTGGCGGCGCCTCGCCGTCGCGTTGGCGCTCACCTGCGCGATGTCGGCAGTCGCCGCGGTCGGCGCGTCGGCCGAAGGATACAACCAGGAATATGAACACGCCCTGAGTGTGGGCACACAGGCATACATCTACGGCGAGCCGCTGCTCGACATGCAGCGAATCTTCCAGAGCGAGACCAGCGTGTCGGTGGCGGACCACGCGGGTGACGCTCCCGCCAACCAGTTCTCACACTTCACCGACCTCGCGAACACCAAAGAGGGCATCGTGGTCGCCCCGAACGCCGACACCCTGTACTCGGTCGCTTGGCTTCAGCTCAAACCAGAGCCGATCGTGCTGCATGTCCCGGCGAGCGGCGGACGCCTCAACGTCGTCCCGCTGATGACGCCGTACACCGAGAACTTCGCCAACATCGGTGAGGGAGCGTCTGGGATGCTGGCGCCCGGCAACTACGTGATCGCCACCGGCGCGACGTACCAGGGCGTCGAAGTAGTCCAGGGCATGAAGGTCATCCACTCACCCTATGAACGCGCGTGGATCATCGCGCGCACCGAGGTCAAAAGCCACGAAGACCTGCCAAACGCCGCGGCTATCGCGGCCGAAACGAAGCTCGTGCCACTGAACAGGTGGAAGAAGGAAGGCCTCAACTACCAGCCCCCGGCGCCGGAAACAGAAGTCACCGCACCGACCGAATACCACGTCCCGGGCACGCAGGCCGGCGAAGACCATCTCACGTACTGGACGGCCCTCGGAGCGGCCCTCAAGCAGTTCAAGCCATCGGCCGCCGACACGCCTGAGCTCGCACTGCTGAAGACCGTCGACATCGGACCCGGCAAATCCCCAGCCAACGACCAGAAGCTCGGCGCCGGCACGATCGCGGGCCTGCGCGCCGCTGTGGCAGCCGGACCCGGCCAGATCACAAAAGCACTGACGGAACTGTTTCACGCCGGGTTCACCGCACACAACGGCTGGCTGGTCCCCTCGATCGGCACGTATGGCACCAACTACTCGCTGCGGGCGATCACCGACCAGATCGGGGTCGGGGCGCTACCGCCGAACGTCGCGATCTACATGGTCGCGCAGACCGAACGCGCGGGCCACCCGCTCAACGCAGGCGGCGCGCGCTACGTCGCGCACTTCCCCGCGAGCGACTTCCCGGTGCCCGTGCAGGGATTCTGGTCGCTCACCATGTACCAGGCCAACGGTTTCTTTGCCGCCAACCCGCTGGAACGCTTCACGCTCGGCGACCGCTCCAACCTGCACTACAACGAAGACGGCTCGCTGGACGTCTACCTCCAGACAGCGGAACCGACGAGCGAAACGCAGCAGAGCAACTGGCTGCCCGCACCCGCGGGGCCGTTCCAACTCGCAATGCGCCTCTACGGCACAGACGAACCGGCCATCCCCGGCATCTTCGAAGGCGGCACCGGCCACTGGACGCCGCCGACGATCCTGCCGTGCCTCGAAACCGGGAAGACCGCTGCCGGGTGGAGCTGCGCCACGTAGTTGCGAACTTGGGATGCAGGTGGATGGCTGGACGGCCGCTCCTTGTGGGCGGCCGTCCGGTTTCAGCGCGTCGCGTCTGTTCGCTCGTGTCTGGCTCACCATTGGTCTGCCTGTGACACGGGCGCACCGAAAGCGTTGGCGCACTATCGCCTGGACGAGACGCAGTCGTCCGCGCCGTCGCCGAACTCGGGCCTGCTTTCGGCCGAAGGCGAGCGTTTCCGACCCACCGATTACGTGCACGGACGTATGAGCGGCACGACCACCAGAGCAACGCACGAGGAATCCGCCGGCCGTTCGAGCTGAATCACGGTCTAGATCTCCGTGCACGCACCCGCTGCACCTCTTGCACCCCTCAGAGCGGAGGACATGATGACCGCCGCAGAGGTGGCCGAGTTGCTGCGTATGCCGACGAGCACGGTGGAACACCTCGCACGGCTCGGAAAGCTGCCGTCGCGGAAGGTTGCGCGTCGCCGCCTTTTTCTGCGCCCGAGGATCGAGGCGCTGCTGTTGGATGAGGCGTGAGCCTTCACTAGCTCGAGGTCGCGGGGGCCAGCTGCTCGGCTGCCGTCTGGAAGATCTGCGTGAAGACGGCCGCCTGCTCGGAGGCGGGTCTCGCATGGAGATAGCGGCTGGTCGTTGAGAGCGCGCTGTGCCCCATGGCGGCCTGGATCGTCACGAGATCGACGCCGCCGGCGGCCAGCAGCGACCCGTAGGTGTGGCGCAGGTCGTGGAACCGCAGTGGGCGCAGGCCAGCCGCGTCGCGGGCGCGCTTGAAACGCCTGCGCAGCGCCGAGCCATCGAGCGGGCGCCCGAGGATGTTGCAGAACACCAGCTGGTCAGGTGCCGTGTAGTCACCGCGTTTGCTGAGGCGGTCGAGAGCGCCCGCGGCTTGGTCGGGGAGCGGCACGCGGCGAACGCGGCCGCTCTTGGTCGTTGATTCTTCCCCGGCCGACATCGCGCGGCTGATCGTCAGGGCGTGGCCGGCGAAGTCGATGTCGCGCCACCGCAGTGCGAGCAGCTCGCCGAGGCGCAGCCCGGCGTACGCGGCAACCCGGATGAGCTCGGCGTCCTGCGCGCCCTCGGCCACCTCCCACGGGTGCCGGTCGGCGTTCTCCTGGTGGCGTTCCTCGGCAAGCGAGCGATGGTTTCCCTCCGCGAGCGACCGGGCCACCGTCTCGATCTCCTCGGGTGAGTAGAAGAGCAAAGGGGCTCGATCGGGCTCGCGACGCTTGTCAGCGGCGGCGGCGGGGTTCGACGGCAGGTTGTATGTGGCTTCGCTCATCCCGTGAAGACGGAGACCATCAGGGTGCGGTACGGCGCTGCTGAGCAAGCCCGAGCTACTCGTTCTCGACGAGCCGACGGTCGGACTTGACCCCGTGCTACGGGCCGAACTGTGGGCCTCCTTCCACGAGCTGGCCCGCGACGAGGGAACCACGTTGCTGATCTCGAGCCACGTGATGGACGAGGCGAGTGAGTGCGATTCGTTGCTGCTGATGCGCGATGGCGCCCTGCTCGAGCAGATCACGCCGGCCGAGCTGCGTGCGCAGACCGGCAAGGACGACCTCGGCCAAGCCTTTCTGGCGGTCATCGAGCGAGCCCAACGCGAAGCGGGAGCACGACCAAGAGCCGACGGATGAGCGCGCGCACCACGCTCGCCACGGCCCGCCGGGTCCTCTGGCAGATTCGCCGCGACCCGCGAACATCGCCCTCTTGCTGGCGGTTCCCACCGCCCTGCTGATCCTTCTCTACTTCGTCTTCGAAGGCCAGCCACACACCTTCCAGAAGATCGGCGCCCCGTTGTGCGGCCTCTTCCCCTTCATCGTCATGTTCCTCGTCACGTCGATCGCAATGCTGCGCGAGCGCACGACCGGGACGCTCGAGAGACTGATGACGCTCCCCGTCGGCAAGGCGGACATCCTCTTCGGCTACGGCGTTGCGTTCGGCATGCTCGCCGCAGTGCAGGCCGTGATCGTCTGCACCGTCGGCTTCCTCGTCCTGGGCCTCGACGCAGCCCACGGTGCCTGGGTCGTTGGGTTGCTGGCCGTCGCCAACGCGCTGCTCGGTATGGCGCTCGGCCTCTTCGTCAGCGCCTTTGCTCGAACCGAGTTTCAAGCGGTCCAGTTCATGCCCGCCTTGATCTTTCCGCAGATACTGCTCTGCGGTCTGTTCGTGCCCCGACACCAGATGGCCGGGTGGCTCGACACGCTCTCCTGGCTGATGCCATTGACCTACGCATACGAAGCGCTGGCTCGCGCGACAAGACCCGCTCCTCTCGGCGGAGCGTTCGCCGCGGACGTGATCGCTGTCGTCGCCTTCACGCTCGCCGCGCTCGGCCTGGGTGCCGTGACGCTGCGGCGGCAGACGCCGTGATGACACCACCCGCGCTGGTCGCTGAGCGACCTGCGCCCGCCTGGAGCTCAGCTTGTGGCGCTCGTGCGGGGCAGGTAGTTCTCCGTAGCCACTGGCCGGGAATCGCCCGATAGCGGTTGGCAGCGGCGGGCGTACGCTCGTAAGTGGATGGGTAATCACTCTCTGAGAGCATGGTCATGGCCGTTCTTGGTCTCGTTCTGATCGTCGTGGCGGTGGTGCTCGTGCTGGCCGAGGCGCATCTGTCGACCGGCGGACTGATGGCCGCGTGCGCGTGCCTCGCCGCCGTCGGCGGCGTCGTGTTGCTGTTGCTCGCCGCCGGCGCCAGTGCCGCGCTGGTGCTGGTCGTCGCGGCTGTGCGCACCGCCGCGGCCCTGCTCGCTGCTGGTGCTCGCGCAGACGGCGCATCCTGCGCCTCAGCGGCTGACGGCCCGCGCACCGGGAGAGAGGCGCTCGTCGGACACGTGGGCGTTGTCCGCGCGGCCGACGGACCAGAGCCAGCAGGTCTTCCTCGACGGCTCGCTGTGGCGCGCCGAGCCGAGTCCGATCCACCACGAAACCGAGCTGCACGACGGCGACCGCGTGGTCGTCGAACGCGTCAACGGCCTGACCTTGCGCGTGCGCAAGGCCGAGCAATGGGAGTTGAGTCCATGATCGTCACGATCGTCGTCATAGTCGTAGTCGTCGTTCTGTTGTTGCTCGGCTTGATCCTCGCCGCGGCGTCGGTGCGCATCCTGCGCGAGTACGAGCGGGGCGTCGTCTTCCGGCTCGGACGCCTGCTCGACCAGAAGGGGCCGGGCGTCGTGCTGCTGATTCCGTTCGTCGACCGGCATGGTGCGGGTCAGCCTGCGGACCGTGACGCAGCAGATCCCGCCGCAGGAGGTGATCACCCGCGACAACGTGCCGGCGCGCGTCACCGCCGTCACCTACTTCCACGTCGTCGATCCCGAACCGCTCGGTCGTCGAGGTCCAGGACGTGCTCGCCGCCACGTCGCAGATCGCGCAGACGACGCTGCGCTCGGTGCTCGGCAAGGCCGAGCTCGACACGCTGCTCGCCGAGCGCGAGCGCCTCAACGAGGATCTGCAGAAGATCATCGACGACCAGACCGAGCCGTGGGGCATCAAGGTCACGGCCGTCGAGATCAAGGACGTCGAGATCCCCGAGGACATGCAGCACGCGATCGCGCGCCAGGCCGAGGCCGAGCGCGAGCGCCGGGCGAAGATCATCAACGCCGAGGGCGAGTTCCAGGCGGCCGCCAAGCTCGCCGAGGCCGCCGACGTGATCAGCCGCAACCCCGTCACGATCCAGCTGCGCTACCTGCAGACGCTGCTCGAGATCGGCAGCGAGCAGAACTCGACGATCGTCTTCCCGCTCCCGATCGATCTGATCGGACCGCTGATGCAGGCGATCAACGCTCACAGCGCCACCGCAGGTACACCTCCAGGGATCAGTCCCGATCCCGCAGGCAATGGCCACCCTGCAGGGAGCAGCGTCGGGTGATAGGCGACGTTGGGAGGCCGGCCGTCCCTCGCAACGTCCTGTAAATGGTCTGGGCCACCGCTCTGCGACGCGACGCTCGAGGATGCGCGGGCACGAGGCCTGCGCGTCCAGACACCTCAGACGTCTTGGGGTCCCGGCGAGTGTGGCGGCGGCGGTCCGTGGCGAACCACCCCGAGCTCCTTCTCGACTCCCGCGATCCGTTCGGCCGGTACGCGCGGGCCGTCTGGGGGCGGCTGAAGCCAGGGCCACTTCGCGGGCTCGCTCAGCGCGCGAATGTAGTCCTCGATCCCGGCGGGGGTGGAGAGCACAAGCATCCGCACGGTGTCCGATTCCACCCGGAACGTGTGGGGCGTGCCTGAGGGGGCGAATACGACCGCGCCGGCCCCGCAGCGCCGCCCGCCCGTCTCGACCCATGCGGGAGGGGTTGCCTGGTCGTCGGCCAGATCGGACTCGACGATCCAGGCGGTCAGCTCGCCTTCGAGCAGATAGATCGTCTCGTCCTGGGGATGGGAGTGCAGGGGTGGCGCGGCGCCGCGCGGGAGCACTCCTTCCCAGAGCGCGAACCTGCCGCCGGTCTGCTGACCGTCGAGCTTGATCCTCGCGAGCGTGCCCAGGAACCACAAGGGGTCGGAGCTCGTCACCACTTGCCCTTGAACGCCGGCTGGGATTGTCATCTGGCTCGCTCCTGCTCTCCGTCTGACGGGTGATGGTGGGTTCGCGAGCGAGCTTAGCCGCCTCGAGCGGTTCCTGTCGCGTCGGACCTTCGTCAGGGGACGACGATGGTGAAGGATCCCACGGGGGGCTGCTCACGTATTCAAACGGGCTCAACCGCTCGTGCGCATCGCCCGCTCTCGCAGTCGCCTGGCCACGGCGATCAGGCCGCTCGCGGCCAGTCCGCGGGCGGTGCGGGGGGCGACGCTCAGCGTCACCAGTCGGCGCCGTTCGGGGAGCAGCCTGTTGAAGGTCTCGTTGCCGGGGAAGGCGCACGAGTCGATCCATTGCGAGGCGGCGCGACGGTGAAAGGCAGCGAGCGCGGCGGCCTCCAGCTGGATGCCGGGAGAGAAGCGGGCGTAGTCCTCCTCGTAGGCGATCTTCAGGTAGAAGACGCCTGGATCGGCAAGCAGGCTGCACTTCATCGCCACGGTCTGTCCGTTCGCGCGGAGCGCCAGCAGCTGCAGCTGCCCGCGGGCGGCGAAGGAGGCGCAGATCTCGGCGAAGAACGCGGCTTGCGCCGGGTCTGAGGCGAGCACCGACCCCCGCTCGGCGAGACGGCTTCGGCCCTCCAGGGCGATCAGCTCGGCGACGGCTCCGGGGTCGCCGGCGAGGTCCAGCACCTCGAGCTCCGCGCCCAGCTCCGCCGCCAGGCGCCGCGACTGCGAGCGAAGGTTCCTGCGGTGCTTGGGAGCGAGCGCCCGCTGCATGTAGTCCTCATCGGACCGCCTGCTCAGGAAGGCCCGGTCCTGGCGGCTGAACTCTCGCGAGGGCAGCCCCCGCTCTGCGATCGCGCGTTGCACTGCGGCGAGTACCGGCCCGCCCTCGACCAGCACGTCGAGGATGGCGTACGCAGTGCCTGGGTGGCCGACGATCGTGTCGAGCAGCGCGCAGCTGGCCTCGTCCAGATGCTCGCCGGCGATCAGCGGCGTGCCGATCAGAGCCGGCAGCAGCCCCTGCCCGCGCCAGGCGACCAGCGCGCGAAGGGGGATGCGGTGCCAGCCTCGCGTGCGGTGTACCGGAAGGCACGCGACCCACCGCTGGCCGTCGGCGACCACGACCAGCGACACCGCGCCGAGCGCGCCGAGGCTGCTGGCGAGGGGGAGCAGGTACTCGGGCTCGAAGAACGGGTTCGGCTCGGCGGCCGCCGCGGCCAGCTCGCGCCAGCGGGAGATGTCGCCCGCGCCCAGGTCCTCGAGCGCGAGCAGCGAGCTGCGCGGTGCCACGATCGAAAGAGGCTACGTGAAGGGCGAAGGGACCGGCGACGGCCCGTCCGTTACCGGCCGGCTCAGCCCGCGCTGGGAGGCGTGCTGTTCGAGTGCTGCCAGCTGCTCCGGCCAGGTGCGCAGGAACTCCTCGGCGGCGTGGACGTCGAGCGGCCGCGCGAACAGGTAGCCCTGGCCGCTGTCGCAGTTCTCCTCCTGGAGCAGGGCGAGCTCCTGGGGACGCTCGATCCCCTCCGCGAGCGTCTCGATCGACAGCGCCTTGCCGAGCTGGACGAGGGTGCGGATCAGCGTCTCTCCTTCGGGGTTCTCGGCAAGTTGGGAGAGGAAGGAGCGGTCTATCTTCAGAGCGTCGACGGGGAAACGCTGCAGGTGTGACAGCGAGGAGTAGCCCGTCCCGAAGTCGTCGATCGCGATCCGCACGCCGAGCGCCTTGATCGCGCGCAGACGGCGGGCGGTCTCCTCCGCGTTGCGCATCAGCGCCGTCTCGGTGATCTCCAGGGTGAGCGCCTTCGCGTCCAGGCAGCTGGCGCTGATCGCGCTCTCCACGACCGCCACGAACTCGTCGCTGTCCAGCTGCCTGGCGGAGACGTTGACGGCGACGCCGATGGCGTGCCCCGCGGCGCGCCAGGCGGCTCCCTGGAGGCAGGCCTGCTCGAGCACCCACCTGCCGACCGGGACGATCAGGCCGGTCTCCTCGAGCATCGGGATGAAGTCGTTTGGCTGGACCACGCCGCGGGTCGGCGAGCGCCAGCGGATCAGCGCCTCGACCCCGGTCGGGGTCATGCCGCGAAGGTCGAAGGTGGGCTGGTAGACGAGGAAGAACTCGTCGTGGTCGAGCGCGCTGTGCAGATCCATCTGCAGCGCCACCTGGCGCTGGACGACATCCTGCATCCCCGATTCGAACATCACGCAGCGGTTCTTGCCTTCGAGCTTGGCGCGGTGCGCGGCGATCTCTGCGTCCCCCAGCAGGTCCTCCGCTGAGCTGCGTTCGCCGGTCGCCACACCGATGCTGGCCGTCACCGTCAACATGGTGTCGCCCAGCGTGAAGGGCGCCCACAGCGCTTCCTGGAGGCGCTCGGCGATCAGCTCGGCACCGGCCCCCAGCGACGTCTCCTCGGCGATCACCACGAACTCGTCCGCGCCCAGCCGGCCCAGGGCGTCGGTGTCGCGCACCAGGCCGTCGAGGCGCGCCGCTATGCCCCGCAGCAGCTCGTCGCCGGCCGCATGGCCCAGCGTGTCGTTGACCGCCGTGAAGCTGTCGATGTTCACGTGAAGCGCTGCCACCGGTGTCTGATTGCGCCGCGCGCGGCTCAGCATCTGGTCTGCCCGGTCGAGGATCAACGTGCGGTTGGGCAGGCCCGTCAGCTGGTCGTGGGTGGCCATGAAGGCCAGCTCCTCGCGGCGGTCGGCCAGCTCGCCGTCCATGCGGATCCGCTCCTGCTCGAAGACCTCGCACATCCGCACCAGCGTCACGTCCAGCGTGATCTGGGCCATCGACAGTGCGCGCCTGCGGGCGCGATCGGACACCCGCGTCTCCGCCGCGGCCGAGCGCAGAACGTCGGCAACGCTGTCGCGCCAGCGCAGGCATCGCTTGGTCACCTCGTCCAGCGGCGCGGCCCGATGCGCCGCCAGGCCGCCGAACAGCTCCCATGCTTCCCGTCCCGCATCGAGGCCGTCCTCGGGTTTCCCACCCGACATCCACTGGGCGACCGCGACGGTCGCGATCGTGCAGATCCGCGAGAGGCTGTCGTCCACCGACGGCTCCAGCTCGCCGTGGGCCTCCTCCGTGCGCTGCGTGACCAGCCCGAGGACCTCCTCCGCGCGGGCCTCGAGGGTCGCGCCGAGCAGGCAGAGTTCCCGCTCGAGCTGCTCCGGCTGTTCAGGGGGTGGGACGGCCATGGGGCTCACGCCCTGCGCCATGCGAGCTGATCCATCATCTCAGCCCGAGCGTCGGCCAAAACCGAACTCCACTTGAGTTTTGCGCGGGGTGGCTGTTCGCTTTCTGACAAGCCCCGGCGGCCTCCACCGGGGCCGTTCCGCCGCTTCGAGAGGGCCCCGGGGCCGGGCCGCCCGTGCCGGTCGCTGTTTTGAGTCGCCGCCTTCGGGCTGTCTCAAGCGGGCCTCGAAACGGGGTCGCGACAGAGGTAGCGCCCGCCCGCGGTGCGGCCGACGAGCCCCAGCACCTCCAGCTCCCCCAGCGCCGCCAGGGCGCCACCGGCTCCGCCGTCGAGCCCCGCCAGGCGCTCGGGCGTGTCGAGGCCCGCCCCGACCGCATCGAGTACCCGCGCCAGGCGCGGCGGCAGTTGCGGCGCCGACGCGACGGGAGCAGCGGTGCGCCGGATTCCCTGCTCGTCGAGCAGCTCGAGAACATCCTCGGCGCCCCGCACCAGGCTCGCCCCCTCGCTCAGCAGCCGGTGCGGCCCCGACGAGAACGGGCTCGTGAGGCTGCCCGGGATCGCGCCGAGCGCCCTGCCGATCGAGCCGGCAAGCCGAGCCGCTGCGAGCGACTCGGGATCGTCCTCGGCCTCGATCACCACCACGGCCCGGGCCAGCCTGACCTCGATCCGCTCGGCTGCCGCCGCGCCCCAGCCGCGGCCTCGCGCCGCGGCGGGCAGCTCGGTGACGGCGCAGCCCCTGCGCAGCAGCCGGCAGTGAACGCTGTCGGCGGCTCGTGGGCGGGGCGCATCGAGCCCGCCGCCCAGCACCGCCACCGCTCCCGAGCGTGCTTCCAGCGTGCCCTCGTGAGCCGCCCGGCCGACCGGCGAGTGCAGCGTCGCGAGGATCGTGACACCAGAGGCGGCCAGCCCGCGGGCGAGGCTCGCAGCCATCTCGAGCCCGTAGTCGCTCCCCCGGCGGCCCGCGAGGATCGCCACCACCGGTTCGCCCAGCAGCCCGACCAGGCGATCCACGCCGCCCGCGACGTTCAGCATCCACGGCGCGCCCGCGTCTCTCAGGCCATCGGGATAGCGGCGGTCGTGACGGCAGAAGGCGCCTCGGTCAGCCGCCATGTCCGGGGCCGACCGCAGCCGCTCACCGTGGCTGCGCCGAAGGCGGTCCCTGCGGCTACCCGCCAGCGCGTCGATCAGGTCCTCGTCGGGCAGGGCCAGCAGATCGATCAGCCGCCCGCGTCGGGCGCGGTGATAATCCAGCAGCGGGCTGAGCTCGGCCAGCAGCCAGCTCCTTCGGACGCAGATCGGACAGGCGCCGCGGCCGGTGATCGCGCTCGCCACGCTCACGCCGGGCGTCCCCCAGCCGACCACGGCTCGCAGCGCAGCGCCAGCGCCTCGGCCACGTCCCGCGCCGAGCACGCGGCTGCGCGCGTCGAGATCGGCGAGCGTGCGCGCCACCCGCAGCACCCGATGCTCGCCGCGGGGGCTGATCAGTCCCGCCGCGGCGGGCGTCCGCGATCAGCCGCTCGCCTCGCGCGTCGAGGCGGACGTGCTCACAGAGCATGCGCGCTTCCATCTCGGCGTTCAGCGAGACGCCCTCGCCGCTGAGGCGGGCCGCCTGACGCTCGCGCGCACTCGTCACTCTCTCCCGTGCCGCCGCCGAGCTCGTCAGCGGCTCCGTTCGCGAGATCCCCTTCGCCCGCGCGGTGCAGCGCGATCATCAGGTCGATACGGTCCAGCAGCGGCCCGCTGAGGCGCCGGCGGTAGCGTGCCAGTTCAGCCGCGACGCAGCGGCAGCGTCCCGGCTCCCACGCATGGCCGCATGGGCACGGGTTGGTGGCGGCCACCAGCATGAAGCGGGCCGGGTGGACAGCCTCTCGGCCTGCACGGGCGATCGCGACCCGTCCATCCTCCAGCGGCTGGCGCAGCGCCTCCAGCGACGCGCGCGAGAACTCCGAGAGCTCGTCCAGGAACAGCACGCCCCGATGGGCCATGACCACCTCGCCCAGCCGGCCCGAGTGAGCGCCTCCGATCAACCCTGCCGGCGTCGTGCAGTGGTGCGGCGCCCGGAAGGGACGGGTGCGCCGCAGGGTCGCGGCCTCTTCGCAGGTCCGACCGTGGATGCGGGCCACGTCGATCGCCTCCTCGCGGCCCAGCGGCGGCAGGATCGAGGGAACCCGTCGGGCCAGCATCGTCTTGCCCGTGCCCGGAGAGCCGCTCAGCAGGATGTTGTGACCGCCCGCGGCCGCGAGCACCAGCGCGCCGACGGCCTGGTGGCGCCCCCGCACCTCTGCGAGATCGGGCTCTCTGGGCTCGCTTGCCTGCCGTTGCGGGAGCTCGCTCGGCATCGTGTCGGGCGGCCCGCCGCGCAACACCCTCACAGCGCTTTGCAGCGACTCGACCGGTGCGACCGTCAGGCCGTCGATCAGCGCCGCCTCGCCGGCCCGCGATCGCGCCACGGCCAGCGCCTCGAGCCCCTGGCGGCGGGTCTCCTGCGCGACCGCAAGCGTCCCCTGCGCCGGCCTGACTCGCCCGTCGAGGGCGAGCTCGCCGAACAGGGCGACACGGCGCAGCCGCCCGGCCGGCAGCTGTCCCGTGGCGGCGAGGATCGCGCAGGCGATCGCCAGGTCCAGGCCCGCGCCGGCCTTGCGCATATCACCGGGGGCGAGGTTGGCTGTTATCCGTCGCGGCGGGAAGTCGAAGCCGCAGTTGCGGATCGCCGTGCGGATGCGCTCCCGCGCCTCCCGCACCGCCGGGTCGGCGAGACCGACGATCGTGAACGCCGGCAGGCCCGGGCGCACGTCCAGCTCCACCGTGACGTGGCGGGCGTCGGGGCCGTCGATTGTGAAGGTGTGGGCCAGCGCGAGCATCGGCCTCCTCTCTTCTCGCCTCGCACTTTCGGGGGCGTCCGAGGGTAGGCCGCGCCTGCGACGGGACGCTGCGGCCGCCGGTGGGATCCGGCGGCCGCGGGTCTGCTGGCTTCGCCCGGGCCGCTAGAGCCCGGCGGGGTGGCGGGCGACGAAGCCCGCCGTGGAGGTCATGCTGTCCGACCAGCGGCTGCCCGATTCCGCCAGGGCGACGGTGTCGAAGCGTTTGCCGTCGACGACCATGAAGGCGTGTTCGGAGTTGGCGTAGATCGTGATGTCACGGCCAGGTCCAGGTTCCCCGTAGGACTCGAGTCCGGTCGAGTCCTCCGGCGAGCTGAGCAGGCCGCCGCCGTGCAGCGCATAGGAGACCGAGCCCGAGCAGTCGTAGCCTTCCGAGGATGAACGATCCGTGGCCGCCGCCCCAGACGTAGGGCCGCGTCGCGATTTCGTCGCCCGCCGCGATCACCTGCGCGACGACGCCCGAGGCGCCGGCGGAGCTTTCCGAGCTTTCTCCGCCGCCCCCGCCGCCCCCGCCGGCAGTGTTGGTCGGCGAGGCTTCCTGGGAGTGCAGCACGGCGGGGGAGGGCGTCAGGGTGCCCTCGGTCGTGATGCCGAGCAGCGCCCAGGTCGAGGGCCCGACGACGCCGTCCACGGTGAGGCCGTGGCGGGCCTGCAGCCGGCGCACGGCCGCCTCCGTTTCGGAGCCGAATTCCCCGTCGGGAGCGATCTTCAGCGCTTTCTGCAGCCGGTCCACGGCGCTTCCGCCTCGCCTTCGCCTTCTTCGGGCTGGGCTGCGCATCGGCGGCCGTGGCCGCGTGGTGGTGGCTGGGGTGGCTGACCGGCAGCGCGGAGGGGGGAGGCGTTAGCGTGCTCGCGCCGTGGACCCCGATCACGCTCCAGGTTTCCGGGCCCGACGACGCCGTCGACGGTGAGGCCGTGGCGGGCCTGAAGCCGGCGTACGGCCGCCTCCGTTTCGGGCCCGAAGTTGCCGTCGACGGGCAGGCGCAGCGCGTTCTGCAGTCGCTTGACGGTGGCTTCGGGAGATGCTTCTTCGCCCCCTTCCGAGCGGGTCGCGCTCGAGCCGGAGGACGAGGAGCCGGCGTTTCCTCGACGGCGTTGCGCGTCGTGCCCGACGATTCTTCCTGGCCGGGGGTGACGCTCGCGATCGACGCCGACAGGCCCGAACCGCCACGCAGCGCGGCGCTGGTCGCCGGACCTACGATCCCGTCGACCGTCAGTCCCTTGCCGGCCTGGAAGTGCTGGACGGCTTCCTCGGTTTCGGGACCGAAGATCCCGTCGACTTTGATCCCGCCGAGTGCCTGCTGGAGGAGCTGCACCTGGCGGCCTTCGCTGCCTTCGGTCAGGACGATCACGTGTTCGGTCGTGGTGGCCGGTTCGGGACCCGCCGCCGAGGTGGTGCTCTGCCCGCTGGCGATGCTGGCCGTGGGCCCCACAGTGAGCGCGGCCAGCGCGCCCAGCGAGACGCGCTTGGCGCGGGTGCCGGTCGGCACGAATCGCAGCTCGGCCGCACGGCGGCGGGCGCGGGATCGGCCCAGCGAGAGCTGCCAGGGCTCCTCATCGGCGAGGTCGCGGGGCAGCGCTCCGCGCGGGTTCAGCAGTGATGCGATCGAGGTGTCCGCGGCGAAGGCGGCGCTGTGGCCCCGTGTGCGGCCGGCCCGGGCCCGGCGGGCACGGGAGCGTTGAAGCGAGGAGCTCCAGTGCTCGAGAACTGCAAGATCACGCGGGCATCCCGACATGCGTGGCGTCCTTTCTCCATTCCATTTGGCGCCTACGGGGTTAGCTGTCGGGCTCGCGTAAACGTCTACGCTACGCCACACCTGTGGCGATTCGCCCCCGCAGCCAGTGGCTGCATTGGGTCCCCCGCTCCTGCACCCCTTGAGGTGAAGGACTCGGCACGAACGGGCGGCAAGCTAACAGATCGCGCTGCAAGATGCGTTACAGGTGCAGGTGTGCAGGAATTGTTGCCGACGGCAAGTGCGCCGCCGGCCCCTTCGCGCTGATAGGTTCGCAGGTGATGGGTCAAGGCCGGCTCCCCTCTCGTCCGCTCCGGGCGCTCTCGGCGGCGATCGCGCTGAGCGGCGTATGCGCCGCGCTCGTCGCCTGCGGCTCCTCCACCAGTCAGACGAGCTCGAGCCAGGCCTCGGCGGCGACGGCGACAAACGCGAGCTACGACGCCGCCGGCGTGCTGCAGCCGATCCAGCAGGCGCCGCCGCTTGCGCTTCGCAACCACCTGGGGCAGCCGGTGAACATCGACTCCTACCGGGGAAGGGCGGTACTGGTCACCTTCATCTACACGCATTGCCCCGATGTCTGCCCGTTGATCACCTCGAACCTGCGGGTGGCCCAGAACCTCCTGGGCAGCGCCGCCTCCAAAGTCCAGATCATCGCCGTGTCGGTCGACCCGCGCGGCGACAACCGCAAGACGGTGACGGCGTTCCTGGCCAAGCACGAGATGACGGGACGGATGCAGTACCTCGTCGGCTCGGCCCATGAACTGGCTGCCGTCTGGAAGGCGTGGGGGGTCGGCTCCGAACGGGACGCCAAGAACCCCGAACTGGTGGAGCACTCGGGCCTGGTCTACGGGATCAGCGGCACGGGCAACCGGATCACGCTCTATGACGCCACATTCAAGCCGGCCGAAGTCGCGCACGACGTGCCGCTGCTGGCCGCTCGCTGAACGGCGGCCGTGAGCAGGGGGCGGCTCATCGGCCTCGTGCTCGCGGCGGCGGCGCTCGTCGCGCTGATCGTCTTCGGCCTGGCCTCGAACCACACCTCGGCGTCCGGGCGCCCCGCGCCGGCGCTACCGAGCGAACGGCTCGCGGGCGCGACGACCACGATCCCGAGCATGATCTCGAGCGCGCACGGGCATCCCTTCGCCGTCGTCTTCTGGGCCAGCTGGTGCACTCCCTGCGTGCACGAGGCGCCCGCGCTCGAGCGTTTCTCCCAGAGCACCGCGGGGCGCGGAAGGATCGTCGCCGTGGACTGGAGCGACGCCCGCTCGGGCGCCGAGGAATTCATCCGCACCTACCACTGGAGCTTCCCCGTCGTGCGCGACGGGGAAGGGACCGTGGGCAACGCCTACGGGATGAGCGTCCTGCCCACGACGTTCGTGCTCGACCGAAACGGGCGCATCCGCGCGACGCTCCGCGGCCCCCAGACCGAAGCCTCCCTGCAGCAGGCGCTGAGCTCTGTGCCGTCCCCCGCGGCGGCGGGGGCACCTTGACCTTCGGACGCGCAACGGGCCGGAAGGGTTGACAGTCCGCCGGGAAGGAGCCTATTGTTGGCGGGGGCGGACGCCAGTACCCGGTGGTTCAGGTTGGAGGGGATCACGGCCAACCGGTCTTCGTCGCAGCAGACACTGGATGGGACATCGGATGTCCGCCGCCGCTCGGCTTGCGGGCTCGCTTACAAGGACGAAGGAGAATGAGTATGCACGCAAGGATCAGAGGCGGGCGAAGCCTGCTTACAACCGTGGCTGCGCTGGTGGGCCTGCTCGCACTCGGGGCCGGCACGGCGGGCGCGCGGGAAGTCATCTACAGCAACATCGTCAGCCCGCTGCCGGGCAACTACGCCTCGACGGCTCTCGCTGCAACCTCGACGTCGGAGTACGGAGGCGAGGTCGAATTCGCCGGCACGGCGCGCAAGCACGCGATCGTCACGGTGGCGATGAGCGCCTGGGCCTGCGAGCAGGGCAACTGGTCGGAAAGCACCTGCGCAACGCCGAAGCCGAAAACGAAGTTCAAGTGGCCGCTGACGCTGAGCGTCTACAACGTCGGCCCGGGCAACACGGTCGGCTCGAAGCTCGTCTCGGTCACGCACGAATTCGGGATGCCCTACCGGCCGTCGGTGAGCGCCGAATGCGCCACCGCTGGTGATCCGGGCGCGTGGCTGGACGCCGCCGCTCCGGGTGCGAAAACGATCGAAAAATGCTTCCACGGCAAGGCGTTCACGGTCAGCTTCCACCTGCACATGAAGGCGACCCTGCCCTCGCAGGCGATCATCAGCGTGGCCTACAACACGACCGCCCACGGCGAAAAACCGGTCGGCGCGCAGAAATGCGACACCGAAGCGCAGGGGTGCTACTACGACTCGCTGAACGTCGCCGACGTCGAACCGGCCGAAAAAGCGCTCACGGTGGGATCGGACCCGACGGAAAGCCAGTTCATCAACTCGGGCTGGAACGAAACGTACTGCGGCAAATCCGAATCGCTGAACACGTTCGCCCCGACAGGCGTCTGCCCGTCCTTCTGGGAAGGCGACCAGCCGGCGTTGCTGGTTCAGGCGGGCTAGTCCCGACGCAGAGCAGGCAGCAGCATCGAGAGGGCCCCGCCGCGCGGCGGGGCCCTCTCCGGTTTGAGCGCGCAGCACGGCGTGCGCGTACCGGGGCTACGACCGGCGGCGCGCCGCGCGGAGCGGCGCCCCAGCGGCCGAGGACGGTGGCCGGACGGTGTCGGCGTCGTTGCTCTATGGTTCGCCGGGCAGCGATGGAGGGGGGCGGACGCGGGGATTCCCCGGGGCAGCGGGGTACCGCATTGGCTCTCGGACAGGAATGTTCATCCACAGGAGGGACACACCGATGCGTCTAGTCTCGAGCAGACTGCTGGTGATCGCCGCGGCTTTGCCCGCCGCGATCGGCGTGGGCAGCATCGCCGAAGCGGCGTCAGCCGCCCCGGTGACCCAGATCAAATCGATCTACCCGTCAAGCGGCCCTGAGTTCTCATCGATCCCGGTCACGGTCCACGGCACCAACTTCAACACCGCCCCGGGCGGAACGACCGTCTCCTTCGGCGGAGAACCGGCGACCTCGGTGACCTGCAGCTCCCCTCACATCTGCACGGCGATGACGCCCATGTTGACCGAAGGAGCAGTCCCGGTGACGGTCACCAGCTACAGCGAGACCTCGACCAACACGGTGACCTTCACCTACCAGAAATACGCGCCGCCGGTCGTGACGATCACGACCAAAAATGCCTCACCGGTGTTCAGCAAGTCCAAGCTGAAAGACCGCTACCCGGGCATCTTCACGCCGGGCAACGTCTACCTGCAGATCCTGAACTCCAGCTCGGCGACGGTGATGCTCACCGGGCCGACGGGGACGATCAGCCTGGAACCGGGCCTGACGGCCGGGTACAACGTGCCGATCCAGGAAAGCACCCCCTACATATTCAAGATCGGCAGCGGAGCCGGCAAGAAACAGACGCTGACGCTCAGCACGAAGACACCGAAGTAGCGACCGATCCGGGGCGCGCCGCGCGGGGGAGAGACCCGCGCCGCGCGCGGCCGCTATCGCCGACGAGCCTCGCCCCACAGCCGGCGAGCGCTCGACGCCGGGCGCTGGACGCAGGAGGGCGAGGCTTCACGCAGATCGCGCCGGCCCCTCCCACATGAGGGCCGTGGCGGGCGCCTGGGGACGGGCGTACGCTGTGGGGCGGTGAACCACCTACCGCTCGCAGCGTCGACCGTCGTGGGCGCGATCGTGCAGCTGGGACCGCTCCTGGTCCTTGCGATCCTCTACGCCCGCCGTGCCTCGACGCTCGCCGGGACCGGACAGCTGATGCCCCGCTGGCGTCAGGCGTGCTTCTACTGCGGCCTCGCCACGATCGCGGCGGCGCTGTCGGCGCTTGGCTCGGGCAGTCAGGAACTGCTGTCGATCCACATGATCGAGCACCTCCTGATCGGCGACGTCGCGGCGCTGCTGATCGTGCTGGGCCTGACCGGTCCGCTGCTCGCGCCGGTCCTGAGGATCGGGTTCTTCAACCGGCTGCGGGCGCTGTCGAACCCCGCGATCGCGCTTCCGCTGTGGGTGATCGACCTCTACGCCTGGCACCTGCCCGTCCTCTACCAGGCGGCCCTGCGCCACGAGGGCGTCCATGCCCTGCAGCACATCATGTTCATCGCCTGCGGGGTCAACCTGTGGATGTGCCTGTTCGGTCCCCTGCCCGTCCCGAGCTGGTTCGACGGCTCGCGTCGGGCGCTCTACGTGCTCGGCTACTGGTTTGCGGGAACGCTGCTGGCGAACACGCTGATCTGGGTCGGCACGGTCTTCTATCCCTACTACGCAAAGGGGGACGCGGCGGCCGGCATCACCCAGCTGACAGACCAGCAGCTGGCGGGCGGGATCATGATGATCGAGGGCAGCCTGGTGACGCTGTGCATGGGGGGCTGGCTGTTCATGAGGACCCTGCGTGAATCGGGGGAGCGCCAGGCGCTGGTGGACTTCGCACGCGCCCGCGGCGTCGAGCTCAGCCAGGAGCGTGCGGCGCGCGCCGTCAGGGCGGGCCGCGGCGAGGCGCTCCAGCGCCGCCTCGAGGAACCGGCCGAGGACCGCAGCCTGCAAACGGGGAGCCCGCCTCCGACGCAGAGCGTGACCGGCTCCTAGCGCTCACCCGACCGCGGCCTCGGGCGGCCCGGTCAACACCACGTGAAGCCCGTCCGCTCACAACTGCGGCTGTGCGCTCGCGGAGATGGCCGGTTCGACGGCGCCGGCACGCTCGCTCTCACGGCGCACCTCGGCGAGGTCGTGGAACCCGGCGAGAGCCGTGCCGAGCAACAGCAGACCGGCGGCGATGCCCGTGGTTGCGACGAGCGCCGTGCCCGACATCACCGCGACGAGGATCACGGGCCCGATCGTCAGCGCCCACCCGACTGGGCGGTAACGCGGAATCTGCACGAGGTGGTCCAGATAGAGCAGCAACGGGCCGATCGTTATCGCGATGGAAGGCAGGACCCAGTCGGAGTGCCCCGCGGCGATGACGATCACCGGGAGAACAAACGCCGCGAGGAACTCGAGCACCGTCGCGACGGTGACGGCGCGCTCGATCCGCTTGCCCTCGGCGCTCTTCGGTCGCGGGGCCATGCCGGCCGTGACCCTCGCGGCGTAGACGAAGACCACGATCGTGGCGATACCGGACAACGCCACGAGGATCGCTGAAGCCGCCCCGCCCAGGACGATGCTGCCGCGCACGAGCCAGAAGCCGGCGAAGGCCGTCTGGATCAGCCCGCCGATGCGCCTCACGCGCAGCGACCACGCTGAAGCGGCGTTTGCGTCCGCGCCAGCAGCCTGGCTCGACCCCGGCTCGGGGTCGCCGGGCGCCCACGAGTCCGAACTCGCAGCACCCTCCGCCGGGCGTGGCCTCGCCACCGCTGGTGACTCCTGTCTCCGACCCCTCAAGCAGCCCGGTGTCGACGACAACCAAGCCCCGAGGTGGAAGCTCAGCCTAACACGCAGAGGCAAGAAGTTTCTTCGGCCTCCACAGCAGCGCGGGTCCCGCGCCGGAAGCCCGGCCGTCCGCTAGCGTGCGAGCCCGAAACGGTCGGATGACAGCTCGCGGCGCCGTGTCGCCGGGCGGGGAGGGAGAGATGGCAGGCGATCAGACGGTGCTCGTGACGGGCGGCTCCGGGTTTCTCGGCGGTTGGTGCATCGTGGAGGCGCTGCAACGCGGCTATGGCGTCCGGACGACCGTCCGCGACCTGGCCCGCGAGCAGGAGGTGCTCACCAACGTCGCCACGCAGGTCGATGCCGGCGATCGCCTGACGGTGCTGGCGGCCGACCTGACCAGCGACGACGGCTGGGATACGGCGGTCGAAGGCTGCGACTTCGTGCTGCACGTCGCCTCACCGTTCCCGCCGGCCCAGCCGAAGAACCCCGACGAGCTGATCGTGCCGGCGCGCGAGGGCACGCTGCGGGTCCTGAGGGCGAGCCTCGCCGCCGGGGTGCAGCGGGTCGTCGCGACCTCCTCGGTGGCGGCGGTCCGCAACGCCGCCGGCGGCGCGCTGCAGGGCGAGCGGGAGCTGACCGAGGCGGACTGGAGCGATCCCGCGGACCCGCGCATGACCCCCTATGCGCGCTCGAAGTCGATCGCCGAGCGCGCCGCCTGGGAGCTGATGCGCGGCGAGGGCGCCGAGCAGCGGCTCGTGACGGTCCAGCCCGGGGGGATCATCGGCCCGCTGTTGCAGCCCGCCCATCCCGACCGCTCCTATTCGCTGGAGATCATCGAGCGGCTGCTCGAAGGCCGCATGCCCGGCCTGCCGAAGCTCGGCTTCAGCCTGATCGACGTACGCGACGTCGCCGCGCTGCAGGTCGCGGCGCTGAGCGCCCCCGAAGCGGGCGGGCAGCGGCTGCTCGCCGCGGGCGAGTTCCTGTGGTTCGCCGAGATCGCCGCGATCCTGCGCAGCGGTCTCGGCGAGGACGCTCGCAAGGTGCCGACGCGGCGGATCCCGAACTTCGTCGTCCGCGCGATTGCGCTCGTCGACCCGTCGGTCCGGTCGGTCTCCGACGAGCTCGGCTGGAAGACGACCTTCTCGCTGGAGAACGCCAGGCGCCGGGTGGGCTGGTCGCCGCGCCCGGTGCAGGAGACGATCCTCGACTGCGCGCGGAGCCTGCTCGATCGCGAGCACCAGCCTGCTTAGACTGTCGCGATGATCGATCGCCGGCTCCTGCGGGACCTGACGCGCCGAGGCGCGCTCAGGGTCCCCGAAATCACCGTATTCTTCTGGGCGATCAAGGCGCTCTCGACGGCAATGGGCGAGTCGACGTCGGACTATCTCGTCCACGCGATCGTCCCCGAGATCGCCGTCCTGATCGGCTTCTCCTGCTTCCTGGTCGCGCTTGCGGTGCAGTTCTCGATGGGCCGCTACAACGCCTGGTCCTACTGGCTGGCGGTCGTGATGGTCGGCGTTTTCGGCACGATGGCCGCTGACGTGCTCCACGTCGGCCTGGGTGTGCCGTACACGGTCTCGAGCGTGTTCTACGCGCTCGTGCTGGCGGCCGTCTTCATCGCCTGGCAGCAGACCGAGAAGACGCTGTCGATCCACACCGTCGACAGCCCCCGCCGCGAGGCCTTCTACTGGGCGGCCGTCGTTGCGACCTTCGCGATGGGCACGGCGGTGGGAGACCTGACGGCGATCACCCTCAACCTCGGCTACCTCGACTCCGCGCTGCTGTTCACGGTCGTGATCCTGATCCCGGCCGTCGGCTACCAGATGCTGGGCTGGAACCGGATCTTGTGCTTCTGGTTCGCCTACGTGGCGACCAGACCGCTCGGCGCATCGTTCGCCGATTGGCTCGGCAAGCCCAAATACGCCGGCGGCCTGGGCCTTGGGAACGGCAACGTCGCGGTGGTGCTGAGCGGGCTGATCTTCTGCCTGGTCGCGTATCTGGCGATCACGAAGATCGACGTCCAGCCGGCCGAGCGCACGGCGCCGGTCGAGCAGGGCCGCCTGCAGGTCGAGGAGATCTAGCCGGATCGGTCGCTTGCGCATCGCGTCTGCGCGGCGGCAGGCGCGACCCGTCGCGGGCGGCGAGTATCAGAGGCGACAACCGGAATCGAACTGGGGTAGAGGGCTTTGCACAGCGCCCGGATGGGGTGTTCTTGCTTCAAGGGGACGGGCCGGCCCGCATTGTCGAGGGTGCGGTCCTCGTGAGGGCCACCACCCCCACGCACATGAGGGTGAACGCGAGCACGCTGCCGGCGATCACCGCCGGGCCGTGCGAGTAGCGCTCCTTGAAGAGCCAAACGCTGAGGATGACGCTGACGGTGGGGTCCACGATCACCAGCAGTGGCTGGGACACGCTGAGGGGCCCGACGTGAAGGGCCGCCTGCGTCAGGAGGATGCCTACGGCCCCACCGGCGGCCAATGCATATACCGGCCAGTCGGTGAACACCGCGGCGATGCCCGATTCGGTCAGGGTCTCGGTGGCGGTCTTGATGAACGTTGCCACCAGCGCCCACACGGTTGCCGCGGCAGCGGCGTAGAGCGCGGCCCTGCGCCTCGGTGACCCCCAGCGGGCAGCGAGTGTCATGAGAGCGACAGGGCCACCGAGCGCCGCCAGCGCTCCGGCCCACGCGTGCGCGCTCGGTGTCGGAGAGCCGCCCTGCGGCTGGTCGACGACCACGAAGGCTGCGAGTCCGACACACGTGAGTGCGGCCGAACCCCACGCGGCGGGACGGACCGCCTGGCCTAGCCACACCTTCCGCAACGCAAGACCGAAGACCAGCTCGGTCACGAGCAGCGCTTGCACTATCGAGAGCTGACCGTTCTTCAGAGCTGCCGCCTGGAAGGCGAACGCCCCGAGTGCGGCCGCCCAGCCGAGCAGCCACAGCGGGCTGCGGATGAGATACGCGAGGAGTCGCAGGCCCGACGCCCTGCCGACGCGGCCGCTCGTGCTGGCGATGTGCTGCGTCGCCACGTACAGCGCGTTGGAGAACGCCGCACAGAGAGCGAAGATCGTGCTCATCTGAGCGTGCTCCCGGCCGCCGAGTCGCGCTTGACGCGCCCGAACGTCGCGGCCGGTCCCTGCGCGCAGGCGCTCATCGACCGCGATCCGCGGGCAGCGATCCATCTCCACGAAGGCAAGATGAAAGGATGATCTTCTGCCCGTGCAGCAACGCTCTGACGTAAGCAGTTTCCCGTACCGCGGACACGCGGGAAGCACCGATGCCGGGCCGCATCGGCGCGCTAACGTACGTGCCGTAACACTGCCATGTCTTCGGTCCTGCTTATCTACCAGCGAAGGGGGACAAATGAGCAGTTCAGCAGCAGATTCGAGGAGCACCCCAGCTGCACCTGTCAGGAGCAGCCGAGAGGAACAATCGCTCAGAGGGGTGGGACGTGCGGCGTTCGTCGGGGTTCTTCTGATGATCGTGGGCGTCCTGAACTTCTTCTACGGCATCGCCGCCGTCGCGAACTCGAGCTTCTACGTCGCGGGAGAACGCTATGTCTTCGGCGGTCTCCACACGTGGGGATGGATCACCATCGTTCTGGCCGTCATCCAGGTCACGGCGGCGCTCTCGCTCTTCGCCGGCAACATGTACGGCCGGGTGATCGGCATCGTCGCCGCCACCCTTGGCGCGATCGAGTCGCTCGCCAATGTCGGTGGACCGCATCCCTGGTGGTCACTCGGCGTCTTTGCGGTGTGCTTGTGGGTCATCTACGGCCTCTTCGTGCTCGGCGAGCCGGAGAGCGCCTGAGCAGGTGCGCGATACCCGGCCTCCCAACCCCGCCAATCGAGGAGCAGACCCCTGGATGACGATCTGAGGGTTTGACGGTCTGTAGGCTGACACTCTTCGCCGGCCTGTCGGCTCACGGCGAGAAGGGAGGAGCGGTTGCGCATCGAGGACTACGCTCTGACTGGCGACATGCAGGCTGCAGCGCTCGTCAGCTGCGATGGGTCGGTTGATCGGCTGTGCCTACCGCGCTTTGACTCCGCATCGTGTCGAGGGCTTGAGCAGGCACGTCCCGATGCGCATGGAGCTCACGCTGCGCCTGACTACGCGTCGACAACGCCGTGGATCGGTACGAGCTCGGACAGACGCGTCCTCGCCTGACCCGAAAGGCGACTACCAGGCCCCGGACCGCCTCGAGCACTCACACACGGCGTCGCGACTCTGAGAACATGGCCATCGTGCACGTGACCCCGGCGTCACCTGAGGCAGGCCTGGCCGGACGGCACCCGTTCCTGCGGCGCCTCGCCGCGATCCTGGCGCTCACCGTGCCGATCGCGATGGTCGTGGTGTGCGCCGTCGCCCTGGCCGGGGACGTGGCTATCGCAGCGCTTGCGGTTGTCCTCGTCTTGGTGGCAAACGGCAGCCTCTGGTTCGCGCTGACAGAGCGCGGCATCCTGCGAGCGGTCGGGGCCGCGGCCGCGATCCTCGCCACTTCGGGCCTGATCGTCGTGCTTGCGACTCACTGGCAGGGGCTGCTGGTGCTGATCGCACTCCTCCTGTTGCTCGCCCTGTTCGGATTGGCAGCGCGCTACGCACTGGGACTGAGCGGAGAAGCTGCCGCCAGAAGGGCTGCCGTGATGGCCGTGCCGGCCGGCGCCGCCGACTCGGCGGCGCTGATCATCAACCTCAAGTCGGGAGGCGGCAAGGCCGAGCGCTTCGATCTCGCTGCCGAGGCGAGACGGCGGGGCGTCGAGCCGATCGTCCTGCGACCGGGCGATGATCTGCGCGAGCTCGCTGAGAGCGCCATCGCGCGGGGCGCGCAGGTAATCGGGATGGCCGGGGGCGACGGTTCGCAGGCGCTCGTGGCGACCGTTGCCGCACAGCGCGAGGTCGCCCATGTCTGCATACCGGCCGGCACGCGAAACCACTTCGCCCTCGACCTCGGACTCGATCGGGACGACGTCCTCGGCGCGATGGACGCGTTCACCGACGGTGTCGAGCGGCGTATCGATCTCGCGCGCGTGAACGACCGCGTGTTCGTCAACAACGCGTCGCTGGGCGCCTATGCGAAGGTCGTCCAGTCCGACGCCTACCGCGACGCCAAGCTGGAGACCTGGACGCGCATGCTGCCGGACCTACTCGGGCCGGACGCCGAACCGATAGACCTCGAGTTCACCGCCCCGGACGGGACCAACCACAACGACGCCCCCATCGTGCTGGTGTCGAACAATCCGTATGAGCTCACGCACCTCGCCGGAGCCGGCACCCGCGAGCGCATGGACACTGGCATGCTCGGGATCGTCGCTGCGCGCGTGCGGGGTGCGGAGGTGTCCAGGCTCGTAGCGCTCGAGCTGGTCGGCCAGGCGGGACGCTACCCCGGCCTGCTCTCCTGGTCCGCGCCGGAGTTCGAGGTCCGCTCAGGCAGCCCCGTGGAGATCGGCCTCGACGGCGAGGCGCTCGTGCTCGACCCGCCGTTGCGATTCGCATCGCTGCCCGGGGCGCTGCGCGTGCGGTTGCCCCGCGGGGCAGGTCTGTCGCCGGCAGCGCGCGCGGTGGCACTCACTGCGGAGAACCTGGGCGCCTTGGTACGGGTGGCCTTCGGCCGGTGAGCCGCCCTGCAGCGCGGCTGGTGCTCGGTCTTGTGCTCTTCGTGCTCGTCGGCTGGGCGGTCGGGGAGCTGTGGACCTCGGTTGTCGGATCGGCAGACCTTGACGCGGTGCGCGAAGTAGCCGCTTGGCGCACTGTCGCCCTCACCGAAGTGGCGCGCGTGGTCACGTGGGCGGGCAGCGCATACCTGCTCGTCCCGCTCGCCGTGATCGCCTGCCTGGCGCTCGACCGGGCAGGCCTGCGCCGAGAGGCGGCTCGCGATCGCGACTCAGCCTCGGCGGCGCGATGCTGATCTCAGACCTGGTCAAGCTGCTCGTATCCCGGCCGCGCCCGCCCGTGGAGCACTTGCAGGCGGTGGCCGGGTCGAGCTTTCCCTCGGGCCACGCGACGCAGGCGAGCGCCTTCTGGTTCTCGCTGGTGTTGGTCTCGCCAGCGGCGGGGATCCCGTGGCGGAGAACTCGCGTGGCCGCGGGGCTCGCGCTCCTGATCGTCCTCGCCGTGGCCGCGTCTCGCGTCTACCTCGGCGTCCACTATCCGAGCGATGTGATCGCCGGCATGCTGCTCGGCACCGGGTGGGCGGCCTACGTGTCGCGCTGCCTGCGGGAGCCTAAGGTTCAGTGACGATGTGGCGCCGCGTGCAGCATTTGGACCGTCGGCTGATGGGGCGTTCGTTTCGGACTCGCTCACCCGCACTGGATCGCGCGCTCGTCGCCGTCACGCGGGCGGCGAACTACTCGCGACTCTGGCTCCTGGTCGCGGGGGCGCTCGCACTGTGCGGGGGGCGAGCAGGGCGCACGGCGGCCGGACGCGGCCTCGTCGCGATCGCGATCGCGGCGGCGGTGGCCAACGGCCCGGCAAAGCTGCTCGTGCGCCGACGTCGGCCCTTCTCGCCGTCGCATCCGACGCTCATCCGCACGCCCCGGTCGACGTCGTTTCCGTCTGGTCACAGCGCCGCAGCATTCGCGTTCGCGACCGCCGCCTGTGCGGAGCTGCCGGTACTCGCGCCGGCACTGGTGCCGTTGGCGGGCGCCGTCGCCTACTCGCGCGTGTACACGGGCGTGCACTACCCGAGCGATGTGGCGGCCGGAGTGGGGATCGGGATCGGATCGGGCCTGCTGGCAGCGCATTGGCCTTGGCGCATGATGGCGATCGGGACCGCAATCACCACTTCAGCTCGATCTCGAGCTCGCGCTCGTCGCTCTCCAGCTCGAGCTCGACCTTGAGCTGCAGCTGGTCGGGGACGTGGACCGTGAAATGCATGCCGCCGCGGTCGAACTCCAGGTCGTTGTGCCGAGCGAGCATGTCCGCAAGGAGCCGCAGGCGTTCGGCGACCTGCTCCCTGCTGACGGTCTCCTTCCGCTCGATCTCAAAGATGTCCATCGGGTCTCCCTTCGTTGTGGCTGGCAATCTTCACCGCCTCTGCACCTGGACGAATGCCGCAGAACCGAGCGGTCGCTCCCAGCGGGGCGGCGGGCTGCACGTGCCGGCTAGGCTCCGTCCTGCGCGAGCCAGGCCTTCGCCTCCGCGAGGTCTCGGACGCGGAAGCCCCGGGCCTTGCCGGGGAGCAGGAAGGAGAGAGCGCGCAGCGCGGGGCGCATCCAGTCCTCGTCGCTGACCACGGCCACCCGCTCGTATGAAGTCGCGTGGCGCACGCGGAACCCCGTGTCAGCGCTCATCGCGTCGCCCTCGAGCTCACGAGCTCCGGTGCCGATCAGGTAGAGCAGCCGCACGTCGCGCCCCGCCGCGATCTCTTGGCGCAGCACAGGCTCGACGGCCTCCTCCCAATCGTCGTCCTCGACCTCCCCGACCGCCTCGAAGCCGATCGTCCCGGCCGGCATGTCCGTCATCCTTCGCAACATCGCTGTTCCTTTCTCGAAGCCGCCTCGGGGGCGACGGCGAAATCGAAATCGGCTCGGACCATAGACCGTCGAGGTCGCGAACGTCTCGCTCGCGGGCGTGGCGTGATAATCGGCGAAGCCCGTCACAAACGTAGCCCCTCGTTCGTGTAAGGGATATATGGACTGGATGGGCGAAGATGACCGGGAGCTGTTGCGCGCCGCCCGGCGTGGGGACGGCGAGAGCTTCGGAGCGTTCTTCTGCGAGCACCATGCCGTCGTTCTTGCGTTTCTCGCGCGCCGGGTCGATGAGCCCGAGGTGGCGGCCGACCTGCTGGCCGAGACGTTCGCCGCGCTGCTCACGATCGTGCGCGACCTTCGGCGCGACCTTCCCGAGAGCCCGCTCGGGTGGCTTCTGCTCACCGCGAGGAACCTCGTGATCGATCGTCATCGCCACGGCCTCGTCGTCGAGGCGGCGCGCCGTCAGCTGCAGCTCGCTCCCGTCGCGCTCGAGGACCGGGACATCGAGTTGATCGTCGAGGCGGGCCAGAGCGAGGCACTGCTGGGGCGCATCTATGAACTGCTGCCGGTCGAGCAGGCGGACGCACTTACTGCGCGCGTCGTCGACGAGCTCGACTACGAGGTCATCGCTGGTCGTGCGAATACCAGCGAGGCCGTTATCCGAAAGCGCGTCAGTCGCGCGCTTGCCACCCTCCGTACCGCATTGGGGAGCTAGACAATGTCGACCTTCATCGATCGCCTCGAAGCCGACCTCGTCCGCGTCTGTGACGCGCAGGTCGCTCCTCGGCGGTCATGGCGAGCCCCGTTGCAGCGCCCATCGCGCCGCGGGAGGCTCCGGATGCTGGCCGTTCTGAGCGCGGTTGCGGCGATCGTCACCCCGGCGATCGCGATCGGGGTGGGTCCGATCCTGCGTGATTTCCTGGGGCAGCCCGTCAGCACGAACGCCGACGCCCCGCCGGCCGAACAGCTCGCGCTGCTGGGCATCCTCCGTGACCCCCCGCCAGGGGCCTCCGTGGACCCCGCGACGCTCGGCTCATCGATTCTCCCGGGAGTCCACGGGATTCGGATGAGCTACATCCGGCTGCTCCCGGCTGCGCCGGGATTCCCGCGCCAGCTGCTCTACACCGCCACCAGCGGCGACTTCGGGGCGGCGCGGTTCGACCCGGCGGTGGGCGCCTATGTGCCCACCGAAGCCAGGAACCTGATCTGCGTCCAGCAGGTCGAGGTTAGTGGCGTCGGAGGGGATTGCACCGCAACGAGCGTGCTGACATCCGGACATTGGCTCGAGAGCGCCGGCCTGGACGGGTATGGGCTCGTGCCCGACGGCGTCGCCAGCGTCATCCTGCACTATCCCGACCATCCCGCCCAGACCGAGACGGTGACTGAGAACACCTTCTCATTCAGGGGCTACGCCGCACCAGCGGGGCCCGTGACGAACGGCGGAGGCCAGCCGAGTCCGGGCCCGACACCGGAGTTTCCCGCCAGCATCACATGGCTGAACGCCAATGGCGAGGTTGTCTCCACCCACATCAACAGCGACGTCGTCTCCAACCATCCCCGCACGTGACCTGCGCTCGCGGGCAGGTTCGCTCAGTTGGGCTCAGCCGGCCGCCGCGGCGGCCAGCTTGGTGAGCACCCCGGTCTGCCGCTCGAGCGTCTGCTGGTGGCCGTCGAGGGCATAGCGGTCGGCGAGCTCTCGGGGGTCGAGGTAGCCGACATGCGTCCCCTCGGGGTCCTGCCAGATCAGCATTCGCAGCGGCAACTCGACGCCGACGCGGGGGTCGGCCTGCATCAGGGGGGTGCCGACGCTCGGGTTGCCGAAGATCAGCAGGACGTTGGCTTCCAGCTCGACATCGGCTTTGCGGGCGCCGGCCGCATGGTCGATGCGCGCGAACAGCTGGAGGCCGTGCGCGTCAAGTGCCTCGCGCAGCCGTGCCTCGACTTGGTCGGCATCGCCGCTGGCGCGCAACTCGACCATGTGCGAATTTTATCCGGTCGCGGTCAGGCTCATGTCGCTCTCATCTCCTCCTGATGGGCGCTTCGGCAGCCTCGCGCTTCTTGACGGCATCGACGTCCGGGTCGGGCATGGGGAGAAGCGTCGGGACCTGTTTTCCTCCTGGTGGAATCCCGACAGCGCGAAACCCCCGGCGCAGCGGGGGTTTCGTGAGAGGCGACGACCGGAATCGAACCGGTGTAGACGGCTTTGCAGTCTCGCCGGGGCCGTCGCCCTTGGCTTCGCAGAGCCGTTTCCGTGTTGCTCAGTTGCGCTCAGTTACGGTCGAAATGGCCCCGTTCGGTACCACTGCGGGTACCTTCTCGCCGCCGAACGCCGCCGTCAGCAGCGCCGCGTGCTCGATCGCCGGAGCGTGGTGGAGGTAGCGTTCCGTCGTCCGGTAGCTCGCGTGGCCCATGTACCCCTGCAGCGCCGTCATCGGCATCCCGCCCGCCGCCGCGACCGTGCCGAACGTGTGGCGCAGATCGTGGAAGCGGACCCGGCGCAGCCCCGCGGCGTCGAGCGCCCGATAGAACGCTTGCCTCACGGCCATGTCGTCCAGGTAGTCACCGTCCGGCCCAGGGAACACCAGATCGTCAGGGCCGGGCTCGCGCTCCGGGTCGCGCCCGAAGTGCTGGGCCAGGGCCATCATCACGTCGTCGGACATCGGCGTCGAGCGCACCTTCTGCGACTTGGGCCGCTTGAGCTTCCCGCCGGAGAAGTTCTCGCGGACGTGGACGCGGGCGAGCGGGAAGTCAACATCGCGCCAGCGCACCGCGAAGACCTCGCCCTGCCGGAGCCCAGTGAACGCGGCGACCAGGTACAGGACGCCGGTCGCCTCATCGGGCGCGTGGGCGACCAGCAGGCGGATCTCGTCGGGGCTGAGCACCTTGAACTCGCCCGAGTAGATCACCCGGGGCCGGTCCACGACATCGGCCCCGGCAGGGTTGTCGGGCAACGGGCCCCACTCAGGCCGCCACATCTGACGCACCCTGCGGAAGACGCCGTTGAGGCAGACCAGGTGCCGCACGATCACGCGGTTGCTCAGCCTGCCCTTCCGCTCCGGTTCGCCCTCGGCGGTCTTGCGCAGCGCCCGGCCCTTTTCTTTCAGGGCGTCCCGGTAGGCGACGATCGCGTTGCGGTCGATCCTCTCGACCGACGTGTCGCCGAACCACGGGATCAAGTAGCCCTGGACCACGCCGCGATAGTCGGCCAACGTCGCCGAGTCGCGTTCACGGTCAACCTCGATGTAGCGAAGCCACTCCCGGGCCGCCGCCGCGAACGTCACCCCGGTCTTCGCCGCGACGGCCAGGTCGCCGTCGTCAGCTTCACGCTTGAGAACGGCGAGCGCGTCCTCTGCGCCCTTGCGCGTCAGGTACCCGGCAGGCGGTCGGCCTTTGCCGGTCCATTGGGTGCCGAGGCGGCGCTTGACCTGCTTGCCGTCCGGTAGGCGGAGCTTGCAATGCCAGACGGCGGGGCGCTTCGGATCCTTCGGGCTCCGTAGGAAAACGAAGCCGGTGGCCGGGCGTACCCGAGGGCTAATCTTGGCTGCACTCATGGAGGTCACTCTCCTTGGGTCACGCCCCCGGCTGTTGCAAGCAGCGCGGGGGCACTTTCGATGTGACCCAAGTCTACTCCCATCGCTAAACGACGTTGATGACTTGGCTGGGTTTCACGCGCCCTTCGACCGGCACCGGCGCATGCGGCCCGAGTGCCCAGACGATCAGCGGCGCATCGTTCCCTTCCGCAACCCGGGCGGCCACCGTGGCCATGAACGTCGCCGGGCTCGCTTCGGTGCCGAGCAGATTCGTAACCCACTGCGGGCGAACAAGGCCCGTGCCCCACGGGTCCGCGAGCTGCATGCTGTGCGTCGTCAGGCTCACGGCACGTTGCTGCCGCGCGGCGCGATCAGCCCGGAGAAGCCCGGCAACGCCTTGTCGAGCGCACCGTTGGACGTGACCGGCGACGTCGGGTCACCCTCAGCGCCCGCCGTTGTCGCGTCCTCGGCCAGCTCCTGCATCGGCACGATCGTTTCCTTGTCGGCCTGCTTCGGGATCGCGTTCGGCTGCGCCTTGCCGGACGGCCGGACCGTGCCCGTCAACCTGCTCGGCACACCGCTTGATTTCAGACCTTCACCCATGATGCTGCCTCTCTTTCACTCGTCGTGTGTGTGGTGCTGCTGCGGCGGACTCGGGAGCGCCCCCCTCCCGACTACAAGAGGACGCTCCCGACTCCGCCGCCCAAGCGGCGGTCTGCTGGCGGCACTGCACCCTCTCGGGCCGCCCCTGAATCCGACCCGTAGCCAAGGCGGGGGCGCAGCGCCGCCAGCAGACCGCCGCAAGGTCAACGCCAGAACGCTTCCGGCAGGGGCATCACCCCCTCCTGCGGCGCGTCGCGCATCCACTGGAAAGGCGACTGCGGCAAGGTGGCGATCAACGCCTCGCGGTCGCTGAGCATCAGCAGCCTCGCCATCAGTCCCGCGATCTTCTGTTCCTCCTGGGCGAGCTGATAGCCCTGCCGGAGCCAAGCCGTCACGTTCCGCCGCAGCTCAGCAGCCCGAGGCGCAACCTCGACGGCGACCTTCTCCGTGTGAGCGCGGGCGAAGTCCCGAAGATCCTGCTCGCGCTGTTTCACAGCCTCGTCAGCGCCGACGAAGGCCGCCTCGGCACGCTCATCGACCAGCTCGGTGCGAATGTTCGGCACGCCGCCCGGCCCCGGGTAGTTGACCGACTGCGGCGTCATGTCCCGTTCGAGCTCGCGCAGCTCGGCAACCAACTTCTTCTCGAGAGTGGGGAGCCAGAGCTTTTCGCGGGCGTAGCTGAGGGCGTTGACCTCGACCTTGTTGCCGTTTTCGTCGGTGATTTCGATGGTGCGGTCGGCGACTGCGATCAGGGGCTCGCCGTTCTGCCCGCCGTATTCCTGGGCGAGCGCCCGCGCTGCCTCCTGGTCGTCTTGCCATTGGGCGGCGGCGGCGCTCATGGCTGCCTTTCTTCGTGGCGTGAGCAGACCCAGCGCCATAGGGGCTCGACCTCATGCGGCTGCAGCGGCGGGCAGCAGCTCGCCATGTTGAGCGTCTGCATCAGCGCGAGGGCGGTCTCCGGTCCGTGGGCTTCTCGGAGGCGCCTCCCGAGCCGGAGGAGCTTCCGGTGCCGTCTGGGTCCGCGTGCGGGTGTGGCGATCAGCTCGGCCCATGCCGGGTCGTTGTGGGCCTGGCCGTCGATTGTCGCGTTGTTGCTGTCCTCGACGGCGATGAGGGCGCGGCGGAAGTCGTGCCAGAACTGCGGCCCGGGTCGTCTGCGGCCTTGGGCGTCGGGCGCGGTGAAGTCGGCGAGCCCGTCCGCCTGGTCGTGGGTCATCTTGCCGATCGCGCGTTCGGCGTTTCCTGCCTCGGCGAATAGGTGAGGCGGGTGTGTCTGGGCTTTTCGGAGCGCGCCGCGCGGGTCGTAGTTGCGCGCCCATGCCATGGGCTCGGCGCTCATCGCGCCGGGCTCCTGGCTAGGTCATGTTCTCCGTCTGGGTCGTTGGACCCTGACGCGCTGCGGGTGGTGCTTCGGCCGCGCGGGCGGCCTGAGGATCCTCGGCCGCGTTGACGAGTGCGCGGCGGGACCGTTCTCGGCTGGGCCGGTGGCGGCCCGTCGAGAAGTGTCCAATTGTCGCCGACCCATCGACGGTAGATGTCGTGACCGCTGGGGGTGTCACACTGGCGCATGTAGTCCTGCTTTCTGCGGCGGGTCTGCTTGATCGATTGAGATGCGGTGAGTTCGAGCCCGGTCCTCTCCCCGAGGGCCGGGCTCAGTTGTTACGGCGTCGAGCGTTGCGGCGACGAACGCGGCGACGGCTTCTCGCCCGGCTTGCGTTTGGCTCATGCCGCGCGCTCGGGCGGCGAGCGCGAATTGCTGCTTGAGGTCTGGCGGGACGCGAAGCTCCATCCGGGCGTCGTACATGCACGCCAGTTTCGAGAGGGCGTCGGACAGATCGCTGCACAACGCTCCCAGGGAGGCAGGCTACGGCATTGTTCGGATCGATCTTTTCCACCCGGGTACGAAAACGATGTCGGGGCTCGGGCGTAGCCTCGACGGCATGGAATATGAACTCACAGCCAACCCAACCAGCCCCGGATACGACTACCTCGCCGTCGGATACGACGTGCCGATCTTCGCCAGGTGGGCGCACCACGCGCCTGTGACGCTAGGCCAGGAAGCGGCCGACATGGTGTCGGCCTGGCTGGCCAAATACGACCCCTGGCCCGAGAGCATGGCTCCGGTCCATCTCGCGCCGATCGACCGGTCCTTCTAGACCTACTTGTCAAGGCCGCGATAGTGGCGCAGGCGTGCGCGCCCAGCACGAACGACTCGCGCAGCTCGACTGACGTGAGTCTCGCCTTCGCGGACGACCCGGACCTTCTCGGTCGGGTGGTCGAGCTGCCCCTCGGGATGGCGCAGTGTCCAGCGAACGCGGTAGTAGCCCGGCACCGGGCCTCCGTGGTCGGGGTCTATCCACTGGTCAGGCCAGCGACCGACGGCGCCCCAGGCGTCGTCAGTGTGGGGTGGGACTTGCACCGCCTCAGCGCGCGAGGAGCGGCGCTCACTGCGCTCGACCACGCATGACACGTCCACGCCCTTCATCGGGCGTTCGATGGCGCGGCCGAGAGTTCGGTCACGCGCGCGCAGCGTCAAGACGACGCATGGCATCCCTTCGGCGCGGATCTCGGCGTCCTGCATCGTGTCGAGGTCGATGATGTTCGCTTCGGGCTCTTTGGCCTGATAGTGGCCAGCGGTCCAGCGGCGGTTGGGCCGGTCATTCCACCAGGCGTGCACGTCCCGACGAAGGACCGCGATCGGCGTCGAGCCGAGCACCAGTGCGAGCAAGCTCCCTGCTGCGGCGACCGCCAGGACCACCAGGATCGCGGTGTTGAGCGTCGAGCGGTGATGTTCGGAGCTGAGGATCGCCACGCTTCCCAGTGCCGCGATTAGCAGCGTGAGGAGTCCGACGATGTTGCGGGGCTGACGGTCCATGCGCCCGCGAATGATGCGCGCTCCGTCGGATACCGCCTACTCGAACTCTCGTATACGCTGCGCGCCAAACGACGACGGAGGAGATGCGGTGCGGGGATTGCTGATTGGGGCGGTGCTTGTGGTTGCGGTGGCGCTGGCGGGCTGCGGGGAAACCGAATACAAGGCCCCCTCGTCGTTTACGGCCAACGATGCGAACGTCACCGCGGCAGTCAACGAAGCCATCGGCACAGGAGGAGGCGCGGGTCCTGGCCTTGCGCAGCCGCCGACCGTCAACTGCTTCCACGACGAATGCTCGATCAGCTACGTCCTCAAGGAACCGACTGGAATCAGCTTCAACCACGAACTCATGGAACCGACGCGGCAGGTCTGGAAGGCGATCTTCACGGACCCAAGCATCAAGGCGGCGAAGATCAACGTCGAAGGCCCGCTCGAAAGCGTCGGGGGGAAGTCCAGCACGGGCACGATCTACTCGCTCGAATGCACGCGGGAAGACGCCGAACAGATCGACTGGGACAACGTCGAAGCCGACGGGATGAAGAAACTCTGCAACTACCAGAAGGAAGTCAAGTAGCCGTGCCTCGGTACCTTCTCGGTACCTTTCGCACCCAGGTGCGACCGGCCGGAACGGCGAAACCCCCGCGTTAGCAGGGGTTTCGGTAGAGGCGACGACCGGAATCGAACCGGTGTAGACGGCTTTGCAGCCGCTGCGTAGCCACTCCGCCACGTCGCCAGGGTGCGCCACAAGGGTACAAGGCGGCCGCACCGCTTCGGTCCGCCCCGCGTCGGCCGCGGGATCCGCGGCGCGACCGGCATAGCCGCGCTCGCCCGGCCCGGCACCGCAACCTCGCGCCGGGCGCGGTGTCTTAGGTCCGACCCGGCCGGCGCCGCCAGCGACCTCGCGCACCGGCCGGCGTGAGCAGCCTGCAGGTCGCCCCGGAAGGAAGGGAGAACCATGTCGCGTCTGCGAAAGCTCGGTCTTGCTGTGCTGTTCTCGTCGCTGCTCGCGGGCGCGCCGGCGGGCAGCGCATCGGCCTCGCCCGGCCAGAGCACGTTCTTCGAGGCTCCCGCCCTGCTCCTGAGCCCGGCGACACGTCCGCGCACGATCGCGACGCTCCAGCATCTCGGCGTCAGGGCGCTGCGCGTCGAGCTGAGCTGGCACACGGTCGCGCCGCGAGCGAACAGCGTGAGGCGGCCGACCTTCGACGCGACCAACCCGTCCAGCTACGCCTGGGGCCAGTACGACCCGCTGATCGAAGAAGCGCACCGGCTGGGCTGGAAGGTGCTGCTGACGGTCACCTCGCCCGTGCCGCGCTGGGCGACCTCCAACCCCCGTCACGACACGCTCGTGACCCAGCCCGACCCGCGCCAGTTCAGGGCGTTCATGACGGCGGTCGGCCGGCACTACGGCTCGGAGGTCTCGCTGTTCTCGATCTGGAACGAGCCCAACCACCACGAATTCCTCGAACCGCAGTTCAACCGCGACGGTTCGCCCGCCTCGCCGCGGATCTACCGCGCCCTCTACCAGGCAGGCTACGCCGGCCTGCAGGCGGCGGGGATCGCTCACCCGTCGGTGCTGATCGGCGAAACCGCGCCCGAAGGTGAAAGCCGGCCGTACGGCCGGGGCTGGCACAACATGTCGCCGCTGACGTTCCTGCGAGGGCTGCTCTGCCTGAACTCGAGCTACCGGCCTGCGGGCGCCTGCAGACCGCTTCAGACCAGCGGCTGGGGAGTTCATCCATACGCCGGCGGCGTCGGCCCGTACTACGTGCCGCACAACCCCGAAACGGTCACCATCAGCTCGTTGTCGCGCATCACCCGAGCGCTGGATCTGGCCTCGCGGGCCGGTGCGCTGCCCGGCCATCTCCCGATCTACATCACCGAGTTCGGCGTGATGAGCAAGCCCAACCCCTTCCAGGGCGTGGCCGTCGCCCAGCAGGCCGAGTGGGACGCGATCGCCGAGCGGATCGCCTACTCCAACCCTCGCGTCGCGTCGTTCTCGCAGTACCTGCTCCGCGACGACCCCCTGCGCCGTCGCAGCGTCGGCTTCCAGACCGGCCTGGAGTACGTCAACGGGCATGGCAAGCCGCTGCTCGCGGGCTTCGCCCTGCCGTTGACCGTGAGCAGCGTCGGGTCGCGCCACCTCCTGTGGGGGCTCGTGCGGCCCGCGGGCGAATCCACCACGGTGACCGTGGAAGTCAGGCGCCCCGGCGCCCGGCGCTTCGGCGTCCTTGCGCACCTGCAGACGAACTCCGCCGGCTACTGGACGCTGAGCTCCTCCGTCGCCGGCGGCGCCTGGCGGGTGCACTGGGTCAGCCCCCAGGGCAAGACCTACACCGGCCCTCCGATCCGCGCGTACTGATCCGGCGGACCTCGGCCGGCGGATCAGCGATCGAACTCGGGATAAGGTCGAACGATGGGTCTGATCGGACGCTCCATGCTGAAACGGGTCGCCAAAGGCGCGCCGGTGGGGTGGATGCTGCTGGCGGGTGACCTCGCCCTGATCGCCGGCCGCCACGTGGGGCGCCTCGAGGCCGAGGAGCGCCGCCGGATGGCGGGGCTGCTGGCCGAGGCGGCCAGGCACAGGGGGCACCTCGACGCCGACCAGCGCGGCGAACTCGAAGAGCTCGTCGCGAGGCTGCAACCGCGGCTCCTGTTCGGGAGCGCCGCGCGGAGGGTCAGTCCGATGCCGCTTCCCAAGCGGCTGCTCTACGGACGCCGCGGCAGTCCGGCCAGAAAGGCTGCCAAGCAGCGCTCCTGAGGGGATGCGCTGAGCCGTCGGGCGAGGACCGCGGCCGCGCGTCGCCTTATGCCGTTCTTCGGGCGGCCTTAAGGATCTTTTCCGGACCCCTTATCGCTCCTTGGGTGAGTTGTTAGCCGCGGCTCAAGGTGCCTTCCCATGATGGGCGTCACCCCGACAGAAAGACCGAGGTGAGCCGTGAAGAGAAGACGTCCATTCGCACCGATGCTGTTGGCAGCAGTGATCGGGGGCGTCGTGGCCGCGCTGGCGATCAGCGTGCTCGGCTCCGGCTCACAGAACGGTGCCGCCAAGACCGCCTCCCCGGTCACCCCGCTTGCGCACAGCTCGGGGACGCGCCAGGCGGTGGCCAACACCGCCCTGACCGCGACGCAGATCTATGAACAGGATTCCCTCGGAGTCGTCGCCATCACCGCCACGACCGCCCAGGGCGAGGACAAGGGCACGGGCATCGTGCTCAACAACGAAGGCCTGATCCTCACCAACGACCACGTCGTCGCCGGGGCCACCGGCCTGCAGATCAGCGTGGACGGCAGCGCCAGCAAGACCCGCACGGCGACCCTGGTCGGCGAAGAAGCCAACAGCGATCTCGCCCTGATCAAGGTGGACCCGTCCGGACTCGGGCTGAAGGCCCTCACGCTGGCCGGCACGAGCGGCGTGCAGATCGGCGACCAGGTCTACGCGATCGGCAACCCCTATGGACTCGAAGAGACGCTCACCAAGGGCATCATCTCCGCGCTGAACCGCGAAATCTCCGCGCCGGACGGTGCCAAGATCACCGGCGCGATCCAGACCGACGCGGCCCTGAACCCCGGCAACTCCGGTGGGCCGCTGATCAACAGCAAAGGCGAAGTGATCGGCGTCAACTCCCAGATCGCCAGCGACGCCGCCAGCGTCGGCGGGTCCCAGCCAGGCAGCACCGGCGTCGGGTTCGCCATCTCCTCCGCCACTGTCGCCAAGGCAGTCAAGGCGATCCAGGCCGGCAACGGCGTCTCCTACGGCTCCGCCACCCGCAGCCAGGCGAGCACCCAGGAAGCCGAAGCGGCCCAGAGTCCCTTCGGCACCCAGGGCCGCTCCGGCCGGCAGGAAGCAAGCGGCGGCGAAGAAGCCCAGTCCCGCGAAGAAGCCCAGAGCGGCCCCCAGGTGCGAGGCGGAGAAGAAGAACCCGGCCAGAGCCCCAGAGAACTCCTGATCCCCTGACCCCTCCCGATCGGGTCCGGGCGCCGCTGGGAGGCTCATGGCGGCGTCCGGACCCACCCGGCCGACCTTCCGTCGGTCGGATTCCCGCTGATAATCTCTAAGCCGTCCCAGGGCGATTAGCTCAGCTGGGAGAGCGCCGCCTCGACAAGGCGGAGGTCACTGGTTCGAGCCCAGTATCGCCCACTAAAGGCCTCGGTGCAGCTAAACGCCCACTGTTGTGGGCGTTTCTGCGTTCAGGCGGGGCGCTCGGGCGACAGTTGCCCGCCACTTCTTTTTGTGCTTGGCGCACATCTGGCGCACACCTCACAACTTTTTGGACGTCATTTCCGCCCTTCCGCGAACTGCTCGCACGTCGCCTGAAGTGCGTCCGGCCGGACACCTACGGTTCGCGCGGTGCGGACGCTCGAGGAGATCACATACGAGGCCGGCCGATCCGCGCTGGCCGATCAGGAGTCGCTCGTCGCAGGAATACGACAGCGAACTGGCACGCTGCTGGTCGCGCTCGCCCTCGTCGCGTCCTTCTTGGGCGCCACGACCGTCAAGGCTCAGGGGCTTCACCTGCTCGGTTGGGTGGCGCTCGCGGCGCTCGTTCTCGGGCTCGCCGCTGCCGCGGTCCTGCTCGCGCCGTGGCAACTGAAGTTCGCCGTTGACGCGCGCGAGCTCTATGACGAGCTCTACGAGCAGGCGCTCACCGAAGCTGACGCCGACACGCTCGGCTGGCTGGCTGCTGCCGGCTACGGCTACCAAGAGCTGCGCGAAGAGAACGCTCCAAAGGTACGGCGCATGTCGTGGCTATCGGGAGCCTTGGGTGTGCTGATGGTCGTGCAGACACTTGCGTGGCTGACGGCGCTGGCGGTAGACTGAGGACGATGGCGCCAAGGCCTCTACCGCCTGAGCAGATCAAACCGCCTTCGACGTCGATCGGCATCGAAGAGGGCCGCGGCGGATCTACGCCACCGCCGGCACCCCGGCCGAGCCCAGGCCCGAGCCCAGGCAGGTAGCGCGCAGTCACTCCCGCGAGAGGAGCGGGAGGCCGTCACCCTAGCCGTCGGCTCGCGCTTGGCATACGTCCGGAGCACGGCTCACCGTTTCGCGGGCGCTGCGGATGACCTCGGCTGCGGGTTTCTGCGGCTGCGTTTCGAGCTCGCGGAGCGCGCCGGCGTAGTGTTTGGCGAGCGTGGCGACGGAGTGTCCTGCCTGCTCGGCGACGTAGGTCAGTGACCGTCCCTCCCACAGCAGCAGAGACACGAACGATCCCCGGAGCCGGTAGGGGCGCATGTCGCCGGTCACTCCGGCATCCTTGGCGGCGGGCTGGTAGATCCGCCGTCGCCAGTTCTGCCAGTCGTGCAGCTGCCACTCGTTGCCGCCTTGGCGGGGAAAGATCAATGCGTTGCCGGCTGGACGTCCCTGGGCGAGGCGCCATTCAGCGAGATCCTGAGCGAGCGGTGCCAGGAGGTCGACGACCCGATCCCTCCCGGTCTTACCAGCGTGGACGTGCAGGATGCCCTGCCCGAGATCGTGCCATCGCGCGGCCGTCGCCTCGTCGGGACGCAGGCCCCCGTATGCCAGCAGCGATGTCAGCGTCCCGTCACGGAGCGACATGCCCGCACGAATCCCCTCGACCGTCAGCGGCGCGAGCGGCTGCGGACGTTTCGTCGGGGGCTGCCGCGGCTTGTCCACGAAACTCACAGGGTTGCTCGGGATGAGGCCACGTACGACCGCGCGACGCAGAATGGCCTGCAGCAGCATCACCGCCTTGCGCTGCGTCTGCACGCCGACCTTCGCGGCGCGGAACTGGCCACACAGATCCTCAACCAAGGCAGGAGTGATCTCTCGCAGCGGGTACTCGCCGATGCGGGGCAGGAGGTGTGTGCCCCAAACCTCGAGGTAGCGGCGCCGCGTTGACGGCTTGAGATTCGGCACGGCATACCGTGGCCACCATTCATCCCTGACGAACTCGGCAAGCGTGAGCCGGCTCTGGATCACGCCGGCCGCGAGTGGGCCGAGTTGTCGGCGGCGCTTGACGTCGAGCTCGAATGCTTGGGCGTCGCTCTTCTTCCCGAACAGTCGGGAGCGCTGCCGCCCACCCTCTCGCCAGCGCACCTCGTATTGCCCGCCTCGATCCTCGCGCTTGCGCACACTCATGCTCGCACTGCCTTTCGTTCTATCTCGCGGAGATCAGCAACGCTACCGGGCCGTTGGGACCCCAGCGTTGAGCGCCTGCGACTCGGTGCTGAGCGTAGGTTCGGAGCCGATCGGGGCAGCGATACGGGCCGACCTTCGATCCACGCGTAGGCATCGTCCTCCCGAATCAACAGCTTGTTTGTCGGCTGAAATGCGCGCAGCTTGCCTGCTGCGATGGCGCGCCGGACCGACTTGTGCTCGCAGCGAGCCATCGTGGCGACCTCGCGCACGGTTAGGTAGGCAGTCATCCGATAAGTGACCCCAAAGAGGTCCACGCGGCCAACGAGTTGACACTCGGCCACTCGACCCTCCTCCGCCAGCAGTGTCGAGCCCGTGTATTGCTTCGGTGGCAGCAACCCGAATGCGGACGAAACGCACGACACTGTCCAGCATTACCGCAGACTGGGGACTGGGCGGTCGCAGGTTCAAATCCTGTCTCCCCAATCACGAGAGGAACGCCGCAGCAGAACGGCAACGCTCGCCTTGTGCCGCGCGACGCCTACCTGACGACCACAGAAACTCTGCTAACGGCTGCGCCTTTGGCGCTCAGGATCAGAGTCGCCGCCAGTGGATGCTTGGCTGCGTGCGCCAACACCCCAGCTCCCGCTCTGGTCACGGAAAGCACGAGCGTTCCCGAGGCGCCACGCGCGAGGGAGAATGTTCCCGTGGCCGCGAGAACCGTCCTGACCATTACGACTGTATGGTGACCCCGCCGGAAGCGATGCTTCACGCTCGCGAGGAGCTCGGTCGAGCCGACGCACCGTGTCCGCGAGCACGTGATCGAGACCCTCACGTGGCCGTGACGATCCTCAAGCTTCGTCGACCGCACCCGCACTAAGGCGTGGGGGCCTTGCGCGGTTAGCTGGTATGGGCCGTCGCTTCCTGGGTAGTTGCAGCTGGGGCCGATCGGCCGAATAGGCCGCATGACCGAGAGCGGAGCGCTCCAGGAGTTCAGCATCCCCTCGGCACCCGGCGTCGTGCCCGGTACGTACGGCGCGCCAGCACCCCGGAATATCGTGGCAGGGCCCGATGGGGCGATGTGGTTCACCGACCCAGGCGACCAGTCAATCGGCCGCATCACGATGAGCGGCGCGATCAGCGAGTACCCGATCACGTCGAGCAAACCAGCCGTGCCAGACGAGATCGTCAGCTACGGCAGCGAACTGTGGTTCTCGGAGGACGGCCTCGCCGATCTCGGCAGCGTCAATCCGTCCGCCTCGTCGCCTCCTCCGCCGCCGCTCACGAAACCCAAAGCTGCCAGCACGCGGCACACGACCGTGGTGCGGAATGTCCGACCCATAAGAAGCGGCGTCCGCGCGGGCGGGGACATCATGCATGTAGCGCTGGCCGCAAGCACACATCACGCGGTCGGAGACGGCGCACGTAGCAGACGGCCACTCGGCCCGGACTCCCGGCGCTCCTCCTGGTTTTGAGGCCCGGGCGTGGCTGTCGGCGCGCCGGCTGCCTTTGTACGTCTGCTCGACATCTGGGCCGGCCAGGCGTCCGATCCATGACACGCGCTGAAACTCCTCCCGGGGTAGGTCACCCGGAGCGCGACGGCCTGGAAGACCCCCGATCCATTTGCTCGCTTGAGACCTCAAGCGAGGTCATCTACACCGACCGCAGAACATTCCGTACCGAGAGCATTTACGATGGCGCTGCCATGGCTACTCCGCGCACGGGTGAGCTGCCGGCTGGGATGGCGGTTCTTGGCTTGCTTGTTCAGCGGCCGGATACGGTCGCGGGTGTCGGGCTGCGCTTGGAGCAGGAGTATCCGGCGGCCCGGTGGCCCCGCAATATCGTCCACAACACGCTGCCGAGCCTTCTCGACAGGCGTTTGGTGATGGTGGCCAAGCGCGGCTCGGAGCGTTCGCTTGATCGTTATGAGCCGACGGAGGCCGGCGAGGAGCGTTTCGCGGAGTGGATGCGGGAATCGAGCGCGGTGCTTCCCTCGGTCCGAGATGCCATGCGCGCCAAGTTGCGCTACATCGAGTGCGAGGACCAGCTGGCGAGCATCGTCCAGGACATCCGCGAACAGGAGGACCTCTGCGTCGGGGAGGGCGAGAAGGCGATGCTGCGGTACAGGCGAGCCCAACGTTCAGGCCGCCTGGGCGCGCTGGATGGCTCGGACTGGCGGCCGCGTGTACGGCGGGCCCTGATGCTCGACGAAGTCAGCTTCTGGCACCAGCGTGCCCACGCATTGCAGCGCCTGCGCGAGTACCTGGAAGACCCGTGCGGCGAACACGACGCGTTGGTTGCGCCATGAGCGACCTGCTCGAGGTTCGCGGCGTCGAGAAGAGCTACCGGCGCGGCGAGCGGCGTTTGCTGGTCCTCTCCGGACTCTCGCTGACGGTCTGTATGGGAGAGGTTGTGGCGGTGGTTGGCTCTCGCTACGAAGGCAAGACGACGTTGCTGAAGGTCGCGGCGGGGATCGAGCGGCCAGACGCCGGTACCGTGTGCTTTGAGGGGACGGATCTGGGGTCGCTCACGAACGGGCGGCGGGAGCGGCTGCTGGCAGGCCCGATCGCTTGGGTGAGCCGTGAGGGCAGCGCGCTGGAGCTGCGGGTCCGCGATTACGTCGGGCTGCCTGCGCTGATCGCACGCCGACGGCCGCGGGATGCGGTGTTGGCGGCCTTCGCGGCGCTGGATCGTGTGGGCACCCCGGACCTCGCGGATCGCTGTTGGCATGAGCTTTCCAACTGGGAGCGTGTCTTGGTCTCGGTCGCGAGGGGCATCGTCTTGAGGCCGCGACTGCTCGTGGTCGACGATCTCCTTGACGGCCTGGGTATGAGCAAGACCCAGCAGGCCGCGGATCTGCTCTCGACGCTCGTCGCTGAGGCGGGATGCGCCGTCCTCGTGAGCGTGTCAGACGCTGAGGCGGCCGCTAGCGCCGATCGTCTCTACGCGTTTGAGCGAGGCGGCCTGCGACTGTTCTCAGGGCAGGTGCGCAACGCGGAGGTCATCGAGCTTCGTTTCGCGGCTGGCGCTCGTGCTCGACGGGGCGCGACTCGTGCGGACGAGTAGGTGCTCGAGCTCCAACAGCTGACCAAGCACTATGAGCTTGGGTCTGGCGAACCGATCCGTGCCGTGGACGGTGTGTCGCTGCGCGTTTCCACGGGAACGTTCGTCGCGATGTACGGACCGAGCGGGTCCGGCAAGACGACCCTGCTCGAGCTGATCGCGGGCTTGCGAACCCCGGACAGCGGCCGAGTCGTGGTCGACGGCAGGGACCTCGCGACGCTTTCGCGGGGGGAGCTGGAGACCTATCGCCGCAAGACACTCGGGATCATCGGGCAGACCCAGAGCCTCATACCGGGGGCGCTGGCGATCGAGAACGCCGCGCTGAAGCTCTGGCTGACCGATCCTCGCCACGCCGAAGTCAAGCTGTACCCGCTGTTCAGGGAGCTCGGTCTTACGAGCCGCGCCAGGACTCACGTCGAGCAGCTCTCAGGCGGCGAGCGCCAGCGGGTCCTCATCGCTCGGGCGCTCGTCACGAGGCCACGGCTGGTGCTCGCCGACGAGCCGACCGGGAACCTCGACTCGAAGCGCACGAGCGAGGTTCTCGCGCTGCTGCGCCGCGAGTGCTCCGAGCGCGACGCGACACTGGTCCTGGCCACACACGACCCGCAGGCCGCCGATTTCGCCGACGAGGTTTACACCCTGCGCGATGGGGTTCTGCACCCCTGCGCTCCGTCCTTCGCGCCCGCGCCGTCGCTGGCCGTCCATCGGCGATGAGGTTCCGCGCGCTTGTTGCCCTCTATGTGGCGCGCCTGCGCTCTCGTGCGGTGCTGGTGCAGGAGTTGCTGGCTGTGGTCGGGATCGCCGTCGGTGTCGCGCTTCTGTTCGCCTCGCAGGTCGCGGCGACGAGCCTCAGCGACTCCGTCGCGCAGGTTGATCGGCAGGTGATCGGCCAAGGCGAGCAGTTCCAACTGCAGGCACGTTCAGCCACGGGGTTCCCGCAGCGCCTCCAAGCCGAAGTCCAGGCCGCGCGCGGCGTGCAGAGCGCTGTCGCGGTCCTGGAGGAGCAGGTCAATCTGCTTGGGCCCGGCGGTGCCCGCTCGGTTGATCTCGTCGGCCTGGAACCCAGCTTCTCGAAGGTGGCGGGGCCGATCGTCCAGCGATTCGCCGGTGGCGAAATCGACCCGCAGCACGCTATCGCTTTGCCGGAACCGCTCGCCGAAGCGATCGGTGTCGGTCCGCTTCAGCCCGTGACGGTGCAGATGGAAGGACGGGATGTGCAGTCGCACATCGCTGCGACACTTAGCGCAGGGACGATCGGCGCGATGGTGAACAATCCGGTTGCTATCGCGCCGCTCGCCTACGTTCAGGCTCTGGCCCAGGCGCCCGCAGCGGTCACCAGAATCTTTGTCGGAGCCCGGCCTGCCGACGCGAAGCTCGTGCACTGGGAGCTCCAAGCGATCGCCCGAGGTGCCAACGTCAACCTGGAGCCGGCGAGCTTCGACTCGACGTTGTTCTCGGTTGCGGTTGCGCCTGATAGCAAGAGCGAGGCGCTCTTCTCGGCGATCAGCGCGCTCGTCGGTTTCGTCTTCGCGCTGAACGCGATGCTGATCACGGTCCCCTCCCGGCGAAGGCTCATCCAGGAGCTCCGTCCCCATGGAGCCAGCCTCGTGATGATCGTCCGGATTCTCGCGTTTGACGCCTTCGTCCTCGCGTTCGTCGGTTGCCTTCTCGGCCTTCTCTTGGGCGATGTGCTGTCGGTCGTTGCGTTCCGCTCCACTCCGGGCTACCTGGCGTTCGCCTTCCCGGTGGGAAACAACCGGATCGTCACGACGCAGTCGGTCGTGATCGCCACGCTCGCAGGTTTCGGCGCGGCGGTGGCCGGCGTGTTCTGGCCGCTGCGAGACTCGATTAACCGGAGCGCGAGTGCGAAAAAGACAGTCGGCCGGAGCCCGATACTGACTGGAGTTCTCCTCACCGTCGGCGCTGGTTCGACCGCGGCTACGCTCCTGATCCTCCTAGCGGATACCAAGGCCGCGGTGTGGGGGGACGTCGCGCTCTTGGTCGCGCTGCTGTGTCTACTGCCGTTCCTTTTCGATCTCGCCGTCGGGATCTTCCATCGCGCTCAGGCTGGATTAGGCGGTGCTGCTGGGCGGCTGGCGAGCGTGGAGCTGCGAAGCTCCCAGACCCGGGTACGGTCGCTTGCGATCAGCGCGACGGCGGCTGTGGCGTTGTTCGGCACTGTCGAGTTCGGTGGGATCGTGCACAACCTGAGTCGCGCGCTCGATGATTCCGCTCGGGGGATCGACTCGATGGCGCCGGTGTGGGTCACGGCGCGTGGAGAAGCAAATGCGTTCGCGACGACGGGCTTCACGGATGTGCACCGCCGGCAAGTGGCCCGCGTGCCCGGCGTGAGCAGCGTCGGCGTCTATCGCGGCAGCTTTCTGGACTGGGGTAAGCGGCGGCTGTGGGTGCTCGCCCCGGCGAGCGGCACTCGCGAACCGATACCGAGCCGGGAGGTCCTGCGAGGGAACCCTGCGACGGCCACCGCGCGGCTGCGCGAAGGCGGCTGGGCGGTCCTCTCGGAGGACCTCGCAAGCGAACACGACCTGAAGCTCGGTGAGGCGTTCACCCTGCCTGCGCCGCGGCCACGGAGGCTGCGCTTGGCCGCTGTCGTCACCAATCTGGGGTGGGCTCCCGGCGCGATGATCCTCAGCTCGTCGGACTACGCCCACGCGTGGGCCAGCGCGCAGCCAAGCGCCTACCAGCTGCAGCTGGAGCCGGGGGCATCGCCCGAGCAAGTTCGGAGCGCTGTCGAGCACTCGCTGGGCCCTGCCAGCGGACTCGTCGCGGAAACCAGCCGCGAACGCGAACACCGCCATTTCGCGTTGGCCGGCCAAGGCCTTGCGCGACTGTCCCAGATCAGGCTGCTCGTCCTGATCGCCGCACTACTTGCGGTGACGGGGGCCGTCGCGGCGATGATCTGGCAGCGCCGCGACCTGGTCGCGTTCATCAAGTGCGATGGCTACCCCAGGGGGATCCTGCTGCGCTGGCTCGTGTACGAGAGCGCAGTGCTGCTCGCCGTCGGCTCGCTGGCCGGAGCGGGCTTCGGGCTCTACGGACAGGTGCTGGGCAGCCATTTCCTCGCCGACGTCACTGGGTTCCCGATCACATTCGACATCGAAGTAGTTGCTGCCATCGTGGGCGTAAGTGCCGTGACTCTCGTGGCAGTCGCGGTCATCGCGTTGCCGGGGTACCTCGTCGTGCGTGTGCCCGCACGGACCGTCAACCCAGGCTGCTGAGGCCAGCTCGCGTCGACGCCGACGTGAGAACGGCTCACCGCTGAGCCCCAGACAAACGTGGGCGCTGCTAAGAGCAGTCATCCGCGAGCTCACCTGGGGCCTCGGGAACGTCCGCCGGGAGATGAGACGATGGACCCGGCGCGCCCAGGAAGTTCCGAGCGCGACGATCCGTGCCGACGCGCTCCACACCATCGCGACCAAGCGCGGGCATATCGATGGTGCCGCTCTCTTCACAACCCTGCCGAACAGACGCAACCGCCCCTTGCTGCGGCTGCTCGTGGCATACGAGCTGATCTGGGACTTCCTCGACACCGTCAACGAGCGCGGAGCGGCCGCAGGACAGAAGAACGGCCGACAACTACACCAGGCGCTCATCGACGCACTTGACCCACGTAGACCGCTGACCGACTACTACCGCCACCATCCATGCAAAGACGACGACGGCTACCTGCGGGAACTGGTTCAGTTCTGCCGCGCGAACGCTAGCAAGCTCCCCTCCTACGACCGTGTCTTGCCGCACCTGGTGCGCGAGGCTGAGCGCGCGCAGGTCCTAGGAATCAATCACGATCTCGACGGCAGCCGCCGAGATCGAGACCTCCAGGTCTGGGCGTCGCAGATCGTCGTCGGGGCAGATTTCGAGTGGTTCGAGCTGAGCGGCGCCGCGAGTGCGTCGATGACGGTTCACGCACTGCTAGCGCTCGCGGCGGAACCGTGCTGCAGCGAGTCAGAGATCGCGGCGACGTGCCAGGCGTACTTCCCTTGGATCTCCGCCGCCACCACAATGCTCGACAGCTATGTCGACCAAACCGAGGATGTGCTCCACGGCGATCACAGCTACATCGCCCACTACCACGACGAGCAGACCGGGGTCGAGCAGGTAACCAGGCTCCTGCGCGAAAGCCTCCGCGACGCGCGGCGGCTCCCGAACGGGGAGCGCCACATCGTCCTCATCGCCAGTATGGCCGCCATGTACCTATCCAAGGACAGCGCCCGAGTCTCGGCGCTGGAGCCGAGCACGCAAGCCCTCGCGGCGGCGGGAGGGTCGCTTACGAAGTTTCTTCTCCCCATCCTGCGCCTGTGGCGAACCATCTACTCCCAGCGCGCGGCGTAACAAGAGCCCGGCCCCACCATCCGATCCCTGCCCGCGGCCCGCTGGTGTTCCGACCGTACGGTTTCCAGTCCGACCGGAACCAGTCGCTGGCGCACTCGACATCCACGCGGCATCGTTGCGCCACATGCAAGAAGCAGATCTCGGCCGCTGCGAGCGCCGTACCCGCCGCCGCGCTGACCGCAGTTCAACGACAGCGGCGACCCTGAGTGGCCCGCCCTCGAAACCGGATGAGCTGATCCAAGCCTCGCTCGCGCGGCTGATCGGAACCGAACTGCCGCCCACGTCCCTCATCGCAACCAGCGGGGGAGAAGCCCGACTCAACGAGATCGTCCTCGGCTGGGGCGTCTACTACCTCTACCCCGGCATAGAGCAGGAGCGCCACCTCGACGCGGCCCAACACCGGGCCTTCACGAGAGAGCACGCAGCGTTCGTCGCACGGAACACCCGCCTCGTCGGCATCAGCAGCGAGCTCCCGCTCGCACAGATGAGCCGTATCCGGACCTTCCAGATGCGCTACCCCCTGCTTCAGCGACCCGGAGTGCGAGCTGCTCGACGCACTCGACACCCTCCCCAAGTGCAGCGCAAACAGCACGAGCCTATCCCCGCCTCACCCTTATCGCGCATGAAGGCGTACTCCGCCACTCCTTCTATCCGATAGCCGATCCGACAACGAATCCCTCGCAAGCCTTGGCGTGGCTGCAGCTTCACGCATGACCGCAAGTTCGGCCCCGACCATCGGTCCGGGCCGAGAGTCCCAATCTCTCAAGCAGGTGATGCGGATGAGCGCCCGGGACGAAGAGCGGCTTCGCAAAGCTACAGAGCGCCTTGAGACGATACGAGCCTTCGGAGCGCGCGTATGCGATCTGCGCGAAGCAGCGCAGCTCTCGCGGGCCGAGCTAGCACGAAGATCGCAACTGTCGCCGTCTGCCCTGTCGGCGATCGAACTCGGCCGAGGGGAGCCCGGTCTCGTCTCAATCCTGCGGCTCTGCGGAGGGCTCGACCGAACACCCACAGAGCTCCTACGAGAAGTCGGCACCGCACACATGAAAGATGCGGAGCAGTGAGCGGTCCTGCCTTGCCGTCGAGGCGCTTTAGTCATGTGGAGCCCATGACGCATGCACCGGAGCTCGACCTCCGCGCTTCGTCCGCCATCGCCGAAACGCGGCGAATACATACCGCGGAGACTTCTAGGGGGCGGAAGTACCGCCGTGATCCCGCAAACAGCAAGTTATTCCTCCGGGAGGGCACTTGCGTTTACTCCGACCATGCGGATACCGTCGACCGCAATAAGCAACTGTGTTCCGGCATCTCGAATCTGCGGGCTCGGATACGGAAGTGCGGGGCGGGCAACGGGCTTGGTGCGGGGCAAATGCAGCAGGGGGCCACAGCGGGAACACGCATAGCGCGAGCGGGGCGGGGGGGACGCGACGCCCGCGTCGCGCCACGGCATCGGGGCGTGCCGCCCCCCAAAATCCTGCAACGCGCCGCCGCCATCCTGCTTCTCGTGGCTGCCGTGGCCGGCGTCTCACCACCGTCAGCGGAGGCGACCCCGACAACCAGCTACGAAGAACTCGTCGCCGCTGCCACACCCAGCGCCTGGTTCCGCTTCGCAGACGCGTCTGGCTCGAGCACCATCGCCGACGGCATCGGTCCGTATACCGCGGCCGACAGCGGCCTCGCGCTCGGGCAGCCGGGGCCGTTCGGCGCGAACAAGTCCGGCGCGAACCCGGGCGAAGGCTTCGCGTCGCTCCCGGGCGACCCTCTCGCCGCGACCAAGGCGTTCACGGTCGAGGCGTGGATCCGCCGTACCGGTACGGCCACCGTCGACCCAGTCTTCGCGTTCGGATCCTCCGGGATCAGTCAGATGGAGCTTCTCGCCGCGTCCAACCTCACGAAACACAAGCTCCTATTCGAAATCAACGCGGGGACAAGCTACGCGCAGATCACTGCGCCGGTCGCTCCACTCGACACGTGGGAGTACGTCGCGGTCACCGAGACATCAACCGGGACCCTAACTCTCTACGTCAACGGGGAACAAACCTCGCAACTGACCGGAGTCAACGTCAACCCGTCCTCGATCGGCCAGCCGACCCACGACTACCTCGCCAGAAGCATTTCAGAAGCGAAATACCTCACGGGCAGCATGAGCAACCTCGCCTTCTACAGGGCGGCACTCACCCACGAACAGATCCTCCAACGCTATGAAGCCGCCGAGGTCCCACTGAACACATCGCTCCCCGCCATCACTGGGACGACCCGGCAAGGCAAAACGCTTAAAGCTAAAGAAGGATCCTGGACCGGGCTAGAACCGATCAGCTTCGAATACCACTGGCTCCGCTGCCAAAGCGCTGGCGAAAGCTGCGCAGAAATACCCGCGGCGACGGGCAGCGAATACACGCTTGCGAACGCCGACGTGGGCCAGGCAATTCGTATCGCCGTGACCGCCACGAACTCGCTCGCTAAAGCAAGCGTGACCTCCGAACCGACGGAACCGACCCTTGGGAACGCCCCTGACAACACGTCTCTGCCAGTCGTGACCGGCAGCACCCACGTCGGTCAACTGATCAGCACAACCGCAGGAGCCTGGGAAGGCACAACCCCACTGTCCTACCGCTACCAGTGGCAGTCGTGCAAGGCAGAAGCGTGCGCGAACATAGGGGACGGGACCGAACCCACCTTCCGTATACAGGGCGCACAGCTCGGCCGTGCCCTACGAGTCGTAGTCACGGCCGAGAACGTCACAGGTAACGCCGCGGCCAGATCCGCCGAAACGACCGAAGTCAAGGGCGGAGCTCCCGTGAACGTAACAGCGCCGAGCATCTTCGGACCCTTCGCGGCGGGCCAGCAGCTCAACGCCACGACAGGTTCCTGGGCCGGGTCCGAACCGATCGCCTACGCATACGAATGGAGAAGCTGCGACGCCAACGGTGCCAACTGCAGCAAGATCGCAGGCGCCAGCGCCGGAACCTACACGCCGACAGCCGAACAGATCGGCCATACGCTGCAAGTCGTCGTCACGGCCAGCAACGGAGTAGGCCTGGAATCCGCAAACTCATCGACGACAGCGCAGATCAAGCCGACACCTCCGACCAACACCTCCGCACCGACGATCAGCGGCACCCCACAGGAACGCTCGACGCTCACAGTCAACCCGGGCGCCTGGACCGGCACCGGAACGCTCAGCTACACGTACAAATGGAAGCGGTGCGCGGCCGGTGCGATCGGGACCGAAGGCAACGGCCCCGGGGAATTCCACGAACCCGCTGACGTCGTCGAAGACAGCGAAGGTAGCCTGTGGGTTCTCGACGCCGGAAACGACCGCATCGAGAAGCTCAACCGCTACGGCCTGTACATCTCGCAGATCGGTAGCCCCGGCTCAGGCGAAGGACAGCTCTATCAGCCGTCAGCGCTCGCGATCGACAAAGCCGGCGACATCTGGGTCGCCGACACCGGCAACAACCGGGTCGAGGAGTTCAGCCCGGCCGGCAGCTACATCCGAGAAATCAGCGGCTTCGGCGAATCAGGAGCCTCACTCGAAACCCCTGAAGGCGTCGCGGTCGACCGAAACGGCGACATAGTCGTAGCCGACAGCCAAGCGGGACAGCTCGTGCTGTTCGGCGAAAACGGCGGATACCGCCGGACGATCGGACACCAAGGCAGCGGTCCCGGCGCGCTCAACGAACCCGGCAGCGTCACCGTCGACAGCACCGGGCACATCTATGCGACGGACTGGCTCAACGACCGCATCGACGAGTTCAACGAAGCTGGAGAATACGTCCGCGAGTTCGGGAGCGAAAAACCCGAAGAAGGAAGCCTAGAAGGACCCTACGGGATCGCCGTCACTCCCGCGAGCCAAGTCCTCGTGGGTGACGTCGGCAAGGACCGAGTCGACGCGTTCAGCGCCACTGGTCAGTACACGGGGAGTTTCGGCACGGAAGGCATGAACCCCGGCGACCTCGAACTCGAACTGCCGCTGGGCATCGCCGCCAGCAGCACCGGCGACGTGTGGATCACCGACACCGCCAACAACCGCCTAGAGCAGTTCACGCAAACCGGCGAATTCCTAGGAACGCGTTGCGAACCAATACCGGGCGCAACGACCGCCACTTACGTCCCGACCGGAGAAGACACCGGCGACCAGCTGCAGGCCAGCGTCACCGCTAAAGACAGCAACGGCGAAGCGAGCCAGGACACGACGGTCACCGGCATCGTTCGGTACGCGCCGCCGACCGCCACAGCCCCCCCTGAACTGAAAGGCCCCGCAGTCGAAGGCGAAACGCTCACAGCGACCACCGGCGCCTGGCTCGGCTCCGCGATCACATACAGCTACGACTGGCAGCGCTGCGACAGCACCGGCGCGAACTGCGTCGACACCGACAGCGCCGACCAAGCGACATATCGACTCGGCGAAGGCGACCTCGGCAAGCGCATCCGCGTCGCGGTGACGGCCCGGAACCCCGCCGGGGAAGTAAGCGAACCTTCTACAGCGAGCGCGTCCGTCGCCCCAGCTACGCCAGCAAATGTATCCGCGCCGACGATCGAAGGGCCCGCGAGGGACGGCGAAGCCCTGAAAGCCAACGTCGGTACCTGGTCAGGGACCAAGCCGATCACGTACAGCTACCAATGGGAGTCCTGCAACAGCCTCAAAGAAGGCTGCATCGCGATCCCGGGCGCGACCGAAACAAGCTACCGGCTCCCGCCCGAACAGGAGGGGGCGACCATCGGGCTGATCGTCACGGCATCCAATGCCCAAGGCTCCGCCAGCGCCGCAGCTTCCCCGACCCCCACCATCTCAGGCAACCCGCCGACGAGCAGCACCATTCCAGGAATCACGGGAAATGCACGCGTGGGGCAGACCCTCACGGCCACCCCCGGCAGCTGGCAGGGAGCAACACCGATCAGCTTCGAATACGGATGGCAGCGCTGCATCACCAGTCTGATCGGAGCGGAAGGCACCGGACCAGGTCAGTTCATTCGCCCAGGCGCCGTGGCACTCGACCCGAGCGGCGACCTTTGGGTCGCGGACTACGGCAACGACAGAGTCGAGGAGTTCAACGCGCACGCAGTCTACGTCCGCGAAGTCGGCTCGCCCGGCAGCGGAGCCGGCCACATGAACCGGCCCAGCGCACTCGCGACCGATGCGAGCGGCGATCTCTACGTGGCTGACAGCGGGAACAACCGCGTCGAGGAGTTCAGCGCCGCCGGCGCATACATACGGGAAATCGGCGCGGAAGCCGGACAGCTTCACGAACCGGAAGGGCTCGCCATCGACGCGCGCGGTGACATATGGGTCTCGGACACCGGGGACGGACGGATCCAAGAGTACAACGCCGCCGGCGAACACCTGAAGGCCGTCGCGCTGCCGGCAGGCGTCAGTGCGCCAGAACCCGAGAGCATCGGGATCGACTTGAGTTGGCAACCTGTGGGTCGCCGACTTGTCGAACGACCGCGTCATCGAGCTCAGCCAGGAAGGCGAAAGCCTACGCCAGGTCGGCAACAAAGGGACAAAGCCGGGGGAGTTCGAAGGCCCCTACGGCGTGACGGTCACGACCAGCAACGAAATCCTCGTCGCCGATGTCGTCACCAACCGAGTCGAGGCGTTCAGCGACTCCGGGCAATACCTACGGTCCTTCACGTCTCAGAGCGGGTCAGCTCCCGGCCGTTTCGAATTCGGAAACCCAAGTGGGCTCACTGCCGGGCCGTCTGGGCTGATCTGGCTCACCGACACCGAACACGACCGAGTCGAGGCATACTCGCCCCAGGGTGCCTACCTGGGCAGCAGATGCGAAGCGATCAAAGACGCAAACGGCCAGAGTTATTCCCCAACCAGCGCTGACATTGGGACGGGGATCAAGGCGTCAGTCACCGCGACAAACGTCGACGGGATAGGACACGCCGTGTCGGCAGAAACGGTGACGGTGCACGAATGAGACCAAGCGAGCCGCGTAAGACGGGGCGGACCTTGCTCGTCGCCCTCTCTCGCCAGGTGCCCGCGCTGATAGCAGCCGCCGTAGCCGTCCTGCTCGTTACAGCCGCCAGCCCGACGTCAGTGCAGGCGAAAAGCGAGACACCACACAGCGGAGCTGCCAAAGTGCCGAATTCGCAAGCTGCGCTGGGCTCCAACCTAACCCTCGGCGAAGCCGAATGGGCCAGCGAATACTCCCAAGCGGCCGCCGCCCGAGAGGTCCGCCGCCAAAGCCCGAGCGCCTTCTACGCCAGGCAGCGCTCCCAGTTGGCCTACCGGCACCTCAGCGCGATCGAAGCTGTAAACCTCTCGAGAAGCCAGTTCTCCTGGTTCGTCAATCGTCCTGCCGGCGGTCCGCCGCACGTCCGAGGCACCCAGATTCTGAGCTACACGGGGCGGGAGGTCGCGCAGGTGATGCTCCCAGACCATCACCGCGGCCTCCTGGCGTCCGCAGCGCCGATCGCCGTCTCCGTCGGTAAGCGGAGGTATGCACCGGTCGACCTTCATCTCAGGAGCGCGGCGCGGGCGTTTCTCCCGGCCAGGCCGGCCGTCGCGGTGGAAATACCCAGGCGCCTCGCCGCGGGCGCGAAGCTGGACCCCGTCGGGGTGACCCTCACGCCAGTCGACGCGGGCGGCCGAGCTTTGAGGACCGCGTCCGGAGGCCGGCTGGATGGGGCGGGGGTGATCTACCCGAACGCCCTGCCCGATGCCGACGCGATCATCAAGCCCACAACGCTCGGCCTGTCGGTCGACACCCTAATACGCTCGATCTACAGCCCCCGGCACCTCTACTTCCGAGTAGGGATGCCAAAGCACGCGACCCTCGTCCGCACGTCCGGGGGTCAATTCGCGGTCCGACAAAATGCCACCACGCTGGCGACGATCGCACCGCCTCTAGCCGTCGACGCCGAAGGCCAGGAAGTGCCTGTGTCGTTGAACGCGACGGGCGCCCGGCTCCAAGTCTCTGTCGGGCAGCTCGAAGGCCACCCCCTCCCCATCCTCGTCGACCCCGAAATTCGTGACAGCGTGTTGGATACCACGATGACCAAAGGCACCCCGCCGGAACCGAGGCCTACCAACTGGACGTTCGTGCCGAAAGGGAGCGCGTTCAAGGGGACAGACACCGGCGAAGGCGGATGGCACCTCGAATTCGGCAGCCATCACCAAGATGAACGCGGCAGTCTCGTCTACACCACGAGAGGAGAATCACAGATCGTCAAAGCGGGAGTCGAAGGCAGCTGGAACGTCGAACTTGCAGGTGTCCGGAACGTGCTCGTTCTCAACGCGCCGAGCAAATTCGTGAACGGTCAGGGTGTCCCGCCAGACGAAGTCGAGGCATACAGCAACCTGCCTCGGAAAACAACAAACTACGAATCCGGGGGCGAAGTTTGCGCGCCGGCGCTTAAATGTGCCGGAACCGAACTGCCATCAACACCGGCGCCGCCCCTGGACAACAACTCTGTGGAATTTCGGCAAGAAGGTACCGAAACCACGACAGGCGCCCCTACAAACACCACGATACTGTCGAACGCGTATGTCACGATCGAACAGGCGGCAGAACCCAAGCTGGAATTCAACATCGAAAGTCCCACCATTACGAACCCGGCGACAGGGCAAACCGTCACGAACGTACTGTACAAGTCCGCCGAATCTTGGTTCGGGCCTCACAACGGCGCCTTCGAAGTCCGCGCGAGCGACCCCGGCATGGGCATAAAGGAATACTCCCTGCTTGGCGGAGGAGTCTACGACTACAGACCCTTCTCCGCCGGGTATCCCGTGGGATGCTACGGACTCGAATGCATCTCGAAACCAAGCCTCCAAAAACCAGCCTGCTACGGGGTGCAGTGTCCCGTATACGTTAATCAAGCCTACATCTACAACACGAACATGCCCGACGGCAACGACTCGACCACGGCCTTCGTCGAAAACATGATCGGAAAGTACAGGGCGCTGCGGAACCAGCCGATCAAAGTCGACTCGACGCCCCCACCCCGCGAAGACATTAAGATCGGCGGCTTCGAAAACGGTGACGAACTCCCATTGGGAGAACCGCATATCAACGTCCAAGCCGCTGACGGCGAAGGAGAACGATCTAGCTCGGGCATCCAATCGATCACCGTCACGGTCGACGGGAAACCGGTATCCGGGACGCCAGCCTCGTGCCAGACGCCGAAGGGTCCCTGCACGGCGACGACAGAAGTGACGCTCGCGTCTCGCATGTACTCGCCCGGCGAGCACTCAACGGTGATCACGGCGACCGACAACGCGAACAACGTCACTCGGGAGGAATTCAAATTCCGGGTGCACGGCGCCACGCCGATCGGAGCAGGGCCCGGCACGCTCGACCCAACCACCGGCGAGTTCACGTTCACCAGCGCCGACGTGTCGCTCGGTGCCGCGACCGTTTCACGCGCCTACAGGTCCCAGCACCTGGACGCGGGCGAAGAAGGGCCGCTCGGCCACCAATGGACACTGGACGTAGGCGGCGGCGAGGGCATCCACATCGAACCGAATGGCGACGCGGTCATGACGGGCGGCGGCGGAGCTCGCACGACCTTCGTCCCCAGCGGCGAACGAGCCTTCGCCTCGCCGCCGGGAGACAGCAGCCTCAAGCTGACGGCCGAAGAACCAGTTCCCGCGCAAGGTATCCGGGCGCTCGTCCTCAGCGACAGCGCTTCGGGGACATCGACGAGGTTCGAACAACCTGCCGACGCGCTCGAAACGGCCCCTGTGCCGGCTGCCCACTTCGGCAACGAAGTCGGCGAACTCGACTCGCCGATCGGCGCGGCGACCGACGCGAGCGGACACGTATGGGTCAGCAGTGCAGCGAGCGACACGGTCGCGAGATACTCGGCCGGAGGCGTCCTCGAAGCGAGCTACGGATCCTACGGCCCGAGCGGCGGGCAGTTCAACGAACCAGCGGGGATCGCGGTCGACCACACAGGCGACGTCTACGTCGCCGATAAGAAGAACAACCGCATCGAGGAGCTCTCTGCCACAGGGGCATTCGTCAAGACATTCGGCTGGGGTGTAACGAACGGCAAACCCGAATTCGAGGTCTGCACGAGCGAATGCAAGCCGGGGCAACCCGGAAACGCCGCGGGACAAATGAACGAACCGGCGGGCGTCGCGGTAGACGGCACGGGCAACATCTGGGTTGCAGACACGGGCAACAGCCGCATTCAAGAGATCAGTAGCGAAGGAACCTCCCCCCGCACAATCGGAACCGGACAACTCTCCGGCCCCCTCGGCGTGATCGTCGCAGAAGGCAAGGTGTACGTCGCCGATACCCAGAACAACCGCGTCGCCGTGTTCTCCACAGGAGGTACGCTCGAAACGAGCATCGGCAAAGCCGGAACCGAAAACAACCAGTTCAGCCACCCAGCAGGGATCGTCTTTGACCCATTGACCCGCGATCTCTACGTGACCGACACCGGGAACCACAGAGTCCAACAGATCAGCCTCGGAGGCCAATTCGTAAGCTCATTCATGACCGAAGCAAACGGGACAAGCATCAACGCACCAACCGGCATCGCGGTTTCGAGCAACGGATCGGTCTTCGTCACGGGGCCAACTGCAAACGAGGTCGGAGAGTGGACCCGGCCCACATGGGTCCCACGGGAAGCCGGAGGGCCACTCTCCGGCATCGCGACCACCTACGCCTACCAGAGCGTCAAAGTCGCTGGCCACAGCGTCACCGAGCCGACGGAGGTCCTCGCACCGAAGCCGGCCAAAGTCTCGTGCGAACCAGAATTACAACGAGGCTGCCGCGCCCTCACCTTCGAATACGCGACCAAGACTACAGTGAATGAAACAGAAGAAGGAGACACCGCAAACCGGAGCGAATGGGGCGAATACGAAGGACGCCTCTCGCGGATCTACCTAAACGCCTGGAATCCCGCTACGCAAGCCATGGCGAAGATCGCCGTAGCCGAATACGCGTACGACACATACGGGAGACTCCGCGAGGAGTGGGACCCACGGACCGAACAGGCAAAAGACTGCACCACGCTAGAAACAAAAGCGTGCGAAGCCTTGAAGACGGTCTACGGCTACAGCGAAGACGGCGAAGCAGAAGCGCCTCTCACGGCCATCACCTCGCCCGGCCACGAGAGCACCGCGCTGATCTACGACGTGCCGGGCGCACTCGGAAGCGAACTTCGCCTGAGGAAGATCACAACCGGCGAGCTCACAACCGGCGGTAGGATCAACGCGCCTTGGGACGGGCGCGCCCTACAGAACACGAGTAAGCCCACGATCTCCGGTCTGCCCGTCGTTGGCAGCAACCTGACCGCGAACACCGGCAACTGGGAAAACAGCCCCGTCGCCTACACTTACCAATGGCATCGGTGCACCGCAAAGGAAACGTCGTGCAAAGGCATCCCCGGCGCCACAAACAACTATTACACCCCACAGGCCACGGACGTCGGGGACTATCTGGAGCTGTTCGTGACCGCCCTGAACGCAAGCGGCGAACTCACGAAGAAATCGACCACGTACGGACCGATCACCGCTACCGGCGAAAAGACGATGGCGGAACCGCCAGCGATGGAACCGGGCATCACGATCGAGTACGGCATCCCCACCTCCGGGCCCGGGCTCCCAGACCTCAGCAAGGAAGCCGTCTCGGCATGGGGGCAGACGAAAGATCTCCCTGTCGAAGGCGTCGCGGTATTTCCGTCCAGCCACCCAGAAACCTGGCCAGCAAGAGGATACGCGTCTGCGACAATCGACTACTGGGACAAGCAGGGACGCATGGTCAACGCGGAGACTCCTGGAGGAGGCATCGCGACAACGGAATACAACGAAAGCAACGAGGTGACACGCACCCTGAGCGCCAAGAACCGGGAGACGGCACTAGCGGCGAAATCAGTGATCCTCGCAACACTCCTGAGCACAGTACGCCGGTACACCGGCGAAACCTCGGCAGAACGCGCACAAGAAGAAAAAGAAGTATCTGAACGGCACAAACCCGCCGCCGTACCGGGCGCCGAGCTACTCGAAACGCGCGGACCCCAACACCCCGTGAAGCTCGCAGAAACCGGAAGCGTCGTTCAAGCACGGGACCACACAGTCTACTCCTACGACGAAGGAGCTCCCAAAGGCGAAGGCGAGTACCTCCTCACGAAGACGCGGGACGGCGCCGAATACGAAGGCAAAGAAGCCGATGTACGAACAACCACCACCGAATACGGAGGGCAGGAAGGCTTGGGATGGGTCCTGCGCAAACCCACCGCGACCACCGTCGACCCAAGCGGCCTAGACCTGAAGACGACCACTGTCTACGACAAAACGACAGGCGACATCACGGAAACCACGTCGCCCGCCGGGACTACGCAGAGCCCAGTGCCTGCGTATGCTTACACGTTCGGTCAGCAGGGTGCCGGCACAGGACAGTTCGAAGCCCCAGCGGCCGTCGCGATAAGCCCAAAGACCGGCAACGTCTATGTCGCGGATGCCAAGAAGGACACTGTCGAAGAGTTCAGCAGTTCAGGCGAATGGGTGGCGCGCCTCGGCGAACCCGGGAAAATCGCAAAACCTGAAGCACTCGCGATCGACGGGTCCGGCAACATCTGGGTAGCCGAAAGCGGCGCCGAGCGGCTCGAGGAGTTCAACAGCCACGGGACGCCCGTCAGGACCATCGGCGAAAAAGGCTCCGCAGCAGGCCAGTTCGGCGGTGCGATCGCGGGCATCGCGATCGCGGGAAAGGACCTCTGGGTCTCCGACGAGGCGAACAGACGAGTCGAGGAGTTCACCGAGAGCGGCAAATACAAGCAGAGCATCGGCCCGTTCCCAGCCGGGAGTGACTTCTGGACACCAGCAGGAGTCGCCACACAGGCAAACAAACTCTACGTCGCCGACCCGACGAACCACCGTGTCGTGATCTACGAAGTCAAGCATAAGCCAAAGCGCGAAACGGATTTCGGGACCATAGGCCCCCATTCCGAGACGATGAACGAACCCATCGGGATAACGACCGAACCCGAAAAGCTCGGGCTCGGTGTGTACGTGAGCGATCGAGCCGCGGGTCGCATAGATGAGTTCACCGCTGGCGGCAGGTTCGTTGCCACGATCGGACACAGCGGAAGCGAAAACGGCCAACTCAACAGTCCGATCGCCGCGGCTTCAGACGCCGCCGGGAACCTCTACATCGCTGATGCCGGCAACGACCGCGTGAGCGTCTGGGACTCCCCCGACGGCGGAACGCACACCCAACGCTACGTCTACTACAGCACCGCAGAAAACGCGCAACATCACGAATGCGGCGGCCACCAAGAATGGGCGAACCTCCCATGCGAAACGCTACCGGGAAACCAGCCGCGAGGCGGGACGCTACCGAAGCTCCCTGAAATCAGGACTACCTACAACCTGTGGGACCAGGCCGAAACGATCAAAGAAACGTTCGGAACCAGGACCCGCACCAAAACACAAACCTACGACCCCGTCGGGCGTGCCGTTACGAGCGAAATCACCGAAGAAGAACGACACGAACATACCAGTCACGACGCTCAACTGCCGCAGGTCACGAACCAATACAACCCTACCTCCGGCGCGCTGGAAACCCAAAGCGCCTCCGTCGGCGGGACGACCAAGACCATCACCGAAAAGGCCAACACCCTCGGTGAGCTCGAACATTACACGGACGCGCAAGGGGTCACCACGACCTATGAATACGAACCATGGGGGCGACTCCAGGGTATCAACTACGGGACCGTAGATGGCATCGCAGCAAGCCAGACCTACATTTACAATCAGACCACCGGCGCACGAGAAGGACTAACCGACTCCAACGTCGGCGAATTCAAGGCAACATACGACAGCGGAGGCAACCTCAAGAGCCAAAGCTATCCAAACGGGATGACCGCATCTTACGAACGCAACAGCCTCAACGAAGCGGTAGGCGTCGAATACGCCAAGGGAGCAAGCTGCACGAGCAGCTGCACGCTGTTCCACGAAACAGACGTGCCATCAAGCCACGGAGAACTGGCCACTCAGGAATCCACCCTGGCGAACACCCAGAACACCTACGATACGTTGGGGCGCCTCCTGACGGTAACCGAAGAACCGGCTGGGAAGAGCTGCAAGACCACACGCCGTTACAGCTACGATGAAGAAGGAGATCGTAGCAACCTGAGCACCGCCACCGCGGGCCCGACCAATGAATGCGGGGCAGAAGCTACAAACGAAGAACCACACGCCTACGATGTCGCGAACCGTCTCGACGACAGCGGCGTAGCATACGAAGCCTACGGAAACATCACCAATCTCCCGAAGAGAGACGCAAATCACGAAGAAGTGAAAACCAGCTATTACGTCGATGGGCAGGTCTCGACGCAAGAACAGGAAAACAAGCACATAACGTACGGCTACGATCCGGCAGGACGTACGACCACGGTGGCTGTCGCAGGCGGGAGCATGCGCACGCTGGACTACGCCGGTCCAGGGGAAGCCGTCACCTGGGCGACGGAAGCCGCGAACATCTACGAACGAGACGTCCCCGGCATCGACGGAACACTCACCGCGACCGAAAAGAGCGGCCAAGAAACCGTCCTGCAGCTGCACGACTTAAGAGGCGACACGGTGGCAAGCGTCGGCCGAACGGAAGCAGGAATGAGCCTCAAAAGCCTGTACACGCCGACAGAGTTTGGCGTACCCCAGCCGAACAGTAAATCCCCGACATACGGATGGCTCGGTGCGACCGGACTCAGAAGCGAACTCCCCACCTCCGGCGTCACGACCACCAGCGAGACGTCGTACGTTCCCGAGATCGGGCGAGCACTCCAGAGCGGCCCCGTCGCGTCCCCTGGCGCATTCCCGGACGGCAGCGGCGGAGCCGGGAGCGTGGGTGCGCCGGTGCTCGGAGCATCGAGCGGCGAGCTAAAACAGATCGAGGTCCAAGACGAAGCCGAATTCGAAGCCATCAAGCAGCACGAAGCGGAAGAACGCGCCGCCCTAGAAGCATACGAAGCCGAGGGCACGTGCGAAAAAAACCCTGGCGAGTGTCCCCCTGGTCCCGGGCACGGCAACTGCGAAGTCAACTGCGTCATCACGGAATCGGGTGGGGGCGGCGATCCATTTAAAGTCTTGACTGGCAAGGAAGCCCTGAGTCTCGGGCTAAAATACCTGCAGCAAGCAGTCGGATACGGCTTGGAAGGCGCCTCATGTGCCAAGTATGGGAACACCCCATGCGTCGTAAGAAGCGAAGTGTTGAAAGACTTCTACGGCGGCGCCTCGGAAAAACTCAAAGGCTGTTACGAGAAAGTTCATAATGGGCGGAAGAGCGCGGGCGGTGAATACGAAAATGGCGTATGTTGGATATCGTGGATCGTTTCAAACGGAGGCTACCCGACGGAACTCGAAGTAGAGCCGTGCTGGTCAGGCCGACGGTACGGCCTGAACGAATGGTATTGCCAGGAGCATGGTTGGAGACAGCTGAGACAGTGAGGGATGAGGGTTTGTGAACTACCGGATCATGGCATGAGGCTCATGGCGCCAGCGTGGGTTCGGCTGAACGGCGCACTCGAAAACGGCAGCACCAAGGAAGGCCAGGACGCCTGGACTGGCGATGTTTATCAGAGTCCACCAAAGGTTGAACTCCCAAGTAAAGGTCCGGCGATGACATGAGCAGCGGCAAACGACGAGCATTGCTGATGGGATTGGCTGTCGCGTGCGCACTGGGCATCGGTCTGAGCTTTGTCATAGGTGGCAGCTCAGCCGCCCCGAAGCGGGATCGCGACGCGACGGAAGGCTATCTCGCCGCACGGGGTGTGTTCGCGGAACAGCTAGAACGCGCGCGGACGAGGCGCACCGCCGTAGTGAAAGCGTACGTGGCTGAGATCGCGGCTACATGTTCGGCTGCTCTCCGCGATGCCCCTACGGCGCGGGAAGAGGAACCATATCGGCAGCAGGGAAGCAAGCTCGTACTGGCTCCACGGACTGCCCTGTTTCTTGACGCTACCCTTGGCATCGAACAGACGATGCGCGTGTCCGATGGGACAGCGATAAAGGTGTTCACGCGACGCGTGAGAGGCCTGCGGTGGGCCGACAGCGACTTGACCAAGCTTGTGCAGGCGTTCGCCGATGCGGAAGACGCGCAACTCGAAGGAGAAGTGCCGAATCTTTGCGAGGACGCGCGCGCGTGGTCCGCTTCCGGCTTCAGGGCTGTGCCGGCCCATCCGAGCGACAACGGAGAACGGATCGCGGCCACCCGAGCGACCCTGACACGCCAACTCGCTTCGGCGCATTGTCGAAGCCCGTACCCAGGACCTGCGATTCTACACGTACTGCAGCGAGCGACGCCTAGCGCGAACCTGAGGACAGCACAAGAGATATCCGCGTGGGAAATGCGATATGCCATCCGGGAAGGACTAATCGTCGAAAACGCTCTCGCGCAGATTGAAAACGTGCTCGGCACGCGGCTGCGGATGAAGAGCGGGACGAACCGTACGAGCGGTCGGGCGCCAACGTGTGTGGACCTGCCTGCCCCGCTCGGTTAGCGAGCAGCTGTAGCTGTAGCGCTTGTGGAGGCTGCGATGTCACACCGACTCAACAGTGCGGCGAACCGCAAACTGCACCGACCCGCCGGCCAGGCGCGGACTACCGCCTCGCGGACCTGCTCACACGGGCAAATCGGCCGCGCGACTGCCGCAGACATGGCCTCGCCGCCGGGTGAACCCGCGGTGGGCCGCCTCATCCGTCCGCAGCGGGTCGCCACGGGGTCCCGATATCGACGCCGCCTCGTCGAATGAGCGTCGCGACGGTCACAACCACTAGAGGGCCTTGAAGCTGAACGGGCTGTGCCATCCCGTCGGCGGACCCGCGCCTGCTCCGCTCGGCTGAGCGAGTTCGACCTCGCGCGGGTTGTCCTGGCGCAGGGTCCTGACGGGCGAGCGTCCCGGGGTCGGTGCCCGACCTTTACGGGGACGCCTGCGCTGCGACGGCGACTCGATGCCGAACGCGACATGTCCGTCGGCCGGCTGTGATCATTCGGCTCCTTTGTGCCGGACGAAGTCGCCAGTCGCCATCACCGCCCTGTCTTGGCGATCCGGACCCCCGACGATCTCCTCACCGGGCGGACACCTACACGTCGTGCCGTTGCGCCACTGCAAGGGCACGCTACGCCCGCCTGACACTCGAGATCCATGCCCGTGCGAGACATGGGGGGGCGGACGGGTCCTGAGCAGGCGATCTGCTGTATGCCCGCGCCTTTCCGGGACATGATGCGACGCACGCGGGCCAATGAGCCCCGCGCCCGCCCTGGGCAGAGCGATGCTCGCTACGACGCCGCGTCCGTTCGCCGACACCCTCGTATCGACTCGCCACCATCGCGCCGGAGTGAGGCCGGCAGCGAGCATCGGCACGGGGCTACCAGCAGCTGAACCCAGCCCACTCTTCGATGAGGACGCCACCCTTTGGTCGTGACGGAAGCAGACCCGCCCCGATCACGTGAGGCTACCCGGCTTGGGACAGTGCTGGTGGCCGTATGGCCACGTGTCGCCGCGCTTCCACCGGAGGCGCAGCAGGTAGATGACCCACAGTGACCGCTATGACCCAGCGGTTTCGATCCCGAACTCGCGTTGTGTGGACCTTCGGGGCTGCTCGAAGGTACACGTGGTGGCGCGGCACCCTCAGCTGCTTCGTCCGTCAAGCCACCGTGTTGCGGCGAAGGCTGCGGCAGACGTCGGAGAGTCGTTGGCGCGGGCCCCTTCGCCGATCAGAGAACGACGCGTCACGCGCAGCCACGGCAGCGCCGCGGCCGGCGGGATCTCCATGAGACGGCCAGCGATCCTCCCCTCCGGGCGCGATCTCCCTGGATCATTTTGCCGGGAACGTGAGCACGCTGCCAGGTGCGAGCGAGCCTGAGCAACGAGCTTCTCGCGAGGCTCGGAGTGGGTCATGAGTGCCTCGATCGCGGCGTCGACCGACACCCGCTGTCCTTGCGATCCCATCGCGGCGTCTGACCCGGACGGGCCCGCGGCGGCCATTGGCCGGCCGGACCGGGCGCTCCGCGGTCAACACGCCTGACATGGCCCGCGCCGTGATTCGTCTCTCGTGTTCTTGGTCGGGCTGCTGGCGCTGTGTGTCTTGCCCTGACTTTCGCCGTGGCCGGCTGGCGCTTCAACCCCACGGGGGGGGGTTCCCGTGCCCTGCGGGCGCGGGTTCCGCGCGCCGTTCCGCGGCGTTTGGCGGGCGAGGTCACTAGCACCACCAACACCGATGAGAGGAACACGATGAACACGAACAGGATCATCTGCACGGGCCGGTTGACGAAGGACCCGGAGCTCAAGGAGCTCCCGAACGGCACGAGCGTCTGCGAGCTGCGGCTCGCGGTCGACGGGATGGGCCGCGGCCGCGAGGCCGGGTACATCAACGTCAGCGTGTACGGCAACGGCGGGCAGGCCGCCGCCACCCACCTCGCGAAGGGCTGGCTGGTCGCTGTGGACGGTCGCCTGGAGTACGGCGAGTGGGAGACCGAGAACGGCCGGCGCCACGACTACAGCGTGGTCGGGAACGTCGAGTTCCTCGCCGCGCCGCGCTCGGCGGGGGAGTCGGCTCGGGAGCCCGCGGCGGCGTGAGCCACGGCTGGGCTCGCACCTCGAGGAGGGTGCGGGCCCAGCCACCCGAGCAGGGCTGGTTCGGCGGGGGCCGGCCCTCCCCAGATTCGCACGCGTGCGCGTGCGGACTGGTCGGGACCGGCTCCCGCACCCGGCGAGCCACCAACAAGAAGGAGAAACCGATGTCCGTGACAGCACCGGCCCGAACCGACGCACCCGCCATCCTCAACAGCAGCAGCGAGCTGCGGAGCGTCCCGCTGTCGAAGATCACCATCGCCGACGGCTTCAACCCGCGCGGGGAGGTGACAGAGGACGCGGAGCTCCAAGCGCTGGTCGAGACGATCCGTGAACGCGGCTGCCTGCAGCCGATCCGCGTCCAGCAGACCGGCGAGGGCTACACGCTGGTCGCTGGAGAGCGCCGCTACCGTGCCGCGTTGCTCGCCGGGCTGCTCGAGATCCCCGCGAGCGTGACCCCGGCCGCGGAGGGGGAGGGGCAGCACCTGCAGCTGCTGACAGAGGCGATGGTCGAGAACGAGCTGCGCTGCGAGCTTGACCCGTTGCAGCGTGCGCGCGGCTACCAGGCGATGATCGATGCAGGGGCTCACCGTCCGCGGGGTCGCCGAACGGCTGGGCGGCCGACGCCGCTCACGCGAACAACGCATCAAGGAGCACCTCGCGATCCTCACGCTCCCCGAGGACCTGCGGGCACGCGTCGCGGCCGGAGGGATCCCGCTGCTCGCCGTCAAGACACTGGTGGGGCTGTGTGGGATCCACGAGGAGCTCGCCCGCGCCGCGGTAACCGCCGCCGAGCCAGGCAACGGCTACGAAGAGGCGTACAGCTGGAGCGAGATCGTCGAGAGTCCGCTCGCGATCGCGGTGAACTGCTGCGAGCCGTTGCCGCCCGGGGTGTTCCCGACCCGGAACGTGTTCTCGCTCGAGGCGTTCACGCTCAGCGAGAAGACCAAGACGGACCTGGCGGCCTACCGGGACCTGACGGGACGTGAGCTCGACGGCATCCGCTTCACCGCGGAGCAGGTGCAGCAGGCGAAGGCGCTCGGTGCGGTCCATGACGCGGGCTGGTTCCAGGTGATCGTCGGAGCGGACGTCGCAGACCGGCTCGCCGAGGACGAGATCGCCCAGGCCCTCAAGGACGCGCGTGCCCGCGCCAGCACCGTCGACGCGAACCGTCGCGGGTTGGCCGGCGACGCGAACCGCCATGAGCCGGGAGATGATGGCGCTGTGGAGCGGCTGGGGGAGCAGGCCGCCGAGGACCGTGAGCGCCAAAGCGAGCAGCGCGACCGGGCGGTCGCGTTCAACCTCGAGCTCGGGGTGCTCGCGCTCAAGCACCTGACACGGGTGAAGGTGGACGAGCGTGTGCTGCGGATCCTCGCGTCCGTCGACGTCGGCGGGCAGCTGCGGGGGCTCGCGAGCCGCGGCGCGCGCCTGTGCCTGCCCGGCTGGGTCACCCAGACCGAGCAGAAGAACGGGCGCACCAAGACCACCTACCTCGAAGGCGAGGAGGCTCACCAGAAGGCGGTCGAGTTCCTCGACGGCGCCGAGCACGCGGCGCAGATCGCCGGCCGGGCGCTCGTCCTGGTCGCGCTCGCCGCGCTCGCGGATGAGGACGCGCTCGCGCCGACCCGGCGCAGCTTCCACACGCTCACGTTCCGCGGCCCGTGGGCCGGACAGGCCGAGCGGGACCTGTACGCGATCCTCCGCGAGCGAATCAAGCAGGGTCAGCTCCCGGCGCTCGACCAGGCACTCGCCAACCAGGAGGACCCGTTCTAGACAGATGACCGGGCGGGGGAGGGCGCCGTGTCCTCCCCCTGGTCGTGGGTGAGCGGACCGGTGAGCCCAGCAGACCGGCCGGGTCGCGTAAAGCCCTGCCTGCGGTCGCCTGCGGCGATCCCTGACGGGACAGGGCTTGACCCGACCCGGCCGGCCCGCTCCCCGGCGGTCGTGCTCACCCACGACCAAGCGAGGACCCCATGAGCCAACAGGCCCTGCCCGCAACCCCGAAGCAACTCGCCTACCTGCGAACGCTCGCGACGCAAACCGGGACGACATTCGCGACACCGCGCAACAGACGAGACGCCAGCCGCGAGATCGACCGGCTCCGCCAGTTCAAACAGCAGCACAGCAAGTACATCGAAGCACCCCTCCAAACGGATCGTGACCCGACGTACTCGCCCGCCGCACACGCGAGCGAGCTCACGGGCTACGGCCCCACCGCCCGTTGGCGCACGACACAGCGTCGCGACCCGGAGACCGTCTCCGGACCCGCGACCGAGACAACACGCGACGACGACACCTCCCCACCAGCCGCCGCCACCCCGACCCTCATCGGGACATATCGCCACGACCAGACCGGGACCGATCGAGAGCTGATCGTCATCTCGGTCCCGCACGGCACCCTGCTCGTCGACCAGGACGCCGACACGCGTACCGACAGGCGACTCGTCGGGCTGATCGACCCGGACGAGCCGCAGGAGAACCCGAAGATCCTCGCCGGGCTCTACCTCGAGGACCCCAGCCGCGGACGCTGCCGAGCCGTCCTGCCCGAGGACCTCGACCCGCCCAGCCGAGAGCCAACCCAGGACACCAGCGGGATCCGATGGGACGCCCCGCTGGTCGCCGGTATCGGCGTCACGTTCCGGCTACAGACTGTGCCCACGGACGCCGGCGCGGCGTTGCGATGGACCCGCGTGCCCGCAGCGAACGACGGGCAGGAAACCGAGCCCGTGTCGTTGCGGCACGTCGTCGCGCAGCTCAAGGACTACGACCCGGCGACCTCGATGACCGCCGCCGCGATCCGGGAACACAAGCAACAACCGGGGTCCTCGACCCACACGCTAGCCGGGGAGCTCAACCGGCTCCAGGGCAGCGCGATCGTCCTGAACCGGCGTCTCCGGGAACGCGTCCAGCTAGCCGTGGACACGGAAGGGGTCACGATGAGCGAGATCGCCCTGCGCTGCGGCCGGATCAAGCGCGACCGCAACGGCCGGGAGTCCGGTGAGACAAGCTGGCTCGCCCGCCGCGTCGGACTGCTGCCCGAGGCGGGGAAGACCCGCCCGAACCCGTGGGTTCACAGCGACGTGCTCGCGCTAATCGCCCGCGACGGGCTCGGAATCAGCCCGCATGAGGTCGAGATTCCTCACGCGACGGATTGAAGGTTGCCAGCTTCACTGATGGCTGCAACCTTCACCGAAGGCTACGATCTTCACGTGAGCGAGCTGTCGGCAGACCTGCCAGGAACCGAGCTTTTCCAGCGTGGGCTAGCGGACCTGCGCGACGGACACGAGAGCGAAGCGTCGCTGCTCGTCCTGATCGCCGCACCCCGTCTCCGGGCGATCGGGATCGAGGTGCCGACGGATCAGTCTGAGCGCGGCGCCGAACAGTCACCTGAGTATCGGGGCGCCTCGTCGACCAGGACGGCTGCGGGAGCTCTACGACGCGATCGAGCCGCAGCTGTACCGCTACGCCGCGATCGACCCCGCCACGTTCGGGCGCAAGCTCAACGACGCTCTCCCTTGAGGGGCCGCGGAAGCGTTCCATCGCACGCCGCGCCTAATCTGCGGGGCTAATCGAATGGTTGGCCCCCGCGCAGCGGTAACTGCCGGGGGCCGTGGCACGGAAAGGAAGCTACCTTCCCATGCACGATCAATCCAAGCAGGACGACGACGTCGACGCGTGGACGGAGCGCCTCGTCGTGCTCCAGGTCCTCGACCGACCCGGGGGACGCTCCGGGGCCCGGATCTACCGAGAGCTCGATGACATCGAGCGTGACGACATCGACGCGGCGATCAGCAGCCTCACCGAGGCCGGGGTCGTGACTGTGAGACGCTCGCTGGTCCGTCAGTCGCGGGCGCTTGAGCGGCTCGACCGGCTGCAGCTGATCTGCGTGTAGCCGCGGCCGGCCCCTCCCGGAGGCTCGCACGCTGCGCGTGCGGTCAGGGAGGGGACCGGCCCCGCACCAGGCGGAGCCGACGACATCAAAGGAGCATGTTCGATGGGCTCTCCGAGGCTGAACGACGCAGAGCGCGCGCAGCGCCGACAAGCGGATCGTGACCGTCTTGAGCAGGCCGCGAAGGAACTCCTGACCTCTGATGGGTGGCGGCGCTGGGTGAGGGTCCGTTCGAGGAACGGTCTCGCCCGCTACTCGTTCGGGAACCAGCTGCTGATCGCGATGCAGGCCCCGGACGCGACGTATGTCGCCGGGTTCCGCAGGTTCCCGGACCTCAACCGGTGCGTCCGGAAGGGGGAGCGCGCGATCAGGATTCTCGCGCCCATGAGCATCCCGGATCGCGACACCGGAGAGGCCGACCCTGCCGCCGATGACACCGGGACGCGGAAGCGGACCGTGTTCCGGGCGGTGGCGGTGTTCGACGTCGCCCAAACAGACCCGCTGCCGGACGCGGAACCGGTGCCGCTCGATCCGCCGTGCGAGCCGGTCACCGGCGACTCGCACGCATATCTCCTTCCACAGCTGGGGCTGCTCGCCTCGGAGCTCGGCCACACAGTCAGCTTCAACGAGATCGACGGGTCGGTGGACGGATGGTGTGACAGCAAACGGCAGGAGATCGTCGTCAACAGCGTCCTCCCGGCGAACGGTCAGGTCCGGGTGCTGATCCACGAGATCGCCCACGCGCTCGGGCTCGGGTACCGAGAGTACGGCCGTGAGCGGGCGGAGGTGCTCGTCGACACGGTCACCTACATCGTCTGCGGCTCCGTCGGCCTGGACGTCTCCGCCTCGAGCATCCCGTACGTCGCAGGGTGGGGGGAGGACGGAGCGCTCGACGCGATCCGTGGCTACGCAGCGACGATCGACACGATCGCACGGCGGATCGAAGCCCTCGTCACCGTCGCTGATACGAAGGCGTTGCACGGACTCTGTGCCTAGGGTTGCTCTTCGGGTCCCGGCTCCGGCCCTGCTTTTCGATCTTGCCTTCCTGTTGAGACGGGGGAGGACCAGGTAGACGACTCCTGTTTGATCAGGCATCCACTAGTCGCTTGAGCGTCCGCCGAATCAAGGCCGGACCGTCTGCTCTCGGGGTTCTGACGAACGGCCATCGCAGGCAACATTCACGTCCTGCTCGAAGAATGCCCTACTGGGAGGTCAACCGCCGCAGCCGTGCAGCGGCGCCCTACTCGCCGTCCGCGCCAAGCGTCCGCGCGGTCGGCGACTTCGGGACCGAGCGCTGATCGGGATTGGTCCCGAGCAGGCGGTCGCCGAGGTTCGAGCTGACGCCCATCCAGTAGTGCTCGTGCTTGAAGTGGTGCAGACGGTGGTTGCGCCAGATCGCCCGATACCAGCGTGTCCTCGGTACATAGGGGGTGTGAATCAGGAAGTGCGAGCACTCGTAACGGAGCAGGCCGAGATAGGCGAACACGACGCCTGTCAGCGCGAGCGGCAGGACCGGCCAGCCGATCGGACCGGCGACCGCGAGCGTGATCAGGACGATCACGATCGCGATCTGGACGAGGAAGCTCGATCACCTCGATCGGCTTGAGCAATACCCTGTTAGATCAGAGGGGGCGAGATGGTGGTTGCGGTGCTGGATCGACCCGTAGAGCTCGATCCGGCGGCCGAAGACCTGCGATCGGGGGCAGATGCAGCAGGTATTTGTGGATCACCCACTCGACGAACGGCTGGGCCGCGAGTAGAGCGAGCGGCGGAAGGAGTCGCGCCATGACCATTGGCCTACATAGATCCGGGCGCCCAGCACGAGGACGAACGCGGCCAGCGCAGCACGTGGTGAGAAGTGCGCCATGAACTCCCGCCAGCAGGCGCGCAGCCTGGTGAGATCGGCCCGCTTGGCGGTGAGCGCGGCTTGGTAGTAGCAGGTACGCGCTCAGAGCTCATCGTCTGACCTCGCTGCGGCCTTCGAAGGTTTGGGCGAGCAGCGGGAGCCCTGCTCGCAGCGTCAGCGCCTCGCCGGGCAGCAGTGGCCGCAGACTCGGCATCCCCGGCGGCGATCCCCATGGCGATCGGTCGGCGGTAGTCGCTGCGTGCCAGCTCCTGCTCGATCCAGGCAACGCTGAGGTCCTGGTGCGCGTGGACGGCACGGATCAGACTGTTGAACGCCAGCTGGTAGGCGAGGTTCCCGGCGCCGTCGAGGACGCGCTGCCAGAACCAACGTCAAGCGCGAGCAGCTCGCGCGCCCTCGCCGTGCATCGCGAGGCGCTCGGAGATCTCGAGCAGCTCGTCCCGGACGTCGCCAGCGGCCCGCTGCGCGCACAGCCGGGCGACGTCGACGCCGATCCCCGCGCGCATCTCAAGCGCCGCCGCGAGCAATGGCGGCAAGCGGCTCGACGCCGTCAGCGTGCTCGGCGATGACCGCAAGGAGATCCAGTCCCGCGGCGTGACGGAAGTCGAGCACCTTTGTGCGGCCCCCTTGGACGACGCTGACCAGTCCGATCTGCTGCAGGCGCTTGACCGCCTCACGGACGACATGACGGTTGACCGCAGGATCTCGCTGAGGTCGCGCTCAGAGGGATCGTCGCTCCAGGTGGGTAGCGGCCGCTGACGATCTCCGCCGTCAGCTGCTCGAACACCTTATCCGCAAGCGACCTCTTCTCAACTGCCCGCAGAGCCACGACACAGCAGCTTAGCAGCTGGTCCAACCAGTCGGTCGGTCCGGGTTCCGCGCATCAACGAGGTCGTCGAGCTGACGCGAGCCAGGTGGGCCGCGAACGCGTTGGCGACCGCCGGCTCGGCATCGCCGGCGGCGATCGCCCGACGGTAGTCGCCGCAGAGCTCGTCCTCGAGGATGGCTCAGGTCGTGGGCCCATGCTTTACACTAGCATCATCATTGTCTACCAATTAGACAAAATGAGTCCCATATGTCAAATCGTCAGCGTTGAGTTGATCAAGGTGCGCCACGCATGAGCTCGCCTATCCGTATCCGCCAGGCAGTGGTCCTCGGCGGGAACAGGATCCCATTCGCCCGCTCCAACGGCGCCTACGCGGACGAGAGCAACCAGCAGATGCTCACGGTCGCGCTTCAGGGCCTCGTCGAGCGCTTCGACCTGCACGGCGCCGTGCTGGGCGAGGTCGTTGCGGGAGCGGTCCTCAAGCATCCGCGTGACCATAGCCTCACGAGAGAGTCGGTCCTCGGTACCACGCTCGCGCCCGAGACCCCGGCCTACGACATCCAGCAGGCGTGCGGGACGGGATTGGAGGCGGCGATCCTCGTCGCCAACAAGATCGCGCTCGGCCAGATCGACGCCGGGATCGCCGCGGGCGTCGATACCACCTCCGACGCGCCGATCACACTAGGCGACAGTCTGCGCCGGGCGCTCGTGCGGGCCAACGCCGCCAAGGGCACCGGCGCGAAGCTCCGCGAGCTCGGACGCGTCCGCCCATCGCATCTGATCCCCGAGCCGCCACGCAACGTCGAGCCGCGCACGGGCCTCTCGATGGGCGAGCACTGCGCGAGGATGGCCCGGGAATGGAACATCGGCCGCTGCGAGCAGGACGAGCTCGCGGCAAGGAGCCACCGCAACCTCGCAGCGGCCTACGAGCGAGGCTTCCAAGCCGACCTCCTCAGCCCGCACCGCCACCTCGAGCGCGACCGGAATCTACGACCCGACTGCACCCCGGAGCAGCTGGCGAAGCTCGGGCCGGCCTTCGGTGGCCCCGACGGGACGATGACAGCCGGCAACTCGACACCGCTCTGCGACGGTGCCTCGGCAGTGCTTCTGGTCAGCGAGCAGTGGGCAGCCGAGCGCGGCCTGCCGGTGCTGGCGCGCTTCACCCACGCGCAGACGGGAGCCGTCGATCACGTGCTGCGGGGCGAAGGGCTGCTGATGGCGCCGGTCCACGCGATGGCCACGATGCTCGACCGGGCCGGGCTGACGCTGCAGGACTTCGACCTGTACGAGATCCATGAGGCGTTCGCCGCGCAGGTGCTCTGCACGCTGAAGGCGTGGGAAGACGAGGAGTTCTGCCGCGAGCGCCTCGGCCGCCCGGAGCCGCTCGGAGCGATCGACACGGAGAAGCTGAACGTTAACGGCGGCTCGCTGGCCGCCGGGCACCCGTTCGCGGCCACGGGCGGCCGGCTCGTCGCCGGCCTGGCGACGGCACTGTCTGAGAAAGGTTCCGGCCGTGGTGTGATCAGCGTCTGCGCCGCCGGTGGCCAGGGCGTCGTGGCGGTGCTCGAGCGGTGAGCGCAGATCGCTACGCCCAGCTGATGAGCGCCCCCGTCGTGGGGCGCCTGGCCGCTCGTGTCGGGCTGCCCCGCCCGCCCGCTCTGGTCCGTGGCGCCGAGGGCACGGCGGTCTGCGAGGCCCGTGCCCTCGTGGGCGCGGCACCGGAAGGTCAGCTGGAGGCGCCGCTGACAGCCGTGCTCGGCGAGGTGGGCGTACCGAGCGGCGTCCTAACCGCGGGTGCCCGCTTCGGCGCGCTGCTGTTCGACGCCACCGGCATCGCCGACTCGACCCAGCTGGTAGAGCTTCACCGCTTCTTTCATCCCGCCTTGGCGGCGCTGGCTCGCAACGGCAGGGTGATCCTGCTCGGCAGACCCCCAGAGCTGGCGTCGTCCCTGCGCGCGCACACCGCACAGCGGGCGCTCGACGGGCTTCACGCGCGCGCTCGGCAAGGAGCTCGGCCGACGCGGGAGCACCGTGCAGCTCCTGCGCGTCGAGCTCGGTGCCGAGCTGGCGATGGCCTCGACGCTTCGCTTCCTGCTCTCACCTGCCAGCGCCTACCTCTCCGGGCAGGTGATCCGCCTCTCGGCTCCCGCCGTCGACCCCGCGCCTTCCGACTACGGCGCAGGCACCGCTCGCGGGGCGCACGGCGCTCGTGACCGGCGCCGCGCGCGGCATCGGCGCAGCGATCGCGCAGGCGCTGGCGCGCGACGGCGCGCACGTCATCGGCCTCGATGTCCCGGCCGCGCAACCGGAGCTCTCCCAGCTGATGCAGCGTCTCGGCGGGGAGCCGATGGAGATCGACATCACAGCAGTCGATGCCCCGCGGGTGATCCTCGAGCGCTTCGCCCAGGGCATCGACGTGCTCGTCCACAACGCCGGGGTGACGATCGACCGGACGCTGGTGCGGATGAAGGCCGGGCGCTGGAGCACGCTGATGGAGGTGAACCTCTCCAGCGAGGAGCGCATCAACGAGGCGCTCCTCGCCGAGGGCGCGCTCCGCCCCGGCGGGCGGATCGTCTGTATGTCCTCGATCGCAGGCATCGCCGGTAACGCGGGCCAGACGAACTACTCGACCTCGAAGGCCGGCGTGATCGGGATGGTGGCGGCGCTGGCCCCGGTGCTCGCCGCCGAGCACGGCGCGACGATCAACGCGGTCGCTCCCGGCTTCATCGAGACCGGTATGACGGCGGCGATGCCCTTCGCGATCCGTGAGGCGGGCCGGCGCATGAACAGCCTGCTCCAGGGCGGCCTGCCGATCGACGTCGCTGAGACCGTGGCCTGGCTGGCTGCACCGGGATCGGCGGCGGTGAACGGGAACGTGATCAGGGTCTGCGGGCAGAGCCTGCTGGGGGCGTGATGGCGACCCGCGAACTCAGACGTCCCCCGCGGATGCTCGGCCTCTACTGCAGAGCGGCGGCGGGCATGCTGCCGGGCGCCTCACGGCTGCCGCTGCTGCCCGGCGGCGGTGGGCCGATACCCGAGCTGACGCTGACGCTCGCGGATGTCCCGATCGATCCCGACCGGCTGTCGGCCTACCGACAGGTCTGCGGCTACCGCGCTGCGGCGATCGTCCCGCCGACCTACCCCCACGTTCTTGCCTTTCCGCTGCACATGGCCCTGATGACCGACGCTGCCTTTCCGTTCGCCGCGGTCGGGCTCGTGCACGTCGAGAACGAGATCGCGCAGCACCGGACGCTCGAGCCCGGCGAGCGGCTCGCGCTCTCGGTCGTGGCCAGCCAGCACCGAGCCCATCCGCGCGGTCTGACCTTCGACGTGCTCACGACCACCCGCGTCGAGGGGCGAGTGGTCTGGGAAGAGCGCTCGCGGATGCTGCGCAGGGAGGGCCGTGCCGACGTGCACGCCGGAGTGCAGGGCCGAGCGCGCCGACAGCAGCAGCGACGATCTCCAGTGCGGCCATCAGAGCGTCGAGACGGAGTGGCGGGTGCCGGGCGACATCGGTCGCCGTTACGGCATCCGTTTCGGGCGACCGCAACCCGATCCACATGAGCCGCCTGAGCGCGCGAGCGCTCGGCTTCCCGAAGGCGATAGCGCACGGCATGTGGACCAAGGCGCGCTGCCTGGCCGCGCTCGAGCAGCAGCTGCCGGCGCAGACGACGGTCTCGGTGTCGTTCCACCGGCCGGTCATGCTCCCCGCGACCGTTCGGTTCCAGTCGAGCCAGCAGCCCGACGGAACGCTCGAGTTCCGGCTGCGGGGCGAGGCGGGTGGCGGGCTGCACCTGGCGGGCCGCGCTGCTCCAATGGCCGAGGAGCTCGCGCGGTGAGCGTCGCGCAGCGCAGCAGGGCCGCCGGCCTGCGCACGGTGACGCGGCTGGCCGGGTCGGGACTGCTCGACCGGCTGGGGATGCGCAAGAGCGTCGAGCGGGCGCTCTACCGCGGCTCCCGGGGCGGCTTCCGAACGGCCGTCGCAGCGGGCAGGACCTTCTCGGCCGCACATCGCCTGGCGCGGCCGGCCCGCCAGGGGCAGATGGCCACCGGGCCGGACCTGTTCGACCTGGACCCGGACGAAGAGCAGAAGATGCTCTGCGAGGCGATCGGCGATTTCGCGCAGCGCGCCGTCAGGCCCGCGGCCGGTGCCGCGGACAGTGCGTGCGAGACCCCGGCGGAGCTGCTCGCGCAGGCCGCCGAGCTGGGTCTCGCGACGCTCGGCATCCCCCAGGAGCTGGGCGGGCCGATGGCCGAGCGCTCGGCGCTCACCACGGTGCTGGTCGCCGAAGCGCTCGCGCACGGAGACATGGGCATCGCGCTGGCCTGCCTCGCGCCCGCCGCTGTGGCGAGCGCGATCGGCCTGTGGGGCGACGCCGACCAGCAGGCGGCCTACCTGCCGGCGTTCGCCGGCGATCAGCCACCGCGGGCCGCGCTCGCGCTGCTGGAGCCCCGACCGGTGTTCGCGCCGGGCTCGCTGGCGACGGTCGCGCGCCGCGACGGCGGCGACCTCGTGATCAGCGGCCGCAAGGCGCTCGTCCCGGCGGCCGCCGCGTCGGAGCTGTTCGTGGTGGCGGCACACGTCGAGCACGACGGGCCGGCGCTGCTGATCGTCGAGCCGGGATCCAAGGGCCTGGTCGCCGAGCCGGAGCCGGCGATGGGGCTGCGCGCGGCGGCGACCTCGAGGCTGATACTCGAGGACGTCCGGGTACCGGCGACGGCGCGGCTCGGCCAGGGCGATCCCGCCGCCTACGGGGATTGCGTGCAGCGCGCGCGGATCGCCTGGTGCGCGCTCGCGGTCGGGTGCTGCCAGGCGGTGCTCGACTACGTGATCCCCTACGTGAAGGAGCGCCAGGCCTTCGGCGAGTCGATCGCCAACAGCCAGGGCGTGGCGTTCGCGGTCGCCGACATCGCGATCGAGCTGGAGGGGATGCGGCTCGTGACCTGGCGGGCGGCGGGCCGTGCCGACCGCGGGCTGAGCTTCGAGCGCGAGGCAGCGCTCGCCACGAGCCTTTGCGCGCGGCACGGGATGCGGATCGGCTCGGAAGGCGTGCAGCTGCTCGGCGGGCACGGCTACGTCAAGGAGCACCCTGTCGAGCGCTGGTACCGGGACCTGCGAGCGGCCGGGCTGATGGAGGGCGGCCTGCTCGTCTGAGCGTACGAGCGGCCGCGGAACGATGATCAACCTCGAGACTGCCACGCAGGCTGGCGCCGCTTGCCAAGCAGGCTAACGAGGTCGCGACGGAGGTCTTCAGGCCGATCTCGCGCAAGTACGACCTCGCCGAGCACTGCTATCCGAAGGAGCTCGACATGCTCGCCGCTCTGATGCGAGGCATGGAGGACAGCGGCGAGATGGGCGGAGCCGGCGCGGCCGGCGTGCGGCGCGAGAACGGCGCCTCGCGCCGGCAACCGCAACGGCTCGAACATGGCGACGGTGCTCGGGATCATCGAGCTCTGCTACGGGGATGTCGGGCTGCTGCTGTCGATGCCGCGGGCAGGGGCTGGGCAACTCGGCGATCGCCTCGGTCGCGAGCGAGGAGCAGCTGGCGCGCTTCGGCGGCAAGTGGGCCGCGATGGCGATCACCGAGCCCGAGGCGGGCTCCGACAGCGCCGCGATCCGCACCACCGCGGTCCTCGACGGCGACGAGTGGGTCCTCAACGGCGAGAAGATCTTCGTCACCTCCGGCGAGCGGGCGGAGCTGATCGTCGTGTGGGCGACCGTCGACCGCTCGAAGGGCAGGGCCGCGATCAAGTCGTTCGTGGTCCCGAAAGACACACCCGGGCTGGTCCTCGAGCGCCTCGAGCACAAGCTCGGCATCCGCGCCTCCGACACCGCGAACTTCCGTCTCGAGGACTGCAGGATCCCACGCGAGAACCTGCTGGGCAGCGAGGAGGTCAAGACGCGAGGACGGCTTCGCCGGGGCGATGCAGACGTTCGACAACACGAGGCCGCTGGTCGCGGCGATGGCTGTCGGCCTGGCGCGCGCCTGCCTGGAGGAGACCTCGAACCTCCTGAGCGCAGCCGGCATCGCGCCCGATCCGGCGAGCCGCTCCTCACAGCCAGCCGGCGGCGGCTGCGAGGCTGATCGAGCTCGAAGCCGACTACGAGGCGGCGAGGCTGCTCACGCTGCAGGCGGCCTGGATGGCCGACAACGCCAAGCCGAACTCGCTGCGCGCCTCGATGGCGAAGGCGAAGGCCGGCAGAACCTGCGTCGAGATCGCGCTCTCCTGCGTCGAGCTCTGCGGCGCGGCCGGCTACGCCGAGTCGAGCCTGCTCGAGAAGTGGGCGCGGGACGCGAAGATCCTCGACATCTTCGAGGGCACCCAGCAGATCCAGCTGCTGATCATCGCCCGCCAGCTGCTGGGCAAGGCCTCCTCAGAGCTTCGATGAGAACCCCAGCCCGTGCCGACGCGCATCCTAACGACGAGACACGACGTTACAGCCGAGAACGCCCAGCACCCGTAGCGTCACAGTGAGCGTCTCGCGTGGTGCCCAGATGCTTGTCCGTGCCGCGTCGGCTGCGCGCCGCGCTCCGGCGACGCCGTCAACGCGGAGACGCCGGGGGAACCTCGACGCCGCGTCCCGCGCCGCGCGGTCGACTCTCGCCGAGACGGGCACCGCCTCCCAGCCGCAGACCGCAGGGAACTCGGCGCCTTGAGCCGTTTCTCCGGGGCATCCTGCGTGGAGATCGCGGCGCCCGCCGCAGCCTGCTTCCGGCTGGTCTGCGACACGCCCCGCACGCCCCAGTGGCACCAGGCGATCGCCGCCGTGGAGATCCTCGAGTGCGACCGCGACGGGCGCAGCTCGCTCGTCAGAGCGAGCATCGACGCGCTGGTCACCACGGTCGATGTGGACCTCCGTCTGAGCTACCAGGAGCCGGGCGTCGTTCACATGAGACGGGAATCGGGTGACCTGCGCGAGCTGACGGCGACCTGGACGTTCGAGGACCTCGGCGGCGGACACACCCGGGCCGGCTTTGAGACGGAGTTCGATCCCGGCCGTGTTCTGTCGCTGCTCGCAAGGGGACCGGTCGTCGCGCGACTGAATGCGCTCTTGGCCGAGCAGCCCCCTGCCGGGCTGAAGTGGGCGATCGAGGGCGACTAGCGATCCGCTGTCCGCAGGCGCTCCGGAGCGCCGTCGCCCGGACCGCCACCAGGCGCTCGCGCGGTCTCGCCGGGCGAGCGGGGTTGCACCGGCATGTCCCTTGCTCGCCGGGCCCGTCCCCTCGTCGCGGACCGGGTATCGCTGCGCTGGCAGCGCCCATCAAGCTCCGGGCCATGCCTGCATCACTGTGTCTCGCGCTCGCTTCCGCCCCTAACAGCCGCTCCCGGAGCGCATCCGGCGACCGCAAACGCGTCTCCCACCGACAGCCCGCACAGACTAGATGCTCACCTGAGCGGGCGCTGTGCGAGCGCTGTGCAATTCGCTTGGCCGTTTTGGTGCGGTCGTGGTCTGTAACCGGTGTGATGACCGCAGCCAGCATCGGTGCCGCCAAGGGCGGCGGGTACGCGCGCTACCTCGAGTCAAAGACCGTCGAGCCCGAGCGCGGCGACTACTACCTGAGCCCCGAGGGGAGCCGACCCAGGCCCCCGGACGGTGGCTCGCGGCGCCCGACACGCTTGCGCGGCTCGGGATCGAGGGCGAGACGATCGACGGCCAGGACTTCATCGCGCTGATGGAGGGCCGCCACCCTCGCAGCGGCGAGTGGCTTCGCCGCGAGGGCGCCGGCGGCGGCCGTGGCGGCGGGATCGACCTGACGTTCAGCGCGCCGAAGTCCGTCTCCGCAGTGTGGGCGCTCGGGGACGAGACCCAGCGCCGCGACGATGGAGGCCGCGCACGCGGCGGCCGTGAGCGAGGCGATGGCCCACCTCGACCGAGACGGTGCCGACCGTCCGCCGCCGCTACGGCGGGCGAGCTGGTCGAGGAGCACGCGCGGGAGGTGGTGGCCGCCGAGTACCGGCACACCACCGCGCGGGGGGTCCTTGACGGCGACGCGCCCGACCCGCAGCTACACAGCCACGTCGTGATCACGAGCGCGATCCGCGAGGACGGGCGGATCGTCGCGGTCGCCTCCCGGCCGATCTTCCGCTCCGCGCGGGAGCTCGGCGCCTACTACCGCTCGGCGCTCGCGCACCAGCTCTCAGCAGCGCGGGTATGCGATCGAGCGGGGCACCGGCAAGCATGGGCGCTACTTCGAGATCGCGGGCGTGCCGCGCGGCCTCTTGGACGCCTTCTCGGCTCGCAGCCGCGAGGTCGCCGGGGCCGCCGAGCGCTTCCGCGCAAAGTGGGGCCGAGCGCCCGAGCGCGGCGAGCTGCGCCAGCTCAAGCTCGAGAACCGCAAGGCGAAGGTACTGGTCACGCGCGCCGACCTGCAGGCGGTGTGGAACGAGACCGCGGCGCGCTTTGACTTCGCCGGTGACGAGCCGCGCACGGCTGCTCGAGCGCCACGCCAGGACCGGCGCCGGAGCGTGTGCTTGAGGATCGCGTCGAGGAGCGCCTGACCGAGCGCGCCGCGACGTTCGAGCCCGGCGAGTTCCGCGCCGCGCTGCTCGAGCAGTCCGTCGGCGAGCTCTCGCCGCGCGAGGCGCTCGCGCTCTCACACGCGATGATCGCCGAGCGGCGCGTCCTGCCGCTTGGAGGGTGGGCTGATGACGACGCTCGCGGTGCGTGCCCGCGAGCAGGCGATCGAGCGTCGCTTCACGACCTCGCCCAGGCGACGGGACGAGACGTGGGGGAGAGGGCGCGCCAGGCCGCGAGCGACCAGGTCGCCGAGCGGATCGGCGGGCGCCTGAGCGACGAGCAGGCCCGCGCGCTGGCGGTCATCACCGGCCCCGAGCGCGGCGCGATCCTCGTCGGGCCCGCAGGCACCGGCAAGGGCGTTGTGATCGACGCCGCCGCCCGCGCCGAGCAGCTCACCGGCCATCAGACGCTGGGGATCGCGGTGTCCGGGTCCACCGCGCAGCGGCTCGGCCGCGACAGTCCCGGCGCTCGCCGGGCAGACCTTGACGCTGGACGCGCTCGTCGTCCGTGTGGAGCGCGGGCAGCTGAACATCGACGAGCGACACGACGATCTACTTCGACGAGGCCGGGATGGCCGACACCGACCGCCTCGAGCGGCTCACCGAGGTCGTGGAGCGAACCGGCGCGAAGCTCGTCGCGATCGGCGACGCCGCACAGCTGCCCTCGATCGGCGCCGGCGGCATGTTCGACCGGCTCGCCCAGATCGCGCCGAGCGCGGAGCTCTCGAACGTCCGGCGCACGCTCGACCCGCGCCGAGCAGCGTGCGTGGGCGGACCTGCGCGCCGGACGCTCGGACCGCGCGATGGCGCACTACCTCGCGCACGGGCGACTGCACATGGCCGACACCCGCGATGAGGCCGTCGAGCATGCCGTCGCAGAACTGGGCGGCGCTCACCGAGACCCACTCGATCGGAGCGAGGTCGCGCTGATCTCCGACGCCTCCAACAAGGAGATCGACCGGCTCAACGCGCGCGCCCAGCACTACCGCGCCGAGCGCGGCGAACTCGGCGAGCTCGAGGTCCAAGTGCCCGGCGTCCACTACGGCATCCGCGCAAGGCGACCGGGTAGCGATGATCGAGCAGCACCACGAGCCAGGACGGGAACGGATCGAGAACGGCAGCCGCGGCGAAGTCCTCGACGTCACCCCCGCCGGGGAGGTGCTGATCGAGTTCGAGGTCACCGGCCGGCGGCGGACGCTCGCCGGCGAGGACCTCGCCCGCGTCCGGCTCGGCTACGCGCAGCACATCCACCGCGCGCAGGGCGCGACCGTCACCCGCACGCTCGTCGTGACCGGGGGCTGGCAGACCAGCAAGGAGCCTGCCTACGTCGAGGCGTCCCGCGCCCGCCACGGCACCGACTGGTACGTCTCCCGCGAGGATCTCGGCGTCGAAGGACACGACACCGACCGCATCCAACGCCTCGCCGTGAACATGCGCCGCAGCCACGCACAGACCCCGTCGCTCGCGCATCCCGAGCTGGCAGACCGCGACTGCGGCGCCGCGCTTTCACCGCACGATCGCACCGAGCCGAACCAGCCGCTGCCGGGGATCGCCCGCGCCATCAACCGCATCGCCAACCCACCAGCACAGGAGCGAACACGATGAGCCATCGAGATCCAGATCGTCCTCCCGGACCCGGTAGCCCCCAGCTCGCGAGCTCGCGGCCGGCGCCGACGACGCCACCCTCGACGCTCGCCGCACAGTTCGTCTCGCGACGGCGTCGCGCTCGCCGCCAAGGACGGCAAGGTCCGCCCGCTGCGCACCGCGCCAGCGCTCGTCGGCGGCAACGAGAGCGAGCGAGCCCCTTGGCTTGAGCCCTACGGCGGAGACGCCGAATGGCGCAAGCAGATGTGGGGCGCCGATCGTCGCGCTGCACGGCCGCTACCCCACGCCAGCTCGAAGCGCTCAAAGACGAGTGGTGGAACGACGACGCGCAGACCGAGACGCTTTGCGCGCTTGCTGTGTGGCGAGCCGAACTCGACGAAGCCGGTCAGGACCCACGCGAAGAGCTCGCCTTCCAGAACCAGCTCGCCGACTACGCCCAGGTCCTCCGCCAGCAGGGCGGCGGCGTCACCAAGGCATGGAAGCCCGGGGCGCCACCGCCGGAGTGGGCTACGAAGTAGCACGCCGGTCCAACTAGCAGGCGTGCCAATAGGGAACCAGGAGTCGCGCTGAGCGCGCAACGCCACGCATGTTCTGCCCTGCGCTCTACGTGTCTCGGTCTAAGCGCTCGGCTCCTCGGCTCCCGGATCTTCGCTGGGGGGGAAGCCTCCTTGGGGCTCCCCGAGCTTGCGTGCCCGAACCCCCTGATGAACGTCCACTGGGGTGTAGGCCATGACGGCGTTGAGGAGGTCCTCAAAGAACCGGGGAAGAGCGAGCGACGGTGCGGGATCTTCGACCGTGTTGAGCGCGCGCGTCCCATCGTCCCAGTCGGCCACAAGCAGCACCGTCGCATCGAACGGCCCATCGGGTCGACGGAGGCGGACGAGGAGGTCGCGCAGTAGCTCAAACGCGCCGCCCTCAAAGACGTTCGAGCGGACGAGATAGGCGAAGCCCATGGCCGCCAAGGGGTAGCGGTCACGGAGGTTGTGGGCCTCGCCGATCGCCTCCTCGTAGCGGTTGTTCTTGTTGTTGAGGTAGCTCGAGAACTGCGTCTTGCCGGACACAAGCACGTCAGGCCCTCGCAGCCAATCGGACAGCACCACCGCGTCCACCTGCTTCTTGTAGAACCGGCCGAGGACGTTGGTCTCTGCCTCACCAAGCCGGATGCGCCCCAGCCGCATGATCGCTTGGCGCAACGGCGTAGGTTTCAACCGCTGCTCTGCGAACGACTCATACTCGTCGAGCACCATCATCAGATGGTCGACGGCCTCCTCGACACTATCCATCTCAGGCGAAAGAGCCCGCGGCATTCGCAGGCGCGGAAACACGCTGCTCGGATCAAAGCCGGCCCGGCGTAGCTCATGGGCGACATAGGCGTCGAGGGACTTAGCGACACGGCCGGATTGCTGGCTCTCGGCGTGGCCCTGTTCGATCGGGACGGCCAGGAGTGCCCGCAGCGTCGCGTAGTCCGGCACGTATTGGCGCTCCTCGGCGTGTGCCCCCGGTGGATGCGTCCACGGCGCAAGCTCGATGTCCGCCTGCTCCAGGACGGGGTCGAGCTCAGCTAGGACGTCGGGTTTAGGCGGTTTGGCGATGCGGTTCAGTTTGCCGCGTGCGACGGACGCGAAGCAGGGTAGCCGCGTCTCGAATGGCGACGACCTCGTCGTTGCTGAGCCCAAGCGCGCCCTTCAGAAGGACGCGATCAACCTCGGCGACTACGGCCCACCACTCACCGCGCCTAAGTGCCGCGTCAAGGTTCGGGCTGTGCGGCGATAGGGCACGCCACGCCTTCTCAAGCGATTCGGGGCCTGGCACAGGCAGACGCTGCCGCCTCTGACGGCTCCATCTTGAGGATCCCACCGCCATAGCCACGACCGAGCACCTCGCCACCGAGCATCGTCAGCGAGTTGAGCGCGAGCAACGGAAGCGCCTTGCCAGCCTCCGCCTGAGCATCGTCGCGGAGTCGCAGTCCAAGCATCGAGTTGACGAACGTGGTCCGAGCAGCGTTCGTGATCAATCGCGGGTAGCGATGAGACATGTAGGTGAAGAACAAGTCCGGGACCGGCACCGCAGGAGGGCGCCACCAGGGATCACGCACCGTGCACTTGTACGCGTCGGGAACATTGCGCTCACGCCCAAGCTCTATGTATTCAATGAGTCCCTTGCTCCGGGCCTTCTTCTCCGGATAGAGAAGCCATACGCGCTGTCCGGATAGCTTCAGCTCCTCCCATTGGGCACGGGAGAAGGACAGGCCCTTGAGGTGCTTCGTCCCGGGCGGGCTGATCCGCCGTAGGTGTCTCTCGGCGATGCCGTACTTGGCTCTCGTGACCTCGGAGAGAGCGAAAAAATCGTTCGCGCCTGTCACCGTCCCGAGTGTCGGTGCACCGTAGGTATCCAGTCGCGTCATGCGCTCGCTGACCGACCTGAACAGCTGACGAACGTCGAGCGAGAGTGCTAGATCGCTCCACTTTCCCTCCGCTGCGGGGTTCGCGCCCACTGGGTCTAGGGGATGGACGTCCGCTAGATCGTCTGCCCCATCCACGTTGAAGAGGCAGAACGAGTCGCACGGTCCTTCGCCGTGGGCAACCAGCAAGACTACTTTCTCGTCGGCGCCGTGGAATTGGAGGCGCTCGAACATCACCAGATTGACTGCAGCGAACCGCTTTCTTAGCCAGCGCCTGATCGGCTCGGCGTATCCCACGGTCAGGAGCTCTGCGGGCAAGACCATCGCCAGACGACCGCTCGGTCTCAGGAAGGCCGACGCGTGCACGAGGGTGGCAGCCCAGGACGAGGCGAGACCAGACAGTCGAACACCCTGCTCAAGCGCGGCTGCCGCAGAACGCTTTCGCACTGGCCCGCGATGCTCCTGGTAGCGAACGAATGGCGGGTTTCCGATGATCGCGTCCTGCCAGCCCACACGGTCGCCAAGATGCGCGGGTGTTGCGAGCTCAAAGAAGTCCGAGCGAACCAGGTTTGCGCCTGCTCCGGCCTCTCGCAGTAGCGCTCCCGACGCGTCGAGTGATGGCGCATGAAGATCGACGCCAGTGAGCTGCGCTGTGATCGCGTCTGGCGTTGCCCCAAGAGCTTCGAGTCGCTCGGCGGCAGCCAACAAAAAAACTGCCTCTCCGCAGGTTGGATCAAGAACGCGCGAGTCGGCAGAGCGGATGGCCCAGCGGCTCAGAAACTCGGCAATCGGCGGTGGCGTGAAGAAGGCCCCACGCGCCTTCCTCAAGGCAGCCGAATCCACGGACGTTGACGGCGGCATGCGCTTGACCCTACTGGTCGATCCGGACGCGAACGCATGTTCGCAGTCCAAACTACCCTGAGGACGACCCGATAGAGATCGCTTGCGGATCGCAAGCTACTCTGGTACATTTCTGCCGCCATGTCCCAGACCATCTATGCCCGCGTTCCCGACACCATCAAGGAGGCTGCCGAGGCGCATGCCTCGGAGCAGGGTGTAACCCTGGCGAGCGCTGTGTCGGACCTGCTCGATCGCGGCCTTCAGGCGGCGGCGGACGAGCGCTCCATCTCCGAGCTTGAACGCCGAACCTCCGAATTGACAACTGAGGTTGAAGCCCTGAGGCAGCGTGACCAAACGGTCTCATCTGCGTACCAGGCGCTTGCTCAGCGCATCGCTCAACCCGTTGGCGCCTGCCCACGCTGCGGGGACACGGTCACCGGCCACGACCTACTTGTTGTGGGACGTTGCCCGAAGGCCGACTGCAGCGCGAGCTTGTCCGAGCTACTCAGCCGACCGGCTGCCGGCGCCTCCCAGGGGAAGGGAGGCCTCGACGACGGCGAGTTCAAGATGCTTCTAGGCGCCCTCGGGCTGGCGCTAGGGATCGCTTACGTATCGCAGCATGCAGGCGGAATCGCAGGAGGGGGGTGACCAACAACATGAACGTCCTTCGCGAACTCTGGTGGCTGTTCTCACTATTTCTAGCTGCAAGCGCTTGGATCGCGTTCGCCGAGCATCCGACCGCGCGTCGGCTTCGTATCGCAGTCGGCGACTCGCTTGGCCTCTAGGGACGATCTTCGTCTCGCCACGACTGGAGGGCGGCTCAGGCCGCCCGCCTTTCGTTTATTAGCTGCGCAAGTACAGGTGGGCAAGCTCACGTGGTCAAGCATCGAGTCGAACGCGTCGCTGCGACAAGCGACCCGGCACTTCCATCGATTGCCCCGGAGCTCCTGGATGCCCTGGAATTAGAGAGCAATCAGTTAGCTGGCTCGACGGAGAAAAGGAAGTCTTCAATCCGACGCGCGAGCGCCTTGGTCACCGAAAGGGTCTGTTGCTCTGCCTGCCGAATCGAAGACTGGCTCTTGAATGCGATCTTGGCGTCAAAAAGGACGCCACCGTCGCCGCGCGCCTCTTCTTGAGTCTGAACGAAGTTGTTGAGCTCTGTCACGACGTGGTCCATCAGCTCGTCGAGCTGCTCCACCACCTCTGCCTCCTTGTCAGGGAGCCAGCGCCCTGGCTCAGCGAAGAACGCAGCGCCGAGCTCGCTCTCACGCGTGACAGCGGCGGTTAGATAAACCAACGTGAAACGCACCGACGCGAAACTCGCACTGAGGCTCGGCAGCAGCTTCGAGCGACGCGCCTCAGACATTTCTTTGAGGCGCTGCACTAGGTAGAGCTTGGGCGCGTCGACGGTGCGGCTAAAGATCCGTCGGTAATCCTCATCAAATAGCTTCAGCTTCCGTACCGCTGCCCACGGCTCTTGGAGCCAAACAGCCATGATGTGTTGAGCGGCATCCTGGTTCTCTAGCGCGGCGCGCCCGTCAGGCACTTGCTCGCCGCGCCGGATGACGTAGAACAGATCGTCGCCGAAGTGTTCCTCAACCTGCCTCTGCAAGTCTCGCTGAATGGGGTCGTTAGCACGTTGGTCGCGGATGTTGACGGCGTTTTGGTTGTTGCTCCGGTACGTAATGGTGTCCGCCAACGTCGTGCTATCGCCAAGTTGAACAGCCTTCACGAGTAGGGTTAGCTCGGGCGTCAGGCTCTCACGATTTGCCCTTAGCGCCAGCAGAGACTGACAGCCGTTGACCACGGTGACTCCGTCCAGATGGAGACCCTCCTCGTCGACGACAAGCTCTCCGGTGAGAATGGTGATTCCGTTGTGGTAAGCCGGGAACAACGCGTGGTCACCCTTCTCACCAGTAATGGTGCTGGCCAGTTCGCGATTGATCTTCGTTTTGCCAAGGCCGAGCCGCACGTTGATCTCAAAAAGCGTTAGGTCGTCGATTCCGGGCAGTCGCACCAGCTCGTTCGCCGGGACGAGTGCGATCGCCATCTCAACGTCTCCCTCGAGCGGTTGGGTGACGACATCGGAGCGCGGCGCAAGCGTGTACTTCCCCCCCAGAAGCCCCGGTCGAACCGTCCTCTTGGCCACCGCCAACAGCTGGTCGCGATCCCACACGACTAGCTCCGGCTCCTCCGCGTGGGACGCCTCGATGTACGTTATGGCCGCCGAATCAAGCAAGGCGTTCGTGACGAATACGAGCTTCGTCGTCCAAGGATCCTCCTCGTCGAGCAACCCGCGGAGATCGTGCCGCTCGACGAGCTTGCGCAGTTCGTCGTTCGGATCGCTCGCGAGGAGTGCCTCGATCCCCTCCGGCCCCCGGAAATACGTCGCGACACCGCGAAACTGCTTCAGGTCGGAGTCGCCAAGCGTCCGCTCGGCAGTTCGCCGTCGCTTGCCTTGAAAGACAGAAATCTCGCGAGCGTCGCGGTCGACAACGACTGCGTCGATGCCCTTGTCGTTACCGCCGTCGCACAGCGCTTCCTCGACCTCATCGGCGTCCATACGCCAGACATGCTCCAAAAACCAGGCGAGCATGGCCGTGGATTCGGTTCGATCACCGATGAGGTGATCATCGAACTGCTGATCGAGAAAATCGAAGTCGCTCGCCTCCACGGGCAAGACTCTATAACGAGCTGAGGCTCAGATCCCAGAGCACGGGCGGGGAGGTCCGTCCTGGAAAAAGAAGTGCCCGCGCTCGGCGAAGCATGGCATCTGCAAGTCGAGCGGCGCTGGCCTGATGCCACGCGGTGGTCTAGATGCCGAATGGGCGAACCGGGCCGGCGGTGTTGGCTGCGTCCGAGCGAGTGTTTGACGCCTCGCGAAGTAGTGCGGGAACCTGCTGGCCCGGCCATTGTCGCATCCATTTCGGGCCACGATCGGGGCTGCGACCGGCTCCACACCCGTGGGGCCACTCAACCAAAGGAGAGCGAAATGCCCGCAGGACTCACAGACGCAGCTCCGTGCGTGCCACACCCTGGCACGATCTGGGAGCGGTGCTCGACCGTCCGCCGGCGACCGTCGCGGACCCGATCGAGGCATCCGGGCTTGGTCGGGGCGTTGCCAAGGACCCGATCTCGATTCACGGTGGCGGGCCCCCGCCTGATTCGACCCCTCGGGCTTCGCGGGCGATCGCCGGCTACTTCCCGACGGTCCGTCAGGACACCCGCGAGGTGCTCGGGATCGTCGGCGAGCGTTACCGCATCGTGCAGCACGGCCAGCGGGGCGTTCTTGGCGCACACCTGGCGCACATCTCGCCGGGAAACGGCGGGAAAGCTGGGGGGAGAGCTCGGGGGTCAGAAGGGCTGATTCTTCATGCGTTTACTGCCTTCGCTTGCCTTTCGCAGCCCGGTTGTTCCCTCCCTGGACCGCCTCGACAAGGCGGAGGTCACTGGTTCGAGCCCAGTATCGCCCACTGGTAGCGCCCGCCGCGAAGAAGCGCGAATTTCGCTCTCCTGCAGGGCTTTCCTCGGACAAGTGGCTGCGAAGCACCGCGAACGGAAGTCCCCAATTTGCGGACCATGCGAGGCGCGTGCGTACGCAGAACGGTCGCAGGGCTGCGTACGCTGCGTACGTCCCGTCGTCGCGACGCGGCGGCAACGGATGCCATCGCACGCGCTTTGTACGCTCGCCTGCAAACCAAATAAGCGGCCCCCGCGCAGTTGGAGCTGCCGGGGGCCCGGCACGGAAAGGAAGGACCTTCCCATGCGCCAGGAGCGTACCCCCACCCCGAGTGAGGAGGACGAGACCGCCGACCGCACGGTGATGCTGATCGTTCTCGACCGAGAGCAGCCTTGGCCGCGTTCCGTGGAGGATCTCGGCCGTGAACTTGGCCGAGACCCAACGGACAGCGTCGCGCGGCTGAAAGCCGCCGGCTTGCTCTACAGGCTGGACAGGTTCGTTTGGCCGACGAGGGCCGCGGTACGAGCAGAGCAGCTTTGTCTCTGACGCAGCTCACGCACGGCGGCTGCGCTCTGGGCGTGCGTCACAGGCTCGGCCGGCACAGTGCCTTGGCCTCATAACCGAGGGTTGCTGGTTCGAATCCGGCCCGCTACGCAATCCGACCGGCCCCCAACCTCCAGCTTTCGGGCGTCAGGCGCCGGGAGGCTCGGCCGCGGCGGTGGCCACGCCGGACGTCGCGGATCGCAGAGACGGAGGAGAGCGTCGGCGCCCTCTACCGCGTTGAATGCCCGGAAGCTGTTTTCCGCGAGCGAAGCGTCTCAGCCGCGCGATCCTTGACCTCCACCCGCAACGTTGGCCCGCGGAACAAGTTCCTCCCAACATATTGACTATTCGCAGCACCGCCGCTAGGGTGCCGAAGTCTATGCGGAAACGTTGGCGGTATTCCGAGGGAGACGCAGGTGGTGCTCCATCACAGCCGAAGAGCGTCCCGAAGCGAGCGCGCCTCCTCGGAGACGCGAGCGGGGGTGGCGAGTTGCTATGGGGGCGCTGCGGCATCGTCTTGGGCCTCAGAAGCGGGACTCGCACAGGGCGAGCCTCACGCATCCCCGTACTGCCGCATCGCCGCTCACCGATCCAGCGAGTACGAAGGAGTAGGGAGCAGAACGTGAGACCGAAGAGGACACTACAAGTGCTGCTGCTACTAGTAGTCGTACTTAGCGCAATCTGCGCATCGGCGGCACAGGCCGAGAAGGTGGGGTGGGGTGTCTGCTACGCAGTGCCGACCCACTGGGGAGGAAGGTACTCCGACGCCGGGTGCACGACATCGGTACCCCGGAAGACGGGTAGCTATGAATGGGCGTCATACGCCCCGGGTTATGATGAGGAACTCACCATAGGCGCGCCCGGGACCGTCGCGCTGGAAACGGCCGCTGGCAAGAAGATCACCTGCGGCACACTCGCCGGAGACACCTTGCTTCCCGGTGGCGACTCCGGAAAAGCGAATCCGCTGTGGAAACTCAGTGGCTGCGAATCCGACGGACGGCCCTGCACATCCGAACCCGAACCCGTAGGGGAAGAACTCCCCGAAAGCAACGAAGAGGGCGAAATCAACAACCGGCCTTCGGGGCGGGGGCTACCCGGCTGGTCCGCACGGCTCGGCCTCGTCTCCGATACCGAACCGTCGGGCCCAGCGGTGGGGCTCGAGTACACGCTTCCGAAGGGCGCGCCCGCCTTCGGGCACATCGGGTGCGAGAGCGGCCTCACGGTCGCGCAGATCGGCTCAGCCAAGGGCAAGGTCTCGTGGACGGCCACGGTCGGCCCCGTAAACATGATGACGCACCAGCTCACGGAGACGTACCGCGAGAGCGCCCCGGGCATCCAGGACCCATCGGGCTTCCAAGGGAAGGCTCCCGGACATCTCGAAGTGCTCATCGCCGGCTATGCGGAACGACTCCACTGGGAACCGATCGCCGTTGTCGGGACCTTCCGCGATGAAGCGGGCGAAGGGGGCATCGAGATCAGGGCCACTAGATACTTGCCCCGGATAAACGGCTGAACCAAAACGGCCGTGCTCGTTGTCGAACGCGGCCGTTCCGGGCAAATGGTTTTCTGCTCTGATCGAGCGGTGTTGATGCTCTCATCTGGTCCGGATGGCGAGCGTGTCAAGGTTGTAGGCGAGGATCGCCCAGGCGGTCCAGGTTCTGCATTCCGGCTTGTCCCTTCAGGCGGGATCGCCGTAGTCCGTAGCTGCGCTTGAGGTGGCTGATGCGGCCCTCCGCCCCGGTGCGGTAGCGGCCGAGTCGTCGCTGTGTTCTTCGGGAGCCGGGTTGTTGGCGGCCAGCGATGAACACCCGATCGGGTCTCGAGTTCGCTCGAGAGCTTCGGCGGTAGGTCGCTGCTCGAACCCGCCGTCGAGCGCGACCTCCCGCGGCTTGAGCCCGAGCCGCTCAACTCGCTGGTCGTGTCCGGCAGCAGCTGATTCTCGCGCGGGTTGCCGAGCTTGGTCGACGCCGGCAGGATGAACCCCCGTGCTCCGCGCCTGGTGTTCGGCGTCACCTCGCAGATCTGGGCGACGTAGCCGAACTCGTTGGGCTTGCCGAGCTTGCCCTTGCGGATCGGACGGGCGTCCGGGATCGAACATCGACACCAGCCGCTCGGTGATCGGCTTTCCGGCGATCCGCAGTTTGATCTGCCCTGTGACGCGCTCGGAGCGGTCTGCGAGCTCTTCCAGCCTCGCGATCACCTGCAGCTTCGCGCTGTGCGCCACGGCCGCGCGCCCGTGCGCGAGCTGCGAGCGCCAGTCGCCTGGCCTCGCGCACCGAACGCGACAACAACTCCCCGGCCTGCTCTGTCAGGGCCAGCACCTGCTCCTTGCGCTCCCCGGTGCGCCGTCCCATCGTGCGCGAGATCGCCCGCATGCGCCGCCCCAGTGCTCGGCTGCGATCCTGCACCCGCCCGGCGTCCCCGCCGACCAGCGCCAGCAGCTTGCGTGCCTCTCGCGCCAGCATCCTCGCTCCGTCCAGGCTCAACGCGGCGTCGCTCGGGTAGCGCACGTCGGCCTCCACGACCGTCGAGTCGATCCTCACCGCCCTGCGCCCTGAAGCGCGTCTCGCGCTGGGCCTTTGCGATCACACAGCGCGTCAGCTCGTCCACCACCGCGCCTCCGAGCCGACGGGTCAGCTTGCGCACCGTCGACTCGTGCGGCACTCGCTCGCCGAGCGCGATCAGACAGAAGCGGCGCAGATGCAGCGAGTCCGAGACCTCCCTGACCAGCGTCTCGTATCCCCAACCCGTGCGCTGCTTGACCACCATCAAGCGCACATACAGCTCCATCGGGATCGTCGGACGCCCCTGCGACACCGCCTCGCGGCGCCAAACTGACGCGATCGGCGCAAGCAGCTCCGGATCGCGCAACAGCACATCCAGCGCCGCCAGATCCTCCGGCAGCTCCCGCACCTCGCCCGGCAACACCTCGTCCCACAACGACTCGACCTGCCCCTCCGACAGCCGCAACATCCGCATCCTCCTCGATCAGAAACCAGCCCATTTGCAGGACCAATTCTCTTAATCAAGCCGGACAGACCAACGACTATTTCCGGGGCAAGTAGCTAGCGCTAGCGTGTTGCGTGTCGCACCGCCTAAGGCGCGCGGGCTCAGCTCTCCGCGACCGTCATCCGCGTACGCCACGCGGTTGCAGGCGAGACCTGAGAACCGCTCTGGCAAGCCAGGTTTCGCACCGACTCACCCAGTATCGCCCATTTTTGAGAGAGGGAAGTCGGCTGACTCCAACCTCCGGGAGCCATTCCACTCAGCCTTGCGATAGCTGTGTTGGCTGCCTGGGCGTCGACGGAGAGTTGGCTTGCAAGCGCAGTGTTGTTGCGGGCGTTGGCCCACTGCGAGAGGTCGAGCCCCGTGACCTGTCTGGCGATGCCCTGGATGTAGTTTTCGGTCACGTAGCCGGAACCCTCTTCTCCCTGCTCGTAGTAGAAGGTCTCGACGAACTGCCACGTTCGGCGGCGGGTCATGTCGGGGCCTCGATCGGGAGGCCAAGAGTCATCCAGTCGTGGATGCCGCCGCGGTAGAAGAGGATCGACTCAGGCGGATAGCCGCTTGCGAGGAGCGTGCGGATCGCGTCGGGTGTTGCGGCGCACTGTGGGCCGTTGCAGAAGAAGATCGTCGCGACGTCCGGGTCGAGCGAGTTGATCGACTCCTTGATCTGCTCGTGGGGGATGTTGCGTGCGCCCGGGATCGTGCCCTCGTGGTAGTAGTGCTCCAGTCGCGTGTCCACGAGCGGCATTCCGGCGGCGAAGTGATCGATCACTTCGAGCTCGCCCACGGTGGACACGCCGGGGGCGAGATGCATCGGTGAGATTGTCCCCCAGGTCGCGTCGACGGTCAGGATCCCGGGCTGGTTTGGCACGGATTGAGGCACCATGCAGGTGGCATTGCGGCGTGCGAGCCGCTCGATGGTGCGGCTGGGGGTCATGGTCAGGCCGGGCGGCTTGCGTGGCGGGGTGGGGTGGAGGTCGGGAGCCCGGCTTTGTGCCAGGCGGTCATGCCGCCCTTCACGCTGGCCACATCGATGCCGTGCCGGCGCGCCTGGCGGGCTGCGAGGGTGCTTCGGTGACCGGAGCGACAGAGGAACGCGACCGTGTTCTCGCGCGGCAGCTCCGTCTATGCGGCGCGGAAGCTCGTCGAGCGGTATCAGCAGCGCGCCGGCGATGACTCCGGATCGCCACTCCTGCGGCTGGCGGACGTCGACCAGCACGAGGTCGTCGCGCTGGCATGCCTCCCAGGTCTCGGTGGGCGGGAGCGTCGTGATCTTGCGGGCGAAAAGCATCACGCTCGTTCCCATCCGCATGTCTCGGCGCTGGCGAGCAGGACGTAGCGGTGGGCGAAGGGAGACTCGACGAGAGATGCTTCCAGTCCGGCTGCGGCGAGCTCGCGTATCGCTTGGGTGGGGGTGAGCAGCACGCCGTCGGGAGGACCGCCCTCGCGGGAGTGACCGCGTTCCCAGTCGATCAGTAGCAGCAGGCCGTCGGGGGCGAGCAGACGCCGCATCTCGGCCAGAATGCCGGGTCGTATGTGATCTAGCACGTCAACGGCGAGGATCCGGTCGGCAGTCTGGTCGGGTAGCGGTACGTCGTCGCCCTCGATGAGCATTGGCTCGGCGCGGGCGATTCCGGCGAGGCGTTCGGACAGCAGCTGGAACATCTCGCTGCTGTCCTCGATCGCGATGACACGGCCCCGCGGCGCCAGGCGGTCCGCCGCGGCGAGCGCGAGGCGGCCGGTTCCGGCGCCGTAGTCGATGACCGTCTCGCTTCCATCGACAGACAGCAGCTCGATGACCTTCCCCGCGGGCATGTCCCGCTCGCGCTCGGGCGCGTCGAGCACGTGGGCCTTGCCCGCGTCCCACTGCATGATCTCTCTATCGCTCATGAGTGTCCGAACCGCACATCGGGCAGGACGCGGCGCATCCACTTGGGCAGGTACCAGGCGCGGGCGCCCATCAGCCGCAGCAGGACCGGGAGCAGGAGCAGCCTGACGAGTGCTGCGTCCAGCAGCACGGCGACGCCGAGGATGATGCCCATCTCCTTGGGCGGCAGCGGGCCGGAGAGCGCGAATGTGAAGAACACGGCGACCATCACCGCGGCGGCGGCGAAGATGACGCGTCCGGAGTGCGCCATCCCGTTGACCATCGCGTCCTTTGCGCTGTGGCTGTGGTCCCAGTGCTCCTTGGCGGAGGAGAGCAGGAACATGGTGTAGTCCATCGAGATCGCGAAGATCATCGCGAAGAAGAACACCGGCCCCCAGGCATCCAGGAACCCCTGCGGCTGGAAGCCGAGCAGCGAGTGCAGATCGCCGTCCTGGAAGATCCACTTCGAGACGCCGAACGCCGCTCCGGTCGCGAGCAGGTTGGTGAGCACGCCGGCCGCGGCGAGCAGCGGCGCCTGCAGCGCGAACAGCAGCAGCAGGAACCCGAGGACCAGCACCACGCCGATGACGAGCGAGGTCTTCGCGGAGAGCAGTTTCTGCAGGTCGTGGTTTTCGGCGACGGCGCCGCCGAGCACCGTGCCGGCGGGCACCTCGCTGCGGAGCCGGTTGATCGTCGTGCCGACCGCGGGGTTGGAGGGGTCCTGGCGCGGGATGGCCGTGACCATGACAAGGCCGCTGCTTCCGGGCTGGGCCGGCATCACCTGAGCGATACCCGGGTCTGCCCTCACGATCGCGGTGACCTTCGTGGCGTCGGCCGCCGGCGTGATGAGTTGCAGCGGCCCCGTGGCCCCCGGGCCCATCGCGGCCTGGACCTGGTTGTAGCCGACGCGCGAGGAGTCGCTGGTCGGGACGACCTTGATCGAGGGCATGGAGGTCTTGAGCTGCGTCACCGGGTAGGCGAGCGCGAGCAGCACCACCAGCGCGGGGATCCCGTAGCGCCACGGGTGCGCCCACAGTCGTTCGCCCCACGCGGCGAAGCGGGGGGAGCGGTGCTCACCGCTGTGCGCCCACGGCAGCGCGAGGTTGTCGACTTTCGGGCCGAGCTTGGCCAGCACCGCGGGCAGCAGCGTCAGCGTCGCTGCGAGCACGAAGATGACGGCGAGCATGATCCCGAGGCTCATGCTGCGGAAGGCCGGGCTCGGCACGAGCATCACCGCGGTCAGCGAGATCAGGACGGTCACGCCGCTGAACAGGACGGCCTTGCCGGCGGTGTCCATCGTGACGGCGGTCGCTTCCTCCGCGTCCATCTTGGACCCGAACAGCGCGCCGCGGAAGCGCATCACGATGAACAGCGCGTAGTCGATTCCGAGCGCGAGCGCGAACATCAGCGCGAAGTTCATCGCCCAGATCGAGATCGGCATGATCTTCGTGCCGAGGTAGAGCATGCCGGCGGCGGAGAGCAGCCCGACCATCGTCAGCATCAGCGGCAGCCCGGCGGCCACGAGCGAGCCGAATGCGAGCAGCATGATGCCGAGCGTCACCGGCCAGGAGATGACCTCCGATTTGAGCATCGCCGAGCGGTTGGCGGCGTTGAAGTCCGACCACATGCCCGGCCGCGCCGGTGAGGTTGACCACGACCGTGCTCGTCGAGAGCCCGTGCAGGGTTCCCTTCAGTTTGTCGGCCGCGGCGACCATTTCGTTGGGGTTCTTGGCGGCGCCGGCCTGCACGATCGCGGTGTGCCCGTCGCGGGAGATCGACAGCCCGGCCGCGGGCGCGACCACAGTCCGGACAGCGCTGTTTGCGCGCAGCGTCTGTTCGACGCGCATGATTGCCGACCTGAATGCCGGCGAGCCGACGGTTTCAGTGGGGGAGTACACGACGGTCATCAGCCCGTAGCTGCCGAGGCCCGCGAAGTCCTTTTCGACCAGCTTGCGGGCCTGCACCGACTGCGAGCCGCTCGCTTCCCAGCCGGCGCCCGAGAGAGCCGTCTCGACTTTCGGCGCGAAGAACCCGAGCACGACGGCGACGACGGCCCATCCGATGAGGACCGTGCGGAAGTGCGTCGCGGTGTAGCGCCCCAGGCGTCCGATCGGCCCGACAGCTGTGTGATGCTCGGCGGTGGGCGCCGACGGAGTGGCGGGTGCGGGCGCGGTGGTGGTGCTCATGAGCTTGCCTCCTGGCGGGGGTAGAGGACGGACTGCAGCGAGAACAGACGCCGGAGTACCAGCGAGGCCGGGCACGCACCGACGAGCACGTAGAGCCACTGGCTGACGCCGACGAATGCCGTCAGCAGCAGAAACCACGGGGAGACGAGCGCCGCGAGCGCCGCGCTGAGAAGCGTCATGGTGCCCGCGAGCGCGAACAGAACGCGCTCGAGCGGCCAGCGGGAGCTGCCCGCCACGGGGTCCTGCGTCGACTGGCGTGCACATGCGGTCGAGCTCATTGCCTGATTCCCTCCTGCAGCACTGCGTTGAGGTCCTCCACCCGGCTGCGCATGCCGCCGCACACCTGCTCGCAGAGGTCGAACACACCCTCGTCGGCTATCGCGTAGAGCGAGAAGTTGCCCTCCTTGCGCCGGCTGACGAGGCCGCTGCGAAGAAGCACGCCGAGGTGCTTGGAGACGTTCTGCTGGGATGCCCCGGTCATCTGCTGGAGCTGCTGGACGGTCGCCGGAGCATCGCGCAGAGCGTCGAGCAGACGGATCCGCATCGGCTCGCCGAGAACACGGAAGCGTTCGGCGATCAGCTCAACCAGCTCCGGCTGCGGCTGGTGCGGGACTTGCGTCACCTCATCCATGCCAGGAGCATAGCACAACTACATTGTTGTGTGCGAGAATAGTGGTAAAGGTGCTGGTGGGCCGACCGCCTGTCGGCTGGCTCTGATGGTTGCTTCGTCAGTCGACGATGCTCAGGGTGTGCCCTGGACCAGGGCAGTGAGCTCGGTGAGCTGGAGCTGGAGTCCTCCGCAGACCTGCTCGCAGAGTTCGTAGACGCCTCTGTCGGCGATGCTGTAGATGGAGCTGTTCCCGTCCTTGCGCCGCGCGACGATGCCGGCCTGCAGGAGCATGCCGAGGTGCTTGGATGCGTTCTGCTGGCTGGTTTCCAGCCGCTCGGTGATCTGTGTGACCGAGAGTTCATCGTCGCGAAGCAGATCGAGGATGCGGATCCGGGTGGGGTCGCCGATGACTCGCAGCCGTGCTGCGATCATCTCGGCGAGGTCTACGGGTATCGGGCTCGGTAGCGTCATCGACTGTGGCTCCTTTGTTTCGCGATCCCTAGCGCGCCGAGCAGCTGTTGCCGCCGGTCTCCAACTCGGGATCAAGGGGGTGAACGCCGGCGTTGACGGCGATGATTGACTCGTAGTTGGCAGGGCGCGGGGGCATTTCGCCTAGCAACGACTCGGCGAACTCGGCGGGTTCCTCGATTGCGAGCTCCGGGACTGCGGCTCGCACTGCCGCCAGGGGGGAGGCGACGGCGTTGGCGAGGACCCCGGGGTGCGTGTGTCCCGGGAGCAGCACTACGTTCTCGCCGAGCGCGAGGACACGGTCGTGCAGCGTCTCGTGCAGCACGCGGGCCATGGCTCGGGCGCCCTCGGGGTCGCTCTGCTGCAGATCAGGACGCGCTATGCCGTCCAGGAACAGCGAGTCGCCGCCGATCAGCGCGCGATCGGCGACGAGCAGCCCGGTCATGTCGGTCGTGTGGCCCGGCAGGGCGATCGCTCGCAGCGCGACGGGGCCGAGCATGATCGTGTCGCCGTCGCTGACCGGCTCGACCTCGGCGGCGTAGGCGACGCCGCGCTCCAGAGCGAGCGCTGGCAGCCGCAGCGTCGCTCCGGCCTGCTCGCTGAGCATCCGAGCGCCTGAAAGGTGGTCCGCATGGATATGGGTGTCGAACACATCGGTGATACGTGAGTCGAGCTCATGGGCGAGACCGAGATAGAAGCCGGCGTCTGGCGCTGGGTCGACGACCAGTGCCTGTCCACCGGCGGCGAGCAGATAGGACAGACAGCCGCGGCCGGGCCGCTGGATCTGCCGCACGACCAGTCCGTCGACCCCCAGATCAACGACGCGTGACTGCAGCGCCGCGATCCATCCGCGGATACCTTCACCCACGACGACCGCATCGACGCCGGCCTTCCTCAGGGCCTCGGCAACGGGCTGCGCCGTCAATCCCCGATTGCAGAGGACGGCCACTGGGCCGCTCAGATCCCTCGCGACGGCCCCGGGATCGGCGAGCACCGCGTCGGGCTGCATGTGGCGAGAGGTCAAGCCTGGCGCCTCGATTCCCCAGTCCGCATCCTCGCGAAGATCGAGGACGGTCATAGTCTCCCCGTCCGCGAGTCGATCGGCGAGCTGCTCTGCAGAGATCGAGGATCCATTTGGGAGGCCGGTGCTCATCGTGTCCTCCTGTGGGTCGCGATAGTCGGGTTGGGAACCATCAAGTGCACCTCCAGTCCAGGGTACAAGCTCGTAGTTGTTGCATGGTCTGATTCAGACGCTGGCTCCGGCGAGGGTGGCGCCGACGACGCCGAGCGCCACGAGCACCACGAGCAGCGCGAATCCGCGACCGAGTGCTTCCGTTGAGATGCGGGCCGCGAGGGTCGGGCCTGCATAAGCGCCGGCCATCGCCGCGCCGCCCATCGCAATGGTCACCGGTACGTCGAGGCTGTTACCGACCGCCAGATGGGAGGCCAGACCACAGACCGAAACGATCGCGACGATGACGATCGAGGTTCCCATGGCCTCGCGCATCCCAAAGCTCAAACCGATCGCCAACGTCGGGACGACGACGAAGCCGCCGCCGACGCCGACCAGTCCTGTGAGCGCGCCGACCCCAAGCCCGACCGGGAACAACACCCTCGCGCGAGCCGGCGGGCATCCGCTGCCCCGCACCATCGCGGAGCCCGCACGCATCCAGGTTGCGCGCGCCGCGACGAGCATCACGCCGCTGAACAACAGCAGGAGAATCTCGCCCCCGAGCGCGCGGTTGGCAAACGTGCCGATGACACTTCCGGCCGCCGCGGCAAGCGCAAACCAGCCCGCGGACTCCCAGCAGACCGTGCCTTGGCGCGCCTGGCCTACAGCACCGATCGCCGCCCCGAGTGAGACGACGGCCAGGCTGACGGTCGTCGCCTCATGGACGCCGAGCCCAACCGCGTAGACGAGGACGGGGACCGCAAGGACCGCCCCTCCGCCGCCGACCATTCCAACCGCGAGGCCGATGAGCAGGCCGAAGCCGAGCGCGCTGATCATCGCTCAGGGAGATCCGGGCGGGCGCTCAAGCGGCGCGGTCCAGCGCGGCGACGAGATCGTCGGCCCCGACCAGGCCCGCGGCGGTGCCCATGAGCTTGCCGTCGCGGATGACTGCGAGCGTCGGGATCGAGCGCACACCGAAGCGTCCCGCGAGCTCGGGATGCTCGTCGATGTTGACCTTTGCGAACCGATACTGCGGACGCAGACGCGCGGCGCGCTCAAACTGCGGCGCCATGGCGCGGCACGGCGCACACCATGGCGCCCAGAAGTCCACCACCGTCGCCCATCACTGACGCGGTCGTCGAACGTGCCTGCGGTCAGCTCCTGCACTGCCGACGCGCTTGAGGCTGCGGTTGTGTCTGTGTCGTTGCCCATAGCGGTCACCTGTCTTCGGGGGGTGTGCCAGACCGGCCGACCGGCTGGTCAGGAGACGACGTGCGAGCAATGAGCCCGCACAAGCTATCCCCTACACAATAGTATAGTTGTGAGCCGTAGCAAGCCTGCCTGGGGTTTTCAACCTCACCAATCCGCCGCTAAGGAGCGCAGGCTCTTGCTGCTAGCTGGCGGTGGTGGACATTTCTTCTCGCCATGCCTGGCGCCTGGTGGGCGGTGTTCGGCCGTTTCCCAGAGCGACTATTTCGGGCTGTCGCCGTGGTGGCTGCGGCGGATGATCCCGATCATCTTGAGGTTGATCGCGGCGAACCGCCACATCTGCCACGGGATGAACGTGCGCATGAACACCGTGAACCTGGTCGGCTTCGTCGCGTAGCTGGCGTGCTCGCTTCCATGGGTCTACTCCGGGATCCGGCGCCAGCCGGGTCGAAGGCGCGCCTTGTAGAGGAACAGGTGGTGCAGCAGAATCTTGATCCAATGGCCGGCGAGCCCTATCTCCCCGAACGTGCGGTCCTTGTCGCGGCCGTACTCGGGATACCGATCGAAATCCGGGACGATCGGAAAGACCGTCATCGAGGCGGCCGTACCCGTGAACGGGTTGGCTCCGGCTGAGGCCACGCATGCGGCGCCCATCTCGGCCATCGAGGCGCGTGTGCGTCGGTGAGTCGGCTCCGCGGATCATGTCGACGATGCTGCTCGCGACCGCCTTGCCGATCATCGCCGAGGGCATGCCGGTTCGAGGCGGCGCCGGTGCGATGACCGTGCCGTTCGGGCTCTTGCGCGGAACCGAGATCGGGTGCGGAGGTGCGAAAGCTATGCCCGCCGCGAAGATGTTCCTGTAGTCGGGTGACTGGTAGGTCCGCGGCCAGTCCGCTGCCTTCCACTCCTCGTAGGCCTTGGGCGTGTAGTCGGCGTCGACTCGCATGAATTCGTTCGGCATGAAGAGGCGGCCGGTGATCTCGGCGCCCTCGCGATCGTAGGCCTTCAGTCCGACGCCGGAGAAGGGTGGCAGCAGCATCGCGAAGTCGAACGCCTGCTCTGCCTCCTTGCCGTCGAGCGTCTCGTAAAGGACGCGCTCGGGCTCGACCTTCTGCACGTGGGCCCGTGTGATCCAGTCGATCCCGCGCTCGGCGAACAGCGAGGCATTGAAGATGCTGCTGGGGGTGATGTAGCCGCCGCGCTTGAGGTGCATCCCGCCCATCCCGAAGTCACCGAGCTCGTACTCGTTGGTGATCCAGGTGATCTCGGCTTTGTCGCGCACGCCGCGATGGCGCAGCTCGAACTCCAGGTTGACGATGTACTCGAACGCCGCGCCCTCACAAGTACACGTGCCGTGGCCCACGCCGACGAGGAAGCGCCGACGCTCGCCTTTGCGCATCCGCTCGACCTCCTCGGCCAGCGCGGCTGCGGCCTGCGCCGCATGCCCGGGGAGGCACACCGACAGGCTGTGGCCGCCGTCGGGCCCCAGGCCCTCGGTCTTGTCGAAACGCAGCGCCGGACCGGTCGCGTTGATCAGGAAGTCGTACGGCAGCCTGGTGATCGACACCGTCAGCCGACTCCGCGGTGACATATGCGTTCCGCGTCTCGCCCGGTCGCCGTCGGGATGTATCTCGCGGGCGGAGGCCAGCACGAACTCGATCCCGGCGTGTTCATAAATGGGGGCCAGGGGGAAAGTCACCTGCGCCGGCTTCATCAGCCCAACCCCGACCCAGATGTTCGACGGAACCCAGTTGTAGTCCGGCCGCGGCGAGACTACCGTCACCGTGTCGTCGCGCCCCAGCCAGCTGCGAGCGAATGCCGCCGCCGTGTGCCCAGAAATCCCCGCGCCGAGCACTACGACCCTACTCATCGTTGTCCCTGCCTCGCCGAGGTACGCACCTCGCTCCCACGGTGCTCATCCGAACGCATCTCGTTGTGACTCGATCGGTGTACGCATGGCGCGTACCACGCTACGCCGGGCGGATCAGTCCGCCATGCGGGAAAACTACGCTCCGGGAGCAGAGGATTTCCACGGCCACCGCTCCGCGCGCCAAGCGATGCGGTGGAGATGGGTCGCTCAGCCGCGGCGCATCTTCCTGGTACTGGCGACGAGAGCCAGGGTGCCTCTTCGGCCTCGCGGACGAGCTCGTCGAGCCGGGCTCGGAGCGCGCCGGGGACCGGAGACGCGTGAGACGGCGCGCCAGCGCCAGCAACGATGGCAGCTGCGGGCAGTCGGGATCTCGATCGGCGGCACCGGCGGTGCGATCATCGCGGTTGTTGGTGGCGTCCCGCTTGCGGCGGGCGTATTCAACTTCTGCCCGGCCGGTCCGCTGTTCGGAGTAGACCTCATGGGTCGCAAGGCCGCGGGGGGCTGACCCACGGCCGGCCGCGACCGCAACCGTATCTCCTACGTCCGGGCTACAGTCAGGTCATGACCAGCTCGAACGGCACCCGCCGGGAAACGGCAGCCGAGCACGGCACGGTGAGTGACGTGTCCGACTTGGGCGAGTCTGATCGGGGCGAGGTGGGCGGCTGTGCGCCGCGCCGGTTCTACTCGGTCGGGGAAGCTACACGGGACCTCACTGACGTTCTGTTGCGAGGCCCGCTGCTAGCTCGCGCCTATGCCGGGGGGCTCGATCGTCGGCTTCGCGAGCGGGTCATGGTCGCCGTAAGCCAGGTCAATGCCTGTCGCGGATGCGCCCGCGTACATCGCCGCTGGGCGCGGCGTGCAGGTGTCTCGCCCACCGAGCTTGAGGCTCTGCGCGTCGGAGAACTCGAAGGTCTTGACCCGCGGAGCCGAGCAGCTGTCTCCTACGCCGTCGCGCGCGCCGAGCGACGGTTTGCCGAGCCAGTCCCCCCGGATGTCGAGGAGTCCGCGCGAGAGCATCTGAGCGCCCGCGAGCTCGACCAGGTCGACGCTGTAGCTCGCGCGATGAGTCTCGCGAACCTCTCCCTGAGCACGCTGACCGAGCGGGGGCCAACTCCAAGAACGGGAATCGGTCACCATCCGGTGTTCGCACGGGTTTGGTCTCACGCCTCTGGAAAGGTGGGATCAGCAGGCGAGCGCTCGGAGCTGCTTGCCGGCCTGAGCGGGAGAGTTCTCGAGGTCGGTGCGGGCGACGGGCGCAACTTCCCCCACTACCCACGCGGAGTCGCCGAGGTTCTGGCCATCGAGCCTGAGCCATACCTGCGACGGCTCGCTTCCCGTGCAGCGCGCGAAGCGCGTATCCAGATCACGGTCGTCGACGGCATCGCCGAGTCCCTGCCCCATGACGACGGCGCCTTCGATGCTGTCGTCACCTCGCTCGTCCTGTGCTCAGTCGTAGATCAGGAGATAGCGCTCGCAGAGCTGCACCGAGTCCTGGTGCCCGGCGGCGAGCTGCGCTTCTTCGAGCACGTCATCGCAGAGGGCGGTCTTGGCCAAGCCGTTCAGGCGAGCCTGGATCGCTCTGGCATATGGCCACAACTCGGCGCGGGGTGCCATCTTGCTCGCGACACGGTCGCCGCTATCGCGAACGCCGGATTCCGGGTCGAGCAGGTTCGACGGTTCACCTCAGGACCGGGGCCCGTCGGACCCCCGTTCGTACTCGGCATCGCGCGCCGCCAACCGGCGCCATAACCCATGTTCGCGCTGCCGCAACCTCGCCACGCCGGCCCCCATACGAATGAGGCTCGTGACAGTGCCAGCTGACGAGAGCTTCAGCTTCACGATGGATCTGCAGGACGGATACCGGTTCCTCGTCGACTTCGAGCAGGAGGGCACAGCCGATCTGTTGATGGACGAGCCCGAGCCGCTCGGCGACGGGACCGGGCCAAACGCCGCGAGGGTGCTCGCGGCGGCGATCGGGAACTGTCTCAGCGCCAGCGCGCTCTACTGCCTGCGGCGAGCGAGGATCGACGTCCACGGGATCCACACGACCGTGAGCGGCGCCCTGGAGCGCAACGACGCCGGCCGAATGCGCGTGGGCGGAATCCGGGTCCTGATCGAGCCCGTCGTCGAGGACTCCGAGCAGCCGCGGATGCAACGCTGCCTGGAGCTCTTCGAGGACTTCTGCGTCGTCACCCAGAGCGTGCGGGCAGGCATAAACGTCGACGTCGACGTCGAGCCTACAGCCGGCGAGCGCGCGACGTGAGCGCCACCCACGCCGCGTCGGAGGCGACGTTCCTGCACCGGTATCCGGACTACGGCGCGACGGCGGCACTCGATGAGCTCCGCCGAACGGACTTCGCGCGCTTGGATCACGGGAGTCACGTGTATCTCGACTACACCGGCGGCGGACTGTATGCGGACTCGCAGCTGCGCGAGCACACGCGGATGCTGCGCGAGAACGTGTTCGGCAACCCGCACTCGGTCAACCCGACCTCGGCTGCGAGCACCGAACTGCTCGAGCACGCGAGGGCACGAGTGCTGGAGTTCTTCAAAGCTTCACCAGAGGAGTACGAGGCGATCTTCACACCCAACGCCACCGGGGCGCTGCGGCTCGTCGGCGAGGCCTACCCCTTCCGTCCGGGGGATCGTTTCCTGCTCACGTTCGACAACCACAACTCGGTCAACGGGATCCGCGAGTTCGCCCGCGCCCGCGGGGCAGAGACAACCTACGTCCCGAGCGGAGGCCCTGATCTGCGCGTCGACGAGAACCTGCTGCCCCGCTACCTGACCGATACCGCGGGCGAGCACCACAACCTGTTCGCATACCCAGCGCAATCCAACTTCTCCGGTGTGCATCACCCGCTGGAGTGGATCGACCAGGCCCACTCGCACGGGTGGCACGTGCTGCTCGACGCCGCCGCATTCGTCCCCACGAATCGACTCGACCTCAGCCGCTGGCATCCGGACTTCGTCGCGCTGTCCTTCTACAAGATGTTCGGGTGGCCGACCGGTGTTGGCTGCCTGCTCGCCCGGCGAGAGGCCCTTGCAAAGCTAGAGCGTCCGTGGTTCTCCGGCGGCACGATCGTCGCCGCGTTCGTCCAGCGCCAGTACTACCAGTCCGCACCAGGCGCCCCGCACTTCGAAGACGGCACCGTCAACTACCTGAACCTGCCCGCGGTCCAGATCGGCCTGGACCTCCTCGACCGCGTCGGCCTTGAGACGATCCACGCGCGCGTCGCCGCGCTCGGCGACTGGCTAGTAGTCGCCATCGGCGATCTCAAGCACTCCGACGGCTCGCCCGCAGCGACCATCTACGGCCCGCAATCGTGGGAGCAGCGAGGCGCGACCATCGCATTCAACTTCCTGCACCCCGACGGACGCGTCGTCGACGAGCGCTACGTCGATCGCATCGCCAGCAACCACAGGGTCTCTCTTCGCACCGGCTGCTTCTGCAATCCCGGCGCAGGCGAGATCGCATTCACGATCTCCCGCGAGACGCTCGTCGGAGGGGAGTTCGGGGATGGCATGGCGCTCGACGACTACGTCCGAGAGATCGGCCTGCCATCCGGCGGCGCCATCCGCGCGTCACTCGGACTCGCCACCAACCTCGCCGACCTGAACCGCTTCAAAGACTTGGCCGCCGAGTTTCTTGACCTCGCGGATGTCCCGGCGGACCTCCCGCCGCGAGTCGCCTGCTGAGAACTTGGGCAGCCAGCACGGTCCCAGCCGCGGCCGGATCGGACCGCTTTATCGTCTGGCGTGTGCTGTGCTCCCACCAAGAGCTGAAGCCGCTGGAGAAGCCCGGTCCGCCGACGCCCGATGATCTGCGGCCCACAAGGTTCATCGACAGCGAGAGCGACACGGTCCGCGACCTCGTCGAGCGCGTCACCGCGGGCGCTGAAGATCAGCATGACGTCGCCGCCCGGCTGTTCGCAGCGATCCGCGACGAAATCCGATACGACCCGTACAAGATGCCAGCCGACCCCGGCGGCTATGCGGCCAGTGCCGTGATCGAAGCCGGGAGCGGCTACTGCGTGCAGAAGGCTGTCGCGCTGACGGCGGCCGCCCGTGCGGCCGGCATCCCGTCGCGGCTGGGATTCGCGGACGTCCATAACCACCTGCAGTCACAGCGCCTTCGGGAGCTGATGGGCACGGACCTCTTCGTCTGGCACGGGTACAGCACGTTCTTCGTCGGCGGGCGCTGGACAAAGGCGAGCCCGGCGTTCAACGCTGAGCTGTGTGCGCGCTTCGGTGTGCCGCCGCTGGACTTCGACGGCACCAGCGACGCGCTGCTGCACGCCTACGCCGGGAACGGCGAGCGCCACATGGAGTACGTGCGAGAGCACGGTCGCGCGAACGGATCGGGTGCCGGGGCTTGCGGCGCGGTGGGGTCTCGAGCGTATCGCGCGAGGACGCTACGAGCTGCTGCCGCTGAGCAGGGCGACCAGTTCGATCATCGCGTCAAGCGCGGCCTCTAGCGGCTTGGTGTCGCGTTTGACCTGAGTGAGGAGCAGGCCGCCCTGCAGAGCGGCTAGCAGCGCGAGGGCGAGTGTGTCGGGGTCGGTGTCGGGCGTGAGCTCGCCTCGTGCGTGCATCTCTCGTAGACCGCTCTGGATCGTCGGCTTCCCATCGTTTGAAGCCCTCGGCGACGTGGGCTCTTGCGTCGGGATCGGTCTCGGCTAGCTGGCCTCCGAGAGAGCCGATTGGGCAGCCGCCGATGCAGTGGTGCTCGCGCTGGGCCGCGATCAGGAAGTCGCGCCAGGCTCGGAGGCCCTCCAGGGTGCTGAAATCGAACGTCTCCTGCCCGCCGACCATTGTGTCGGCCTGGTGGTCAACGACTGCCCGGACCAGGGCCGGCTTGTCGTCGAAGTAGTGGTAGAGCTGCGAGCTCGAGACGCCCGCCGCCGCGCGTACGTCCTCGATCGTCGTGTGGGCGACGCCGTGCCGGAAGATCAAGCCGGCGGCCGCGTCGACTATGCGCTGACGGGTCTCCTGGCCCTTGCGCGTCAACGGCCGAGGGGAGGGGCTAGTCGTGTTCATACCGCAGATTCTACCAACGGAATGGATCGCACCATCCATTCTGTGTTAGAGTGGAACGCGTGATCCATTTCCAGGGTCACGACAACCACTCAGAGGGAGAACGCGATACATGGCACTTCAAGGCAAGACCGCCCTCATCACCGGCGGCACATCCGGGATGGGTTCCGCCACCGCACTGGCGATGGCCGAGAAGGGCGCGTCGGTGATCATCACCGGCCGCGATGAGACCCGCGGCGCGAGCACCGTGGAGAAGATCGGGGCGGGTGGGCACGATGCGCAGTTCATCGCCGCTGACTTCTCGGAGATGTCCGAGGTGAGGCGCGTCGCCGACGCAGCAGGCGAGATCGATGTTCTGGTCAACTGCGCCGGCTTTGCCGCCCTCGCACCGACGGCTGACACCGACGAGGCGGCGTTCGACGGGCTGTTCCAGATCAACGTCAAGGCGCCGTTCTTCCTCGTCGCCGCGCTCGCCCCGAAGATCGCCGCCCGCGGCGGCGGATCGATCATCAACGTCTCCACGATGGTCGCGAGCTACGGCCAGCCAGGCATGGCTGCCTACGGCGCCTCGCGCGCCGCGATCGAGCTGCTCACCAAGGCGTGGGCCGCCGAATACGGGCCGCAGAACGTCCGGGTCAACGCGGTCGCCCCCGGTCCGACGTTGACCCCGGCATTGGAGCCGAGGTTGGAGATGGCCAAGGAGTTTGCCAAGCAGATTCCGCTCCGCCGCGTCGCTGAAGTGCACGAGCTATCCGACGTCATCACGTTCCTCGCGACCCCGGCTGCCGGCTACATCAACGGGGCGATCATCCCCGTCGACGGCGGCCGCCTCGCGATCTGAGAGGGGAGGAGATGATCGTGGTCACTACTCCCGGCAACGTTCGGACACGAAGCCACGCGGCTGCTGGCTCACGATCGTGCTCGCCCGCAACGCGGACGACAGACCGAGGAGAGGACCGGGGCTGTCGTTATCGCCCTAGAGGCAGCCCGTGAGCGGTAAGGAGAGAACCGTCGCCGGCCGCCCGCCCCCGGCGGCCGGCCACGGACCGCGCCATGTCCGCCAGCCACCCACGGCGCGACCTTGACGAGACGCAGAAGTCTGCACAGCCGTATCCAGAATCACCAACGACCATGTCACTAGCTAAGGAGCCAAGCACTCAAATGCAACCCACCGCAGAGAAGACCGTGTTGATTACGGGCGCCAACGCCGGGATCGGCAAGGACGTGGCCCGGCAACTGGCATCACGTCCCGAGATCGCCCGCATCTACCTGGCGTGCCGGAACCTAGAGCGGGCGACAGCGGCAAAGGCCGAGCTCGAAGCTGCGACCGGCCGGCGCATCTTCGACATCGTTCTCATGGATGTCGCCAATCTGGATTCGGTCCGCGCCGGCCTGGCCAGCATCAGCGGATCCGTCGACGCGTTGGTGATGAACGCTGGTGTCATCGGCCCACAGTCGATGGCCTTGACCGCTGACGGGGTCACCACCGTGTTCGCGACGAATGTTCTTGGCCACGTCGTCCTCCTCGAAGGGCTCCTGGCCGAAGGTCGACTCGGAGAGGTGGCGGTCCTCGCCGGAAGCGAGGCAGCCAGGGGACTTCCGAAGTTGGGGATGAAGCGGCCATCGTTCGTCTCAACCTCCGCCGACGAGCTCGCCACCGTCATCGACGGCAGCTACTTCGCCGTCGGAAAAGCGGACTTCAACCTAGCCTTCGCGCAGGCCAAGTACATCGGGGCCCTGTGGATGGCCTACCTGGCCCGCCAATACCCCGACCGCCGTTTCATCACCGTGAGCCCCGGCGCCACCACCGGCACCCAAGCCTCCAACGACATTGCGCTACCGCTGCGTATAGCGGCCAAATACGTCATGCCCGCCCTAGGCATCTCCCACAAACTTGACGTGGGCGCGAAGCGACTGGTCGACGGTGTCACCGACCCGACTCTGTCCAGCGGCGTGTTCTACGCCAGCGCGGCCAACAAGCTCAAGGGTCCCCTGGTTGACCAAGCAGACATCTTCCCCGATCTGGCCAACCCGTCGTTTCAGGACCACGCCAACGAGGCCATCCACCGCTTTATCGCTTGAAAGACATCGCGTCCCCGTCTTGGGCATCGTGAGCGCAGCCATCGACGAACAGCCGGAGCCCTCCAAGCCGTGGCCAGTAGAAATGCGCGTGATCGTGTTTCTCGAGCCGATCGTGGCTCAGGCTGAAAGCCTGACTTCACAGGTTGCCGCTGGGCGCTGAACTCTCGTGCGGTTGCGTACCTGGGGCGCTGGGCCAAGGTCGTGCCTAGGCTGGGAGGCGAGATCGGCCGCGAGCGACGCGCACAAACCTCGCGCCAGGGCCGTGGATGCTTCCGGCGAGTGTGGCCTTGACCGACGCCCATCGCACGCGCTCGCGCAGAAGCATCTCGACCTGGCCGTGGATGTCTCGAGCGTGCATCGGCTCGCCCGCATCGCGTAGCAACTGCGCGATGGCGTTGATGATTCGTCCCGGCCGAGGATGCTCTGCTCCGATGGCTGCCTCCGAAGCACGAATGCGCGCATTGGCTGGCCCTCTGCCAACGTCGCAGGATGCACCCCCGATCAAAGCCTCCAGTGCTGCTGGAGGGGTGGAGTGGTGTCCACTAAGGTCCATTTCGTTGTCGGTATCACAACGTGCGCGACGAGCGGGAGTCGCGCCAGGCAGGACGCGCTCGAGCCGGCTCGGGTAGCGCCGTCCTTCGTTGAGCACGCGCGGATGGGCCGTATTTAGGATGGCCAGGGGTCCACGACCTCAGAGGGCTCATCGCCGCAGTCCAGGCGGCGGTTTGCCCCAGTGGTGACCGACCAGCAGCGCGGACTCGGTGCCGCGCTCGCGGATGAGGTCGCGCACGTCTGCGGCCAGCTTGCCGGCGGTGTAAGCCCGGCGCCGTCGGGCTTCGACGACAGGTCCTAGAGGCGCAGGGCGGGGCGCGACCACGCGGAAACGACGGCGGCGAGCGGCGCGTGGCAACAGTAGGTGACCCTCGGAAGTGCCTCAGGTGGCTGACGAGGGCGCGCTCCCAAGTCGACGAGACGGGCTCGAGAGACTCACCTGGCTCTTCGGACCGACGCGGTGAGGAGGCCTCGCCACCGGCATGCCCCCACCCGCCGGCATCGGCGTCTGATCTGACCCGGCTTCTCGGACCCAGTGATTACGCTGTGACCCCAGGCGCACGCGAGCGGGCCGGGGGTCACAGCGGTGAACGCTCCCCTCAGTGTGTGAGCCGGGGCCGCGTCACGGGTCTTGGGCCGTGATTTTCCCGGGCGGGGCTTTGAGTTTGTCAGTGCCCGTGATCGTCAACGGGTTCAACCCCGCATCTTGGAGCTGGCCGCCTTCCGGACCGCCGAAGATCAGTGTCCCGACCCCTACTTGAGGCGTGAGGCTGCCTTCGAATTCATCCGTGATCGCTCCAGGCACGCACCTGAGTTGCAAGCGCATCTTCTGGATTTCGTCGCGAATCACGTTGCCCGGCGGTGGGCCTGTGAAGAGATGCGATGGCCACGGCAGAAGGTTGGCAGTTACTTCCACGGCGCCTTTGTGGCATATCGGACTCGCGGCTTTGTTCACGCATTTCGACGGGGTGAACGCTGTGACCAGGTCCTGACCGGGGCCGCCGCTGGCGGGGTTCCAGATTTCCTCGGTGTCGGCGACTTTGCATTTGATCGTGTTGCCGAGCGCTTCGATGGTCAACGAGCCGCTTGTAGCCACCGGGATCGGGGCGGCGCCTACCGGCACCCCTTTTTTGTACCAATGCGGCAGCGCCTGCGCCGCCGCCGGAGCTACGGCAGAGATGACCGCAAGCAGAGGTATGAGCACTACGCGCCTTGCCTTCATTGTCCCACTCCTCTCGGTGGGCGCGTCGGCGCCTCCGTCAACCCGCCCTAGTGTTGGTTCGTGTGGCGATTTCCAGCGGCCCCACGGCGCTATCGCCGATGCCGACGACGCGTGCAAGCGGCCGCCGCCCAACCCTAGCCGGTAGCTTGCCGCACGTGTTGCGATCTGGTTGTGATCCGGTCTAACCGCCTTGAGCGCCCGGATGCGAAGTGTGGCGTTTGTGCTCCACGTCGAAGCGGGGCTCGGAGGCGAGGGACGCTGCATCGTCCGCGAGCTCCCCGAACGAGCCTGGGCCGCTCCCTTCAGCAACGTTCCGGGTGGCGATCCTCGTCGAGGGCACGCGGAAAGTCGACGAAAGCCAGCCGAGCGGCGGCCGAGCTTGGGTCGCGGCTCTCGGTCCTCTGCCCGCGTGAGACTCATCGCAGCCCTGGCTTCGGGGTCAGCGGCCGGCGTGCGCTTGTGGGAAGACGAGCCCTCCACGGGAGGTTGGGCCCACCGTAAGCCGTCGGGCTGCGGGCCGTGGGGGCGTGATCTTACCCCTAGGGTCGCTGACGTCACGACTGCGCGGTCTGAGAATGGCGACAGCGGGGAGCACCCGCCTCACGCGATCAGCAGGAGGAGACATGATGAACCAGACGCGTACACCGATCCAGCCAGCTGTTCTGCAAGAGCGCCGGTGGAGAAGGATCGATCGATGACGCGCTAGTGCAGCCATCGCGACGGGGGCGCTGCACGGCAGCCTGCCCTTCGACTGAGTCATCTGCCGAGACCACCGGCTACGGCGAACTTGAACAGCCGACCCACCTCGCGAGACGAAGGCCGTTTCCAGTCGTCGTCCTCAGAACCCCTGGCTGCGTACGCCACCAGTCGCAGCGCCAGCCGGAGAATCGCTCTGGCGAGCCAAGTTTCGCGTCCGTGCGACAGTATCGCCCATTCGTTGTCGTTGTGACAACGATCCTCCTGCAAACGGGCACCTTCCGATGTCCGATCGCTCGGCTCCGATACGGGGCGCGGCAAAGTCGGGGGCTCCGTGACGGCGCGGCGCGACTACTGGGGCCTGCGGCGGCTGTCGCTTGACCGCAAGGCAGGAGCCTGCTGCAGGTCAGCGAGACTGCTGCTCCTCGTCCATCTTGGCAGTGTCGGGCCGGTTCCGTCGGGCGCTCTCTTTCCGGCGAGAGCAGCGTGGCGATAACAGTCCGGGTGGGGTTCTCAGAGGGTTGCTTTTTGTAGGGATCTAACTTAGGATCGCCGCGCGTTTGTGCCGCTCGTGGAGGCGAGTCTGTTTGCGGACGGGCGTCAAGCTGGTTCGCAATCACCGACTGGGGGACAATGATGCTAGGGACGGCTGGCGGCACGCGGGTAGCGTCGCGCACGTGGAGGGTTGGGAGTGGGGGCGCGCTTGCTGGGTGCACGACTGGGTTGCCGTGGCGCGCGTTGTTTGTTGCGGCCCTGTTGACGGTCGCTGCCGGCGGTGTCCTGCACCAGGGCGTGTTCGCGGACCGGACCGCTGTCGTGCCTGCCAGTGAGCGTGCGTTCTCGCACGAGAGCCTGTTGAGCTTGCCGTTGGCCGCCCAGGGACCGGTGTCGGCTGCTCTGGGGGCTGACCGAGCGGGATACCGCGTGAGCGGCGCCGGGGGCGTGATTAGCGCGAGCAATCCTGCTCAGCGTCTTCACGCGACGTTCACGGCGGCTGGTGTGTCTGTCGCCGCGGGCTCCGCGCGGCTCGGATTGAGCCTGCAGGCCGTCGGTTACCGGTCGAGCCTGAAGGTGGTCGGCGCGGTTACCCCAGTGGCTCACGGCAACCGCGTGACCTACTCCCATTCGAGTGTCAGCGAGTGGTATGCAAACGGTCCGCTCGGCGTTGAGCAGGGCTTCACGCTCGCCCACGCCCCTACAGGACAGGACACCGGGCCGCTGACCCTCTCTCTTGCGCTCTCAGGCAACACGCATGCGTGGGTCGTCAACGGCGGGAAGGGCATCGCTTTTGTGCGGGACGGCACTAATCTTCTGCGGTATGACGGTCTGGTGGTCACGGACGCTCGCGGTCGGATGCTCCATGGCTGGATACAACTCGCAGGGAGCTACGTACTGCTCCATGTCGACACACGGGACGCCCAATACCCGGTCACCGTCGACCCGTTGGTGCAGCAGGGCGCCACGCTAACCGGCTCGGACGAGGAACATCCTGGCCCCGGAACCTACTTCGGGCAAAGCGTCGCGATGTCAGCCGACGGCAACACGGCTCTGATCGGTGGCCCAGTAGATGCAAATGGCCGCGGTGCGGTTTGGGCGTTTATCCGCAGCGGAGCGACTTGGAGTCAGGACGGTCCCAAGCTGACGATTCCAAGCGCTGGGGCTTTCGGGCGGAGTGTGGCGTTGTCCGCCAGCGGCACAACGGCCCTGGTTGGCGACGGCAACAAAGCCTGGGTCTTCAGGCGCAGCGGATCAACATGGATCGAAGAGTCTGTGCTCACGCCCTCAACGCCAGGGAACGAATTCGGGAAGAGCGTTGCTATCTCAGGGGACGGGAACACGGCCATCGTCGGCGCACCGGCTTCCCTCGGGAAGGCATTCGTCTTCGCGCGGTCCGGCGGAGCATGGACTCAGACTGCCGAACTGTCGGGCCCGACCAACGTCGGTTTTGGCTGGACCGTGGCGATCTCGGGAGATGGCTCCACGGCGCTCGTGGATGCTCCGAACACGAGCAGTCGCCAAGGCACGGTTGTCGTCTTCCTACGCTCTGGCTCATCGTGGGCTGAACAGGCGCAACTCGTTGCGTCTCACATCAACGCGTCTTACGAACTCGGGCGAGCCTTGGCCCTTTCTGAAAACGGCGATACGGCTCTTCTGGGCAGCGGGCAGGCCAACAAAGCACTCGGTGGCGTTTGGGCATTCACGAGGACGGGCTCGACGTGGACCGAACAGCAGGAGCTGACAAACGCCGCTCCGGACCAGACAGGTTTTGGAGAAGCTGTCGCGGTATCTGCGTCTGGAGACATCGCGATAATTGGAGCTGACGGCAGCAGCGTCCCGCCGGATTACGGCGCCGTTCACGTGTTCACGCGAAGCGGCAGCACATGGGCCGCCGGCGAAGAACTCGCGGCGTCTCTCTCGCCGGGCGAAAGCTCGGCGTTTGGCAGCAGTGTCGCTCTATCTGCCGACGCGAGTGCAGCAATAGGCGGCGGTCCGCTTGCGGGGTTCAGCGGACGAATCGCAGAACCCGAATTCGTGGGTGGGGTTTGGGCATTCGCGAGCGGCCAGGCACCTCCGCGCGCGCAGACAGAACCCGCGACGGCGGTGACGGAAACCACGGCAATCCTCAACGGCACCGTGAACCCGAACGGTGCCAACGTGACCGAATGCTGGGTCGAATACGGCCTCCTCGCGGGGCCGCCCTACGAACACCGCGCGGCATGCACACCAGCCCCTGGCGGTGCTGTGGGAGTGGTGGCCGTAACGCTCTCCATCGCAGGCTTGGCCCCAGGCACGCTCTATCACTACAGGGTCGTCGCCGCGAACAGCGGTGGCATCAGCGATGGCGCTGACGAAACGCTCGAAACCGTCATCACTCCGCCGGAATTCGGGCGGTGCCTCTCGGTTCCCGCGGGTGACGGAAGTTTCAAATCCTCCTCGTGCACGGCTGCGCAGCCGCATGGCAAGTACCAGTGGTCGCAGGGCGTTGCCAAGACTGGCTTCGGCGTCGCTGGCGGCGGAAGCAGAATCGAAAACCACGCCGAGCTCATCACATGTCTGGCCCAAACGGGCAGCGGACGATACTCCGGCGTCAACGAAGTCCAGTCCCTGACGCTCAGATTCACCGGCTGCAAGAGCAACGGTGCGGGCTGCGCGACCCTCGGCGCGGCACCCGAAGAAGTCGTCGTGCCATCGCTTGAAGGGCGACTCGTATGGGAAAGCAAATCTACGAAGAAGGTCGCGCTCGACGTGTACCCGCCCAGTGGATCGAGGCGGCTCGCGACGATCAACTGCGCTTCATCCTCCATCGACCTCGAAGGCTCGGTGCTCGTGCCACTGAAGGCCGACAAGATGACAGCGACACAGGCTCTCAAGTATGCGGCGAGCAAAGGCAAACAGAAGCCCTCCGAATATGAAACCCACTCCGGTACGAAAGTAAAGGCCATTCTCGAAATCAACCGTGAACCGACGGGCCTATCAATCACAGGCGACACGCTCACAAGCGAAGAACCTCTGGAGATCAACGCTGTCGTCTAGCGGCTCATCGCGCAAGGGGGACTCCCATGACAAGACGCCTGTTGCCTTCAGCCATCCTCGTGGCCTGGTTGCTGTCCGTCGTCGCAGCGCCCGCGGTGGCGAGTAAGGCGGCCAGCGTCTCGTATAAGTTCACGGGGAGCGAAGCGGCCGAACCGCGCTTGGCGGGTACGGGCGGACAGCAGTTCGTCTTCAAGCCGTTCACGGTGAGCTGTGAACAGGCGAAGTCCGACCAAGATGGGCCTGACCAGTTGCGTGGCCGTCGGAAAGCCTGTTCGCCGAAGTCAAGTTCTCGGGCTGCACCGCGACGGCGAAGCTGCCCGGGTTCGGACGAACTGGAACTGAAAGCCGAGTTCTTCTCGCCCGTGGACCTGAACTTCAACGCGAATGGCTTCGTCGAAGCGGGCGCGGGCGGCAAACCGGCGAACGGGAAGCTCGAAGAGGCCGGGCCGGTCCAAATCGCGCTAAGCGGCGCCTTCAAGTGCACGATCAACGTGGCGGCCGGAACGTTCCCCGCGAAGGCACTCAAGAAGCCCAAGCGGGCCGTATGAAGCCGCGAGTACAAGCCCGAAGAATGCACATCGGTCGGGCAAGTAAGAGCGCAGGGTCAAGGACAGGCTCGCGATCACGGCCGCCCTGGGCAAGATGGCCTATGAACTCGAAGGCGAATTCTGCGAAGCGCTAACCAAGACGGAAGGCAAGACTGGGCAGCTACAGCGGCGGACTGCTAGCCGAACTGCCCAAGGGCAACCTCGGGTGGCCGCTCGGGCAGAGCTCCGACTTCGCGACGCGCACCTACCGCAGTGAGCCCTACCGGATCGCTGTCGGCCCGGAAGGCAACCTGTGGTTCACCGAGCAGGTCGGTGGGGTCGGCGAGATCAACCCGGTGACGCATGCGACGGAAGACTTCGAAGCCCCCACGGCAGCGGGCTTCCCCTTTGGTATCACGGCCGGCGCGGAAGGCAACGTGTGGTTCACAGAGTACGAAGCCAGCCGGATCGCGGTGATCAACCCGGTCACGCATGCCACGAGCGACTTCCCGACCCCTACCCCGTCGAGCTACCCGTCGGGGATCACGGTCGGCCCGGAAGGCAACCTGTGGTTCGCGACGGAACTTGAGGATCGGCGAGATGAACCCCGTCACCCACGCGAGCGAAGAATTTGCTGCGCCGAGCGCCAAGGCTGGAGTGTCGGGGATCGTGCGTGGCCCCGAAGGTAACCTCTGGTTCACCGAGTACGGTGTGAGCCGGGTCGGCGAGATCGACCCCATCACACACGCGACCAGTGACTTCCCCACGCCGACCGCCGAAGGCGGCCCGACGGAAATCGCCGCCGGCCCGGAAGGCAACCTCTGGTTCATCGAGGAAAAGGCGGAGAAAGATCGGCGAGATCAACCCGGTGACGCACGCCACCGGCGACTTCCCGGCTCCGAACGGCGAAAAGTACCTCGATGGGATCGCGGCGGGTCCTGACGGCAACATCTGGTTCGCGGAGTTGAACGCGAGTAGGATCGCCGACCTCAACCCGATCACGGACGCATCGAAGAATTCCCAGCCCGACCGCCGGCGCCGGCCCGGCAGGGGTCACGACGGGCCCGGACGGCCACGTCTGGTTCACCGAGCTCGAAAGCGAGATCGGCGAGATCACCACGGGCGCGCCGGCAGCGTCGGTGCTCGCGCCGGCCATCACCGGCGGCGGGCACGCCAGCATCCCCCAGCAGTGCACCGGCGCCAAGTGGTCAAGCTTCGCCCTACAGCAGCCACTCTCCAGCCTGTTCCCGCTCGACGGCTATCGCTGGCAGCTCAACGGCAGCCCGATCGAAGGGCAGACGACCAACACCTACACACCCACCGTCGGCGAAGAGGGCCAGACGCTCACCTGTACGGAGACTGTCACCTACCCGCTCACACAGGTCACGGCAGTGGCCACGAGCACGCCCGTGACCGTGATCCCATAGGACCCACGGGCCGAGCCGCGGCCTCCGCATGCAACCGACACGAGGAGTTAATGCTCGCTCTTGACAGAGGTGTTGAACCCAGATTGTCGACACGGAGAGGTCCGAGCCGGCCGGGGTCGGACTGCCGCTTCGCCATGACAAAGCACAAGCGCAGCTGCCGAGCATCGAGACGCTCGCTGCTCGTCCGATTCGACAGTGCGTCCGGCATTCGCCTACGCGATCGCGATCCTGCGGAAGCAGCAGCTGGTGTGGCATCCGCCCTGGTGCGTTCGCTGTGGGCGAAGCGATCCGGGTGCTGAAGTGGCACGCTCAAGTCAGGCGACCCGCGGGTGTAAGGCGTCGGCGCCGCCGGGTCCAAGTGAACGCTTCGCCCTGATGCAGGGCGGGGTCGTGCCTTGGTTTGCGGGCGTAGACCCCGTGTGGTGCAGTCGCCGCAGACGCAGTACGTTGCGCGAGGCGGGGTCTCGATTGCTTATCAGGTAGTGGGTGACGGGCCGGTCGACCTGCTGCTTTCGCCCGGCTTCGTGTCCCATCTGGATCTGCAGTGGGTAGAGCCTGGAATGTCGCGCTTCCTGTCCCGTCTCGCTTCGTTCTCGCGGCTGATCATCTATGACGAGCCCGGCACGGGTCTGTCGGACCCGGTTGGCGCAGTTGCCCACGCTCGAGGATCGCGTGGCCGACATGGTGGCGGTGTTGGATGGAGCGGAGTCACGGCGGGCCAACGTCCTGGGCGTCTCGGAGGGTGGCCCCGACCGCGGTGCTGCTGGCGGTGATGCGACCGGAGCGGATCTCCTCGGCGATCCTCTTCGGAACGTTCGCATGCGCGACCGAGGCTGCGCGAAAGGAGTATCCGGCTGAGGTCCAGCTGCGGGCGGAGCGCACCCTGGACGAATTTGCGGAGATCTTCGACCATTGGGGCGACGGCGGTCGGCTGATGATGACATTGGCCCCGAGTGTCAAATTGACCGAGGCGCAGAAGCGAATGTTCGGTATGTGGGCGCGCGCCGCGGCGAGCCCTCGGATGGCCCGAGCGCTCATCGAGACCGCCCTACGGGTCGACGTTAGAGATGTCCTGACGTCGGTGCGCCTGCCCGCTCTTGTTGTGCACACCGAAGGCGATCACGTCGTCCCGATCGAGGCGGGCCGCCAGCTAGCGGACGGCATCGCCGGCGCGCGCTTCGTGACGCTCCCGGGCATAAATCACGCCTTCTGGCTCGCCGAGGGGCTTGTCGAGGAGGTCGAGCGCTTCGTGACCGGCGCGATCCACCATGCCGAGCCCAACCGCATACTGGCGAGCATCCTGTTCACGGACATCGTGTCCTCGACGCAGCGAGCGGCTGAGCTGGGGCGACCGTTCGTGGCGGGAGCTCCTGGAGCGCCACGATGAGCTCGTCGACCCGGATCGTGTCGGGTCACGGCGGGCGTGTCGTGAAACACATCGGCGATCGGGCATTGTCGGCGTTCGACGGCCCAGCCATGGCGATGCGCTGCGCAGAGGCCCTGCGCGAGGAGGTCGTCAGATCTCGGGATCCAGTTACGCAGCGGAATCCACAGTGGCGAGTGTGAGGCAATCGGCGAGGACCTCGGCGGCCTCGCCATCCACATCGGCTGTCGTGTCGGTGCGCTTGCGGGGCCCGGCGAGATCATGGTCTCATCGACCGTAAAGGAGCTCGTTGTCGGTTCGGACATGCAGTTCACCGACCGCGGCGAGCATGAGCTCAAGGGCGTCCCGGGCTCATGGCGCCTCTACGCGCTCTGGCAGGAGCGCAAGCCGCAGCTTGAGATGGATGCGGCTGGCAGGTACATGCGCCGCTCAGATCGCTTTGCCGTCACTCTCGCGCGCCGGATGCCCAGGGCGATGCGCCTCGCCGGGCAGCTTGCGAGCCGCGGGGGCTCCCCGGGGTAAGGCCCGTCTCGACCCGTAGGTGCCAGTGTTCGCGGCCACAGCGCACCGATATCGGTCGCGCCCTGGGGTGCTCCGACTCGGTGGGTGCGAGGCATTGGAGGGATCTCGTGGTCGCGCCGTGGTCGCTTGGCGGCGCTCGCAGGCAGCGGGCGGGTGCGCCCGCTGGGATCCACGCGGCTCGTGGACGCTCTACGATCGAGGCGTAGTTCGCGTGAGGTTTCTCGGGGGGCAGTGTCTACCCAGTAGACGGCCGTGCCGGGCGGGTAGAAATATCGTGTCCGGCGGTAGGCGAATGGGCTTCGAAAGGGGAGGGCGATGAGCGGCGACGTTGGGACGGAAGGCAGCCGGCCAGGTACGCCTGACCGGACCGGGATCACCATCCGACGTGCGCCGAGGCTGATGGGCGCGGTCGCGGTCGCGACCGTCTGCGCCGCGGCGCTCAGCCCCGCCTCGTTCGCCAAGAAACCCCCGAAACCGATCTCGTTGACCGTCAACACGACGGCCGACGGTGCCGGCACGCTCCACGGCAAACGCCTGTGCGGGAAAAAAGCCGGCCAGTGCACGCTGCGGGCGGCAGTCGAAGAAGCCGACAAAGAGAAAGCCGGCAGCACGGTTGTCATCCACGTGAAGGCCGGGACATATGCCCTGAGCCTCGGGGTCCTCGCGATCACCGCGAACACGGTCACGATCGAAGGCGCCGGCGCCGCGACGACGACCGTCTCGGCCGGGGGCATCTCACAGGTGCTAAGCGCCGCGGCAGGGACACACGTGACGGTGCAGGGCATCACGCTGACCGAAGGCCTCGGCGGGACGGTGCCGGGCGGCGGGTTTGAGAACAGCGGCAGCGCCAAGGTCCTCGATGCAGTCGTGTCCAAGAGCAGCGGCGCTGAAGGCGGTGGCATCTACAACGGCCCCGGCGCGACGCTCGAACTGCAGGAATCGACAGTCACCGAAAACTTCGGGACCGAAGGCTACTTCCACGGCGAAGAATTCGAAGAAGGCGGTAATGGGGGCAACGGCGGCGGCATCGCCAACGCGGGCACTCTCGTCGTCACCGGCGGGACGATCAGTGCTGAACTACGCCGGCTCCGGCGCGCGCAGCCGGGAAAATCCGGCCGGCAACGGCGGCTTCGGCGGCGGCATCTACAACAGCGGCACCGCGACCCTGAACGGAGCCACGATCAGCGGCAACTACGGCGGCTTCGGTGGCCTCGGATACAACGAGCCCTCGGGCGCCGGCGGCGGAGGAGGAGGCGTCTACAACGAAAGGCGGCACGGTGAACGTCAACGGCGGGAGCTTCGCCGCGAACCAGGCCGGCGGCGCGGGCGACGAGATCGATGACCAACGGAAGCCGACGAAGCCGGGAGCGGTGGCGCCATCGACAACGCGCAGGGAACGGGAGCACCGACGGCCCGAACTGCGTCGGCACGATCGGCGAGGAAGGCGGCTACAACCTCGACAGCGGTGCGTCCTGTGGGCTCTCGCTCGGCACCGACAAATCCTCGGCCGAACCGGACCTCGGGCCGCTAGCCGCCAACGGCGGGCCGACGGAAACCCTGGCCGTGCTGGCCGGCAGCCCGGCGATCGACGCCGGTGGCACGAGCGTGACCGGCTGCCCGGCCGTCGACCAGCGCGGCGTCGCGCGGCCGGACGGCGCCGGGGACCCGGCCTGCGACAGCGGCGCCTACGAGAGCCAGGGACTCGGCTGATCCTCCTCCCGGTGGAGGGCCGCTCCGGAACCGGTCTGGGACGGCCGCCCACCCGGCGAATCCTCCCGGTCGGATCGCGGGCCTGCCGCTTGACTTGACCTGTAGGCGACGAGCATTCAGCTGAACTTCGTGCGGGCCGCCCCTGGCGGACGACTGCGCTCGCGAGCCACTTCGGCGTCGCTGTACGGGTCAACCAGCAAAGCCTCCAGAGGTGCTCGAGGGTTGGAGTGGTGTCCACTAAGGTCCATGCCCGGCCGCCCGGCGCGCGAGGGAGAACGGCAGCCAGACGGGCTGCGCCCGCTCGGCGGAGGTTCGTCGGCCTCCGGACAGCGAGGTGACACCGTTCGCTTTACGGTTGCCGGTCAGGCTCGATCACGGGTGCGCGGTGAAGACGTGGGCGACGGCTCCGCCGCTGAAGGCGGTGGTGCTCACGGGCTCGATGGCAAGGGGTGCCGTGAACAGCCGCTCGCCCGCACCGAGGACCACCGGGTGGACGACGAGGCGGTATTCGTCGATCAGTCCGGTCTCGACGAGCGATCGAGCGAACCGGACGCCGCCCTGCGCGAGCAGGTATCCGCCTGAGCGCTCCTGCTTCAGACGCGCGACGGCGTCGGCCAGGTCTCCGGTCGCGATCGTCGTCTCGCCCCAGTCGGCGGACGTGAGCGAGTTCGAGAACACCACCTTGGGGATCTCGTTCATCGGCGGCGCGAACGGCCCGGATGCACCGGGCCAGAAGCCGGCCCAGCGCGCGTAGGTCGCGGCCCCCAGGAGGTGCGCGGCGGCGTTGCTCACGGTGTCGAGGACCCACTCGGCGCCGTCGGGAGAGCGTCCTGCGGCCTCCCAACCGGAACTCCCGTCGGCCGGTGCGACGTACCCGTCGAGCGAGACGGACATCTTCAGGACTAGCGAGGCCATGTGCTGCTTCCTTTCGAGATGGATGACATGCCACTATGGACTCGGCCGACCTCGGAAACTCATCTGTTTCGAGCGCGACGACTATGTCGGATGCCGCGCGGAGTGGGCTCAGCACGGCTGTCGTGAGCGCCACTGGCGTCGATGCGTAGGCCGCGCGAACTCCTCACGAGCTCGGCCGACAGGAGGCCGGGGGCGTCGCGAGCTGCATACGCCAGCGTTCGCAGGCGACCCCGCGATCGGCTCTGCCGAGCGAGATTTCGCACTCCTTCGACCAGTATCGCCCATTCGTCACACCTTTACAGGGGTCGTGCGCTCAGCTGAGCTCTTCGGCGAGCCCGATGAGAAGTCCGTCGGGCGCGCGGATGTAGCAGAGCCGATACGCGTCTTCGTAGTGCACCACTTCGCTGCTGACGAGTTGCGCGCCTCGCTTGCTGAGCCTGGCGAGAGTCTCATCGATGTCGTCTACGGCGAACATGACACGGAGGTAGCCCAAAGCGTTCACCGGGGCATTCCGGTGATCAGCGACGATAGGCGGCTCGAGGAAGCGCGAGAGCTCGAGCCGGCCGTGGCCGTCTGGCGTGCGCATCATGGCGATCTCGACACGCTGGTCACCCAGTCCCGTGACGCGCCCAGCCCACTCTCCTTCCACCATGGCTCGCCCTTCCAGCTCGAGGCCGAGCTCGCGAAAGAACTCGATCGTCCCGTCTAGGTCCTCCACGACGATGCCCATGTTGTCCATCCGTTTCAGCGCCATGTTCCTCCTCTTTGAGCATGTCGCCGACTTGCGCGACACGTCACGAGCCTGGGGCTCCCGCGACACGTCTTGGCAATGACACGTTGCGTGCAGCGTCCTTCATCGGCTGCGCGCTGACTCGGCGCCCTGATGGCTACCTGCGCTCCTGCTTCTGGACCCTAGCCGCCTCGGCGACCTTGTCAACAGCCTTCTTTCAGGGACCCCACGGCGTGGTCGGCGCGTCCTTCGCGCTTCAGGCGTTCGTCCCCGGTCAACGCGCCGGCGGCCTCCTTGACGCGTCCCTTCGCCTGATCAGTGCTCCTGTCCGTCATAGTCCCTCCTGGTTGGGGTTGGTTGCCGAGCGCGCGAAGAGCGCGCCGCTGAGTCGCCACCGGGGTCACAATGTGGCGACGGGCCGACGCCTGGGGCGTAGCTCGCAGGGTCGCTCAGACGCTAGAGGCGCCGTTCTTCGTAAGGTCCGCCGACCACCCGGCGTCGAGCGGTTGCCATGTAGATCAGCGACAGCACGATTCCGACGATGCCGGCGATGATGAGGATCATGCCGATCACTGGACGTGACACGCCCGACACGTGAAATGTGAGGGCGTAGCGAATGATCGCGCCGACAGCGATGAGGAAGATCGAGGTGCCGATGGACATACCTAGATCCTCCCGCCTCTGCGATAGCCGAATCCCCCGCCCGTGAAGAAGACCACGAGGGCTACCACCAGCAACAGCCAGAGCAACGGGCTTACACCGATCCCGCCCGCGACGGCTGCGATGACTAGAACGATCAAGAGCAACTCCAAGAGCCCCATAGAACTCTCCTTTCCGTTGAATGCTCCTCAACAACCCGCGATTAGAGAGAACGCTCTTTCCATCAGAGAGAACGCTCTTTCCGGTGGTACCCTCCTGAGGCATGCTTGAAACCCGCCACCAACCGGCCGAGATGGGGGGCGGCGCCCGCGAGCGGATCCTGGATGCCGCCTACGAGCTGTTCTCGCGACGCGGCATCCAAGCAGTTGGGGTCAACGAGGTGACTGAGCGCGCGAGCGTCGCGACCGCGACGCTCTACCGGCACTTCCACTCAAAGGACGAGCTGGTGCTCGCGTTCCTCGAACTCCGCGAAAAGCGCTGGACCAAAGACATCATTGAAGCCGGGGCCATGCGTCGCGGCTCGAACCCCGAGGAGCGACTACTCGCGATCTTCGATGTACTCGACGAGTGGTTCCATCGCGACGACTTCGAGGCGGGATCGTTCATCAAGGTGCTGCTCGAACTCGGCCCCAAGCATCCCGCGGGCGGCGCCAGTGTTCGGCACCTCGAGCAGCTCCGCGCGATCGCACGCCACTTGGCCGAGGAGGCCGGCCTGCGCGACACCGAGTCGTTCGCGCGCTCGTGGCACATCCTCATGGAGGGCTCGATCGTTGTAGCAGCCGAGGGTGACGTCGAGGCCGCGCAGCGCGGCAAGGCGATGGCACGCCAGCTCATCGATCGGTACCGATAGCGGTTTTCCCCGCTCGAGTGGAATGGTTCCCCGGAGTGGATGATCAACGCAAGCGCCGTATGGCGCAGAACGAGGCCCTGGCACGACGCATAAACGACAGGATCGAGTATCAGCGTCCACGCAACGGAGAGTCGGCCGACACCTTCGTATGCGAGTGCGTCCGTGTGGATTGCGGTGGGGTGCTGGACCTCTCGATCGGGGAGTACGCTCGCGTGCGATCCCATCCGCGCCGGTTCGTCGTGCTTCCGGGGCATGAGGAACCAGCCGTCGAGTCGACCGTCGAGGTCTACGCCGGTTATGTCGTGGTCGAAAAGCGCGGCGAGGCCGGACGGATCGCGGAAGCCGAGGCGGGCGGCTAGCCAAAGCCCGCACTCGTGACATGCAAGTGCCAGGACCGGCGGCGTCGGGCACCCGTAGCCGCTCAAGTCTTCCGTCTGCTCGACCTTGACCTCCAGTGACCACCGCGAAGCAGGAGGCTGGCTGCAGGTCAGTGGGACGCTCGCTTGTCGTCCGGGCCGACCCTCAGATGCGACGGCGGTGGGACGGTCCCTTTCTGATCGGCTGGAGGTCCGCTCTGACCGGTCGCGCTGGATGGCTCGTCGAGCGCGGCGCGAACCCAATCGTGCTCGCTGCCAGGGTCCAGGCCAGCGAGGAACTCCAAGAGGGACCCATGCCAGCTATAGCGGCCACGGTCGGCAGCTCGGAGGGCGGCCGCATGCCCCATCTCTGGGTCCTTGCAGCGAACCAAGGCGATCGCCGCGTCGGATCCGGCTTCGGCGAGGATCTCGTGCCCATGGCGCTCCTCGGCTCCGACGTGCGATTCACGCTTGCGGACAGCGTGGGCCCCGGCCTTCATCTCTTTCACCGCCGAGAGCGTGCCCCACAGTCCGACCATCAACGACACGGAGATGTGTATGAGTGCCGCTCTGAGATCCCCGGCCTCGAGGACCCGAGACTCGGTGAGCTTCAGCGAGCCGTCCTCGTTTTCGCTCACCACGAAGGCACTCGCACCGCCCTTGCGCGCCTTCTTGCGGAACTCCCGACCGAGCGACAGCAGCATGTGCTCCGCGACGTGACGGTTCTCGAAGCTGGCAAGGACCACCGACTCCCTCGCTGCCCCCTCCGTCGCGTCGCCTGCGGATGCCATACGTGCAGGATCCCACGATATGGGCGCGCGACGACGCTCTCGAAGTCGTCAAGACACGGAAGCTCGTGCGCGTACCGCGTATCACGGACTTCTCGCGCATCGCTCAGCGGTTGTGGTTGACGACCTCGACGTTGTGGCCGTCCGGATCCAGCACGAAGGCGCCGTAGTAGCCCCGGTGGTAGACGGCGCGCTCGCCGGGGATGCCGTGGTCCTCGTAGCCCGCGGCGAGCGCGGCGGCGTGGAAGGCCCGCACGGCGGCGTCCGTGTTCGCGGTGAAGGCGAGGTGGACGTGCTCGGTGAAGGGGTGCTCGTCGAGCACGAGCGAGAAGCTGTACTCCTCGCCCCGGAACTGCACGCGATCGGGGGCGTCGTGCGCCAGGCGGAGGCCGGCGTGCGGCGCGACCGTCGTGTAGAAACGCCGCGACGCCTGCGGGTCGCGGACACGGAGCCAGAGGTGGTCGATGCGGCCTTCGGGCACGGGGCGATCGCGGCCGTGGTGGGCCGCCTCGACGCTGTTGCCGTCCGGATCGAGCAGAAAGGCGCTGTAGTAGTCCGGGCCGTGGAGCGTGCGCGGGCCGGACGCGCCGTCATCCGGGTGACCGGCGTCGATACCTGCCTGCCAGAACGCGTCGACGGCCGCGCGATCCGGCGCGCGGAAGCAGAGGTGCAGGCCGCGGGTCAGAGGGTGCTCGCCGTCGGTCGGGCCGATCCACCAGTCCTGCCACCCGACCATGTCGGGCCCCGCATAGCTCGGCTCGACACCTAGCACGGACAGAACGGTGCGGTAGAAGCGTTCGGACGCGGCGAGGTCAGAGACAGCGATCCCCACATGGTCGAACATCACTCCGAGGTTACCGTCACCAATAGGAGCCGGATCCCTTGCTCCCCGTGCGAAGGGAGTACGCGGGGTTCAGTCGTCGGTAGTCCCGCCATCGCGGTGAAGCGGGACCGACGGGGGTTGACCCTCGTTATGTGACGGGAACCGCTGAGATTGGCGCGATAGCCGCGCTGATTGGTGTTTCTCATCCTGTCGGGAGCCTTACGGCGAAACCTCCTCCGGCGCCGGCGTCTTGCGCTTCGACAGTTCCGCCGGCGGCGTCGGCGAGGCGACGAGCGAGTGGAAGGCCGAGTCCGGCGCTGGCGTTGCCGTCTCCTCTCGGCCCTCCTCGACTGAAACCGGGGGCGAAGATCTGCTCGCGGTCACGAGGGTCGACTCCGGGCCCGTCGTCGCGCACCTCGAAGACGACGTGTCCGTCGGCGGTTCGTATCTCGATTGCGATGCGGTGTCTGGCGAAGCGCGTGGCGTTCTCGATCAGCGGTGAGAGGATGCGCTCGACGAGGTCGGTGTTGACGCCGACCTTTGCGCGCCGGGGGCACAGGATTTCGATCTCCGTGAGCTGCGTGGCGAGCGTGGACCGGAAGGGTGCAGCCGCGCGTTCAGCGGCTTCTCGAGCGTCGCAGGTGACGGGGCCTTCAGAGACGGCTGCCCGGGCCGAGGCCAGAAGGGTCTCGAGGACGCGCCTGAGATCCTCAGCGTTTGCTCTGATCGAGTGCAGGGAGCTTTGATACTGCTCGGGTGATCGCTCGTGGCTTGTGGCAAGCTCGGCCTCGGCTTGGATCTTGGCGAGAGGGGTGCGCAGCTCGTGTGAGACTTCGGCCGTCAGTCTCTGCTCGCGGCTGAGGCTCTGAGCAACTCGGGCGAGCAGACCGTCGAACACGGACGCGAGCGAGGTGAGCTCGTCGTGGGGCTCGCCCGCGTAGAACCGCCGCGATAGGTCGTGCTCGCTCCAGTCGGCTGCTTCGGTGGTCATTTGTGCGACCGGCCGGAGAGCCCGGCCGATCAGCCAGAGGGACAGCCCCGCGACGGCGGCGAGCACTACCAGGCCGAGGGTGATCGATCCGAGCAGTGCCGAGGAGGCGGTACTCTCGTACGGGGCCAGTGAGGCCCCGACAACGACCGTCCCCAGCATCTGGCCGCCTCTGCCAGCTGAGACGGCGTAGAGCCGGGTATCGGTCGGATCCACGCTCGCGAACCCCGGCGCAGCGTTGGCGAGTGCGAGCGCAGCCTGCTGGTTGCGCACATCGCCGCCCGCCGGCTGCTCGAGCGTATGGCCGCCGGTAAATATCCAGGTCTGGGCATCCACCGCGCCTTGGTCTGGCGCCTCCACGACGGACAGGTGCCCGTCGACGGTGCCGAGTCCCCGCAGCACCGTCGCAGCGCGCTCGCGCAGCACGTTGTCGCCGTCTGATCTCAGGCGTGCGTCGAGGAGGACGTTGAAGGCCGATACGAGGATCGCGAGCGCGATGGCCGCGCCCGCGACGGCGGTAATCGTGAGTCTCGTGCGTAAGGAGAGGCGACCGGGCGTCATCGCATGCGGTAGCCGACGCCGTGCACGGTCGTGATGGCAGGTGATCCGGGTAGGGCTCGGAGCTTGCGCCGCAGCCGGGCGAGGTATACGTCGATCGTGTTGTTGCTGACAACGGCGCCGTCAGGCCACGCCGCCCGCACGAGGTCGCGGCGGCGAACCGGCTCTCCGGCATGTGACGCGAGCGCCCCGAGCAGCCGGAACTCTGTGGGCGTGAGTTGAGCGCTGCTGCTGCCGCACGCAACCTCGTGGGTCGTGGGATCGAGGGAGAGCCCCGCGCTGGTCAGCTTGCCGTCGACTCCGGCACGGCTCAGAACGGCACGCAGGCGCGCCATGAGCTCCGCTAGCGAGAAAGGCTTGGTCAGGTAGTCGTCGCCGCCGGCCGCAAAGCCCGCAAGGCGGTCGGTCAGTGCGTCGTGTGCCGTCAGGAACAGCACGGGTGACTGAACGCCTTGCGCGCGCAGCGCCTGGCAGACATCGCGCCCGTCTGCGTCGGGGAGCCCGACGTCGATCACGAGTGCAGCCGGGGAATCCGCCACAGCGCAGCGGATGGCCTCCTCGCCGCTGCCAACCCCGCTGACCTGGAAGCCCTCCTCCTCCAGGGCGCGCCGAATCAAGCTCCGCAGCTCGCGGTCGTCCTCCACGAGCAGGATCAGGGGTTCGAGCATGAGGCAAGTATCGCCGGGCTGCGGGCGCGGCTCGCTCTCGCGGGCTACTGCTCGCGGAGGATCTCCCCGAGCTGCAGGCGCCGTATGCCGCGCGCGGCCAGGGCCGTCGCGAGCAGGGTCGCGACGATCGCCGCGCCAGCCAGTCCCGCCAGAAAACCCCAGGGGATCGCCAGCGCGTCGGGCGGCGGGTCGAAGACGTGCTGGAGGATCGCCACGAGCATCTGCGAGAGCAGCCAGCCCAGGCCCAGGGCGAGCACGAGGCCGGCGCTCAGGACGATCGCGGCCTCTGTCCAGAGGAACGCGGAGATCCGCGACAGCGGCGCCCCGATCGCGGCCATCGTGGCGAACTCCTGCCGTCGCTCGGAGATTCCGAGGGCGACGAACAGCGCCATCGCGGCGGCCGCGAGGAGGATCGCGAAGGCCTGCTCGATGTGGCTGATGCCCGTGAGATCGACCGTCGTGATCGAGCTGCTTGTGCGCGCGCCTTGCGCGGTGATGTTCTCGACCTTCGTGCCGAGCGAGCGAGTGGCTGTTGCAACGTTCCGGGCGACGTCCGGGGGGTTGCCGGTGACCTTTGCGAACACGACGTTGGGCCCGCCCGCGTGGGTGACCGACTCGAGGTAGGCGAGGTTTGCGACCATGAACGAATCCTTGGGGGCCGAGGGGAACTCCTGCACGATCCCGGCGACGTGGAACGGGACCACACGGAAACGCCCCGAACGCTGGTCGAGTACCCGCAGGCGCAGAAGGTCTCCGTTGTTCAGCGAGAAGTCGGTGATCGTCTCTTTGCTGACGAGGATTCCGTCCGGTGTGGAGCGCAGCCTGGCGAGCACCTGCTGGGCGGAGGAGTGCAGGAAGTAGGAGTCCCGCAGCGTCGTGGCGGCTCCGAATCGGGAGGCTTCGATGCCGTATGTGTCCTGCAGGTCGGGTCCCACGTAGGCATAGGAATGCTCTACCCCTGTCGTGGCGATCACGCCGGGGACGGCCGCGACCTTGCCGGAGAGGTCGTGCTGCGCCGCGACACCTGGCGAGGCGGTGACGGTCACGTCCGCGCCGAGCGTGAGTTGGGCATCAGCCTTGACCTGCTGGTTGTAGGTGGCAGAGAAGATCCCCAGATTGACCCCGAAGGCGAGCAGGAGTCCGACGACGATCAGGCCACGGTTGATCGCGCTGCCGCGGCGTCCGGCGCTCACGAGCAGGAAGTCGCGGCGGGTGCTCGCGCGGGCGCCGACGCCGCGCGATATCAGCAAGGAGAGTGCGCGTCCTCGCGCCCGTACGAGCAGCAGGGTCGCGCCGAGCCACAACAGCGCCGGTGCGAAGAACATGTACACCGACAGCGACAGCGTCGGGTTCGAGTCGGGGTTCACCACCGCGGAGAATCCTGTGCTCGCGGTCAGCCAGTAGATCAGGCCGCTGATCACCAGGCAGAGGACATCCAGGTAGAGCCGCTGCCAGAGCGCCTTGCCCTCGCGTCGCGTCCTGCTGCGGCCCGTGGCGACGCTCCTCCGAAGCGACCCGAGGCTGGCGCCGACGCGGGCCGCTGCGGCGCCGGCCGTGGCCAGGAGGATGCAGATCGCCCCGACCGCGAGCACCCGTCCGGTCGTGGCGTGCGCCCCTCCCGAGACGAGCGCCGACACCGCTGCGAAGGCCGCGATGGTTCCGAGTAGCCCGGCGGCCAGGCCGATGATCGCGCTCTCGACGCCTGCGAGGATGAGCAGGTCGCGCCTGCGGGCTCCTCGCGCTCGTAGGAGGGCGAGGTCGCGGCGGTCGCGGTCGACCGTCCCGAGTGCGGCGAGGTAGGCCAAGCCGAGCGCGATGAGCGCTCCAGGCACCGCGAGCATGATGTAGAGCGTCTGAGCGTAGAGCGCGTCCGACGCGGCGGTGTTGAGCGAGTCTGAGAGGTTGTCGACGAACTGGACGCGGCCCGGGAGGCTCCGCTCGATTCGGTTGCGGGTCTGCGTGGCGCGTTCAAGTGCGACGCTTGGGCTCCCTCCGCTGAGCGCCACGGGATCGAGTTGGGTGTGGACCTGCCATTGGACCCCGGTCTGGGCGCCGGGCTGGGCGTTGACGCCGACGCTCGCCGCGGCGATCGTCGGGAGTCCCTGCGCGTAGGTGGACGCGAAGGTCCCGAGCGGAAGGATCGCGACGTTGGCCGGAGGCTGCGCGGGGGCCGGTCCGATCTGCGGGTTGAGCGGTTGAAAGAGAACGTCCGGAGCGGTGACGAGCGCCACGCCGGAAACTGTGTAGGTGTGTGAAGCAGCCTGGCCAGGAGGCTTCAACGTGACCCGGTCGCCTATGTGTGCCTGGAGGGTGGCGGCCATTTGCTGGTCGAGCACGACGGCCCCGGTGCGGAGTCCGCCATCGAGCAGGCGGAACGTCCTGATGTGGCTCTGATAATCCAGCGGCACGGCCAAAACCGCGCCTGCGCCCGAGCTCGTCGAGCCTTCAGGTCCGGCATGTACCGCACCTGCCAGAGGCGCAGTCGCGCTCGGCGATGCCTGAAGGACACCGGCCTGCCGCGCAACTTCGCCGGCGACGGAGCGGGAGGCTTCATACGACGCGACGGGACCCTGGAAATCGAGTGGCACACTGCGGACTGCGCTGCCGGCGACCGTCCGCAGCGAGTTGCCGACGAACAGCAGCATTCCTCCGAGCAGCGCGACCGATGCCGCCAACACCAGCACCCGAATCAGCGAACGACCAGGCGCTCGCACGAGCCACGAGATCGCGAGGCGGACCGCGCTGCTCACAAGCGGCTGACTCCACCCACGCGGCCATCATCGAGATCGACGACGCGTGAGGCGCGGGCAGCGACCGCCGCGTCGTGCGTGGCGATGATCAGGGCGAAGCCGAACTCACTCCTGAGCGCCTCGATCAGATCGAGCACACGCGCCGCCGTGTCGGAGTCCAGGTGGCCCGTCGGCTCGTCGCACAGCAGCAGCTCCGGGCTCTGCGCGAGGGCACGCGCGATCGCAACCCGCTGAGCCTCCCCGCCCGAAAGCTCACTCGGGAGGGCGTCGAGCTTCGCCACCAGACCAACGAGCTCCAGCAGATCCTGCGGCGAGTAGTCGGACTCCCCATCCGACCGCGTCGCTGAGGAACCGCCGCTCACTTCGCGGGCGAAGGCTACATTCTCGAAAGCTGTGAAGTGACTCAGCAGGTTGGAGCCCTGGAAGACGTACGCGATGCCCTGCGCGCGGGCTCGGCCCCGGGCTGCGTCATCGAGCGATGAGAGCGCCTGTCCCCGCCACATGACACGTCCCTCGCTGGGCACGACGAGGCCCCCGAGCAGGTGCAGCAGCGTCGTCTTGCCCGACCCGGAGCGGCCGCAGAGTGCGAGGTGCTCGCCAGGCGGCACCGACAGGTCAACTTCGCGCAGGGCGGTGACGCGCGCATCCCCGTCGCCGTAGGCGACCGTTACGCCTTGGCATGCGATCAGCGACAGCCCAGCGTCTACGACGGCGGGCATGCTCACCGCGCAACCCTGCCGTCGCGCATCTCGATCACGCGCTCCGCGCGCTCGGCGACCTGCTCGGAATGGGTGACCACGAGGACCGTGCTGCCGAAGTCGCGGCAGAGCACTTCCAGAGCCGACAGCACGAGCTCCTCGTTGTGCTGGTCGAGCTCACCGGTCGGCTCATCGGCGAGCACCAGCCGTGCCTGCCGTGCAGCTGCAGCGGCAATTGCCACCCTCTGCTGCTCTCCGCCCGACAGGGCGGACGCGCGATGCGAGCGTCGCTCGCCGAGGCCAAACGCCGCGAGGCTGTTGGCGGCCGATCTATCGGCATCGCGATGTCCGGCAAGTCGGAGCGAGATCGCAACGTTCTCCTGCGCCGAGAGCGCCGGCCAGAGGTTCTCGCTCTGGAACACGATCGCGAGGTCCCGCGCCCGATACTCGGCCAGATGGGTCTCCTCGAGGCGACCGAGCGAGCGGCCCCAGACACGAACATCGCCAGCCGACGGCTCATCGAGGCCGGCGACGAGTGTCAATAACGTGCTCTTGCCGCAACCGGACGGACCCAGCACTGCGACCAGTTCACCAGGCTCGACCCGCAGGTCAAGGCCACGAAGCGCCACCGTCTCCACCGGCCCCGAACGGTAGATCTTGAAGACGTCGTGGCACTCCAGCGCCCCCCACCGAACCTCCTCAGGGTTCTCGGCGGGCTCGACGTAGAGGCTCCTCAACGCCATCTGAAGCTTTCGATCATCCGCCGGTACGCGTCGACGTTGTCAACGCCCACCGGCGTGCCCAGATCGACAACCGCCACGCGTCCGCCGTTCGCGAGCACGTAACGATCAACCATGAGCGTGACCTGCTTGCCAGTCACCTGGTTGGGCGCGCTCTGAGTCGTATAGGTCACCTTGACGGCTGGGCCGCTCTTCAGCGAGATAGCCCTCGCCGTACCGGCGTGCAGCCCCGGCGTCGATCGCGCCAGCGCCGCAATCTGACCCTGGACGCCCGAAACGCTCGGAGCCGGACCGCGCGAGACCGCCACGCGCACGAGGTTGTTCTTGTCGGTGATCGAGACCAGCGACGCGCTTTCACGGACCGTCCAACCCTCCGGATAGAGCATCGAGAAGTGCGCCTGAGAGGCGACGAGTGTAAGGAAGTTCTGCGTGTCCGGGATGTCCCCGGTCGCGGCGGACCTGGCGTCCGCGGACAAAGCCGCGCCACCCACTTCGCTCGGCGGCGTCGACGAGCTTGCGCTGGGCGTTCCGCTGGAGCTGCCGCCGCAACCCACCATGAGCAACAGGGCCGGCGTCAGGGCCAGCCAGAGTGATCTCGGGAGCATGCCTCGACATTCGCATAGTGAACCTGAACATCTCCTGAACACCTCGCGCGAGGCCGTAACACGGCGGCCTGACTCGGCCGTGCGCTGTACCGCCCGCGCGTAAACCGGGGAGATATGCGGTCGAGGTTGTCCGAGAGCACCGCCGGGACCTGTCAAGCCACGGAGTAGCGCTCCCTTGACTGGGGCGGTCCTGACGCCGGCACGCGATCTGCCGTCTCGGGGAGGGAGATCCACGCGTCCGCGCCTCCGCTGATGTTGTTGGCGACGTGGGCATCGCCGCCATGTGCGCGTGCGATGCTGCGGACGATTGACAGGCCCAACCCGGTTCCCTCGACGGAGCGCCCGGCATCGGGGCGGCTGAAGCGCTCAAAGGCGACGTCCAAGAAGCTCTCGGGAAATCCCGGGCCGCTGTCGGCCACGTGGAGATCCACTGTGCCGTTGTGACGCTCGGCGAAGAGCGTCACCGTGCCGGCGCTGTGACGCAGCGCGTTGTCGAGGAGATTCGAGAGCGCCTGCTCCACTCGCAACGGATCGGCCTGGACGGTGATCTCGTCGGGCACGGTCGCTATCAGCTCGCGGTGCTCGGCGCTCGCCCGTTGGAGGAAGCGCTCCTGGACGCGCTCCATCAGCTCAGAGACGCGTAGCTGGACCGGCGCGATCGGCAGCTCGCCATCGTCGGCCTGAGCGAGGGTGAGCAGGTCGCGCGCCACCTGTGCGACACGGTCGGTTTCGGCGTTTGCCGACTCCAGAGCGACCCGAAGCTCGTGCTTGGGGTTGTCCCCGATGAGCGCGACCTCCAGCTCGGCCTTCAGGACTGCCAGGGGAGAGCGCAGCTCATGGCTCGCGTCAGCGACGAAGCGCCGCTCTCGAGCAAATGCCGCCTCGTTGCGGTCGAGTACACCGTTGAGCGTCAGAGCGAGTCGCCGCAGCTCATCGTGAGCCGCTGGCACCCGTAGCCGCCCGCTGGGCTCGGTGACCGATAGCCGGGTCGCTTGGCGGCGCATCGCCTCGACGCTGCGCAGCGACAACGCCGAGACGCCGTATCCGAGCAGCGACGCCAATAGCAGGGCGACCGGGCCGCCCACCAGCATCAGACCCCGGAGATCCTTCAGCGCCACGGCGCGGTTCTGCAGTGACACGCCGACAATCACCACGAGCGGCATTTCCTGCGCGCGCACGGGCATCGCAAGGAGACGGACTGGACCCGCCACGCCGACGACCCGGGTCGTGAGCAGGATCGTCCGACTGCCGGCGCGGGCGATGTCACGGGCGCTGAGAAGCGGCCGGTTCGGGATTCCCGGAGTCTGATCGAGCACCTTGCCTCCCGGCTGCAGGACCTGGGCGAACCCCGCTCCGGTCTGGCTGAGGCTTGGGCCGCCGGCTTCGGCCAGTCCGGTATCGGCCTGTTTGACCAGCGCCTGTACGTCGTTCGCGCGCGAGCGAAGTCCCTGATTCAGGGAGGCGTCCAGGCCCGCTTGGAAACGGGCGTAGACAAAGAGCCCGAGCCCAGTCAAGAGCACCGTCATCGCCGCAGCGAACGCGAGCGTGAGCTTCAGGCGCAGCGAAGGATGCAAGCGGTGTCGCTCGAGGTCCAGCATCACGGTGGGGAGTGCAGGCGGTAGCCACTACCGCGAACGGTCTCAAGCGTACGGCGGCCGAACGGCCGGTCGATCTTCTCGCGCAGGCGCTTGATGTGTGCGTCGATGACGTTTGAGCGGTTCTCGTAGGCTTGATCCCAGGCGGACTCCAGGAGGTCCAGACGCGAGAGCACCTCTCCGGGGCGAGCCATGAATGCCTCCAGGAGCAGCAGCTCCTTGGCTGACAGCGAGAGCTCGGTCTCTCCGCGCCAGGCCCTGAGGCCAGCCGGATCCAGACGCAGGTCATCGACCTGTAGCACGGCTCGACGCTGCGCCTCGGGACGGCGGGCGAGCGCCCGGACGCGGGCCATGAGCTCCGCGAAGGAGAATGGCTTGATCAAGTAGTCATCGGCCCCCTCGTCGAGGCCGGTCACGCGATCGCCGATCCCGTCGCGCGCCGTGAGTATCAGGATCGGTGCGGCGACGCCATCCGCCCGCAGACGGCGACATGTCTCGAATCCATCGATGCCCGGCAGCATCACGTCGAGGATGAGGACGTCGAAGCGTGTGGCGCCAGTCATCCAGAGGGCGTCCTCTCCCCGGGACGTCACGTCGGCGATCAGTCCGTGCTTCTGGAACCCGCTGCGCAGAAGACGAGCCAGCTTGACGTCGTCCTCCACGATCAATACGCGCATGTTCCCGAGGATGTCAACGGGACCTGAAGGCCGGCTGAAGGAATGCCGGAGGGCGGAGCGCTCCAGCGGTCCGCCCTCCCGGTTACGTCACCAGGCATCGACGAACGCCGACTATTCCTGGCTTTCGCCCTGGTATTCCACGTTGTTTTCCGCGTTGCCTTCGGGATCTTCGTGACCACCGGGGCCGTCGCTCGGAGATGCATTCTCCGTCTCAGACCCCGGTTGGGGCGTCTCGGATGAGTTCTCATCTGCGGATGAGTTCTCACTTGCCGAGCCGCTTTCTGAGGTCTGGGACGTCGAGGCGGACGGCGCCTTGGCGCTGTTGGTGTCGGGTGAGGTCTGGTCGCCCGATTCGACGTTGCCGATATCGGGACCGGTTGTCTTCTCCGGTGCCACCGCTGCGGAAACTGCACTGGTCTTGCCGCTGTTCGATGTGGACTGGGTGGCTGACGCGATCGCCGAGCCGCCTAGGGAAAGGGCCACAAGTGCGCCCGCGGCACCGCCGATGGTCTTCAGTCGCTTGCGCATGAGAGTCACTCCTTTTGGTGGGGTCATGAGCAACGGTCAAGCTACGGTCAGGTCCATGACAGGAGGATGAAAAGCCGGGGCGCCCGACGCCCGGTGCGCGGACGGTCGCGCGCTCGCCGGCTCATCCGGAGGTGACGTGACGATCCGACATCGTGATGAAATCGCGCGCCCACCAGGCTTCGAAGAAGATCCCCGGACTCCGGACCGTGCCGGCGAGCAGCTTACGGCCGGTGGACGCCGAAGCGAGACCGTTCTCGCCTGTCGGATCGTATGTCGCGAATATGGGCCAGTCAGGGTTGATGTCCAGCTGCATGCCTCTTACGACGCCGGCGCGTGCCAACAGGCTCGCGAGCTGTAGAGGAGCGAGCGCCGGACCTTGGGCGTACACGAGGGCACCGTTCGCCGTGACGCCCACGCCAGAGCGCCACTGGTGCTCGATGCCGGGCACGCTGGAGGCGCACGAGCTCGCCCCGCAGGTCGCGCCCCATTGCCGCCAGTCGGCGCTGGCCGCGCGCGCCGTGGGACGACCGTCCGCGACGAGTGGAAGCAGGTTCTGGCGCACCGCGACAACGCTCGGGGTCATGTTCACGTCCCGGCCCCACGCTCCGACGTTGATCGAGCCATCGGCATAGATGACCAGTGAGGCCGCTCCGGAGCGCAACCGATCGATCATCCGGCCTTCCGTGTAGTAGCCGCCTTTCGCGACGTTCATGATGAAGCCGCCGTTGAATGCGGCAACCAGCGAACGCGCACTGCCCGGCCGGACCGGCGCCGTGTACCGGTGCGGGCCGCCGCCCGGGCTCTCCGAGCCCGAGTAGAGCCGGGCCGACAGCAGGCTCGTGTCCATCCACGCGAGTCCCGCGGGCTGCAAGCCGCCTGGCGGGATCAACGAGGTCTCATAGACAGCCTTCGTCCGCTCGACGCGACGCCCGGCGGGCCGCCAGGTTCCTTCCAAGCGATTCGTGGATCGCCGGAAGGGAGTGAGGTTTGCCGGTTTCGCAAGCGGCGTGAGCGGCGTCACGAACGAAGTCGCCGGAGCAGCCGGAGGCGTCGGCCTCGACTTGGGCTGCGTCGAGTTCGAGCTTCTCGAGGAGGCCGTGGTGGTAGAGCCGCCCGCCGCTCGCTTGACGCCGGCTCGCGGTGTGCCGGCGCCGCACGAGGCAAGCGCCAAGACCGTCCCGGCGAGCAGCCCAAGTCGAACGAGCCTCGAGCTCAGTGCTGGGATCGCCTTGCCGAAGGCGCTCACGAGCTCCACCAGATGGGGCATCGTGGACTCCTCGGGCATCAGACAGCCAAGTATCACTCGCGCCTTCTCCTACTGACGATGGCATACGATAGGCAGATGACCCAGGGGCAGCGCGCGGGTGCAGTGGCGGCAGCCAACGAGGAAGCGGTGCGTGCATGGGACACGGTCCTGTATGAGCGGTGGAAGTCGAATCGCGCGGTGTTCGTGGGCGCGCTGACGGAGGTCACCGAGGAGGTCTTCGTACTGTTCCCGCCGCCGGCGCGTCGGGCTCTGCATCGACATCGGATGCGGCTTCGGCGAGACGACCCAGCGGCTGGCTGAGCTCGTCGGACCGGCGGGTTTCGCGCTCGGCGCCGATTCCTCGTCGCGGTTTATCGAGGACGCCCGTCGCGAGGCCGCAGAGGCGCAGGTCGAGAACGTTGCGTTCGAGACAGCCGACGCGCAGACGGCTGAGTGGGATCCCATCTATGACTACGCGTTCTCGCGCATGGGGACGCTGTTCTTCGCCGCGCCGGTTCCGGCCATGCGCGCGATCCGGGGCGCGCTCAAGCCCGGCGGCAGGCTCGCCAAGCTCTGCTGGCGCCGCAAGACCGAGAGCCCTTTATGGGCGGAGACCGAGCAGGTCGTCGAGCGCTTCCTCTCGCACCCTGACGAGTACGAGGCCGATACGTGCGGGCCCGGGCCATTCTCGCTCGGAAACCCGGAAACCACCCAGGGGATTCTCGAGGCCGCCGGGTTTGACGCGATCGAGTTTCACCAGCGCGACTTTGACTACTTCATGGGCGCGGACATGGACGAGGCGATCGACTCCCTCCTCGCGCTCGGACCCGGCGCTGAGCTGATCCGCCTCAACGGCGATTACGGTGAGAGCCGTCGCGGCGAGATCGCCGAGGCCCTGCGGGACCACTGCACCGCATGGCAGAAGCCAGACGGCTCGATAGTCGGCCGCGCATCCGTCTGGATCGTCGCGGCCACGAACCCCGGTTAGCCGGACGGGCAGCGGCTCCAGCTTCCGCGCGGCGGAGCGGGCGTCTCGCGCGTCGCCGAGTGACTCTGCCGGACATGCCCGATGAGCCCACGTCCCGACCTGGTGGAGCTGAGGCGTGGGGTCTCTGACGCTGCGGACCGCGCGGACTTGTGCTTTTTGCAATCATGCCGCGCTGCCGCAGCATCGGCTGCGGCTCGCCGCCCATGCCGAGGGTGATGCTGACGCCTACGGCGCGAACGGACCTTCGCCGATCCCGAACGCTTCGCCTTTGCCGATGCCTACGCTGGTCTGGACGGCGGGAAGAACGCCGTTCCCTTTGGGACTGGTGATGACGGCGTCGAGCAGCACCGGCTTCGTCGCGACGGGGTTGGGCCCACCGAGGAACCCTTCACATGTTGCCTGCGATTTTTCACCGGGCGGGAACGGTTCCTTGCCTTCCTCGCACACGAGCAGCGCCTCCTGGTATTCCCACCACCGTTTGGCTGTCTGTTCATCGTTTTCGGGCGAGCCGAACGGTTCTTCGACAAAAGTACCGCCGATGCCCTGCAAGTGGAGCGGGCCTTCGCCGACCACAACCCTGACGCTCTTGCTCGCAATACCGGTCTCGCCTTGCACTTCAGTCAGCAGTCCGCCGTAGACGTTGACGTGTAGGCCTATGTCGGGGCATTCGTTCTGTTCCAGGCGACCATCGGGGCCGAGTCCTCTGACCAGGCTGCCGACCTTCTTGTGGGCCTGGTCGAGCCACACCAGTTCGGATGCGAGCTGTTCGGTGACGATGACGCCTTTCTTCTGCCCAGCCGTGTTGCAGCTCGCTCCTCCTGTGGCGCACTGGGAGTAGCTCACTTTGAAGGTGGTCGTATTCGGACCGGTCACTTCACCTTTGACTTTTTCCTTCTTGCATGTCGTCGAGCCCACGATCTGGCCAGGTTCGCCGGCTTTGAAATTCTTGCCGAAGGGATTGACGGAGTCGACGAGCACAGTGCCTTCGTTCTTGCCCGTGAACGACCTCTTTTTGGCGTGGGTCCAGACCACACGTTCGTAGTTGCCCGGGCCGGGCGAAGCGAGCTTCGAGCATGCCTTGTCTTCGTATTTGCCCGCGCCTTTCGCTTTGGCACAGATGAAGTATTCGGGCGATGCGGCCGACGCGCTCGCGGCAGGGATCGCGCCGAGCGCGAACATAGCCGCGACGCACAGCCCCAAGACGTGGATGCGTCTCACCTGTCTCAGGCGGCCGCTCTTACGCATCAGCAACACCCCCTCCAACTGCGCTGACCAGGATGGTGCTATCTATCGCATCGAGCGTTCGGTGTCAAGCCGCCTCACGGTTTTGTGCCTTCCTCGGCGAGAACCTCAAGGAAGGCGGCTGCATCCTCGAAGGTCTGGGCTCGATCAAGGTCAACGGGGCGGCAAAGGACAAGGCGACGATCGAAGCGCTTTTTTGGGTCGAACTTCTGGAGGCCGAACCGCCGTTCCGACAGTACGAAGAACCGATCAAGGCGATCATCCTCGGCTGAGACGAACGCTCGCACGATCCCGCGCCACGATGGCGGCGCGGGTGTTTACGCCTGCCTTCGCAGCTGGGAGGAGGGGGGACTCCGTTGCGTCCGCGAGCGACGCGCATGAACCGGGGGACCCCGGGGTGGCAAGCCGGCTCCTGCTCTTTGGTCTTGTGGCTGTCGACTCCTCTAGCGCAGCGCTTGGAACGCGGCGCGGATCTCAGTTGCGAACAGTTCGGGCTCCTCCCAGGCGGCGAAGTGGCCGCCCTTGTCGACCTTGTTGAAGTAGGTGAGGGTGGGGTAGGCCTGCTCGACCCAGCTTCGCGGAGTCGGGACGATCTCGCCGGGGAACGTGGTGAATCCGACTGGGACGGAGACCGGCGGAGGGGCCTGACCGGCCGCGCGAGCGGTGGCTTGTCCGCTCTCCCAGTACGAGCGGGCCGCAGAGGCTCCGGTGCCGGTCAGCCAGTAGGTGGTGATGTTGTCGAGGATGTGGTCTCGGGTCAGACCGCCCACAGGCTGCCGGTCGACGAAGGCGCGGGAGATCTTGTAGTAGCTGTCAGTGTCGTGGTCGAGCATCCACGCCGCCAGGGCGATCGGTGAATCCAGCAGGGCGTAGCCGATCGTCTGCGGCCGCGTGGTTTGCTCGAGGAAGTAGCCAAAGCCGGTCGCCCTGAACGTGGCCCCCGCCGCGGCAGCCGCGCGCTCTTCCTCGGTTTCCTTCGGGAAGGCGCCGCCCGCCAGCCCGGGCACGAACAGGTTCGTGTGGATGCCGATCAGCCCCTCGGGCGCCTGACGGCCCATCGCGTCGGTGACGGCGGCACCGACGTCGCCGCCCTGCGCGACGTAGCGGGTGTAGCCGAGGCGGGGCATGAGGTTCCCCCACGCCTCGGCGACGCGGCCGGCGTACCAGCCGAGCTCCGTCGGCTCGCCCGAGAAGGCGTACCCGGGGACGGAGGGCAGCACCAGATGGAACGCGTGCTCGGCGCGTCCGCCGTACGCGGTCGGGTCAGTCAGCGGGCCCACGGTCTCGAGCAGCTCGATCACCGAGCCGGGCCACCCGTGGGTCATGATCAGCGGCAACGCGTCCTCGTGCTCGGACTTCACGTGGATGAAGTGCACGCTTACCTCGCTGATCTCGGTCTGGAACTGAGGCAGCGCGTTCAGCCTCGCCTCGCACCGGCGCCAGTCGTACTCCGTCGCCCAGTAGCGCGCGAGCTCCTGGATCGTCTCCAGCTGCACGCCCTGCGAGCGATCCGGGACGAGCTCCTTGCTCGGCAGTCGCGTCGCGGCGATGCGGCGGTGCAGGTCCTCCAGCGCCTCGTCCGGAATGTCAACGTGGAAGGGACGAATCGCTGAGGCGCCCGACTTCTCGGTCGTGACAGACATGTCGGTCTCCTCTGTTTGGGTGACGCCACCAAGCCTGCTCGTCTCCCCAGCGCTTCGCGCCCGTAAAGACCCTGGTCCGCACCCCGGTCCGCCCTCGCTCGGAGCGCCCGACATGACGCGTCCGCTGAGACTCGCCGCATCTCAGGATTCAGGGCGTCCAGTTCTCGGCGAGCGGGGTGAGCTGGAGCTCGTGTGTCGCCGAGCGCGCGTCCCGGTTGGCGGGGAAGAGGACGGCATCGGCGATCCTGCGCCGGTCGGACAGCGCGTCGATCGAATGCCGGCCCGGAGCAGGGGGACGCCGTAGCGTCCGCGAGCCACCGGTGGGACGTGGCTCCGATCGTCTAGCCGAGCGCTTTGATCTCCAGGCTTTCCTGGTTGGTGGCTTTGTCTGCCGCCTTGAGCGCGGCCTGTTCGGTTGGCGATACCCCGATTGCGATGCTCAGCAGCTCGTTTGGACCGCCTTCGAACGCCGGCGGCTGCTGTGTCCCGGCGGTCTCTTTGAAGCTGACCGCGAAGCGTGGCAGTCATTGTGTCGACCGGCTTGTAGGAGGCGATCATGTCGCCGGTGACGCTCACGGGCGTTCCCCCGCAATTGAACTGAGCGACATACGGCTGCGCGGAGGCTTCCGGGGTGAAGGCCATCCCGGCTTGGGGTTTGGAGCCGCCCTTGATGAGGCCAAGACGTCCTTCGAGCGTGTTCAAGTCGACTTCACCCGGATGCGCTCCGCTGCTCTCGCATTTGCTGGCTGACCGGTTCGTCAACTCGCAACCCGTCAGCGTCATGTGCACGGTCGCCGTTCTGGGCCCCGTGTATTCGCCGCTGTAGGTGGTTCCCAGGCAGCTCACCCTGGCCTTGGCGACCGTTTCGAGGATCGCTGCGCCGCTCGTGGAGGTGAAGGTCGCAGCCGTGCCCGGTCCGGGACTCCATTCGTATCGACCCGTGTCGTCGCCTGCGCTGGTCGTTGTGCAACGAGCTGTCAGGTACCTTCCTGTGGCCTTCCCCAGGGCCAGGCAGCGGCCGAGTTCCGGAAGCGTCGTCGAGATCGTGAACGTGACCGGGTTGCTCTGCCCAGCGGGGTTTCCGATCGAGCTTTGCTCGGTGGCGACGGCGGTGTAGGTGCCGTCCGCGAGGGCGGGGCTCGTCGCGCCCGAGGTGAAGATGCCCCCCGAAACCGTTGCCGTGTCCTGCGCCACGACCACGCCCTCGGCTTGCGTGCCGATATACACGTCGATCACGACCGGTGTCGTGTCGCTGGCCGTGCCCGAGAACACTGGCGTGGCGTCACTCGACGGCGAGACGATCTGGTTCAGCGTCACCGCCGGAGGTGCCGTGTCGACGACGAACGTGACTGGATTGCTCGTGCCTTCCGGGCCTCCGTGCGAGCTCTGCTGGGTGGCCAGGGCCGTGTAGGTGCCGTCCGCGAGGGCAGGGCTCGCTGCGCCCGAGGCGAAGGCGCCCCCCGAGACGGTTGCTTGAGCCTGGGAGACGACCGCGCCTTCGGCTTTGGTACCGCCGTAGACGTGGATCACGACCGGCGTCGTGTCGCTGGCCGTCCCCGAGAACACCGGCGTGGTGTTGTTCGACGGCGAGGGCAGCTGGTTCAGCGTCACCGTCGGCGCCTGCGTCGTTGCCGCACTGCCGCGAGACGTTCCTCCGAGCAGCGCAATCCCCAGACAGGCCGCCAGCGCGCAAGCCAACCGACTCGCACGCACCGTGCGTGCACTTCCCCCTCCGACAGACACGGTGCATCCCCCCTTGATTCGAATGCCGTGTGGCCGAAGCCTACATCACCTCGCTCGATGTTCGTGGAGGGGGCGGTTGGGCTGGCACCGTGGGCTGCCGGCGCTACTCGGCCACACATCGAAAGACCCTTACAAGTACAAGAAGAAATGAGAGGCGCCGTGCTCGCCTGACGGGCGGCGGCTCCGGAGTGGGCGCGCGGTGTGCCGGGAGCCTTAGGATTGGCCGCGTGCCGGTGGTGAGCGTGGAGCAGCGGGGAGCGACGGCGATCGTCACGTTCGATCGGCCTCCCGTGAACGCGTTCGACCTGGCGTTCTTGGAGGAGTTCCATCGCCGCGTGCATGAGCTCGCCGAGGACCCGCCGCAGGGCGGAGTCGTGGTGACCGGCGCGGGGCGCGTGTTCTCCGCCGGCATCGACTTCAAGGCGGTACCCGCATATACCGACCCGGAGCGGGCAGAGGCGATCGGCCACATCAATGCCACCGTCACCGCCCTCTACGGTCTGCCGACGTGCACCGTGGCCGCGGTCAACGGGCACGCGATCGGTGGCGCGTTGGTCATGGCCCTGGCATGCGACGTCCGGCTGGCGAGCGACGGGGACGCGAAGCTCGGCCTCACCGAGGTCACGGCCGGCATCCCGTATCCCGCCTGCCCGATCGAGGTGCTGCGCGCGGAGCTCGATCCGGCCTACCGGCGCCACCTGGTCCTCAGCGGCGAGCTGATCGACCCGACCACGGCCCTGCGGCACGGCCTCCTCGACGAGCTCCTCCCGGCCGATCAGCTCCTCGAGGCCGCGCTCGCGCGGGCGCAGCGACAGGCAGCCGCCCCGGCCTACGCACAGGTCAAGCAGCAGCTCAAGCGCGAGACGCTGCGCCGCATGCGGCAGATCCTGGACACCCAGGACGACCCGCTGCTCGACCACTGGGTCTGACGGCGCGAGTCGCCGTCAGGAACCGTTGTTCGCGAACGCCTGGTAGGGGCGGCAGGGCTCGTTGCGCAGGCCCGGGCAGGCCGGCAGCCCTCCCGACACGTTGACGCCGGGCACGATCGGGAGGGTGAGGTTGGCGGGCATGCCGGGCCCGAACGCGATCGACACTTTGGCGGTGGTGCCTTCGGGCTGCGTCTGGCTGAACGACCACACGGGCTGTGTGCCGTTCGGCGCGGAGATCGTGACCCTGATGCGCGAGCCTGCGCGGTAGACGTGCCCCTCGAAGTACAGCGGAATCGTGACCGGGACGAATTCTTCGGACGGCATCGGCTGCAGATCGGAGGCAAGGAAGGTCGGGATCGGCTGGAGCGGCGTGGGGGCCTGCGCGAACATGTTCGTCGAGGTCGTGGCGAGCTTGCGCTCGTTGGCCCGGATCCAGCCGTTCTGGACGAAGGTCTCGTTGCCGTCGGGGCGCACCTCGCTGACCGTCGCCTGGAGATCGACGTTTGGAGTGGATGACTCCACCCAGAGGTTGACGGCGCCTGCGCCGATCGCGGTCGTGTCGCTGCTGAGGGGTGCTGACACATAGGACACGGCGGAGCCTGCCGCGGCCTGCGCCCAGTTCCATTCCCACTGGGACGCGTCGCCCCACAGGCCGCCTGGGCCCGCGTTGGTCGAGTAGTCCGTCAGCGGCGTGGCGGTCGCGTCCGAGGTGTAGGAGTCGGTCCCCGGGGCCGTTGCCGGCTGTTCGTTGAGTGTGCCTTCCGGCCCGAGATACCACGAGCCGGCCGTGGTGCCTGGTATCGGGAACGCTGAGAACGACTGTTCGAACGCGGGGTAGGGGTTGCCGGGCGTCGTGACGCCTTTGGGCGAGGCCCCGGCGCCGTTGTCGAACGACACCCGAACCTCCGGGAGCGCCGTGAAGGCCGACAGCGCTTCTGCGTATGTCCGCTTTTCCTGGATCGGGTCCGGCGGTAGCGTGACCTGGTCTCCCGGCGGGAGTCCCAGCGCGGCCTGATAGACGAGCGGAGCGGCGGTATCCAGGACCGCCCTGTTGCGGATCGGCGCCTGGTGGGCGACGTACAGCTCCAAGAAGTCGTTCAACCGGTTGAGGGTCTGAGGATCGAGCGAGTCGATATGGGCGCCGTTGGTGAAGTTGAACCACTTGCGTTCGGTTCCGGTGAAGTGCTGCGCCAGATCGGCGCAGTGCCCGCCGGTCTGCTCGTCCTCCCACTGGCACGCCAGGAACGTCGGGACGGTGATGTTGTGCACGAACGTCACCGGATCCAGCGGGTCGGCCACGGACGGGTTGTACGTCGCGTTTTCTTTGACTTCTGAGAGCAGGTTCGTCGCCTCTTCGTGCAGATCCTGGTTGGCGGCGCATTTCGTATCGCCGCTCTGGATCTGTTGGTATGCCCAATGCTCGCCGCTGGATGGGCCGGCCGGCTCGGCGTCGAATTGGCGCTGTTCGGCCCACGGCACGGCGAAACCGGTGTTGAGGATGCCACCGGGGTAGAGGGTCGTCGCCGTCGCATCGACCACCGAAAGCGGCGCGATCGCCTCGAGTGCCGGCGGGCGAAGCTGAGCGGCGAAAAGCTGGCTGATCCCACCGTAGGAGACGCCGAACATTCCGACCTTGTGGTGGAGCACCCACGGCTGGTGGCCGATCGTCTGGATCACGTCGTACGCGTCGAGATTCTGGAGCGGTTCGAAATAGTCGAAGGCGCCGCCCGAGCAGCCGGTACCGCGCATGTTCACGTCGACCACTGCGAAACCCAGCTCGTTGGCCACCTGGGCGAGGCCGCTTTCCGGGCCGGCAGGGTTCGCGTAGCCGTACCCCGAGTATTCGATCAGCGTCGGATACGCGCCTTTGTGCTTCGTCGGCGGGAAGGTCGGCGGGTGGACGTCGATCGCCAACTGGGTACCGTCGCGCGTCGTGAGGTAGGTGTATCCGCTGTTCGGGATCGACTGCTTGTAGACCTTGCGATCCCACGGCGCCGCGGCCTGTGTGTGGACGGTGATCGGCCCCGATTCTTCATTGGTTGAGCTCAGCCGGACCCGGTAGCGCTTTCCCGGCGCGACGTGCCGGAACAGCAGACCGCCGAGCGAGTCCGCCGTCTGCGTGGAAACCGTTTCGCCGTTCGACCGCAGCAGCGACATCTGAGCGCTCGGGGCCAGGCCGGTGACGTAGACCTGTTCGACGCTTCCTTGCGCGCTGAAGGCGGAGGCCGTCGCGGCCGTCACGAGCGAGACGGCCAACACGACCAGCGTGGGGATGACGCCGATCAGAGCGCGACGCCGAGGCGCAGGCGCTGCGACCGAGCTGTCATGGCCCGCGACTGGGCGACCCGCGCCCTCCCCGGTGCGCGGCGGCTCTGTCCCATCCTGCAGATCCCCCATCCCCGTCCCCATCTATTCGCATAGTAAACACCAATTGCGGCGTGTGCGAGCCCCGCCTGCCCGGGATCCTCGGGTGTCGGAGTCCGGCGGGGGCGCGCCGCGCTCGGGCGGGGCCGTATAGGGGCGTTCTGCTGACGTCGGTGCCGCGCCCGGAGCGCGGCACAGTGGGAGCGCCCCGGCGCGGCCTCGAGCGCCGTGGCCGTAGGGTTGCGGAGATGACCCGATCTGAGGTTCTGCCCTCGGCTGGGGCGCTCGAGGAGGTCCGGCGCCTCGCCGGCTCGTCGGCCGCGATCCTGGACATCGCACGCCTCGAGGGCGGTCAGCATGCGGACACCTGGAGGGTCGACACCGACAATCCGCCCGTCAGCGTCGTCGTCCGCCAGTTCCCGACGGCCGACTCCGCTGCCTGCCGTGAGCAGCATGTGCTGCGAGCTCTCGATGGGCTCGGGGGTCTGGCGCCTGTGCTGCTCGGCGGCGACCTCGACGGCCGATGGTCGGAGCACCCGACTTCTCTGATCAGCTGGCTCGACGGCGAGTCGGACATCACGCCGAGTGATCCGGAGACGTGGGCGGGCGAGCTGGGTCGCGCGCTGGCTCTGGTCCACCTGGTACCGAGCGACCGGCTGACGGGCCTGCCGAGCGTGTTCGACGGCCGAGGGTCTCCGGCTGCGCTGGATGGCCCGTTGGCGCCGGTGGTTCGGTCTTGCTGGTCGCAGATCGTCGACGCGCCCGAGGTGCTCACCCACGGCGACTACTGGTCAGGGAACGTCGTCTGGCGTGATGGAACGCTCACGGGCATCGTTGACTGGTCGGGTGCGACACGGGGTCCCCGCGGGTTCGATCTGGGCTGGTGCCGCCTTGATCTCGTTCTCCTGTTCGACGAGCGAATTGCTGAGGTCTTTCGTGCGGCCTATGAAGCCGCAGCCGGGCAGACCGTCGGCGACGTGGCTCTCTGGGACCGCTGGGCGCTCGCCCGCTCGCACGAGGTAGTCGAGACCTGGACTCCGAACTACGCGCCCCTGGGGCGCGCTGATCTCGACGAACACGAGCTTCGGCAACGCCACTCGCTTTGGACAACACGTCTCATGGAGCAGACGTAGGCCGATGCCTTCGTGCTCGAGACCGCCGTGGTCAGACAGCTCAGCGCGACGCTCCTCGCCAGGCCGAGCCGCTCGTCTGTTGCGGCGAACCCACGGGCACATTCCGAGTTTTCCCACGACGATTGCGCGGACTGTTCGCGTGAGGGTCTGGGCGATGAGCTGTCTTAGTTGTATGCGGATCGCCATCGCCGGCGCACGCGTCCAATTCACCCGGGGGTTCTACGCAGGAAGGGAGTTCCAATGAGGCTCGTCCGTGCTCTCGCCGCATCTGTGGCCGCGTTGCGGGGCGTCAGCGCCGCGCGCCGGGGCCTGCTCGCCCTGCCGTTCGTCCTCTCATGCATCGTTGTCGTGGCATCGCCTGCGCTCGCAGGGGCAGCGGGCGGGTTGAAGCTGAAGAAGCAGGCCCAGGGCGTCTCGTCGGTTCCGTCGGCGACCCTTCCGCATTGGGCATGCCCCGAAGGTGCATGCGACGCGATCGTCGACCCCCCTCCGATCAGGGTGGGATCGCGCTTTGAGATGCCGGGGACCTCGCACCTGTTCGAAGGCGGCGGCGAACTCGGGGGGTTCGATCCGGCTGATCTGACCTCCGCATACAAGATCCCGACGGGGACCGAAGGGACGCAGACGATCGCGCTGATCGACGCCTTCGGCTACCCGAACGCGGAAGCCGACCTGGCCACGTATCGCTCCAGGTACGGGCTGCCCCCCTGCACGAAAGCCAGTGGCTGCTTCAGGAAGGTCAATGAAAAAGGCGAAGAAGCCAACTATCCCGCCGAAAGCTCCGCCTGGGTCGGGGAGGCTGCGCTGGACGCCGACATGGCGTCGGCGGCCTGCCCGGAATGCCGCATCCTGATGGTCGAGGGCAGCGGTGAAGAACCCTCTCAGCTGGGGGCTTCCGTCAACGAGGCAGCCGCGCTTGGGGCAACGGAGATCAGCAACAGCTACGGCTACCCCGAACTGTACGAACCGACGTGGTGCCGTAATACCCGCTGCGAACAGTACAACTCGGACTACTCGCACGCCGGCGTTGAGATCTTCGCGTCGGCCGGTGACGCCGGGTACGCGGACACCTACTACAGGAAAGACGGCCTGGCCTACCAGACCGACTTCCCGGCGGCGTCGCCGAACGTGGTCGCGGTGGGTGGGACCGGGCTCTACAAGGAACCGAAAGCTGCGCGCGGATGGCACGAGACCGTGTGGGACGAAACCGCACGGGAAATCGGGACTGGCGCCGGCTGCACCGTTGCCGAGTCAAAGCCCGCGTGGCAGAAAGACTCGGGCTGCACCCACCGGACCGACAATGACGTGGCGGCGGTCGCGGCCGTGCTGACCGGCGTGTCGGTGCGCGTCAACGGTGGGTGGGAAATCTATGGCGGCACGAGTGTCGCGTCGCCGCTGGTCGCGGGGATCATGGCGCACGCGAGCTCGGCCAAGCGAGCGCTGGGAGCACAGGCGTTCTATGAAGAACCGTCCGCTCTCTTCGATGTGACCGAAGGGTTCGCCGGGTTCAACTCGACCGAATGCCCGTTCGCCTACCTGTGCAACGGCGAGCTCGGCTACGACGGTCCGACCGGCATGGGGACACCGGACGCGGTGCCCGGTGGCGGTGGCACGCCGGCAGCGCCGACGGCGAGGATCGAATCGCCCCTGGGCGGTAAGACGTATGTGGTCGGCAAGGTGGTGAAGACGAAGTTCGCGTGCACCGAGAGCGCCGGCGGTCCCGGCATCGAATCGTGCACCGACTCCAACGGCGGATCCGGGACCGCAGGCGTGCTCTACACGGGGGCGACGGGGATCTACACCTACACCGTCACCGCCACGAGCAAAGACGGCCAGAGCGCAACGGCGTCGATAACGTACGCGGTCGGGTCAAAAGGATCGAAGGTCTACGACTACTGCGGAAGCAGCGCCGGGTGCGGAATCGCGTTCGTGGTGTTCGGACCCACCAAGAAATGGGAACTTCCGGCGCTCGGTGAGTCGGGAGTGATCGAAACGGTGAAAGTCGCAAAAACCCCTACGAAAACGGAGTTTCGCGCGACCTCGGCAGCCGGCAAAGGGTGCGTCTACGTCTCGGTCAAAACGAAGTCGGGCTACAACTCCGCTGCCGAACCGGGCAACCTGGAATGCGGCGGCGTCGTGGACGAAACGTGGTTCGCAACCGTGAAACCCTGAGCGCCGGCTCGTAGGTGAGGCATAGCACCGGCCCGACCGGCGGGGAGGGCCGGTGCACGGAGTCCAGGGAGTCCCGTTGTCTGCGGCGTCGGCCCGGGCCCTATGCCGCCTTGCCCGGCTGCAGCCATTGAACGTCGTCGAAGCGGGCGAAGTCTCGGTCGAATGAGACCAGGTCGGCGGCGTGCTCCAAGGCGATGGCGGCAAGCTGGGCGTCGGCTAGAAGATCGCCGGCGGCATCGGCCGAGGTGCAAAGCTGCTCCAGCAGCAGCAGGTGCCGGGGCCCGGGGGCAAGCATCATGTGAGTCGGTTGAGCCCTCAGTGCCTTCAGGTACTCGAAAGCCTGGTCCACTGGAGTCGGTATGGCGAAGATGCGCCGGTTCGTGGAGATCCGCAGGAAGGCGCCCGCGACGAGGTCCACGATGGCGAACGGCGTGCCCGCCTCGAGTGTCTCCTGAAGCCATGCGCGGGCGAGCGCAAAGTCCGGATGATCGTCGCGGTGGGCCGCGAGGACCACGTTGACATCGAGCAGCTTCACCGCAGCTCGGTTATCGCGCGGCCATTGGCCATGGGTACGTGAAGGTCCAGGTCTTCGCGAGCGGGCAGCTCCCCCGACGCTCCAATCGTCCCCGGCTTGCTCTGGACACGGGGCTGGCGCTAGACTCAAGCGACCCTCCGGTGACCCTTCAACGAGGAGGTCTCTTGTGAGCCATTCAAGCTGGTCCCGGCACCGCCGACGCTTCGCGGCTACGTCGGTTGCGGCGATCGCGATGCTGGTGGCGATCTCGCCGGCTGAGGCGAAGACGAGCGGCCGCATCACATTTGCGGGCCTGAAGGCGGCGACGACGTGCATCGGCGGCCCAGTTGGTGGAGGAAGAACCTCCAGCTACCACTTGAGCTGGGAAGCGGCCAGCGAGAAGAACAGACGTGCGCGGATCGTCTACGAGGTCTATCAAGCGACGACGCCGGGCGGCGAGAACTTCTCGACGCCGACGTACACGACTGCTCCCGGCGTTACGTCGTTCGACACGCCGCAGCTCCCGGAAACCACCTTCTACTTCGTCGTGCGCGCTCGAGATCGAGCAGGCCACGAAGACTCGAACACGGTCGAGCGGGAAGGCCAGAACCTCTGCGTGTGACGCGCGGGGGCCAGTTCCGCGGGGGCGCAACGGCATCTCCCGCACCCGTGCGGCCGGTACCCCCAACGGACCGAGTAGGTTTGACCGTGCCGGTTAATGCCAGATCAACATCGGATCACGGGGGAAGCGCAGATGGGCACGCAAACGAGCATCGACAGCGCTGAGCTTTTCATCGGAGGTGAGTGGGTCCAACCGCAGGGCTCGGGTCGCATATCAGTGATCGGCGCGAGCACGGAGGAGGTCGTCGGCTCGGTCCCGGACGGGACGAATGCCGACATCGACGTCGCGGTGCGCGCCGCGCGCGCGGCGTTCGAGGATCAGAGCGGTTGGGCGGCATGGTCCAGCGAGGATCGCGCGCAGGCGCTCGAGCGGCTCGCCGGGGCGCTGGCCAGCCGCGGCGAGGAGATCGCGCAGCGCGTATCGCTTCAGAACGGCATGCCGATCTCGTTCGCGCTGCAGGTCGAAGCCGTGTTTCCCGGCCTGCTGGCGCAGTACTACGCGGGGCTGATCCGGCAGACCGCCCTGCAGGAAGATCGTCAGGGCCTGCTCGGCGGCACGATCCACGTGCTGCGCAAGCCTGTGGGGGTCGTCGGTGCGATCGTCCCCTGGAACTACCCGCAAACCCTTGCGATGTTCAAGCTCGCACCGCTGCTCGCAGCGGGTTGTACCGTTGTCATGAAGCCGAGCCCGGAGACGGTGCTCGACAGCCTGCTGCTCGCCGAGGCGATCCTCGAGGCAGGGTTGCCGGCCGGTGTGGTCAACATCGTGCCCGCCGGCCGGGAGGTTGGGGCGTACCTGGTCGAACACCCTGGCCTCGACAAGATCGCCTTCACCGGGTCGAGCGCTTCGGGCCGGATGATCGCTCGGCGCTGTGGCGAGCTGCTTCGCCCGGTCACGCTCGAGCTCGGCGGCAAGTCCGCTGCGATCGTGCTCGACGACGCCGACCTCGCCGGCGCCACCGAAGCCCTGTTCGGCGCGACGATGGCGAACAACGGCCAGACCTGCAACATAGGAACCAGGGTTCTCGCGCCGCGGGCGCGTTATGAGGAGGTGCTCGAGGTCTTCAGCGGCCTCGCGAAAGCGCTCGTGGTCGGCGACTCGCTCGACCCGGCCACGCAGGTCGGTCCGGTCGCCAGCGCTCGGCAGCGGGACCGGGTCGAGGGCTATATCGAGAAGGGCCGCGCCGAGGGTGGACGGATCGTCGCGGGCGGCGGCCGTCCGCCGGAGCAGGACCGCGGCTGGTTCGTTCAGCCGACGATCTTCGCCGACGTGGACAACAGCGACACGATCGCACGCGAGGAGATCTTCGGGCCGGTGCTCGCGGTGATCCCTTACGACGGCGTCGATCAGGCTGTGGCAATCGCCAACGACTCGGAATTCGGGCTCGGCGGCAGCGTCTGGAGCCGCGACCCTGAACGCGCGCAGGACGTTGCGCGGCGGGTGCAGACCGGGAGCATCGGGATCAACCACTACATGCTGGACCCCGCTGCCCCGTTCGGAGGAGTCAAGGCGAGCGGTATCGGGCGCGAGCTGGGACCCGAGGGCCTGGAGGCCTACCTGCAGCTGCAGTCGATCTATGAGGCTGCACCACAGACCGCCGACGCACCGTGACCGGCGTCTGGCCCCTGCTGCTGGCCGCCACGGCGCACGCAGCTTCCACCTGACGTCCACCCGAGTGCGACTGCTTCCGCGTGGGCAGCAGTCGCACTCACGTAGTTCTGACCGGACGTTCCACCCAGATCAGGAGCCGATCGTGGCGGTCGCCGGTTGGCGCTCGCCTGCGTATGGCGTGGTCGCGCGAGCTGTCGCTAGATCTTCCCTTCAAGGCCTTCCTGGGCCGCTTCGGCGGTGTTCAGTTTCAGCGTCCCGTTGAGGACTGTCAGGTTGGCGCCCGACGGGGACGGCAGGCCGAGCGCGGCGTCGATCGCTGCGTCCGCGCCGCCTTCGATGCCGCAGCCTTCGACAGCGGGCGAGGCAAAGGTGTTGTTGACGAGCGTATCCGTATGAACCGTGATGCCGGCTGCGTCCCCGGTCAGCTTGCTGCCGTTTTTGCCGTGCAGCGTCCCTGATGCTCCGGTCGTGAATTCGACGACTATCGGGTTCGCATTCGACCCGATGTAACAATCGCTTCCCACGAACTGATTGCTCAGCTTCAGCTTCACAGGGAACGAGAACGCGGCACCCGATTCGTTCAAGAGGCTGTTGACGTTGACGTGGATCTCGCTGGCCGGCCCCGCCAGTTCGACCGTGGCTGTGACCCTCGTGTCGTGGGCGACTTTGACGTAGTAGTCGTATCGGCTCAGTTCGCTCGCGGACAGCAGCGCCGTATCGATGTCCTTGGTCAGGGGTTCCACCGTCTGAGCCACCGGTTCGATGCTTTCGACACCGGTCGCCCCGATCCATCTTTCTTCTTCGTTTTCGAAGCTGATGCCGCCCGTCAGGACGATGGGCCGCTTGAGCAGAACCGTGACTTTGCCCGCCTGGATCTCAGAGGGAAGTTCCTGCGGTTTGCCGTGTTCGGCGATGTATTCTTCCTTGACCTTCTTCGACGGCCAGATTTCCTTTGCGCTGGACTGCGCCCACGAGCAATCCATCATTGCGCTCGCGCCGAATGGGCAGTGTGCGTAGGCCTGGAATTCGGCGTGCTGCTGTTCGGATTCGCAGGTTGTTCCGTAGAGGTGCTGCTTGCACGTTTTTTCTGCCAGAGCAGAGCTGGCAGCCACCGCCGCTGTTCCGCCGACTACGACGGTCAAGACGGCAAGCATCCTGAGCATCCGCATCGTTCACTCCCCTCCTGTTGGCGTCGGGGCCCGCTGCGAACGCCCAACGGGACTCCGTCGGCGTAGCTCCCTCGCTGGCCGAGGGAACCTCGATCCGACTATACGAGCCTCAACACGCGCTTGTCAACCCCTGTCCGTGGTGTCAATGACCCGGACAGGGGCTTCGTGGCGTGTTCCTCCGCCGGCGGAGTGGAAGACTGGCTTGGCCTCGCCCAGCGCCTGAGTCGCTACTTCAGCTGCGAGAGCCAGCGACTCTCGGCCACACCGACGGTCTCCACTTCGCCGTCGCGGATGGTGAAGCGCGTGGCCCGTCCAGCCGGCCCCTGAAGGTCGCAGTAGCCGCTCGCGTTCGCTTCGCTGCTCGATTCGCTGATGCTCGTGCCGCACTGCACGGCGTACGCAGCCCGGACCGCCGCGAGAGAGCTTCCAACTCTGATGCCCGAGACCGTGTGCATCACGCCCGTGCGCTCGCCGATCGCGACAGCGGCGCGTGGATGGCCGGCGAACAGGACGGTGTATTCACCGCTCGACCGGCTGCCGTACAGGTAGTAGGCGACGACGCTCTGATGCTTGCTCAAGAGCTGTCCGGGTCCGAGGTAGCGGGCGACCTGGCGGATCGTCATGCCGATCTTCAGGTTGCCGATCGAGCGTCCGGGCGCGACGATCGAGCTCGTCAGGTGGAACTTCGACGCGAAGCCACCCGCCGGCGTGCCCATCGCCGGGTTGGGCGTGGCACCGATCAACGCGCCGAGGCCTCCGACGAGGATGAAACGCCGCATGCTGAGCATCCACGGCCGATCATATCCCGCTCACCGCGTGAACGTGTGAGGCCGGGGATGACCCGGAGCGTCGGCTAGGGACCGGACGGGCCCTCGTCGGAGTCAGCCGGACGCTGCTCCTCTGCCTCGGCGGCGAGAAGACGTGCTTCTGCCTGCTGGTAGGCGCGTTGGAGCTCGCGCAGACGAACCGGGCTGGTCGGCCGCTGTCCGTAGGCCTTGGCTTTGTACAGCCGATACCGATCGCGGGCGTACTGGGCCTTTGCTCGTAGATCGTCGATGAACTCGCCGGACATGTCAGGTCGGGTGCCGATTGGGCGACGCTCTCGCCACTGCGGCCTGCTCGTGTGCCGCCTGGCCTCCCGCGCCTTGGTGACTTCGACGCGGGCGGTGTGGGGGAGACTCTGGTGCGCTCAGAGGAGCACGCCGGCGGGCAGGACGTAACGGACCGCCTTGGACGGGTCCGCCGGCGTTCCAGCGCTCCGCCGCGCTCCGTGGAGCCCCTGCCCGCGGACTGCCGCGACGCTCGCCTCGGGGGCACCCGCGTGTGCGGTGATCCACGCCATGATCGCGGGGAACCCGGCTCCCTCGGCGAGGAGCGTCGCGCGCTCGACCACCTGGCCGCCGGAGGCGTGAGGTCGGGCGATCCGACTCAGTAGCGCACGGATCGCCTCGTCGTCAACGGGAGCGACCGTCATGGGGTCTCCGTCACGCCGCGTGCGGTGCGGCGGCTCTCGATCTCTTCGGCGAGATTGGAGACGCGCACCGCCTCGTCCTGCACGACCTCAGCAAGACCCGTCAGCGGATTCCCGTCCGTGCCAGATGCGCTGAGGAGGTCTCTGGCGGCACTGTCGAGCGCCGTCCCTGCCCAGTCGACGCGCCTGGCTGCGCGTCGAATCAAGTCGTCGTTTCTGACGGCCGCGTTGCTGCGTCCGACGCGACGGTCGAGTGTGTTGGCGGGCATCGCAAGGCCTCGTTCTCGCCCCCCTCCGGTGGTCTGGCAGCGCACAAGACGGAGAGAGACGACGTGATCCGTGCAGGCTGCCCGCGCCCCTGGCCTGATCGGATCAAGCCAGAGCTCACGTACACCGATCATAGCCCTCCGCCGCACCTGCCCAGCAGTGCGCCCGCCGCGGATGCGCAGATGGGAGAGCCTGGGCTCTCGTTACGGTCCCGTTCCCGGCCTTGACTGGCCCACGGGACTGTGCCACGGTGGGCGTGCGGCGTCGCCAGGGCCGGAGAGCGGGGGCACGGAGTTGGCGTCGGTGGTGGTCGGTCCGCAGGGAGGGTTCACGGGCGCGGCCTCGGCAGCGGCCGAAGGAGACTGTCATGAAGGACCTCAGGCGATTGGCGCTGTGTCTGACGATCGCTGCGGCGTGCGGGGCGGCGGGCCCGGCGGCGGCGTCGGCGGCGCCTCCGGAATTCGTGTCGGGTTCTCCCCACGGATTTGAATCGATTCTCAAAGCGAGCAAGCTCGAAACGGTGGGGAAATCCGTGATCAAGTGCAAGCATGGGTCCGACAGTGGAGAAGTGACCGGGCCGAAGACCGTGACGGTGAAGATCACGCTCACCGAATGCGGCATCCCTGGCGCTCTGTGCACCTCGGCCGGTGCCAAATTCGGGGAAATCGTCACGCCTCCGCTGATCGGCACGCTCGGCTACATCAGCGCCCCCAAAAAACAGGTCGGTCTCGACCTGTTCTCGCCCACGGCGCCGATCATGGCGTTCACCTGTGGCGCGCTGACTGTCGTGGTCGAAGGCTCCGTTATCGGAAGGATCACGCCGGTTAACAAGCTCCTCGCGCCGGGAGAACACTTCGCTCTCAAGTTCACCCAGAAAGCCGGAAAGCAGAAACCAACGAGCTTCGAAGGCGAACCGATCGACGTGCTCGAGGCCTCGATCAACGGCAAACCGTTCGAAGAATCGGGGCTCACCGCGGCGGATGAAGTCTTCTTCGCAGCGCCGACCGAAATCAAGGCATAGGCCGATCCGGTGGAGCCGGCGGCGCGCCGGGGCTCGGCGCGCCGCCGCCCCGCGACGAGCCGGCCGCTGGACCGACGAGCCTGTCGGGGCCGCCGGGCCTCCGGAGGCCTCGCCCGCTAGGAGCCGAGCGGTCCGGCGGAGCGCGGGGACCAGGCGGCCAGGGCCGCCTGGAGCTCCTCGCTGCGCAGCGAGCGCCCGACGAACAGCAGCATCGCTTCGAGGTGTTCGGCGACGGTCGTGAGGCTGTGGTTGCCCGGGTAGACGGCGCTCTCTGCCTGGGCCCCGGCTTCGCGAAGCCTGGCGGCGAATGCCGGATCCTCGGACGGTTCGGCGGCGAGATCTCCGATCGCGCCGTACAGGAACGCGTGCAGTCCGAGGTGTGAGATCACTGGCCGGTCGGCCCGCAGTTCGCCTTCGAGGTTGTTGAAGTAGCCCAGCCAGCTCTCGACGACCCCGAACCGGTAGGGGTTGGCCAGCGCGACGTGCATCGCTCCGAAGCCGCCCTTCGAGCTGCCGGCGATCGCGCGGCCGGCACGGCTGGCCATCGTCGGCAGCATCCGGTCGACCAGTTCCTGCACTTCGGTCACGTAACGGGCGCTGCGATACCGGCCGATGTCCTGCCAGTTCTCGAGCGTGCTCCTGTCCTGGATCATCACCGCCAGCATCGGCGGGACCGCTCCCCGCTCGATCAGGCCGTCCAGCGTGTGCTGAAGGCCGACTTCCAGGAAGGCCGTGGCATGGCCGTCCTGGCCGTGCAGCAGATAGAGGACCGGATAACGCTGTGACCGGGAGTAGCCGGGGGGCAGGTAGGCCAGGAAGGAGCCCTGGCCCGACAGCGACGGGGAGCTGAAGCTCGCGCGGTCGATGGAGCTGCCCGCGCTGTCGCGGCTGACCGGCTCCAGCACGGGCAACGGCGCCTCGGCGGCACCGAAGCTCTGACTCGCGGCGGGCGTCGGCGGGCCGCCGGGCGCTCGGCCGAGGATCACTCGCATCGTCAGCGAGCCTTTCAGCGCCAGCGCGCAGCAGACCGCCCCCAGCAGCCCGAGCAGCACCGCCAGCAGCAGCGCGCGGCTGGTCGGCCGCACGCCGGTGCGCTCCAGCCTGTCCGGCGCCGGCGCGTGCGCGGGCGGCAAGGACGCCACCCAGGGCGGCGGCGCAAGGAGCGCTTCCGCCGCCGCCGCCGTCCCGCCGGGCCATGCCCAGTCGCCGAGGCTCTCGAGCCACGGTTGCGAGCGGGAGGCGGCCATCACGCCTGACATCCGGGAGATTCAACGGAACGGCCCGCCTCACAGCCAACCCCTGCACGAACCCTCCCAGCGCCGATCGGGCGGCGGCGTGATCGGATCAGCTGTCGGGAGGCGGCGGCGCCGCTCGCGGGGCCGAGCCCTCAGCGCCGGCTCGGGCCAGCGCGCGGATCAGAATCGGGGCGGTCGTCGCGAGGCCCGACGGCGTCGTCGTGACGGCGAGCGGGTCATCTGGCGGATCCGACGTGGGGGGCGTCATGCTCCGATCGGCGCCCTTCGATCATGCCGTGGAGATGCGCCGCCGCCAGCTCGATGTCTCTGTGGCCGTACTCCGCGGCGCGCGACTCGGCGGCGAGAACGGCGCAGCGATGGACGTCCTGGAGGTTCCCGTAGGGGAACTCGTAGCGCGCCTTGGTCTCCACGCCGTGGTCGTCGTCGACGCCCAGGTGCCAGCGGGCGAACTCGCGCCATCCGTGGGCTGCGATGAAGCTGTCCTCGGCCTCGGCCGAGGGCTGGTGCTCGCTCCAGCCATCCCGCTCGTCCGCGACGATCCTGCCGCTCGCGATCAGGCTCTTGGCGTGGTCGTAGGCAGAGCTGCTGAGCTTGACGGCCATCTCCTGGCTCCTTTCGGGTGCGTGCCAGTGGCGCTAGGACATCGCCGGCGCGAGCCAAGCGGGCCCTCCTCAGCCGCTCAGCGCCGTTTCCACTCCGGTCAGAGCCATGTCGAAGATCGTCGTGCTGGTCCTGGCGCAGCCCGATCGCGCGCTTTCGGGCCTGTTGAGCTTGCCGACTGCGTTCCCCGCGATTTCGGGACCCCATTCCCTCTGCGCGAAGTTCGCCGAGATTTCCCTGAATTCGTAGACGCACGGCCCTTCGAGATGGATCCGCAGGGGGCTGAGCTTCACGGTCATCTTCCTCGCGCTCGTCATTTCGATCGCCCTGGCGCCTCCGGTGCACCCTTCGACCTGGCCCACCCCGCCGCTCCGCGCGAGCTTGTCGGTCTTGGAGCCGTTCACGGTCAGCTTGAATTCCTGTTCTTCCCAGTAGCACGGCCCAAGCGAGTAGCCGGCGACGAGCAGGACTTCAGCGCCCGCCTTCAACGGTTTGCCTTCCGTCTTCAGTTCCAGGCGCGTCGACGCGGCGCCCGCGGAGCTCGCCGTCGCCGCCAGCACGAGGACCACGCACGCACCCAGCCCAAATAGCTTCTTCATCTCTTCGTCGACCTCCTGGTAACTGGAACCATTGACCTCGCCGGTGGCCCGGTCGCGGAGCCGACGAGCGCAGAGCGAACGCTCCCCAGCAGCGTAGTCGTTGCGGCTCCCCGCCACGCCACCAGGGTCCTCCCCGGCGGGGGGAGGCGACGAGCGGCGAGTCGCGCGCCGCCCGGGGCTTTACTCCGGCTCGCGATCGTGGCAGCATCGACGGGCGAGTCATCGATCCCCGCGATGGACCGCAGGGTCAACCGTCCGAGAGGGGGACGCATGCCCGGCAGAACGAAGCTCCTGACACCCGGCGCGGCGACGCTCGCGGTGCTCGCGATCGTCCTGGCGCCCGCCGCGCTGGCCCACGGCGGGCCTGCGAGGCCGCCTCAGATCAAGGCTCGCCCGACGAATCTGATGATCGACACCGAAACGACCCTGCGGGGGAAGGGGTTCCCCGCGAACAGCACAATCCAGATCCGCGAGTGCGGCCGGACCTCCTGGCTGGTGCCAGAAGACCCGTGCAACACCGCCAACACGATCGCTGTCCACACCGATGGCAAGGGCAGGTTCGCCGCGTCATTCAAGGCCGAACTGTGCCCTGAAGGGATGCCCGGCAAGAACATCACCGAACGGACCTGCTACGTCGGCGAGCCCCTCGCAGCGGAAGACACCGAGAGGTTGGTGGGCGCCGCGAAGCTCACGGTCACCTACCCCTGACCCGGCTCGGCCGGTCTCGCGCCGCTGGGAGGTCCAGCGGTCTGTCAGCTCAGCTGACGGTGCGCCCTTCTGCCAGGCGCGCGGCGGAGCCCGGGTCGTGCGAGGGGAGGAAGACCGTCGGGTGCCGGGCGCAGTGGGCAAGGACCGTCTCGAGCGTCGCGACGTGTACGGCCGGATCCGGTCCGACAGCATCGGCACGCCGCGCGTGGAGCTGCTCGAGCGTGTCGGTCACGTCGCCGGCCAGCATCACGTGGCGTCCCTCGTCGTCGATGCAGATCACCGAGATGTGGCCGGGCGTGTGGCCGGGTGTCTCCACCGCGACGATGCGCCCGTCGTCGCTCAGCGGGCGGCTGCGCTGGAAGGCGCCGAAGGGGCCCCCGTCGAGCCTGAACGGCTCGGGCGCGAAGCCGGGGGGGAGGGGCTGGCGCAGGACGCGCCGCATGAGCCGGGGGAAGGCCGACCCGAGGAACCGCAGCTCAGCCTCGTTGATCCGCACCGGCGCGCGCACGTGGACGAGGCCGTCGACGTGGTCGCCGTGGTGGTGGGTGAGCACCACCTCCGAGACGTCATCCAGCGACAGGCCCGCGGCGGCGAGCGCCGCCGGGAGCTCCTGCTCGGGCGCGACCTCGAAGCGGGCGAACGGGATGTTGTGGGCCCGGGCGCTCTCGCCGGTGTCGACCAGCAGCAGCCGTCCGTCGTGCTCGACCGCCCAGCAGTGGATCGGCAGCGGATCCGACCACGGGCCGGGAAGGAACAGGTCGAGCTGTCGCCGCGCCCCGGGGCTCGGAAACAGGAAGGCGTGCTTGACGCGCACGTGACCGGTGTTCAGGGCATGGATCCGCATCTGTGGGGCCGACCATACCCCGTGCGCGGGGGCGCCGCCGGACCCGGCGCCGGCAGGTCTTCCCGTTCGCCGCCTGGCCGGCGCATCCGCCCTAACATCGCCGGTGACAGGCGAGTGCCGGAAGCCCCCGTCCAACGGGGGCTTCCGCTCTTCTCGGCGCCGCTCTCCGCGCCCCACCCATGGGCCGGTCCGCCGCGGAGCGTGGATGCGTCCGGCGAACCGCTCATGATGCTCAAGCAGTGGCCACCGCGCGTCGATGCTCAGCAGCAGTGAAGGGAGGATCCGGACCGCCACCGGAGCGCGCCGTCGAGTCGGCGCTCTCGTCCATCGCCGCCCCGGCGGTGCTGCTCGGGGTCGTGCTGGCCCTCCTGCTCGCCTTTGCCACGGGCGCCTCGGCCGCGCCGGTCGGCGCGATCACCGAGTTCCCCGTCCCGAGCCCTGAAGCGACGCCGCAGGGGATCGCGGCAGGTCCTGACGCGAACATGTGGTTCACGGAGTTCAAGGCCGACCGTGTCGGACGCATCACGCCCGGCGGAGCCGTCGCCGAGTTCGGCGTACCGACCGCCGAAGGCGGGCCGACCGCGATCGCGGCCGGTCCCGACGGAAACCTGTGGTTCACCGAGAACGGCGCCGGCAAACTCCAGGGAAAAGGCGAAAGGATCGGGCGGATCACGCCGGCCGGAGCGATCAGCGAGTTCGTGACCCGCAGCAAGGAAAGCGCGCCCGAAGACATCACCGCGGGCCCCGACGGCAACATGTGGTTCACGGAGTCTCGCGCCAATCGCATCGGAAGGATCACGCCGGCCGGGGAAGTCGCGGAGTTCCCGACCGAACACTCGACCGGGGGCATCGCGGCCGGCTCGGACGGGAACCTCTGGTTCACCGAGCCCGAAGGCAACAGCATCGGTCGCATCACGCCGACCGGCACGATCACCGAATTCCCCATCCCCGCTTACGGCCTGCTCACAGAAAACAGCGAACCGGAAGACATCACCCCCGGCCCCGACGGCAACCTGTGGTTCACCGAGGCCAGGCGCAACATCATCTCTCGCATCAGCCCCAGCACCGGGGTGATCTCCCAGTTCCCCGTCCCGACCGCAAACAGCGGCCCCCAGGGCATCGCCGCGGGCCCCGATGGCAACGTCTGGTTCACCGAGTTCGGCGGGGGCGGCAGGCGCACGATCGGCCGCATCACGCCCTCGGGGGCGATCGCGGAGTTCCAGACGACGACCAATGAAAGCGGACCGTTCGACATCGCACCGGGCCCCGATGGCAACCTCTGGATCACCGAGCGTTCCAAGAACAACATCGGCGTGATCATCTCCGGGTCTCCGCCGGCGCTGCTGGCCGCGCCCGCGATAATCGGCGGAGGGCTCGCTGCCACGCCGCAGAGCTGCACCGCTGCCTGGTCGAGCTGGGCGCTCGTGGCGCCCTCGCAGGCCCTGTACGCCTTCGACGGCTACCGGTGGGTGCTCGACGGCAGTACGGTGGTCGCCGCCGGCCAGGTCTTCACCCCGACGGCCGCCGACGTCGGGCACTCGCTGGTCTGCGTCGATGACGTCACCTACCCGCTTCCGTTCTTCGTCACGGTCGCCGTCGCCAGCGCGCCCGTCACGGTCGTCGCCCCGCCACCCACGGTCACAGGCCTGACCCAGTCGCACTCGAGCTGGCGGGAGGGCGGCGCCCTGGCCCTGATCAGCAGGCGACGCCACCGCTCAGCCCTTGGCACCACGTTCTCCTTCGTCCTGAACGAGCCCGCCGGTATGAGCATCAGCTTCACGCGCGGCGTGGGTGGCCGGCGCGTCGGGCGCAATTGCGTGGCGCAGAACCGCAGGAACGCCCGGCGCAGGAGCTGTGTCCGCCAGCTCACGGTCGGGAGGCTCTCCTTCGCAGGCCACATCGGCCGCAACAACGTGCTCTTCCAGGGACGCGTCTCCCGCGCGACCAGGCTCAAGCCGGGCCGTTACACGGCGGTGATCCTCGCCACCAACCTGGTCGGGCTGCGTTCCGCGCCGAGGTCGCTGAGCTTCACCATCGTCACGAGGTAGACGCGCCGCCGTCTGGCAGCTAGGATCGCCCGAGGACCGGCGAGGCTCAGGGGTGTCCGTGAACGCGAACCTTCCTCCGTATGTCGAATTCGGTGCTCGCACGACGGCGCCTGCGCCGTTCGAGTGCAAGGGCGGGAGCTTCCGCTGCCTCGTGCTCGAGGGGGAAGCGCAGAAGATCAAGGCGCTGTGCGACCGGATGCTCAACGTGCCGGCGGCGGGCAAGGTGCAATACGAGCCGCTGGGGCACTTCGTCGTGATGGTCCTCGGGCCGTTCGCCGAACTGCGATCGCTCGCACCGCACTTCAACGCCATGGGGTTCGTCAGCGAGACGCAGCTCTCGCTCTGGATGCCGCTTGCCGCCGGCAGATCCGTGGGGGGGATCTTCGTGCCGGAACGCTTCGCGATGGCCTGCCCTTACGTGTTCGTGGACAACCCCATGTCGCTGCTCAACGGGCGCGAGGAGTTCGGCTACGCCAAGGCGATGGGCGCCTTCGAACCGGCCAAGGGGCTCGCCGACAAGGTGGAAGTCTCGGCCTTCGGCGGCGACTTCGCGACGCTCGACAAGGCCGGCTGGAACGAGCTGTTCGTGATCGAGCAGACCGGGCCGCCGGGGGCGTCGGTACCGATCGGGATCGGCCTGCCCGATATCGCTGCTGAGCTCACCGTCCTGGCCATCACGGAGGCGCTCGGCAGCGTGTTCTGGCCCGAGTCGAGCGCCCCTGAAATCGTGGGCGAATTCATCGAAGCGCTGCTGAAGGGAGCGGTCAACCAGGTTGCCCTGAAGCAGTTCCGAGACGCCGCCGACAGCTCGGCCGCCTGCTACCAGGCGGTCGTGGAGGTTCCGGTGCGCTGGGGGAACCTCTCGATGAAGGTCTCCTTCGGCGACTGGCAGATGACCCTGCTGCCGGTCGAAAGCTACCCGGTGGCCGAAGAACTGGGGGTTAGCACCCAGACGCTGCCCCTGTGCCTGGAACTCGAAGCGGACATGATCCTCGAACCGGGGGTCGTCGTGGCTCCGTAGGCCGGCGGGAGCTCCGACTGCGGCCCCTTGCGGGGGAAGCGTGAGCCCTCGTCACGGCTCGGCTTCGACGCGATCGAGCGCCGCAGCCTCACCATGCTCGGTCGTGTTCACACATTCCGGGTATCGGGTCCGGGGCCCATGTCATAGGGAGCGCTTATGAGAAGAATCGGACAGTTGACACGGGCCTCCATCGGCCATAGGGTGACGATGCACCAATCACTCGAGGTTGGCGGCTCCGATCGAAGCTGTGCCTGCAGGGGGGGTCAGGGCGGCCTGCGCATGACCTGCCGGCGCCGGCGGCCTCGCTCAATATTGGAGACGATATGCCTGAACGGATTCCGTCAAGGGTCCCGCAGCTCGTTGCGATCGCGATCGCCGGAGTCTGCGCCCTTGTCATCAACGTCGTGCCGGCCGCCGCTGCCGGCGAAACCGTATACAGCAACGTGCCGGCGAAACTCGCGCCCAACTACGCTTCCGTGGGCGCCGAGGCCTACTCCTACGCCGAATTCGGCGGCCAGGTCGAACTGGTGGGGACCAACCGGAACAAACCGCAGATCGAAGTTGTGATGTCCATCTGGGCGTGTCAGTTCGGAAAATGGGACCTGTCAACCTGCGAAACGCCGCAGCCCACGAAGAAATTCAAGTGGCCGCTCACCTTGAAGCTCTACGAAGTCGGTGAACACAACGCCGTTGGTGAAAAACTCGGCGAAGTGACCAAGACCTTCGCGATGCCCTACCGGCCGAGCGACGACGTTGTGCACTGCACCGAAGGGCGCTGGTACGACGCGGCCACGAGCACGTGCTTCCACGGCTTTGCCTTCGCGGTGAAGTTCCCGTCCGTGAAGGTGCTCAGGCTCCCCAAGAGGGTCATCGTCGGGATCTCCTACGACACGAGCCACTACGGACCCAAACCCGTCGGCGGCCGCGAACCGTGCAACGCGAAATCGGGTGGCTGCTACTACGACGCCTTGAACGTGGGCCTGGCCGAACCGGCCGAAAAACTGCTCACGGTCGGTGCGGACCCGACCGAACCGTACATCGACCTGGCCAACGCCGGGGCGCTCGAAGAGGCCTGCGGGAACTCCGCTCTGCTCGGGAAATTCGGGCCGACCGAATGCGGGACCTACTGGGAAGGCGATCAGCCGCTCCTGCGGATCGCCGCGCACTAGCCCGCAGCCTGCGCCGAGCCGTCGGCCGCTTCTCGTCCCGGGCCAGGGAGGGTCGGGGCGAGAAGCCGGTCGCGCCGAGGGTCTTGTGCATCTGGACAAGCGGTTCGAGCCAAGTTCGGCACGGCGTCATTGCGCGCGCGGCCCCGCGCCCGTACTGTCGTGGTGGCAGGAGCCGCGAGGGACGGTTCCGCCCCGGGACGGATCTAAGGAGAGTGGGATGCTCGAGGACACGCAGGCGCATGTGGGGAGCAGGAGCATCGGCCGGTTCGCGCTGGCCGCGATCGCGGCCGTGCTGATGGCCGCGACGGCGGCGACACCGGCGGGGGCCACCGTGATCGGCGGCGTGAGCGTGACGAGAAGCCTCATGCCCGCCCCGGCCGTTACGAGCGAAGAAGGAGCGGTCAAGCTTCCGCACCTCGGCAGCGTCGACCTCAGCCGGGTCGGGATCCTGAAGGTCGCGCCGGCGGGCGGCAAGCGCGCGAAGAACGTCCTCGTGCTCGAGCCTGGAACCTCCGCGGCGGCCGCCTACTTCATGCCCTTCGCGAAGTCGCTCGTCGAAGCCACGCCGGGCTGGCAGGTGTGGGCCGTCGAACGCCGCGAGAACTTCCTCGAGGACCAGAAACAGCTGACCAAGTACAAGCGAGGACAGGTCACGTCGCTGGAATTCTTCAACTACTACCTCGGCTACCTCGCCGGCGCCAAAGTCAAGAAGCACTACATCCCCGTGCCCGAATCGACCGTCGGCTTCGCCAAGGAATGGGGCATGAACGTCGCCGTCGAAGATCTGAAGGTCGTGATCGAACGCGCCAAAGCCCTCGGCGGCAAGGTCGTGCTGGGCGGGCACTCGCTTGGCGGCTCCGTCGTGACGGCGTATGCGACGTGGGATTTCGCAGGTAAACCCGGGGCCGAAGGGCTCGCCGGGCTGGTCTACGACGACGGGGGCAGCAGCCCGTCGGCGATCTCCAAGGAAGCGGCCGAAACGTCGCTGGCCAAACTGAAGAAAGCAGGCGAAACGCCGTGGCTGGCTTTCGGCGGGATCCCGGCGCCCGATCTCGGCCTCTTCTCGGCGAGCGGCTCGGCGCTCTCGATCGACGAACCGAAAGGGCCTTCGGTGCTCGAAAAATTCCCGTTCCTCCCGCCCGATCTTCGTTCGCCGATCACCCCCGTCACCAACGAAGCGGGGTTCGGCTTCTCGGTCAACGTCGGCACCTCGCCGGAATCGCTCGCCGCCGCGCAGATCCATGGCGGAGCCGGGGTCGAAGAAGCGGCTGAAGGCGACGGTCTGCACGGCTGGAACGGGACCGGCGCGCTGACGCCGGTCAGCCGCTACGCGGAAATGCTCGCCGGGAAGGTGTCGGGAACGGGGCTGGCCGAGAGCGGCAGCGAGTGGTACTTCCCCGCCCGTCTCACCCTCGACACCGGAGCGGTCGGAAACGGGCTGGCCAACCCGGCCCAGGAAGTGCTCGGACTGCACTCGACGATGGGCGAACACCTGCCCAAAACGCTGCACATCCTGGCGATCGACTCCGAACTGGACAAGCTCTTCGGCGGCGGAGGGACGACCCTCACCGAGGCTGAACTCCTGGCCGCGCAGTCGGGTATCCCCGCGGAAAACCTGACGCTGATCGAAGAGCTGAACACCTACGCCCACAACGACCCCGCCGGCGCCACGCCGGCAGGCAACGAATTCTTCGCGAAGATGGTGCCCTTCCTGAAAGCGCTGGGGTAGCGCGCCGAGGCGACGACGGGGCAGGGACACGGCCGCCGGGGCGGCCGTGTCCCGAGCTCGGGCCAATCCGTCCATGCCGCTTGAGCGGGCGGCGGCGGGGGTCTAGCCTGCGGTCGTGGCCCGCTCGATCGGACACCCGGCTCGGCAAGTCGGATCGGTCGGCCCGGCGCTAGTCCTGCTGCTGGCGATCCTGCTCGGCCCGGGTGCCGTGACGGCCAGTGCCGCGGCCGGGAAAGCGGCCTCCGCGCCGATCACGCGCTACGCAGAGGTCCGCCCCGTCTGTCCGGCCGCCGGGCCCGGCGAGGCCACCTGCCTGGCGCTCGCCCTCGTGCCGGCGCCGCGCGGGCGCGCAGGCGTGAGGCCGTACCTTCTCGGCGCCGGCGCCGCGTCCAGCGGGCCGGCCGGCGGGCTGACGCCGGCCGACCTCGCAGGTGCGTACCGATTCTCACCCGCCGCGGGAGGGACGGGGCAGACCGTCGCGATCGTCGACGCATACGACGACCCCACGATCGAAGCGGACCTCGCCGCGTTCGACAGCCACTACGGCCTCCAGGCCTGCACGAGCGGTGACGGCTGCTTCGAGAAGGTCGGCCAGACGGGGAGCACGGCGGTCCTGCCCCCGGCCGACACCAAGGGCTGGTCGGTGGAGATATCCCTCGACGTGGAGACCGTGCACAGCGTTTGTCCGAGCTGCAGGATCGTCCTGGTCGAGGCCGACTCGGAAGGCTTCGCCGACCTGGCCGCCTCGGTCGACGAGGCCGTCGCGCTCGGGGCGACCGAGGTC